>CAVTXA010000008.1:0-1131682 GCA_963738545.1 uncultured Acidimicrobiaceae bacterium
CTGCTCCGGGCTGTCTCGCACCTCACGCGGCGCACCATGGCGACGACTACCACGGCTCCGCAGAAGAGATCCTCAGGGCCGGCCCAAGGAGAGAAGGAGAGACCCGGCATTTCGAAAGGAGGTCCTGCTGGCCTACGAATACCGGTGTGTGGTCTGCGGGTACGACGGTCACCTCATGCGCGAGACAGTGGGGATCGAAGCCACCGCCGTTGGTGGGCCGCCGAAGGGCCAGACGAGGGTCAAATGCGCTCGCTCGCTGCTCACAACACCACAAGCTGCTGGACCGGGGCATCATCGGGATCAAGGCCGACTACACCATCAACGATTTTCAGCACCTCATCGGTTGCAGTCCGGCCGCGGACACGCTCGTTCTCGCGCATGCCAGCAGACCGCTGGTTGTGCCCCAGGTCCGGCCAGCCTCAGCCGGATCCGAGTCACGTCCTGTGTACACAAAGGAGGTCTTCCGATTGGCTGAGCGGACTGCTGCGATCTCGTGAGAACGAATCGATTCCCAGCCGACTGGTCCTACCAAATAGTGTTTACCGTCCTCGGTGCCACGAACAGAGAACACCCGGGAATTGACCTCGGCTCGTTGGTTAGTAAGGCCAGCTTGTTTTCCCTGTCAGCTAACTAAAGTCTTGGGCGGAAACTTTCATTACCCGTGGGGGCCGCCAAACGTAAGAGCGGCTGTTCGATTGCCCACGACCGATAGGCGCCGTCGCCGAGTCACATGAAAGGAGGTAGATCTCAATGAAACCCTGGATCACCGCCGATCCCCACCTCGGCCGCGCCAACATCATCGCCTACTCGGGCGACCCTTTCGCGACGCCGACGAGATGGACGATTCCATCGTGGAGCGTTGGAACGAGGTCATTGCCCCTACCGACCGTGTCCTCGTGCTCGGTGACGTCGCCATGGGAAAGATCGACCGTACATTGGGTGCCGCATCTCAGCTACGCGGCTACAAGGCGCTGCTCGCCGGGAACCACGACCGGTGCACAGCGCTCCACGGTCGCAAGGCCGTCGGATGGGACGAGCGCTACCGCCGAGACGGTGGTTTCGCCGAGATTCATCAGGGAGCGAGCGCATCGACCTCGATGCCGAACACCGAAAGGTTCTGGCCTGCCACTTCCCCTACAGGGGGGACTCAACCGACGTCCTGCGGTACGCGGCGGAGCGACCAGTAGACACCGGTGAATGGTTGGTCCACGGGCACGTCCACGAAAGTCGGCTGCAGTCGGGCAGGCAGATCAACGTCGGCGTTGATGCTTGGGGCGGGCGCATTGCCAATGCCGACGAAGTCGTGGCATTGATTGAGACCGGTCCGAGGGACCTTCCACGGATCGAGTGGTCTGACTGAGCTGAGCGGCAATGTGCCTCAGGGTAAGTACGGCCGATGGCCTGGTTCTTAACAGTGGGGTCGGGAGGACAGGGGTCTTGGGTGACCTTCATGGTAATCTTCCTTCGTGCCCGCACGAACAACGAATAGTCCTGCTGAAGAGGCCGTCCTGTCGCTGGATTCTCTCGCCGTGCCGGCCAAGGCACTGGCCCCGAACGTCCTCGAGGTTGGTGGACATGAGATCCCCGTCGAGACCCGGCGAAGCATCAGCCGCACTGAGGCCGAAGGACTGTCTCGCCAACTGGCTGGCGGCTTCATAGTGGCGGACCGGATCTCCACGGAGGCCCGGCGGGTGCTGACAGAGGGCCGGGTGGCCTGGCTTGATCGCCGAGGTCACCTGCAGTTGCGCGGTACGGCCCTTTTCATCGACGCTGACGTGCCCCCGCTGATCGGGCCCGAGCCGACCCGGGTTGCCGATCCCTTCGTCCCGACGGGTCTGGATGTCGGAATGGCCCTGCTCCTCGAACCCGAGAATGGCCATCGCACCACCGAGGTGGCAACACTGATCGGACGTTCACCGGGACGGGTGTCAGAGATCCTGGCTGCCTTGCGTGACCGGGGACTCGTCGATCGCACCGGTCGGCCGTCGATTCCCGATCTGTTTAACGAGATGGCCGATGCCTGGACTCCGGCATGGCGGCCGCTGGGCAGCCTTCCCGAGTCCGACTCCGACCTCTACCGGCTCTCGGGAACCCTGGGGGCCGTATGGCATCAGGCTCCGGTTGTGGCCACGGCGGACTGGCCGGCCGAGCTCTACGTGGAGAGCCAGAGCGAGCTACGAAGCGTGCTCCGCTCCCACGGTGTGTCCCCTGGTACACCGTCGGCTGGACGGGTGGCGGTGTGCCCGTCCCGGTACGGGTGGTCGGTACCGGCACAGCTCCCGGACCAGGACTTCCCGGTGGCCAATCACATCGTGGTCGCACTGGACCTGGCCCAGGATCGCGGTCGGGGACGGGAGATCCTCGAGGGATGGAATCCGGAAGGCCACGTTCGTGTCTGGTGAGATCCTCCTTCTCGATGGGCCGGGCGGGTCGGCGTCGCGTCTGGTCAGTGCCTTGCACACACTCACCGAGGAGGTGCCATCGTCCGAGTTCGCACTCATTGGTGGTCTGGCCGTCATGACCAGACTCGGTCGGGTCCACCGTGTCACTGATGACCTCGACGCAGCCGCAGAAAGCATTGATGGCGGCCCGTCCCGGCTGTCGGTACTGGTGGGAGGCGGCGAGAGCGGGAGGCCGCGCCATCAAGTTGGAGGTGTCAAGGTCGACTGCATCGATGTCGGGTCCACTCCGGCAGTCGACCTTGATCCGGGTGAGCTTCCGGAAGAGCAATTCGACCGGGCCTTCGTCCTGGCTCATCGATGGGCCCTCGACTCGGCCACACCGGCCTCGTTGACCGTGGTCTCAGGGGAGCGGGTTCCGTTGGCCACCGTGTCCTGCCGGGTGGCCACCCCTGCTGCCCTCGTGGCCATGAAGCTCCAGTCGGCACCCCGTCGACGGGCCGAGCGGGCCCACAAGGGGCCCAACGACTATGGGGACCTGTACGCACTGTTCACCCAGCCGGAGTCTCTGGCCGGGATCGCCGCTGAGCTGCCGGGTGCTCCCCATGGTCTCGACCAGTGGTGCGCGCAACGCATCGAACTCGAATTCGTCACGGGTGCTGCCCGGACCGCCCGGGCGATCCGACAGACCATGCTCGCTGACCCTCCGACTCCCGCGGACATCGAGTCGACCGGTCGCTCGGTGCTGAACCGGATCGAACGAAGGTAGAATTTTACGGAGTTGGGAAGGGAATCTCCGGAGGGGAATTGAGCGATTTCAAACCTTCTGATCAAACCTTCTGACTCTGTCTTTCAAGGGGTGAAACAGTGGTCAAAACCTTCTGATTCGCATGCCTGCAAGGAACGAAAATAACCAACAAAAAAGCCAACAATTGGGTCCCAGGGCGTAGCATTGAGTCCCAGCCCGTTTCGCGTTGCGAAAATCACACCCCGTCTGACCTGCATATTTGCGACCATTTGGGACTTGGCGGGACCCCCTGAAACGACCCAAGGGCGCGCTACGGATCAGAAGGTTGCAGGTTCAGAAGGGTTCTGATGACAACAGGTGTTTACACACCCGTCAGTTTGAGCGCCCACGTTGGCGAATCCGGTGCTTCGCCGTTTTGACTCTCACAGGTCCAAGAACCGTCCTCAGCTCATGCAGCTGAGGCAGATAGCTCTGCCACGTCGCCCTGAGCACCGGAGATCGGAGTCTAGGTTCGAGAGTGTTGCCTACCCTACGGTACTGGCACATATGGGTGTGTTGAAAAGGTCAGTGTCGCACGATCTTTTTGGCCTTCTCTGCGGGTACAGGATTCGTACGGGACCAGCTGACGATCGAGCTCGGTCGATCGCGTCCTCTAGGTAGGCCAAAGCAACGGTTTCGCCGATCATCGGCGTCGGATCCAGCCTCGTGTACCAGTCCGCAACGGCTGGACCTCCAGGCCAGCTCTCACTGCGGGACGTTTGGTCCCATCGACGCTGGCTTCAGTTGCAGGCCCTTGCTGGCTTGGGTCATGAGTTCGACCGCCTGGCGACGTGGCACCGGACCGAAGGGAGAAGGCCCAGCAGGGAAAGTCGGGCCATTCGCGAGATTGTCGAGCATGTCCTGAGCGACGTCGTCAGGGTCAGCCATACCTTCGATCTCGCGGCCGCCCATCAATCGTCGCAGTGCAGGCGTGTCGGTCATGCCGAGGATCATGGCCAGGACGTCGACACCCAGAGGTCCGAGTTCGGCCCACAGCGATTCAGCGAGCAGCATGTCGAAGGCCTTGGTCGCTCCGTAGGTGGCTAATCCAGATCCCCCCGCCCACGCGGCACCTGAAGTAACCAGTGCGATGCCCCCGTGACCCCGATCCACCAACCGGCCTCCGAAGTGGTGGCAGGCATTGATGACCGTCGTGCAGTTCCGGGTCACCATCTGCTGCCACGCCTCGACGGGCGTGTCGAGAAATCGGGATGCATAGGGGTCGGCACCTGCGTTATACACGAGCAAGCCGACGTCGAGGTCGGCAGTCTCGTCCGCGAGGTGGGTGATGGCGTCAGGTTCACTGAGATCGGCTACCACGGTCCTCGTCTCACTGGAAATGCCAGCGGCAACGTCGTCGAGAGGACCCTGACGGCGGGACACTAAGACAACGTTGACGCCCCGTTCACTTAGTAGGCGGGCAACCGATGCCCCAACCCCTTCTGATGCTCCAGCGATAACCGCCCAAGGTCCGTACCGGATAGAAAAGTCCATGGTTCAAGATGATACGACCGCATATCTGCACTGTCCTGCCCCGGAAGGCCGGATCGGTCGACGGATAGGTGCTCGCCTCTCGTGGGACGTCGCCCGAAATCAAATAGCTCACCCGGCACTCGGACGGTTGAAGAAGTAGATGATCAGCTCCGAAGTAACAGCAACGAGTAAATGGATGTCTGGGATGGTCAGGGACTCCCGGGGGATGACGATCTCGGTTTGGGACTTCCTGCGGTTCACCACGCGGTATTCCACCACGCGCCGGCCTCCTTCATCAATGGCAGTCATGACAGCGTGGGAAGGTTGACCGATCACCGGAAACGAATACACAGTCCGACCGAGCGTAATTTTGGTGGCATCGGCCCTATTGAAGTGTTGTCCGCTCTTGCGAAGCAAGGGCGACCCAGTCGAGAGGTTGATCAAGTCCCTGACCCGGTGTTCCGCTAAGACCTTCTTCCTCCCAACGCGCTGCCATCCATAGGTGCTGCCTTGGTAGGAGATGGTCTTTGGTTTAGGACCAATGCCGTTGTGGACGGATGTCATCTCCACGTTTCGGGTGCTGAGGTTGATCCACTCCCATGAGTTCCATCCCGTCTTCAGGTGGAGGAGATGCTTACCGGGGAGGTCGGCGAATAGGTTCCAGTCCGCCTCTGCCTGAGCAGATGAGGCCAGTGATGCCTGACGCGCCGCCTTCCTCATTGCCCGCCTTGATCCATCCTTCGGAAGGGCGAAGAATGCTCATCTCCAGGCAAACGTGAAGTTGTCACGCCGCATATTCTGTACGAGCCTCCGGCAATCCACGCGTACCTCAAACCGCCGGGGTATCGGCACTGGGTGATTGGGCCTTGGGATCTTCGATGTCAGATCTAAAGACTGAAGGCATGACCGCTCGGCCAGGGCTGCCGGAGGCAGCATCAAATGCGTGAGCTGAGCCTGATAGGCCATATGGAGATACCAGCACCGAAATCACCGGATACGGTGGTCGAGGGACGATTGTGGTGGTTCGGTCAGAGCTTCGATGCATGACGAGAGTGCGCTTGCGAATCTCGACCGAGTCAGGTCGGAGAGCTTGCCGAGCATTCGCTCCTCGACTGTGTCGATTGCCTCTGCTGCCCCTTCCAACATTCCGCGACCACCCTCAGTCAGTTCGGCTTGGAGAACGCGTCTATGTTGCGGACTTGGGTGTCTCACCAGGAGCTGGCGGCTCTCGAGTTCCAGTAACACGGCGTGCATGCTCTGTGGCGTGACGAACGCCCGCCGAGCAAGATCGGCGTTCGAGAGCCCGGGCACTTCCTCGAGAGCGGTGAGGACGGCAAACTGGGTCACCGTAAGCCCGAAAGGCCCGAGCGCATCGACCATCGCGTCGTGGAGGACGGTCTGCGCTCTCTTGATCAGGTAACCCGGCCTGGCTGTAGTGGCCTCGCTCATCGTTCCCCTTAGTATCAGGAAGCCTGATATATTATCTCAGTACACCTGATACAGGTTACTGGCACCCAACTCCCAGACAAGGACACACAATGACCGTACTTGGCCCTGACTTCATCGCTTTCCAGGTTCGCGACCTGGACGCTTCGGCAAGGTTCTCTATCAAGCACCTTGGCCTCGTGCGTGCTCCGGTGAGTCCCGACCACGCCGTGGTCTTCGGCACGGAGCCCATCTCATTCGCCATCCGAGAGCCGCTAGTCGATCTCGACGCTGTCGAGCACCTGGGGTGGGGCGTCGCCCTCTGGCTGAAAGCAGACGATCCGCAGAACCTGCATGACCAAATGGCCTTGGCTGGGGTGTCGATTCTGATCGAGCCTTTCGACGGACCTTTCGGTCGCACGTTCACCTTCACCGACCCTGACGGCTATGCGGTGACTGTCCACGGCTGACGCCCTTGCCGCTGCCAGCGTCGCGCTCTCAAACGGCCAAGTTTGCCCTTCCGAAAGCTTTCGAACCACTGAGCTCAGCCTTAGAGCCTGAGGAGGGACGCAAGCGTCAGCCCGACGATCGCTCTAGACCTTCTTCGTAATCTCGACTGGGACATATTCCGGGTCTGATTCGTCACGAATAGATAGCCGCCACCGGCAACAGACGTGATCCTTGCTGACCCGGGGCGGGATCGCCAGGATCTCAACTTTCATGTTCGGGTTGTACATCTTGGCTGTCTCGATGATCGAAGCGGGACAGGTCACGTGAGCGGACTTCTCCGCGATATCGGGGCGGCCCATTGATTCCCACTGGTCGACCTGAATGCATTTGTTGAACGTCATGATGCCGACGTCTGGTTCCGGCATCTCGAATGTCAGATCGAAGGCCTTGCCGGGGAAGGACGAGGCGTCAATCTGGATGTCTTTCATGAACGCCTCGACCGTCCCGTCTCCGACCTTCATCCATCTCGCCTTGAGGTCTCGGACCGCCGGCAGAACCGTTTCACTCCAAAGTCCCCACTGGATGTCGAACATGGCATCGAGCCCGTAGCGCATCACGATGTCCCCGGCCCACCCCTCAATGGCGGTGAGCAGGTATTCGTGGCTGCCCAACGCCCATTTGACGAGCTGCTCCTTGGATGAGGTGGTGTCCGTCATCTCGGCCCTGAACGGGTTGATGGTCACGACGCCACCTTCCTCCGTCCGAACTGCAACCTCGGCGGCTACCTCTGCGACCAACGCTGCCGCTGTGTCGACCGGGATGTCCATCCACTCCTCGAGCATGTGGGGTAGTTGCGGCAGGACGATGGTGTTCCATGCCTCCGTTTGGATCTCCGCCATACATGCCTGGCCGTAGCGATTGGCCACCTCGTCAGCCCACGCCTCTACGCACACTCGGTAGTACTCGTCACTCATAGAAATCATGTTGACGAGCGCCTCGTTCGAGAAGTCCGAGAAGCGAAGGTCGGGCCGGAACGGTCCGCTGTAGTCGGGCAGTTCAGCGCTGGCATCGAGTCTGATCTGTGCCCGCGTGTCGGGGCCAGTCGGCTTGTGCATCCCGGGCGGATCGACCACCGGGAACTTCTTGAAGTTGTGGAGATCGACCGGAATGTCTAACGGACTCGCCTGCTCGTGCTCCTCGTAGTCCGCACCGACCTTCCGGACGTCTAGAACCTTCTGGATGGTTTCGTCGGGCTCAGTCATCACGGATCTCCTCGGCGGGGCTAGATCTTCGAGGCCGGTGTGCCGACGGCAGGGCCGCGAAGTCGGGTTGGCTGATCTACGGCAGACTAGCCGTTCGACTAGGCGGCACTCAAGCTCTGTAGGCTGGCCTTATGGACCAGGGTGCCAAGCAAATCACCACTCGTGATCCAGACGTGTCGGCCCTGAGTGCAGCTCAATCCCGCATCGTTGCGGCGTCTCTCGAACTATTCGCTCAGCGAGGGGTGGGCGGTACATCCCTCCAGATGATTGCCGACGCCATCGGAGTGACCAAGGCAGCCATCTACTTCCAATTCAGGACGAAAGACGACATCGTGTTGGCCGCCGCAGAGGACGAGTTGGCTCGGCTTGAAGCCGTCATCGATGTCGCGGAGGCAGAACCATCCCCTGCGCACCGACAGGAGGTACTTCTCACACGCATCGTTGATCTGTCCGTCGATCGCCGTCGGACGGTGAGTGTGATACTCAGCGACCCAGTTGTGCTTCGTTTCTTCACGAACCATGTCCGCTATCGAGCAGTGGTAGACCGGCTCACGGCCTTACTAATCGGGCCCGGGACCGGTGCTGAAGGTCACCTTCAGACGGCGATGTTCATGGCGGCAATCAGCGGGGCCGTGATGCATCCAATGGTCACCGACTTTGACGACGACACCCTACGAACGCAGCTGCTGCAATTGGTGCGTCGTTTCCGCTAGCTCCGATTTCATCAGCGAGACTGGGAAGGGTCTGACCATTCAGTGAGACAAAACGGTGACAGAGGGCTTCCCAGCACCCAGTCGATCGGGTATCTCGAGTCGCCGCGTATGAGCAGGTCGTGTTGAGGGTTCTCGAACTCAGCTCTAGAGGCTGAGCCCTCAGGGTGCGAAGCTGAGGTACACGGCCTCCGAAGCTGAGGTAGGCACCGAGTGGGGCAGCGTTCCTCGGCCTTCTGCTCAGAAGGGCTCAAGAGCACCGTCCCACGAATTGTGCTGAGATAGCGTCGCAGAGTGAGCGCAGGAAGGCGGATCCACGATGAGAACCCTCACAAGAAGTCTCGGCGTCGGGCTCATCGGATTGGCGTCGATGTTCGTGACCACGGTCGCTCCCACGAGTGCATTCGCCGCCACAGCGAAAACCGTCCCTCTGAATTGCAGCGAGTTTGGCGATGCACGGACGACGGCCGACGCCTCGGTGCAACCTGGTGTCATCGTCCCCGATTACACCGGGTTCCCCTATTTGCCGCCGACCTACGCGGCATATTCACTCGATTCCGCTGGAAATTTAGAGTTGATAGGAAACGATTCCACCATTGGCACGCAAGATCACCTGGTAGCTGCCTGGCTGAACAGTACGGACTGCTTTGGTATCTCGTTCTCCCGAAATGCCTGGGTAGAGGACTCCAGCGGTGCTGTTATAGGAGAGAGTGACCTAACCGGTCCGCCGGCAAACAACTTTGGAGATATGGCGGGAAAGCATCTGAATCAACCAATGGTGGGGATGAGCCCCACCGCAGACGCCAACGGGTACTGGCTGGTCGCTTCGGACGGTGGCATCTTCACCTTTGGAGATGCAGGGTTCCTGGGGTCCATGGGTGGATCGCATCTAAACAAGCCCATTGTGGGCATGGCTGTTACTCCGGACGGTGCCGGTTACTGGATGGTGGCCACCGATGGCGGAATCTTTACCTTCGGCGACGCTCAGTTCTACGGATCGATGGGCGGATCGCATCTGAACAAACCCATCGAAGCCATGACTCCGACTCCAGACGGAAGGGGTTATTGGCTTGTGGCGTCAGACGGCGGCATCTTTACCTTCGGTGACGCCACGTTCCACGGTTCAACCGGCGGTCAGACTCTCTCAGCACCGATCTCGGGCATGATTCCGAACGGAAGCGGCTACACACTGATCGGGCAGGACGGCCAGGAGTACCCGTTCCCCTAAACAGCCCCCGATCTACCTCATCCTCTGGATCGAGTCCAGGTCGTCGGCTTGGACTGTCGAGTCAGACCCAGAGACACGAGGGCTGTCGTGATCATCCATGATCGGGAGAGCCGGGCTCGTCAGAACCGGAACCGCTAGGGCCCTCCCTCCGGCGTCAGCTTTTCGAGTTTCCTAATCCTGACCAGTCCTCCGCTTCGGCCGGTCTGTCGGTCGAGCTGAACAAGCCAGACCTTCAGATGGAGGACGCGACCCCGGCGGACAATGGTTCCGGGGAGGTCCTTAACTGGAAACTCCAGGCAGCGGACCCGGTCGCCGATCGAAAACTCCTCGTCGGGGCTCTTCGCCATGGACGCCAACGGTACTGCTCGCCCGGACGAAGGACACCATTGAGCTTCAGCCGTTACCGAAGGTGGTGTCACTTCAGCTCCGCTAGCTGAGGGGAAAAGCGAAGGCTCGAGTTCTGCAACCTCAGCCGCAACACTTCTCGCACTGTTGAAGCGAACCGCCCAGGCCGGTGGCCCACGCAAACGACCAAGCCGGCTCTCAGGTCGCTGGCTGCCGCAAACAGGCTGCTCGCACTTCGGCACTGGCGGCCAACGTCCTCGATGAGCGGGAGCAGAGTGGCCTATTCGTGCCCCGAGCTGGAAGTACACCGCCGGAAGGCGGGCCCGGTGCGCTATCTGCGACACATCGGGTAACTGAATCCTGATCAAGCTCCGGATCGACCGGACGGCGGCAGAAGATGGCCCATGCCTCGACGACCTCGCCGTGTCGTTTGCGAGATGGCGCCAACCGATGTGGACGTGCTCCCAGCGCGCACCGCATGGAGGCATGACCTCGCCTTTGGAAGGTTTAAGGCGGTACTCACGCATCCCGACGAACGAGGGAGATCCCGCCGGCGACCAAGAACACAGCTGCGTAGGCGCACAGCAGGGCGAAGCTGGTCCACGGTCCGAAGGGATCAGTTCCGTGATAGTGCGCTGACATCATGACGGTTCCGATATTGGCCGGGAGGAACCTCCCGATGTCGCTGGTGAACGACGAAGGAAGCACGTCAGCGATGATGGGCAGTATGAAGAGGATCCCGACAAAAGTGCTGATCGCCGCGGCGGTCACCCGAATGATCGAGGCGAGCCCCAAGGCCAGGAGCCCGAGGGCGAGAAGATAGAGGCCGCCGCCGACCACGGCCCGGAGGACACCTGGATCGGACAGCGTGGCCGTCGGGGTCTTTCCGCTGAGGATCCGCTGGCCCAGGAAAAAAGCCACGAAGGAGACGACCTCACCGACAATCAGCGTCACGATCCCGAAGACGGCGACCTTGGCCGCGAGGACCAATGGACGCCGTGGTTCTGCAGAGAACGTGGCTCTGATGGTGCCCGTGCTGTACTCCGCACTGATGACGAGAATGCCGAGCACACCGATAGCTAGCTGGGCGAACAGGAGACCGGCGAGGCTGGAGCGGGTCGGATCAAAGGCAGCACGAGCGACCAATGAGCGGCTCGAGAAGCGGGAAGCTTGCGCCGAGGTCACGATGGCGCCGAGACCGATGCCAACGGCGGCCGTCGCCAACAGCGTCCAGACGGTCGATCGGACGGTGATCAACTTGGTCCACTCCGAACCGAGGACGTCGAGCAAACGGTTATGGCCACTCTGGTCGGGTGCCTCTGTCACGTCTGCCATGGCGGTTGTCGTCATCATCGCCCTTCCCGAGGCCAGGCAGTCGGCGACGAAGCGGATCCGCTGAATTGGACACTGCCTTCGGTGGACTCCACGAATGCCTCCTCGAGGGTCGCTGACTGGGTGGCCAGTTCGTGGAGCAGGATCGAGTGGTCCCAGGCCAGCTGACCCACGTCCTCTCGACTCATGCCCCGAACGGAAAGGGATCCATCGGGCTCAGAATCTGTCGACGCCCCCGCCGCTTCCAGAGCTGGCCGTAGCCGCGCCATGTCGGGCGCACGAACCCGGACATAGGCGTTCGAATTCTGGGCCGTAAACTCGGCGATGGGCATCTGGGCGATCAAGCGGCCCTTGCCGATGACGACCACGTGGTCTGCCGTCACGGCCATCTCGCTCATGAGGTGGCTCGAGACGAAGACGGCTCGGCCTTCCGAGGCAAGCGTGCGCAGGAGCTGGCGAACCCAACGGATCCCATCGGTGTCGAGCCCGTTGACCGGTTCGTCGAACATCAGAATGCCTGGATCGCCGAGCAGAGCAACGGCGATGCCGAGGCGCTGGCTCATCCCCAGCGAGAACTGACCCACTCGCTGCTGAGCGACGGACGCCAGGCCGACGAGCTCGAGCACCTCGTCGACCCTCCGTCGCGGGATCTGATTGGTGCGCGCCAGCATCCACAGGTGGGCATAAGCAGTGCGACCCGGGTGGATGGCTCTCGCCTCCAGCAATGCGCCAACCTGTCGCAATGGCCATCTCAGGTCGTGGTAACAGTGCCCATTCACGCTGACAGATCCGCCATTGGGGCTGTCGAGGCCCATGATCATCCGCATGGTCGTGGATTTTCCCGCTCCGTTGGGCCCCAAGAATCCCGTGACGCAGCCGGGCATCACCTCGAAAGTGAGATCGTCCACGGCCAGATTCTCGCCGTAGCGTTTCGTGAGGTTGCTGGCTTCGATCGTGTTCGGCTGTCCCCGGACTCCGCCGGACCACCGTGGGATGCTGTCCATACCGCCCGCACTGCGAGCGATGTCTCTCGGCTCTTGTGGAATCGAATCGGCCTGCCTCATCGCATCTGAGGCGCCCCTATCCCGTCGGCGCCTCCTCGTCCACAGAATGAAGCCGACGATTGCGGCGATCAGGAGCACCAGCACCACGATCCGCAATCCATGGCGTCCGTGGTTCGCCCCGATCACCATCATCTCGTCGACCACCGCTAGTTCTCACTCCTTCCGACGTCAGCCTCGGAATGTATTGCAACCCAAAATCCGGCGCGCTCGTTTGTAACGCCGTCACATGAGCAACGTGTGAGTGGGGATGACTCGGTAGGAATTGATCCGGGGGGCCTCATCGGGCTACCGATTCAGATTCCGTCGCTTTGGACCCTCGCCAGGACGGAGGTCAGTCGTCCTGCTGCTGAGGTAGGTCCTCATGCGGACCTCATCGCCTGGATCGAGAACATCGAGCAGCCGGTGAAGGGCACCGAACGGCTCCTCCCCCAGTTCCCTTCGCAGTTCGCCTTCGATGGTTCGGACCGCTTCGCGTTGAGCCTCAAGGTACTGGGTTCCCCGGAGGGTGAGCGTCACTTCCTTCTCACGTCCACTGGTCGGGGAATCGGCGACCGATACGTATCCCCGATCGTGCAGATGACTGACGACCTTGCCCGCACCCTGGCGGGTAATGCCCAGTTCCCGGCCGATGTTCGAGATCGTCGATCCAGCCGGATCCGCGCACAGTCGCAACACTCGACCGTCGGGAAACCTGCGTTCGTCGAATCCAGCGTCCGCCATGGCCCTATCCAGGCGGCCCTGGTAACCGAGCCAAGCACGGCGCAGGGTAGGACCGAGGGCAAGTGGAGGCGTGTCCTGGGGGACCCCGGGGGTTCCCGCGGATGGCATGGTGTCGTAGACGTCCACAGAGCAATACGCTAGCAAACTGACAACCAAGTTGACAGTCGGCACGGATGACCCGCATACTGCGGTGATGCACCCATCAGCGGGGCCGGAGATCGGGGTACGGCTGCACCGCCGGACCCGCTCGGTCTGGGTGGCAGATCGTCAGGGCCCGCGGTGGCCGCTGGCAGGAAGCGATTCATCCGGCGGAAAGGCCTACCCGCCTCGTCAGCGGTCATGTTGCTTGCCGCCGGGTGCGGTGCGCCCACACCCCCATCAACGGCCGGAACGACGAAGCCGGAACAAGCAGATGCATTCGCGGTACAGGCGGTGAGGGATCAGTTGGCTACCAACACCAAGTCCACAGTGGCCCACGAGACAGGGACCGGAGCGCCAGTCGACCACCACGGTGCGGCCTGGGTCGCAATGTCCACGCTCACTTTGATCCGACGCTCCACTCCATCGAAAGGAAGATGCGCATGAGACGACCAACGAGATCACTGCGACGTGGCAGCGCAGTTGCCATCGCCTCGGTCGGCATCGCTGCGCTTGCGCTCAGCGCCTGTGGATCGCCCTCCCAGCCGACCACCTCTTCCGAACGGGTGAGCGGCGGTCCGACGGGCCATTACGAAGTGGCATCCGGCATCCACAAGATCAAGCACATCATCGTGATCGAGCAGGAGAACCGGTCATTCGACAGCTACTTCGGGACGTACCCTAAGGCCGACGGGATTCCGATGAAGAACGGCGTTCCAACGGTCTGCGTGCCCATTCCAACCGGTGGCTGCCAAGCGCCTTATCACGACACAGCCGATGTGAACGGAGGTGGCCCGCACAACGAAGGAAGCGCTCGGGTCGACGTCAATGGCGGGAAGATGGATGGGTTCATCACACAGGCAACCAAAGGCAAGAAGGGATGCGGAGCGAACACGATCGACAACCCGGCGTGCTCGAACTCGGCGACACCCGACGTCATGGGCTACCACACGGCGGCAGAGATCCCGAACTACTGGACGTACGCACGCGACTTCGTGCTCAACGACCATATGTTCGAGCCGGTGGCATCGTGGTCGTTACCCGACCACCTCTACCTGGTGTCCGGATGGTCAGCCAAGTGCTCGAATCCCGATCCCAAAAGCTGCGTCAATCAGACGAAGGGCCCGTATACGCCGGCTCAGATGCAGAAGTACGTCGACCAGGCCATCAACACAGGTACAGCTGACGTCACCAATGCGTGGACTGACATCACGTGGCTCCTGTACAACAAGCACGTCTCGTGGGCCTACTACGTACAGACCGGCAACCAGCCGGATTGCGAGAACGATGCCGCCGTAGCGTGCCCGCCGGTGGCGCAGAACTACCTCACCCCGGGCATCTGGAATCCCCTTCCCATCTTTGAGGACGTACAGAAGGACCACCAGATCCGAAACATCCAGCCGCTGAACAACTACTTCTCCGAGGCCAAGAAGGGGACCCTGCCCTCGGTCATGTGGGTCACCCCGTCCCAGGCCGACAGCGACCACCCGCCTGCCAGCGTCCACCAGGGCCAGGCCTACGTCACCTCGGTGATCAACGCGGCCATGAACGGCCCCGACTGGAATTCCACCGCCATCTTCTTGCAGTGGGACGACTGGGGTGGCTTCTACGACAACGTCGTGCCACCGTCTGTCGACCAGAACGGCTATGGGCTGAGGGTTCCGGCCTTGGTGATCTCGCCGTACGCAAAGAAAGGATATATAGATCACCAGACCCTCTCGAGTGACGCCTACCTCAAGTTCATCGAGGACGACTTCTTGGGGGGGTCCAGACTCAATCCCAAGACCGACAAACGACCCGATCCCAGGCCGGATGTCCGCGAGGACGAAAAGATCCTGGGCAACATGGTGAACGATTTCAACTTCAACCAGTCCCCGCGGCCCCCGGTCCTGCTCTCGACCAACCCCCCTACGGACTCGCCGAGCATCCCGGCCTACTTCAACGGGTTGGGTGCGTGTGTCGGGTGTACGGCCACGCCGCCCAGCACGTAAGGGTTTCGTGCGCGCTATCGGCGGTCAAATCTACGGTTCGCCTGCTGGTGCGAGCACCCATTCCGGTTAAGCCGGTTCACACGTCACTTCGTCAGCAGACTGGACGATCGATGGCCGTCCAGCACTTTTGATCCGGGTCTCACCGCCTGGGCATGCTTCGAGCCTCGATCTCGGGCAGTGGGGCAACTGAATCGCCAGGAACCCCCGATTTGTGGGGATGACGGCGGAGCGTGACCCACCGCTCAGTCGCCCTTCCGTGCCGTCGTGAAGATCAGTTCATCCCGCATGCCTATTCTTCAGAAGCTGGCCACGGTCGAGAAGAAATGTGAGGGGAGCACGACTACTTCGCGAGCACCGGGGTATAGGTCGTTCATGGACGCAATTACCTTGCTCAAAGAAGACCATCGAAACGTCGAGAGGCTCTTTAAGCGCTTCGAGAAGGCCGGCCACAAGGCCTACACGACGAAGCGGGCAATCGTGGACGGCATTATCGAGGAGCTCTCGGTGCATGCAGCCATCGAGGAGCAGCTGTTCTACCCCGTCACCCGTGCCACAGTCCCGAATATCGAAGATGCCGTCCTCGAGAGTCTCGAGGAGCACCACATCGTGAAGTGGGTGCTGAACGAACTGGACGCATTGTCTCCCGAAAACGAGCGCTTCGACGCCAAAGTTGCTGTGTTGATGGAGGCCGTGCGTCACCACGTCAAGGAAGAAGAAGAGGAATACTTCCCTAAGGTGCGAGACGAGCTCGGTCGCAAGGCGCTCAACGAGCTCGGCGACGCGTTGATGTCCGCCAAGAGGACGGCGCCGACGCACCCGCACCCAGCCTCCCCTGACGGGCCCCCAGGCAACATCGTCGTAGGCGTCGCCTCGGGCATTGCCGACCGAGTCAGCGACAGCGTCAGTGGAGTCACTCAGGGCAGCGTCGCCGCCGTCGGCGATGTGATCGCCATGGTGAAGCGTGGCAAGAAGCCGACCGCACGCCCGACAGGCAATAAGGCCGCTCGCAAGACGGCTGACAAGGTACGAGGCAGCATTGACGACGCCGCCCATGCAGTGATCGAGAAGACGCAGGAGGCCAAGCGTAAGGGTAAGGCCACCGTCAAGAGCACTTCTCGCAGGACGACTCGAGGGTCCTCCGCCGCAAAGTCGGGGGTGGGGGGTACCGCCCGTACCGCTTCGCGGGGGGCGGTGAGGACGGCCAAGACTGCGACGTCGGAGGCCAAGAGCACTGTGACCTCGGCCCGTCAGGGCAACGGCAACACGAAGAGCAGGGCCAAGCAGGCCATGACCACGACCGCTCGCACGGCGACCGAGGCCGCAAAGAATACCAAGACCCAGGCAAAGCGCGCCGCGACCACGACTGGTCGCAAGACGTCCCCCGGTCGCAACAGCCGCAAGGTCGCTTGACCGCTTTACCTCACGCGCGCTGCCACCTTGGAACCGCCACATTCGGGTGGGTGGGGATGCGTCGGCCCAGAAGGTCACCGGTTCCTGCATACCGAACGCTGGCGCTCTGGGTAAATGGCTCAGGAGGGGCGTTGTGACGAAAGGACCCGAAGGGACAGCGCCGTCAGCCACCCGAAGCCGCAACACTGAGCGGTCTCCTTGAGTGGCACCGGGCCACACTCTTGTGGAAGTGAAGTGGTCTCACCGCTGACAAACTCACGCTGCGCTCGTCATTACCGTCGGCGCTGTCCTTGCTCGGACTAATTCGGCATCTGGCGGACGCGGAGCGGGCTTGGTTTCGCCGCTGCTTCCGAGGCGAGCAGATCCCCGAGGTGTACGCACGGCCGGACGCACCGAAATGCTGCATTCGACGAGATCGCAGCGGGTGAGGCGGAGGGCGACGTGAAGCGGCTTATGGCCGAATGGGTGGAATGCCGCAGGGCCGTGGCCGGAGCATCGCTCGATGATCGCTTCGTACATGACAACTTCGGAGCGATGTCCCGACGTTAGATCTTCAACCACATGATCGCCGAATACACACGCCATATTGGTCACGCTGATCTTCTGCGTGAACGGATTGATGGGGCAATCGGTGAGTAGAAGGTAGAAGGTGCATGACCCTATTCGGTGAACTTCATCGCCTCAGTCTGAGTGGCTCCCGGGGATCGCCGGATCGGTGGGGATTGCCCGTCTATTGCTGGTTGCCACCTTTAGGGACGTACATAAACCCGGACGCCCAATCGCAACGGTTGTCGCCATGTGCCTCGCCCCAAATTCGTATGCGTACCTTTGTGGGTCATCCTCCGAAGTCCGCCTGAATAGCACTGGGGCTGACCCCCCGGCGTGGGTGCAGCCAGTTCCACCTGTGATATGCCGGTTAGCCGTATTCCATAGGACCGATTCCTCCCTTAGGTTGTCCGCACATGGCCACAGCGCGGTCCTGGAGTCTGGGTGACGATCCAAGCCCCATCGGCGCTTGGGCCTGTTGGAAGGAGTAGCGCCAATGGGTTCCATCAGTCGTCGGTACCTGAAGCAGGCACTCCCACAACAACTCGAGGTCGATCCGTGATGGCCCGTACCTCCGTGGGGGTCATACGAAAGAGCACACCTGCTCCTCCCGACCTCGCGCCCAGCTTGCCTGAGGGGCAGTGTCCCCTGCGCCGGGAGTCTTTCACTGGGGCACGGCTCGAGGCCTTTGCCGGAGTCCGCAACTGGTTGTGGCCCCTGCTCTCTGCAGCGATCGCCTTGGTCGCGGCAATCACCCTGGCCTTGTTCCACCGACAGATCGACCTGGGCACGTACCTTCTGGGCGGAGCTCATGCTTTTCGCCCGGACCTCTATCGAGTGACCTATCAGCCCACCGGCCTCGGATTTACCTACCCGCCGTTCGCTGCCCTGTGGTTCGCACAACTGGCCCACCTTCCCGTGCGATTAGCCCAGAGCCTGTTCACCTCGGCGAGCCTCGCTGCCCTCTTCGTAATCCTGGCCGCGAGCCTGCGAGCGACCCGCCCGAACCTCCAACGCCGGACCGTCGTTTGGTGGTCGCTTCTCCTTCTGACACCGGTGGGCCTCCTCGATCCGATCCGCGAGTCTATTCTTCTCGGGCAGGTCAACATTCTGCTAGCGGCGGCCGTGATAGCCGACATGACCCTCATCCGCCCTGAACGCCGAGGGATTCTCGTAGCACTGGCAGCGGCGATCAAGATCACTCCGATTATCCTGATTCCGTACCTCATCCTCACCCGTCAGACCGGTGCATGGCGCCGAGCCTCGGGGGTCTTCGTTGCCGCAGCCGGCCTCGCCGCAATCGCCTCACCCCGTGCGTCGTGGACCTACTGGAGTCACCAGATTTGGAATCCGAGCCGAGCGGGGGGACTGGCTTGGGTCGGGAATCAGGGAGCGCTCGGAGTCCTTGAGCGTCTGCTCCACCATCCACTCAACAGCGAGACAACGTGTGTCCTGGTCGTGGCCACCGTAGCCATCGGACTCTGGATATCGGTGAAGGCCTATCGACGGTACTGGCCAGTGCTCGGGTTTCTCGTTATCGAGACCACCGAATCGTTGGCGTCTCCGGTCTCGTGGTCGCATCACTACATCTGGATCGTCCTTCTGATCGCATGGCTTGCCTTGGCGGCCGATCGTCCGTCCTATGGGGAATTGTGGGCGGCTGTGGTGGCCGTCGTGTTCTGGGCCGCACCCTTCTGGTGGGTTCCCCACGGCTCAAATGTGAAGTACGCCGGCCATGGTTGGACGGTTCTGCTGTCCGACTCGTTCTTCATCGTCTTAGCCGCGGTCTTGGCGGCCGCCTCGTTGCGTCTCGCCCGCCGACGATCAGAACTGCAGACGGCCAAGGTACCCGTCGCTGTCGATCTGAACTCCAGCGAACGGGCCGCGAGATCACCCGCTAGGGACAAGTCTGGAGGCAATGTAAATCATGTGAGCACCCTTGGTGCTTAGCCGTGAGGCAGCGAATGCAGCTTTACAGACCGAGGTCATGCAAGCTCCAGCCGGGCAGGTCAAACTGTTTGCCTGATGAGCCGTCCGGACACCAAGTATGTGGCCGTGGGGGATGCTGACGTTGCTTACCAGGTCCTCGGAGAGGGACCTTCCGACCTCCTCTTCTTCATTGGCCTTGGCAGCAACGTCGAAATGGCATGGGAGGACCCCGACATTGCCGACTTCCTCAGACGACTGGCGTCGTTGCGCCGCTTAATCCTTCTCGACCGACGAGGCACGGGAGCTTCTGACGGAGTGCCGCGTAGCGCCATACCAACATGGGAGGAGTGGACGGAGGACATCGAATGCGTTCTCAACGCGGTCGGATCCGAGCGGACTGCCATTCTCGCGACGGTTGATGCAGGCCCTATCGCGATCCTCTACGCCGTTGCCCACCCCGAACGTATCGACTCTCTCGTGTTGTGCAATAGCAGCGCCCGATATCTGCTCGCTGATGACTATCCGATCGGTTTCACCCCTGAGGCGCTCGATTTCGTCATCGAGTTTCTTCGGACCCACTGGGGAACGCCGGAATTTCTCTCGCTTGCCGGTGCGGCCGGCCCGGAAGACCCAGTTCGCCGTGATGCTCTTGCTCGGCTCTTTCGGTCGTCGGTTACCCCGAGAACTGCGGCTGCACAGTACGACTACCTCCTTCGCAACCTCGATGTTCGCTCGGTACTCCCGCTCCTCCGGGCACCCACATTGGTTCTGAGTGCCGACAATCCAAACTTCCTGCCCATGGCTCACGGGCGCTATATGGCTGAGCACATTGAGGGATCCAAGTTTGTCGCGTTGCCGGGAGACGACATGTTGATCTTCAGCCAGCGGGACCTGGTGTTCGACGAGGTGGCCGAGTTCTTGACCGGTACGAGACCAGTGACCGACATCGACCGAGTGCTGGTGTCTGTACTGTTCACCGATATCGTCGGATCAACCGAACGAGTGGCCTCGCTGGGCGATCAACGGTGGCGGTCTTTGTTGGATGGACACGATCGAATCGTCCGAGAACAGCTTCGGATCTTCCGAGGTCGGGAGGTCAATACGACGGGAGACGGCTTCTTCGCTTCATTCGATGGCCCGGCGCGAGCCATTCGTTGCGGCCAGGTGATCATCGACGCCACTCGAGCACTGGGTATCGAGCTGCGCATGGGTCTACACACCGGTGAATGCGAGGTGAGGGGCAATGATCTGGGCGGCCTTGCTGTTCATATCGCGGCTCGTATCGGTGCTTTGGCTTCACCCAGCGAGGTTCTTGTCTCGGGCACCGTCAAGGACCTCGTGGTCGGATCGGGCATTGAGTTCACTGATCGGGGAGAGCACCTGTTGAAGGGGGTGCCCGGAAGCTGGAAGCTCTACGCGGTCTCAGGTTGAATCGCAACTGGAGACGTGTCCACCTTGGACTCAGCTCTAGCTTGTGACGACGACGAGGCCCAAGGAGTCGTCTCGTCGTCAGGACCACAACCTGTGCCCTTTTGTGCGGCTTGACGGACCTCCATTGCCAGATATGGGCACTCGAGGTGGGAGCCCGACGGGCGCAACGAGCTCAGCTCTGGAGGTTGTGGGGACGGATGGTCGGTCCTCAGCTCAAGCGGCTGAGGCGGGTAACGGCGTCAGGTCGCCCCCGCCCTCGGAGATTCCGGCCGGCCCCGCAACGGCTCTGATCCGGTCCGCTGGAGAGTCATCGGAAGAAGCGGGACAAGTCGGCTCGGTAGACCAGCCGACGTCCTGTTTCGGGGAGCGGGAAGCTGGACTCTATGGCGAGTTGGTTTCGCCTGCGGCGACACGAAGCTGAGTAATGACTGCTGCGATTGCGTCGGCAGCAGCGTCAGCGGCATCGATGAAGCTCAGACCCAGCATGTCGACCAGAACGACCCCGCCTTCAGGTGACTCAAGGAGGATGATGGCTGCCGTTGCTCGTTCCGTCTCAGGACCGGGCGCACCGATCTCGTCGAGTAGCTCACGTATCCGTCGGCGCACCCGGCCGTGGCGAGCGCGTCGGACGTCGCTTGACAGGCCGGGCACCATTCCGATCCGCCAGAGCGCCTCGTGACGTTCGGCGCGAGCGTACGCTGCGCGGGTGAACCCCGGGATGTCGTCCGCCGTGACGAGCGGGTGGTCAACGGGCCCCAGTGCCTCGCGTGTCCACTCGGCCAGAGCCTCGACGCGGGCTGAGCGGTCCGGAAAGTAGTGGTAGATAGTCCGAACCGACACTCCGGCTTCCTTGGCAGCTTCTGTCACGTTGACGTCGACGGCGTTTGGCCGTCCGAGTTGGCCTGCCAGGGCTTCGAGTATCCGCTGCCGCGTATGCTCGGCCTGCCTCTCGCGAACCGGACTCGAATAGCGGCGCGCCTTGGTAATCGGTGTCGATTGGCTCAAAACAGCGGGCTGACCATGCGGTTCCGTTTCGCGACCGCAATCACCGTCTCGATGTCATCGGTGGCGCCAGCGAGCGTCTCCTCCATGTCGGAGAAGAAGGCATGTGCGCCTCTGGTCGAGATCACCGTGAACCGGCACTGCTCGCTGCGAGCCTGGAAGCTGTGGACGACGCCACCAGGGATGTACGCCGAGCTGCCGGGACCGAGGATCTGCTCAGAAGGTTCTTCGATCCCGGCGGACCAGTCGACAACCGCCAGCTGCCCTTCGAGAACGATGTAGCCCTCCGCCCATGGGTGGCCATGGGGAGGCGGTCCACTTCCCTCGCTGGACTCCACCTCGAATACCTCGAAGGCGGCCGCGCCTAGCGCCCGGTCGACCTGGGGTGTAATCCGCTCGCCCATCACCCGCAGCGGTGACGCGGGCTGAGTTCGATACGAGATCTTCGTGTGCGATTCGGTTGTTGGTTGCATTGTCATGTAATGAAGTATCGGGCACCGCTCAAATCGTGTCAACCCTCTGCAACGAATTTATCGCCGGCCTGACGGTCGCCGCGGCGGTTCAGCCGGTGTCGTTGGTTCATCCTTGCCGCTGCTGGCGTCGAGGGGACTGGTTCCAGCAGAGGTGAGCGAACGCCGCTTCGTTGCGTAGGCGGCGAGGGTTGTCACCTGCGGCGACCAGAAGTGCGGACGCAACGTCGGTACCAACTCCCGAACGAGGCCGGAGTTCAGGAGCGGTCTCCCGCACCATCGGCTTCACGATGGCATCGATCTCAATGATCTCCTCCCCGATCTCGTTGGCTCGACGGGCCAGCATCCGCAGGGCCTGGGCCTCAGTACAGCCGCCGTGTCTCGTTGGCGTAGCGCGCGGCCAACTGCCGGGAGACCCCCCAGGCTCTACCGCTCTCAGCAACGGTCATTCCCTCCTCGAGTCCAGCGGCGGTGAGAGTACTCCGAACTTGATGCCGACATTTCTCAAGAGCTTCGAGAGCGTCATTCAGCTGCTGTCGCGCTGCTTTGGCATTGACGTCTTCCAGGGTTTCACGAATTGGATCCCCCAGGCGAAATTTTTCCAGCGCTTTCACATAGACGGCTTCATTCTCCCGCAAAGAGGAGCGGAGTCCTTTCGTTACCTCGATCAGACGCTCAATTTCCTCAATGGCAGCGCTCCGGAGCTGATCCATACCCATGATGCTAGGCACCGCGAAGTCTCGTACGAGGGATACAGGCCAGGCCGAGAGGTCGGAAAAGTTTCATCTTGTTGATCCTTTCTCATCCGTCTGATGGTCCGATGGGGCCTGGGTGGCCCAGATAAAATCCTTGACCAAAGTCGACGCCGGCGTCCCTCACGCACTGCAACGTGGCGTCATCTTCGATTCCCTCGGCCACCGTGCGAACATTGAACGCCCGAGCAAGGCGGACGATCGCCTCGACAACGTAGCGATTCGCTTGATTGGTCGCGAGATCCCGGACGAACTCGATGTCGATCTTGAGCTGGGTGATGGGGAGCTTCTTGAGGTAGACGAGGCTTCCAAATCCGGTGCCGAAGTCATCGATTGCCAGTCCACATCCCAGCCCCGCCAGACTCCTGGCGAACTCCGCCCCGGCTCTCAAGTCGGTCATGAGGGCCGTCTCGGTTATTTCGAACACGAGGTCAGCCGCATCAGCCCCAGCCTTGTGAATCTCCTCCTCGATGAACGACAACATGCCCGGTGACTCCAGGGACGCGGCCGATAGGTTGCAGTTGATGGTCCGCCCTTGAGCCGCCAGTTCGATGCTTCGGCCGACAACCCATCGGTCAATCTCAGCGATCAACCCATACTTCTCCGCGGCCGGCAAAAACTCGCCTGGCAGGATGATCTTGCCGTCGCGGTCCATCATGCGCACCAGGATCTCCTCCGACGGGCGAGCCTCCAGGAGCGGCACAATCGGCTGTGAGTACAGGACCAGGCGATCCTCGTCCAGGGCGTCGCGGATTCGACCGACCCAGCTGAGAGCAGCCAGTTCGCGCCGCAACGCCTCCTCTTTCTTCTTCTCCTCGGTGGCGTCGCGGAAGACCACGACCACTCCTTCGATGGTCCCTTCGCTTTGCAACGGCGCCGAGGAGAAGGCCGCCGGAAACGTCGTCCCGTCCTTGCGAGTGAACGTGGCATCAGAGCTGCGCAGAGTTCGGCCCAGCACGCGGACCTCTAGCAGTGAGCACTCTTCAGCTGGGATCGGTCGGTGGTCCGCGTCCTGGAAGTGGATCGTCTCGTGCATCGGCTGGCCCAACAGCTCATCTTCGGTCCATCCCAGCAAGCGAGAAGCTGCGGGATTGACAGATGTGACTAAGCCCTCCGCGTCCAACGTGTAGAGACCCTCGGCCATGTTGTCCATGACCGTTTGGCGGAATGCCATTGCTTCTTTGCGTTCGGTGATGTCTACGACGACGTTGCCGACGCCGATTATCTCGCCGTCAACCTGCACCGGGTAGAAGCTAGCCAGGAAGTGCGTGACCCGCATCGGCCTCTCTACGCTGGTGCGGGTCAGCAAGACATTAGACACGTGTTCGCCAGCCAGCGCCCGGCGATAGACGCCTTCCAGTTCGGGCCACAGATCCGGAACCGCTTCGGCGACGGTGCATCCGATCTGTTCGGAAACCGCTCGCCCATCGATATCGGCAAGTCGCTTGTTGATCCACACGATCCGGAGATCGTGATCGACCAGCTTGATGCCGACGGGGGCCGCATCCCCTATTGTCTCCAGAAAGCTGAGCGCCTGCACCGCCTCCTTCTCCGACTGGCGCAGGGACAACTCCAAACTCCGTTGGTCGTCGATGTCGGTCGCCGTTCCGATCCAAATGTTCACCTTGCCATCGGCGCCGCGCACCGGCTCGGCGTGGAAGGAGTGCCAGCGATATACCCCGTCGAACCGACGAAGCCGACAATCGACGGCATACTCCGTTCCGGTGGCAACTGCTTCGGCCCAAGCCCTCTTGGCCGACTCTTGGTCATCGGGATGAGAAGCGGCCAGCCATCCATCTTCACAGTTCCGACTCCGGAGGTGACCCGTATATGCCAATCCACGAGGATTCAACGACATCGTCACGCCGTCCGCCGACGCAGTCCACACAACATGGGGCACCGAGTCCAGGATCAGCTGGGCGTCCGCCTCAGTCCGACCGGCCGGATGGCCCGATGCTTCGAGCGAGAACCGGGAAAATGAGGGCACTTCTAACGTCACTACAGCAGAGTCGGTACGCACTGGGGGGGTACCTTTAGCGCCAATGTTCAGTTTTCTGGGGAGGGTGCAGCCGGGCGGCCTCCTTCCGAGCGGTAGAGGCGGGTTCCCGCCTGCCGCGAGATACCTAGCCGAGCGGACGCGTCCGTGATTGAAAGGCCCTCCTCATCGATCATGGTTCGGATTACTCCCGCCCGCATCGACTGAATTTCTCTTTCGAACTGACGAAACGCCTCTGCCGCATCCAGCCGGATACCCCGGCCACCACCGCCGATCAGGTCGTCCACAATCTCGCTCATAGGCCGCCCCGCGAGCCGGGCATCCCGCGCTCTATGGAGAGGCCGCACTGCGGCTTCTACCGACTCGCACGCAGTCCGGCCAGAGTCAGTCACCCTCTGAACGGAAGCCACAAACCGGTCTTCTGCCATGAGTCCTCCGTGCTGGCGGCCCTCATCGCCAGTATCGCGCACGCGGTCGCATGAAGTGACTCAGAAGCAAAATCGAACAGTGTCCCAATTCGCTGGACAGTAACCACTGGTCAATCATTCCCGCCGCGTCAGCAAGGATCTGTGTCATCCGCTTTGTCAGCGGCTCGACCTAGCTTGGGTTGGATCTCAGACTCTGCTCGTTAGGAGGTCGCCACCGCCCTCAGTCTTGCCAGGCATTCCTGCAGTCTTGGCACTTCAGGCAGTCAACCAAGAGCTACACACCCAACTTGACCGGATCGGCCAGAGGGCGTCCGCACCACGGCGCCGCCGGACGCGTCGGTAGGGACTCGATGTGAACCAGATGCGAAATAGTTCGTGCCAATTACTTCCAACCTGGCGTGCGGCCCGCTTGTTCGATCCACTTCTGCAATTCCGTGGTCTGCACCTCCTCCAAGCTGGTGAGCTTGCTGTACCGAGTTCGGTCGGCCGTTCCGAGAGGGGGTGGCGACTCAAAGTCGGCACCGCCGAGGAAGAGGATATTCACGGAAACGTCGTAGGCGGCTATTTCGATGATCCACCCGAGTCGTGCTCGCCCGTAGTACGCCCTCTTTCGATTGACGGCATAGTCAAGGTCGGCGACCGTCGCTCGGATCAACTCATCCAACTCCTGGACGATTGGCTGCAAATCTGGCATGAGATGTCGGCACCACTCCTCGATGTCGGAGTGGTCCGCAGAGGGCTCTGGCGGCTTTCGCCCGGCATTCCCTTTGATCCCTTTTGGCATCGCACTGCCTCCTCGTCATTCATCTGCACCTGCAGGCTAGCTAGCGCTAGGTGCATCGGCCGAACCCAACACCACAACACCGACGATGGCCACCGCGAGTCCCACGGCCGCCGAGGCGACGTGGCCAGTGCCGCTACCTGAGATTCTTTCTCCATAGACCGTGATCCCAAGGATCACACTCGAGAAGAGCGTCACGGCGTTGCTCGACGCCATCGCCGGTGCGAGGACACCAGTCTTGAGTGAGCCCTGTGCAAGTACGAACCCGACCACGGCCGAGATAGCGAGCACGTAGACCGACCAGTCGGCAAGAAGGGATAGGACGCCCTGACCGAGTTCGTCAACAAAGGTCTTAGTCACAGCGGCTTGCAATCCGTATGCGAATCCAGCAGCGCTACCCAACAGGAGGGCCTTCGATGCGCCACTCCTGCGGATACCGAATGCAGCCAGCACACCGACGAGGGCCAGTGTGCTCAGACAGGCATCCCACCACAGCGAACCGCTCGGCTGCGCCGTGCCTCCACTCGGCGCCCCGGCCCACAAGAAGACCATGATGCCGAGCAGTACGGCCGAAGCTCCCATCCACTCGCGAGGTCCGATTCGTTGATTCGTGAGCCAGATCCCCAGCGGAAGGGCGATCACAAGGCTCATCGCGGTCAGGGACTGCACGACGACCAGCGGGCCACGGTCGAGGGCAGCCGCTTGGAGGATCCAACCGGAAGCGAGGGCGACCATGCCGGCCAACCAAACCGGCCTGTGAAGAATCTCGATGAGAAATCGTGGATCGTTCTCCCCCGAAGTGGTCTGGAGAGCCCCCTTTTGCTGGAGGACCGTGCCGAGAGCAAATGCCAAGGCCGCTAGAACCGCCAACGTGTAGGCCACGGCCGCGCTTACCTGCTACTGGCGGACTGTCTAGGTCTGGACTGGAGGTCTGGAGTCAACGCAAGCAGCCAGCTAACTGCGCATCGACACCGAAGCTTCGGATCGGGATCACCGCTAGAGCTCACCTTCGGCTGACGTACACGAGCCATTTTTACATCTTGTCAGTCTGGGAGCCCCTGATCGCCGGACTCCAACCATCTCAGCCCGTGAGGCTGAGTTCGGAGCATGCCTTCTCAGACTCTGGCGCTGAGGGCCCCAGCACCCGGATTTCGATACGCCGACGATATGCACCAGTGCGTACCATGGCGTGAGCGTGCGAGTGTTGATCGTTGAGGATGAGCCCTATATGGCGGAAGCCATTCGTGATGGCCTGCGCCTGGAAGCGATCGCTGCCGACATCGCCGGTGATGGAAACACTGCACTTGATCTGCTGAGCGTCAATGCCTACGACATTGTCGTTCTCGACCGCGACATTCCTGGGCCCTCTGGAGACGAGATCGCCGGACGCATCGTCGCATCCGGAAGCGGCACGCCCATTCTCATGCTCACTGCTGCTGTCCGACTCGATGACAAGGCTTCGGGGTTCGAGATCGGCGCCGATGATTACCTGACCAAACCGTTCGACCTGCAAGAACTCGTGCTCCGTCTCCGAGCGCTCGACCGCAGGCGTGCCCACAACCGACCACCCGTATGGGAGATCGCGGGTTTGCGTTTGGATCCGTTCCGCCGCGAGGTTCATCGCGACGGCCGCTACATAGCGCTCACTCGAAAGCAGTTCGCCGTGCTCGAAGTCCTCGTCGCCGCCGAAGGCGGAGTCGTCAGTGCCGAAGATCTCCTGGCGCGGGCCTGGGACGAGCACGCTGATCCGTTTACCAATGCCGTGCGGATCACCATCTCGGCGCTAAGGAAACGCCTCGGACCGCCTCCGATCATCGCCACTGCCGCAGGGGCCGGCTACCGAATTGAGACGACGCCGGACGCCGGACACGTGGGAGGTGGTCGTGGATAGGCGGCCCGGCTTGAGCGTTCGCCTCAAACTCACCCTCAGCTACGCCGGGTTCATCCTGCTTGCCGGTGCTCTGCTGCTCGGCGCGGTGTGGCTGTTCCTTCTGCGTTACGTTCCCAGAGGCGAGACCATCATTGTCCACAACCACCACATCTTCACCGCCCCCGGACGTGGTGCCCTCTTGCGTGATTTCGCTCCGGCTGCGGGCGTACTGGGGGCATTCCTTCTCGTGTTCGGCCTCCTCGGAGGCTGGATACTCGCTGGACGTATGCTCGCTCCCCTTGGGCGCATCACTGAGGCGACCCGCGTCGCCGCAACCGGTGTGCTCTCCCATCGGGTCCGGATGCCGGGCCGCAGCGATGAGTTCCGCGAGCTCGCC
This sequence comes from uncultured Acidimicrobiaceae bacterium, assembly GCA_963738545.1. Lineage (GTDB taxonomy): Bacteria > Actinomycetota > Acidimicrobiia > Acidimicrobiales > RAAP-2 > Bog-756. The sequence continues at coordinate 28,337 of CAVTXA010000008.1, forward strand.
GACGCGTTCGACAACATGCTTGCCCGGCTTGAGGCACAGGTAGCCGAACAGCAGAGGTTCGCAGCCAACGCTTCCCACGAACTGCGAACGCCGTTAGCGATCACCCAGACCCTTCTTGATGTCGCCCGCAAGGATCCGATCCCCAAAGACAGCGCACTCATTGATCGCCTCCACGCCGTCAACGCCCGAGCGATCGACCTAACCGAGGCGTTACTCATACTCAGTCGTGCCGACCAAGCGTCCTTCACCCCGGTACAGGTCGACCTCTCCCTGATAGTCGAAGAGGCCACCGAGACCCTTCTCCCTCTTGCGGTTCGGCAGGGTGTCACCGTCGAGACGTCTGGTGCCAAGACCGTCACCATCGGGTCCGAGGCGCTCCTCCTGCAGCTGGTAACGAATCTGGTGCACAACGCGATCGTCCACAATGTGCCCGGACATGGCACCGTGTGGGTTGGGACCTGCACACAGTCCGACGGTGTGACCCTGACTGTCGAGAATGATGGGAAGAAGCTCGCTCCGGAGTTGGTCTCTACGCTGGTAGAGCCGTTTCAGCGCGGCACCGAGCGGATACGCAGCGACCACGCCGGCGTGGGACTCGGCCTGGCGATTGCCAATGGGATCACCCAAGCGCACGGCGGAACACTCACGCTCGCCGCCCGCGTTGCCGGTGGGCTGTGCGTCACGCTCCATCTACCCGCCGCCGTTCCCGATGTCCGAGCATGACCGTTTGCGGATTGCCCGGTGACCCCGCAGTTCTGAGGCCCCCGTTCATCCAAGACCTCGGCTACACAGCCCAAAGGGCCTGGGTGGGTGAGAGTCGGGCGGCCCGCAGAGCGGGAACGAGTCCCGCGACAGCGGCGATGATCAGTGAGGCGGCGATGCCGCCTGCCCACGCTTCGGTGGGAATGACGACGGCCCAGTGTTTGGTTTGGGCGTAGACAGCGGTGGATGCCGCACCGAGAGCGACCCCGACTGCACCACCGAGCACTCCGAGAAGGACCGCTTCGGAGAGGAACTGGCCGCGAATGTGGCCCCTGGTGGCGCCAAGGGCTCGGCGCAGGCCGATTTCTGAGCGGCGTTCCAGTACAGAGATGATCATGATGTTGGCGACGCCGACGGCGCCGACCAGGAGCGCGACGGCACCGAGGCCCAGGAACAGGCCGTTCAGCGCACTCTTCGCTTCGGCCTGGGCAACAAGGGCGGACGAGGGTTGGCTTACGTCGACCTGACTGGGATTCTCGGGGTTGGCAGTGGCGGCCAGAAGAGAATCGACAGAAGGAACCCGATCATTTTGGGCCCGCAGATAGATGGTGGATGGATGGCCGTCGAAACCCAGGTACTTTTCGGCTGCCTGATAGCCGATCAGCACGGAAGAGTCGACGGCAGGGGCCAGTGCTGCCGGTCGGAGGATGCCGGCTACGTACAACCAGTGGCCACCGACCCAGATGCGTTCGCCGCGGTAGACCCGATCGACGCCGAGCCTTTGAGCGGCAGCCGCTCCGAGCACGGCAACAGGTTCCTGGGCAGACGCCGCGTTCAGGAAGGCACCCCTGGCAACCGTCGCGGCGACCACGGAGAGGAGTTGGAGGGTTGCGGCTTGGACGGTCAAAGCATTGGTGTCGACAGCGGGGATGTAGGGATTGCGATACGCGTTAACGCTGACCGTCCCCGTGGACTGAACCTGCTGCACGCCGCTCATGCGACCGATCATGGAAAGCGAGGTAGTGGGCAGTTCGGCGGGCCCCCCGGTGATGCTCTGGCCGTTGCTGACGGTGAGAAGATTGGTGCCGAGCTGATCGATCTCGCTGAGCAGGCCGGCCTGGGAGGAGGCGGACAGGCCCAGAACGGCGACGATAGCGGCCACACCGATGGCGATGCCGAGAGCGGACAGCCCGGCTCGTAGCTTTCGGGTGCGCAAACCGACGGTGGAGAGTCGGGTCAGGTCGGTGAACTGCAGTCGCCTCCGCGCTTGAGGTGTGGGTGCTGTCATGACGGCTGTTCGTGGGTGGGTGCACCGGAGGGGGCCTGTAGCCTGCGGATCACAGGTTGAGTTGGGAACGTGCGGGGGCAACGGTTTGGGCCCGCTGACGGTCCATTGTCAGCGACGATGTGCCCGTCGAGGATTTCGATCTTGCGATCCATGCGCTCGGCCACGGCGCGGTCGTGTGTGATGACCACGATGGTTGAACCTCTCTGGTGGAGCTGGTCGACCAAATCGAGGATGGCGCGTCCGGTCGCCTGATCGAGATTCCCGGTCGGCTCATCGGCCAACACGATGGCCGGTTGGCCGATGAGGGCTCGGGCGATGGCCACCCGTTGTCGCTGTCCCCCCGAGAGTTGGGTGGGGCGAGCGGTGGCCCGGTCCGCCAAGCCCACCAGATCAAGGGATTCCACGGCACGTTGCCGGCGCCGTTCGATGGGGACACCGGCATACAGGAGTCCGTCGGCCACGTTGTCCAGGATCGTAGAGTGCTCGGCGAGGAAGAACTGTTGGAATACGAACCCGATCTGGATGGCCCGCAGGTGGGCCACGTCGTCGTCGGCCATGGTGGCAACGTCAAGCCCCGTGATCCGCACCTTGCCGCTCGTGGGCCGGTCGAGGGTCCCCATCAGTTGGAGCAGGGTCGTCTTGCCCGATCCCGACGGTCCCACGATTCCGACCAGCTCCCCTTGGCCAATGGTGAGGCTCACCCCGCGCAGGGCCTCGACTGGCGTCTCGCCGGGATAGGTCTTGGTCACGCGGTCGAGGTCGAGCACCGGGACCTGGAGGAGGTCATCACATTCAACGACCGATGGGTGGTCAAGCGTGTGTGGGGTAGCGGTCATGCGGTCGGAACCACCACGTGCTGACCGGCGACCAACCTTGAACCGGTGACTTGCACCAGGCCATCAGCATCGTCAAACAGTCCGAGCGAGACCGTCACGAGAGAGCGATCACCTCCTGGGCCAACGACTTCCACCGCGTAGCCGCCTCCGGACCGGGCCAGCAGCGCGGTCACGGGCACTACCAGGGCGTCGGGGACGCTGGCGGTAGTGATCGTGACCTGCACCGGGGCCTCATCCCAGGTGCCAGTGGCGGCTGGGTCGGATGGGGTGACGTTCACGGTGACGGTCGGGGTGACGATGCTGCCCGAGGCCGAGGAGCAGGTGCCCGTTCCTGTCGTCGCAGAGCTCGCGTTCGACGCGCCGGATGCCGAACCGGGTGGGCAGCTCGCCACCGTTCCTACCCCGGAGACGACACCGGGAGTTGTCTCATTGTTCGGGAGGGTGATGTCTACCTTGTTCCCGATTCCTACGTCGGACTGCTGCGAGGCGTCCAATGCCACCTGCACTTGGCGAGTGGTTGTGGTGCCGGCCATCACGGTCTGTCCGCTCTGGGCCGCACCCCCCAGCGGAACGGACAGCGTTGTCACCCGCACGGCGGTGGGGTCGAACAGGGCTTGGCCAAGGCTTAGTGTGCCGTTCTCGGCAACTCCGAGGGCACCTTGGAGTTTCATCAAGGCCGCCGTGGTGGCCGATCCGAAGGAGTTGGACGTTGGACTGAGCTGCCTCGTGTTGGCGTAGCCCAGAGCCACCAGGTCCGCGTTGAGCTGGGCTACGTCGGCGCCGGCTGAACCTGCTGACAACGTCCGATAGACGGGTGTTGAGCCATACAGGAGCACCACCGGGTTGTCGTTCACATCGTAGAGGACCTGACCCTGAGCAATCACCTGGCCGATCTCAGGCAACGCGGTGTAGACCCCCTGAGCCTGGTTGATCACGGAATACGGCGAGCCATCCGATCCTGCCTGGTAGGCCAAGATCCCATTCAGGGAGACCATGGCGGACAGCGTCTGCATTCCAACCTTCGCTGTCGTCGGCGGAGCCTGGGCGGCAGAGGCCGACAGGTTCGTAGTGGAGGTAACCACGCTCAGAGCGGCGATCACCGCAACGACGCCCGCTGCTCCGGCCAGCACCCATCGCTTCCGTGTCACTTGCACTCGAACCTGGGGGAAGAGAGTGCCACCCTGTCCGCTCCTTCGGGGACCACGAGCAGCACAGTGTTTGGTGTCGAATCAGTCACCCGCCTAGGCCCCCGACGGATGGCATGTGCGATTTGCAGGCCCCCATCGCCGACTGGATCAGGGTTGAGTTCGGCGTGATGCCGGAGTCGTGCACCTCACTGCCCGAGAACGTCGGGTCGGGAAAGTTGGGCACTCCGTGGGTTCTGATGCATGCGGACCAGTTCAACCACGCTTGCTGTTGGGAGGGTGACAGTTCCTGGCCCGATGAGTTCCACGGGGACGGTAGGGACTTGCACGCTTGTAAGGCGTCTTGGAACGCAGACGAGTTCGGGTCAATCCCGTTGGTCCTGTACCCATAGCCGCCATCGGGGGTCTGCACGGGGTCGGGGAAGTTCGGTACGCCGTGGCTTCGTATGCACTGGGAGTACGTCACAGCCCTGGCCAGAGCCGATCCTCCACCAGAGGACGATCCCGCCCCCGAGCCGGCGACCGTGGTCGGCTGCGAGTCGACCGCCGGGGCCGTCGATCCGCTCGAGCACGCGGCGACAGTGGCTCCCAGTGCCACTACGACCACCACCGACCACAGACGCCAAGGGCGCATTGTTCCATCCGGAGCGGATCGCCTCTTGGGGCGTTGATACCAAGGACTCTTGCTTACTGCCAGTACTTGTCGGCCGTGGGTCATACCCCCAGTCAAGTGAGAGTGACGTTGCCGCCACGTATGCAGTTTTCGATATGCCGACGATATGTACCTATGCCATGACCATGACCAAGAGGGAGGTCATAGATCGAGAGTCAGCTTCAGCTACGGATGCTGAGGACGATCCAGGAGAAGAACCGGCGATCGGAGGCGCTCCCTACACTTGCCCCTATGAAGACCGAAGAGGAACGGGAAAGGGCGGCCGCAAGCTTGCGAGCGCTTAGCCACACGTTTGCGGCGCACGATCCCGAGGATGGTCCGCTTGCATCTCTGGCGGAGACGGCAGATGAACTGGCACTTGCCGTCAGCCAGACGCCGCTACGTAATCGTCTAGCCCTGATGCGGTCCGCCTCCGACGGATCGGTCTTGGGCGGAAGCGGATTCGAAGACCGAGCTGTGGGCGGCAACTCGAACCCGACAGCCGTCGAATTCGAGATTCTGTTCAAAGACGAAGAAGTGATCGCCGACTTCGTCTTGCGGCGGGCATTCGAAGGAGCACCCGGTCGTGCTCACGGCGGAATTGTCGCCGCTGCTTTTGACGACGTCACGGGCTTCGTGATTGGCAGACTGCAGGAGCCCGCTTTCACCGGCGAGTTGTCAGTTCGCTATCTCGCGGCCGTACCTGTCGACCAAGCTCTAGAGATTCGTGCCCGACTAGATGGACGAGAGCGCCGCAAGCTCTTCATTAGTGCAGAACTGAGCAGCGGTAACGAGATACTGGCGACGTGCCGGGCTATCTACGTAACGGTCGATCTGGCGCGTTTTGCGGGAGCACCCGACCCGCGTTGACCCGCTCTACGTCCTTGGCTTCACCGGGTTAAGCGCCCATCTCTGCTGCTCAGGTGGAGGCGAGTCCTAGGCTCCGCCGCCGGTCATTGCGGTGATTGCGGTTGAAGACCCCACGTTGCTGCCCTGGCCGATCTCTACGAAGACGTTCTGCCGCTCTCTTGGGCAAGGGACCTTCGCCTCTAGGGGTTTGATCAAGGACCGAATACATTTGACTCATGTACGAGGCCCCCGACCTAGAAGCTGGAAAGGGAGTGCTTAGGGCAACAACAATGGCGAGGATAGAGCACAGTCAGGAGAGCGATCGGTTCGGCATCTGGCAGGAGTTGGAGAGGGCGCTCAGTATCGTTCATGTCGCCGGGTTGGAGTTGGTGGCCGAAATCGGGGTCGGTGGCGAACAGCCCGAGAGCGTCACACGGCAGAGGTTCGAGGAAGCATTGAAGGATTTCCATGATTTACTCTCGGTGCTCGGGATGTTGCCGGATTCCTTCGGATAGCGAGCCGAGTTCGACTTTTCCGGAGATGACAGTGAAGGGAGAACGAGAGAAAGTGGACTGCTATGAGACGTAGACCCGTGATGTGGGCTGCACTCGGAGTCGGTGTTTTGGTAGTTGTTAGCTCCCTTCTCCGACGGCGATCCGCTCAGATGAGGAGGTTCGCAATGAACGAAGACGGCCGGAGACCCCGCGGCGACGATCCGCTGGAGGTGCTGGAAGTCGAGACCGAGGGTGTGGACGACGAGGGCAATCTCGTGATCGACGACCTGCTCGTCGCAGTGGACGGCAAGGGAAAGATCGTCGCGACCGACGAGACCGTAGCTGTGATCACGTCTGAGGGTGACGCCATTGTCGATGAGAAGCTCTCAGTGGCGGGAGATGACGGCAACCTGCAAGCCGTTGAGGAGGACATCACGGTCATCGAGGCCGACGAGTAGTCCCCGCTTCGTACTGATCAGCCGAGCTGCCGGATCAACCCTTCCAACGGCGCAGGGGTAAGAGCTGGCCGTAGCCATCCGGCGTGCCCCTCGTCGCGATCGCGGCGCGTTGGTCGACCAGGCCGGTGACGCCTCCCTCCCTTTCGCCCTTGACGAAGGCTCGGCCTTCGACTGCTGGGTCGAGGTCTTTGGGGGCACCCAACAGCCCGATCACGTGGCGGCGGCACGTGACGGGGGGAATTCGCTCAGCCGGCAGTGGGTTGGCTAGGACGCTGTCCCGACGGATAAGGCATAGGGTCGCGGAATGGGACTAATCCTCGTACTTCTCATCATCGCCATCATCTTGGCCGGAGTGGGATTCGCAGTCCACGTTCTATGGATCATCGCCGTGGTCTTCTTTGTGGCATGGCTGGTTGGACTGGGCTTGAGCGCAGGCAAGAGAGCCGGCAAACGAGGAGAGTAGTTGTCGGCCACTCCAGCCTCGTCCCCAGCAAATTGATTTGTGACCGTTGGGCCGGGGTTAGTTCTCCAACTCTCGCCTCGGGATGGATTCGGCACACTCCGGGCACCGTCGTCGCTGGCCGACAGTGGACCAGCTATACGTCCGCTCTCGGAACTCCATTGGAATGATGCGCCCCGCTTCACATGCGGCGCGACAGTGCCAGACCAAGGCCGCATCAGGACGCCGGTCAAACCAGAAGCCCTCGTCCCAGTCGAGTTCAGCCATGCCGCTAACGTACGCCCGCTCCGGATCACCTCGCCGGCAAGTTCTGGACCTCCGGGATCATTCTGTGCGGATTGGTAGTGACGTCCTCGAGCGGAGCGCTACCCACACAATCGGCGCTTGGCAACGTTGTCCATGGCCTGCTCGCACTGCCCGCAGGCGTGCTTCGTGCTGGCCGCCGGACACCCGTGAAGGTGTACCTCCCAGCGGCCCAGCAGTACGCCTGCACAGTGAGGACAAATCACCACTAACTCTGAATCCAGTGGCTTGGTGGTCACGATCGGACCCCCTTTCCCCGACTGACGCCGGGTCAGTTGGGGAATCCCGCATCCCGTCGCTGACCCGACGGCACTCTCAGGTCTACACCCAATTCGGTACCCCACTTGACTCTCGCGATTCCCGATACTTGACCTGGGGTTCCGTGCTTCCGGGCAACGCGCCTCCTCGGTAGAATCGGGAGTGCCGGGCCTGTATCCGAGCCAGCCCCTCGTACAGGCTCGGCTCGCTATCCAGCCTCCGGGCACATGTCGGGCCCCCTGCCGGGTAATCCACTCCAAAGGCGCGAGAAGTCAGGCCGCCCTGGTGGGTGGCCGGGTCGGCCCCAAGGCCGGGTCGGCCGACGGGCCGACGGACGGCCATCGGTCGGCAAGGTCGCCGAAGCGGGCGTTGCGTCGAGCCGCCTGATTCCCCAACCGCCGAACCCGACGACGTGGACTGGTGACCGCCTCATCGGCGGTGGCCACGGTGCCGTCCACGGAGACGGCCCAGCCGACGACGTCGTCGAGGCAGAGAAGGACGTGCCGCCCGGGCTGGGGGGACCGAAGTCCATCATGAAAACCGATGTGGAGTGCGTTAGCCATGCCTTCATGCTATAGGACAGCCGGTCAGTTTCCTCCGCGGCCCTGGCCTTGCCGACCACCTTGGTCAGGACGGGCTTGTCGTATTCGCCGGGAGGGTGATCCAAGGCGCCCGTTGAGTCCTGAGGGTCGGCCGCTCCGAGATGTCGGCGGAAACGGCATCATGGGACGGTGGTGCACTCTGACCATGGTGCTTCGGAGCTGACCGACTTCACCGAATCCAATCGGCAAACCTATGACCGCATCGCTCGTCGATATGCAGACCATCAAGTACAGCTGGCGTCGGAGAAGGAGCATCCGTTCATCCGCCTGGAGAGCAACTTCGCCGCCAGCATCCCTCGTGGGGGCATCGTGGCGGACCTGGGATGCGGCCCTGCGCATGACGGGCTCCGGCTCGCCGACAAGGGATTCCAAGTTGTGGGGGTCGATCTCTCGGCAGGAATGCTCCGAGTTGCAGCAGAGCGGCTTGATGGCCACCTGGTCCAAGGTGACCTGCGAATGCTTCCTCTTACGGCGGGATGCCTTGACGGGATTTGGAACGTCGCTTCAATGCTGCACATTCCCGAGCAGGAGACTCTTGGCGTGCTCCACGAGTTCAGACGGGTCATGAAGACGTCCGGATCACTCGGTCTCGTCACCGCCCTTGGCAATGGATCTGCGCACGAGGCCGTCACGTATGCCTCCGACGAGAGCCGGTGGTTTGTCTACAGGAATCAGGCTTCCTTGATCAACCTGATGAAGGAGGCTGGATTCGTGGTCCAGTCGGAAGCATTGATCCAAGGCAGCCGACGGTGGCTGAGCGTGCTGGCCAGTTCAGTCTGATTCCGCTGTTCGACCCCGACCTGGGCGCATCCAGGGCGGCCGACAGTCTCCGCCCCAGCGGCCATCTAGCGCTGTTTTGGAACGTCATGTCGTATTCGCCCGAGTGCGCGAAGGCGATCACTTCTGTCTACGAGCGGGATCTCCCCGAACTCCCGTTCTTCCGGGGTGGCTCGACCGGCGGCAGGGCGTCCTATGCGCCGCTGTCCGACAAGGCCATTGACGGCATCAAACAGAACGGCGCGTTCAGTGAGCCCGAGGAGTGGGAGTTCGATTGGGAGCGAACCTATACGCGGGATGAGTGAGTCGAAACGGTTCCAACGTTCGGGGGTCACAGTCAACTACCAGCGGAGAAGCTGGATGAGTTGCTCTCGGGCATCGGAGGCGCAGTCGATTCTGCAGGCGGAAGCATCATCATTCGCTATACCGCCCTGGTGATTACGGCGACACGGATCAACCTGGATGATGCCGCCCGGTGCATGAGCTGAGGGTGTCCCCGACCGCCGAATATGAGGCTGGCCCTACGATCCATCTCAGCCTATGAAGCTGAGAGGGTCTGGATGTGATTGGCTTGGAGTCGTAGAGATCCGATGTACCACCAGAAGGAGCCCACATGCCCGATTCCGTCATCACGTCTGAGCGAATCGAGGTGACTCGGCCGATCCCGGCCACACCTGCCGCCATCTTCGATATCGTGCGCAGCCCGGCTGGGCATGTAGCAATCGACGCATCGGGGATGCTGCAGGACTTCACTGGCGAGCCGGCGGAGAAAGTCGGCGATACCTTCGTCATCCACATGGATCGTGAGGCGCTGAATGACTTTCCCCTCGGCAAGTATGACGTGACCGTGCGCATCATCGTCTTTGAACGCGACAAGGAGATCGCGTGGGATCTCGGGCCTGACATTCCGATTCCGCACATCTACGGTTACCGCTTGGCGGCCGGTGAGGACGGTATGACCGATGTGACCTCCTACTACGACTGGTCAAAGGTAAGCGGCGACATGAAAGAGCGCTTCCCGATCGTTCCCGAGTCGGCCCTGCGCGCAACGCTGGGAATTTTGGAGCGAACGGTCAGAAAAGGTTTGTGAAGTAGAGCGCTGTCACAGGGCGGAGCTAAGCGATCGAACAATCTGGTCAGGAGCACCACTTGGGGTCTTCGGCCCTCAGTTGGCCAGGGAGTTCAGTGAGCAGATTCGGAGTTTCTTGGAAGACCGCCTGCTCCATGGTCGGCCACTAGGACGCTGGTACTGATCGTGCGAGGGGCATCCTGAGCCGACTTCAGCGTCGTGAGTTGAGGACGGTTGTCAACCTCCGAGGCCGATCGTTGCACGAGCGCATGTGGAGGGCTCCGACATTGAGCCGGCGGTCGCTCGCCAGTTCACGACCCTCCCAAGAGTTCCTGCCAGTTGCCAGGAACCCGCCCAGCTGGACCGGGAACGGGTTGGTCGAGGGGATGATGCTCAGGGGACGCGAGGCGAGGCCCTTCCGTGTAGCTGTTTGTTTGGTAGTTCCAGAACCAATCCTCGCCCGGCTCGAAACTGCGAATGACAGGGTGACCAGAGACGCGTGCATGAGCGCTTGCATGTCGCTCTAACGAATCGTCACAGCACCCAATATGGCCGCACTCGGCGCATCGCCGTAGATGGAGCCACCACCCCCCCGCTTCGAGACACTCCACGCATCCTGTACCGCTAGGTGGAACATCTGGATCGATGGAACTCGCCATGGTTGCACCTCCTGCTGCGGGTCTTGTCGACCACAGCTTAGGATGACGAACAACCACGAGAATGACCCCGAATGCTCATGGTGGGAGCCGACGTTCAGACTCTGCGGGCGGAGCTGAACGGGGCGGCCGCCGGCGAGTGTGGTTGGTCCGATCCAACCCAAAGGAATGCCTGGAGCAAGGGGTGTCGGAGTGCCGTGGTGACTGGGAGACCCTTTTCACAACCAGTGCCAAAGGGAGATTCTGTTCTCGGCCGGCTTGACTGAGCCTCACTGACGCCCTGGGCTCACGCCCGTTCCTTCGAGAAGGAACCAGGCTCCCGGACGGTGCGGCCCGGTCATCGCCGAGCGTTCTCCGACCGTTGGGACGAATGAGCCGCATCGCCGGTCACTACGACGTCCCACTGATGGCCGATGGTCGATGCGCCCGAATTCGGTTGAGCAAAGGCAGCCGATGGTGTACTTTCCATACGTATCATAGTCATGTATTTGTGCATCCAGGTGTGGTGCCCATCCGACGTGAGCCAGGGGGACGCCGCTTTCCCCCCGAACCAGTGACACACCAACGAAGGGAGTCCGAGATGGGAAGGTTGTCCGGCAAGGTTGCATTCATCACCGGGGCGGCGCGAGGCCAAGGGAGGTCCCATGCATTGCGCCTCGCAGAGGAAGGTGCCGACATCATCGCCATCGATCTCTGCGAGCAGGTGGCCACGGTGGAGTACGCGATGTCCACCAAACAGGACCTCGAGGAGACCCAGAAGATGGTGGAAGCACTCGACCGGCGGATCGTGGCCAGCGTCGCCGATGTGCGGGACTTCGACGCCGTCAAGGAGGCCGTAGACAACGGCGTCTCGGAGTTGGGCCGGCTGGACTTCGTGCTGGCCAATGCAGGGATCATGCCCACCACCGGATCGCTGGCACGGGAGATGCAGGCGTGGACCGACTCGATCGACATCATGCTCAGTGGCGTCTTCTACACGCTCCAGGCGACGGTTCCCCACATCATCGCCGGCGGTGACGGCGGCAGCATCGTGATCACCTCGTCGACGTCCGGACTGCAGGGCGTCTGCTACGACTGGGAGAAGATCAGCCCCGGCCAGGTCGGGTACGGAGCGGCAAAGCACGGAGTAGTCGGGCTGATGCGCAACTACGCCAAGGCGCTCGGCGAGCATCGTATCCGGGTCAACTCCGTGCACCCCATGGGAGTCCGCACACCAATGGTGGTCAACGAGTTCTTCGCCGACGTCCTCGACGCAGCCCCTCCCGGGTGGATGGCCAACTCCATGCAACTGGACCTGGTCGAGCCCCTCGACATCTCCAATGCCATCGTGTGGCTCTGCTCCGACGAGGCCCGATACGTGACGGGTATCACCTTGCCGGTGGACGCCGGCCAGCTGCTCTAGCATCGGGTGGGCGCCGGCGATCGACTTCCGATGATCCGGCCCGAGGCGATGGACCCGGATCAGTCGGGCCTGTATGAGCGGCTGCTGGCCGACCCGCGGCGGGGCGGCCCGGATGCGCTGCTGGTCCGTGACGGGGGAGGCGGCCTGGCCGGGCCGTTCAACGCCTTCCTGCTGGATCCGGCGGTCGGGGACCTGCTGCAGCAGACCGGGAACGCCTTGCGTTTCTCCCTGGAGTTGACCCCGCGGATCAGGGAGATCGTGATCCTGACGGTGGCCACGGTCCGGGGCAGCGCCTTCGAATGGAAGGCCCACGCATGGATCGCCCGGAGCGTCGGACTCACCGCCGGTGAGCTGGAGGGGCTGTCGTCGGGCCACGGCGTATTCGAGGATGCCTCGGAGGTGCTCGCCGAGCGGGTGGCCCACGCGCTCGTCACCGAGCGTCGGATCGACGATCAGCTCTACCGGGAGGCCACGCGAGGGCTGGGTGAGCGCTCGGTCTTCGACATCACCGCCTTGGTGGGCTACTACGACTTGTTGGCCATGCAGCTCGAGGTGTTCGGCTACCACACCTGAGCCGCTCCGCTACCGCCGGAGGGCCGACGGCGGTCGGTCAGGCCCGGGTCCGGTCCCAGGCCAGGGTCACCGACTGTAGCGAGATGGTGAACATCCCCACCCGCAAGGTCGATGGACCATCGCCGATGAGCCGGTAGTCGGGGATGCGACGGTGCCACTCCTCGAGGGCGATGCGCATTTCCAGTCGGGCCAGGTGGGAGCCGATGCACCGGTGTGGACCCACGCCGAAGGCCAGGTGGCGGTTGGGGAACCGATCCACGATGAAGGTTCCGGCGTCGGGGAACGCTGCCGGGTCGCGGTCGGCGCTGGCCAGCGGGACGATGACCCGGTCACCCGCCCGCATGGGGCATCCGTACGCCTCGGTGTCCTCGGTGACCTTCCGCGACATGATGACGATCGAGTAGTACCGGAGCAGTTCGTCGACGGCCAGGGGGATGACCGCCGGGTCATCGAGGATCCGCCGCCGGTCGTCGGGGTGCTCGGCCAGGTGGGTGAACGACCACCCCAGCATGCTGGACACGGTGTCGAGCCCGGCCAGGAACAGCAGATAGAGGATCCCGAGCAACTCCTTCCTGTCGAGAGGTCGCTGATCCTCGACCCGGATCGTGAGCAGCTGACTGACGATGTCCTCGCGAGGTTCCTCCTGCCGCTGGAGGACGACATCCCACAGGAACTCATGGATCGCCCGATCGGCCCGATCGCGGATCTGACCGTCGGGATCCTCGGAGTGGGGCGTATGGAGCGACGCGTGCGCCCACCCGATGAACTTGTCGAGGTTAGCCGTGGGGACACCGAGCATGTCGAGGAAGACGGTGGTGGGGAAGCGCAGGGCGAAGTCGTCGAGCAGGTCGCAGCGGCTGCCGCTCTCGATGATCCGGTCGATGAGGGAGTGGCACGCGGCGCGGATGGGTCCCTCGAGTTCGGCGATCTTGCCGGGCGAGAAGAACGGATTGAGGGCGGTCCGGTACATGGTGTGCTGGGGCGGGTCGTACTCACTGGGGATCATCAGATAGTCGCTCTCGAAGTCGGGGTGGGTGAACCCCCGACTGGAGAACAGGCCGGTGTCGCGCAGGACGGCGTAGACGTCGTCGTGTCCGAGCAGATACCAGAGGCCGTTGGGCGACGTGGGCGTCCGGTAGTCACTCTCAAACCTCGGCGTTTCGTGCAGCAGGCGCTCCCACTCAGGAAAACCCGAGGCCCGCAGTGCCGGGTCCTCGGCGTGGAGGAACCCCGGACGGATGGGGATGCCCTCCAATGTGCGGCCCGCTGTCGTCGTCATTGCCTGTCCCCCCGAGGGGGGACGTCGATGGTGCCGAGCCCACGGACCCACGAGGCTCCACGCTCGTTGGGCGCGGTCCACGATTGATCCGTTGCCTGCGACGCGGTGTCACGGGGACCCGCCACCCCGGATTGCTAGTCATGATTATAATAAACCAGCGAACACGATGGCGCTTGGCCCAGCCAGGCAGATGGGGGTGGTGTCATGGAGGAACGACAGAAGGGTCCGGCCGTTGCCGAGATGACTCGGATCACTTCCTCCACCGAGGTCGAGGAGATCCTTCGCTCACCGGACATCGCCGCCGACCTGCACAACCGGGACAGCTTCCCCCTACTCGGAGGGAGCGTGCTCACCCTCACCCGAGGGGACCACCTGACCCGCCGTCGGCTCGAGGCCCGCCTGTTCGCCCGTGACGCGCTCCATGTGTCCGAGCAGGAGGTGCTGATGCCGGCGGTCAGACGTCGACTGGCCTCCCGGGTAGCGGCGCGCCGCGACCCGACGGAGTCGGTGACCGACGATCTGTTGATGTTCTCCCGGATGGTCCTGGTCGAAATGACGGCCAGGCTGATCGGACTCGACGGCATCGACGGGGACGTCGAGCTGGAGCGCCTCTACGAGTGCGCCGAGCGGTTCGGGGAGGCGGCGTCCGTCGAGTGGGCACTGACCGACCACGACCAGATCGTCCTGGACGGCCTCGCCGCCAGCGAGATCTTCGTCGAGCGTTGGTTCCGGGCGTCCTTTCGCCGGCGCCAGGAGCTGATCAGAACGGGCCAGCCGGCTCCGCTGGACCTGTTGTCACTGCTGATCGAACACGCACCGGAGATGGACGAGGACGAGGTCCGGCGTGAGGCCATCTTCTTCCTCCTGGCCTCGTCGAGCACCACTACCCATGCGGTACCGCACATCGTGCTCGAGTTGCTGCACTGGATCGACGACCATCCTGAGGATGCGAGCAAGGTCGACGATGTGGCCTTCGTGCGGCAGGCGGTGAACGAGGGGCTGCGGCTCCATCCGCCCGTGCCCGCCCTCCTCCGACGCTCTCTCCGCGAGGTCACGCTTTCGACGGGGCGGACCATCGCCGAAGGCGAGTGCCTGGCCCTCGACCTCGACACTGCCGTGCGCGAGGTGGCGGTGAGCGGCGACCATCCCGAACGGTTCGACCCCTACCGGCCGATGGCCGGTGGCGCCCATCCCTACGGCTTCTCCTTCGGCGGAGGGCCCCATACGTGCCTGGGACGGCCACTGGCCACCAGTACCTCGAAGACCAACCCCGACGAAGCCGCCGCCGGGACCATCGTGGTGTTCATGATGGAGCTGATGGCGGCGGGCATGCGACTCGACCCTCGGTTCGGTGACCCCCGTCGCCGGACGGACACCGCCGCCGACCGATTCGAGTCGTTCCCGGTCATCTTCACCGAACTGTGACGGCGGGGGAGACCCAGGCCTTCCTCCCCGGCCCCGGCTCGTGGGCCCGGTCACTCAGCCACATCGGCTACGTCGTGGCCGACCTCCCGGCCACCGCGACACGGTGGAGCGAGCAGTTCGGCGTGACCTGGGCTCCGGTCCAACGTCGCCTCCGGCCCATCCGCCAGGAGGGGGTGGACATGACCGTCGACCTGGCCGTCACCTGGTCCCTCGACGGTCCGGTCCGCGTGGAGCTGCTCGAGGAGGTCCCCGGCACCGTCTGGGAGAGGCGTCGGGGACACCCGGTCCACCACGTCTGCTACTGGGTACCCGACCTGGAGGCAGAGGCGGAGCGCCTGATGGGCTCGGGGTGGACGGTGGAGATCACCGAGCCAGGACCCGGTGCGGTCAACGGGTTCGCCTATCTGGTCGACGACGACGGCTTTCGGGTGGAACCGAAGTCCGAGGATGGGCGGCCGGCCATCGATCGCTGGTTGTCCGGTGGATCCCTCTACGACTGACGGGGATCGCCGGCCCTGACCAGATCCGGAGTCAGCCGTCGGCCGACGGAGCGGCGAGGACCACGCGCCGGGCGACCAGGTCGTCGATCTCGTGCTCGTCCAGCCCGATCTCTGCGAGCACGGCAACGGTGCTCTGGCCCAACGATTCGAGCCGGCCGATGGGATTCTCGGCACCGGTCAGCGTCACCGGTCTCCCGGTGTGGCGCACGGGGCCGACGTCGGGGAGCACGTAGCTGGTGACCATGGACGGGCGGACGTGAGCGTCCTCCCCGTAGAGGAAGTCCTGCCAACTCCCATCGGCGACGGCACAGGCGACGTCGACGGCCTGGAGGGTCTTCTCCCAGACCGCCGCCGGGCGGCCAGCGAAGGCCGACGCCAGGCTCTCGGCGAGACCGTCGGCGTGCCGGTCCCGGTGTGCATCGGGGAACCGGTCATGGAGACGGGGGTCGACGGCATCACTCAGCCGCTCCCACTCGTCGGCCCGCAGGCAGGCCAGGAACAGCCACGTCTCGTCCTGGGCCCGGTACAGCCGGTAGAGGGCGTCGAGGCCGTACTGACCGTGGTCCGGCACGGCGCGGGCCGGCTTGTCCGGGTAGTCGATGAAGTCGTCCGAGAACAGGTAGGCCGCACTGGCCAGCATGGTTGTCTCCACGTACTGGGCCTCGCCGGTCCGGTCCCTCTGCCGCACGCCGAGGAGGACGGCGGCCGCCACGCTGAGGAGCGCAGAGTGATCCGAGGTCTGACGCTGTTGTGGGGGGTTGCCTTCGCCGGCCTGGAGCACCTCTCCTCCGGCCATCGCCGAGATGACTGGATCGAATGCCGGCCGGCGGGCATCGGGTCCCGAGGATCCGAAGGCCGCCGCATACACGTAGACCAGGCGGGGATTGATCTCACGGAGAAGGCCGAAGCCGGCGCCGAGGCGTTCGGGCACGCCCGGACGGAAGTTGTGCACGACGACGTCGGATGTGGCGACCAGGGCCCGCAGCACGGCCTGTCCGTCGGGGGTCTTGAGGTCGATGGACACCCGCCGCTTGCCCCGAGTGATCCGGGCGAACAGCTCGCCTCCGGTCCGCATCGTGGGATCGCCGGCGAGGGGCTCGACCTTGATGACGTCGGCCCCGAGCTCGGCCAGCAGGCCGGGACCGCCCGGCGCCGCGGCGTACATGGCGAGGTCGACGATGCGCAGATGGGAGAGGGTGCTGGTCGTGGACGTGTTCGACGCCGCCGGGGGAAGCGGGTCGCGGGTGGGATGCCAACGTGGCGACCGGCCGTCGGCGATCGGTGACGGCGGCCCGGGCCACTGCCACCGGAAGGAGCCGAACGTTGCCAGGGGCCCGAGCTGCCGACTCGGGCCCACCACCGGGTCGTCGACCTCGACCACGTGTCCGTTGTGGACCATCTGGGGATGGTGCATGTACTCCTGGGTGGTGAGGAACCGTCCATAGGCGGCGTCGTGATCATCCAGCACGGGGATCCACTCGGGCAACGTCCGTTGCCGGTAGGCGGCGTCGATCAGGTCGATCAGGGCCCGTCGGTCCGGGCCGCCCAGCGACCAGACTCCGGCCGCGTACCGAGGATCGGTGAAGTACTCGTCGATGCCGAGCGCCCGGATCAGGTTCTCGAAGATCCCCGGGCCAAAGCTGCCCGACTGGATCCACTGCCCGTCGGCGCACTGGGCGATCCGGTATCCCGGCGAGTCGTTCTGCGGATCGCGCCCCTGGGCCAGGGTCAGGGCGCGGGTGACCGCCGGATCGTCGTGGCGGATCCCGTCGTAGGAATAGACGAAGTTGGACTGGAGGAGCGATGTCTCGACGTGGGCACCGACTCCGGTGAGGGAACGGTGCTCGAGGGCCGCCAGCACACCGGTCAGCCCGAGCATCGCCGCTCCGAACACGCCCTTGGGGACGGCGTCGTAGATCGGTCCGTCGCTCCGGTAGCCGTTCTGGATCACGAACTGGCCGGTCTTGGCGGCCACCACCCCCTCGTAGCCCTTGGTGGTGGCGAGCGGCCCGTCGCTCCCGAATCCGCTGATGGAGAGGAGGACCAGGGCCGGGTGCCGGGTCGACAGCCGGTTCCAACCGATACCGAGCGACGCGGCGGAGCCGGGCCGGAGGTTCTCGATGACCACGTCGCATCCGGCGGTGAGGGCATCGAGTTCGGATCGCCCGGCCGGGGAGCGCAGGTCGACCCGGTGGACTCGCTTCCCCCTGTTCCACTGGCGATAGGCGGGGACGGTGTCCAGCGGCCTCTGCTCGGGCGGCTCGACGCGGATGACGTCGGCGCCGAAGTCGGCCAGGACCATGGCGGCCAGTGCCGCCGGACCCGAGGTCAGGTCCAGCACCCGGAGGTCGGAGCAGGGCAGGCTCACCGTGGGGCGGACGGCGTCGGTCACCGGGGCTCGGACCGTGTCGGGTCGATCACGGTGGTCGCTTGTCCGAAGAAGATGGGCGAGTGGGGGAGATCGATGAATCTGCGCTCGTCGTCGGCCAGCCGCTGCCATGCCTCCCGGCCTTCGGGGCTCGAGAACGCCCCGAGGGCAGCGTCCAGGTCCTCGAACCACGCCTCGGCGATCCCGTCGTACGGCTCAGGTCCCCCGCGCCCGGCCCGGAGTCCCTGATTGGCCCGGTCGTGCACGGTGTGGATCTGGAAGTAGGCGACCATGCCGAGCGTGGAGGCCACTTCCACGACAAGCGGAGCATGGTGTTCCCGCCAGTAGGTGGCGAACGCCTCGTGGTCCATGGTCTCCAGTCGGCGGAGGCAGAACGATGCCCTCAGCACGGCCGGGGACCACCGGGGCGCCGGAGTGGGGTCACCGCAGCGCCCACTGGATGTGCTGAGGCTCGAGGAACTCGGCGATGCCCCACCGACCCTGCTCTCGTCCGATGCCGCTCTGCTTGAAGCCGCCGATGGTGGCGTCCGGGCGCAGACCACCTCCGCCATTGACGGTCACCGTCCCGGCCCGGAGTCGGGCGGCCACGCCCAGGGCAGTGTCCGTGTCGTCCCCGTAGACGTAGGCCGCCAATCCGTACTCGCTGTCGTTGGCCAGCGCCACCGCCTCGTCGATGGTCGAGTACGGCAGCGCCACACCGATCGGGCCGAAGATCTCCTCACGGGCGATGGGCCACGAGTTCTCCACCCCGACGACCAGCGTCGGATTGGTGTACCACCCTCGTTCCGTATCCGGCCGACCACCGCCGGCAGCGATCCGCCCGCCCTGATCACAGGCATCGGTGACGAACTGCTCCACCCGTGCCCGGTGCTCGGGACGGATCAATGGGCCGACGTCGGTCGATCGGTCCCACGGATCCCCGACCCTGATGAGCTCGAAGGCCTCCGTGCTCCTCTCGAGGAACTCGTCCCACTGGCCCTGGTGGACCAGGAGGCGGGTGGGTGACATGCAGCCCTGTCCGGCGTTGCGGCTGTAGCGCATATGGATGGGCAGCACGATGTCGGCCAGGTCGGTGTCGGGGAGGACGATCAGGGGCGACTTCCCGCCGAGCTCGAGCATGACTCCCGCCAGTCCGGTGGCCGCCTGTCGCATCACGTGTCGTCCCACCGTGGTCGATCCGGTGAAGGTCACCTTGTCGATGAGTGGGCTCTCGGTGAGCTGCTTGGCCACGTCGGCCTCGCCGGCCAGCACGTTGACGGTGCCGGGTGGGAAGCCCGCCTCCTCCAACAGACCGCCGAGGATCAGCGTGGTCAGGGGTGTGCGTCCCGAGGGCAGCAGCACCACCGTGCAGCCGGCGGCCAACGAGGCGCCGATCTTGGAGATGGCCAGAAGCAGTGGGTAGTTGTAGGCGGTGATCGCCGCCACGACGCCGGCGGGACGGTAAGCGACGACACTGGCACTCGGAACGGGGTCGAAATGGGAGCCGAGCTGGACCTCGGCCAGCGTGGTGGCCACGTCGGCGTAGTGGCGGAGGTGGCGTATCGGGGTCGCCACCTGGAGCTGTTCGGTGAGGGTCACCGGCGTGCCCACCTCGCCGACGACCGAGGCGATCAGCAGCTCAGTGTGGCGCTCCAGGACATCGGCCAACCGGTTGAGGGCGAGAGACCGCTCCTCGGGGGAGAATCGGGACCAGGGACCCTCGTCGAAGGCGGTCCGGGCCGCCTGGATGGCCCGGTCGGTCTGGCGGCCATCGGCGGAGCCCACCGTGGCGATCAGCTCCTCGGTCGCCGGATTGAAGACCTGGAGGTCGGGTCCCTCGCCCGGTTCGCCGACGCCGGCGATGGTCAGACCCACCTGGTCGATGCTCGTTGGACTGGCCGTCGTGGCGGTAGCCATCCTGGGGCCTCCTATCCTCGTCTATCTATGCGTATGATAGCCACAGAGAGTGGGTCCTGCGCAGGCCGGCCCACCGTGGAGATTCGAGTCCGATGCGCGGTGGCGTCGGGATCGTCGGACGTTGGGAGCGTGATGAACGGGGACCGCGAGGCGATCGAGGCATTGATCTATGGGTACGCCGCCAGCATCGACGCCGGCGACCTCGATACCTTCGGGTCGCTGTTCGCCGAGGCCTCGCTGGCCATCGCCGGTTCGCCGGTGGAGGCAACCGGGGCCGACGAGATCCGCGCCATGGTCGCCAAGGGGCTCCGTTGGTACAACGGTACGCCCCGGACCCGCCACATCACCACCAACGTCGTGGTGCACGTCGATGGCGACGGCAACCGGGCGACAGCAGAGAGCTCGGTCGTCGTCCACCAGGCCCTCGACGACTTCCCGCTCCAGGTGGTACTGGTCGCCCACTACGACGACGAGTTCGTACGGGCGGATGGCCGGTGGCGATTCTCACGCCGTCTGTTGACCTACGACCTGTTGGGTGACCTCTCTCGGCACTTCACCAAGCCGGTGCCCCCGGTATCCCGCTGATGATCAGGCGGGGATCCCGACGAGCACGGCGCTCACCGTGCATCCGTTCGGTCCGGCGTGCCATCCGTGTGCCAGGCCGGGAATCACCACGAGATCGCCGGGGACCAGGCTGATGCGCCCGTCCTCCAGCTCCAACTCGAGGCCGCCCTCGAGGACGATGTCGCAGTCGACGGTGTCCGTGCGATGGAGGCCGATGTGGGCGTTCGCCGGGTGGTGGACCACCCGCCAGCTCACCTCGCCGACCGGGCAGGCCAGAGGGCGCAGTGGTGGGGTGCGCGGTCGGTCAGCGGTCGAGCCGGCGACGGCAGCGGAGGCCCACACCTCGGCGATCGCCAGCTCGGTGACGGGAACGTCGGGACTGCGCTCCAGCTGGTCCACCCGCTCCACCGTCGACCGTCCCTGTGGGTCGCGCCCGACGATCACCAGGCGCACCGGACCTCCGAGGCCGCATCGAGCATCTGGTAATTCATGACTATCATCATTACACTCTCCGTAGACGCCGTGGGAGTCCGGTCGGGAGATGACCGTCCCCAAACAACGGGAAGGAGGGGTCACGATGAGACTCCGTGATCGGGTGGCCTTGGTGACGGCGGGGGGTTCGGGCATGGGGAGGGCCGGTTCCCGACGGTTCGCGGAAGAGGGGGCCCACGTCATCGTCACCGACATCGACGAGGGCTCGGCCAAGGAGACGGCCGCCATGATCGAGGCGGCGGGCGGCTCGGCCGAGGCCCGGCACCTCGACGTGAAGGACGTGGACGAGACGACCGCACTCTTCGAGGACGTGGAGCGGACCCACGGGATCCTCCACGTGCTCTACGACCACGCCGGCATCCCCGGAGCTGCTGGGCTCGACGTCTCGCTCGAGGAGTGGGACCTGGCCATCGACACCAACGTGAAGGGCTCGTTCTACGTGGCCGCCAGGGCCGTGCCGCTCTTGAAGCGAGCCGAGGGGAAGGGTTCGATCATCTTCACGGCCTCCATCTCCGGGATCGTCGGCTCGCCGTTCAGCCCGCTCTACTCGCTGGCCAAGGGGGGTGTCGTGCTGCTGATGAAGTCGATGGCGTTGAACCTGGCTCCTGACGTCCGCTGCAACGCCATCTGCCCCGGACCGGTGGACACCCCGATGCTCCCCCAGTTCTTCGGCCGGGAGTCGGGCGCCAACGTGTCCGACCTGATGGATGGCTTCTTGAACACCGTTCCCCTGGGACGACCGGCGCAACCTGAGGAGATCGCCAACGCCGCCCTGTTCCTGGCCTGCGACGAGTCGAGCTTCATCACCGGGGTCGCCCTGCCGGTCGACGGGGGCTACGTGGCCCGATGACCGGTGCCCGAACCCCAGCCCGCAGCCGCCCGGAGTGCCGGGGCGTGGCCCGGTGAGCGATCACGGCCGCACGCCGTGATCATCGAGAAGACGGCCCAGGCCGCCGGGCTGTTCATTGGCGGAAAATGGCAGACCGGCGGTGGGGAGTCCATCCGGTCGGTCAACCCGACGACCGGCGAGGTGATGGCCGAGACGCCCTCGGCCTCACCGGGTCAGGTCGACGACGCCCTCACGGCGGCGGGTGACGCCTTCGACGGAGGGCAGTGGAGCCGACTCACGCCGTCCGAGCGGAGCGAGCTCCTCTTCACCCTGGCCGCCCTGATCGACCGGGACAAGGAGGACCTCGTCGAGCTGGTGGTGTCCGAGGTGGGTTCGCCGGTCACCCTGGCGCGGGAGCTGCAGGTCGGATCGCCCGCCATGTACTTCCGGTGGCACGCCGAGGCGGCTGTGCGCGGCCCGAGGGACGGCATCGAACAGCCCCTCGGTCTCCACCACGGCCCCGTCACCACGTCGAGCATGTTGTTGCGTGACCCCGTCGGCGTGGTGGCGGCGATCACCGCGTACAACTATCCGATCAACCTGGCGTCGTGGAAGTTGGGCCCGGCCCTGGCCTCCGGCTGTTCCACCGTGCTCCTGCCGTCACCCCGGGGCCTGCTGTGCACGGTGGCCCTGGTCCGACTCATCGACGAGGCGGGATTCCCTCCCGGTGCCGTCAACCTCGTCTTCGGTCCGCCGGCGGTCACCGAACAGGTGGTGACCAGTCCTGTGGTGGACATGGTCAGTTTCACCGGGTCGGTGCCGGTCGGCGCCAAGGTGATGGCCCTCGCCGCCCAGGGCATCAAAAAGGTCGTCCTCGAGCTGGGTGGCAAGTCGCCGAACATCGTGCTGCCCGGAGCCGACATCGCCCGGGTCGTGGAACCGTCCGTGCTGCGGTTTTCCCGCAACACCGGCCAGGGGTGTGGGGCCACGACCCGGACGCTGGTCCCCCGTGGCGACTACGCACGGTTCGTCGAGGCCACGGCGGACGTCATGGCCGCCCTGATCGTGGGCGATCCCCACGAGGACACAACCCAGATCGGACCCTTGATCACCGGTGAGCACCGGCAACGGGTGGAGGGCTTCGTGGGCCGGGCCGTCGATGACGGTGCCCGGCTGGTCGTTGGCGGTGGGCGCCCGGCCGGGTTCGAGTGCGGCTTCTTCTACGAGCCGACGCTGGTCGCCGACATCGACAACGGGATGGAGATCGCCCAGGAGGAGCTGTTCGCCCCGGTCGGCGTGATCCTGCCCTATGACGATCTCGACGATGCGGTAGCCATCGCCAACCACAGCCGCTTCGGTCTGAACGCCAACGTGTGGGGACCCACGACCGAGGCGTTGGCCTTCGCCCGGCGGATTCGATCGGGGACGGTCACCATCAACGGGGGCGGTGGGATGAACCCCGAGGCCCCCTGGGGCGGCTACGGGGAGAGTGGCGTCGGTCGGGAGTGCGGCGAGGAAGGCTACCGCGAGTACTTCGAGGTCAAGCATGTGCAGTGGCCGGTCGAGCCACCACCGTCCCACTGAGCCGCAGGGGAGAAGCCATGGGGACGCTCGGAGTCGACGATCTGGAGGACCTGCGGTCGGCCCGCTTGGGGTCGGATGGTATCGAGGAGCTCCTCGACGTCGCCACCGAGTGCACACTGGTCTTCTCGGGGCCCGACGGCTGGCCGATGGGTGTGGTGGTGAGCTTCGTGCGGGCCGAGGGTCGGTTCTGGTTCACGGCCGTCGAGGGACGTCGTCACACCGTCGGCATCGGGACCGATCCCCGGGTCTCGATCGTGGTGACCAGCGCGGGGACCGACCTGGACGGCCGGCGGATGGTGGCCATCAAGGCCCATGCCACTGTGCACACGGACCGTCCCACCAAGGACCGGATCCTCCCGGTGGTCGCCGGACGGCTGGCGCCGGACGACCCCGATCGCATGCTGGCGCTGCTCGACACCGGGCGTCGGGTGGTGATCGAGGCCGAACCGGCCGGCGTCTCGGTCAGCCACGACTCCAGGAAGATCGCCGGCGACGGCCGGGGTGGTCCCGACGAGGGTACGGCCGGCCGCACGACGCAGGAGGGTGAGGACTGATGGGCGACGAGAAGCGGGACGACGGCCTCCTCCGGGAGTTGAGCGACCGTCAGCAGATCAAGGCACTCAAGTACGCCTACTGCCGGTTCGCCGATTCCCTGGACATCCCGGGCATGGTCTCGGTCTTCACCGACGACTGCGTCATCAACTTCCGGGTCGACCGGAGTGATGAGCGGCGGGGGACCGAGGCGGCGGAGGCGTTCTTCCGAGGGGCCCAGTCCGTGGTCCGCTCGAGCAGCCATCACCTGTCGAACATGGACATCGTGTTCCAGACCCCGGACCGCGCCGCCATGTACTCCTATCTCTACTCGTGGCAGCGCTTCGAGGGCTATCCCGAGGTGAAGGACCGCCATCGGTGGGCCCGGTACGAGGACACATTCGTTCGCACCGCCGACGGATGGCGCCAGTCCGAGCTCCTCTACGTGGTGGCCGGCGAGGTGTCCGGCGAGCCGAACCTGCGCATCGGCGAAGTGATCGACCGGCCCCCCTGGACCGGATCGGCATGAACAGCACACCCTGTCGTCGGGCCCCGTGCCCGCGCCACGTCTGACGGAGGAAGCGGAGAGATGACTGACACCCGATCGCTGGAGGGCACCGACGTGCCGGTGGAGTCGTTCAACATGAACGACACCACCGGCCTGTACGGCCACTGGGAGCAGATCGACGCGCTCCAAGAGGAGCACCCCTACTTCTGGACCACGTTCGCCTACGGGCACTGGGTCCTCACCGATCCGGATGCCATCAGGGAGGCGTTCCAGAGGACCGATCTGTTCTCGAGCTCCTCTGAGGTGGCCTCCGAGCCCAACCCCAAGTACACCTTCATTCCCACCAACATCGATCCGCCCGAGCACGTGAAGTACCGGCACATCCTCAACCCCCGGTTCTCGCCCGGTGCCGTCGGTCGCCTCGCCGATCCGACCGAGCGCCACTGCCGGTCGATCATCGAGGGATTCCTGGAACGCGGCTCCTGTGAGTTCATCAGCGAGTTCGCCTCCGTCTACCCCACCCGCGTCTTCATGAGCAGTCTGGGCCTGCCCGTCGAGGACACCCCGATCTTCGTGCGCCTGGTCGGCGAGGTGTTCGCCAACCTGCGCGACCCGGCCATGGCCGATGCGCTGGTGGCCGCCCTCGGCTCCATCCGCTCGTACTTCAGCGAGGCACTCGACGAGCGACGTCGACAGCTTGGGGACCCGGAGACGGATTTCCTCAGCCACCTGCTCACCTCGGAAAAGGACGGCGCCCCCCTCACCGAGGAGGAGATCCTCAACATCTGCCAGGTGCTGGCGATGGCCGGGTTGGAGACCACCGCCGGCCAGCTCGGCTACATGTTCCACTACCTGGCCACCCACCCCGACGCTCGCGCCCGGATCCGGGATGACCCCGGGGTGATCGACCGGGCCGTCGAGGAGTTCCTCCGCGTGCACGCCATCGTCCTCCCCGGCCGCAAGGTGACCGAGGACATGGACTTCCACGGGTGCCCCATGCAGAAGGGGGACATGGTGATGCTGCCCATTCCCGCCGCCAACCGCTCCCCGTCGGTCCTCGACCACCCCCGCGACGTGGACTTCGACCGACCTCTGAACCGCCACATCGCCTTCGGCCTCGGACCCCATCGTTGCCTCGGGCTGCACCTGGCCCGGCGGGAGCTGGCTACCGCACTGGCTGTCTGGCACCAGATGATCCCCGAGTACACGGTGGTCGACCAGGGCCCCCTGGTCGAGAGGGGTGGCCAGCTCGGCTTGGAACGCCTGCCCATCACCTGGGCCTAGACGGTGATCGTCCGCCCCCCGGCCGCAACCCGGAGCACCGATGCCGGATCGAGCGGCACGCCAGATCGAAAGACAGGGAGCTGAACCCATGTCGGTGACCGACACGAAGGTTGCGATCATCGGGGTGGGTACCACGCCGCTCTCCCGGGTACCGGAGCACTCGGAGACGGATCTGGCCGTCGCCGCCTGCCGGGCCGCCGCCGCCGACGCCGGCATCGACGTGGGGTCGATCGACGGCATCAACATCCAGGTCCACCACTATCCACCGCCCGATACCCAGGCGATCGTCGGGCAACTCGGCCTCCGCCAGGTCAACTGGACGGTGGACGGCGGGCTGGGGGTCGGTGCCCTGGCCCGGGCGGCGCAGATCGTGGACGCCAAGGTCTGCGACGCCGTGGTCGTCTGCAAGATCATGAACACCATCGCCCCGGTCAATACCCCCGACATCGACCCGGAGACCGGTGCGGTGGCCGGGCCGGCCCAGTTCGAGGTGCCCTACGGCCTCGGCTACACCATGCAACGGGTGGGATTCCTCAAACGCCGCTGGATGCACCGCTACGGGATCACCGACGACCAGGTCGGCTGGTTGTGTGTGACCGAGCGGCGCCACGCCCTCATGAATCCGAACGCCATCATGAAGAAGCCGCTGACCATCGACGACTACCGGTCGAGCCGGTGGATCGCCGACCCGGTCCGCCTCCTCGACTGCGACTATCCGGTGAACGGTGCCTTCGCCTACATCGTGGGCCGCCCCGAACTGGCCGAAGCCTCGACCCCGGTCGAGCTGGTGGCCTGGAGCGGCCCCGGTCGCGGCGACACCATGCCCCACCTCCGCCCCGAGGGCGAGGACGGGATGAACCGATGGGCCCACGAGGTCTACGCCGATGCCGGCCTGGGCCCGGGCGACATGGACGTGTGGTTCCTGTACGACGGGTTCAGCTTCCTGGCCATGCAGTGGATGGAACAGCTCGGCCTCGTTCCCCCGGGTCAGTCAGGCGCGTACGTGGAGGGCGGGGAGCGGATCCTCTTCAACGGCGAGCACCCGGTGAACACCCATGGCGGCCAGCTCTCGGAGGGTCGGCTTCACGCCACCGGCCACATCCTCGAAGCGGTGCGGCAGGTCCGGGGGACGGCGGGTGAGCGTCAGGCCGCCCGCGCCGACCACGCCATCGTCAGCAGCGCCTATCCCTACGACGGCTCCGTGGCCATCTTCGGTCGCCCATGAGGGCCCGGACGGACGGACCAGGCCACGCGCGCCAACCTGCGCCCGAGATCACAGGAGCATCGTGGACAACCTCATGACCAACCCCGAGCCCGATGGGCCCACCGGTAGCCACGATGCGCGGCCCTGGCCGCAAGCCGACGAGCTGACGGCGCCGTTCTGGGCGGCGGCCGCGGACCACCGGCTGGTCATCCAGCAGTGCTCGGCGTGCCATCTGCTCCGCTGGCCACCTTCCGAGCGATGCCCGTCCTGTCACTCCGGCGCACCGGTGTGGACGGACCTCAGTGGGAACGGCACCCTCTACAGCTTCATCGTCGACTACCGAAATATGATCCCGGGCTTCGCCGGGGCGTATGCCGTCGGACTGGTCACCCCCGAGGAGGTCGACGACGATTCGGTCCGTTTCGTCACCAATCTGCCCGGCTGCCCGCCCGAGGAGCTGCAGATCGGCATGCCGCTCCGAGTGACCTTCGACGAGGTGCGGCCCGGGATCAGCCTCCCCCAGTTCACCCTGCGCCGCTGAGGCCGTTGCCCTGGCGGGCCACGTGCCCGGGTCAGGACCCGCGGGCGGCTCGGTCAGTCGAGCGCCTCGGCTAGCGCGGTGCCGCTGGCGATGAGGGCGGGTATGACGGTGACCAGGCGCTCCTGGTAGGGGTCGTTGCGCCGACCGGTGCGGTGGCGGCGGAGGTTGTTCCCCATGATGGCGGCCATCTTGTACCGGGTGGCGGCGTCGAACCACGGCATCGCTCCCACCGACGAGCCCGTCGTCGCCTGGTAGGTGGCCAGCAGGTCGTCGGCCGGCACGACACCGTCCATCGCCGTGGCGATGCCCGGAAGGTCCCGCGGGCAGGACATGACCCTGAACCACCCGAGGTCGGCCCGGGGGTCACCGATCGACCAGATCTCCCAGTCGATGACCGCCGTGACCTTCTCGTCATCGCAGAGGATGTTGCCCAGTCGGTAGTCGCCGTGGACGATGCATGGGCCCGCTGCCGCCGGAGCCTTGTCCGCCAGCCGGGCGTAGAGCTGTTCCGCCCCCACCCGGAGCTCGGGTTCGACGGTCTCCATGGTGGGCTGCCACCGCTCGAGCTCGTCGGCCGGAGCGGCCGGGCGGATGCCGCGGGTGGTGGGGAGGCTCTCGGGGTCCACCTGGTGCAGGCGGGCCAGCGTCCGGGCGGCATCGATGAACCGCTTCTCCAGCACGTCGGGAGGTTGGTCGCCGACCGCCATGTCCAGGACCGGTTCCGCCGCCTCGCCGACCTCCCACGACAGGATCACGACCGGCGAACCGTCGGTGTCCGTGGCCAGCACCTCGGGGACCGGGACCCCGCCATCGACCGCCAGGTCCCCGAGGAGCGCCCCCTGTCGCACCACGTCGTGCCGCCCGATCGGGTCCCGGCCGGGCGGGCACAGCTTCAGTACCACCTGATCGGGACAGTCGCTGCCTTTGAGCACCCCCCGGAGGGTGAGGCCCGAGTGCCCGGTTAGGGAGTGCAGGCTGAGCAGCTCGGCTCCCGGCCAGCGCCTGGACACCACCTGCGTGGCCCGATCGAGCACGGCCGGGTCCGTCGTCACGCGTGGACCGGGTACGGGTAGGTCTTGGACGTGACCAGCCGGCCCCCGTCGACGTTCAGGGTGGTGCCGGTGATCCAACTTGCTTCATCGCTCAGGAGGAAGGCCACCGCGGTGGCGATGTCATCGGGTTGACCCAGTCGCCCCATGGGCAGGGCCTCCACTTCGAACTTCCCCGACTCGCCCTCCCACAGGGCTTGGGCCATGTCGGTCTGGACCAGGCCCGGCTCCACGGTGTTGACCCGAACGCCGTGGGGTCCGAGCTCGTTGGCCAGATGGGTGGTGAGTACCTCGAGCGCCGCCTTGGACGCACAGTACGGGGCGAGCTGGGGTTGGTACTGGCGGGCCCCGATGGTGGACACGTTGACCACGGCCCCCCGTTGCTCGAGGAGCCCGTGGCGGGAGGCGGCCTGGACGACGGCCACCGCCGTCCACGTGTTGACCACCATGATCTTGGCGAAGGCCTTGGCGTCGACATCCAGGAGTGGCCCCATGTAGGGATTGATCGCCACCATGTTCACCACCAGCGCCACCGGTCCGTAGTGGTCGGCCGCCCGTGACACCAGCTCCTCGGCGGCGCCATCGTGGGTCACATTGAGGGCGAAGCCGGTGACCTCGCAGCCCTCGGCCCTCAACTCCTTTACGGTCGCCTGCACGTCGTCCGACGACCGGGCGTTGATGACGACATGGGCTCCGCCGAGTCCGAGGGTCCGGGCCACCGCCTTGCCGATCCCCTTCGACGACCCGGTGACCACGGCGACCTTGCCTCCGAACTGTGCACCCACGCCCCACTCCTTCCGGTTGGTCCCCACGTCCCTCGGATCGCTTGACATTACTATGGTTATCATAGTTATCCCATACCGTCCCGCGGTGCCGATCCCGAACCGGCGGCCCGGGATCGGGCGACCGCCTCCGCAGACAGAGAGGGACCACGATGACGTTCGACGGCCTCGGAGAGGTTCGGCGCCCGCTGCGCGTGGCCGTGCTGGTCAAGCAGGTACCGGCGTTCGAGGACATGGCGCTGGGCCCGGACGGTCGGCTGCAACGGGAGGGGCTCCCACTGGAGATGAACCCCTACTGCCGGCGGGCGGTCAGCAAGGGGGTGGAACTGGCCCGCTGGAGCGGCGGCAGGTGCGTGGTGGTCACCATGGGGCCACCGTCAGCCGAGGACTGCCTCCGTGAAGCACTCGCCTGGGGAGCCGACGAAGGGGTGCTCGTCACCGACCCCCGCTTCGCCGGCTCGGACACGCTGGCCACGGCCCGGACCCTGACTGCCGCCCTGCGGCGTGAGGGCGGCTTCGACCTCGTCCTCACGGGGCGCAACTCGGTGGATGCCGATACCGGACAGGTGGGACCTCAACTCGCCGAACTGCTCGGGCTTCCCTTCCTCACCGGGGCCAAGTCGATCGAGACGGACGGACGCACGCTGCGGGCCTGGTGCGAGCTCGACGACGGATGGCGGGACGCCGAGGTCGACCTTCCCGCCGTGGTGAGCTGCGCCGAACGGCTCTGCGAACCGTGCAAGGCCGGACAGGCCGAACGGGATGCCGTGGCCGGGGACCGCATCCGCGTGCTCGGTGCCGACGCACTGGGGGCCGGACCGTGGGGCCAGAGCGGCAGTCCGACCCGGGTGGGCGAGGTCCGTTCGTTGGCCGTGACCCGGGCCGGGCGGATGGTGAGGGGAACCGTCGAGGAACAGGCACAGGTGATCGTCGGGGAACTGCTCGACCGCGGGCCGCTCCGCAACGACGACAGTGGAGGCGGCGAGACCCAGGTCGAGGTGGTCCCGGGTGCGGCCGACCGAGCCGCCCAGACCGACGGCTCGGTGGCGGTGATCATCGAGCCGGGACGCCCCGGCGAGACCCGGGACCTGCTGGGCGCCGCTGCCGTCCTCGCCTCCTCGTTGGGTACGTTCGTCGACGCCCTGGTGCCCGGGTCGATCAGCGAGGTAGACACCATCTCGTCGTGGGGAGCGGACCGTCTGGTGCTGATCGAGCGGGTGATCATCGAAGAGGATGTCGCCCACGGCATCGGCGAGTGGTGCCTCCGTCACCGTCCGGCGGTGCTGCTGGCCACCGGGACGAGCTGGGGACGCGAGGTGTCGGGACGGTTGGCCGCCCGGCTCGGGGCCGGCCTCACCGGCGACGCGGTGGACCTGACCATCGACGAGGGTCGACTGGTCTCGTGGAAGCCGGCCTTCGGGGGACAGATCGTCGCCGCCGTGCGGGCGGACACACCGATCCAGATGGTGACGGTGCGACCCGGGGTGCTGCCCCGGCGCCGTCCCCGGCCGCCGGTGACTGACATCGCCCTCGAGGCGATCCTGGGAGATCACCGCAGCCGGATCGTCGTGCGGGGCAGGGGACGGGACGACGACCTCGAGGTGTTGGCGTCCTCCGAGGCGGTCATCTGCGTGGGAGCCGGCGTGGAGTCCGCCGACTACCCGCTGATCGAACCGCTCCGGCGGGCATTGGGCGCCGAGCTCGGCGCCACCCGCAAGGTGACGGACAAGGGGTGGATGCCCCACGCCCGCCAGATCGGCATCACCGGGCGCAGCGTGAGCCCCCGGCTCTACGTCGCCCTCGGTCTGTCCGGGAAGTTCAACCACGCGGTGGGCTTCCGTGGTGCCGGACTGGTGGTTGCCATCAACGCCGACCCGGAGGCGCCGATCTTCCAGGCCTGTGACGTCGGTGCGGTGGCCGACTGGCGCGCGCTGCTGCCGCACGTCGTGGAGGCGCTGGACGAGCAGGTGGGGCATCAGCTGGCCACGGTTGTTATTCATGATAACTAATAGTATGGTGATCGGAGATCATCGATAGGCGCGTCCCTCAGTCTGGCCAACGGTCCTCGACGGGTACCCGGGCCCGGGCCGGCGGGCGTAGCCGCAGGAGGGAAGCTCGGTGCCTGGACAGAGTCAGAAGCGCCCCGCACTCGACGGCATCAAGATCGTCGAGTTCGCCCACGTCATCGCCGGGCCGTTGGCCGGCACGTTGATGGCCGACCTGGGGGCCGACGTGGTCCACGTCGAGGACCCCGGGCACGGCGACCCCGGACGGACCATGGGCCCGGCCAAGGACGGGAGCCATCTGTGGTGGAAGGTGTCCGGACGGAACAAGCGATCGGTGACCATCGACCTGCGCACTCCGGAGGGACAGGCCCTGGCCCACGAGTTGGTGCGATGGGCCGACGTGGTCATCACCAACGTCCGGGTGAACACCCTCGAGCGGTGGCAGCTGGACTGGCCGACGATCCACGACCTCAACCCCCGGCTGGTGATGCTGCAGATCACCGGCAACGGTGCGAACACCACGGCCCGCAACGAGCCGGGCTTCGGCAAGGTGGGTGAGGCGAAGAGCGGCGTGGTCAATGTGACCGGCTTCCCCGACGGGCCTCCCGTGCACACTGGCTTCTCCCATGCCGATGCGGTGACCGCCCTGATGGGGGCGTACGCCATCAGCGCCTCCCTGGTCAGGAGGGACGACCCCGACTTCGAGGGGGAGTGGATCGACCTCGCCCTCTTCGAGAGCCTCTTCCGGCTCATCGAGTGGCAGATCATCTTCTACGACCAGCTCGGCGTGGTGCCGATGCGGGCCGGCAATCAGCTGGCGGTGGCCCCGGGGGCGGTGATCAACACGTACCTCAGTGCCGACGACGTGTGGATCACGGTGACCTCCGGTACCCCCCGCTCGGTCAGCAACATCGCCGAGCTGCTCGGGGAGCCCGAGGACCAGTACCGCACGGTCCCCGATCAGCTCGCCCGGAAGGACCGCCTCGACGGACTCCTCCACGACTGGGTCCGCACCCGCCCGGCCGAGGAGTGCCTCGAGCAGATGGCCAAGCTCGAAGTGACGGCGTCCCGGATCTTCACCGCCGAGGACATCGTCAACGATCCCATCTACGCCGAACGCGAGGACATCATCAACGTCGACGATCCCGATCTGGGTCGGGTCCGCATGCAGGGGGTCGTGCCCAAGCTCGGATCCCGGCCGGGGTCGGTGTGGCGGACCGGGCCCTCGCTCGGGCAGGACAACGCCCTGGTGTTCGGCGAGTGGTTGGGGAAGTCCGACGAGGAACTCGCCACCCTGGGCGAGGCCGGCGTCATCTGATCGTCCCGGGCCCCTTGTGACGGGCGCCGAAATCTGGTAAATCTATACATATGATTCGCCTACAAGGCGAGTCAGCGTGCGGGCCGAACCGACCGACCCGGAGACGAGGAGAACCATGACGACTACGGCGACCACCACCCGGGCCAGCGACGACATCGAGAGCGTGGGCATCGTCGACTGTGACGCCCACTTCACCGAGCCGCCCTCACTATGGCTGGACCGGGCGCCGGCCTCGATGCAGGGACGGGTCCCGGTCCAAAAGACCGTGGACGGGCGGACCGCCTGGTACCTCGACGACGAGGTGTGGGCCAGCATCGGGGGCAACACCATCAAGACCGGCCGGGAGAAGGTGCTCGGCAGCCACGTCGTCCAGCCCTTCGATCTGGTCGACCGTTCGGCCTGGGACGTCCCGGCCCGCCTCGACCTCCTCGACGCCATCGGCGTGGAGGCCCAGATCCTCTATCCGAACGGCATCGGGTTCGCCTCCAACCACATCTTCGCCATCGAGGACCTCGAGCTGCGCACCGCCATCCTCACCATGTACAACGACTTCTTCGTCGACATCCAGACCGAGTCCCACAACCGGCTGTTCCCCCAGGCCATCCTGCCCATCTGGGACATGGACCTGACCATCGCCGAGATGAACCGGCTGCTCGACAAGGGGATCCGGGGATTCACCCTGTCCGACAAGCCGGAGATGCTGGGCCTCCCCGAGCTGCCCGAGCCCTACTTCGAGCCGATGTGGGACCTGTTCAACCAGTCCGGTGCCGTGGCCAACTTCCACATCGGGGCCGGGGCCCGGCGGGAGGAGATGGAAGCGATCCGCAACATGCGCAACGAGCCCCGCGACGACGGCCGCAGCCCGCGGCCCATCCCCGCGGTGCCGCCCATGTTCTGGCACACCTTCGGGGACCAACGCCGCCTGGCTGTGCACGCCACGCAGATGTACATGAGCAACGTCCGGATCATCGTCAACCTGTGCATGAGCGACATGTTCGACCGCTATCCCAACCTCAAGATCGTCTCCGCCGAGAGCGGCATCGGGTGGGTGCCCTTCATCCTCGAGTCGCTCGAGTACCAGACCGACGAGATGATCACCATCCCCGAGGAGCGGGCCTACCAGCAGCGACGCCCCACCGAGTACTTCCGTGACCACCTGTACGTGATGTTCTGGTACGAGCACGTGCGGACCGACCAAGCTCATCGAGGACATCGGGGTCAACAACGTGCTCGTGGAGACCGACGTCCCCCACCCCACCTGCCTCTACCCGGGGGCCAAGGAGCACTTCGACAACGTGCTCGGCGACCTCGATCCCCACGTGCGTCGGCGTGTCCTGCACGACAACGCCAGTGAGCTGTACCGGGTGCCCGCCCCCCTCAAGCGGGGCTGACCCGGGACCGCCGGCGCCCCTCCATCAGGAGGACCGGACGGGGCCCGCTCAGTCGTCGAGGTCGATGGGCACACCCTGTCGGCGGGCGGCGGCCAGGACGTCCTTCCAGACGACGAGGGCGCCCAAGGCGGTGGGGAACCCGGCGTACACCACCATCATCAGGAGGGCCTCGTTGACCTTGCGGGCCGAGATGCCCGCCTGGAGCGCCCCGTGCAGGTAGTTCTTCAGCTGCGACGGGTGTTCGGTGGCGGCCAGGGCGGAGATGGCCACCAACATGCGCTCGTCCTGGGTGATGCCCTCCCGCCCCCAGACGTCGCCGAAGATGAAGTCGTCAGCCCACTCCGCCATGGCCGGATCGAGGGAGGCCAGCTCGTTGCGCAGCTGCTCGTGCTTGGCCCCCTGCGCCCTCGCTCGGCGCTCTGCTCCTTCAACCGACATGGTCACCCTCCTCTGATCTAGGCGAATAGTTACACTAGTACAGCGTCCCCTGCGGGACACGGAGATCAGGAGAAGGCCATGGAACGAGTTGTCATCGCCGGGGTGGGCATCCACCCCTTCGGCCGGTTCGAGGAGAGCTACCGCGACCTGGGTGCGATCGCCGCCGCCGGGGCCCTGGCCGATGCGGGCGTCGGGTTCGCAGACGTCGACCTGACGCTGGTGGCCAACGTCGGTGCCGAGATGGCCAAGGGCCAGAACGTCATGGACCTGATCGGCCGCACCGGCCGCCCCATCATCAACGTGGAGAGTGCGTGCGGGTCAAGCGGATCGGCGCTGTACCTCGGCGCCCAGCTCATCGAGAGCGGGTCCCACGATGTCGTCTTGTGCCTGGGGGTCGAGAAGGCCCCGCGTGGGTTCATCGCCGCCTCCGGGTATGACCAGTGGCAGATCGAATCGGGGCTCGGGGTCAATCCGGTCTACTTCGCCCTGGCCGCTCAGGAGCTCATCGAAGAGACCGACGCCACGGTGGCCGACCTGGCGGATGTCAGTGTCAAGAACCATGGCCACGCCGTCGACAACCCCAACGCCATGTACCGGAAGTCGGTGACCCGCCAGGAGGTGCTGGACTCGAGGATGGTCTGTCCGCCCTTGACGTTGCTCATGCTGTGCGCGCCCAACGAGGGTGCCGCCGCCGCCGTGCTGATGAGTCGGACCGAGGCGGCGAAGCGGGGCGTGGCCCAACCCGTCGACCTCCGCGCTGTCTCGCTCGTCTCCAGGTCGGCGGACGATTGGTTCGTGCCGGCCGTGGCCTACCCGCCCCGGCGCACCAGCCTCTCCGAACGGGCGGCTGCCGATGCCTACGAGGCGGCCGCCATCGAGCCGTCGGACATCGATGTGGTCGAGTGCCAGGACACCGACAGCGGGTCGGAGCTGCTCGCCTACCGGGATCTGGGCCTGTGCAAAGCCGGTGACGAGGCCGCCCTCCTGCGGAGCGGTGACACCGCCCTCGGGGGCCGGATCCCGGTCAACCCGTCGGGCGGACTGCTGTCCAAGGGGGAGCCCCTCGGGGCCTCGGGGCTCGGACAGATCCATGAACTGACCCAGCAGCTCCGTGGTCGGTCCGGGACGCGCCAGGTGCCGGACGCCCGCGTCGGTGTGGGGCATGTCATGGGCGCCGGGCACGTGGCCTCGGTGGTGGTGGTGTCCGCATAAGACCGAATCATTGTCATCGGATCAGTGGACCTGGCGTAGCATGGAGCATCGAACCCCCCATCGACGTAGACGACCTCCCCCCAGCCGACTTCGGTCAGCGACCGGCGCTGGGTGCCACCCGGCGGACCGAAAAGGTCTCGGAGGTCATCGCCCGCCAGATCGTCAAGGACATCGTGACCACCGGCCTGACCCCGGGCTCGACGCTGCCCCCCGAGACCCAGATGCTGCAGCGCTTCAAGGTGGGTCGGGCGTCCCTGCGCGAGGCACTCCGCATCCTCGAGGTGCACGGGCTGATCACCATCAAGTCGGGCCCCGGGGGCGGACCGATCGTGGGAGAACCGGACAGCGCCGACTTCGGACGGATGGCCGCCCTCTACTTCGAGATGAGCGGAGCCACCTTCCGCGAGCTCGTCGAGGCGCGGCTGATCCTCGAACCGGTCATGGCCCGACGGGCCGCCATGCGCAACGACCCCGAACTGGTCGAGAGCCTGAGGGCCATGGTCGATGAGGCCGACCGCACCGATGTCCAGAACTCATCGGACTATGGCCGCATCTCGTCGGACTTCCACAGCGCCATCACCGGTGCGTCGGGTAATCGCATCCTCGATCTGTTCGGCCGGGCCATCAAAGAGGTGTTCATGGAGCGGATCAGCGGCATGGTCTTCCCGGCCAAGGACCGCGAGCGCATCCGCGACGAGCACGAAGAGGTGGTCGACGCCATCGCCAAGGGCAACGCCGACAAGGCGGAGGGCCTGATGCGGGCCCACATGGAAGAGTTCGCCGATCGGGTGGCCAAGCGGTATCCGGGCATGCTCGACGAGGTCGTGGACTGGCGATGACCCTCGTCGACTCCGCACGGGTGACCGACCCCTCGGGTGGTGGCGTGGTGCCCGGTGAGCCCGCCTGCCTGGTGGCCTCCCGGTGCACCGCATGTGGCCGGACCGAGTTCCCGGCCCGGGCGCTGTGCCCGGCCTGCGGCTCGACCAGCCCGTCGGAGCTGCTCCCGTCCGCCGGCCGGTTGGTCGGATTCACCGCCGTGCTCCATCCTCCGCCGGGGACCGACGTGGACGTGCCGTACTCGATCGGGGTCGTCGAGTTCGACGGACGGATCCGGGTGCTGGGTCAGGTGACCGATCCCGTGGACGAACTGGAGATCGGGCTGTCGGTGGAGACGGTGGGACAGCGCGTGGGCCCGGCCTCCCTCGGCTACGCCTTCCGCACCTGACGGTCACCGGGGGCCCGGGGCATCGGTACTGATCTATGGCTATAGTGCGCATAGTATTGTACTGACGTCCGTAGCCGACGGGCAGCGATGGCCGGCTCACGCTGAACCGGCAGGCACACCCCGGCGCGCTCGCAGCCGAGAGGAGACCGCCATGTGGGACTTCGAAACCGACCCGGAGTACCAGGAGAAGCTGGACTGGGCCGATCAGTTCATGCGCGAGGAGGTCGAACCGCTCGAGTACGTGGTCGCCCACCCGCTGGACCTGAACGACCCGGTGCGCCAAGCCCTCGTCCCACCGCTCCAGAAGGTCGTGCGCGACCATGGGCTCTGGGCCTGTCATCTCGGGCCCGACCTGGGCGGACCCGGCTACGGACAGGTGAAGCTGGCCCTGCTCAACGAGATCCTCGGGCGGTCGGGCTCCGGCTCGTCGATCGGTCCGGTGGTGTTCGGGTGCCAGGCGCCCGACACCGGCAACGCCGAGATCCTGGCCCACTACGGCACCGAGCAGCACAAGCGTGACTACCTGCAGCCGTTGCTCGACGGGACGATGTTCTCCTGCTTCTCGATGACCGAGCCCCAGGGGGGCTCTGACCCCAAGGTGTTCACCACCGAGGCTGTCCTCGACGGGGACGAGTGGGTGATCAACGGTGAGAAGTGGTTCTCCTCGAACGCCAGGTGGGCGGAGTTCCTCATCGTGATGGCCGTCACCGATCCGGAGAACTCGCCCTATCAGCGGATGTCCATGTTTATCGTGCCCACCTCGACACCCGGTATCGAGATCGTCCGGGACGTGGGCGTGGCCGGCTGGGTCGAAGAGGGGGGCGGGGACCACGCCTACATCCGGTATCACGACGTACGGATCCCCAAGGAGAAC
The DNA here is from genome assembly GCA_963738545.1 of uncultured Acidimicrobiaceae bacterium. Classification (GTDB taxonomy): domain Bacteria; phylum Actinomycetota; class Acidimicrobiia; order Acidimicrobiales; family RAAP-2; genus Bog-756. The sequence continues at coordinate 66,182 of CAVTXA010000008.1, forward strand.
CTGCTTGGGGACCGCGGCGCAGGCGTTCGTGGTGGCTCAGACCCGACTGGCCGGCGGACGCATCCATCACGCCATGCGGGCTGTCGGGCAGATGAAGCTGGCCTTCGAGATGATGTGCGAGCGCGCCGTCTCCCGGTTCACCCAGGGGGAGCGGCTCTCCTCCAAGCAGCTGGTCCAGGAGATGGTGGCCGACGCCTGGATCGAGATCGAGCAGTTCCGGCTGCTGGTCCTCCAGACGGCCTGGAAGATCGACCGGTACGGTGACTACAAGCGGGTCAGGGGTGACATCTCGGCGGTCAAGGTGGCCACGCCCAAGGTGCTCCAGAGCGTGGCCAACAAGGCGCTCCAGGTCCACGGTTCGTTGGGCATCTCCGACGAGATGCCCTTTGTGGCCATGCTGGTCAACGGCATCCATGTGGGGCTGGCCGACGGCCCGACCGAGGTGCACAAGCTGACGGTGGCCCGGCAGCTTCTCTCCGGCTACGAACCGAATCCGGATGTGTTCCCCAGTCGGCACATCCCCACCCTGCGGGACGCCGCCGAGCGCAGGTACGCCTCGACCCTCGTGCGTGGCTGACCCGGTCCGGCCGGCGACGGCACCCGATGGCCCGTCGCTCCCCGGTGCCGGGACGGGGGGTGCGTCCCGTCCCTTCGCTGCGGGATCGGTGATGCTCGGCCTCCACCGTACCGACGGCGATCCGGCCGGCTCACTGGACTCGCTGCGTTCGCAGGCCGTCGCCGCCGAGGCGTCGGGATTCGACGGCGCGGGGTTGAGCGAGCACCACGGGGGATTCCCCGGCTACGTCCCCACACCCACCTTGGTGGTCGGGGCGCTCCTGGCCGTGACGTCACGACTGTGGGGGGCGGCGTGCCCGACGGTCCTGCCCATGCGGGCGGCACCGCTCCTCGTCGAGGAGCTGGCCTGGCTGAACGCCGCCTTCCCCGACCGGGTCGGCGTCGGGCTGGTCTCCGGCTACCAGGCCAGGGACTTCGAGATGGTCGACCAGTCCTTCGACGGAAGACGGGACGCCTTCGCCCGGATGCTCCCCGAGGTGGTCGAGGCCCTCTGTGGCCGGGCGGAGGGACCCTTGGGCGAGGATCCGGCGGTACTGGCGCTGCGGGATGCGCCTCTTCCCGTCCTGGCCGGCGTCGGCGGCCGACGGGGTGGCGAGCAGGCCGCCCGGGCCGGGGCCGGCATCCTGTTGACCTCGATGGCCACTGCCGTCGAGTCCCGTGCCGTCGTGGACGCCTACGTGGCGGCGGGAGGGACCGGCACCCGGGTCCTGATCCGGCGGGTGTGGCTCGGGACGCCACCCTCCTTCGCCTCCCAGATGGACGCCTACCGGGCGGCCGATCCCGAGGGGACGCTCCCCACCGTCGCCTCCGAGGAGGTGGTCATCGCCGGATCGGCCCACCAGGTGACCGAGCGGCTGATCGACGACTGCCGGTCCTCGGGTGCCGACGCGCTCAACCTGCGGGCCTTCTCCCCGGAGTCGGACCGCCACGAGCTGGTGGATCAGATCCGCGGCCTGGGGGAGGCCGTCCTCCCGCCACTGCGTCGGGCGCTGAGCTGGAACACCTAGCCGGCCCGATCCGGGGAGAATCACCGGTGCCGACGGCGGGGCGCGCTAGAAATGACCGTGGCCCTGACCAGCAATCCACAGCGAAAACCTCGATCCGGGCAGGCGGAAGCTCAAGCTATCGGAGACCATCGCCGCCCAGATCCTCGATGACATCGCCCGGCGGGGGATGTCCGAGGGTGAGCCGCTGATGTCCGAAGCGGCCATGCTCACCACCTACGGCGGGGGACGTGCCTCGGTGCGGGAGGCACTGCGCATCCTCGAGACCAACGGGCTGGTCAACATCAAGGCCGGGCCTCGCGGTGGCGCGGTGGTGGGTCGGGTGGACCCGGTCCAGTTCGGTCGGAGCGCCAGTCGGTACTTCCAGCTGGGAGGGGCGACGGTCCGGGAGCTCATCGAAGCACGACTGATCCTGGAGCCGGCGACCACCGGCCTGGCTGCCCGGCTCCAGGATCCTGAGGGGATGGAGCGGCTGAGGAACTGGCTCGAATCCAATCAGGCCGGACCCCAGGGGGACGACGCCGCCTATCTCTCGGAGTCGTTCGAGTTCCATTCGATCGTCTCAGGCATGTCCGGCAACATGGTCCTCGACCTGATCACCCTGGCCATGAAGGACGTGTTCACCTCCCGGGTCAGGAGCGCCGTCTACCCGGTCAACGCCCGCAAACGGGTCCGTACGGTGCACGAGGAGATCGCCCGGCTGGTCCTCGACGGCGACGCCGACGGGGCCGAGCAGTTGATCCGCGAGCATCTCGAGGAGTACGTACGCTACGCCGCCCGCCGACTGCCCGGGCTGCTGCAGGACCGAGTCTCCTGGCAGTAGGCCCCCGGCGGCCCCTCCCCGTCCTCTCGTCGCTTTTCATGACTATGATTAGCCGAGATAGCTCGAGGAGGTCCCGTGACAGCACCATCGACAACCGCAGAGTCGCCATCCGCTGAGCCGGCACCCGGGGCGCTTGCCGGCGTCACCGTGGTGGACTTCACCCGACAGATGTCGGGCCCCTACGCCTCCCTGGTGCTGGGCGACTTCGGCGCCGACGTCATCAAGATCGAGTCCGCGCCGAAGGGCGACGGATGTCGCTACATCGGAAACACGTTCGTCGGCGGCGAGTCCACGATGTTCCTGACCTGGAACAGGAACAAGCGCAGTGTCTGTCTCGATCTCCGCAAACCGCAGGGTCTCGAGGTGGCCCTCCGGCTGATCGACCGCGCCGACGTGGTGATGGAGAACTTCCGGCCCGGCGTCGCCGACGAGATCGGCATCGGCGCCGACGTGGTGCTGGAGCGCAACCCCCGTGCCATCTACTGCTCGGTGAACGCCTTCGGCTCCGAAGGCCCCTGGGCGCGCCGGCCGGGCACCGATCCGGTCGTCCAGGCGATGAGCGGGGTGATGTCCGTGACCGGCGAGCGGGACGGAGGACCGCTCCTGGTCGGTATCCCGGTGGCCGACTACAGCAGTGCCATGCTCGCCGTGCAGGGGATCCTCCTCGGGCTGATGGCCCGCCAGGCGACCGGCCGGGGCCAGAAGGTGGAGATCCCCATGCTCCACGCCCTCGCCTTCGGGCTCACCACCCGGGTCGGCCCCTACTTCGCCACCGGCGAGGAGCCGACCCGCTGGGGGAGCCAGCACAGTCAGGTGGTTCCCTACCAGGCGTTCAAGACGAAGGACGGGTACGCGGTGTCGGGGACCTGGGGAGACGCCGACTGGCCGAGGTTCTGCGACGGTCTCGGGTGGCCCGAGCTGGCCGACGATCCCCGCTATGACACCAACGTCAAGCGGGTGGCCCTGCGCGACGAGTTGAGCGACAAGATTCAGGAACGCTTCACCGATCGCACGACCGCGGAATGGGAGGAGCGGTTCTCCTCCCGCAAGGTCCTGTTCGCTCCGGTCAACACGTTCTCGGAGCTGTTCAACCATCCTCAGGCCGAAGCGATGAAGCTGGTGATCGACGTCGAGCATCCCACCGCCGGTGTGCAGCGCCAGCTGGCGCCGGCGGTGCACATGCAAGGCACGCCCGCCCGAGTGGACCGGCCGTCGCCCCTGCTCGGCCAGCACACCGAAGAGGTGCTTCTCGAGAGTGGTTGGACCCGTGACGAGGTCGACGGACTGGTGTCCCGAGGGGTCGCCCAGGTCGGGCCGACCGGCTGATCACCGCCGGATTCGGCCGGTGTTCCGAGACCGGAACGACCGGAAAACCGGTTGACCCTCCGTCCCTAATCCAGTACTATTATGCGAATAGTAAGGCTGCATACTGCCCCCAGGGGAGGAGAGCACGTGTACGAGTACGAAGTCGTGTCCGCGGACGCCCACATCGAGGCGCCCCCCACCCGATGGACGGACCGGTTGCCGGCCAACCTGCGGGACAGCGCCCCTCAGGTGATCGAGATGCCCGACGGCGGCCAGGGCGTGTCGCTGGGGGACGAGGCCGTTCCCCTCGGCCTCACCATCACCGGTGGCTTGACCTACGACCAGTTCCGTCAGAAGGGCCTGCGCTACGACGACGACCCGCCGGGCACCGGCGAGCCCAGCCAGCGGATCGCCGAGCAGGACCGTGACGGCATCGACGCCGAAGTGCTGTTCTCGACGGTGATCGCCACCATGTTCACCAAGATGGAGAATCCCGAGGTCATCATGGCGTGCATCCGGGCCTACAACGACTGGCTCGGTGACTTCTGCTCCTACGACACCGATCGGCTGTTCGGGGTGGCCCTCATGCCGTTCCACGGTGTCCGCCCGGCGATCGAGGAGATCGAGCGGGTGGCGGCCAAGCCGGGGATCCGCGGGGTGCATCTGTTGAAGTTCCCGTCCGGAGACGGCTACCTGAGCCGGGAGGACGACGAGTTCTGGTCGGTGGCCAACGACCTGTCCATGCCGATCATCGCCCACCACAATTTCGGGGGTGACGACAAGGCCAAGTCCCATCCGATGGCGGGGATGAAGGAGAAGGCCCTCGAGATCGCCGGCGGAGCCGATCTGGCCATGTTCGCCTGGCTGCTCACCTGCGACCTGCCCATGCCCACCCTCCCCATCCTGACCGTCGAGCAGCTCTTCTTGTCCGGGGCCCTCGACCGCTTCCCCAATCTCCGGTTCCATTTCGCCGAAACCGGGATCGGTTGGCTGCCGTACTGGCTGGAGCAGATGGAGGACCGGTTCGACCGCCACCGCTTCTGGGCCAACGTCGAGCTGCCCCGCCGACCGCTCGAGTACTTCCGGGACCACTTCACCTTCTCCTTCCAGGAGGACCACGCCGGGGTCGCCCTCCGTCACTCGATCGGCATCGACAACATCTGCTGGGCCAACGACTTCCCGCACAGCGTGGGCGACTGGCCCTGGTCGAGGGAGGTCCGGGCCCGTCAGTTCACCGGCCTGCCCCTGGACGAGGTGCGCAAGATGCAGGGCCTGAACATCGCCACCCAGCTCGGGGTGATCACCCCGGCGGAGAAGGCCGATCTGGCCGGCCGGCCCCTGAAGAACCCTCTGACCGAGTCCCCACCCGAGCGTGGTGCCCGGCGGATCCCGGCAGGCGTCTGAGCGGCTGCAGCAGCCATGGGTGGGGGAATGAGCACCTCGATCAGTCGTTGTCTGGTCGGTGGTCGATGAGCGCTGAACATCCCAAGATCGCCGACTTCTCCACCCATCTGTCGGGCCCGTTCGCCAGCCGGATCCTCACCGATCTCGGCGCCGAGGTCATCAAGATCGAGAATCCCCGGTCGGGTGACGGGAACCGGGGACTGAGCCCGTTCATCCAGGGTGTCGGCAGCATGCACGTCACGCTCAGCGCCGGCGCCCGCAGCCTGGCCGTCGACCGTCGTTCACCGCACTTCGCCACCGTGGTCGGCGCCGCCGTCCGCTGGGCGGACGCCGTCATCGTCGGGGCCCGTCCGACGGATGCCGAGCGCCTGGGGCTCGACTTCCGCACGGTCGCCGGGCTGAACGGCGAGGTCGTCTACTGCCTCATCTCGGGGTACGGGGAGTCCGGGCCCTGGCAGGACTTCACGGCCCACGGCCAGACCATGGACGCCATGGCCGGCCTGGTGCCGATCGAGTGGGTGGACGGATCGCCGACGACCCCGCTCGGGTGGCGGTCGTCGGGCACCACACTGGCCGGCATCTACGCCGCCCTCGGCATCATGTACGCCCTGTTCCGCAAGGCGAGGGGGGCCCGCGGTCCGCTCCACGTCAGCGTGCCGGTGTGGGCCGCGGCCATGGCCTGGAGCTGGCGGGACCTCAACTGTCTGGCCAACCTGGGTGAGCCGTGGAACGAGTATCAGGACCTGGGGACACGCTACGCCATGTACGGCACGTCGGATCAGCGGGCGCTGATCGTGGCCCCGGCCGAGCAGAAGTTCTGGCAGGAGTTCTGCGACCTCGCCGGTCTCGGCGAGCTGCGGGACCGGGGCGTCTGGGACGCCGGCATGGACTTCGGTCGCGGGCCCGCCTACGACGCCGAACGGCCGATCATCGCCGCCGCCATCGCCTCGCGCACCCTCGACGAGTGGATGGCCGTCCTTTCACCCAGTTCGGTCCCCTTCGCCCCTGTGCTGACGCTGGCCGAGGCCCTGGGGAGTGAGCACGCCAGAGCCCTCGGCGTCATGACCCCGACCACGGTAGAAGGAACCGACGCCGAGGTCCCCGCCACACCGGTCCGGATCACCGACGACGGCCGGTCCACCGCCCGGCCCGGTCTCGCCCCGCCCCCCGCATCGGCGAGCAGACCGACGACGTCCTGGAGGAGCTCGGTCTGGGCGATCTCATCGGCAAGTTGGAGGTGACGTGAGTACGGAACCATCCACCACGCTGCGATTCGGACTCCAGCTGACCTCGGTGCACGGTGCCGACGACCCCCCGGATATCCAGGTGAGCGAGCACGAGGACCTGGTGCGGCGAGCCGACGCCCTGGGCTTCGACTTCATCGGGGTCGGGCAGCACTTCCTCACCCCCGAGCTCCGCTACCTCCAGCCGATCCCGTATCTGGCCCACATGGGCATGGTCGCACCCTCACTCCGGCTGGCCACGTTCATCCTCTTGCTGCCCCTCCACAATCCCATCGACATCGCCGAGCAGATGGCCACCTTGGATGTGATCTCCGGCGGCCGGGCCATCATGGGAGTCGGGTTGGGCTACGCCGACCACGAGTTCCGGGCCTTCGGCGTGGACCGGGCCACCCGTGTGGCCCGGTTCGAGGAGTCGCTCGAGGTCATCCGGGCGATGTGGTCCGGGGAGGGTGGGAGTCACAAAGGTGCCCACTTCGTCATCGACGACCTCCTGGCCGGCGCCCTCCCGGTCCAGCGACCGGGTCCGCCGGTGTGGTCGGCCGGGCAGACCGCACCTGCGGTCAGGCGGGCGGCCCGCACGGCTGACGCCTGGTGTGTCCCGCCGTTCGTCACCCACGCTCAGCTCCTCGAGCTGGCCCGGGAGTTCTCCGAGGAGCGGGCGCGGTGTGGGCTCCCGCCGGCAACCGAGTTCCCCGTGCGTCGGGAGCTGGTCATCGCCGATACCTACGAGTCCGCTCTGGAGGGCGCCGCCCTGCGCTCGGAGGCCAGGATGGCCACCTACGTGCGCTGGGGCATGGACAAGGACTACCGGTCCGGCGATCTGACGGATGTGGACACCGACAACCTCAAGAACCGCTTCGTGCTGGGCACACCCGAGGACTGCGCCGCCCAGATCGACGAGCTCCGCCAGGCGCTCCACATGTCCCACTTCGTGATCAAGCCCCAGTGGCCGGGCCTCCCCCACGGGGCGGCCGTCGAGCAGTTGGAGCGCTTCGGTCATGAGGTCGTCCCCCTCCTCGGGCCATGAGCCCATCGGTCGACGACACCCGGCTGTTCGAGCTCTTCCCCGATGTCGGGCTGGATCACGACAACAAGGCCCTCTATCGGGGCTTCCTCCAGCGGGAGCTGCGGCTCAACCGGTGTGGCGCATGCGGTCTGTGGCACCATCCCCCGCTCCCTCAGTGCCCGCGCTGTTGGTCCACCGACATGGTGGCCACCCCGGTGAGCGGCCGGGGCACCGTCTACCTGGTCACCCTGATGCACCAGGGTCCGGCGACTCCCGGCGTGGACTACGCCACGCCCTACGCCGTCGGCTCGGTGGAGCTCGAGGAGCAGGCCGGACTCCGGTTCACCTCGGCCATCCATGCCGCCGGCCACCGGACGCCGGCGATCGGAGCGTCGGTGGAACTCGACTGGGTCGACCGCGCCGGCGTCCCCTTCCCCGTCTTCGTGGTGTCGTCGTGAGCGCCGGGGCCCGCAATCCGGCCCGCGACGAGGTGGCGTTCGCCGGCGTCGGGACCACGCCCTACGTGCGGGACGCCGGTGGCCGGTCGGCCGCCGCGCTGGCCTGCGACGCCGCCCGATCGGCCATCGAGGATGCCGGTATCGACCGGATCGAGATCGATGGGATCTGCGGATCGTCGGTTCCCACGGTCACCGTCCAGGCCGCCCTGGGGCTCCCCTCGGTGACCTGGTGGTCGAACAGCTCCCTGCCCTTCAGCCTTCTGGTCATCGAGGCGATGAACGCGGTGTACTCGGGAGCGTGCACCACCGCGTTGGTGTACCACGCCTCCCTCCGGGGAGCCGGCGCCTCAGCGTCGGCGGCGGCGGATCCGTTCCGGATCCACAACGCCAGCGACTCCCACGGTCACAACGTCCACATGGCGGCGGAGAGCCCGTCGGGCACCTTTGGCTACTCCGCGTGGGCCCAGCGCTACCTCGACGAGTACCGCACCGGACGAGAGACCTTCGGGATGATCGCCGTCAACGGCCGCACCAATGCCGGTGGCAATCCCCACGCCCTGTTCCGGACGCCGCTGACCATGGACGACTACCTGGGCGCCCGGATGATCCGCGAGCCGCTCTGCGTACTGGACATGGACCCGCCCGTCGACGCCGCCGACGCCTTCATCATCACCACGGCGGAGCGGGCCCGGGACCTGCCGCACCGACCCGTCGCCCTCCACGCGGCGTCGTCCGGGCGCACCGATCGTCCCTACGCCGATCAGCTCGAGTCCTACACCCGCTCCGGCAAGGAGGTGGTCGCCCAACGGCTGTGGGCGAAGAGCGAACTCGCCCTTTCCGACGTCGATGTGTTCTTCCCCTACGACGGGTTCTCCATCATGGCGGTGAGCTGGATCGAAGCCGTCGGCTACTGCCAGTCGGGCGAGGCGGGGCCGTTCCTCTCGAAGCACTGGTCCGCCGAGGAGGATCGCGTGCTGATCGACGGGCGGGTCCCCATCAACACCCACGGTGGCAGCCTGTCGGAAGGGGCCACCCAGGGGGCCGGGCACTTCCGCGAGGCGGTCAACCAGCTCCGGGGGGAGGCCGGCCCTCGCCAGGTGCCGGCAGCGCAGGTGGCGTTGGTGACCCCGGGGGGCTTTCTGTGGAACGCCACCGGCTTCGTCCTGAGGTCCCTGTGAGAGGGACCGGGCAGCTACCCGAGAAACGACAGCAGGACCCGATGGAACCGATGGAACCGACGATGAAGGAGCGATGACCATGGACAAGGATCTCGATGTGAGGCTACGGGCGATCGAGGATCGGGCCGAGCTCTGGGAGCTGGTGTCCCGCTACGGCATCGCCGTGGACGACGGCAACTACGAGGAGCTCAGCGGTCTGTTCGCTGAGGACGCCACGTTCGCCGGACTGCAGGGCGAGCCGGCGCGGGGTCGAGAGGCGGTGGTGGCCTACCTGAAGCACCGGGCCGACACGGCCAACAAGGCCAGCGTCCACACGCCCACGTCCCAGGTGCTCCACACCATCAACGGTGACCAGGCCCACGGCACCGTCGTCTGTTACGCCGCCCTCTTCGGCTACGACGAGTCCCGGGCGTTCTTCGCCTTCCGCTACGAGGACCACTACATCCGTGCGTCGGATCGCTGGGCGTTCTCCAGCCGCCGAGTGCACGCACTGACCCACATCATCAACGACTGACCGACGACACACTCATCCACGGGCCGTCACCGAGAGCGGCCCCTCAGATCGGAGCACCCCCATGCAGTTCGGCATCCTGCTTTCCGATGTACCGACGTCCACCCCTCCTCAGCAACAGCTGTCGGACATGTTCCGCATCGTCCACGCCGCCCAGGAGAACGGCATTCGCTACATCTGCATCGGCCAGCACTTCCTGTACGGCGATCTTCGCTGGCTCCAGCCCGTGCCGGTGCTCGCCCGGCTGGCCGCCGAGGTGGATCCTGACGTGCGCCTGTGCACCCAGATCATGATCGCCCCTCTGTACCACCCGGTCATCCTGGCCGAGGAGATCGCCACGCTCGACATCGTCACCGAGGGGAGGCTCGAGTTCGGCCTCGGGCTCGGCTACCGGGCCGAGGAGTTCGACTACCTGGGAATTCCCTACAAGGAGCGGGCCCCCCGCCTGGACGAGACCATCGAGCTCCTCACCCAGCTGTGGACCGAGCCGGAGGTCACCCACAAGGGGCGCTTCTTCGAGCTCGACCACGTGCATCCCCATATCCAGCCGGTGCAGAAGCCCTATCCGCCCCTGTGGGTAGGGGGTCACAGCAGCGCCGGTGCCCGCCGGGCCGGCCGCTACGGGGACTACTACCCGGTGCCGCCGGAGGCGACCGAGGAGCAGATGACCGAGCGCTTCGGGATCATCCGCACCGAGTTCGCCCAGCGCGGCAAGCCCTTCGGACCGCAGCCGGCCCGTCGCAACGTGCTGGTGGCCAAGGACAGGGAGACGGCCATGCGGGAGTTCACCCGTGTGGCCCAGGGTCGCTACATCGCCTACGCGCAGCGGGGGCTCGACGTCTACACCGAGGACCAGCTGGCCGACGACTTCATCAAGACCACGGGCTCCCACGCCCTGCTCGGATCCCCCGAGGAGGTGACGTCGTTGGTGCGGGGCCTGGTCGAGCGGCTACCCATCGATCCGGTCATCTTCAAGCCCCAGTGGCCCTCGATGAGCGCCGATGAGGCGATCGCCGCCATCGAGCTGCTCGGGAGCACGGTCATCGCCGAGCTGGCCGACCATCCTCCTCTGACCGATCTCCTGCCGTCGTGACCCGGCCGGATCGGGCAGAAATTCTCCCGAAGGGATAGACTCCCAGAATCAAGTAGTATAGTATGCATGATTAGCAGGTATTGACGTACACGCTCCGGGGATGGAGCACGGCCAGAGCGCCGGTGTCAGGGAGCGGCACCGCGCACAGGGCTTTCATCCGTGTTTCGTAGCCCGATGGTGCTGTCCCGGGTCTGGGCCACGCCAGCCAGAGATCGCCGTTGACATGTGGAAAGGGGGAGTTCAGATGACCACAGCGGTTTCGGCTGAACGCTCCCTCGACCCGGCGCTGATCGCCGGGTTCCGGACCGAGGGCTTCGTCAAACTCCCGGCCGTTCTCGACGCCGACTCACTCGACGCCCTCCGGACCATCTGCGTCGCCGCCGAGAGCGACCCTTCGGATGGTCTCGCCGGCCAGGCTGCCGACGACCCCCTGCTCGCTGAGCGCTTCGCCTACCAGCGCGACGAACGCTTCCGGGCGATGTGGTCGAACTCGCTCGACCTCCGCCTGCGGTATCCGGAGGTGGCCCACCTGGTGGCGCGCCTGGCCGGTATCGCCCGAGAGCTCATCGGCGACGACGACGTCAAGGTCTTCTGGGACAAGACCTTCGTCAAGCCGCCGGCCCGCGTCGGCACCCGGGAGACCGTGTGGCACCAGGACTACCCGTACAACCCCATCGACCGGCGGGGGATGCTGACCATCTGGCTGGCCCTCGAGGACGTCCCCGCCGAATCGGGCGCCCTCCGGTTCGTGCCCCGCTCCCACCGCCTCGGTCCGCTCGGTCGATTCGATCTGGTGTCCGGTGACCATGGCCTGGGCGACATCTTGCGCTCGGACGACCTCGCCACGGTCGGCGAGCCGGTGACGGTGCCCCTCCGGGCCGGTGATGCGACCGTCCATGACGCCCTGACGCTGCATGGCGCCGGTCCCAATCGCTCCGATCGGCCGCGCCGGGCATGGACCGCCGTCTTCATGCCCGGAGGGACCCGCTATCTGGGTGGCCCCCATCCCCATCGCAACATCGATGCCCTGGGCATGGTCCCGTACCAGACCTTCGACCATCCTCAGTTCACCGTCCCTCCGTACGGCGGACGGTCCGATCCACCTGTCCAATCATCAACCAGAAAACCAAATCAAGGGGGAAACAAATGAAGAGACGTTGGCACCGAGCGATCGTGGCAGCCATGGTCGGCACATCGTTGGCGACCGTGACCGTCGTGGGAGCCATCTCCGGAGTGGCGGGCGCCAGCAGCCTGCCATCCACCATCAACCTGTACTCGATCCAGGACGCCAGTGGCGCGGCCGGGGCGGTCGGGGTCGATGACGAGCAGGGGATCAATCTGGCCATCAAGCAGATCAATGCGGACCACCTCCTCGGGTCCACCAAGCTGGCCATCACCTACGGGGACAGCGCCACCAATCCCACTTCGGCGGCCAACCTGGCCACCCAGGCGGCGTCCGCTCACTACCCGCTGGTGATCGGACCGCCTTCCAGCGGCACCGCCGTCGCCGTCGCTCCGATCCTGGCCCGGGTCAACGAACCGACCATCTTCACGCAGGCCGGCGGACCCGGGACCCTCCTGAACAAGTACATCTTCAGGCTCACGCCGCTCCAGTCCGACCGGATCCCTCTGGCCTTCCAGTGGTTGAAGTCAAAGGACGTGAAGACGGTGGCTGTGCTCGACGACTCCGACTTCCCGACCGAGGCGGCGTTGGCCTCGGAGACGGCCGCGGACGGCGGTAAGTACGGCTACAAGGTCGTGGACACCGAGGGCGTGACCACCTCCCAGTCGAACATCTCGTCCGAGGTGTCCAACCTGCTGTCGCACCATCCACAGGCGGTGGCTCTCGATGTCGTCCTGACCCAGAACGCCACGGCGGCCACCGAGTTGGCCCAGGGCGGCTTCCACGGGCCGATCATCGCCGAGGACGGCGCCGGCAACGGCACGTTGGCCGGAGCGGGCACGTCGGCCAACGGCATCGTGTGGGCGTCGGACTGGGTGCCCGGCACGCCGGGTACCGAGTCCACAGCGTTCAACAAGGACTACGAGGCGGCGTACCACAAGACCCCGAGTGACTGGGCGGCCGAGGCCTACGACGCCACCTACTACGCCGCCCGTGCCCTGAAGGCGGCGGGAACGACATCGGCCGCCAGCTTGGACAAGGCCCTGATCAGCGAAGGGAAGACCGGGTACACCGGCGTACTGGGCAAGGCCACGGTGGTCAACGGCCAGGAGCAGGCCAAGCCGGTCCTGGTGGAGTGGCTGAACGGCGCGGCGGTGCCCCTCAAGAACCAGAACCCCTGACCACAGTGGCCGAGGTTGTACTCGGTCCGAGCCACCTCGTCCGTCCTCTCCCCCGGGACGGACGAGGTGTGGCTCGCCTTCGAGTCTCCTCCCGCAGTACCCGAGCACGATCGGGGAGCACACGGGACAATGCATCGATGACGCCAACGTGCCGAGGTAAGGAGCTGATCGCGTGGAACAGGTAGTCAATGCTGTCGTCCTCGGATCGTGCTACTGCCTCTTCGCTATCGGCCTCAGCCTGACCTGGGGCACCCTGAACGTGCTGAACCTGGCCCACGGGGCCGTGTTCATGTTCTCGGCCTTCACCTGTTACCTGCTCACGCAACATCTGGGCTGGGACATCCCGCTGCCCCTGCTCATCGTGATCGCCATGGCCGTGGGGGCAGCCCTCGAGTTGGGCCTCGACCTCTTGGTGTTCCGGCCGATCCGCAAGAGAAGCAAGACCCTGGCCGAAGCCGAGCTCTCCATGCTGATCGCCAGCATCGGAGCGGCGGCCATCCCGGTGACCATCGCCCAGAAGGTGACGGTGGACAGTCCCTTCACCATCACCGCCAAACCCATCACGACCAGCGAGTACCACATCGGCAGCGTCTACATCACCAACATCGAGATCCTGATCGTGGTGTTCACCCTGGTCTTCACCGTGGCGCTGGCGCTCTGGCTCCAGCGCTCCAACACCGGTCGGGCCCTGCGCGCCCTGTCCTTCGACACGGAGACCGGGGGGCTGATGGGCATCAGCCAGGGGAGGATGTCGGCGCTGGCCCTGGTGGTGTCGGGGGTCACCGCCGGCGCCGCCGGCGTGTTCCTGGCCATCTTCCTCGACAGCCTGACACCCGAGTCGGGACAAGACCTCCTCCTGGCGGCATTCGCCGCCGTGGTGATCGGCGGGGTGGGCAGTGTGTGGGGCACCCTGGTGGGGGCGTTCATCCTCGCCAGCGGCGAGACGATCGTCAGCGCCACCACCTCGGGTACCTGGACCGATGCGGTGTCGTTCGGCCTGATCATCGTGGTCCTGCTGTTCCGACCGAGCGGGATCTTCAGCCGGGTGAAGGTCGAGCGGACATGAGTATGTGGTACGACGCCCATGTCGTCCTGTTCCAGACCACCGCCATCTATGCGGTCCTGGCCTTGAGCTTCCAGGTCGTGCTGAAGTCCGGTGTCTTCTCCTTTGCCAGTGTGGGGTTCTTCGGTATCGGGGCCTATGTGGCCGCCAACCTGACCAAGCACGGGGTGGGCGGGATCCTCTCCATGGTGATCGTGGTGGTGGGGAGCGCCGTCCTGGGCTACCTGCTGTCGCTCCCCCTGATCCGGCTGCGTGGGCTCTATCTGGGGATGGTCACCTTCGCCTTCGACCAGATCCTCGTGGTGGTGGCCAACAACGGTGGCACCCTCACCGGTGGCCCGGTGGGACTGTTCGGCATCCCGTTCGATGTCAGCACGATCGAGCTGTTCATCGTCGCCGCCGTCTGCGTGCTCCTGGTCAGTCAGCTCGAGCGCCGCAGCATCGGGCGGTCGATCTCCGTGCTCCGGGTCGACGAGCAGCTGGCCCACTCGATGGGCATCGAGGTCCACCGGCAGCGCAACTTCATCTTCGCCCTCAGCGCCGCCCTCGGTGGACTGGCCGGGGTGCTCAACACCCTCACCTTCTCCACCATCGCCCCGGGCGGCTTCGGGTTCGACCTGATCGTGGCCGGACTGACCATGGCGGTGGTGGGCGGGATCGGCTCGTGGCTGGGAGCGGTGATCGGTGCGCTGATCGTGGTGTGGTTCCCCCAGGTGTTCACCTTCGTGGGCTCCTACAAGGCAATCGTGTACGGGGTGCTGGTGATCCTGGTCGTGGCCTACGAGCCCAACGGCGTGCTCGGGCTCCTCGGCCGGGGTTGGCGGGGGCTGGCCCGCCTGTACCGGAGGTACGGTCGCCATGCCGCCGTGGTGCCAGCCGACGCCCCTCGCACCCTCTCGGACGTACCGCCCCCCCAGACGCCGTCCCAGAAGGGGGCGACGGCATGACCACGCTGTTGGAGGTGGAGGCGGTCAATGTCCACTTCGGCGGGGTCCGGGCCGTCGACGGCATCGACTTCGGGCTGGAGAGCGGGGTGCTCTACGGTCTGGTCGGTCCCAACGGCTCGGGGAAGAGCACGCTGCTCGGAGCCCTCTCGCGCATGACCAATCTGACCAGCGGGCGCCTGAGCTTCGCCGGTGAGGACTATCAGTCCCACTCACCGGCGAAGACGGCCAGGATGGGTATCGGGCGCACCTTCCAGGCGGTCCGCCTCATTCCGGGCCTCTCGGTCCTGGAGAACGTCATGCTGGGTGGCGATGCGCGCACGGCCGGCGGGAACATCCTGGCCAACTGGCTTGCCCCGTGGCGCACACGGAAGTGCGAGGAGGCCTGTCGCCAGAGTGCCCAGGAGTCCATCGAACGCCTGGAGCTGACCGGCCTCGAGGACCGCACGGCGGGGATGCTTCCCTACGGCACCCAGCGCCGGGTGGAGATCGCCCGGGCCCTGACGGCCCAGCCCCAGCTCCTCCTGTTCGACGAGCCCACCGCCGGCATGAACCGCCAGGAGCGCGACGAGGTGGGCCAGGTGATGATCGGGCTGAAGGAGCAGGGTCTGACCCAGATCCTGGTGGAGCACGACATGCAGATGATCACCGAGGTGTGCGACTACGTGTTCGTCATGAACTTCGGGAAGGTGATCGCCCAGGGCGATCCCACCGCAGTGGTCAGCGATCCGCTGGTCCAAGAGGCCTACCTGGGCAAGAGGGGAAGCGGCCATGCCACTGCTTGAGGTGCGGGACGTCCACGTGCGCTACGGGGGGGTCGTGGCCGTTCGGGGCATCGACCTCAGTGTGGACGAAGGCCGGATCGAGGTCGTGCTGGGCGCCAACGGAGCCGGCAAGACGTCCACCCTCCGGGCCATCTCCGGGCAGCTGCGGCAGTCATCGGGGGAGATCCGGTGGGGTGACCACGACATCTCCACGTGGCCCTCGTTCAAGATCGCCCGCTCGGGCCTGGTCATGGTGCCCGAGGGCCGGCGGGTCTTCGCCCCCATGAGCGTGTACGAGAACCTCCTGCTCGGCGGCTACACCAGTCGCTCGAAGGCCCGGCGGGCCGAGCTGCTCGACACCGTCTACACCATGTTCCCCATTCTGGGTGAACGGAGGAAGCAGGCGGCGGGCCTGCTCAGTGGCGGTGAGCAGCAGATGCTGGCCTTCGGTCGGGCCATGATGGCCGAGCCGAAGGTGATCCTGATGGACGAACCGTCCATGGGCCTCTCCCCGGTCATGGTCGACCGGATCATGGAGGCCATCAGTGACATCGCCCGAACCGGCATCGGCATTCTGATGGTGGAGCAGAACGCCATGGCCGCTCTCGACGTGGCCGAGTCGGCCATCGTCTTGGAGCGCGGACAGATCATCCTGCGAGGATCAGCCGATGAGGTTCGGACCCATCCTGACGTGGTCAAGGCCTTCCTCGGGGACAAGGCGGCGTCCGCATGAACCATCGACACGAGGAGGTGCCCGTTGACTGACGTGGCCGTAACAGAGAGCAATCTGACGCTGCGGATGGACGGCCAGGGCGTGGTGGTCACCGGTGCGGCATCGGGGATCGGGCGCCGCACCGCCGAGCTCTTCGTCGAGGCGGGTGCCGTCGTGACCGCCTGCGACATCAATGCCATCGAACCGATCGAGGGCGACGGGGAGTTCCGCTCGATCATCGGCGACATCGCCGACGAGGGCTATGTCAAAGAGGTGATCGCCGGCGCCGTGGGATCGAGCCAGCTCGCCGCCGTGGTCCACTGCGCAGGCATCTTCGACGGCCCCGCGCTCGATGCCGATCTCGCCGTCTGGCACCGGGTCATCGATACCAATCTGACCTCGGGGTTCCTGCTGTTGAAGTACGCCGTCCCCCATCTCGAGGAGGCGGGCGGAGGCGCCGTCGTCCTGATCGGCTCGGTGTCCGGCATCAACGGTGGCTACAAGGCCGGCCCGGCCTACGCCGCCTCCAAGGCCGGCGTGCACGGCCTCGTGAAGTGGGCAGCGCGACGCTACGCCCCGGCGGGGATCAGGGTGAACGCCGTGGCCCCCGGGACCATCCGCACCCCGATGTCCGAGGCCGCCGTGGTGCCGACGAAGTTCACCCCGCTCGGCCACGCCGGGGAGCCACTCGACATCGCCCGCGCCGCCCTCTACCTGGCCAGTCCGGCCGGCTCGTTCGTGACCGGCACGGTGATGGTGGTCGACGGGGGGATGACCATTTGACCGCCCGGGCGATGGGCGGGTGGATGCGGAGACAGCGACGGTGAGCCATCCCGGGATGCAGGGCCCCTTTCACACCGGGGTGGTAGTGGACGACCTGGCCGAAGCCATGGCCTCCTACGGGGAGGCCCTCGGCCTCGAGTGGGCTGTGCCGAAGCACTCGACCCACCCCCTGCGCAGCGAGCACGGTCTCCTGCCCCGTGACACCTGGGTGACCTTCTCGCTCGAGGGCCCTCATCACCTGGAGCTGCTCGAGCACGCCGACTCGACCGCCTTCGACCACCTCCCGGGCGCTCCCCGGATCAACCACCTCGGCTACTGGGTCGACGACCTACCGTCCGAGATCCGTCGGCTCGAGGCGTCAGGCCTGCGCTGTCGGCTACACGCCGAGGACGACGAAGGCTGGCTGAGCCGGATGGCCTACCTCGAGAGCGCCCAGGGGGGCCTCTATGTGGAGCTGGTGGACGCCAACCTCCGTGACGAGTTCTCGGCGTGGTGGTCGAGCCCCACCCACCAGCCACCGAGTGCTCCGGGCCGGTCGTTCCCGGTCCGAGACATCTTCGGGCCGGCGTCAGGATCACCCCGCTGATCTCGACCGTCAGGTCGCCAGCGGCCACCCGCCCCGTGGCCCTGGTGCACGGGGGCCGATTCGCCGCATCGTGCTGGGACTGGATGCTCCCGGTCCTCGCCACCCCGGTGGTGGCCGTGGACCTACCCGGCCGAGGGCGACGCTCCTCGGTGGAGCTGAACACGGTGGGCATCGAGGCCAGCGTCGACGCCATCGTCGAGGATGTGGGGGAATGGGAGGACATCGTGCTGGTCGGCCACTCGCTCGCCGGCGTCGTCCTTCCCGCCGCGGCCGCCGCGCTCGGTGGACGGGTCGCCTGCCTGGTCTTCGTGTCCGCCGCCGTGCCCCCGGACGGGGGCAGCGTCCTCGACAGCACGTCGGCCGAGTTGCGCCGGACGGTGATGGACACGTTGGTCGAGGGCGTGTACCGACCCGAGGGACCCGAGGCGGCCCGGTATCTGTGCAATTACATGGACGACGAGGCCACCGCCTTCACCCTGTCGTGCCGGGTCGACGAATCCATCCGACTGCTCTCGGAGCCGGTCGATCTGGCTGCCGTCTCCTCGGTGCCGTGCGTCTACGTGAGGTTGACCCGCGACATCACGCTGAAGCCCTCGGCGCAAGAGGCGGCCATTGCCGCCTTGGGGAGTCCCCGGGTCGTGGACCTCGAGGCCGGGCACATGGGCATGATCAGTCGCCCCGTTGCTCTGGCCCATATCATCGAGGCGGTGCGTCGAGCCTGACCGCCTGCCCGTGCGTTGACCGCGGGGCTACTCGTCGATGGTGATGGCGTGTTCGGGGCAGTTGAGGACAGCCTGGCGGGCCCGCTCTTCCGAGCCGGCCGGGACCACGGCCGAGTCGACCGCCGAGTAGCCCACGTCGTCGAGCTCGAAGAGCTCAGGGTCGATCGAGTAGCAACGGGCGTGTCCCGTGCACAGGCTCCTGTCCACCCGCACCTTCATACCGTCACGCCCTCCCCGGGGGCGGCGCCGGTGTCCCAGGTGAGGGGAACGTTCTGCAGCGAGGTCACGAACATGCCGACCCGCAGGCCCAGGTCGGCATGGGGCTCGATGGCGTAGTCGGGGATCAGCCGATGCCACTCCTCGATCGCCACCTTCAGCTCCAGACGGGCCAGGTGCGATCCCACGCAGCGGTGAGGGCCGGCGCCGAAGGCGATGTGGCGGTTGGGTGTCCTGTCGATCCTGAAGTCGGTGGCGTCGGGAAAGGCCCTCGAGTCCCGGTTGGCGGGAGCCAGGGGGGCGATGACCCGGTCCCCCTTCTTGATCGGACATCCCTGCATCTCGACATCCTGGGTGGCGTGTCGGGTCATGCTCACGATGGAGTAGTAGCGAAGGAGCTCCTCCACCGCGCTGGTCGAGAGTGAGGGATCGTCGATGACCCGGGCACGGTCCGCCGGGTTCTGGGCGAAGTGCATGAAGGTCCAGCCCAACATGCTGGCCACGGTGTCGAGCCCGGCCAGGAAGAGCAGGTACAAGATGCCGCCCAGCTCCTGGTCGTTGAAGGGTCGCCCGTCGATGGTGCAGGTGAGCAGGTTGCTGACGATGTCGTCGCCGGGGTTCTTCTTGCGGTCCTCGGCGATGGCTCCCATGAACTCGTGGATGGCCCGGTCGGCACCGTCGCGGATCTTACCGTCAGGATCATCGGCGTGACTGGTGTGCTGGGACTGGTGGACCCAGGAGATCAGCGTCTCGAGGTCGTCGACGGGCACGCCCAGCATGCCCATGAAGACCGAGGTGGGAAAGCGCAACGCGAAGTCCGTGATGACGTCCGCCCGGCCCAGGGGGGCGAGCTCTTCGATCAGGCCCCGGCACACGGACCGGATGGTCGGCTCCAGCTGCGCCACCCGGTTCGGGGAGAAGAACGGATTGAGCTGTGTGCGGTACTTCGTGTGCTTGGGCGGGTCGAACTCGCTCGGGATCATCATGTACTCGCTCTCGTAGTCAGGGTGGGTGAAGCCCTCACTCGAGTAGAGGCCGGTGTCGCGCAAAATGGCGTAGACGTCGGCGTAATCCAGGAAGTACCAGAGGGGCTGGGGGCTCCCCGGGGTGCGGTAGTCGCTTTCGAAGACCGGTGTCTCGTCCCGGAGCCGGTCCCACTCGGGGTAGCCCTTGGTCCGCAGCGCTTCGTCATCGGAGTGGAGGAAGCCGTGTCGCATCGGAATGGGCTTCGGTTCGATGGTCGAGGTCATATCCGGGGTACTCCTCTGCTGATCCGGTCGCATCGGTCGATCCAGTCGTACGGATCGGGTGATCCGGTCGCACCGACCGCCATGCGAATGGTAGTCATAGTATCGGCAGCGGTTCCTACTGTCGAGGAGGAGGTAGCCGTGGACGAGCGTTCGGCCTTGCTGGTGCTGGATGTGCAGCGCGGGGTGGTGGAGCGGTACGCGGACCCACCACTCCTGACCGCCTTGCGCGCTGCGGTGCTGGCCGCCCGGTCCGGTGGGATCGATGTGATCCACGTGCGAGTGGCCCTCCGGCCCGGGGCTCCGGAGGTCGACCCGGGCAACCCGATCTTTGCCGGGATCGCCGACAACCCAGCCTTCGGCGAGGGTGCCCAGGGCACCGAGCCCCATCCGGCGGCGGCCCCGGTGGGGGAGGAGGTGGTGGTGACCAAACGACGGATCAACGCCTTCTTCGGTACCGACCTCGACCTGGTCCTGCGATCGCGGAAGGTCCGATCCCTGGCGCTGTGCGGCATCGCCACGAGCGGCGTCGTGCTGTCCACGCTTCGAGACGCATCGGACCGTGACTACGAGCTGACCGTCCTCTCCGACGCGTGCGCCGACCGGGACAGCACGGTGCACCGGGTGCTGATGGAGGGCGTCTTCCCCGCGCAGGCGCGGGTCGCGACGGTGGCCGAGTGGAGCCACACCCCGCGCTCGACATGAGCCCGAGTTCCTGGCAGATTCGAGAGGTTGCTTTTTCGTAACGCTTCCGAAATAATGATCATCAATCGTTTGAATCGAAGCGATAGATGTTCAAGCCGGCGCGCACAGCGCACGTCGTGCGATCTCCTAAGGGGGGGACGAGCCAAACCATGACCGCATCACGTAGTAGACGACGGTTCCGAGGGGTCGCGTGCCTGGCAGCAGTTCCTGTTGCGCTGGCCGCAGTGATCGGCGGTGCGGGTGCGGCGGGGGCGTCCAGCCTGCCGGCCACCATCCATCTGTACTCGATCGACGACAACTCCGGGCCTGCCGGAGCGGTCGGCGTCGACGCCACCCAGGCCTACCAACTCGCCATCTCCCAGATCAACAAGACCCACTACCTGGGCAATACCACCCTGACCTTCTCGGTCGGGGACACCGGAGGGTCCGCCACCACGGCGGCCAACCTGGCCACCCAGGCGGTGAGCGCCCACTATCCGATCGTCTTCGGCCCGGTGTCCAGTTCGACGGCGGTGGCGGTGTCGCCCATCGTGGCCCGCGCCCAGCAGCCGACCATCTACACCCAGGCCGGGAGCAGCGGCGTCGTGTTGAGCAAGTACATCTTCCGCATGACCCCTCTCCAGACCGCCCAGTTCCCCCTGACGCTGGCCTGGCTGAAGTCGAAGAAGGTCCACACGATCTCGGTGCTCTACGATTCGGACTTCCCGACCCAGGCGCAGATGGCTCAGGAGCTGGCCAAACTCGGACCGAAGTACGGCGTGAAGGTGGTGGGCACACAGTCGGTCCTGACCTCCCAGTCGAACATCTCGAGCGCTGTCTCCAACCTGGCGGCTGACCACGCTCAGGCTGTCGCCCTCCTCGTCCTCCTGTCCCAGAACTCGACGGCGGTGACCAACCTGACCCAGTCCGGCTTCAAGGGTCCGATCGTCGCCGAAGAGGGCGCAGCCAACGGGGGACTGGATGCCGCCGGTGCCGCAGCCAACGGGGTCACCTGGACGAGCGACTGGAACACCGGGGAGACCAACGCCGCTTCGACGTCGTTCGAGAAGGCCTACGAGGCTGCGTACCACAAGACGGCGACCGACTGGTCGGCTGAGGCCTACGACGCCATGTGGTTCGCCGCCCGAGGGCTGAAGGCAGCCGGATCGACGTCCCCGGCGGCCGTTCAGGCCGGACTCGAGAAGGTCGGCAAGGCCGGATTCCTGGGGGTCGAGGGCACCGTCAAGACGGCCAGCAACCAAGAGGTCGGTGCGGGGATCCTCGTCCAATACCAGAACGGCAACCAGGTCATCGTGAAGAGCCCCGGCTGAGTGGCCCCGCCACCGCGCAACCCCGGGCCGCCCTTCCAGGGGCGGCCCGGTGTTGTCCTGGGGACGTCGCGGTCCTGAGACACCCGGCGTCCACCTCGATCTGGATATATGATAACTGTTGCAATAGATAATTCGTGGGCGAACGCCGGGTGCGTGGGTCACGACGACGAGGGAGTCCATCCGATGAGCATCGAGGGCACGGGAGGGTTCGAATTCCTGCGGGTGGACCAGAAGGGCGAGGTGGCGGTGGTCACGCTGGACCGTCCTCCGGTCAATGCCGTAAACCAGGCCATGTACGTGGAGATCCGCGAACTGTTCAGCCGCTTCGACGAGTACCTCCCCGATGTCTGCGTGGCCATCCTGCGCGGCGAGGGCAGGATGTTCTCCGCCGGGAACGATCTGGACGAGTTCCTCTCGTTGAGTCCGGAGAACTCGCCGGGCCGCATGAAGCTGGTGCGAGAGGCGTTCTCGGCCATCTACGACTGTCCGGTCCCCGTGATCGCCGCCGTGCACGGGCACGCGCTCGGCACGGGGGTCGCCCTGGTCGGCTCCTGCGATCTGGTGGTCTGCGGCGAGACCGCCCACTTCGGGACCCCTGAGGTGGGCGTGGGCGTGATGGGTGGGGCCAAGCACCTGTCGCGGCTGGTGCCCCAACAGGTGGTCCGGGCCATGTACTTCACCGCCGATCCGGTCCCGGCCTCGGAGATCGTCCAGTACGGGGGCATCGTCCGCATCGTCCCCGATGCCGATCTGCTCGGTGCCGCCCTCGAGCTGGCCGAGCGGATCTCCCGTCACAGCACGGTGGCCGTGCGCACGGCCAAGCAGAGCCTGAACACCATCGAGTACATGGAGTTGAAGTCCGGCTACGAGTTCGAACAGCGGCTGACCGGCCAGCTGGCCGGCACCGATGATTCGAAGGAGTCCCGCCAGGCGATCATCGAGAAGCGCCCACCACGGTTCGGAAAGGCCCGGGCGTCCGCCGACTCCTAGGAGACCGAGCGGGCGGAGCCGGCCACGGAAAGGGTCCACAGTGCGTTTAGCCTTGAATGAAGACCAACAGGCGTTCCGCTCCGAGGTGCGGGCGTTCACCTCGCAGCTCGAGGCCGAGCCGCTCCACCACTCGGTCGAGGAGCAGTTCAAGTACCTGGTCGACTTCGAGAGCCGCCTCCACGGGGCAGGCCTGGCCGCCGTGGCCTGGCCGACCGAGTACGGGGGCCGCGGCTTGAGCCCGGTCGAGTACGCCATCGTCTGCGACGAACTGGGTCGGGCGGAGGCTCCCGAGGTGATCAACTTCGTGGGGATCGACGTGATCGCCCCGGCCCTGCTGGCCTACGCCGGCGAGGAGCAGCTGGCGGGCTGGCTCCCTCCGATGGCGTCGGCCGAGCAGATCTGGTGCCAGCTGTTCAGCGAACCCGATGCCGGGTCCGACCTGGCCAGCCTGCGCACTCGGGCGGAGCGCACCACGACGGGATGGACGATCAACGGGCAGAAGGTCTGGAGCACCTGGGCCCAGTTCGCCGTCTGGGGTCTGCTGCTGGCCCGGACCGGGACCCCCGAGGACCGACACCGGGGGATCACCGCCTTCGTGATCGACATGGAGACGCCGGGGATCGAGGCCCGACCGCTCAACACCATGACCGGATCGGCGGAGTTCGCCGAGGTGTTCTTCGATGACGTCCACCTCCCGGAGAGCGCCGTCCTGGGCGAGCTGGGTGGCGGCTGGCAGGTGGCCCAGGTGATGCTGACGGCGGAACGCGGACCCTACGCCGTGCGCCGCTCGGCCGTCCTCCGGGGAGCGTTGACCGGACTCCACAAGCTGGCATCGGGTATCACCGACCCGCTGGCCCGTCAGCGGGTGGCCGAAGCCACGATCGCCATGGAGCTGCTCGACCTGCGCATCGCCGACGTGGTGGCCACGCTGCGGCGGGGTGAGGAGATCGGGGCGGACTCCGCGTTGACCAAACTCTTCCTCGGTCAGGTCGAGCAGACCATCTTCGAGGTGGCCCTGGAACTGCTGGGCATGGGCGGCACAGCGTACGACGGTTCGAACGCCACCGTGGTGGCCTGGGCCGAGCGGTACCTCTACGCCCGGGCTAGCACCATCTACGGGGGGACCCAGCAGATCCAGCGCAACATCGTCGGTGAGCGACTACTAGGTCTGCCCGCGCTGATCACAGGGTGAACGCCCGATCCCGACCGAACGCAGGGAGGTCGGGTTCCGCCCGACGTCGCCTACTGGGCTAGCGACTCATGCGACTTCGAGCTCTGCCAAGCCGTGGGAGATGGTTCCGATGCACGCGATCTCGCGGTTGGCCTACTCGCTGACTACCAGGGGATCCCATTGCTCACCAATACGCTCCGGGACCCCGAGCTCATGAATCGAGAAGGGCGGCGCCTCGATCGCTGGATCGACTCACCGGGTTGATCGACCGCTCGACTCATGACTCCCCATCCGGTTCTGCTCAGACGCCGGCGGACCAACGGAACTGAGGACTGATAAGCAGGCCACTGTCAGCCAAACGGAGTACCGATCCAAATGCTCAGCGACCGCAGCTGACTTGAGTGGGCACCTTGCCGGTACGCTTATCACGGTGCCGCGGAAACCCATGAGCACGGCTGACGTCCTGAGCCTCCACGATCGACTTTCCAACTGGGGTCGATGGGGACCCAACGACCAACTCGGGGCTCTGAACTTCATCACGCCGGAGGTGACCGCGGCCGCAGCCTCCGCCGTGCGCTCAGGTGAGACCGTGTCCTGTGCCCGGCCCTTACCCACCCAACCGGGTCCGGACAACCCGACGCCGGTTGTCCACCACATGATCGGTACCGCTACCGAGGGCTTTGGTGCCGACTATTTCGCGCTTGCCCCCCATGGCTTCGCCACCAGCCACCTCGACGCCTTGTGCCACATCTTCCATGAAGGACAGCTCTACAACGGCTATGAAGCCGAGACCGTTACCGCTCATGGCGCAGCCGAACTCGGCATCCATCACCTGCGAGCGGGGATCATCACGAGGGGGGTCCTCGTCGACGTTCCCGCCATCCGGGGCATTGAGGCACTCGAGCCAGGAGAGCCCATCTTTCCCGAGGACTTGGAACTGGCCGAGAGGACAACGGGCGTCACGATACAGACCGGGGATGCCCTGCTTGTGCGCACTGGCCGGTGGCGATGGCGGGAGTCCCACGGCCCCTCGTCGCCGAGTGACGGCCTTGCCGGCCTCGACGCATCCTGTTTGACCTGGCTGCACGAGCGGGATGTTGCCGTGCTCGGTAGCGACGGTGTCTCGGATGTCTTTCCTTCACGTGTCGACGCTGTTCCCATGCCGATTCACACCGTGGCCATCGTGGCGATGGGCGTCCATCTTCTCGACAATCTCGATCTCGACGATCTAGCGGCGGCGTGTACTGCAGCCGGACGCTGGAGCTTCATGCTTGCGGTTGCACCGCTGGTGCTTCACCAGGGCACAGCTTCCCCGGTGAATCCGATCGCCATCCTCTAACTGGTCCACACGCGAACCGGTCAGCCGTGTTCGGTGCCGTCCCGTTCGCCAGTCCAGCAAATGAGGTGAGCAGTGGTGCTAAGGCCGGAGATGCTCAAGGTCCTCCAGAAGACTTGGGTGTGATGGGTGCCAACCCAGCGTTTCCCTGGTGTAGGCACTCGAAGAGGGCTGGTCCGTGGCGAAGATCGGTCCGAGCGGACCGTAGGTCTCCTGTGGGACGGACCCGACCGGAAGCTCAAGGCGCCGACCGATGACGGTGGCGATGTCGAGGACCGCATCCCCCTCGTCGGCCACCGCGTGCCACGCCGTGCCAGCCGGAGCTTGTTCAAGAGCCAGGCGGAAGAGCACGGCTGCATCGAGGGCGTGTACCGCTGGCCAGCGTTGAGTGCCGTCACCGGCGTAGCCCGAAACACCCGTTTGGCGAGCGATCTGCGTCAACATGCCCGCAAACCCTCCCGCACCATGGTTGTGGACGGTCCGGGGCAGACGCACCGCGCTGGCGCGCACGCCACGTGCGGCCAGGGCGAGAACCTCGTTGACGGATCGACCTCGACCGCCCACCGGGCCCTCGAGGGGGAGCGGGTCCTCCTCCGTGGAGATCCGGCCCGGCACCGGCGGTGTTCCAGAGCACGTGACGAGGGGACGACCACTGCCGACCAGTGCATCCCCCATGATGGCCAAAGCCGCGTTTTCCTGAGCTACTACCTTGGCCAGTGCGTCGGCACTCGAGAAGTCCGCTCCGAAGGCGAGATGGACGACACCGTCGGCCTGTGCGGCGCCGGTGCGGAGCGCCTCCAGATCGCCAAGGTCACCCCGATGGGGGACGGCGCCCGTTGCCGTGAGCGCTTCTGCGGACCGGTCGGAGCGAGCGAGACCGAGCACACTGTGGCCATGGCTGAGCAGTTCGGCGACGACGGCAGACCCGATCAGGCCCGTGCCACCCGTGATGAAGACGTTCATGGATCTCTCCCTTGTGCATGATGGGACTCTTATCCCATCACCATAGCAAGATGATGGGACTCTTGTCCCATCGCTAGAATGCATCCATGGCTCGGTGGGAACCAGGTGCGCGAGAGCGGCTCGTCTTCGCCGCCGTCGATCTCTTCACCGAGCAGGGGTACGACGAGACGACCGTGACAGAGATCGCCGCTCGGGCAGGCGTCACCAAGAGCACCTTCTTCCGTTACTTCCCCGACAAACGCGACATCCTGGTGGCTGGACAAGAGACGCTGGGCGAGCTGCTTGCCCGGGGCATCGCCGACGCTCCGGTGGGAGCAAGCCCCCTCGAGGCCGTGGCCAGCGGCCTTGTGTGCGTCTCGAACGCGATGGGTCCGATGAATCGAGATCTCGGTCCACGCATGAAGGCGGCCGTGGCCGCGAACACCGAGCTCCAAGAGCGAGATGCCCTCAAGAGAGTGGGACTGGCTGCAGCGATGACCGCTGCGCTTGGCGAGCGTGGTGTCTCAGACTCGACCGCCCAGCTCGCCAGCGAGATGGGGGTCCTTGCGTTCAAACTGGGCTTCGCCGAGTGGTGCGACGCCGATCATCAGACCGATCACGATCTTGCCCACTACTCCCTGTCCGCCCTGAACGAGCTGAGAACAGCGGCAACATCACTGGGCTGACTCGTAGCCAAGCATCTGTGTCCTCGCCGCGGGTCCCTGCCGGCGGGGGAGGAGCCTGACCCAGCTCGCGTCATGGCACCGTGGAACCGAGCACGGCCAACCACCATCCGACATTCGGTGGGATTCGCGTCCAGGGTCCGTCCGACAGTGAAACGGCGTCGGAAGGCCAGGCCTCCGTTTGGCCGGAAGTGTTCGCTGTCAAGCCACAGCGCGCCGGAACACGCCAGTAGCCCAGGTGACGACGACGAGGCAGAGCGGGATGAGCACGGCGAACGCCTGCCAGACCGCCGGGTTGGCATAGGCCCCAGCGGACAATGCCCTGGCCCCAGCGACCGCATAGAAGAGTGGGTTGAAGTGTGCCAGCACCCGCATCCAGGCCGGCCCCAGGGAGATGGGCAAGAGGACACCTCCCAGAAGGAGCACGGGAAGGTTGAGGCCGTTGATGATGGCGGCGAAGCTGCTGATCTCCTTGGTGACGAGGGCCGTGGCTACGGAGAAGGCCGACATGGTGACCATCAGGAGGCCGAGCAGGACGATGAGGACGGCCAGTCCTCCCCAATCGATGGAGAAACCGAAGCCCGTGGCTGCCGCCACGACCACGGCATCGAAGACGAACATCATCAACATTCCCGACAGGAGTGGCCCCATCAGGATGGCGAACCGGCTCGCTGGCGTGACACGGAGGCGTTCGATGACGCCAGACTGGAGCTCGAAGATCGTCCCGAACCCGCCCGACATACCGCTGGCGAAGGCCAAGAGCGCCAGAATGCCAGGGAGAAAAAGGTCGATCACGCTGGCCGACGACGTGTTCGGGCCGGAGAAGTGCTTGAGCAAGGGGGTGAACAAGACCAGATAGAGCAACGGGGTCGAGAAACCGACGAAGAGCCACACCGGATTCCGCAGCATCTGGACGGTGTAGCGGTGAAAGAGGAGCCCCGTATCGCGAGCCAGCTTCATGCCGCCTCCCCCGTTTCTTCAACCGCATCCGGTTCCGTGGCGGTGTCCCGTAGCGATCGCCCCGTCTGACGGAGAAAGACGTCGTCGAGCGTGGGCTCGGACAGGCTCATCGACCGGACGCCGACCGAGCCTTGATCGAGGATGCGGAGCAGTTGAGGTAACGCCGTGCCGCCGTCCTCCACGTAGAGGCGGACCTGATCCCCGGCACCGGAGATCTCTCGGACAAACGGCTCCGATTCGAGGAGGCCAACCCCGATGGCGGTGTTCTCTTCGTCTTTCAGGGTGATGACGATGGCATCCCCGGCCACGCGTTGCTTGAGGTCCCGTGGCGTTCCTTCGATAACGACGCGCCCGTGATCGACAATGACGATTCGGTCGCACAGGACGTCGGCTTCCTCGAGGTAGTGGGTCGTCAAGACGATGGTCGTTCCCTGTTCACGTAGTGCTTGCAGGTGGCCCCACAGGTTTGCCCGATTCTGGGGATCGAGTCCCGTGGTCGGCTCATCGAGAAAGAGGACCAACGGCTGGTGGACGATACCCAACGCAACGTCCAACCGTCGCCGTTGACCGCCCGAGTAGGTCTTCACCCGCCGGTCGATGAATCCGGACAGGTCGAGGATGTCCGCCAGCTCGACGATCCGTGGCCGCAGCTCGGCCAGGCTCGCACCATAGAGTCGACCTTGGAGGAGGAGATTCTCCCTTCCGGTGGCCAATTCGTCCGCTCCACCCAACTGACTCACGTAGCCGATGTTCTGTCGAACCTGCTTCGGTTGGCGACCAACGTCGAATCCGGCCACGGTCGCACTCCCTCCGTCGATGGGGAGCAACGTCGTCAGCATGCGCATCGTCGTCGTTTTGCCCGCACCGTTCGGTCCGAGCAGGCCGAAGATCTCTCCGGGTGCGACGTCGAGGCTCACCCTGCGCACCGCGTCCACGGTGCTGGAACGGGACGTGAAGCTCTTGGAGAGCTGGTCGGTCACGATGGCGAAGGAACTGTCGGTCATGGCTCGTCTCGTTTCGGTCGTCGGCGTTGGTCGGTGGACGGAATCGGTTCGATCGATGGTGGGAGGGGGACGGGCTTGGCCCCTGGCTCGTGAACGCTCCGCCACCAATCGACGCCGCCCAGGGTTCCGGATTCGATATCCCCGATGAGTTGCTGGGTGAAGTCGAGTTCAGCCTCCAACAGGGCGATGCGATACTCACCCTCGATGGAGAAGATGCGGGGAAGCCCGATCTTCTCGGTGACGCCATCGGACGCCCGTGCCTGAGCGATCTCCGTCTCCAGACGCAGGCATCGTTCCTTGAGGAGACCGACAACGTCGGCCGGCGGGAGCGCGGGAAGGAACGAAAGCGCCGCTTCGAAGGCGGGATACTCCTTGATCGGGGTGGCCACCAGGTCGGTGAGCCAGTCATGGGCCTCTACCTGGCCGGTGTCGGTCAGTTCATAGACGGTGCGCTCGGGCAGGCGACCTTCCCGCGCCGTCTCGAGGGGCGTGATCAGTCCCCTGCGCTCCAGTGAGGTCACCACGGCGTACAACGAGCCGTAGTTGAGGCGGACGCTCTCGTGCTTGTTGCGCTGGCGAAGCGTGGTGGCGACTTCGTAAGGATGCATCGGGCGCTCATACAGGCAGAGCAGCACGGCGAGAGCCAGAGGATTCGATCGGTTACGTCCTGCCATACGCCACTCCCTTACGGGTACTCTAGATAGAGTATTCTGGACGATCTGCATCCTCCCGTCAAGGTCTGACAGAAGAAATGCTGGGCTAAAGGGTTGCACCAGTGATCCGCACTCCGGCCGATCGAGCCGAGGATCCGCCTCTCATACGAGCGATTCGAGCTGACCCGACGCCCAGCTCCGCTGGCCGGGGTGACAGCGGAGCTCAAGGTCCACGACCTCACGCCCAACACTGCTCACACTGTTGCAGCGGTTCCCCTGAGTAGCTGGCCCATTTCTCGAGCGCTGAGCTAGTTGGCTGGCGAACCTTCCCGAAGTCTCCCTTTTGGTGGCGTCGTCCACGGCCACGCCCACCGAGGCTCAGCGACTACACCTCACGACCACCCTGACGCACGATCGTGGCGGCAATGGCGACCCACACGAGACATGGGGGTAATCGAATGCCGAGGGACGTCAGCATCACGCGGCACGGTGTGCGATCCGAACGCCCGCAGCGGTGACGTTCAAGGGCGGTTGGCAAAATCTCTGACGGCACTGGCCTACGCCGCCTGTTGGGGATTGTTGTCTGGAGCAGCGCTCTTGGGCGTGGCCGGGAGCCCACTGAGTGGCCCACGTATCTGACGTTCCGATTTCGTCCGGCCGACAAACCCGACGGGGGATAACCCCAGCCGCAAACAGGTGCTGCCGGGATGTTCAATCAAGTGCGGGGTCCCTACGCTGGGGTATGGGTCGTCGTTTCCGCAATGAACATCCCACGCCAACATGAGGGTCATCCCTGAGTCCGGTGGGGGTGTTCCCCCATTGTAAGGGCTGCATTCGGGGAGGAGGATCGACGCATGCAGGCACAAGCGCATCACGATGGGGGACCGACCGATGACCACGACACTCGCCGACCGTCCGAGCACTGCGAGCACCGGTAGCGACTGGGCCGTCGAGACCCATGGGCTGACCAAGCGGTTCGGGGGGAACATCGCTGTGAACGACGTCGAGCTCCTCGTCCCCCGGGGCTGTGCCTTCGGCTATCTGGGGCCGAACGGGGCCGGCAAGACCACGCTCATCCGGGTCCTCCTGGGGCTCACCCACGCCGACGCCGGCACCATGTCCCTCCTCGGGCACGCGGTCCCGAGCCACCGGGCCGAGGCACTCGCCCGGGTGGGTGCCATCGTCGACGAACCCCGGTTCCATGGTCACCTCACCGGACGGCAGAACCTGCAGATCCTGGCTGCAGCCCGGGAGCCGGCCGCCCGGGAACGGATCGGCGCGGCACTCGAACGGGTCGGCATGTCCCACCGTTCCGACGACAAGGTGTCCAAGTACTCGATGGGCATGCGCCAGCGTCTCGGGGTGGCGGCCTGCCTCCTTGGTGATCCCCAGCTGCTCATCCTCGACGAACCCATGAACGGCCTCGATCCAGCGGGCATGCAAGAGATGCGCGACATGATCCTCGGCCTCGTTGCCGAAGGGCGCACGGTCATGCTGTCGTCACACCTGCTCGACGAGGTCGAGAGGACCTGCGATGCAGTGGCCATCGTCGACCGGGGGCGGGTGATCCGCCAGGGGTCCATCTCCCACCTGCTGTCCGGCTCGTCGGTCCGGGTCGAGGTCGAATGCTCCGAACCAGTGAGGGCATCAGCGCTCCTGAGCGGGAGGACGCCCGGTGCCGACTGCGAGGTGGGCACCGACGGGATGGTGCTCATCCTGCCCTCCGGCACGGGACGTGATGTCATCGCCGAGCTGAACCGCGTTCTGGTGGAAGGCGGGATCTCGGTCTATCGACTCCAGCTCGTGCAGGCGTCGTTGGAATCGTGGTTCCTGCAGGTCACCAGCCGATTGGGGGAGTCCTCATGACCACCATGGCACCCGTCGACGCCGCCTCATCAGGGCCACCAGCGATCCTCCTAAGCCACCACCCGGACCGGCGTGGCTCATGGATCCCCACCTGGAGCATGGTCACGACCCGGTTCATGGAGCTCCGTCGACGAAAGGGCCTGATGATCGCGCTCGTGGCGGTCAACATCGGGCTTCCGGTGGTGTTCCTCGCCTTCCGACTGGCCTCCCACGCACTCGCCCCCAAGTCCTACGGGCCAGCCGGCGGCTACAGCATCTTCACGACACTCGTCGCCGGGGTGCTGTTCATCTTCGGGTTCATCGTGGCTGCCACGGTCGGGTGTACGGCGGGGTCCGTTGACCTCACCGAGGGAATGTTCCGCCACCTCGTGATCACCGGTCGGTCACGACTGGCCCTCTACCTGGCGCGCATTCCGGCGGGGCTGGCGATCGTGTTGCCGATCGTGACGGTCGGATTCGCCATTGTGT
Organism: uncultured Acidimicrobiaceae bacterium; assembly: GCA_963738545.1. Lineage (GTDB taxonomy): Bacteria > Actinomycetota > Acidimicrobiia > Acidimicrobiales > RAAP-2 > Bog-756. The sequence goes on from CAVTXA010000008.1 coordinate 98,213, forward strand.
GCACGATCTGCGTCCTCGCCGCCCCGACCCAGCTCAACTACGACGGGGTCAACGTCCCCGCCGGTCTGTCGCGGCCGGCTCTGGACAGCTGGGCATCGGCCCACGCCGACGAGGTCATCTGCGACTTCGGGTTCGACGTCGGACCGAACTCGAACCTCCCCCAGGTGGTGAGCAGCGTCCCCTGTGGCAACGGTCCGGGCGTCAAGGTAGGCCCTGGTGGGCCGATCAACTCGCCGCCGGTCTCCCATGCGCAAGTGGAGGCCGCGGCCCGACAGATCGCCAACCTGGACTACGTCGACTACCACCGTAACTTCTTGAAGCCCTCCGCGACGCTGATGATCGACTCCGGTCTGTGGATCCTGTTGGAGGCGACCATCGGCTTCGTGGTGGGCCTTGGACTGGCGTCGTTGATGGGTCAACGGACGGTGCCGGTGATCCTCATGATCGTCCTCGAGGTCATCCTCACCCCGGCGCTGAGTAGAAGCGTCATAGCCCATCTCATCAATGCCCAGCGAGGCGTCGTCGGTCTGGCCATGAGCCATCTCGAACCCAGTGGCCTGCCATCACCCTTTGGAGGTAATGGGATGAGCGGCCACATCGCGCTCGTACCCGAGTCCCGCACGGTCGCCGTCTGCGTGATCGTTGGTTGGCTGGTGGTGTGGTCGGCGCTCGGAGCCTGGCGGATGGTCACGAGGGACACCTGAGGTCGCGGATCGCTTTCGTGACACTCGTCACCCAGCGACGCGATTAATCTTGGGCGGGTCCTGCGAGGACCGCGTCATCACCGATGGGTCCGTGGGTGAACGATGGCCCTACCACCGAGGGGGAGCAGACGTTTCGGGGTCACCATCCTGACGGAACGATCCTGGCCGGCCTCTGTGTCTCCGATGGCAGCCACCACCGCGTTCCGGCGACACAGTGAGTCGCTACTTCCCGCGAAAAATGGCCTTGTGGCGGACAGTGAAGGTTTCGACGAATGGGATGCTGGCGTCTCCACAAGAAAGGATCTTCCGCCCCGGCGATCGGGGCGGCCGACTGCGCACCGGTGAAATACTGGGTTCCAGGCCAATGATCGCTGAAGGATGAGGAATCACTCATGACGGAACACTCTCCACCGTGGCCCAAACAGGGCCCTGCGTCCTACTTTCCATCGATCGAAACCAAGTACGGCCGCTCGATTGTGGAGTGGCAGAGGATCATTGCTGATTCCGGGCTCGATAAGCATATGGCGATTGTCGGATACCTCAAATCCGAGTACGGGATGGGCCACGGACACGCCAACGCTCTCGTCGGTTGGACATTGGCAGGGAACGTGGCGACTCTCTGAGTCGCCTCATCGCAACGCGCTACCTTCCGAGGAAGGGCCTGTAACAAGGCACGCTTCGGACCTCAGCCTTCGCTGCCTCAATCCTCCCCGACACCACGAACGCCGGCATCGCCTGTCTTCGTTGCGAGACTGTTGCTGCGACGACCAGCGGGATCCGACGTCGGGTGACCACTGGCTCCGTGTCGCCGGCGAGGTGCTGCGGGCAGTGGCTCCTTCATTCCCTCCGATGTATCCTCGGCCACTTGCTCTGAGATGGCTCTTGCCTGGTCTCAATCGGTGGCGGGACGTTGCTCGGCGTAGGGAGTTGCAGATGGAGGCTGACGTCGTCTTTGATCGAATCCAACGGATTCCGATTGGGTTCGTGACGACCTACGGCGCCTTGACGCCCGGTGCGCCACGTCGTGCCGGCGCACTGCTGTCGCAGGCGCCATCCGGGATACCTTGGTGGCGAGTTGTTCGTTCAGACGGCACGCTGGCCAAAGGGTCAGAGCAGCAGCGCCTGCTGGTGGCCGAAGGTGTTCCCATGCGTGGCGATCGAGTCATCATGAAGGAGGCCTTTGTTCCGGCCGATGCCCTCACCTAGTCGATTTGGAGTTGGTCCCACTCCACGCCGACGGTCCGAGGGGCCTAAGAGCCTGAAGACCAGTGTCAGTAGCCAGATGGCTGGTTGAAGATGATCACGAGACTGACAATCTCGTCGGCTCGTATGCCGAAGTAGCTCGTCAGGATCAGTTCCTCGGGAAGATTGGTCTTGTCGTACGTTCCGTCGTACTTGGCTCGCACGATCGTGTCACCGTAGTGGTGGCGCACTTCACGTACCTCCATGGTCAGGTGATCGCCGATGAACTCCCGCTCAACAAACCGACGGATCGCATCGGTGCCTGAGATCTCACGACGGTTGTCATTGAGGTAGGCGTCCTCGGCGAAGGTCGCCATAATGGCGTCAAGGTCAAGCGCATTGACCGCAGCAATGTAGTCAGCGATCACCCCGGTGATCTCGGTGGTCATGTGCCGGCTCCCTGTTTTGCCCGGGCTCGTGCCTGGCAATACCCATGCTCGTTGCTCCCCCAGGGGGAGGGTCAAGACTTCGCTCGGCGTTCGAGAACCGCCCCAAAGAGAAACAGGCCCCACCTTGGCTGCCGAGCCAGACCCCCGGGCACGTCATGATGTCCGCAGGGAGACGGTGGCTGCCCTCCACGGTTCTGAAGGCTTCTCGTCCGTCGTCGATGTGCGCCTACCCTCACGGTCAAAACGAGGTCTAGAAGAACCAACCCGAAGGGATCCAGGGGACCGGGACGGTCATACCGTCAACGAACAAGGACCCGCGTATCTGCGCCGTGAGCCGTGCCTGATGGAGTACGTGGAACGCCCACTGCTGGGCAGCGGTGAGCCCGTCGATCATAACTGTTCCCTCGGAGCCGGCGAGGAACCGCCACAGGAGGATGGCGGCGGTCTGCTCGTTGGTTGCCCCCAGCATGACCAGTCGGTCCGAGTCCCGAAGCACCCACCCTCGCCCGGTGTCGTTGTCCACCACGTCCATGCGGAAACGCCTGTCAGCCAGTCCGAAGGCCACATCCTCGGTACGCGATCGGCCCAACTGCGCCTCCACTTCGGCCACCAGATCGAGATCCGCCTCATCGCCTTCCCGACCGGGCAGCGAGGGTGGGATGGCCCCTCGGTCGGGTTGGCCTCCCATCTCGGCCGTTGGGTGCATGGCCAGTCCGGCCAGAAAGTAGCGGCGCATAGCTCGGGGGTCGGGCGAGGACTGGATCATGCGCTGGGTAGCGCCAGCGGCGTAACCCATGGCCGCCCCGAGGAGCCGCCTGCCCACTCCCTGGCTCTGGAACGCTGGATGGACAAACAGCATGGACAGCCCCCAGAAGCTTTCGCGTCGGACAGACTCGGCAACGCCCACCACCTGCCCCTTCGAGACCGCCACCCAGGCTCCGGCCCCATCGCGTTGAACGAAACGGGCATGGCCCACGCGGCTGCCCTCCACCTGGGCGTCGCTCGGCGGGGTGCGCGGCGGAAGTTGACCCGACTCCACCTGCGCGGCATCGGCGGCCTCGATCACGGCCATCACCGCTTCGACGTCGTCGAGGGTCATGGGTCGCAGGTCCCACGCCTGAGCGTCGCCGGTGATGCTACGAGGGGATATCACGCCGTCCACGGACCCATGCTTTCACGCCGTCCACCCGCCCGCCCTGCGTCCCACCCGCAGCGTGCCGAACGGGTGCGCGGCGACCTGGCCACCCACGTCGGCCACCAACGTGTTGGTCGTCCTGCTCAGACCTCCGACGTGCCACCGCTTTCGCCGGGACTAGCTGCCAGGAACGGGGGCTCGGGCACGGGACTGTCCCTCAGTTCCCTGGATGAGGACGCCCATCCGCCGACGGCACAGTGGGGGCGTTGCTGGGTCGGACTAGTCCGGAAGCTGATGCTCAGCCAGTTCTCGAAACTCCTCTGGGACCCGGGGGGCATCCGAGAGAACCGTTGCGGCATAGCCGACGGCACCCCGACCAAACTTCTTTCGAATGGCGTCGACCGACCGATCCGCGCCCCATCGAGCCGCACCGGTCTCGGAGCCCGGGCAGCGTTCTGCATGTTCCCCACCGGGGGTGAGCGGTAGCTCCAGCTGCAGCGAGTGCTCCTCGCTCAGGTTGGAGACGGTGACTGCCAGTAGCGAAATGTGGTGCTCACCCGGGTGATCGGTGATGGCTGCCTCAGCGAGATGGGTGGCCACTTCGGCCACTGTCAGGGTGGCGGAGATGGGTGCCGGCAGCGTGATGGACCGGGTTACCGATCGGAGGTGGGCAAAGCGAACCCGGACAGTAATGGTCCGTCCAGCTTGATCGGCACCACGGAGGCGCGCGGCCACTCGATCAGCCAGATAGCCGAGGGTCTCCCGCACGAGCGCCGGTGTAGGCAAACGAGAACCGAGTGCCGACTGGGCACCCACTGACTTTGCTCCTCGAGGGGGCCGCACCGGGCGGGGATCGATGTTGGCCGACAACGAGGCCAACTTGGCTCCCGAGGTCTTGCCAATCAGATGCTCGAGGATGGAGCTGTCTGTGGAGGCCAGCTGCCCGATCGTATCGATACCGACCCCATGGAGCAGGTCCTGGGTCACCGGGCCCACACCCCAGATCAACCCCACCGACAGAGGATCAAGAAACGATTGCTCGTCGTCGGGCTCGACCACGACCAGCCCATCGGGTTTTGCCACCTGCGATGCCACCTTGGCCAGGTGCTTGGTCCTCGCCACGCCTATGGACACCGGCAGGCCGATTTCATCCTTCACACGTTGTCGGATGCTGGCAGCGATGCAACGTGGAGAACCAAACAGGTGGACGGCTCCCGTGACATCAAGGAACCCTTCGTCGATGGAGATCCGCTCAACCAGCGGAGTGAAGTCGCCGAACACGGCCATCACCGCATCACCAAGACGCTGGTACTCATGAAAGTGTCCAGCGACAAATTGGATCGAAGGGCAGAGTTGCCGCGCCATCCGGCTCGGCATTCCACCTCGGACGCCATGGGCTCTGGCCTCGTAGGAAGCGGCGAGGACGACGCCTCCACCGACGGCAATGGGGAGGCCCTTCAGCGAGGGATCGAGGAGTTGCTCAACCGACGCGTAAAAGGCATCGAGATCGGCATGGAGGATCGTTGCTGAGCCCGATGCCCGCACCTAAGCCAACCTAGTCGAACATACGTTCGTATTCATCCCAGGACGACTCGATGACCAATCCTGACCACGCCACCCCTCAACCTGGCGGGCTCGGCCCGCTCCATGGCGGGCTTCACACAGGGCGGGCTTGACAATGGCTAACGCTGTTAGCCATACTAGCTAACAGCGTTAGCCCCACCGAACGGGCACGAGAGGAGATACCAATGGACACGAACGCGCACTACCGGGAGCCTGGACTGATCACGAGGAAGGTCCTGAATCCTGCCGTTGCGATGCTGACGAAGGCGGGAATCAGCGTCTGGGGGAGCAGGGTGTTGGAGGTCCGAGGGCGAACGAGCGGGGACCCGCGCCGGACGCCGGTGAATCTGCTCGAACTTGACGGAGTCCAATATCTGGTCTCGGCTCGCGGCAATGGCCAGTGGGTCCGAAACGTACGTGCCGCTGACGGTCGTCTCGCCCTGCTTCTCGGCAAGCACCGGGATGAACGGACGGCACAGGAAGTGCCGGACAGCGAGAAGTCGCCGATCCTTCGTGCCTACCTACGCAAGTGGAAGTCAGAAGTCGGCATCTTCTTTGACGGGGTGACGGCAGGCTCCGAGGAAGGCGACTTTGAACGGATCGCACCCAAGCATCCCGTGTTTCGTCTCTCGCCGGGACAGAACTAGGCGCACGTGGCGATCCAAACAGCAGTGGAGGTTCGGTCGTGGCTCCTCCGCCGGGCGGTGCATCGGAGCCTGAGGCTCCTGGGTCGAAGGGCGACGTGATGAGCACGAGGTCGGGCCCCTTGGATGAGGAGCTTCTGCCCGGCGAGGTCCCCCGCCCCGTGCGGCCTGCGGTCCGAACCGCTCGGGCAGTCGAGATCGTCGCCACCGCTCGCCACATCCTGGAACACGATGGACCCACTGCGCTGACCATGCGGCGAATCGCGGATGCGATGGGCATCCAGGCGCCATCGCTCTACAAACATTTCCCCAGCAAAAACACGGTCGAGATGGCGTTGATCGAGGAGGCTCTGTTCGAGTTCGGCGAGGTCTCGCACCGAGCCCTGCATGAGTCGACACCCGACACCGTCATCGTCGACCTCCTTGCCACCTACCGCCGGTACTGCCTGGGCCACTCGAACCTGTACCGGCTCTGCACCACCGGATATCTCGATCGGGACCGTTTGCCGGCAGGGTTGGAGGAGTGGGCGGGCAATCCATGGTTCGTCGCCACCGGTGACCCGTCGGTGGCCCAGGCACTGTGGTCGTTTGCGCACGGCATGCTGATCCTGGAGATGGACGATCGCTACCCGCCGGGTTCAGACCTCGACCTGACCTGGCGGGCCGGAGCTGCCGCCTTCGATCTGCAGGCCAAATGGATACGCAGTCGTCGGGAGCGATAAGGCGAGCTGGTTTGGGACTACCGGCGTGGCGGGGGATCCCGACGTCGACTGCCCTAACGCAGATCCCTCGTCGGAGCCCCCGTCCGGCAAACGGGTCATTCATCCGCTCGGCGATGGCGTGACGGCGACGATGGGCCTGGCCAGCGTCACCTGTCCCATGGACCCGGCAAAGCGGGCGTCACCGAAGGAGAACACGCCGCCATCCGAGGCCGTCTCCCAGTACCCCGCACCTCCCGTCGAGGTGGCGATGCCGACCACCGGCTTTCGGAGTCGGAGCAATCCGGTCGAGCCGTAGAACACCGCGTCCCCGAAGGCGAAGACACCACCGTCGGAGGCCACCAGCCAGTAGCCCCCACCGTCATGGGTCGACGCCACGCCCACGATGGGCCGATTGAGGTGGATGCCTCCGGTCGAGCCGTAGAACACCGCGTCCCCGAAGGCGAAGACGCCACCGTCGGAGGCCACCAGCCAGTACCCCCCGCCGTCGGCCGTCACGGCCATGCCCACGATGGGCTGGTTCAGATGGATGCCTCCGGTGGAGCCGTGGAAGCGGGCGTCCCCGAAGGTGAAGATGCCTCCGTCGGAGGCCACCAGCCAATAACCACCACCGTCGGGCGTCGCCACCATGCCCACGATGGGCTGGTTCAGATGGATGCCGCCGGTCGAGCCGTAGAAGCGGGCGTCCCCGAAGGTGAAGATGCCACCGTCGGAGGCCACCAGCCAGTAGCCCCCGCCCCCGGGCGTCGCCGCCATGCCCACGATGGGTTGGTTCAGATGGATGCCACCGGTGGAGCCGTAGAAGTGGGCGTCACCGAAGCTGAAGACACCTCCGTCAGACGCCACTTCCCAGTATCCGGTGCCGGTCGACGGCGTGGTGCCCGGCGGCTGCGGGTTCCCGGGAGGTGACGGCGGGATGACCAGGAGGGAGATGGAATCGGGAGCGAAGGTGGTGGTGAGGCCGGTCGGGCCAACGGGCACCGTCGGTTGCTGCCCGATGGCTCCGAGGTTGTCCGAATCGTAGGTGTACTCGTTGGCCGATCCTCCGGACCCGAAGCCGCCGAGCGAGACCGGGCTGGTGAGGGGGGTGCCCGTCTTGTTGACCACCATGACGGTCAAGTCCCCGTCCGAGCTCCGGCGGGCACCGTAAACGGAGAGTGAGGACTGATCACTGCTGGCCGCCGGCACCGATTGATCCCCGAAGCCATGTCCGGCCCCGTCGTAGTCGCGGTACATCCGGAAGGCGAACGCCCCCGGCTGGGTTGCGGTGGGGGGGCTCCACAGGTCGGCCATGTCCAGTCCCTGGGCGCCGAAGATGCCGAGGGCGTCAGCCTGAGCCAAGGCCCCGTTCATTGAGTCGAGAGCGCCGAAGTTGTACTCGGTGATGGCTGTCTTGGTGCCGGGGTAGTACTGGTTCACCCAACTCTGCATCCTCGGGATGAGGTCGGTGGCGCCGTAGTACTGACCGATCCAGTCGTTCTCGACATAGGTCGGGTCCCACAGCGAGCGGGTTGACTGCAGGCGGGCCGCCTGGGTGGCTGTATCCCCCTCCTCGCACAGTGCGATGCAGCCGGTCAGGCCGTTCGGCGTCGTGGGGTAGTAGTGCTCGTCGAAGTAGTCGAGGAGCCGGACCCCGTGCTGTTGCTGATAAAGCGCCAACTGCTGGAGGTAGTACTGGGCCTCCCACAACTGGCCGCCGTGGCTGGCGCGATTGTCACCCGGAGGTCCGGCATCGACGTATGCCGCCCACCCGAAGTCGCCCGGCCCGTCGACGGCGGCGGTCGGATCGGCCGATTTGACCGCCGACGCGTACTGTTCGGTCAGCCCGACCAGCTCGTCCCAGCCGGTCTGATTGGGATGAACGTCGCGGTGGGTGTTGCTCCATCCGGAGGGTTCGTTGTCCATCTGGTAGACACCGACACCACCGTTCGCCGCGGTACCGAACGTCTGGACCAGGTGCTGCACCCAGGCCGCCTCGAAGGCCGGCGAGTTGGCCGTGTTGTTGCTGACGATGTCGGTGTCGGTGATCGACTGACCTGTGGTGGACAGACCGTTGCCGCAGGTCGACCCGCCGGGGAGGGTGAGGTAGGGATCGACCGACTGCTGGGCTCCGTAGACCGATGTCGGGAAGGAGCAGTTGGTCGCCGAGGAATTGTCGATCCACGGGATGATCGGGATGGTCATGTCGGTTGTCCCGCCCGAGGCCCTGTCCTTCTCCTCCAGCGCATCGGGCCCTGCACTCGGCGTCGGATTGGCGACCCCACTCCCGCTCACGAAATACCAGTCCCCACCGGCGTTGCTGGAGTCCTGCTGCCAGTTGTAGCGGGTGGTGCCGTCGCCCCCCCAGCGTTCGATGGGGATTCTCAGCTCGGTGGCGAGGGACTGGTCGACGCCATAGCTGTTCATGCCGTAGATGAGCGGATCGATGGGATGCGTGATCGTCGAAGGGTTCAGGGTCAGGGACGGGCCGTCGACATGGGGTACGGATGCAAACGAAGAGGAATGGTCCGTACCGGGACCGGCGATCGCCACCAGCAGCGTCCCGACGAGGAGCCCGACGTAACCGAGTCGACGCCGGGATCCCCGACGGTCGCGGTTGGGCATGAGGGGCCTCATGCCATGGTCCGAGCCGAGCAAACGGCGGCCGACCGCCCAGCAACCGCATAGAGTAGTAGTGACACTACTCATAGTGATATCACCAGCCCAGCGGGCCTGTCCACCGAGTACCGGGCGTCCTCGGGTACTCCGTTCGGTGACGGGCGAGGAAACGCCCGCGGTCCCGTGCTGGTCCGTCCCTCCCCTTCGGCCCGATCGAATCGAGCGCCTCCTCGTCCTCAGCCCGCTGGTCGGGACACAGCCTCTGAGGCCTCGGGTCTGCGGGTCGAAGGGGCGGCTGACCCGGGACGTCTCGAACAGAGGGTAGGTGAACCGCCTCGGGCTACCTTCCTGTGACGGAGCGTGAGGGATCGTGCCGCCTTTGTGCACCCTCGGGGTTGAAGGACTCACGGACAGCAACCTTGGTTGTCGCCTCCAACGAGCCGTGTTAGCAACTCGCCAGGCGGTGTGTGGCTTGCGGCACCCCGAAGCGGGAGGCTGTGAGAGCCGTGATCAAGGCGCGACGACATCAAGGCACTGCGGATGCGGTCCGAAGTGACACCGGGCGCCAACGGCCCCGCAGTAGTGCTGCCCTTGTCGTCCTCGCGGCCTGCACGATGACGTGCGTTGTGCTGTTGCAGGTTGGTGCATCCGCTACAGCCGGCGCGGCATCGAGATCGGGTCGTACCTCCAGCAGCACATCCCCCGGAGCGACGACCCTCCGTACCCGACACGCCACCGTCCCGGGTGCTCCAACTGGCGTTGTGGCGACGCCGGGCAACGCCAGTGCCAACGTTGCCTGGAATGCACCGGCCTCCAACGGCGGCAGTCCCATCACCGGCTACCTCATCGTCCCGTCGAGCGGCCACACGGTCTCCGTCGGTAGCGTCACCAGCGGGGTGATCTCCGGCCTGACCAATGGAGCGACGTACACCTTCAGAGTCGAATCGGTGAACGCTCAGGGTGTCGGGCCTGCTTCCGCCCGCTCCAACGCGGTCACGCCCCGGTTGCCGTCGGGACAACCTGCACCGGCGTTCCTATTGCCTCTCTACGACAGCAGCAGCGCTGACTGGCAGACGGCGTGCTCCGGCCTGGCGAACACGGGCTCCTCGGTGATCGCCGACATCGGGAATCCTGGTGGACCGGGCACGGCCGAGAACGCCGCTTGGGCGTCGAACATCGGCCTCTGCGGAAGTACCCATGTCGGCGTACTCGGCTATGTAGACACCGGCTACTGCCAGATCCCGTTGTCGACGGTGGAAGCACAGATAGACGCCTGGTACGCCTGGTACGGGTCGGATGGGTTGAGTGGGATCTTCTTCGACGAAGCGGCGAACCCGGTTGATCCTGCCGCCTCATCCGACTGCCTGGCCCAGTCCAGCGACGCCCTCACCTACTACCAGACCATCGCGGCCTACGCCCACGCCAAGGCGAGTACGCAGACCGTGGCGTTCAACTTCGGGGTGAACCCCGTGAGCAACTGGCCCCTGTCGAGCACCGTTCCCGGTCAGAACGCCGACGTAGCGGTCATCTTCGAGGATCCATACAGCGACTATGTCAACTACGGCGGCTCCGGGACGGCCTGGTCACCTGCGCAGTGGGAGTCGAGTTTCGGGCCCCAGCACTTCTCGGTGTTGGTGTACGACGCCACCGGGAATGGGCAGCCGAGCGCATTCTGCTCCGCCGTCCTCAGTCAGAACGTCGGACGGGTGTACGTCGCGCCGAACAGCGGTTGGAACTCCCTGCCACCGAGCGCCTACTTCAGGAGTGAACTGGCCGACTGCTGAGATGGGGTCCACGAGCCGTGGGCCTGGACCCGGGGCCTCTCCCTTCACCGCCCGTGGGGAAGGGTGACCCGTGGCTCGGGCCATGCAGCCTGTTCAGGTGAGAGCAGGAAGCACATCATGGGACGCACCCCTCGGCCAGATGGGTGCCACGGTCGAGCCCGAGCCATCCGGGCGGTCGCGAAGATCGGTGGGGCGTTCGTCGCCCGACCGGACCCGTTCGGTGAGACCCACCACAGGGGCGGCATTCCTCCTTACCGAGCCCTTACCGGGCCGACCTATCGTTCACGGGGAGCGATCGGGGAGGCGGCCGGTGATGGAGGACGATGAGCGACCCGCGGAAGACATCCCGGGGACATCGTCGGAGGGGTGGTCGTCGCTTCTGGAAGTTGGAGCGGTCGCGGATCCGGTGACGGACGGACAGGGAGGGTTGCCAACCCGTAGCCGTCGGTTGGACTCCCACTCGGGCTGGCCTGTCTACGGGATTCCGGAGAGGAGCCGGACGGAGAAGGCTGCCGTTGCCTCCCTGTGTTGTTCGATCGGTGGCATCCTTCTTCCACCAGCGGCCGTCGTCGGCATCGTGCTTGGATTTGTAGGCCGATCTCGGATCCGCCGGTCTGAGGAACTGGCCAAGGGCTTGCGTCTTGCCGTGGCCGGCATCATCATAGGAATCGCTGCCCTGGGCCTCTGGGCCATCGCACTCGTCGGTGTCTTGTCACCCAAGCCCAGCCCTTCGGTTGTCGTTGTCGAGCCGTTCGGCTCGTTGGCTGATCAATCCCTGGCCCGATCGGAACTGGTAGCCAGATCCTCGTATCCGGCCGGCTGGTCGGGCGTCGGCGGATGGACCGCGTTGATCAACAACAATCAGAGCTACTTCTCGATCAGCCCGGATCAGACACCACAACTCGAGGGGTGCCTGGGTCTGGCAATGTCCCACGTTGATGCCTTCCCGGCAACGGCCGCGGATCAGGAGTACGCCGATCCGAAGTCAAGGATCCGCGACACGTACGGTGCCACACTGTGGGTGAACGACGCCGTGAGCGTCTTTCCCACCGTCGCCGGTGCCGAGGCTGATGCCGAGGGAGCGAGCAATCCCATGGCCCTCGCCTGTCAGTTTCGTTACTGGGGACCGTCGTTGATCCAGAGCCTCGCGCCAGAGTTCGGCTCTGGCGAGGTTGACTCTGCTCCGACGGTCCTGATCCGTACCCTGCCGAAGCTTGGTAGCCATGCATCCGACGACGAATGGTCCATGAACTACACGTACCGGGGGAAGAACGGGACCATGTACGCCGACTGGGTGACGGTCCAGAAAGGCCGCTCCGAGTCCAACCTCTGGCTCTCCAATCTTGGCTCCCCGGTTCCGGGTGGACTGATTACGAAGATGGCCCGAGCCGCGGAACGATCAATGACCGCGAGGTGATCGTGCCAGCTACCCCGCATCGTGAACTCAGAGCCGGCAGGAGTCCGTGGGATCGGCCGACGACAGGTCGTGGCCGGGGCGGGCCGTAGGCTGTCCTCATGCGGATCAGTGTCTTGGGATTGGGCAACATGGGGCGCGCCTTCGCCGCCAGGGGAATCGAGACCGGTCATCACCTGACCGTGTGGAATCGATCCATGGGTCCGGCCGCCGAACTCGTGGCACAAGGTGCCGTTGAAGCCCAATCTCCTGAGGCGGCCGTGCGTGGTGCAGACGCCGTTCTCGTCGTGCTTGCAGACGACACGGCCGTTGTGGATGTCTGTCTCGGCAGCGACGGTGCCCTGGCATCGCTCGGCCCATCTGCTGTGTTCGCCAACATCAGCACCGTTTCGCCAGAGACCGTCCGACGCCTGGCCTTGGCGGGTCCTGAGGGCCAGGTCCTCGACGCTCCCGTGATGGGCTCGCCTGCGATGATCGTCGGGGGCCTCGGTCGATTTCTGATCGGGGGTCCCGCCCCAACGATCACCGCGGTAGACGCTCTGTGGAATGACCTGGGGTCTGGCTACATCCACTGTGGACCCGTCGGTGCCGGGGCAACGGTGAAGGTCATCGCCAATTTGCTCCTGATCACCGGAGTGGCATCTCTCGCCGAAGCGGTCGCTACGGCCAGAGAGCACGGAGTGCCCGACGAGATCCTCAAGAGTCTGTTTGCCGACAGTCCGCTCGTCAGTGCAGCCAGCAGCCTTCGGTTGGACAGCCTGCTGGATGCCACCCACCCTGGTTGGTTCTCCCCGGCCTTGGCCAGAAAGGACCTGCGCCTGGCGATCGATTTGGCCGAAGAGGCCGCAGTGGGCGTGCGCATGGGCCCAGCCGCCGAAGCCCTTCTGTCGACCGTGATTGACGCTGGTGACCAGTGGCCTGACTTCACCGCCGTGATCGAAGGACTTACCTGAACCCGCCGGCGAAGGCTGGCACACGGTTCCTATCGAAGCGCCGCCGAGCCGCACCTCAGGCTCGCTCCCTCGGCGCCCCCCACGTCGGGCGAGTGCCATGCGCTCGAACCCGAAGGCATGGGGCTCACCCTCATCTGGTGAGAATCCAGAGAGTTGGGACTTTCTACCCTGCCGGTGGCTATCGCCGCCGTGCCATGCTCGTGGGAGGCACGATGTCGGAGGTCAGCCCATGGGTGAAGTCTTGTTTCGGTGCCCCTCGTGTGGGTCGACCGAGACGCCGAAACTGATTGTGCGGGGGTCGGGGATGCGGGGTTCCGGCGTGTCGCATGAGTGCCGTAGTTGCCAATCAGAGTGGCACGTCGACGATGTAGACCGGAGCGCGGCCTGAGCCACCCGTGCAGCTGTCGCTGCACGAGCACGTGGATCACTGAGCCGAGACATCGTCAGGGCCGGTGCTGGTCAGTGGTGGCCGACGATAACCACGACCAGGTAGGACACCGCCGGGATCACAATGAACAGGGCGAGCACGGCCCACACTGCAAACTTGCCCCATCGGCGCCGGCTCAATCCGCGAGAGAACTCGCCGAACCGCTCGACCGTGCCAGCCGGGCTGAAGGGGTCGATCTCCGGTTCCGCCACGCTCAGAGCGTACGTCTTGTTTGGTGAGAGTGGGCAAAGACGCCGAGTCCGGGCGCCGACCATGTCGAACAAGGACTGACAGGCGGGAGTGATCTCCACTGCTGGCGCCGTGCCCGAGGTCGGCATCCGATCGAGATGCTCCGACGGTTGCAACCGACGACGAACGGTAGTCAACTGGACGGTCATGAGTGATCCCGAGGTAGTTGCGGCTCCACCGAGCCTGGTGGCGACAGTGGTCGGTCATCTCCTGATCGGACTGCTGGTGACGGCCCTCACCAAGGCCCTCTTCAAGCAGAAGCTCGTGGTGGCCGTGGTGGCGGGGCTGCTCGCCTTCGCCCTGCATCGTCAGTTCGACGCTCCGATTGCTCAGAAGTTGAGTGATCTGGGCCTGTAGCCAAGAGGGATGATCGGAGCCACCGGAACAATTGAAGTGGCATCGTCCCGAGGAGCTTGGCCCAGGGGGCAGACCCACCGATGTCCGTCGGGCGGTTCCCGTTTCTGCTGGTGGGCGGACGGGCGGCACCCCAGGGTGGACCCGAGCCGATCGGGGCGGGTGAGCGATACGGGAAATAGCATGGTGGATCATGGAGACGGTCTACGAACGCATGGGTGGCTACGACGCGGTCATGCGCCTAGCCGCCGCCTGGCACGCTCGGGTGATGGCCGATGAGGTGGTGAGTCATGCGTTCAGCCACGGATTCCACCCCCAGCACACCGAGCGCTTGGCTGCCTACTGGGCCGAGGCCCTGGGTGGGCCGGCACGCTATTCGGATCTCTATGGTGACGAGAGCACGGTGGTCCGGATGCACAGCGGCAACGGTCCGCACGAGGAGATGGACCAGCGCGCAATCGCCTGCTTCGATGAGGCGCTGGAAGAGATCGGTCTCGCTAGCGACGACCGGGTCCGGCACCTCCTGCATGACTACTTCGCCTGGGCGACCACGAATTCGATGTCCCGCTACCACCGATCGGAGAACGACGTGCCCGACGGACTCCGGATACCGCACTGGTCCTGGGATGGACTCGAAGATTGAAGATCATCTAGGTTGCAAGGGGCAGCTGGCCACGGCCGATCGTGTGAGGAGCACCTTGTCGCTCGGAGACCCTCTCGATCCGTTCTGTCTTCGTGCGTCCCCAGGTCTGAAGCGTCGGCGGGTGACATCCTCATTGCGGCCAATCTGCCGTGACGTGCGACGGCGTCAGACTGTCCGGCGGCGGCACGATGTGACCTTTGGCCCTGATGATCTGGACCGAAAGGCTCGATACTTGCAGTATGGAGTTGGCTCTGGTGGAGAAACTGGACCTTGGGATCGTCCGACGCAACTTGGATGATCTGGTCGTCGCCCGATCTCTCTACGGCTGGTGCGCTTCGGACCGAGACCGCTACCACGAACTGTGTGAGCGGGAGCGATCGCTGCTGTGGCCCCCGTGCAGCTAGGGAGCCGGCAGCTCGGGTGACGACGAATCCTGCTCAGGTGCAGCAGGGTGTTCATGCCACGTCAGGCCGCAGTCGTCGCAGCGATGGGGAGGCGGATGGCCCGGGGGCCGTGTGCACTCACATTCGTCGAGCTTCCTGGCCGTTGCGGCCCCGCAGCCGGTCATAGTCCGATTGAACTCCTGAATGGTCGAAAGTCAACGCTCAAGTCGAGTTGTTCATGAGGCGTTTATGAAAGCCCTCCACCGGCACCCCTCGCCGGGCACGTGAGCGACACGGAACGCTCCGAGTGCACACGAGGTCGAAGATGCAGTCGGCCGAGGGATGAGCGAGCACGGCCACCCATTCGGCTCTCGGAATCCTCCTCGGAATCCACTGACCGGTCCCCTCGGCCACCCATGTTGGTGAGCCAGAGGCTCGGCGTCAACCGTCATCGGACCAGTTCGCGAAACGTTCACCCTGACACCCACCGACGGCCGCAATGCTCTCCGACGTACACTGGAAGCCGTGGAGATACCGATCGCCTGCACGCTCGAACCGGGCAACGCCAGGTCCCAACTCCTCGAATGGGGAGAGTTGCTCCGCCGGTTCGTAGGGGCCAAGGAGCGCGTCTCGGCGAATCGACTCGAGCTCCGTTTGGTGCCCGAGGCCGACATCGGATCTGTCATCGGCCTCGCCCAGCGCGAAAGCGCATGCTGTGCCTTTTTCTCCTTTGCCCTGGACATTCAGGCCGACCATCTCGTCCTGGTCGTAGAGGTGCCGGATGATGCGGTTGAGGTTCTCGACCAGCTCGCACTCGGTGCCGCCGAGTAGGCCTTGTGTCCGATCCAGCGCGTCGGGCTTCCGCTCACCAGAGGCCGAGGGCAATCGGGCCCAGCCAGCGGGCCCCACGACCGTCCTCACCGCAGGCTGCCATACCCTCGCCGGCCGATGCCGGGCGCCTGTCCCAGCCCAGGGTCCCGACGGGTCACTGGCTCTCTGCGCAGCGATCGAACGCGGACGTCACCGGATGACCGTGCCACCCACCGAACAGCCCATGAGCTACGGAGAAGGCGTCCGCCTGGGATCGACTATGTCCGTCAGGACCCGGACCGTTGGAGTTCGACCTGGCCGATGCCAACCTGAGCATCGATGATGAGCTGCGGCCGAGCTGGGCCGAACCGGGTCAGGGGGGCGGCGAACGCCCCTGGACCCGATGAACCGTACGTGACCCTCCCGATCCCGCTGTGGGCGTCAACGTCGACGACCACCCCTCGGGGAACGTCGACGACCAGCTGGCCCACCGCCACCGATGCCGTGATGGTGCGTGGGGCCACGCTTAGGGGGACGTGGGTCAGGTCCACGGTGAGGTTGCCGATGGCCATCCGGTACGAGGACTGCAGCTCGACCTGGGTGGTCGGCTGGACCACTCGCTGTCCGATGCCCCCCGTCAGTGGCACCCCGGTCAAGGCCACCGCGCCGAAGAACGCCCCGGTGATGACGATGATCAGGCTCAGCACGATCAGTGCCAGCGTGAGTAGTGCCCGCCCGAGGGTGGGCCGCCGTGCGGGTCGCCGCAACGCCACTACTACGACGGCAAAGAGGACGACGAGCCAGGCCAGGCCCAGACCGCCACCCCACTTCGGTCCTCCCCACCACGACGTGCTGATGACGAGTCCGAGGAAGAGCGCCGCCGTCAAGAGGACATAGGAGATCCACGGGGGCCCGGAGGGTTCGTCGCTCGAGTCCAGTGTCGGGCTCTGGCCGGTGTCCTTGGTCAGCGGGACGAGCGCCCACAAGGCGAGATAGACGACCACGCCGACGCCCCACAGGCAGGCGGCGATGACGAAGGCGACGCGGACGATCGTCACCTCGACTTCGAATCGCTCGGCGATGCCGCCACACACCCCTGCGATCAGGTGCTTTCTCGCGCTCCGGCGCAGCGGAATCGGCTCCGACGACGCTGCTGACGGCTCGCCGGGTGGCTCGGGAGGCATGGGATCCGGCGGCCCTGTCGGGAGTTCCTCGGTGACGGTCATAGCGGTACTCTGCGCCGAAGGCCCCTCGCCCACAATGGGGGACATCCCTAGGTCCAGGCAGCGTGCACCGAACGAGGTGAGGGTTGTCCCCCATCGCACGACCCGGGGTGCCGTGCAAGGATTGGGTATCGCACGCCGACACGCATCACCCCCCGCCGTCATGGTGTCCCCTCCGTCCGCACCGGGCTGGTCGACCGGTCCGGCGACGCCCTCCCGCCGACGCCCGGTCCGCCCGTTCCGACGATCGGTCGACGACAGCGTGCTCGGTGGGGTCTGTGGTGGCCTCGCCGCGCGGCTGGCCGTGAAGACGACCGTGGTCCGGGTGGTCGCCGTGGTGTCGGTCTTCCTCGGGGGAGTGGGCATCGTCGCCTATATGGCCCTGTGGGTGTTCGTGCCCGTAACCGGCGAGCCGGAGTCGATCGCCTCCCGGGTTGCGACCGATCGTCGAGAACTGCAGATCGTCCTTGCCCTCTCCACGGCGCTGTTCGCCATACTCCTGGTCACCCGCTCACTGGGGGTCTCCGACCTGGGTGTTCCCACACTGACCCTGCTGGTTGGTGCCGTTGGCGCGCTCATCGTCTGGCGCGGGGGGTCCACCGCCGAGACGAAACGACTACGGGAACGTCTCAACGCTGCACCTGGTGCCTCCGGTATCTCCTCCAGTTGGCGACGCATGGCCGTCCGCGCCGGCCTGGGATTGCTTCTGATCGCCATAGGAGTCGGTGAGCTGTCCCGCACGGGAAGCTTCTCCGGGGCGGCACTCGGGGTCCTGGTCGGCACGGTGCTGTTCGTCGGTGGCTTCCTCGTTCTCTTCGCTCCGTGGTGGATCAGAACGCTCCGGGACCTCTCCACCGAGCGTCGCGAGCGGGTGCGGGCCCAGGAGCGGGCGGACATGGCCGCCCATGTCCACGACTCGGTGCTCCAGACCCTCTCGCTGATACAGAAGGCCGCCGGCGACCCGCGTGAGGTGGTGCGGCTGGCCCGGAGCGAGGAGCGTGAGCTCCGCTACTGGCTCTTCGATCCGGAGCGACTGGGCCGCCACGGTCAGCGGCCCGAGTCGCTGACCGAAGCGGTTGCCGTGATCGAACGGGAGGTCGAGGACAGCTACGGCATCGGGGTCGAGCTGATCGTCGTGGGAGACTGCCCGATGGACGACGGGGTGGCTGCACTCGTCGGTGCGTGTCATGCGGCCACGGTGAACGCGGCCAAGTGGTCGGGCTGCGACCAGGTGGCCGTCTTCCTTGAGGTCGAGCGGAACACGGTGTCCGCCTTCGTCCGGGATGTCGGCATCGGCTTCGACCCCGCACTGGTTCCGGACGACCGTCAGGGGATCGCCTGCTCCATGGTCGAGCGGATGGAGCGGGTGGGGGGCAGCGTCACGGTCCGGAGTTCCCCCGGAGCGGGCACCGAGGTGGAGCTGACCCTGCCCCGCACCGTGTCCACGAGGTGAAGGACTCCCGCCAGATCCGGGTCTTCGTCGTGGATGACCACGCACTGGTCCGCTCCGGCATCCGGGCCGAGCTGGGTGACGCGGTGGACGTGGTGGGTGAGGCCGACGAGGTGGGTGCGGCGATCGAACTCATCCTCGAGCGCACCCCGGATGTCGTTCTCCTCGACGTGCACATGCCGGGAGGTGGGGGGAGGGCGGTTCTGGAGCAGGTGCTCCCGGCGGCACCGAGCGTGGCCTTCCTGGCTCTGTCGATGTCCGATGCCGCCGAGGACGTGATCGACGTCATCCAGGCCGGGGCACGAGGGTACGTGACCAAGCACATCTCGGGCCCCGCCCTGGTCGATGCCATCCTTCGGATCGCTGAGGGTGACGCGGTCTTTTCCCCCCGCCTGGCCGGTTTCGTGCTGGACGCCTTCGCCGATCCGAGTCGCGGGCCGACCCCGACCCCGACCTTCGATCCTGAGCTCGATCAGCTGACCCCCCGCGAGCGGCAGGTCTTGCGCCTGATCGCCCGGGGCTACACCTATAAGGACATCGCCCGGGAGCTGGGCATTTCGACCAAGACGGTAGAACGCCACGTGTCCGCCGTGCTCCACAAGCTGCAGCTGACGAACCGCTATCAACTCACCAACTGGGCCACCGAGCGGCGGATGCTCTAATGGAACTGGAAGGATCGATCGGTGGGCCCTACTTCGGCGCTGAGGACCAGGGGTGGCGTGGTGGAGGGGTCGCGACGGGCGGCGTCGGTGACTAAGGCACGGTCCACCGACGGGGCCATCGCCAGCGTCGGATAGGGGGTTCTCATGATGTCCCGCTGGTGGCTGCGCATCCGTCCCCGCCCCAACCGGGGCCCGTCTGCTCTCGGCCGTCAGCGACCGGCCTCGGGTCGGACGTATTGTTGACCCTGACGAGGACGGAGGCGCCGCATGAGCATGACCCAGCAAGGCCCCGACTGGTGGCAGGCTGTCGACACCCTGTGGTACCCACCGGAGCGCCATCCCAACTACCGCCCTCCCGTGCAGGGGGATGTCGCGCCACCGTTGAACGGGCGGGCGGCAACCACCTCTGCGCCTCCGGACCAAGAGACGGTGGTTCGACGTCTCAACGAGCAGATCATCAAGGCGATGGATGAAGGCTTGGGCACCCACCAAATACTTGAACTGTGTGAGGCGCGGGCGTGGGTACTGTCGCCCGAGCAGGCCCATGGGCTCACGACTCAGAGGCCCTGACATTCGTACCCGAGCGCGGCTGACCCGCTCCGAGGTCAAGCTGTAGGACGCCATCGTCAGCGGCTACGAGCCGTGACGTTCACCCCCGTATTCCGAAGGCGTCCGGGTGTTGTGCGTGTCGGTCCACGCCTGCTGGCACGAATGACAACGCCAACCAATCCCGCCGTTCGGCTGTCCGGACCGATTCACGATGAGTATTGGAACGTCCCGGAACCCACAGTATGGACAGATCCGTTGCTCATCTCGAACGACCATGTTGCCGACCTCCGACACGGTGGCTACCTGCTTCTACAGCAAGTGTCGCGCTCCAGGTCCCCTATGGACAGGGCAATCAGCGAGGTGTCGCGCAATGTTCATCCAGCCCATCTCCCACACGAGTCCTTCCTCCAGGTCAGCCAGCCGAGGCATGGGGCCCGCAGCACATTCCTTAGGCCCGCAGGCTCAAACACCTTCAATGTGGTCAGGCCGGAGAGCCGTTCTCGGCGCTCTTCAACGATCCGCCGCGCTCGTCCGCTGATGCGACCACTCACGGTCGCAGGACCGGCAGCGCAAGGTCCATCCCTTCACGGGTGCACCTGAGCTGCGGATGACCAGGATCGGCTCCTGCATGATCCCGCAGCTAGGGCACGTTTGTGCCGTTGGGTTCTCGATCATCAGTCCTCCAAGTCGTCGCATCGTGGCAGCGTCCGGGGGGCGCCGACCGTCGCAGGGCCAGTGGACAACCCGGCGGACGGTGGCGCTGCAACCCCGTGCTGGTCGAGAGAGGGAAGGGAGTCCTCCTCGGCCTTCTGAGTGTCTAACAGCGGCCACATGACGCCGGCGTCACCGACGGATGAACGTTCTGTGGCACCTGCCGCCGGGTGGGCGATTGCCGAACGTCGGTTGTGGGTACAGGGCCGTCATGCCCCTCGAACTGACTGGTCGTGGGCGTGAGCGGCGGGAGCGGATCGTCCGTCGGACCCGGGAATTGCCGCCCACCAGCCGGTTGGTCCATCGGATCGATCATCTGAGTTCTCTGCCTGGCGCGTCCGTTCTGGTGGCCGTGGGCCTTGCCGGGGCGGTCATTGTCGGGGCCGGCGTGGGATTCTCCTCCCAGTGGGAGACGGGGTTCGCCGTAGGCACGTCGGTGGTTACGCTCATCATGGTCTTCGTCATTCAGCACACCCAGGGTCGGGAGCAGGCAGTCACCCAGCGGAAGCTGGACGAGCTGCTCCGAGCCCTGCCCGAGGCGGAGAGTGGGCTGATGATGCTCGAGGAAGCCTCCGAGGACGTGCTCCGCGATGTGGAGAACGACCAGCGGGAGACGAGGGACGATGTACGGGCCAAACGAATCTGGTCATCTCCTGGTCGTCCGTAGAGCGAGATCCGGGGCCGCCCGATGGTGGGCACCAAACTCCCTCCTCCGCCAATCCGAACTTGGCGCTCGCAACGTCGACAGGATGAACGGCTCGAATGATCTCAAGGCTTTATCCGTCCCATCCGACCGGGCGTCAGGGATAGGGATGTCGCTACGTGGCGACGTGGTCGGCGAGCTTGGCCAACGACGAGCTCAGACCCGCAGCATGGTCCTCCTCGGGAATCGCGTCGGGCACATTGTCCGCCGTGATCGTGACAAGGGTGCCGCCGTCGATCGCTGTGACCTCCCACCTCATGACCATCGTGGCCGCGTACGCAGGATCGTCGGAGACAAAGTCCACTGTGTATTCGACCGTTTGGTTGGAGATCACCCTGGCAAAGCGTGCCTCGACAACATCGGTGTCCGACGTGGTCTTGCCTTCCGACTCGGCACCGTCGGGATACTTGAGGACCATACGGAAGGAACCCCCAGGACGGAGGTCGAATCGTTCGATCGTGCCGGTCATGTCCCCGGGTGGCATCCATGTGGCCAGGGCTTCGGGTTCGACCAAGGCGTGGTAGACCGAGGCAACCGGTGCTCCGATGATCAGCGAGGCAGTATCAGTTCGCGGCATATCGTCATGCTAGGTAACCAGTCCGGGCCTTGGACCCGCTTCGCCTATCGACCTCCTGAAACAAGCCTCGGAGCGTGGTCGTGGCAAGGTCGGGCGGAGCTGTCATGTTTTCGTCAGGGTCGGCACCTCAGGCTGTAGCGGACGGTTCGCCTCAACTTGTCGATCGGAATCCATGACGTCCTCGTTGACCAACTTCCTCTACCACTACAGCTACTTCGCCATCTTCCTGCTGAGCTTCATCTCGTCCATGGGCATTCCGGCCGGCTCCGAATTGGCCATCATCGGCGGGGGGGCGTTGGCCAGTGGCGAGGTCCACAAGCTCATGGGCAATGGACAGCAGTCACCCGAGTTCTTTCACTTGTCGATCGTCGCCGTGATCCTCCTGGCACTGGGCGGCGAGGTGCTCGGCTCGATCGTGGGTTACCTGATCGGCTCAAAGGGGGGCCGGCTCGCCGTCGACAAGTGGGGTAAGTATCTCCTTCTCACCCACAAGGACCTTGACCGGGCCGAGGCCTGGGTCGATCGCCACGGCGACCCGTTCGTCCTCTTTGGTCGGTTCATTCCGTTGATCCGATCGTTCGTCTCCTTCGCGGCGGGCCTCGCCGAGATGGCCTTCGCCAAGTTCCTCCTGTTCACGGTGATCGGTTGTGCCGTGTGGTGCACGGCCCTGTCCCTCCTTGGCTACTCGCTCGGTGGGACCTACGACCACGTCCAGAAGTCGTTCAGCGACGCCACCTACGTCATCGCCGTTCTGGCCGTCCTGGCGGTGGCCTTCTTGATCTGGCACCGGTTCCGCACCCGGCGCCAAGAGCGCTGAACCTCCGGGTAGCGGGAGACCCCTTGGCGGAATGGTGGTTGTCGGTCACCCACTCCCCGGCTCGGCTGTCCCCTCCTGGGCCTTGCCCTTTTTGGCAAAATAGCGGCCGATGGCGATCGATCCGACGATACCCAACACGATGGCGACCACGGGCAGGAGTTGATCGTAGTTGTAGGCCGTGGCGTAGTCGGTCTGGCGAATGATGAGCGCGGTTACTGACGCTTGGACCACGAAGACCATCGCCCACAGGTAGCTGGTGACGTACATTCCCCTGCGGAAGTCCGGATAGGCGTCCCACATGGCGTCAAACGTCGTCATCCCGTCATGGGTGCCGTCGGTGCCGTACCGCTGGGCCAAGTAGAACACGACCGGCTTATGAGCCAGGACACATGAGCCCAAGAAGACCAGGCCGATCAAGGCGGTTGTGGCACAGTCCTTGTAGAGCAGCACCTTGGGGTCGGTGCTGCCGACCAGGGCGATGGCCGCGGAGATGAAGGTGAAGGCGAAGAGAGCGGCTGAGGCGCCGCTGAATTTGCGGGCCCTGATCCAAACGGCGATCCCGCCGATTACGGGGGCAATGCTGCCGACCAGGTAGCTGACCACGTCGCTGGCGCCCAATCGTTGAGCAAGGTGGAACAGCGCGAGGCTGCCGCCGATCTCGAGGGCCGTGATGACGATGTTGAACGGAAGCCCCTTCTTGGCCGGATGTTCCCTGAGCCCCACAGCGATCCGGTCATGCACCGATGACGTGTCGGGGTTCACGTCCGGAGTCTACGGGCCGCTGTGCACGGCGAGTCTGAGTTGTGCGGTGGGGCTACTCGGTTATCCAGTAGCCCTCAATGGTTCGAACGGCGGGTGAACTAGCATCGAGGCGTGCGACGTTGGAAGCCAAGTCCTCCGGTTCTCGTGGCCCTCGTGATTCTGCACATCATCGTGACGGCCTTGACACTGAAGGATCTCCGCCAGCGCAGTGATTCGCAGATTCGCGGTCCGCGCTGGTTCTGGCGCCTCTTCACACCACTGCAGATGGGAAACTCAGCGATCTACTGGCTGCTGGGCCGCAAGAGCGCCAGCGCCTGATCCCGTTCGCCCGAAGCCCCTCTGCCTTCCGTGGGGTCTGACGGCGCGGGCCAGTTGTAGAAGGTAGCGGGAGTCACCAGGCGAGCCAGTGCTCAGTGCCACCCGGCGGTTTCTCACGGTTGATCGTTCCATCTCGAGGCGCAGCGTTTGGACGTGCCGTTTCCTTTGGCTGTTGGACGGGTACAGGGAGAGCGGGCAAGCGAACAAAAGGAGAAGCGTGTGATCGTCCTCGGCCTCGTGTTGTTGTTGATCGGATTCATCGCCAAGATTCCGGTCCTCTGGAGTATCGGCATCGTCGTACTGGTCATCGGCCTGATCCTCCTTCTGCTCGGAGCCGTGGGCCGCGAGGTCGGCGGACGCAGGCACTACTACTAGGCACCGGACCAGGCCACGAACCGTCGCCGGTCGAGGGGGTTTAGACGGGTGTTCGATGGGAACAATCATCGTGCAGCATTTTTCCTACGGAAAGGGCAGGACTATGGCTGGTGGACTGGTAGCAAGCATCATTGCTTTCGCGGTCGGCGCAGTACTCGACTTCGCCGTCACGGTTGGACCTGATCAGCACGGGTTCAACATCCACAACGTCGGGGTGATCCTGATGATCGTGGGAGCAGTAGGGGCCGTACTCTCCCTGGTTGCACTGTTTGCCGGGAGTGGACCTCGACGACACCGCACCACGGTGGATGACGGTCACGGCAATGTGGTCCGACGGGACGACACCTACATCTGACCCTCATGTGCGGGGGTTGAACCCAGAAAGAGCCGGGGCCCGCGTGGCCCCGGCTCTTCTGGAACTGAGTGGCGGAGTCGAGGGGACTCGAGAGGAGAAGACATGCCGGGGGTTCTTCATTGCCCATTTTGCGGTGCCACCAGTGTCGAAACAGTCCTCCCGGCCGACGAGTCCTCGAGCGGACTCGAGAGTCTGGTCTGCACGGCGTGCAGCAACCAGTGGTGGACCCGTCCGGCGGTGGCTCACACGACGTTCAAGGGGTGCCGCTGATGGCCACCATGACGCCGACAGCCGATCGCCATCCGGCAATGGCGACGAGAACTGCTGGCTGGGTCCGGACCGTCGGACGCGCCGGACTCAGCGCCCGGGGCGTGATCTATCTGATCCTGGCTTACCTGGCCCTCGACATCGCCCGACACGGAAGCGCCCCGGCTCAGGCCGACAGCACCGGAGCCTTGGAAGAGGTCGGTCACCGGACCGGTGGATCGGCGCTGCTCGTCCTCCTCGCCGTGGGCCTCGGTGCCTATGCCATCTGGCGAATCTTCAACGCTGCCGTGAGCCGGGAGGGCATGCTCAAACGACTGGGGTCGGTGGCCATTGCGGTCATCTACTTCGGGCTCCTCGTCCGAGCCGTCGAACTGGCCACGGGCCACCAGGCCAGCGGCGGTGCTTCCGCCAATCCCCAACCGTTGGTGGCCAAGGTCATGGGATGGCACGGGGGCCAGGGAATCGTGGGAGCCGGGGGTGCGGTACTCGTGATCGCCGGGTTGGGATTGGCAGTATGGGGTCTTCTCGGTCGTTCTTCGAAGTCCCTGAGGCTCGAGCAGGTGAGCCGCGGTTGGCGGAGGGCAGTTCGGACCCTCGGAGCAGTGGGGGACGTTGCTCGGGGGTTTCTCCTCGCTCTGGTCGGGGCTTATCTGATGGGGACAGCAGCGAGCAACAATCCCTCGCAGGCCAAGGGCATCGACCAGGCCCTGAAGGCGCTCGTGCATCATGGGTATGGAGCAATCCTGATTGGGGCGGTGGCACTGGGGCTCCTCTGCTTCGGCCTCTTTTCCTTCTGCGAGGCCCGTTACCGGAGGTTCTGACCGGAGGTCTGCCCGAGAACCGCCCGGGTGTCAGGCTTATTTGCTGGTTGTCCCGTCAGCGATGCCCTCGGCCGGGGTGCCGGTCCACCTTGTCCAACAGCACCGATCTTTCGGGCTCGATCCATCGGGCCCGAGCCTCGTTGCCCTACCGGCCGGATCACGTGGCGAGGGGGGCAAGATCCACTCACCCGGACACTCGATTCCCCTTCAGGGGACGGACAGCGCACATCGTTCCTGATCGAGTTGGGTTGCCTACCTCTACGCTTCGTCCATGAGTTCTGGTTCCCCGTTCAGCCGTTGGCGAGATCCACGCGCCGGGGTCCGTGTCGCTGTTGCCGCCTTCGTGGGCATCGTTGTTGGCGTCGTGGCCTCGTTGTTCACCTTCTGGCAGGCGGCGACACTCATCGGCTGGGATGCAGGTGCCCTTCTGCTGATCTCCTGGATCTGGTGGGTGGTAGGCAGGCTGAGTCCCGAGGCGAGCCAGACCCATGCGAGGCGGGAGGACACCAGCATCCGGATGACCGAGGTTATTGTCCTGGCGGCGGGCGTCGCCCTCCTGGCTGCCGTCGGACTGGCCCTGGTCAGGGCCGGCCACGCCACCGGGGGAACGAAGGCATACCTCATCACCCTGGGAATAGTGAGCGTGGCGCTGTCGTGGGGCCTGGTCCACACCGTATTTACACTGCGCTACGCCCGGACCTTCTATTCGGCACCTGTGGGCGGTATCGACTTCAACGAGGACGATCAGCCCAACTACCTGGACTTCGCCTACTTGGCCCTGACCATAGGGATGACCTTCCAGGTGTCCGATACGAATCTCACGTCCAAGGCGATTCGACGGATCGCTCTCTCCCATGCCCTGCTCTCTTACTTGTTCGGTGCGGTCATCGTGGCCCTGGTGATCAACGTCGTGTCGAGCCTCCTCCACTAGACCGCAAGGAACCGAGGAGGAGGGATGTCAACCGCTAGCCCGTCCGGCGACCTCGGCAGTCGGGTTTGGGGTGACGGTTGCGGGGGTATCGGCCCCAAGGGTCCGAGAATCACGACCGTGTGACTGGGGCTGGCGGGAAAGGTTCGGACGAGCGTGAGCAGAACTGTGTCACTGCCTGCAACGACAGACAGCCCCGGGATTGCCAGAGGCCTCATCCGCGCCGAGATGGGGAACTGTGATGACGAGGCGATTGCCGCTGCCGAGTTGATGATCAGCGAATTGGTGACCAATGCCGTGGTACACGGGGGGACGCCCATCCGCATCGACCTTCACCACCGGGAGCAACCCGATCTCGTCAGAGCAGCCGTGACCGACGGCGGCGAGGGGCAACCCGTACCGAGGAATCCTGACGAACAAGACCCCCATGGCCGTGGCCTTCTCATCGTCCGGTCGCTCGCCGACGATTGGGGAGTTGCCGAGTACGAGGCGGGAAAGTGTGTGTGGTTCACGCTGCGCTGTCGCTAGCGCAGCCAAGTTCAACCTGGTTGCCGAGCGTCTCGCGTCTCGTGGCTCTTGCCACCCGCTCAGGCCCCCGCTGTTCGATGCACCGGTTCGTCATGACGTGACGTGAAGGCGTCGGCCCGAGGGTGGGTACGCATAGGACAGACGCACCACAACCACAATCCCAGGTTGTGGTGTACTACATCATGTTCTACGTGATCATCTTCTCAATCCTTGCCGTCATTCTCGTCGTCGGCGGCATAGCAGGGATGTCGCGCCGCCGAAAGAATCTTGAACAAGAAGAACATCACAGCAAGCCGACTAAATCCGCTCGTCAGGAACGCAAACGTAAGCGATCGCAGTCCCGCCATGATCGCCGTAAGCGACATTGACGGGTCCGCCAGGTAATGGGTCGGGGAACCGAGGCCGAGTTCCTGGCGCGCTCATGCGACCTCACTCTTTAGACCACATCGTCGACTCGACTCTCATCTGCCTGGACTGAGAACGAGGCGAGGCGGAGCAGGTTCCTTCCCTGGGTCCAGACTCCTTCGCCCTCACGATTGCCGGAAAGAATGATTCCTGGCAGGCTGGCACCTGCGGGTGGCGGAAAGCGAGGGATGATGTACGCAGTGGTTGGGAAGGTGAGTCTCGACTCAGGTCGGATGGACGAAGTCATCGGGAATCTCGAAGCTATGGTCATTCCCTCGGTCACGTCGCAGGAAGGTCATGTGGCCAGCTACTTCACGCGCAGTGCCGATGGAACAAATGGCCTGTCGATGTCGATCTTCGCCACGATGGAACAGGCTGAAGCATCAGCGGCCACGATGGTGTCGCCGCCCGAAGCTCCCGTCAGCATTGAGCATGTCGAAGTTCGCGAAGTGATCGGCCACGGGTGATTCTGGGCTCGGAGCCACCGGACGTTGCCGCCTGGACTCACTGGGCGTCCGACGGTGAATGACGGTGACCACCCTGAGCGGGTACTGACGACCGAGCGATATGGCGATGTGGTTCTGGTGCGGATGGGCGCAGGCGAGAACCGATTCAATCGGGCAAGCGTTGACGCGTGGCATACCACGCTCGATGCAATCGAACCGGTTGAGGGTCCCTTGGCCCTGGTGACGACCGGTTCGGAGAAGTTCTACTCCAATGGGCTGGATCTCGATTGGCTCCTCGGAGAGGGCGCCTCTGACACGTCGTTCCTCAACGACGTAGAACGCCTGTTGATCCGCATTCTGAACTTTCCAGCGGTCACCGTGGCTGCCGTGAACGGCCATGCCTTTGCCGCCGGCGCCATGTTGGCGACGGCACACGACATTGTCATCATGCGTGAGGACCGGGGATTCTGGTGTCTACCGGAGGTGGATCTCGGACTGCCGCTGACATCGACGATGTTCGAGGTGGTTGCCGCTCATCTACCTCGGGCGACGCTGCGATCGTCCCTGGTGACTGGTCACCGGTACCCGGGACCTGAGGCATTGACAGCTGGTATTGCCCATGAGTTGGCGAGTGAAGGCTTGGTGATCACACGCGCCCTAGAACGTGCACTCGAGCTGGCTCAGAAAGATCGGCGAGTCATCAGAGAGCATAAGCGGTTGATGCGTGTGCAAGCTCACTGAAGGTCAGGTCTGGTGGCGCCTGAGACTCACTTGTTCGTCCGTTGCCCTACTCCCCGACCGGGGATTGATTAGTTCAGGCGCAGGGCGTGGAGCACCACGTCGTGAGAGTGTCCGGCGCCTGCGCCGGCCAGAACGTGGCGCGGCCTCCGCTCATCGAAGGTGATCTCCCACTTGTCGTCCAGCAACGCGGCGACGTCTCCGGGCGCGACGTAGTCGGCCGGGTCGAATCCGTGGGCCTTGGCCTCGTCGGTGTCGATGCCCGCGTGGTGCACCACGAGTAGGTGCCCTCGTGGGGCAACGGCGACAATCGGCGCTCTGCCTCGTGGTTCGGAGTGTGGAGCAGTGCGGGGTACTGGGCAGACACGAGGTCGAACCCGGTCGGTGGTAGGGGCATGTCGAGCAGGCCGGTATGCATCCACACCACATCCACATGCGACCGTTCGGCGGCCCTTGTCGCACGTTGCAGGGCAATCTCGGACACGTCGACGCCGGTGACCCGCCAGCCGCGGCTGGCCAACCAGATGGCATCGGCCCCCTCGCCGCAACCGACGTCTAGTGCCGTGCTCGGTTCTATGTGACGCACTTCGGCAACGAGGGAGGCGTTGGGTTCACCGCTCCAGACCTGTTCGGAGGCTGCGTACCGTTCGTCCCATGCAGCGTCACCTCGCGCCCCCGGCAGGAGCCCTGAAGGTTCATGATCCGCAGGCGCAGCACGGTCGGGTTCTGACTGAGGGGTCGGGTCGGCCATGGTGTGAGTCTGCCCGAGATGTGGTCGGTCGACATCCCGCTACCGTCCACTTCCCGATCCGGGTCTAAGAAGCGCTTCCCGGGTATCGCTATCGATCGGCTCGTCGATCCAGCGGACCGATCACACCGACAAGAGGGAGTAGCTGAACTCCGAGCAGTCGACGCACAGCAGTCGTGCGGCGTCGGTGAAGGGTCGATCGAACGCACCGTCAAAGTCGGGTGGTGGAGCGATCGAGAGCTCACACGTCGCGCAGCGACCACCTTGGAGTAGGTGTAGTTCGATCATCCGCGACTTGAAGTCTTCTTCCTCGCTATCCACGTAGATGCCATCGACGCATTGGCGGTGGGTCTTGAGGTGACGAATATGTGCCGCACGACAGCTGTGACCCGCTGGGTGCCTCAGCTCCTGAAGTAGTGGCCCTCTTGGAGATCCTCAAGGAGTCCGGGATGCGTGGGTCGCCAATCCAACAGCTCCTGGGTGAGCGCGCTAGATGCGGGATTGTCGAAGCCAGCGAAGAATGCGAGATAGTCGAAATACTCGGCGACCTCTTCAGGGGGGATGCTGACGACTGGTACGTCGAGTTGGCGGCCGATCACCTCGGCGATCTCACGAAACGGCACGCCCTCGTCGCCGACCCCGTGCAGCCGTGAACCGGCAGGGGCTGCTTCGAGTGCCAGACGGTAGAGGTTGGCTACATCGAGTGTGTGTCCGGCTGGCCAACGGTTCGATCCTTCGCCGATGTAGCCGGCCTTGCCCTTGTCTCGGGCGAAGCGGATCAGGGCCGGGGTGAAGCCGGTGTGGTCGAGTGGACTGTGCACCAGCGGAGGAAGGCGCACCACCGACGACCGGATCCCGCGGTCGGCGAGCGCGATGACCGCGTTCTCGGCATCGATCCGTGGTCCGGCTTCCATGGTGTCAGCCTCAGTGGCCACCCCTTCTCCTCCGCCGAAGGCCAGCGGAAGGGTTCCTGACGTACCCACCAGGGGTTTGCCTGACCCGACGAGTGCGTCGGCGATGACTTCGATGGCCTTCAGGTCGGCTTCGAGCGCCCCGTCGAAATCACCGGAGTTCATCTCTTGATGTTTGAAGGCGAGGTGGATGACCCCGTCGGAGGCAGACACGGCCTGCCGCAGGCTGTCGTGGTCGTCGAGTGAGCCTCGGTGCACCTCGGCGCCCAAGTCGGCCACGGCGGCGGCGGATGCGTCCGAGCGGGCCAGTCCGACCACGGTGTGACCGGCTCCAAGCAGTTCGGGGATGACGGCGGAGGCGACGTGTCCGGAGGCTCCGGTGACAAAAACTCGCATGGCAAACTCCCTGGTGGTGAGGACCGCATCGATGGGCGGACGAGTGATGACACTTGGTGTCATGACCACTGTACCAGAGATGTCACCAAGTGTCATCACACTCCCGTAGGATTCGGGCATGGTGCGTTGGGAGGCTGGGGCGGAAGGCAGATTGACCCAGGCGGCATACGAGCTCTACCTCGACCGTGGATACGACCGGGTGACCGTCGCCGAGATCGCCGCACGAGCGGGGCTGACCAAGCGGACGTTCTTCCGGTACTTCACCGACAAGCGCGAGGTGCTGTTCTCCGGGGCGCTCGAGTTTCAGGAGGCGGTGGTCTCCTCAGTGGTCGGTGCTCCCGAGGACGCCTCCCCCATCGATGCAGTCACCGTGGCCCTTACGCGGGCCGGGGTCGGATTGGCGGCACTTGGTGACGCAGCTCGGCAGCGCCAACGGCTGATCGACTCGTCGACCGATCTGCAGGAGCGCGAGATGATCAAGATGGCGGCACTGACGGTGGCCATCAGCGGCGCATTGCGAGAACGAGGGGTCTCCGAACGGGCGGCGGAGCTCACCGCCCAAGCCGGTATCACGGTGTTCCAGACGGCATTCGAGCGGTGGGCCACCGGGGACGGCCCCGTGGAGTTCCCACTTCTGTTCCAACAGGTGCTCGACGAACTACGCGATGCGGTCGGAGGTACCGATCACAGGATCCGCTCGCCGCATGTCCCCCAAGCTAGTTCCGAGCCTCCCGGGTCGAAGCCCTAGCGCTTCGCATAGTCGGCGTATCCCTGCCAGTCGATACGACACAGGGATCATTGCCGACAACCCACGCATCGTGGCCCGGTGAAGCGACCATGAAGTCACCGGGACCAAAGTCGGCCGCGGCGCCGTCATCCATGACGATCTTCATCTGGCCGGAGATGACGTAGCCAGTATGGGCGGCCTCGCAGCTTTCCGTGCCGGCGATCGGCTGCACGTGTTCGGACCACCGCCATCCGGGCTCGAAGCGGGCTCGACCTACTGCCCCTTGGCCGGTATTGACGATCTCGAGATACCCCATGCCGCCCTCAAACTTCTGGACCTCATCGGGTGTGTCGAGGCTCCTGCAAATGAGTGTGGACATTCTTCCTCCTGAAGGTGCTCAGTAGCGCTACCTGTGCCCCTCGGCCCCTATCCCACGTTCGCGCCGGTTACCCCTTGAAGCAAGAGCGGAAATTCGGAAATTCTCGAAGTGGGACAGCTCCGGAAAGTTGTCGCCCGAGTATGACCGTCGCTCCGATCACGTCATCAATTGCCATTGGTGCCCAGCCGCCCGGTCGGGTTCGTAATTCAAGATTCTCCCGCTCCGACTGGTTGATTCCGTCGCCGTGAAGGTTTACCTTGCTAGAAGGGGCTGGTGGGGTGCAACGATGCCGTTCGTCGAGATCATCGAAATGACGACGAACCGACCGGACGAGGTCGAGGCATTGGTCAGCGAGTGGCGGGAGCAGACAGCGGGTCGGCGTACAGCCCAGCGGGGGACCTTCACGAAGGACAGGGACCGACCGGACGTCTATGTCCAGATCGTGGAGTTTCCGTCCTACGAAGATGCCATGGCGAACTCGAAT
This sequence comes from uncultured Acidimicrobiaceae bacterium, assembly GCA_963738545.1. Lineage (GTDB taxonomy): Bacteria > Actinomycetota > Acidimicrobiia > Acidimicrobiales > RAAP-2 > Bog-756. The sequence continues at coordinate 130,504 of CAVTXA010000008.1, forward strand.
CTTCCGGAGACCGCATCGTTTGCCGAACGCCTGTCCGGGCTTTGTGAAGGCCCGATGCAATTCCGCAACCTCGATGTTCAGCGAATCGAAGAGATGTAACGGATCCATCAATCACACGAAGGAGTCATCCACATGGGACGAAAGGTTGCCGACTGTCGAGATTTTCCCAGCGAGACAGGGTGCACGCTCACCATTTCAGGTGAGGAAGACGAGGTGGTCACGGCGGCCACCCAGCACGCGATGTCTGTCCACGGACATGAAGACACCGATGAGGTGCGCACCTGGCTCCGGCAGAACCTGAAGGACGAAGTTCCGGGTTAGGCGAACCCATCGACCGGTTGGGGCACGATTGAACCTTTGAACTCGAGGTCTCTACCGCAGCAACGCCTACCTGTTGGCGGCTACTCGGAAGCCTCGGACCGGGCACCAGCGCCTGTGCTACCCGACTGCGTTCCCTTGACGGCGCCGGCGATGGGTCAGGTCCACGATTGTCCCGGGGGTTGGGCGCAGTCGGCCCACCAGTCTGTGCCACAACGAGAGGACCGGCTGAGTCTTCGTAGGTGAGGGCGGCGTCGCCACGGCGTCGCCCAGCGCGTCGACGAGTACCCCGATCAATGCAGGCAGCTCTGTGAGGTCAACGGGAGTCGACGCCACACAGATGCCGCCACGCCAGTGGCTCAGAACCACTTTTCGTTGACCCGAGTGCCTCGTGACCTGAAGTGACGCCCCTTGCCCACGGGCATCGGGGATGTTCAGGCGGTTTGGGAGCGCACCCACGAACTCGAGTATGTACCCGGACGGAGCGGCTGTCGAGGGTACGTGGAATTGATCCGACCGAGTACGGGACGTGTGGTGGGCGACCGACCAATCGAATGTGGATTCCGGTCAGGGCTGGATATCCCTCGCACCCACGCGCCGGACCCTGGCTCGTGTCGCTGATGCCCGTATTCGTCCGTGTATCTGTGGGCACAAACGGTCTGAGACGTCGCCCAGGGTGATTTCTGCATCCGTCGCTCGGCGTCAAGGGCCGGTTGGCCACCGATTAACGGGCTCCACCCCGACGAGGTGCTCGGCACTTCACGTCCGGGTGGGGAGGCCGATGCTCCAACGTTCACAATCAAAGAACGGACCCGAAGAACTGCTCCGTGGCGGCTCAGTGGCGGCCGGCGGCGTCTGCGTCGTAGCTCGGGTTGTCGGGGACGGCGAAGCCGTGATGGGCCTGATAGGTCTCGATGGTGTGGGTGACCCCGGCCTCGCTGAGAACCCGTTCCAGCAGATCCCTCTGCTCGTCGGGGAACGACTGATCCTCAATCGCACCCGCCACGTACACGGCCGCCTCGATGGCGCCCGGCCTTGTGGTGGGGGCTGTCCGGGTCGTCGGCGTTGGCGAGGTTGCCGCCGTGGAAGGAGGCTGCCGCGGCGATACGCCCGCCCAAGTTCGCGGCGGTGAGAAGGGAGAGTCGGCCACCCATGCAGTACCCGGTGGTGCCGACGCCACCGGAGCGTCGTCTCGGGCAGTGCGTCGAGGTAGTCGATGAAGGCACCGGCGTCACGTACCACCAGGTCCACGGTGTAGCCCCGCATCATGCCCATGATCTTTTCGGCGGTCTCCTTGGTGGAGAATGCCGTGCGCATGTCTACCGGGTCATAGGGGCCGTTGCGGTAGTAGAAGTCGGGCACCAGCACCACGTAGCCCAGCTCCGACAACCGCTCGCCCATCTGGCGCATGATGTCGCGCATCCCGCCGGCATCGGCAAACATGATGACCGCGGGCCAGGTCCCCTCTCCTTCAGGAACGCTGAGCGCGGCCGGGCAGATCCCATCGTCGGTCTGGATCTCCACAGAGCGTTGCGTCACGATGACTCCTCTCTCGAACTAGTTCTCGGACCCTACAGGCGCTCCGCACACGTCGGTGCCGGTGTAGCCGTCCGACAACCGGGTCCGTCGGCCCGGAGACCCACCCCGAGGCCGGCAACTCGACGTTTCCGATGGTAGGAACGGTGTCGTGGACGGCACCGTCAAGGCCAACGACGGGCGGACGATCGGGTTCGCCACCTACGGAAGGCCGGACGGCATCCCTGTCCTTTGGTGCCACGGGGGTCCGGGCAGTCGACTGGATCCCGTCCACAGGGATGGGGAGGCCGCGAGTGCCGATCTCCTGTTGGTGGGCATCGACCGGCCCGGTTACGGGATGTCGACACCGCTGCCAGGCCGAACAATCGCCGACTGGATCCCCGATGCCACGGCTGTCGCCGATGCACTCGGGATGGACACCTTCGTCGCGGTCGGCGAGTCCACCGGTGGAGCGTACGCCCTAGCCCTCGCCGCACTGTTGCCCGACCGCCTCCTGGGAGTCGTGGCGTGCTGCTCCCTCACCGACATGCGCTGTGACGAGGCGAGGGCGACCATGAGCCGGCCGCACTGCCATGCCCTGTGGGATGCGCCCGACCGTGCATCGGCCATGGTGGCCGCCCAGAACGCTCAGGGCGTCGGAGGGAGCAAGATGACCAGCGACGGGCTGAAGGAGGCACTCGCACCCTCCGACGTGGCTCTTTTCCGAGACCTGCTGTGGGTAGAGCAGACGAGGGGGCCATTTGCCGCCATGTTCGCCCAGGGCCAGGTGGGCTACACGGACGACCGACTCGCTGATGGCGGAGGCTGGGATTCGTTCGACGTGACGGAGATCACCTGCCCGGTGACCGTCCTCCATGGCCAGATGGACAGGATGTGCCCCGTGCGCAACGCTCACCACACCGCCGAGATCGTCCCGCACGCCCGCCTTGCCCTCTATGAGGATCTCGGTCATTTCAGTATCGAAATCGAGCTCATACCGACGATCAGCGCCCTCCTCACCGGCTAGGTGTACGTCCCGCACGCCCCTGGACTGGGTGCGTGATCGCGCTGATCTGCTGCGTCCTGGTTGATGTCCTGATGAGCCGATCGGCGGTCAGGTGTGGACCTCTCGGGGTACTCCGGCATGACTGTGAGCGGTCCTGGATCGAGACATCTGGCGAGCAGCAGGTGGCGGCGACCGGACGCCAGGGCCAAGATGGCCGCATGACCCCAGGAGGTATCGCCGGGCTGCTCCTCACCCCGGGGGCCGGTGCCGGTCGGGACCAACCGGCACTGGTGGCCGTGGACGACGTGGTGACCGGCCAAGGCCTCGCCGTGGAGCGGATCGAGTTCCCCGGACGGACGGCCGGCCGGCGTCGGCCGGACCCACCGGAGGTCTGCATCGACTCGGTCCGGACAGCCACCGTGGGGCTCGCCGACCGTCTCGGTGTGCCTGTCTCCGACATCGCCGTGGGTGGGCGGTCGATGGGCGGCCGGATGTGCTCGATGGCTGCCGCCGAGGGTCTCGGCGTGGCAGCGCTCGTGCTCATCAGCTACCCGCTCCACCCGGCAGGGGCGCCCGAACGGCTGCGGACCGGGCATTTCCCCGCCCTTGACGTGCCCTGTCTCTTCGTGAGTGGTCGCCGGGACGCCTTGGGTTCCCCCGATGAGATCGAACGGGAAACCGCCGCCATCTCCGGACCGGTCACCCTTGTCTTCTTGGACGGCGACCACTCCCTCAGGCGGCGCGATGCCGAAGTCGCCGGCATCGTGGGCGACTGGCTCGCCGACCCCGGGACTCGGACCGGCCGCTGAAACCGTGATCCGACGACTCGCCCCCGGATCGGTCAACGAGCTGGGCCTTCGAGGAGGGCAGACGGTGGGGGATCGGGGCGCCGCCGCCGTGATCGGCTCGCGACAGGCGTCCCGGTAGATTCCGAGTTGGGGCACAGGATCGAGGAGACGCTATGCCTGAAGGCCCCATTCGACTCGACGAGACCACCCGGGCGGCAGTTGCTTCCGGCCGGCTCGTCCATCTGGCCACCATCAACCCGGACGGTACCCCGCAGGTGACCTGCATTTACGTCGGTTGGGACGGGGACGAGATCGTCGGGGGCCATCTCGCCGACCACGTGAAGCTGCACAATATCCGGCGCGATCCGCGGGTCACCCTGTCCGTCGAGTCCGACGTCGAGGTGGAAGGCTTCAGTCCCTATGTGGTGATCCAGGGGATCGCCCGTGTCGAGGAAGGGGGAGCAGTCCCTCTGCTCCGCCGGATCACTGACGGTCGGTTCCCCCCACCTGGCGACAACTGGCCGGATGGATTTGTCACCCGGATCTCACCTCGGAAACTCTCGGGCACCGGCCCCTGGGGCCTGGCCGCCGACTGAGCACGCCATCAGGCTGAGTCGAATCCGGAGGATGGCCCCTCTTCCACCGGGAGCCCGAGCAAATGTCCCGGCGCCGGCCCGGCCCTAGCCATACGTTGGGTGTTGAGGCCAGCCTGGCGGCGAGTCCTCCCACTCCTCCTGGCGGCCATAGGGCATGAGGTCGAGGATGTTGTTGACGAACAGGAGCCGATCCACCCCCCGGGCGGTCGTCGCGTAGGTGCGAAAGACGTCCGTGCCGTCGCGCAGGAACACGCTGAGCATGAAGCCGGTGCCGGCACCGCAGTCGCCGGCAAACGTGGTGCCCCGGGACGACACGAACGGCATGCTCCAGCCCTTCTGTGCCTTGTACCTCTGGATCTGTTCGAGCGGCATGTTGGAGACCGTCGACCAGCTAACGCCATAGTCGGCGAGTTCGGTCAGATCCACGACATTGTCGGTGAAGTGGGTGCAGCCTGGGCAGAACTCGTCGGGTCCGTTGTCCATGAACTGGTAGACCACGAGTTGGGGTCGGCCGTCGAACAGGTCGATCAGCGTCTTCGCTCCCTCAGGCGTAGCGAACAGATACCGATCGGCGTCGAAGGCCACCATGGGGAGTCGCCTGCGACGCGCGGCGATCCGGTCGAGCAGCCAAGTCGCTTCCTTCTCCGCAGCGAGCAATTCGGCTCGCTCCAGGTCCCATGCTTCGGCCGAGACGACCTTTGGTAAAGCAACCATTCCGAACTCCTTTCGGGCGTACCCACGAGGCAGACGGATCGGCAAGGAAGAACTCATCGGCCGGGATTGGGATCGATCATTCGGCCTCTTCTTCTGCCTCCACCTCCCGGGCTGCCTCCTCGGCCTTCTCCTCCAGTGCCTCGTTGGTGCCGCGCTCGGCGCTCAGGCCCTCGATGGCCAACTCAGCGGCGTCTTCAGGCTCGTGGGGATCGCGCCCGGCGAGGTCCTCATCACTGAAATCCCGGGCGGTATGGGTGGCCATGACCAGGATCTACCCGGATTTAGCCCGCGTCAATCACTAGCTGACGCGGATCGGTGTTCCACGGACAGGGCGTGCCACACACCGGCGTGTTGCTCGGTGAAGGTGACCCGGAGCTGGCTGCACATGGTCGGGCCACCTCCGGCGTCCTCTGGGGCCGTCCAGCGGACCCGACGTCCGTGGTCACCCGTTGCTGCCTTGTCGTGGATCGATCAGCCGGCTCGATGCCACGGAGTTGGATTTGACCGGAGATCGACGCGAGGCTGGAGCCATCGAACGAGAAGTGGGATCATCCTCGGGGACCAGCTTCCGGCGGACAGCGTGAAAGTGCTCAGTGTCTGACTATCTTCTCATCCAGATCTCGGACATCCACCTCACGCCCGATGGGCTGTTGTTCCCCGGCGCAAGGACCCGCGACAATCTGGTGGCGAGCCTCGCCCATCTCGCCGAAGCCGACCTCGGGCCGGACCTGGTCATACTCACCGGCGATCTCGCCAATGCCGGTGAGCCGGAGTGCTACCAGGACCTGGCGGAGCTCATGGATCGAAGCAGGGGAGCTGTGGGTGGCGAGGTCGTCTACGTACCGGGAAACCACGATGACCGCTCGGCCTTCCGTCGCCATCTGCTCGGCCAGCGCGCGGCAGCCTCCCCTATCAATCAGACGCACTGGATCGGCGGGCTCCGGGTGGTTTCGCTGGACTCGGTGGTGGTGGACCAGGAGCACGGGGAGTTGGACGACGAGACCATGGCCTATCTCCGGGATGAGTTGGCGACGCCCGCTCCCGATGGAACGGTGCTGGCGTTTCACCACCCCCCGGTCCCGTCCCCGGTCAAACCGATGGCGCAGATCATGCTCCGCGGGAGGGAGCGACTGGCGGAGGCGATCGACGGGTCCGATGTGAAACTGATCATCAGTGGCCACAATCACCATGAAGAGCTGGGTGCCCTCGGTTCGGTTCCGGTGTGGGTGTCACCGTCGACCGCGTATCTGATGGACGTCCTCAGCCGGGAGGAGGTCCGGGGGTTGCCCGGATGTGCCGTGTCCCGTATCGACGTCACTCCGGATGGCGTCACTGTGAACGTCATTCCCGTGCCGTTGGGTGGTTCGTAATCCCGTCCTGAATCGCCCACCTCGCCAGGGCACCTCGACTCCCTTTTCGGTCGGAGCGAGCGCCCCCCTCGGCCCAGGGTTCGGTGCCCCCGGGCCAGCCGGCGCCGGACGAAGCCAGCCCGTCCGTCGTTTCGGGCACGGTCCTGTCCACCGTGGTGAACTGGGCAGTCGGCGGGGACCTCATCAGGCGGCGCGGGCCTCCTGCTCGGTGGAACGTGTCGAAAGGCCAGGTCTGGCTCCGTCACTCTGGGCACGGTGGCGACTATGGGCGGATGACCTGGGCCGATGAAGCCTTCCCGAGAAGAAAGCAGGTGCAAGGCATGAAGTCAGCAGAGACGTGGGGGTACATCCATGGTGAACGCTCGGCGATGACCGAAGCACTCGCTTCCCTCTCCGAGGACCAGTGGGCGGAGCCATCATGGTGCGAGGGTTGGTCGGTGCAGGAGACCACCGGGCATCTCGTGGCCGCGGCCGAGCAGACGCCCCTCAACTTCTACAAGGAGCTGGCTCAGGCGGGCTTCAAGTTCAACGTCTTCACCGAGCGGGGTGCGAAACGGGCGTCGGAGGCAGGACCCGATGAGCTGGTCCGGCGGTTGGGCGCCAGGACCACGACCACGAATCACCCGCCGGCCCCGGTGATGGCCATGCTGGGCGAGATCGTCGTACACGGCGAGGACATCCGGCGACCACTGGGGCTGAGCCACCAGCCTCCGGACGAGGCCCTCGTGGCCTTGGCCGACTCCTGGAAGAACACCAACCTGCTGATCGGGGTCAAGCGACGGATCACCGGCGTTCGTCTCTCGGCCACCGACGTCACCTGGTCCCACGGTGACGGGCCGGAGGCCTCGGGCCCCCTGCTGTCCCTGATCCTGGCCATGACCGGCCGCAAGGGCGCGCACCCGGACCTCCAGGGTGAGGGTGTCGGGGTGCTCGCCTCGCGCCCCTGAGCCCGGAGGACGTCGACGGTGGACCGGTGGGCCGATCGACGGGCCGCCCTCGCCTTCGACAGGCGCTGCATTCCCGGCGGTCAGGTGCCAGGGGCGAAGGAGTACCGGCTACCGGGCCAGTAGGTATGCGGGGCGAAGCGCACGGGTCGCGTCGTTCCCGGCAGGCTCAACGTGAGGGCCCCGACCATGGGCGGGGCGTTGACGGCGGCCGGGAAGGTCGCCGAGCCGTTGGTGGCCACCTGTCGGCTTCCGTCCAGCTCGGCCACGGTTCCCTCCGGGAGTCCGGTCACCGTGATGTCGGGATCGCACACACTCGAGTAGCCGTCGTAGGCGACGGTGTAGGGGGTCTGGCGGGCCTGTACCTCCAGATAGGGCTGGAACGGGGGAGTGATCCCGAGCTGCAGGATGTAGGCGTAGTAGAAGAGGGAGCCGTTGACCCAGACGCTGAGCCGATTGTCGCCGTTGGTCTGGATGCCGACCTGCAACGGCCCCGGGGTCCACGGCACCTGTTTCAGGATGTGCTCGGTGGCGCGGCTGAGGCGGCCCTGGGAGTAGCCCACGGTGAGGTTCCGGTGACCGTCGGACGCCACGTTCTCGGCCACGAAGACGTAGTTGATGTCGCCGGTGGTGATGGTGTTGCTGGTCTGGACGGCCATGACCAGCTCACCGATGGCACTCGGGGAGGCGGCGGTGACGGGCGGGGGGGAGGTCGCCGAGAACTGGAGGACACAGGCCGAGGGGGTCGTGCCCGAGGCGGTCAGGAACCACCCCCGGAAGTCCGGGGTCGCCTGGCGCACGCTGACGTGCAGCAGGCCGCCACTGACCGACGCCAGTCCGTTGCTCGCCCCGGCACTGCCGTTGGCCTCCCAGCCCACATAGGGAGGGAGGGCCAGGGAGGTACTGCCCTGGATGGGCACGCTCGCCTCGCTCGGCTGCGAGAACGTCACATTCTGGTAGTCGGAGAGCTGACCCCCGTCGGCCGTGGGCGCCGAAGCCGTCGGTGGGGCACTCGACAAGAGGGTGGCCCCGCCGGTCCCCACCACCGACTGCACCTGGTCGATGGCGCCCTGCGCCGATGCCGTGGTGTGCACGATCAACGCCCCGGCGAGCAGGATCCCCACGATGGGGAAGGCGGCGACGGCCCGGCGCCCCCAGGACTGGCGGCCATGCCAGTTCCAGTTGACCTCACGCCGCTCCTCGGTCGACTTCTCGTCGTCGGAGGGGTCCCACGACTCGTTCAACTCGTTGGGCGACGTGTATCCGGGCGGCCCGTCGGGTGTCGGTCGGGACAGATTCGGCGCCGCCTGGACCTCTGCGGTGAGGTGATCGGGATCGGTTGGCCTAGAACGAGCCATAGAAGGACTCCTCCCCGGCGGACAGGACCCGATACGACGCCACTCCTGTGATCAGGGCGTAGACGAGGCTCCCGGCGAGGAGTCCCCATGAGGCGATGGCCAGGTCCCCGCCCCGGACCAGCAGGACCGTGACCACGGCGCTCGTGCCCGCCCCGGCCACCGCACCGGTCACCGCAGCCCGTGGCCGGCTGAGGAAGAACAGGTACTGGCTGCAGAGCATGCCGATGGGCACGACGGCGAAGCCGAACGACGCCACCTCGAGGACGGAGAGACCGCCGGGTGTCCGGACCGAGGCCGTGAGTCCCGACGGGAGCAGCGCCAAGAGGATGCTCGGGAGCAGCCACGCCACGAGCCCCGACACCACGGTGAGCACGGAGACGGCCGTGAGCCACTCTCGGCGGAGGGTGGTGCGGGCCTGGCGCCAGCAGTCGAGCGTCTGGTTCTCGAGCAACGGCCGCAAGCGGCGGCCGAACCGCTCGATCAGGGCGTAGACCAGGCCGAGCAGCACCACCAGCTCCAGCAGGGCCAGGTCCACCGACCCTTCGAACGTGGACGGGTACACGTACTGGTCGACCCCGAGGCTGTGACCGTAGGCGAAGCCGACGATCATGGGGCCGACCAGGATCATGACGAAGTAGGCCATGCCGTAGACGGCGTAGGGCACGGTGTGCCAGAGGACGACCCGCAGCTCCGGCGGCTTGACGACGGCGATGGAGTCCTCGTCCCCGGGCCGGGTCTCGGTTCGCATGGTCAGGTAGCTGGCGGCGATGACCACCATGGCCCCCGACCCGACGGCGATCCCGAGCAGCTGGGCGTGGCGGAAGCCCGAGGAGCTGGTGGTGAACAGGTGGGCGGTGGCCAGGGTGACCACCAGCGCCAGCCCGGTGGCCAGGGCGAGGGTGTAGAAGCGCCGCAGCATGTAGAGCGGGGCCGCACTGAGGAGGAAGATGAAGATGGCGACGGCGAACTCGACGAACAGCTCCCCGAGGTGCAGGCCGTAGTAGGGGACGACGTAGAAGGTGTAGGCGAGGGCGATGACCAGCGCGGCCAGGGAGCAGCTGTAGAGCATGAAGCGGGCCACCGTCCACCGGACGAGGGGGTAGTTCTTCTGCAGGAGATAGAACGTCCCCTTCCGGCCGATCATCTGCGAGCATCCGCCGGCCAGGACGGCGGCGAGGAAAAAGGCCAGGGACACCATGGCCTCGGTCTGGGGCGTGGAGTCGAGTGACGACCACAGGGCCACCCGACCGAAGAACAGGACGACCACGGACATGATCCACGGGACCCCGTACCAGGATCCGGCCAGGTAGTCGTCGGCGAACCGGCGCCAGGCCCCCGTCCGTTCGGGAGGTTCGTGGACCTGGGGGACGTAGTACAGGTAGGTCAGCTCGTAGACCGCCGTGGCCAGGTCGAACACCGAATCGAAGCCGAGTGCCTCGGCTCCGGTGGCGGTATAACCCATCGACTCCAGGGCCACGGTGACGTCGCGGAGGTTGCGCGGCTCGGGGTTGCGGTCGAGCACCCGCCGTGCCTCGACGTGGAGGTCGTCATAGACGCCGGACTCCTCCCGCAGCTCGTCGAGTCCGCCCGTCTCGGCCGTCAGGCCGTTAATGGACCGGAGCACGGGTGCGCACCTCGTCATAGAGCCATCGGTAGCCGTCGAGGAAGACGTCGAGGGTGTAGGACTCGAGCATGGCCTTGCGCCCGAGCTCACCCAGTCGGGCCAGACCCGAGCGGTCGGCGGCCATCTCGCAGATGCCGTCGGCCAGCTCCAGCGGGCGCCCCGGCGGGACCAGCCGACCGTAGGGCGGCATGATGACCTCGGGGACCCCACCCACCTCGGTGGCCACCATGGGCCGGCCGGCCATCAGGCCCTCGACGGCGGCGAAGGGGAAGCCCTCCGAGATGCTGGAGAGGACGGCGATGTCGCCCTCGTTGAGGGCCTGGCCCACGTCAGCGGTCGGACCCCGGAACACGCAGGACGAGCCGAGGCCAAGCTGTTCGGCCAGTGCGTAGCAGCCCCGTGCGTAGGAGACGTCGCTCTCGGGGCCGTGGATCTGCAGGGTGACCCCCGGGATGCGATCTCGGACGATGGCGAACGCCCGCAGCAGCGTGTGGATGTCCTTCAGCCGCTCGAGCCGGGCCACCGACACCAGGGTCAGGGGTCCGTCGCCACTCCCGGCCGGCCGGGTGAGGGGGAAGCGCTCCGGATCCACCCCGTTCGGCATCGGGTGGATCTTGTCCCCGTCGACCCCGAGCTTCATCTCCCAGGTGGCATTGAACCGGGCCACGGGGGAGACCAGGTCGGCCCGGGAGTACGCCATGGCCACCACCGCGGCGTAGAAGTTCGACAGGAACACCCGGTAGGGGCTGTTCGTCCGGTTGCGGCCCAGCGCCAACAGGCGCTCGCGGTAGTACACGCCGTGTTCGGTAAGGAGGAAGGGGACACCCCATCGCTCCCGCAGCACGACGGCGGGGATGGCACAGAACGCGGCGGCCGAAGCGTGGACTACCTGGGGGAGCTCGGCGGGATAGTCCAGCGGTGCCAGGTAGCGGTAGACGGAGCGGGCGAGGTCGATGGCCTCGTACGTGCTCAGTCGCTGATAGAGCGGGTGGGCAGCCAGCGTGTCACGGAACAGTCGCCACGTCCGGCCGTCGCGCATCGCCCGCTTCAGGCTGTAACGGTCGGCATAGATCGACAGGGCGCACAACGCCGCCACCAGGTCATCGGGACCGCCTTCGCCCAGCGCGACGGAGATCACCAGCTGCGCGTAGGCGGGGAGGAACTCCTGTTCGAAATGCCGCCCGGGTCGGCGGAGCTGCCGGGCGATCCAACCCGGCCGGGGATTGAACTCGGCGTTGTCCTCGGTTCCCCACAGCGGGACCTGGATCAGGTGGGCCAGATTGGGCGGCGCGTCGTACCGGATGGCCAGGGACGTATTGGCGACCACCGAGTACACGACGAACTGTTTCTCGGCCAGGCCGGTGACCAACTGGTGGGCCCAGGTGCTCACACCGCCGGTCACATAGGGGTACGTGCCCTCCGTGGTGAGCAGGACGTCGATATCGGAGCCCGAGTCTCGGATCGGGGCCGGCCCGCTGGCGCGTCCGACCGGAGGCTTCGTTTGGAGGGAGAGATCCATGGCTGGCGCTCAGGCCACATGGCGAGCCGGTCGGGCGGGCCGGAGCCGCCGGAACCAGCGGCTCCGTCCGACAGCCGTATCCGGCACGTCCAGTGTCGGCTCATCCTCGGGATCGGCCCGCAGAGTCCCCGATGGTGAGGGGGAGACCCCCGTGTCACCGGTGGTCGAAGAGGGCCGAACGGTGGCCCGTCGCTCGATGCGGAGATCGACGTCGTGACCCTCCGGCTCCTGCTGTGCCGCATTGGTCTCGGCCATCAGGTCGTCGTCCGCCCGGAGCACGGATTCGATGGCCTGGGCCCGGCGCAGGCCCTTCGAGGCCACGTTGAGGTTCTCGACGCTGAGGAAGCACTTGGCGGCCATCATGGCGGCCTCGCGGATGAACGGAAGTGGTGTCCTGTCGTCCTCGGTCACCCTTAGGTACTCCCGCCCGGCGAGGCGCATCCAATGGTCCGATGCATCCATGTTGCCCATCCGCCTCGCCGCGAGGGCCGCTTGGCGGTACGAGATGGCGGCCCGCTGGGGGGCCGAGTCGATGGTGCGCTGCGCCTCTTCGAGGAAGAGTGACTCGGCGCGTTGGAACTCGCCGGAGTGGAAGGCCACCACCGCCGCTTCGAACAGCGTGGTCTCACCGTCCTCGATCTCGAGGGTCCGGTCGACGGCGTCATCGTCCACCACGGGCTTGGCGGGGCCCTCCGGGACGGGGGCGTCCCCGGCCGGGCCGGCCACCGACCCAATCCACCCGGAAATCTGGATGGTGGAGCGGGCGGACGGGGTTCGGGTCCGGCTCGTCTCGCCCGACGTCGCGCCGGACTGGGCCATCGGCGCGGCCATCATGACCTCCGAGGCAACGTGGTGCCTGACATGTCCATGATTGAGTCTTCGACCAGGTAGGACCGATACTTGAGACGCACGGGGTCCCAGGTCGGACCATCAGGAGGCCTCTCGGAGCGATGATGGACGCCGAGGGGCCGCCACCGCCCGTATCCCAGTGGTTATCCACAGGGATGCCCCATCGCCGGGCTGGTCGTCGAATCAGTGCACCGGTGGGGTCCGGTACCCGATCCCTGGCACCCGGGCTGCTACCGCCCCGCCCGCCGGCCGCCCGGATCGGGCTCCCGACCGTGTCGAGCGTGCTCAGCCGTCGGTTGTGCCCAGGGCCGCGGCGATCTCGTTGATCGCCGCCTGCTCGGCCTCGCTCACCGCTACGCCGTGCTCGCGGTGGGCCGCGGCGACTCGGTGGGCCAGCGTCAGGATGAAGTGGCGGTACTCGTCGACCTCGGCGGCCGTGGCCTTCTGCTCCAAGAGGGAAACCGAGTCCACGAGGTGCTTCAACCCACTCTGCTTCAGCTCGTCGGGAGAGTGGTAGTGCGTATGGTCCCGCTCCGGTTTGGCGGCAACGATCTCGTCGAGCAGCTCACTCTCGCCATGCTGTTGGCGCGCTTCGACGTACGCCTTGGCCATGGCGATGCTCTCTCGAAACGAGCCTCCCCGTTGGGCCGTGACGACGATCATCCCCGCACTGGGCGGTGCTTCCAGGATGAGCTGCCATTCCTCGGTCGTGAAGTCAGACTTGCTGGTCATTGCCGGTCTCCGATTCCCGTGGATCCAATCCTGTCGGTCCCGTGTCGTCTCGTTTCCCCCACCGTAGCGACTGACGTCACCGGTTTGTGCGCCGTCCGGTCGGGGCCGCCGCAAGGGCACGCACCCCGTGGTCGAGTCGTGCGGGCGGGACGCCGTAGCGTGGGGGCATGGTCCTCACCGTCTTCGGGGTTGTCGTCCTCACGTTCATGATGGTCATGTATGCCCTCGAGCGCCGAGGTCCCCGGTTCATTCTCGCCTTTGCCCTGGGCTGCGCCCTCTCCAGCACCTACGGATTCCTTTCGGGGGCGTGGCCGTTCGGCGCGGTCGAGGCGATCTGGACCGTCATCGCCCTGCGCCGATACCGGGACGCCACTCGGAGCAGCTTGCGGGCCACGTAGTCTCACGCCCCGGGGCTCGATGCAGGCGGGGCCTTCGGTGGCCCGGCCGAGGTGTGGCTGGTGCCCTTCGGGTCCTGGGCCCATGCCGGTGCCACCTCCCATGCTTCCGAGTACACGAGCTCGGCCAGGGGCCGGCGCCGGACCGGTCCGTGGCGACCCGCAGGCCTGCCGAGGGTGATGGTCCCGGCCAGGAACACCTCGTCGGGAATGTGGAGCAGTGCTCGCAGTTGCGACTCGACCGGGTAGTGCATGCCGGTGAAGGCGCCACCGTACCCGAGCGCCCGAGCGGCCAGGAGGAGGTTCTGACATGCCGGGTAGATCGATGCACCCTCGGTCGGTGTCGGTGCCCGATAGCGGACCAGGCAAGGAAGCACCAGGACGGGAACGTCCTCGAAGTGGTCGACGTAGTGCTGCATGGTCCGTGCCATGCGAGCCTTGGGTGATGAGCCGTCCCGACCGCTTCCCTGGTCGTAGCCGTCGTCGTCACGCTTGGCCGCCCAGATCCTCCGGGCACCCTCGGCGATCATTCGCTTCGCCATGATGGCATTGGGGCCGTCGGTGAGGACCATGAAGCGGAACGGCTGGCGATTGGATCCACTCGGGGCCCTCGTTGCCGCGAACAGGAGGGCCCGGAGTATCTCATCGGGAACCGGCTCGTTCGTGTAGCGCCGGATGGTGCGGGTGGTCGTCAACCCCTCCAGCATCCCCACCTGATCGGGGGGCAGTCCCACCTGCGCGAGTTGATCAGCGGAACCGGGAGCGTCGGACATGCCTACAGCCTGGTGCAACGACCGGGGGGCTACCAGTCCGAACGTCCGTCGGGGTGCCCGAACCATATTGGCTCCACCCACGACGGACCCGACGGCCCGGGGCTGATGCCCCTGACTCAGAGCCGTGAGTACTGGGACACCAACGCGGCTTTGAGGGGCTGGGGCACCCCGTTCGGCTTCACCGTGTTGGCGTATTCGACCACGACCGACTCGTCGCCCTTGTGGGCGAAGGCATCGACAAGATAGAAGCCGTCGCTGCCCGCCTTGGTGGCGATCTGGACGGCCGATCCCGGAATCGACCGGACCGTCTTGTCGACGGGGGCGAGACCGTACGCCCCCCAGAAGGTCATGGCAGCCTTGTCGAATGCGGATGCGCCGGCCGAGGAGTGGAAGGCGAACAGGGTCACCTCGACCGACTCGTTGGTGGCGGTGCTGCCGTAGGTGATGTCGTAGCCCTTCACGAAGCCGAAGGAGGCGGCGGACCCTGAGCCCACCTCGCTGTCGAACGCCGCCGGTGAGATCGGTCCGTTGGTCGTCCCGGACTGGGTCTCGACCTGGTAGCCGATGGGGGCCGGGATGACCCGGACCGTTCCGGCATGGGTCACGAGCTTCGCCGAGGTGTCGCTCGCTCCCGACGTGGTCGACCACCCTCCGGTGAGCCCGGCGAACGCCAACGCCCCGGCGGCCAGCTTTACCGTGCGGGACGCCCGACGGACCCGTCGTGGCTCCCGTGTGCCGCCAACGGTGAGCGGCGGGGTGGGCCGATCAGCGCCCTCAATCATTGCTGCCGATGGGTTGTGCATCGTGTCCTCCTCGGGGTCGTCCTTGTCGCAGACCCACGGTCGAACCTCGACCGGGATCCTGGGGGCACGGTACGGTGCGCCGGTAAAGGCGGGGTAACGCCGCTCCGGGCCCGAGGCCTGCTCGGCAGGGGCCTGGAACGCGCCCCGGACGATGGCCGTACGGTGGCGACGGGCGGCTGCCCCGATGACCGCCAGCGTCCGGTTGCGACCCGTGCCTCCGGCATTCCGGCTAGACCGATGGTCGAGGAGGTATCGCTGTGGACGATCCTGTCATGCGAACGATGTCACTCGGATTTCCGTGGGTGACCGAGGACCCGTTCCTGTTCTGTGTGCACCACCTGGATCACTATCCGGCCGCCAACGAGCACATGGGTCCGGTCGCCTCGCTCGAGGCCCGGGACATCGGCATGGACTTCTCCGGAGCGGACGGGTGGAGCATGTACCACGGGAGCATCGTCCCGGGCTTCCCCCAGCATCCCCATCGGGGGTTCGAGACGGTGACCTTCATGCGACAGGGGACGATCGACCACTCGGATTCTCTGGGTGCCACGGCCCGGTTCGGCAAGGGCGACGCCCAGTGGCTGACCGCCGGTCACGGCATCGTCCACTGCGAGATGATGCCGTTGTTAGACCGGAAGGGCCCGAATACTTCGGAGCTGTTCCAGATCTGGTTGAACCTTCCCGCCGCCAAGAAGATGGTCGACCCCTACTTCACGATGCTGTGGCGCGGACAGATCCCGCGGGTGGTGGTGAAGGACGATACGGGTCGAACCGTGGAGGTGACCGTGGTGGCGGGCCGGTTCGGGGAGGCCACGCCGCCACCACCACCCCCCGATTCGTGGGCCTCGTCACCGGAGTCCGAGGTCGCCATCTGGCAGGCGCAGTTCGAACCGGAGGCGCACGTGACCCTGCCGGTCACCGACCACACCGAGACGGTTCGCACCCTGTACGTCTTCGCAGGAACGGTCGGCGTCGGCGAGAGGATGCTTCCGGCCCCGGTGGGGGCGGTGCTCCGTTCGGACTCCCCTGTGGAGGTCACGGCCGGGAGCGAAGGTGCCGAGATCCTGATCCTCCAGGGAAGGCCGATCGGTGAACCGGTGGCCCAGTACGGGCCCTTCGTGATGAACGATCAGGAAGGGATCGAGCAGGCCTTCAGTGACTACCGTCGGACGGGCTTCGGTGGGTGGCCCTGGGCCACCGATGATCCCGTACACCCGGTGGACGCCGGCCGATTCGCCATCCACCCGGACGGGCATTCGGAACACCCCGACGACTAGCACGGGGCACGGGTGGTTCTTCCTCCCGACCGTGGCCCAACAGGCTCACGGGGTGGGCGCCGGATCGGAGCCGGCGGTGGGAGACGATTCGGGCCCGACGGCTCGGTCCCGCAGCGGGCTCACCACCCCCAGTGCCCCGATCAGATACGGCGGGACGTCACGCTTGCCCGATCCGTCGGTGTGGACGGCCACGTAGACGCAGTGGGCCTTGGCGACGACCCGGCCCTGCGAGCGGAAATCGAACTGGAGCGTGAAGGACGTTCGGCCAATGCCGGCGAGCCCCACGGCGACGGTGGCCGGGCTGTCCCACCTGAGCGAGCCCTTCCAGTCGAGCTCGGCATGCACCAGTTGCACATCGCATCCACGATCGGTCATCTGGCTGTAGGGGAGGCCACCCTCGAGCAGGAAGGCCGTCATCGCATCGTCCACATAGGCGAGGTACCACATGTTGAAGACGACCCGCTGCTGATCGACCTCCAGGTACCGGACCGGAATGGGATGGATAAATGGTGACGGCCTGGGCACGACCAGAGTCTCGCGCCCGCCACCGGTGCTGGCCGTGCCTTCCGATCCGCGGTCCCGTGTGGCCTTCGCCACAGACCCGTGGCCTGTCCGAGTCGGGAGCGCGGGTTGGGTCACCCGAGATAGAGGGCGGCCACCTGTTCGTAGAGCTGCGGATCGACCTGCTTGGGCTTCCCGACGGCCTCGCTCAACGGGATCCGGACAATGGACCCAGCCTGGAGCGCCACCATGATCCCGAAGTCACGGTCGTGGACGGCAGCGAGGGCTGCCGCCCCGAACCGGGTGGCCAGAACCCGATCGAAGGCCGTGGGGGATCCGCCACGCTGGATATGCCCGAGCACCGTCGACCGCGATTCGAACCCCGTCCGGCGCTCGATCTCAGTGGCCAGGAAGGCTCCGATCCCACCGAGCCGGGCGTGGCCGAACTGGTCGACGGCTCCCGTTCCTGGGGTGTTCGGGGGTGAACCCGCCGGCGCCTCGTCCCGCGGGAGCGCCCCCTCGGCCACCACGACCGTGGAGAAGAACTGACCGTGTCCGTGGCGCTTGACCAGTCGCTCGCACACCTCGTCCACCGAGAAGGGCATCTCGGGGATCAGGATCTCCGCCGCCCCTCCGGCAATGCCAGCGTGCACGGCGATCCAACCCACATGTCGCCCCATCACCTCGCACACGATCACCCGGTGGTGCGACTCGGCGGTGGTCTGCAGCCGGTCGATGGCCTCGGTGGCAATCTGGACGGCCGTGTCGAATCCGAACGTGACTTCCGTACCCGAGAGGTCATTGTCGATGGTCTTGGGTACGCCGACCACCGGGAGTCCGCGTTGGTGGAGTCTGTGGGCTGCCCCCAGGGTGTCGTCGCCGCCGATGGCCACGACCGCGTCGAGCCCGAGGGTCCGCGCGGTGGCGAGGACGCGGTCAGCCCCGTCATCAGTGGCAAAGGGATTGGTGCGCGATGTCCCGAGGATCGTCCCTCCCTTGGTCAGGATGGACCGGCACTGCTCGACGTCCAGGGGAACCACCTGGTCGTCGACCAGCCCCCGCCAGCCGTCGAGAATGCCGACGGATTCGTCGCCGTGACGGACCGCCCCGCCGACGACGACGGCCCGGATCACGGCATTGAGACCCGGGCAGTCGCCACCGCCGGTGAGGAGACCGATGCGCACGTGCTCATGTTAGGGCTCGCCCCTCTCGGTGTGCGGCGACGCCACGTCACCCGCATCCGATGAACCCTCGGGAGGGGCGAGCCCCCCCGGCCTAGAGATACTGGCCCGTGGCCACCCCGGTCTTCGCCGCTGTGATGACGGCCCGCTCTGACTGGATGGCGTAGAGCTCAGCCACGGACGCGCCCCGTTCCGTGCCGGGAGCGTCGCCGTCCAGCCACCGTCGGGCCTCCGCCGGTGAGAGGCGGCCGACCTCGATCTGCGCGAGACATCGCCCCGCCCGAGTGGCCGCAGGATGCAGCTTCTCCAGCGGTTCGTTGGTGGTGATGGCCACCAGGAGCCGGCGCCCCTGGCCGAGGAGCCCGTCGGTCACGTTGAGCAGTCGGGAGAGCCCTTGGCCGGTCGCCCCCTTGGCGTCGGGACGGATGAGCTCGTCACAGTCCTCGAGGACCAGCAGCCGCCAGCGACCCTCGGTGGAGCCACCGCTTCCGTCCCGGTCATCGTCCAGACCGACGAACATGAGGTACCCGGGATCGCGGAACAGCAGTTCGGGGTCCAGCGCACAGTCCACGTCACACCAGTCCCTCCAGGCGACGGCGAGGGCACGAATCATGGTGGTCTTGCCCGTGCCCGGGGGTCCGTGCAGGAGAAGCAGGCGACCACCGATGCTCCCCGCATCCAGGGTCATCAGCTGGTCAGCGGCCGCTGCCGTGGTCGCCGAGTAGTTCCGGCGGATGGCGTCCCAGGGTTCGACCGCCACCTTGCGCTCGGCCCGGGAGGGTCCGCGCGCGGAGAGGTGCCAGAAGCCGATGGGCACGCGATACGGATCGGTGGGCACAGGCTCGGTGAGTCCGTCGCAGGCCGACTCGGCCACGCGGTTGGCGAGGGCGCTGGAGCGGGCCAGGACGGAGATGTCCCCCGAGCCGTTGCTCCACCTCCGGCCGCGCAACATCCAGCCCTCGCCGTGGGCGAGCACGGCGCGGAGTGACGGGGTGGTGGCCAGCCGGAAGGGCACGACGCCTGTCGGAAGCATCGAGGCCTGGGCGCGGATGTGGGAGAAGCTGACGGTCCGTGACCGGAGATAGGTCCCGGCCGCGAAGGCCCGGAGGAACATCACGTCGATCACATCGACGGGATCGTTGTGGTCGGACAGGTTCACATTGAGTTGAGTGGGGAGTCGGTGCTTCATCGGACTGCCTTTGGGAGAGGGTCATGGGGTTGCAATGGGGAGACGGCGCGGAACGTCCCGACGCGTGACGAGGGGTCCACCGTGGTGGGCGACGTGACCCCGGTCGAGGACCGGTCACCCGCCTGGAGGCTGGAGCGCTACGACCTCGGTTGCGGGCAACCGGCGCTGCACGTGGGCGCGACCGCACTCGACAGGGTGGTGCCCCGGAGCATCGTGTCGGCGGTTCTCGTGCGTGCCATAGGAGAAGTAATCATACGGATCGCGCCGGCAATGTCAATGGGAACGCTGGCCGAGTCCGCAACGCGGCGAGGGCCCGCCCGATCCTCGGCGGTCCTTCGGTGCCACCCCAGCTCGGTCGGCCGGCCGTTTCGAACCACCGAAGGTCGACCCTTCCCAATCCGAGCTGTCGGGTTCATACTGGAGGTGAGGGATCCGGGAGGATCCTGAAAGGAGGCGCTTTTGCGAAGTATGCGAGGTGGCTCATCCTGAGAACGGATGACGTGGGATCAAGAAGGCCCAGGTACGTCGAAGGCAAGCGGCTCGGAGTGGGAGCGTTGCAGCGATAAGGACAAGGAAGCCCTTCTGGTCGCCAGATCCCGAGGTGGTGCGTTCTCGGAGTACAGACGAAGTAAAGCGCCCGATCCCCGCCAGCCCGTGGGACGGGCGCTTTTCGCGTGCCCCATAGGTCCGACCCGGGCTGTGCTCAGGGGACAGCGACCGCCCGGGCATAGACCAGCGTGGTGATGGTCTCGGTGGAGGTGTCGATGAGCACGACCTCCACGGGAGCGTCGGGCCCGACCCCGAGGAGTCTGCTCTGGGTGCGCACGGGACCCTGCTCGGTCTTCCGGAGGTAGCGGAGGTCGAGGTCGGTCACCACGAAGCGCGGTCCGAAGCGTGCCTCCAGGAGGTCCTCCGCCGCGGCCTCGGCCAGAAGGGCCACCATCGCCCCCTGCAGGGTCCCCGCAGGATTCCGGAGCTCCGGAGTGACCTCGACCAACGCGATGCCCTGGGCCGCGTCGACCACTTGGATGCCGGCCTCCTCGCGCAGGGGCCGGGTGAGGGGCTTGGGATTCCGGAAGATGGTCGGGGTCTGCCCGAGCGGGACATTGGGCTTCGGGGGATCGCTCGCCTTTCGAGGGACCCTGGCGAAGCCGATGGCCCCCGTGGCGACCGGCGCCCCGTCGTCCGCCCTCAGCTCGACCGTGCAGGTCGCCGACCGTTTGCCCTGGCGCACGATTGTGCTCGTGGCATCGATGCGTCGGGGCGCGGGGATCGGCCGCATCCGGACGGACATGTCCGAGGTCAGCGTCCACATGGTGGCGTCCTGATCGAGCGGGACCCCGGCCACGACGTCGACGACGAAGGAGAGGACGCTGGCCCGGACGATGCCATGGCGCAGGGTCTCCTCCTGGGGCGTGAGCTCCAGGTGCAGCGTGTCGTCCTCGAACCGGGCCCCCACCCCCAGCCGGCTGGGCACAGACATCCCTGGATCCGATATGTCGGTCATGTGATCTCCAGAATCGGCACGAGCCGTAGATGGTAACGGCGATCGACGGCGATGGGCGCATCCGTCCGGCCGCGGGTGGCGCCCCGGCGGTGGGGCCTTGGCGCCCGGGACGGCCTGGGTGTAAGAAGCCCGTGTCCCCGAGGATGGAGGCGGCACGTGGCGAGAACCGAGCCCGTTGGTGATTGGACGTCGGATTTCGATGTCCTCGACGATGCGTATGTGCGAAACCCCTTCCCCCGCTGGGACGAGCTACGCCGGACCTGCCCGATCGCCCACACGGACCGCAGGGGCCGGGCCTGGCTCCCCACGACCTATGCGGACGTCACGGCCATGGCCAAGGACATCGATCACTTCAGTTCCGCCAACACCAGTGTGATCGACTCCGTCGACGAGGAGGAGACCCCGATCCTCACCTACGGGCTCCCTCCGATCACGTCCGACCCTCCGCTGCACACCTGGACCCGCCGCCTCCTGCTCCCGTGGTTCTCCCACGCCAGGGTGGCATCGTACGAGCCGATGACGAGGTCACTGTGTCGCTCGCTGATCGATGCCCATGTCGACACCGGCCGGGCCGACGCCGCCGCCGACTACGCCCAGCAGATTCCCGTCCGGGTCATCGGGTCGATTCTGGGGATCCCCGAGGAGTTGTCGGAGACCTTCACCGGCTGGGTGCGGGACGCGTTGGAGTTCGCCGACGACCCCGAACGGGTCCAGCGCGGCATGTTCGGCATCGGCTACTACCTCTGGGATCGGATCAACGAGCGTCGCCAGACCGATGGCGACGACCTCCTGACCTACCTGCTCCACGCGGAGGTGGACGGAGGGTCGGTCGAT
This sequence comes from uncultured Acidimicrobiaceae bacterium, assembly GCA_963738545.1. Taxonomy (GTDB): domain Bacteria; phylum Actinomycetota; class Acidimicrobiia; order Acidimicrobiales; family RAAP-2; genus Bog-756. The sequence continues at coordinate 152,297 of CAVTXA010000008.1, forward strand.
GACATGATCGTGCTGGGCATGGCCATCTTGACGATGATCGCCGGGATCGACACCACCTGGAGCGCCATTGGCTCCTCGCTGTGGCACCTGGCCACCCACGACGCCGACCGGGCGATGCTCGTGGCCGATCCCGGGCTCGTCGACACCGCGGTCGAGGAGCTCCTCCGGGCCTACGCACCGGTCACGATGGCCCGCATCGTGACCACGGACGTGGAGTTCAACGGCTGTCCCATGCGACAGGGCGACAAGCTGCTCCTGAACTTTCCGGCGGCGAACCGCGACCCCGCCGTCTTCGACCGGGCCGACGAGGTGCTCCTCGACCGCCGGGAGAACCGACACGTGGCGTTCGGCTCCGGCATCCACCGGTGTGCCGGCTCCAACCTGGCGAGAATGGAGCTACGGGTCGCACTCGAAGAGTGGTTGGCCCGGGTCCCGGTCTTCCACCTGGCCGAGGGAGCCGAAGTCGTGTGGGCCGGTGGACAGGTCAGGGGGCCACGCCGGCTGGATGTTGTGTTCTCGTGACCACGGGGCCCGTCCCGTCCGACGCTACCGATCGGGTCGGTCAGCGGGGAGGCGGCGCCGATGCGCAGGCGAAGCAGCGTCGGGCGGCCGGCAGCGCCTCGAGGCGCTCCGGGGCGATCGTCCCACCGCAGCTCTCACAGACGGCATAGGTCCCCGCGGCCAGCTTCGCCAACGCCACGTCCAGATCCCTGAGGTTGGATTCGGCCTCGGCTAGCAGCGCGGCAGCTCGCGCCCGTTCGTAGGCCACAGTCGATCCTTCGGGATCGTGCTCATCGTCGCCGTTGGCATCGCCGGCGTCCCCGGCCAGGCCCGCCACCTCCGAGGCCATCGCCCGCACCCGGTCCAACGCCGAGAGGTGCTCCGCTTCGAGCGCGGCCCGGACGCGCCCATCGTGCGTCCAGCTAGTCATCGACGAAGCCGAAGGGGCCCATGTCCAGTTCGGCTCTCGGTCAACCGAATCGACGGGCGGAGAGCAGCATCAACCGGGGTATGCCCGCGGCGTCGGGCAGGTCACCCGTCTCGACGAGCACGTCGGGCGGCGGTGGGGGCTCCACCATGTCCTCGATGAACAGCCCGGCGTGACCCATGGCGTGCACGTACCTGCTCAGGGGACGATGGGCGAACTCGAGATCGACGCCGGGCGCCACCTCGTCGACGGCCACGTCGTCCTGCAGATAGGACCCGATCCTCCAGAAGTGATCGTCCGAGTGGAGATCTTGGACCCACCCGCTCCCGGGCGCCTGCAGGAACGGATGGACCAGGAGGAGGAGGAACAGCCCGCCGGGCTGGAGCACACGGGCGACCTCGGCGATGGCGGGTTCGAACGGGTCCACATGCTCGAGGGCCAGGCACAGGACGACGGCGTCGAAGCTGGCGGATGGGCAGGGGAGTTGCTCGGAACGGGCCCTGATGAACCGGGCTCGGCTGCCGCGTCGGTGGGCGGCACGGATCTGCGCCTCGGTCGGATCGAGCCCGATCGCCTCGACGCCGAGACCCGCGATGCGTCGAGTGACCTGTCCCTCTCCGCACCCCACGTCCAGGACCCGCCGTGCCCCGTGGAGAAATGACTCGACGAGGGGCAGGATCTGCTCCTCGTATTCGGGGTCGGCTCCATCGGTGTACTCCGCCTGCCACCATGCTGCGTGCTGTTCCCAGAGGGCGTCGCCAGCCATGGCCCGAGGGTAGTTGGCCCCGGTCGGACAGGTCCTGGCCCATCTTGAACCGGTGCCGGCCGAGGACGTGGCGATGGCCGGGCGGGAGCTACCCCTTGGCTGGGAGTGACCCGGCGACGGCCACGCCCAGCGCGGCCCATCGGGCGAGCTGGCGTCTGGTTCGGACGTGCTCGGATGCCACGCGGAGCCAACCCTCCATCGGGCGACCCCGCATGACGGCCACCTCCGCGTGCGTCGTGGCCACGAGCCGGTCCGATTGGACGGGGTCGACGCGGACCAGCACGCCCCCCTGGCTGCTGGCCGAGATGGCCAGGTTGCCACCCACCAGGAAGCCGACCCCGCCGAACATCTTCTTCTCGGTAAGTCCGGGTTGGCCCTCCAGGACCTCGCGGAGTCGCTCGGCCAGTTCCACGTCGTAGGCCACGGAGGGGAGCGTACAAGGGCGGTCCCCCGATCGCCCCGAGGCCGTCGGTTCCCTCGGGTGGGCCGGGACACGACCGCTGTCCTGGCCTGAGCCCAAGGGTCATGCGTCCCACCGGGCAGGGCGACACGGGTCCGTGGAACCGCTCGGCCATCTATGCCACTGTGTAGGTCACCAGCTGAATCGGGGCGTGCAGGGGTAGTGCCGTGGCCAACGTTCCCGACTGACACTTCAGGAGCACACATGACCATCACCGCAGCGGTCGAGGCCCAGCATCGTGGCTCAGCCGATCTCCCCTTTGTCGAGATCGGTGAGGGCAACAAACTCAAGGTGATCCAGGTCGACGTGGCCGAAGGCCTGTGGATCGTCGAGAACATCTTCCAGGCCGGCTACGCCGTCCAGACCCACCGCCACACGGGCCCCGTCTACGGCTACACGATGTCCGGGGCGTGGAAGTACCGCGAGTACGACTACGTCAACCGGGCCGGTTCGTTCCTCTTCGAGCCGGCGGGATCGGTGCACACCCTCGAGTGCATCGAGGACGATACCCAGGTGTGGTTCCAGATGTACGGCGTCAACCTCAACCTCGCCCCCGACGGCAGCATCGACAGCGTCTTCGATGGCCCCGGTGCCCTCGAGGCGTACTACGCACTGTGCGAAGCCGAGGGCCTGCCCCGGCCCGACGTTCTGGTGAGCTGAACCTCCACGCCACCGGTCCGGTCGCCCCGGTCCGGCGCAGAACCGCCTCGGGGATCCCGGCTCTGGGATCCCGGCGGGACGGCCATCAGAACGACGGTCCGCCTCCACCCCGCCCGTGGACGGGGGCAATGGAGAAGGTGGGCATGGTGGCTCCGCAGTCGGAGCAGATATAGAACCGCTCGTCCCTCACCACATCGTTGACCACGTCGGGAAACGTCCCCGATCCGGCACAGATGGGGACCTCCAACGGTCCTCGGATCACCACGGCGGCCATTGGACTCCTCGGCGCCGGTGGATGCGGATGGGAGAAGACGCTGGTTCTCCGGCCGGGTCCGGGCCAGCGGCGGATTGCCCCTCTGCCTCTGACCTCGTGTCACCCTAGGTCTAGTCCAGATCCTGCCCGGCCCGACCCGCACTCCCGGTGCCGGGGTCCACGATGCACCGCCGTCCGGGTCCGGCATCCCCGGTGAGGGCCACGCGACCTGATAGACGGGGAAGGCGGGCGCCGGGAAGACAAGGGCCCAGAGGACAAGTGAGGATCTGTCGTGACGACCAATACATCGGTGTTCCAGCGTGAGCTGGATGCTCTGGAAGAGGGGAACGAACGGGCCGAGGCGAAAAAGGAGATGACCCGGTTGGCCCTGGTCTGCAAGGGCCAGCCCGACGAGGTGATCACCCGCAAGCTGAGGAAGCTTCTGGGATCACGCCTGAAGGGGGAAGAGCTGGCCAGAATGGTCACCGCCCTCAAGTCCGGGGAGAAGATCGACCTCCACTAGGAGCCGGCTCAGGCGTCCCGGGTGACCATCCGCCACGCTCCGAGTACGGTCCACACCACGGTCCAGCCGACGACCACGCCGATGGCCACCGCCGTCGACTCCGTGACCGAGGGAGCGCCAGCTCCCCCACCGTGCCCACCGAACACCGTGGGCAGACCGCCGGGTTCGAAATGGGTGGTGGCCAGACCCACCAGGCCGCGCTGCAGGTTGATCAGATGGTCGATCGGCGCGTGGGTGAGCACCGGTGTCAGGACGACCTCGAGCACGATGAGCAGGATCACCGGGACCGTGCGCTGTCCCATGAGGGACGCCAGGCCCAGGCCCACCAGGAAGCCGATGGCCGCATACAGCTCGAGCCACAGCCCCGCCTTCACCATCAGGGCGATGGACGGTGCGAGGAAGTGGCCCGAGTAGTCGGCATAGTCCTGGTTGGCAATCGTCACGGCCTGGGCCCGGTTCACCGCCGGAGAGCTGGGTTGCTGGTTGGCCGCGCCCGGCCCGCGGAGCACCGACCCGCCGGCCGGGCCGTTGCCGCACGGGACGTTGGCGTTCATCGGCCCGCTGTAGTTGAAGTTGCAGATCACCGCGGTGGCGTGGTCGCCGGCCCAGGCATCGAAGGCCGTATGCGACAGTCCGGGGGGAACGTTCACACCCTCGTAGTCGAGCTGGGTCGGCGCGGCGAAGGTGCAGACCGCGCACACGACGATGAATCCCACCGCCACCAGGGGGACGATGATGGCCAATCCCGCCGGGATCCGGGCCAGGTAGAGGGCCAACCTCGATCTCCCGGTGACGACCAGATGCCGGAACATGCCCTCGGTGAGGTCCACCGATCCGGCGGTGCACCCGAGCGTGGCGGCCACGATGAACCCGAAGATGAACATGACCCCGGCGACCAGGGTGGAGAAGATGTCGTAGCCACCGGCCGGCCCGTAGGTGCGCGGGGCGAAGGCGTGGGCCAGGAGTCGGAAGGCGAGGAGCACCGTGGGGATGCCGATGTTGACCACTACCAGGGTGATCATGAGTCCTCGCCGCTTGCGGAGTTCCATGATCCGGGTAGCGATCATGGAGCCCGTGGGGATCCAGGAGCCCCGATGGTCCTGCTCGACCCGGTCGGCCGCCAGTGGGCTCGGGTCCGGGGTGCCGGTGATGGTTGGGGTGGTCACTGCGGAGCGCCCAGGCGCGTGGTGACCTCGAGGAACCAGGATTCGAGCGAGGCGTGGACCTCCTGGAGGCGGTAGACGGCCACCCCGCCCTCGACGAGGCGTCGGTTGATCTCGGCGACCACCGCCCGTTCCGTGCCCGCCGCCAGGTCGATCCGAAGGCCGTCGGAGGTGACGTGAACGCCCTCCGACCAGGCGGTGCCGCCCAGAAGCGCACCGGCCCGGTCCGGTACGGCGCAGTCGATCTGCAGCTCGAACGCCGAACCGGCCAGCAGGTCGGCGATGGGACCCTGCCGGATGACCTTGCCCCGGTCGACGATGGCCACGGCGTCACACGTGCGCTCGACCTCGTCGAGCAGGTGCGACGAGAGCACGACGGTTCGTCCCTCGGCCACCAGGGATTGGATCATCTCGCGCATGTCGAGCATGCCGGCTGGGTCGAGGCCGTTCATCGGCTCGTCCAGGATGAGCAACTGCGGGTCACCGAGCAGGCAGGCGGCGACGCCGAGGCGCTGACGCATGCCCATCGAGTACTTGGACACCTTGTCGTCGGCGCGCTGGAGGATGCCCACCCGTTCGAGCGATGCATCGACGCGGGCGCGGGCGGCCGGCTCGCGTGCGGCCGCCAGGATCCGGAGATTTTGGCGGCCGGTCAGATGGGCGTGGAATCGGGGCTCGTCGACGATGGCGCCCATGCGGGCCAGGGCCCGGTCGCGGTGGTGGGGGACGGAGTAACCGAGGAGCGCCATCGTCCCGGCGTCGGCATGGGTCAGACCGAGGAGAACCCGGATGAGGGTGGTCTTGCCTGCGCCGTTCGGGCCGAGATAGCCGAAGGCGCACCCCCGGGGGACGAGCAGTTCCACGCCGTCGACGGCGACGTTGTTCTTGAACCGTTTGGTCAGTCCGTGGGTCTCGACGGCCCACGGGCTGGCTCCGGCATGCTCGGGGGAGGCGGCCTCCAGGGTGGCGACGCTCATGGAATGGTCGTACTCCTTCGCTGGTCGTCCCGGACTCGGGGCCCGGAAACGTCGGGGCATCTCCGGCCGCACCGGAGGAGTCCGAACGTCCTCCCGGGTCGCTGCCTTGCAGAGCAAGTTAGTACACAGTATCTTGTGGTGCATGGGTAATCAAGAGGGGCGTCGCAGCCAACTCTTACGGGGTGTGCTCGACCTGTGTCTCCTGGCGGTGATGGGCGAAGGTCCGGCCTACGGTTACGAGATGACCAAGCGCCTCCGCGGTCGAGGCCTCTCCACCGTCGGGGAGGGATCCATCTACCCGCTGCTCGGTCGTCTGGAGCGAGACGGGCTCGTGGAGACGCGGCGCGCGGCCAGCAACGGAGGCCCGCCCCGGAAGTACTACAGCCTCTCCACATTGGGAGAGCAGGCGCTCGAAGCCGGTGTCAAGGAATGGCAGATGACCCGCGACGCCGTGGACGGCGCCCTCGGTCTGGTCCCTACAACGGAGGTGGTGCCGTGAGTGAGTTCGTCGAAGAGTGTCGCCGGGAGTGGCGGCGGCTCAGGGTCCCCGATCCCATCGCCAACGAGATGGCGGCCGATCTGACCGCCGACCTCGAGGAGGCGGAGGCGGAAGGGGGATCGCCCGAGGACGTGCTCGGCAATAGTGCCTTCGATCCGCAGCGGTTCGCCGCGGCGTGGGCCCAGGCCCGGGGCGTGGCCGGTCCACCCCTCCCGGGGGCCCAACGGTCGTGGCGGACGCCGGTGGCGATCCTCGCGGCCGTCATCCTCGGCCTGATCGTCGTCGTTGCCGCCGTGGCCCTGGCTGTCGGGGTGCGAGGTCACTCGTTCTCCATGGCGGTCCGCCGTGTCGCCGTGAGCCCCGGTCCGATGCGAATCTTCGGGCCCGGTCCCGGGCGGAGCGTGCGCCTCGGTCCGCCGTTCATGGGGGCCCAGTTCAGCGGCCTCGACCATCCGCTGGCGCTGGTCGTGCTCGCCGTCGGCGTGCTGGGCGTCGTCGGGCTCGGCCTGGTCGCCGCCTTCTTCTGGTCGCCGTGGTCCGGGCGCCGGCGCGACCGTCAGGGCAGGGGCCCCCGGACCCCGAGCTGGAGCTGACCGGGAGGACCTCACCTCCCCGTGTTGAACGCCGCACCCCACCCCCGGGGAACGGGACACCGGAGCCGGGTGGGGCGTGACGGCGGATCGGGATCCGGCCCCGGAGCAGTGACAGGCGTGGGCCGGGCCGTTCCCCGTGGGCAGAACCCCCGACGACTAGGTTCGCCGGTTACCGGAGCGAAGGGGAGCGTGTGCTGAAGGTCGTCATCGGGGAGATCCTCCCCTTGGCTCTGGTGGTGACCTTGTCGCCGCTCAACATCATCCCGGCGATCCTCCTCCTCTTCACCAACCGGCCCCTGGCCAACGCCCTGAGCTTCCTGGTCGGATTCACCGCCGGTGTGGCCCTGGTCCTCGGGGCGCTCATCGCCCTCGGCGGAGCGATCGACGTCTCGTCGGACTCCGGTCACTCGACCTGGGCCGGGGGGCTCAAGCTGGTGCTCGGCATCGCGCTCCTGATGGCGGCGGTCCGGAAGTTCCGGGGCCGACCGAAGGTCGGTGAGGAAGGCTCGTTGCCGACGTGGATGGACGGAGTCGCCGGCTACACCCCCGGCAAGTCGCTCGGGGCCGGACTCGTCCTCGGGGCGTTGAACCCCAAGAGCATCGTCGTGGGAGTGGCCGCTGCCGCCGCCGTGGCGGCGGGCGGGCTGTCGGTCGCCCAACAGGTGGCCGCCGGGGCCGCCTATGTATTCGTCGCCGTGCTCGGTGTCGCCGCCCCCATCGGGGTCATGCTCGCCTTGGGGGACAGGGCCCCGACGGTCCTCCACGGTTGGAACGCGTGGCTCAGGCACAACAACGCCACGGTCATGGCGGTGCTGTTCGTTGTGTTCGGCGTCGTCCTCATCGGCCAGGGCATCGCCGGCGTCTAGGACGACGGCCACCCATGGGTGGCCGACGGTCCGGATCGCCACTCCGGAGTTGTGACGGAGTCAGTCGCCGTCGAGGCCGACCGTGGCCGCCAGCTCGTCATGCCTCATCGCAGAACGGCCGGGGATCTCCTGGTCACGCGCCAGCTGCTGCAGATCGGCGGCGGTCCGTTCCAACCGCTCGGCGAGTGAGGGCGCGCCGAGTCGGACCTCCTCGGAATCGAGCTCCTGGCCGAGCGTCCGTCGCCAGTCCGCGGAGCTCGATGATCGGACCGCGGCGAACAGCTCCTCTTCCTCCTCGTCGATGTGGTGTTCCACGCTCTCGATGAGGACGGTCATCTTGGCCACCCAGGGATCGCTGGTGGGCTCCAGCGTCTCGATCTCCTCGATCAGCAGCGTGGCCACGTGGTGTTCCTCGAGCCCCTCGTCCACCGCACTGCTGATGTCCTCGGTTCGACCCTGGACGGCGCGGTAGAAGATCATCTCCTCGGCCACCATATGGGTCTGCAGCTGGTCGATGATGGTGGCCGCCAGAACCGACCGGTCCCCGTCGGTCTGCGCTGCCTTGAACCGGGCGATCGCGCCCCGCACCCGATTGTGGTCGGCGGTGAGCAGGTCGATCACGTCCATGTCGGCTCCTTGTCCGTGGACCAGGTCCCCGGGTGGGAGGTGGTCAGCACGGTCCTACCCTCCGAGGGGCCGGGCCAATCGTCCCGACGCCCGGACAAGGCGTGCTGTCGCCGGACCGAGCTGACCGATGACCGATGTTTGGGGGAGGGGTACCGCTGGGTACAGCGCCATCACCCTTCGACGAAACGAGGCTCCGATGCTTATCCTGTTGGCCCTACTGCTGGTGTTGATCTTTGCCGGAGCCGGCTTCGCCCTTCACATCTTGTGGGTGGCGGCAGTGGTCCTCTTCGTCGTGTGGCTCATCGGTGTCGCCCTGGGACGCGGCGAGAGTGCCGGGAGTCACCGCTTCTACCGGTGGTGATGCCCCGGCTCCCCTCCGGTCGCCCCACCTGCGTGGGTCCGGTCAGGGGATGAGGACGATCTTCCCCCGGGTGTGACGCTGCTCCAACTGCTCGAAGGCCTCGGACACCCCTTCGAGGGGGAAGGTGGCAGCAATGGGAACCTCGATGGCGCCTGACGCCACCAGGGAGGCCATCTCGGTGAGGACCTCGGGGGTGGACGCCGTCCCGCTGCCTTCGGCCTTGGCCCCGATCTCTGCCGCCTTCTCCCACGAGATGATGGTCTCGATCCGTTCGGGGCTGATGCCGATCGCCACGGCCAGTTCGACGTACTCGGGTCCGAACAGATCGATGAAGGCGTCGATGCCGTCTGGGGCCGCCGCCGGCAACCGCTCGGCCAGGCCCTCGCCGTAGGCCACGGGTATGGCCCCGTGGGCGGTGAGCCATCCGGCGTTGGCCGGAGAGGCGATGCCGATGGCCTGGGCACCCCGCACCTTCAGGAGCTGGACCACGATGCCGCCCACGCCTCCGGCGGCGGCCGAGACGGCCACGGTGTCACCGCCACCGGCCCCGACGGCCCGCACGGCGGCGTAGGCCGTGACACCCACCACGTACAACGACCCCGCCACCTCCCAGGCCAGTGCGGGAGGCTTCCGGATCAGCTGACCGGCCGGCACCGCCACGTGGGTGGCCTGACTGGAGCGCTGCCACGAGAAGCCCAGGACCTCCTCGCCCGTAGTCCACGTGTCCACCTCGTCGCCCACCGCGGTCACCACGCCGGCCAGGTCACTTCCCTGGCCGGACGGGAAGGTCGCCGGGAACCGCTCGTCGAGCAGTCCCTTGCGGATGGAGGCCTCGCCCGGGTTGATGCCGGCCGCCTTGACCGACACCACCACCTCGCCGGCCGAGGGGGTGGGCATCGGAACCTCGGCCACGTAGAGGACCTCGGTGCCGCCGTAGCGGTCGAAGCGCACGGCCCGGGCCGTGGCGCTCACCGCATCGCCCGGTGGGCATGGGCGGAAACCTCGCCGTGGGGGATGCGCCGAAGCTTCGGCGGGTCGGGGAGGCCGGGGCCGGGCCGGTTGGTCACTGCCGCCAGCCTAGGCCCGCCGCCATCGGATCGGGGCCCCGGCCGGCCGTCAGTCGACGACGAGATCGACCCGCTCGTCACTCGCACCCAGCCCCCCGACGTCGGCGGTGGCCGGTGCCGGCGCGGGCCTCATGGTCACCACGATCACCACGAGCGCCAGGGCGAGGAAGACGGCCGAGCCTCGGAGGGCGGTGGCCACATCGTGGGCCAGGTTCCACTGGGCCGCCGACCCGGCCGAGGTGGACCCGTCGGGGTGCGGCACCCGGGCCGCCCCGGCGGCGGCGAACACGGTGATGAGGATGCCGAGTCCAAGGGATCCCCCGAGCTGTTGGGCGACGTTCACCAGTCCCGACGCGGCCCCGGCGTCCTGCTCCTCCACACCGGCGATCCCCGCGGTGGTGAGAGGAACCAGCGCCGATCCGATCCCGATGCCGAGCAGGGCCATGGGCACCACGATCTGGGGGAAGAACGAACTGGCCGGCGACAGTCGGCTGAGCCAGGCCATGCCCACGAAGGCCACGAAGACCCCACCGGCCAGCAGGCGACGGGTCCCGAGCCGGGGGAGCAGTCTCGGCACCAGTCGCACGACTCCGAACATCACCGCGGTCACGGGCAGGAACGCCAGCCCGGCCTCCAGAGCGCTGTAGCCGAAGACCCCCTGGAAGAACTGGGTCATGAAGAAGAACATGGCGAACATCCCGCTGACCACCAGCATCCGGGCCACGTAGGCGCCCGAGCGTTGCCGGCTGGCGAAGAGGTGGAGCGGGGTGATCGGCTGCTCGGCCCGCCGCTCGGTCAACACGAAGGCGGTGAGGAGTCCGGCACTGGCCAGGAAGGAGGCGATGGTGAACGGGTTGCCCCACCCGTAGGAGGCGGCGCGGACGAACCCGTAGACGAGGGTCACCATGCCCAGGGTGGAGGTGAGGGCCCCGGCCACGTCGAACTGCCCGGGCCTCCGTTCGGTCTCCGGCAGGTAGCGGGGAGCGAGGCACAGCAGCACGACGCCGATGGGCACGTTGATGAACAGCCCCCAGCGCCACGAGATCCAGGTGGTGAGCATGCCCCCCAGCACCAGGCCGATGCTGCCGCCTCCCCCGGACACGGCGCTGTAGGCGCCGACGGCCCGGGTCCGCTCCGGTCCCTCCTCGAAGCTGATCTGGAGCAGGGCGAGGGTGGACGGTGCGGCGATGGCGGCACCGATCCCCTGGGCCGCCCGGGCCGTCAACAGCCACGCCGCTGACTGGGCCAGGCCGCCCAGGAAGGAGGCCAGGGTGAACAGGGCGATCCCGGCCACGAAGACCTTGCGGCGCCCGAGGATGTCGCCGGCCCGGGCGCCGAGGAGCAGCAGGCCGCCGAAGGCCAGGGTGTAGGCGTTCTGCACCCAGGAGAGGCCGGTCGACGAGAAGTGGAGGCTCCGGCGGATGGCGGGGAGCGCGGTGATGACGATGGTGGCGTCGAGGATGATCATCAGATAGGTGGCGAGGATGATGGCCAGGACCACGGTCGGACTTCCCGTCCGCCCGGGGTCCGAGGGGTGTGCCGGGGCGCGTCGGTCCAGAGTGGTTGTCATGGTGCGGTTCTCCCGTTCGTGGAAGGTGAGGTGCGACTAAAGTGGAGGTAACCTCCACAAAGAAGTGGAGGTTGCCTCCGAATACTATACGGAGGTAACCTCCGTTTTGCAAGCCGAGGGTTCGACACGCCGATGACCAGCACAGACGCTCCAGAACAGCTGACCCACCGCCCCAAGCGGGCCGACGCGCGGCGGAACTACGACAAATTGATCGCCGCGGGCCGTGAAGCGTTCACCGAGGATGGCCGGGAGGCGTCCCTCGAGGACATCGCCCGCCGGGCCGGCGTCGGCATCGGCACCCTCTACCGTCACTTCCCGAGTCGCCAGGCCCTGCTCGTGGCGGTGTACGTCGAAGAGGTGGACGGCCTGTGCCGTTCAGCCGTCGACCTCTCGGGTGAGCCCCCATGGGAGGCGCTGGTGGCGTGGATCCACCGCTTCGTCGACTATCTGGCCACCAAGCAGGCGCTGGCCGAGGAGCTCCTGGCCTACCGCGACCGGGACGCCGACGTCTTCCTGTCCTGTCGGAGGGCGATGTACGCCGGCGGTGAGCCACTGTTGACCCGCGCCCAGGAAGCCCACGTGGTGCGGGCGGACACCGACATCGCCGAGGTCATGCAGCTGGTCGGTGGGGTGGCCAAAATCGAGACCGCCGAACCCGGGCAGCTGAACCGGCTCCTCGACCTCGTCCTCGACGGCCTCCGGTTCCGGGGACCCACCGACTAGTGGTGTTCGGGGCCCCGCCCCGGGGTCCACGGCCATCGACCGCCGTCCCGGGTCGGACCCCTCCCTGTCCATCTGACCAGGGCATCACGCCCCTCTTTTCGCAACAGGTGTTGCAATGCTACGTTGACGCCGCCCCGGGTCGGCACTGGTTCCGCCACCAGTTGTGACCGGTTCCCGCCAACCGCGCCACAGAGGCCGGCCCGGGGCACTTTCCGTTCCCACGAACGCCTGGGACCGACCTCGACGCCGTCGCCCTCGGCGGGAAGCGGAAGGGTCGGACCGTGCCGAACAGGTGCGGGCAGGGATCCAGCCCGTAGGATCTCTCCGGTGTCGGATCCCCATGAGCAGTTCGTGCAGGACGTTCGGGCGTATACGCGTGCCGGCGAGCGGTTGGTGTCCGGTGTGATCGAGTTCAACGACATGAACGCCCGGGCCCTCGAGGACATCGAACGAGGGATGAGCCTGACCGAGTCCTTCGAGCGGCGCGACTCGGCTGCGTGGAGCAGGAGGATCAGCACGCTCCTCGAGGAATTCGAGGCCTGCCGCCGGGCGACGCGGGCCTCGGCGGCCGCGGCGCTCATGGTCGAGGGCAAGAACGTCTCCGACGTGGGCCGGGCCTTCGGCGTCTCCCACCAGCTGGCCAGCCGCTTCTCCCGGGTGAGCCGGGCCGAGGCGGCGGACGACTTCCCGTCTGGGGAGTAGTGCCACCGGACGCGGAGGCACGGCGGGGGGAGGGTCCGACGGCGCCGCTGGTGCCGAGACCGTTGCGTTCCGTCGACGCCTGGATGCCCTGATCGGCGCCCCAGTGGGTTCGGCGTTCCCGTCGGTCGGACCCGACCCGGTCAACCAACCGATGATCCGTCACTGGGCGGCGGCGTTCGAGGATGCCAACCCCGTCTACACCGACCCGGATGTGGCGGCCAACACCCGCTTCGGCCACGTGGTGGCGCCCCCGCTCATGCTCCAGACCTGGACCATGGCCACCCCGGTGATCTCGGGCATCGCCGAACGGGGTGGCTCGCCGGTGGCGTCCACCGGCGAGGGTCCGCTGGCCGTCTTCGACGACGCCGGGTTCACCGGCACGCTGGCCTCCAACACCGAGTTCGACTTCGAGCGCTACCTGGGGATCGGGGAGACGGTGTCGGCGTCGACCGTCGTCGAATCGATCTCGCCCAGGAAGGAGACCCGGCTCGGTCCGGGCTACTTCGTCACCTGGCTCACCACCTACGTGGCCGGGTCCGGCGACATCGTGGGACGGCAGCGGTTCCGGATCCTCAAGTTCCGTCCCCGGGTGCCGAGGTGAGCACGCCCACCCCGGCATCGGGGCCGGCCTTCCGGGACATCGCCGTCGGGGACCGCCTGGACGACCTGATCGTCGACGTCACGGCCACCAGGATCGTGGCCGGTGCCATCGCATCACGCGACTTCATGCCCGTCCACCACGACCGGTCCTACGCCAACTCGCAGGGGGCCCCGGACATCTTCATGAACATCCTGTCCGACACCGGCTACTGCAGCCGCTTCCTCACCGACTGGGCCGGTCCCGAGGCGATGATCAGGAGACTGGCCATCCGGCTCGGCGTCCCCCTCTTCCCCGACACGCTCCTCACCTACTCCGGCTCGGTGACCGGCACCCGCACCGAGGGAGGGGAGGGGATCGTGGAGGTGGAGCTCACGGCCTCCACCCACCTCGGCGCCCATGTGACGGGCACCGCCGTCCTCAGCCTTCCCCTCACCTAGCGAGTCCAATCGCGGCCCCGCTGCCGGGCGGCCACCCGGGCGGCACACCTATCCGCACGTTGTGCCCGACATCGATGTAGTTCGACACGCCACACAACGGACACCGTGCCCCGCCCTTGTCTTCGCCACACCCGGGGCGGTACCGTGTACAAGTAGTGGATACACATGAGTACACGTTGCAGCCTGCCGACGGGCTCGCCGGGCGCATCCACGCCTATCGCCTGAACCGCGGGATGACCCAGCGGGAGCTGGCCGATCAGCTGGGCGTGACCCAGCAGTCGGTGGCCCGATGGGAGCAGGGCTCACCACCCCGGAGGTACATGCTCCGCGCCATCGAGTCGCTCCTCGGGGAGCCCGCCGTCGGGGAACCGTCGGCCGACCTCGCCGAGATCATCGGCATCCGTCCCCCGGGCACGGCTCGGGTCCAGACCCGGGGCGTCGAGGAGGCACGCAAGGTCTACGTGCAGGGCTGCCTCAAGCTGTTGGAGCGTGGGGAACGGCTGCCCAACCGCGTGCTCCTGTTGCTGGCCGACGAGCTCGGATGGGCCGGGGACGACGCCTGACCCGGCTGTCCCGACCGGCTCCGCTCAGGACCGGTGGGGGCCGATCACCGACGAGCCGTAATGCTCCAGGCCCTCGAGGGCGGCGGCCAGCGACGAGCCGGGAACCGAGACCCCCACCCAGGTGACCCCCAGCGTGGCCAGCTCGTCCAGCGCGGCCAGGTGGGCGTCGGCGTCGAAGCCGTCGTCCAGCCGGCCCCCGGCCGAAGTGCTGAACGCCACGTCGATGGCCGATCGGTCACGACCCTCTTCGTCGACGAACTGCCAGAGCTCGTCCAACATGACGACCAGATCCTCGACCGTCTCGAGCGGGGGCGTCTTCGTGGTGGTCGAGAGGGAGCGGGGGGCGGGGAACGGGGTCCACCCGTCGCCGTAGCGGGCCACCCGACGCCGGGACAGCTTGCTGTTCCCGCCGACCCAGATGGGCGGTGGGATCCGGGGCTTGGGGTTGGCCGACAGCCCCCGGGCCTCGATGCCGATCCCGGAGAAGGAGAAGTCGTCTTCGGTCCACATGCCCCGGAGCACTTCGACGGCCTGGTCGAACAGGGCGTTCCGCTGCTCGAAGTCGATGCCGAGGCCCCGGTACTCGCCCCGCAGGTAGCCCGTGGCCACGGCGAGGGTGAAGCGGTCCTCGGACAGCATGGCCAGCGTGGCCACCGTCTTGGCCACGATGAGCGGGTGGCGGTAGGGAAGGACGACGATGTTGGGTATCAGCCGGATCCGCTCGGTGACCGCGCAGCAGAAGGTGAGCGCCACGAACGGATCCAGGGCGTCATGCCCGCCGGCCTTGAGCCACCGGTCCGTCGGGGCGGGATGGTCGGTGAAGCCGATGCCGTCGAACCCGGCGGCTTCGGTGGCCCGGGCGAACGCCGAGATCGCCCCCCGGGACAGGAGCTCATGGCTGGCCGGATGCGAGATCATCGGATAGGTGACGGAGAATTTCATGGGTGCTCCCAGCCTGGTTGTGAACGCACGTCGAAGGCGCGTCGGCCCTCGGGTGGCTACGCCTCCTCGGAAACCAGAGGAGCAGTGCGCAAGCACCGTAACGCGGCCGAACCGTGATCGCCCAGGGCGTCCCCCCTCCCGGTCACAGCGTGGTGACCTCGGCGGCAAAGACCGTCATCTCGGGTCGCCGCCCGGCCAGGGTCCGGACCTGGCGCACGAACTCGGTGGAGGCGGGCACGGCGACGTGGGCGCGTAGGGCGTCGGCGTCGGCCCACTGCTCGACGAACACCAGGTGGAGCGGGTCCTCTACGTCACGGTGGACGGAGTGGGCGAGACAGCCCGGCTCCCGGCGTGACCGTCGTACGTGCATGAGGCTGAGGGCTTCGGCCCCGTCGATGGTGTCGGGACGGGCGTGGATGCTTCCGGTCACGATGAGCACCCGGCCACTCTAGGGAGCCGGTTCGGTGGCGGCACCCCGTTCCATCGTGTCGGGCACCGTCCTGGTCAACAGGACCACCCCCATGCACAGGAGAACGAAGGAGACCGACGCCACGGCGAGGTCGAGGGCGTCGGAGGTGAAGTACTCGCCGAAGAGGTAGACGCTGAGGACGATGCTCACCAGCGGGTCCACGATGACCAGGAACGGCTGCGACGCTCGCAGCGGGCCGACGTGCAGTGCCGTCTGGGTGAGGAGCGTCCCGGCCACGCCAGCCACGGCCACGGCGTAGACGGGCCACCGCAGGAACGCACCCCCGATGCCGTGCTGGGTCAGGGTGTCGGTCATGGCCTTGATGAACGTCGACTCGAGGGCCCAGACGACCGACGACGCAGTGGCGAACAGAATGGCCCGACGAGCGGGGGACCCCCGCCTGCCCGTCAGGGCGAGGACCCCGGCCACCCCGGCACAGGCCAGGATGGAGGCCACCCAGTCACCCGAGTTGGGAACGGCCTGCCCGCCCCGGGGCTCGGCGGCGACGATGAACACCGACACCGCCACCGCGGTCAGGAGGGCCGATGCCCAGGCCCTCCCGCTGACCGCCTGGCGGATCCACACCCGCCGGAGGACCAGGGAGAAGACCAACTCGGTCATGAGTAGGGTCTGCACGACGGACAGCGTGCCGATGTGGAGGGCGACGGCCTGGAAGACGAAGGCGGCGACCAGGGCGACGGCGCCGAAGAGCCAGAGCGGATTGCTGATCAGGTAGCGGACGAACCGCCACCCCGTGGACCGCTTGGGGTCGCCGGTACTGGCCACATGCTGGGTGGCCACGTTCACGGCGTTGGCGAGCGCGGCCAGCAAGGCGAACACCAAGCTCATCGAATGATGGTACTGAGCGGACCGGGGACGGTCGGGGGAGGGCGCCGACCGGGCACCGGATCCCGCGCCGGCGTCCATGGCATCATTCCGGGTGCTGCCGGTCGAGTGAACGAAGGATGTCACAGGATGACGAAGCGTCTTATCCGGGGTGCGAAGCGATGATCCTCGACCGGTTCGACATCACCGGCCGGGTGGCCGTCGTCACTGGGGCCGGTCTGGGCATCGGCCGGGGGATCGCCCTGGGGCTGGCCGAGGCCGGCGCCGATGTGGCCCTGGCGGCGCGGACCGAGTCGGACCTCGAGGAGGTGGCCGAGCTCATCCGGGCCCTGGGCCGCCAGGCACTGGTCGTGCCCACGGACGTCACCGACGCCGCCGCCTGTGAGCACCTGATGACGGCCACGGTCGAGGCCTTCGGACGGCTGGACATCCTGGTCAACAACGCCGGCGGCGCCATGCCCCGGGCGGCCATGGACACCAGCGAGGGGTTCATGGCCCGGACCTTCGCCTTCAACGTGACCGCACCGCTGACCCTCACCAAGCTGGCCGCCCGTCACATGGTCGACACGGTGGGACGAGGGGCCGTGGTCAACATCTCATCCCGCTCCGCCAGCATGACCCAGACCATGTTCGTGGCCTACGGGTCGGCCAAGGCCGCCCTCGACCGCCTGACCCGCAACATCGCCCCCGAGCTGGCCCCCCGGGTCCGGGTCAACGCCATCGACGTGGGGGGCGTGGCCACCCGGTCCCTCGACATCGTCCTCACGGACGACGACCTCCGCCGGCAGTTCATCGCCGGGACGCCCATGGGCCGGCCCGGTGAGCCCGAGGACATCGCCTGTGCCGTCCTCTACCTGGTGTCGGACGCCTCCTCCTGGGTCACCGGCAAGGTGTTCGAGGTCGACGGCGGGAGCGAGGCGTCGTCCATCGCCGTGCCCGCGCCCCGGCTCGAGCCCTCCGTGCCCGGAGCCGTCGCCCGTTGAGCGGACCGGATCCGGGCGGTACCGGCGGCCCCGGCTGCTTCACGACCGACGTCCTCGCCGACCGGGTGGCCCTGGTCACGGGGGGCGCCACCGGCATCGGCAAGGAGATCTGCCGGATCCTGGCGAGTCACGGGGCCCGGGTCACCATGGCCAGCCGGAAGCAGGAGAACCTGGAAGCGGCCACGGACGAACTCCGGGCCGAGGGCCTCGACGTCTCCTTCGGGGTGTGCGACGTCCGTGACGCCGATGCCGTGCGGGCGGTGGTCGAAGCGACGGTCTCGTCACGGGGTGGGCTCGACATCGTGGTCAACAACGCCGCCGGCAACTTTCCGGCACCCATGTCGAAGATCTCACCCAACGGGTTCAAGGCGGTGGTCGACATCGACCTGCTGGGCACATACAACGTCACCCGGGCCGCCTTCGACGCCTGGCTCCGCGACCACGGGGGCACCATCGTGAACATCAGCGCACCGTTCGACCAGCGGGGCGTCGTCTACCAGGCGCACGTGGCCGCGGCCAAGTCGGGCGTGGACTCGCTCACCCGAACCTGCGCGGTGGAGTGGGGGCCCTACGGCGTCCGGGTCAATGCCATCGCTCCGGGCTCCATGGCCGGCACGGAGGGGCTCCGCCGCTTCGCCGACGCCGTGCCCGGTACGACGGATCGGCCCACCAACCCCCTGGGGCTCCAGGGCCACGGCTCGGACATCGGCAACCTCGCCCTCTTCCTGTGCAGCCCGGCCGCCCGGTTCATCTCCGGCCAGGTGATCGCCGTGGACGGGGCCGGCTCGGTGGACATGCTCAGGATGCAGGCGGGCCCGATCTGAGGAATCAGGGCAGGATGCCCCCCGGCCTCGGCCGTCGGGGTGCAGCCGAGCGACCCTCGGCCAGCGCCAGCCCGGCCAGGAGGGCGTTGCGGAGCTCGCGGGGGTCGATGACGTCGTCGTAGGACAGTCGGGAGGCGGCGATGACGGACGCACGGGCCTGTTCGGCGGCCAGCCGGGCCCGCTCCTCGGGATCGGCGACGGCGCTGGCCTCCGAGCCGGCGGGCAGCGCCCCGAGGGTGATCGAGGGGAAGGCCAGGGTGATGGTCTGGCCGTCGAAGGGGTTCATGGCCATCACCGACGACCCGAAGCCGAATGCCTTGCGCAGTGTGACGTGCAGCTTGGGCACGGTGAGGCGGTGCTGCACGGCGAAGAGGCGGCCGGCGTGGCGGAGGATGCCCTGCCTCTCGGCCGTGGTCCCGGCCAGCACGCCGGGGTTGTCCGCCAGGAACAGGCACGGCAGACCGAAGGCGTCGGCCACGTCGAGGAAGTGGGCGGCCTTGTCGGCGGCGTCACGGTCGATGGTGCCGGCCAGGACACCGGGGTCGTTGGCCACGATGGCCACACTGTGACCTCCGACGTGGGCCAGGGCGGTCACGATCGACCGACCGAAGCCGGCCTGCACCTCGAGCAGGTCCCCCTCGTCGACCACCTCGGCGAGCACGGGCCGGATGGCATAGGGCTGTCGGGGGTCAGAGGGGATGAGCGCCAGCAGGTCGACGCGCCGCCGGCCGGTATCGGGTCCGTCCCGCCGGGGTGGGGCCTCCCATGCGTTGAGCGGGAAGTGACCGAGGTAGCGCCGGGCCAGGTCGATGGCCTCGGCGTCGTCGGCCACCAGGTTGTGCACGACGCCACCGGCGTCGATGGCCACGGACGGCCCTCCGAGGGCCTCTTTGGTGACGTCCGCGCCCGTCGCCGAGCGCACCAGCGGCGGCCCGGCGGCGAAGATGGACGCGGTCTTCGTCATGGCCACGAAGTCGCAGAGGGGCGCGGTAAGGGCGCCGTGCCCGGCCGATGCCCCGAGCACGAGGCTGACCATGGGCACCACGCCGGACAGCTCGGCCAGGCCCATGAGGTCCCCCGGTCGGCGGCCCGAGGCGGTCTCGGTCACCCGGTGGCCGGCCCCCTCCAACATCATGACCAGGGGTACCCGCTCCTGTCGGGC
Organism: uncultured Acidimicrobiaceae bacterium; assembly: GCA_963738545.1. GTDB lineage: Bacteria > Actinomycetota > Acidimicrobiia > Acidimicrobiales > RAAP-2 > Bog-756. Next base: position 171,862 of record CAVTXA010000008.1, read on the forward strand.
CAGCTGACACAGCCGGTAGCGCTTGTCGGCCGCCCCGCTGCCGATCGATCCGCCGAGGACGGTCACATCCTCGGCCCCGGCGAGAGCCGGCCGGCCGTTGATCCGACCGGACCCGGCCACCAGGGCATCTCCGGGGACGGGGGGCTGGTCGGTGGTGCCGACCAGGCTGCCGATCTCGAAGAAGGTGTCAAGGTCGAACAGGCGGCCGAGGCGCTCCCGGGCGTCGAGCCGGCCCCGTCGGTGCTGACGATCGATGCGGTCCTCGCCCCCCATGGCTCGGCCCTCCGCCTTGCGACGGGCGATCTCCTCGAGGGCCGGGCCCCATCCGTGGAGTTCGTCGGTCATCGGTGCTCCTTCTCCACGGCTGCCGTGGAATCAGTCGGGTCGGGACCGGATCGCTCGAGGACCGCCACGAGGGCCGACGTCGGACCGTCGACCACGGGCCGGGGCTCAGGTCGTGGGAATCAGACCGAGTCCCCTCTGGCGGTGGGGCCAGCGCTCGACGATCTGCCCGTCGCTGAAGCGGAGGATGGCGGTGCCGTTGATGGTCACCGGCTCACCCGTGGCGCGTCGTAGAAAGGCGTTCCCGTGTGGGTCTCCCTGACCGTCGAGTTGGACACGACCAGGTCGTCGGACTCGATCAACACGTCCACCGTGAAGGTCACGTCGGGGAAGGATGCACGCGCCTGGTCCCACCACACCTGCTCCTCAACCCGGGTGTCGGTGCCGACCTTCTCGGGAGGGACCCGCTCGGTCACGTGGCTGTGGAGGTCCTCGGACCAGAACTCGTAGACGGCCTCCGTGTCGCCCGAGTCCATGGCCGCGCTGTATTTGGCCAGCAGCCGGAGGTTGTCTGACATGGTGTTCCCCCTTCCCTGGCATCGGCCGGTGCAGGACCGATGCCTACACGATGCTGGCTCACCCGGTCGACCGGTGCAAGCGGTCTGGTGGCATCGGAACGGCGCCTACCGCTCCGCGATCACCAGGGTCGCCGATCGGCGGACCCAGGAGTTGGCGCGGGGTCCGACGCATCGCCGGGGTGGCTTCGGACTCAGTGGATCCGCCGTTTGGTACGGTCGCCCCGTTGGTTCGAGCGTGCCGGAAGGTGGTGACGATGCTGTCGAGGAGCGAGCGCCGACTGGCCTCATGGGCGGCCAAGATCCAGAAGTGGGCCGATGGGCGCATCGAGGAGTTCGGGTCCGAGAGCAAGGAGGGCCAGTACGCCTTCGGCGTGTCGTTGGGCATCTCGGTGGCCAAGGGGAAGACCTCGCCGCCCAAGAACATGAAAAAGCGCTACAAGCCCCAGGCCATCAAGGGCTACGAGGACGCCAAGTGGCTCCTGAGCAAGGCCATCAAGTACGGCGATGCTCCCGAGGGCAAGTTCCTCCCCCTCCTCCAGGCCCCCCGGATGGAGCCGGTGACCGGGTCGTGGTCACGCCGGGACAGCCCCGACTGACGGGTCCCACCGCCGCCGGCGTTCACAGCCTCGGGGACAGTCGCATTGCATCGTTTCCACACGACCGTCGAGCTCGTAGCCGACCCGCGTGCCCATCCCCACGTCCTGCCCACGCCGTCCAACGCTTCAGATGTGGGGTCGGACTACGGCTCACCCGTGGTGCCGGGGACCCACAGCAGCTCCCAACGGTTGCCCTCCGGGTCGGCCAGGACGGCGGAGCGTCCCCCGAAGGACTGGTCTTGGGGTTCGCTGACAGGCAGGGCACCGACCCGGACGGCACCGGCGAAGGCCGTGTCCACGGCCTCGCCGCTGTCGACCCGCACCACCAGGGTCATGCCTGACCGGTCCGGCGTCGCCTCACCCTCCTCACCCGTGCCGACGGCGTGGGGGAACAGGGCCAGGGTGACGCCGTCGAGCGGAAAGAACGCCAGGGTGTCGGAGGCACCCTCCTGCTCGTTCCAGCCGAGGCCACGGTAGAACCGTCGCAGGGCGGGCAGGTCCCGGGCGCTCAGGACCACCATGGCGAGGCGTGCCGGCATCCCACCGGCCGACGACGTGGCCATCGGGTCGTTCAGGCCACGGGAGGGGGCGTGCCCTCGGCACTGGCCATCAGCGCCGGGTCCCACTCGCACACCGCACAGGCGTGCCGGAACGCCGCATGGGCGAACTCCAGTGCCGCGGCGTGCGGATCCGGGCTGGCGCACACGTCGACCCAGTCCAAGAGGTACTCGCCCAGACCGCCGTCCCACCGGGCCGCCGCAGGGGCCAGCGTGGCCCCGGCGAAGTCGGCCGGAGCCGGATGGGCGTAGGCATAGAACGCCGCCTGGTTGGTGTTGCGGTCTCCGGGCCACCACCCGATGGCCACCTCCTGGGCGTCCATGGCGTTGCGCATGATGAAGTCGTTCGACGGGGGCGGGGCCGGATGGCCGGAGAAGAGGTTCACGGCCACATCGAACGAGCCCCACCAGGCGTTGACCGGCGTCGAGCGGCCCCGGAAGGGGGCCCGGAATCCGGCGAGCACCAGGGCGGCCTGCGTGGCCATGGTGAAGTAGGTGGCCACGTGGTCCGTGTCGTAGTGCGCGTGCTCGTCGTCCTCGTCGAGGGGCACGGTCCATGCGACCTCCTGGGGCGTCGTGTTGACGGTGACCGGTCCGACCAGGCCGGCGATGGTGGCCAGCACCTCCCGGGTCACCTCGCCGACCGAGCGGTCCGGGATCAGCGGGATGCGCCCCCCGCCGCCGGCGCTGGTCATGACGACCGCCTCGTGCACCCGCAGGTCGAGGGCGACCGAGAGGGTCCCGGACCCGTCCGGTGACGGCAACGGTGCCGTCTCCCACCCGCGAGCGGTGAGCCGCAGCGCGGCGTGCTGGAGCTGCGGTTCGGGCGGCGCCAGCGCCACAGCCAGCTTGCCCAGCAGCTGGGTGTGCGCGTGCAGCGTGTCGCACGTGTCGGCCCACTCGTCGTAGGCGAGCACGGGCCATGACGGGGGCATGGCCCGACGCTACCAACCGGGAACGGCCGTCGCCGCGCTGACCCCCGGAGGCCGACGGCCGACCCCCGAGCCGGCGGACCGGCCGGGCGGTGGTCAGGCCTCGGGACCCGAGAGCCCCAGCATCTCGGTGACGCCGTGGTCCCGACCCGCCGTGTAGCCGCCGTCCACCACGAGGGCGTGCCCGGTGATGAACGAGGCTTCATCCGAGAGGAGGAAGGCGGCTGCGGCGGCGATCTCCTCGGCCCGACCCAGCCGTCCGAGCTTGTGTTCGGCCACGACGCCGGCTTTGGAGGCCTCCAGGCCGGGCCAGTCGAACACTCCCCGGAGCAAAGGGGTATCGATGAACCCGGGACAGACCGCGTTCACGCGGATCCCCCGCCCGGCGTAGTCGATGGCCATGCTCTTGGTGAGGATGACCACACCACCCTTCGAGGCGCTGTAGACACTCCCGCCCGCGGTGCCTTCGAGACCCTCGACACTGGCCACGGTGACCACCGACCCGCGAGCACCGTCCACCATGGGCTGGCCGAGCATGGCCTCGACGGCGTGCTTGGCCACCAGGTAGGTCCCGGTCAGGTTGATCCCGAGGACCCGGTTCCACTCGACAGTGTCCAGCAGGTGGACCGGGCCCCCGCTGGCCACGCCGGCCGCGTTGACGACACCGTCGATCCGGCCGCCGAAGCCGACAGCAGCGGCCATGAGGTCGACCACCGAGGCCTCGTCGGCGACGTCGACGGGTTGATGGCGCCAGGAGGTGCCCGTCGACCCCGGCGGCGGTCCCTCGGGCTCGACGATGTCCGCCCCAACCACCGACGCCCCCTCGTCGATGAGCCGGGCCGCGGTGGCCCATCCGATGCCGGATGACGCCCCGGTGACGACGATGCACCTGCCGTGAAGTCCTCGCATGAATCCTCCGTTCGTGGGGGACTGTAGGCGAGGGTGCTGGCCGTTGCCCGGGCGCCGCCCGACCGCGGCGGACGCCGCGACAGTAAGGGATCGTGGCCGGTAGTCCAGCGTCAGGAGCGAGTCGGGCCCCCGGACGGTGTGCGGGTCAGCCGACGGGAGCCGTCGCCGGGAACGACTCGGGTCGATACCGGAAGCACCGGGGATTGGAGCAGGCGATGCTCTCGGCCGAGATCCGACCCGGGAGGATGACCTCTTCCATGTCGGAGTCGATCCACCGTCCCTTGGCCGGGAATTGACAGTTGGGGCAGTGCATCCGCAGCTCGGCAGTGTTCACGACGGCTACCTCCGTGATGGTCAGCGCCCGTCCAGAATCCCATAGGCGATCACCGTCTCACGCGGATACCCGGGACCGGCCGAGGTCACGTGGGGCCCGGCCCGCCGCGACCCGGAGCGCTCCACCTCCCGACTGTGATGTCGCATTCCCGCCAGTAAGGCGCACCCCCGGGGCGTACCCTGCAGGTGTGTACGAGGACTTCGAGCGGTGCTACCGGGCCGTGCAATCCAAGGACGCCCGCTTCGACGGGTGGTTCGTCACCGCCGTCCTCACCACCCGCATCTACTGCCGGCCGAGCTGCCCGGTGCGCCCGCCGTTCGCCCGGAACCTGTGCTTCCTGCCCACGGCGGCCGCGGCCCAGCGGGCGGGATTCCGAGCCTGCAAACGGTGTCGGCCCGACGCCTCGCCCGGATCGCCCGAGTGGAACGTGCGCCGGGATCTGGTGGGGAGGGCCATGCGCCTGATCGCCGACGGCACGGTGGACCGGCTCGGCGTGACCGGTCTGGCCACCCGGCTGGGCTACAGCACCAGGCAGCTCGAGCGGCACCTGATCGCCGAGGTGGGCGCCGGCCCGCTCGCCCTGGCCCGGGCCCAGCGGGCACAGACCGCCCGGCTGCTCATCGAGACCACCGGGCTGCCCTTCGCCGACGTGGCCTTCGCCGCCGGCTTCTCGAGCATCCGGCAGTTCAACGACACCGTCCGCACCGTCTTCGACGCCACGCCCACCGCACTGCGGGCTCGGTCCGGGAAGGGTGGAGCCGGGACGACTCCCGGGGTCCTCACCTTCCGACTGCCCTTCCGGACCCCCTTCGCCCCGGAGAGCCTCTTCGGGCATCTGGCCGCCACCGCGGTGCCCGGCTGCGAGGAGATCCGGGACGGCGCCTACCGACGCACCCTGCGCCTCCCGGCCGGGTGCGGCACCGTCTCGTTGACCCCGACACCCGACCATGTGCTGTGCCAGCTCTCGCTCGACGATCTGCGCGACCTGTCCACGGCCATCGCCCGGTGCCGCCGACTCCTCGACCTCGACGCCGATCCCGAGGCGGTGCTCGAGGTCCTGGCCGGCGATCCTCTCCTGGTCGACGCGATGGCCAAGGCGCCGGGCCGGCGCATTCCGGGCACCGTCGACGAGACAGAACTGGCCGTTCGCATGGTGCTGGGCCAACAGGTCTCAACGGCGGCGGCGCGCACCCATGCGTCCCGTCTGGTCGCCCGCCACGGCACCTTCGTGACCGACCCCGGCGGCGGACTCACCCATCTCTTCCCGACCGCCGACGACCTGGCGGATCTGGACCCGGGCACGCTGGGGTTGCCCATGGCCCGCCGGCGAACGGTCGCCGCCCTGGCGGCCGCCATCGCCTCGGGTGATGTGGAGATCGGCATCGGCGCCGACCAAGCCCGGGCGAGGGCCCAGCTCGCCGCGGTCCCCGGGGTGGGTCCGTGGACGGCCGAGATGATCGCCATGCGCGGACTCGGCGATCCCGATGCGTTCCCCGCATCCGACATGGGCGTGAGGCGAGGCGCTGACGCGCTCGGCCTGCCCGCCACCGCCCCGGACCTCGAACGTCGATCGGAGCGTTGGCGCCCCTGGCGTTCGTATGCCGTGCAGTACCTGTGGTCCGCCCTCGACCACCCGATCAACCACTGGCCCCCGAAGGGAGCATCATGAACGAAACCGTCTTCCGGACCCTCGACAGCCCGGTGGGCACCATCACCGTGGCCGGCGACGGGTCGGTCGTCGCCCATCTGGTGATGACCGACCAGGCCCATGCCCCCACCGGTCAGGAGGCGTGGCGGCACGATCCGACCGCCTTCGTGGATGCCGTCGACCAACTGCACGCCTACTTCGAGGGTGAGCTGACCGAGTTCGACCTCACCCTCCAGATGGAGGGCACCGCGTTCCAGCGCCTTGTGTGGGATGCCCTCCTCGACATCCCCTACGGCGAGACCACCTCCTACGGCGAGATCGCCCGCCGCGTGGGGAAACCGGGAGCGGCGCGGGCAGTGGGACTGGCCAACGGCCAGAATCCCGTGGCCATCATCGTCCCGTGCCACCGCGTCATCGGTGCCGACGGCTCCCTCACCGGCTACGGCGGGGGCCTCGACCGCAAGGTGACCCTGTTGCAGCTCGAACGCCAGCACGTCACCCCCCAGATGGCGCTCCCGCTTTGAGCGGGAAGATGCCGGGGAGACGCTCATCCGCCCCCGGTCGTTGTTGGCCGGTGCCCGCTCAGCGTCAACCGTGCAGGACGTCTCGCGTGGCCCGGACGGCCGCCACGGCCGCCTGGTCCGCGGGCAGGGCGTGCAGTTCGTCGGAGAACACCTCGATGCCCATGGGGGCCTGCGTCCCGGTGTGACCGAGCGCAGCCACGATGCCGGCGAGGTCGAACGCTCCCCGGCCGGGGAGCTCCCGGTGGTGCAGGGTGGCGTCGAGCAGATCGGACTCGGCCTCGAGCGGCCCGTCGCTCAGCTGGATGGCCAGGATGGAAGTTCCGGGCACCTCGCGGAGTGCGTCGAGCGTCGTGCCGGTGCGGACGAGGTGCCACGTGTCGACGGTGAGGCCCCCGTTGGGACGGTCGGCCGTCTTCACGATTCGGAGGGCGGTGGCCAGGTCAGGGATCTTCGACCAGGACAGCCATTCGAGGTGCACGAGGAGTCCGTGCTCCGCCGCCCGGGTGCACAGCCCGGCGAACGCCTCCGCCGCCCCGTCGAGGTCCCAGCGTCCGCCCAGGACGTCCACGGCGTTGACCGAGCGGGCCCCGAGGGCCTCGGCCAGGGTAAACAGCTGGCGCTCGCCGAACCGGAAGATGTCCTCGCTGTCCAGCTCGGGGGGAATGGAGACGTCCGATGCCCCCGGCGGCCACCACCACGCCGGGTCCACCTCCGCCACCACCAGTCCATGGTCGTCGAGCATGGTGGCCAGGTCGGCGTCACTGAGGCCCTCCGCCCGGGCCATGGCGTAGTCGCGCCCCCACAGGGACACCGCGGAACAGCCGGCGGCCGACGCCGCCGCCAGGCGGGCGGCGAAGGGGGTCCCGCGCCGCAGGGTCCCCGAGCACAGCACCAGGTCGTCCGGTCCCATCCGCCCTCCTCCCCCGACGCCGGTGGGCAGCATCAAGGCCAACGGTAGTAGGAGGGAGGCCCAGCGTCCCGCGTCGGGCGTAGCCTCGGAGCCATCAGTCGGCGAACGGGGAGGTCGGGATGGCGGGTATGCGCTTCAACCACATGGAGCTGTCGTTCCCGGTGGGGACCCTGACTCCGGCGTTCCGCCACGAGGTCGACGCCTTCTACTGCGGCGTGCTCGGTTGGGACTCGCTCGACACCGAGGTGGTCGGACAGTCGTGCCATCTCCTGCGCCCCGACGACGGCCAATTCATCCTTCTGGCCGAGGGGAGCGAGCCCATGTCCTCGCCGGGCTACGACCACCTCGGCCTCCTTATGGACACCCGGAGCGAGGTCGACGCCGTCCTCGGCCGGTGCCGGGAGTTCGCCGCCGAGGACGGACGGCTCCGCGTCAAGGAGTACGACGACCTGGTCGGACCCACCCTCACCGTCCACGCCTTCTACGTGAAGTACCTCCTGCCCATCTGGTTCGACGTCCAGTGCATGGAGTGGCCCGCCGGGCGGGAACCCGGGCGTCGGTGGCGGTACTCGTGACACCCCGGGCCCCGCTCCGGTGAGTCCACTGAAGCTGGAGCTGGTGACGGTCGACGCCTTCACCGACGTCCCCTTTGCCGGCAACCCCGCCGCCGTGGCCCTCGTCGACACCTTCCCCGACGACGACGTCATGCAGTTGGTGGCGAAGGAGATGAACCTGTCGGAGACCGCTTTCGTCGTGACCCGGGGGGACGGTGACCATGACCTGCGGTGGTTCACCCCGACGACCGAGGTCGAGCTGTGCGGCCATGCCACCCTGGCCGCCGCCCACCTGCTGGGTGGCTCGGCCCGCTTCCACACCGCCAGCGGCCTGCTCGCCTGCACCCCGGCTCAGGACGGGTGGATCGAGATGGACTTCCCCGCCGACCCTCCGCTCCCCGCCGATCCCCCGCTGTCGCTCGGACTACCCGGGCTCGTCTGGTACGGCCGCGGTCGGTGGGACGCCCTGGCCGTCGTGCACGATGCGTCCCAGGTGCGCGGGCTGGTGCCCGACCTGACGGCCATCGCCACCACCGGCTCGCGCCTGGTGATCGTCACCGCCCCCGGGGATCGTCCGGGCATCAACTGTGTGAGCCGGGCCTTCGCCCCCAATGCCGGGGTCGCCGAGGATCCGGTGACGGGCTCGGCCCACTGCACGCTGGCCGAGTACTGGGGAGATCGGCTCGGCCTCGACGCGCTGGTGGGGGAGCAGGCCTCTCCCCGGGGCGGCATCGTGCGGATGCGGCGGGCTGCCGGCCGTGTGGTGATCGCCGGGCAGGCCGTCACCGTGGCCCACACCTCCATGGCCGTCCCGTAGGTCCACCCCTCGACGGTCAGTTGTGCAGCACCTTCCACCACCATGTGGGCTCGGCCACCCGGTGGAGGAGTCGTAGCGGCACCGTCTCGCTCTGCTGTCCCAGCGTGAAGCGAGCCGTCCCCGCCACGGACCGGTACCTGCCGGTCGGAGTCGGGGAGCTCGGCGTGGTGGTGACGGCGATCCGCTGGCCGGGTAGTCCGAGCAGCCAGGCCGAGCGAGTGGCGACCACCGGCACCTCGTGGTGGACACCGCCCCAGTCGGCGCTGGCCCTGCGCACGACATCCCCCTGGGCCACCACGGGGACCGGGACGATCGCCGAGCCGGAGGCGTCGAGCAGGCGCACGACGATGGGCCCGGTGTAGAGCAGCGGGTACTCGGCCTCGAGCGGGCTGTAGGGGACCGTGGTGGTCGGCGTGGTGGGGGGTGTCGGCATTGTGGTCGTGGTCGGGGCGGTGGCCGTGACGGGTGCCGCCGTGGGTGGGGCGGGGGCCGGCGGGGTCGGCTCCAGCTGGGCCAGCGCGGCGGCCAGTACCAGGACGGAACGCCCGTGGATCGTTCGGTAGGTGGCCAGCACCATGCATCCGGCCGCCTGCGAGGTGTAGCCGGACTTCACACCGACGATCCCGTCGGTCCCGATGAGCTTGACGATGTTCTGGACCACACCGGCCAGGGGAAGGGTCACCGCGGGCAGAGCCACCACGGCGGCGAAGGCGGGCAGGGCCATGCCGGCCGCGGCGACGCGCAGGCTGTCGGCCGCCGTGGACACCGAGCCGGGATCGAAGCCACTGGGGTCGGTGTAGTGGGTCTGGCCGGCGTTGAGCGACGAGGCCAGCGCGTTCATCTTGGTCACGAAGGCGGCCACGGAGCCGGCGTCCCATACGGCCAGGGTGTACGCCGCGTCGTTGGCCGATCCGACCATGAGCGCCTCGAGCAGCTGCTGCTCGGTCAGGGCCTCCCCCGCCTGCAGGGGGATGTTCGTCTCGTCATTCTGGAGATCGACGTCGAACTGGTTGGCCTCGTCTGCGGTGACGGTGATGGAGGGACCGCTGGCCGTCGCGGCCATGGGATGGTCATGGAGGACCACCACGGCGGTGGCCATCTTGGCCAGGGAGGCGATGGGGACCGGACCCTCGAGCGCCGACTGGCGCTCGTAGCCGAGCGAGGGGATTGCGACGGCGGCCTGCCCGGTGGCCGGCCAGGGTGGGGCCGGGGTGGTCCCGGGCACAATGAACGAGGTGGAGAGCCCCGACGGGATGGCCGGCTGCGCCAGGGGACGGTTGATCCGTCGGGCCACGACCACGCCTCCCGAGGCCAGCAGCACGGCTAGGACCACCGCCACCGTCACGATGATCCTGCGCCGGTTCCGCCGCCTCTTGGCCCGCTGGGGCCGTTCCGTCACCGGTGGGGTTGGCCCGGGATCACCAGTGGTGGGGGACACCGGTTCGACCACCGCTCCCGGTGCTCGAGGAGATGGCGGTGGGCGGCACCGCGGCGGTCCCGGGTCCGGGGTCCGGAGCTCCGACGCCCTCGCCGAGGGACGGCACGGCACTGGGTGCGGCCGAATGGCCGGAGGGCACCGGAAGGTCGGGACGCTCAGCGTTCACCGGTTTGGGTACTGACCATCACTCGATGAGAACGTCCCGTGGTGTCCCCCTGCCCCGACGGTGGCTCACAATCCCCGCACCGGGTGAAGCATAAGCGCCGCCTGAACTCGAGTCCCGCATGCACCGTCGACGGGTCCGGGAGCGACCGAGGCTACGCCGGCGGTTCCCCGGGGTGGCCTGACGGTCCCCACGGCAGCGCATCGTGGGCGACCGGTGGTGGGGGCGGTGACGAGCTTGGCGGCGGGGGTGGAGGTGCCGAGGACGGCGGCGGTACCGCGAAGGTCGCAGGGGCGCCGCTCGTCACCGCCACCGGCGGCGGGGCCACCAATGGGGAGTCCACGGCGAACAGCGTGTCGGGGGGCGGTGACCAGTTCGTCTCCTGCAGGGTGGAGGTGCCCCCGGCCGTCCGGCCGCCCCGCCTGCGCAGGAAGACGAATCCCACCACGGCGACGCCCGCCGACACCACGAGGAGGGGGAAGGCCAGCAGGGCCCGGTCGTTGGTCGCCGTCTGGCACTCGTTGACGAAGTGGTTCCACTGGGCCCGGGCTGCGGCCCGGGTGACGGGAGGCTCGGCTCCGGCACCGATCGAGCCCGGGTCGACCAGCGCCTCGATGGCGGTCTCGGATCCCCGGCCGGGACCGCAGGTGCCTCCGGCCGCCGGCGCCGGCAGTTCGGACCACAGGGCGGTCAGGGCCACGGCCACCCCGAACAGACCCACGAAGATCAGGATCAGCGCGGCCCACGAGACCTCTGAGCGCTGGTTCATCGTCGGCCACCCTCCATGACCGCCGATGGTAGGCGCAGGGGAGCGTCCGGATACGTCAGGGCCTCCCCTGGACCGGTGCTGCGTCCCGAGGAGGGTAGGGCTCACGTTCCTGCGGTTTTGTGTCGATAAGGTGGTTCATGGGGTCACCACGCCCCCCAAGGAGGGGATCCATGCCACGGTCGATGTTCAGGAAATTGCTGGCCACGGTGGTCGGAGCGGCCGCCCTCTGCCTGTCGCTGGTCACCGTCTCGCTGGTCGTGAACGCCCCCCGGGCGGCGGCGACCACCCCGGGGGCCTCGATCGCCGCCTTCGCCGCCTCACAGGCCGGCGTGGCCTACTGCGACGGCGGGGGCACCATCAACGGCCCCACCAACGGTGGGGTGGTCGAGCCCGGGTGCGGGGCCGGCGTGAAGGGCTACGACTGCATGAGCCTGGTCCAGTTCGCCGTCTACCAGGCCACCGGGATCGCCCTTCCCGGCGACGGGAGCCAGAAGAACGGCGCCGGCACGATCATCCCGCCCCAGGGCAGCATCGCTCAGGACACCGCCGGCCTCCTCCCAGGCGACGCCGTCTTCTGGGGGGGTGGCGGCATCAACTCGTTCGCCCACTCGGGCATCTATGCCGGCAACGGTGAGGTCTGGGACGCCATCGGCGTCAACCAACCGGTGCAGCAGCACACGATGGCCTATCTCAGCACGATCTACAGCTACGACGGCGCCGTGCGGTTCGGGGGCGATCCGGTGGTGAGCATGGCCTCGACGCCGCACGGTGACGGCTACTGGCTGGTCGACGCGGCCGGCGCCGTGTCCACCCACGGATCGGCCGTGAACTACGGCTCCATGGCCGGCCACGCCCTGAATGCCCCCATCGCCCACATCGTGTCCACGCCGGACGGCGGCGGCTACTGGCTGGTCGCCTCCGACGGGGGGATCTTCAACTTCGGGGACGCGCCGTTCCTCGGGTCCATGGGCGGCCAACACCTCAACGCCCCGGTGGTCGACATCGCCCCCACCCCCGACGGCAACGGCTACTGGTTGGTCGCCTCCGACGGGGGGATCTTCTCCTTCGGGGACGCCCGGTTCCAGGGCTCGATGGGTGGTCAGCACCTGAACGACCCCATCGTGGGCATCAGTGCCGACGACGCCACCGGGGGCTACTGGCTGGTGGCCACCGACGGAGGGATCTTCTCCTTCGGGGCGCCGTTCCTCGGCGGCACCGGCGGCCTGCACCTCACCCGCCCGGTGAACGGCATGGTCGCCACGTTCGACAGCGGCGGTTACTGGCTGGTCGCCTCCGACGGCGGGATCTTCTCCGAGGGCGACGCCCCGTTCCGGGGGTCGACCGGTGGGTCCCCCCTCAACGCCCCGGTGGTGGGGATGGCCACCGATTCGGCCACGGACGGCTACTGGCTGGTCGGCGCGGACGGCGGCATCTTCAGTTTCGACGCCCCGTTCTACGGGGCCGGCTGACCGTCCTGGCCGGAGCGATCACCGGGGGGTAGGCCGGGCTCACAGGACGAGGTCGGCGAGCTGATCCATCGACCGCAACCACTCGTCGAGTTCCCGTCGCCACGGCGCCGACACGATGTGCTGGATCCCCGCATCGGTGTAGGCGGCGAGCTCCTCTCTGATCCGGCCGTGGTCCATGCCCTGGGGATCCCATCCGGTCCGGAGGGACACCGGGAAGTCGGGATCGGGATGATCCCGACGGATGCGGTCGACCACCGGTGCGGCCTGTTCGGGCGTGAGGCCCACCGCCTGGTAGCCGTCCCCCCGTTCGGCCACCCGCCGGTAGGCGGGCTCACTGCTCCCACCGATCCAGATGGGGATGTCGTGGCCCGGCTTGGGCAGGATGCGCAGGTCGTCGAAGCTGGTGTGCTTCCCGTGGAAGCTCGCCGGGTCCTCCCGCCACACCGTCCGGAACAGGTCGATGGACTCATCGAGTCGTTCCCCCCGGTCGTGGAAGTCGTAGCCGAGGGCCTGATACTCCTTCTCCGACCAGCCCACCCCGACGACGATGGTGACCCGACCCCGCGACAGCGCGTCCAGGCTGGCCAGGGCGTTGGCGAGCTCCAGTGGATTGTGCGTCGGCACGACCAGCACGCTGGTCCCGAGTCCGATGCGCTCGGTGGCCGCCGCCGCCCAGGTCAGCGAGATCAGGGGATCGAACAGGTACGGTGACGGATAGTCCTGTGCGGCGGGATGGACGATGTGGTCACTGACCCACAGATCGACGAAGCCCAGCTCCTCGGCGTGTCTGGCCGCCCGGGTGATGGCGTCGGGACCGGCCACCCGGCCGTACTGGGGGAGGTGGACTCCGACCTTCATCTCGTGCATCCTTTCTCGGGCACGGCAGAGGCGCACCGTCCGCGGGCGCCAACTGTACCGGCCCGGTCGTCCGTCCCACCGGGGTGCCGCCCGGTGGAGGCGCGGAACCGCTCGGCCATCCCGACGGGACGGGAGGCGGCGACCCTCAGTTCGAGGCGGCGTCGTCCGGGGTGGCCCCGTGGGCGGCCCGCACCTCGTGCACGATGCCGGCGGCCTGGGCAACCAGGACAGGGGCCGGGGTAGCCCCGTCCTCGCTCGTCGGGAGCCGGACCGCCGCCCGCGGGTCGGTCGGCGGCTCCGTGGCGTGCACCTCCGAGCCGATCACCGTCTCGGTGGGCCAGTTCGTGTTCGACTCCCCGAACTCCGTCACCAGCATGCCGACGTCCCACGGACCGCCGGTCGACCCGTGCGCGCTTCCGTCGCCACCCGGGTCCCGCGGACCACCGCCGTCCGCTGCCGGAGGCGGCTCGGCCAGCGTGTCGAGGAAGCTCAGCGGGGACCGAACGGCCTTGGTGATGGTTTCGGTGGAGGGGAGGTCGGGGAACGAGCCTCGGACATCTGACTCCAGCTTCTGACGGAACCTCGAGAAGTCCCGCCACAGGTTGCCGACCTGCTTGGCCAGGGTGGGGAGCTTGTCCGGTCCGAGGACGGCCAGAGCCACCACCAGGATGACCAGCAGCTTGGCCGGGCTCAGGACGTCCACCGGTCAGACCCGCTAGCTGCGGGCGTCGGCCTCAGACGCCACCCGCACGCCCGCCGTTTCCACGCCCACCACACGGACGGGCGCAACGGCAGGGACGACCGGCGCCGCCACCTCGACCGGCATGGCGTGCTCACCCTCGGCCAGACCCTGCTTGAACTCGGTCTTGGCTGACCCGAGGGAGCGGGCCAGCTTCGGGATCTGGGTGGAGCCGAAGAGGACCAGTGCCACCACCACCAGGATGATCAGTCCATCCATCCCGAATATCTCTGCCGGTGAGCTGAAGTGCACGAGAGTCCTACCTTCCTTGCCGTGTCCCGTCTGACCGTGGAGTCGGTGCCGGGTCTCTCGCTGTATTCGGGGCCGGGGCAGATCCGGATGAGGCCGGTACCCGCGGTGGCCCGGCCACTGAGCGGGTTACCGCCCCGGCGCTGGCTATAGTCCGGCTCCATGCCGGACAGCACGTCGGATCGTTGGCGGGTGCTCGGATCGGCCGCCCGGGTCTGGGCGAGGCCCGGTCTGCTCGACGTGCACGACGAGTGGTGGCGGGCCTTCAGCGGGCACGGCAACGTCAACTACAACATCGCCTGTTGCCACTCGGCCCGCCCCGAGGTCCTGGTGGACCACTGCCTCCAACCCGCGCTCGACCTGCACCAGCCGGCCATCGTGATGCTGGCCGGACCGGGGCTGGCCACCGCCCAGCTGTTGGTCGACGCCGGCTGGATCACCGTCGGGTCCCTCCCCCTCATGGTCCTCAGCGGCCCGGTGCTCTCGTCGACGGGGCCCGACGGGGCGAGGCCGCTCACCCTCGACGAGCTACCGGCCGCGCGTGAGCTGCTGACCGCCGTCTACGGACTCGATCGGGACACCGCCGCCGCCGTCTTCCCCGATCGTGCCATCGAGGGTGCCGATCAGGCGATCTGGGGTCTCTATGCCCAAGACGTGCTGGTCTCCTGCGTCAGCGTCGTCCTCGAGGACGGTCTCGTCGTGCTCTGGTCGATGGCCACCCGGCCCGACCGCCAGGGCCAGGGCCACGGCCGGCGCCTGCTCGAGGCGGTCTTCCTCCGACAGTTCGCCCAAGGCGCCACGGGATCGCTGCTGCAGTCCTCGGTGGCCGGCGAGAAGCTCTACCGACAGCTCGGCTTCACCGCGGTCGAGCATTTCCAGCTGTGGTCCCGGCCCGGCTGGGTCCGGGGTGAGGACTGACCGACGAGCTCGACCGCCCGTTGGTTCCCGGGCCGGTGTGAACTCTGCAGGCTCAGGCCGAGCGCGAGACGGTTGCCCCGGGAACGATGGCCCCGGGGGCACGGAGTCCGGCCTCGTGCAGCAGTCGCCGCTCGTCCAGCTTGCTCGACGGGGTGAGGGGGAGCTCGCCGACCACCTCCATCCGGTCCGGGAGCATGGAGTCGGGCAGGCGCCGGCTGGCGCCCTGGCGGAGCTCGATGGCGGTGACCGCGCGGTCGGTCACCACGAAGGCCACGATGCCCACCCCGCCCTCGTTGTCGAAGACCACGCATGCGGCGTCGACGACGCCCGGCAGCTCCCGGACGGTGTCGGCCAGCTCGAGCAGGGAGATGCGCACCCCGGACCGCTTGATCACCCGGTCGGCGCGCTCGACGTAGACGTAGTGGCCGCTCGGGTTCCGGTAGACGAGGTCGCCGGACCGGTACAGCGTCTCGCCGGGGATGACGTCGGTGCGCAACACCTGGTCGGTGAGCCCGGGGGCGCCCCAGTAGCCGTTCATCAGCTGGCAGCCCCCGATGTACAGCTCGCCGATCTGGTCCGGCCCGTCGACGACATGCCCCTGCTCGTCGACGATGTGGAAGTCCACCCCGGGGTGGGGACTGCCGATGGGAACCGTACCGTCGGCCACCAGCTCCGGCGTCAATTCGATGTGGGTGACGGCGATGGTGGTCTCGGTCGGTCCGTAGCGGTTGAATACCCGCACCCGGGGGGCGGCGGACCAGAGGGCCCGGATGTCGGTCAGGGCACTCGCCTCACCCCCCAGGGCGATGAGGGCCAGGGTGCCCTCCTCCAACTCGCCGAGCTGGGGGCTGGCCAGCAGCAGCTTCAGGTAGCTGGGCGAGAAGCCGGTGTAGGTGATGCCCTCCCGTTGGACGGCCCGGTAGAACGTCCGCGGGAAGAGGAGCGACTCCCGGGGCCGGAGGACCACGGCCCCGCCGACGAAGAGGGTGGGGAAGAGAGTGCCGAACGACCCGTCGAAGTGGAACGGGGAGACGCACAGGGTGCGGGTGCCCCGGTCGAGGCCGAGGGCCTCGGCCGTGGAACCGACAGCGGCGGCGAAGGCCCCGTGTCCGATGAGCACGCCCTTGGGTGTGCCGGTGGTCCCCGACGTGTAGATGGCGTAGGCCGGCTGTCCGGGCGTCACCGCCCATGCCGGAGGGACGGCGCGGCCCGTGGAGCCGAGCCCGTCGAAGGGTACCCTCGGGGCCCCGCCCACCGCTCCCGCCCGGCCGTCGTCGTCCTCGTCGTACCCAGGGTCTCGGTCGTCGGCGGTGATGACGATGGCCGGCTCGCAGTCGGCCACGATGGCCTCCACACGGGCCTCGGGGTCGGTCACGGCCAGAGGGACGAACAGGGCGCCGATCCACAGGGTGGCCAGCGCCGCCACCACGAAGTCCACGGAGTTGGGCAGGCGGAGCGCCACCCGGTCACCCGGTCCGACGCCCCGGGCGCCGAGGCCGCAGGCCACGCGGCCGACCTCATCCACCAGCTCCCCGTAGGTCAGGTCGCGGTCGAGGTCCTTCACCGCCGGTAGCCCCGGTCCGGTCCGGGCCTGCTCGAGGACGGTCGAGACCAGGTCGGTCGTCATCGCTGCGGTCATCGGACGGGGCCGGGTTGGGACCCGCGTACCAACAGTCCGGGCCGGGCCCCGGTCGGGGCGCCGTCCTCGAAGGTGACCACTCCCCGCTTCACCGTCCACCGGTAGCCCCTCGCCGCCTGGAGCAGGCGCCGTCCGCCGGCAGGGAGGTCGGTGGTGATCTCCGGTGGCGCGCACTCCAGAGCGGCCAGGTCGATCACGTTGAGGTCGGCCAGCATCCCCGGGGACACGATCCCCCGGTCGAGCCATCCGAAGTGGGCCGCCGGCCGGGCGGTCAACTGGTGGACCACGGACTCGACGGGCAGACCGTTCGTGCCCTCGAGGTCCCGGGCCCAGAGCGAGAGATAGGTCGTGGTCATGCTGCCGTCACAGATCTGTCCGCAGTGGGCCCCGGCGTCGGAGAGCCCGAACATGGCCACCGGCGAGGTGATCATCTCCCGGATGGCCTCGAGGTTCCGGTGGGCGAAGTTGAACAGGGGCGTGTAGATGAGCTGTCGACCGCCCCGTCGCAGCTGGACGTCGTAGGCAAGCTCCCGGGGGTCGGCCCCGGTGCGCCGGGCCGTGGCCCCGAGGGACCTGGTGCTGTCGAAGTTGTAGTCGACCGGGTCGTCGAGCACGTACATGTCGTCGAACCGTCCGAAGAAGGCATAGCCGGCGAAGGCATCCGGGTCGGAGGTCAGGTGGGCGTGCCCGTCCAGGATCGTGCGACGACGCTCGGGGTCCCGCAGGGCCTCGACCCGTTCGGTCAGGGGGAGGCCGGCGATCCTGCCGTAGGCCCGGGTGGGCGTGAAGACGTTGGCCGACGCCTCCAGGCCGAGCAGGACGCCGATGGGTCGCGGCGCCACCTGCGCCTTGACGTCGAGGCCCTCGGCGCCGAGCCTTGCCGCCAACGCCATCAGGTCCCGCCACCGTTCGGGTGCCTCGACGTCCTGTTGCACCGTGTAGCTGACCGGTCGCCCACTCGTCCGGGCGAACTCGGCCACCAGGGCGAACTCGGACTGGGCGAAGTCCTCGTCGTTGGTCCGGTAGCTGTCGCTCAGGAACTGGAACACGCCTTTCCCGCTGGTCCTGAGGGTCGAGGCCAGAGCCATCAGCTCGGGCTCCCGGGCCCGCAGCGTGCCCAGGTTCTGACCCGTGCTGGTGCGGTGGCGCTCGGTGCGAGACGTGGTGACGCCGAGGGCCCCGGCCTCGAGGCCCTGGGCCAGCAACGCAGCCATGGTCTGCAGCTGACCCTCGTCGGGGTGCTGGTCGAGGTCCGCCCCCCGGTCGCCCATTACGAAGGCTCGGAGGGCGGCGTGGGGGACGTGGGTACCCACGTCGATGGTGCGCGGTTGGCGTTCCAGGGCGTCGAGATACTCGGGGAAGGACTCCCAGTCCCACTGCAGCCCCTCGTGCAGGGCGGTGCCCGGAATGTCCTCCACCCCTTCCATGGTGGCGATCAGCCAGTCGTGGCGGTCGGGCTCGACGGGGGCGAACCCCACGCCGCAGTTGCCCATGGCGACGGTGGTCACCCCGTGGTGGGACGAGGGCGCGAGCTCCGGATCCCACGTGGCCTGGCCGTCGTAGTGGGTGTGGGGATCGACGAATCCCGGGGTGACCAACAGGCCGTCGGCGTCGAGCTCCCGTCGTCCCGGGCCCACGTCGTCGCCCACCGCCACGATGCGGCCCCCGGTGACGGCGACGTCGGCGCGCCTCGGCGGGGTGCCGGTGCCGTCCACCAGCGTTCCGTTGCGGATGATCAGGTCAGCGGGCATGGGGTCGATCCTCGTCGCTCATCCGGCCAGCGCCCACCGGCGCAGGGGCTTGCGGGCGCCGACGAGGGTTTCGTACTGCTCGTCGGAGAGTGAGATCGTGCCCGCGGCGTGGTTCTCGACGAGATGGGCCACCGACGAGGTGCCGGGGATGGGCAGCATGGCCGGGGAGCGACGGAGCAGCCAGGCCAGGCAGACCTGGGACACGGTCGCCCCCACCTGGCGGGCCACGGCGTCGACAGGACCCCCGTCCCGGGCGAGCTTGCCGCTGCCCAACGGGAACCAAGGGATGAACCCGATCCCGTGCTGCTCGCAGTACTCGATGACGTCGTCGGCCCCCCGCTGGGCGATGTTGTACTGGTTCTGGACCGTCACCACGGGCACGATGGTCCGGGCCTGCTCGATGTCGGACACACCCACCTCGGACAGACCGACCTCGGCCACCTTGCCTGCGTCTCTGAGTGTCTTCAGGGCACCGAACTGGTCGGCGGCGGGTACGGCGGGGTCGATGCGGTGCAGCTGGAACAGGTCGATGTGATCCACGCCGAGTCGCCGCAGGCTCCCTTCGCACTGGGCGATGAGGTACTCGGGGCGGCCGCACGGCGCCCACTGGTCGGGTCCGGACCGGGTGAGCCCGGCCTTGGTGGCGATGGTCAAGCCCGGGGGATAGGGGTGGAGCGCCTCGAACACGAGCGGTTCGGCGACATCGGGCCCGTAGGAGTCGGCCGTGTCGATGAGGTCGATGCCGAGGCCCACGGCCTGGCGGAGGACGTCGACGGCGCCATCATGATCGCTCGGAGCACCCCAGACGCCCGGACCGGTCAGCTGCATGGTCCCGAAACCCAGGCGATGCACCTCCAGTGTTCCCAGTGTCATGGTGTCCACGGCGTCGGCCATTGTCCCCTGTCCCTTATCTGACGAAGCACCGGCATGGGTATTCATGAAAGGCCACGGGCCGGACGCCTCCCCATTCTACCGGCGGACGGGTGATTTCGACAGGGTCTTGTGTAAACGTCAGCCCAGCATCTAGCGTTGTTGTTGCACCGGAAACGGCTTGAAATTCCGGTGTGCATGTTCTTACTGCAATGGTGAAGAAGGGGCAGCAGTACACATGATTTCGTCGCGTCCTTTGTCGTCCACGCCACCGGCTGACTGGAACGCGGGTGCTGTCCGTACGGACACGATTGACCTGGCCATCGTGGGTTTGGGCTCGTGGGGCATGTGCGTCCTGGAGCGTGCCGTAGCCCGGGCACGTCAGGTGGAGACGCCGGTTCGGGTGCATGTGATCGAGCCCGGTGCCCTGGGCGGCGGTGTCTATGCCATGGGCCAACCCGACTATCTGGTACTGAATAACCCCTGTGGCCAATTGTCCCTGTATGCGTCGCCCGACGGTGAACAGGCTCCCCCCAATGCCATTGGTCTCTTCGATTGGGCCGTGCAGAGCGGCTATCAGTGGGTCGGGCACGAGTGCCGGGTCACCACCCGGGGACGACCCATCCTGGCCACCGACTACCTGCCCCGTCGCCTCATGGGCGAGTACCTGGTCTGGTTCTACGAGTCCCTGGTCACCAACGCCCCGGCGAACATGGAAGTGGTGCGGCACTACGCCTCGGCCGTGGACATCACCTCGGTCGGGGGCGCGAGGCCGTGGTGCTCGACAACGGACGCACGCTCTGTGTCAACCACGTCGTGGTGACCTCCGGCCACACATGGAACGAGGAGGCGGCCGTCACCGACTCCGCTGTCCGCTTCCTGCGCCCGTACCCCGTCGAGTACTTCGACGATCCCGTGCCTCCGGGCCAGGCCGTGGCCATCGCCGGCATGGGTCTGGTCGGCTTCGATCTGTTGACCGCTCTGACCATCGGCCGGGGTGGCACCTTCGAGGCGGTGGGGGACCGGCTCCGCTACGTGCCCAGCGGCAGGGAGCCGGTGATCCAGCTCTACTCCCGCTCGGGCATTCCGTACTGCGCCAAGTCGGCACACGGTGTGGACCCCTACGGGAACTACCGCCCCGTGGTGTGCACACCCGAAGCCATCACCGCCCTGACTCATCCGGGCGACTCGCCAGTACGGCATCAGGTGGACTTTCGACGCGACCTCCTGCCGCTCCTCTACGCCGAGATGCGGTCGCGCTACCTGACCCACGCCGCCTTCTTGAAGAGTGGAACCGACGAGTCCGACGACGTTCGGCGTCGGCTGGTCCGGGCCTGGCGGGAGGGTGACTTCGACGAGGTGGTGGAGGGCTACGAGCCCGTGTACGGCCACTTCGATCCGGCCGACCACCTGTTCGCCGGCGCCGGGCGCACCTACGCCTCGGGCGATGACTACCAGTCGCAGGTCTACGACATGGTGGAGACCGACCTCGAAGAGGCCCTCGTCGTGGGAGGCAGCCCGGTAAAGGCCGCCCTCGAGGTCTTCCGCATCCTCCGCGACCAGCTGCGGCGGGTCATCGAGTTCGGGGGCCTCACCCTCGAGTCGTACCTCGACTTCCAGACCAACGTCCGGGGCCGGATTAACCGCATGGAGGCCGGGCCACCGCCCCTCCGGTCCCAGCAGCTGCTGGCCCTGATGGACGCCGGTGTGGTGCGGACCACCCTCGGGCCGAATCCCGAGCTCGTCACCGAGTCCGACGGCCGGATCACCCTGCGCTCCACCGAGCTCGCCGACCCGAACTCGGTCACCGTCAACGGCGTGGTCCGCGGCCACCTGGACCTCCCCTCTCTGGCCCGATCGAGCTCCCCGCTGCTCACCCGGCTCTACGCCGAGGGGCGGCTGGCCCAGATGACCTACGGGGACACCGAGGTGGGCAGTGTGGCCGTCAGCCAGGACTTCCATCCCTTCGATGCGTGCGGGCGGGTGCAGACCCACCTGTCGCTGCTCGGCGTACTCACGGAGGGGACCCGCTACTTCACCCACTACATCCCGTCGCCCCGGAGCCGGATCCGGGCGGTGCTCGACGCCCGAGAGTGCGTCGACGCCATCATCGTCTGAGCGGGGTCGCCCGAAGCGGACGCCCGGGTGGCACGGCTCAGGCGGTGGCCCTAGCCAGCGCCTGGTCGAGGTCCTCGATGAGATCGTCGATGTGCTCGAGGCCGATCGACAGGCGAATGGTCTCGGGTCGGATGCCGGCGGCGGTCCGCTCGGCATCGCTCAACTGCCGGTGGGTGGTGGAGGCGGGATGAATGGCCAGCGACTTGGCGTCCCCCAGGTTCAAGAGGCGCTTGAACAGCAGGAGGGCGTCGAAGAACGCCAGGCCCGCCTGGTAGCCCCCGGCCGCCCCGAAAGTGATGATCGACGGCACCCGTCCCTTGAGATAACGCTGGGCCAGCTCGTAGGAGGGGTGGTCGGGAAAGCCCACGAAGCTCACCCACTCCACCCGGGGGTCGGCGGCCAGATAGTCGGCCACGGCCCGGGCATTGGACTCGTGGCGGTCCAGCCGGACCGACATGGTCTCGAGCCCCTGCAGCAGTTGGAACGCGGCCAGGGGAGAGAGGGTCGCCCCGGTGTTCCTCAGCTGGACCGACCGGGCCCGGACGGTGAACGGACGCTCCGGGAAGTCCCGGGCGAAGACCACGTCGTGGAAGGCCGGCTCGGGCTGGTTGAACAGCGGGAAGCGCTCGGCATGCTCGGTCCAGGGGAAGGTCCCCCCGTCCACGATGGCACCGCCGAGGGTGGTGCCATGTCCCCCGACGAACTTGGTCAGGGAGTGCACGACGACATCGGCGCCGTGACTGATGGGCTTGAGCAGGAGCGGGGTGGCCACGGTGTTGTCCACGATCAGGGGGACACCGGCGGCGTGGGCCACGGTGGCCACGGCCTCGAGATCGACCACGTTGCCCGCCGGGTTGCCGATGGTCTCGCAGAAGACGGCACGGGTCTTGCCGTCGATCAGCGGGGCGATCGATGCGGCCCGGTCGTCGGGCGCGAATCGGACCTCGATCCCCAAGGTGGGCAGGACGTGGGCGAAGTAGGTGAAGGTGGCGCCGTACAGCTGAGGCGCCACGACGATGTTGGAGCCCGCCGTGGCCACGGTGAGGATGGCGTAGCTGACCGCGGCCATACCCGACGACACCACGAGGGCCGCCGTCCCCCCCTCCAGCGCGGCGATGCGCTTCTCCAGGACGTCATTGGTCGGGTTGTTGATTCGGTTGTAGTGGAATCCCGGCACTTCGAGGTCGAGGACGGCACCGGCGTGCTCGGCATCGATGAAGTCGTGGGCCACCGTCTGGTAGATGGGAACGGCCACGGCGCGGGTGCTGTCGGGCGTGTACCCGCCGTGGATGGCGATGGTCTCGTCGCGCACGGTTCAGCGCCCCCCGACCGGAACGCCGGCCAGCCAGTTGGCGTAGAGCCGGGTGGCCGTCGAGCGCCATGCCCAGGGGGCACGGGACTCGACGTCGGCGAAGGGGAACGACTCGAAGAGCCCAGAGTCCCGCTCCCCACCGGTGATGCGTCGCTGGAGATCCTCCAGCCGCTCGCCGTCCCCGGGGGCCGAGCACCGGCGGGGGAGCACGGGGATGGCGTCACGCTCGTGGCGCACGAAGCGTCGGACGTCGCGCTGGTACTCACGGAGCAGGCTGGTGGGTCCGTACTCCGGGTGGGCTTGCACGAGCACCACCGCGCAGTGGTCGACCTGACGGGTGGCCACACTCCAGCCCACCTCCTCGGACGCCACAGCAATGTGGTAGCCGGCCGCCGCCACCCGGTCGGTGGACACCGTGCTCACCCGGGAGTGGGGGAGGACCACCGATCGACCCAGGCCGGCGGTCATCGGGTCCCCGGGGTCGACCCAGTGGGTGAAGACGCCGGTGCACTTCGACGGCAGCGACTCCCGCTCCAGGCCGTCGAAGACGGTCAGGGCGGCGTGGGCCGAGAGGCAGGACAGCAACATTGAGGGCACCGCCGCGCTGGCCCACGTGAGCAGCCGGGACAGGTCCGCCCAGATCGGCTCGTCCTCCAGGACGGGCTCGACCGGGTTGGCGCCGGTGACGATCACGAGCTGCGGAGGATCCTCGTAGAGCTCGGCCATCGGCCGGTACCGCTCGGCAATGCGCAGCGCGGTGGCTTCGCCCCGTGGCACCCCGGGCATGGTGTAGAGGCGGACGTCGAGGTCCTGGTCACCGGAGCCGACATCGAGCAGGTCCACAAACTGCCCCTCGGTCTGGACGAACGCCCCATCGGGCATGTTGTTGACCAGGGCACAGGCCCATCGGCGCCCGAGGGTGCCGGTGTCGGCCGTCGGTGGCCCGGACAGCGGTGTGTCCACATGGGATACGACCATGTCCTGGTATCGGCAGCACCGGTGCACTTCCTAAAGGAGGAGGCCGGATTGTGTCGATGGAGGTACGGGCGACCCGCTTCGGGGCGAGCGCACCGACGGCCACGGTGGTCGGCGGATGTCCGTGCCGGGCCCGTGCCTGCCAGGAGCCAGAACGGTCGGGACGGGAGAGCGTCCCGCCCTGGCCGTCA
Source organism: uncultured Acidimicrobiaceae bacterium (assembly GCA_963738545.1). Taxonomy (GTDB): domain Bacteria; phylum Actinomycetota; class Acidimicrobiia; order Acidimicrobiales; family RAAP-2; genus Bog-756. Next base: position 195,962 of record CAVTXA010000008.1, read on the forward strand.
GAAAGGGACGCATCGGTATGTCCGTAGAGATCATCGGGATGGTGGGCACGAGGGATGCCTCGGAGATCAAAGGTCCCCTGGTGGACGGACCGGTGGTCGACTGGACGGACGGTCCCGTCATCGACCGCGACTACCTGGTCGAGATCTCCCGGGCCCACGAGGATGCCGGCTTCGACCGGGTACTGGTGGGCTACGGCGCCGTCGGTCCCGAGGGCTGGGCCGTGGCCTCGTCCGTCCTGGACCACACCGACCACCTGAAGGTGCTGGTGGCCCACCGCCCCGGCTTCGTCCAGCCGGCGCTTCTCGCCCGCAAGGCGGCCACCCTCGACCATCTGACCGGGGGCGGGCGGATCGCCATCCACTTCATCACCGGGGGCGACGAGGCCGACCAGCGCCGTGAGGGCGACTTCGTCCCCCATGACGCCCGCTACCGCCGGACGGGCGAGGTCATGGCCATCGTGCGCCGGATGTGGGAAGAGGACTCGCCCTTCGACTACGAGGGGGAGTTCTTCCGGTACGAAGGCGCCTTCACCTCTGTCAAGCCGGTCTCCCCGGGGGGGATCCCGCTCTACTTCGCCGGGGCATCGCCTGCCGCCATCGACGTGGGAGCGGTTCAGGCCGACGTCTACGCCTTCTGGGGCGAGCCCCGTGCCGCGGTGGTCGAGCGCATGGGCCCCATCGTCCAGCGAGCCGCCCAGTCCGGGCGTCACCTCCGGTTCAGCATCTCGCTCCGTCCCATCATCGCCGACACCGAGGCCGAGGCCTGGGAGAAGGCGGAGTGGATCGCCGAGAAGACGGCCGAGCGCATCGAGCTGGCCAAGGAGCGCATGGCCGGGAAGAAGGAAAGCTACGGGGGGCTGGGCGGCGCGGCCAATGCCACCCTCTCGGTCGATCGGGACACCTCGGGCACGACGTCGGTGGGACGGAAGCGCCTGATCGCCATGTCGGCCGAGCGGGAGGTCTACGACGAGCGGCTGTGGATGAAAGTGGCCAACCTCACCGGGGCGGCCGGCAACTCGACGGCACTGGTGGGCACGCCCGAGCAGGTGGCCGAGGCCATGCTGCGCTACTACGACATCGGCTGCACCACGCTGCTGCTCAAGGGGTTCGATCCCGTTCCCGACGCCATCGAGTTCGGCAAGGAACTCCTGCCGATGGTGCGCGAGGGCGTCGAGCACCGGTCCGAGTCACACCCGCTCACCGCCTGACCGCTCGTCCCCGGGACGGGGACGGGTGATCGGGCGGGTCGGCCCGTCGGGGGGCCGTTCCCCTAGGCGGTGCTCACCGGCGGGTCACATGCCGAGGAGGACGTGGCGGAGTTGGCCGGTGACGAAGGGCACATCGAGCGGCGGGAGGACGGTCAGATAGACGGCCAGGGCCGGTAGCCAGTGGGAGGGGTGAAGCCGCCCTGCCGTCCCTGCTCCAGCGGCGGCGGGAGGGGCATTGGGCGGGGCCGCGCGACAGCATCGCCGCAGTCTGACATCGTGGGACCGAAGGTCCCCGGCCCAGCCGTCCCCACCGATCTCGGTGATCTCCCGGCACCTCGAGCGGCTTAGTACGCCGACTGGTTCCGCCGACCACCGGTCTGGCGACCACCACACCGCAAGCCACGGTGCTGACCGGGCGTGGTCTCGTGGTCTGGGACATCATCGGAAACCGGTGATCCGTTAGCTGCGCTCGGCCGTAGTGATGGTTGAGGGGACGAGCCCCCAAGACCAGCCGAACAGGAGCGCCATGCCTGAAGAAACCAAGCAGCCGGCCGAGCGAGCGGGAGTGGTTCGGTACCTCGTGGCCCTAGCCCTCTCCCTGATGGGCGTCGTGACGCTGGGCGGAGCCATCGTGCTCCCGGGAACGGCCGGAGCCACCACGACCAAGATCACCGTGACCACCAAGCACAACAAGACCTGGGGCACGATCCTCACCCTCAGTTCGGGTGTGACTGTCTACCGTCTGACCTCCGACCCCAAGAACAAGAGCGTATGCACGGGGACGTGTGCCACGATCTGGCCGCCGGTGGTCCTGCCTGCGGGACAGAAGGCACCGGTGGGCAACGGGGTCAGCGGCCTGGGATCGATCGAGCGGGCCGATGGTACCCGCCAGGTCACCTACAAGGGCGTCCCCCTGTACCGGTTCGTCGGGGACCGCGGTCCCGGACAGGCCACCGGGAACATCAAGGACACGTGGGGCCAGTGGTGGGTCGTGAATCCCGCACATCCCACCGCCAAACCGACCGCGGCGACCACGTCTGCCACGTCGGCGCCGACCACCGTGGCGGGTTCCGGGGGGGCGTATTGATCCCTTGACCATCGTCGCATCGCCTCCCGTCCCCTCTCACGGGGAGTCGGCCCGCCCGGAACCGCTCGCCGCAGCACCGGTCGGGTCGGCTCGTGCCACCGGCTGGCTCGGTGTGCTCGCCGTGGTGGGTGGTGTGGCTTGGCTCGGCGCGGCGGGGGTGAGCACCCTCGTCGGATCCGGTGACCTGACCACGCCGCTGACCACCGCCCAGAGGATGACCAACGTGGCCCTCGCCGACCTGGCGCTGGTCATCGTCATCATGGGCACGGGTCGGTTCTCGCTGGACGTCGCCCTCCGATCGAAGATCGCACGGGTGCGAGCCCCATCGTGAGCGCCGGTGGCCCGACGACGCCATGCTTGACGGCGATGGAACTTGTGCCCCCCGATCGACGATTCCTCCGCCGGGTGGACGGGCACGAGGGTGGCGGGGCCTCTGACGAGGCACTCGTGGCCGGTATGGCGGCCGGGGACGAACGGGCCGCCGCGGCATTCGTGCAGCGGCACGAACGTCGGGTCTTCGGTATCGCCCTCGCCGTGACGGCGGACCGCGCCACGGCCGAGGACGTCGCTCAGGAGGCCTTCCTCCGGGCCTGGCGGCATGCCGCCGTCTTCGACCCGAGGAGGGCGCCGGCCACATCGTGGCTCTCGACCATCACCCGCAACCTGGCCATCGACGCCCTCCGCCTCCGACGTGCCGTCCCCCTCGACCCCGACGATGCCGTCTGGCTCGAGCTGGACACCGACGGGCCGACACCGGAGTCCCAAGCGGAGCACGCCGTGGCCGTCGACCGCGTGCGGGCGGCGCTGCGCACCGTACCGGTCGATCAGCGACGCGCCCTGGTGCGGTCGGCGTTCTACGGTCAGAGCGCCACCGAGATCGCCACGGCCGAGGCCATCCCGGTGGGCACGGCCAAGAGCCGGATCCGGCTGGGCCTGTCCAAGGTGCGCGAGCTGCTCGGCGGGGAGGAGGTCTAGATGGTCCCGACGATCCACCATCCCGAATGTGAGGCCTTCCGCGACGATCTGGCGTCACTGGCCATCGGCGCCCTGACGGGCCTGGACCGGGCCCGTGTCCTGGACCACCTCGAAGGTTGCTCCCACTGCACCGCAGAAGTGGAGGAATTGTCGGCCACGGCCGATGCGCTGACCGCGCTGATCCCTGACGCCATCCCTCCGCCGGGGTTCGCCGACCGCACCATGGACCTCATCCGGGCCGAACGTGCAGCACCGCGCCGCCCCGCACTCCGACGGGTGGCGACGGTGGCCGCCGTCATCGTCCTGTTGGCCGCCGGCGTCGGGGTGGGGGTGGCGGTCTCCTCGCACGGTGCCCACGCTCCCGTCTCGGCGGTGCGCCAGGCCCAACTCCATTCGTCCGTCGGGACGAAGGGAACTGTGTTGCTGGTGTCCAAAGGTCACGAGGGTTGGTTGGTCATGGCCCTCCATGATGCGCCCACCTCCGGTATCGTCACCTGCTCGATCACCCTGGACGACGGCTCGAGGAAGGACCTCGGTCAGTTCGACCTCCGCTACGGCTACGGATCGTGGTCCATCGAGCTCCCGGTGGCGGCCGGGACCGTCCGGATCGTCAGCGTGGTCGACGACACCGGGGCGATGGTGGCCTCGGCCCGGCTGGGTTGACGCCGTGGGGAATCGGGAATCGGCGACGTGACACGGCAGCCTTCTTCAGCTGACCGCCTCTTCGTGTCGGATGTGGCGACCAGGGTGGGCGTGACCCACTCGACGATCCGCCAACACATCCGTCGGGGCACCATGCCCGCCCCTGACGGCTACGTCGGGCGTCGTCGCTGGTGGAGTCGCTCGACCATCGAGCGCTGGACGACCACCCGGCGGAAGCCGGGGAACCCCAACTTCCGCCGGCGGGTCCGCTCCGGCCGGCCCGGCCTGTCCTGATCAGCGCCCGACGCGGCCACGGCGCCGTGCGTCAGACTGGCCCCGATGGAGACACCCGAGACCCACTACGCCAGGAGGAACGGGCTCCACATCGGTTACCAGGTCTGGGGTGAGGGCGACGTCGACATTCTCGACGTCGGCTCGGGGACCTACATCTCCATCGACGAGAACGGCGACGAGCCCCACTGGCGGCGCTACACCGAGCGCCTGGCCCTGTGTGGACGGGTGATCCGGTTCGACCCCACCGGCATCGGGCTGTCGGACACCCCCGTCGACCTCGGAGACCTCACCTTCGAGTCCTGGGTCGATGATGCGTTGACCGTGTTGGACGCGGTCGACTCGGCCCGCGTCGTCGTGCTCGGCGCGTCGGCCTCGGCGATGCTGGCCCTCATGATCGCTGCCCTGCACCCGGAACGGACGGCGTCGCTCATCGTGGTCAACGGCTCGGCCCGCTACCTCGAGGCCGCCGACTACTCCTTCGGCGTCCCCCACGACCTCATGGAGGAGTTCCGCTCGGGGCTGGACCCCGACGCGGACAGTGACGTCAGCGAGGACCTCAGCGATCTGCACCTATTCGCCCCCAGTGGCGCCGGGGACCCCGAGTTCCAACGGTGGTGGTCCCGGGCGTCCCGACGGGGGGCGACGCCATCCACGGCGGCCGTGCTGCACAACCGGACGATCGAGGCCGACGTCCGTAGCCTGCTCCCGAGGATCACGGCCCCCACCCTGGTCCTCCACCGGCAGGACGCGTTGGCGCCCAGCGTGGAGCACGGCCGCTTTCTCGCCGATCACATCCCGGGCGCCCACTTCGTGTCCCTCCCCGGCAATGACGTGGTGCCGTTCGTGGGGGATCTGGACGGTCTCGTCGACGCCATCCAGGAGTTCGTCACCGGTGACCACTACCAACCGGGAGAGGACCGGGTCCTGGCCACCCTGCTCATCACCGACATCGTCGACTCGACCACCGCCGCCACCCGTATGGGTGACCGACGCTGGACCCAGGTGCTCCGCGACCACGACGGGTTGGTGCGCCGACAGTTGGAGCGCTTCGGCGGTCAGTTCGTGAAGGATACCGGCGACGGACTGGTCGCGACCTTCGATGGTCCGACCCGGGCCATCCGCTGCGCCCTCTCGCTCAGGGATGGAGCCGGTCATCTCGGGATCCAGATCCGGGCCGGTGTCCACGTGGGCGAGATCGAGCGCCGTGGCGATGACGTCAGTGGCATCGGCGTACATCTGGCCGCACGCCTCGCTGCCGATGCCGGGGCCGACGAGGTCGTCGTGTCGAACACCGTCGTCGACTTGGTGGAGGGTTCGGGCATCACCTTCGCCGACCGGGGGATCCGCACCCTCAAGGGGATCGCCGAGCCGCGCCGGCTATGGACGGTGACCGGCGGGTAGGTGTCGCCCGTCGTCGTCGTTGGTTAGCTGCCCTGCCTCCGTCGGGCTGCCGCCCTCCGGGCCCGGCCGACCGACGTCACCAACGCGGCCATGATGATCGCCACCATGGCCACCCAGCCGGGGAATCCGGCTCGGGACAGGGCCCAGGTGACGGCGAGGGCGATGACCACGACCACAGCCAGCGTCCAGTCGTCCCCCACGACGAAGTCGACCCAGAAGAGCCCGAACCGCTTGAGCGCCCGCATCAGCCGAGGGCCTCGAGCCGTGACGCGTCGGAAGCTCGCAACACGGCCACCGTGGTTCCGGCCACCGCTGACGTCAACGCCACGAGGGCCAGGATGAACAGGTCGTTGCCGGGCCAATGGGCCCCGGCCCCCTCCGCCGACCAGAACAGCCCGAACGAGGTCAGCATCACCCCCACCATGAACTTCAGCGAGTTCTCGGGCACACGCGACAGCGGTCGATGGACTGCCAGGCCGACGGCGCCCACCACCACCAGGGCGGCCGCTGCGGCCAGGGCCGCCGCGCCGGTGTGCCCCTGGGTGGCGCCGAACGTCACCACGATGAACACCACCTCGAGTCCCTCGAGGAAGACCCCCTTGAAGGCCACCGTCACGCCGTACCAGTCCACGCTCCCTGTCCCGCCCCCGGCCGCCCGCAGCCGCTGGAGCTCCTCGTTGTAGATGGCGTCCTCGTCGTGCAGGGCCTTGAGCCCTCCGGCACGCAGGATGGCCTTGCGCAGCCACTGCAGCCCGAACACCAGCAACAGGCCCCCCACCACCAACCGCAGTGAGTTCAGGGGGATGCGGTTCACGGCCGGTCCGAGGACGGCCACGAGGGCGCCCAGGGCCACGAAGGCCCCGGCCGCGCCGACCACCACCGGTCGCCAACCACGCGTGAACCCGACGGCCAGGACGATGGTGAGCGCCTCCACCATCTCCACGGTCGAGGCGAGGAAGGTGCTCAGGACCAACAGCACGACGTGCAATGGCCACCTCCTCGTGATGGGCCGGACCGTACTGTAGTATTTGCTACATGGTGGGGTCAACTGAGCAGTATTCGCTACAGGAGCCCCTGGCGCAACGGGTGGCCCGCTCGTTCGGGACGCTCAGCCCCGCCCAGCGCCTGGTGGCCGACTATCTGGTGGGATCGGGGCGGTCGGTCGTCGTCGAATCGGCCTCGGCCATCGCCGGGGAGCTGGGCCTGAGTGACGCCACTGTGGTCCGCACGGCGCAGGCACTGGGCTACACCGGCCTTCCCGAGTTGCGACGGGCCCTGGCCGCACAGATCGAGGACGTCACCCTGGCCGAGCGGCTCCACCACTCGCTGGCCAGTACGGAGGGCGATCCGGTCGTCGCCGTGGTCGGTTCGCTCATGGCCTCACTGGACGCCCTCGTGCAGCAGGTCGCCGGGCCCCGCTTCGACCACGCCGTCGAGATCCTCGGCCGTGCCGACCGGCTGGCGTGGAGTGGGATCGGACCTTCGGCTCCGCTGGCCGAGTACGCCACCGTCCTGGCCGGACGGTTGGGGCGCCCGTCAACCGCCCTGACCCGGTCGGGGACGGCCGCGGCCGATGACCTGGTGGTGATGGGGCCGGGCAGCGCGGTGGTGGTCTTCTCCTACGGTCGCCTCCACCGCCACGTGGACGCGCTGTTGCACCGCGCCGCCGACCTCACCGTCCCGGTCGTTCTGGTCACCGATGTGCTGGAGGCCGAACTCGGTGACCGGGTGGCCGAGACCCTGGTGTGCTGGCGGGGGACGCCCGGACTGTTCACCAGCCACGCACCGACCATGGTCCTGCTCGAGGCCCTCCTCCTGGGGCTGGCCCGTGCCGACCCGGGCCGGGCCGAGTTGTCGCTGGCCCAGTTGGACGGCCTCCGGTCCCTCACCGGGTAGGCGTCCGTGTGGCGTCCTCTCCCGCCGGCGGCGTCAGGTCCCCGGGTGTCCCGACCTCACTCTCCGAGGCTCTGGCGCAGGGACTCGAGCGAGGAGCGGACGTCGGCGAGTTCGCGTCGGAGGACAGCCACGTCGGACTCCAGCACGGCCACACGCTCCCCGACAACGTCCTGGTCGGTCCGGGCGTCCCCCTCGAATCCCCCCGAGTCGTCGATGACGGCGGGTACGGCCGGCGACGGATCCGGTTCGCGCTCCCGGTCGACGAAGGCCGGCGCCACGGGCGACGCGTCTCCGGCCGGTGTCTCCGTGGCCAGCAGCTGCTGCCAGCGGTCCTCTTTCTGACCCGGTTGTCGGGGCAGAAGGTGCACGAGGGGCTCCGGCAGTTCGGCCAGGACCCCGAGCTCGGCCTGAAGTGCCGCCAGTGAGTCGAACTCCGCCATGCGCCCGGTGCGGGAACGGAGCTCGCCGGGGGTCTGCGGTCCCCGCAGCAGGAGCACGGCCAGCAGGGCCACCCGGGCCCGGTCGAGGCCGTAGGCCTCGTCGAGTACGTGACGGAACCGGGTGACCGATTTCCCGTGGGACGGAAGCACGAACCGGACGAGGTGGAGCTCCTTGAGCTCCTGCAGGGCCCGCTGCACGGCGACCTCATCCATGGCCATCACCGGCTCGCGGTTGGTGGACTGGCTGCACGCCAGCGTCAGGGCGTTCAGGGAGAGCGGGTACTGCTGGGGTGTGGTGAGGGCCTTCTCCACCAGGCACCCGAGGACACGGCCACCGTACGGTGTGACCGTCACGTGCCCGGGCTCCCAGCCAGCTGCGCCATCCGGCTGAACAGTTTCAGGATCGAGGGCTGGGTGTACCCCGGCTCGAGCGTGGCCCAGATGGTCTCCACGTTGATGACCAGCCGCTCACGGTCCCCCCATGACCCGAACGGTGTGGCCTCGAGCTCGGCGTGGATGTCGAGCACCGCCTCAGCGGCGGTCATCCCCGCGTCGTGTCGGGCCCGCGTGCCTCGCTCGACCGTGCGCAGGTACTCGCTCACGGCGCGCACGCCGTCGGCGTCGGTCAGGGGACCGTGGCCGGGGACGATGATCGCGGCCTCGAGGCCGATGATGCGGTCGCACGCCTCGATCCAGTTGGTCACCGGTCCGGCCCAGAGGATCGGGGTGCCCTGGATGAACAGGATGTCGCCCGTGAACACCACACGTTCATCGGGCAGCCAGACCAGGACATCGCCGGCGGTATGGGCCGGGCCCACCTCGATGAGCTCGACCCTGCGCCCACCCACCTCGAGGTGGTCCACTCCCGAGAACGTCCGGGTGGGAGGGGTGGTCGTGATCCCACCGAACTCGAACGATCCGAGATTCCGCCGGATGAAGTCGCCCATCGCCTCGGGCATCTCGTCCACGCCGTCCACCAACGCGGCCAGGGACGCCGGCGGTGCCTCGTCCATCTCGGCGGCGGCGGCGGCGGAAGCCACGATCTCGACGCCCGGACCGGCCACCAGCTCGTTTCCGAAACAGTGGTCCCCGTTGGCGTGGGTGTTGACGAGAGCGGTGATCGGCCGGTCTGCCGTCACGGGTGCCATGGCCGCCAGCATCTCCGCCGTCAGTCGCAGATCGAAGAGGGTGTCGATGAGCATGGAGGCCCCGTCGCCCGCGATCAGGCCGGCGTTGCTCCAACCCCAACCGCCGTCGGGCTGGAGGTAGGCGTAGACACCGTCGGCCACTTCGTGGAGGCCCTTGGTGTACGGAACCTGCATGCCTCCTCCTCTCGCTGCTGTCACCCCCACAACCTAGGGGCCGCCACCATTGTCCGCGGAGGTACCGGACCGCGCCGGGCCGGGTGGGCCCCCTGCGTAGGCTGACGCCATGACGGACTGGGCCACCATCGCGTCATTCGCCACCGCCGGAGGCACGCTCGTCCTGGCCGCAGCCACCTTCTCGGCGGTGCGCTCCAGCAACACGTCGGCCCGCATCGCCGAACGCTCCTTCCAGATCGGCCTCCGACCCGTCCTGGCCCCGTCCCGCATCGGGGACGCTCCCCAGAAGGTGATGTTCATCGACCGGCACTGGGTCACGCTCGAGGGCGGGCAGGCCGTGGTGGAGGAGATCGACGACGTGATCTACCTGGCCATGCTGGTCCGGAATGTCGGACGCGGGATGGCCGTCATCGAATCATGGCTTCCCTACGCCTCCCAGGTGGCAAGGGCGGACGAGCTCGTGCCACCGGAGGACTTCCGTCCCCAGACCCGGGCCCTGTGGGTGCCACCGGGAGACGTGGCCTTCTGGCAGGGCGCATTGCGGGACCCCGCGGAGCGCATCTTCGACCCCATGCGCCAGGCCATCGCCTCGGGCGCCGTCTCCGTCGATCTGCTCTACCGGGACCACGAGGGCGGGCAGCGCACCGTGAGCCACTTCTCGATGGTCAGGCGGGGTGGGGAAGCCGAAGGCCACGAGGTGACCTGGTGGAGCACGCTCGGCAACCACCGGTCCCTCGATGGCGGGCTGGCCTGAAGGTCCGCACGCCCGACCCGGTCAGCCGACCGGCGTCGTCACCGGCCGGTTGGTGGGCACCGGTACTGGGCTTCCGCTCACCGTCGTGGTGGTTGGTCGTGGTCGTGGTCGTGGTTGGGGCGGTCGTCGGCACAGGCACCGGAGCGGGGACGGTCGTGGTCGTCGACACCGGGGGCGTGCTGATGGGAGCGGGACATCCACCGGCGCCGTCCGGGGTGGCCGCTTGGCCGACAGGGACACTGTCCACGGTCGTGCCGCTCTGGCCGATCCCGACCACGGTGGCATCCGCCAGGCCCGCGTCACCGACCGCGGCCAGCACCGCGACGCCACCGTCCGGAGCCATGGAGTCGGCGGTCGTGCCCCCGGCCGTGAGCTGCACCGAGGTCACCCCGCTTCCCACCCACACGGCGACCCAGCCCACCGGTGCCCCCTCGGCAGTGCCGAAGGAACCGGTGCCGAGCACCTCCACCGTGTTCGGCGCCGGTGTCGCGGACGACGGAAGCGAGACCGAACCCGTTCCGACGGCCTTGTCGGTCGACAGCTCGACCACCAGCGGTTCGCAGGCTGGCGCCGCGGACGGCGGATCGGCGGTGACCGGCACAGACACGGGGGGTTGGTCGGGGGGCACCACCGGCGTGGTCACCCCTCCGGAGGTGCTGCCGGATCCCGAGGTGGTGCCGGATTCCGACGCGTTGGCGGCGGTGTGCGGGACCACGATCGGCTGAGCGCACTCGGCGCCTGTGGGACAGGTCGGGCCGGAGGGCACGGTGGTCGTCGGGACACACATCACGCTCGGACCGCATCCGCCAGTCGTCGCGGTCCCGGCCGAATAGGCCCGCACGGTCACCCCCGACGTCGTCACCCGTGAGAAGAGGAAGGTGTACGACGACCCGATGACGATGGAGGGACCCTGACCTCCGGAGGCAGCCGGCGCCAGCGCGGCCCCGGCACGATCGGAACCGGTCGCCGGTGTCGAGGCCTGGGTCGGGGCTGCTGAGGTGGCTCCGCTCAGATTGACGCCGGTGAGGATGCCGGCACCGCCCACCACGACGGTCAGGGCGGCCACACACCCGGCCACCCGTCCACGTGGCCACGTCCGACCGGCGGCGCGGTCGATGAAGGCCGACGGGTCGGGATCGACCCGGACCTGTGCCGCCTGTCCTGCCAGGTGGGTGCGGAGGCGGTCTTCGAAGTCGTCGGTCATGGTTCGATGGTCTTTCTGAGGTCGGCGAGGGCACGGTGGATGAGCGAGCGGACGGTGGCGGGCCGACAGCGCAGGGCCCGGGCGATGTCGGCGTCGGGGAGGTCGCCGTAGAACCGCAGTACCACGGCGGCCCGTTGTCGGGTCGGAAGCTTGGCCAGTGCGTCACCCAACTCGTCGGCACCGAGCACGGAATCCCTGACCTCGGGGGGAGGCTGGCGTCGGGCCCGGGCCACGCTGCGGTGGTGGGAGGCGCAGGCGTGGACCACACTTCTGCGGACGTAGGGGAGGGGCTCCCGCACCGCCGTCCAACGCCCGTGGAGTCGGACGAAGCAGTCCTGAACCAGGTCGGGTGCGGCGTCCGGGGAGCCACTCAGAAGGGCGGCGAGGCGGACCAGGTCGGCGTAGTGGCCGGCGTAGAACTCGCCGAAGTCGTCCCCTCCGGCTCCCTCCGGGGGCGGGGGTCCGACCCGATCCGAAGCCAGCTCGGGCACCTCGGACGGGCCCGGCGGCGACGATGATCCCGGCGCAGGCACGATGGCCGCACCCGTGCCGTCCGGGGTCTCCGCGTCGACGATGCCGCTCAGTGTACCCATCACCAATTAAGACGCCCGAGGGAGGGGAAACGTTGCAGGCGATCTCGATCGGTATGGGAAGGTCGGCGGACCGACCGGCCGCAGCGGTCCCCTACCCTGTGCCCGGGGACAACCGAGAGGATGGTCATGGACGACGGTGCACCCCGCTGGTGGGCTAACCGGTCGGAGGGCGAGCTGGTCGAGGTGGCCGACCGGCACCTGGGTTCGGTCCTGGCCTCGATGGCCGGTGAGGCGGCGGTCCCACGGACCGACCAACGCCGCGCCGTCCGCTCCCTGGTCGCCCATCGGTCTCGGGTACTGGTCGTCCAGGCCACCGGTTGGGGCAAGTCGGCGGTCTACTGGGCAGCGACGTCGGCCATCCGTTCGCTGGGTGGAGGGCCGAGCCTCGTGGTCTCACCTCTCCTGGCGCTGATGCGTGATCAGGTGGAGGCCGCCGGGCGGGCCGGACTGACCGCGGCGACGATCAACTCCACCAACATCGACGACTGGGATGCGCTGATGGAGGGGATGGAGTCCGGCCGGACCGACGTGCTGCTCGTGTCACCGGAGCGGTTGGCCAATCCGACCTTCGCCCACCGGATCGGTCCGGTGATCGGTCGTGCGGGCCTGATCGTCATCGACGAGGCCCACTGCATCTCGGACTGGGGCTTCGACTTCCGCCCCGACTACCAGCGACTGTCCAAGGTCCTGACGGCGTCACCGGCCACGCCCGTGCTCGCCACCACGGCGACGGCCAACGACCGGGTCACCGACGACGTGGCCGGGCAGTTCGGACCATCGACCGTGGTGCTTCGGGGAAGCCTCTCCCGGACGTCGCTCCGGCTCTCGGTCATCGGCGGCCTAGGGCCACTCGAGCGGTACGCCTGGGTGGACAGCGCCCTCGGCCTGCTCGCCGGCTCCGGGATCGTCTATGTGCCCACCGTTGCCGACACCACCCGCCTGGCCGGCTTCCTCGCAACCCGGGGCCACCACGTAGCCCCCTACTCGGGGAGGCTCGAGGCCGGGGAGCGGGAGCAGGTCGAGGAGGCGCTGCGGGCCAACCGGCTCAAGGCCGTCGTGGCCACGTCGGCGCTCGGCATGGGGTACGACAAACCCGACCTCGGCTTCTGCCTCCACGTCGGCTCCCCCGACTCGCCCGTGGCGTACTACCAGCAGATCGGCCGGGCCGGCCGGGCCATCGAGCGGGCCGAGGCCGTGCTGCTCCCGGCCGAGACCGACGAGCGCCTCTGGCAGTACTTCGCCACCTCCTCCATCCCCGACCCCGCCGCCATCGACCTGGTCCTCGGCGTGTTGGGGGACCGGGGTGAGGCGATGACCGTGCCGGCCCTCGAGTCGATCACCGGTGTCCGTCGGGGGCGCCTCGAATCGTTGCTCAAGATCGTGGGCGTCGAGGGAGCGGTGGAACGGGTGGCGGCCGGATGGCGGGCCACCGGCGTCCCCTACGTCTATGACGAGGCCAAGTGGAGGGCCATCCGTGCCGCCCGCACCTCCGAGGCGGATCTCATGCGGTCCTACGCCGGTGGACTCGGGTGCCTCATGGAGTTCCTCCAGCGCGCCCTCGACGATCCCGACCCTGGACCGTGCGGACAGTGCTCGGTGTGCTCGGGGGTGTTGCCGGCCCAGGGACGCGACATCGACCCCCGGTCCCTCGAGGCGGCCCGGGTCCACCTCCGTGGGGCCGACGTGACGATCGAGCCTCGCAAGCGCTGGCCCGGCGGCCCGGCGGCCGGACGCAAGGGGAGGATCCTCGGGCCATCATCGGGCCGGGCCCTCACCTTTGCCGACACCCCCGGGTGGGGGGAGGCCGCCACCGCCGTGGACGGTCCGGACCGCCCGCTAACCGATGACATCGTCGGCGGGGTGGTGGCCGTGCTCACGCGCTGGCGGGACTCCTGGACGGCGCGACCGGTGGCCGTAGTGCCGATGCCTTCGCGCCACCATCCGCAGCTGATCAGGGACCTGGCCCAGCGGGTGGCCGGGGTGGGGAGGCTCCCACTCATCGACGCCCTCGAGGCCCGGGGCTCCCGCCCACCCGATGGCGTGGCCTCGGGCCCCCGGGTCGAGGCCCTGCTGTCGGGTCTGGTCCTCCGGGAAGGCGTCGTGCTGCCCACGGACGGGCCGGTCCTGCTCGTCGACGACAGCTATCGGAGTGGATGGACCATGACAGTCGCGGCCGCGCTCCTGCGCGAAGCAGGCGTGGCCGAGGTGATGCCCCTGGTGGTCCATCAGCTTCCCTGATCCGGAGCTCTCCCGAGGCGCGCTCAGAGTGGTTTAACGGTCACTGCCAGCGGTTGCGTAGAGGTTTTGGCCGCCGGTACCTTCGTTCTATGGGGTCAGGAGGGGCGCAGTTCGAGGTGGTGTGTCCGTTCGACTACGGCGAGTGCATGCTCCGGTTCTACAGCGCGGAGGAGTTCGTGGCCGGTGGGTGGTGGCTCGGCATCACCGAGCGCGACGGGTCGCTGCTACGCACGGAGTTCCTGGCCCGGGCCACGGCCACGCCGGGGACGGTGCGGGCCTGGCTGGAGGAGTTCGTCGGCTACGAGCTGGCTGACAAGCTGGTCGACTCGGCCCGGGCCGTGATCGACGCCCGACTCCGCGGGAGCAGCGCCGGTGGGACCCGGCCCCGCGTGTCCGTCATGACCGGCAGCCAGGCCTGACCGCGCTGGGGCCCACCTGCGGTCACGCAGGGGCCAAGGTCCGTCTCGGGCGGTGGTACTAGGCGGAGACGGTCGGGCGCGGCGATGACGTGGTCGACCACGATGCTGCCCGACGGTCGAACTCCTGGAGGGCCTCGGTGAGCTCCTCGGCCGCTCGGGCGATCCCGAACGCCTCGCCGTTGCTCACCTTGTCCGTCGCCGGATAGACACGGGCTTTCTTTTGTTTGGCCATGGAAGCCCACGGTACCGATCGGCGGGGGGCAGGCGGTGGATAGCGACCCACCTGGCGTTGGGCCCCTCAGGTCCCACATCCTGGTGCTGTTCGCGCAAGGTTCAGGCACTCGTAACGGCGGAGGTAACCCGGGGCTGCGACGATGACTGCAGGCTGGATTTCGCCCCCCACAGGCAGTACCAGCCAGCCACGGGTAGATGCGCCGCCGTCGCCGGGTAATCCATTGGCCCCGCGACGGCGGTCGCTCCCCAGGCCGGTCCCCGGTAGGCGGCGTGGCGGACCCTCCTCGGCACCCGGACCCTCCTCGGCACCCGGACCTTCGACCGAACCCGCTGAGGCACGGCGAGTAGCGTGTCGGCGCTCGTCTTCCATGCCGGGGCAGCCACACAGAGCGCGAGCGTGCCCACGGTGGCTGGTTCGTTGCCGACGTTTTCGCTGTTCCCAGGGAACGTCGCGCAACGTTCATCTCGATGTCACCCGGGCGTCAGGGTGGGTGGCCACAATCACCGGGAGGGGTAGAGGGACAGGAGCGTGCCACGGATCCAGGCAGAGGGAAGACCGATCCGCCGGGTCGGTTGGGATACAGCATGAACGAGGTGACTCCACCAACGGTGGGGCCGTTAACCGTTGACGCCCACGCTCTACCTCCGGTGCCCTTGCCATCGATGTCCACGAACCCCTCACCCCGGCCGCTCGGCTGGTACCGACTCCGGTCCGACCCCACGGTCGTCCGGTACTGGGACGGGTTCCGGTGGACGGAGCCGCCCGCCCCCCCCGAACCGGTGGTCGCTGCGACACCGACACCGACACCGACACTCACGCCAATACCAGTGCCGATACCGATACCGACCGTGCCATCAGTGCACACGACGGAGCCTGCAGACCCTCCGGCACATCGTCACAGGAGGCGGCACCCCCGTTCCGTGATCACGGTGGCCGAGGCACTCGTGGTGACCCTCACCCTCATGGCGGTGGTGGCCTTCGTCCGCAGTACCTCCGGGCCCCCGCACCCCGTGGCCCTGTCTCACGCCGCCCGATCACCCGCCACGACTTCGGTGGCCACATCGACCACGGCACCACCGGCACCGGCTGTCCCCTCGGTGGACAGCCAGGTGTCGGACTGGTGGTCGTCCACGGGGGAGCCCGCCACGGCGGCGCTGGCTGCCGATCTCCAAGCCGTGCAGCAGAGTGGTTCCGATGTCGGCTCGCTGTCTGCCTCCTGTGCCTCGCTTACCCGTGACGCCAGTGCGGCCGCCTCGGCCCCGCCGGCCCCGTCCCCGACCCTCGAGCGGGAATGGCAGCTCGTGGTGTCCACCTCGACGAGAGCGGCGGCGGCGGGAACGGAGGGCCGGTACACCAGCCTGGCCGGGGACCTGCAGCCGGCCTGGTACACCATCCATGATCTTTCGGACCAGGTCCGGCCCTACCTGGCCGGCTAGCCCGAGCAGCCGGCAGCTCCTTCCCCGGGCCGGTTTCCGGAGCGGACAGGGCCCTGGTCAAGCCGGCGGACGGGTACGCCGATGTATACGACTGTGGGAACGGCGAGTCGGTGGACCGACGAGAAGGTGTTGGCGCGGGTGCTAGCGGCCGACCCGCGATCGGACTGGGCCCACGGCTACTCGTCGGGTCACCTCTATCTGACCGACCGGCGATTGGTGCTGCGACCCTGGGTGATCCTCGATGGAGCGGGTAGCAGGCCTTGGGAGCTCTCGGTCGATGCCGTCGACCGGGTGTCGGCCGCCCCGGTGCCCGTCTGGCTGTTCGGGCTGGTCCGCATCTGGCTGCACGGCATCAGGTTGGTCACCGTCGACGGCAAGGGCAAGACCATCGTCATGGGGCGCAGCGGGGCGGCGGAGTGTGTCGCCACCCTCGACGGCATCCTGAGGGCGAGACGTCGGGCCTGCGAACGGACGGCGGCCAGCGCCTCGTCGTAGTGCTTCACCTCGATGCCTCGGTGGGTGTATCCCCGTCGTCGGCGGCCAGAAGCGCGTTGGGGTTGAGGACGCCGTCGGGGTCGAGGGCCTGCTTGAGGGCTCGGAACGCCGCCAGTTCGGCCGGTGACCGGGACAGGGCCAGCCACCGCTTCTTCGCCGTGCCGATGCCGTGCTCGGCGCTGATGCTCCCTCCGAGACCAGCCGCCATCCGCAGGATCATGTCGTCCACCCGGTCGTCATCGGGGGACAGCCCGGTCACGTTCACGTGGATGTTTCCGTCCCCGACGTGGCCGAACAGCCACGTGCGGGCGCCCGGGACCGTTGCTGTCACGGCACCGGGGGCACTGTCCACGAACTCGGCCAGCGCATCGTGGGGCAGCGTCACGTCGAGCTTGTGCGGCGCCCCGAGCGTATTGATCGCCTCGGTGTGGGCCTCCCGGTAACGCCAGAGCTCGGCCCTGCGTTCCGGCTCCGTGGCCACGGCCGCATCCAACACGTCCCCGACCGACGCGGTGGCCTCGGCCGTCGCCGCGACCGGATCGGTCCGGTCGGCGACCTCGATGAGCAGGTACACGGGATGCCGGACGGCGAACGGCGGCCGTAGGCCGGTCACCGTGCACACCAGGTCGACCCCGGCAGCCAGGATGAGCTCGCAGGCCTCCAGTGCGGGGAGGGAACGACGGAGGATCCCGGCGGCGTCGAGCGCACCGTCGACGGTGGCGAAGGCCAGGAGGGCCACCGTGCGCCACGGCATCGGAGGGACCAGGCGCAGCCGTGCTGCGGTGACCACGGCCAGTGTGCCCTCGCTGCCGCACACCAGGGAAGGCCAGTGGTAGCCCGTGTTGTCCTTCACCAGTCCCCCGAGGTGGGAGAGCACGGCGCCGGTGCCCAGTACGGCCTCCAGGCCAACCACCTGGGCCCGGGTGTCGCCATAGCGCAGGACCCGGAGCCCGCCTGCGTTGGTTGCCACCGTGCCCCCCACCGTGGCCGTGCCACGACTGGCGATGTCCACGCCGTAGGACCATCCGGACGCCGACGCGGCCCCCTGCAGGTCGGCCAGCGACACCCCGGCCCCGACGGTGATCTGACCGGCCCGGTCGTCCACCGGCCCGAGTCCCCCGAGTCCGGTGAGGCTGAGGAGGACCTCACCGCGGAGCGGCACGCCGCCACCGACCAGGCCCGTGTTCCCGCCCTGGGGCACCAGGGCCAGGTCCAGTTCCCGACAGGCGGTGATGATACCCGCCACCTCGTCGGCGGTGCGCGGCCGGACCACCAAGGGGGAGTGGCCGACGAAGCGCCCGGTCCAGTCGGTGGTGTACGAGGCGACCACCTCGGGGTCGGCGACCGCGTGCGGTCCGACGATGGCGCGGAGACGTTCGACGGCTCGGGGGGAGAGGGCCACGGGTCCCACTCTGCCCCAGCTCCGGATCCGGGGCACCTCCGGCACCCGCCCAGGAAGGGACCGGGTGCACTACCTTGACGCTCGTGGCGAGTGATCGATTCGGTCCGATCGACTTTGACTGGTTCCACCGGGAGCACCTGCCGTCGCTACTCGGGTCCCGGGACCCGATGTTCTCCGACGCCGATGCGTCGGTCGTGCGTCCCCTGGCCTTCCGGCTCGACGACGGCAGGGCCTACACCTACGTGCCTACGGCCGACAGCATCACGGTGGAGGTGGGCGCGGAGCACGCGCACACCGTCGTGGACCTGGATCTCGAGGCGTGGTGCGCCTTCGTGTGGGAGCTGCGGTCGTGTTTCGCGCTGCTCTATGCCGAGGAGCTGACCATCGGGCGGGGGAGCTTCGGACAGCTGGCACGGTGGGAGCCTCCTCTGCGGGTGGCCTTCGACGGCCAGAAGCTCTACGACCTCGACGACCCGCCGACGGTGGTGGACGGCACGGGTCGCACGCTCGACTGCACCCGGTCGTTCGCCATCGACGAACCCCAGGACGAGATAGCGGACTTCCTCCACCGGGCCGGCTTCGTCCATCTCCGCGGGGTGTTGGCACCAGCCGAGCTCGATGCCCTGAGAGACGAGGTGAACGCCGCCATCACCGAGGCGCGCCCCGACGACCGGCGCTCGTGGTGGACGACGGTCGGGGACCGGGAGGTGTGCAGCCGGGTCAACTACATCAACGACCGCTCGCCGTTGGTGGCCGGCCTCGGCGCCGACGAGCGCTTCGAACGCATCGCCGCGCTGGCCGG
Organism: uncultured Acidimicrobiaceae bacterium; assembly: GCA_963738545.1. GTDB lineage: Bacteria > Actinomycetota > Acidimicrobiia > Acidimicrobiales > RAAP-2 > Bog-756. Next base: position 214,805 of record CAVTXA010000008.1, read on the forward strand.
ATCCGGGCTCAGGGATGCCAAGGACCGTTTGGACGGCAACGGCGTGGTCATCAAGGTGCCCGGCGCCTCCGGAGGTCTCGCCGATCTCCCGTGGCACCGTGACTGCGGCATGGGCGGCCATTCCGTCAAGTGCCCGATGCTCAACGTCGGCATCCAACTCGATGCAGCCACCCCGGAGTCCGGCCAACTCCAGATGATCCCGGGTTCACACCGTGGGACCTCCCGGCTTCCCGGTCCCCGCGAGGTGGGCGGCCTACCGGTCACGACGATCACGACCGAGCCGGGCGACGTGACCGTCCATTTCGGTCACACCCTGCACGCCGCCCCGCCTCCGACGGATCCCGACGCCGAGGGCCGGAAGGCGCTGTACCTCTCGTTCGTGCCCCCCGTCACCTTCGAGCACGTGGGGCCGGGGCAGGGCTACAACGACGTCCTCTTCAGCCGCCGTGGCGGTCGGGTGCAGCACGTCGACCAGCTGCGCTGACGCCGGCTCTCCCGTCGGTGCCGTCGGCGTCGTCACTCGAAGCCGAAGAACCTCATGGTGGCGTCGATGACCCCGAAGTTCGACGGGGTGGCGAAGTGGTCCACGCCCGGTGCCACATGGAGGGTGGCCGACGGCAGTGCCGCCACCAGCCGGTCGGCCGACGGGATGAAGTCCCGGTCTCCGAGGACCACCAGCACGGGACAGGTCACCGAGGCCAGCGCCTCGGACCGAATCGGATCCCGGTCGCGACGGAGAAACGCCGCCAGTGCCCTCGGGTCGTTCCCCGTGGTCCGGGCCAACCGATAGAACAGCCGGGCCTGGACATCTTCGGGCTCGGTGTCCCCGTCGAGGGCACCGAGGATGAGCGAGGCGTCCCGCTCCTCGAAGACGTTGTCGCCCACACCGAGCAGAGCCAGTCGATCGAACCGGTCGGGATGGGCACTGGCGATGCGCAACAGGATCTCGGCCCCGGCCGAGAACCCCACCGCACCCGTCGGCGAGGGCAGCACCGAGGCCACCTCCTCCTCGACACCGACGTACGCACCCGGATCGTCCGGGCGCGCCGAACGTCCGTGTCCGGGCAGGTCCAGCTCGGGAGCCACGCAGTCGAAGTCGCCGAGGATGTCCACCCAGCCGTTCTGGCGCCAGGTGTGGTCGAACGAGGAGGCGAATCCGTGCAGGAGCACTAGCGAGCTCGGGGGCGTGGCCATGGTGGCCAAGGTAGCGGAGCCGGCCCCCCGTCGGTGGGGGCTCCGGCAGTGGCCGGGGGATCACGCCGTCGCCAGGCGATCCGGGGACCACCGATCGAGCAGGCGGCGCCGGACACCGTTCTCCGGTGCAGTGCCATCGGGGATCGTACCGAGGATCGCCCCGGCCAGCACGAGTGCACTGAGCGGCCCGAGCAGCAGCCCCTCGGCCCCGTGCCCGGTGGCCACGTAGGCGTTGGACCATCCCGGTACCCGCCCGACGATGGGCAGGCCGTCGGCACTGGCGGGCCGTGACCCGACCCGGACCTCGACCAGCGTCGCCTGGGCCAGGCCGGGCGCCGTGCGCAGGCCCTCGCGGAGCAGCTGGAGGAGGCCGTCGGCCGTCGGCCGGTGGTCGAATCCGGCGGCGGCCTCCACGGTCCCTCCGCAGGCCACCCGGCCGTCGGGCCACGGGACGAGGTAGAACCCGAGCACCGGCTGGACGATGGACCAGTTCCGGCTGTCCGTCCCGGGCAGGGAGAGGTGGACGATCTGTCCCTTGAGCGGCAGCACCGGGACCGCCACGTCCAGGGCCACGGCCAGCTCCGTAGACCAGGCGCCGCCGCAGACGGCCACGGCCCCCGCCACCAGCGGACCCTTGCTGGTCTGCACCCCGACGACGCGGCCGGCCGGCCGGTCGACGTCGAGTGAGGCGACGCCGGCATCCACGACCCGCAGCCCGCGGGCCACGGCCGCCGACCGGAGGGCGGCGTTGAGGACCCGCCCGTCGACGCGCCGGCCGGCCGGATTGAACAACGCTCGGCGCACCGGCCCGAGCGGTGGGAAGTGGCGGGCCGCCTCCGCCGGGTCCACCTCGTCGACCAGGCCCGGGGATCGCCCGGCGATGAGCCGGGCGGCCTGCTCCATGACCAAATCGTCGCCCGGCCGCTCGGCCACCAGGAGCGAGCCGGTCACGGCGAAGCCCGACTCCTCCACCCCGTCGTGGGCCAGTCTGGCCACCAGGTCGGGATAGTGCCGGACCGAGGCCATGCCGAAGGCGAAGGCGTCCGGATCGGGGTCCTGGTGGGTCTCGGGCGAGAGGATCCCGGCCCCGGCGTCCGTGGCCCGGCCCGGGTCGTGCCGGTCGACGAGGACGGTGTCGGCGCCGGCGACGACCAGCTCGTAGGCAAGCGCACTCCCGACGAGGCCCCCGCCCACCACCACGACGTCGGGGACCGGGGTCATCGGTACAGTCTGGTCGTCCTGGAGCCCGACGTCGCCGGTGGTGGGTCGACGCCCGGCTCAGCCGGGAGGGGCGAAAAACTCGAGGGCGATGTTGTCCGGGTCCCGGAAGCTAAGGCCCGATCCGTAGGCCGCGTCGACGATCCCGCCGTGGGCGATCCCCAACTCCCCGAGTCGGGCCTGCCACTGCTCGAGCTGGGCCCGGTCCGCACAGGCGAAGGCCAGGTGGTCGAGTCCGAGCCGACGTTCGTCGAAGGGGGCGGAGTCGGCTGGGTCGGGGAACTGGTGGAGACCGACGAGGGTCTGGCCGCCCACCAGCCACACCACATGGCGGAAGGGCCCCGTGTCCTCGTCCAGCACGGGTTCGGAACCGAACAGCCGTCGGTACCAGGGAACACTCCTGTCGAGGTCTCGCACGGTCAGGGCGACGTGGGTGATGGTGGGGAACTCGGGCACCGGGGGTCTCCTCTGTTCGGTCGGGTCTGTGCTCCCCGACGGTTGACGAGGACGGAGGGCGGGGTCCACCACCCCGGAATCCGGGGTGCGCCGCCCGCTATCCCTCCAACGTCTTACCACCCGGATGCCCCCGTTGCCCGGGCCCGTCGGCACCGTGCGACATCAACAGCTGCCTCAGGATTCCAAGAAGCCGACGGACACGAAAAGGCCGTGGCCCCGACGTTCCGTTAGGGTCGACCAGCCGTGCGTATCCTCCTGGTCTCCGATCTCCACTACGCCCTGCCCCAGATGGACTGGGTGGTCGGGGCCGGCCCCTCCTACGACCTCGTGGTGGTGGCCGGGGACACGCTGAACATCCGCTCCGCCGTCCCCCTCGAAGCGCAGAGCGAGGTGGCCCTCCAGTATCTGTCGAGGCTCCAATCCGAAACCGGGCTGGTCGTGGCCTCGGGCAACCACGACCTCACCGGTCCCGACGGCGCCGGTGAGCAGTCGGCGCTGTGGCTGGGCGACGCCCGGACCGCCGGCATCCCGACCGACGGGACGTCGGTGGCCGTCGGGGATGTGCTCGTCACCGTCTGCCCGTGGTGGGACGGACCCGTCGGCCGTGCCGCGGTAGAGGCCCAGTTGGCCGCCGACGTCGTCGACCGTCCCCGCTGGTGGCTGTGGGTCTATCACTGGCCGCCTCTCGGGTCCCCGACCTGTTGGACCGGGAAGCGCGACTACGGCGACGCCGATCTCCGGGGTTGGCTGGGGGCGTTCGGACCCGACATGGTGCTGGCCGGCCACGTCCACCAGTCACCCTTCCGTCCCGACGGTGCGTGGGCCGACCGGATCGGTCCCACCTGGGTCTTCAATCCGGGCAACCAGATCGGCCCGGTCCCCACCCACATCGAGATCGACCTCGACGCCGGCTGGGCCCGGTGGTCCTCGCTACTCGGCGTGGAGCAGATCGACCTGTCGGCCGCCGTGACCCCGGCCCGCACCGTCTTCTGACTCCGTCGAACGCGCGGCGGTCGGGCCCGTCGGCCCGGGAGGGACGGGGCGTCAGTATTCGGGGTCGGGGTCCCGGACCGATCCCGGATGGGCCTCGGGCTTCTGGTGGTGGGCCAACTGGCCGAGCACGTCGGGCACGATCGACAGGCCGGGCGCTTCGCCGTACTGGTGCTTGAGATCGGCCAGGTAGGTCATGACGAAGTTGAGCCGTCGGGCCAGCCCCACGGCGAGCAGGCGGGTGACCTGGGGGTCGTCGAGGAGGAGGGACGGCCCGTCGACGGCGTACCGGAGCCGGCAGGGTTCCATGGCCACCACGGTGGTCACGTGGTCGGTGCCGAGGAGGACCGAGACGTCGCCCACCATGGCGCCGGGCCGGTTGATGACGTTGACGGCCACGTCGCCCTTCAGGACCTGGAGCGATCCCGACACCAGCACCCAGATCTCACCGCTGGTTCCACCCTCATGCACCACGGCGTGCCCGGCGTCGACGGTGATTTCGGGGAGGTGCGCGGAGAGCTCCAGCATGTCGGCCACGCCAGCGATGGTAGCGGCGGCGATCCCTACGCCTTCTTCCCCACCTTCTTCAGCGAGCCGTAGCCCTTCTCCATGGCCGAGACGATGATGGCCTCGAAGTCCTTGTCGGTGAGCACGTGGGGCGTACCCATGGACGACGACCGCCAGTACAGCTCGGCGAGCCACTCGAGCAGTTCGAGCCGCTCGATGGCCTCGCTCATCTTGCTGCCGTAGGCGATCGAGCCGTGGTTCCGCATCATGGCGGCGTTGCGGCCCTTGAGCGCTTCGATCACGTTGTCCGCCAGCTCCTGAGTGCCGAAGGTGGCGTAAGGGGCGGTGCGGGGAGCCCCCCCGAGTCCCAGGCAGCTGTAGTGCAGGGGCGGCAGTTCGTCGTGGGTGCACGAGAGGGCCGTCGATGCCATGGCGTGGGCGTGGGTGACGGCCAGGGCGTTGGTGGCCTTGTAGATACCGGTGTGGAGCGGGACCTCCGAGGTGGCGGCCAGGTCCCCGTCCACGTGCTCGCCGTCGAGGGTGATCACGGCCACCATCTCGGCGGTGACATCACCCAGATCGGAGCCGGTGGGGGTCACCGCCACGAGGTCGTCCTTCCGGGCGGAGATGTTGCCGGCGGTGCCGATGACGAGCCCCGTCGAGGCCAGGTGCCGGCTGGCGCTGGCCACCGCCTCTCGTTCGTCGGCCAATAGCAGGTCGCTCATTCGTGCTTCCTCTCTGAGGTGGTAACTGTTGCTCTCCGGATGATGGCACGGTTGGCCCGCCCACGGAGAATGCGGTTTCCGGGGCTACGACCGCGGGCGCCGCTTCTCGGGGTCGTAGATGGCCAGCGGGGCCACGGTGGCCCTGGCCGTGCCCACCTCCAGCGCCACCTCGACCGACCCGCCGTCGGTGGCCGCCCCGGTCTCCAGGACGGCCAGGGCGATGGGCCCGAAGGCCGGGCTGACGGCCGGACTGGTCAGGATCCCCACCGGCTCCCCGTTCCTGGTGATCTCGACCCCGTAGTCGGGGAGTTCGTCCCCCTCGATCCGCAGGGTCTTGAGCCGGCGGGGTGGGTCTGCGGCCACCGCCTCGAGGGCCGCGCTGCCCTCGAAGGCCACCGTCCCGAGGGCCACCATCTTGTCCAGCGACAGGTCGAAGGGCGTCCGCTCGTGGGCCGCGTAGTCGTAGTCGAGCACGATCAGCCCGGCCTCCACCCGGAAGCACTCGAGGATCCCCACGCCGAACGGGGTGGCCTGCATACGCGAGACCACCACGTCCCAGAGGTCGGCGGCGTGCTCGGGCCGGCAGAACAGCTCGTAGCCCAGCTCACCTCCGTAGCCGGTCCGGGACACCACGCAGGGGACGCCCCCCACCCGGGTCTCTTCGGGGATGAACCGGAAGTAGCGCAGATCGGCGAGGTCGGCGTCGCACAGCGGACCGAGGGCCTCTCGCGAGCGTGGGCCCTGCAGTCCGAGGTGGGGCATGGCCAATGTCACGGGCTCGATGGCGACGTCCAGGCCGTCGGTGACCTCGGTGAAGTGGTGGGCGTGGTCCCCACTGTTGGTCATCACCCAGACCCGGTCCTCCAACCGGTAGACGGTTCCGTCGTCCACCATCAGCCCCTCGGCGTCACAGAAGGCGCCGTAGCGGACCTGGCCTACCTCCATGCCCAGGATGTTGTTGGTGTGGAGGCGCTGGGCCGCGGCCAGGGCATCAGGCCCGGTGAACTCCCACTTGTTGAGCGGGGACACGTCCCACACACCGAGGTCGTGACGCACGCCGCGGTACTCGGCGTCGGCGTCCCCGAACCCCTCGGTCCACAGCCAGCCGCCCTCCTCCATGAAGGTGGCCCCCATGGCCTGGGCCGACTCGTAGAACGGACTGTGCAGGGGTTGGCTGTCCACGGCCGCACCCTACCGCTGTGACCCGGCCCGCTCCCACCGTTCACGCTGGCTCCCTCGTGGGATACCGTGCCGTGAGGGAGGTGACCGCCGATGACGGACCATGGGAGCAGCATCGACCGGAGCGCGGAGTGGGCCACGCTCAAAGCGCGCCATCTCCGCCCGCGGGGGGAGCGACCGGCGTCCTCGGCCCGGGGCCTCCACCACTTCGCCCTGCTGAGCAGCGACGTGGAGCGGACCATCGCGTTCTATCAGGATCTCTTGGAGTTCCCGCTGGTCGAGCTGTTCGAGAACCGTGACTACCGGGGCTCCACCCACTTCTTCTTCGATGTGGGCCACGGCAACTACCTGGCCTACTTCGACTTTCCCGGCCTCGACCTCGGTCCCTACGGGGAGGTCCTCGGGGGTCTGCACCACATCGCCATCTCGGTGACCCCCGAGCAGTGGGACCGGCTGGTGGCCAAGCTGGCGTCGGCCGGCGTCGAGACCCACATCGTCAACGGCACGTCCGCCTACTTCCCCGGTCCTGACGGCGAACGCCTCGAGCTGCTCTCCTACCCACTGAACGATATGTACGGAACCGTGGTCGGCTAGGACCGTCGGTGTGGATCCTTCCGGCCCCCTCCGTGTCCCTACACTGGCCACCAATCACCGGAGGGCGACCTCCACGAAGAAACGGGAGTGAGCCATGGCGAACGAATGGGGTCCCCTCGGACTACTGGCCGGTGAGTGGGAGAGTGAGACCGGTGGCCTCGACACGGCCTACTCGCACGCCCGGGGCGAGGTGCTCGGAACGTCGTACCGCGAGAAGTGCAGCATGAAGCCGTTCGGGCCCGTGGACAACGGCAGTCAGCATCTCTACGGCCTCGACTACCGGAGCGCCATGTGGCGCGGCGACGAGGAGAACCCCTTCCACACCGAAGTGGGCTACTGGCTGTGGGACGGCGCCACCGGCGAGATCATGAAGGGCTTCGTGGTCCCCCGGGGCATCACCACTCTGGCCGGCGGCAGTGCCACGGCGGACGCCACCGAATTCACCCTGCGGGCCGACCTGGGCCACAAGCTGTACTCCATCGGAGAGAACAAGTACCTGGCCAGCCACGCCAGCACGCTCAGCTACGAGGTGACCATCGCCGTCGCCGGGGACACCTGGTCCTACGACGAGTCCACCATGCTCAAGATGAGCGAGTTCAGCGAGCCGTTGTCCCACACCGACCACAACACCCTCCACCGGGCCGGCTGAGGGCCGGACGACCCGGCTCCCCACCCGCTCTCAGAGCGGGGGCGGCAGGAAGCCGGATCCGGCGGCGGCGTCGAGGAGTGCGGCAACGCGCAACAGGCGACGGTCGCCCAGAAAGGGTCCGATCGCCTGGACTCCGACGGGCAGACCGCCCGGGGTCAACCCGGTGGGCAGGGTCACCACCGGCAGGAGGACCGAACCGATGGCCCCGCACCAGGCCATGGCCACGAGGTGGGACACCGGTGTGCCGTCGACATCGATGAACCGCTCGAGCATCGGCCGCTCCACGTCATGGGGGAAGGCGGCCGTGGGCATGACCGGGGCCAGCACCACGTCGTACCGCTCGAAGCAGGTGGCCCAAGCCACCCGCTGGTGCTGTCGGCGGCCGTTGGCCCGGGCCCAGGTCCGGTAGCGACCGGCCAGGGCCCGCCCGGCGACCACCATCGGGTCGTCGCCGGGGACGGCGTCCAGCTCGGCGAACGACGCATAGGCGTCCTCGGGCAGCCCGAGACCGATGATGGGCAGCACCAGCTCCTGCCACGAGTGGAGCCCTTCGGCCAGGGGCACGGGGAGGGGGATGGCCTCCACGCGGGCCCCGGCGTCGGCCAGCCGGGCCGCGTACGCCTCGAGGCTGGCCCGCAGGTCGGAGGCCAGGGGCATGACCTCGGTCCCCTCGTGGAAGACGGTGGCCACCCGCAGGGCGGAGACGTCGACCAGGTCGGGTCCTTCGTCCAGGACCAGGTGCCAGCCGGCGGCCTGGTCGGGGAGGGGCCCGGCCACGACGTCGAGGGCCAGTTCGAGGTCCTCGAGACTGCGGGCCAGGGGGCCGTTGACGTTGACGTCGCTTTCCACCAGGGTGCCGGGGGGTCCGGGGATGTGGCCCCGACTGGGGACCACGCCCCACGACGGCTTCAACCCGTAGACCCCGTTGAAGTGGGCCGGATTGCGGATCGACCCGCCGATGTCGCTGCCCAGCTCGAGCGGCGTCAGCCCGGCGGCCACGGCGGCCGCGGCGCCCCCCGAGGAACCCCCGGCGGTCCGGGAGGTGTCCCACGGGTTACGGGTGAGACCGTAGACATCGTTGTAGGTCTGGAAGTCGCCGGCATAGATCGGGGTGTTGGTCTTGCCAAAGACGATCGCCCCGGCCTCCCGCAACCGGCCGACGGCCACAGCGTCCGAGGTCGGCACGTAGGAGGCCAATTCGGGGGCGCCCGACGTGGTGAGGAGACCTTTGGTCTCCCAGACGTCCTTCACCGTCATGGGCAGTCCGTGGAGCGGGCCGCCCGACGCGCCCGATGCGGTCGCCGCATCGGCGGCCTCGGCCTCGGCCCAGGCCCGGTCGAGGTCCAGAGCCACGACGGCATTGAGCTGGCTGTCGATCCGCTCGATCCGTGCGAGCAGGTGCTCGAGCAGCTCCCGGCTGGACAGGGAGCGCTCGGCGATGGCCGCCCTGAGCTCCGTGGCCGTGGCAACGTCGAGGTCCACGGGAGCAAACCTACCGCTGCGCGGCGCCGTCCCCGTTGCCGGCGGTCCGGGCCCCGGGCCGACCGTCGGCGAAGTAGGTCTCGCGAAGCTCGCGTTTCAGGATCTTGCCGGACGGGTTGCGGGGGAGGTGGTCGTCGGTGAAGGCGATGCGGCTGGGGATCTTGAACGGGGCCAAGCGCCCCGACAGGAAGTCCTGCACCTCCTGAGCGGTGAAGTCGGCGCCGTTCTTGCGCTGGATCACGCACGCCACCTCCTCGCCCAGGCGTTCGTCGGGCACCCCGAAGACCGCAGCCTCGTACACGCCGGGGAACTCGTAGATGGCGCTCTCGACCTCGGCGCAGTAGACGTTCTCGCCGGCTCGCAGGACCATGTCCTTGGCCCGGTCCTCGATGTAGAGGAATCCCTCGTCGTCGATGCGTCCGAGGTCCCCCGAGGCCAGCCATCCGTCCACGATGACCTCGGCTGTCGCCTCGGGCTTTCCCCAGTACCCCCGGATGACGTTGGGCCCCTTCATCCAGATCTCGCCCCGCTCGCCCACCGCCACCGGGTGGCCGGCCTCGTCCCTGATCTCGACGTCCATGATGGTGGTCTGGGCCCGGCCGGTCGATGTCGGGTGGGTCACGTAGTCGTCGCCGTTGTTGCCCGGTCCGAAGGCGTTGGTCTCGGTCATGCCGTAACCGATGTTGGGCCGGCCCCGCCGGAACCCCTTCTCCACCCGGTCGACCAGCGTGGTCGGGGCCGGAGCGCCCCCGCCGCCCACGGTGGCCAACGAGGAGGTGTCGTAGCGGGCGAAGTCCGGACTCTCCAACAGGTCCCAGCTCTGGGTCGGGACCCCGACGAAGGCCGTCACCCGCTCGGATTCGATGAGGCGCAGCGCGGCGTCGGGATCCCAGCGGTACATCATCACCAGTTTGAACTTCATCCCGAAGCACGACAGCATCACGGGGACGCACCCGGTCACGTGGAACAGCGGGACGATGAGGATGAAGCAGGGCGGGAAGCCGCCGCCGCTGAGCGGGTCGGCGCCCTGGCGGACCCCCTGGATGGTCGGGCCCGCCCAGAACGCCATCAACGCCTGGGTCACCGCCCGGTGCGTCGAGACCGCGCCTTTCGGAAAGCCGGTGGTGCCCGAGGTGTAGAGGATGGTGGCGTCGTCGTCCGGGTCCACCTCGACGACAGGCAGGGGATCGCCCAGGGTCACGACGTCGTCGTAGTGCGCCATGCCGTCGGACGCGGGTTCGTTCGTCTCCCCCCGTGCGACGATGATGGGGATGGCCCGGGCCCGGGCGGGACGCTGGAGCCGGTCGGCCCGTTCGGGATCGGCGATGAGCAACGACACACCCGAGTCGCCGACGGCGTAGTCGAGTTCGCTCTCCGTCCACCAGGCATTGAAGGAGACCGACACCGCCCCGACCGACACGATGGCGGCGAAGGAGACGATCCACTCGGGGAGGTTGCGCATGGCGATACCGACCCGGTCCCCCTTGGTGATGCCGAAGGTGTGGACCAAGGCGTGGGCCAAGGCGTCGACGTGCCGCATCGTCTCATCGAAGGTCCAACGCTCGTCCTCGTAGACCATGAACTCCGAGTCGACGCCCCGGGCCCCGGCGAAGAGCTGTCCGAGGGTGGGGGGCGAGTTCTTGAACAGGCGGTACTTCCGGCCCCCGACCATGCCCTCGGTCAACTCGAAGAGCTGGCCGGGCCCTGTGACCTGGGCGTAGGCCTCCTCGTACCCGACCGTCATCGACGCCTCCCACTCGCTTGTTCCCGGTCGACCCCTCGAAGGGCCACGGCACACTCCGTCCGCTGTGACCGGGGATCTTAGGCCGGTCGGGCCGGTCGGCACCGTGGTCGTCGGCGGCAGGGAGGCGGGCCGAGACGGGGCCGGCCGCCGTGGGTCACCGATCGCCCGACGGGCCCACCCATACCGACTTGAGATTGCAGAACTCCCTGATCCCGTGGGCAGTGAGCTCCCGCCCGTACCCCGAGGACTTGACGCCGCCGAAGGGCAGTTCGGGGAACGAGGTGACGTTGCCGTTGATGAACACCATGCCGGCGTCGAGCTCGGTCACCAGGCGATCCCGTTCCTCGGCGTCCTCGGTCCAGGCGTTGGCCCCGAGCCCGAACTCGGTGATGTTGGCCAACTCGACGGCCTCCTCCAGCGAGGAGACTCGGTACAGGGTGGCCACGGGAGCGAACGCCTCTTCGGTGTGGATCCGCATGGACGGGGTGATGCCGGAGAGGACGGTCGGGGGATAGAACCAACCCGGCCCGTCGGGGACGGTGGCCCCGCACAGCACCCGGGCCCCCCGGTCCACGGCATCGGAGACCAACTCGACGATGTCGACCCGCTGCTGCTCGGTGGCCAGCGGTCCCACGTCGGTGGTCTCGGCCAGGGGGTCGCCCACCACCCGTGAGGACATCCGGGCGACGAACAGGGCCTCGAACTCGTCGGCCACATCGGCATGGACGATGAAGCGTTTGGCGGCGATGCAGGACTGGCCGTTGTTGAGGCAACGGGCCGTGGTCGCCACCTCGGCGGCCCGGGCCAGATCGGCGGAGGGCATGACCACGAAGGGATCGCTCCCGCCCAGCTCCAGCACGGACTTCTTGACCACCTCGCCGGCCACAGCCGCCACCGCCGAGCCCGCGGGACCCGAACCCGTGAGAGTGACCGCCACCACCCGGTCGTCCCGGAGCACGCGCTCGACCCGGCCCGAGCCGATCAGCAGGGTCTGGAACGCCCCGTCAGGGAATCCGGCCCGCCGGAACAGCTCATCGAGGAACAGGGCCGTCTGGGGCACGTTGGACGCGTGTTTGAGGATCCCGACGTTCCCGGCCATCAGGGCGGGGGCCGCGAACCGCATTACCTGCCAGAGGGGGAAGTTCCACGGCATGACGGCCAGGACGGGCCCGAGGGGCTGGTAGCGGGCGTAGGCCGTGCCGGCCCCGACCGCCGTGGCATCCGCCGGCTCGTCGGTCAGGAAGCCTTCGGCGTGGTCGGCGAAGTAGCGACAGGCCTTGGCGCACTTCTGCACCTCCTGGCGGGCGGCGACCAGGGTCTTGCCCATCTCGGTGGTCATCATCTCGGCGACGTCGTCGACCTCGGCGTCGAGGATGTCGCCGGCCCGGCGCATCCAGGCCGCCCGCTCGGCGAAGGTGGTGCGCCGATAGGTGGCGAAGGTGGCGGCGGCCCGGGCCAGCCGGTCCTCGACGTCGGCGTCGGTCAGCTCCGTGAAGGTCTTGACCGTCTGGCCGGTGGCCGGGTTGATGGTGGCGATTGCCATGGTGCACCTCGCTTGTCGACTCGCCTCACCTTCTACCCGATTCGGGCCGATGGCAACAGCCGGACCATCGGCCGACCGACCCTCGGGTCCCGCGGAACCGACGGTCGGGCCGTGACGGGGCCCGAACCGGGTGTCCGGATCCGGGCGCTCGGCCCGTAAGGTCGGGACCCCAACCCTCGAAGCGAACGGACCATCATGAGCGAAGAACTAGCCGCCCTGCAGGCCTCCGCCGCACGGCTGCGTGGGATCGTGGAGGCTATCGGACCCGCGGGGGTGGGCCAGTCGGCCTATCCCAGCGAGTGGACGGTGGCCGATGTCCTCTCCCACATCGGTTCCGGCGCCGTCATCATGCGCCGGGGTCTGGAGGACGCCCTCTCGGGCCGGGACCCTGACGGAACCTTCAACCAGACCGTCTGGGACGAGTGGAACGCCAAGGCGCCCAAGGACCAGGCCGCGGACGCCCTGGTTGCCGACGCCGCCCTGGTCACCGCGCTCGACGGGGTGAGCGAGCAGCAACGGGCCGGCGTCACCTTCTCCATGGGTCCCATGACCCTCGACTTCGGCAGCTTCGTCGGGCTCCGATTGAGCGAGCACGTGGTGCACACTTGGGACATCGAGGTGGTGGTAGCACCCGACGCCGTCCTGTCCCACGAGGCGGTCCCGATTCTGATCGACCGCGTGGGGATGATCGCCGGACTGGTCGGTCGGACCCCGGGATCCGACGAGAACGTCCAGGTGTCGACCACCGCACCCGAGCGTCATCTCGCCCTGGTCTTCACCCCGGACTCGGTCGAGCTGCTCTCGCCCGGGCCGGAGTCGGATCCTGAGCTCACCCTTCCCGCCGAGGCGTTCATCCGCCTGGTCTACGGGCGACTCGATCCCGACCACACGCCCCCGGGTGTCGAGGGGCCGGTCCTCGATCGCCTGCGACCGGTGTTCCCCGGTTTCTGAGCGCGCCACGCCGGCGGGCCCGCTTCGGATCACCGAGCGACCCGCCTACAGTCGGGGGAGTGGTGACGACCGGTGCCGGCGAGACGGTCTCGTGACGTCACGACGGGACCGGTTGAGAGGACGAGAGCGATGAACAGCATCGATGTACTGGTGGACGCCTTCGAACGGGTCCGGGACTCGGTGCATCCGGCCACCAACGGCCTGACGCGCCAGGAGCTGGCCTACCGGCCGGGGGGTCACTCCAACTCGATCGCCTGGCTCGTCTGGCACCTCACCCGCATCCAGGACGACCACATCGCCGGGGTCGACGACGGCCGGCAGCTGTGGATCACCGACGGATGGGTGGACCGCTTCGCCCTGCCGTTGGATCCCTCCGACACGGGCTACGGCCACGACTCCGAGGCCGTCGCCCTGGTCATCGCCGACGCATCCCTGCTACTCGACTACTTCGAGGCCGTGCACCGGCGAACCCTGCGCTTCGTGGGCTCCCTGGAGGAGAAGGACCTCGACCGGGTGGTGGACGCGGGGTGGGATCCGCCGGTGACGCTGCAGATCCGATTGGTGAGTGTGATCGCCGACGACCTCCAGCACGTCGGCCAGGCCGCCTACGTGCGGGGCATCCTCCCCGAGTCCCTGCAACCCTGATGCCGCAGTTCAGCCGCGGCCCATGCCGATCCAGATGGCGTCCACGGCACGCTCGGCCCACCCCTCCCCGCTGATCTGGCCGGCCACCCGTCGGGCGAACACCGATCCGGTGAGCATCTGCAGGGCCAGATCGAGGTCGGCGTCCCGGTCGAGCTGGCCGAGTTCCTGGGCCCGCACCAGGAGGGCCTTCGTGTACTCCATCCGGGGAGCCACCACCCGCTGGCGGTGGAGGCCCAGGGCCCTCGGCTCCTCGCGCATGCCGATCAGGGTGCCGACCACCTCGAGGCAGCCTTCGGCGAACCGCTGGTCGAACTCGCGCAGGTAGGTGATGAGGTCGGACCGGGGGTCGTCGGAGGCCTCCCGGGACAGGTGGAGGGTGCTGTTGCCGGCGATGGCCGCGGTGATCAGGTCGGCCTTGTCCCGGTAGCGCCGGTAGATGGTGGCGCGGGCCACGCCCGCCTCCGATGCCACGCTCTCCATGCTGACGTTGGCGTAGCCGTGCTGTTCGAGCTGCCGAAGTGCCGCAGCGGTGATGGCCGAGCTCACCCGCTCGTCCCGGGGCCGTCCCCGCCGCGGCGAGGCGTCCCCGACGGCCGGAACCGCCGGAGCGATGGTCATGCCGGTGCCACCTCCACCACCGGCTCGGGGGCCGGAGGTCCGGTCGGTGCCACGCTGGGCACGAAGTCCCGCTGCCGGACGAGGAGGAAGGCGCCGATCGAACCGAGGAGGGCGATGACCGCCCCGATGACCATGATGGTGTCGAGGGTGGACGAGAACCCGGTGTGGTAGGCGTCGAGCAGGGCGTCCCGGGCCGACGGCGAGGGGATGGCTGCTGCGGCCTGGTGGACGGCCCCTCCCAAGATGGCGCTCTGGACGGCCGCACCCCCGTGGGCCAGCACCCCTTGGCCGGCCGCGGTGCTGCGGAGGGCAGCCAGGGTGTGGGACTGGAGCTGGGACTGGAACACGGAGCCCAGACCGGCGATCCCGGTGGCGATGCCGACCTGGCGGAAGGTGCTGTTGGCTCCCGAGGCCATGCCGCTCCGTTGCGGGGGGACCACCGAGATGGCGGCCGAGGCCAGGACCGGGTTGACCGTGCCGATGCCGATGCCGGCCACGATGAATCCGGGGAGCAGCACCGTCCATCCCGAGTCGGCCTTCGTGGTGGCCATCAGGGCGCACCCGGCGGCGATGAGGAAGAGGCCCGAACCGAGGAGATACCGCGAGTGGATCCGGACGGTGAGCTTGCCGGCGATGGGGGCCACGATGAAGGCCAGCACGGTGAGCGGCAGGAAGCGGACGCCGGCGGCGAGGGGTGCGTATCCGAGGTCGTCCTGGATGTACAGGGTCAGATACAAGAACAGGGCGAAGATCGAGGCGGACAGGGTGAATGCCGACAGCGACACCCCGCACATGGCCGGTCGCTTGAACAGGGTCAGGTCCAACATGGGGTCCTTGCCCTTCCACTCGGCCACGATGAACACCGTGAGCAGGACCACCGCCCCGGCGAGCATGCTCACGATCAGTGTGCTCGACCACCCGTCGTCGTTCCCCCTGATGAGGGCGAAGACCAAGAGGAACAGAGCGGTGGAGAACGAGACGAACCCGATCCAGTCGATGCGCCGGTGGTTGGGGTCCTTCGACTCCTGGATCTTGGTCAGGGTCACCAGGATGGCCAGTACCCCGATGGGCACGTTGACGAAGAAGATCCACCGCCATCCGATCCCGCTGGTGATGGCCCCGCCGACGAGGGGTCCGACGGCCACGGCTCCGCCCAGCACGGCGCCGTAGATGCCGAACGCCGTTCCCCGCTCCCTGCCGGTGAACGCCGCGGCGATGAGGGCCAGGGAGGTGGCGAACATGATGGCCCCTCCCACTCCCTGGGCCGCCCGCGACAGGTTGAGCATCAGGGACGAGGTCGACAGGCCACAGATCAGCGAGGCCACCGAGAACACCCCCAGTCCGACGGCGAAGACCTCGCGCCGGCCGAACATGTCCCCGATGACCCCGGCGGTGAGGAGGAAGGCAGCCAGGGTGAGGGAGTAGGCGTCGACCACCCACTGGATGTCACTGAACGAGGCGTGGAGGGACTGTTGGATGTCGGGCAGGGCCACGTTCACGACGGTGATGTCGAGCAGGAGCATGAACGTGGCCGTGCAGACGGCGATCAGCGTCCACCATTTGCGATCGAGTGCTGGCATGGGGTGTCTCCTGGGGTGCGGTCCGACCGCCGGCACCGAGGGGCCCGGCCGGATTACGATTCGATACGTAGTGTATTGAATCAGACTCCGGCACCCCTGGCAACGCCGATGGGAGGAGGCCGAGGCCGGTCAGTCGGTGCAGACGGACCCGGCGGCCGGCAGGGTCCCGGACACCAGGTAGGCGGCGCTGGCGGCCCGAACGCACGGGGAGTAGAAGGAGGCCACGTGGCTGGCTCCCCTCCAGGTGAGGAGGACGCCCCCGGTGAGCTCACCGGCCAGCGCCACGGCCCAGGCGTAGGGCGTGACCGGGTCGCCGGTCGTGCCGACGACCAGGATGGGCGGGGCCCCCGGGTCCGAGGCCGGTGCCGGGGACCGCGTCGGGAGCGCCGGCCACGTGGCGCATCCGAGCAGTCCCCAGGCCAGCAGCGGGCCGAACACCGGGGCCGACTGCCCGATGGATGAGGCGAGCCCGACGAAGCTGGCCGGGTTCCGGTCCACCGGGTGGTCCAGGCAGTCGATGGCCTGCTCCGCCTCGGCGGCATTGGGCGATCCGCCCGTCTCGTACCGGTTGGTCATGGCCACCACCGGCGCGCCGTTCCCGCCCTGTGCCGCCGCCAGTGCCGCGGCCAGGGTGGGCCACGACGACTGCGACTCCAGTCCGGCGAGGAGCGCGTCATAGAGCTCGGCGGGGCCGGCCGTGCCCCCGTCCGCCGTCAGCGGATCGGTCCGGGTGTGCTGGATGAGGTCGAGCAGCGCCGTGGTCGGATCGCCGACCGGTCGCCATGGGCAGGCGGCGTCGGCGGCGCACCAGGTGAAGAAGGACCCGAGAGCGGATTCGAGGCTCATCGCCTGATCGGTGGCGTACGCCGTGGTGGTCGAGGCCGGGTCGATGGCGCCGTCCAGCACCATGGCCCGCACGTGGGTGGGGAAGAGCTCGGCGTAGGTGGCGCCGAGGAGGGTGCCGTAGGAGTGGCCGATGTAGGTGAGGGTGGTGTCGCCCACGGCGGCCCGGATGCGGTCGAGGTCCCGGGCGGTGTCGACCGTGCCCACGAACGGGAGGACGCTGCCGCTGTAGTGCTCGCACTGGTCGGCGAAGGCCTGGTCGTTGCTCAACAGGGCCTGGCGGGCGGCGGAGGTGGTCGGGACCGGGTCGATCCCCGGTTGGGGAGGCGCCGAGGCCGGGGTGGACGACGAGGCGCTGGCACCCGTGCACGTCACCGGGCTGCTGCGGTCCACGCCCCGGGGGTCGAAGGAGACGATGTCGAACCGGTCCAGCACCGCGGGTTCCAGCGCCGACAGCTCGTTGGGTAGGTCGTTGATGCCCGAGCCGCCGGGACCGCCGGGATTGATGACCAGGGATCCGATCCGTTCCGAGGGCACCTCGGCCGGGTGGCGGGCCACGGCGATCTGGATGGTGGGTCCGTCAGGCCGGCTGTAGTCGAGCGGGACCGTCACCGAGCCGCACTGCAACGAGCCGCACGGCGACCACGTGACCGGAGCCACGGGGGTCGTCGTGGTCGTGGTCGACGTCGTCGACGATGGAGGGGACAGGTGCACGGCCGGGTTCACCGTCGTCGCCGTGGAGTCGGCGGTCCGGCCGGTGCCGCACGCGGCCACGACCATGGCGACGGCCACCAGCACGGCCAGGGTGGGACCGGTCGGCCGTCCGGCGCGACCGACCGCCGCGGCGGGGAGCGGACGCCTGGGTGTCACCGCTGCAGTCTGGCATCCGGTCCGCCGACCGAGGTCTCGCCCACCGGGCCGACGGTGGGGCCGGGTCCCCGGGACGAGCCGGGTGCCAGTCGCCGGCTACTGCAGGGAGGCCGGATCCACGCCGGTGCTCCCGGCCTCGCTGCTGGCGTAGACGGCCAGGGCGAAGCGCAGCACCGACACCGCCTCTTCGGCGCTCCACAGGAGGGGGCCCTCCCCGGTGTGGAGCCAACGCAGCCAGTGGCGACCCGAGTCCCGGAAGCTGCTGGCCCAGTCGTCGTCGAGGGCGTGGTACGAGCGCATCTCCCCGTCGGCGTAGACCTCGAGGCTGGGCTCTTGGATGCCCCGTCCCGTGCACCGGTTCACGCGTGCGTAGCCCTTGCGGCCGGTGACCTCCCACCGTTCGTCGTTGGTGTAGTAGTCCGAGCGCAGATACATGTCCGGGGCCAGGGTGATGTCCCACACGCCCCGCACCCCGTTCTCGTGTTCCCAGATCAGCGTGGCCGGCGCATCGATCTCCAGGCCTTCCATCACCTCGGTCCCGCCCACCCAGGCCCGCACCTCGCGTACCGGCCCGAACAACCACAGCGCGGTGGCCAGCTTGTGCCAACCGTCATCGAAGACCAGGATGCCCCGCCCGACCTTCATCTGCTTGAACTGCCACTCGTAGCTGCTGCCGGGGACGTCCCATCCCCCGAGCCCGCTGGCCACCATCTTCATGTGGTAGCCGCTCACCGGGCCGATGGCGCCCGAGTCCACGGTCTCCTTGAGCCTGACCAGCGGCTCGTAGAAGATGTAGTTCTCCATGACCCGGAACTGTCGGTCGTGGGCTTTGGCCGCCTCCAGCATCCGGGCTGCGCTGGCCAGGTCGTTGCACATGGGCTTCTGTAGGTTGACGTGCCACCCGTGGGAGAAGAGCTCGATGACCCCGTCGACGTGCAGGGGTATGGGCAGCAGCGCCTCGACGGCATCGACCTCGAGGCCGCTGGCGGCCAGGTCGGCCACGGTGGCAAACGTCTGCGCTCCCGGCCAGTCGGCCTGGCGCTGGGCCCGGCGCTCCTCGCTCGGGTCGACCAGGGCGACCACCTCGACGTCGGGATTGTCGACGTAGGCCCGCATGTTGAGGTCATAGATCCGCCCCAGACCCACGAAGGCGGCCCGGACCGGGCGGTCATAGGGAACAAAGGTCATGGTGGGAGCGTCTCCTCCACTCGTCTCCGAACAGTCGTCGTCCGACCCACCGGATCGCTCCGGGACCCCGGACTGTCCGACGGAACACTAGGTGATGGAGCACCCCGGGAGGTCGTACCTCCTGGTGGGGGGCGTGGTGGCCCGGCCGCTTCGACGGGGGCCCCACGAACCGTCCCGGAGGGAGACCTACGCTTCGGTCGTGCTCACCGGTCTCGCCCACGCCGCCGTCTGCGTCCCCGATGTGGAGGCGGCCGCCCGCTGGTACACGGATGTCCTCGGCCTCCGGGTGCTGTCCCCTCCCTACGAGATGACCGGCCCGGCCATCGAGCGGGACATGGGGGAGCTCCTGGCGAGCCCGGTGGTGGTGAGGGCGGCCATCGTGGGGTTGGGGGCCGACGACCATGTGCTCGAGCTCATCGAGTACCCGAGGGCCGGCGTCCCTGCAGGGTCCGGATCCCGTCCCGACATCGCCCGTCCCGGGCTCACCCACATCGGACTGACCTGCGAGGACATCGAGGGTACCCGGCGGGAACTCGAGCATCGGGGGGTGGCGTTCCTGACCACCGGCATCGCCGATGTGGCCGACCTGCGCACCACGTGGTTCTGCGACCCCTGGGGGACGACCTTCATCCTGGTCGAGAAGCGTCATGGCGATCGGCCCTACTGGCGTCAGTACGCGCCCTGAGGCTGCCGACCGCAGCGGGGAGCGGGAAACCCACCCCCTGCTGAGGGGACGGCCGATGCTCGGCCGGGCCATCGGGCGTAGCCTTCGTCCATGGCACCTGACACCGACGCCCAGCGGGAGCGGCGTGTGCTCTGCGACCTGTTCGAGGAGCGAGGACCCGAGGCGGCGACGCTGTGCGAGGGGTGGACGACCCGTGATCTGGCCGCACACCTGGTCGTCCGGGAGCGTCGACCGGACAGCGGACCGGGTCTGGTCTGGCCACCACTGGCCGGCTACACCGATCGGGTCCGGGTGGCGGCTCGGGACCGGATGACCTGGCCGGAGCTGATCGATGCGGTCCGCAACGGGCCGCCGGCCCTGCTGCGCCCGTTGGATCCCGCCATGAACACGGTGGAGTACTTCATCCACGTGGAGGACGTGCGGAGGGCCCAGCCGGCATGGGAGCCCCGGTCGCTCGCCCCGTCGTTGTCCGATGCCCTCTGGAAGCGGGCCGGGGCGGCCAGCTTGGCCAAGAGGGTCGGGGCCACGGTCGAGCTCATCTCGCCGGGCCGTGCCTCGAAGGTGGCGGGCAGCGGTCCCGGCGTGACCATCGGGGGCGAGCCCGGTGAACACATCCTGTTCGGGGCGGGCCGCCAGGCCGCCGCCCGGGTCGAGCTCACCGGCGATGCCGATCGGATCGAGGAGCTCCGCTCCGCCTCCCTCGGCATCTAGGCACCGGCGGCCAGGCCCCTCCGACGATCGGCTACCGGGCCTCGGGGAGGGGACGGGGCGCCGGGGCCACCAGCTCGATGGCGGTGCCGTCGGGGTCGCACAGGGCCAGGGACGGGCGTCCGTCCTCCGAGACCACGCCCTGATGGTCGATGCCGATGGTCGTCAGATGGTCGGCCCAGGCCTTGAGGGTCGCCCCGTCGGCCACGGCGAACGCCAGATGGTCGAGGGGACCCGGGCCGCGGTCCCCGGGAGCGATGGTGAGGACCATGACCACCTTGCTCGGACGGTGACGCAGGGCGACATAGCCCACGGACAGGTCCTCGACGTACGCCTCGAGGCCCAGTGCGGCGCGGTACCAGGCCGCCGAGGCCGCAACGTCGGTGACGAGGAGCTGGACGTGGGAGAGCCCGGTGAAGGGGGCGGGGTCGGGACGCCCGGGGTCACCGTCCCCGGTGGCGCTCATCCCGGCGCCATTCTCGACCGGCCTGCCGACCTCTTCGGATCCGGGCACCGGACCCGACTCAGAGTTGGTCGACGTAGGTGTCGGTGCCGACCACCGTGCGGAAGAAGGGGGCGGCGAGCAGGAGGTCGGCCAGTCCCGCCGACTCGACCCCGTCGGTGTAGGCCCGGATCCGGTCGAGCGAGGCCTCGGTGTCACCCCCGATGAACAGCAGCTGGACCAGGCGGTCGGTGCCACCCGCCGGTGATCCGAGGTCCATGGGGACGTCGCGGGGTCCCTCATCGGGGACCGAGGGGACCCAGGATGACGCCATCTCGATGTCCGAGCCCTGCAACAGGGGGCCGAGGTGGTCGGCGGCCAGGCGGTCCTGGAGCTCGTCAGCCGTCCCCGATCGGGCGTCCCACCACAGGATGACCAGGCCGTCGTAGTGATGGTCGAGGGCCAGTTCGACGGGGACCGGGTCCTCGTCGCGGTAGACCGTGGTCAGCTGGTTGAACAGGGCGGTGTGGACGTGGGTCCGCTCGGGGAAGCCCCGCCCGCCGGCGTAGAGCTCGCGTACCTGGGGCACGGCCCACTCCTCGAAGTGGTCGTCGTGATGGCCCTGCTCGACCCAGTAGATGGCCACGTAGCTGCCGGCATCGACGGGGCGGGCGATGATGCTCTCGGCCGGCCAGCGCCGGTCCTTCAGGGTGCGGGGGGCCACCCATCGGCTCCCGGCGAATAACCAGGGACCGACCAGGCAGCCGGCGTAGTAGTGATCCCGCTCGTACCAGCGGTTGTAGGCCCGCTCGTAGCCCTTGGCCGGGTCCACCAGGGTGAGCAGCATGCTGCCCACCTTCACCGGGTAGTCCCCGACCCCGCCGACGTCCAATGGATAGTTCACGACGACCTCCCCCGCGGGCGACACCTCCCGCCCGATCCGTATCTGCTGACCGGTCGATGGTACTGCCGACGGGGGACGGCATCCGTCGCCCTGCGGACCACCGGTGCTTTACTCCATCTCGGAATGCCTCCAGCGCCATCATCCTGCTCCCGGGTCGACCGACCCGTTCGACGGTGGGGCCCGTGAACGCCGACACTCCTCCGGCGGTCGCCGCCGGTCGCATCGGCACGGCGCGGCCGGGGCCGCTGGCCTCCACCTGGCGGGTGCTGATCGGTCGGCCGCTCAAGTCGAGCGAGGCCCGCCACGGCGAGATCACGCCCCTCGAAGGCCTGCCCGCCCTCTCCCTCGACGCCCTGACGTCGGTGGCCTACGGGCCCGAGGCCATCGTCTTGGTGCTCGGGACCGCCGGGGTGGCCGCCCTCCACCTGGTCCTGCCCATCACCATCGCCATCGTCGGGCTCCTCGCCCTCCTCGTGATCTCGTACCGGCAGGTCATCGACGGCTACCCCCACGGTGGCGGCGCCTACGCCGTGTCCCGGGCCAACCTCGGGGTGGGCGCCTCCCAGCTGGCGGCGGCCTCGCTGGTGGTGGACTACACCCTGACCGTGGCCGTCTCCATCGCCGCCGGCATCGCCGCCCTCACCTCGGCCTTCCCGGCGCTGACCGGTGCCACGGTGCCCCTGTGCCTGGCCGAGCTGGCCGTGCTCACCATCCTCAACCTGCGTGGCCTGGGCGAGACGGCCCGCGCCTTCCTCCTCCCGACCTTCTTGTTCATCGTGGGCCTGCTGGTCGTCATCGCCATCGGGATCGTCCATCCCCTCGACCCCAATCTGGCCCAGACCGGAGCCTCGCAGACGGCCAAGGTCAACCTGGCCCCCGTCGGGCTGCTGCTGATCCTCAAGGCCTTCTCCGCCGGTTGCAGCGCCCTCACCGGTGTGGAGGCCATCGCCAACGGGGTGCCGCTGTTCCGTGAGCCCCGCCAGGCCCGGGCCAAGCAGACCGAGCTCCTCCTCGGGGTCCTCCTCGGGGTGATGCTCATCGGCCTGGCCGTCCTGGTCCGCAAGTTCCACGTCGGACCGCGCACCGGCCAGACCGTGCTGAGCCAGGTGATGGCCTACTCGGTGGGGCGGGGGTGGCTCTACTACCTCGTCTCCCTCTCCATCACCGTGGTGCTGGGGCTGGCCGCCAACACTTCCTTTGGAGGACTGCCGGTGCTGGCCAGCCTGCTGTCGCGGGACCACTATCTCCCCCACGCCTTCGCCCTGCGCGGGGACCGGTTGGTGTTCAGCAAGGGCATCTGGGCCCTGGCCACCGCGGCCGCCGTGCTCCTCGTCATCGTCCGGGGCAACACCAACACCCTCATCCCCCTCTTCGCCATCGGGGTGTTCATCGGGTTCACCCTGGCCCAGACGGGGATGGTCCTCCACTGGCGCAGGGACCGCCCACCCCGGTGGCGGCGGAAGGCCGCGCTCAATGGCGTCGGCGCGTTCGTCACCGCCGTGGCCACCGTGGTCTTCCTGTTCACCAAGTTCGTCGAGGGGGCGTGGGTGGTCGTGGTCGTCATCCCCCTCCTCATCGTGATGTTCCACCGCATCCGGGCGTACTACGTCCGACTGGGCGAGATCCTGGGCATCGGCTCGGTCCCCCCTATGCCCCGTACCGGCCGTGTGCTGGTCATCGTCCCGGTGAACGGGGTCACCCGGCTGACGTCGTTCGTCATCTCCGAAGCCCTGTCCATCGGGGACGACGTGATCGCCCTGGCCGTGACGTTCTCGGACGAGGTCGAGCGGGAGGCCGAGCTGGAACGGGAGTGGAACCGGTGGGACAGCGGGGTGCGCCTGGTGACCCTGCGCTCCCAGTACCACTCGGTGGCCCGGCCCATCCTGCGGTTCATCAACGCCTTCGAGCGCCGCGAGCACGACTACGACCACATCATCGTGCTGATCCCGGTGATCCAGCCGGACCGGTGGTACCAGCGTGCCTTCCACAACCAGCTCGACCTGGTGCTGTCCGGGGCCCTGCGGGACCGGGCGGAGCTGGCCGTGGCCCGCCTCCCGGTGACCATGAAGCAGCTCCAGGGCGCGCCGGCCGCCCCCGCGGACGTCCGGGCCGACCCGCCACCCCCGGATCCCGCTCCTCCGGCGCCCAGGCCCCCGGCGTGACCGTCGCCCCATGGGCCAAGATGCGGGCATGCGTGAACACCGTTATTCGTTCGAGATGCCCCACTCGGCGGCCCGCGTGTGGGCCCTGTTCCAGGACTACGACCGCTGGACGGACTATGCCCCGATGGTCCTGCGGGTGGAGGTGCTGTACCCCGGGGACGACGAGCACAACGGCCGGCTGAGGCGGGTCATCTACAAGATGCCCCTCGGCCGGGAGGGTTCGGCCCTGGAACTGGTCACCGACGTCGAGCCCGAACGGGGCTACACGTACACCATGATCTCGAACAAGCCCGGCAACGACCAGATCGGTCACGTCCGCCTCGAGCCCCTGGGCCCCAACCGCACCCGCTTCCACTTCGACGAGCGCTACGACCTCACCACCTGGCCGTTCCGCTGGTTCGAGGGGCCCATCTACACGTTCATCAACAAGAACAACGAGGACAGTATGCGACGGGCCTCGTCGTGGCTGACCGCCCATCCCGAGTACCGCCCCGACCTCGTCGCCCCCTGAGGAGGGGCGCCGACCGATGCCTCAGGGTCCGGTCGGTCAGGGCGTTCCGGTCAGCTCATCGGTGATGTCGTTGACCAGCGGCCGACCGGCCAGGAAGCGGTCGAGATTGTCGGCGAACAGGTCGGCCTGGCGCTGCAACCGGCCCATACCTCCGGCCGAGTTGTGCGGGGTGATCCGAACCGACGGATGGGTCCAGAACGGATGGTCGTCGGGCAGCGGCTCGGTCCGGAAGACGTCGAGTACCGCCACCGCGGGCACGCCCCGGTCCAGGGCGGCCACGAGGGCGTCCTCGTCGACCAGCGAGCCCCGGGACACGTTGACCAGGACCGAACCCTCCTTCATGCGGCCCAGGAAGTCGGCGTCGACCAGGTCGGCGGTCTCCGGTGTCGCCGGAGCGGCCAGTACGACGACGTCGGCCTGGCCGACCACCTCGGGAAGCTGGTCGGTGGTCACCGTCCGATCGGTCGGGTCGTCGGCCCCTGGCCGTCGGCGGCAACCGATCACCCGGGCCCCGAAGGCCCGGGCCCGGGTGGCGACCTCGGTACCGATCCCTCCCAGACCCACCACCAGCCAGGTGGTGCCGGCCACCTCCCGCCAGTCGTGGATGCGCCAGGACCGCGGCCCGACCTGGCTGCGCCACGCGCCGGCGTCCTGGAACTCGTCGAGCACAGCCCGGATGACGAACTCGGCGATGGGGACACTGTTCACGTGGGCGTTGGTGACCGAGACGCCCGCAGACGCCAGCCGGGCGAAGACCGGGGCGTCGTAGCCGGCCGCCGGAGAGGCGAACCACCGCAACGTCGCCAACCGGGTCAGCGAGGAGAAGAACGTCCCGATGGGGGCGCCTTCACGGAACAGGTCCGACGTCCCCCAGGCCACCTCGGGCCGGGCGTCGTCCCATGCGACCGGGCCGCCGTTCTCGTCCACCAGGGTGCCGTCGGGTTGCAGGATGAGCCACTCGACCCCGGGTCGGCCCAGCTGGCCGGCGAAGCTCGCGTGGGCCACGGAGGTGAGGAGGACGAGCACGGTCAGGGGTCGACGGGCTCGAGACCGTCGAGCATCGACCGGCCGGTCAGATCGAACATGGTCTCGTCGTCGGACTGACGCCAGACGTCCAGGAGGCCGATGGACAGCGGGTCGCAGCCGTAGCGCATGGGCCCGTCGTCATCCAGGATGGCGTCGACGATGAGGGCGGCGGCGCTCGCCGGGGTGGCCACCATGGGATCGGCGTTCTCCGTGCGGAGCCGGGCCGCCAGTTCTGCCATGGGCCGGTAGCGGTCGTAACCGGCGGCGGCCGCTTCCTCCTTACTCAGCTGGAACATGTCGGTGTCGACGGGTCCCGGGACGATCTCCACCACGCGGATGCCCGATAGCGCCACCTCGACCCGCAGGGAGTCCCCGAAGGCCGAGACGGCGGCCTTGGAGGCGCGGTAGGTGGAGTAGAAGGGAACGCTGGCGAAGATCGATGACGAGGAGATGTTGCAGACCACCGCGGGTCGATTGGCCCGGAGCACCGGGATGGCGGCCATGGTCGTGGCCACGAGGCCGATGACGTTGGTCTCGAAGACGTACCGCCAGTCGTCCAGGCTGCTGTGCTCGACGGGCAGGAAGTCGGAGTCCACCCCGGCGTTGTTGACCAGTACCTGCAGATCGTCGGGCAGGGCGTCGGCGTCGACGTCGGTGACGTCCATCCGGGCCACACGCAACCGCCCGGTGGTGGAGGCGGCCAGATCGGCCCCGGCCTCGGGGTGGCGCATCGTGGCCACCGTGGGGAAGCCCCGGTCGGCCAGCTCGAGGGCCACGGCCCGGCCGATGCCCCGGCTGGCCCCGGTGACCAGTGCACTTCCGGTGATGTCCACAGCCGTGTCTCCTTCGCTCTCGGCCCCGTGACCACCGGGATCGGCTCACCCCCCGGACCCGTGGCGGCGTCAGTCTGTCAACGTACCCGAGTGCCGTTCGTCGTCGGACTCCCGATGGGCGCGGCAGTCAGGAGCGCGCTCGGGGTGAGCCACCGGCGTAGGCCGCGGCGTGGGTCCCCGCCCCGTGTCCCCACACCAGACCCATGCCGATCGACGTTCCGCCGCCGTAGTAGGCCGGACCGGCCGGGCTGGCGATCACGTTGCCGGCACCGTAGAGCCCGGGTATCGGACGTCCGCCCACATGGAGGACCCGTCCATCCACGTCCACCCGGGGCCCACCCTTGGTCCCCACCGAGCCCACATGGACCGGGAGCGCATAGAACGGCCCCTCGGCCACGGTGCCCAGGTTCGGGTGCGGTGCCCCCGGGTCGCCGTGGAATCGGTCGTAGGCGCTCGATCCCCGTCCGAAGTCACGGTCCCGTCCGCCGGCCACGAAACGGTTCCAGCGTTCGACGGTCTCGGCTAGGCCCACGGGGTCGATGCCGGTCTGGAGGGCGAGGCCCTCCAGGGTGTCGTGGACGTGCAGCCAGTCCGGGTCGGGGTCGCCGGGCCGGCAGGTGGACACCGGGTACCGCGACCGGTACTGCCGGTCGAACACCACCCAGGACGGCAGGTTCCGGGGCGAGTACTCGTTGACGTCGAACGAGAAGAAGGACTTCCCGAGGTCGTTGTAGTTTCCCGCCTCGTTGACGAACCGCTGGCCGAACCGGTTGACCATGATGGAGTGGGGGGCGGTGCGCTCCACGCCCACGAACCGGGCCAGCGGCCGACCGTCGTAGACCTCGCCCGGCACCGAGGAGGCCGGGTACCACCAGGTCTCGTTCATGTTGGCCAGGTCGGCGCCCACGGCCATGGCCATGGCCAGGCCGTCGCCCTGGTTGGAGGGGGGACTGTGGGGATGGGTGAGGGGACCGGGCAGGAACCGCTCCCTCAGCGAGGCGTTCCACTCGTACCCCCCCGAGGCCAGGACAACGGCAGCAGCGGGAAGCTCGGTCCGGCCACCCGGCCGGTCGACCACGAGGCCGGCCACGCGGGCGTCGGCCCCGCCACCGGACATCGTGACCTCGACGGCAGGGGTCTCGAGCCGTGGCTCGATGCCTGCGGCCAAGCAGGCCTCCAGCAGCGCGCCGATCAGGGCCTGGCCGCAGGCCACCTGGCCGGCCGCCACGCGGGCCCGCACCAGGGCGGCGTCGAACTGCTCGGGGGTGTAGGACGGACGCCACTTCACCGTGGCCTCCTGCAGGGTGAGGGGGAGGCCCAGCACCGGCGGCCGGCGGAGTCGCCCGGCCCACGGGCCCAGGCGGTGGGTGTCGTAGAGGGCGGGCTCCATCATCCGGCCCTGGGCCTTCGCCCCCTCCATCTCGGGGTGGTAGTCGGGCCAGGTCATGGGGCGCAGCTCGAGCGGCGTGGTGCGCTCGAGCTCGGCCAGGATCGCCGGACCCCGGTCCACGTAGTGCTCGAGCAACTCGGTCGGCGTCCTTCCGGCGGTCAGCCGCTCCATGTAGGCCAGGGCCTCGGGCCGGGAGTCGTCCGACCCGAGCTCGGCCATGTGATGGTTCCGCGGCATCCACACACCGCCGCCGGAGACGGCGGTCGTGCCCCCGACCGATCCGGTGGACTCGACCATGGTCACCCGGGCGCCGCCGGCGCCCGCGGCCAGGGCGGCACTCAGGGCGGCCGCCCCCGATCCGACCACGATGACCTCCGGGGTGGAGGGGCCCGGACGGGTGGTCACCGGACCTCGGCCACCTCAGGCACGGACCGCGTGGCGGCGGATCTCGGGATCAGGCACCGGTGGCTCGGCCCGCCGGGGCGAGCAGGGTGATCTCTCGCCGGCTAAACCGCCACGCCTCACCGTCCCGGACCAGCTGGTCGTGGTAGCGCCCGGTGGCCACCAGGACGAGGCCCTCGGCCGTCGGACGCACGAACAGGTAGTCGGTGTGGGCCGACGCCGCGTCCCCGTCCACGTCGACCAGGACGTTGGCGGTGATGTGTTTCCCCCGGCCTTCCGGGGGCTGGACCTTTTCCATGTAGCCCCGGATGGAGGGGCGCCCCTCGTGGGTGGTGCCGCCGAAGAGCAGCTGGGCGTCGTCGGAGAACAGCTCGATCCAACCGTCGAAGTCGCCGTCGTCGAGGAGCTGGCAGTACCTGGCCAGCGTCCCTTTGACCTGATCCTCGTCATCCCCCACGATGCATCCCCGCTTCGTTGCGTGCCGGCGGACCATCGGGCCGCACCGTCACCTGCAGGGATGATAGATGTCTCGCTGTTGGATGTGCTGGAGGAGCCAGTGGGGGCATGGGCTCGTTGTCCCCGGCCCCACCGGCACGGCCGGGGTTCGTTCCGAACGCGGTGCAGGTCGGCGGCCATGGCACTAGCTTCGGCAACCGGCGCATCGGCCGCCCGGACTGGAGTTGACCATGGAGACCCGCTCGTTCAACACGGTGATCTACCAAAAGGACGGGCCTGTCGCCTGGATCACCCTCGACTTCGCCGAGAAGGCCAATATCCAGACGTCGGACCTCGTCTTCGACGTCGACGCCTGCCTCGACGACGCCGACCGTGACTATGACATCAAGGTGCTGGTGATGAAGGCCAACGGGCCCGGGTTCAGCGCCGGACACGTGGTGACCGGAACCCCCGGCACCGAGATGCGGGAGATCGACGCCAGTACCGCCGCGCTCGGGAGTGTGTGGAAGGGCCAGTGGGACATCTACGGAACGCCGGTGCTCAAGCTGTGGGACTTCCCCAAGATCACCATCGCCCAGGTGCACGGGTACTGCCTCGGGGGCGGCACAGCCTGGGGCCTGCTGACCGACATGACGGTGGCCTCCGAGGACGCCTACTTCCAGTTCCCCGTCCTCCAGGGCATGGCCATGCCCAACATGGAGACGGGCATCGAGCCGTGGATCTTCATGAACTGGAAGCGGTCCATGGAGTACATGCTCACCGGCCAGGAGATCGGGGCGGCCGAGGCCAAGGAGATGGGCCTGATCAACAGGGTGGTGTCGAGGGAGCGGCTCGACGACGAGGTCAACGAGTTGGCCTTCCACGTAGCCCAGGCGCCTCTCACCACCCTCATGGCGGCCAAGGCCAACATCCACCGGGCCTGGGACCACATGGGCTTCCGGACCCACCTCCAGGCGTCGAACGACCTGCTGACCATGGCCACCGCCGCCCGCGACGTCCAGGAGTACATCAAGGGCGTCTACGCCGAGGGTCTGCGGCCGAGGGACGCCGCCCGGCGCAATGCCGAACGGGCCACCACGTTGGCGGCCGAATCGAAGGCCAGGTTCGAGGCTGCCGACTGACCGTGTCCCGGCGGGTGATGGCCCGAGGTGGCCCGACGGTGGCGACCGGTGGTGCGGGCGGTCAGCCGAGGCGGGGAGGCAGCGAGAACCGCTCCCGGATGGAGTCCTGGACCTCGTTGACGGGCAGGGTGGCGTCCACTGTGGCGACGAACTCCTTGCGCTCGAAGATCTCGATGAGGGGCTTGGTCTCCTCGTGGTACTGCATCAGCCGGATGGCCAGCGCCTCGGGATTGTCGTCGGCCCGGGCCTCGAGGGAGCCGCCGCAGACGTCGCATCGGTCGGCCTGCCGCGGCCGGTGGGCCATCAGGTTGTAGTCCAGCCCGCACTGGGAGCACACACGACGGGCCAGGACCCGGCGGGTGACCTCCTCGTCGGGGAGGTAGAGGTTGATCACGCCGTCGATGTCGTAGGTCTCGAGGAAGAACTCGGCCTGACGGGCGTTGCGGGGGAAGCCGTCGATGATGAACCCGAAGTTCCAGTCGTGCTCGGCCAGCCGGTCTCGCACCACGGCCTCCACCAGGTCGTCGTCCACCAGGTGGCCGGCGGCCATGATGCGCTTGACCTGGGCGCCGAGCTTGGTGTGGTGTTGCACGTTCCAGCGGAAGATGTCCCC
Source organism: uncultured Acidimicrobiaceae bacterium (assembly GCA_963738545.1). Taxonomy (GTDB): domain Bacteria; phylum Actinomycetota; class Acidimicrobiia; order Acidimicrobiales; family RAAP-2; genus Bog-756. The sequence continues at coordinate 245,034 of CAVTXA010000008.1, forward strand.
CACGCTGACGTGCTCCAACTCGAGGTCCTCGGCCAACAGCTTGGCCTGTGTGCCCTTGCCGCTGCCCTGAATGCCCATGATGATGAACTTGCGCACGGGCGGCTACGACCCCCTCGGTCCCGGGACGGGGCCTGTCACTTGACGATGAAGCGTGTCGGCACCCACGACTGGCTGTCGATGGGCGGTCGCTCGTAGTTGCGCTGCTGTCGGGCCGGCAGGGCGACCTCCTCGTGGGGCACCGCCTCGTAGGGCACCACGTCGAGCAGGTGGCTGATGATGTTCAGGCGGGCGGCCTTCTTGTTGTCGGCGTCGACCACGTACCAGGGGGCCTCTTTGATGTCGGTGTACGAGAACATCTCGTCCTTCGCCTCGGCGTAGTCGACCCACCGGGCCCGGGCCTCGAGATCCATCGGGCTCAGCTTCCACCGCTTGCCCGGGTTGTTGATCCGCTCGGTGAACCGCCGTTCCTGCTCCTCGTCGCTGAGCGAGAGCCAGTACTTGACCAGGATGATGCCCGAGCGCACCAGGGCCCGTTCGATCTGCGGGCAGGTCCGGAAGAACTCGGCGTGCTCCTCCTCGGTGCAGAACTCCATGACCTTCTCCACGCCGGCCCGGTTGTACCAGCTCCGGTCGAAGAGGACGATCTCGCCTGCCGCCGGGAGGTGGGCGATGTAGCGCTGGAAGTACCACTGCGACCGCTCTCGGTCGGTGGGGGTGCCAAGCGCCACCACCCGGCAGTAGCGGGCGTTCAGACGCTCCATGATGCGCTTGATGGTCCCGCCCTTGCCCGCCGTGTCCCGCCCCTCGAAGATGACCATGACCCGCAGCCCCTCGTGGACCACCCACTCCTGCATGCGGACCAGCTCGGTTTGGAGGCGGGCCAGCTCCTTTTCGTAGGCGGTCTTGCTCACCACCTTCGGGCTCAGGCCCGTGAGGAGCTGGGGCCCGTGGGCGAAGGCCGCGGGGGATTCCGGGACGTCACCGGGCTTCGAATCGAGCGTGCTCTTGGCCACTGCGTGGCGATGGTAGCGGCCCTCGCCCGGATCTAGGTTGCCGGAGCGTTAACACTGCCCCCGAGGCCCATCGGCCCACGCCGTCCGCCGGCCCGGGGCGCGGGCCGCTCACTCCGGTCTGACCTGGTCCCGTGCCATCATGGCGCCGGTCGCACGATCCCACGGGGGACCGGGGCCGCCATGACCGGAGGTGCCACCGTGAGTGCTGAGTCCGACACCGCAGCCAACAAGGAGCGGGTGCAGGCGTTCTGGGCCGCCCTCTACGAGCGCGACTGGCAGGCCATCGGCCGGTTCTTCGGCCCGGACAGCGAGTACACCGACGTCCCGTCCCCCGACGACGACGTGGCCCGCGGACCCGAGCTCATCGTGGCCCGCCTGCGGCTCGGCCTGGAACGCATCTCCGGCTACGAGCACCACCTCCGCCTGATGGTGGCCGAGGGTGACACGGTGGTGACCGAGCACGCGGAGACCTGGCGCTGGCACAGCGGCGAGGAGGTCACCCTTCCGTTCGTCTCGGTGCACGAGCTGCGCCACGGGACCATCCTCCGCTGGTGGGACTACTGGGATCTCCAGACCCTGATGAACGCCGCCCCGGCCTGGTGGATCGAGCACATCATGCAGGGCTACACCTGACCGAGCGGACCCGCCGGCCCGTCGTCATCGGCGGTCAGCAACCCATGGACCGGCCGACCCCCGTCAGCTGTCGAAGCCGTAGACGCCCGCGGCGTACTCGTCGACCTTGGCCTCGGGCAGCCGGAGCCGGATGGCGGTGTAGTAGACGGCGAGGCTCCAGGCCGCCACCACCACCATGTCCCAGTAGAAGGGGATGTTCATCCGGCCCCCCTGGAACTGACCCAGGTAGGAGATGAGGGTCAGTCCGCCCAGATACGGCCACAGCCAGATGGCCGCGTTCCAGTCCAACGGCGACTCGACCGGGTTGGCGTGGGTGAGCCGCGAGATGCCCATCAGGACGTACCCGAGGAGGACGGCCACCATCAGCTTCCACACCACCTCCCAACCGCTCCAGTAGATGATGAGGCTGGCGGCGACGAATGAGGCCGGAGCCAGGACCGGGGCCCACGGCAGCCGGTAGGGCCGTTCGGCGTCCGGCTTTTGGTGGCGGAGCGCCCCGAGGGCCAGAGGTGCGCCGGCGTACATGAGCACGGTGGCCGAGGTGATGAAGCCGACCAGCTTCTGCCAGCCGGGGAAGGGCAGGAACAACAAGAGCCCCATGAGGAAGGTGAAGATGAGGCCGAAGAGGGGGATGTTCGCCTTCTTGGTCGTCTTCTCGAAGATCGAGGGGACGTGCCCGTTCTTGGACATGCCGAAGGTGATGCGGCTGGTGGTGGTGGTGTAGATCAGGCCCGAGCCGGTCGGGGCGATGATGGCGTCGGCGTAAAGGATGTAGGCCAGCCAGGCCAGGCCCAGGCCCTTGGCCAGACCGGCGAACGGTCCGAAGATCCCCTCGAAGCTGACGTTCGCCCACCCGTGGGCCAGGGCGTGCTGGGGCAGGGCCCCGATGAACACCACCTGCAACAGGATGTAGACGGTGGCACCGATCAGCATGGAGAAGATGACCGCCCGCGGCATGTCCCGCTGGGGGTTCTTGCTCTCGCCGCCCAGTTGCACCGCCTGTTCGAAGCCGACCAGGGCGAACACCGCCCCACCGTCGGAGACGGCCCGGAGCACGCCGTGGAGGCCGAAGGGGGCGAAGCCGTGGCTGGTGAAGTTGGCCGTGTTGAAGTGGGTGAAGAACAGGACGACGATCGTCATCACGGGGACGACGACCTTCCAGGTGGTGATGACGCTGTTGGCCCGCACGAGGTACCGGACCCCGAACAGGTTGGCCACCACGAACAGGGCCATCATCACCGTGGCCACCACGTAGCCCAGGCCGGTCAGGACCGGAACCCCGCCCGACGTGGTGGTCAGTCCGTGCCAGTAGTTGCCGGTGTAGGTGATGGCCGCCTCCACCTCGATGGGTGCGGTGCCCACAGCCTGCAACCACGAGAACCACCCGAAGGAGGCACCGGCCAGGCCACCGAAGGCGTAGTAAGGGAAGCGGGTGGTCCCCCCGCTGACCGGAAACATCCCTCCCAACTCGGCGTGGACCAGGGCCAGCAGGATCACCGCCACCGATCCGATGAGCCAGGCGATGATGGCCGCCGGTCCGCCGATGGTGGCGCAGACGAGCGCTCCGAAGAGCCATCCCGAGCCGATGATCGAGCCCTCGGAGGTGAAGAGCAGCCCGATGAAGCCGACGTCGCGGGTCAGGCCGTCGCTCTTCGATCCCGCCGACTCCGGGGCCACCACCTTCTCCGCCACCTGGTCCATGACCCACCCTCCGCGCGGTGTAGGTCGTGGCGACGCCCACCGCCGATCCACCGCGACGGCCGACGGTAGGGGGAAGATACCCGACCCCATGGTGGCGCTCAAGCACCGCCCCGCCCCCTCGGTCAGCGGCGCACGGTCACGCCATGGTGGCGATGATCTCCTCCACCATGGCCACCGTGGTGTCCGGATGCAGGAGGGCCAGGCGTCCGACGGGCTCGCCCTCCCAGAGCGTCGGCACCACGAACCCGATCTGGTCCCGGAGCAGCTGATCGGACCACTGCTCGTAGTGGTCCCACTGCCATCCGGTGCGCCGGAACAGGACCACTGACAGCTCCGGCCTCCGCACCAACTCCAGATGAGGGGTCCGCTCCACCAGGTCGGCACACGCCTGGGTGACGGTGAGGACCGTCTCGATGGCGTCGCGGTAGGCGTCGGTCCCGTAGACGGCCAAGGAGAACCACAGGGGTAGGCCCCGGGCCCGACGGGTGAGGTGGTAGGCGTAGTCGCTCGGGTTCCAGTCGTCGCGCTCGTCGCTGTGCAGCACGTCCAGATAGGAGGCGTCCTGGGTGTGCACGGCCTTGGCCAGGTGGGGCTGGCGGTAGATCAGTGCGGCACAGTCGAACGGGGCGAAGAGCCACTTGTGGGGATCGACCACGAACGAGTCCACCATGTCCATGCCGGCGAAGCGGTGGCGGACCGAGGGTGCGAACAGCGCCGCGCACCCGTAGGCCCCGTCCACGTGGAACCACAGATCGCGCTCCCGGGCGATCCGGCCCACGCCGGCCAGGTCGTCGACGATGCCGGCGTTGGTGGTGCCCCCCGTGGCCACCACGGCGATGACGTCGTCACCGCGGGGATGGGTGGCCAAGGTCGAGGACAGGCCGGCGCCGGTCATCCGGTGATCGTCACAGGGGACCAGGAGGGCTTCGACCCCCAACACCCGGAGGGCCTTGCCCACCGACGAGTGGGCCTCCTCGCTGATGGCCACCAGTGGGTGAAGGGGAGCCCGTTCGCCCATCCGGTGCGTGGCGGTGTCGCGGGCCACCATGAGGGCGGACAGGTTGCCGGCCGAGCCGCCGGAGACGAAGCATCCACCGGCCCCGTGAGGGAGGCCGGCCAGGTCGGCCAGCACGGAGAGGGCCTGGTTCTCGGCGGCCACGGCGCCGGCGGCCTCCATCCACGACGTGCCCTGCAGGGACGAGCAGGCCACCACCATGTCGAAGAGCAGGGAGGCCTTGGTCGGCGCGGCGGGAATGAACGACAGGAACCGGGGACTGTCGCAGGAGACCACGGCGGTGGCCAGTTCGTTGTCGAAGATCTCCATGATGCGGTGGGGATCGGTCCCCGCCGGATTGATCAGACCCTGGAGGCTGGCGTCCAACGATGCGGCCTGGGCGCCACCGAAGTCGAGGGGAACCGGATCGAGAGCCAGCCGCCACCGGCAGTAGTCGAGGATCAGGGTGGTGAGCTTCTCGTCGTGGACGAACATGGGATTGCGCATGGAGTCCTTTCTGCGTGGTCCCCATGTTCGCAGACGGGCCGCCTCCCACCCTCCCTGGCCGTTCCGGGTCAGGTCCACGGCCGCCGGTCCGGTGACGGAGCACGGTCGGTCGCTCCGGCACCCGAGGACCCAGCGCCTGGCGAGTCGCTCCCGGGGGCGGCCCCGAGCCGGTGGACGCTCACGGCGTAGGTCCCGACGTCGTCCCACGGCTCGCCCGACCAGGTGGCCCAACGGCCTTCCAGCACCAGACCGGCGTCGAGGCAGTGGGCGTCGTACCGGGTGAGGTCGTAGCCCCGGTCCAGCTGGAACCCGGCCACCAGGTGCCCACCCTCGACGAGGTGCCGGGCGCAGGTGGCTACCAGCGCCGGCTGGGTGCCGTCCGGGGTGAACAGGGGGACGTTGCCGGCCATCACCACCAGATCGAAGCGTCGACCGAGATCGAGAGTGGTCAGGTCGGCGGTCACCCACTCCAGCTCGGGGGCCAGTCGCTGCGCCGTCTCGATCATCGACCGATCGACGTCGACGCCCACGACGTCGATCCCTTGCCGGGCCAGCTCGCGGGCCACCCGTCCGGTGCCGCAGCCGGCGTCGAGCACGGTGTCCGGGTGCCAGCGCCGTACGAACGCCGCCTCCCCGTGTACATCCACGCCCGCCTCATGCAGATCATCGAACCGCTTCTGGTACCGATCCCCGTCCCAGGTCACGGCACGCCCGGGCCGTTCATGGCACCGCCCACAACGTGGGTTGGGCCGGTTCGTCGGGGGTCAGCGCGTGGTAACCGGGCAGCTGGGACATCGGCGTGTCCAGATAGACCTTGGCCTCCGGGGGCTGGGCGAAGCGCCCGTGGCTCCATCGGATCTCGACGTGGCCGGCGACGGCACCGGAGCGGTCGTCCTCCCGGGAGCGGTACCGGGCGGACCAGTCGACCCGGGGCTGGCCGGCCACGGCCGGCGTGACGATGAACTCCTCCAGCTCGAAGGACGATCGCCAGTCCCAGGGACTGGCGATGCGGTAGCGCGCCGGCAGGCCGGTGCGACGGTCGTTCCCCAGGACGAAGTAGGGAGCGCTGCCGATGCGGAGGAGTCGCCAGAGCATTCCTTCGGGCCCGATGCCCGACGAGGCCACCTGGTCCGTCCAGCGTCGTGCCGATGCCTCACTGACGGTGCGGCACAGGTCGGCGTAGGCCGATCGGGAGGCGGCATCGGGATAGGCCCGACCCGGGAGGGCGTGTCGAAGCGTGGTCAGTTGGTCGCGGCTGCACGCCGACGGTGTGGGGGGGAAGCCGGCGAGGCCGGTGGCGGCCAGACAGGACCGGTACAGATCCTGGAGCTGGACCGGGGCCACCGTGTCGTACCAGTCGCTCCGGTCCCAGGTGCCCTGGGTGGCCAACAGACCTTCGAACAGCCGCGCCGGGGAGGCGTTGGCCAGGATGTCCGACTCGTACTTGCAGCTGACCAGGTACACGTGGTCGATGCGCAGATCGATCGGGGCCACCTCGTCGCCCGGGGGACGCCGGCCGCCGGTCCATTCGATGGTGAGCGGCGCACGGTTCCGAAGGCCGTCAGCCGCCTCGAGCAGGGCACGACCGTTGGCGAACGCTGTGGACCACTGGTCGGCGTACCGTCCGGTCCGGTAGATGTCATCCAGGTGGTCCCACTGGGCGGCCGCCACCCGCAGGGCGCCGGGACGGGCGGCCAGGGCCGCGGCGGGATCCGCGTGTGGGAGGGTGCCCAGCGCCGTGCCGAGCTCGGTCACGGTGGTCCGGTCGTCAGGCACGGGGTGGCTCGCCGGTCGGTGCCGGGTTCAGTCCGTTGGCCGGTGGGTAGCGCCGCGGGCGAGGGAGGCCAGGCGCTCGGCGCCGACCGGGTCGAGCAGCTCGACGACGTCGAAGACTGGTCCGTCGCCGGCGGAACCTTGCATGGCCCGCAGCGCCTTGCACGCCGGGGTCCGGGGGCCGGGGAGGTCGGTGGTCAACAGCACGAGTGGCCCCAGGTCGTCCCTCGGGGCGGCAGCGACGCGCGCCTGGTGCAGTACGCCGGCCTTGCCCAGCGCCTTCCACAACACGTCGGGGCGGCGCAGGCCGGGCCTGGTGGTCGAGAACGCCCCGGAGAGATCGAACAGCCAGATGCCTTCCGAGGAGTCCCGGGCCCGGAAGTCCACGCCCAGTCCCAGGTCACCGTAGGCCACGCCGTCCTCGATCCCCACGAACCCGGCGGTGACCAGGGCCTGACGAGCGACCGCACGGGCCTTCTGGCCCAGGGCGACCGCACCGGCCTCGGTTTCGGCATTGGACCCGGCCGAACGGCCCGGGGACACGGTCACCCGGTGGCGACTGGGTCCGCCCTCTCCCGGTCCCGATCCGGTGGATCGTTCATCGGCCACCCGTTGCTCGGCCAAAGCCACGTAGGTTTCGTCGGTGTCGAACCCGGCGTAGTGCCGCTCGGTCCGCACCGCGGCCACGGCGGTCGATCCCGAGCCCATGAACGGGTCGAGGACCAGATCCCCGCGGTAGGTGAACAGCTCGATGAGGCGGCGGGGCAGCTCGACCGGGAAGGGGGCCGGATGGCCCACCCGGGTGGCCGACTCGGTGGGGATGTCCCAGATGTCGATGGTGGCATCGACGAACTCGTCCATGGTGATGGTCCCCTCGTGGGGGAGGCCCCGGGATGAGCGCTCATCGGGGGAGAGGGCCCGGTCGAACCGGCCCTTGCTGGCCACGATGATCCTCTCGGACACGTCGCGGAGCACCGGGTTGCCCGGCCGCTGGTAGGTACCCCACGCGCACGAGCCACCGGCGGCGTGGCTCTTCTGCCACACGATCTCGCCCCGCAGCAGGTAGCCGAGCTGGTCGAGCAGGTCGATGACGTCACGGGCCAGCGATCGGTAGGGCTTGCGGCCCAGGTTGGCGACATTGACGGCGATGCGCCCTCCGGGCTCCAGCTTGTCGAAGCACTGGCCGAAGACGTCGAACAACATGCCCAGATAGGCCTCGTAGTCGACAGGCACCCCTCCCACCCCCAACGCGGCCTCGTACTCCTTCCCGGCGAAGTAGGGGGGCGAGGTGACCACCAGCGCCACCGAGTTGTCGGCCACCGATCCCCACTGGTCCATGTGCCGGGCGTCGCCGACCCAGATGGCGTCCGTCGCTGCAGGGGGCGCCACCGTGCTGTCGTCCGAGACCCGTGGGGGCGTGAAGCGGGCATAGAACGGTGAGGCGTCGTGGGCCTCCCGTCTGCCCACGCCGAAGGCGGAGGTGGCGGTGGGTCGCCGGCGGGCGCGGCGCGGGAGGGGCTCGACCGTGCTCACGACAGGCGACCCGGGCCGGACGGCGTCAGCAGCGAGGGAACGGTCATCGGTGATGGGTTCACGCAAGGGATCCTACGAACCGGCTGTGACACGCGCGAACTGGCTGTGAACCGCGGTTCGACGGCGACGGGTGGCCGACGGATGCCTCGACGCGCCGAATGTACGTCCCCGACGGGAGCGGCGCCGTGCCATGGTCACGGAGGCTAGCGGTGGGCCGCCGCGGCTCCGTGGATGGCCCGGCCCCGAGTCACCCCGCCACCAGCCGCTGGCTGACGGACTCGCCGACCATCACGCAGGCGGACAGCGAGACACAGCTGACCGAGGTCAGCACCTGGGGCGAGGACACCGTGGCCGCCCGTCTCCACGGATGGCTGTCCGGTCCGGTGAGGATCGACAGCCCGGCGTCGGAGGCGAGGCCCACCGCACTGCCCACGGCGACACATGTGTTCACAGCCGTGCAGGAGACGCCCATCAGCGCCGCTGCGGTGGGGCTGACCGATTGGTGGACCCAGGACGCGCCACCGTTGGTGGTGGTGAGGATGACGCCGTGCCCGGTGCGAGTCCCGGTGACCGTGCTGGCCGTCGTACCCACGGCTACGCACCAGGCCCCGCTCAACCCGGCCGGAGCCGTCGTGGTGGTGGTCGGGGGAGGGGTGGTGGTGGTCGTGGTCGGTGCCGACGTCATGGTCGTGGTCGCCCCTGCCGTGGTGCCTCCCGTTGTCGTGGCCGGGGGTGTCGTCCCCGGCACGGATGTCGCGGGCGCGGTCGACGCGGTTGTGGACGTGAAGGGGAGTCCGTTGTGGCCCGGGACGCCGCGGAAGCAGGCGATGCCGTTGAGGTAGCCCACCGCCTTCGGCGCGGCGGTGGTGGCCCAGGTGGCGCCCCCGTCGGCGGTCAGGGCCACCTGGCCGGTGACGTGGTCCACGTCGACGACCTGGTCGATCGTGGTCCAGCAGTGCTGGCTGTCGGGACACGAGATGTCGGTGGCTCCGGTCAGGCCGGGAGGGAGCGTCCCCTGCTGCACCCAGCCGGGCCGGGAGGGTGAGGAGACCAGGGCGGCCGACCCCGTCGCCGACGTCCCGATGGCCAGGCACCTCCGGTTGAACTGGCAGGCGACGGCCGTCACATCGAGGATGCCCGCGGGGACGGTGGCTGCCGTCCACGTGGTCCCCCCGTCTGAGGTGGTGATGATGGTGCCTTGGCCGTTGGAGGTCTGGGTGAGCTGGCCCACCGCCGCGCAGAAGTGCCGGTCGCTGCACGAGATGTCGGACAGGTAGCCCACGGTGGCGGGGATGGGCTGTGCGGTCCAGCTCGTGCCCCCGTTCCCGGTGGTGATGACGGCGGCGCCGTTGGGCGCCCCGGACGTCCCGACCGTCGCCCCGACCGCCCAGCAGCGCGACGAGCTCACGCAGTCCACGGCGGTCAGTGAGTTGACCGGTGCGGGGAGGGTGGCGGTGGCGAGGGTTCCCGTCCACGGGGACCCCGGTGCGATGGTCGACGGCGCGGACGGACCGGCGGCGTTGGGGCTGCCCGTGGAACATGAGGACACGGTCAGGGCCACGAGGGCGATGGTCACCCACGCCACCGCACAGAAGCGTGGCCGTGCTGGCGAACGACGGGCCCGGCGTCGGTCCCGGGAGCGGGGGGAGGGTGCCGTCGATCGCCAGGTCGGACGGGTTCGTGGCTGCATCACGGCAGGAGGGGCGGGTGGTGTCAGATCACTCACATGGAACCCCGGTCGCGTCTCTGGCGGGGGCCGCGGTCCGGCCCACTGTGGTGGTTTGTCCGATTGCGCCAGAGATCTTGCCACGCGACCACCCGACGGCAGGGTGATGACGGTGGGGCGGGACGGCCGAGGTCTACCGTACGTCGGTGGTGTTGGTCCTGGTGGTGCCGGTCCGTCCCGAGCGCCGAACCCCCCTGTCCCCGTCCCGATGAACCTGGTGGACGTGGTGGTACTGATCGTGGTGGCGCTGGCCGCCGTCCAGGGCCTCCGGCTCGGTGCCGTGGTGCAGGTCCTGTCGTTCGGGGGGCTGCTGGTCGGCCTGTACCTCGGGGCGCAACTGGCCTCGGTCACAGTGACCTGGGGCCATTCCCAGCCCGTTCGCACGGCGTTGGCCCTGGTCACGCTCTTGGGGGTGGCCATCCTGTGCGGGGTGGCCGGCCGGATTGTGGGCAACCTGGCCTTCCGGCGGGTGCACCGGGGAGCCCTCGGCAAGGTCGACTCGGCCCTCGGGGTGGTGGTGGCGGTGGTGGCCTCCCTCCTGGCCGCGTGGCTCTTGGCCAACACCCTGGTCAACAGCGACTCGCTGACCCTCAACGCCTCCATCGACCGGTCGCGGATCATCCGCTCGCTCGACAACGTGCTGCCCGCTCCGCCGTCGGTGTTCTCGCGTGTCCAGAGCTTCCTCTCGGCCCAGGGGTTCCCCCCGGTCTTCGCCCAACTGGCCCCGGAGTCAGCGGGACCGGTGGCGCTGCCGGGTGGCACCCAGCTCGACGCGGCGGCGGCCCACGCCGCAGCGTCCACGGTCAAGATCGTCGGCGACGGCTGCGGGCAGATCCAGGAGGGTTCAGGGTTCGTCGTCGGCCCGGGGATCGTGGTGACCAACGCCCATGTGGTGGCGGGCATCGCCCACCCGATGGTCCAGCTCGGCACCAGCCTCCTGTCCACCACCGTCATCTACTTCGACCCGTCCTACGACCTGTCGGTGCTCCGGGTGAGCGGCCTCGATGAACCGGTGCTGTCGCTCGATCCCCAGCCCTCGGCCCGCGGTGTCCAAGCGGCGGTGCTCGGCTATCCCGGAGGCGGCCCGTTCCAGGTGGCACCGGCCGGGATCATGGCGGCGTTCGAAGCCGAGGGACGGGACATCTACGGCCAGGGCCTCACCGTGCGCAACGTCTACGAGATCCAGGCCAAGGTCCGCCCGGGCAACTCGGGTGGGCCGCTCGTGCAGTTGGACGGCGAGGTGATCGGGGTGGTGTTCTCCCGATCGACGACCAACGGCGACATCGGCTACGCCCTGACCTCACCGGGGGTGTTGTCCCGGGTGAGGCAGGCCGAGTCCTCGCTGCGGGTGGTCGGCACGGGGGCGTGCGTCCCGGACTGAAGCCACGCCACGGTGCGACGTCCCGACTAGACATGGGGCATGGCGCTCCCCATCGAGGACTACGGCATCATCGGCGACCTCCACACGGCCGCCCTGGTGGGGCGGGACGGGTCCATCGACTGGCTGTGCCTCCCCCGATTCGACTCGGCAGCGTGCTTCGCCAAGCTCCTGGGGGACGACGATCACGGCTCGTGGAAACTGGCCCCCAAGGGCTCCCGCGGCGCCACCCACCGTCACTACCGGGGCGAGACACTGGTCCTCGAATCCGAGTTCGTCACCGACGAAGGAACAGTTCGGGTGATCGACTGCATGCCGATCCGTCAGCAGCATCCCGAAGTCGTCCGTCTCGTCGAGGGCGTGCGGGGCAAGGTCACCATGGAGATGACCCTGACCATCCGATTCGGATATGGGCAGATCGTCCCGTGGGTGCGCAAGACCGACGGCACGCTCAACGCCATCGCCGGACCCGACGGGCTCTCGTTGTGGACCACTGCTGAGTGCAAGGGCCGGGACTTCTCGACGGTGGCCGAGTTCACCGTCAATGAGGGACAACGCGTGCCCTTCTCGTTGACGTGGTTCCCGGCCAACGAGGACCCTCCCCGGCCGGTGGACGCGGCCTACGCCATTCTCGACACCGAGCTGTGGTGGAACGACTGGGTGTCCCAGTGCACCTACGAGGGGGACTACCGGGATGCGGTGGTCCGTTCCCTCATCACCCTGAAGGCGCTCACCTACGAGCCGACCGGGGGCATCGTCGCCGCGCCCACCACGTCGCTCCCCGAGACACTTGGGGGCAACCGCAACTGGGACTACCGGTTCTGTTGGCTGCGCGACGCCACGCTCACGCTCGAGTCCCTCATGCGGGGCGGGTTCTACCAGGAGGCCATGGCCTGGCGGAACTGGCTCCTCCGGGCCACGGCTGGAGACCCGTCCCAGATGCAGATCATGTACGGGGCGGCGGGCGAGCGCCGACTCGACGAGTGGGAGGTCGACTGGCTCCCCGGCTATGAGGGCTCCGCCCCCGTGAGGATCGGCAACGCGGCGGCGGGACAGTTCCAGTTGGACGTGTACGGCGAGGTCATGTCGGCCCTGTACGAGTCGGAGCCCACCGGCCAGGACGGTGACAGTCCCACGTGGGAGTTCCAGCTCTCCCTGATGGACTTCCTGCGGGACGGCTGGCGAGAGCCCGACGACGGCATCTGGGAGGTGCGGGGTCCGCGCCGCCACTTCACCCACTCCAAGGTCATGGCCTGGGTAGCCATCGACCGGGCCATCAAGACCTCCGAGGAGTACGGCATGGAGGCGCCGGTCGAGCAGTGGAAGGAGATCCGCCAGGAGATCCACGACCAGGTCTGCGACCAGGGCTTCAACGTCTCCATGGGTTCATTCACCCAGTACTACGGCTCCGACCAGCTCGATGCCAGCCTGCTGATGATCCCCCTCGTCGGCTTCCTCCCCGCCCACGATCCGAGGGTGCGCGGGACCATCGAGGCCATCGAGCGTGAACTCGTCGACGGGGGCTTCGTCCTGCGCTACCGCACCGCCGACACTGGTGACGTCGACGGGCTCTCCGGCCGGGAGGGGGCCTTCCTGGCTTGTTCCTTCTGGCTCGCCGACTGCCTCTCCATGCTGGGCCGGGACCACGATGCTCGACAGCTGCTCGACCGGCTGATGGGCCTGCGCAATGACCTCGGCCTCCTGGCCGAGGAGTACGACGCTGTGGCCGGACGGATGGTCGGCAACTTCCCACAGGCCTTCTCCCACGTGTCCCTGGTCAACTCGGCGGCCAAACTCATAGGTCAGGAGAAGCCCAGCTCCGAGCACGTCATCTTGGGGTTGGCCCGCAGGGCGCTGACCCGAGGCAAGGCCAGACCGGCGTCACGCCATCTGGGTGGGATCTCGGCCCAGTCCATGGTGACGCGACTGGCGGAGACCGCCGGACGCGGAAGCCAGCGAGGAGCAGCCAGGGTGATCCAAGAAGCGGCGTCCACCTCGTCGCCGGGCCCGGTGACGGTGAGCCGGGGTGGGCCAGCCCCGACTAAGAGCGTCCCCACCGGGCGGGCCAGGCCCACGACGAAGCCCACGGCGAAGAAGGCCACCCCGCTCGCCACAAAGGCCCCGATCAAGGCCGCCGCCGCGGCCCCACGAGCGTCGGGGACGGCTGGCACCAAGGCCGGAGGGTCCAAGGCCCCGGCCAAGAAGGCCCCGGCCAAGAAGGGCCCGGCCAAGAAGGGCCCGGCCAAGAAGGCCCCGGCCAAGAAGGCCCCGGCCAAGAAGGCCCCGGCCAAGAAGGCCGCAGCGCAGAAGGCCCCGGCCAAGAAGGCCCCCGCCAAAAAGGCCCCCGCCAAGAAGGCCCCGGCCACGCGGGTGACCACGAAGGCGCTGGCGAAGAGGGCCCCGGCCGGAGCGGGCACCAGAAATGCACCGGCCACGAAGGCCGCTGCCGACGTCCAGGCCCGCTAGGTCCGGTGGAAACGCCTGATCCATCCCCCTCGGACGGCAGACGGGGATGAGCGACGCCGGCTCTCACCGACATCGCCATCAGCCGGACGGGGGGGAGCCGACCGGGAATGGGGGCCCATCCCACCCCTTCGACCCTGACGACCCGGCCGATCCCGGTGCCGGACGGACCGTGGCCGACGGCGTCATCGAGCTGGACACCCTCCTCGGTGGCTGGGAGCGGGTCACGGCCGGCTACCTCATCGAGGGCGACGCCCCGGTACTAGTCGAGACGGGCAGTCAGAGCTCGGTTCCGGTGCTCTTGGCGGAACTGGAGCGACTGGGGCTAGGGGCGACGGACCTGGCCGGCGTGGTCGTCACGCACATCCACCTCGATCATGCCGGTGGTGTCGGGGACGTGGCGCGTGCCTTTCCCCGGGCCACCGTCTACGTGCACCCCAAGGGAGCCCGCCACCTGGTCGACCCGACCCGGTTGGTCGATTCGGCCTCCAGGGTCTACGGACCCCTCCTCGATTCCCTCTACGGACGGCTCGATCCCACGCCAGCTGAGCGGATCCACGTCCTCGAGGATGGTGAGGCCATCCCGGTCAGCTCGAACCGGTCGCTCATCGCCGTGGACTCACCCGGTCACGCCAAGCACCATGTCGCCCTCCACGACACGTTGAGCGGCATCCTCTTCGCCGGCGACGCCGTCGGGGTCAAACTGCCCGACGCCGGGGTGCTGCGGCCCTCCACGCCGCCACCGGACTTCGACCTCACCTCGGCCCTCACGTCGCTGCGGCGCTTCGCCGAACGTCGACCGACCGGGCTGGCGCTGGCCCACTACGGACTGCTGGCCGACCCGTTGGACGTGCTGGACGAAGCCGGAGAGACGCTCCGGAAGTGGGCCGACGTGGCCGAGACCGCCTTCCGCAACGGCGAGGACATCGCGGCGGCTCTGGCCGCCGAGTTCGCATCCGACCTCGATGGTGTGCCCGTGGAGCACCTGGAGAAACTCGAGGTCATGAACGGGGTCCACTCCAATGCCGCCGGGTTGCACCGATGGCTCTCCACCCGGGAGGCCGACACCGGACCCCGTACCGAAGGGCCGTGAGGGACGCCTCCCGTCGGAGCCGGTGGGTCCACTGATCGTGAACATCTCCCTCGTCAGTGGGTGGCTGCCGCTTCTCGTGCAGGGCTTGGCGGTGGTGACTTTCGTGATCTCGGTCGAGTGGCGCACCGGGGGATGGCGGCGGCAACTGGGATGGGGCCTGCCCATCGCCCTCGGCGTCACGGGACTGGCAGCTCTGGTACTGGCGCTGGGCTCCCTGGTCCCCGATGGTGTTCCCCGGGCGGCCTATCTCTGGGGCTTCCTGGCCGCACTGGCCGTGGTGGCCGCGTCCGTGGGTTGGGGCCAGGCCGGGATCGGGCGCCGGATACTGGCCGTGGTGGCCGCGCTCCTGCTCCTGGTCGTGACCGTGGGGGTGGTCAACCAGCGCACGGACGCGTTCCCCACCGTCGGCCGACTGATCGATGGGGATCCCGAGCACGTGGTCGGCGCACCCCAGTTGCGCCAGCTGGAGGAGCAGGTGGCCGAGAGCGGTCGTCTGCCGACCCGGGGTGTGGTGGTCACTGCAACCATCCCGGCCACGAGATCCCACTTCGCCACCCGTCCCGCCTTCATCTACCTGCCGCCGGCATGGTTCGCCCGGGTGACGCCGTCCCTGCCCACGCTGGTGCTCCTCCCCGGTGAGCCGGGTAGTGCCTCGGACTGGTCAGGGGACGGTGATGCCGACACCACGGCCGATGCCTTCGCCGCGACTCACCACGGCCTCGCCCCGATCGTCGTGATGCCCGACCCCGACGGGTTCCAGACCGTCGACTCCGAGTGCGTGAACAGTAAGTTCGGCAATGCAGAGACCTATCTGGTCGACGACGTGCCCGCCTTCGTGCGTAGCCGCTTCCACGCATCGTCGGCTCCCGGATCGCTGGCCGTCGGGGGCCTCTCGGCCGGCGGTACCTGTTCGCTCATGCTGGCCCTTCGCCATCCGTCGGTCTATCCCACCTTCGCTTCGTTCTCCGGGTTTGCCTCACCCCAGTACGAGGAGACCACCCGGGGCGAGACGATCGACACCCTGTTCGCAGGCTCCGAGGAGCGCTTCGCCGCCCACGACCCTCGCCAGCTGCTCGACACCGGGACGTTCGCCGGCATGGCCGGCTGGTTCGAGGTGGGGGACCAGGACACCGCTCCGCTGGCCGCGGCTCACGAACTGCAGCCGGCGGCCCTGCGGGCGGGGATCGCCACGTGCATCCTGGTCCGGCCGGGCGGGCACGACTTCGACCTCTGGAGCCAGGCCCTCGTGGACTCCTTCCCCTGGCTGTCGTGGCGGTTGGGCCTCACCCCCGAGCCCAGCAGCGAACCGGCGACGTGTGTTGCACCGTGACGTCAGACGCCATCCTGGGCCGCAGGGTTGGCCGGGGTGCTTGCGTCTCACCCCGGCCGTGGTCTCCAATGGCGGGCAGCAGCCGTGTCACCGGAGAAGAGGGCGAGGTGGGTAGATGAGCATCCTGTTCGCCCTGCTCGGTGCGTTCAGTCAGGCTCTGACATCGGTCCTGCAGAAGCTGGCCAACGTGGCCGGATCCGACCAGAAGCGGTCGGGGTGGGAGACAACACTCTTCCTGGTCCGCCAGCCCATCTGGCTGCTGGGCATGGCCTGCATGGGCGGGACCTTCATCTTCACGGCCCTCGCCCTGTACTACGGCACCCTGGCCTCGGTGCAGCCCATCCTGGTCACCGAGTTGATCTTCACCCTGGCCCTCCGGGCGCTCTGGCTTCACGACCGGATCGCCTCACGGACCTGGGGGGCCGCCGGCCTGCTCTGCGCCGGGCTCTTCGGCTTCTTGGTGGTGGCCCATCCCGAGGAGGGGCACGGGCGACCGACGGCGGCGGCCTGGGCCGTGGCCCTCGGGAGTCGGGGCCTGGTCATCGTGGCCTTGCTGGTCCTGAGCCGCTGGGGGTCGCCGGCCCGAAGGGCCGCCTTGCTGGGTGCCGCGGCCGCGCTGGTGTGGGCCATCGATGCCGCGTTCGTCAAGGCGGCCACCGAGGTCCTCGCCCACAAGGGTTGGTCGGGGCTGTTCGAGCACTGGCAGATCTATGCGGTCGTGGCCAGCGGGGTCCTGGGCACGGTGCTGCTCGAGGCGGCGTTCGCCGCCGGTCCCCTGGCCGCATCGCAGTCGGCCCTGCTCATCGTCGACCCCCTGGCCAGCATCGCCATCGGGATCGAGCTGTTCGGGGAGCAGTTGCGCAACTCGCCCGCGGCGATCGTTCTACAGATCCTCTTCCTGTGCGGCATGTTCGCCGGGGTGGTGCTGCTCTCGAGGTGGGCCCCTCCGGAGATGGAGGCGCGGGCCAAGCGCTCGCCCCGGCCGGTGGCCGCCGGCGGACCCGGGGAGTTGGTCGCCGACACACCCTGACCCGGCCCGGCCGGTCGCGTAGTCGGGCTCTACTGTCACTATGGGGGGTCCCCTCACCGCGATACGTGCCAAATGGACCGCTTGGCCCGGGCGCCTATAGGTTGCGAGCCGTGGTCACTCCGACACGCAATGCGCAAAAACTGGTCTTGACAGTGGTCCTATTGGGTCACGTCAAGTAGTGCAATGAACGCGTTGCGTAGTGGCTCAGTCGTGAGTGAGCGCAATCCCCAGGTAAAGGGCGGTGCGCCCTTTGAGCAGGGCGTAAATGTGCATTGCTTCCGGCGCATCGGCTGCTGTACCTTTCCCCAAAACCAATCAAGGGTTTCGCACGACGAGTAAGGGCAGGGTGCGATGTTGAAGCGAGTAGTGGGCGGAATTGTCGTTGTCATGGCCGGGGTGGTGCCTCTGGCGGTACCCATGATTGCCGGTGCCGCCGACACGCCATTGGCCGTGACCCCGTATTCCGGGTTCAACGCATTGCTGACCCGGGCACCGTACGTGACCGACCTCACCCAGTCGTCGGCGTACATCAACTGGGCCACCAGCGACACGGTGCCGGGCGGGACCAACGTCTTCGGCTCGGTGCAGGTCGCCCCGATGACCGGATCCGGCTGCCCCGCTCCGACGACGTGGACGTCATCGGCCATCGCCGCCCCGTCGACCCTTCCGGGCGACGTCAATCCGATCAACCCCTCCGGGACCCCCACGGGTTCGGAGTTCACCGTCACCGGCAACCTGGGAACCATCAACGAGTACCAGAACTCGGTGCCCGTCACGGGTCTCGCTCCGGGGACCGAGTACTGCTACACGGTCCTGTCCGCCCACTCGGCCGGGGCTTCGGACCTGTTGTCGGCGGCGAAGCCCTACCAGACGTTCACCACCCTGCTGCCCGCCAGTACGTCGTCCACCCGGCCGGTCACCTTCGACGTGATCAACGACACCGGTGAGAACTACTACGACACCAGTGCCACTGCGTCTGCCGACGTGGCCTTCCCCGGCGGGGTCAATCCCGATCAGGCGTCCCTGTACAGCCAGATCGGCAACTCGGGTGCCAACTTCCTCCTCTCGGTGGGCGACATCGGCTACAACAGCTCGAACCAATCCAACTTCGGGGACCTGGAGCAGACCGGCACCCAGCCGGAGGTCAGTGACATCTTCGGGACCTCCTACCTGCCCGAGGCCGGGGGGATCCCGATCTTCGCCGGCTCCGGGGACCACGACCAGACCATCAATCCCGAAAAGATCTTCCCGACGCCGACCACGGCGGCCAACTCGGGTGGCACCTACGCCTTCGACAGCTATTCGGGCACCGACGGCATCACCGGAAACGCCGCCGACGACTGGTACGCATTCTCCACCGGTAACGTGCGCATCTACGTCATCGAGGGAGCATGGTCCGAGGCCGTGGCCAACAAGCTCGGTACGACCACGGGCGCCCTGTGCGGCAATGTGACGTCATCGGCCGTGGGCAGTTGCGAGGCCTACCAGGCGGACGCCGACGAGCACTGGCAGACCAGCTCACCGGAGTACCAGTGGCTCCAAAGGGACCTCCAGCAGCATCCCGGCGGCGTGAAGATGGCCGTCTTCCACTTCCCGCTGCGCTCGGTCCAGCTCTCCCAGCCCTCGGATCCCTACCTCCAGAACAGCTCGGCCAACCCCAATGCGTCGACCAGCCTCGAGGCCCTCCTGGCCCGGTACGGCGTCAGCATCGCCTTCAACGGGCATGCCCACACCTACCAGCGCATCATCCCGAACAACTACCAGCAGAACGGTCAGCTCATCAACTACGTGACCGGTGGTGGAGGCGGGGTGCTGGAGCCGGTGAGCAGCGGCAACTGTGCCACCGTGTCGGCCACGGCCAGCGTCTACGCCCTCGGGTGGTCGCCGAGCACGAACGTCGGATCCACCTGTGGTTCGGCTCCCATGCCGGGGTCGGCCGCCGACGTCTACGAGTTCTTGAAGGTCACGGTGAACGGTGACTCGGTCACGGTCGCACCCACCAACGCCGCCGGGAACACCTTCGACGTGCAGACCTACAACCTGTCCGCCCAGGCCGGCACGGTCGGTCCGGGTTCCTCGCCTCCCAGCCAGGCCGGAGCGGGTTCGGGTTCGGGATCGACCTCGGGATCGACCGCCTGCATGACCCATCTGCCGTCGGGAACCGTGGTGGGTTCGGCCGCCACCAAGTCGGGGGCGGGCTACTACGAGACGGACGTCTACGGTGACGTGGCCGCCTTCGGCAACGCCACCTGCTTCGGGGCCATGACCGGGACGCCACTGAGCCAGCCCATCGTCGGCATGGCCACCGATCCGACCGGACAGGGTTACTGGCTGGTGGCCCGCGACGGAGGCATCTTCTCCTTCGGCGACGCCCAGTTCCACGGATCGACCGGAGCCATGCACCTCAACCAACCGGTCGTGGGTATGACGGCGACGGCCGACGGGGCCGGCTACTGGCTGGTGGCCTCGGACGGAGGCATCTTCTCCTTCGGCGACGCCGTGTTCCACGGATCCACCGGTGGGATGCACATCAACCGTCCCGTGGTGGGCATGTCGACGACGGCCGACGGGGCCGGCTACTGGCTGGTGGCCTCGGACGGAGGCATCTTCTCCTTCGGTGATGCGGTGTTCCACGGTGGTACCGGTGGCATGCACATCAACCGGCCCGTGGTGGGCATGACCACCACCCCCGGTGGCCACGGCTACTGGCTGGTGGCCTCGGACGGAGGCATCTTCTCCTTCGGTGATGCCGTGTTCCACGGATCCACCGGGAACATTGTGCTCAACCGACCCATCATTGGCATGGCCACGGATGCTTCGGGCCAGGGGTACTGGCTGATGGCATCCGATGGGGGGGTGTTCGCCTTCGGCGACGCCCAGTTCCTCGGGTCGGCCGCTTGAGCGAACCGCTGGGCTGACCACAACACAACACTCCCCCCTGCACGGCAGGGGGGAGTGACGCATCCGGTGTCGGATGCCGGGGTTGACGGCCCTGCGGAGACCGGGGCCTGCATCGGTCCTGCGGCTTCCGATGGCGGCGACCGGTATTCCTCGTGGCGTTCGTGGTGCGCCCCCCCGGACTCGAACCCAGGAACCTGCAGATTAAGAATCTGCTGCTCTACCGTTGAGCTAGGGGCGCAGGGGAAGCATAAGAGCAGAGCTGACAGTCGTCAACGAACTCGAGGTCCGTGGGTCAGGGCACCGGTGGGACGCACGTGGCCGGAAGGTCCTTCGGCGGTGGGGTCAGTCCGAGCCGCCAGGAGAGCCAGGGGAGCGAGGTCTTGAACGCCGCCGCCCAGAACACGAAGGAGTGGTCGCCGTCGGGGGTGTAGAGGCAGACCTGCATCCCGGTCTTCTCGGCCAGGCCGGCGAGCTGCTTGGCGTTGGCCAGGGGCTGGGGATCCTGCTGGCCGGCGGTGAAGTAGCCGGCTGACCCGGCGAACCTGGCCCCGCTGAGCAGGGTCACCGGGTTGTGGGCCTCGTAGTTGGCCCTGGACCCTCCATAGAGCTGGGCGATGGTCTGCTGTTCGTCGTCGTTCTGGTAGGTGGGGGAGGCGTACCCCGAGTAGGAGGCGAACGTGGAGAAGGTCGTCGGGTTGCGGAGGGCGAGCATGGTGGCACAGGTGCCACCGGCGGACAGGCCCGCCACGGCCAGGGAGTGTTTGCCGATGGCCGCGTTGAACTCCACCTGCATGTAGTTGGGGACGTCCTTGACCAGGTAGGTCTCGGCCTTGCCGAAGACCGAGTTGGCGCACTCGCTGTCCGAGGTGTTGTCCCCGTTGTTGTCCGGGATCACGATGAGGGGTGCCTCGCCGTGATGCTGGTCCGCGAAGGCCGTGGCCGTGGTGTCCGCGTACCCGGCCCTCGTCCAGTCCGAGGGTTGACCGGGAACCCCGGCGATGAGCTCGATCACCGGGAGTTGGGGTTCGGGGTTGTGGAACCAGATGGGCGGGAGGTAGACGTAGGCCTGCTGGGCCTGGAACTTCGAGACGGTGGGCGGGATGGTGACGGCGATGGTCTCACCGTGGGCGGGCAGCTTGCCGGTCTTGCGGACCTCGTCGCGGATCTTCTGCAGGGCCGGCAGGTCGGTGAAGTTGGCCGCATCCTTGCCCAGGAGGCGGGCCAGGGTCGGGTAGTAGTCGTAGGTCTGGTTGACCACGGTGAAGGCGGCGACGACGCAGAAGACGAGGGCGAGGACCGGAAAGATGCGGAGGATCCAGTGGGCCTTGGTCCAGCCCAGCACGATGGTCAGCACGGCGAACCACAAGAGCCACACCCACAGGTAGAAGGTCCGGGGGAAATCGTCGGGGACCAGGTTGAACACGGCGATGGCCAACCCGGTGAGGACGGTGAGGACGAAGCTGGTCGGCACGCCGATCAGCAGCTGACGTTTCCAGGCCCCGTCGTGCCACCCGACCGAGAGGACCACCGACACGACGGCCACGATGACTACTGTCGTCGGGAACCATCCCGTGATCAGGTCGACATTGACGGCAAGGGTTCTCATGGAATCTGAGTGCCTAAGCTAATCAGCGCAGTACAGCGGTGTAGGGATCCGGCATCGGGCGATCAGGAGGAAGAGGGCGACACCGTGGCAGACGAGTCCGCATCGAACGGCGACGACGCCGGGACTAGCACCTTCGAGGCACTGAGTGCTGACCGACGCAAGAAGCGTGAGGTCCTGGCGGCCGAGGGGATCGACCCCTATCCGCTCCGCTTCGACCGGACGGCCACCGCCGCCGAGCTGCATCAGCGCCATGACGGCCTGGAGCCCGACGTCCGAACCGGGGATGTGGTCCGGATGGCCGGTCGGCTGACCAGCATCCGGGGGCACGGCAAGTTGTCGTTCGCCACCCTCCAGGATGTGACGGGTTCGGTCCAACTCCTCATGCAGGCGTCCACGCTGTCCGACCCGGCCACCCTGGTGCTGGCCAACGCCGATCTGGGCGACTGGATCGGTGCCGAGGGCGAGGCTGTCACCAGTCGCCGGGGCGAACTGTCGGTCGACGTCCAGAAGCTGTGGCTCCTCTCCAAGGCCCTCCGTCCCCTGCCCGACAAGTGGCACGGCCTGACCGCCACCGACACCCGCTACCGACAGCGGGAGGTCGATCTGTTGGCCAACGCCGAGAGCCGCGCCGTGTTCGATGTCCGCTTCAAGGCCATCGCCGCCCTACGCAGGCAGTTGGTGTCCGAGGACTTCGTGGAGGTGGACACGCCGATCCTCCAACCCCAGGCCGGAGGGGCGTTGGCCCGGCCCTTCATGACCCACTCCAACGCCCTCGACATCGACCTCAGCCTGCGCATCGCCCCCGAGTTGTATCTGAAGCGCATGGTGGTCGGCGGGTATGAGCGGGTCTTCGAGATCGCCCGCAACTTCCGCAACGAGGGAATCGACACCCGCCACAGCCCGGAGTTCACCGCCCTCGAGGCCTACCGGGCCTTCGGGGACGTCAACGACGGCATGGACCTGACCGAGCGCCTGATCGTGGAGGCGGCCCGATCGGCCACGGGCCGTCTCGGCTTCACGGTGGGTGACCGATCCATCGACCTCACACCACCGTGGCCCCGGCGCCAGCTGTTGGACTGGCTCGAAGAGGTGCTCGGGGTTCGGCTCCACCCTTCCGATCCCGTCGACGATGTGCGGGCCGTGTGCCGCCAGCACGATGTGGACTTCCTGCCCGAATGGGGATCGGGGAAACTCATCTTCGAGCTGTACGACACCATCCTGCTCCCCTTGGTCGCGGATCCGGTGTTCGTCGTGGGATTCCCCGTCGAGGTGTCACCCCTGGCCCGCCAGACCCCGGAGGACCCGACGCTGGCGGCCAGGTTCGAGCTGGCCATCGACGCCAAGGAGTTCGCCAACGGGTACAGCGAGCTCAACATCCCCGAAGAGCAGCAGGAGCGGTTCCAGGGTGAGGCCGAGGCCGTGGCCCGGGGGGACCTCGAGGCCCACCCGGCCGACCTGGCCTTCGTTCGGGCCCTCGAGTACGGGCTGCCCCCGACCTCGGGGATCGGCATCGGGGTCGACCGGCTGGTCATGCTCATCACGGAGGTCGAGGCCATCCGCGACGTGATCCTCTTCCCCATGATGCGCCCGGAGGCCAGCAGTTGACCGACGTGCGCTCGCCCGAGGTGCTGTCGAACCGAGTCGCGGAAACGGTTACGCCACCGGTGGATCTGGCCGCTGAAGCGCAACGGGCCATCGAGGCCGACGGGGGGACCGACAGTGGCTTCCTCATCGCCGAGGAGGTCGAGATCGAGCTTCCGGCGGGCAGCCGTACCGTGCTGGTGAGCGACCTGCACCTTCCGACGGTGCCCACGGACATGTCACGGAGCGTGGCCGATGAACTGGTGACGGTCCTGGCCGGCATGTCGGGGCCGGCGGCGTTCGTCATTGCCGGAGACGGGTTCGAGATGCTGGCCGGCCCGCCCGAGGTGGGGCGGATCCTCGATGTCCATCCGCAGTTCACTGAGGCGGTTGCCGCCTTCGCCGCCCAAGCCGACCACCACGTGGTCGTGCTCTCGGGCAATCACGACGGCCAGCTGGCCTGGGACGGCGCCGCCGTAGCCGCTCTGCGGGACCGGCTCGGCGTCTCGGAGTTCGCGCTCAACCTGACCCTCGTGGTCGACACCGGGAACGGGCCACAGAGGATACGGGTCGTGCACGGCAACCAGGTCGACCCGTACAACACGTTCGAGGATCCGTGGTCCCCGGTGGACACCCCCTTCGGACACCACGTGGTTCGCGACCTGCTCCCTGAGCTCGAGTCCCGGCAGTCCTCGGGCTCGCTGCTCGAGGGGGTGCAGTGGTTGGACGGCGACATGGCCGACTTCATCGGGTCGCGGCTCTTCTACCGCAAGATCGTGGGCAAGCTGTGGCTGGCGGCCGTGCCGTTCGTGGCCATCCTGCTCCTCCGCCTCCTCACCTTCCTTCCCGGGGTGCACCAACTCCTCCACCACCACGCCCAGCGGTGGCTGCTCGGATTCGGGCTGCTCGTGGCCTTCATCATCCTCGTGGCCGCGGTAGCGGCCGGGGCCACCCTGTTCCGCGTGAACCGCGCTCTCCGGGAGTCGGCGGTGAGCGCTCGATCCGACCCCTCGAGCCACAACGCCCCGGCCCGAGCCCAGGCGGCCCGCCTCGTCGCCCAGGGCTATGCCGGGATGGTCTCGGGACACACCCACGAGCCCGAGCTGTCGGTCGTGGGCAACGGCTTCTATGCCAACACCGGGAGCGGTACCGCCTCGGTCGTGAGCCGGCGCGCTCGGCTCCGGCTGCCGCACCCGTTCGTCACCGTGCACCGGTTCTCCTACCTGGAGATGACCGGGGGCACGGTCCTCGGGCTCCGACTGTGGCTCCGCGAGGTCCCGGTGCGCTCTCCGGTGATGCTCGAGCGGTTGGCTCTGGCCCGCTCCAAGGTGGACATGAGCACCACCACCCAGGTCGGGGCACTCCCCAATGGTCCGACGTGGCCCCTGGACGACTCCGGGCTCAAGCGATGGGTCATCCGTCGACGGGTCCGCCGGTTCGCCGCCGCCGTGCTCTTGGCCGCGGGCGTGCTCAATGTGGTCTTCGCCGCCCTGTGGCGGATCCGCGGAACCCGCTCGGTCGACCACTGGTTGCCCTTCGGTGTGCACCCCCTGTCTGTAGCCGAGGCATTGGTCGGGGGACTGGCCCTGTGCGGATTAGCCCGAGGGGTGCGCCGGGGACTGACCCCGGCGTGGGTGGCCAGCATCGTGCTTCTGGTGGCCACGACCACCGACCGGTTGATCCAGGGACGACCACCGTGGGGATCCACGCTGGCCCTGCTGTTCTGCCTGTGGCTGCTCCTCGAGCACCAGCACTTCCGGGTCCGGCCCAGCGGAGTCTCCCGGCTCTTCATCTGGGCCGCGGCGGTGGGGCTGGTGGTCATCGGCGCCACCGCGGGGGTGGGCAACGTCGTGGGCACGGGCCGCCACGACCATTTCGATCTGGTCTTCCTGCTGGTGGTGGTGGCCGTCCTCCTCGCCCTGCTGCTAATCGCCGTCCCGGGTCGGGAGTCCCGGCGCACCGGGGCCGCCCGGGAGGAGGCCTTTGCCCGGGCCCGGGCCATCATCGAAGAGCACGGGGGCGACACGCTCGACTACTTCGCCCTCCGTGACGACAAGTCGTGGTTCTTCTCTGGCGAGTCCCTCGTGGCCTACTCGGTCATCAATGGGGTGATGCTGGTGTCACCCGACCCCATCGGACCGCCACAGGACCGTGCCGAGGTGTGGTCCGACGTGATGGAGATGGCCCAGGCCAACAACTGGCAGCCGTCGGTGCTGGCCGCGTCGCAGTCCTGGCTGGGCGTCTACCGGGCCGCCGGCCTGGTCGACCACTACATCGGCGACGAGGCCATCGTCGACGCCACGCGCTTCAGCCTCAAGGGGAAGTCCATGAAGTCCCTGCCGCGGCGCCTACAACCGGATGCAGAAAGCCGGATGCCGTGTGGAGTGCTACGCGTCCATGGATGCGGTCGGGCCCGAGCTCCGAGCCCAACTCCTCGAGCTCATGACCGAGACCCGCCAGGGCGAGGCCGAACGCGGCTACTCCATGACGCTGAGCCGCATCTTCGATCCACGCGACGAGGGACTGCTGTTGGCGGTGTGCTTCGGCGACGACGATCGGCCGTTGGCGTTCAATCAGTACGTTCCCGCTTCCGAGGTGGACGGCTACTCCCTCGACCTGATGCGCCGGACCAACGACCCCGACGCCCCCAACGGCCTCACCGATTTCGTGATCATCGAGACACTCCAGTGGATGGCCGAACGAGGCCTTCGGGGTCTCGGTCTCAACTTCGCCACCATGCGCGCCGTGGTGGCCGGCGAATCGGGAGGGGGACCGTGGACGTCACTCGAGCGCAGTGTCCTGCACCACTTCAGCGAGACCCTCCAGATCGAATCCCTGTGGCACTTCAACCAGAAGTACGACCCGCTATGGAATCCCCGCTACGTGGTCACGGGACCCTTTCTCCCCCTGGCCCGCAGCAGCCTGGCCATCGCCCGGGCCGAGGCCGTCACGGAGATCCCGGTGGTCGGATCACTCCTGAAGACCCACGAACCCTCCCACCCGGGCAGGTCCGACCAGGTGTAGACGCCTGACGGCGCCTCCCGGGTATCGGGGAGCGACGTTCAGGAGCCGGTAACCCGAACCTCTTGGGACCCATGCTCCAGGGCCTGTTCGGCACCGCGGTGGGCCTCGCTCCACGCCTCGGAGGTGTCGGCCCGGTGGGCCCGGGTCACGATCTCCTCGACGACCTGCACCTTGCGCTTGGCGGCGGACGCGGCCTGGGCCGCATCATTGGACAGGGCCGTGGCCCGGGGCATGGCTTCGGCGGCCCGCTCAGCCTTCTGCCTGGCGTCAGTGGCGGCCCGTGATGCCGCAGCGGCGGCGTCGGCCGCCTCCTTGGCCGCCTGGGCCGTCTTCTGGACGGATCGCTGTGCCTCGGCAGCCAGTTCCTCTGCCTCTGCGGCCTTCCGTTTTGCCTCCTCTGCGGCCTCGGCCAGGCGATCGGCGGTGCGCCGGACGTCGGCGGCGACCTGCATGGTCAGGGCCATCTCCGCTACGACGGCGGCGGCATGAGCCGCCTCCTCCCAGGCCTCGGGGGTCCCGGAGGCCTGAGCCCTCAGGACCGCCTGCTCGGTGCGCTCGGCCCAACTCGGTGAGGCGGCCTCCGAGGCCGGAGGCACAACCGGGCTGGTCATCCGAGCCAACGGCGGCGTCGCCGCCGCGGCCGGGGTCGCCACGGCAGTCGGGGGTGCGGCGATCGTTCGGGCCACGACGGGCTCGTCCTCCGTCGGGTCCGTCGCATCCGTCGCATCCGTCGGTTCGGTCGGTTCGGTCGGTGCGGCAGCCTGTGGCTGAACCGGCGGAGTTGCCTGGATGGCCGAGGGAAGGAGCTGGGAACCCAGGAGGGGAGCCTTGGGTTGGTCCGGAGCCAGGAGGTCGGCGGCCGACGGTGGCTGGGCCATGGCCGGCCCCGGGTTGGCGACCGCCGGAGCGGCGCTGGTCGCCTCGGGGGCGGGTGTACGCGCCGGATCGACTCGCATGGTCTGGCCGGTGAGATGGAAGCCGTCCCAGTACCGCATCAGTCCGGGGTCCTTCGAGTCCGGATACCATCCCGCCGCCGAGGGCTCGGTCATGGTGACGGTGGGGGTGGGCTGGTCGATGGGCGCCGGCCCCGCCTCGTCCACCCGCTCCTCGGGACGGGGGTCGTTCGAGAAGAACTGGGCGAACTCGTCGGCAGCACTCGGCGTATCGTCGTCGTCCGCCTTGCGCTTCTGGTGCTTTGCAAATGGTCGAAGTGCCATACCACCTGTTTCGACACCTCCCCCCGTTTCCTTGAGCGGTCCACCATGCCCTTTGGTTACCTCCCAATCGGCTGAATCCGAGGCCGGTGGGGCCAGCCGCCCGGCCAAAGGCCGACCGGGCCCCCGAGGTCCCCGTCGGGCAGCGTCGACACCGGGGCCACTTCCCGTGGTGAAGGCTCAAGTCAGGGCCAATTGTGGTCGATGCCACCGAGGTGACAGGACTGATGGGGTCGTCTCCGGGCGTATCGTCGAGTTTCGAGGTCCCCCAGCTGGGACTGGGCGGCACGCCGACGCTGGCGTTCCAGCCTGCCGTGGATCTGGCCACCGGGCGATTGCTCGGATTCGAGGCGCTCCTCCGCTGCCACGATGCCAACGGGGCCAATATCCCGCCCGACGTACTGATCCCCTGGGCCGAGGCCCACGGGCACATGAACGAATTGAACGAGTGGGTGCTGAGTGAGGCCTGCGCCCAGGCGTCCCGTTGGCCCACGGACCTCCAGCTGGCGGTGAACTGTTCGGTCTTCCAGCTCCGACGGGGGACGGCCGCCGTGGCCGCGGCCTCCGCCCTCGAGCGGTCGGGCCTCAACCCCGACCGGCTGACCGTGGAGGTGACCGAAGTGTCGGTGGCCGACGACGCCGCCGCCGAGGACCTGCACGTGATGACCCGGCTGGGCATTCAGCTCACGGTGGACGACGTCGGGTCGGACTTCTCCGTGCTGGAGAACCTGCGGGAGGCCGTGGTGAACACGGTCAAGATCGACGCCGGCCTCATCGCCGGGCTCACCAATCCCGACGGGCAGAGCCGAGCCGTGGTGCAGTCCCTCGTGACCCTGAGCAAATCACTGGGGTTCTGCACGGTGGCCGAGGCGGTCGAGACGGCGGACCAGGTGGCCATCCTCCGGGAGCTCGGCGCCGAGACGGCCCAAGGCTACTTCTTCTCGGCGCCGCTGACGGCCCAGGAGGCCTGCGACCTGGCCAACATGCAGCCGCACCCCTGTTTCGCCCTGACGCTGCCTCCGCTCCCGTAGACCTCGGCGGCACCCCCCGTCGGTCCTGACGCCGCATGGTCGATGCCCTCCGGTCTCGGGGCGGTCTACCGGTTTCCGTGGGTCTCCCGATCGAGTGCATCGAGCGAGGAGCGGAGCACGGCGGCCTCCTCGCGTGACAAGGTCCCGGCGAAGTGCACGAGGGCCGCACCGGGATCCTGGCCGTCAGCCAATACCTCGTGCATGAGGAGCGCGGTATGGGCACCCTGGGTCCCGACGGGGGCGAACCGGATGGTCCGCCCGTCCATCCTCCGCCGCACGAGTCCCTTGTGCACCAGTCGATCGAGCACCGTGGCCACGGTCGTGTAGGCATGCCCGGGGAGGACGTCGGCCACCTGGCGGCCCGTCGATTCCCCCGGGCCGTGCTCCCAGAGGATCGTCATCACGCGCCGCTCGAGCTCGCCGACCCTGGCCGCGCCGCACGTGCAGGAGTCGCACGTACACGGATCACACGAGCACATGGGATTGTCACAGGTCGTGGGCTTCGGCATCGGACTCCTCGGATGGCCACTGTACGGGTCTCCGCCCCCCTGATGCTCCGCCGGTCGGTCTCCAGGGAGTCCGTCGGATGGTCGTGACGAGCCCGCTTCCCTCCCTCCGGGGCATGGCTCCCGGCTGGACCCGTGGGCCGCAGCCGGGAGCGGATCCCGACCAGCGGAGGGAGTGGGATTCGAACCCACGGTGCCTTGCGACACAACGGTTTTCGAGACCGTCCGATTCGTCCGCTCTCGCATCCCTCCGCCCGAGAGGCTACTGCAGCGACCAAGCACCACCCCACCAGGCCGAAGGCGCGTGCGGTCCGGACTCGGAGGCGGGGGACTGCCCACGGTCGGGGCCGGGGTCCGCCCTACGACTGGTCAACGAGGGCCGCCATGGGTCGGCGGCCGACCCGCACGGGGTGCTCGGCCCGAGCCAACATGGCGGTGTCACCGCTGCTGTTCCCGTAGGCGTAGGCCAGCCGGCAGGGTCGGCCGAGGAGCTCCTCGAGGAGGGTCACCTTGGCTTCGCTCCGGACATTGAGCCCGTCCAACCGGCCGGTGAGCACCCGGGTCTCCGGGTCGACCTCCCACCGGGTGGCGATCACTTCGTCGATGCCCAGGGAGGAGACCACGGGAGCCACGTAGGCCTCGAAGGAGGCACTGACCACGATGATCCGGTGCCCCTGGGCCTGATGCCACCTGATCCGGGCTTCGGCATCCGGGCGTATCAGGCGGCGGCAGACCGCCTTCGCCGTCTCCGAGGCCGCAGCCTGGGCCCGGTCGTGGTGCAGACCGCCCAGCACATCCATACAGACCAGCTGCTTGGCCCGGTCACGGGCCGTACCGCCGCGCAGCGCCAAGCCCAGCTGGGGGGCGTGCCGGATGAAGGTCGTGGCCAGCTCCTTCGGGCCGCGGATCCGGGTCAGGAACAAGCGCAGTGTGTCTTTGGTGGTGATAGTGCCATCGAAGTCGAAGGCCACGACCGGTCGGTCGCTTCCGGCGGGGACGTGAGGTTCAGGTTCCACGGTGCCTACCTCGGGGAGCGGCGGCCCCGGTCAACCCGCTGACCTGGATATTCGAGCCATTGTTCCTCCTCGATCCCCTTCGACGGACAGCGGAGGGCCACGGTGAGTGCGGACGACGTGAGGTGGCCGAAGTCCTCAAGACGACGGATCCTCGTGCCGAGGAATTACCCGAGGGGGCTCGTCCATTGGGGCGTCGAACCACTCAGGGAAGCAGGTCCTGTCGTTGCCGTTCGTCATGAAGCTGTCAGAGGCCTCGTCCATCGTGGGGTGCGACTCTCCTACTCACCACCGTGTCAGACCCCATCCGAGGCCCGATGACCGGTCGGGGCTGAATGCCCTGTCCCGTTCGACGGTGATCGTACCGGGCCGCTCCACCGTTGGGACGCGTGGGGATCTGACCTTCACGACGACAAAGGAAAGGGACGAATAAATGTCAATGGACTTTGGTCCCAATCCGCGAGATGACGAGATGCACCCGATAGCGTGGCCTGACATGGAACCCCGGAAGGGCGGCGGTACGATTTCCGTCGTGTCCCGGTGGTTCGAGCGCCTGGTCTGCCGCTACGGATCACACGACTGGTGGTCTCTCGCCTATCCGCCGGCCCGTCGGTGGGAGTGCCGTCGTTGCCACCTCATCGTCGAGGAGGCCGCCACTTCCACACCCGATCGGCGGCGCATGCCGAGGGACAAGACCAGGCCGGCGGCCGGACCGAACCTCGATTGAGGCGATCGCCTCGCTTGTGACGGTTTCCCCTGTCGCTGGAGCGGGTCGCTAGGCACGGAACGAAGGAGTTCTGAGACCCTTTTCACCACTTGTGGTGGTGGGTCAAGCGCGTTCCGTCCGATCGGTGTTAACCAAGGGATAACTTGACGTTTTCCACTTGTTTACCAGCGAGAGCACCGTTACGGTGACCTGTGATGCAGGGAAGGCACACGTTCGTCGCAAGGGGAAAATGGACGGGAGATCGGGGCCCCAAAGCCCTGGCTTCGCGGTGCCTGCCGTCGAGCGGCCCCATCGGGTCGGCTCGGGGCGTCCCTGCGAGGTGTTCCGGGCCGCGTCGTGTGCTGTGCCAAGGAACAGGCGGAATCGTCGCGTCGTGGCAGAATGAGTCCCGTGTCTCCACGGGCACGACGCTCGAGTCGGTCGTGGGTGGTGAGATTCATATCAGGCAAATAGATGCAACTGGCGGGCATCTATTCTGCAGTCGTATAGGGACTAACTATAAGACCAAAATGCCAGCCGGTGTCGGACGTCTTGCAGTTATCGAGGGGCTAAGGTGCATTCCATAGACATAAGTGTGGTCATTCCCACACGAAACGAGCGCGAGAATATCGAGCCGCTGATCTCCCGCCTGGCAGCCGTGCTGCCTGTCGGTCGGTCCCAGGTCATATTCGTCGACGACAGCAGTGACGACACCGCTGCCGTGATTGCCGCACTGGCCCAGACGTCGCCCGTCCCCGTCCTCGTGCTCCACCGCGAGCCCGGAGAGCGGAGTGGTGGCCTGGGCGGCGCCGTGGTGGCCGGTCTGCGATTGGCCGAAGGCCGGGTGGCGGTCGTGATGGACGGTGACCTCCAACATCCGCCCGAGACCATCCCCGATCTCGTCCGGCCGATCGATCTCGACGAGGCCGATCTCGTCGTGGCCAGCCGCTACCGCGACAACGGCGAGGCGGCCGGTCTGGCCAACCGATCCCGGGAGGGCGTGTCTCACGCGGCCACCAAACTGGCCAAGTCGGCGTTCCCCCGTCGGCTGCAGGAGGTCTCGGACCCCATGAGCGGGTTCTTCGCTCTCCGGATGTCGGCTGTGGACATCGACGCCCTGCGACCCGTGGGCTTCAAGATCCTGCTGGAGACGGTGGCCCGGTGCCGGCTGAGGGTGGCCGAGGTCGGTTTCAGCTTCGCCCCCCGCTACTCCGGCGAGAGCAAGGCCAGTCTCCGAGAGGGACTGCGCTTCGCCACCCACCTGACCCGACTGCGGGTGGGCACGCTCCTCACAGCGCGGCAGCAACGGGCGGCCGGCTTCGCCGCCGTCGGTGCCACCGGTCTGGTGGTCAACACCATCGCCTTCTGGGCCCTCATCAAATTCGGGCATATGCCCTACCTGCTCGCTGCCGTCTGCTCGACGCAGATCTCCACCACCTGGAACTTCGTGGGCATGGAGCTCTTCGTCTTCTCCGGCCGGAAGTCCATGGGGCTCTGGAGCCGGTACTGGCGGTTCTGCCTGCTCAACAACACCGTGATGCTGGCTCGGCTCCCCCTGCTGGCCTTCATGGTGGAGGTACTCCACACGCCGAAGACCGTGGCCAACGTGGTCACCCTGCTGGCGGTGTTCCTCATCCGCTTCGGCATCAGCGATCGCTTTATCTACGAAGGAGAGAAGAAAATGGCCCAAGCCGAAACTGCGCCCACCACGGTCGGTCCGATCCAGTTGGTGGTGGAGGAGTCTCGACCCGAGCTGAAGAGCCTCGAGCGTGCCCTCGGGACTCCCTTCCGCTACTACTACGACCTCCACGGGATCGTGACCATCGGGAGCGATGTCGTGCTCCCCGAGCTGGCCTACTTCCTTACACCCAACCGCGTCGGCGACAGTGCCGGGCCCGACCTGGCCATCCGGGTGGGCAAGGTCGGCCGTCCACGTGGCCGGACCCGCATGGTGCGCTCCGCCGACGGGAAGACCGTCCGCTGGGAAGAGCAGCTCGGGGCTGGATCGGCCAACTTCGCCATCCACTTCGGACCCCAGATCCTGGTGACCACCTCCCGGGCGTTGGCCCGGAGTCCCCACGTCCTCTACACCAACGTGGTCGAGGCGCTCCTGCGCTTCGTCTTCGTCGACCGGGGCTACATGCTGCTCCACGCGGCCTGTATGGACATCGGCGGCCGGGGTCTCGTGCTGTCGGCCCGTACGGACACCGGGAAGACCGGCACCGTCCTCAAGCTCCTCCGGATGAGTGAGGGCAACTTCTTGTCCGATGACATGACGATCATCGACAGCGCCGGGGTGGCCCGGAGCTTCCCGAAGCCGCTGACCATCAGCCAGCACACGCTGCGGGCCATCAATGCCGGCGACCTCACCCGACGGGAGTGGGCCTGGTTGCGGGTGCAGAGCCGCCTGCACTCCAAGGAGGGTCGCGGGTTCGCCATGAAACTGGCCGACCACAACGTGCCCATCATGACCATCAACGGTTGGACGCAGCGGATCATCCCGCCCCCGAAGTACCACGTCCAGCGTCTGGTGCCGTGCGAGCTGGGTTCCACCACCACGATCGACCAGCTCTACATCATCGAGCGGGGCATTCCCCACTACAGCTCGGTGTCGCAGTCCCAGGCCATCGTGGAGCTCTTGGCCAATACCGAGGACGCCTACGGCTTCCCGCCCTACCGCTATCTGGCCGAAGCCCTGTCCGTGGGTGGGCTCACCTACGATGAGCTTCGCGAGCGGGAGCGGCTTATTCTGGTCAGCGCCATGGAGAGCGTGCAGATCCACCGGCTCGGATCGGACGACTTCACCTGGGCCGATCAGATCTCCGCAGCCCTGGCTACGGCCCCGGCAACGGCGTCGTCTCCTGGCGACGGTTCCTACCACGGCATCAACGACGCGGCGACGAGTGGACATGAGTATTTCGGCATCGACAAGAGCGTTCCCGAGGGAGATCCCCTGTCTGGTTCTGAAGCCTGACGCGAGCCGTTCCATCACCCGCCGGGGCCCCAGTGACACTGCTTAGCGATGACCCCGCCGAGACGGTGGAGCGCGGGGAATCGCCGTCCGTGAGTGAACCGCGTCCCGACGCGCCTGAGGCGCCGTCCTCCGCACGACGGTGGTGGCCGCTGCCCACCCAGGTCTGGCTGGGGCTGACGCTGGTCGTCGGCCTGGCGGTGCGCCTCATCAACCTCAACGCGTTCGGATTCAACAGCGACGAGACGGTCTACGCCGGTCAGGCCGCGTCCATCGCCGGGAACCCGTTGTTCGTCAACCAGTTCCCCGTCTTCCGGGCCCATCCCCTGCTACTGCCCACGCTGCTGTCCCCCTTGTTCCGGTCGGGGACGCCGGACCTGCGCGGCCGGGTGGTGGTGGCGTTCTTCGGCCTGGCCACGCTCTTCGCCATCTACCTGGTGGGCAAGGAGCTCTACGGGGCCAAGACCGGGATCCTCGGTGCCCTGATCCTGGGCCTGATGCCGTACCACATGGTGGTGACCCGGCAGCTCCTGCTCGACGGTCCCGCCGTCCTGTGGATCACGCTCTCATTCTGGATGCTGGCCCGATTCGTCCGCACCGACCGGTTCGAATGGCTGGCCGCCTCGGCGGCGACGCTCGGTCTCGGGGTGCTGACCAAAGAGACCAGCATCATCGTGGCCGGCAGCGTGGTGATCTTCCTGCTGGTCAGCACCGAGGTGCGTCGTCCCGGCCGGGCCGTGACCCTGAGCCTCGGGGTGCTGGCCGCGGTCAGTCTGGTCTTTCCCCTGGCCATCAAGCTGGCCGGCCACAGTTCCACCGGCCAGAGCTACCTGGCCTGGCAGCTGACCCGCTCGTCGAACCACGCCGGGACGTTCTACCTGACGGTCATCCCCGGGGCCATCGGCTGGTTGGTCGTGGCCGCGGCCTTCTCCGCCCTGATCTTCCGCATCAACCGGTCATGGCGCGAGCTGCTGTTGGTGCTCTGGATCATGGTGCCGTTCATCATCATGGAGATCTACCCGCTGAAGGGGTACCAGTACCTCCTGCCCATCGCCCCACCGGTGGCCCTCCTGGCGGCCCGGGCCCTCACCACCTGGCACCTGCCGGCGCGGTGGGACCGCTACACCAGGTCGATCTTCCGGCCCGCGGTGATCGCCGTGGTCGTGCTGTCCTTGCTCCCCGGGGCGTGGTCGGTCATGTTCCCGTCGGTGAACGCCTCGGCCCTGGCCGGGCAGGGAGGCGTGGCCGGTGGGCGTGAGGCCGGCAAGTGGGTCGGGAAGAATCTGGTCCCGGGTACCGAGCTCATGACCATCGGGCCCAGCCTGGCCAACATCCTCGAGTACTACGGTCACCGTCCGGCCCAGGGCCTGTCGGTGAGCACCAACCCGCTGCACCGCAATCCGGCCTACACCCCGATCTACAACCCCGACAAGAGTGTGCGCAGTGGCCAGTTCACCTACCTGGTGTGGGACGCGTACTCGGCCTACCGATCGCCTTCTACCGCCCGCCGGCTGGCCAAGTTGCTCAACAAGTACCACGGCTTCCCGATCCACACCGTTCGGGTGGGCGGCAAGCCGGTCATCATCATCTACGAGGTGCACCCGTGAGACGTCGCCCGTTCCGCGGCCGGATCGGTGTCTGTGCCGCCGTGACCGCCGTGCTGGCCATGGCCACGGTGCCGACGGTGGCGCTCACCGGAGCCGCAGCCGACGCCGCCCAACCCTCGATCTCCACCAATCCCTTGGTGGTCTCGGGTTCCGACCCCATCAAGCACGTGATCGTGGTGATTCAGAGCGGGCACTCGTTCGACAACTACTTCGGCACCCGGCCCGGCGTCGACGGCCTGGGCAATCTCAGCAAGATCCACATTCCCCTGATCGCCAACAACACCACCAGCGCGTCGCCCTACCACCTCTCGCCCGACCAGGCCCGGGCCGGCCTGTTCGACACCCTCCGCTCCACCCAGGAGGCGGTCGACGGCGGGAAGATGGACGGCTTCAGCCGGGCCCAGCACAACATCACCATCGGTGAGACCGCCCTCGGCTACTACGACAGCACCGACATCCCGTACTACTCCAGCCTCGCCGACCGGTTCACCCTGTTCGACCACTTCTTCGCCTCCAGCCAGGCCGGCTCTCTGCCCAACCGGCTGGTGGCCGTGGAAGGCCAGACGGACAACGTGACCTCCAACCGGGTCCTGGGCGTGGGGATCTCGGGCGAGACCGTCTTCGATCAGCTGAACGCGGCCAATCTGAGTTGGAAGTTCTACGTGCAGGGCTACAACCCCGCCACGGCCCCCAACACCGCGGCCATCGACCGCAACCCCCTGCTGGGTATGCCCTCGGTCAGGAACACGCCAGCGAACCTGGCCCGGGTGACCAGCACCAGCCAGTACTTCGTCGACCTGGACAAGGGGCAGTTGCCGGCCGTGTCCTACATCACTGGGACGGCGGACTCCGAACGTTCCCCCCAGGATCCGGCCCAGGGTGAGGCGTTCGTCCGCTCCCTCATCAACGGCCTCATGCAGAGCAACGAGTGGAACAGCTCGGCCCTGCTGTTGACCTACGACGACTCAGGGGGCTGGTACGACCACGTGGCACCGCCCACGGTGGACGGCGTCACGCTGGGCCCGCGGGTGCCGGCGATCCTGGTCTCGCCCTACGCCAAGGCCGGCTACGTGGACAGCAGCCAGCTCGACACGGCCTCGATCCCCGGCCTGGTCGACAGCGTCTTCAAGTTGACCCCGCTCACCACGCAGGTGGCTGACGGTGGCAGTGTCCTCACCGGCCTCGATCTCCATCAACAGCCCATCGCCCCGGACATCGGACCGGCCAACGGCACGGAAGCCACCCTGATCAGGCCGGCGGTCGGCACCATCTACGTCCTGTACCTGGGCGTCCTGCTGGTGGCCATCTTTCTCCTGCTCCTGGCGACGTTCCGCCAACGGCGCGTGAGCCGGGCCCTCGTCCCGGCGGGGGGCCCGTCAGAGCCGACAGGTGATACGGCCGCTCCGTCCGGTGGGGCATCGCCCCGGACGGCATCGGGCAAATCCGCCGACGCGACGGACCCCGGGCCAGTGGTCGATGAGGACGTCGATGAGGGTGAGGGGCCGGACGCACCACCGCCCAACTCGGCGTCGGCGAAGATCCTCTCGGGTCATCGGCCCTCCGCCTCGTCGAGTTCGGAGCCATGATGACGAGGTCGAGCCGGGCACGACGATTGGGTGCTGCCGTCGCCCTGGCGGTGGTGGCCCTGGCCGCCACCGTGGCCGCCGCACCCGCTACCGGAGCGGTCACACCACCGGCCACAAGGACGGTGAACGTGCAGGTGGTGCCGTACCTCGCCGGCGTCGCCTTCACGCTCGACGGGATTCCCGGGGTCACCGGTGCCGGCGGGACGGCCACCGTGGTCGACCCCAACCTCAATGGCGCCGCAGAACGCCTCATCGTCCCCAACCAGAGCTTGACCCCCACGCTGCGCATCGCGCTGGACCGGGTGACCATCGATACCCACCACGGGGCGTTCACCCGGAAGCTGGTGGCGGAGCTGGACGAAGACCGGGCCGTGACCATCACCATGCTGACGCCGAAGAAGAAGACGCTGCCGCTCAGCGAGGTGACCTCGGCGACCATCACCAACACCCTCGGCAGCACCATCCAGCTGACCCGGGCACAGCTGGCCAAGCCCATCTGGCTGCCGGCCAGTCGCCCCGCCCTGGCCAGTGCCAACGGTCGCCTCGTCACCTACGCGTTCAAGTCCGTGATGATCCGGGGCGCCAATGTGGTCAACAGTGGCCAGCTGCACTACACCCCGAACAAGGTGCAGGTCTGGCCGGTGCCGGTGATCCTGCACTCGCTGACCATCGAGGGCAACGACCTCCTGGCCGGGCGGCCGGCGGGCAAGACCGTCCAGCTCACCTACCCGGACCAGTCGAAAGTGACGGTGGCGTTCGGACCCGAGCGTACGTACACCTTCAACAACCTGCCCCGGGGAACCTACAAGGTCAAGGTCGGCGGGGGGCTGATCGCCCTGTCGTCGACGGTGCGGCTCTCCCGCAACCAGACCGCCGCCGAAGTGGTCATCACCAAGGCCGATGCCGGCGAGTTGGCCCTCATGCTGTTCTCCGTGCTGGCAGTGGTGGTGGCGGCCGGCGTGATCGGACGCCGTCTCCGCCGGCACACCGGTCGCAAAGAGGGCACGACCAATGCGCTCCTGGCGTAGCGCCCACCCGACCCGCCTCCTGCTTGCCATGGTTGCGGTGACGGGCTCTCTCCTCACAGCCTGCGGGTCGGGGACACCAGCGGCGGAGCCGTCGGTGTCCAGCACGACCACGACCCCGACGACCCAGGTACCGGCGACCACCACGCCACCGGTGGCCACCAGTCCGAACCACCGGATGTTCGCCTTCTACTACCTGTGGTGGGACACGGCCCACTGGCACAACCGGCTCGGGCCCAACTACCCCTACACGGCCGACCCGTTACCGTTGCCGGCCACGTTGACCGGGGACGGCTGCACCGTCACCAACAACTTCCCCGGGAACCAACTCACCGATGTGGCCAATCCCCTGTGGACACAGGCCAACGCCAGTCAGATCCGTTCGGATGTGGCCTACGCCGCAGCGACGGGTCTGGCCGGATTCGCCGTCAGCTGGGCCGGAACGGGGCTGGCGAACCAGACGACGAACTCGTCGGCATTCAACCAACGGCTGGCCATGCTGGTGGCGGCCGTGCGTCAGATCAACGCGCAAGGGACGCCCTTCTCGCTCTGGGTCGCCTACATCTCGTCGGCCCGCATCCGCACCACCGATGAGATCAACAACGACCTCACCTACCTGGACAAGACCTACGGCAACAACCCCGCCTTCGATCACAGCAACGGGGGCAAGCCCACCCTCATCATGATGGGGAGCCGGAAGTATCCCATCTCGGTCCTCGACGCCTTCAGCGCCCGCTGGCGTCCCCACTTCTACCTGGTGGCCGACGAGAACTGGGACACCTGGAACAGTGCCAAGGCCGCCGACTTCGATGCTGACCAGTACTACTGGTCGAGCCAGAACCCGGTGGCCAACAAGGCCTCCTTCGCCGACATCGACCGGCTGGCCGCCGAGGTCCGCTCGAGCCGGAACCCGGATGGGAGCGCCAAGCAGTTCTTCGCCCCGCTGGCGCCGGGTTACAACAAGGTCCTCGGCGGAGGGTCGGGATGCGTGCCCCGGCTCGGGGGCCAGACCATGGAGGACATCTTCTCCGGCAACGCCAGCGCCAATCCCGATGGTTGGATGGTGATCAGCTGGAACGAGATCGACGAAGGAACCTACATCGTGCCCCTCGAGCGTTACGGCGAGCAGAGCCTCGCCACGCTGAAGGCCATCATCGACGGACCGGTCGGCGGGAGTGGCGGATGAACCCCACCTCTCCACGTGGTGACGGTCCCACTCTCCACAGTCAGATCCGTTGTCCCCTCCCCATATCTGGTTTGCTATCGGCAGGCACGGCTTTCCTCATCCGCCGGGCCACGGGGACGGGACCGCCTGGTCCGGTCGGGGCAGCGGTTGTCGCAGTTCAACGAGAGGCGGATCCATGTCCACGGCGTCGGTGACCACAGGTTCGAGTCCGACCGTCCCACCGGTCCGGCGGCCCCGGCGGCGCCTGCTGCCGGTCCTCATCGTGGCCCTGGCCGTGATGGGCACCGTGGCAACGGTTCCCCTCACCTCGGCCACGGCGGCCGGGCCCGGTCCCATCGCCGTCACACCGTTCGGCGGGGCCAACGCGACCTTGACCCGGGCCCCGTATGTCACTGACCTCACCCAGACCGGCGCCGACGTGAACTGGGCGACCACCTCGTCGACCCCGGGCAGCCTGCAATGGGGACTACCGAGCAACAGCTGCACTGGCCATGTGACCGCGGTCCCGTCCACCCTCCCGAACTCCTACCCGGCCGCGGGGACGCCGACCAGCATCACCGCACCGGAGTTCAACGTGGTGTCCGGGACCAACGAGTACCAGTCCACTGTGGTGCTGACGGGCCTGACCGCCAGCACGACCTACTGCTACCGCCCCCTGGGCCCCGGATCGGTTGACCTGCTCGGGACCAATCCGTCGCAGGACTTCACCACCCTCGACACCTCGGGCCCCTCGACCCCGTTGACCTTCGACGTCGTCGGTGACATCGGTGAGACGCTCTACTCGTCGTCCACGGCCTTCCCCGGCAACCTCAACACCGATCAGGCGGCCATCGACTCCCTGATCGGCACGTCCGGCGCCAAGTTCGTGGTCACGGCAGGCGACATCGGCTACTCGGGGGGCACCCAGGCCAACTACGGCGATCTCCAGAACGGCGGTTCGGAGGTCAGTGACATCTTCGGTCCCTCCTACTGGCCCGAGACACTGGGGCTTCCCGTCTTCCCGGGCGAGGGGAACCATGGGCAGAACACCATCGGGCTGCGCAGTTGGCCCACGTCGAACACGGCAGCCGCCACCGGTGGGACCTACGCCTACGACTCGTACCCGGCACCCACCCAGGACGGGACCAACGCGGGCAGCTACCCCGACGCCTGGTACGCCGTTTCGGACGGCAATGTCCGCATCTATGTGTTGGATGCGGCGTGGGCCGACGGGTCCAACGTGGGGACCGCCACGGGCGCGGCCTGCACGGCAGCGGGCGAGGCCGCCTGCCCGGGCTACCAGGTCGACCACGACGAGCACTGGACCTCCAGCTCTCCGGAGTACAAGTGGTTGGCCGCCGACATGGCCAAGTACCCCAATGCCGTCAAGATGGCCGTCTGGCACTATCCGCTGCGCTCGGATGAGAGCAGCCAGGACAGTGACATCTACCTCCAGAACAGCCCATCCAACCCGTACCAGTCGACCAGCCTGGAGTCCCTGCTGTCGGCCAATGGAGTCAAGGTGGTCTTCAATGGTCACGCCCACGACTACCAGCGGATCGCCCCGTCTGCTGCCGGCCAGGTCACCAACTACGTCACCGGTGGGGGCGGCGCCATTCTCGAGCCGGTCAGCACCGGAAGTTCCTGCACGGGCTTCGAGAGCACCGGCTCGATCTACGCCATCGGCTGGAGCCCGACCAGCAACACGGGCACGGCATGCGGCCCCGGGGTGCCGGTGCCGCAGTCGGCGGCCCAGGTATTCAACTTCTTGAAGGTCACGGTCAACGGGGGGACGGTGACGGTCACCCCGATCAACGCCGCCGGCCAGTCCTTCGACGTCCAGAGCTACACCTACGCGGTGAGTACCACGCCCTCGACGGTGATCGACACGCCGCCCCCGGCGCTGACCAACGCCACCACCGCAGCGGTGAGCTTCCACTCCACCGGCAGCGGTGCCACCTTCACCTGCAAACTCGACACGGGCACTGCCACCGCCTGCACCAGTCCGGTGACCTACACCGGCCTGTCTCAGGGATCCCACACCCTCGTCGTCACCGCCTCCGGAGGGGCCACACCGGCCACGGCCACGTGGACCGTCGACACCACGGCGCCGAGCGTGCCCACGGGTCTCGCGGCGTCCGCCGT
This sequence comes from uncultured Acidimicrobiaceae bacterium, assembly GCA_963738545.1. GTDB lineage: Bacteria > Actinomycetota > Acidimicrobiia > Acidimicrobiales > RAAP-2 > Bog-756. The sequence continues at coordinate 286,289 of CAVTXA010000008.1, forward strand.
CTCGTCCTCGCAGGTCAACCTCAGTTGGCTCCCGTCCAGTGACAACACCGCCGTGACCGGCTACGACATCTACCGGAACGGCACCTTGTTGACCACCACCTCGGGGACAGGCACCACCTATTCGGACACCTCGGTGGCCGCGTCCAAGGTCTACCAGTACACCGTGGACGCCCGCGACGGTGCCGGCAACGTGTCGCAGCAGAGCTCGCCTCCTGTTCCCGTCACCACGCCGTCGGGACCAACGGGGCCCACCCTGGTCCAGACGGTCGGGTCATCGACCACCACAGTCACTTTCCCCGCCGCCAGTACTCCCGGTGACCTGCTCGTCCTGTCCGCCGGCGTCTATACAGGGGCCAGCAAGCCCATCACTGCAGTGTCCGACGGGAAGAACGTCTGGACCAAGGTGCTGGCCAAGTCCGTTTCCGGGCAGAACTCCGACGGCGAGTTGTGGTACGCAGCCAACGCCGCCTCCGTCACGAGTGTGACCGTCACCACCGGCGCGACCACGGTGGCCCTGCGACTCCAGGAGTTCAGCGGCGTGGCGACGACCAGTCCGCTCGACACCTCGGTGGGTGCCGCCGGGGACAGCACCGCCGCCGCCTCGGGATCGGTCACCCCGGCGGCTGCCGGCGAGTTGGCCGTCGGGTTCATCGCCGGCCACAGCACGACCCAGGCCATCACCGTCACCTCGCCGGGCTACATCGCCCAGCCGTTGGTGGCCACGTCGAGTCCCAGCAACGTCACCGTCGAAACCGGCTACCAGGACCTCGCGTCCACGGCGGCCCAGAGCTTCGCCGGGTCGTTCGGAACCACCATGTACTGGGCCGACGGCATCGCCCTGTTCAAGTCCGGCGCCCCGCCACCACCACCGGGCGACTTCACGCTGGCCGCCACCGCAGCCACCGGCAGCGTCGGATCGCCGGCCACCAGCACCATTAGCACGGCCCCCAGTACCGGGACCCCCCAGACGGTCGGATTCACCGCCAGCGGTCTGCCCACCGGGGCCACGTACGGGTTCTCGCCGTCGTCGGTGACCTCCGGCGCCAGCTCCACCATGACCATCACGCCCTCGGCGACCACCCCGGCTGGGACCTACACGGTGACCGTGACGGGCACAGGCACCAGCGCCACCCATTCGACGACCTTCAGCCTGACTGTCGACACCGCGCCGTCCATCACCTCGGCGGCGTCGACCGGGTTCATCTCGGGCACGGCCGGGTCCTTCACGGTGAGCGCCACCGGGAATCCGACACCGTCCATCGGCACCTCCACGTCCTTGCCCACCGGTGTGACCCTGGTCGACAACGGGAACGGCACGGCCACCCTGGCCAGCACGACGGCCACGCCGGCCGGGTCCTACCCGATCGCCATCTCAGCCACCAACGGGGTGGGGACGGCGGCCGCACAGAGCTTCGTCCTGACCGTCGGAAGCGCGCCCTCCATCACCTCGACGGCCTCGGCCACCTTCACCACTGGGACGGCCGGCAGCTTCCCCGTGACCGCCACCGGCTTCCCGACGCCGTCCATCAGCACCTCTACAATGCTGCCCACCGGTCTGACCCTGGTCGACGGTGGCCACGGCTCGGCCACCCTGGCCAGCACCGCGGCCACCCCGGCCGGGACCTACCCGATCGCCATCTCGGCCGCGAACGGGGTGGGGCCTGCGTTCATCCAAAACTTCACCCTCACCGTCCAGGCACCGCCGGCATTCGGCTCGGCCGCCTCGGCCACCTTTACCTTCGGTACACCCGGAACCTTCACCGTGACTGCCACCGGGGGCCCAACGCCGTCCATCGGCACCTCCACGTCCTTGCCGAGCGGCGTGACCCTGGTCGACAACGGGAACGGCACGGCCACGTTGACCAGCACGGCGGCCACGCCGACCGGGTCCTACGCCATCGCCATGTCGGCCGCCAACGGAGTGGGGCCCGCGGCCATCCAGAACTTCACCCTGACCGTCCAGGCACCGCCGGCCATCACCTCGGCCGCCTCGACCACGTTTACCTTCGGTACATCCGGAACCTTCACCGTGACCACCACCGGATTCCCGGTGCCGTCCATCACCGCCACGTCCTTGCCCACTGACGTGACCTTCATCGACAACGGGAACGGGACGGCCACCCTGACCAGCGCGGCAGCCACGCCGGCCGGGTCCTACACGCTAGGTATCTCGGCTGCCAACGGGGTGGGAACGAAGGCGACCCAGAGCTTTACCCTCGACGTCAACCCGCCGGCCTTCTCCGTGAGTGCCTCACCGAGCTCGACCACCGTGACGGCCGGCACTTCGACCGCTCCGACCGTCTCGACGACGGCGACAGCCACGGTCAGCCTCTCGACATCGGGCCTGCCGTCCGGTGTGAGTGTCGGGTACGCCCCACAGTTGCTGGCCGCCGGTGGCAGTAGCACCGTCACCTTCTCGACAGCCACCACCACGACGCCGGGTCAGTACCCGATCACCATCACCGCCACCGCGGGGAGCCTGCAGGAGAGCACGACCTTCACTCTCACCGTCCAGGCGGCGGTGGGCGGGACACCCCATCTGGTCCAGACGGCCAGTGGCACCGAGACGGCATCCTCCACGTCGCTGTCGGGCTCCTTCCCCACCCAGACCGGTACCGGCGACCTGCTCGTGCTCTCGGCCAGCGAGTACAACGGCGCCACCAACCACATCACCTCGGTGACCGACACCGCGGGGAACAAGTGGACGCTGATCGGCTCGTACAACGTGTCCGGCCACAATTCGAACGGTGAGATGTGGTACGCCGCCAACACATCGCCCACGCTGACGGTGACCGTCCACAACTCGGCGGCAGCCTTCGAGAGCTTCGAGGTCCAGGAGTTCGCCGGCATGGCCGCGTCCCCGCTCGACGTAGCCACCGGCACCTCCAACACCAGCACCGCCCCCAGCTCGGGGTCGGTCACGTCGACGGCGACAGGTGAGCTGGCCGTCGGATTCATCGCCGGCCACGGCAATGCTGAAGCCATCTCGGTCACCTCGCCGGGGTACACGACCCAGGCCGAGCAGACCACCACCGGGACCATCACCACCGTCGAGACGGGTTATCAGGTGCTCGGCGCCCCGGGTGCCCAGAGCTTTACCGGCTCCTTCGGGACCGCGATGTACTGGGCCGCCGGCATCGCCATCTTCAAGCCGTGATCCCGGCTGCGCGCCCCGAATCCTGACGAGCGAACGTCCGTCCTCCCGGCCGGGCACATCGGTCGGCGGCGGCCCACTGCTGGCGCGGTGCCGCAGGTGGAGGACCCGATGGTGGGGATTTCCCGGACCGAGTGTGAGCACACACCACGGAGCGTGGTTAGGTGTCAGGAGGGTGAACGGGATCTGAACGCGACGTGGATTTCCCGAATACCCAGTAGGAACCCGGGCGCACGCTGAAGCTGCACCGTCGATCCCATCGACGAACCGCTGAATTTTCTCACCTGGTGTGGTGACTGATGCTCACTCCTTGCGACGAATCATGGGGGGCGGTACCGTCGCCCGGGCATCTCGTAGGTCCCGGATTGCGGCGGTCCGGGTCCCGAATTCTCCAGCGGGGGCACTCATCGCAGACTGGATCCGGTTCTCCTGGCCATCGGGCGGGGATCGGCCAGAAGAGAAAGGATCATCCATGCATCGATCCCCATTCGGAGCAGTAGGACCGTGCCCATCTCGGGGCGACCGGGCCGGCCATCGTGGCCGCAACCTCGCCGGTGCCGCCTTGGTGGCCGGAGCCATGGTGGTGGCACCTCTGGCCCTCGCCGTCACCTCGGCGTCGGCCGCGTCGGTGAGCCCCTCGTTGATCGCCGCCCCGACCGACTGCCCGACCTACGCCGCGTCATTCGGGACCAACGTGGTGAAGGTCCAGTTCAGCTACAACAAGAATCCGCAGACGTGGGTCGTCCCGTCCAACGCCATTCCCAGCTCGATCTGTCTCGATGCCAGCGGCGGCCAGGGCGGCGCCGGGACGGCAGGTGCAGGCGGCACGGGCGGCACGCTGAACGTGGTCCCGAGTCTCAGCTCCGGGCAGTCGCTGCAGATCTACGTCGGACAGCAGGGGGGAAGCGCGGCGACGGGCAACGGCGCCGGCGGGATCGGTGGCGGCGGCACCGGTGGTCCGGGGGCCGGCGGAGGCGGGGGATCGACCCAGGTGTACACGCAGGGCAGCTTGCTCCTGGCCACGGGCGGGGGCGGTGGTGGCGGTGCGGCGGCCGCCGGAGGGGCCGGTGGACCCACGGCGGGCAACCAGGTCGGGAACGGTCTGGCCGGGACGGCGGCGACCGGTGGTGGTGGCGCCGGAGCCACGGGCACGGCAGCGGGCGTGGCCGGTACGGGCGGATCGGCCACCAACGGGGCCGGGCCCTCCAGCAAGGCGGGATCCCCGGCCGTCGGTGGGAGTGGTGACACGACCCCGGCTGCGGGCGGTGGTGGCGGTGGCGGGGGCTACTTCACCGGCGGTGGCGGCGGCCCGGGCGCGGGCGGCGGCGGCGGCTCGGGATACGCCAACCCGACTCTCTCGCTCTCGAACCCCTGGTTCCAGGGCCACTGGAATCTGAACGGCAACTTGACCATCTCCTACCAGGCGAACGCACCATTGCCTCCGCCTCCCGCCGGCGGCGGCACGCCCCCCACCTCTTCGCCGAGCAACGGTTACTGGCTAGCGGCCACCGACGGCGGGATCTTCAACTTCGGGTCCGCCGTATTCCACGGCTCGCAGGGTGGAGCACCGCTGAACAAGCCGATCGTGGGCATGGCCGCCACGCCGCCGAGCGGGTCCAGCCCGTCCAACGGCTACTGGCTGGTGGCCTCCGACGGGGGGATCTTCACGCACGGATCGGCCCAGTTCTACGGGTCCATGGGGGGTCAGCATCTGAATCAGCCCATCGTGGGCATGGCCGCCACCGCCGATGGTGCCGGCTACTGGATGGTGGCCTCCGACGGGGGCATCTTCACCTTCGGTGATGCCGGCTACTTCGGCTCGATGGGGGGCTCGCATCTGAACAAGCCCATCGTGGGCATGGCCGCCACCCCCGACGGTGGTGGCTACTGGCTGGTGGCCTCCGACGGCGGCATCTTCAACTTCGGCGATGCCCAGTACAACGGGTCCATGGGCGGCTCACACCTGAACAAGCCCATCGTGGGCATGGCCGCCGACGCACAGGTGCCCGGCGCCTACTGGCTGGTGGCCTCCGACGGCGGCATCTTCACCTTCGGCGGAGCGCCCTACCTCGGGTCGACCGGCAACATCGCCCTGAACAAGCCCATCGTCGGCATGTCGGCGTCGCTCGACGGGGCGGGCTACCGCTTCGTGGCCTCCGACGGCGGCATCTTCGACTTCGGAAGCGACCTGTTCTACGGCTCGATGGGCGGCTCGCATCTCAATCAGCCGATCGTCGCCATGGCCAACGCCTGACCGGCCTGCCGGACGCGGGTTGGTCGTCGACCGCCGGTCGATGACCAACCCACCGGGCTCGGAGCCCGCTCACCGTGGCGGGGCGCTCCCGTCCCGGTGCCATCGGACGCCCGGGAGAATGATCAGCCGGCGGTCCCCTGGTGACGCCGCTCGGAGAAGAAGGCCCTGAGCTGCTCTGACGCCTCGGCGGCGCGCACCCCGGCCGTGATCGGGACCTCGTGGTTGAGGCGGGGATCGGCACACAGGTTGTACAGGGAGCCACAGGCTCCGGCCTTGAGGTCCACGGCCCCGAACACGAGACGCCCCAGGCGCGCCGCCACCAGACCGCCCGCACACATCAGGCAGGGCTCCAGGGTCACCACCAACGTGACCTCGGACAGCCGCCAGGTGCCGAGGACGGCGGCGGCGTCGGCCATGGCCAGCAGCTCGGCGTGGGCGGTCGGGTCCCCTCGCTGCTCGCGCTCGTTGTGCCGCGAGGCCACGATCCGACCCTCATGGACGGCCACCGCACCCACCGGGACGTCGCCATGCGCGATGGCCGCCCCTGCCTCCTCCAGCGCCAACTCCATGGCGGCCCCGTCACTCAGCCCGTGCCCGGACCGGTCGTCGTCCCCGGGCCGGTCGGCCGGTCGTGATGAGGTCGCGTCGGTGCCCATGTGGCGGAGGCGGTGGGATTTGAACCCACGGTGAGTTTCCCCACACACGATTTCCAGTCGTGCCGATTCGGCCGCTCTCGCACGCCTCCGGGTGATCGACCCCACCGGAGCGAACCGGAGCGGTCAACAGCCTCGACAGGCTACTCCGACACCCCGGATCGGTCGGACGGCTCGGCCGACGGGGGTTCGCCACCCCCAGGCCGCCGCCGGAACGCTGGACGGGAGGTAACATCAGTCCCGCCCCGACGTTGTGTGCGACGGCTGGGTCCTGCGCAACGTCCTCCTGTGAATCGAGTCAGGGTCGGAAGGCAGCAGCTCTCAGCAGGTCCGGCCGTGTGCCGTAGCCAACCTGGCCGTCGCACAGAACGCCGGGGGAGGGTCCCCATGCTTTCGGGACGTCGACCGATCGGGCCTTGGGAACCCGCCCGTCCACGTGTCCTGGGCGGAAACGCACGTCGCGGTGAACGGTAGGCTCCCCCGACGTGGCCGACCTACCGGACGACACCCCCTACCAGTCCCTGTATCGACGGTTTCGTCCGTCCACCTTCGGTGAGGTCCGGGGTCAGGACCATGTGGTGCTGGCCCTCCGCAACGCCGTGCGGGACCAGCGGGTGGCCCACGCCTACCTCTTCAGTGGTCCCCGGGGCACGGGCAAGACCTCGACGGCCCGGATCCTGGCCAAGGCGCTCAACTGCACCGACCTGCGCGAGGGCGAGCCCTGCGGCGTGTGCGTGTCCTGCGTGGAGATCGCCAAGGGGACGTCGCTCGACGTGCACGAACTCGACGCCGCCTCCAACAACGGGGTGGACGCCATGCGCGACCTGGTCTCCCGGGCCGCCCTCGGCACCCCGGGCCGCCAGAAGGTCTACATCGTCGATGAGGTCCACATGCTGTCCACGGCGGCCTCCAACGCCCTGCTCAAGACCCTGGAGGAACCACCGGCTCACGTCGTCTTCGTGCTGGCCACCACCGACCCCCAGAAGGTCCTCCCCACCATCAGGAGCCGGACCCAGCACTTCGAGTTCCGACTGCTGGGACCCGAGACCCTCGGTGAGCTGCTGGACCAGGTGCGCCGTGACGCCCACCTGGATGTTCCCGACGAGGCACTCGACCTCGCCGTGCGGCGGGGCAGGGGCTCGGCCCGCGACGCACTCTCGGTCCTCGACCAGGTCGTGGCCTCGGACTCGGTCGAGGACGACCTGCCCGAGCTCGACGAGGTGGTCGAGGCCCTGGCCGAGCGGGACATCGGGCGCGCCCTGGTGGCGGTGGCTCATCTGACGTCGGCCGGCTTCAGCCCGCAGCAGCTCACGGCGGATCTGGTCGACTACCTCCGACAGGGCTTCTTGGCCCTGGTGGCACCGGACCTCATGGCCGTTTCCGGAGGCGAACGGGACGACGTGACGGCACGGGCAGGGCGGGTGGGCCTGGCCGCCCTCGTCCGGGCCATGGAGGTACTGGGTCAGGCCCAGGTCGCCATGCGCGATGCCCCCGACCCCCGTGTGAACCTCGAGGTGGCGCTGGTCCGGCTGGCCCATCCGGAGGCCGACGATTCGCCCCAGGCGCTCCTGGCCCGCATCGAGCGTCTGGAGGCAGCGACGCGTTCGACCGCCCCCACCGCCCCCGAGGGGGCCCGGCCCTCCCCGACCGGTCCACCCCCGGTGGCATCCGTGGTCTCTCGAGCGGCCTCCGAACCCGTGGCCCCCTCCGACCAGCCCGCCGCCGGTGCCCCGGTGTCACCACCGTCGCCGGCCGACCCCCCACCGGATGGTGATGGGCCGGGGACGGGTGTGTCGGGCCGGCGGACCCTCGGGGCCTACCGCCGCCAAGCAGGGAGCCCCGACGCCGGACCCGGAGTCCCCACCGGTCCGCCACCGACGGCGGATGCCGCCACCGGACCGGAGCCGGCCACCGTTACGTCGGCCGAGCAGACCGCAGAGCCGCCGGTCGCCCGCCCGGGATCCCCGGTCACGCCCACCGCCGCACCGGTCGGCCCCTTTCCCACCCGGGACCAGTTGGTCCAGGCCTGGGGCGATCACGTGATCGGTCGCCTGAGGCCCAAGGCCAAGGCGCTATTCCAGGCCGGCCGCTTCGTCGGCGTCGAGGACGATCGGGCCGTGTTCGGACTCCCCAACGAGATCCATCGGGACCGGTGCGAGGAGGTTCGGGGCGAGATCGAAGCGGCACTGGCCGAACAGTTCGGCCGCCCCGTGGGCGTCGAGCTGGTGGTCGACCCCGGGACCGAGGTGTCCCGTGGCCCCGTCGGACCCCTCTCCGACGGCGACGACGGGGAGGCGACGCCGGCGAGTGCGTCAGCCGGTCCGGCGGGGCCGGGGCCGGCCACGGCGCCATCCGGTCGACAAGCACCGGTCGTCCCGCCCCCACCGGCCCACGACCCCCACCAAACGGACCCGGCCGATGATCCGGAGGACCTGTCGGCTTTCGACGAGGCCCAGCTGGGGGAGATCGCCGAGGTCGACAACTCGGCGGAGGCCCGGGTCCTGCAGGCCTTCCCCGGCGCCGAGGAGGTGGGGTAGGTGGCCATCTTCTCGGGACCGCTGCAGTCCCTGATCGACGAGCTCGGACGGCTACCCGGCGTCGGTCCCAAGTCGGCCCAACGGATCACGTTCCACCTCCTCAAGGTGGCGCCCGAGGACGCACTCCGGCTGGCCGAGGCCATCATCGCCGTGAAGGAGCGCATCACCTTGTGCACCCGGTGTTTCAACGTGGCCGAGGGTGGCTTGTGTGCCATCTGCCTCGACGACCGGCGGGACGCCGCGTCGGTCTGCGTGGTGGAGGACCCACGGGACATCGTCTCGGTGGAGAAGACGGGCGAGTTCTCGGGCAAGTACCACGTCCTCCAGGGAGCACTGAATCCCATCGAGGGGATTGGCCCCGAGCAGCTTCGGGTCCGGGAGCTGCTGGTCCGGGTCGAACAAGAGGGGATCACCGAGGTCATCTTGTGCACCAACCCCAATCTCGAAGGGGAGGCCACGGCCATGTACCTGGCCCGGCTGCTCAAGCCCATGGGCCTGACCGTCACGAGGATCGCCAGCGGGCTGCCGGTGGGCGGGGACCTGGAGTACGCCGACGAGCTGACGTTGGGGCGGGCCCTCGAGGGTCGGCGGGAGGTCGAGGCGTGAGACGGCGTCACCGGATCGCCGGGACCACCCCGACCACCTGGCCCCGGTGACCGCGCCCGATCGCCTGCTGTGGATCCTCCGCCACGCCAAGGCCGCCTCCGATGCGCCCTGGGGCGGCGACGACCAGCAGCGGCCGCTCACGGCGAGGGGCCGCCGCGACGCCTCGGCACTCGGCCGCCGGCTGGCCGCGGAACCGGTCGACCTCGGCGCCGACCGGGTGATGGACGGCGTCCCCCGACCCGAGGTGGCTCTCTGCTCGGCCGCCGTCCGGACCCGGCAGACCGCTGACCTCGTCGCCGAGGGGATGGGTGGCCAGCTCCCCGTGGACGCGTACCACTCGCTCTACGGAGCCGACCCCGACCTCCTCTACCAGTACGTCCGGGAGATCGACGAGGGGGTGAGGAGCGCACTCGTCGTGGGCCACAACCCAACGGTGTTCGAGGCGACCTGGCAACTCCTCGACGACGCCGGGCCGACGGCGGAAGCAGCCATCCTCGGCGACCAGCGGCCCTCGGATCGGGCCGCGCTCGAGGCCCACGGGTTCCCCACCTGCGCGTTGGCCGTTCTCGGCCTCCGGGTGGGCGGCTGGGAGGACGTCGCCCACGGGTGCGCGACCCTCATCGGGGTGTTCAAGCCCCCCTACTGAAGCTCACTGACGGGACGGGCGGCGCGGTGTGCCGGGCCCCGGCCGGGTCAGATGGTGCGCAGCACCGCCGCGTCACCCTGGCCGCCGCCACCGCACAGGCTGACGGCCGCCGTGCCACCCCCACGACGCTTGAGTTCGAGCAGCGCGGTGAGGGCCAGGCGGGTGCCGGACATCCCGACCGGGTGGCCGAGGGCGATGGCGCCGCCGTTCACGTTGACCACGTCGTCGCTGATCCCGAGGTCGTCGGCAGACGCACATCCGACCGCGGCGAACGCCTCGTTGATCTCGAAGATGTCGATGTCGGACACCGTGAGGCCGGCCTTGTCCAGGGCCACCGACGTGGCGTGCGACGGCTGGTGGAGCAGGGACGGGCTCGGCCCGGCCACCTGTCCATAGCTGACCAGCTCGCCGAGGGGCGAGAGTCCGAGCTCCTCGGCCTTGGCCTTGGACATCACGATGACGGCGGCACCGCCGTCGGAGATCTGGGAGGCATTGCCGGCGGTGATGGTGCCGCTCTTGTCGAAGGCCGGGCGCAGCTTCCCGAGGGATTCGGCCGTGGTCTCGGGCCGGACGCCCTCGTCGGTGTCGACCACCAGCGGGTCACCCTTGCGCTGGGGAACGCTGACCGCCACGATCTCGTCGGCGAACTTGCCGTCCTTGATGGCGGCGGCGGCACGCTCGTGCGAGAGGGCGCTGAAGGCGTCCTGGCGCTCACGGGTCACCCCGTCGGCTCCGTTGTAGCGCTCGGTGCCCAGACCCATGGCGCAGTTGTCGAAGGCGCAGAAGAGACCGTCGTACATCATCGAGTCCACGACGTTCTGATCCCCGATGCGGTAGCCGGCGCGTGCGCCCGGGAGCAGGTAGGGGGCCTGGGTCATCGACTCCATGCCCCCAGCCACGACGATCTCGGCCTCACCCGCATTGATCATCAGGTCGGCCAGGTAGATGGCGTTGAGCCCGGACAGGCAGACCTTGTTGACGGTGGTGGAGGGAACGCTCATCGGGATACCGGCATTGGCGGCGGCCTGGCGGGCGGTGATCTGTCCCGCGCCGGCCAGGATCACCTGTCCCATGAAGACGTAGTCGACCTGCTCGGGCGTGATGCCGGCCCGCTCGAGGGCCCCGGCGATGGCGAAGCCCCCCAGCTCGGTGGCCGCGAACCCACCCAAGGCGCCCGACAGCTTGCCGATCGGGGTTCTTGCCCCTGAGACGATGACGGTTCCGGACATGACGACCTCCGCGGCCTGGCGGCCAGATCAGGCGGCGTTCCCCCATGGGCCCGCCACGGCGACGGGACCATGATACGGCCTCGCCCCACCCACGACCACACGGACGGTTCCCACCCCGAGCTCCCTCGTTCCGGCCCGATCACGGCGGCGCCATCTTGTCCCCCTCGGTGGTCGGCTGGGCCCCCGGCCGGCCCATCCGTCCTCCGGCGCGCGGGGAGTGGCCGTCTCGCTCCGCGAGGTGGCGTGGCGGCGCCGTGGCCGGCGGGGCCAGGAATCGGCGAAGGGCAGGCGGGCTAACCTGCCCTCCCATGCAGGAGTTCCTCGCAGCCATCCAGTCCGGCGCCTCGGGAGAGCAGCTCGAAGCCATTCCCCTGCCCGACCACTATCGGGCCTCGTTCGTCCTCCGGGACGAGGCGGGGATGTTCGAGGGGCTCGAGACCGAGGACAAGGACCCGCGCAAGTCGCTCCACATCGGTGAGGTGGCCGTCCCCGAATTGGCCCCCGACGAGGCGTATATCGCCGTGATGGCCAGCGCCATCAACTTCAACACCGTGTGGACCTCCATCTTCGAGCCGCTGTCCACCTTCGGGTTCCTCGACCGGCTGGGCCGGGAGAGCGCCTGGGGCAAGCGGCACGCGCTCGACTACCACGTGGTCGGCTCGGACGCCTCGGGGGTGGTCCTGCGGACCGGGTCGGCCGTGCGGAACTGGAAGCCCGGCGACAAGGTCACCGTCCACTGCAACTACGTGGACGACCAGAGCCCGAGCGCCCACGACGACTCGATGCTGGCCGACAACCAGCGCATCTGGGGGTTCGAGACCAACTTCGGCGGATTGGCCGACCTGGCCGTGGTCAAGGCCAATCAGCTGATGCCCAAGCCCAAGCACCTGACCTGGGAGGAGGCCGCGGCCAACGCCCTGTGCAACTCGACCTCGTACCGGATGCTGGTGTCCAAGAACGGCGCCCACATGAGCCAGGGGGACAAGGTGCTGGTGTGGGGGGCGTCGGGCGGCCTCGGGGCTTACGCCGTCCAGTACGTGCTGAACGGGGGCGGGACGCCGGTGGGGGTCGTCTCCTCGCCGTCCAAGGTCGAACTCCTCCATGAGCTGGGGGTGGAGGCCGTCATCGACCGCAAGGTGGCCAACTACCGGTTCTGGAAGGACGAGAACACCCAGGACGAGTCGGAATGGCGGCGGCTGGGCAAGGACATCCGCGGCCTGGTCGGTGACGACGTCGACATCGTGTTCGAGCACCCGGGGCGCCAGACCATGGGGGCCTCGGTGTTCGCGGCCAAGCGGGGCGGGACCATCGTCACCTGCGCAGCCACCTCGGGATACATGATCGAGTACGACAACCGCCACCTGTGGATGAAGCTCAAGACCATCAAGGGGTCCCACTTCGCCAACTATCGCGAGGCCTGGGACGCCAACCAGCTGGTGTGCGAAGGCAAGATCCTCCCCCCGCTGTCGGCGGTCCATGCGCTCGAGGGCGTGGGGGACGCCGCCTACCAGGTGCACAAGAACCTCCACGAAGGGAAGATCGGGGTCCTGTGCCTGGCCCCCGAGGAGGGACTGGGCATCGACGACCCCGAGTTCCGGGCCGAGGTGGGCGAGGAGCGGATCACGCTGTTCCGGAGGCACGGGGCATGACCGAACCGCTGCTGACCGAGATCGACCACGTGGCCATCGCCGTCCCCGACCTCGAGGAGGCCATCGCCTACTACCGGGAGACCTTCGGCGCCACCGTCGACCACCGGGAGGTGGTGGACTCCGACGGCGTCGAAGAGGCCCTCTTGAAGGTGGCCGACAGCTATATCCAGCTGCTCACCCCGGTCAGGGACGACTCGCCGGTGGCCAAGTACCTGGAGAAGAAGGGCCCCGGCCTCCATCACGTCGGCTACCGCGTCGCCGACTGCGGGGTGGCGCTCCAGTCGGTCAAGGACCACGGTGGCCAGGTCATCGACCAGGCTCCCCGACCGGGATCCCGGGGGACCACGGTGGCCTTCGTCCACCCCAAAGGCGCGTTCGGCACACTGATCGAGCTCGTCCAGGAGTGAGCGGTCACACCGATGGACAGGGCTCCGGCCGCCCCTGAGGACAACCCCGAGGACCCGGGACCCGGTCGACCTCCGTCGATCGGCGTCCCGAGCATCCCGGCCCAGGCCGATCGGCGCCCACCGCCGGCACCCGTGCCCTCGGTCCCGCTGCCCCCCTCCGAGCCGGAGGAGACGACGGGTCCGGATGGGCCGGTCGATCCGGGAGCGCCTGTCGCGCCTCCCCGAGGCGACACCGGTGCCGACCAGGCAGTCACACCCGAGGTGACGGCGGGGCGGCCCAGCACCCAGGACTCCCACTCGGCCCCGTCCCGGCCTCGACGGACCGTCCCGGTGGTCTCGACCCGGTCGAAGCCGTTGCCGGTGGAACGGGGGAGTCGGGCCCCCGGATCCGGTGACTCGGTCGGGCCCGACCCGGGGGAGCACCGCGATCCCTTCACCACGACCTTCCCCCCTGGCGTGGCGGCGAAGTTGGGATGGTACGTGTACCTCATGACCGATCCCGGCTCCGGCCAGGCGTTCTACGTGGGCCGCGGACGGGGTGACCGGTGCTTCCGCCACCTGCGGGCCGCCCGAGTGGACGCCGACCGCGGCACCGGGATGGGCGGCGAGGATCCCGGCGGGGAGCCGGTGGGCGAGGAGGGACGCCCTCGGGGGGACGGCCACGAACGACCCACCGATCCGTTCCCCATGCTGGAACGGATCCGGGAGGTGGAGGCGGACCACGGCCCGGTACAGCTGGAGATCCTGCGCCACCGCCTGACGTCGGACGAGGCCCGCCTGGTGCAGGCGGCCGTCGCTGACACGCTCGGCCTCGACCAGGAGCTCAAACTGGCGGGTCAGCGGCAGGTGGCCGCCGTGCTGGGGGCGAGTCTGGCCAAGACGGCCAAGTTCAAGAGGGATCACCAGGTGGTGCTGCTGCGCATCGGCGACCGGGGTGCCGATGTGCGCTACGAGACCGTCCGCCACGACTGGCGGATCGGCCGGAGGTGGATCGATCCCCGTGCCTCCCGGTCGCCCCGGTGGGCCGTCATCGTGGCTGGTGCGCTGATCGTGGCGGTCTACCGGATCGAGCGGTGGGAGCCGACACCCCTTCCGGGGCCGCCAGGCGGGTCAGGGGCGGGGGTGACGTCCACGTTCACGGCCCGGTCGACGTACCGCCACTCCTTCGTCGGGGAGGCCGACGACGAACTCGAGCGCCGCTACGTGGGTCGGAGCGTCGCCGCCTACCTGGGTGCGAGCCCGGGACCGGTGCGCAGCGGGGGCGTCGGGGCCCAGAACCAGGTCACCTACGTGTGGTGTGGTCCCCACTGGGTCAACCCCGTCGGCTGACCCGGTGATCCCCGCGCCGGGGGCGGTGCGGCCTCCGGGGCACGGGCCCGTATCGAACCCCCGGTGCCTGGTCCGGTAGCCTCACAGACCATGGATCACCCCATGACCCAACGACTGGAAGAACTGGCCGAGCGACGCGAGCTGGCCCGGAACGCCGGCTCCCCCCGGGCGGTGGAGAAGCACCACGCCAAGGGCAAGATGACGGCCCGGGAGCGGATCGACTACCTCCTTGACGACGACTCGTTCCAGGAGCTGGACATGCTGGCCCGGCACCGGGCCCACGGCATGGGCCTGGAGGAGAACCGTCCCTACACCGACGGGGTCATCACCGGCTTCGGGACCATCGAGGGCCGCCGGGTGTGCGTGTTCAGCCAGGACTTCACCGTGTTCGGTGGAGCCCTGGGCGAGGTCTTCGCCGAGAAGATCCACAAGGTGATGGATCTGGCCAGCTCCATCGGGGTCCCGATGATCGGTCTCAACGACGGGGCCGGTGCCCGGATCCAAGAGGGCGTGGTCTCACTCCACTCCTACGGCGGCATCTTCCACCGCAACGCCCAGGCGTCGGGGGTCATCCCCCAGATCAGCGTGATCCTCGGGCCGTGTGCCGGTGGTGCCGTCTACAGCCCGGCCATGACCGACTTCATCTTCATGGTCCAGGGCACCAGCCACATGTTCATCACCGGGCCCGACGTGGTGAAGACGGTGACCGGCGAGGACGTGACCCTCGAGGAGTTGGGCGGGGCCATGAGCCACGCCACCAAGTCGGGGGTGGCGGCCTTCGTGGCGCCGGACGAGAAGGCCTGCCTCGACGATGTGCGGTACCTGCTGAGCTTCCTGCCCTCCAACAACCTCGAGGAGGCCCCGCTCGTGGTCTCCGGCGACGATCCCGAGCGGCTCACCCCCGAGCTCACCGACCTCATGCCGGCGTCGCCCAACCAGCCCTACGACATGAAGAAGGTCATCGAGGCCGTCGTCGACGACGGGGAGTTCTTCGAGGTCAACCACCACTGGGCCATGAACCTGGTGTGCGGGTTCGCCCGCATCGACGGCCGGGCCGTCGGCATCGTGGGCAACCAGCCCCAGATGCTGGCCGGCGTCCTCAACATCGACGCGTCCGAGAAGGGGGCGCGGTTCGTCCGCACCTGCGACGCCTTCAACGTCCCCCTCATCACCTTCGTCGACGTGCCCGGCTTCATGCCCGGGACCGACCAGGAGTACGGGGGGATCATCCGGCACGGGGCCAAGTTGCTCTACGCCTACTGCGAGTCCACCGTTCCCCGTGTGCAGATCATCACCCGGAAGGCCTACGGCGGGGCCTACGTGGTCATGAACTCCAAGTCCATCGGCGCCGACCTGGCCTACGCGTGGCCGTCGGCCGAGCTGGCCGTCATGGGCCCCGAGGGTGCCGTCGAGATCGTCTACCGACGGGACCTGGCCGAGGCCGCCGACCCGGTGGGCCGGCGCAAGGAGCTGGTCGAGGAGTACACCGAGCGCTACGCCAATCCCTACGCCGCCGCCGAGCGGGGGTACGTGGACGATGTCATCGACCCGGCCGAGACCCGCCGGGTGCTGGTGCGCAGCCTGGCCCTCCTGGTCTCCAAGCGGGAGGACCTGCCCAAGCGCAAGCACGGGAACATGCCCCTGTGAGTGCCGGCCCCCTCTCGGACACATCGGCTCCCGCGGCGGCGGGCATCGCCCCTCGACCGGAGCTCGATCCCGAGGTCCTCGCCGTCATCGCCGCCGCCGTGGATCAGGCTTGGCCTCGGCCGAGGGTGGTGGTGGCCGAGGCCGTCCAACGTCCGCCGGCCTGGCGCTTCAGCGGACGGTGGTGGTCCCGACCGGCCACCACCCGGCGTGAGCGGCCCTGGGCCGGGGGATGAGCCCCACCCCCTAACCCCGTAACCGCGACCCCCCGCTGCCGCTCAGGTGGGGTCGGTGACGAAGTCGATGAGCCGCTCGACCGCCCCCACCAGGGTCGGCTCCAGATCGGCGTAGGAGCCGACCGAGGCCAGGATGCGCTTCCAGGTCGCCGGTGGATCCTCGAAGCCCAGGGCCTCGCACACCCCCGACTTCCAGTCGCGACCCATGGGGATCGTGGGCCAGGCCTCGATGCCCAGCACTGACGGCTTCACCGCCTCCCAGACGTCGACGAAGGGCGTGCCGGTGATCAGGACGTGGGGATGCCGGAGACCGGCGGCGATCCGCGACTCCTTGCTGCCGTCGACCAGGTGGTCGACGAGAACGCCCAGCTTGCGGGCGGGGCCCGGACGGAACGCCTTGATCGCCGCGCCCAGGTGGTCGATGCCGTCCAGGCGCTCCACGACCACGCCTTCGATCCGCAGGTCGTCGCCCCACACCCGTTCCACCAGCTCGGCGTCGTGCACACCTTCGACCCACAGACGTCCGGCACGGGCGACCCGGGCCGAGGCACCGACTACGGCCACCGAGCCGGATGCGGTGACCGGCGTGGCTCCGGTCGTCCGGGCCCCGGTCGGTTTCGGCCGGACCAGGGAGACCGCCCGGCCGTCGACGGCGAACGCCCCCGGGGCCAGCCGGAAGACCCGCTCGAGCCCGGTCTGACCGCGGATCTCGACACCCCCGCCCTCCATCCGCACGAGGGCACCGCTGAAGCCGCTGGCCCGGTGGCTCACCCTCATCCCGACCACCCCCTCGACCTTGGGGTAGACCTTGGCCAGCTTGTCCTCGGGCGGTGCGTCGATGGGACCGGAGAGGATGCCGGCCATGGGGTTGCGACGGGTGGACACGTCGGGAACCTAGCCAATGGCCGTGCCGGAAGGGTGGAACCGACCTCGGGTGACCGGTGGCCGTGGAGCCGTGCGGACGTGCGGGCTCAGCCGACCGACGTGGCGCGGTGCTCCTCGGCCAGACTGAGCATGTCGTCCATCATCTGGCCGATCTCGAAGTCCTTGGGCGTGTAGACGCGGGCCACGCCCTTGCCCACCAGGATCTCGGCGTCCTCGGGTGGGATGATCCCGCCCACCACCACCGGGGCGTCGACCCCGGCGGCGCGCAGCCGTTCGACCACGTCGGGGACCAGCTCGAGGTGTGACCCGGACAGGATGGAGATGCCCACGATATCGACGTCCTCGTCCCGGGCGGCGGCGGCGATCTCCGCCGGTGACAGGCGGATGCCCTGATAGACGACCTCGAATCCGGCATCCCGGGCGGCCACGGCGATCTGCTCGGCCCCGTTCGAGTGACCGTCGAGGCCGGGCTTGGCCACCAGCAGCTTGGGGGGCCCGCCGGTCCGGGCGGCCAGATCCTTGGCGCGGGCCAGCACGGCACGGAACTCGGTGCCCCGGTGCCCGACCCCGCCACCGACCCCGGTGGGGGCCCGGTACTCGCCGAACACCTGGCGGAGGGCGCCGGCCCATTCACCGGTGGTCCCGCCCGCATGGGCCAGGGCGATCGTGGACGGCATGATGTTCTCGGTGCCCTCGGCCGCCCGTCGCAGGGCGTCCAGGGCGCGGACCACGGCGGCACCGTCCCGCGCCGCGCGCCAGGCTTCCACATCGGCCCGGAGCTCGGACTCCACAGCCGGATCGACCCGCAGGATCGACTCCGCGCCGGCCGCCCCGTTCTCAGGGGAGAGCGGCGACGCCGCCGTCTCGGTGAAGCAGTTGACGCCGACCACCTGCAGCTCGCCGGTCTCGATCCTGCGCACCCGTTCGGACTGGCTCCGGACGAGCCGGGACTTCAGCTCCTCGATGGCCTCGAACGCCCCGCCCAGGGAGAGCACGTCCTCCAGTTCGGCCCAGGAGGCCTCGGCCACCTCGGTGGTCTTCTTCTCGATCACCACCGAGCCGTCGAAGATGTCGCCGTACTCCAAGAGGTCGGACTCGAAGGCGAGGATCTGCTGGATGCGCAGGGACCACTGCTGGTCCCAGGGCCGCGGGAGGCCGAGGGCCTCGTTCCAGGCCGGAAGCTGCAGTGCACGGGCCCGGGCCCCCTTGGACAGTGTCACCCCCAGGGACTCGAGCACGATCCGGGGCAGGTTGTTCTCCGGCTGGGCCTCGGTGAGTCCCAGCGAGTTGACCTGCACGCCGTAGCGCATGCGCCGGAGCTTGGGGTCGGTCACCCCGTAGCGCTCGGAGCAGACCCGATCCCACAGGGCGGTGAAGGCCCGCATCTTGCAGGTCTCCTCGACGAAGCGCACGCCGGCGTTGACGAAAAAGGAGATCCGGCCGACCACGGCGGGGAACTCGTCGGCGGGGATCTGGCCCGAGGCCTGCACGGCGTCCAGCACGCCGATGGCCGTGGCCAGGGCGTAGGCCACCTCCTGGTGGGGGGTGGCCCCGGCCTCTTGGAGGTGGTAGCTGCACACGTTGATGGGGTTCCACCGGGGGACGTTGCGCACGGTGTAGGCGATGGTGTCCACGGTCAGCCGGCGGCTGGGGAGGGGCGGGAAGATGAAGGTCCCCCGGGACAGGTACTCCTTCACGATGTCGTTCTGGGTGGTGCCCGAGAGGACGCGGGGGTCGACCCCGTGGTCCTCGGCGTTGGCGATGTAGAGGCCGAGCAGCCAGCCGGCGGTGGCGTTGATGGTCATCGACGTGTTCATCGACTCGACGGGAATCTGGTCCAGGAGCTGGGCCATGTGGCCGAGATGGGCCACCGGCACGCCCACCTTCCCCACCTCGCCGGCCGCTTCGGGAGCGTCGGGGTCGTAGCCGATCTGGGTGGGGAGGTCGAAGGCGATGGACAGGCCGGTCTGCCCCTTGGCCAGGTTGGTGCGGTAGAGCTGGTTGGACGCCCGGGCCGTGGAGTGCCCGGAGTACGTCCGCATGACCCACGGCTTGTCCCGGACCGGCGGTGCCGTAGGGGCATCGGTCGCCGCCACCTCAGGTCCCGAGGGCACGGCATTCGTCGCCGGGACGCTGCCGGGGACCTGGCTCTCGGTGTCCAACCGCTCCCCGTCGCTCATCCGCCCATTCTCCCCCAGGAGCGGACCGGTGGCGAGCGCACGGCAGGAGGGCCCTACCGGCGGTAGTCGAGGAAGCCCTGGCCTGACTTGCGGCCCAGCAGCTCGGCGGTGACCATGCGACGCAGGAGGGGAACGGCGGCGTAGTTGGGATCGCGGAACTCGGCGTAGAGCGCGTCCAGGATGGCCAGGGAGGTGTCCAGCCCCACCAGGTCCAGCAGGGCGAACGGCCCCATAGGGAAGCCGCAGCCGCCCTTCATGGCGATGTCGATGTCCTCCACCGACGCCACCCCCTGCTCGAAGAGCCGGACGGCGTTGTTCAGATAGGGGAAGAGGAGGGCGTTCACGATGAACCCGGCCTGGTCCTTGACCTGGACGGGGGTCTTGTCGCAGGCCTCGGCGAAGGTCCGCACCGAGGCCAGAGTCTCGTCGGAGGCGGTGAGGGGCTTGACCAGCTCGACCAGCTCCATGACCGGCGCCGGGTTGAAGAAGTGGACCCCGCACACCCGGTCGGGACGACCCGTCTGCATGGCCAGCTCAATGACCGGCAGGGTGGACGTGTTGGTGGCGAGGATGGTGTGCTCGGCCGTGATGCGGTCGAGCTCGTTGAAGAGCTCCTTTTTCACCGCCAGGTCCTCGACCACCGACTCGATGACCAGGTCCAGGTCCTTCAGTGCGGTCAGATCGGAGGTTCCGGTGACCCGGGCCAGTGCCTCGTCCCGCTCGGCCTCGGTCTTCTTGCCCTTCTCGACCTGGCGGTTGAGCGACTTCTCCATCGACGCCAGGGTGGCGTCCGCCGTGGCCTGGTTCCGGGAACGCAGCACCACCTCGAAGCCATGGGTGGCCGCCGTCTCGGCGATGCCCGAGCCCATGATCCCCGATCCGACTATTCCCACGCGTGCGATTGGCATAGCGGACGATCCTAGTGGGGCCCCCGGCCACGGCGCTCTGGCGACGCTCAGGGGACCACCGGGACAGCCCGGCCCGTCGGCTCGGGTCGGAGGAAGCCTGCGGCTCAGCGCGACGGGCCCCGTCTCGGGCCGGTGACGGCCCGGACGCGGCGGGGGCTCTGGTCGATGAGCAGTCCGGGTGCGAGCCGGTAGGCGGCCCAGACGAGTCGGGCGTGTCGTGGCGAGACGATCAGGGCACGGTTGAGGGCCACGCGGTCGAGGACGTCCCGGGCCAGCGAGGCGGCGGGGTAGGGCGCGCCCACCAGCCGGGTGAGCAGGTCCCGCATGTCGGGCATGGACCCGGTGGGGGGCAGGTCGTTCGGGTTCGCCTTGTCGAGTAGTGGGGTGTCGATGACCCCGGGGCAGACCACGCTGACCCGGACGCCGTGGCTGGCCGCCTCCACCCGGAGTCCGACGCTGAGGCCCACCACGGCGTGCTTGGTGGCCGAATAGGGCACCAGCAGGGGACTGGGCACCAGACCGGCGAGGGACGCCGTGTTGACGATGTGGCCGCGCCCCTGGCCGATCATGGTCGGATAGGCCGCAGCCACGCCGTGGACCACCCCGAGGAGGTTGACGTCGATGGCCCGCTGCCAGTGGGCCAAGCTCAGCTCCGAGACCTCGCCCCCGATGGCGATGCCGGCGTTGTTGAACATGAAGTCCAGCCCACCGTGATCGGCGGCGAAGGCATCGACCGCCCTGGCCACGGCGTCGGCGTCGGTCACGTCCAGAGCCATGGCGCGAGCCGATCCGGGTCCGCAGGCCGGCCGTTGGAGGGCTCCGGCCACCGCCTCGGCGCCGGAGCCGTCGATGTCGGCCACCAGCACGGTGGCTCCCCTCGACACCAGCTCGGTGGCCAGCGCCTTCCCGATGCCGGATGCACCCCCGGTGACGATGGCCCCGGCCCCGGCGAAGTGCGCCACCTGCATCGACCGGCGAACCGCTGCTCGTGCCATGTCCCACCTCACTTGCTCGTGTGGTGCCCGGTCACCGCCGTCACCCCGACGGTCGGGCCATCATCGGTTCCTCGGCCGCTTGCCTTCCGACGACCCTCCCGACACGATGGTGGCATATGGACGACACTCCAGCTCAGGGCCCATCGGCGCGCCGAACGACTCCGGCCTCCCGGGCCAAACCCGCAGGGACGCGGGCCAAGGCCAAGGCCGGCGCCCGAGTGGCGAAGACCAAGGCTGGCGCTCCAGTGGCCAAGGCCACCGGCTCGGGCACCCCGAAGGCCAGGGCACGTCGGTCCAGCTCGGCAGCCACCCCGACGTCAGCCCCCGTGGGCGGACCGCCGACGGGACCCGGGGCGGAGGACCCGGCGGCCTGGCTGCCCCGTCCCGACCGCGGCCCGTGGAGGGGCCCCCGCGGTCGGGCCATCTACAGCCGGCGGATCCAACGCGCCAATGAGCGCTGGCCCGTGGCCGCCCGGGGTGTGGCCGGGCTGTTGAGCCGTCCCGAACTGGTGCTGGCCGTGCTGGGGGAGAAGGATCCGGTGGAGCGCGACGGGCGGGTGCTGAACCGGGGAGTGCAGGCCTTGCTGGCCCTGGCCAGCCGGTTCGACGGCGGACGCGGCGGCGCCGAAACGGGCACCCAGGTGAGCGACCCGGTGGCCATGCGGGCCCAGATGCGACGGACGACGAACCTGGCCATGCCGGTCCGCACCGACGTCCACACCTGGGATCGGTTGGTGCCCGGCCCCGAGGGTGCCCCACGGGTCCCCGTCCGGATCTACCGTCGCTACGGATCCGGGCTCGGCCTCGGGGGCGAGGGAGGCCTGCTCCCCGGGATCGTCTACTACCACGGGGGCAGTTGGGTCACCGGTGACCTCGACACCCATGACGGCACCTGCCGCCTGCTGGCCGCCACGGCGCGGTGCCTGGTGGTGGCGGTCGACTACCGCCTGGCCCCCGAGCACCCGTTTCCGGCCGCGGTGGACGATGCCGTGGCCGCCTACGCCTGGGTCCAGCGCCACGCCGGGGAGCTGGGCGTCGATCCTGACCGCGTGGGGGTGATGGGGGACAGCGCCGGCGGCAACCTCGCCGCCGTGGTGGCCCTCGAGACCCGGGACGGGGGTCCGAGCGACGTGCCCGCGCCGGCGGCCCAGGGGCTCATCTACCCGGCCGTGGACGCCCGTCTCGGCACCGAGACGGTGCGCACGCTGGCCGACGGGTTCTTCCTCACCAGCGAGGCCATGGAAGAGGCGAGACGGCTCTACCTGCCCGATCCGGAGGACTGGACCGCGTGGCGGGCGTCCCCCCTGTTGGCCGAGGACCACCGGGGGGTGGCCCCGGCCCTGGTGGTGACGGCGGGCTTCGACCCCCTGCGGGACGACGGGTCGAACTACGCCGAGGCCCTCCGGGCGGCCGGGGTTCCTGTCGAGTACCGCTGCTACGACGACCAGGTGCACGGATTCATGGGCATGGGGATCCTCCCTGACTCCCTGGCCCTGGCCACCGAGGTCTGTGACGCCATGGGGCGGCTGCTCCGCCGCTCCGGCCAGGGATCACCGAGCGGTCGGTAACGACCTCTACAGTTGGGCCGATGGACCGACCTCCCGGCATGTTGGCGCTCGTTGGCGGCGGCGAGTGGACCGAGGGTTGCACCTTCGACGCCGAGTTCCTGGCTGCGTCGGGGTCGGTCGAGGTCCTGGTGCTGCCCACGGCCGCCGCCTACGAGCACCCCGAGCGGCTGGTGGTCCGGGCCGGGGCGTGGTTCGAGCCGCTGGGCGGTCAGGTCGAAGGACTGATGGTGCTGGCCCGGTCGGACGCCGAGGACGCCGGTGCTGCCGCCGTCATGCGCAAGGCCCGGCTCATCTACCTGGCCGGGGGATCGCCGATGCACCTCCGGAGCGTGCTGAAGGGCTCCAAGGTCTGGGAGGCCCTCCTCGGGGCCTGGCGGGACGGCGCCGTGGTCGTCGGATCCTCGGCCGCGGCGATGGCCCTCACCGACCCGATGGTCGACGCCCGGGGTGGTGGCCTGACCATCGGACTCGGCCTGATGACCGGCGTGGCTGTCGTGCCCCATTTCGGCGACACCCAGGAGGACGGCCACGGCGAGAAGCTCCACCGCTCGGTGCATCTGGCGCCCCTCGGGACCCCGGTGGCAGGCATCCCCGAGCGCACCGCCCTCATCCGCGACCCCGACGGCAGCTGGCGCACCGCCGGGGCGGGTCGGGTGGCGGTGTACCTCGACGGCGCCCGGGCGCAGGCCGGCCTCGGCGCCCTCCCCGGCTGACCCGGTTCCGGCGGCGCTCGGGGGAGCGGGTGTTAGTCGGCCTCGGTGATGGTCACCGACTGGATGGTCACGTCCTCGGACGGAGCCCCTGACCGGCTGCCCACCGCCTCGATGGCCGTGACCACGTCGAGACCGTTGACCACCTTGCCGAACAGCGAGTAGCTGGGGGGCAGCGACACGCCGGAGGCACCGCTCACGATGAAGAACTGGCTGCCGTTGGTGTTCGGGCCGGCATTGGCCATGGCCAGCGAGCCGATCTCGTAGCGCCCCGGAGCGGGCAGTTCGTCGTTGAACCGGTAGCCCGGGCCACCGCGCCCCGAGCCTTCGGGATCGCCCCCCTGCAGCATGAAGCCCGGGATGATCCGGTGGAAGACGATGCCGTCGTAGTAGTGCCAGCGGGCCAGGAACACGAAGTTGTTGACCGTGGCCGGCGCAGCGATGGCATCGAGGGCGATGGTCATGGTCCCCTTCGAGGTCACCATCTCCGCGCTGTAGCGCTTGGCCGGGTCGATGATCATGGGCGGTGGGGCGTCGAACCGCTGGGTCTTGGGGCTGGAGCCGTCGACTGCGGGAACCTCTGGGGCCATCGTGGTCACTCCTCGCTGGTGCTGGGTTGGTTGGGGTACGGGAACGGGCATGCGGACCGGGGCGGTCCGCCGCCTACGACTCGGTGATGGTGACCGAGACCATCCGGTGCAGGGTGGTCGGGGTCCCGCTGGTGGATCCGGCGGCATTGATCTTGTCGACCACGGCCATCCCGGAGGTCACGGTGCCGAACAGGGAGTAGTTGGGCTGGAGGCTCTCCCCCTGGGACCCGGCCACGATGAAGAACTGGCTGCCGTTGGTGTTGGCCCCGGAGTTGGCCATGGCCACCGAGCCCAGTGGGTACTGGGGTGTGGCCGTCTTGGGCAGCTCGTCGGCGAACTCGTAGCCCGGCCCGCCGGTTCCCTTACCGGTGGGGTCCCCGGTCTGGTCCACGAAGGTCGGGATCACCCGGTGGAAGATGATGCAGTCGAAGAAGTGCTGGTTGGCCAAGAAGACGAAGCTGTTGACCGCCTTGGGCGCCTCTTTGGGGTCGAGCCGGATGGTGAACGGCCCGATGTCGGTGGTGACCGTGGCCGTGTAGGTCTTGGACGTGTCGATGGTCATCGGCGGGTAGGCCGAGTACGAGGGCTTGTTCAGGGTGGCGGAGAAGTTGGCGGGGCAGTCGGCCGAGGTGGTCATGGCGCTCGGCGCGGTGTTGCCCGAGCCGCCGGCCGGGGCGGGCTTGGTCGTGGTGGTGACCGGCTTGGACGTCGTCGTGGTGGCTGCCGTGGTCTTCTTTCCCGGCTTGAAGATTAGGTAGGAGATGCCGACCACCACGAGCGCCACGATGGTGACGGTGATGAACCGTCGGGTGTTCTGGCGACGCTTGACCGCCTTCTGCTCGGCGGCGAGCCGCGCCTGGCGGCCGGCCTTCTGGCGCTGACGTTTGTCGGTGGGCACGGGGGTTCAGGGTAGCCGGTCCCACCTGGGGCACCGGTGTCGCCCGGCGGGAGGCCGGACCGTCCCCCGAGGTGGCCCCTGTAGCCTTGACCCCCATGTCGCTGGTGGTGCAGAAGTTCGGTGGGACGTCGGTCGCCGACGCGGATCGGATCCGCGCCGTCGCCGATCACGTGGCGCGTTCGCGTCGGGCGGGCGACGACGTGGTCGTGGTGGTGAGTGCCATGGGCAAGACAACCGACGAACTGGTCCGGCTGGCTGATGACGTGAGCTCGGTCCAACCCTCCCGCGAGCTGGACATGCTGCTGAGCTCCGGGGAGCGCATCTCGATGTCCCTCCTGTGCATGGCCCTGGCCGGGCTCGGGGTCGAAGCCACCTCCTACACCGGTAGCCAGGCGGGGATCATCACCGACGCCGTCCACACCCGGGCCAAGATCGTCGAGATCAAGGCCGACCGCCTGCGGGCCACCCTGGACGGGGGTGGGGTCCCGGTGGTGGCCGGCTTCCAAGGCATGTCGGTGGACCGGGACGTCACCACGTTGGGTCGGGGCGGTTCGGACACCACGGCGGTGGCGTTGGCCGCCGTGCTGGACGCCGATGTCTGCGAGATCTACACCGATGTGCCCGGGGTGTTCAGCGCCGATCCCCGGATCGTGCCCGAGGCCCACAAGCTGGCCCGGGTCAGCTACGAGGAGATGTTGGAGATGGCCGCCACCGGGGGCCGGGTGCTCATGCTCCGGTCGGTGGAGTTCGCCCGCAACCACGGGGTGAAGCTGCACGTGCGGTCGAGCTTCACCTGGGAGCCCGGGACATGGGTCGAAGAGGAGGATGCCAGCATGGAAGATGCCATCGTCACCGCGGTGACCCATGACGTGACCGAGGCCAAGGTCACCGTCATCGGGGTGCCCGACCGGCCCGGACTGGCGGCCCAGCTCTTCCGCGGGCTGGCCGAACGTCACGTCAACGTGGACATGATCGTGCAGAACACGTCACTCCACGGGACGACGGACATCTCTTTCACGGTCCCCGGCTACGACCTAGCCGTGAGCACCGAGGTCTGCGAGGAGCTGGTCCCGGTGCTCGGGGCCACCGGTGTGACCAGTGACGACGACGTGGCCCGGGTGTCCCTGGTGGGGGCAGGGATGAAGACCCATCCGGGGGTCACCGCCCTCACCTTCGAGACCCTGGCCGCGGCGGGCATCAACATCGAGATGATTTCCACGTCGTCGATCCGAATCTCCTGCATGATCCGGGCGGCGGCCGCCGAAGGGGCGGTGCGGGCCCTCCACGCCGCCTTCGAACTGGCCTGACCCCTCGACACTGCCACCCGACCGGTCGGCCCCGGCCCGACGTCGGGTCCGGACCGCTCCGTGGTGACGATCCGTGGTGACGATCCGGTGGCCCTGGTCCGGGGTGGGCCCGTAGACTGTGCGCCATGAGAGTGGCCGTGGTGGGTGCAACCGGGCAGGTCGGGACGGTGATGCGGACGATGCTGGCCGAGCGGGGCTTCCCCCTCGACGAGCTGCGGCTGTTCGCCTCGTCCCGCTCCGCCGGTCGTCGTCTGCCCTTCGGGGACGCGGAGCTGGAGGTCGAGGACGCCGCCACGGCCGACGTGGCCGGCGTGGACCTGGCCCTGTTCTCCAGCGGGGCCACGGCGTCCCGGGAACTGGCCCCCCGGTTCGCCGCCGGGGGAGCCATCGTCATCGACAACTCGTCGGCGTGGAGGATGGACCCCGACGTCCCCTTGGTCGTGCCCGAGGTCAACGCCGCCACGCTGACGTCCATCCCCAAGGGCATCGTGGCCAATCCCAACTGCACGACCATGGTGGCCATGCCCGTCCTCAAGCCGCTGCACGATGCAGCCGGGCTGCACCGACTGGTCGTCGCCACCTACCAGGCCGTGTCGGGATCCGGCCTGGCCGGCGTGGCGGAGCTCGAGGAGCAGCTGGTCAAGACGGTCGACGGGGCGGCGGCCCTGACCTTCGACGGGCGGGCCGTGGACTACCCCGCACCGGTGACCTTTCCCGACGTCATCGCCCACAACGTCGTGCCCGTGGCCGGCCACCTGCTGGAGGACGGCTCGGGGGACACCAGCGAGGAGCAGAAGTTCCGCCAGGAGAGTCGCAAGATCCTCGGGATTCCGGACCTCGACGTCACCTGCACGTGCGTGCGGGTCCCGGTGTTCACCGGGCACTCGTTGGCCATCGTGGCCGAGTTCGAGCGGCCCCTCGACCCCGGTCGGGCCGAGGCGATCCTGGCCGGGGCCCCCGGGGTCGAGGTCACCGAGATGCCCACGCCCCTGCACTCCGCGGGCCGGGACCCCTCCCTCGTGGGGCGGATCCGGGCGACCGACTCGTCGGGACAGAGGCTGGCCCTCTTCGTCAGCGGGGACAATCTGCGCAAGGGGGCCGCCCTCAACGCCGTCCAGATCGCCGAGACCCTGGTGGCCATGGGCGCCGTCTCCTGACGGGCATCCGGCCTGCGTCCTGAGCGTCGCCGTGCGCGTCCCGCCCCGTCGCCCGATCCTCCGGGGGTCAGGACGGTTCAGACGGACTGACCGGTGGAGGGCACCAGGACGGCGACCCGCTTGGCCAGATTGACGGCGTGGTCGCCGAAGCGCTCGTAGAACCGCGCCACCATGGCCAGCTCGACGGCCACCGGCAGGGGCATGGTGCCGGCCACCACTTCGACGGTGAGACTGACGTGGAGGTCGTCCATCTCGTCGTCCAGCGTGTCCAGCTGGGAGGTGCTCATGGGGAGCCGCTCGGCGTAGGCATCGGTGGTGGCCCGCCACATGTGGATGGCCACCTCGCCCATGCGCTCGACCAGGCCTCGGCTCCGGGCCGAGAGCTCCGCACCGAGGCCCCGGGCGGCCCGGCGGGCCACGTGCTCGGCGAGGTCGCCGTTCCGTTCCAGGTCCGGGAGCATCCGGATCACCGTGACCAGGAACCGAAGGTCCTCGGGCGAGGTGATCCCGGCCACCGTCAGCTGCTCCAGGGTCAGCTGCTCGATGTCGTGGTACAGCGTGTCGACCACTTCGTCCCGGTCGGCCAGGATCTTGGCCGCTTCGCGGTCGCCGGACAGGAGGGCATCGGTGGCCCCCGACACCGACTCCCCGACGAGCGCGAACAGCTGCAGGACCTTTCGGTCGATCTGTTCGAGGGCGTCATCCACGCCTGTCACCGTACCCGCGCCGGGTGCTCCGGAACGCCTGGGGAGTCCACTGCACGCCCGGGGGATCCATCTCGCACGCCAACCCCGGTGGCCGGGGTGGCCTATCCCGGGTCGGTCGACCCGTCGGGCCCATCGGGTCCGCTGCCTTCGAGCACATCACCCACGATGACCCGGGGTCCCGAGCCCCACGACAGGTAGCGCCACGACCAGTTGATCAGGACGACGATGCGGTTGCGGAATCCGATGAGGTAGACGAGGTGGAGCCCCAGCCAGGCCAACCAACCCAGTGTGCCCCGCACCTGGAGGCCCTGGGGGAACTCGGTCAGGGCGGCACGGCGGCCGATGGTGGCCATGATGCCCTTGTCCCGGTAGCGGAACGGGCGGGTCGGCCGGCCGAGGACCCGGTTGACGATCTGCTCGCCTGCGTGCTTGCCCGACTGGATGGCCACCTGGGCCAGCTGGGGACAGATCTCGTTGGGATCGTGCGATCCGGGTCCCCAGGGGACGGCGGCCGCGTCCCCGATGGCGTAGGCGCCGGGGTGACCCGGTAGGGACAGGTCGGGCGCCACCTGGAGGCGGCCGTTCTGTCCGCTGGCCAGGCCGAGGGTGGCGGCCACCGTCTCCTCCACCGACACGCCGCCGGCCCAGACCACGGTCCGGGTGGGGATCTGGGTGCCGTCGTCCAACTCCACGCACGATCCGTTGACCGACCGGACCATGTGACCCAATTTGAGCTCGACGCCCCGTCGCTCGAGGGTGTGGGCGGCGTAGGAGGCGCCGGCGGGCTTGAACGGGGTCAGCAGGCGGTCGAGCCCGTCCACCAGGATGATCCGTCCCGAGTCACGCGAGAAGTTGAACCCGTCGTGGCGCACGGCGACGTCCAGGAGTTCGGCCAGGGCCCCGGCGACCTCGACGCCGGTGGGCCCTCCCCCGACGACCACGAAGGTGAGCAGCCCGTTGGTGGCCCGGTCGGGATGGGTGTCGGCATCCTCCAGCCGCCGGAGCACGTGGTCCCTCAGCGTCCGGGCATCCTGGAGGGTGTACAGCGGAAAGGTGAACTCCGCGGCGCCGGGGATGCCGAAGAAGCGGGCGGTGGCCCCGCTGGCCACGATCACCGAATCGAAGGGGAGCAGGTCGCCGTTCTCCATGACGACAAGATGGCGTTCCCAGTCGACCCCGGTCACCGTGCCGAACCGGAACGTCACGTTCTTGCTCCGGCCGAAGATGGCCCGGACCGGGTAGGCCACGTCCCCCGCTTCGAGGCCGGCCGTGGCCACCTCGTAGAGGAGGGGTTGGAAGGTGTGGAAGTTCCTCTGGTCGACGATCGTCACCTCCACGGGCTCGCCGACCAGGGCCCGGGCGGCGGAGAGTCCCCCGAAGCCGGCTCCGATGATGACCACGCGATGCACCACACCATGGTGACACAGCCCCTCCGGAGCGTCCCCGGCGCTGATACACCCCCTCGGTACGCTGGTCGTCATCGGGCCGTAAGGCCCCCGAGGAGGATGCGCCATGATCACCGGACTCATCGTCGGACTCGTCGCCGGTGCCGCCGTGGGCGTCGTGGTCGGCCTGCTCATCCGGGCCAATCAGGTGACCGCGGCGCGGACGGCCGAGGCCCGGCTGGCCGACGCCGACTCCCGGAACCAGGGGATGACCGCCGAGCTCCACGGGGTTCGGTCCCAGTTGGCCGAACAGGTGCAGGAGGCCACGCGGCTACAGGCCCATCTGGCCCGGCTGACCGCCGTGCTCGATCACGAACGGGAGTCGTCGACCCAGCGGGCCGAGGCGCTCGAGGAGACCCGGCGGCAGCTGACGGGCGAGTTCGCCCGCCTCTCCAGCCTTGCCCTGCAGCAGAACAACGAGCAGTTCCTCCAGCTGGCCGACACCAAGCTGAACGAGACCCGCCAGGCCGCCGAAGGGGAGCTGGCCAAGCGGCAGGAGGCCATCGAACAGCTGCTGAAGCCGATCGGGGAGCAGCTCGGCAAGTACGAGGTGGGGATGCAGCGGCTCGAGGTGGAGCGGCAGCGGGCCTACACGACGCTCACCGAGCAGATGAAGACGTTGTCGATCTCCCACGATCAGTTGCAAAAAGAGACGCGCAACCTGGTCACCGCACTCCGCTCACCCCAGACCCGGGGCCGCTGGGGGGAGCTCCAGCTGAGGCGGGTCGTCGAGATGGCCGGGATGCTCGAGCACTGCGATTTCGACGAACAGGTGACCTCCGACGCCGATAGCGGAAGGATGCGCCCGGACATGGTCGTCCACCTGCCGGGCGGCAAGAACGTGGCCGTCGATGCCAAGGTCCCCATGCAGGCCTTCCTCGACGCCAACGAGGCCGACGACGAGACCGTGCGTCGCACCCATCTGGCCAGCCACGGTCGCCAGATGAAGGCCCATGTCGACGCCTTGTCGAAGAAGGAGTACTGGAAGAGGGTGGACCCCTCGCCCGAGTTCGTGGTGGCCTTCATCCCCGGCGATCCGCTGCTCACCGCGGCACTCGAGCACGAGCCTGGCCTCATGGAGTACGCCGTGGCCAACCATGTGCTGCTGGCCACGCCGACCTCCCTCATCGCCCTCCTGCGGGCCGTGGCCTACGGATGGCAGCAGGATGCGCTGGCCGAGAACGCCCGCGAGGTCCAGCAGTTGGGTGCCCAGCTCTACGAGCGCCTGTCCCTGCTGGGCGAGCATTTCGCCGGGGTGGGCAAAGGGCTCAACAGCGCCGTCACCGCCTACAACAAGGCGGTCGGCTCGCTCGAGAGCCGGGTGCTGGTCACGGCCCGACGCTTCGTCGACATGGGCGTGGTGGGAGCCGGCGAGAAGGAGCTGGCCCATCCAGCCACCGTCGACGCCACGTCCCGGGCCCTGCAGTCACCCGAGCTCGTCCCACCGGTGCTGGAGCTCTCGCTCCTACCGGGAATCACTGAGTCCGAACCGCTCGACAGGGTCGCCGGGGGCCTTCCGGTGCACGGGGACAGCCACCCGGGCGACACGGCCTGAGCTTCGTCGAAGGTCTGGTGACCGCGGACCGACGGCGGTGGCACCAACCCGGCACCGGTGCTCGGTCAGACCCGCACCAGAACCGCTCCCGACACGGCCTCGGGGCTCGGTCAGATCCGGGACGAATCCACCCACGTCCCGGGCCCGGACTCCCTATGGATCGGTCAGTGTCGGCAGAATTGGACTTGTTTCCTAGGAAGTGCCTGTGAATAATCTCCCCTATGCCGGGGGTGTTCGCCCCCGGATCTCCACTCTGTGAAGGGCTCTGGCCTGGGGATTCGTGATCTGGCCGGGGGATTCCGAGTATGACGATTGCATTGCGAGCCACAGGGTATTCCAAGGTTACAAATGCTAAAAATGGTCGTGTCCACACCCAGGTTCGAAAGAGTCGACGGGTGACCGGGCGGATCTGCAGGAGCGAGAGGGAGACGAATACGTGAACATTCTGGTGCTCGGTGGTGACGGCTACCTCGGTTGGCCCACTGCTCTCTACCTATCCCGAAAGGGCCACCATGTAGGGGTCGTGGACAACTTCGCCCGCCGGGGCTACGACCTCGAGATGGGGGTGGACACCCTGGTTCCCATCGCCAGCCTGCAGCGGCGTATCCGCTGTTGGCAGGAGATTTCCGCCAACACCATGGAGCTGTTCGTCGGCGACCTCACCGACCCGACCTTCGTGAGCGAGACGCTGGCCGCCTTCGAGCCGGACGCCGTCGTGCACTTCGCCGAACAGCGGTCGGCGCCCTACTCCATGATCGATCGGCAGCACGCCGTCTACACACAGGTCAACAACGTGGCCGGGACGCTCAACCTGCTCTACGCCATCGCCGAGCAGAATCGGGACATCCATCTCGTGAAGCTGGGGACCATGGGTGAGTACGGGACGCCCAACATCGACATCGAAGAGGGCTTCATCGAGATCACCCACCGCGGTCGCACCGACGTGCTGCCCTACCCGAAGCAGCCCGGGTCCTTCTACCACCTGTCCAAGGTCCACGACAGCGCCAACATCATGTTCGCCTGTCGGATCTGGGGCATCAGGGCCACCGATCTCAACCAGGGCATCGTCTACGGTCACGACACCGAAGAGACCGCGCTCCACCCCGACCTGGCCACCCGGTTCGACTACGACGGCGTATTCGGCACCGTGCTCAACCGCTTCTGCGTCCAGGCGGTGACCGGCCATCCTCTGACCGTCTACGGCTCCGGCGGACAGACCCGGGGCATGCTCAACATCCTCGACACGTTGGCCTGCGTGGAGCTGGCCATCGAACACCCGGCCGACCAGGGCGAGTTTCGGGTGTTCAACCAGTTCACCGAGTCCTTCTCCGTGCTGGAGATGGCCGAGCTGGTGGCGTCCGAGTTCGCCGGTAACGCAGTGATCGAGCACACGGCCGACCCCCGGGTCGAGAAGGAAGAGCACTACTACCG
Organism: uncultured Acidimicrobiaceae bacterium; assembly: GCA_963738545.1. Lineage (GTDB taxonomy): Bacteria > Actinomycetota > Acidimicrobiia > Acidimicrobiales > RAAP-2 > Bog-756. The sequence continues at coordinate 318,969 of CAVTXA010000008.1, forward strand.
GGCGGCCCACACCAAGCTGCTGGACCTGGGACTGGTCCCGCACCTGCTGACCTCGTCGGTCATCCAGTCCATCCTGGCGGTGGCCGACCGGTACAAGGCGCACGCCGACGCTGCCGCCATCCTCCCCACGGTGGAGTGGCGCAGCACGGCCAGCGACCTGGTGACGGCAGGAACGCCGGCCGCCGACCGGAGCGGCGCCGACCAACCGACCCAGTCGACCCTCTCGGACCGGTAGTCCGGACGGGTCGCATCCGTGCGGCCCTGTCCCGGGCACCGTGACCGGGCCCTCCTCGAGAGGGCGCCGCGTTCGGTCGGCCACCGCCCGCCCTGCGTCCGGCCACGGGATCGGTCCCGCACTCCGGCTACCGACCTCCCGTTCGTGCCGCAGTCCCGCGCCCCGGGGGCAGCACTATCGTCATGGCGATGCCGAGGGCCCGACGGAGACGCCCCCGCTCTGTGGCACGGAGGAGTTGGGGACGGACGGTCCTCCTCGTCCTCCTGGTAGCCGTATCCCTGGTCCTGGTGGTGGGTTCGCTGGCGGAGATCCACGCCCAGTCGGGTGGGTACAACCGTGCGACCGACTCCGGCTACGGGGCCCTGGCCACACCCGTGGTGCAGTCGTCCAACCAGACCGGTGCGCAGCTGGCGGCCCTGATGACCTCGGCCCCGGGCCTCACCAACCAGGCGCTGCCCCGCACCGCCCGGGCCCTGTTGGAACAAGGGCTCGACGCCGCCGTGAACGCCACGGCCCAGGAGTCCGACCAGGCCGCCCGCCTGGTTCCCCCGTACCCCACGGGCCAGGTGAGCCAGCAGTTCGGTCACGTCATGGCCGAGCGGGCTGCCGGCGCCTCACAACTCCGCACCACCATCGACCGCCTGCTCGGGATGACGCCGCTACCGGTGGCCGGTGCCCCCACCACCACCGTGGTGGCCAGCTCGGCCCCCCTGATCTCCATCGCCCAGGCCACCACGGCGATGGGCAATGCCGGTCTGGTCTTCCAACAGTCCGACGTCGACTACCGCACGCTGGTCGCCCAGATCCTCCGGCAGAAGCTCCCGATCCACCTCCCCCGCTCGGTGTGGGTCCCCGCGCCGATCGCCACCGCGCCGCTGGGCTCGCCGAGCCTGGCCTCGGCGGCGGCCGCCCTGGGCAACGCCACCGAGCTGCAGCCGTATCACCGGCTGGCCATCACCGCCGTCGGGCTGTCGCCACCGGCGGTGTCGACCGGTGGCCCGGGACTGTTCGGCGCCGACTGCGTGTCCGTGGTCTCCAACGGGCCCGGGGCGACGCCGACCGTGCTCCCCCCGACGACCACGGTCACCGCCGAGGTCACCGTGACCAACTGCGGCACCGTGCCCGAGTCGGGCGTGGTGGTGACCCAGACGCTGGCGCTGGCCGACCCGGCCGGCACGCCGCTGCCTCCTCCCGGGGCCAGGGCCTCCGCCTCCCGGGCCACCCTCACCCTGGCGTCGGGAACGTCCATGGCGCTCACGCTGCGTGCCCTGTCGGTCGCCGGTGGTCACAGCTACACCCTCACTGTGGCCGTGGCGGTCCCGGCCGCTCAACAGGACAGGGCGGGATCGACCCAGCAGTTCCTGATCCACGTGGCCGCCTGACCGCCCGGGGGACGCCTGGCCGGTTGGTCAAGCACGGGGGGTGTGGATCTAGGATTGGACCGACGAACGATCGAGTTCACGACAGAAGGGTCTGAGGATCAGTGGCCGACAGCATCACGATCACCGACAACCGCACTGGTGAGTCCCTCGAGATCCCCTTTGAGAACGGGGGCATCTCGGCCGCTCAGTGGTCGAAGCTCCTACCGGGTACCTGGTTCTTCGATCCCGGCTTCACGACGACGGCCGCGTGCGAGAGCGCCATCACCTTTCTGGACGGCGAGGAGGGGATCCTCCAGTACCGGGGCTATCCCATCGAACAGCTGGCCGAGAGCTCGACCTATCTCGAAGTCGCCTATCTGCTGTTGAACGGTGAGCTGCCGACCCCCGACGAGTACTCGGTGTGGGAGCGGGAGATCACCCTCCACACCTTCATCCACGAGAACGTACGGAAGCGCTTCCTCGAGGGATTCCACTACGACGCCCATCCCATGGGCATGCTGGTATCGGCGGTGGCCGCACTCTCCACCTTCTACCTCGACGCCAAGGACATCTTCGACGTGGAGTCGCGTGAGAAGCAGATCATCCGGCTCATCGCCAAGATGCCCACTCTGGCCGCCGCCGCTCACCGCTTCAGCGTGGGCATGCCCTTCGTCTACCCGGACAACTCTCTGCCCTTCACCTCGAACTTCCTGTCCATGATGTGGAAGATCGCCGAGCCCCGCTTCGAGGCCGACCCCGTGCTGGCCCGGGCCCTCGACGTCCTGTTCATCCTCCATGCGGACCACGAGCAGAACTGCTCGACCACGGCCATGCGGACCGTGGGCTCCTCGCACGCCGACCCCTACTCGGCCACCGCCGCCGCCGCCGCCGCCCTTTACGGCCCACGTCACGGCGGGGCCAACGAGGCCGTCATCCGCATGCTCACCGAGATCGGCTCGATCGAGAACGTGGAGCCGTTCATCGCCTCGGTGAAGGAGGGCTCGGGCGGACGCCTCCAGGGATTCGGCCACCGGGTCTACAAGAGCTACGACCCCCGGGCCAAGATCATCAAGCGCACCGCCGACGAGGTCTTCGCCGTCACCGGCAAGAACCCGCTCCTCGACATCGCCCTGAAGTTGGAGGAGATCGCCCTGTCCGACGAGTACTTCACGTCGCGGAAGCTCTACCCCAACGTCGACTTCTACTCGGGCCTCATCTATCAGGCCATGGGCTTCCCGCTCGAGATGTTCCCGGTGCTCTTCGCCATTCCCCGCACGGCGGGATGGCTGGCCCACTGGCAGGAGATGCTCGACCAGGACTCGAAGATCGCCCGCCCCCGGCAGCTCTACATCGGCGCCGAGCCCCGCACCTACGTCCCCATCGGCTCCCGCTAGAGGAAGCGACGGGCGGGGACCGGGGACCCCGCCACGGCCGGAGATCTGCTCGGCGTGCTCAGTCCCCGCGGGGCACCATCCGCATCAGGCCCTCTTGCACCATGGAGACGGCCAGGTCCCCCTCCCGGGTGAACAGGAACCCGCGGGCCAGGCCCCGGGCTCCGAAGGCCGTGGGGCTGTCCATGTCGTAGAGCAGCCATGCGTCGGCCCGGAACGGACGGTGGAACCACATGCAGTGGTCGAGGCTGGCCCCCATGAAGTCGGCGTCGTCCCAGCTGATGTTGTGGGGGGCGAGCATGGTGTCGAAGAGGGACATGTCCGAGGCGTAGGTGGCGACGCAGGCATGGAGCAGCGGGTCGTCGGGGAGCGTCCCGTCGGCCCTGATCCACAGTCTCTGCACGGGCTCCCTGCTGGCATTGCGGCTGAAGGGGAGCTCGCCGATGTGGCGCTGGTCGATGGGGTGGGGCTTGGCGAACCAGTCGCCCAGGGTGTCGCGGTAGGGCTCGAGCCGGACGGCGAGCGAGTCGAGCTGGTCGGGATCGGGGACCACGGGCATCGGGAACTGGTGGGCCAGGCCCGGCTCGTCGGCGTGGAAGGAGGCCGAGAGGTGGAAGATGGCGCGACCGTGCTGCACGGCCACCACCCGTCGGGTGGTGAAAGATCGGCCGTCACGGATGCGGTCCACCTCGTAGAGGATGGGCACGGTGGGGTCTCCGGGCCGGAGGAAGTAGGCGTGCAGCGAGTGGGGCCGACCGGTGTCCACCGTGCGGCCGGCCGCCATCAACGACTGGGCAGCCACCTGACCCCCGAAGACCCGCTGGCGCTCCTCGTTGGGGCTCACCCCCCTGAAGATGTTGACCTCGATGGACTCGAGGTCGAGCAGGTCGACCAGTTGGTCCAGGGCTTCGCTCATCGGACCATCCTGCCAGGCCGGGCCGGCTCCCCGATGCGTCACCGGACCGCCGCGATCCATGCTCGGACGCCGCCGGTGCTGCGCCGCTACGGTACCGGATCGTGGCCAATCTGAACTTCCCCGACCGGTTCTTGTGGGGGACGGCCACCGCTGCCCACCAGATCGAGGGGGGCAACGTCAACAACGACTGGTGGGAGTTCGAGCACGACCCCACCTCCGGGTGCGCCGAGGTGAGTGGGGACGCCTGTGACTCGTTCAACCGGTACCCCGAGGACATCGCCCTGGTCGCCGATCTGGGCCTCGGGGCCTACCGGTTCTCCCTCGAGTGGAGCCGGATCGAGCCCGAGGAGGGCGAGTTCTCCCGGGTGGCCCTGGACCACTACCGGCGGATGGCCGCCACCTGTCACGAACACGGCGTCACCCCGGTGGTGACCTTCCACCACTTCACCCATCCCCGATGGCTCTCGGCGGTGGGCGCCTGGGAGGCGCCGCACGCCCCGGACCGCTTCGCCCGGTACTGCGAGCGGGTCACGGCCCACCTTGGGGACCTCATCGGCATGGCGTGCACCCTCAACGAGCCCAATGTCGTGGCCACCATGGGATGGCGCCTCGGCATCTTCCCGCCGCGGGTCAGGGACCGTGTTCGCCGGGACGCCGTGAACCAGGCCCTGGTCACCGCCCACCGCAAGGGAGCCGAGGCCATCCGGTCGGGTCCCGGGGAGGTGCCGGTGGGCCTCACGCTGTCGATGGTCGACTACGAGGAGGCACCCGGGGGCCGTGAGTGGCTCGAGCGGATCCGGCGGCCCACCGAGGACGTGTTCCTGGAGGCCACCGGGGGTGACGACTTCATCGGGGTCCAGACCTACACCCGCCAACGCATGGGCCCCGAGGGCCCCCTTCCCCCCGAGGAGGGCGTGCCCACCACCCAGATGGGCTATGAGTTCTGGCCCGAGGCGCTCGAGGGCACCATCCGGCGGGCCTGGGAAGTCACCGGGGGCGTGCCGGTCTACGTCACCGAGAACGGGATCGGCACGGGTGACGACCCGTCCCGGATCGAGTACGTGACCAGGGCACTCGCCGGCGTACGCCGCTGTCTGGACGACGGGTTGGACGTCCGGGGCTACTTCTACTGGAGCCTGTTGGACAACTTCGAGTGGGTGCTCGGCTACCGCCCGACCTTCGGGATGGTGGCGGTCGACCGGACCAGCTTCGAACGCCGGCCCAAGCCCAGTGCCACCTGGTTCGGCGGAATCGCCCGCGCCAACGGGCTCTGAACCGAGCGGCCTCCACCCCTCGCCGATGGGTAGTTCTGAACGGTGACGGCTAGGGTTTCCCCGATGACCAGTCTCGCGGTGCGCGCCGAGCACGTGTGGCAGAGGCGGCACACGCCCGAGGCCAAGCAACTCATCAAGTACACGATGGTCTCGGTCATCTCGACGGTGGCCTCCTTCGGGGTCCTGGCCATCGTCTACGGCCTCCACATCATCAAAGGGGAGATCGAGGCCACCGTGTTCGCCAACGTGGTGGCCACCGTTCCCTCCTACTTCCTCAACCGGAGGTGGGTGTGGGGCAAGGGCGGCCGGTCCCATGTGATGAAGGAGATCGTGCCCTTCTGGGTGATGTCGGCCATCGGGATCACCGTCTCGATCGGCGGTGCCGCCGTGGCCCGCCACATCGGCAAGACCCACCACCTGAGCCATATCCAGCAGACGGCGGTGCTCCTGCTGGCCAACCTGATCTCGTTCGGACTGTTCTGGGTCCTCAAGTACATGCTGTACAACCGGCTCTTCCACGTGCACCCGGTCGAGGAGCTCGACGAGCTGGTGGAAGCGGTCTGACCCCGAGGCCGGCCCCGCGGCCGGGCGCCCCGGTCCGGCCGCCGTTCAGTCCCGGAAGTTGTTGAACTGCAGCGGGATGCCGAAGTCCTCGCCCTTCAGGGCGGCGATGGCCGCTTGGAGATCGTCACGCTTCTTGCCGTTGACCCGTAGCTGATCCCCCTGGGTCTGTGAGCTGACGCCCTTCAGGCCGAGCTCCTTGATGAACTTGTTGATCTTCTTGGCGTGATCCGAGGAGATCCCGGCCTGGATGCCCAGGTGTTGGCGGGCCGATCCGCGGGAAGCCTCCTCGATCTTGCCCACGTCGAACGACTTGAGGGAGACCTCGCGCTTGACCAACTTCTCCTGGAGGACCTGGTAGAGGGCTCGTAGCCGGTCCTCGGTGGAGGAGGAGAGCACCAACTCGGTGTCCGTCAGCTCGATGGACGAGTCGGTGCCCTTGAAGTCGAATCGGGTGGTGGCCTCGCGGTTGGCTTGGTCGACGGCGTTGCGGACTTCTTGCATGTCGACTTCGGACACGACGTCGAAGGTGGGCATACCGAAACAGTACTCCCGCACCAGGCGATATCCTTCCGGCCTGCGGGTCGGTGCCCGAGTGGCCAAAGGGAGCAGACTGTAAATCTGCCGCGCAAGCTTCGAAGGTTCAAATCCTTCCCGGCCCACCGCAGACGGGGCCCGGAGGTGGCAGGGACGGTGCGTCCACGCCACCTCCGGCCGCCCGACCCGAGCCAGTTGGCCGATGAGTGATCCCGGGCCCGGCGGATCACCGCAGGCCCGGAGGGGTCCGGACCCGGAGTGCCGGGTGGACTTGATCCCACCCCCCCGTTCGTTACAATGACGTTACGGAATGCTTGCGGTGGCGGACCGCCTCTCGTCTGGGTGGCCCCATAGGCACCGGAGGGTGCCGCCGCCGACACGACCCGGACAGCCTGCCCGCCCCCGTACACCCAGATCGCCAGCAGTCGAAGCACGAGGGACCAGGTCCCCGTCACCCCATGGAACCGTGCGCATCTGCGGTTCGACCGAGGAGAAGTCCACCAACCCGATGTCATCCGAGGATACGGCACGAGACGAGTTGGCCGATGCCCTTCCTGCGGCATCGAACGCCGTCGGCTCCTCCGCTCCGGGGTTGAAATCGCTGGCGGCCGAGGTGCGGGGCGCCGGCATCCAGGCCGCCGAGGGCTTCGGCGGATGGGTTCGGAGCCGCCTGGACGGAGGTGGGCCCGCCGCCGGCGACCAGCCCATGGGCTACGAGACCGGGGCGCAGCCGCGCGGGCTGGTCCTCCGCCCGGCGCTGCTGGGGTTCGCGGCCATGGTGGCCATCGCCATCGGGGCCTCGCTGCCCAGCTCGCCGTTCAAGCTCGAGCTGCCCGGGGTGTGGTTCTTCGGCGTGCCCAGCACGAACGGGGCCAGTACCTGGGGCGTGTACTTCACCCTGGCCGCCGTCTACGGCGGCCTGCTCTTGTTGATGCGGGTGTGGTGGGGCATGACCCGTCTCTACGCCCGGTGCCCGGGCGTGGCCATCAAGCGGATGATGTGGGTGTTCGCGCTGTGGTCGCTGCCCATGCTGGTGATCGCCCCCCTGTTCAGCCGGGACGCCTACTCCTATGCCGCCCAGGGCGAAATGGTCAGCCACCACATGAACCCGTACCTGTACGGGCCCTTCCAGCTGGGCAACAACTCCTACACCGCTCCGGTCGACCCGCTGTGGGGCAACGCCCCTGCCCCCTACGGGCCCCTGTTCCTCCAGCTCGACGGCCTCTTCACCCGGATCACCTTCCACAACGAGCTGGCCACCATCGTCCTGCTCCGCCTGCTGTCCGTGGTGGGTGTGCTGCTCATCGCCTCCTGTGTCCCACGCCTGGCCCGCCTCTACCACCGAGACGGCGCCGAGCTGTTCACCCTCATGGTGCTCAACCCGGTGACCCTGCTCCATCTGATCGGCGGGGCGCACAACGACGCCCTGATGCTCGGGCTGCTCGTGGCGGGCCTGACGGCGGCGAAGGAGAAGCGCCCCATCGTGGCCATCCTCCTGTGCGCCCTGGCCACCGCCATCAAGGCGCCGGCGGCCATCGGCATCCTCTATGTCGGCTGGAGCTGGCTGGGTCCGGCGGCCTCCACACGCGACCGGCTGAGACCGGTGGTCACCGCCGGACTCATCGGCGCCGGGGTACTCGGCTTCTTCTCCTACATCAGCGGTCTCGGGTGGGGCTGGGTCACCATCCTGGGCACGCCGGGAGCGGTGCGGTCATGGACTGCTCCAACCACGTCGCTGGCCCTCCTGGTCACCGGCGTGGCCCACTTCGCCCACCTCGGGCTGGGGCTGAGCGGGGTGCTCACCGCCACCCGCTTCCTCGGCCTGGTGGCCGCCGGGATCGCCGGCATCTGGCTGTTGCTGAACAGCGACCGGATCGGCACCCTGAAGGCCCTCGGGGTGACGCTCCTGGTCTTCGTCTGCCTGGGACCGGTGGTGCAGCCCTGGTATCTCTCGTGGGGGCTCATCCTGCTGGCCCCGGTCGCACTCGGCCGGCTCCGCTCCCTCATCATCGGCCTCTCGATGGTCACCGCCTTCATCGAGCTGCCCGGAGGTACCCAGCTGGTCGGCAGCCTCGTCCACGGTGATCCGCTGCTCATCGTCCTGACCCTGCTGTGGATCCTGGTGGTGCTGACCGTGCCCCTGGCCACGTGGGAGCGGACGGGAACGGGCAGCGCGGTCCAGGCGCCGGTGGGCGTGGACACGCTCGCCGCCGCCCCGGTTTCCTGACCCCCGGCCCTCCCGGATCCTGCCCCGGGGCGTTCAGAGCAGTCGCTGGAGGACGGAGACGTCCAGCCAGCGGTTGAACTTCCGGCCCACCTCCCGTTCCACGCCGGCCATCTCGAAGCCGCAGGCCTGGTGGAGCGCGATCGAGGCCTCGTTCCCACCGCCGATCCGGGCGATGACCGTGTGGAAACCGTGTTGGCCGGCCAGGACGATGAGCTCCTCGAGCAGGGCCCGACCCACGCCGCCCCCCCGCCGGGCCGCATCGACGTAGACGGAGTTCTCCACGGTGGTGGCGTAGGCCGGACGCTCCCGGAACGGGGAGAGCGAGCCGAATCCGAGCACGACGTCGTCGTCGTCGTCCACGGCCACGATGGCCGGGTGGGGGCCCCGGTGGTCGGCCATCCACGACTGCTGCTCCGCGGGCGTCCGCGGCCTCAGGTCGAACGTGGCGGTGGACCCGAGGACCTCGACGTTGTAGATGGCCCGAATCGCTTCGGCGTCCGAGGGCTTCGCCAGGCGGATCTGCATCTGTTGATGGTAGCGAGGACCCCCGCTCACCTCGGTGGCCCCAGGGTTGGCTATGCTTGTCCCTCTGCTGCTCGCTCGAGCTGCACTGCCCCTGTAGCTCAGTGGTAGAGCACCGCCATGGTAAGGCGGGGGTCGTGGGTTCAATCCCCACCGGGGGCTCGCCCATGGCGGCGTAGCTCAGTTGGTTAGAGCACACGGCTCATAATCGTGGGGTCGCCGGTTCGAGTCCGGCCGCCGCTACTAGCAGGACCTGCAGGACGCAGCACCGAAGGACGCACCAGGACGTCAGAGAAGTTGATGGGCACCACCAGGTAGAAGTCGAAACTGAAGCTCCCGGCCGGTGGTCGGGGCGCAAGGGAGTCACCGTGGCAAAGAACGAGAAGCGCATCCAGGTCACCCTGGCCTGTGAGGTGTGCAAACGGCGGAACTACATCACGACGAAGAACAAGATCAACGACCGCGAGCGGATCGAGTTGAAGAAGTTCTGTCGTTGGGACCGCCAGCAGACCCTGCACAAGGAGACCCGCTAGCCCCACCCGGTGGGATCGACCGGTGTGCACCCGGGAGGGCGCACCGACCGGGCACGCACCGATCCCACGACCCCGGAGGTCCCTCGTTTGTCGCCTGGGAATTCCGGTGGCCCTGGTGGTATCCTTGGCAACCGCCCTTGCGATCGGCTCGTCCGTTCGCGGCATGGCGGTCGGCAGAGGGCAGTAGCTCAACTGGTAGAGCACCGGTCTCCAAAACCGAAGGTTGGGGGTTCAAGTCCCTCCTGCCCTGCTCACCACCCGTGGAAACGGTCGAAGGACAAGACCTAGTGAACCGAGAACAGAAGCGAGCCATGCAGCGCCAGGGGCAGGACCCCGACGGCGAGGCCGCGCCCAAACGCACCGCCACCCCACCCCGGCGTCCCCCCAAACGGGAACCCTTCCGTCCGGGGCAGTTCCTGCGCGAGGTACGCTCTGAGCTTCGACAAGTGGCCTGGCCCAACAGGTCCGAGGTGATCAACTACACCACGGTGACCCTGGTCACCCTGCTGTCGCTGATGGTCCTGATCTTCATTCTCAACTACGCCTTTGCCAAAGGCGTCCTCTGGCTGTTCAAGACGTGATCGGTGTGAGTGTGACCCACGACGAACCAAATCCGCCCCTCGGCGACGACGAAGCGCTCGACACGGTCGAGGCCTCCGACGCGCCCGTGACGGAGGAGCCGACCTCCGATGAGGCCGTCGAGGCTGTCGAAACCGCCGTGACCGAAGACGTGGCCATCGAGGCTTCCGAGGTGGACGCCGACGACGAGTACGAGGACGACGAGGAGGACGAGCCCTTCGTGGTCAGCCCCTACGACCAGCCCGGACGCTGGTTCGTGGTCCACACCTACGCCGGGTACGAGAACAAGGTGAAGTCCAACCTGCACAGCCGGGCGGTCTCCATGAACATGGAGGACCGAATCTACGAGGTGGTCATCCCCATGGAGGATGTCATCGAGTTCAAGAACGGCAAGAAGGTCGTGGTCCAAAAGAAGGTGTTCCCCGGCTACCTGCTCTGCCGGTGCGAGCTCGACGACGACAGCTGGTCGGTCATCCGGAATACGCCCGGCGTGACCGGATTCGTCGGACCGGGCACCAAGCCGACCCCCCTGTCCCGCCGTGAGGTCGAGGGGATCCTGCAGGTCAAGGTGGAGGGTGCCGAGGCGCCGACCAAGCGCAGCCGGCCACGGCTCGAGCACGAGGTCGGCGAGACGGTGCGGGTCAAAGAAGGCCCCTTCGCCGACTTCTCGGGCCAGATCGCCGAGATCAACGAGGATCAGCTCAAGCTCAAGGTGCTGGTCAACATCTTCGGCCGGGAGACCCCCGTCGAGCTCGAATTCAGCCAGGTCGCGAAGCTGTAGGCCGGCGGACCCAGGTAAGGAGACGTAACCAATGCCACCGAAGAAGCGCGTCCTCGCGGTCGTGAAGATCCAGCTCCCCGCAGGGGGAGCCACCCCCGCGCCGCCCGTGGGTACCGCCCTCGGGCCCCACGGCGTCCAGACCATGGAGTTCTGCAAGCAGTACAACGCGGCGACCGAGAACCAGCGGGGGTCGATCATCCCGGTGGAGATCTCCATCTACGAGGACCGGTCCTTCACGTTCGTCCTCAAGACGCCACCCACTCCGGCCCTGCTCAGGCAGGCCGCCGGTCTGGAGAAGGCCGCAGCCACGGCCGGCCGTGAGCAGGTCGGCACGGTCACCAGCGCCCAGGTGGCCGAGATCGCCACCATCAAGCTGCCCGACCTCAACACCTCGGACCTCGAGGCGGCCAAACGGCAGGTCGAGGGCACGGCACGGTCCATGGGGATCGCTGTCGCCGGCTGAGGCCGGCCACCGAGCACGATCGAGACAACGGAGAGACATCATGTCCAGGGGAAAGAAGTACAAGGCCAGCGTGGCCCAGTTCGACCGCCAGCACCTCTACACGCCCGTTGAGGCAGTGGATCTGGTCAAGCAGTCGGCCAAGGCCTCGTTCGACGAGACGGTGGAGCTGGCCGTCCGACTGGGCGTGGATCCCCGCAAGGCCGATCAGATCGTGCGCGGGACCCTGTCGCTGCCCGCCGGCACCGGGCGGACGGCCCGCGTGGTGGTGTTCGCCGCCGGGGAGAAGGCCGCTGAGGCCCGGGCTGCCGGTGCCGACGAGGTCGGCGCCGACGACCTGGTGGCCCGGGTCGCCAACGAGGGCTTCCTCGACTTCGACGTGGCCATCGCCACCCCCGACCTCATGGGCCAGGTCGGCACCTTGGGCCGGGTCCTCGGCCCCCGTGGGCTGATGCCGAACCCGAAGACGGGCACGGTGACCGACGACGTCGAGCGCGCCGTCCTGGAGTTCAAGGGCGGACGGGTGGAGTACCGGACCGACAAGGTGGGCAACATCCACATCCGGATCGGCAAGGCGTCGTTCGAGCGGCCCCAGATCCTGGAGAACCTCCACGCGGTGATGGAGGAGATCCACCGGGCCAAGCCGGCCTCGGCCAAGGGTCGGTACGTCCGGGCGGTGACCCTGTCGTCGACCATGGGTCCCGGCGTCCACATCGACCCGCTCCTGGCCCGGAAGGTCGACGAGGAGTTGGCCGCCAGCGCCTGAGCGCCCCGGACCGACCGGCCGCTCTGGCCAGCCGGGAGCCGGTGAGCTAGAGTTTCACCTTTCCAGATCTAGAGAACTGCCGTAGACCTCCGGTGCACCGGTTACCCGGTACCTAAGGGATCCGCACGGATCCACCTGATGAGGCGTTCCGCGTCGAGCTCCAACGCTCACGCTCCACCACTCGATGGTGTCTACGGCCCACAAGCGAGCGCACGCTCAGCGGAGGGACCATGGACAATCCGAGGGCCGAGAAGGTCGCCGTCGTCAACGAGGTCAAGGACCGCCTCCAGGCGTCGGACGGGGCCGTGCTCACCGAGTACCGGGGCCTCACCGTGGCCGAGCTCGCCGACCTGCGACGCGAACTCGCCGCCGCCGGTGGCGACTACAAGATCTATAAGAACACCCTGGTCCGCCTGGCCGTGGTCGACGGACCCCAGGCCCCGATCCACGATCTCCTGACCGGGCCGACGGCGATCGCCTTCGTGCAGGGTGACGTGAGCGCGGTGGCCAAGACCCTGCGGGACTTCTCCAAGAACAACCCCAATCTGGTGGTCAAGGGGGGCATGGTGGGGACCGGCGTCCTCTCGGCCTCCGACATCGACGTCTTGGCCGACCTGCCGCCCCGGGACACACTGCTGGCCCAGTTCGCCGGGGCCCTTGCCGCACCCCTCCAGCAGTTGGCCGGCCTGGTCCAGGCCCTGCCCCGCAACCTGGCCTACGGAATCTCGGCGTTGATCGAGCAGCGCCAGGCCGGGGGCGAGGTGTTGGAGGTCCCGGCTGACGCAGCCGCCGAACCAGCCGCCGAGGCCCCGGCAGACACGGAAGACTCGGCCTCGGCCGAACCAGCCGAGGGCTCAGCCGAACCGACTGAGCAGGCCCCGGCCGAACCAGCCGCTGAGGCACCAGCCGAACCGACTGACCAGGCGGCCCCGGCCGAACCCCCGGCGGACGAGGCGGCCGACACCCCGGAGGCCTGAGCGAAGCTCGGACGAACGATCAGCACGACACCACCCATCGCAGTTGGAACCCGAAAACCGATCACGTAAACAAGGAGCAAGACAATGGCAGGCACCCTGACCAAGGACCAGATTCTGGACGGCATCTCTGAGCTGTCCGTTCTCGAGCTGAGCGAACTGCTCAAGGAGTTCGAGGAGCGCTTCGGCGTGACGGCCGCCGCCCCGGTGGCCGTGGCCGCCGCTGCCCCGGCAGCCGGAGGTGGCGAGGCTGGTGGCGGTGACGAGGAGAAGTCCGAGTTCGACGTCATCCTGACGGCCGCAGGCGACAAGAAGATCCAGGTCATCAAGGAGGTGCGTTCGCTCACCAGCCTGGGCCTCAAGGAGGCCAAGGACCTGGTCGATGGGGCGCCCAAGCCGGTCCTGGAGAAGGCCAACAAGGAAGACGCGGAGAAGGCAAAGGCCCAGCTCGAAGGGGCTGGCGCCACCGTCGAACTGAAGTAGCGCCCCGGGTATCCGGCCGTCGTCGTGACGACGGCCGGATACCGGTGGTCGGTCCCTGACGGGCTGACCAGGGAGTTCGGCGTCTCGGCGGGACCTATTTCGGGCTCTCTGGCGCCGGATCCGGGCCCGTTCGCGGACCCGTCGGAATTCGGCAGAATCCTTGACGCAGCGCAGTTGGTCTCCTACCCTGTGCAGGCCTGGATCGGGGCTTTCCGTCCATGGGCTTGTGATCCTGTGCGTATCCGTATAGGATTGCTGGTTGCCGTGCCTGCTCCTTCCGCCTTCTTCAGTGTTTTGGCTGATTGACGCGCGCCCTGGCGCCCCCGACGACTGCTCCGGCGGTAGTCGTCGACCCTTGTGATGCCTCCAAACCTTGCCCAGCAGATCCCGAGTAGTCCCGAAGTAGCCCCGCAGTCTCCAGCACCGCCCCAAACGACTCACCGAAGCACCGCGTCGTAGTCCCATTCACCCTGCAACTGGGAGGAGTAGGCCGTTGCCTACACGGTCCAACAGCCCGGAACGTTTTTCTTTCGCCAACATCGACGAGGCACTGCCGTTGCCAGACCTCGTCGCCATCCAGCGCGACTCCTTCCAGTGGTTTCTGGACCGGGGGCTGGCCGAGACCTTCAACGACATCAGCCCGATCGAGGATTTCACCGGTCAGCTGAGCCTGGAGCTCGAGTTCGATCCGACCGATCCCGACCTGCGCCCACCGCCGAAGTTCTCGGTGGAGGAGTGCAAGGAAAAGGACATGACCTACGCCGCGCCGGTCTTCGTGCGGGCCAGGTTCATGAACGCCAGCACCGGCGAGATCAAGGAGCAGACGGTCTTCATGGGGGACTTCCCGGTGATGACCGACAAGGGGACCTTCATCGTCAACGGCACCGAGCGGGTCGTGGTCAGCCAGCTGGTCCGTTCGCCCGGGGTCATCTTCCAGCCCGGCCGGGACGCCAAGACCGTCTTCACCGGGACCATCCATCCCTACCGGGGTGAGTGGATCGAGTTCGACGTGGAGGCCAAGCCGGGCAAGGACGTCACCGCCGGGTGCCGCGTGGCCCGCAAGCGTCGCCTGTCGCTGTTCGTGCTGCTCCGCGCCCTCGGCTACGAGGACCAGGCCTTCCTGGAGCGGTTCGTCCGCCACTTCGACTTCCTCGAAGGACAGTGGGAGAAGGAGCAGAACCTGGCTCCCACCCGTGAGGAGGCCCTGCTCGAGATCTACAAGCGGGCCCGCCCCGGTGAGCCCCTCTCGGTCGAGGCGGCCCGCCAGTACTTCGAGAACGCCTTCTTCAACCCCAAGCGCTACGACCTCACCCGGGTGGGTCGCTACAAGCTGAACCGGAAGCTCGGCCCGGAGATCGAGCGCATCTCGGACATCCTGAAGATCGACCTGGAGCGGCCCACGCCGACCCAGGGCGTCCTCAGCCCGTCGGAGATCCTGGCCTCGTCCACCTACATGCTCCACCTGGCCAAGCACATGGCCGACGGTGAGTCGAACTACCGGATCGACGACCAGGACCACTTCGCCAACCGCCGGATCCGCTCGGTGGGCGAGCTCATCCAGAACCAGGTCCGTGTGGGTCTCTCCCGCATGGAGCGGGTGGTGCGCGAGCGCATGACCACCCAGGACGTGGAGGCCATCACCCCCCAGACCCTGATCAACATCCGCCCGGTGGTGGCCGCGGTCAAGGAGTTCTTCGGCACCAGCCAGCTGAGCCAGTTCATGGACCAGAACAACCCGCTGTCGGGCCTGGCCCACAAGCGTCGCCTGTCGGCCCTCGGGCCCGGCGGCCTCTCCCGTGAGCGGGCCGGCTTCGAGGTCCGGGACGTCCACACGTCCCACTACGGCCGCATGTGCCCCATCGAGACCCCCGAAGGCCCGAACATCGGCCTGATCGGCTCGCTGGCCACCTACGCCCGGGTCAACGAGTACGGCTTCATCGAGACCCCGTACCGCAAGGTGGTCAACGGGCAGGTGACCAAGGAGATCACCTACCTGGCCGCCGACGAGGAGGAGGAGCACGTCATCGCCCAGGCCTCCGCGGCGCTGGACGACAAGGGCCACTTCACCGAGGAGAAGGTGCTGGTCCGTCGGGGACCCCAGGGCACCGGCGTGCGGGTCGGCGCCACCACCACCTCCTACGGCACGACCTCGGAGATCGACTTCGTGCCCCCGGCCGAGGTGGACCTCATGGACGTGTCGCCGAAGCAGATCGTGTCGGTCTCGACCGCGCTGATCCCCTTCGTGGAGCACGACGACGCCAACCGGGCCCTGATGGGCGCCAACATGCAGAAGCAGGCCGTGCCGCTGGTCGTGCCCGAGGCCCCCTACATCGGCACCGGCGTGGAGGCCCGCGCCGCCCGTGACGCCGGCGACGTGGTCATGGCCGAGGCCGACGGTGCGGTCGTCGACGTCTCCGGCGACCAGATCGTGGTCGAGTACAAGGCCGGAGCCAAGGACCGCAACGGCGCCGTGCTGGGCAAGAAGACCTACCGGCTGGCCAAGTTCCGCCGCTCCAACCAGAACACCGCCATCAACCAGAAGGTCATCGTGGAGGAGGGCCAGAAGGTCTCCGCCGGCGACGTCCTGGCCGACGGCCCGGCCACCCACAACGGCGAGCTGGCCCTGGGCAAGAACCTGCTCGTGGCCTTCATGCCGTGGGAGGGCTACAACTACGAGGACGCCATCATCCTCTCCGAGCGCCTGGTGAAGGACGACGTGCTCACGTCGATCCACATCGAGGAGCACGAGGTCGACGCCCGCGACACCAAGCTCGGTGCCGAGGAGATCACCCGGGACATCCCGAACCTCTCCGAGGAGATCCTGGCCGACCTCGACGAGCGGGGCATCATCCGCATCGGGGCCGAGGTGGGTCCCGGCGACGTGCTGGTGGGCAAGGTCACCCCCAAGGGCGAGACCGAGCAGACCCCCGAGGAGCGGCTGCTCCGGGCCATCTTCGGCGAGAAGGCCCGCGAGGTGCGGGACACCTCGCTCAAGGTTCCCCACGGTGAGCAGGGAACGGTCATCGACGTCCGGGTGTTCTCCCGCGACGACGCCCACGAGCTGCCGCCCGGCGTGGAGCAGCTGGTCCGGGTGTACGTGGCCCAGAAGCGCAAGATCTCCGAGGGCGACAAGCTCGCCGGACGCCACGGCAACAAGGGCGTCATCTCGAAGATCCTGCCCATCGAGGACATGCCCTTCCAGGCCGACGGCACCCCGGTCGACATCATCCTGAACCCGCTGGGCGTGCCCAGCCGGATGAACGTCGGCCAGGTGCTCGAGTCCCACCTGGGCTACGCCGCCCGCTGGGGCTGGGAGGGCGCCGGCGATGTGGCCACGGTCCCGCTGCGGGGCACCGAGACCAAGACCCGTCCCCGGACCGACCCCGCCGTGTGGGTGTCGACCCCGGTGTTCGACGGGGCCCACTGGGACGAGGAGGCCGATGCCGGCCGCCACCCGACCATCCAGCAGATCTTCCGCCGGCTCAACGCCGACGGTGTCGACGGTGCCGTCCAGGTGTCCGACGACGGGAAGAGCGAGCTGTGGAACGGCCGGACCGGGGAGAAGTACGACAACCCCATCTCGGTCGGCTACGTCTACATCCTGAAGCTCCACCACCTGGTGGACGACAAGATCCACGCCCGCTCCACCGGTCCGTACTCCATGATCACCCAGCAGCCCCTGGGTGGGAAGGCCCAGTTCGGTGGCCAGCGGTTCGGGGAGATGGAGGTGTGGGCCCTCGAGGCCTTCGGCGCCGCCTACGCCCTCCAGGAGCTCCTGACCATCAAGTCCGACGACGTGTTGGGCCGGGTCAAGGTCTACGAGGCCATCGTGAAGGGGGAGAACATCCCCGAGCCGGGGATCCCCGAGAGCTTCAAGGTGCTCATCAAAGAGATGCAGTCCCTGTGCCTGGACGTCGAAGTCCTCGCACCGGGCGGAGAAGAGATTGAGATGCGAGAGCTGGACGAGGACGTGTTCCGCACAGCTGAGGAACTAGGTATCGACATCAGCCGACCCGAGCGTGGGTCGGACGAGGAAGATGCCCGTCGCGCTGCGGAAAGGGGATTCTGATGTTGGATGTCAATGATTTCGACCAGTTGAGGATCGGGTTGGCCACGGCCGACTCCATCCGGGGTTGGTCCAACGGTGAGGTGAAGAAGCCCGAGACCATCAACTACCGGACCTTGCGTCCGGAGAAGGACGGCCTCTTCTGCGAGAAGATCTTCGGTCCCACCAAGGACTGGGAGTGCTACTGCGGGAAGTACAAGCGGGTCCGCTTCCGGGGGATCATCTGCGAGCGCTGCGGCGTCGAGGTCACCCGGTCCAAGGTCCGCCGCGAGCGGATGGGCCACATCGAACTGGCCGCCCCGGTCGTCCACATCTGGTACCTCCGCGGCACCCGGAGCTGGCTGGCCTACCTGCTGATGGGCACCGAGGCCCGTGAGGAGCTGAAGGCCAAGCAGCTGGAGAAGGTCATCTACTTCGCCGCCAACCTGGTCACCTGGGTGGACGAGGCCAAGCGCCACGAGGACCTGCCCGACCTCGAGGCCGAGCTCCGGGTGGAGCTGGCCGACATCGAGAAGAAGCGCGACATCGAGATCGACCGCCGGTTCAAGGTCTTGGAGGGCGAGCTCGCCGATCTGGAGAAGTCCGGGGCCAAGGACACCGAGATCAAGGCCCGTCAGCGCAACGTGGAAAAGGAGATCGCCAGCACCCGCGAGCGCTACCAGAGCGAGATCGAGCTGGCCCAGCGGGCCTTCGACGAGTTCAAGAGCCTCCACTCCCGCAAGATCCTCGAGGACGAGATGCTCTGGCGTGAGCTGCGCATCCGCTACGAGGACTACTTCGAGGGCGGCATGGGGGCCGAGACCATCTCCCGGCTCATCGACCGCATCGACCTCGACGTCGAAGAGGTCAAGCTGCGCGAGATGATCGACGCCGCCGACGGCCGCAAGCCCCTGTCGGCCCAGCGCCGCCAGAAGGTCATCAAGCGCCTGAAGATCGTCACCGCCTTCAACCGCCGCGACGAGAACGGCCGCCGGGTCAACGACCCCCGGGCCATGATCCTCGACTCGGTCCCGGTCATCCCGCCCGACCTGCGCCCCATGGTGCAGCTCGACGGTGGCCGGTTCGCCACCTCGGACCTGAACGACCTGTACCGGCGGGTGATCAACCGGAACAACCGGCTGAAGCGCCTGCTCGACCTGGGCGCTCCCGAGATCATCATCAACAACGAGAAGCGCATGCTCCAAGAGGCCGTCGACGCCCTCTTCGACAACGGCCGCCGCGGCCGTCCCGTCACCGGGCCGGGCAACCGTCCCCTGAAGAGCCTGTCCGACATGCTGAAGGGCAAGCAGGGTCGGTTCCGTCAGAACCTGCTCGGCAAGCGCGTGGACTACTCCGGTCGTTCGGTCATCGTGATCGGCCCGACCCTGCAGCTCCACCAGTGCGGCCTGCCCAAGCTGATGGCCCTCGAGCTGTTCAAGCCCTTCGTCATGAAGCGGCTGGTCGACGCCGAGTACGCCCAGAACATCAAGTCGGCCAAGCGCATGGTCGAGCGCCGCCGTCCCCAGGTGTGGGACGTGCTCGAAGGGGTGATCAAGGAGCATCCGGTGCTGTTGAACCGGGCCCCCACCCTCCACCGCCTGGGCATCCAGGCCTTCGAGCCGGTGCTCGTCGAGGGGAAGGCCATCCAGGTCCACCCCCTCGTGTGCACCGCCTTCAACGCCGACTTCGACGGTGACCAGATGGCCGTCCACCTGCCCCTGTCCGCCGAGGCCCAGGCCGAGGCCCGGGTGCTCATGCTGTCGGCCAACAACATCCTGTCGCCCGCCACCGGTCGCCCGATCACCGTTCCCACCCAGGACATGGTGTTCGGCATCTACTACGTCACCCTGCCGGTCGACGGGGCCAAGGGCGAGGGCCGGGTCTTCCGTCACGCCTACGAGGTGGAGACGGCCTTCGACGCCGGGGACATCGACCTGCAGGCCAAGATCACCCTCCGGCCCGAGGCCGGCTCGCACCTGGCCAAGTCCATCGCCCTGGCCAACGGGGCCGAAGTCGACGACGACGGCAACCTGGTCGGCGTGGACGAGGACGCCCGGGTGGAGATCGAGACCACGGCCGGACGGCTGTTCTTCAACACCGCCCTGCCCGACGGCTACCGCTACATCAACGACATCGTCGGCAAGCGGAACACGGCCATCGGCACCATCGTGGAAGAGGTGGCGGCCGGCTTCACCAAGCGTGAGGTGGCGGCCAGCCTCGACCGGATCAAGGATCTCGGCTTCCGCTACGGGGCCCAGTCCGGTCTCACCATCTCCATCAGCGACGTGGTCACCCCGCCGGAGAAGGGCGCCATCCTCGACCGCTACGAGAAGGAGGCGGAGAAGGCGGAGGCCCAGTTCAAGCGGGGCATCATCACCGACGACGAGCGCCGCCAGAAGGAGATCGAGATCTGGACCTCGGCCAACTCCGAGGTCGGGAAGGCCATGGAGAAGACCATGTCCTCGATCACCTTCAACCCCATCGACATGATGGTGGACTCCGGTGCCCGAGGGAACAGCCAGCAGATCCGCCAGATCGCCGGCATGAAGGGCCTGGTGTCCAACCCCCGTGGTGAGATGATCCCCCGGCCGATCAAGTCCTCCTTCCGTGAGGGCCTCTCGGTGCTCGAGTACTTCATCTCGACCCACGGCGCCCGCAAGGGACTGGCCGACACCGCCCTCCGCACCGCCGACTCGGGCTATCTCACCCGCCGTCTGGTGGACGTGGCCCAGGAGCTGATCGTCCGCGAGGACGACTGCGGCTCGGTCCGCGGCATCTGGATCGAGGGCATCGTCCCCGACGGTGCGGGCAAGCGCTCGTACCTGGAGACCCGGGTCAACGGGCGGATCACGGCCGAGGCGGTGACCCTCTCGGACAAGTCGAAGATCGAGGCGGGCACCGTGCTCACCGAGGAGATCGTCAACCGGCTGCGGGACGACCCGTCGGTCGACCGGGTCCGCACCCGTTCGGTGCTGACCTGCGAGGCCGAGCAGGGCATCTGTGCCGCCTGCTACGGCCAGTCACTGGCCACCGGCGAGATGATCGAGCTCGGCGAGGCGGTCGGCGTCATCGCCGCCCAGTCCATCGGCGAGCCGGGCACCCAGCTGACCATGCGGACCTTCCACACCGGCGGCATCGTCGGTGAGGACATCACCCACGGCCTGCCCCGGGTGGTGGAGCTGTTCGAGGCCCGCACCCCGAAGGGTGCCGCCGTGCTCGCCCGCCACTCCGGCGTCGTCCGGGTGGAAGAGGACGAGTCGGGTCGCCACATCACCGTGGTGGCCGACGACGGCGAGGAGCACACCGTGCTGGTGGCCCAGCGGGCCCACCTGGAGGTCACCGACGGCGACGAGGTCGGTGCCGGTGACGCACTGGTCGAGGGCCCGAAGGACCCGAAGGAGCTCTTGGAGGTCAAGGGGATCCGCGAGACCCAGCAGTACCTGGTCGAAGAGGTCCAGAAGGTCTACCGGGACCAGGGTGTGTCCATCCACGACAAGCACATCGAGCTGATCGTGCGCCAGATGCTCCGACGGGTGCTGGTGGCCGAGCCCGGCGATGCCTCCTTCCTCCCCGGCGAGCGGGTGGACAACCGGAGCTACGCCGAGGTCAACCGCCAGCTGGTCCAGGACGGGAAGCGTCCCGCCGAGGGCCGTCCCGAGCTGATGGGCATCACCAAGGCCTCCCTGGCCACGGAGAGCTGGCTGTCGGCTGCCTCCTTCCAGGAGACCACCCGGGTGCTGACCGAGGCGGCCATCGAGGGCAAGTCCGACCAGCTGTTCGGCCTGAAGGAGAACATCATCATCGGGAAGCTGATCCCGGCCGGATCGGGCATGGAGCGCTACCGCGACATCAAGCTCGAGATGCCCGGGGCCGAGGCCATGCCGTTCTGGGCCCTCGGGATCCGAGGGGGATGCCGGCACCGAGGATCTGGCCGCCTGGCTGCGGGACACCGGGGGCGACGCCGCCCTCGGCGGGTTCAGCTCGGAGATCGACGCCAGCTGGCTCGGGACCATCCCGTCCACGGTCGATGTGGCCGAGGCCACCCCGGACTTCGGGACGGGCGACGCACCGGCCTCCAGCGACGGCCCGCTCGAAGCCGGAGCCTGATGCCACCGGGGAGGTCACGGGTCCGCTCGCGGACCGGTGGCCTCCCGACATCGGCGTTCGGGTCCCCCGGCGGGGCCGGTACGCTGGCCGAGGTGCCCGGGGCGCACTTGATCCCCAGGCACTCGATGCCGTAGCATTGGTCCTTTGCGGCTGCGCGCCCGACGGCTTGCGCCTGCCCCGCCTGCAGTCCGTCCGAAGTACCCCTGAGCAGTTCGCCTGAGTGAGTCCTGAAGTATCCCCGCAGTCCACAACGTAGAGGTAACGCGTGCCCACGATTTCCCAGCTCGTCCGCAAAGGCCGGGCCACCAAGCCGACCAAGTCGAAGACCCCGGCCCTACGGGGAGCACCCCAGCGCCGGGGCGTGTGCACCCGCGTCTACACCCACACCCCGAAGAAGCCGAACTCGGCCCTCCGGAAGGTGGCCCGTGTGCGTCTGACCAGTGGCCTCGAGGTCACCGCCTACATCCCCGGTGAGGGCCACAACCTCCAAGAGCACTCCATCGTCTTGGTGCGTGGCGGTCGTGTGAAGGACCTCCCCGGTGTCCGCTACAAGGTGATCCGCGGCACGTTGGACGCCTCGGGCGTCCGCGAGCGGAACCAGGCCCGTAGCCGCTACGGCGCCAAAAAGGAGTCCTGATGCCCCGCAAAGGTCCCGCCGTACGTCGTGAGCTGATGCCCGACCCCGTCTACCACTCGGTGCTGGTCACCCAGGTGGTCAACCGGGTCCTCAGCCGGGGCAAGCGCACCCTGGCCGAGCGCATCGTCTACGACGCCCTGGCCGACGTGGCCGAGAAGTCGGGCAACGACCCGGTCGCCGTCCTGAAGAAGGCCGTCGAGAACACCCGCCCCGAGCTCGAGGTCCGCAGCCGCCGGGTCGGTGGCGCCACCTACCAGGTCCCCGTCGAGGTCCGGCCCCGTCGGGCCACCACGCTGTCCATCCGGTGGCTCGTGGGCTACTCCCAGCAGCGCCGGGAGAAGACGATGGCCGAGCGGCTCTCGAACGAGATCCGCGACGCGGCCAACGGCATCGGCGCCGCCGCCAAGCGGCGCGAGGACCTGCACAAGATGGCCGAGTCCAACAAGGCCTTCGCTCACTACCGCTGGTAGGGGCCGGCCCGAGCGGCCACACCCCCATCCCACCGGCACGACCTACGAGTACTACCCGAGAGCTGACGAACCATGGCTGAAGCGAGCACCCGCCACCACCCCCTGGCCAAGACCCGGAACATCGGGATCATGGCCCATATCGACGCGGGCAAGACCACCACCACCGAGCGGATCCTCTACTACACCGGCAAGAACTACAAGATCGGCGAGGTCCACGAGGGCGCCGCCACCATGGACTGGATGCCCCAGGAGCAAGAGCGGGGCATCACCATCACCTCGGCCGCCACCACCTGCATGTGGCGGGACACGGTGATCAACATCATCGACACCCCGGGCCACGTGGACTTCACCGTCGAGGTGGAGCGCTCCCTCCGGGTGCTCGACGGGGCCGTGGCCGTGTTCGACGCCGTGGCCGGCGTGGAGCCGCAGACCGAGACGGTCTGGCGCCAGGCCGACAAGTACGCCGTCCCCCGGATCTGCTTCATCAACAAGATGGACCGGACCGGTGCCGACTTCGACCAGTGCGTCGACATGATCAAGGACCGCCTCGATGCCACCGTGGCCGTCGTGCAGCTGCCCATCGGGGCCGAGGGCGGCTTCCGGGGCGTGGTCGACCTCGTGCACATGCGCGCCCTGGTCTGGGACGACGGCATGGGCGAGGAGTGGACCGAAGAGGAGATCCCGGCCGACCTGAAAGACGCCGCCGAGGAGGCCCACCACCAGCTCATCGACGTCATCTCCAACCACGACGACACCATCATGGAGAAGTACCTGGGCGACGAGGAGATCCTCCCCGAGGACCTCCAGCGGGCCATCCGCACGGTCACCCTGGGCAGCCACGCCGTGCCCATCCTGTGCGGCTCGGCCTTCAAGAACAAGGGCGTCCAGCCCATGCTCGACGCCGTGGTCGACTACCTCCCGAGCCCGCTGGACATCCCGCCGACCATGGGAACCGTCCCCCGCAAGGAGGGCGTGACCGTCGAGCGCGCCCCCGACGACACCGCCCCGTTCGCCGCCCTGGCCTTCAAGATCATGACCGACCCCTACGTCGGGAAGCTCACCTACCTGCGGGTCTACTCGGGCACCCTGACCAAGGGCTCGGGGGTGCTCAACTCCACCAAGGACCGAAAAGAGCGGGTGGGGCGCATCCTCCAGATGCACGCCAACTCCCGCGAGGACCTGGACGTCACCTACGCCGGGGACATCATCGCCGCGGTGGGCCTCAAGCAGACCACCACGGGCGACACCCTCTGCGACCCGGACAACCCGGTGATCCTCGAGTCCCTGACCTTCCCCGAGCCGGTCATCCACGTGGCCGTGGAGCCCAAGACCAAGGCCGACCAGGACAAGCTGTCCCGCGCCCTGTTCTCCCTCTCCGAGGAGGACCCGACCTTCCGCGTCCAGTCCGACGAGGAGACCGGCCAGACCGTCATCTCGGGGATGGGCGAGCTCCACCTCGAGGTCCTGGTCGACCGCATGATGCGGGAGTTCAGCGTGGACGCCAACGTGGGCAAGCCCCAGGTGGCCTACCGCGAGACCGTGCGCAAGAAGGTCGAGAAGGTCGAGCTCCGCTACGTCCGCCAGACCGGGCGGCAAGGGCCAGTACGGCCACGTGGTCATCACCCTCGAGCCCAACCCGGGCAAGGGGTACGAGTTCGACGACAAGATCACCGGTGGGGTCATCCCGAAGGAGTACATCCCCTCGGTCAACCAGGGCATCCAGGAGTCGATCACCTCGGGTGTGCTGGCCGGCTACCCCACCGTGGACATCAAGGTGATGCTCACCTACGGGTCCTACCACGACGTCGACTCCTCGGAGATGGCCTTCAAGATCGCCGGGTCCATGGCCATCAAGAAGGCCGCCAACCTGGCCGACCCCGTGCTGCTCGAGCCGGTGATGGCCGTCGAGGTGACCACCCCCGAGGACTACATGGGCGACGTCATCGGCGACCTGTCGTCCCGCCGGGGCAAGGTCGAGGGCATGGAGCAGCGGGGAAACAGCCACATCGTCCGGGCACAGGTACCACTGAGCGACATGTTCGGCTACGCTACTGACCTGCGCTCGCGGACCCAGGGACGAGCCACGTACTCGATGCAGTTCCACGCGTACAACGAGGTTCCTGAGTCGATCGCCAAGGAGATCATCGCCAAGGCGCGTGGAGAGTAGGGATCTGCACAGCCCGGTCCGCCGGGCGGTCTGGCGGCAGTGGTCCGGGGAAGTGCCCGGGGTGCCATCGCCGGCGTCATCGCAGCAACCATCATCAGCAGTCAGGGCCCCGGCATGCGGCACAGACCGCCTGACGGGGGAGGCACGCAGGACCAGCAGCACCGAAGCACCAGCACCGTTTCACCACCGATACACGAGGAATGACGACAGGCAACCGCCTGCGTCGTGGCGGGCCCGAGGGGGTACCGTCCGAGATCAGGGAGCATTACCCCAGCCATGGCCAAGCAGAAGTTCGAGCGGAACAAGCCCCACGTCAATGTGGGAACGATGGGACACATCGACCACGGTAAGACCACGCTCACCGCGGCCATCACCAAGGTCCTGCACGACAACGACCCGAGCACCAACTTCACGCCCTTCGACCAGATCGACAAGGCGCCCGAAGAGAAGCAGCGGGGGATCACCATCTCGATCGCCCACGTGGAGTACGAGACGCCCAACCGGCACTACGCCCACGTCGACATGCCCGGCCACGCCGACTACATCAAGAACATGATCACCGGTGCCGCCCAGGTGGACGGGGCCATCCTGGTGGTGTCGGCCGCCGACGGCCCCATGCCCCAGACCCGTGAGCACGTCCTGTTGGCCCGCCAGGTCGGCGTGCCCTACATCGTGGTCGCCCTCAACAAGGCCGACACCGTGGACGACGAGGAGCTCCTCGACCTGGTCGAGCTCGAGGTCCGTGAGCTGCTGAACGAGTACGAGTTCCCCGGTGACGACACCCCCATCGTCCGGGTGAGCGCCCTGAAGGCGCTCGAGGGCGACGCCGAGTGGGCCGAGAAGATCACCGAGCTGATGGCCGCCGTCGACTCCTACATCCCCGAGCCCGAGCGTGACGTGGAGAAGCCCTTCCTCATGTCCATCGAGGACGTCATGTCCATCACCGGCCGTGGCACCGTGGTGACCGGCAAGGTGGAGCAGGGCATCGTCAAGGTGGGCGAGGAGGTCGAGATCGTCGGCCTGCGCGACACCCAGAAGACCACGGTCACCGGCATCGAGATGTTCCGCAAGCTGCTCGACGAGGGCCGTGCCGGCGACAACATCGGTGCACTGCTCCGAGGGACGAAGAAAGAGGAGGTGGAGCGGGGCCAGGTGCTGTGCAAGCCCGGCTCGATCACCCCGCACACCAAGTTCGAGGCCACGGTCTACGTGCTGAACAAGGACGAGGGTGGCCGTCACAAGCCGTTCTTCACCAACTACCGTCCGCAGTTCTACTTCCGGACCACCGACGTGACCGGCACCATCGCCCTCCCCGAGGGGACCGAGATGGTCATGCCCGGCGACAACACCGACATGACCGTGGAGCTGGGCAAGCCCATCGCCATGGTCGAGGGACTCCGGTTCGCCATCCGTGAGGGTGGGCGCACCGTGGCCTCGGGTCGGGTCACCAAGATCCTCGAGTAGTCGAGCCCCAGCGAACACAACGAGAGGACGCCGTACCCATGGCCGCAGAAGGCCCCCGTCAGAAGATCAGAATCCGCCTCAAGGCCTACGACCACGAGATTCTCGATCAGTCCACCGAGAAGATCGTCCAGACCGTGCTCCGGACCCAGGCCAAGGTGCTGGGCCCGGTGCCGCTGCCCGACCGAGAAGCACCGCTACACGGTGATCCGGTCGCCCCACAAGTACAAGGACAGCCGGGAGCACTTCGAGATGCGGGTGCACAAGCGCCTGGTGGACATCGTCGACCACACCCCGAAGACGGTCGACTCGCTCCAGCGCCTCGACCTCCCGGCCGGGGTGGACATCGAGATCAAGATCCAGACGGTCTAGGCCCCACCGGGTCCGACGGGCCCCCGGGCTGACCCGGAGGCCTCGTTGTACGCCCGGCGAGGATGGTATACAGTAATCAGTCGGCCCGATTTTGGGTCCAACCTTGTGAGTAGGACGTGTTCGAGCGCCCGTCGGGAACTGGCGGGGACCTCGGACCAAACCAGGCGAGCGCTCCGCTCGGGTCATCCGAGCGGAGCGTCTGCGTGCGAGCCGATGCGGTGTACGGCCTCGGTGAGGCCGTACGGGCCTGGTGACTCGAGCAGTAGTGGCAAGCAGACAGTCGTGAACAGCAGAGCAGTGCGTGAAGTACCCGATCGACACCGGCCGGTGTCGAAAAGAGCACAGAGTCGATACGGAGAAGCTCCAGTGGCCACCAAGGCGATCGTGGGCGAAAAAGTGGGAATGACCCAGATCTGGGACGATCAGAACCGGGCGATACCGGTGACGGTGGTGCGCGTGGCACCGGTCCGGGTCGTGCAGGTGAAGACGCCCGAGCGGGAGGGGTACTCCGCCCTCCAGGTCACCTGGGGCCACCGCCGGACCTCGACACTGACCAAGCCCGAGCAGGGCCACTACGACAAGGCCGGGGTCGACCCGGGCCGCCGGCTGGTCGAACTGCGGCTCGACGACGCCTCGGACTACGAGGTGGGCCAGCAGCTCACCGCCGACCTGCTCCAGCCCGGGGAGCTGGTGGATGCCATCGCCGTCTCCAAGGGCAAGGGGTTCGCCGGAGCGATGAAGCGCCACAACTTCAAGGGCCAGGGCGCCTCGCACGGTAACCACAAGAAGCACCGCTCGCCGGGCTCGATCGGGGCCTGCGCCACGCCGGCCCGGGTGTTCAAGGGAACCCGCATGGCCGGTCGGATGGGTGGCCAGCAGGTGACCACACTCAATCTGGAGATCGTCCAGGCCGACCCGGAACGGGAGCTGATCCTGGTCAAAGGGGCGGTACCCGGCCCCCGGGGCGGCATCGTGGTCCTGCGGGACGCCGTGAAGGCCCCGTTGGTCAAGGGAGGGAAGGCCTCGTGAGCACCTCCGACGCTGCGGCCACCATCGACCTGGAGACGGCCTCCCCGGCCGAGATCCGGCGCTTCCTCCGTCCCGCCCCGGTCCAGCGCACCGTGACCCGTCGGTCCATCGACGGGACCGAGCTCGGTCCGGTGGACCTCGAGCCCTCGCTCTTCGGCATCGAGCCCAACCTGGCCGTCCTCCACCAGGTGGTGACGGCCCAGCTGGCCGCGGCCCGCGCCGGCACCCAGTCGACCAAGACCCGGGCCGAGGTCCGCGGGGGTGGGACCAAGCCGTTCCGCCAGAAGGGCACCGGTCGGGCCCGGGCCGGCTCGTCACGCTCGCCCATCTGGGTCGGTGGCGGGGTGGCTCTCGGGCCGAAGCCCCGGTCCTATGCCCAGAACACGCCGAAGAAGATGATCCAGCTGGCCCTGCGTTCGGCCCTGTCGGACCGGGCCTCCCAGGGCCGGGTGGCCGTGGTCGACGCCTGGACCTTCGAGATCCCGAGCACCAAGGCGGCCATCGCCGCCCTGGCCGCCCTGGGCGCCACGGGCCGGGTCCTGGTCGTGCTGGGCGACGAGGACGGCTACGCCGACCGCTCGTTCGGCAACCTGCCCGAGATCCAGACGATCATGGCCGGTGAGCTCAACGCCTACGACATCCTGGTCAACGACTGGCTCGTCTTCACCGACGAGACCCTGCCCGGCGGCCGGGTCCCCGGCCGACGCGGCGGACGACGGCCGACCGGCGACACCGACACGACCGAAGAAGAGGGAAGCGGCTCATGAGGGATCCCCACAACGTGCTCATCCGACCGGTGGTGTCGGAGAAGTCCTACGCCCTGATGGACAACAACGTCTACGTCTTCGTCGTGGACCCGTCGGCCACCAAGATCGACGTGCGCCACGCCGTCGAGCAGGCCTTCAACGTCCGCGTGGACAAGGTCAACACCCTCAATCGCAAGGGCAAGACCAAGCGCAACCGGAAGAGCAACTCCCTCGGCCACCGCCCCGACACCAAGCGGGCCATCGTCACCCTCCACGAGGGCGACTCGATCGACCTGTTCGAGAACTGAGAGACCGGGCCCAGACATGCCACTCCGCTCACGCAAACCGACCAGCGCCGGCCGCCGGTTCCAGACCGTCTCGGACTTCGCCGAGATCACCCGCGACCGCCCCGAGAAGTCCCTCCTGGCCCCCAAGCCCTCCACCGGTGGCCGGAACAGCTACGGCCGCAAGACGTCCCGGCACCGTGGCGGCGGCCACAAGCAGCAGTACCGGATCATCGACTTCAAGCGGGACAAGGACGGCGTGCCGGCCAAGGTGGCCGCCATCGAGTACGACCCCAACCGCAACGCCCGGATCGCGCTGCTCCACTACCTGGACGGGGAGAAGCGCTACATCCTGGCTCCGGCCCAGGTGACCGTGGGCGACCGCCTCCAGTCGGGCCAGGGGGCCGAGATCCGTCCCGGCAACGCCCTGCCCCTCCGGTTCATCCCGGTCGGTTCGGTCATCCACAACGTCGAACTCCGGCCCGGCGGCGGGGGCAAGATGGCCCGGGGGGCGGGCATGAGCGTGCAGCTCGTAGCCAAGGAAGGCGCCTTCGCCACCCTTCGCCTCCCCTCCACCGAGATGCGTCGTGTGTCCATCGACTGCCGGGGGACCCTGGGCGTGGTGGGCAACTCCGAGGCGGAGCTGATCAAGATCGGCAAGGCCGGCCGGAACCGGTGGAAGGGCAAGCGCCCCCAGACCCGTGGCGTGGCCATGAACCCGGTCGACCACCCGCTGGGTGGCGGTGAGGGCAAGACCTCCGGAGGCCGTCACCCCGTGTCGCCGTGGGGCCAGCCCGAGGGTCGCACCCGGGCCCGCAACAAGGACTCCGACAAGATGATCGTCCGCAGGCGCCGCACCCGCGGTGCCCGCCGGTAGGGAAGACAGAGGGAACGCCACACATGCCTCGCAGCCTGAAAAAAGGTCCGTTCGTCGACGACCACCTGCTCAAGAAGGTGGACGCCCTCAACGCGGCCGGGGACAAGAAGGTCATCAAGACCTGGTCCCGCCGATCCACGATCATCCCCGACATGGTCGGTCACACCATCGCCGTCCACGACGGCCGCAAGCACATCCCGGTCTACGTGACCGAGTCCATGGTGGGTCACAAGCTGGGCGAGTTCGCCCCCACCCGCACCTTCAAGTTCCACGCCGGCCAAGAGCGGGCGGGGAGGCGCTGAGATGCCCGGGGTGAAGACCAACGAGCGTGAGGGGACCCGGGCGGTCCTCCGCCACAGCCGCATGTCGGCCAGCAAGGTCCGCCAGGTGCTGAACCTCATCCGGGGCCAGGATGTCGACCGTGCCGCCGAGATCCTGTCCCTCGGCGACCGTGAGGCTGCCGTGACCGTGGGCAAGGTGCTTGCTTCCGCCGTGGCCAACGCCGTCCACAACGACGGGCTCGACGCCGAGGAGCTGTTCGTATCGGCTTGCTACGCCGATGAGGGCAGCACGCTCAAGCGCTGGCGTCCGAGGGCCCGGGGCCGGGCCACCCGCATCCGCAAGCGGACCTCCCACATCACCATCATCGTGAGTCGGCTCCCCGAGGACCGGATCGCCCGCCGACGGGCCAAGCAGGCTGCCAACACCTCCCAGCGCTCGCGCCGAGTGGCCGGCTCACGCCGCCGCCAGCAGGCCGAGTCCACGGCGACCACCGAGTCGGTGGTCGACGAGCACGACACCGGGGCCGAGGCTTGGGACGAGGAGGCCACCCACGCCGACGACCTGGTCACCGAGACCGAAGCCGGCCCGCTGGAGGAGTCGGACCTCGACCCCGACGCCGAGGTGTCCGAGCACGACGACGTGGTCACCGAGACCGAGGCCGGCTCGCTGGACGAGTCCGATGACGAGGTCGACGCTGTCGACGACGTCGCGGACGAGGAAACCGATGCAGGCGAAGACGAAGACACCGACGGCGATTCCGCCGAAGAGAAGGGCAAGTAGATGGGCCAGAAGGTAAACCCGTACGGGTTTCGACTCGGCGTCACCACCGATTGGAAGTCGCGTTGGTTCGAGGAGCGCAACTACCAGAACTGTGTGATCGAGGACTGGGAGATCCGCGACTACCTGATGTCGCAGCTGGAGTCGGCTGCCGTCAGCCGGATCGAGATCGAGCGCACCCGTGACCGGCTGCGGGTGGACATCCACACCGCCCGCCCGGGCATCGTTATCGGTCGCCGCGGTGCCGAAGCCGACCGCCTGAAGAAGAAGATCGAGGAGATCACCGGCCTGAACAACCGGATCCAGCTCAACATCCAAGAGATCAAGCAGCCCGAGCTCGACGCGGCGCTGATCGCCCAGGGGATCTGCGACCAGCTGGCCCGCCGGGTCGCCTTCCGCCGGGCCATGAAGCGCTCCATCCAGACGGTGCAGAAGGCCGGCGCCCTGGGCGTGCGGGTGCAGTGCTCCGGCCGTCTGGGCGGGTCGGAGATGTCCCGCAAGGAGTCCTACCGGGAGGGCCGGGTCCCGCTGCACACGCTGCGGGCCGACATCGACTACGGCTTCCGTGAGGCGAAGACCACCTTCGGCCGGATCGGCGTGAAGGTGTGGATCTACAAGGGTGACATCCTCCCGTACAAGATCTCCACCGAGGACAAGATCACCCGTGAGGCGGCCATGGCCGTGGGCGAGACGTCGGGACAGGGCGGCGACGCCCCCCGTCGGCTGATCACCGCCGGCGGCGGTCGACGCCGCGCCGAGCAGGGTGCCCCGGGCAGCGTGGTGACCGTCGATTCCGACTCCGACGGTGAGACCGAGATCCCCGACGGCCTGGTCGACCAGGCCGCCGCCGACATCGCCGCCCCGCCGGCCGTGCCCGACGAGCTCGAGCGCATCCTGTCCGAGGACGAGGAGATCGAGCGTCGCACCCGCGAGCACCACGAGACCCCCCACTTCCGCAAGGAGGTGGACTGACATGTTGATGCCCCGAAAGGTCAAGTACCGCAAGCAGCAGCGGGGCCGCATGAGCGGCAAGGCCAAGGGCGGCAGCGATGTCACCTTCGGTGACTTCGGTATCCAGGCCCTCGAGCCGGCCTGGCTGACGGCCCGGCAGATCGAGGCGGCCCGAATCGCCATGACCCGCCACGTCAAGCGTGGGGGGAAGGTGTGGATCCGGGTCTTCCCCGATCGCCCGGTGACCCAGAAGCCGGCCGAGACCCGCATGGGCTCGGGCAAGGGCAACCCCGAGCACTGGGTGGCCGTGGTCAAGCCCGGCCGCATCCTCTTCGAGCTCGCCGGCGTGGAGCCCGAGCTGGCCAAGGAAGCCATGGAGCGGGCCATCCAGAAGCTGCCCTTCAAGGCTCGCTTCGTGATCCGTCCCGGAACCCACGGGACGCCGGAGGTGCAGGTCTGATGGCCAGCGCGGCAGAGATCTCCGAGTACGACACCGAGGAGTTGGAGCGCCAGCTGGGCGAGACCCGGCGCGAGCTCTTCAACCTCCGGTTCCAACTGGCCACCGGCCAGCTGGACAACTTCTCGCGCATCAACCATGTGCGCAAGGACGTGGCCCGCATGATGACCGAGCTCCGGATCCGGGAGATCGGCGAGGCCGAGGGACTGGCGCTCGAGGAGCTCCCCGGGCACCGGGCCGCCGCCCGCCGCCGGTCCGAGGACCAGGCCCTGGGGCGCGACCGCTCCACGGCCTCGGAGCGGAGGGCCGCCGCCAAGGCCGAGGCCGAGGCGGAGCACGAGGCTTCCCACGTGGACGCGGTGGACGAGGACGAGCTGGCCGAGGAAGTGGCTGATGACGACGGCATGGCCCGTCCGGTTGATGACGCCGTCGACGTCGTTGACGACGCCGACGACACAGCCGATGACGAAGGTGATGTCGACGCAGCGGTCGACGCAGAGGAGAAGAGCTGATGGCTGACGAGCAGACGGCCCCCGAGGCCGAACGGGCCAACGGCCGCAAGGTGCGTGAGGGTCTCGTGGTGTCCGACGCCATGGACGCCACGGTGGTGGTGGCCGTCATCGAACGTGTCCGCCATCCCCGCTACGGCAAGACCGTCCAGCGGACCAAGCGGCTCTACGCCCACGACGCCGACAACGCCGCCAAGGTGGGGGACCGGGTCCGCGTGGTGGAGACCCGCCCCTTGTCCAAGCTCAAGCGCTGGCGCCTCTCCGAGGTCCTGGAGCGTGCCCGATGATCCAGCAGGAATCCCGACTCCGGGTGGCCGACAACTCCGGCGCCAAAGAGGTCCTCTGCATCAAGGTGCTCGGCGGCTCCCGCCGACGGTACGCCTCCATCGGGGACGTCTTCGTGGCCACGGTCAAAGATGCCATCCCCGGCGCGGCGGTCAAGAAGGGCGACGTGGTGAAGTGCGTCGTCGTCCGCACGAAGAAGGAGAAGCGCCGTCCTGACGGCAGCTACATCCGCTTCGACGAGAACGCCGCCGTGCTCATCAACGACCAGCAGCAACCGCGGGGGACCCGGATCTTCGGCCCCGTGGGACGTGAACTGCGGGACAAGCGCTTCATGCGCATCGTCTCGCTGGCCCCGGAGGTGTTGTAGATGAGAATCCGCAAGGGTGACAAGGTCCAGGTCCTCTCGGGCAAGGACAAGGGCAAGCAGGCCGCCGTGGTCCGGGCTATTCCCGCCGAGGGACGGGTCATCGTGGAGGGAGTGCACGTGGCCAAGCGCCACGCCAAGCCCACCCGCGCCACCATGCAGGGCGGCGTGATCGACAAGTTCATGCCGGTGTCGGTGTCATCGGTGGCCATTGTGTGCGGCAACTGCGGACCCACCCGCATCGGCATGCGCATCGACGAGCAGGGTCGCAAGGTCCGGGTCTGCAAGAAGTGCGGAGGTGATCTGTGATGGCCGCAGCGATCGCAGCCGGCACCGTGACCCGTCCGCGCCTGAAGGAGCGGTACGACAAGACGGTGCGGGCCGAGCTCAAAGAGACCCTGGGCCTCGACAACATCATGGAGGTCCCCCGGCTGTCCAAGATCGTGATCAACATGGGCGTGGGCCGGGCCACCCAGCAGAAGTCACTGATCGAAGGGGCCATGCGCGACCTCGAGATCATCGCCGGCCAGAAGCCGGTGGTGACCCGGGCCAAGAAGTCCATCGCCTCGTTCAAGCTCCGGGAGGGGCAGGAGATCGGGACCAAGGTGACGCTCCGGGGTGACCGGGCATGGGAGTTCCTCGACCGCCTGCTGGCCATGGCCATTCCCCGCATCCGTGACTTCCGGGGGCTTTCCCCCCGGTCGTTCGACGGCCACGGCAACTACACCTTCGGGGTCACCGAGCAGCTGATCTTCCCCGAGATCGACTATGACCGCATCGACACCACCCGGGGCATGGACATCACCATCGCCACCACCGCACGTACCGACGACGAGGGCCGGGCACTCCTGGCCGCGTTCGGATTCCCGTTCCGACAGGAGAACCAGTAACCCCATGGCCAAGAAGGCATTGATCGAAAAGCAGCAGCGCACCCCCAAGTTCAAGGTGCGCGGGTACACCCGTTGCCGGCGCTGTGGGCGACCCAAGTCGGTGTACCGCAAGTTCGGCCTGTGCCGGATCTGCCTGCGGGTGATGGTGCACGCCGGCGAGATCCCCGGCGTGACGAAGGCCAGTTGGTGAGAGGAGGCGACGAAGAATGACGATGACCGATCCGATTGCCGACATGCTGACCCGCATCCGGAACGCCAACACCGCGCACTTCGACACGGTGAAGATGCCGGGCTCGAAGCTGAAGGAGTCCCTCGCCGCCATCCTGGTGAACGAGGGCTACATCGTGGGCTACGCGGTGAACGAGGAGCCCGGCAAGCCGGGCAAGACCCTCGAGATCACCATGAAGTACTCGCCCGACCGCGAGCGGACCATCTCGGGCATCAAGCGGGTGTCCAAGCCCGGCCTGCGCATCTACGCCCGGGCCGACAAGATGCCCCGGGTGCTCGGTGGACTGGGCGTGGCCGTGGTCTCCACCTCCAAGGGACTGATGACCGACCGCGAGGCGCGCAAGCGCCGCATGGGCGGCGAGGTGCTCTGCTATGTCTGGTAGACCGCACCCCCGCCTCCCGTCCGACTGCCGGAGGTACCCGCTGATGTCACGCATCGGACGCTCCCCGATCCCCGTCCCCTCTGGGGTGTCGGTGGCCGTGGGCAGTGACAACACGGTCACGGTCAAGGGACCCCAGGGCGAGTTGGCCCGCTCGGTGCCGACCGCCATCACCATCCGCCAGGACGGGGACGTCCTGGTGGTCGAGCGACCGGACGACCAGCGCCAGAACCGTGCCCTGCACGGCCTCACCCGCTCCCTGGTGGCCAACATGGTGGCCGGGGTCACCGAGGGCTTCTCCAAGGAGTTGGAGATCGTCGGCGTGGGGTACCGGGCCGTACCCAAGGGCCCCTCGGCCCTCGAGCTGGCCCTCGGGTTCTCCCACCCGGTGCACGTGAACGCCCCGGACGGGGTCACCTTCGAGGTGCCCACCGCCACCAGGATCATCATCAAGGGGATCGACAAGGAAAAGGTCGGTCAAGTGGCCGCCGACATCCGCAAGCTCCGCAAGCCCGAGCCCTACAAGGGCAAAGGAGTGCGCTATCTGGGCGAGCGGGTCGTACGCAAGGCCGGGAAGGCAGCCAAGTAATGGCACGCACTGATCACAAGCTGGAACTCCGCCGCCGCCGGCACAGCCGCGTCCGCCGCAAGGTCCACGGCTCGGCCGAGCGGCCGCGCCTGGCCGTGTTCCGGTCCAACAAGCACATCTCCGCCCAGCTCATCGACGACGACGCCGGCCGCACCCTGGCCGCCGCCTCGTCCACCGAGGGCGACCTGCGGGGCAGCCCGGGGGGCAACATCGACGCCGCCGGGACCGTGGGCAAGCTCGTCGCCTCACGGGCCAAGGCCGCCGGCATCACCACCGTGGTCTTCGACCGTGGCGGATTCGCCTATCACGGGCGGGTGGCCGCCCTGGCCGACGCCGCCCGTGCCGAAGGACTGGAGTTCTAGGACCATGGCTGTGAACGATCTGCAATTCGAAGAGCGGACCATCCGGGTCAACCGGGTGTCCAAGGTGGTCAAGGGGGGCCGCCGCTTCTCCTTCGCCGCCCTCATGGTGGTGGGCGACGGCAACGGGCGGGTGGGCCTCGGCTACGGCAAGGCCAAAGAGGCCGGCCTGGCCGTGCAGAAGGGCATCGAAGAGGCCCGCAAGAACATGTTCGACGTGCCCCTCGCCGGGAGCACCATCACCCACCCCATCGTGGGTGAGAGCGGGGCCGGACGGGTCATGCTGAAGCCGGCCGCCCCCGGTACGGGCGTGATCGCCGGAGGCGCGGCCCGGGCCATCCTCGAGATGGCCGGCATCCGCGACATCCTGGCCAAGTCGCTGGGCTCGTCCAACGGCATCAACGTGGCCCACGCCACCATCGCCGGTCTCAAGGGGCTCAAGCGCCCCGATGAGATCGCCGCCCTCCGGGGCAAGTCGGCCGAGGAGGTGGCTCCGGCCGCCATGCTCCGTGCCTACCGCGAGCGCCGTCGGGAGAACGACATCTTCACGGAGGTGAGCTGATGAGTGCCGCCCCCGCGTCGGAGACGCCGGCCACCACGGCGTGGCTGCGGGTGACCCAGGTGAAGTCGGCCATCGGCACCAAGCCCAAGCACCGCGGCACCCTCCGGGCCCTCGGCCTGCGGGGCATCGGGCGCACCAACGTGCTGCCCGACCGGCCCGAGATCCGTGGAATGCTGGCCCGTGTCCCCCATCTGGTGGACGTCACGCCCACCGAACACGACGAGAAAGGCTGACCATGAAGGTCCATGAGCTCCGACC
Organism: uncultured Acidimicrobiaceae bacterium; assembly: GCA_963738545.1. Classification (GTDB taxonomy): domain Bacteria; phylum Actinomycetota; class Acidimicrobiia; order Acidimicrobiales; family RAAP-2; genus Bog-756. Next base: position 355,655 of record CAVTXA010000008.1, read on the forward strand.
TCCTGCAGGTTCGACACGCGCCCGCCGTCGGGTGGGGCGGGGAATCGCCGGCAAGGGTGGCAAGACCGCGGGCCGCGGCACCAAGGGGCAGGGCGCACGCGACACGATCCCCATGGGGTTCGAAGGTGGCCAGCTGCCCCTGATGCAGCGCATTCCCAAATTGCGTGGCTTCACCAACCCCTTCCGGATCGAGTACACCCCGGTCAAGGTGGGTGCGCTGGAGGGTATCGACGGTGACGCCGTCGACCTGGCCGGTCTGGTGGAGATGGGCCTCGCCCACAAGGGCGACCTCGTCAAGATCCTGGGCGGCGGTCAGCTGACCCGGGCCATCCGGGTGGAGGCGCACGCCTTCTCCAAGTCGGCAGAGGCCGCCATCACCGGCGCCGGCGGGTCCGTCACCGTGGTCCCCCTGCCCTTCGGCCACGATCGCCCTCCGGCCCGGGGCAACGCCCTCACCAACCGGTAGCATCGGCCCACCGCGGCGTCGAGGAGCCCCATGCTCTCCAGTCTGGCCAACATCTTCCGGATTCCCGACCTTCGCAAGAAGGTTCTCTTCACGCTGACCATCATCGCCATCTACCAGTTCGGGGCCAACGTACCGGTCCCGTTCGTCAACTTCTCCAAGGTGGCCCAGCTCACCGCGGCCTCGAAGTCCTCGGGCGTGCTGGGGTTCCTCAACCTCTTCTCGGGTGGGGCGCTCACCCGGATGGCCGTATTTGGGCTCGGGATCATGCCCTACATCACCTCCAGCATCATCATCCAGCTGCTGGCCACGGTGATCCCCAAGCTCGAGCAGTGGCGTGACCAGGGTGCGGTGGGGCAGAAGAAGCTGACCCAGACCACCCGCTACCTGACCGTGGCGCTGGCCCTCATGCAGTCCACCGGACTGGTCTACCTGTTCCACAAGGGGGGCGGTGGACTCTTCGGCTCCAGCCAGAACGTCGACCTCATCCTCAACTACTCCGTCTGGCGCGCCGTGTTCATCATCATGACCCTGACCGCGGGCACGGCCTTCGTGATGTGGCTGGCCGAGCTGATCACCCAGCGGGGTATCGGCCAGGGGATGTCCATCCTCATCTTCGCCAACGTGGTGGCCGGCATCCCGTCGGGACTGAACACGGTCCTCCAGGAGGGGGGGCGGGTCAAGTTCACCGTCATCCTCCTCGTCTCCCTGGCCCTCCTGGTGCTCATCGTCTTCGTGGACCAGGGTCAGCGGCGGATTCCGGTGACGTTCGCCAAACGGGTCGTGGGCCGGAAGATGTACGGCGGCTCCAACACCTACATCCCCCTCAAGGTGAACCAGGCCGGCGTGATCCCCATCATCTTCGCCAGCTCCGTCCTGTACATCCCGGTCCTGTTGTCCAACATCATCCCCTCGGCCGCCTTCCGGAGCTGGGTCAACCACAACGTCACCCCGACCAGCGTCTTCTACATCCTCACCTACTTCATCTTCATCCTGCTGTTCACGTTCTTCTACGTCTATGTGGCCTTCGACCCCCACCAGCAGGCCGACATCATCCGGAAGCAGGGCGGCTACATCCCCGGCATCCGGCCCGGGCATCCGACCGAGCGGTACCTGGCCCACATCCTCAACCGGATCACCTGGCCCGGTGCCCTGTTCCTGGGCGGTGTGGCCATTACCCCGTCCCTGCTCATGGCGGCATGGAACATCACCAGCTACCCCTTCTACGGCACCACTCTCCTCATCGCAACTGGCGTGGCCCTCGAGACGATGAAGCAGATCGACAGCCAGCTCATGATGCGAAACTACGAGGGCTTCCTCAAGTAAGTGGTACCCGGAGCCAGGCTCGTTGTCCTCGGCAAACAGGGGGCAGGCAAGGGGACACAGTGCGTGCGCCTCTCCCACCACTACGTGGTGCCGCACGTCTCCACCGGCGACATGCTGCGCGCCGCCGTCAAGCAGGGTACGGCCGTCGGCCTCAAGGCCAAGGACCAGATGGACCGGGGCGAGCTGCTCGGTGACGACCTGATCATGGAGATGGTGGCCGAACGGCTGGGGGAGAGCGATGTCCGGGCCCGGGGCTTCATCCTCGACGGCTGCCCGCGCACGGTGGCCCAGGCCGAGCAGTTGGCCTCGGTGCTGGCCCCCTTCGACCTGGACCTGGCCATCGACATCGAGATCCACACCAGCCAGGTGCTCCGGCGCCTGGCCGCCCGCCGGGTGTGCACGGACTGCGGGGCCAACTACTCACTGTCCTCCCCGCCCCTGATCAACTGGACCTGCGACGTCTGCGGTGGCGAGGTGGTCCAGCGCGAGGACGACACCGAGGAGGCCATCGAGCGCCGGCTCGAGCTCTACGAGCGCCAGACGGCCCCGCTCATCGAGTGGTACCGGGCCCGCAACCAGCTGGCCTCGGTACCGGGCACCGGAGCCCCCGACGCCGTGACCCGCCGGATGGTCAAGGTGATCGAGCAGCGCCGGGGGCAGAAGGGTGGCTGGCCGACGTGAGCCGGTCCGTACGATGAAGGGATGAGGCACGCAACGCCATGAGACGGAACGCCGAGGAGCTGGCCAAGATGCGACGCGCCGGCCGGGTGGTGGCCGAGATCCACGAGGCCACCCGGGAGGCGGTCAAGCCCGGGGTGTCCACCGCCGAGATCGACCGGGTGGCCCGCCAGGTGCTGGACAAGCGCGGGGCGGGCTCGAACTTCCTCAACTACCACGGCTTCCCCGCCGTCATCTGCACCTCGCCCAACTCGATGATCGTCCACGGGATCCCCTCCGAGACGGTGATCCTCGAGGAGGGGGACATCATCTCGGTGGACTGCGGGGCCATCATCGAGGGGTACCACGGTGACGCCGCCTACACCATGGGGGTGGGGGAGGTGTCCAAGGAGGCCACCCGGCTGATGGAGGTCACCGAGCAGAGCCTGTTTGCCGGGATCGACCAGCTCACCCCGGGGAACCGGCTCCACGAGGTGGGGCGGGCCGTCCAGCAGGTCGCCGAGGCCGCCGGCTTCTCCGTGGTCCGGGAGTATGTGGGCCACGCCATCGGCACGGCCATGCACGAGGAGCCCCAGGTGCCCAACTACTGGCCCGGATCCGGCGGCCCGACCCTGAAGACCGGGATGGTCTTCGCCGTCGAGCCGATGGTGAACGCCGGCGGAGGAGGCACGGTCCAGCTGGACGACGGCTGGAGCGTGGTCACCGCGGACGGGCGTCTGTCCGCCCATTTCGAGCACACCATCGCCGTGACCGAGGACGGCCCGGAGGTGTTCACCGTCCTCTGAGACCGGCCCCGGCCGGCCCGGCACGGCCCCGACGTCCCGAAATGACCGGAAATCGGGGACGGACTGGCAATTTGGCGCCAACGGGCTAAACTGGTCGTTCGGCTGGCCACGGTTGTGTGGTGGCGTGCCGATCCCGCTCCTGGTGGTGCTCCTCTGGTGTGCCCCCGATTGCGGTGCGGACGGACGACAAGCAGGTTGTCCGTGACGCACGCTCAGCCCTGGCCGAGCGGACCAGACCGAAAGACTATTGAGGAGATTCACCTGCCCAAGCCCAAGGAAGATGCCATCGTGCTGGAGGGTACGGTCGTCGAGCCGCTCCCCAACGCCATGTTCCGCGTGGAGCTCGAGAACGGCCACAAAGTGCTGGCCCACAGCTCCGGAAAGATGCGGATGCACCGCATCCGGATCCTTCCCGGTGACAAGGTACAAGTGGAGATCACCCCCTACGACCTGGCTCGGGGCCGGATCACCTACCGGTACAAGTAGGCCGACTCGACCGGTCCGACGAACGGATCGGCGGTGCCACCCGGGGCGATCCGGGCAGACCGGCGGGGGCGGCGTCGGGCGCAGGACCAGCAGTGCATGGGATGACAGCAGGACCAGTAGCACCAGTGCAGTACCAGCAGAGACTGACCAGTAGAGGACTCGAGGACGAGAACGTGAAGGTTCGACCCAGCGTCAAGCCGATGTGTGAGAAGTGCAAAGTGATCCGCCGGCACCGGCGGGTCATCGTCATCTGCGAAAACCCGCGCCACAAGCAGCGCCAGGGTTGATGCACGTGGATCAGGCGTAAGAGAGAAGGAAGCAACGTGGCCCGCATTTCAGGCGTGGACATCCCCCGTGAGAAGCGGTTGGAGATCTCCCTCACCTACATCTTCGGCATCGGCCGGACGACCTCGCAGCAGATCTGTGACGCGACCGGCACCAGTCGTGACACCCGGGTCCGGGACCTCACCGACGAAGAGGTGACCCGGCTCCGCAACTACATCGACGCCAACCTCCAGGTGGAGGGCGATCTCCGCCGCGACGTGTCCCAGGACATCAAGCGGAAGATGGAGATCGGCTGCTACCAGGGCATCCGTCACCGCAAGGGGCTACCGGTCCACGGCCAACGCACCCACACCAACGCCCGCACCCGCAAAGGACCGAAGAAGACGGTCGCCGGAAAGAAGAAGGTTCGCAAGTAAATGGCCAAGACCACCAAGCCGGCGGCAGGGGCACGACGGCCCCGCAAGCGCGAGCGGAAGAACATCACCTTCGGGGTGGCTCACATCAAGAGCTCGTTCAACAACACCATCGTCTCCATCGCCGATCCGGAGGGCAACGTCCTGGCCTGGGCGTCCGCCGGCAACGTCGGCTTCAAGGGCTCCCGCAAGTCCACGCCGTTCGCCGCCCAGCTGGCGGCGGAGCAGTGCGCCAAGAAGGCCATGGAGCACGGTGTGCGCCGCGTCGACGTGCTGGTCCGTGGCCCCGGCTCCGGCCGGGAGACGGCCATCCGCTCGTTGGCTGCCGCCGGCATCGAAGTGGCCGGCATCAAAGACGTGACCCCGATCCCACACAACGGCTGCCGCCCCAAGAAGCGGCGTCGGGTCTAGGGCCGGGGACGAAGGGACCAAAGGAACACTCATGGCTCGATACACCGGACCTGTCTGCCGCCTCTGTCGGCGGGAGCGCACCAAGCTCTTCTTGAAGGGCGAGCGCTGCTACTCGATGAAGTGCCCCGTCTCCGAGGCGGTGACCGACCGTCACAGCCGCGCCTATCCCCCCGGGGAGCACGGGCGTGACCGCATGCGCCAGGGCTCGGAGTACCTGGGCCAGCTGCGCGAGAAGCAGAAGGCACGCCGCATCTACGGCCTGCTGGAGCGCCAGTTCCACAATCTCTACGTGGAGGCCAGCCGGGCGCCCGGCATCACCGGCGAGAACCTGCTGCGCATGCTGGAGCAGCGTCTCGACAACGTGGCCTTCCGGGCCGGGTGGGGGGCCAGCCGGTCCCAGGCCCGCCAGTTCGTTCGTCACGGCCACGTGCTGGTCAACGGCAAGCGGGTGACCATCCCCAGCTACCGGGTGCGCCAGGGGGACGTCGTGGCCCTCAAGGCCTCGTCACGGGAGATGTTCCACGTGCGCCGCAACCTTGACACCCTTGACCGGCCCCTTCCGCCGTGGCTGGAGACGGTCGGCGACCGCTTCGAGGTCCGGGTGTTCTCGCTGCCGTTGCGCGAGCACATCGACGAGCCCGTACAGGAGCAGCTCATCGTCGAGCTGTACTCCAAGTAGCCGGGCCCCACCGACTCCGATTCCCATCCGCCGGTCACCACGAACCCACTGAACCACCCACGCACCACCGCATCCGCACAACCACCACCGACACCGCGCACCAGACTGCCGAGGAGCCCTGATCAGCATGCTCATCATCCAACGACCCACCGTCGAATCCATCGGCGAAGAAGAGGACAACCGCCAGCGGTTCGCCGTCGGCCCCCTCGACCCGGGCTTCGGGCACACCCTCGGGAACTCGCTCCGTCGCACCCTGCTCTCCTCGATCCCCGGGGCCTCCATCACCCAGGTCCGGTTCGACGAGGCCCTCCACGAGTTCACCACCCTCCCCGGCGTCAAGGAGGATGTGACCGACCTCATCTTGAACCTGAAGGACCTCCTGTTCCGCGTGCACAGCGACGAGCCGGTGACCATCCGGCTGGACAAGCGGGGGCCCGGTGACGCCACCGCCGGAGACCTGCAGGTCACCGCGGACGTGGAGGTGCTCAGCCCCTCCCAGCACATCGCCTCGCTCAACGCCAAGGGTCGTCTGGCCGTGGACCTCACCGTGGAGCGCGGTCGGGGCTACCTGTCGGCGGACAAGAACAAGCGCTCGACCACCATCGGGGTCATCCCGGTGGACGCCATCTTCTCGCCGGTGCGGCGGGTGGCCTTCACCGTCGAGCCGGTCCGGGTGGAGCAGTCCACCGACTTCGACCGGTTGGTGCTCGACATCGAGACCGACGGTTCGCTGACCCCCCGTGAGGCGCTGGCCTCGGCCGGCGACACCCTCCGCACCCTGGTCGGCCTGGTGGCCGACCTCGAGGACGAGCCCATGGGCCTGGAGCTGGGCGAAGTCGGGACCATCGGGACCGGCTCCCCGGACCTCGACCTCAGGATCGAGGACCTGGACCTCACCGAGCGCCCCCGCAACTGCCTCAAGCGGGCCCAGATCAACACCATCGGTGAGCTGGTCGACCGCACCCTCGACGACCTTCTCAACATCACCAACTTCGGCCAGAAGTCGCTCGATGAGGTGCTGCAGAAGCTCGACGAGCGGGGACTGTCCCTGCGGGTCAAGGACTGAGGCCGGGACCATGCTCGGCACTCCGAAGAAAGGACGCCGCTTCGGCGGCAGTTCCGCCCACCAGAAGGCCATGATGGGCAACCTGGTGGCCTCGCTCATCGCCGCTGAATACCTGGTGACCACCGAAGCCAAGGCCAAAGCCCTGCGCCCCGTGGCCGAGAAGGTCATCACCGCCGCAGCCAAGGGCGGGGTGGCCCGCCAGCGCAACGTGGTGGCGTTCATCCGGGACAAGGACATGGCCCACAAGCTGTTCGTCGAGATCGGGCCCCGCTACGCCGAACGGCCCGGGGGATACACCCGGATCCTGAAGCTGGGCAACCGTCTGGGCGACAACGCCCCGATGGCCCGCATCGAACTGGTGTGAGCACCCCCCCCGGGCCCGGGGGGAGTGACAGCGGGATCACCGTCGGATCGGGGGACGCTGGCCTCGCCGACGGCCCCGGTGCCACCGACCCGGGCGCCGGCACCGACCCGGGCGACCAGGAGTCCGGGACCGTCCGCTGGCGGATGACCGTGGCCTACGACGGCTCGAGCTTCCACGGGTTCGCCGCGCAGCGTGATCAGCGCACCGTGGCCGGATCCCTGAGCGAGGCCCTGGGCCGCGTGGTCCAGTCACCGGTCTCGCTGACCTGTGCCGGTCGGACCGACGCCGGCGTGCATGCCCTGGCCCAGGTGGTCCACTTCGACGTCCCGGCCCTCCGGTCCGCCGCGCTCGACCCGGCCGCCGTGGTCTCGTCGTGCAACAGCCAACTGGGCCCGGCCATCGTGGTGCGGGAGGCCGAGGTGGCCGCCCCCGGGTTCGACGCCCGCCACTCGGCCACCGCCCGTCGCTACCGCTACCTGGTGGTCAACGCTCCGGTGGCCGACCCCCTGCTGGCCGGGCTGGCCTGGCATGTGGCCGACCCGCTCGATCTCCGGGCCCTGGCCGCCGCGTCCGACGCCCTCCTCGGCGAGCACGACTTCCGGGCCTTCTGCCGACGGGTCCCGGGCACCTCGCCCGACGATCCCATCCCGAGGCGGGTCACGTCGGCCTCGTGGACGGAGCTGAGCAGGGCGGTCGGAGGCGGGACCGGCCGCGCCGCCCGCCCGGGCGCCCCGGTGGCCGGCTCGACCCCGGCCCTGGTCCCGGTGTTGGGCCGCCTGCTGGCCTTCGAGATCGAGGCCAACGCCTTCTGCCACCAGATGGTCCGGTCCCTGGTGGGCACCCTGGTCGAGGTGGGCCGAGGGCGTAAGCGCCCCTCGGACATCCTGTGGATCCTGCGCTCGGCCGACCGCCAGCAGGCTGCCCAGCCGGCGCCGCCCTGGGGCCTGACCCTGATGGACGTGGGCTACGGAGGCGGGCGGCTTGCCTGAGGGGCCCGTTTCGTCGTATCCTGGGCAGTCGCCGGGTTGGCCAGGAAAGCCGATGGGCGGAGGCGGGCCGCTCGTTGAGCTGGTCCGGATCGGCAGTACCCACAGGCTCCGCATCGGACGGTGCCTGACTACCCGCAACCACCGGACTCGGTAGTACCGGAATACTCACCGGACAAGGACATCTCGTGCGCACGTTCTCACCCAAGCCTGCTGACATCACCCGCGCCTGGCGCATCGTGGACGCCGACGGCCTGGTCCTCGGCCGACTGGCCACCGAGGTCGCCGCCATCCTGCGGGGGAAGCACAAGCCCACCTTCGCCCCCAACACCGACATGGGCGACCACGTCATCGTGATCAACGCCGCCAAGGTGGTGCTCACCTCGGGCAAGGCCGACGCCAAGATGGCCTACCGGCACAGCGGCTACCCGGGTGGGCTCACCGCCACCAGCTATGGCGACCTGATGATCGACCGCTCCGACGATGTGGTCAGGAACGCCATCACCGGGATGCTGCCGAAGAACCGGCTCGGTCGGCAGATGGCCACCAAGCTCAAGGTCTACCAGGGGCCCGAGCATCCGCACGCCGCCCAGTCCCCCGAACCTCTCGACCTCCCCGGGGCCCGCCGCACGGCGTCGGCCCGGAGTGGCGCCTAGGGGCACGGTGCGGGCGCCGATCGGACCGTGACCGGACGACCGACGCCCTGAACCCGGAACACGCTCGACAACACGTCCAGAACCACGAACGCACAGAACAACGAACGCGAGGAACACGCTGTGGCCAACGCCGCCCCCATCTGTCAGACCACCGGCCGCCGAAAGCGAGCCGTGGCGCGGGTACGGATCCGTCCGGGCCAGGGTGCCATCACCGTCAACGGACAGAAGTTCGAGGACTACTTCACCTCGGCCACCCACCGCATGATCGTCACCGAGCCCCTCCGGTTGACCGAGACCACCGAGTCCTGGAACTTCGACGTGACCATCGACGGCGGTGGCGTCTCGGGCCAGGCCGGTGCCTTCCGGCTGGGCATCGCCCGGGCGCTCTGCGAGCTCGACCCCGAGCTGCGCGCCTCGTTGAAGAAGGCGGGGTTCCTCACGCGTGACTCCCGTGAGAAGGAGTCGAAGAAATACGGGCTGAAGAAGGCTCGCAAGGCGCCGCAGTACTCCAAGCGGTAGCACGGTGTCCCCGACACGGTTCGGCACCGACGGCGTCCGAGGCGTCGCCAATGTCGAGCTGACGCCGGAGCTGGTGCTGGCGCTGGGCCGGGCCGTGGCCCGGACCATCTCGGCCACCGCCTTCCTCATCGGACGCGACACCCGTCGGTCCGGCCCCCTGCTGCAGGCCGCGCTCTCGGCCGGCCTGGCCAGCGAAGGGGCCGACGTGGTCGACGTCGGTGTCCTGCCCACGCCCGCCCTGGCCTGGCTGTCCGCCGAACGGCACCTTCCCGCCGTGGTCATCTCGGCCTCGCACAATCCCTTCGGCGACAACGGCATCAAGCTGTTCGCCGCCGGTGGGTTGAAGCTGAGCGTGGAGATGGAGCGGGCCATCGAGGACGAGCTCGAGCGCATCCTCGATCCGAAGGTCAAGGGCCCGCGCCGTCTCGAGGGACACGGGGTCGGGAGCATCACCGCCGAGTCCGGACTGGGTGGGGCCTACATCGACCACCTGGTGTCGTTGCTGGAGGGTCGACGCCTGGACGGACTCCGACTGGTGGTGGACAGCGCCAACGGGTCGGCCTCGTCGTGGGCCGCCGGCCTCTACGAGGGCCTGGGGGCCGAGGTGGTGTCCATCGGGTGCGAACCCGACGGGACCAACATCAACGACGGATGCGGCTCCACGGCCACCGGCACCCTGGCCGCCGCCGTCGTGGAGCACGGCGCCGACCTCGGCCTGGCCCTCGACGGTGATGCCGACCGCCTGTTGGCCGTCGGACCCGAGGGGGCGTTGGTGAACGGTGACGAGCTGATCGCGCTGTTCGCCCTGGACCTTGCCGATCGGGGCCAGCTGGCCGGCAACACCGTGGTGGTCACGGTCATGACCAATCTGGGCTTCCGCCTGGCCATGGAGGAACGGGACATCATCGTCAAGGAGACGGCGGTCGGTGACCGCTACGTGCTGGCGGCGCTGGACAAGGACGGGCTTTCCCTCGGGGGCGAGCAGTCGGGGCACATCATCTTCCGTCGCCTGGCCACCACCGGCGACGGGCTCCTCACCGGCCTCATCCTGGCCGACCTGGTGGTCCGGGCCGGGAGGCCGCTCAGCGCCCAGCTGGACGGTCTGGTCACACGGGTGCCCCAGGTACTGATCAACGTGCCCGTGCCCGATATCGCCCTGCTGGACGGGGCCGAGGCCGTCTGGTCCGCGGTGGCCGAGGAGGAGGCCCAGCTGGGCGAGGGTGGTCGGGTGCTGCTGCGACCGAGCGGCACCGAGCCCCTGGTCCGGGTGATGGTCGAGGCCACCGGTGACGGCGTGGCCGAGGCCATCGCCGAACGACTGGGCAAACTGGTCGGATTCGAGCTGCAGGCGGCGGCGGCCACCCGGGGCTGACCCCGGCCCGGGCAGGCCCGGCGGGACCCGACCACCGGCGCCGACACCCCCCGTCCGGTCACCCGAGGCCCCGGTCACGCCCATCCTGCCGGGGCAATGCCAGCCTCTCGGACCCCTCCGACCGGTAGCCTCGGTACCCATGTGCGGCATCATCGGCATCACCCAAGCCCCCACCGGCGGCGACGCAGATCGGGCCGACGTGGTCGAGGTCCTGCTCGAGGGGCTCGGCCGGCTCGAGTACCGCGGCTACGACTCCGCCGGCATCGCCCTGGTCGGGCCGCAGGCGTCCGACCACCTGTGGCGGGCCCGCGCCGCCAACGGCACCCGGTCCCTGGACGACCTGACCAAGCGAACCGAGGACGCACCCCGGGGCTCGACGGCCGGCATCGGCCACACCCGCTGGGCCACCCACGGCGGTCCGACCGAGGGGAACGCGCATCCCCACGTGGACTGCTCGGCGTCGTTGGCCCTGGTCCACAACGGGATCATCGAGAACCACGTGGAGCTGACCGACGAGCTGGTGGCGGCCGGCCACCACCTGGAGTCCGAGACCGACACCGAGGTGCTGGCCCACCTCATCGAGGTGGGCCTGGCCGAGCAGCCAGGCCGGGGTCTGGCCGCCGCGGTGCGCTCGGCCCTGGGCCGGGTGCAGGGGGCGTTCTCGCTCGCCGTGGTGTCCTCCGACGAGCCCGACCTCATCGTGGCGGCCCGTCGGGTCTCCCCGCTCCTGATGGGCATCAACGGGGATGCGGCCTTCCTGGCCTCGGACATCCCGGCCATCCTGGGCCTCACCCGGGACTTCTTCGTGCTCGAGGACGACCAGGTGGCCGAGTTGCGCCCGGGCGTCCTCCGGGTCACCGATCTGACGGGGGCCGAGGTGCAGCCCCAGACCATCACCGTCGACTGGGACCTCGACGCCGCCCGCAAGGACGGGTACGACGACTACATGAGCAAGGAGATGCATGAGCAGCCCAAAGCGGTGGCCGACACCCTGCTCGACCGGCTCCTCCCCGACGGCACCCTGTCCCTCGACGAGGTGCACATCACCAACGACGAGCTCCGGGCGGTCAACAAGGTGTTCATCGTGGCCTGCGGGAGCAGCTACCACGCCGGGTTGATGGCCAAGTACGCCATCGAGCACTGGGCCCGCATCCCTGTCGAGATCGACATCGCCAGCGAGTTCATCTACCGCGATCCCGTGCTCGACTCGACCACCCTGGTCATCGGGGTCAGCCAGTCCGGCGAGACGGCGGACACCCGGATCGCCATGGAGGAGGCCCACCGCCAGGGGGCCAAGGTCCTGGTCATCTCCAACGTGGTCGACTCGTCCATGGCCCGGGGGAGCGACGCCGTCCTCTACACCCGGGCCGGTCCCGAGATCGGTGTGGCCGCCACCAAGACCCACCTGGCCCAGATCACCGCGCTCGAGATCCTGGCCCTGTACCTGGCCCAGGCCCGGGGGACCCTGTCACCCCACGACGCCCGGGACCTCTTCGAGCACATGGGCGTCCTGCCCGAGAAGGTGGCCCTGGCCCTGGAGCGGGGGGCCGATGTGGAGGCGGTGGCCCGCCGCTACCGTGACTCGCCGTCGTTCATGTTCCTCGGGCGCCAGGTCGGCTACCCGGTGGCCCTCGAGGGGGCCCTCAAGCTGAAGGAGCTCTCCTACCTCCGGGCCGAGGGCTTCCCGGCCGGTGAGCTGAAGCACGGACCCATCGCCCTGGTCGAGCCGGGCACGGTGGTCATCGCCGTGGCCACCCGCACCCCGATCTGGCAGAAGCTGATGAGCAACGTCACCGAGGTCAAGAGCCGGGGGGCCACCGTGGTCCTGGTGGCCAACGACGGCGACGAGGAGACCGCCCGGCAGGCCGACGCCGTGCTGTGGGTCCCCGAGACCGAGTACCTCTTCGCTCCCATCGTGGACGTCGTGCCGCTGCAGATGTTCGCCTACTCGTTGGCCCGGCTGCACGGACACGATGTGGACCGGCCCCGCAATCTGGCCAAGGTGGTCACCGTCGAGTGAGTGGCGCTGACCGCGCCGCTCCGGTGACCGCACTGGCCCGGAGTTCGGCCCTGGGCCTCCGGGCCGGGATCGGGCCGCAGGCCGGTGTGGTGGGGGTGGGGGTCGACGCCGTGGACATCGGCCGGTTGGCGCGGGTGCTGGGGCGCCGGGCGACCATGGCCGACCGCCTGTTCACCGCCGGGGAGCTGGCCTACGCCCGGTCCGCCGCCGACCCCGTGCCCCGACTCGCCACCCGCTTCGCGGCCAAAGAGGCGGTCATGAAGGCGCTCGGCGTGGGCCTCGGGGCCTTCGCCTTCCACGACGTGGAGGTGGTCCGGACCGGCCTGGAGGCGCCGGGCCTGGTCCTCTCCGGCGGGGCCGGGGCGATGGCGGCTCGCCACGGCGTGTCCCGGTGGCACCTCTCGCTGTCCCACACCGGCGCGGTGGCCGTGGCCCTGGTGGTGGCCGAGGGCGGGGTCGACGGCCCCGCCCGGGCCACGGCACCCCCGGGGAAGCCGTAGCGTCGACGGCGATGGAGCCGGTCCTGACTGTCGCGGAGATGAGCGCCGTGGATGCCGCCGCCCTGGCGTCCGTGCCGATCGACGTCCTGGTGGGCCGGGCCGGCCTGGCCGTGTCCCTGGCCGCCCTCGAACTCATGGGAGGGGCCTACGGCCGGCGGGTGCTGGTGGTGGCCGGTCCCGGCAACAACGGGGCCGACGGCCGGGTGGCGGCCCGGCTCCTCGGGCGACGCGGGGCCCGCACCACCGTGGTCGAGGTCGGATCGCCTGTGCCGGCCGGACCGGTGGACCTGGTCATCGACGCCGCCTTCGGGACCGGGTTCCGCGGCGAGTACCGGTTCCCGTCGGTCCCCGAGGGGACCCCCGTCCTGGCCGTGGACATCCCCTCGGGCGTGCACGGCGACACCGGGGCGGCATCAGGGGCGCCGCTGCCGGCGGACCGGACCGTGACGTTCGTGGCCCTGAAGCCGGGCCTCCTGCAGGGGGACGGGGTGCGCCTGGCCGGGAGGGTGACCGTGGCCGACATTGGCCTGCCCACCGGCCAACCGGTGATCGCCGTGGTCGGGGACGACGACGTGGCGAGCCTCGTCCCGTCCCGTGCCCGGGGGGGCAACAAGTGGTCGGCCGCCGTCCTGGTGGTGGCCGGATCCCCGGGCATGACCGGTGCTGCCGGCCTGTGCGCCCGCGCCGCCTACCGGGCCGGGGCGGGCATGGTCCGCCTCGGTGTGCCCGGCCTCCCCCTCGGCGAATCGCCGGCCAGTGAGGCGGTCGGCGTGGAGCTCCCGTCGGGCGGGTGGTCCGACGCCGCCGTGGAGGCCGCCTCGCGCTGCTCGGCCGTGGTGGTCGGCCCGGGGCTCGGCCGACGTCCGGGCACCGCCGAGGACGTGGCCCGGTTGGTGGCCGAGTCGCCGGTGCCTGTGGTGGTGGACGCCGACGGCCTCCACGCCCTCGGCCGGGTGGGCGGGGACCGTTCGCTCCAGGCCCGGTCCCGGGTGGTGCTGACGCCCCACGACGGCGAGTACGCCCGCCTGGCCGGGGGGGATCCCGGTCCCGACCGGATCGCCGCCTCCCGGGCCCTGGCCTCCGCCTCGGGGGCCGTGGCCCTGCTCAAGGGGCCGACCACGGCGGTGGCCCATCCCGACGGCCGGGTCCGCCTGGCCATGGCCGGGACCACCGCACTCGCCACCGCCGGAACCGGGGACGTGCTGTCCGGGGTCATCGGAGCCCTGCTGGCCCGCGGCCTCGATCCCCTCGACGCCGCCGCGCTGGCCGCCCACATCCACGGGCGGGCGGGCGCCCGGGCCCACGGGGAGGGCACGGTGGCCGGCGACCTGCCCGATCTGGTCTCGACGGTGCTGGACGACCTCCGCCCCGGCTCCGCCCGCGCCGTGGGCGCCGACGGCCGCCGCCGCCAGGGCGGTCGTCGTGGCTGACCGCTGGCGGCCGGCCTGGGCCGACATCGATCTCGACGCCGTGCGCCACAACGCCGGCGTGCTCCACACCCTGATCGGGCCGGCGGCCCTGTGCGCGGTGGTCAAGGCCGACGGCTACGGCCACGGCGACGTGCCCGTGGCCCGGGCCGCGCTCGACGGCGGAGCCACCTGGTTGGCCGTCGCCCTGGTCGAAGAGGGGGTGACCCTGCGGGAGGCGGGCATCGAGGCGCCGATCCTCCTCCTGTCCGAACCCCCGGTGGAGGCGATGGCCGAAGCCGTGGCCCGTCACCTCGTCCCCACGGTCTACACGGCGGCCGGCATCACCGCCCTCGCCCGGGTGGCCGCCGGGACCGACCTGGCATCGGTGTCGGTCCACCTCAAGGTGGACACCGGGATGCACCGGGTGGGCGCCGATGCCGACGAGGTCCGCGCCCTGGCCGACGCCATCGCCGCCGATCCCCGTCTGGAGCTGGGTGCGCTCTGGACCCACCTGGCCGTGGCCGACGGCGAGGGCTCCGGCGACCGGGAGTTCACCCTCCTCCAGCTGGAGCGGTTCGACGCCGTCGTGGCCGCCCTCGCCGCGGCCGGCCACCGTCCCCCCATGGTCCACGTGGCCAACTCGGCCGGCACCATCGCGTCGCCGGCCTCCCGACGCGACCTGGTCCGCTGCGGCCTGGCCGTCTACGGCCTGACCCCGACGCCCGCCCTGGCCACCTCGTTGGCCGAGGCCACCGGCGGTCTCCGGCTCCGCCCCGTGCTCTCCCTCCACAGCCGGGTGACCTACGTCCGGGACCTGGCCGCCGGCCAGCGGCCCTCCTACGGCCGCCGCCGTCCGCTGCCGGGGGACTCGAGGGTGGCGACGGTCCCCATCGGCTACGCCGACGGCGTGCCCCGCCGTCTGTTCGACCAGGGTGGCGAGGTACTGATCGGTGGGGTGCGGCGCCCGCTGGCCGGCGTGGTGACCATGGACCAGATCGTGGTCGACTGCGGGCCGGCGGCCATCGCCCCGGTGGCCGTGGGCGACGAGGTGGTGCTGATCGGCCGCCAGGGTGCCGAGGAGGTCACCGCGGGCGAATGGGCCGACCGGCTCGGCACCATCAGCTACGAGGTCCTGTGCGACATCGGTCCCCGGGTTCCCCGCCTGCTGCGCGGCGGGCGCCCGTAGCGGACCGGACCCGGTGGTGGCCGCTGATCGCCCGCCGACCGGGCGGTACCATGCGGCGGTGCCACCCGGGACCGATCTGGCCGACCTGGCCCGCGAGGCCGCCGGCTGCACCCGCTGCCCGCTGTCCGAGCGTCGCACCCAGGTGGTCTTCGGCGTGGGCAGCCCCGATGCCGATCTGATGTTCGTCGGCGAGGCCCCGGGTCGGGACGAGGACCTCCAGGGCGAGCCGTTCGTGGGCCGCTCGGGCAAGCTGCTCGACCGGCTGGTGGCCGAGGAGCTGGGGGTCGACCGGAGCGTCTGCTACATCGCCAATGTCGTCAAGTGCCGGCCTCCGGACAACCGAGATCCCAAACCGGACGAGATCCTGTCGTGCCGGCCCTATCTGGCCGCCCAGCTCGAACTGATCCGTCCGGTGGTCGTGGTGACCCTCGGCAACTTCGCCACCAAGCTCCTGCTCGAGACCGATCTCGGGATCACCAAGGTGCGCGGTCAGTCCTACCCGATGGGGTCCTACCACCTGGTGCCCACGTACCACCCCGCCGCCGCCCTCCGATCGGGGGGCGTGGTGGTGGCCGAGATGCGGGCCGACCTGATCCGCTCCAAACAGCTCCTCGGATGGGACTCGTGACCGCCCCGGCCGCACTGGTCCTGACCACGACATCCCCGGATCAGACCCGTGCGCTGGCCGGGGTGGTGGCCCGGGCGTGCCGTCCCGGTGACGTCCTCCTGCTGGCCGGCGACCTCGGGTCGGGCAAGACCACCTTCGCCCAGGGGTTCGGCGCCGCCCTCGGGGTGACCGAGGCCATCACCAGCCCCACCTTCACCCTGGTCCGCCAGTACCCGCTGGACGGGGACGGAGCGATGCGCACGCTCCTCCACGCCGACGTCTGGCGCCTGGAGCACCTCCACGAGATCGTCGATCTCGGACTGGGTGAGTTGGTCGATGACGGGGCCGTCGCCCTCGTGGAGTGGGGTGACGCGGCCGAGCCCGTCCTCGGGACCGACGCCCTGACCGTCGAGCTCACCGCCGGGGGGGAGGGAGACGAGGTGCGGGTCGTCACCGTCCGACCCGCGGGTGGGCCCTGGTTGGCCCGGTGGGACGGCCTGACCACGGCCCTCGAGCCCTGGGTGGTGGCGTCGTGACCCTGCTGGCCGTCGAGTCGGCCTGCGACACGGTCGGCGTCGCCCTCGTCCGCGACGACGGGGCCTCGGCCGAGCGGGTCCACACGGGAGGCCGGGCCCACGCCGAGCGGCTGATCCCCATGGTCGAGGAGGTGTTGGCCGTGTCCGGGTGCACCGTCGCCGACGTCGATGTGATCGCCGTCGACATCGGGCCCGGGCTGTTCACGGGCCTGCGGGTGGGGGTGGCCACGGCCAAGGCCCTGGGCCAGGGGCTCTCGGTGGGGCTCCTCGCCGTGAGCAGCCTCGACATCCTGGCCTCGGCCGTCCTCGAGTGGGTCGAGGCCGGTGGCCGGGCGGACGGATTCGCACCGGTGTCCACCGTGGTCTCGGTCATCGACGCCCGGCGGGGCGAGGTCTTCGCCGCCGCCTACCCCCTCGCCGGTCTGGCCGGTGCCGACCGTCGCGAGGGACCGCCCGACCCGGCCACGGTGCGCCTCGACCGTCCTGAGCCGATGGACCCCGACACCGTCGAGGGGTGGTTGGTGGAGCTGGTCGAGGCCCACGGCCCGGTCACGGTGGTGGGCGACGGTGCCGTCCGGTACCGCCATCAGCTGGCCGCCCGCGCCGGGGTGGACCTGGACCTGGCCTCCGGGCTGTCGTATCCGCCCCCGCTGGCCCAGGCCCGCCTGGCCCTGGCCCGGCTGTCCGTGGGGCAGGAGCCGCAGTCCGCCACCGACGTGGTCCCCGACTACCGACGGCCGGCCGACGCCCGCATCAACTGGGAACAGCGGACGCCCCGGACGGTGGCGGTGGCCCCCGATGGCTCCGTGGGTGACACCGGTGCGCCGGCCGGGTCCGGGGGCGGGACCCGGTGACCGAGCGGACCGACGTGGCGTCGGCACCGGTCGAGGTGGTCATCGCCCCCATGCGTACCAAGGACCTGAAGGGCGTGCTCCGGATCGAGCAGGCCGTCTTTCCCCAGCCCTGGTCGCACCGTCTCTTCGTGGAGGAGCTGGCCCAACGCACGTCGCGTGCCTACCGGGCCGCCTGGGTGGGGCGGACCATCGTGGGCTTCGCCGGACAGATGTTCATCGACGACGAGTCCCA
The DNA here is from genome assembly GCA_963738545.1 of uncultured Acidimicrobiaceae bacterium. Classification (GTDB taxonomy): domain Bacteria; phylum Actinomycetota; class Acidimicrobiia; order Acidimicrobiales; family RAAP-2; genus Bog-756. The sequence goes on from CAVTXA010000008.1 coordinate 373,488, forward strand.
CGTGAACAACATCGCCGTCGACCCGGCCTGGCAGGGCCGGAGGCTCGGGGCCGTCATCCTCGCCGACCTGGTCCGGACGGCGCTGGCCCGGGGTGCCCGCCACCTGACCCTCGAGGTCCGGGTGGGTAACGATCCCGCCATCGCCCTCTACCGACGGTTCGGCATGGCCCCGGTGGGCATCCGCCGGAACTACTACCCGGTGACCGGCGACGACGCTCTCGTGATGTGGGTCCGGGACATCGACTCGGACGAGTACGCCGAGCGGCTGGCGGCCATCGAGGCCGGCACCCCCGATCTGGTGGTGAGCTCGCGTCGTTGAGGTGCCGACCGGGTCATCTCCACGACGCCGACGCGCTGACCCCTGTTCGTGGTCGCCCCCACTAATCTCCGGGTCGTGCCCGACCCCGCCACCACCCGAGTTCTCGGCATCGAGACGTCGTGCGACGAGACGGCGGCGTCGGTCGTCGAGGGGGGCTCGGTCATCGTCTCCTCGGTGGTGAGCAGCCAGATCGACCTGCACGCCAGGTACGGCGGCGTGGTGCCCGAGCTGGCCGGCCGGGCCCACGTGGAGCTGCTCACCCCGGTGGTGGCCGAGGCCCTGGCCGACGCGGGCAGCGACGCCTCGGGCACGGGCATCGACGCCGTGGCCGTCACCTACGGTCCCGGCCTCATCGGGTCGCTGCTCGTGGGTGTGGCCGAGGCCAAGGCCCTGGCGCTGGCGTGGGGCGTGCCCCTGGTCGGGGTCAACCATCTCGAGGCGCACCTGTTCGCCTCGCTCCTGGAGCAGCCCGATCTGGGCTGGCCCCTGGCCGTGCTCCTCGTCTCCGGCGGCCACACCCTGCTGATCGAGGTCACCGAGCCCGGTCGCTACCGGCTGCTCGGCGGCACCATCGACGACGCCGCTGGCGAGGCCTTCGACAAGGTGGCCCGGTACCTCGGGCTCGGCTATCCCGGTGGACCGGTCATCGACCGGATCGCCGAGGAGGGGGACCCGGGCGCGTTCGCCTTCCCCCGGTCCTATCCCGGGGACGGCTACGACTTCTCGTTCAGCGGGCTCAAGACGTCGGTGGTCAACACGGTGCGCAAGCACCCCGATGCCGACACCGCCGACGTGGCCGCCTCGTTCCGACAGGCTGTGGTCGACGTGCTGGTGACCAGGGCCATGGCCGCTGCCGCCGAGATCGGGGCCCGGGCGGTCTGCCTGGCCGGCGGGGTGGCGGCCAACTCCCTGCTGCGCTCGAGCACCGAGGAGGCATGCGCCGCCGCCGGCATCGGGGCCTTCCTGCCCAGCCGGGCGTTGTGCACCGACAACGCCGCCATGGTGGCGGCGGCGGGGTGGTGGCGCCTCCACCACGGGGGCCGGAGCGACCTCTCGTTGGGTGCCGATCCCAACCTGCGTCTGGCCCCGGCGTCCTGACCCGCCCGGTGGAGCCTGGCCAGGCCCGATCGTCCGCCCCAGGTGGGAGGCAGTTTCCGGCCAGCCGTCTGGCAGTCGAGGGTGCCGGTTGCCAAACGCCGCGGAGATCGCTACCATTAGCACTCTCAACGCTCGACTGCTAACGCGTGCCACAGGAGGCCCCAACCCATGAGTCTGCATCCCCTTGACGACCGCATCGTCGTCCGCCCCGGCGAATCCGAGGAGACCACCGCATCCGGTCTGGTCATCCCCGATACCGCCAAAGAGAAGCCCCAGCAGGGCGAAGTCCTGGCCGTCGGCCCGGGCCGCCGCGCCGAGGCCAGTGGGGAGCTCATCCCCCTGGACATCGCCGTGGGCGACACCGTCGTCTACTCCAAGTACGGCGGCACCGAGATCAGCTCGGACGGTGAGGACCTCCTCATCCTCTCGAGCCGCGACGTCCTGGCCAAGGTAGGTAAGTAATGCCCAAGATCCTGAAGTTCGACGAGGCCGCCCGCCGCGGGCTCGAGGCGGGGGTGAACAAGCTCGCCGACACCGTCAAGGTCACCCTCGGGCCCAAAGGCCGCAACGTGGTCATCGAGAAGAAGTTCGGTGCTCCCACCATCACCAACGACGGTGTGTCCATCGCCCGTGAGGTCGAGCTCGAGGACGTCTTCGAGAACATGGGCGCCCAGCTGGTGAAGGAAGTGGCCACCAAGACCAACGACGTGGCCGGCGACGGCACCACCACCGCCACCGTGCTGGCCCAGGCCCTCATCAAAGAGGGTCTGCGCAACGTGGCCGCCGGAGCCAACCCCCTCGGTCTGCGCAAGGGCATCGACAAGGCCGTGGCTGCGGCCGTCGAGTCCATCAAGGAGCAGGCCAAGGAGATCGACTCGAAGACGGAGATCGCCCAGGTGGCCTCCATCTCCGCCGCCGACACCGCCATCGGCGAGGTTCTGGCCGACGCCATCGACAAGGTGGGCAAGGACGGCACCGTCACGGTCGAGGAGTCCAACACCTTCGGCATCGACCTCGAGTTCACCGAGGGCATGCAGTTCGACAAGGGCTACCTCTCGCCGTACTTCGTGACCGACGCTGAGCGGCAGGAAGCCGTGCTCGACGATCCGCTGATCGTCTTCGTCAACCAGAAGATCAGCGCCGTCCACGACCTCGTGCCCGTGCTCGAGAAGGTCATGCAGACCGGCAAGCCGCTGCTCATCGTGGCCGAGGACGTCGAGGGCGAGGCCCTGGCCACCCTGGTCGTCAACAAGATCCGCGGCACGTTCACCTCGGTGGCCGTCAAGGCCCCCGGGTTCGGGGAGCGTCGCAAGGCCATGCTCCAGGACATGGCGGTGCTGACCGGTGCCCAGGTGATCTCCGAGGAGATCGGGCTGAAGCTGGACACCACCACCGTCGACCTGCTGGGCAAGGCCCGTCGCGTCATCGTGACCAAGGACGAGACCACCATCGTCGAGGGTGGCGGCTCCGAGGACGAGGTCAAGGGTCGGATCGCGCAGATCAAGCGTGAGATCGACGACACCGACTCCGACTGGGATCGCGAGAAGCTGCAGGAGCGCCTGGCCAAGCTGGCCGGGGGCGTGGCCGTGGTCAAGGTCGGGGCAGCCACCGAGGTGGAGCTGAAGGAGAAGAAGCACCGCATCGAGGATGCGCTTTCCGCTACACGCGCCGCCGTGGAAGAGGGCATCGTGGCCGGCGGGGGGACCGCACTGGTCCGCTCTCGGGCCGCCGTCCTCGACGTCGTCGCCTCCCTCACCGGAGACGAGGCCACCGGTGCCTCCATCGTGGCCAAGGCTCTGGCCGCACCGCTGCACTGCATCGCCAGCAACGCCGGCCTCGAGGGCTCGGTCTACGTGCGCCAGGTGGAGTCCGAGACCGGTTCCATCGGCCTCAACGCCGCCACCGGTGAGTTGGAGGACCTGGTCAAGGCGGGCGTCATCGACCCGGCCAAGGTCACGCGGTCCGCGCTGCAGAACGCAGCGTCGATTGCCGGCCTCCTGCTGACCACCGAGGCGTTGGTCGCCGACAAGCCCGAGAAGGCCGATCCGGCCGCCGCCGCGGCTGCCGCGGCCGCCATGGGTGGCGGTATGGGCGGTATGGGCGGTATGGGCGGCATGATGTAAGTACCGTCGGGCTCCCCCGGGAGTCCGGAGCGCGGCGTCGTTGCGCACCAGGAAGTGAACCGACCGGGCCCACGGGCCCGGTCGGTTCCGTTCACGGGAGGAATCCGGCCATCGCCGGAGACTCCGGTGGCTCCGAGTGGGCGTCCGGTCGTCTCACCCCGGGGACCGACCGGTTCCGGGCCCTACCGCCCTACGCTGTGGGCCGCCATGGAATCCCCCGACATCCCGACCGCCGTCCCGCGGCGGTCCATCCCACGACCACCCGGCCATCGGACCGGGGCCCCGGCGCCCTGGGCCGACCTGCCCCTGTCCCGGCGCACCCGGATCTCCCTGGCCCAGGTCCGCTCGGCTCTGGACAGGGTCGGTCAGGAGCGACCCGGTCACCTCCGTGAGCCGTGGCGTGCCCCGGCGGGATGGTCCGGTCAGGGGCGGCCGGCGGCCGTCTTGGTGCCCCTGTTCGAAGAGGACGGTGAGTCGCGTGTGGTGCTCACGGTGCGCTCGAACCAGCTCCGCTCCCACCAGGGGGAGGTGGCCCTTCCCGGTGGGAGGCTCGATGCCGGCGAGGGGGTGGTCGAGGCCGCCCTGCGTGAGGCCGCGGAGGAGGTCTCCCTCGACCCCTCGGCGGTGACGGTGATCGGTCAGCTCACGGCACTGCCCACGGTCTCGTCCAACACGGTGATGACCCCGGTGGTGGCGGTGCTCGACCACCGGCCGACGCTCCGGGCCAGTCCCGCAGAGGTGGATCGGATCTTCGATGTGTCCCTCCGTGATCTGGTGGCCGGGGGTGCCTTCCACGAGGAGTGGTGGTCCGTGCCCGATCGGATCGACCGGTCGGGTTTCCCGGTGGGCGAGTTTCCCGTGTGGTTCTTCGACGTGGCCGACGAGACGGTGTGGGGGGCCACGGCCAGGACGCTCATGGAGCTGCTCTGCCTGGTCCTGGAGGTCCCGTTCCCCCCGTCACTCCGGGTCCCGGCCTCCGCCGGCTGATCCGCTCGGACCCGGCCGGCCCGGGCGCCGTGCCCACCCCGGCGGAGCCGGCCGATCGCCGTCCACACGACACGGGTCGGTGATTGCGGGCCAACCGGTGCCCTCCGGGGCCCGGCGCCGCCCGGGGGAGAGTCCAGCGCCGCGGTCCCAGGCGGTATCGTGGGGTGCAGTCGGACGGCTCGGTGTCGGAGCAGCCGCCGATCGGAGGTGTGGAGAACTGCGACCAGGGTCCGGAGGAGTAGCACGTGGCTGAGCTAGAGATTGGCATCTTCAAATCGGGACGGAGGGCCTACGGGTTCGACGACATCGCCATCGTCCCCAGCCGACGCACGCGCGACCCCGAGGACGTCGACATCAGCTGGGAGATCGACGCCTACCAGTTCGAGCTCCCCCTCATGGCCTCGGCCATGGACGGCGTGGTCAGTCCGTCGACCGCCATCGAGATCGGACGGTTGGGTGGCCTCGGCGTCCTCAACCTCGAAGGGCTGTGGACCCGCTACGAGGACCCCACGCCCCTCTTCGACGAGATCCGCGAGCTCCCCACCGAGAAGGCCACGGCCCGGATGCAGCAGATGTACGCCGAACCCGTGCAACTGGAGCTGGTCACCGAGCGCATCCGCGAGATGAAGGCCGCCGGTATCACCACGGCGGCCTCGGTCACGCCGCAGAAGACCGAGCAGTTCGCTCCGGCCGTGGTCGCCGCCGAACTGGACCTGCTGGTGATCCAGGGCACCGTGGTCTCGGCCGAGCACGTGTCCAAGACGGTCGAGCCGCTCAACCTGAAGCGCTTCATCCGTGAGTTCGAGATCCCGGTCATCGTCGGCGGCTGCGCCTCCTACCAGGCCGGGTTGCACCTCATGCGCACCGGTGCGGTCGGCGTCCTGGTCGGCGTGGGGCCGGGCAACGCCTGCACGACCCGGGGCGTCCTGGGCATCGGGGTGCCCCAGGCCACCGCCATCGCCGACGTGGCCGGTGCCCGCATGCGCCACCTCGACGAGACCGGGGTCTACTGCCACGTCATCGCCGACGGCGGCATGTCCAAGGGCGGTGACATCGCCAAGGCCGTGGCCTGTGGGGCGGACGCGGTCATGCTCGGCTCCCCGTTGTCCTCCGCCGTCGAAGCCCCCGCCCGCGGCTTCCACTGGGGCATGGCCACCTTCCACCCCACCCTGCCCCGCGGGGCGAGGGTCAAGACGACCACCCGGGGAACCCTCCAGGAGATCCTGCTCGGCCCGGCCCACGAGAACGACGGCCGCATGAACCTGTTCGGCGCCCTCCGCACGGCCATGGCCACCTGCGGCTACCAGACGGTCAAGGAGTTCCAAAAGGCCGAGGTCATGGTGGCTCCTGCCCTGCAGACCGAGGGCAAGGACCTGCAGCGTTCGCAGGGTGTCGGCATGGGCCATTGAGCCCTCCGCCCCCCGACGCCGGTGGGTCCGCTGACGGTCCCATCCTGGTCGTCGACTTCGGGGCCCAGTACGCCCAGCTGATCGCCCGGCGGGTCCGAGAGGCGCACGTCTACTCCGAGATCGTGCCCCACACGTCCGCCGCCTCGGACCTGGTGGCGCGGCATCCCTCGGGGATCATCCTCTCGGGCGGGCCCAAGTCGGTCAACGAGACGCCGGCGCCGTCCATCGACCCGGCCATCTACGAGGCCGGCATCCCGATCCTCGGCATCTGTTACGGGGCCCAGCTCCTGTGCCAGCAGCTCGGGGGCGAGGTGTCCCGGACGGGACGGGGCGAGTACGGACGGACCACATTGACCGTGACCGGCGCGTCGCCCCTGTTCGCCGACTGGCCGGGCGGCGGCGAGGTGTGGATGAGCCACGGTGACGCCATCACCACCGTTCCCGCCGGGTTCGTGGCCACGGCCACCAGTCCCGACGCCCCGGTGGCCGCGCTCCACGACCCCGAGCGGGCCATCTACGGGGTCCAGTTCCATCCCGAGGTGGTGCACACCGAACGGGGACGGGACGTCTTCGAGCGCTTCCTCTACGACATCTGCCGATGCCCTCCGTCGTGGACGCACACGTCGATCATCGAGTCACAGGTGGAGGCGGTCCGGGCCCAGGTGGGCGCCTCCCCGGTCCTGTGCGCCCTCTCGGGCGGCGTCGACTCGGCGGTGGCCGCGGCGTTGGTGCACAAGGCCATCGGCGACCAGCTCACCTGCGTCTACGTGGACACGGGTCTGATGCGGGCCAACGAGAGCGAGCAGGTGGAGGAGACCTTCCGCCGCCAGTTCCACATCGACCTCGTCCATGTGAAGGCGGCCGACCGGTTCTTCGAGGCGCTGGCCGGGGTGACCGATCCCGAGGCCAAGCGCAAGATCATCGGGGAGCTGTTCATCCGGATCTTCGAGGAGGTGGCCCGCGACCTGGTCATCGAGGAGTTCGATCCGGATGCCGCTGCCGCCCCGGCCACCGGGGCGGACGGGATCACCGGCGGCGGCTCCGGAGCGCCCGACGAGCCCTCCGGGTATCTGGTCCAGGGGACCCTCTACCCGGACGTGATCGAGTCGGGGTCGGACTCCGCCGCCACCATCAAGTCCCACCACAACGTGGGAGGGCTCCCCGACGACCTGGCCTTCGACCTGGTCGAGCCCCTCCGGCTGCTGTTCAAGGACGAGGTGCGGGCGGTGGGCGAGGAGTTGGGCCTGCCCCACGACATCGTCTGGCGACAGCCCTTCCCCGGTCCGGGCCTGGCTGTCCGCATCGTGGGCGAGGTGACCCCCGAGCGGGCCGAGATCCTGCGGGCGGCCGATGCCATCGTGGTCGAGGAGATCCGTCGGGCCGGGCTCTACCGGGACCTCTGGCAGAGCTTCGCCGTGCTCCCCGCCGTCCGCACGGTGGGCGTCATGGGTGACGGGCGGACCTACGCCTACCCCGTGGTGATCCGCGCCGTCACCAGTGACGACGCCATGACCGCCGACTGGGCCCGCCTGCCCTACGACTTGCTGGAGCGCCTCTCCTCGCGGATCATCAACGAGGTGGAGGGCGTCAACCGGGTGGCCCTCGACATCACGTCGAAGCCGCCCGGCACCATCGAGTGGGAATGACCATGGTGCCCTCCCCGGGTGACAGCGCCGAACCGCTTCCCGAGTGGCGGGGCGACGACGGCGACGACAGTGTCGAGTCGGGAGACGGACACCCGGTCACCGGTGCTCCCTACCGGCGACGCCCGCACCCGGCCATCGACGCCGACGCGCTGTTGGAAGGTCTGACCGAGCCCCAGCGCGAGTCGGTGGTGCACCGTGGTGGGCCGCTGCTCATCGTGGCCGGGGCCGGCTCGGGCAAGACCCGGGTGCTCACCCGGCGTATCGCCCATCTCATCGCCACCGGTGACGCCGCCCCCTGGCAGATCCTGGCCATCACCTTCACGAACAAGGCGGCCGACGAGATGCGCAAGCGGGTGGCCGACATCGTCGGGCCCCGGGCCCAGCGGATGTGGGTCTCCACCTTCCACTCGGCCTGTGTGCGCATCCTCCGGGCCCACGGCGACCGCCTGGGCTACAAGGGCTCGTTCACCATCTACGACGACGCCGACTCGCGTCGCCTGGTCGAGATCGTGGCCCGGGAGCTCGACATCGACACGAAGAAGATGTCCCCCCGGTCCATCCTGGGCCAGATCAGCCAGGCCAAATCCCGCCAACAGGGCCCCGACGAGTACCGCGCCGCGTCGGTGACCATCTTCGACCGGAGGATCGCCGACGTCTTCGACCTCTACCAGCAGCGCATGGTGGCGGCCAACGCCATGGACTTCGACGACCTCCTCCTCAACACGGTCCGCCTGTTCCGCCTGCACCCCGATGTGCTCGAGCACTACCGGACCCGGTTCACCCACATCCTGATCGACGAGTACCAGGACACCAACGCCGTGCAGAACGCCCTGGCCGTACTGCTGGCGGGGGAGCACCGCAACATCGTCGTGGTCGGGGACAGCGACCAGTCGGTCTACCGGTTCCGGGGGGCCGACATCTCGAACATCCTCGACTTCGAACAGGCCTTCCCCGATGCCACCGCCATCACCTTGGACCAGAACTTCCGCTCCACCCAGACCATCCTCGACGCCGCCAACGCCGTGATCACCAACAACGTCTCGCGCAAACCCAAGTCGTTGTGGACCGAAGGGGGGCCGGGGGCCCAGATCGTCCGCTACCGGGCCGAGGACGAGCACGACGAGGCCGAATGGGTGGCGCACGAGATCACACGCCTGCGCAGCGAGCAGGACCTCCGGTGGGGCGACGTGGCCGTCTTCTACCGGACCAACGCCCAGTCCGCCGCGCTCGAGGGGGCCATGGTCCACGGCGAGGTGCCCTACAAGGTGGTCGGTGGCACCAAGTTCTACGACCGGCGCGAGGTCAAAGACGTCATGGCCTACCTGAAGGTGCTGGTCAACCCGGACGACGAGATCAGCTGGCGGCGGATCGTCAATGTCCCCAAGCGGGGCGTGGGCGAGACGTCGGTGGCCAAGCTGTCCGGGTGGGCCGGCTCGCGTGGGCTGTCCTTCGGTGAGGCCGTGGCCCGGGCCGAGGAGGTGGGGATCGGCGGCAAGGCGGGCCGGTCCCTGGTGGCCCTGTCCGCCCTGTTGGCCAGCGTGCGGGCGAGGATGGCCCTGCCCCCCCTGGTCGACGAGAACGGTGACGCCATCGCCCCGGGGGACGTCGAGCTCTCAGCGGTTCCCGCCGACACAGACACCGACACCGACACGGACCCCGACACAGACCCCGACACAGACGGGGGCACCGACCGCGAGGAGGTCCTCACCCCGGGCGCACTGGTCACCGCGGTGGTGGAGGACACCGGCTACCGCAGTGAGCTGCTGGCCGAGGGCACCATCGAGGCCCTGGGCCGGGTGGAGAACGTCGACACCCTGGTGGGCATGGCCGCCGAGTACCGCACGCTCCCCGAGTTCCTGGAGGCCGCCTCGCTGGTGGCCGACTCCGACGAGCTCGGTGGGGATGGCACCAAGGTCTCCCTGATGACGCTCCACATCGCCAAGGGCCTCGAGTTCCCCGCGGTCTTCCTGGTGGGGATGGAGGACGGCATCTTCCCCCACATGCGCTCCCTCGGGGACCCGGTGGAGCTCGAAGAGGAACGACGCCTCTGCTACGTGGGCATCACCCGGGCCGAGCGTCACCTCTACGTCTCCCATGCCTGGAACCGCATGGTCTTCGGCCGCGGCAGCAGCAACATCCCGAGCCGCTTCCTCAACGAGATCCCCGACGAGCTGGTCCGCGAGGTGGGAGGCGACCCCGGAGCCCGCGGCGGCCGGGGGTCCACCAGGGGCCGCGGTGGGGGGTACTCCCCGTCGGACCGCTACGCATCATCGGACGACGCCGGGGGCACGCCGGGAAGGAGCGTCTTCGGTCGGGGCCTGGCGCGGGCGGACGCCGAGTTCGATGCCACCGGACGACGGCGGCGGGCACCGGCCTCCAGTGGAGCCGAACTGTTGGGGCTCGAGCCCGGCGACGCCGTGGTCCACGGCCAGTGGGGCGAGGGCACGGTGCTCGACACCTCGGGCAGCGGGGAGGACGGCGAGGCCACCGTCGTCTTCGGGACCGTCGGACGCAAGAAGCTCCTGCTCCGGATGGCCCCCCTGAAGCGAGCCTGACCATGGTCGCGCACCACCGTGCGTGGTCAGACGCCTGCCGTCGACCCCTCCGTCGTCGGCCCGGCTGACGCGGTTCATGCGGATGGCAGCTGGGCCTGGTTTACTGGCTGACGGTCACCGAACCTCGCCTCGCACCCGGGCCGGAGGTGCTGTGACAGTGACGCTGTGGTGTCGGGGCCTCCGCCACACGGGGAGCGCGAAGCGGGGTCGAGGAGGGCGTTGACGGACACTGGCACCACCGGACACGACGGCCCGCCCTCGCCGCTGGACCCCCACCAGACCGGGGGACGGCCCGCCGCCGATCCGAGCGCAACCGACGGACCCAGGCCGGGCCGGAGTTCGGCGCGGTCGCGTCACCCCTCCAACGGCATCCCCCTCGTCGTGTCCACCCCGGAGACCCGGGAACCCGGGGAGCGCACGCCCGTCCTCGCCATGCCCCCGCTGACGCGACGGGAGCGTCGGGCCCGGCGCAAGGAGAGGATCCGGGGCCGCAGGACGGTGTTCGGGCGGCATCCGAAGTCGACCGTGCTCCTCGTGATCCTGCTGGCCCTGACCCCGGTGTGGGTCTCTGCCGGATCGGCCGCCACCAACCAGGCCCTGGGCAACACGGTCGGCTCACGGCTGACCGAGTGGGTCCGGGACCACGGAGGCGGGGGCATCGTGACCTGGGCCGAGAACACCTGGTACACCTGGCATGCCCCGCCCAAGGGGGGCAAGCCCAAGCAGGGGGCCATCCCCCTGCCCAGCCGGAGCACCACCACCGTGCCCGCCGGGCCGTCCCACCTCCCGGCCCCGGCAGCCATCGTCCCCTTCGTTACCGACCCCACGCCCGGGGAGGGCCAGTGGCACCCGATCGGCCGGACCGTCGACGGCATCCCGGCCATGTATGCGGCCTACCTCCGGCCCAACGCCGTGAACACCAGCCTGGTCACCGGCGTGGCGTGGATGGACACCACCCTGCTGCGGGCCACCCTCTACGAGGGGTCGTCCATTCCCGGAACCGGCCAGAACTGGATCAACGAGGCCCCGGTGGCCGGCCAGGCGCTGGACACCCTGGTGGCCGCCTTCAACGCCGGATTCCGGCCCCAGGACGCCCAGGGGGGCTACTACGCCGACGGCGTGACGGCCATCCCCCTCGTGCCCGGCGCTGCCTCCCTGGTCATCGACAGCAACGGGACGCCGACCATCGGGGCCTGGGGGACCGACGTGACCATGTCGCCCTCGGTGGTGGCTGTGCGTCAGAACCTCGACCTCATCGTGGACAACGGTCAGCCGGTGCCCGGTCTCAACGCCAACGACAACTCCCGTTGGGGATTCACGCTCGGCGGCAAGGTCCAGGTGTGGCGGTCGGGCCTCGGCGTCACGTCCGACGGTGCCCTGGTCTACGTGGGCGGATCGGGCCTGTCCATCGTGGACCTGGCCAACGTCCTGGCCCGGGCCGGCGCCGTGCGGGCCATGGAGATGGACATCAACACGGCGTGGGTCAACTTCACCAGCTTCGATCCGCCGGTGGGCCAGCCCGCCTCGGCCGCCACCGGCACGGTGCTCACCTCCGACGAGGCCACCTACCCGTCCCGCTACTTCGAGCCCCTCTCTCGGGACTTCGTCACCATGTCGGCCCGGACGGCGGCCACGCCCCCGCCCACCACCACCTCGACCCCGGCCCCCAGGTCCAAACCGGGCGGCAGGACGGCGACGGCCGGCGCCGGATCTAAGGTCGGTGGCTAGCAAGCCGAGCGTTCGGCACGGAGCGATCGGCACCTCGTCCGGGCCCGTCCGGGGCGGGCTCGGTCCGGCGACGAGGAGTGGGGCCATGGTCCAGAAACTGTCGAAGCGACGTTACGAGCGGGAGCTGCTCGGGCTCCAGGCCGAACTGGCCGCCATGACCAGCTGGATCCAGCACAGCGGGTCCCGGGTCGTGGTGGTGTTCGAGGGCCGCGACGCCGCGGGCAAGGGCGGGGTGATCAAGCGGATCAGCGAGTACCTGAGCCCGAGGGTGTGTCGCATCGTGGCCCTGCCCACGCCGACCGACCGGGAGAAGGGCGAGTGGTACTTCCAGCGCTACGTGGCCCAACTGCCCACGGCCGGTGAGATCACCCTCTTCGACCGCAGCTGGTACAACCGGGCCGGCGTGGAGCGGGTCATGGGGTTCTGCTCCGACGAGGAGTACCAGCGGTTCCTCCGCCAGAGCCCGGTGTTCGAGCACCAGCTCATCGAAGACGGCATCATCCTGATCAAGTACTGGTTCTCGGTCAGCGACGACGAGCAGGAGCGCCGGTTCCAGAGCCGGGTGGACGATCCTCTCCGGCGCTGGAAGCTGAGCCCCATGGACCTCGAGGCCCGCCAGCGTTGGGTGGACTACTCCCGGGCCAAGGACATCATGTTCCTCCACACCGACACGGCCGAGTCCCCCTGGTACGTGGTGGAGGCCGACGACAAGCGTCGGGCCCGGCTCAACTGCATCGCCCACCTGTTGAGCCAGGTCCCCTATCAACCGATCGAGACGGTCAAGCCCCGGTTGCCCAAGCGGGTGCGGGAGGAGGCCTACGAGCGACCTCCCCGCGACCTGGCCACCTACGTCCCCGACTACGTGGCCACCCTGGCGAACGATTCCTGACCCGACCGCCACCCGACGGGCCGGGCCTCCTCAACCGGGAACGCGCCGCTCAACCGGGAACGCGCCGCTCAACCGGGAACGCGCCGCCAGACAGCCCGGGGCAGGTGGCGCATGACGGTGAACACCCAGCGCAGGACGGGCGGGACGTAGACCACCGTCGCTCCCGACCCGATCCCTTTGACCACGGCGTCGGCCACCGCCTCGGGCGTCGTCGAGAACGGGGCCGGGGTCATCCCCTCGGTCATCCGCCCGACGACGAACCCCGGGCGCACGATCATCACGTCGACCCCGGTTCCGGCGAGCGAGTCGCCCAGGCCCTGGGCGAAGGCGTCGAGGCCCGACTTCGACGACCCGTAGATGAAGTTCGCCTGGCGTGCCCGCTCGCCGGCCACCGACGAGAGCACGACCAGGCGACCGTAGCCCTGGCGCCGGAGGCGCGCCGTCACCGCCAGCATGGCCGACGCCAGGCCGGCGAAGTTGGTGGTGATCACCGCCGCCGCCGCCGCGGGGTCGAGCTCGTCGGCACTCTGGTCGCCCAGCACCCCCGCGGCCACGATGACCAGGTCGAGGTCGCCGAACCGGTCGAAGACGCCGTCAGCGAAGGCGGCGTGCTCGGCTGTGTCGGTGGCGTCGAAGGCCACCGCCTCGGCCACGTCAGCTCCCGCCGCCTTGGCCCGATCGACGGCTTCGGTCAGACGGGTGCCCTCCCGTCCGGCCAGGACCACCGTCCGGCAGCGGACGGGGACGAGCCGGTCCACGATGGCCTGGGCGATCTCGGAGGATCCCCCGAGTACGAGCACCGATTGGGGTCGTCCGATGGCGTCGATCATGATTCCGTCCGTTCTGGTGGGTTGGCGCCGTTGGACGTCGTCCGGGCGGTGTCGGTGTCGGTGGTGCGCTTCGCTGCCTTCGGCGGGTCCGATGCCGTCCTCGAGGACCGGCCGGCGGCCTTGGCGGGAGGGGTCGTGGGCGCCCGTGATCCGGTGGTCGTCTTGCGGGCAGCCGTCTTGCGGGCAGCTGTCTTGCGGGCAGCCGTCTTGCGGGCAGCCGTCTTAGACGTGGCTGTTCTGGTCGCCGCGGCCTTGGTGGCCGCAGCCTTCGTAGTACCGGCTGACCGGGTCCTGGCCCGGGAGGTCCGGCGGGGTCGGGGGGAAGGGGTCGAACCCTCCGGTGCGGCCACGTCGGAGCAGAGCCCGAGCCGTCGACCGAGGTCGGACCGCAGCACCCCGTCGGGATCGACCCGGTTCCGTACCGCCTGCCACTCGTCGACCCGGGGATACATGGCCCGGAACACCGCCGGGGCGACGCGGGAGTCCTTGGCCAGGTAGACCCGGCCGCCGGCGGCCAGCACCAGGTCGTCGAGGTCGTCGAGGAGCCGGTCCAGGTCGGGATGGCCGACGGGGAGATCGAGGGCCAGGGTCCAGCCGGGCATGGGGAAGGACAGGGGTCCCGGGTCACCGGGTCCGAACCGCTTGAGCACGGCCAGGAAGCTGGCCAGCTTGAGCACCGTGAGGCGCTCGATGACCGTCCGCACCGTCTCGCCGTGCTGGTCGGGTACGACGAACTGGTACTGCAGGAATCCCCTGCTCCCGTACAGCCGGTTCCAGTCCCCCACCCCGTCCAGGGGATGGAAGAAGCCGGTCATGTGATGGGGCTTGGCCACCTGGTGGAGCGGGGCCTTCCGGAACCAGAACTCGTTGAACGCCCCCACGGTCAGCGGATTGAGCAGACCGCTGGGTGGGGTCAGCGGGACGCGGGCCAGTGTCCTCGGTACGAAGGCCCGGGCCCGGTCGGGCGACCGTCGCAGGCGTTCGGGCAGGTCCTCGAGACGGGCGTGGTCGCCCCGCGTCAGCACCGAGCGCCCGAGGCGGCTCCCCGTCGACTGGCAGTCGATCCAGGCCACCGAGTAGCGGTAGGCGTCGTCCCCGGTCAGCATCTTGTCCATGACGCTGTCGAGGTCGGCGGCCCGCTCGGTGTCGACCAGCATGTAGCTCGTCTCGACGGGGATCATCTGGAGGGTGGCCGAGGTGACCACCCCGGTCAGCCCCATCCCGCCGGCAGTGGCCCAGAACAGGTCGGGATCCGACGAGGCCGACACGACCGCCGTCCCCACCGGGGAGACCAGGGTCATCTCCACCACGTGGGAGCAGAAGCTGCCGTCCACGTGATGGTTCTTGCCGTGGATGTCGGCAGCGATGGCCCCGCCCACGGTGACGAGTCGGGTCCCGGGTGTCACCGGCACGAACCAGCCCAGGGGGACGAACCGCTCCATCAGCGTCTGCAGGCTGACCCCGGCACCGACGGTGACTCTTCCCGAGGCGAGATCGACCCGGTGGATGCCGTCCAGCCAGGTGGCGTCGAGGACCACGCCGCCGGCGTTCTGGGCGGCGTCGCCGTAGCTCCGGCCGAGGCCCCGGGCAATGAGGCCCCGACCGCCGGCGTCGGGGCCCACGGCGTCGGCCATGGCCTCGTCCACGATGTCGGTGTGGACGGCGTGGACGACCTCGGACGAGGTCGGGGCCGTCCGTCCCCACCCGGTCAGGAGGGAGCGGTGCCCCCGGGGGGCGCTCACGTGGCGTACACGCCCACCGCGAACAGCGCGACCCAGCACACCCCGTAGATCTGCAGGCGGTGGTCGTGGAGGGCCAGCTCCTCAGGGGCCGCCCCTTCGCCCGCATCCAACAGGCGCATGATGTGGAGGAGGGCCACGGTGAAGGGGATGACGCTCAGCTGGAACCAGATCGGGTCCGTGCCCCGGTGGAGCTCGGCGGCACGGCTGAAGGCCCACAGGCAGTACGCGGTGACGGTGACCGCCGCTGAGAGGGTGCGCACCGAGCGGAGGAAGGAGGGGGAGTAGAGCCCCAACGTTTGGCGGACGGAGCCGTCGTCGGTCTGCTGGTCGGCGAGGAACTTCTTCTCGCCCGACCGCTTGCCGGTCACGATGAGCAGCGAGCCGAACGAGGCCACGATGAGGAACCAATCGGACAGGGCCACCCCGGTGGCCACACCGCCGGCCACGGCGCGCAGGACGAAGCCGGCGCTCACGGCCACCAGGTCGAGGATCGGCTCGTTCTTCAGGCCGAGGGAGTAGCTCACGTTCACCAGGGCGTAGACCGCCATGACCAGGGCCAGGTGCCAACCCTCCAGCCACTGGCCGAGGGCGATGGCGATGGCGAGCATGACCACGCCCACCACCACGGCCAGCCGCACCGGCACCACGCCGGAGGCCACGGGGCGGAGTCGCTTGGTCGGGTGGGCCCGGTCGGCCGGGGCGTCGATGGCGTCGTTGAGGAAGTAGGTACCCGAGGCAGCCAGGCAGAAGATGCCGAAGGCGCCGATGGCGTGCCACAGCACGGTGTGGTGGTGTAGGGCCCCGGCGGCCGCCGGGGCCACGAAGACCAGGAGGTTCTTGATCCACTGCCGCGGTCGGCACAGCCGGGCCAGGCCCAGCGGAAGAGAGGTGGAGGCCGGTCTCGGCTGGCCTGGATGTTCGTCGGGTCGGTCCACAGCTTCAGCCGAAGTGGTCAAGGCGTCCTCGGGAGGGTCGGGGTCGTGCCACCTGTGCCGGAGCGACGGTACCACGCAGGTCCAGGCTACGGCCTTCGTGCGTCACGATGGGACTCTTGGCCTCGCTCCGGTCCCCACCGGGGCCCGGATGGGCTTTTTGACCCGGTCAGCGCTTAGTATCTGCCTCCGTGAAACGCCCGTATCGAGTCGTGGTGGCCAAGCCCGGCCTGGACGGGCACGACCGGGGCGCCAAGGTCATCGCCCGGGCCCTGCGTGATGCCGGCTTCGAGGTCATCTACACCGGCCTGCACCAGACCGCCGAGCAGGTGGTCCAGGCCGTGATCCAAGAGGACGCGGACGCCGTCGGCCTCTCCCTCCTCTCCGGTGCCCACCTGACGCTGGTGCCCCGGGTCATCGACGGCCTCCGGGAGCAGGGCCGGGGCGATGTCCTCGTGCTGGTGGGCGGGATCATCCCGGCCGCCGACATCCCCGTGCTGAAGGACCTCGGGGTCGCCGAGGTGTTCACCCCGG
The DNA here is from genome assembly GCA_963738545.1 of uncultured Acidimicrobiaceae bacterium. Classification (GTDB taxonomy): domain Bacteria; phylum Actinomycetota; class Acidimicrobiia; order Acidimicrobiales; family RAAP-2; genus Bog-756. The sequence goes on from CAVTXA010000008.1 coordinate 390,280, forward strand.
GCGCGCCCCTGCCGGCCATCGGCGCCTGGCTCGGTGAGGCCCTCGACCAACGGGAGAGTGGAGTGACCGGCTGACAACGACCGGGCCCGGATCGGCCAAAGCGGACACGGCACGACAGGCCGGTCGCTCCGGTGGTCGACGAGCGGGTCCGGCCCGGGACGGGCGGGGATGACCCGGCCGGTGCGCCGACGACAGGAACGATGCCGGGCAGACCCCAGCACGCATGCAAGCCGCAACAACTACGAAGTCCGCAACAACTAGGAAGCGAAGTCCGCAACAACTAGGAAGTACGGACAGAGAGGAACGGATCCGGTGGATCTCTTCGAATATCAGGGTAAGCAGTACTTCGCCCGCTACGGCATCCCCATCTCCAAAGGGGGTGTGGCCGACACCGTGGACGAAGCGGTGGCCCAGGCCGAGGAGTCGGGCTACCCGGTGGTGGTCAAGGCCCAGGTCAAAGTGGGGGGCCGGGGCAAGGCCGGTGGTGTCAAGCTGGCCGACAACGTCGATGAGGTCCGGGAGCACGCCGGCAACATCCTCGGGCTGGACATCAAGGGCCACGTGGTCAAGCGGCTATGGATCGAGCACGCCTCGGACATCGCCAAGGAGTACTACGCCAGCTTCACCCTGGACCGGAGCGCCAAGAAGCACCTGGGCATGCTCTCGGCCGAAGGTGGCGTGGAGATCGAGGAGGTGGCCGTCACCAACCCCGACGCCATCGCCATCCTCCACGTCGACCCGGTGGACGGTCTCAGCCTCGAGGCCGCACGGGCCTGGGTCGAGCGGGCCAAGCTCGACGAGGTGGCCCGGGAGCAGGCCGCCGAGCTGCTGGTCAAGCTGTACACCTGCTACACCGAGGGCGACTGCGACCTGGCGGAGATCAACCCGCTGATCCTCACCCCCGACGACCGGGTCCATGCCCTCGACGCCAAGGTCACCCTCGACGCCAACGCCGCGTTCCGTCATCCCGAATGGGAGGAGTTCGAGGGGAGCGACGTGGAGGACGAGCGGGAGACCCGGGCCAAGGCCCGGGGCCTCAACTACATCGGCCTGGACGGATCGGTGGGCATCATCGCCAACGGTGCCGGCCTGGCCATGAGCACGCTGGATGTGGTCAACCAGTGCGGTGGTTCCGCGGCCAACTTCCTCGACATCGGGGGAGGGGCCAACGCCGACGTCATGGCCGCCGCCCTCGAGGTCATCAACTCCGACCCCGCCGTGCGCTCCATCTTCGTCAACATCTTCGGGGGGATCACCCGCGTGGACGAGGTGGCCAAGGGCGTGCTCGAGGCCCTCGACCGGGTGGAGATCAGCTCACCCATCGTGCTCCGGCTCGACGGGACCAACGCCGTGGCCGGACGCGAGATCCTTGCCAGTCACCTGTCCAATCGCCTGGTCGCCGAGCCGACCATGCTCGATGCCGCACGCCGTGCGGTCGCACTCGCTGGAGGCCAGTCATGAGCATCTTCGTCGACGAGAACACCAAGGTCGTGGTCCAGGGCATCAGCCCCACCAGCCAGGGCCTCTACCACGGGCTCCGCAACCGGGCCTACGGCACCCAGGTGGTGGCGGGCACCAATCCCAACCGGGGCGGCGAGGAGATCGAGGGGATCCCGGTCTTCGCCACCGTGGCCGAGGCCGTCGAGGCCACCGGGGCCAACGCCTCGTTCATCTCCGTACCCCCCAAGTTCGCCGCTGCCGCCATCGTGGAGGCCGCCGCCGCCGGTGTCCCCTTCGTGGTGTGCATCACCGAGGGCATCCCGGCCAGCGACGAGGCCCTGGCCTACAACCGTCTGGTCCGCGAGTACCCGGCCACCCGGCTGCTCGGGCCCAACTGCCCGGGTATCATCTCGCCGGGGAAGTGCAACATCGGCATCACCTCGGGTGACATCGCCATGCCCGGTGGTCCGGTGGGCATCGTGAGCCGCTCGGGCACCCTCACCTACCAGGCCCTGCACGAGCTCTCCCAGCAAGGGGTGGGGCAGACCACCTGTGTAGGGATCGGCGGGGACCCGGTCCCCGGCACCAGCTTCATCGACTGCCTGCGGGCCTTCGAGGCCGACCCGGACACCAAGGCCATCATGATGATCGGGGAGATCGGTGGCTCGGCCGAGGAGGAGGCCGCCGAGTTCATCGCCTCCTCGGTGACCAAGCCGGTGGTGTCCTACGTGGCCGGCGTAACGGCCCCCCCGGGACGGAAGATGGGCCATGCCGGCGCCATCATCTCCGGCTCCAAGGGCACGGCCCAGGCCAAGATGGACGCGCTCTCCGGTGCGGGTGTCACCGTGGCCCTCAACCCCACCGAGGCCGGCGAGGCCATGGTCGACGTCGTCCGGAAACTCGGCTGAGCACGGATCTGCCGTCGGCCGCCGCCCTCGGTAGCCGACCCATCGAGGCGGTCATCTTCGATCTCGACGGCCTGCTCATCGACTCGGAGCCACTCTGGCGACAGGCCGAGATCGAGGTGTTCGCCGACGTCGGTCTCCACCTCAGTGAACACGACGTGCGCCAGACCATGGGACTGCGGATCGATGACGCCGTCCGGCACTGGTGGGACCGGTCCCCCTGGGAGGGCATGTCCCCGGTGGCCGTGGAACGGGCCGTGACCGACCGGGTGGCCGAACTGGTGACCGGGCACGGCGAGCCCATGCCGGGCGCACTCGAGGCCGTCGCCCTCTGCGGGCGGCTGTCGTTGCCCGTTGCCGTCTGCTCGGGCTCCTACGCCGTGGTCATCGTGGCCGCACTGGATCGCCTGGGGATCGCGTCGGCGGTCACCACCTGGCACTCGGCCGAATGGGAGCCCCTGGGTAAGCCCCACCCCGGGGCCTATCTGTCCACCGCGGCCAAGCTCGGCGTGGACCCGACCGGCTGCCTGGCCGTCGAGGACTCCTTCAACGGGGCCGTCTCGGCCAAGGCCGCCCGCATGCGGGTCGTGGCCGTGCCGGAGCCGGACGCCCTCGGCTCTCCCCGGTGGGGTCTGTGCGACGCCGTCCTGTCGAGCCTGGTCGACCTGGACGAGGCCCTCGTGGCCAGCCTCGAGACCTGAACGGGCGCGGCCCGGAGACGGGTCCCGGGCCTCCGCGTGCGGCGGGGCGCGCCCCTCGTGGACGTGATGGACGGACCGGACGCTGCACAGCGATCCGGAACCGAGGCAATCTCCGGAACTTTCGCTTCGGATTTGCCCCATCGGTGCCGATACCACTGTCACGAGGGGCACTCCCTGGGCAGGGGGGACCGAGCGACGTTGGCCCAAGTACCGGAGGCAGGCCGGTCGGGCCACGTCGCCCTGGTCCCTTGTGTGCGTGACCGTAGCACCGGCGTTCCCGGCACCCCCGGGAGCGTCGCGAGCAGCGCGAGCGTGGGCACTCTGCGGCGCTGATATCGTGCGGCCGTGGTCCCCGGCGCATCTCGAGACACGGCTTCGGGCGCCACCCGGGCCCCTCGTGCCGGCGTCTCGGGAGCTGCCGACGGGGACACGGTGAGGATCGGTGTGCTCGCCTCGGGCAGTGGCACCATCCTCGAGGCCATCGTCGGCGACGGCCTTCCCGTCCGACTCGTGCTGGTCGACCGGAGCTGTCGTGCCCTCGAGGTCGCCGCTGCCGCCGGCATCCCCGCCGTGCTGGTGGACCGGGCCGCCTTCGGCGGCTTCGGGCCGGCGTTCGACCGCCGCGCCTACACGGTGGCGGTGACCGAGGCACTCCGTGCCGGGTCCATCGACGTGGTGGCCATGGCCGGTTTCGGCACGGTGCTCGCCGAGCCGATCCACGAGGCGTTTCCGGGCCGCATCCTGAACACCCATCCGGCCCTACTGCCCGCCTTCCCCGGATGGCACGCCGTGCGCGACGCCTTGGCCGCCGGTGTGGGCGAGACGGGGACGACCGTCCATATCGCCACGGTGGAGATGGACGCTGGACCCGTCTTGTCCCAGGCCACCGTCCCGGTGCTCCCCGGTGACACCGAGGCGACCCTGCACGAACGCATCAAAGAGGTCGAACGGACGCTCTACCCCGCCACCATCCGCTCGTTCGTCGACCGGTTGGCGGCGACGGCAGGAGATGGGCCAGGATCATCCACGGAGGTTGCATCATGAGGGCACTGCTGTCCGTCTACGACAAGACCGGAGCGATCGACCTGGCGCGAGGGCTCGCCGACCTGGGTTGGGAGCTGGTCTCGAGCGGCGGCACCTCGGCCGCGCTGGCCGAAGCCGGCATCGACCACGTCGAGGTGGCCGACCTGACCGGCGCCCCCGAGATGCTCGGGGGGCGGGTCAAGACCCTGCACCCCACCATCCACGGGGGGATCCTGGCCGACCGGTCGAAGCCCGAGCACCTCGAGGACCTGGAGCGCCAGGGCATCGGGCTCATCGACCTCGTGGTGTGCAACCTCTACCCGTTCACCTCCGATCCGTCCATCGAGCTCATCGACGTGGGGGGGCCGACCATGGTCCGGGCGGCGGCCAAGAACCACGCCCACGTGGGCATCGTGGTCTCGCCGGCCGCCTACGACACGGTGCTCGACGAGCTGAGGCAGAACGGTTCGCTGTCGGCCGGGACCCGGTTGCGGCTGGCCCGGGACGCCTTCGCCCACACGGCCGCCTACGACGCCGCCATCGTCGACTGGTTCGACGAGGGAGCGGGCGACGCAGCGTCTGCCGGCACCGCGTCTGCCGGCACTGCGTCGGACGACACCGCGTCGGACGACGCGCTGCTCCCCGCGACCATCCACCTGGCCCTCGAGCGGGCCGGCTCGTTGCGGTACGGCGAGAACCCCCACCAGCACGGTGCCCGCTACCGGATCCTGGGACGGCACTCGTGGTGGGACGACGTGGAGCAGCACGGGGGCAAGGAGCTCTCGTATCTCAATATCTTCGACGCCGATGCCGCCTGGCGGCTCGTCCACGAACTGTCCGATCCCGGAGGCGACACCCGGGCCGTGGCCATCATCAAGCACGCCAACCCGTGCGGGGCGGCCGTCCACCCCGACCTGGTGACGGCCTACGGGCGTGCCCTCGAGTGCGACCGTCAGTCAGCGTTCGGAGGCATCGTGGCCATCGGGGGCCGGGTGACCACCGAGGTGGCCGAGGCCATCGCCGACGGGCCCCAGGCCGATCTGATCATCGCCCCGTCCTATGACGAAGCCGCGTTGGCTCAGTTGACCTCCAAGCGCAAGGCCACCCGCCTGCTGTCGGCCCCCGCGCCCGAGCCCCTCGTCCGCCAGTTCCGGGGTCTGGGGGCCAGCATGCTGGTCCAGGACGCCGACCGGTTCCTGGTCCCCGCTTCCTCGTGGGAGGTGGCCACCAAGGTCCAACCCACCGAATCCCAGTGGAGGGATCTGGCGCTGGCCTGGACGGTGTGCGCCCGCACCACCTCCAACGCCATCGCCATCATCACCGACGGCCAGGCCGTCGGGGTGGGGGCGGGCCAGCAGTCCCGGGTGGTGGCCGCCGAGATCGCCGTGTCCAAGGCCGGGGAGCGGGCCGCCGGGGGCGCCGCCGCCAGCGATGCCTTCTTCCCCTTCGCCGACGGCCTGCTCGTGCTGGCCGAGGCGGGCGTGGCCGCCGTGGTCCAACCCGGGGGCTCGATCCGCGACGACGAGGTCATCGCCGCCGCTGATGAAGCCGGGATCGCCGTGGTCCTGGCCGGCGGCGAGCGCCACTTCCGCCATTGACGCGCCCTCGGCCGTGGCGGAACCGCTCCGTACCGACGGGGCCCGGGCATACTGGGGGCATCGGGGGAACGGCCATGACGGCGAAGCTGCTCGACGGTGCGTTGCTGGCGGCGAAGATCCGGTCCGAGGTGACCGACCGCGTCGCTCGCCTGCGCAGTGCCGGCATCACCGCCGGCCTCGGGACCATCTTGGTCGGGGACGACGGGCCGAGTGCCCGCTATGTGGCCCTGAAGCACGAGGACTGTGCCGAGGTCGGTATCCACTCGGCGCACGAGCACCTTCCCGCCGACGTCAGTCAGGCCGAGATCGAGGCCGTGGTGGCCCGCTTCAACGCCGACCCCGCCATCCACGCCTACCTGGTCCAGCTCCCCCTACCCGAGGGCTTGGACGAGGAGCGGGTGCTGCTGGCCGTGGATCCGGACAAGGACGTCGACGGCTTGCACCCGGTCAACCTGGGCAGGCTGGTCATGGGGGCCACCGGCCCCCTCCCGTGCACACCCGCCGGCATCGTCGAACTCCTGGCGGCCAACGACGTGCCGGTGGAGGGCAAGCACGTGGTGATCATCGGGCGGGGTCTCACCATCGGGCGTCCACTGGCCCTGCTGATGGCCATGCGCCGGCCCGGCTGCAACGCCACGGTGACCGTCGTGCACACCGGGGTCGAGGACATGGCCGGGCTGGTCCGTCAGGGCGACGTGGTGGTGGCGGCCGCTGGTCGGGCCGGCTTGGTCACACCGGACATGGTCAAGCCCGGTGCCGCCGTGGTCGGTGCGGGTACGTCGTGGAAAGGGAAGAAGCTCTTGTCTGATGTCGATGCGTCCGTCGCCCAGGTGGCGGGCTGGATCACCCCACGGATCGGGGGGGTCGGGCCCATGACCCGGGCCATGCTCCTGCGCAACACCGTACGAGCGGCCGAGCGGGCGTCATGAGCGCGGCCGAGGGCCTCGAGACCGACCACCGACCTTGGGGAATGTACACCGTCCTCGACGATGACGGGACCCACAAGGTCAAGCGCATCGTGGTGCTCCCGGGCAAGCGCCTGAGCTACCAGCGGCACGCTCGACGCTCGGAGCACTGGTTCATCGTCCGAGGCACGGCCCAGGTGACGCTGGACGGGGCGGTCACCGAACTCACGGCGGGTGACTCGGTGGACATCCCCGTCGGGACCAACCACCGCATCGCCAACACCACCGACGCCGACGTGGTGTTCGTGGAGGTCCAGCACGGCGAGTACTTCGGCGAGGACGACATCGTGCGGCTCGAGGACGACTTCGGACGGAGCGACACCTGATGCACCGCGTCGGTGGTATCGGCCGAGGCCGTCAGAGGTCCACGGGTCTGGCCGCCGCCTTCGGGATGGCGCTGACGCTGTCCGTCGGCGCCCTGGCGATCGCCGGCGGTCCCGCCGGGGCCGTCAGCGCTCCGGCCCAGTTGGTGGCCGTGCCCACCACGGGGGTGGCGCCGACCACGCCCACCACGGTCCCCGGACGACCACGACCGTCCCGCCGACGACCACCACGACCACCACGACCACCACGACCGTTCCCCCCACCACCACCACGTCCTCCTCCACCACCACGACCACCGTGGCTCCGCTGACCACGAACACCTCCTCCAAGACACCCTGGGCGCTGATCGTCGCCATCGTGGTCCTGGTTCTGGCCATCGCCCTGATCCTGGTGTTGCTGGCCGCCCGCCGACGCAAGGGTGCCGAAGCCACCTGGCGCAAGGCGGTGATCCCGGCCCTGTCCGACGTCCAACTGGCCCGTGCGTCACTCCTCTCCGACAACGCCGTCTCCGGCGATGCCGAGGTCCGGAGTGCCGTGGCCGTCCAGGTCGAGCGGGCGTCGGTGGCACTCGAGCACACGGTGCCCGCGGCCCCGGACCCCGAGGCCGGCCAGATGGCCGCCACCACCGCCGTGCTGTCCGCGGCTTGGCCTTCGCTATCGAGGCGGACCGGCTCCTCGGGCGCGGCACGGCGGCACCCTCGGGGATGCAGCTGGCCGAGGCCGACGAGGCCCGTCGGGCCCGGAGTGCCGAGCTGGACTCGGCTGTCGCACGCCTGTCCGCACGCCTCGGCTCGGCACACGCCTGACCGCCCGGCCCGACGCACCGGCCCGTTCCCGCACCCGACAGTAGGCTGGAGCGGTCATGACCCGCATCGCCGATCTCCTGGCCAAGGGGAGGACGTACTCGTTCGAGTTCTTTCCCCCCAAGTCCGACGCCGAGCAGGCCACCTTGGTCAAGACCCTCCGCGACCTCGAGCCGCTCGGCCCCTCGTTCGTCTCGGTGACCTACCGGGGGGGCGCCGAATCCCGGAAGAGGACCTTCGATCTGGTCACGGGGATGCTCCGCACCACGACCCTGGTGCCGATGGCCCATCTGATCTGGTGGCCCACACCCGGTGGAACTGGCCGAGATCCTCGTCGCCTACCGGACGGCCGGCATCGAGAACCTGATGGCGCTGGGCGGGGATCCTCCCGCCGATCCCGCCGAGGGCCTCGGTGAGTTGCAACACGCCTCGGAACTGGTAGAGCTGGCCCGCGCCATCGGCGGATTCTCGGTGGGCGTGGCCGCCCAACCGGGAGGCCTCCCCTCTCGGTCGATCGGGGGATCGACCGGGACCATCTGGCGGCCAAGCTCTCCCTGGCCGACTTCGCCATCTCACAGTTCTTCTTCGAGGCCGCCGAGTACACCCAGCTGGTGACCGAGCTGGCCGACCGGGGGGTGGACAAGCCGGTGCTCCCGGGATCATGCCCGTCCAGCCTGTCCTCCATCCCCAGGATGGCCACCATGGGGGCCGCGGTCCCGCCGTGGATGGTGGCCCGCCTGGAGGAGGCCGACCGCGTGGTGGCGCGAAGCCGTACGACGGAGGGTGTGGCCTGGCCACCGAGCTGTGCGAGCAGCTGTTGGAGGCGGGCGTTCCCGGCCTGCACTTCTATACGCTCAACCGCTCCAACGCCACCCGCGAGATCATCGGCCCTGGGTCTGGCTGCACCCTGAACCCGGGGACCGCGCCGCGCCGCCGGCGGCGTCAGCGCGGGCGGAATCCGACGGGCCGCGGCGGGAGCCGGCCGATCGGGGCGTCCGGACCGGCCACCGAGTCGACGATGCCGTAGTCCACGGCCTCGGCGGGGGACAGGAACCGCCCCGCGGCGTCCTCGCCGATCGCAGCGGTCCGGCCGGTGGCTTCGGCCACCCGGGCGCAGAACATCGCCCATCGGCGGAGGTGCTCCTCGGCCAGCTGGTGCAACGCCGGGCGTCCCCCTCGAAGGTCACCCTCGGTTCGGCCAGGTCGGATCCGGGCGTGGGGGGATGGTGCCCGGTGGCAGACGGCCAGCACGCCAACTGGCGGGCCCGCCCACCTGACCGGTGCACCAGCCGTGGACCTCGACCCCGAGGAGATCGATGATGTCCATGAGGGCCAGGGCCGCTCCCGTCGATCGTCGGGGCTGTCCACCCTGCAGTTGGACGGGGCAGTCGCCGTCGGCGTCGAGCGTCATGAGGGCGGCCCCGATCCCGGTGGCCCCGGCGTCGTCGAGCGGGCCGACCAGGGTGACGACACGACGCTCGAGAAGGCGACGGCGCATCCATTCCTCGGGGCTACCCCGCGGCGGTCCGCCGATCGTCCGGTGGCCACCCGGGCCGGCTCACCTGGCCCTCCCTGCCCGGTCTCGTGCAGGGACCACTCGAGCCCCCATCCGAGGGCCGACGCGTAGCGGTCGACCGTCGAAAGGAGGACGTCGTGGTGCCGGCCTCGAGGCGGGCCACGGCCGACTGGGAGGTACCCATGCGGGCCGCCACCTCGGTCTGGGAGAGACCGAGGGCCCGGCGACGCTCCACCAGCTCGTCGCTCAGGGCCTGACGTCGCTCGGACAGCTCGCGAAAGCCGGGAACACCGGCTGGTGGCGTCGTTCGCTCATCGCACGTCTCCCGGTGGTCCGTCTGGTGACCGCCGGATCCACCATATCGCTCCATGGTATCTCATCCATGAGATATCCTGAGGATGGACCCGTCGGACCGACCGGCGGGTACGACAGGAGGCTCCCATGGCCCTGCGATCCACCCTCGTACCCACGGTGCTGGAGGAGTCCGCCCGTGGCGAGCGCGCCTTCGACATCTTCTCGCTCCTGCTCCGAGAGCGGATCGTCTTCCTGGGCCAGGAGGTCGACGACCAGATCGCCAACGTGATCATCTCCCAGATGCTCTACCTGGAGGCCCAGGACCCCGACAAGGACATCTCTCTCTACATCAACTCGCCGGGAGGGATGGCCTATGCCGGCATGGCCATCTACGACGTCATCCAACACGTGCAGCCGGACGTGTCCACCATCTGCGTCGGCATGGGGATGTCGGCGGCGGCCATGGTGCTGGCCGGCGGCGCACCGGGAAAGCGATTCGCCCTCCCCAACGCCCGGATCATGATCCACCAGGGCAGCGCCGGCACCCGGGGGGCGCCGAGCGACATGGAGATCCAGCTCCGTGAGGTCCTCGCCCTGACCCGACGGATGGCCGAGATCATCGCCCACCACAGCGGTCGGTCGGTGGACCAGGTGGCCCAGCGACATCGACCGGGACTACTTCATGACCCCGACGAAGCCATGGCGTACGGACTCATCGACGGCATCGTCGGCCCCGACGGGGGCTGTCGGCGCCGTCCCTGGTCGGGGTGGCCGGCTGAGCGGCCGGCCAGGTTCGCCGGACCCGAACCGAGCCGATTAGCCTCGGCGGCATGGCAGCCAAACCACCCGTCCATGTCACCGTCACCGGGGCCGCCGGCCAGATCGGCTACACCCTGTTGTTCCGCATCGCCTCGGGCCAGCTCCTCGGGAGCGACCAGCCGGTGGTCCTCCGCCTGCTCGAGATCGAACCGGGAATGAAGGCCCTCGAAGGCGTGGTCATGGAGATCGACGACTGCGCGTTCCCCCTGGTCAGCGATATCGTCACCACCACCGATCTGGCTACCGCCTTCGATGGGACTTCGTGGGCCCTGCTGGTGGGATCGATCCCCCGTAAGGCGGGCATGGAACGGGGCGACCTGCTCACCGTCAACGGCGGGATCTTCGGACCCCAGGGACGGGCCATCGCCGCCAACGCGGCAGCCGACGTGCGGGTGCTGGTGGTGGGCAACCCGTGCAACACCAACTGTCTGATCGCCCGGTCGAGTGCGCCCGAGGTCCCCGACCGACCGGTGGTTCGCCATGACCCGACTCGACGAGAACCGGGCCAAGAGCCAGCTGGCCAAAAAGGCCGGCGTCCCGGTGTCGTCGGTGACCAACCTGGCCATCTGGGGCAACCACTCGGCCACCCAGTTCCCGGACTACGCCAACGCCCTTATCGGTGGCAAGCCGGCCCCCGAGGTCATCGAGGACGCAGCATGGCTCCAGGGCGACTTCCTCACCACCGTGCAGAAGCGCGGCGCGGCCATCATCGAGGCCCGCGGCCTGTCGTCGGCCGCCTCGGCGGCCAACGCCGCCATCGATTCGGTCAACAGCATCCGGCGGCCACCCCCGGCGACGACGTCACCTCCCTGGCCGTGGTGTCGAACGGGGAGTACGGGGTGCCCGAGGGCCTGCAGTTCGGCTTCCCGGTCCGGACGAACGGCTCGGGGGGATGGACCGTGGTCGAGGGGCTGTCCCACGATGCGTTCGCCAACGACCGCATCCGCATCACCACCGAGGAGCTGGAGGCCGAGCGGGCCGACGTGGCCGACCTGCTTCCCTGACGTATCGGGGTACCCTCCCGGCGCGCCCGCCGGGTCGCGGTGGGGGCGTAGCCTGGGAGCCATGTGCCGGAACATCACCACGCTGCGGGGCCTCGAGCCGCCGCCCACCGAAACCGAGGTCGAGGCGGCCGCCCGCCAGTACGTCCGCAAGGTCAGCGGCGTCCAGTCGACCTCGGCGGCCAACCGAGGAGGCCTTCGAGCGGGCCGTGGTGGCCGTGACCGAGGCCACGACCCGGCTGTTGGCCAACTGCCCGCCCGGCGTCAACCCCCTCCGACGCTTCCGCCGCTCCGCCGCCGGGCGGCCCCGGCTACAGGCTGACCGGAAGGTTCGGGGTGGGTTCTAGCGGGCGCCGACCACGGCGCTCGGCGATGCGTGGGCCAGCGGACCCTGGTGGCCCAGCCCAGCTGCTCGAACCGGCGGATGAGCCAGGCCGAGGGGTCGATCATCCGGCCGGCGCCGTGGCGGGCCCAGGAGGGGTGGGCGTGGTGGATGTTGTGCCAGTTGTCCCCGAGGGAGAACACGGCCAGCAGCCACAGGTTGGTGCTGCGGTCGGTGGTATCGTCGGGGCGGCGACCGAAGGTGTGGCACAACGAGTTGACCGACCAGGTGACGTGGTGCAGCACGGCCATGCGGACCAGACCGGCCCACAGCAGGGCGGTGAGCGCCCCGACCAGGGTGCCGGACAGGACGTAGCCGATGCCGAAGGGGATGGCCAGGGAGGCCAGGGCCCAGCAGCGGGAAGAGGCGGTCGATCCGTTGGATGTCCCGGTCCCGGAGCATGTCGGGGGCGTAGCGGGCTGGCCCGAGGCATCCGAGACGAAGAGCCACCCCACGTGGGAGAAGGCCAGGCCCCGCAGGAGGGCGGCACCGTGGTCCCCGTAGCGGTGGGGGAGTGGGGGTCGCCCGGGAGGTCACTGAACATGTGGTGGCGGCGGTGGGTGGCCACCCAGCTGGTCAAGGAGCCCTCGACGGCCATGGAGCCCATGACGGCCAGGGTGATCTTGAGGGCCCGGCGGGGCCCGAAGGCGCGGTGGGTGAACAGCCGGTGGAAGCCGATGGTGATGCCGAAGCCGGTGATCACGTAGAAGACCAGGGCGATGACCAGGTCGGTCAGATGGACGGCATGGCCCCACAGCAGGGGATGACGATGGCCAGGGCCACGGCGGGGCCGGCCACGATGGCCACGGTGACCAGCTTCTGGCTGGCGTGCACGACGAGGGAGGTTGATCGGGCACCCGACAGGGGTCGCACGCCGCCATGGGCTCAGGCGCAACGACTAGGGACTTCACTGATCCTCCTGAATTTGGCGTGGGGTGCCGGGGCGCTGGATGCACCGCCTTGCCCGATGTCCTCAGGGGGTCACGTGATCACCCAGCGACCCTACTCCCCCCCGGCGGGAGCCGGGTGGCGCCCCCCGACCGCCGACCGGCACGGTGCCGCTCCCGACCCGGCGACAGGGGACGGCACCGACGGATCGGGGGCCATGGCAAGATGCCGCCGGTGCTGACCAACCGCATCACCGAACTGCTCGGCGTCGATATCCCATCGTGCAGGCGCCGATGGGATGGATCGCGCGCTCGCATCTCGCCACCGCCGTGTCCAATGCCGGGGGCATGGGCATCATCGAGACCTCGTCGGGCGAGCTTGACGCGGTGAAGCGCGAGATCGAGAAGATGCGGCACCTGACCACCGGCCGTTCGGCGTCAACATCGCCCAGGCCTTCGTGCGCGATCCGGGCATCGTGCAGTTCATCATCGACCAGGGCGTGAAGTTCGTCACGACCTCGGCCGGCGATCCGCAGAAGATACATGGGGCCGCTGAAGGCCGCCGGCCTCACCGTCTTCCACGTCGTGCCCTCGCTCAAGACGGCGTTGCGCGCGGTCGAATGCCGGCGTCGACGGCCTCGTCGTCGAGGGCGGCGAGGGCGGAGGGTTCAAGAACCCGCGCGAGGTGGCGACCATGGTCCTGCTGCCGCTCGGTGAGAAGGGTCAAGGTCCCCGTCATCGCCGCCGGCGGCATGGTCGACGGCCGCACGATGGCCGCCGCCTTCGCGCTCGGCGCCGAAGGCATCCAGATGGGCACGCGCATGGTCTCGTCGGCGGAGTCGCCGGTGCACGAGAACTGGAAGAACGCGATCATCGACGCCAGGAGACCGACACGGTCTTCTTGAACAGTCACACCTCACCGGGGCTGCGGGCTTGCGCACGGCCCACACCGAACGCCTCGAGTTCGACCACGAGCACAACGCCATGGCATCGTTCGGGAGTGTCCAGGACGTCTATTTCGATGGTGACCTGTCGTCGGGAATCGCCCTCGGCGGCCAGGTGGCGGGGCGGATCGACGCCAGCCGTCCGGTGGCCGAGATCATCGGTTCGTGCATAGCTCGAGCTGCGAGGTAGATCCTGGCTGCGATCTGGCCGGACGGTTACGTCGAGCCGGCCACGATGGCGGAGAACGCCTTGTGATGACGTGGTGTCGTCGGCTCCGTGGGGGGACCCGCCTCGGGTTGAGCCCCGGCCGCCGGCCAGCTCCGGTCGTGCTCGTCAGGGAACGTGCGGCTATGTGGCACGGTGGGCCGGTGCCTGACTACGACTCGCTTCGCCCGCTTCTACGACGCGGCCATGGACGATCCCGCGCCCGAGGGGTGCCCGGGCCCTGGGCCAGCATCGACCGTTACCCCCCGGGCTTCTTCCATCTTGTAACTGGGGTGTGGGACCGGATCCATCCTGGCCCAGCTGACGGCGTACCCGGCACTGACCGGCCTCGACCGCTCACCCGAGATGCTGGCCGTGGCCAGCGAGAAGGTGCCGTCCGCACGCCTCCTCCTGGGCGACATCGGGGACTTCTGGCTCGGCGAGCGGTTCGACGTGGTGGTCTGTGTCTTCGACACCCTCAACCACCTCCTGGCCTTCGAGGCCTGGCAATCGATGTTCGACTCGGTCTACGACCACCTGGTGGAGGACGGACTGTTCATCTTCGACGTGAACACGGTGGGCGAGCTCCGGCGACTGGCGGAAGAACCACCCTGGGTCTTCGAGTTCGACGAGCATACCTCATCATGGACGTGTCCTTCGGCGAGGACGGACGCTCGGAGTGGGACATCAGGATCTTCGAGCACCTGGGAGATCGCGCTACGAGCTCCACCATGAGCGGATCGGTGAACTGGGCGTACCCTCCGACGGATCCGGGGGCCCACGCCGAGCGATTCACTCTGTCTCGAGGCGAGCAGTGAGAGCGGGGAGACACCGACCGACAGGTCGGTCAAGGCCTATTTCACCTATCGTCGCTCGCCGTAGCCCCTTCTCCCCCCCCGGAGCCCGGCACCCCGGGCCCGGCCCCCCCGCCGGGAGACTACCGGCCCCCTGCCACCCGGGCCGGTACCGTGTCCCGGAGGTTCGCCCGACTGCGCCGGACCCCCGGGCCGGGCCCCATGAGGAGGACGCTCGGTGGCGCGGACCAGTGCGGAGTCTCGGGCACCGTCGGTCCCCGCCGTCACGCCCCCGCCTGGTCCCGCCGGCGAGGTGGGGCGTGGTGCCTCGCTGGTGGCCACGGGCCTCGCCCTCTCGGCCTGTAGCCTCCACGTTTCCAAGCACGGGGTCAGCGGCAATGTGTTCGGCCACAGTTCTCCGCTGCATCCGGCCAGCTGCCGACGGCGTTCCCGTCGGACGTGCCGGTCCCCGATGATTCCCGGGTGCTCGGCGGCGGTGGGACCCACAACGAGTGGGACGTGGGTTTCGCCGTCACCGGGTCGCTCTCGGCCGGGACGACCGCCTATCAGGACAAATTGCAGTCCGCCGGGTACGCCTCGAGCAATGTCCGGACCGGGTCGACGACGGTGACGTCGAACACGGCCGTAGACCAGATCAACCTGGCCGGATCGTTGTTCAGGCCAAGAACGCCCAGTGGACGGTGGAGGTCGAGTCCGGCAGCACCTCGTCGGTCAACGGTGGCGTGCTCAAGCCCGGGGAGTTCGCCATCAACATCACCGTGGTGCCCGCTTCCTCGACGGCACCACCGGCCACCTGACCCGCGACGGTCGACCGGAACCCGGCGGGGCCAACGGCATCTGACGCCGGCACGAAACATGGCGTGGCGACGGCGTGAGCTGAGCCAGTGGCCCTCCTGCCCGATACCTGGTCCGCCGGTCCCCTCGGTCTGCAGCGGTGGCGCCCATCACCTCGACCGCCTCCTCGGCGCGGTGAAGTCAGCTTCCCCGAACTCCACCGGTGGATGCCGTGGGCCGGCACCATGCCCACGGCGGACGAGAGGCGGCGGGTGCTCCAGCGACGGGGAGGCGGCGTTCGACGCCGACCGTGAATGGTCGTACGCTTCATCGAGTGCATCGGCGAGGTGGGGGTCGGCGGCCTCCACCGTCGGCCGGTCCGGGGGCCATCGAGATCGGCTATGGGTGCGCTCGGACCGACCGGACGCGGCTACGCCAGCCGCGGCCGCCGGGGTCCCTGACCGAGGCGGCCTCACCCGGATCGACCATCGTCGACCAGGTCGGAGATCCGGATGGACCGCGCCAACGGAGCCAGCGCCGCCGTCCGGCCAAGCTGGGCTTCCGTCTCCTCGGTGCCGTAGAGCCGGGAGCGCCTGGCTCCCGGTCACACGGGGAGGGTCTGGGCTGGTCTCGGCGTCGGCGACGGCCCTCGGCTGGGCACGGCCGTGGCCACGACCTACAGTGGCCACTTGCCGCCCCCACCCCGATGACCTGCCGAGCCAGGGGAGTTGGCCGACCGCTATCGAGGAAGCCGCCTGTCGGGTGCACCGGCCGGGAGTGTTCGTCACGATATGAGCGTCCGAGGAGAGGGGGCGGTCGTGAGCGGACTCGGTTGGCTCGTCATCCCCGGCCCTCTTCCTGTCCGGCTGGTCTTCTGTCGGCCGCCTACGCCGAGTCGGCCGCCGATCAGCGGGCCGTCGTCGACGCAGACCCTCGAGTACGAACGGACGAGCGCGCCGGCCCCGACCCTGACCAGGTCGGTGGCCAACCCGGGGTACGGACCGGCCGGTGGCGGCCCCGGGCCCACGTGCGAGAGTGGTGGGAACGCCATCGGCCTGCTCCTGGACCTCCAAGGAGGACATCATGCCCCTGCTCACATGGTTCGCTCCATCACCGGTCTGGGCTCCTGGGTGCCGGCGTCGCCGTCCTCATCGCCGCGGTGGCCGCCGGTGTCTGGTTCTTTCGTCCTCCGGAGCCCCGGGACCCAGGTCGACCTCCGCCAGGCCCTGGCGGCTCTATCGGCACGACCAACAGGCCATCCAGGGCGACCCGGAGCCGGATCTCGGCTTCCCGCCTCCCGGCGTCTACAGCCTACCGGACCTCGGGGTACGAGCGGCTCAGTCTCGCCGGTGGATCAGTCGTTCCTTCCCCTCCTCCTCCGAGGTGGTCGTCACCTACGTGGCGTGTGCCACCGTGCGCTGGGTGCCGTTCGAGCAGCACATGGAAGGACTTTGTGGAGTGCTCGGGCCGGAACGGAGCCGTCGGGATGGTCTCCGCCCTCTCTGACGAGGAGATCGCCGGGGTCCGCACCACCGAGGTCATCCACTGTCCGTGCGGGCGCCTACTTCATGCCGGCACACCGCCGGCCCCGGCGCAAGCGGTGGTCGGCCACCTGCCACGCCGGGGAGCCAGGCGGGTGGTCTTCTGGTGGCCGGGTGCTCGGCTGGTCCACCTATCGCCGTCCCACGGTCGCCCCACGAGCCGGCCCTGCACACCCGCCTCACCCTCCACCTTCTCGCGGCGGGAGGAGCCACGGGTCCAACCCCACCGACTACTGGGTGTCCCCGACCAGCGGGACTGATCCTGAAGAGAGCAGGAGGCGGCGGACCTCCCCCAGCGGACCGGACCCCTCGGATCGGTCCTGCTACCAGGAACAGATGGCCATCACCCTCACCTCGCTGTCGGGGGTCCGCTGAGGCGACGGTCCGATCGGCGAGGTCGCGGGGCTTCGTTCAGACCCCGGCGAAGAAGTCGACCAGTGCCGCGCCGACCTGGGTCGGCTGTGCGTGAAGATCCCCAGGTGACTGGCATCGGCGATCTCGACGAAGCGTGAGCCCGGGATGGCGTTCGGCCGCCTCCCGGGCCCGGTCGGGCGGTGAGTCACGTCGTGCTCGAAGGCGAGGATAAGGCACGGCACCGACGATCGAGGACCAGACCCGGGTGCGCTCCGAGATCGGTCGACCAGGCGAGGCCGGCCTCGTACTGCCCGAGTCTCCCGGGGTTCGGCCACACCGGCAGATCGGCCAGATCAGCAGAGCCACGCCTCCACCACATCGTCGTCCTGAATGTCGCCAATCGGGAGATAGCGCAGCGTCTCGGCGGCGAAGTAGAGCCCCGGCACGGGTGGTCGGCGGGCCAGGTCCCTTTCCACCGTGGTGTTGGCCATCTCCCATGCCGTGCCTATGTTGCACTACCCATCAACGCTGCTCGCCCGACCCGCCCGGGGTGGTCGAGGGCCAGGTTCTCGGTGACCCAGCCGCCCATGCGAGTGGCCGGCGATCCGCACCGGAGTCCAGCCCGAGGTGGTCCAGGAGCCCGATCGTGTCGGCCACCATCTGGTCGATGGAGTACGGGGCCGGTGGAGACGATGACGGGGCGACGCCGCGGTTGTCGAACGTCAGGATCCGAGAAACCCGCGGCGGTCAGGGCTCGGCACCACGCTGAACGCCAGGCCAGGGCGGGCTGGCTGCAGCCGGCCACCAGCACCACGGGATCCCCCCCCCATTCGCCGAAGAGGTCGTAGGACAGCGTCACCTCATCGAGGGCGACTCGGGCACGTCCCTCCAGATGTCCGCCTTCGGCGGCCGACGGGCACAACCGGGCCACGACCCGGAAGGTTGGCCGTCGGGCGACCCCCGGCACCGGCGGGGTCGGCGCGTCCACCGCCGGTCAACGAACCGGTTGTCGGGTACCGTACGGTCATGATCCCCGACCACTACACATTGGCCGGCTCGGATGTCATGGTCCCGGCGATCGGCGTGGGCACCTGGGCCTGGGGGGACCGCTCCACCTGGGGAATGGGCGGCTACGACACCTACCTACCAGGACACCTCGGGGAGGCCTGGGACGCGTCCATCGACGGGCGCGACACTGTTCGACACCGCCGAGGTCTACGGCGGCGGTGAGAGCGAGCGGATCATCGGCGCGCTGCTGGCCGCCGACCCGAACGGGCCGGCCTGGGTGGTGGTGGCCACCAAGTTCATGCCCTCACCGTGGAAACTCAGGTCCGCGGGCCGCTCATGGCGTCGTTCCGGGCGTCGCTGGACCGACTCGGGCTGCCCTCGGTGGTCTGTACCAGATCCACGGCCGATCAGCCTCCGCTCCCATGCCGCCCTGGCCGATGCGCTGGCCGACGGCCCATCAGGGGGTCTGGTCGAGGCGGTGGGGGTGTCCAACTATTCGCGAGGAGACCCGTCGATGGCGGCCGCCCTGAGAGACGGGGCATGACGCTTGGCCACCAACCAGATCGAGTTCTCGCTCCTACGGCGATCGCCCGAGACGGGCGGCCTGCTGGCCGCGTGCGCCGACGCTCGGCGTCCTCCCCCTGGCCTACTCGCCGATCGGGCAGGGGTGCTGACCGGGAAGTACTCGGCCGCCCACCCACCGCCGGGCAAGCGCAACTTCTCCAACCAACCGATGGAGGTCGTCGACAGGCGTGGTGGCCGAGTCCCGCGGATCGGGGCGAAGCACGGAGGCAAGCTCCCGAGCCAGGTGGCCCTCAACTGGGTGATGGCCAAGGCGCGGTGCCCATCCCCGGGGCGAAGAACCGGCACCAGGCCGAGGAGAACGCCGGCGCACTGGGCTGGAGGGATCGACGAGGAGGATCTCACCCGGCTCGACGCCCGTGGCCCTCCGGGGCTCCGGACACCTCCAGAGCCGCTTCTGGCAGCACGGCTGAGTGACCGGATGCTCCAACACGGTCGACAACCTCACTCCAGCAGAATATGATCTCCAGGGGTGACGTGCATGGAACCGAGGACCGAGAGGCCCGTCACGCCTCCCGTTGCTCGACCACTCCATGAGCACGATCCCCCCGGCCCTACCCGTGTGCCCGACGGCGCCAGCGTCGTGGGCGATCGGTGCCGGGCACGTAACCCACCCGTTCGCCGCCACCGAAGATGGCCAGAGGATTTCGATCGCTGGCGTTGGCCGGCTCTGGTTGGACCTCCATGCTGTTGCCCGGCCTGGAAGTGGGGCAGCTGCACGACGTCGTCGTGGAAACGAGACGCCGGTGAGCCGGGTGCAGAACACGCCAGGGAGCACCGGGGACCGGCTGTCCTCGAACAGGGTCACCTGGCGATCGGGGTCCAGGTAGGGGATATACCCCACCCCGATCAACCTCACCGTCGGCCACCTCGATGGTTCGCCGATCTTCGGCCAGCCAGACGGGTAGGACCACACCCTCGGAGGACCGCCGCTCACCGCCGTTCATCGGGGGGGGGGGGACCGCATCGCTGGACGGGAGAGGGGGCCGCGGGCCGCCGTAGTCGGTGGTGGCATGGACCGTGCCCCCGGAGTCTGTCCCCACCCGTGTCTGTCACCCTCAGGTTGTCTCCCCTGCATCTGTCCCCATCGTATCGGTGCCACTGACGATCGATGCCTCCCTCCCGAGCTCCGGCCGACCTCAGGGACACCCACCACGACCCGCGGTCGGGACAGCCGCCCCGGTGGTCGGCGGCCACGATTGTGCCACCCACAGAGCCCATCGCATGACACCGTCCCGAACCCGGACCCATCGAGCCGTTCGCCGGCTACGCCGGAAGCAGCTCGATGCGGTTCCCGAACGGATCGTCGACGTACCACTGGGGCCTTCCCGGGAACGTCCTCGGTGTGCCGTGTGGGGTATCCGGCGGCGTCGAGGAGCCGGCAGAGGCCTCGACGTCGTCGACCACCAGGGCCGGATGGGCCTTGCGGGCCGGACGGAAGTCCTCCTCGACCCCGAGGTGGACCTTGGCCGCCCCGAGCTCGAACCAGCACCCGCCCCGGGCCGCCAGCTCCGGTGGCTTGGCCACCCGGGGGAGGCCGAGCAGGTCCTGAGTAGAAGCCACGGCCCGCGCCTCGGCCTCGGGCCCGGGGGGCATGGCCAACTGCACGTGGTCGATGCCCACGACCCGGGGCCCGGACCCGGACGTCACCCGTCACTCCCGTGCGGAGGGATCCCGCTGGTCCCGCCGGAGCGGATGGTCGGCGGGCACCTCCACCAGATGGATGCGTACCCCGTCGGGATCGTCGATCCACGCCTCCAGCAGCCCCCACGGCTCCAGCGTCGGCGGGCGGATCGCCGCCACCCCCCGGGCCGCCAGCTCGGCCAGGTCGGTGAGACCGCACCTGCAGCCACAGGACGACGGGGGTGCCGGCTCCCGGTCACTCGCCGCCGCCCGCCACCTCGACCAGCCCTCCCCCGGCGAAGAAGACCACGCCCCGGTGGGGCCCCTCGCCGAACTCCCGGGCCACGGCCAGGCCGAGCGTCCCGGTAGAAGGTCAGCGATCGGTCGAGGTCGGACGGGTGGATGATGGTCCTACTGGTCAGCACGTCCACGGGCGCTCCTCCCTCGCATCCGTCGACCGCCGGGGACACGGTCGCCGGGGCCGTGCCCACGATGCGCCCGTCGGGCACGGTACACCGGGTGGTGACCCGGCCCGCGGCTCAGTAGGTCGTGGTCGGGACGCGGCCCTCGGAGCCGGACCGGGCCGCCTCGAGCATCCGCTGGGCGGCGGCCAGCACCGAGAGGTCGCCCCGGACCCGGATCCGCCCGGCGTTCAGGGCCTCGGCCGGTGTGAGTCGCCCCGGGACAGGGCGGCGGCGTCGTCGTAGGAAAGCGCGATGGTCACCTCGGCCGCGGGTCGCCCGGGGCCGTCGTCCGCCGACCGCCCTCCAGGGGCTCGAGACGGAGCGCCCGTCGTCGAGATGAGGAGGCGGACGTCCCCGTCGGGCGATCCGCGGACCTCCTGGACCACGGGAACGGCCCGTCGGCCGCGGCCAGGCCGGCGTCGGGCCCAGGACCGGGGAGTCGACACGCCGACGAGGGCGGCGTTGCACTCGGCGACCCAGGCGGAGCTCAGGAACCGGGCCATGAGCACCATCCGGCGTCGGGAGCCGAGCCTGGCGCCGACGTCGTGGGCCGCCACGGACACCGGGCGTCGCTCCGACGGCGGGTCGCGTCCTGATGACGGCGGTGCCCGGGGCGGGCCATTTCCATGGTGATGGCCCGCGGGCGACGGGACGCCGTGACAGCCACGGCGGGCTGCACGGCGGCGGGACCGGTGGCCGGCGAGGTGGCCGCGGCCTCGGCCGGGGTCCGCTTGGTCCGATTGAGGATCTTCCGGCCCAGCCACGCCACCGGGTCGTACTTGGCGTCGACGACGCGCTCCTTCAGGGGGATGATGGCGTTGTCGGTGATCTTGATGTGCTCGGGGCACACCTCGGTGCAGCACTTGGTGATGTTGCACTTGCCCAGGCCCTGCTCCTCTTGGAGCAGCTCCCGACGGTCGTTGACGTCGAGCGGGTGCATCTCCAACTCGGCCGAGCGGGCGAAGAACCGGGGTCCGGCGAAGGCCGTCTTGTTCTCCTCGTGGTCGCGGATGACGTGGCAGACGTCCTGGCACAGGTAGCACTCGATGCACTTGCGGAACTCCTGGCTCCGCTCCACGTCGATCTGCTGCATCCGGTAGCCGCCCGCCTCCACCTCGTCCTCGGTCTTGGCCCGGGGGTTGAACGGCGGGATCCGCTTGGCCACCTCGTAGTTGTACGAGACGTCGGTGACCAGGTCCCGCAGGATGGGGAACGTCCGCATGGGGGCGACGGTGACCGTCTCGCCCGGCGGGCAGGGTGTCCATGCGGGTCATGCACATGAGCGACGGGCGCCCGTTGATCTCTGCCGAGCACGAACCGCACTTGCCCGCCTTGCAGTTCCACCGACAGGCCAGGTCGGGGGCCTTGGTGGCCTGGACCCGGTGGATGACGTCGAGCACGACCTCACCCTCGACCGACGGCATGACGTAGTCGGTGAACTCGCCCCCGGTCTCGTCACCGCGCCAGAGGCGCATGGTGATCGTCGCCGCCCGGCGTCGGCCGTCTCGTGGTCCTCGGCCATCACGTCGCCTCCTCGAACAGTTCCTTCAGATCATCGGGCATCACCGGGATCGGTTCCGGGGTGGCCGTGATGGTGCGGATCGAGGGTGTGCCCCCGACGCCGTCCGTGCCGCCGTCCCTGATCCTCTGGACGAAGTTGACCGTGCCCATCTCGGCCACGGGCTTGGGGAAGTCGTCCCGGGTGTGGCCGCCGCGGCTCTCCTTGCGGTTGATGGCCCCGAGTGTGGTGCACCGCGAGACGCTGAGCATGGAGGGGAGGTCGGTGGTCAGGTTCCATCCCGGGTTGTACTTGCGCCCACCGGCGAGCGACACCCGGTTGGCCCGGTCCTCCAACTCGTCGAGCTTGCCGATGGCCTCGTCCAACTCCGATCCCGTCCGGATGATGCCCACCAGGCTCTGCATGGTGGCCTGCAGGTCGTGCTGGATGTCGTAGGGGTTCTCGCCGTCCTCACGCTCGAACGGGGCCACGGCGGCATCGATGGCCGCACTGATCTCGCCTTCGTCCAGCGTGACCTGGCCCGACCGGTCCGTGGCGAAGTCGGCCGCGCCGATACCGGCCCGTCGTCCGAACACCAAGAGATCGGAGAGGGAGTTTCCACCGAGTCGGTTGGCGCCGTGCATCCCTCCGGCCACCTCGCCGGCGGCGAAGAGCCCGGCCACCGTGGTGGCGGCGGTGTCGGCTTCGACGCGCACCCCACCCATGATGTAGTGGCAGGTGGGCCCGACCTCCATGGCCTCGGCCGTGATGTCGACCCCGGCGAGCTCCTTGAACTGGTGGTACATCGACGGCAGGCGGCGCCGGATGTCCTCGGCGCTGCGGCGGGAGGCGATGTCGAGGAACACGCCGCCGTGCGGACTGCCCCGCCCCGCCTTCACCTCGCTGTTGATGGAGCGGGCCACCTCGTCGCGGGGAAGCAGCTCAGGGGGCCGGCGCCCGGCGGAGTGGTCGTCGTACCACTTGTCGCCCTCGTCCTCCGAGTCGGCTGTCTCGGCGGCGAACATCGGCGGGATGTAGTCGAACATGAACCGCTTGCCCTCCGAGTTGCGCAGGACGCCACCGTCGCCCCGGACCCCCTCGGTCACCAGGATGCCCCGCACGGACAGCGGCCACACCATCCCGGTCGGATGGAACTGCACGCACTCCATGTCGATCAGGTCGGCCCCGGCCCACAGGGACATGGCATGCCCGTCACCGGTGGACTCCCACGAGTTCGACGTGTAGGTCCAGCTCTTGCCGACGCCACCGGTGGCCATCACGACGGCCTTGGCCTTGAACACCACGAACTCGCCCGACGGGCGCCAGTAGCCGACCAGGCCGGACACCGTGCCGTCCGCATCATGGAGGAGGCGGAGGACCTTGAGCTCCATGAACACCTCGATACCGTCGGCCACCGCCTTCTGCTGCAGGGTCCGGATGAGCTCCAGACCGGTGCGGTCGCCGATGTGGGCAAGGCGGGCGTAGCGGTGGCCACCGAAGTCGCGCTGGAGGATCAGACCGTCCTTGGTCCGGTCGAACAGTGCCCCCCAGTCCTCGAGCTCGCGGACCCGGTCGGGCGACTCCTGGGCGTGGAGCTGGGCCATCCGCCAGTTGTTGAGCATCTTGCCGCCCCGCATGGTGTCGCGGAAGTGGACCTGCCAGCTGTCCTCGTCGTACACGTTGCGCAGCGCGGCGGCCACGCCACCCTCGGCCATCACGGTGTGGGCCTTGCCCAGCAACGACTTGCAGACGAGGGCCGTGCTCAGCCCCCGGGAACGTGCTTCGATGGCGGCTCGAAGGCCGGCACCGCCGGCCCCGATGATGATGACGTCGAACTCGTGGGTCTCGTACTCAGCCATGGGTCGATACCCCTTAGAAGTGGAATCCGTAGTCGTGGATGGTGCCGCTGGCCACCAGTCGCACGTAGAAGTCGGTGAAGGCCACGAAGACCAGGCTCATCCAGGCGAACAGCATGTGGCGGGCGTTGAGCGGCGTGAGCGTCTTCCAGATCCGATGCCGGATGGGGGAGCGCGAGAACTGCTTGACCCCACCACCGCACAGATGCCGGCAGGCGTGGCAGCTGAGCGAGTACAGCCACAACAAGGTGGCGTTGATCAGCAGAACGGCGGTGCCCACGCTGAACCCGATGCCGATGCCCGGCTGGCGGAAGGCCATGACGGCGTCGATGGTCAGGATCACGTTGAAGACCAGACCGAAGTAGAAGAAGTAACGGTGGACGTTCTGCAGGAGGAGCGGGAACCGGGACTCGCCGGTGTAGGCGCCGTGGCCGTCGGACACGGCACACGCCGGCGGGGCCTGCCAGAAGGACCGGTAGTAGGCCTTGCGGTAGTAGTAGCACGTCATGCGGAACCCCAGCGGGAAGATGAGGATCAGCAGGGCCGGGGAGATGGTCCACCAGGTGATCACCGTGCTCGGATGGCTTCCGGGCACGCAACTACCGGTCAGACAGGGTGAGTAGAACGGCGAGATCAGGTCACGGTGGAGGGACGAGCCGGCGTAGTAGTCCTTGTTGACGAAAGCGGCCCAGCTGGCGTAGGCGACGAAGGCAGTGAGCACGGTGACCGTGACGACGGGCTGGACCCAGTACCGGTCCTTGCGCAACGTCGGCACGTCCGGTCCACCCCGGGCCCCGCCCAGCACGACCGGCGTGACTGCGGCATCCGGGGTGAGTGGTGCGTCCTCCAGCGTGGTCACGTCGTCTCCCTCGTCATGCTCGGTGTGTCGATGGGTCTGGCCGCCGCCAGCCCGATGGTGACGAACGATGCGATCGCACGGCGGACCCGGCCGCTCTTCCCCGACAGGGTAGCCAGTCGGGGGGCAGAAGTCGAAGACATATTTGGTCTTGGCGCCATAGGCTATAACTATGCTCCCGGCCGTCCATCAACTCCGCTATTTCCTGGCTGTGGCCGAGGACGGCCAGTTCACCAGGGCCGCCGAGCGGCTGCAGGTGGCCCAGCCCTCGGTCAGCGCCCAGATCCGGCGACTCGAGAAACTGCTCGGTTCGCCGCTCTTCCACCGCGGACCGGGCCCGGTCACGTTGACCGATGCCGGTGCCACGTTGTTGCCGATCGCCCGCCGCGTGGTGGCGGACCTCGTGTCCATCGAGGACGAGATCTCGGGGCTCGAGACACTGTTGCGAGGGCATGTGGCCGTGGGTGCCACGCCGAGTCTGAGCGCCACGCTGCTGCCGAGCGTGCTCGGCCGCTTCCACCGTCAGCATCCGGGCGTGGCCATCAGGGTGTCCGAGCAGGGGTCTCCCCAGCTGGTGGACGAACTGCTGGCGGGAACGCTCGATCTGGCCCTGGCCATCGCACCGGTCCAGCTGCGGGGGCTGGTGAGTACCGCCTTGGCCGAAGAGGAGCTGGTGGTGGTGACCACGCCTGACCATCCGCTGGTCCGGCACCGCTCGGTGACGGTGCCCGAGCTGGCCGAGCACCCCATGGTGATGTTCCGGCCCGGCTACGACCTGCGCACCTCCACGCTGGCGTCCTTCGCCGAGCACGGTGTCGAACCCACCGTGGCCGTCGAGGGCGGCGAGATGGGGAGCGTCCTCGCCCTCGTGGCCGCGGGGCTCGGGGCGGCCGTGGTGCCGGGCATCGTGACCACCGGCGAAACCCGGCTCCGGGTCACACGGTTCCGCAAACCACCGCCCACCCGCACCATCGCCCTGGTGCGACGGGACGACCGCGTTCCCTCTCGTGCGGCCGAAGCGCTGGCCACCGCGTTCACCGAGGGGTTCACCCTCGCCGGGTGGCCCGGAACGATGCCCCAGGGGATGCGACTCCTTCGCTGAGCCCGGGACCCTCCCCGGCACCCCCGGGGCGCGGTCGAGGCACGGCAGTCGACGCATCACCGGCGGATCGTGCCGCGTAGGCTCACTGCCATGACCACTCCGGAGCCCACGCAACCTACGGATGCACCCCAGCGAGCCCTCGATCTGGCGGCCAGACTGACCCCTCCTCCGGACATCACCACCCTGGGACGGCTGCGCGAGGCCGGATGGCAGTCGATACCGGTGGCCGAGGAGATCAGGCGCAACGCCTCGGCCCTCATTGCCTCGGGCCGTCCCCTGGTGACCGGTGTCCTGGGCTTCGAGGACACGGTGCTGCCCCAGCTGGAGAACGCCGTCCTGGCCGGACACGACGTCATCCTCCTCGGCGAGCGGGGCCAGGCGAAGACCCGGATCATCCGCTCCATGGTGGGCCTCCTCGACGAATGGCTGCCCATCGTGGCCCACTCGGAGATCAACGACGATCCCTACCACCCCATCTCCCGGTTCGCCAAGGACCTGTTGGCCGAGGCAGGGGACGACCTGCCCGTGTCCTGGGTGCACCGGAGCGACCGCTACGGCGAGAAGCTGGCCACGCCGGACACCTCCATCGCCGACCTGATCGGCGAGGTCGACCCGATCAGGGTGGCCGAGGGCCGGTACCTCTCGGACGAGCTGACCATCCACTACGGACTGGTCCCCCGACTGAACCGCGGCATCTTCGCCGTCAACGAGCTGCCGGACCTGGCCGAGCGCATCCAGGTCGGTCTGCTCAACGTGCTCGAGGAGCGCGACGTCCAGATCCGTGGACACCGTGTGCGCCTGCCGCTCGACATCGTGCTCGTGGCGACGGCGAATCCCGAGGACTACACCAACCGCGGTCGGATCATCACGCCCCTGAAGGACCGCTTCGGCGCCCAGATCCGCACGCACTATCCGCCCGATGCCGCCACCGAGCTGCGCATCGCCGAGTCGGAGGCCCACCTCCCCGGCCGGGTCCCCGGCGAGGACCGCAGCGGTGAGGGTCCGAGGGTCGAGGTGCCCGCGTTCATGGCCGAAGTGGTCGCCGAGCTGAGCCAGCTGGCCCGCGAGAGCCCCCATCTCAACCAGCGCTCGGGCGTGTCGGTCCGCCTGACCATCGCCAACTACGAGACCCTGGTGGCCAACGCCACCCGCCGCGCCCTGCGCAACGGTGAGGACGAGGCCGTGCCGCGGGTGTCGGACCTCCAGGCCCTGGTCTCGTCCACCCAGGGGAAGGTGGAGATCGAGTCCCTGGAGGAGGGCCGCGAAGAGGTGCTCCTGTCCCAGCTGGTGTCGGCCTCGGTGCTGTTGGTGTTCCGGAGGAGGGTGGTGCTCGAGGACCCCCAGGCGGTCATCGGCTCGTTCACCGTCGACACCGTCGTCCATGCCGGGGACGACCTGCCGGCCTCGGCCTATGCCGGCACGCTGAGTCAGATGCCGGCGCTCTCGGCCCCCGTGCTCGGCCTCACCGGGGGGTCGGAGGACCCCGGCGTGGTGGCCAGCGCCGTCGAATTCCTGCTCGAGGGATTGCACCTCACCAAACGCCTCAACAAGGAGGCCGCCGGGGCCCGGGCGATCTATCGTGGGCGCGGATGACCTGGCGCTTCGACTACCGCCGTTGGGACGGGACCCAGGACGCACAGGTCGATGACACCGACTCCGTCCTGGCCCAGCTGACCGACGACCTCCTGGCCAACGGCGACCTCCACGAGGCGCTGCAACGGATCCTGAACCGGGGGTGGGAGACTCCCGACGGCGAGCGGGTCCAGGGCCTGCGCGAGCTCCTGGACGAGCTACGGCTCGAGCGTGAGGAGCAGCTCGACCGGGGTGACCTCGGTGGGGCCTACCGAGAGGTGGCCGAGGAGCTCCAAGAGGTGCTGGCCGAGGAGCGCACCGGAATCGAGCAGCTCCAGGCTGACGCCCAGGCCTCGGGCGACGAGCGCCGCCAGGAGGTGACCGATGAGGTCGCCGCCGAGCGCCGGATGCAGCTCGACCTCCTTCCGAGCGACCTCGCCGGCACCGTGCGGGGGCTCCAGAGCTACGAGTTCGTCTCCTCCGAGGCCCGCCAGCACTTCGAGGAGCTGATGGAGAAGCTCCGCCAGGAGGTGGCCAAGACCTACTTCGACCAGATGTCCGAGGCACTGTCCAACCCCGATCCCGAGCAGCTGGCCCACATGCGGGAGGGGTTCGACGCCCTGAACCGGATGATCGAGCAACGCGAGGCCGGCGAGCCCATCGACCCGTCGTTCGAGTCCTTCATGGAGCAGTTCGGGGACATGTTCCCGGGGAACCCGAAGGATCTCGACGAGCTGCTCGAGCAGCTGGCCGCCCAGATGGCCGCGGCCCAGGCCATGTGGAACTCGATGTCACCCGAGCAGCGGGCCCAGCTGCAGGGTCTGGCCGAGTCGCTGCTGGAGGACATGGATCTGCGCTGGCAGGTCGACCGGCTGGCCGGCAACCTGCAGCGGGCGTTTCCCGGAGCCGGCTGGGACCAGCGGTTCCGCTTCCGGGGGGACGAGCCCATGGGCATGGGGGAGGGGACCGACGCCGCAGGCCGGCTCCGGGACCTCGACGAGCTGGAGAACTTCCTGCGCTCGGCCACATCGCCAGCGTCGCTGTCCGAGGTGGACCTGGACAAGGTGCGCCGCCACCTCGGCGACGACGCCGCCAACTCGCTGGACCGCCTGGCCAAGCTGACCAAGCAGCTCCAGGACGCCGGACTCATCGATCAGCGCGAGGGAAGGTTCGAACTCACGCCGCAGGGCATTCGGCGCATCGGCCAGCAGGCGCTGGCCGACCTGTTCGGTCAGCTCACGAAGGACCATGTGGGCAACCACCGCACCACGTGGACCGGCATCGGCCACGACCGTGAGGAGACGACCAAGCCCTACGAGTTCGGCGATCCCTTCAACCTGGACCTCTCGCGGACGGTGCACAACGCCGTCCGCCGGTCGGGGAGCGGGGTGCCGGTCCGGCTCTCGCCCGACGACTTCGAGGTCATCGAGACCGAGGCGCTGACCCGTTCGGCCACCGTCCTCCTGCTCGACCTCTCGCTGTCCATGCCCATGCGGGACAACTTTGTGCCGGCCAAGAAGATGGCCATGGCCCTGCACTCCCTGATCTCGACACGGTTCCCCCGTGACTACCTCGGCCTGGTGGGATTCTCGGAGGTGGCGCGGGTCATCGAGCCCGAAGATCTGCCCACGGTCAGTTGGGACTACGTCTACGGGACCAACCTGCAGCACGGCCTGATCCTGGCTCGCAAGATGCTCGCCCACCAGCAGGGCACCAAGCAGATCATCCTCGTCACCGACGGGGAGCCGACGGCCCACGTCATCCCCTACGAGGGCGGGGTGGGCTACGACGTGTACTTCAACTACCCGCCTGTGCCCCAGACCCTGGAGGTCACACTGGCCGAGGTGATGCGGTGCACCCGGGCCAACATCACCATCAACACCTTCCTGCTCGACCCCGATCGGGGCCTCCAGGGCTTCGTCGAGCAGTTGGCCCGCATCAATCGGGGACGGACCTTCGCCACATCGCCGGACGAGCTGGGTGACTACGTGCTGGTCGACTTCCTGGCCCACAAGACCACACTGCGGACCCGCGGCCGCCGCGCCGGCTGAGGGCACCAACCGCCCGGCGTCGGGCCTCCGGGGGGCACCGGAGGGTCCTGGCCCCATCACGCTGGGTGATCACCATCGGGCGGCGAGTTCCCACGTCAATGGCGGTATCGCGGGCCGGCCGCTTCCCCGCCGGAACGAGAACTCCTGTTCACAAGCAGAATTACCTTGCGTTTCCCGCGTCGATGGGGAATGATGACATATCTGTAGTTACATCCGTGCTATGCGGTTTCGTCCGAAACCGTGTGGATGACTGGGAGGGAGACCTGTCAATGGACATGGTGTCATTGATGTACGGGCCCCAAGAGCGCAGCTGGCAGACCAAGGCCAACTGCATGGGGGTCGACCCCGATCTGTTCTTCCCCGAGCGGGGTGCGTCCACCCGCGAGGCGAAGGAGGTGTGCCGGGGTTGTGTCGTCCGCGAGGACTGCCTCGAGTACGCACTGGCCAACGGGGAGAAGTTCGGGATCTGGGGCGGACTGTCCGAGCGGGAGCGCCGCCGTCTGCGACGGCAGCGGGCCATGCAGCGGAGGGCCACGGCCAGCGCCTCCTAGCGGGGGCTACGGGTCCTCCGACCCGGGTCCTGTCCTCAGATGGGCACGGTCGGATGACCCCGACGAGCCATCCGGTACTCGATGGTCCTCTCTTCGGACAGGTCGAGCTCGTTCCAGCGCGACGCCGGCGTCGAGCGCAGCGTGACCTCGGGTAGCAGTCCCACCAGCTCGGCCCGGGTCACCGAACAGCCCTGGGCCGCAACTCCTGTGGCCACGGCGTCGTAGAGGCCGGCGATGGACGTCGCAGCCGGGTCGACGAGGTTGCAGCTGACCTGGGCACCGCTCGGGATCGGCAGGCCCAGGGTCCGCACCCCGGTGGATCGCAGCGACGCCGCCAGCCGACGCGCCACCGACAGGGCGGTCGACGCATCGCCCTGTCGGCCGTCGGTGATCCACACGTTGTAGGCCACCAGCGCCTGGCGTACCCCTACGGCACATGCCCCGGCTGTCGGATGGGGCCGGGAGGGACCGCAGTCGGGGGCCAACGTGTCGAAGGCGCGGCGGCGGATGTCGGGAAGCGACCGCTCCGGACCGTAGAGGAAGCAGGGAAGGTCGAGCGAGGATCCGGCCCATGTGGCGAAACGGTCTCTCGCCTCCCGGGCCCGGGACCATTCCTCACCGCCGGGAGCTCCCGTGTCGAGGGGCACGAAGGGCACGACGTCGATCGCACCCAGACGCGGGTGGACCCCGGTGTGCGAGCGCAGGTCGATGGTTGCCACCGCGGCTTCGGCAACGGCTCGAGCTGCCACCTCGATCTCGTCCAGCGGGCCGCCGAGGGTCAGGACCGAGCGATGGTGGTCGGCGTCCCGGTGCAGGTCGAGCAGACCGATCCCTCCGGCCCGGGCGATGGTGTCGATGACGGCATCGTCACGCCCTTCACTGACGTTGATCACACACTCTGCCGCTGGGCCCGGTTCGGGCACGTCAGCGGTGTCGTGTCACTGCGTCAGACGGCAACCGCACGTCCGACACGGCGCCGACGGAGCATGCGACGCCGCTCGCGCTCGGACTTCCCGCCCCACACGCCGTGATCGACCCGCTCCTCGAGCGCGTACTGCAGACAGGCGTCGGCCACCGGGCATTCGGCACAGATGCGCTGTGCAGCCTGCACCCCGACGCCGTCGCTGGGAAAGAAGATGGTGGGAGAAAGGTCCTTGCATTTCCCTATGCTCATCCACTCCGTGTCCATGGTTCCTCCATCGATCTTCGAGGGGGCTGCGGTGGGCTTCCCGCATGCTGTGCGAACCCTGGTGCCGCCGCCTTCCGTTGCGCCACTAGTCTCGCATTTTGAACTGTTCTGCAGGGCGATCTGGGCCGGTATTGATGGAATCCTCACAATATTCTTATGAGGCACCAGGGGCTTCTTATGAAGGCCACGACAAGGCGCCCGACCAGGCGGCCGGAGACGCGCCCGAGCCGCCTTCCAGCCCGCAGAGTGTGCCGTCGTTCTCGTCCCCGGCCGAGGACACACCGGTGGGTGCACCCCCGCCGCCGCCGATCGCACCGCCACCGGGCCCACCGCCGGTGGCGCCACCGCCTCCATCCATGGTGCCGGCCCCGCCCGCCTATCCCGGCCCGTACCCGCCCTACGGGACGTATCCCGCGTACCCGGTCTACGGAGGGGGGACCTACGGAGGCGGGTACGGACCTCCGGCCGCTCCCGTCGGGTATCCCTACCCGTATGCGCCGCTGCCCGCGCCGCGGCTCGTCCGTCACACCCTGACCCGACGGACATGGCTCTGGGTGGTGATCCTCACCGCCGTGGTGGCGGCGATCGTGGGTGGGCTGGTCGGCGCCGTGGTCGGGGCGGGGAGCCAGCAGACCATCGTGAAGAGCTTCTTCCCTAATCGCAGCGAACTGGTGCACCCGACCGATGTCCAGGCCGTGCTGGCCCGGGTGGAGCCGGCCGTGGTGGCCATCGACAGCCAGTCGGGTGGTTCGTCGGGGTCGGGCGACTTCGTGGAGGCGGCGGGCACGGGCATGATCCTGACGTCCGACGGCGAAGTACTGACCAACAACCACGTGGTCTCGGGGGCCACCACGGTGACCGTCACACTGTTCGGTCAGACCAAGGCCCTTCCGGCCCATGTGGTCGGCACCGATCCGAGCGTCGATGTGGCTCTGGTGCAGATCGACCACGTGTCGAACCTGCCCACGGTGACGCTGGGTGACTCGTCCCAGACCCGGGTGGGCGACTCGGTCCTGGCCATCGGCAACGCCCTGGCCCTGGCCGGTGGGCCATCGGTGACCGAGGGCATCGTCTCGGCCGAGAACCGCACGCTCTCGGCCGAGAACGACAGTGGTCAGACGGAGAACCTCACCGGTCTCCTCCAGACGGACGCTGCCATCAACCCGGGGAACTCGGGCGGTCCCCTGGTCGACTCCCAGGCCCAGGTGGTGGGGATGAACACGGCGGTGGCGTCGAGCAGCTCGGGCAACGCACCGACCCAGAACATCGGATTCGCCATCACCGTCAACTCGGTGAAGCCGCTCCTGGCCCAGCTGCGTCAGGGGGGCACCGGCGGAGCGGGGGGAGCACGGCCACGACGATTCCCGCAAACTCGGCCTACATCGGGGTGACCGTGGGGCCCATCACGCCCGCCCTGCAGCAGCAGGACCATCTGACGCCGTCCACCGGGGCGCTGATCCTCTCGGTCCAGACCGGCAGTCCGGCCGAAAAGGCGGCGCTGCAGGTGAACGACGTGATCGTTTCGCTCAACGGGACCCCCATCACCAGCCCCAACGACCTCCACACCGCCATCCATCCGCTGAAGCCCGGGGACCAGGTGGCCCTCGGCATCTACCGGGGCAGCACCAAGATGACCGTCAGCGTGACGCTCGGGGTCCTGCCGGCCGGCGGGTAGGCTCCAGGCTGCCACGAACCCAGGAGGACCCACTGCCATGACCCAGGTCACCGACGACCAGCTCCCCGAGGAGAATGAGGAGCCACTGCCCCCGGTCGGACATGTCCGTGTGGTCTATCTCGGACCGGTGGCTCCGCACTGGGAGGTGCGTTCCGACTTCGGTGACCCCGCCTTCATCGAGGAATTCCGCCGCCGGACCATGGCCCGACTGGTGCTCCTTCCCCCGCACGACCCGCAGTACCGACGGAATCGTGAGCGGGTGATCAGGGATGCCGAGCGGGAGAACATCCTCCTCGAGTGGGATCTCGGCGTTCCCGAGGAGGAACCCGCGCCGGTGGCCGCCGAGGAGCCGTCCGTGGCTTCGGCCGACGAGCCGCCGTCCGAGGTCGCACCGACCCCGTCGAGTTGACTGCCTCGGGGAGCCCCCTCACCGGAGCGCGCCGAGCGGACCCCGGACGAGGCCGGGCCCCGGTCAGTCTTCGTCGGGGGCGTCGAGTTCGGGCAGGCTGATCCGCTCCAGCCACAGGCCGGGGGCATCGACCTCCGAAGGTGTGGGCAGGTTGCTGGTGCTGGCCCACAGGCGGGCCAGCCCCTCTTCCCCGGCCCGTTCCACCACGCCGCTCACGAACGACCGGCCCCGATCGACCTGGGACTGGTCGAGGTCCAGGCCGAACAACGCTCCGGCCGCCTCCTCGCCCTTCCCCCGTTCGATGCGACGTCGGTACCACGCCTCGGCCAGTTGGGAGTGGGACCCCACGAGCTTCTGACCGACCAGTGTGGCCACGTGGTCGGCGTAGCCGTCGATGACGACGGCCAACGCAGTGAGCTGGTCGGACGATCGTCGCGACTCAGGGGTCAATAGCTCACCGAGCAGTGCCTCGGGATCGCCGAACATCCCCTGCAGCGACTCGATGTCCATGCCGCCGCTCCCCATCCCACCGGCTCCCCCCAGGGCGCCCAGGCGCCCCGTCAGGTCCTGTTGGGCCGCGGCCGAGGATGCGGCCAGCGCCAAGAGGAGCTCCTCCATCCGTGCGCGCACCGACGGCCGGGTCAGCACCGTGTTGGAGGCGAGCTCGCGGGCGCACACCCAGAGCAAGGTCTCCTCTTCGGGCAGGCTCCAGTCGCTGGCGAACGCCGCGATGTTGTCGGTGACCAGGACCAGCTCGTCCGAGGGCGCCCAGGGCACGGCCAGGGGGTACTGACCCAGGGCGCGTTGGGCGAGGTGTCCCACCACCGACCCGACCTGCAGCCCGAAGAACATCGGCCCGATGGCCGTGGCCCATTGGCCGAGCAGATCGCCGAGACCACCCATGGGGTCCCCGTCGGAACCGAACGGATCGGCCGAGGACGGGTCCCGCTCCGGCGTGGCTGTGGACGGTGCCGGCCCGGGTGCCGGGGTCATGGCGACGAGGAGGGGCCGCCAGGACTCCAGGGCCCGAATGGTCCAGTCCCCGTGGCTCACGGGGACGCAGGTCAGTCGTCGTCCGTCGGGGGAGACGGGCATGCCCGTAGCCTCGGTGACGTTCAACTCGGCCACCCGGGCGAGCTGCTCCAGACGGATCCGCTGGACCGGATCGACGTTGGACTCGGGCGTCCCCCCGGTGGCCACGTTGAGGGCGAACGAGCGGGTCATCTCCCACTGGTTCCCCGCATTGGTGCCCAGCATGTTCATGAGGTCGCCGAGCAGGGATTGGAACGGATTGCCCGCGTCGCCGGGTTCGGGCGGTGCCATGGACTCATGCTACGGCGATGAGCCGCCCTTCGGTGCATCGGGCGGCTCGGCCACCTGCATGGTCTCGGAGATCGGGGTCCCGGCGCGATCGAAGGTGACGGTGAGGTCCGATCCTGGGGGCTGGCTGTACAGCCAGGTCTTGAGGTCGGCATCGGATCGGATCCGGTAGCCGTCGACCGCGGACACCACGTCGCCGTCCTGGAGGCCCGCGGCCGCCGCCGGGCTCCCGGAGGCGACGGACTCCACCATGGCACCGACCGGCGTCGAGGGGGTCGTCGGTGTCTCGGCGTCCGCCGCCGTCACCCCGATCCATCCCGGGTCGACGACACCGGAGGAGACCAGCTGATCAGCCACACTCCACACCAGGTCGGCGGGCAGGAAGACCGAGGCGCTGCCCATCCCCGTGCCGGTCCGCTCGAGCAGGCCGTTCACATGGCCCTTGTCGTCGAGGAGTGGGCATCCGATGTCACCTGACGACAGCGGTGCGGCCACCGCCGTGGTGGCGAAGTCCGACGTGATCCGGTCGAGGTCGAGGGCGACGCCGCTGGCGACGACGGAGCCGGCGTAGAGGGTCGCGGCCGGAGCTGCTCCGACGTGGCCGGTCGGCTCCAGGGCCATGGCCACGGCCACCGAGCCGGTGACGGGGGCACTGAAGTCGAACAGGGCGGCGGGCAGGTCGTCGGCGATCCGGAGCACGGACAGCCCGGTGGTCGCATCGGATCCGACCGGGGTCGCCGCCAGCCGGACCCCGTCCGATTCGACGGCCGTGACCGATCGGGCCCCGGCCACCAGTGCGGTGGCGGTCACGACGATGCCGCCCGACTCGGCCACCACCCCCGTGCCCGACCGGTCGCCGGTCGCCCCCGAGACCACCAACGCCACGACTGACGGCCCGATCGCCGCCACCATGGACTCGATGGTGGTTTCGGGCGGCATGAGGCCGACGCCGGGCTCGGTGGTCGGGACGTCGGTCAGGGAGGCCATTTTGGGGGTGGTGCCACCGTCGTTGGAGCCGGACCGGTTGGTGGTGGCCACGACGAGTCCGGCCGCCACCAGGACCACGATCAGGCAGGCCGTGGCCCCTCCGACCAGCCACGGGGCGGTGCGGTCACGGGACTCGGCCCGTTCGGGTGTTGGAGCGCGGAGCGAGGGCCCCGGCCCGGACGACGACGATTCCGAGGGGTGGCGCCAGAGGCGGTCATCCGGTGGGATCCAGCCACGCAGATGGTCCCCGTCACCATCGTCCCAGTCCTCACCGGGCTCCCGTCCCGATGACCCCTGGTCCTCTCCGTCCACGGCCCAGAGGTTAGTGAGGACCGCAGGGGTTGGTGCATCGGGCCGCCTGGGCCGACAGCGTCCAGGGCCCCCGATCCTCCTGGTCCACACCGGGGACCGACCACCTGGCCCTACGATGACGTCGTGGCTCGGGACCTGGCGATCGACCTCGGTACGGCGAACACCCTTGTCTACGCCAAGGGTCGCGGGATCGTCCTGAACCAGCCCACGGTCATCGCCCTCGACACCAGATCGCATGACGTGCTGGCCGTGGGCAACGAGGCCTGGCAGATGATCGGACGCACGCCGGGGTACATCGTGGCCGTGCGGCCGCTGCGCGAGGGGGCCATCACCGACTTCGACATCACCGAGCGCATGATCCGACTCCTGCTCCGGCGGGCCGGTGTGACCAGGCTCAATCGTCCCCGGGTGCTGATCTGCGTCCCGTCGGCCATCACGTCGGTGGAGCGTCGGGCGGTGAAGGAGGCGGCCCGCCGGGCCGGGGCCTCGGCCGCCCACCTCATCGAGCAGCCCATGGCTGCAGCCATCGGCGCCGGCCTGGACATCCACGAACCGGTGGGCAACATGGTGGTCGACGTCGGCGGCGGTACCACCGAGACGGCCGTCATCTCCCTAGGAGGGGTGGTGGCGTCGCACGCCATCCGGTGCGGCGGGTTCGACATGGACGCCGCCATCCAGAGCTATGTCCGCCAGCAGTACGGGATCGCCATCGGCGAGCGCACCGGTGAGGAGCTCAAGCTGGCCATCGGATCCGCCCTCCCCTACGCCGACGAGGTGAAGGCCCAGGTGCGGGGGCGGGAGATCTCCAGCGGGCTGCCCAAGACGGTGATCCTCTCGCCCGAGGAGATCCGCTATGCGTTGCGCGACCTGGTTGATCTGATCGTGGCCACGGTGGTGGAGTGCCTCGGTGAGTCGCCCCCGGAACTGGCCCAGGACATCATCTACGAGGGGATCCACCTGGTGGGTGGAGGGGCTCTCCTGCGCGGGCTGGCCAATCGCTTGGCCGATGAGACCGAGGTGCCCGTCCACCTGGTGGCGACGCCCCTCGAGTGCGTCGTCGTTGGGGCCGGGATGTGTCTCGACTCCTTCGAGAGCCTGCGCCCGATCTTCGCCGCCGCCGAGTCCTGAGCCCCCGGTCGGGGGACGGAGGCTTACTCCACGGCCAGGAGGTCCTCGGCCACCTGTCGGACCTGCCAGTCGCGATCCTCCAGGCAGCGTCGGAGCGCAGCCTCCACGGCGGGTCCGTCGAAGGCGGCCAGGGCCACGGCGGCCCGGCGTCGGACGGCCGGTTTGTCCTCGAGGGCGGCGAGCACGGCGGGGAGTCCGGCAGGGTCGCCGATGGCCCCGAGCGCGGCCACCGCGGCCTCCCGGCAGAGCGGATCTCGATGGCCCGATCCGACCGAGGCCAGAGCCGAGAGGGCGCCGACGCCGGAGCGCTCCCCCCGTTCGCCGAGGGACCACGCCGTCATCTCCACTACCGCATCGTCGGGATCGCCGAGGAGGTGGCCGATGTCCACCGACGTGCGGGTGGCGGCCAGCTCCACGGCCCGCCGGCGCACGGCGGGGTCGGGATCGGCGAGGAAGCGCCCCACCTCGTCATCGGTGAGTGCGCCCAGGCGTTCGAGGGCCCCGAGGGCCGTGGCGCGTACCGAAGCCGCCGGATCGCCGAGGCCGGATCGGGCCGTGGTCTCATCCTGGCTATGGCCGGCCAGGGCTACGGCCCGTCGCCGATCTCCGACCGGTGACCCGCCTGCCCCGGTGACCCCGGGAGCGGGAGGTTCCGTGGCAGGCTTCATGACTGCATCGGCGGACCTCCCGTTGGCCGACGACGCATCGGCTGTCTCCGGAGCGACCATCCCACCACTATGACCGACGACCACGACGACATGCGGCTGATGCCCCAGCCCGCCGAGGCTGAGCATGGCGTCGACACCGACGCCATGGAGCACGGTGTCGACGCCGGAGCCTCCGACCCGACTCGCTCGACCCACGGACCGTCCAGCGTGCCTTCGTTGCTGGTTGACGGAGGGGACGCCGATCGAACGACCCCTCCGCCCCGAGGGCACCGACGCCGTCGCCTGTGGGCGTGGACGGTGTTCATCGTCATCGTCGTGGCGCTCGTGGTGGCCTCCCGGTGGAACCTCGACTACTACGCCCTGCAGCCGGGCACGGCCCAGTCCGTACAGCAGTTCATCACCGTGCCTGCCGACAAGAACCACCCCGTCACCCATCCGGTGCTCCTCACCGACGTGGAGATCGGACGGGTGACCGCCCTCACGTATCTCTTCTTCAAGCTCCAGAGCAACGCCGCCCTCGAACAGGTCGAGTCGGTCACGGGTGGCACGCCGCCGTCCCAACTCACCGCCCAGGGGACCCTCGAGATGTCCCAGGCCGAGGACGACGCCAAGGCCGCCGCCCTCACCCGGCTGGGCTACGCGGTGACGGCCACCCCGTCGGGCGCGGTCATCTTCGGCACCTTTCCGGGCACGCCCGCCTACGGGGTGCTCGAGGTCGGCGATGTGATCACCGCCGTCGACGGTGTGGCCACGCCGTCGACCGCGGCGCTGAACGCGTCCCTGAAGCGCTACCACTCGGGGCAGACCGTCGACTTCACGGTGCGACGAGGCGGGTCGTCCGCCCCGGTCTCGGTCCCGAT
Organism: uncultured Acidimicrobiaceae bacterium; assembly: GCA_963738545.1. Taxonomy (GTDB): domain Bacteria; phylum Actinomycetota; class Acidimicrobiia; order Acidimicrobiales; family RAAP-2; genus Bog-756. The sequence continues at coordinate 429,282 of CAVTXA010000008.1, forward strand.
CACCCTGAAGACGACCGAAGTCGACCTCGGCGCGGGCCAGATCGGCCACCTTGATCTGGGCATCTACTCCGAGGACCAGATCGACTACACCTATCCCTTCCCGGTAAAGATCGATGTGACCAACATCGGGGGACCGTCGGCCGGCCTGGCCATGACCCTCGGGGTCATCGACGCCCTGACCAACGGGTCGGTGACCGGTGGGCACACCGTGGCCGCCACCGGGACCATCGACGCCCAGGGGGATGTGGGGGACGTCGGTGGCGTGGCCCAGAAGACCGTGGCCGTGGAGAATGCCGGGGCCACGATCTTCCTCGTTCCGCCCCAGGAGTACAAAGCGGCCATGTCCAAGGACAAGCCGAGTCTCCACGTCTACGCGGTGTCCACCCTGGACCAGGCGCTCCAGGTGCTCCAGGCCCACGGGGGGAAGGTGCCCCCGGCACCGTCTCCCTCGTCCCCAACCGCTTCCCGGGGCGGCACCACGGGATGACGGCGAAGCTCCACGCACCGTCGTAGGCTCTCGGCCATGCCCGAGGAGCGACTGATGTCCATCTCGTCCTCATCTCATCTGACCCCCGACGATGTGGCCCGGCACTCGTTCGGGACGGTGCGTCGCGGGTTCGACCCCAATGAGGTCCGGGCCTACCTCGAATCGCTGGCGGCGAGCCTGCGCAGCGTGGCCGAGCGGGAACGACAGCTTCTCGACGAACTCGCCGATGCGGAGTACCGGGCAGCCCACCCGGTGCTCGACGAGGCGACCTTGACGGCGGCGCTCGGAGCCGAGACCGCCCGGGTCCTCCACAGCGCCCACGAAGTGGCGGCGGAGATGCTGGCCAAGTCAGAGGCCGAGGCCAACCGGCTCCTCACCGAAGGCCGTGAGGAGATCCAGCAGACCCGCGCCCAAACCGAGGCCCGGCTGGAGGAGCGGTCCGAGGCGATCGAGGCCGCGGCCGCCGAGCTGCAGGAGCGCATCGAGCTCCAGTCCGCGGCCACCATGGAGAAGGCCCGTCACGAGGCCGACGCCATGGTGGAGCTGGCCCGGGAGACGTGCCGGTCCATGGTGGAAGAGGCCCAGGGACTCCGGGCACGGGTGCTGGCCGATCTGTCCAAGCGCCGCAAGGTCCTGCATGTCCAGATCGAGCAGCTGCGTGCCGGTCGGGAGCAGTTGGCCGAGACCGTCCACGATGTTCGTCGCTCCGTGGATACCATCGCCACCGAGCTGTTCGCGGCCGAGGACAACGCCCGACAGGCCGCCGAGGCCGCCGGGCGTGACGCGCTGGACCGGGTCGATTCGTCCACGCCCGAGGAGCTGGCCGCTCAGCTGCTGGCCGACGAACGCGAGTCGGCCGCCGCCATGGCCGCCGGAGCGGATCTGCTGGCCGGATCCGAGGTGATCGAGGTCGCCCCGCCCGAGCATGCGGCGGAGACGGGCGCACCGCCCGAGGCCGCCCAGGGGACCGACGACGGAGCGGATGGCGAAGGGGCTGCCGGGGCGTCCGCCGGGCCCACCGGGATCTACGACCAACAGGGTGAATCCGGGGGGTCTGGCGGGGCCGATGGTGTCCAGATCGTTGGAGCCGTGGTGGCGGGCCAGGGGCTGGCCGCCGACCAGCAGGCGGGTCCGGAGGACCCACGGCCGCCGGCCGAAGAGGCTCCGGGCCCCGAAGAGGTCGACGCGCTCTTTGCCAAGCTCCGGGCGGCGCGCCAGGGGGAAGGGGCTCCCGAACCCGTGCCCGAGTCGGTGCCCGATGTCGAGGCCGCGGCACCCACTCCTTCCCCGGCGGCGACGAAATCGGCACCCAAGTCGACCTCGAAGACCACTGCCAAGTCGAGTCCGAAGCCGACCACGAAGTCCGAGCCGCCCTTGACAAGCGAGCCGCGGGCCGTCGAGGCTCCCGAGGTCGTCGACGAGGAGGAGGACGGGCCTCCCGAGGAGCGCAGCCCCCAGGCCGTCCGTCGCGACGAGTTGATCGACCCCATCGTGACCACGCTGTCCCGCCGCCTCAAGCGGACCCTTCAGGACAGCCAGAACGAGCTGCTGGACAGCCTGAGGTCCAATGGCTCGCACTGGTCACTCGACCTGCTCCCTGAGGAGACCGAGCACGTGGACAGCTTCTCCACGGCCGCCATCCCGGCCCTCGAGCAGTCGGCCGCCGCCGGGGTGTCGTTTGCCGGGCTACGGGGGGCACCGGGGCCCAAGTCCGACGAGCTGCTGGGCATCGCCCACGACCTGGCCCTGGCGGTGGTGGGCCCCCTGCGTCGACGCCTGGCCGACGGGGACGGGCTCGACGGGGCCGATGAGTCCGTGGTGGCCGAACACGTGGGCTCAGCCTTCCGGGAGTGGAAGGGCGAGCGGATCGAGCGCCTGGCCGGAGACCACGTGGTGGCGGCGTTCTCCGCCGGCACCATCGCCGCGGCCGCGAGTGGATCCTCGACCAACCTGGAGTGGGTGGCGGTCTCCGACTCAGGGGACGCACCGTGCCCCGACTGCGAGGACAACGGCCTGACCGGCTCCCTCGCCCCGGGTGAGGAATTCCCCACCGGGCACGTGCATCCACCCGCCCACCCCGGGTGTCGATGCCTGCTCGTCCCCTCCGCCACCTAGGCTGCTGCCGTGCGTCCCCCCAGTGATATGCCTCAGACGGCGCGCCCGGCGTCCAATCGCCGCCGCCGTTGGATCATCGCCGCCGTCATCATCCTCATCATCCTCATCGCCTCGCTGCGGACCTTCGCCGTCTTCTACACCGACGCTCTCTGGTTCTCCTCGGTCAATCTCCACTCGGTGTGGACGAAGCTGTTCGAGATCAAGTTCGGGCTCATGGTGGTCTTCGCCGCCATCTTCGCCGTGCTGCTGCTGGCCAGCCTCCTAGTGGCCGAGCGGTTGGCGCCGAAGGGCCCGTCCCTCGATGCCGAGGACGAGTTCGTCAAGCGCTACCAAGAGATCATCGGGCCCTACTCCCGCTGGCTCCGGGCCGCCGTGGTGGTGGTGCTGTCCCTGATCATCGGGTCCCAGGCCATCGGGCAGTGGAACAACTGGATCCTCTTCCGCAACAGCACCCCGTTCCCCACCACCGATCCCCAGTTTCACCGCAACGTGGCCTACTTCGTCTTCACCCTCCCCTTCGAGCAGTTCCTGGTCCACTGGGCCCTGGTGGCGCTCTTCGTGGTGCTCCTGGTCACGCTGCTCAGCCACTACCTGAACGGGGGGATCCGACTCCAGGGGTCCCGACCGCGCGTGCGACCCGCGGTCAAGGCCCACATCTCGGTCATCCTGGGCCTGCTGGCCCTGGTCAAGGCGGTGGGGTACTACCTGGCCCGCTACAGCCTCGACCTGTCCAGCAACGGCTACAACCAGGGCGCCGACTACACCGACGTGCACGCCCGGCTCCCGGCCCTCGAACTCCTGATCCTGGTGTCGCTGGCTGCAGCTGTCCTTCTCATCTACAACATCCGGCGGCAGGGCTGGGCGCTGCCCATCCTCGGGGTGGGCCTGTGGTTCCTGGTGGCCCTGACCGCAGGCACCATCTATCCCGCCGCCGTCCAGGCGCTGAAGGTGAACCCGGCGCAGAACACCCTCGAGCGCCCCTACATCCAGCGCAACATCGACGCCACCCGGGAGGCCATGGGTCTCGACAGCGTGGCCAGCACCTCCTATCCGGCCTCCTCCACGCTGACCGCCCCCCAACTGTCGGCCAACAGCGACACCCTGGCCAACGTGAAGCTCTGGGACCAGACCCAAACCCAGCCCACCTACGACAAGCTCCAGGACATCCGCACCTACTACCAGTTCGACACGCTGGCCGTGGACCGGTACAAAGTGAACGGATCCGAGACGCCCACCATCGTCGGTGTGCGGGAGATCAACGACGCCGACCTCCCGTCCACCTCGTGGGTCAACACCACGCTGCAGTACACCCACGGCTACGGCATGATCGTCTCGCCGGCCAACGTCGAAACCAGCAACGGTGACCCGCAGTTCGCCGTGGGTTATGTGCCGCCGGTGTCCAACAGCGGGCTGCCCACGGTGACGCAGCCCTCCGTCTACTTCGGGCTCAACAACTCGGGCTACGTGGTAGCCAACACCAAGCAGCCCGAGATCGACTTCCAGCTGACCAACGGGACCAACGTCGAGACCCACTACAAAGGGGACGGCGGGGTCCAGCTGTCGAACTTCTTCGACCAGGTGATGTTCGCCGTCCGGTTCAGTGACATCAACCTGCTCATCTCCAACCAGATCACCAACCAGTCCCGTCTCATGTTCGACCGGGGCGTGCAGGCCAGGGTGTCCAAGGCCGCTCCCTTCCTCAGCCTCGATGCGGATCCCTATCCGGTGCTGCTCAATGGACACATCGACTGGGTCCAGGACGCCTACACCACCAGCGACAACTACCCCTATTCGCAGAACGCCGACACCAGCGCCCTGCCCAGCGGCAGCGGACTCAACCAGAACCTCAACTACGTCCGCAACTCGGTCAAGGTGCTCATCGACGCCTACACGGGCAAGATGACCTTCTATGTGATGGATCCGAAGGATCCGATCATCCAGACCTACGAGAAGGCCTTCCACGGGATGTTCACGCCCGCTTCGGAGATGAGCCCGACCCTGCGCCAGCACATCCGCTACCCCGAGGACATCTTCACCCTGCAGGCCACCATGTACGGGAAGTACCACATCACCAACGCCCAGAGCTTCTACAGCGCCGCCGACGCCTGGGCGCTGTCCCCCTCACCCGGCTCGGGCTCGCCCTCCCAACCGCTCCAGACCACGCTGACCACCAACGCCCAGGGACAGGAGGTCTCGACCGGACAGCTGCAGCGCATGGCTCCCCTCTACCAGGAGATGCAGGTGCCGGGTCAGACGAAGCAGTCCTTCACCCTTCTCGACGCCTTCGTGCCGATCTCGGGGCAGAGCCAGATCCAAACCCTGTCGGGATTCATGATCGCGGGATCCGACCCCGGTGACTACGGGAAACTGCAGATGTTCGTGACACCCCGGGACCAACCGGTGCAGGGACCCTCCATCGTGGCCGCGAAGATCGACGCCACCAAGGCCGTCTCCCAACAGATCTCGCTGCTCAACCAGAACGGATCCTCGGTCCAGCTCGGCAACGTACTGATGATCCCCATCGCCAATTCACTGCTGTACATCCAGCCCCTCTACGTCCAGTCCTCCCGCAACACCTTCCCTGAGCTGCAGCAGGTGATCGCCGTCTATGGCAACCAGCCGGCGGCCATCGGGGCGACATTGAGCGACGCGCTCACCACTCTGTTCGCCGCACCGGTGTCCACCACGCCGGGTGGGAGCGGATCTCCCGGGGAGGCGCTCTCGCCCCAGGTCCGCGCCCTCCTCAACGCGGCCCAACAGGCCTATGTCCAGGGGCAGGCCGACCTCAAAGCGGGCAATCTGGGCGCCTATCAGAACGACATCCAGACGCTCGAGTCGAATCTGCAGGAGGTCCAGCAGTTGACGGGGGGCACGGTGACCCCGACCACGTCAGGCGCCTCCACCACCACGACCTCGCCTTCGACGACCACCACCACCTCCGCCCCTTAGGAGGGCACCGGCCGAACGGGCAGGTCGGACGGTTGGCCGGCGGCGCTGGACGCGGCCGACCGCCGAGATGGTAAGTTGTCGGCTCACGACGCGGGGTGGAGCAGTCTGGTAGCTCGTCGGGCTCATAACCCGAAGGTCGTGGGTTCAAATCCCACCCCCGCCACCAAGAGCCGTTCACGGAAGTGACGGAGCAGCAGTCACGGAAGTCCCGGTCCTAGATCCCAAGGGGGGTCACAGGCCGGGATGTTCCGCGTTTCAGGGATGATTCTGGGCTCTTGGGGTGCACTTTCGACGGGACGTCAGGCGACCTACGATCGGCCCATGGCTCAGGTCCGAGGCACCTACCAGGTGGTGTCCAGCGATTTCGATGCTGCGGTGAGGTCGGTCGCACCCGAGGAGTGGGGGACCCAGTCTCCGTGCGAGGAATGGACGGCTCGTGACATCGTGGCGCACGTGGTCGATGGGCATCGGAGCGTGATCTCCGGTATGCAAGGCGAGGCACCGACTCCTCTGGGAGCCGATGAGGACCCCAGGCAGGCGTGGGAAGAGGTCTCTCACGCGGTCGCCACCATCACCCAGGACCCAGCCCAGGCGGCGAAAGAGATTGACGGCCCGACGGGAACAATGGCGGCGGGCGAGGTCATCGACCGGTTCGTGACCATGGACTTGCTCGTCCACACCTGGGACCTGGCACGAACGGTCGGAGCGGACGAGCACCTGGACGAGGACTCCGTCCGCCGGGCCTACGAAGTGCTCAAGCCGATGGACGATATGATCCGCCGGCCACACTTCTTCGGACCCAAGCTGGAACCACCTTCCGATGCAGATCTGCAGACGGAGTTCCTGTACTTCACGGGCCGACAGGCATAGGCGGCTATAGGCGGCTCGCGCCGTGCCTGAATCGGACAATGCAATGGCCGGCCATTGGGTGTGTCGTCGAATTGAGGATCCGGCACGAGCTGTCGTCGACCAAGTTCGGCCTGGTCTCCCACGTCGGTGACGGTCCTGGCAACCTCGACAGCTCACCGGCGAACATCCGCGTTGCTGTCGAGGGATCGGTCACGAGGCTCGGTGTCGAGCACATCGACCTGTACTACCAGCACCGAGTCGACCCGGAGGTCCCCATCGAAGACACGATCGGTGCGCTGGCCGAGCTGGTCGCTGAAGGCAAGGTCCGCGCCATCGGTCTGTCCGAGGCCGGGCCGGACACCATCCGCCGTGCCCACGCCATCCACCCGATCACCGCCCTGCAGACCGAGTACTCGCTGTGGACCCGGGACCCGGAGTCAAGGACGCTCCTGGTACTGCGAGAGCTGGGGATCGGGTTGGTGGCCTACTCGCCGCTGGGTAGGGGGATGCTGACCCGGGGCGGTGCAGTCGACGCACGACCTGGCGGACTCGGACTTCCGCAAGACCAACCCACGATTCACTGAGCAGAACTTCCAGCGCAACCTGGCCAGTGTCGAGGAGGTCCGGTCGATCGCCGAGGAGGTCGGGTGCACCCCGGGTCAGGTCTCCCTGCCGTGGCTCCTCGCCCAAGGCAACGACATCGTCCCCATCCCCGGCACCAAGCCGGTAGCCCGGGTCGAGGAGAACGTGGAGGCCGACGGTGTGGAGCTCGGCTCGGATCAGGTCGATTGCCTGGGGGCGATCACACCGGCGGCCGGCGACCACCACAGCGAGGAGCAGATGCGGCTCATCGAGCGCTGACGAATGTCGAGCCCGTGAGGCCGCTCCGCCCATCGTCCAGGCCAGGGATGGCACCACCGAGGGGGACCCTCTTTGGTGCACTCTCAGCGAATGGGGCTGCCGAACCGGATCAGGTTACCGTCGGGATCGCGGGCCGAGCCCTCCCGCTTGCCATAGTCCTCGTCGCGGGGACCGTCGACGTCGATGCCCGCTGCTCGCCACTCCTGCGCCACTCGATCGGCATCTTGGCAGTGGAGGTAGAGCCCGCCGTGCCCCCGGTTCCCCTCGGTGCGGGCGAGGTGGATGGTGAGGTTCCGTTCGCGGTGAGCGAGGGCATAGGTATCGTCGTGCGAGGACACCTCGAATCCTGCTCGCTCGAACCAGGCCACCGAGCGGGCCACGTCACTGACCTGGAAGATCGGTTCGGATCCGGTCACCAACCACGACCCGGCGATGAGCTGCACCTGGCCGTCCCGTTGTGCGTTCAGCCCGTCGAGGCAGTCGTGGCAGATCGGCTGGTCCGGGTGCGACCGCAGCCTGACCCACCAGTCGACCGGCATTGAACAGCAGGTACACGCCACAGCCATTGCTGTCCATGGTAGGTGGTGGTCGCCGCCGGCCGGCCGGTGTCCTTCGGGTCGGCCTGTTCAACCGGCCGAGTCTCCGGGAAGCGGTTGAGGTCGTGCCGCTGATTGGGGCGCCCACGACCCGGGCTCTGGGAGCTCGGTTACGACAGGATCTCGACAAACCCGTTCGTCCCGTCAACCCGGATCCACTGCCCATCGCCGATCGAGCGCGTGGCGTGCTCCACCCCTACCACGGCAGGCATGCCGTACTCACGGGCGATCACCGCGCCGTGGGTCATCAGGCCCCCCACCTCGGTCACCAGGCCCGCGACGGCGACGAACGCCGGGGTCCAGCTGGGGTCGGTGTAGGTGGTGACCAGGATGTCCCCGGGTTCGAGGTCGGCCTCGGCCAGGTCTGTGATGATTCGGGCCCTCCCCTCGACGATGCCGGCCGAGACGGGCAAACCGACCAGTGCGGCCGGGGGTACGCCATCTCGCCGGTAGGCCCCGGCGATGACCTCGCCCTCCGATGTGAACACCCGGGGTGGAACGAGGGCTTGGTCCGCCGTGAACTCGTCCCGTCGCTGGTCGATCAGTTGGCCGTCGATCTGATGCCTGCGCACGACATCGCCGAGTTCGTCGAATGTGAGGTAGAAGATGTCCTCGGGCTCACGAAGCACCTGGGCCGCGACCAGGCGATCGGCCTCGTCCAGGAGGGCCCGTTTGTAGATGAAGTAGCGGCTCACCATGCCGTACTTGGGATACTCCCGGTACCCACTGAAGGTCCGCACCCGGTCGATGTTCCGCTGGGTCTCGTGGGCCTTGTGGTCCCCGTCGGGCAACTTAGCCACGCGCCCGAGCACCTCTCGTGCCTTCTGCCGGGCCACTTCCTGCCCGTCCTCGAAGCGCCGTTCCCCCGCTCCCGCGTCGAAGTTCTGGATGTTGCTGAGCAGCAGTGGCACGAGGGTGCCGGGGCGCTCTGACCAGCGCGGCCTCGTGATGTCGATCTCGCCCACACAGCGCATGCCGTACCTGTCAAGGAAGGTCTGGAGGGCATCCCGCGCCTCGCGGCCACCCTCGAGCATGGCCATCTCGGCCAGGAAGTCCCCCTGGTGGTCCACACGGCGGTCCGGGTCGCTGCCCGCGACGTGTTCCATGAACGCCACCACCGCCGGATGGGGCCGGATCACATCGGCGACGTCCAACAGGGCGAGGCCCATCTCGGAGGTGACGTTGTGGGGGACCGACTGGGTGAGGGCATCGGCCGCATTCTTCTCACCGAGCCACGTCTCCAGCTGTTCGTTGAGCCACCAGGTGGCCTGCATCCCGGCCATGATCACCTGCATGCTCCGAGGATCGAAGAGAAGCCGCTGCAGTTCTCCGATGTCGGCGAGGATGAACTCGACCAACTCGGGCCCGGCCTGTGAGCGGATCTCATCGTGCAGCGCGGCGATGGAGCGCCGGCTCTCCTCGATCAGCTCGGCAACGATCAGCGGATCGGCATCAAGGGGTGTCGGGGCACCACCTGGCGGCGCGACCCCGGGCGGCGGCGGCACCCCGGGGTCATCGTCCGGGAGCAACGGGATGAAGTCGCCACGTTCGACGATGGCCTGGAGGGCATCCCCGATCAGCGGATCGGACCGACCCAGGGCCTCCAGATAGCCGGCGCGGCTGGTTGGCGATCCCAGGAGTTGAGCAACGTCGACGAACAGCCTCCCGCCGGCGACGACCATCGGCCGTCGGGTCGTCAGTAGCCACAGGGAGATCCCCAGGGGTTTCATGGCGTCGGTCATCATCTGCTGATGACCGACCGAGACGTAGACGTGGTTGGCCCCGTCGTCCGCCACGGGAATGGGGTACAGCGTGGTGATCGGCCGGCACTGGACGAACTGGAACTGCCCGTCGGCCAGACACCATTCGATGTCCTGAGGGCATCCGAAGTGCGCTTCGATCCGCCGGCCGAGCTGTGCGAGGGTGAGGACCTGCGCGTCGGTCAGTGCCGGCCGGCCCCGGCGCTCCGGGTCGATCACGACATCCTCGATTCCTCCGTCGGGTGAGGCGTAGGAACCGAACGGCTTGGTGGCGACGGACGTCGACGTGATCTCATTCCCGCGCACCCGGTAGACGTCCGGGGTCACCCGGCCGGAGACCAGTGGCTCGCCGAGGCCGATGACGGCCTCGATGGAGGCGACGTTCCGGTTGGCGGTGATGGGGTCGGCCGTGAATACCACGCCCGCCGCGTGGGGTACGACCATCTGCTGGACGACAACGGCCATCTGGACCAGCCTGTGGTCGATGCCCCTCTGCAGCCGGTAGGCCACAGCTCGCTCGGTGAACAGCGAGGCCCAGCACTTTCTGATGTGCTCGAGGAGCGTCCCCGGCCCGACGACGTTCAGGTACGTGTCGTGCTGACCGGCAAAGGACGCGGCCGCCAGGTCTTCCGCCGTGGCGCTGGAGCGGACCGCATAGGCGGCGTCCACGCCGAGCTTGCCCGCCGCCTCGGCAATGGCGGCCGCCAGATCATCCGGGACGGCGACTCCCTCGACGGCGCGTCGGATCTCGCCGCTGAGGGTGCGGATCGATTCCCGGTCGCCCGGGCCCACGCGACCCAGCCGTTCGAGCCACTGGTCGATCGATGACCCGGCCGTCACGATCCGATGGAAGGCGTCCGTCGTCACGCAGAAGCCGGCCGGCACCTGGATCCCCTCCATCCGTGCGAGCTCCCCGAGGTGCGCCCCCTTGCCGCCAACGGCGCCGAACTGGTGCCGGTCGATCTCGTCGAATCCGAGCACGTCGCTGCCCACGCCACCACCATCCCTCCCAGACCCGTGAGGCCTGTCTCGTCCCTGCTGTCGATCGCTCCTGTCCACCGCCGCCCGATGGGCACGTGCATTGTCACCACGGCTCTGGTCCTTGCCGCAAGCCCCCCACCTGGGTGTATGCTGGCCATGGCGGGGAGAGAGCACCGGCGTCTGGACAGAGGCGCGACCTGCCACCCGCCCGACGGGCCTGTTTGTCCCTTGGTGTTCCGGGGCGCGTGGGCCCTCCCAGCACGAGATGCACCGAGGTGGGCTTACGGCGAACGGTGCTCGGGGAGTGCAACCACGGCCGTTCACCTGGACTCCGACGTCACGGTGCTCCCGCCACCACCGAGCGGGCCTGGGTTGGTCACCCGACGCCCCGGTCCCGGCCGGTAGTGGCGGGAGCGGGGTTGCGTCGACCCAGGTGGGAGTGGTCTCCTTGAAGCCGGACGAGGCTGATCCCCGTCCGTCCCCACGACGAAGCGGAGCACGGTTGCCTGACTCGACCATCATCTACACGCACACCGACGAGGCCCCGGCCCTGGCCACCTATTCGCTCCTCCCGGTGATCCAGGCCTACGCATTGACGGCAGGGGTCCGGGTGGAGACCAGAGACATCTCGCTGGCCGGCCGGATCATCGCCAGCTTCCCCGAGTACCTCGACGAAGGCCAGCGCATCGACGATGCGCTGGCCGAACTGGGGGCGATGACGGCCACACCGGAGGCCAACATCATCAAGCTCCCCAACGTGTCGGCCTCGAGCCCGCAGCTCAAGGCGGCCATCGTGGAGTTGCAGGGCCACGGCTACGCGCTCCCCGATTTCCCGGAGGACCCGAAGTCCGACGAGGAGCGCGACATTCGGTCCCGCTACGACCGGGTGATGGGGAGCGCCGTCAACCCGGTGCTGCGCCAGGGCAACTCGGACCGGCGGGCCCCGGCCTCGGTCAAGCACTACGCCCAGACCCACCCCCACCGGATGGGTGCGTGGACACCGGACTCCAAGACGAATGTGGCCCACATGGACTCCGGGGACTTCCGGTCGACGGAGCGGTCGGCGGTCATCGCCGAGCCGGGAGCGTTACGCATCGAACTCGTCGCCGACGACGGCTCCACCACCGTCCTGCGAGAGTCGGTGCCCGTTGAGGCCGGCGAGGTGGTGGACGCCTCGGTCATGCGGGTCTCGGCGCTGCGCCAGTTCCTCACGGCCCAGATGGCCCGGGCCAAGGCTGAGCACGTGCTCTTCTCCGTCCACCTGAAGGCGACCATGATGAAGATCTCCGATCCGATCATCTTCGGTCACGCCGTGCAGGCATTCTTCCCCGAAACCTTCGCCCGCTACGGCGAGGAGCTGGCGGCGGCGGGCATGAGCCCCAACAACGGTCTCGCCGGCATCTTCGCCGGCCTCGAGGCGCTCCCCGAAGGAGCCGAGATCCGGGCGTCGTTCGACGGCGAGCTGGCCCACGGCCCAGCCCTGGCCATGGTGGACTCCGATCGCGGCATCACCAACCTGCACGTCCCGAGCGACATCATCGTCGATGCCTCCATGCCGGCCATGATCCGCACGTCGGGGCACATGTGGGGCCCGGACGGCGCTGAGGCGGACACCCTCGCCGTCATCCCCGACAGCAGCTATGCCGACGTCTACCAGGTGGTCATCGACGACTGCCGGGCCCACGGAGCCTTCGACCCGGCCACCATGGGTTCGGTGTCCAACGTCGGCCTGATGGCCCAGGCGGCCGAGGAGTACGGCAGCCACGACAAGACCTTCGAGATCCCGACGGCCGGAAGCGTCCGGGTGGTCGACGGTCACGGCACGGTCGTCCTCGAACAGCCGGTCGATGCCGGTGACATCTTCCGGATGTGCCAGACCAAGGACATACCCGTCCGGGACTGGGTCAAGCTGGCCGTGGCCCGGGCCCGGGCCACCGGGAATCCAGCGGTGTTCTGGCTGGACGAAGACCGGGCCCATGACGCCAACATCATCGCCAAGGTGGGGGAGTACCTGCCCGAGTACGACACCGACGGCCTACGGATCGAGATCATGCCGCCCGCCGAGGCCACCGCACTCTCCCTGGAGCGCATCCGTCGTGGGGAGGACACCATCTCGGTGACGGGCAACGTGCTGCGTGACTATCTGACCGACCTGTTCCCGATTCTCGAGCTCGGTACCAGCGCCAAGATGCTGTCCATCGTCCCGCTGATCCACGGAGGCGGTCTGTTCGAGACCGGCGCCGGTGGCTCGGCTCCGAAGCACGTACAGCAGCTGATCAACGAGGACTATCTCCGCTGGGACAGCCTCGGTGAGTTTCTGGCCCTGGCCGTCAGCTTCGAGCAGCTGGCCCGGACCACCGACAACGCCCGTGCCCAGATCCTGGCCGACACGCTCGACCGCGCCACGGGGACCTTTCTCGACCAGGACCGCTCACCCACACGCCGGGTGGGCGGTATCGACAATCGTGGCAGTCACTTCTACCTGGCCCTCTACTGGGCCGAGGAGCTGGCCGCCCAGACCGAGGACGCCCAGCTGGCCGACGCGTTCATCACGCTGGCCTCCGCGCTCGCCGCCGGGGAGCAGGCCATCGTGGAGGAACTGATCGCCGTCCAGGGCTCACCGGTCGACATCGGTGGCTACTACCAACCCGACCCGGTCCTGGCCGAGGCGGTCATGCGACCCTCCGCCACCTTCAACGAGGCCATCGCCACCCTCGGGTGATGATCGGGCCGGTCCGGAGTCGCGGCGTGGTGCGTGAGGCGACGGCGGACCGACCGGCCCTCGCCGCCCTCGTCGCCGTCCTGGAGCAGGCCGGCTCGATCGAGGAGCCCCACGAGGACGTGGTCGGGTTGACCATCCTCGACCACGGGCTCCAGTGCGCGGCCCTGCTGGCCGCCTCGGACCCGAGGGACCGGGAGCTCCAGGTGGCCGGCCTCTTCCACGACGTGGGCCACGTCCTGGCGCCGGGGTCCGCCGCGGCCCACGCCGCGGTGGGTGCCTCCGCCGTCGCCCCGGTCTTCGGTGACCGGGTGGCCGACCTCGTCGCCGGACATGTGGCGGCCAAGCGGTATCTGGTGACCGTGGACGAGTCGTACCGCGGGACCCTGTCCGGGGGAAGCCGCCTGACCCTCGCCGTCCAGGGTGAGGCCATGAGCGCCTCGGCGGTGGCGGCCTTCGCCGGCTCGACCCACTTCGAGGCCACGGTCCGACTCCGCCGGGCCGACGAGGCGGCGAAGGATCCCGAGGCCCGGGTGCCACCGCTCGAGGCGTGGCTCCCGACCCTGTGCCGGATGGCCGCCTGGTCGGGCACGGAGGGAGGCGCGGCATGAAGCCGAGGGCCGCCTCCCTCAGTAGCATGCCCAGACGTGGCCATCCGTGAGGCACCACCGGCCCCGCCGGACCTGGAGCCGTTCCGCCGGGAGTTGACCGGCTACTGCTACCGGATGCTGGGCTCGGGGTTCGAAGCCGAGGACGCCGTGCAGGAGACCATGGTGCGGGCGTGGCGCAGGGCCGACGGCTTCGAGGGACGGTCCAGCCTGCGCTCGTGGCTCTACCGCATCGCCACCAACGTGTGCATCGACATGCTGAGGAGCGTCCAACGCCGGGCCCGACCCATGGACATGGGTCCGGACTCGCCACCCCGGGAGTCCCTGCTCAGTCCGATGCTGCCCGAGGCGACGTGGGTGACACCCGTTCCTGACGGACGCGTCGGGTCCGAGCACGCCGACCCGGCCGACGTCGCCGAGTATCGCGAGTCCATTCGCCTGGCCTTCATCACCGCCCTGCAGCACCTGCCCCCCCGCCAGCGCGCCGCCCTCATCCTTGCCGACGTCCTGCGCTGGAGCGTCGCCGAGGTGGCCCAGCTGCTCGAGACCACGGTGCCGGCGGTGAACAGCGCACTCCAGCGGGCCCGGGCCACCCTCCGGTCCGAGGGTGGGCAGGGTCGGCCCGACCCACTCGACGCTCCCGACACGGTCCTCCTGGAGCGCTACGTGGACGCCTTCGAACGCTACGACATCGAGGCCCTGGTGGCCCTGCTCCATGAGGACGCCGTCCAGTCGATGCCGCCGTTCGCCCTGTGGGTCCGGGGGGCCGGGAGCATCGGGCAGTGGATGCTGGAGCCGGGGCCGAGCGCCTGCCGAGGATCGGTCCTCATCCCGGCCGGCGCCAACGGCTGTCCGGCCTTCGGCCAGTACCGGCCGGACCCCTCGGGAGGGTTCGCTCCCTGGGCCCTCCAGGTGCTCGAGATCTCGCGAGGCCGGATCACCTCCATGCACTTCTTCCTGGCTGCGCTGGGCCCCGAGCGGCTCTTCCCTCAGTTCGGGCTCCCGATCCATCTCGACGCCCAAGGAGGATCGGCGTGACATCGGTGTCCGGACTGCTCCCGCCCGCCGATGAGTTCGAGCACGCGGACCCGTCGCAGTAGTTGACTGATCCCGAGCGACCCGAGGAGCGACCATGACGACCCGAGCACAAGCACCCGCCGGAGCACCCTGTTGGGTCGATCTGTGGACCTCGGACATCAGCGGCAGTCGTGCCTTCTACGGCGAACTGTTCGGATGGGAGTCCGGTGACCCGGACCGCGAGTTCGGTGGCTACTTCATCTTCACCCACAAAGGTGTGGACATCGCCGGCTGCATGGGGGATATGGGTGAGGGCATGAAGGCCAACGACACCTGGAAGATCTACCTGGCCACCGACGACATCACCGCGACGACCGAGGCCGCCGAGGCGGCCGGTGCCCAGATCCTGGCCCCGGCCATGCCGGTGGCCGAGCTCGGCATCCAGACCGTCCTGGTGGATCCCGCCGGTGCCAACTTGGGTGCGTGGGAGGCGGGGACCTTTCCCGGATTCACGGTGCTCGACGAGCACGGTGCCCCGAGCTGGTTCGAGCTCCACACCCGGGACTACGCCGACGCCCTCGATTTCTACGGCACCGTGTTCCACTGGGAGACCACGGCGGTCGGGGACAGCGACGAGTTCCGCTATTCGACCGTGCTGGATCCGGTGACCAAGGAGCCCATGGCCGGGATCATGGACGCCAGCAGTTTCCTCCCTGAGGGAGCCCCGTCCTCGTGGGCCCTCTACTGGGAAGTCGACGATGCCGACCTGGCCCTGACAGCGGTGCAGTCCCTCGGGGGCTCGGTGGTCCAGCCGGCCGAGGACACCCCCTACGGGCGCATCGCCACCGTGTCCGACCCGGCCGGGGCGGTCTTCCGATTGCGCACCGGCCCCCGGTGATCCGAAAGGACGCGTCGACCATCCGAGCGTCGTCCCACCGGCTCTGCCCCGCCATCGTCTAGAGGAGGACCCCCATGCGATTTCTCTGCCTGGCCTACGGAGCCGAACAGGACTGGCTCGATCTCACCGAGGACCGCCGCCACGAGTTGTTGGCCCGGGACCACGTACTGATCGACCGGGGCGACCTGGTGGCGGCCGTCGGCCCGGCCACGGTGGTGCGGGCCTGGGACGGCCCGGTGGTCACCACCTCCGAGGCCTACGCCGTCGGGGCCGCACCGCTGGCCGGCTTCTCGGTCATCGAGGCCGACGATCTGGACGAGGCGGTCCGGCTGGTGGCCGGCACGCCGTGTGCCGTAGCCCGGGGTGCCATCGAGATCCGTCCGCTGCTCTGAGCCCTGCGGTCCGAGACGGTCTGCCGGTCGCGGTCCCCACGATGGACCGGTTCAGCCCCGGTCGTCCCCCAGACGGCGGGTGAACCCCGGTGGCACGGCCAGGTCGGCGGGGGAGAGGTCGTGCACCGAGGCGTGTCCCAGGCCGAGCACACCCGAGTCGATACCGCCGCGGAGGAGGTCCAGGACGTTCTCCACGCCGGCCTGGCCGTTGGCTGCCAGCCCCCACAGGTAGGCCCGTCCGATCATGACGGCACGGGCTCCGAGGGCCAGGGCCTTGACCACGTCGCTGCCCCGACGGATGCCCCCGTCGAGGAGCACCTCGACCTCGTCGCCCACCGCCTCGGCGATCACCGGCAGCATGCGGATGGTGGCCGGGGTGCCGTCGAGGTTGTTGCCCCCATGGTTGGACACCGAGATCGCGGTCACCCCGGCGTCGACGGCCCGTTTGGCGTCATCGACCCGCACGACACCCTTCAGCATGAACGGGCCACCCCACTGCTCGCGCAGCCAGGCCACGTCGTCCCACCCGGGATTGGGCGTCTGCATCCACGAGCCGTACGCCCCGAAGAAGGTGGGGGCGTCCTGACCAGGTCGGGCCAGGTTGGGGACGGTGAGGTCGGGGATGGACCCGGTCCGAGCGAAGTCCCGGAGCCAGCGGGGCCGACGCAGCACCTCGGGAGCGAAGCGCAGGGCAGTCTTCAGGTCGATCTGCTCGGGGATCACCGGGCTGCCCCAGTCCCGTCCGATGGCGAAGGACCAGTCGAAGGTGGCGATGAGCCCCACCGCCCCGGCCGCCCTCGCCCGCTCGAGGCGCTCGGACATCTCGCCTTTGTCCCCGACCCAGTACGTCTGGAAGAAGGTCTGGGGGTTGGCCGCCACCACCTCCTCGATCGGCTTGCTGGCGAAACAGCTGAGGCCCATGACCGTGCCCCGGGCCGCCGCCGCCCGGGCCACCGCCACCTCCCCGTCGGGATGGACGGCCTGGACCCCGGTCGGCGAGATGATCACCGGCATGGACACCGGCTGTCCCATGACCGTGGTGGACAGGTCGCGCTCGTCGCACAGGCCGGCCACGTGGGGGGCTAGGCCCAGCTCGCCGAAGGCGGCCACATTGTCCTCGACGGTCAGGCCCTTCTCGGAGCCGGCGACCAGGGCCGCGTAGACCGACGACGGCAGGCGTCGCTTGGCCCTCCTCTGGGCCTCGGCCACCGTCTCGAACCAGGGGTTGCTCATCACCACGTCCTGTCTCTTCTCATTGTGTCGGTCCCATCGGGTCCCGCATCGACCGTTGCCGCCCGCTCACCGGATGGTCTGCCCGGCATCGACGGTGAACTCGAGACCGGTCACGTAGCGGGATTCGTCCGAGGCGAGAAAGAGCACCGCCTCGCTGACGTCCCGGGCCTCGATGAAGCTGACGGGCAACGTGTTCTGGAAGACGCCCCCGAGGTCGGGATCGACCTCGAGCAGCGGAGCCAGTGCTCCGAGGCCCATGAGCATCGGGGTGTTCACGCCTGCCGGGAGGACCGTGTTGACCCGGATGTGGTGACGGGCCAACTCGTTGGCCAACGAGCGGACGATCCCGACCACGCCATGCTTGGCCGCCACGTACGGCGACAGGAAGGGCACGCCCTTGACGCCCGAGGTCGAGGCGGTGGCGATCATCGAACCGCCGCCGCCGTCGATGAGGTGGGGTACGGCGGTGACCATGGTGTTCCACACGCCGGTGAGATTGGTGTCGAGGGTGTCCCGCCAGAGCTCGGGGGTCACCTGGTCCCAGGATTGGACACTGCACACCCCGGCGTTGGCGCTCACGATGTCGAGCCGACCCAGAGCGGACACCCCTTCGGCGAGGAGCTCCCGCATGGAGGCGGGATCCCGGACGTCGGCCCGGCGGGCCACGATGCGCCGGTCGAGCGCCTCCACCAGCCGCACCGTCTCCTTCAGATCCTCGGCCGTGGCCATGGGGTAGCCGACCGACGGATAGTCCTCGAGGATGTCCATGGCGATGATGTCGGCACCCTCCTCGGCTAGGCGAACGGCGTGACTCCGCCCCTGGCCCCGCCCGGCGCCCGTGATGAACGCCACCTTGCCCTCGACTCGCCCGGCCATGGCCTCAAGCCCCCCGATCCGGGACGTCACCGTGGATTTCCACCTCGGCGATAGTAATGGCACTCAGTGCCATTTACAAGGGACGCCGGGCCTGGGCCGTCCCCGGGCGATCCTCAGGACGGGCCCGGGGTGGTGAGGCGGGCCACCACCTCCTCGGGATCGGGCGTGGTGATCACGATCCTGGCGAAAGGCTGGTCGGTGAGCTCCACCACCACCCCCCGACCCTTGCCGTGCACGACGGCGAAGTCCTTCCCGAACGACCCCCGCCGCGTCCCCACGGCGATGACGCCGGGGATCCCCGTGCCCGGCGCCCGGATGCCCCGTAGCTCGGACCAGACGTCCTCGGTCACCCGGACGGCAGCCACCGAGGACCTCGGCACGACCACGTCACGGTGCATGCCTTCGAGGTGCTCTTCACCGGTGAGCCGGAGCGCCAGCCGGTCGCCGTCGATCTCCCAGTCGGCCATGGCCAGAGCGTAGCCACCGGTCCCGCCGCCGACGCCTGGTGCCGGCGTCGAGTACGTGCCCACCTGGGCTTAAGGTTCCCACTCCGTGGGCCGATAGTCGTTCATGGCCCTGTCTTCCGAGCAACGCCTCGGACTGGAATCGGACAGTCCCTTTGCCATCCGGCGGGCCATCCAGTTCCTGTGCGAACCCGGGGTGGTGGAGGCCCACGTCCAACCGGTGGTCCGTCCGGCGGACCGGCTCATCGTGGGCTACGAGGCGCTGGCCCGGATGCCGCTCGATCCGGTGCGGGCACCGGACTGGTGGCTGGCCAAGGCCGAGGAGGTGGGTCTTCGGGCCAGCCTCGAGATGGCCTGCCTGGCCGCGGCAACCGTCCTCGGGTCGCCTCCCGACGACCGCCTGCTGTTCGTCAATCTGAGTCCGTCGCTCCTCGCCGAGCCGGCGGCGCTGCTGTTGTTGGAGCGCCTCCCCGAGCGGGTGGTGGTGGAGCTCACCGAGCAGGAGGCGGTGGAGGATTACGACGGGCTCCGCCGTGATCTGGCGCCCTGGCTGGCCCGCGGGGTGCGGATCGCCATCGACGACGCCGGTGCGGGCTACTCGAGCCTGCGCCACGTCATCGAGCTCACACCCGACTTCTTAAAGCTCGATCGCGAGCTGGTGCGCGACCTCGACCGGGACCGCAACCGGCGCGCCCTGGTCAGCGCCATGTCCGCCTTCGCCGCCGAGGTCGGGACGAGCGTCATCGCCGAGGGCGTGGAGACCGCCGAGGAGATGGAGGTCCTCCGGGACGCCGACGTCGACCTGGTGCAGGGCTATCTGCTGGCCCGTCCCGGGGTGCCGTGGCCGGCGCTGTCCGACCAGGCCCGACCGGCGGCGACCCGGGTGGGCCGGCAGCCCGGGGTGGGCTCGACGACCGAGGACCGCATGCTCGAGGCCCTCGACCGGGCCCCCGACTCCCGGCGGGCGTGCGCCGCCGTGGTCGAGCACCTGTTCCGGCAGGGCCAGATCATGCCGAGCGCCTACCTCGAGCGCCACGGGGAGCTGCGCTGCACGGCCCAACGCGGCCTCTGGCAGATCCTCGACGGCATGTCCGGCTCGTCGGGGATCACCGGGCGGACCTGGAAGACGGGCAAGCCCATCGTGGT
Source organism: uncultured Acidimicrobiaceae bacterium (assembly GCA_963738545.1). Lineage (GTDB taxonomy): Bacteria > Actinomycetota > Acidimicrobiia > Acidimicrobiales > RAAP-2 > Bog-756. The sequence continues at coordinate 449,233 of CAVTXA010000008.1, forward strand.
CCCCGACGTGGCCAAGAACCCGGCCTACCTCGAGGCCATCCCCGGTGTGGTGTCGGAGATCTGCGTCCCCATCATCGTCGGCGGGAGCGCCGTGGGTGCCCTCAACGTCGAGTCGCTGACCCCCCTCCCGGAGGGGATGCTCACCCAGATGGAGCGGTGTGCCGACCTGCTGGCGGCGAGGCTCGAGGTCATCGGGGACCACCGGGAGGAGTCGTCGTGGGACCGGACCGTCCGGGCCTCGGTGATCATCTCCGGCATCATCGACACGCCCCAGATGCCCGACCGCCTCCTCCGGTGCCTCCGGGACGCCTCGCGGATGGACTCGGCCGCCCTGATCCTCAACGGGCCCGACCGGGCCACGGTCGGGGCCGCGGTGGGACCCCTGGGCGAGGCGCTGGTCGGGCTCACCTCGTCCGAACTCCACTCGCTGTCCTCCCTGGTCAACGACATCCGCTCGTGCTACACGGGCGGTGACGCCCTCGGCCGGGGCTTCGTGGGCACCGACTCGCTACGGGACGCCGGAGCCCGGGTGGTGATGGTCCTCCCGCTGTGGGCCCAACGCACCCGGCTCGGCAGCGTGGTCCTGGCCCACTCCCGCCCCCTCCAGCTGAGCGGGGAGGAGGTGCGCCCGCTGGAGACGCTGACCGACCACGTGGCCTCAGCTCTGGCGTCGCGGCGCCGGGTCGAACTCCCCGCCCCCTCGGTCCGGTGGGAGCGTCGGGCGCCCAGCCAGGGTGGGTCGCTGCCTAGCCGATGGGAACGACGTGTCGCGTCGCCCGGACGTCCGCCACCACCAGTCCCGCCACCACCAGGGCCATCAGGGGGATCACCACCGCCAGACTGACCCGGTCGGCCAGGAGGGCCAGTCCCACCAGGCCGGCGACGGCCAGGGGCGGGTACCACCGTCGCAGGGGCCAGTCCCGCCGCAGGATGGCATGGAGGCCCGCGGTCACCAGGAGGAAGATCCCTACGGGGACGGCCACGGTCAGGGCGGCGGTGACCCTCGACGCCGTGCCGTGGTGCTCCACCGTGTTCACCGCCACCTCCAGCCCGGCCCCGAAGGCGGCCACCGAGGCGAAGACGAAGTAGTGGGCGTACCCCCAGACGAAGGCCAGTCGGCGGCTGACCCGCAGGCCCTCCTCCGCCGAGTGCTCGAAGTACCACCACCACAGGCCGAACACCAGGCCCAGGCCGCCGACGGCCAGTCCCACCAGGGAGGCCGAGATCGAGTGGGACGACACCGCCGACTGGATGGCGATGGTGGCCGCCGCCACACTCTCCCCCAGGACGATGAGGGTGAACAGGCCGTAGCGTTCGTTGATGTGGCCGGGGTGCCACGTCGTGGACCGCCCGCCCCGCTCGGCCCACCAGGGGACGAGGACCTCCCCGGTGCCGAGGAGGATGAAGGTGACGTCCCCCCACGAGTGGGGGACGAACAGGCGGATCACCCAGCCCACCTGGAGCAGGGAGATCCCGAGGGCGTAGTGCAGGGCCGCCGAACGCCCCTGGGGATCCGAAGCCGCGGCCCGCAGCCACTGGGCCACCATGGCCACGCGCATCACCACGTAGCCCGCGGTGATGGTGGCGAAGTCGCCGCCCGAGAAGGCGGAGGACACGCCGGCGGCCAGCACCAGGGCTCCGGCGATCTGGACGAAGGTGAGGAGCCGGTAGGCCACGTCGTCGATGTCGTAGGCCGAGGCGAACCAGGTGAAGTTCACCCAGGCCCACCAGATGGCGAAGAACACCATGAGGTACCCGACCAGGCTCGATCCGATCCGGCCGCTCGTCATCCCCTGTTCCAGCTCGGCGGCGGCCTGGGAGACGGCCACCACGAAGCACAGGTCGAAGAGCAACTCCAGCGGTGTCGAGGCCCGGTGGCTCTCGTCGGTGGCCCGCGGCACCATCGACCGCACCCAGGTGACCGAGGTCCACCGACCGGTGCCGTCGTTGATCACGGCTGTCGTGGGCGGTGCCGTGGTGGGCGGATGGCGGATCACTCCTCGTGGGCTGGGGGCCGTCGGGTGGTTGGACCGGCGGGGGGCGTCGGTGGCACCCGGCACGGTCACGGCACGGTGGCCGGCTGGACCGGCGTGGCGCATGCTAACCGGCAGGCTGTTCGTGGACTGGTACGCCGGCGGTGCACGCTGCTCGATCGGCGCCGCGGCTTCGGGCGATGCCGACCGGTACCATCGGACGCGGTCGGGCGGAACCGGGCACCGGTGCCGGGCCGGCCGGCGATCAGCGGAGGAGCCACCATGACGGACGCCGAGGAGTTCTGCCACCATCTCGACCAGGTGCAAGAGGTCAGTCCCTCGGCCGACGGGTGCGAGGACTGCCTCCGCCTGGGCGGCCACTGGGTGCACCTCCGGATGTGCATGATCTGTGGCCATGTCGGCTGTTGCGACAACTCGCCCGGCCGGCACGCCACCGGCCACTTCGACGAGACGGGGCACCCCCTGATCCAGTCCTTCGAGCCGGGTGAGGCGTGGTGGTGGTGCTATGTGGACGAGTTCGCCTTCGAGGTGGACGGCGTTCCCCAGTTCCAACACTCCTGAGCCCGGTATCGGGCGCCGCCCGGGACGGGGTCCACGGGCCCCCGGTCACCCAGCCACCGGGGGCCGTGTCGCTAGGGTCGGACCACGCATGACGCCCACCCCGACATCCGGCCGCGGCCGCACCCGACGACCGGTGGTCGTCACCTCACTCGGCCTCGTCTCCGTGGCCCTGTCGGGCTGTGGGCTGTTCGCCCAGCCACGGCCGGCTCCGTCGGGCGGCTCGTCGCTGGCCCCGGCGGGGTCGATGGGCTACGTGGTGTGCTCCAACGCCGTGACTCCGGTGGAGCTGGCCACCCGCACGGCCGAGGCGCCGATCACCCTCCCCGTCTCGGGGACCCCCGACCTCGGTGACTTCGCCATCGCCACCTCGCCCGACGGCCGGTGGGCCTACGTGGTGACCGCCGACGGCGCCACCTCGTCGGGTGTGCCGGCCACCACCACCCCCCGTGCCACCTCGACACCTCCCACCACCCCTCCCGCCACGGCGGCACCGACGACGACCGCACCGACGGCTCCCTCGTCGACGATCGGCATCCAGAACGTGGTCATCCCCATCGATCTGGTGACCCAGCGGGCCGGCCGTCCCATCGACATTCCCGGACAGGGCGCCACCCACGCCATCGTGGTGCTGCCCGGCGGGCACACCGTGCTCGCCGCCAGTGGCAGCACCATCGTCCCGGTGGACGTCGGCAACCGGCAGGTGGGACGGCCCGTCGACCTCGGAGCCGGACGTACCATCTACGGGTTGGCCCTCAACCCGCTGGCCGCCACCGTCTACGCCCTGGTCCCCGGCGGGGTCGTGCCCGTCGACACGACCGGGGACACGGTGGGCGCCGCCGTCCCCACCGGCCTGACCGTCTCGTCGGTCTACTCGCCGCACGGGATCGCTGTGACCGACGATGGCGCCACCGTCTACGTCGTGGGCCAGGGCCCGCCGGACTTCGGAGGACGCGTTCTCCCCATCGCCACGGCCAGTGGTGCCACCGGGACCGCAGCCAGCTTCGACAACTACGGCATCGCCGATCCGGCCGCCCTGGCCGTCGAGCCCGACGGCAGCGCCCTGTTCGTGGCGGACTCGGCCAACAACTGGATCAATCCGGTGCCCATCGCTTCGTTCACCGATCCGCCCCAACCGGTGCGGCTCCCGCCCCAGGCCGCCGGCGAGCCCAGCTCGGGCACCCAGCACCCGACGGATATCGTGCTCGACCCGGCGGGGACGACCGCCTTCGTGGTGGCGGGCTTCGACTCCGTCCTGCCCTACGACCCCACGTCGCAGACCTTCGGGCGGGCCATCCCCGTGTGCACCGGTGCCTCCTCCATGGCTGTCGCCCCGGCCCCCTGAGGGCTGCGGTCCGGGCTCAGCCGTCGGCCGCCGGGACGTCGATCCCCGAGGCCCGGCAGGCGTCGGCGGCCTCGGCTGACCGGTAGACGGCCGGAGCCTCGCCCGCGGCCAACAGCAGCTCATCCAGGGCCAGCGGCACGTCGGCGGTGAGGTTCCACAGTCGCGGGATGGTGTCCGGACTGGCGTGGATGCCCCAGTAGAGGATGCCGCGGTAGCTCATGATCGTGATGTTGACGCCCATGCCGTCCATGACCGGGCCCAGGGGGAACCCGGCCACGAGCTCGGCTCCGGCCAGGTACAGGGGGAAGTCGGGTCCGGGGACGTTGGAGATGACCAGGTTGGCGATGGGCCGGTGGCGGTCGGCCAGTCGCATCCGGGAGTAGAACCGGGCGGCGTTGGCGAAGAAGTTGGGGGTGGCGTGTTCGGCCCAGGTGATCAGCGTGTCCGGACCCAGGGCCTCGTGCTCCTCCTTGGCCCCGAGGGTCCCGTCGTGGATGGCCCGCAGCCGGTCGATCGGATCGTCCAGCTCCACCGGGAGCTGGACGAACATGGTCGAGACCTGGTTCGAGCCCCGGGGATCGTCGACGTCGGACCGGACCGAAACCGGCACCACCGCCACCAGGGGCTTGGTCGGGAGCTCGTCGCCCTCTCGGAGGAAGGCCCGCAGGGCACCGGTGCACACCGCCAGCACCACGTCGTTCACCGTGGTCCCGGTGGCCTTCTTCAGACGCTTGACGTCCTGCAGGCCGAGGGCGGTCAGGGACACGTTGCGGCGCCAGGTCAGCGATCCGTTGAACGAGGTCCGGGGGGCCGAGAGGGGTAGCGCCGCCTTGGCCTGGGGGGACCGCCCGTGGGGCTCCTGGCGGACACGCCGCACGTCCAGGACCCGCTGTGCCGTCCTTACCAGGTCACGGGTCATGTCGATGGGACGGAGCGTCCGGGCCACCAGGGCCTGGCTCATCAGCTCCAGCCCGGAGGGCACCCGCTGGTCCACCGGCTGCTCGGCGGGGAGGCTCTCGGCCGTGGGCTCGGGGGCCAGGTCGAAGAGGACCGAGAGCAGGGCGGCGCCCGAGACCCCGTCCACTGTTGAGTGGTGCATCTTGGCCACAAAGCCGATCCGGCCCCCGGCCAGACCCTCGACGACCCACATCTCCCAGAGGGGCCGTGACCGGTCCAGGGGGCGTCCGGTGATGTCCCCGGCCAGATCGGCGAGTTGGCGCAGGCCGCCGGGACTGGGCACGGCGGCCAGGCGCACGTGGTAGTCGATGTCGAATTCGGCATCGTCCACCCACACCGGATGGCCGAGCCGGAACGGCACCTCCACCAGCCGTCGACGGAAGACCGGGGCGGCGGGCAGGCGGGCCTCGATGGACCGCTTCATCCGGTCGAAGGAGTAGCCCCCGGGCACGGTCGCCGGGTCGAAGACCAGGCACAGGCCCACGTGCATGTGCAGGCTCGGGGTCTCGAGGTAGAGGAAGCTGGCGTCGAGCCCGCTGAGTCGTTCCATGGACGCTGTCCTCCCTCCTTGGTCCGGCGCCCCCACCCGGGCCCGTCGGCCACGTGGCTCCACTCCGACGACGGGAGCGTGTTGTATGGAGGGGTGGCTTGGGTCTTTCTCGCAGTCAGCTTGGTCTTCGCGGTCCTGGCGGTCAACGCCTATTTCCCCGTCCGCCGTGAACCCTTCGCCGTGGCCAGCTTCGCCCTCGGGTGGATCCCCGGGGAGCTACCCGTGCACATGGTGGCCCTGATGGTGGTGGGGACCGTGGCCTTCGGCCTCAACGGCTCCCTGTCGGGCTGGCCCGGGTGGGCCGGCCTGGTGGTCGCCGCCGTGACCGCCGGAGCCTACGTCAGGCTGGCCGTCGTGGCCTCCGGTTCCGCCGCGCTGGTGGACGAGGCGCTGGACCGGGCCACCGGTGGGGCCGTGGAGGTGCTGGCCCGGGATCCCCGACCGGCCTGGAACCACCGCTGGCGGCTGGTCATCGCCGTACCGTTGCGCTTCCGGTCCATCCGGAGGGCCAGGAACATCGACTACTGGGGCGACGGGAACTACCGTCACAAACTCGACGTCCTGACCCGGCGGGGCGTGCCCCCGGTCGATGCCCCGGTGCTGGTGTACATCCACGGCGGGGCCTGGGTGATCGGGGACAAGCGCGAGCAGGGCATCCCCATGATGCACGAGCTGGTTCAGCGGGGATGGGTGTGCGTGGCCGTCAACTACCGGCTCAGCCCCCGGGCCACGTGGCCGGCCCACATCGTGGACTGCAAGCGTGCCGTGGCCTGGGTCCGCCAGCACATCGCCGAGTACGGAGGCGACCCCGAGTTCATCGCCGTGTCCGGAGGCTCGGCGGGGGGCCACCTCTCGGCGCTCCTGGCCCTCACCCCCCACGAGTCCGAATGGCAGCCGGGGTTCGAGGACCTCGACGCCTCGGTGGACGCCTGCCTCCCCTTCTATGGTGTCTACGACATGACCGGGGACCCGGAGCGGTCCGGCCGCTACGGGGGCGGGACCCTCGACCTGCTCGAGCGCAGGGTCATGAAGGCCTCGGCGGCGGACAACCCCCGGCTCTTCGAGGAGGCGTCACCGGACCACCGGGTCACGGTGGACGCTCCCCCCATGATGGTGTTCCACGGTGTCAACGACACCCTGGTGCCCGTGGCCGTGGCCCGGCACTTCGTGGCCCAGCTGCGGCTGCACTCCCAGGCGCCGGTGGCCGCCGTCGAGCTGCCGCGGGCCCAACACGCCTTCGACGTCCTGGCCTCGATCCGGTGCCGCCACACCACCATGGGGGCGGTCCGGTTCCTCGAAGCCATGCGGGTCCGGGCCGACCGCCGGGCGACGGCTACCGGCCCCGAGGCCTGATCGAAACCCGTCCCCACCTGGGCTGCTGGACACCCCGTCGAGTTTCTGACGTAGAGTCACATGTTCATGGCCGTCAGGCCCGACGGGCGGGCACTCGGGCCAGATGGGCAGTGCAAGGTCGATCGAGCAAGGGGGAACCTTGGGTTCAACAACGTGGAGGGCGCGCCTCGGCGCCGTGGGACTGGTCGCCGTGGTGGCCGTCACCGCTGTGGCCTGTGGCTCGACCAAGTCGTCCTCCACCACCACCACCTCCGGCTCCGGCTCGGGCTCGGGGAACGCATCGATCCCCTCCAGCGCCTTCAGCGACCACACCGGGATCACCGCCACGTCCGTGCGGGTGGCCAACGTGTCGACGCTGGCCATCGGGGGACTGTTCAAGGGCGCCCTGGTGGGGACCGAGGCCTACGCCGACTACGTCAACGCCACGGGTGGGGTCAACGGTCGCAAGATCACCGTCGACTCGGCCGACGACGGGTTCAGCGGCGCCGGCAACAAACAGGCCACGCAGAATGCGCTGACCAACGACTTCTCCCTGGTGGGCGGGTTTTCCCTCCAGGACAACTTCGGGGGTCAACTGCTGGCGGCCAACCCGGGGATGCCCAACGTGTCCGTGGTTCTCGACCCGGCGACCAACCAGTTGCCCAACGTGTTCAGCGCCGTGCCCCTCAACGGCGGCTGGGAGGAGGGCCCCCTCCAGTACTACAAGACCAAGTTCCCGAAGGCCATCGACGCCGTCGGCACCGTGGTGTCCGACCAGGCCTCGGCCCAGCGGGACTGGGTGGGCCAGAAGTACGCCATGGAGCAGGTGGGCTACAAGATCATCTACGACCCCAGCGTGCCGGTGACCCAGACCGACTACACCCAGAACGTCATCGCCATGAAGAACGCCGGCGTCAAGATCCTCTTCCTCTCCCAGCTACCCCAGAACTACGCCTCGGCCATGCTGAAGGATCTCCAGCAGCAGAACTTCCACCCCCAGGTCATCCTGGGCTCGGCCAACTACAGCAACGAGCTCGTCTCGGCCTCGGGCGGGCCGTCGGCGGTGGACGGGGCGCTGTTCGACCAGAACACATCGCTGTTCCTGGGCCAGGACGCCGGCCAGATCCCCGCCGTGGGCCTCTTCAACAAGTGGGTGCAAAAGGCCTCCCCCGGGTTCAAAGCCGATCTGTTCACCCTGTACGGGTGGCTCTCGGCCGAACTGTTCTCCCAGGCCCTGAAGAATGCCGGGGCCAACCCCAGCCGGGGCTCGTTGCTCCAGGCGCTCTCGAAGATCACCTCGTTCAGCGGCGACAACATCATCGCCCCCAACAATCCGGCGGCCAAGACGGTGGGGAACTGCTATCTGCTCGGCCAGGTGGCCAACGGGCAGTACCAGCGCCTGGACGACCCGTCCATCAACAGCAGCACGAACGGGTACCGATGCGACTACAAGTACATCACGCCGCCGGCGTCCTGAGCGGCCTGGGCCCGATCCGGAGGGTATGACCTGATGCGACGGGCGACGAAGGTGGTGCGGTGAGCGACTTCCTGCAGTACACCGTGTTCGGGGTCATGCTCGGCGCCGGCTACGCCATCGCCGCCACCGGGTTGGTGGTGACCTACACCACCTCGGGGGTGTTCAACTTCGCCCAGGGAGCGGTGGGCATGGTGGCGGCCTTCTGCTACTGGGAGCTGGTCTCGGCCCACAACGTGCCGGTGCTGGTGTCCCTCCTGATCATCCTGGTCATCGGCGCCTCGATCGCCGGGGCGCTGGTGGAGCGGGTGCTGATGCGCCGCCTGCACGGCGCCTCGTCGGAGCGACCGGTCATGGTGACGCTCGGCCTGATGGTCATCCTGACCGGGGCGGCCACCCTCATCTGGAGCCCGACCACCGAGCGCCAGGTGAACAACATGGTCTCCGGCCAGTTCCGGCTGGTCGGGATCAACATCCAGTACCAGGAGGTGCTGATCATCGGCGTGGCGCTGGCCGTGGCCATCGCCCTGCGCGCCCTGTTCTACTCCACCCGCACCGGCTTCGCCCTGCGGGCGGTGGTCGACGACCCGGAGCTCCTGGCCATGTCGGGGGTATCGCCCAACCGGATGAGCCAGTACGGGTGGATCCTCGGGTTCATGATGGCGGCCCTGGCCGGCGTGCTGCTCGCCCCCACCCAGACCACCGGCATCAGCATCGAGGCCATGACCCTCTTGGTGGTCAACGGCTACGCCGCCGCCATCGTGGGGCGGCTCAAGAACATCCCGGTCACCTTCGCCGCCGCCATCGGCATCGGCCTGGCCGAGAACTACGTCATCAACTACATCCTGCCCCACGTCCCCCAGAACCTGGTGCCGGACATCACCTATGCCCTGCCCATGGCCTTCTTGTTCATCGCTCTGGTCACCCTGCCCTCGGTGCGCCTCCGGGCCGTGGGTCGGCTGACCACCATGCGGGCGCCGCGGGTGGCCGGGGGCAGGGAGTCGCTGGTGGCCGGGGCGGTCTTCTTCGTGCTGGCCATCGTGGCCGCCCTCGTCTTCGCCAACACCGAGATCAAGGGGACCACCCTGTTGACGCTGGGGGGCATGGTCATGACCCTCGGGATCGTCGGGCTGTCCCTCGTGCTGCTCACCGGTTACTCGGGCCAGGTCTCCTTGTGCCAGTTCTCGTTCATGGGCATCGGGGCGTTCGTCATGGGCAAGATCGCCGGCGGGGGATCCGTCCTCGGCCTCCTGGCCGCCACGGGCGTGTGTGCCGGCCTCGGAGCGCTGATCGCCCTCCCCACCATCCGCCTGCGCGACCTGTACCTGGCCCTGGCCACCTTCGCCTTCGCCGACGCCGTGGCCACCGGGTTCTTCCCCGACAGCCACATCTACGGGAGCGGGGGGGTGTCCATCGGCCGGATCGTGGTCCCCGGTGTGAACTTCGGGAGCGACGGTGCCGAGTTCCTGTTGGTCTCGGCCTTCTTCGTCCTGGCCGCCCTGTTGGTCCTGGCCATCCGGCGTAGCCTGTTCGGCCGGCGCCTCGTCGCCCTCAACGACTCGCCGGCGGCCTACGCCACCGTGGGCCTCAACATCGGGTTCACCAAGGTGGCCGTGTTCGCCATCGCCGCCGCCATGGCCGGACTGGCCGGCGCGCTCTACGGCACCGTGCAGGGCGTGGTGGGCACCACCGACTTCGACGTCTTCCCCGGCATCATCTTCGTCCTGTTCGTGACCATCTGGAGCATCCGCAGTGTGTCGGGGGCTTTCCTCGCTGCGCTCACCTACGTGGTGCTCAACCAGCTGTGGCCCAACGGTGTCGGACTGTTCGCCGGGGTGGGGATCATCCTGATCGGCCGGGCCGCCGGCGGCCTGCTCGGCCTGGAGTTCCTCCAGTTCCGCCTGCCCTGGGTGCGCCGTGCGGAGGCCACCAGCCGTCCGGTGTCCGGCGACCCGGTGGGAGCTGGTCCGGCCATGGGGAGGGAGACCCGTGCCGCCGGGTGAGCCGACCGGCGGCGCCAACGCCGCCCTCACGGTCTCGGAGGTGGCGGTCCGCTTCGGCGGCGTGTCGGCCCTCAACGACGTCACCCTGACCGTGGAGCCGGGCACCGTGACCGGGCTCATCGGGCCCAACGGGGCGGGCAAGACCACGCTGTTCAACGTGATCAGCGGGCTGCAGGTTCCCGACCGCGGCTCGGTGCACCTCTTCGACGCCGACGTGACGTCCATGAAGCCCCACCGCCGTGCCCGCCTGGGTCTGGCCCGCACCTTCCAGCGTCTCGAGATCTTCGGCACCCTGTCGGCCAGCGAGAACGTCCAGGTGGGCCTGGAGTCCTCCATCAAGTGGTGGGAGTGGCCACGGCTGCGGCGGGCCCTGCCGCGGAAGCGGCGCGGCGGCACCGACCCCGGCGGGGTCGACGGATCCACGGGTGCCGGGACCGACGGTCCGACCCGTGCGTCCACGGCCGCCACCTGTGAGCGGCTCCTCGACGGGGTCGGCCTGGCCGGGCTCGGTGACGAGCAGTCCGCCACCATGTCCACCGGGCTGGCCCGGATGGTGGAGTTGGCCCGCGCCCTGGCCATCGGGCCGAAGCTCCTGCTCCTCGACGAGCCCGGCTCCGGGCTGGACGAGACGGAGTCCAAGGCCCTCGGCGACCTGCTGAGCGCCCTGGCCGCCGACGGCATGGCCGTCCTGCTGGTGGAGCACGACATGGAGCTGGTCATGCGCATCTGCGACCAGATCTACGTGCTCGACTTCGGGGACATCATCGCCGCCGGCACACCCGAGGTCATCCGCACCGACCCGATGGTCCAAGCCGCCTACCTGGGCGAGGCCAGTCCCGAAGCGGCCACCGTCCTCCCGCCGACCGTGGGCCCCGCGTCCCCGGACGGCCCCGACCCCGCGGCCGTCGCCGACCAGGGACCGGAGCGATGACCGACGTGGTCCACGAGGTGTTCGGGGAGGATGCCGAGGGCCCCCACCAACTCCCGCCGGGCATCGTGGTCGATGAGGTCCGGGCCGCCTACGGCCGCATCGAGGTGCTCCACGGCGTCAACCTGGTCGTGCCCCCCGGCAGTGTCTTCGCCCTGCTCGGACCCAACGGGGCCGGAAAGTCCACGCTGCTCAAGGTGATCAACGGACGCATGCGTCCCACATCCGGCGAGGTGCTGGTCGGTGACGTGCCGGTCGGGAAGACCCCCCCGGAGAAGCTGGTCCACAGCGGGCTGTGCGCCATTCCCGAGGGACGGGGCATCTTCCCCAATCTGACCGTGCGCGAGAACCTGCGGATCTGGACCTACCGGGGCGGGATCACGGCCAAGGACGTGGAGGAGCAGACCTACGCCACGTTCCCCCGCCTGCGGGAGCGCCGCAAGCAGGTGGCTGGGACCCTGTCGGGCGGCGAGCAGCAGATGCTGGCCATCTCCCGGGCCCTGGTCACCGGGCCCAAGGTCCTGCTGCTCGACGAGCTCTCGATGGGGCTGGCGCCACTCATCGTCGGCGAGCTCTACGAACTGGTCGCCACCCTGGCCTCCCGCGGTATGACCATCCTGCTCGTCGAGCAGTTCGTGACCACCGCCCTGTCCGTGGCCACACGTGCCGCCATCATGGTGCACGGCCGCATCGAGCAGGAGGGGACCCCGCGGGAGATGGCCGACGCCGCCCTGAGCGTGTACCTGGCCTAGGAGACGGTTTACCCGGCCGGTTCGCCGGGGTGGGTGACCGGCCCGGTCACTCCTCCTCGGCCAGCGCCACGTCGACGGCAGGCTCGTCGGCCACCCGGGTGACCAGGTCGACGACCCCGCCGGCGTCGTGCAGGTCGTCCTCGGCCGTGAGCAGGGCGGTGATCCGCTCGGCGGAGTCGGCCACGGTGAGCGTGGTGACGGTCCAGCGCATGGAGCGCTTGGCGTTCGTCTTGGCCCGGCGGACCTGGCCCAGCACCTCGGCCGCCACCTCCAGGACCGGTCCGGTGGCGTCGGGACCCTCGGGTAGCGCCTCGTCGAACTCGCCGGCCGTCGGCCACGAGGCGGCATGGATGGAGCCGCTCTGCCACCACGACCACACCTCCTCGGTCACGAACGGCAGCACCGGGGCCAGCAGCCTGAGCAGGACCGACAGGGCCAGGGCCAGAGTGGCCCGGGCCGAGGCCGGGCCGGGGTCGCCGGGGTCGCCGTAGGCGCGCGTCTTGACCAGCTCCAGGTAGTCGTCGCAGAAGGACCAGAAGAACGACTCGGTGCGTTCGAGGGCACGGGCGTAGTCGTAGGACTCGAAGGCCACGGTGGCCTCCCCGATGACCTGGGCCAGCCGGGCCAGCATGGCCCGATCCAGGGGTGCGGTGACCGATCCCGGCCCGGGCACCACCACGGTGCCGTCGTCGCCGGCCATCCGTCCGAGGGCGAAGCGCGAGGCGTTGAGCACCTTGATGGCCAGCCGTCGTCCCACCTTCATCTGGCCCTCGTCGAAGGCGGTGTCGGTGCCGGGCCGGCCGCCGGCCGCCCAGTAGCGCACGGCGTCGGCCCCGTGCTTCTCCACCAAGGGGAGGGGGGTGACCACGTCCCCTTTGGATTTGGACATCTTCTTGCGGTCGGGGTCGAGCACCCAGCCGGAGATGGCGGCGTCGGTCCAGGGGAGCGAGCCGTGTTCCAGCTCCGAGCGGACCACGGTGGAGAAGAGCCACGTGCGGATGATCTCGTGGGCCTGGGGCCGGACGTCCATGGGGAAGACCCGGGCGAAGAGGTCGGGGTCGTCCTCCCATCCGCCGGCGATTTGGGGGGTGAGCGAGGAGGTGGCCCAGGTGTCCATGACGTCGGGATCGCCGACGAACCCTCCGGGCTGGCCACGCTGGTCGGCGCCATAGCCGTCGGGTACATCGGTGGACGGGTCGACGGGGAGTCGGTCCTCGGAGGCGAAGAGGGGCCGGTCGAACTCGGTCTCCCCGGCGGCGTCGACCGGGTACCAGACCGGGAAGGGGACCCCGAAGAAGCGTTGCCGACTGATGTTCCAGTCGCCGTTGAGGCCTTCGACCCAGGCCCGGTAGCGGTGGGCCATGTAGGGCGGGTGCCAGTGCAGCTCATCGCCCCGGGCCAGAAGGCGGTCCCGGAGGGGGAGGGTCAGGACGAACCACTGCCGGGACGAGACGATCTCGAGGGGGCGTTCGCCCTTCTCGTAGAACTTGACCGGGTGGGTGATGGGGCTGGGGTCACCGATGAGAGCCCCGGACTCGCCCAGCTGCTCGACGATCCGGGTCTGGGCCTGCCGGACGGTGCGGCCGGCCAGCTCGTCGTAGGCCCGGGTGGCGGCTCCGGGATCGTCGGACTCCCATCCCTCGCTGCCCCAGGCCACTGGCAGGAGCCGGCCGTCGCGTCCGACGATGGTCCGGGTGGGCAGGGCGAGCTCACGCCACCACACCACGTCGGTGGTGTCACCGAAGGTGCAGATCATGGCGATGCCCGAGCCCTTCTCGGGATCGGCCAGCTCGTGGGCCAGGACCGGCACCCGCACCCCGAACAGGGGCGTGGACACCTCGGTCCCGAACAGCGGGCGGTAGCGCTCGTCGTCGGGATGGGCCACCAGCGCCACACACGCGGCCAACAGCTCGGGACGGGTGGTCTCGATGTCGATCCCACCGTCATGGCCCACCCGGGGGAAACGGATCCGGTGGTAGGCCCCGGGCCGCTCCCGGTCCTCGAGTTCGGCCTGGGAGACGGCGGTGCGGAAGTCCACATCCCACAGGGTGGGTGCGGTCCGCTGCACTACCTGGGATCGCGACGCCAGGCGGAGGAAGCCCCGCTGGGACACCCGCTGGGCCCGCTCCGAGACCGTGGCGTAGGTATGGGACCAGTCCACCGACAGGCCCAACATGCGCCACAGCTGTTCGAAGACCTGCTCGTCCTCCTCGGTGAGCTGGTGGCACAGGGCGACGAAGTTGGGTCGGGAGACCGAGATCGGTTCCTTGCCGGGCTGCGCCGGCGGCTCGAAGTCGGGGTCGAAGGGCAGGCTCGGATCGCACCGGACCCCGAAGAAGTTCTGGACGCGGCGTTCGGTGGGCAGGCCGTTGTCGTCCCAACCCATGGGATAGAAGACGGCCCGCCCCCGCATCCGGTGGAAGCGGGCCACGGCATCGGTGTGGGTATAGGAGAAGACGTGGCCGATGTGGAGTGATCCCGAGACGGTCGGCGGGGGGGTGTCGATGGAGAAGACCCGCTCACGGGGGGCGGTCCGGTCGAAGGCGTAGGTGCCGTCCTCTTCCCACCGGGTCGACCAAGTGGCCTCCAGGCCCTCCAGCCCGGGCTTCTCGGGGATCCCCGTGGGTCCGGTCGCCCTGCCGTCCGACCCGGTCGCGTGCACACTCATGATCGGGTTACCGTACCCTGCGTGCTCCAGCTCCACGACACCGCCACCGGCGAGGTGGGTCCCCTCCGCCTGCGGGACCCGGGCCGGGTGTCCATGTACGTGTGCGGCCCCACGGTCGACGGGGTGCCCCACTTGGGCCACGGCCGGTTCTCCCTGGTGTTCGACGTCCTCCGCCGGTACCTGGTGTTCACCGGGCTCGACGTCACCTACGTCTCCAACATCACCGACATCGAGGACAAGATCATCGCCCGGGCCAAGGCCCAGGGTGTGCCCATCTCGGACTTCACCGCCACCAACGAGGCGGTCTGGTGGGAGGTGATGGACGCACTGGGCGTTCTGCGGCCCGACGAGACGCCCCACGCCACCGCCTACGTGGACCGGATGGTGGCCCTGGTGGTGGACCTGATGGACCGGGGCGTGGCCTACGAGACCAGTGACGGTGTCTACCTGTCGGTGCGGGACGTCCCCGGCTACGGGCTCCTGGCCCACCAGCCCCTCGACTCGCTCCGGGCCGGGGCCCGGGTCGAGGCCGACGAGGAGAAGCACTCGCCGCTCGACTTCGTCCTGTGGAAGAAGGCCAAGGAGGGCGAGCCCTCCTGGGAGTCACCGTGGGGGGACGGGAGGCCCGGGTGGCACACCGAGTGCGTGGTGATGTCCCTCGACCTCCTGGGTGACGGGTTCGATCTCCACGGTGGGGCCATCGACCTGATCTTCCCGCACCACGAGAACGAGCGGGCCCAGGCGGTGGCCGTCGGCCGCGAGTTCACCCGGCACTGGGTCCACAACGGGTGGGTCACCGTGGACGGCGAGAAGATGTCCAAGTCGGTGGGCAACTTCACCTCGCTCGCCGACCTGTTGGCGAAGAGCGACGGGCGCGCCTACCGGCTGCTCGTGCTGCGGTCCCACTACCGGTCACCCATCGAGGTGACGCCCGAGACGATCGCCGACGCCGAGTCAGGACTGGCCCGGCTGGACGAGATGGGCCGGCGGTTCGGAATCGGCGAGCTGTTGGCGGAGGGCCCGGTGGTCGACCGGTCGGGAGGATCCGACGTCGATGCGAACTCGGTGGCCCGCTTCCGGGCACGGATGGACGACGATCTGGACACCCCGGGGGCACTGGCCGTCGTCTTCGACCTGGTCCGGCGGGCCAACAGCGCGGCCGATGCCGCCGACGACGTCGGGGCCGCCCGGGCCGCGGGGACGGCCGCCCTGCTCGGCGCCGCCCTCGGCCTGCCGTTCGGGTCGGGGGCATCAGCGGAGATCGATCCGGACACCGCCGAGCGGGTCAGACGACGGGACGAGGCCCGTGCCGCACGCCGGTGGGACGAGGCCGACACTCTCCGTGGTGAGCTGGAGGCATCGGGGTGGGTGGTCGAGGACGGCCCCGACGGGACGCGGATCCGCCGTCAATGAACGGCGCGTGAACACCCGTCCAGAACACGCCTCCCCAGTTGATTCTGGAAATCAGACTGGTAGCGTTTTCCTTCTCAGGGGGTTCCCCTGGGCCGGTGGTCGGAGACCCACACGAAGGCGTGAGGGTCGGGGCCGGTGGTCCTCGGGCGGCCCGCTGTGCACGAAGCGTGTGGAGGAAAGGGGAATGCCACCGTGGCTTCCGGAACAGTCAAGTGGTTCAACGCCGAGAAGGGCTTCGGCTTCATCTCACAACCGGATGGCGGGGCCGATGTATTCGTGCACCACACCGCGATCCAGATGAACGGATTCCGCTCCCTCGAGGAGGGCCAAGCTGTGGAGTTCGATCTGCAGGAGGGCCCCAAAGGCCTCCAAGCGGTGGATGTGCGCCTGGCCCAGCCGGCCTAGCCCCCGACCCTCCTCCTCCGTTCCCGGCCGCACCGGGGTTGCCGAGTGACCTCTACCGGTGCCTCCGCGGTCTCACGGCCGCCGCTCCAGGTGTTGATGGCCTAGCCGACCCGCCTGATCCGGTGGTCAGCGTGCGCCTATCGCCGCCGAGTGCCGGCGGGATGCCGTGGTCGCCGTCCCTGCCGTGTCCGGAACTGCCCTGGTCAGACCCGCGACCCGAGCATCTCCTCCCAAAAGGTGGCGTAGGGGCCACTTTGTGGTTACCATTGAGTAACTACCAAGCATCTGCCGGCCGCCGGGGCCGGTGGATCGAGCGACCCGGCACCTGACGACCGCCAGCGGGCGGCCCGGGGTGTGAGAGGCCCGACGGGCCGGAACGGAGCAGCGCACATGGCCGAATTCTCACTGGACCTCAATGAGGACCAACTGCAGATCCAAAAGTGGGTCCACGACTTTGCCGAGAACGTCATCCGGCCGGCCGGACGCGAGTGGGACGAGCGTGAAGAGACCCCCTGGCCCATCATCAAAGAGGCCGCCGAGATCGGGCTGTACTCCTTCGACTTCATCAGCCAGGCCTTCTTCGACGAGAGCGGCCTGCTGATGCCCATCGCCAGCGAGGAGATGGCCTGGGGAGACGCCGGCATCGCCCTGTCCATCTTCGGGAGCACGCTCGGCCTGGCCGGCATCGCCGCCAACGGGACGCCCGAACAGCTCCTCGAGTGGGGCCCCCAGTGCTTCGGCACTCCGGAGAAGATCCAACTGGCCGCGTTCGCCGTCTCCGAGCCGGACGCCGGCTCCGACGTGTCCTCCCTGCGCACCCGGGCCGTCTACGACGAAGCCAAGGACGAGTGGGTCCTCAACGGTACGAAGACATGGATCACCAACGGGGGGATCGCTGACATCCACGTAGTGGTGGCCTCGGTCGATCCCGAGCTGGGGTCACGGGGACAGGCCAGTTTCATCGTGCCACCGAACACCCCGGGGATCGCCCAGGGCCAGAAGTTCCAGAAGATGGGCATCCGGGCGTCACACACGGCCGAGGTGGTGCTCGACGACTGCCGGGTGCCCGGACACTGCCTGTTGGGTGGCAAGGACAAACTCGACGAGAAGCTGGCCCGGGCCCGGGAGGGCAAGCGGTCGACGAGTCAGGCGGCCATGAAGACCTTCGAGGCCTCCCGACCCACCGTCGGCGCCCAGGCCCTGGGCATCGCCCGGGCCGCCTACGAGTACTCGCTGGCGTACGCCAAGGAGCGCAAGGCGTTCGGCCGCACCATCATCGAGAACCAAGCCATCGCCTTCAAACTGGCCGACATGAAGACGCGGATCGACGCATCCCGCCTGCTCGTGTGGCGGGCATCGTGGATGGGTCGCAACGGCAAGGAGTTCACATCGGGCGAAGGCTCGATGTCCAAGTTGTACGCCGGCGAGACGGCGGTCTACGTGACCGAGGAGGCCATCCAAATCATGGGCGGCTATGGCTACATCCGCGAGCACCCGGTGGAGCAGTGGCACCGGGACTCCAAGATCTACACGATCTTCGAAGGGACCTCCGAGATCCAGCGGCTGATTATCGCCCGGGCCATCTCCGGGGTCCACATCAAGTAACTCATCTGGGTTTCGACTGCTGGCGTTCGTTTCGCAGCGCTCAGGATGACGAGGGCGACTATGGGCGATAACCGAATCCTCGGGTCGTGTTCTTGGTCGCGCTTTCGTGTACCCGATCGATCGTCGGAACGGGCTGTACGCAGCGTTGGACAGGCTGGGTCGTGAGTCCGGGACAAGAGCTGCCGTTCCGGTGGTATCACTGACTGAACGACGGTCTCCTTGTTGCTGTCACCCTCCTCCAAGGTCCACAGCGGTGATCGCGAAGCACCACTGGCGGCAACCGGACGGCGATGCAAACGCTGTGATTCCCACCCCCCGACCTTTGTTCCCTGTCGATTCCCTCGGAGCAGCAGCCCGGCAGGGACATCTCAATCGGTCCGTGCAAGTCGAACGTGGGTTACGGCTGGCGAGCATGTGTGTTCGATGCACCGGTAACAACTGGCGCTGGGGCCGAGATTGTCGAAGAGTCGTTCGCCAGCACCGAGCAAGACCGGCACAATCGCCAGATGTATTTCATCGATCAGCGAGGAGCGAAGGTACTGCCTGACCGTGGCTGCGCCACCTCCGACGAGGACGTCTCGGCCCCTCGCTGCTTCGAAGGCGGCACTGAGCGCAGCTTCGATACCGCTGTCAACGAAATGGAAGGTTGTTCCCCCCTGCATTTCGAAAGAGGCATGTGGGTGGTGCGTGAGCACGAAGACCGGGTGATGAAAAGGGGGATTCTCTCCCCACCAGCCGGTCCAATCGCTTTCGCCCCACGGGCCACGTAGGGGTCCGAACATGTTCCGACCCATGATCGTGGCACCCACACCAGATTCCCGCTCCGAGAAGAAGTCATTGTCGAGCCCCTCACTACCACCTTCTCTGCCAATCATTTGGTTGCCGCTTCGCGTAGCGAACAGCCAATCGTGGAGCCGCATACCACCCACCCCGAGTGGATTGTCGAGATCCTGACGCGGTCCAGCGACATAACCATCCAGTGACATCGAGAGATTACGCACAAGCAACCTCGGCATTGGGATCAACCTTCCCGTGTGGTTCCAACGACTGGACAAGCCACAGTACAGACGGTCTGGAGACACCGAAATCATCGGGCCGGAACCCGGTGTTGGGGTATTGCTGACCGCCGCGCACTCGTCACCAAAGCCCTCGCTTGCGTGAAGGGGGCACCGTCCGGCCCTTGGTCTGGTCAGCCGGACGGTGCCCCCGTTCGATTGGAGCCCGGCGACCATGACGCTGACCGTGGCTTTGGGTAGTCACCCCAAGGGTGCGCGGCGCTTCTCCGGGCGCCGATCGAGCAGGTCATCCACGTGGTCAGCGGCTCCGCCGGACTCGTGTTCGTGTCGTTCACGCTCTGTTCGTTGAGGAATCACCAGTTCGTTGAGGAATCACCACCTCCTTTGTCATTTCCAATCGGGTGACTGCTGGGGCTTGGTCGCTGGGTTCACCCATTCTTTTCAGACGCGACCCGTCACGGACCACTCCGGGGGCGACCGGGCGACTCTGGGTCGTGGAATGGTCCGTATCCATCGATGCCAACGCGGGCGGTAACGCTCCGCCCGCCAGGCCCTTGACTGTGGATCTCGCCCCTCCGAAATGGCCACCAGGGTACGGTCCGGTGGCCTCGGTGGCTCAGCCTCCCAGGAGGCGATGACCTCAGCGAAGGCCAAGTCGAGCAGCTCCGGATCGGCCATCACCACGTGAAGGAACTCGTGCCTTGCCGCCACCACAGATCGCTGTGTGACCATGACGGTTCACACAGAGACTGAGTGGCGATCCTCAGCGGTTGCCGAGATCACCTGGGAGCCTCCAGTGGGCGACACGGCAGCTTGCTCGTCGGTCGACACGGTGATCTTGCGGGGCTTGGCCCGCTCCGCCACCGGGATCGAAAGCCGGAGCACGCCACCGGTGTAGGCAGCCGTGATCCCACCCGTGTCGAGTGCGTCCCCAAGAATGACCTGTCGGCTGAACACGCCGGTTGGCCGCTCCGAGGCGACCAACTCCACATCGGGGCCGGTAGCGGTCCGACGCTCGGCTCGGACGGTCAGCACATTGCGCTCCACATCGAGGTCGATGCTGGCCGGGTCGATTCCCGGCAGGTCGAACTCGACGACAAACTCGTTACCGTTGCGCCAGGCGTCCATGGGCATGGCCGCCGGACGAGCAACGGTTCCGAAGACTTGTTCGGTCAACCGGTCGAGCTGACGGAACGGATCGGAACGAACAAGCATGATGCACCCTCCTTGTTTCGGCCGGAGGCGTCCTTTCTGCGCCACCGGATCTATGGCAGTTACTATAGATTTGTTATATCCTGCCGGCCATGTCTGATGCAAGCGGTTTTGGCGAGATTCTCACGAGTCGGACAGCGGGGGCAGCACGGCGGTACTGATCCGCATCGGCCTTGCCGGGAACACTGGCCGTCCTTCGCTATCGACCCAGGTCCCGACCAGTCCAGCTCGCCCGGGGTGAACCCGACGGCATGCACCCGTACGAGGAGGTCGTTCTGGGCGTCGTGCGGGTAAGGCACACCCAGGAATGAGCGTCCACCGGCGCCGGCATCGCGGTCTCGAGCGGCAAGGGCTTGTGTGGCGAGCATCGGTTGTTTCGCCACGGGACCGGTCTGCCCTGCGGAGTTTCGAGTGATGGAGAGTTCACTTCGACTCCTTGGTGACCGCCCTCCGTCCTGGCATCGCTGTCGACCAGTTCGGATCCCATTCGGTCACCCAGTGAGCCAAGCCGACGACTTCGAGAGCCCGGCGTACAATTGGGTGCGGTCGGGTGAGCATGAGTTCGGCGCCAGCCTCCTCCCTTCGGTTGTGGGCCTGGACCATGGCAGTGATGCCAGAGCTGTCCATGAACGCCAGTTCGGACAGGTCCACCACGACCGTTGAACCCGGAAGGTCGACGAGCCAGTCCGCCAATCCCTCGGCACTGGCGATATCGAGCTCGCCTAGAAGCGAAACCACGTGGGTGTTGTCGATGCGGGTTTCGGCACGAAAGAATTCAGACACAGCTACGACCTCCCAGATGTCGAGCCGGGATCGGCTCTTCCACAACCTCCTCGATGACTACACTGCCTGCCGCAGAACTGAGGGTACAAGGGGCACGGTCTCCATCTGGAGCAGCCTCCGTACGAAAGGTCGGCCATGGGCAGTGGGCGGTCGAAGGCTACCCGTCAGCCTCAAGCTGTCGACGGAGTTCTTCGTTCACCGCCTGTAGCTCCAGGACCTTATGGATTCCAGCCAGATTCAAGCCGGCTTCGAGCAGACTTCCAATAGAGCGAAGCCGCTCCAAGTCTTCTTCGCTGTATCTGCGGGTTCCGCCTTCACTTCGAGCCGGGGTGAGCAGTCCCCGAGTCTCATAGAGGCGCAGATTCTGTGGCTCGCTCCCCACCAGATCAGCAGCCACCGAGATTCCGTATACCGCTCGGTTCGGATCAGGATTAGGTCGTCGCACCATTCTCGGATTCTCCGAATCTTGCTCGGAACCTGAAGTCATATTGCTATAAAATCTCTATCGTTCAACATAGATGACGCGGCCGGCGAGAGCAAGAGGACAGAACGTTCGATCACCATAAGGACGAACGATCCTGGTCCGGACCGATCCTTCCGGTAGATCGACCTCAGAGCTGACGACGTTCCGGTCACCTCGAGGCCGCCGAATACGTTCGGGCTGCTGTCAGGGCGGCGGTGTCGCCCGCTACCGACACGACGTGGCGGAGGCCCGGACGACTACCCCTTGCTCTGGCTGAGCACCGTGCAGTCCTCGGGATCGGACTTCGCTGTCGGTCGGGCCAGCCGGGCCAAGTCGCTGCCACGGTACTGCCTGATGTCGGTCCATTCGACGCCAGCTACGTGCAGCTGGAGGGTTTATGCCGCAGAACACCGGGTAGTGATGGAGTGTTCGCAAAGTTCTCGTGGCTGTGCGGCGCTGTCCCGGACCCGAAAGGCCGCTCATGGCTCGCACCCGAAAACGCTCAGCTCAGCAACGATCGAACGTGGCCGATCGACGGAGGTCGACGCCCCGGAAGAAGCAGAATTGCAGCGCAGCATCTGCTGGAGATGGTCTGGGCCCGTTGTCCGGGGAGCGTACCGCACCGAGGATCGTGGTGTCCCCGAATCTCACTCGCTTCGGGGTCGTCGTTCCTGTACACAACGAGGAGCGTCTTGTTTCTGCAGCACTGGACGCCCTCGATCGGGCCATCAGCTACGTCTCGGACAGCCGAGTCTCGGTTGGCATCGCAGTGGTCTTGGACACGTGCAGTGATCGAAGCAGCGACGTGGTCTCGGACTGGCGTACTCGCGCCGCTGATTTTCACGAAGCGCATCACATCGAGATCCTTGAGCTGCAAGCTGGCAACGTCGGTTCGGCTCGGAGCGCTGGATGTCAGGCACTTCTTCGCCGGTGGTCCCATGCTGCGCCAGAGGAGATCTGGTTGGCCACCACCGATGCTGATTCGGAGGTGCCTCAGGACTGGATTGCGGCCCAACTTCGGATGCGAAGGCAAGGTGCCCAGGTTTGGGTAGGTGCCGTGAGCGTCTGTGACTGGTCGGACCGGACTCCGGGGACGGCCGAAGCATGGCGCAGCCAGTATGAGTCTGAGGTACTTCCAATCCATGGAGCCAACTTCGGGATCGATGCGACGACCTACCTGGAGGCCGGCGGTTTCGAGAGTTTGGCCACCGGGGAGGACCGGGACCTCTTCAGGAGGGCACTGGCTCTTGGCGCCGCCATTCGGCACGATCCACTCGTGCGTGTGGTGACCAGTGGCCGGCGCGATGGACGCGCCCCCCGGGGGTTCGCCCACGCCTTGACATCAATCGAAGCCGTGATGCCTGTCCCGGAACTGGGCCAAGTGGAGCTGACTGCATCATGACGCGCGCCTCAGTTGGTCCGTCCAAGGAAACGAACGAGCCAGCCCCGCCCGATGACCCCCGGCATCCTTTGGCCGGCGCCGGAGAACCCGTGTCAGAGGAAGCGGCGAAAAACAACCGGGACCGGGAACCGCCAGCCTGACCAGGACTCGCACTTTGCGCCTGTGACGTACACCCAACCTGTGAAAGGACTCCCCATGGATCAAGGAAAATTCACTGAACTCCTCAACGAAGATCTCAGTACCGAATACCAGTCGATCGTTCAGTACAACCTCCACATCTCAACGGTGACCGGCCCCGAGTTCGTGAGCACCATCGAAGAACTCACGAAGCACCTCTCCCAAGAGCTCAACCATGCCCGGGTGCTTGCCTCGCAAGTTGCCTTTCTCGGTGGTCAGCCCACGACCTTCGTTCGCAGCGTCCCCGAGACGACGGATTCCCGCGGGGCCCTGGAAGCCGATCTTCAGCTCGAGCAGGAGCAACTCGAGCGGTACCGAGAGCGGTTTACTCAGGCCACCGAGCTGGGTCTGGCGGATGTAGGTGAGGCACTCCGACCGCTGCTCGAACAGACCCAGGAACACGTGCAGGATCTCCTGACTGCCCTCGGCAAGTAGCGCCGGTCGGACATGCCAGTCCCTGAACCGGTCAACGACGGCCGTGCCTCGCCCAGGGTTGGACGGCGCTTCTTCGAGATCGTCTCATCGTTTGACCGCCTTCCTCTCCCCGGGCACGGTGATACCTGGGAACGTTTCGAAATCTTCGCGTCGCTCGCTGAAGAGGATCTCTCGTTGGCCCGCCTGGGAGAGGGCCATGCCGACGCACTGGCCATTCTCCAGGAATCCAGGCATCACCTCCGGCACCCTGGATCAAGCTACGGAGTGTGGGCAGCCCGAACCGGCCCGGGCGGGTTGACAGCGGCCCCGGTGCCGGGTGGTTGGAGGCTGACGGGACGCAAGGCGTTCTGTTCGGGGAGCGGTCTTCTCGACCGCGCCCTGGTCACGGCTGAGACCCCGGACGGGTATCGACTGTTCGACATCGCCACCGCCGACGCCGTGATCGACACGGCTCCGGATTCGTGGCCAGCCGTCGGTATGGCTGACTCGGTCAGCGAGACGCTGACGTTCGGTGGACCGGTGATTTCGGAGGAGGACGCCATAGGACCACCGGAGTTCTACACGGATCGACCCGGTTTCTGGTTTGGAGCGTGCGGCGTGGCGGCCTGCTGGTACGGCGGTGCACGTGGCCTGGTGGCTGCAGTGGTGGAAAGTCTCACCAGCGATCCGGGAGAGCTTGTCCTCATGGAGATCGGCAGGGCGGCTAGCAGGCTCCGAGCGATGCGGGATGCGCTTGGCAGCGTGGCAGAGGCCATCGACATCGATCCCGAGGACAAGCAGGGGCAGGCCCAAGCAAGGGCGCTGGCCGTCCGCCAGATCGTTCACGACTCATGCGTAAGCGTTCTCGAGCAGACGGCGGCGGCCGGTGGGGCCAGACCACTCTGCCACGATCCCGCCCAGGCCCGAAGAGCGGCAGACCTCTATGTGTATCTCGCGCAGCACCACGGAGGATCAGACGCGGCACGCCTCGGCCGTCTACTCGTCGAGGGCCAGAAGTGGGGCTGACCGTTGACCAAACCCATCTGAGTTTGCCCAGGGGAGGGTGGACCCCATCCGGAGGGCCGATGCTCTGCGGCTACTCCACTTTGATTGCCTACGTCCAGTGAGGCCGATCGAGGTGTACGTCGCTAGGAGCACGACTTCGTGACGTCGATGCACAGGTCGTACTTCGACGAGATCTATGGATCGGACCCCGACCCATGGCAGTTCGAGTCAAGCTGGTACGAGCAGAGGAAGTACGAGATCACCATGGCCGCACTCCCTGACCGTCGCTATCGGTCAGCATTCGAACCTGGCTGCTCCATAGGTGTGCTGAGCTCGCTGTTGGCGCAACGATGCGATCGACTCCTGGCCACGGACATCGTTCCGGACGTGGTCCAGCGTGCTCGAGATCGTTGTCGAGAGTCCCTCGGGACGCTGGTCGAGGTACGGGCCATTCCTGAAGAGTGGCCGAGCGGTCCCTTCGACTTGGTCGTGCTGAGCGAGATTGCCTACTACTTCGATGTCAGCGGACTCAACGAGGTCATGGACAATGTCCTCGCTACGACCACTGCGGGGGCCACGGTGGTCGGGGTCCACTGGCGGGGCACAACGAACTATCCGCTCACCGGCGACGAAGCTCACGCAGTGATGGCGTCCACGCCGGGGCTGGACCACAGGAGCCGCTACGTCGAGTCCGACTTCGTACTGGACATCTGGAACCGAGCACCTCGTTCCGTCGATACCCGGTAGTTAGGTTGGGTCATCGTCAATGAGACGCGTGGGGTGTGGCTCCATTTGCCGACGCCCGTCAGTGGCGACAACCGTTTCGTCGGTCCATCTGGCTCCTCCGGCCTAGACGATGAAACACGCGAATGGGCTCGAGCTATACCCACAGACTGGCTTTCCTGGTTGGAGCGAGCCCCGAATCTCTTGGAGCCTCCATCCAGTCATCGCCGATGTTGCCTGGGAATGCGACCTCCTGAGGAAGAAGAATGATGATGGCGTCAATGAGGATGTCGGGGCTGAAGAAGTTCCTCAGGGATGGGGGGGATGCGCGCTTGGTGTCGAGCGAGGGTTGGCTGACCGGTTGTTGGCGTACGCATGAAAAGCAACCACCGTCACGATGTCCTCGTGGCCCCCGGGAACGAGGGCTCGAGCTGCGGGGTGGCACGAGGCCACCCCGCAGCTCTCGACCAGGTCAATCCCCGTCGCTGAGTCCGGGTAGGACCTGTGTGCCCTCTCGCTGGACGGCCTGTAGCGAGTTCGGAGACAGTCCGAGAAGGCTCAAGATCGTGGGAGCGACCTGGGTCGTTTCCACTCCGCTGCTTGAGCGGCCGGGCCGGACGATGCCCGGCGCATAGACGACGAGGGGAACGTCCCGATCGCCCGGGTTGGCGCCGCCGTGTTCGGCGATCTTCGTACCGGTCGTATAGATCGTGCCAACCTGTGCGATCCCGAACACGTCCGGGTGGTGCGGGTCGGCGCTCGAGACCCCAAAGAACTGCGCCGACTGCTGTCCGGCGAAGATCTCCTGCAGGCCAGAATGCTGCACGGTGATCGTCTGGCCGGCATAGGTGACTGCCGGGGCGGAGTGTGTCCACAGGTAGTCCTTGACGAAGTCGGTCGCCGCCTGCGAGCGGTCCGACAGCCACCACAAGAGCCCGTCGTCGTCAGCCTCTTGGACGACCAGCGTCGGGTTGCTGGGATGCTGAGCGGCCCAGGCGGCGTTGGCGCCGGCAATAATCGGCCCGTCGTCGATCCGCTGCAGCTGGTTGTTGTTCAGTGGCGACTGGCCGTGCTTGGCAGTCAGGATAATCGCCGTCGAGTCGGCCATGCCGTCCGCCTGGATCGTGTCGGCCATGCGCTCCAGGGAGTTGTTGACATAGTCGAGTGCGCTCTGGAGTAGGGGACCCGGCACCTGTTGGCCGTCAACCGTGACGTACCCACCGGGCAGCGACGGGCCCTCGGTGTAGTGGCCGTGCGCATCGGGGCCGATCAGCACTGCCGGGGAGCTCTTCAGCTTCTCGGCCGTCGAGACTGTTTGGAAGTTCATCCCGTAGATCGCCGGCGTGCCCACCTTCGGTCCTGTGCCCGAGTGGTCGTAACCGTTGACCCAATTGATGACCGCCTGGACCTTGTACGAGTCGTACTGCTTGGTCGCGGCGTTGTCCGCCGTCCACGCGCCGTCGACCGGGTACGGGACACCGTTCGGCTCGACCGCCTGCGAGTCGATCTCGGGCCCGAAGAAGTCGTTGATGCTCGAGCCGCCGGAGCCCGGTCCGTTGTATGAGGTGTAGACCGCGTGCTTGTCGGACCAGGCCGTCCGCATGCCGGCGTTGTGGATCACCTGGAAGATCGTGTTGACCCCCAGGAAGTCCCACGGCTGAATCGGTTGGCAGGTCTTCGGGTCGACTGGGTACGTCGCCGGGTTCAGACCCGACTGCGGGTGCGGGCTCAGGCCCATGATCAAGCCCGGGTTGGTGTCGAGGCCGCTCGGGTAGATCGAGCCACCCTCATCGAACGAGGGGAAGGTGTTGCCGCTCCCGTTGTTCAGAAGGTCCGGGACGGCAGAAAGCGTGTCGTCCGGCGAGTCGTAGATCACGTCAGCGCCCGGGACCGCCCCGGTGCAGTTGGTCGTCCCCGCCGGAAAGACGCCGTGGCTGTACTCGTCGTCGTAGTAGATGCCGAGGACCTTTGGGTCGGCGCCGGTCATCAGCCCCGTACCGGCCGGATCGGAGTCCGACGGGTCGGGGGTCTGTGCGTTGGTGTACTCAGCGCCGCCCGTGGCCAGCCGAGCGAGTTCCGAGTTGGGATGGTTGGCCACGTACCAGTCCAAATCTGACTGGTGCATGCCATCAACCGAGATCAGGAGCACGTGCTTGGTCTGATCGTGACCCGCAGCGAAGGCACTGGAGGACGGCGTTGCCAATGGCGCCCAGGTCACCAACGCCAACGCAGCAACGCCAGCCATCGCGAGCTTGGTTCTCGATTTCATGATCCCATCCCTTCGTTACGCTTGATCCCCTCGCTCCATTCAAAAGTAACGAGCGAGTTCAAACAGTCCGTTACCAATCGGTGACATCCGTCTGCCTACCGGGTGAATTTCAGCGGAAGACTGGATCGTGACAGCAGGGCTGAGCACGAGCGATCGGCACGTGTGCGCACCGCCACCCGGGAGGATGCCAATCCGGACAGACCGGTCAGATGGTCACGACCTTGAAGAGACGTCCAAGATCGGGCGGCTGGTCATCGCCCGCGTCCACATCAATGAGCTGATGAACTCGGCCAGCATGGTGGCAGGCCATCGAGGACCTTCTCGAATGCAAGGTCGAAGCCGTGTTCGACGCTCAGAACTGTGCGGTCCGAGCAAGTAGCGACTTCGGGGTCATTGCGGTGACAACCGGTCCGCTTCCGCCAGTGACTCCCTACGCTGACGCCGACCCGTGGCGATCATCACCGTGAACAGCACCGGAGGGGTCACCAGCCACAGTGCCATGCCGGCGAGCGCGGAGAGGCTTGGGCTACCAACAGAGGCCATGAAGACGGTGAAGAGGTCGATGCTGACGGCCCAGGCCAGCCACAGCCAACGACGCCCGGTCAGGATGGCCCCCACGAACAGGACAATGGGGGTGGCCAGTCCGACCGTGAGCAGGGGCAGGTACCACGTCCAACGGATCCACAACCTTCCCGAGTTCCGGGGTGCGCCGGAGGCCGTTCGTCGGGGTGGGGCCTCCAGGACCCCGGTGGCCTCGCTAATCCAGGCGGCAGTGGCCCGGGCCTCGGCGAGCGGGGTGGCGTGCATCGAGCTCGGGACCTGTAGGGGCTGGTCCGGTGCCGTCGTGGTGGTCAGCCACAGGCCGGGGCGACCGTCGCACCCACCGGAGACGCCGTCGACCCACGTCCAGGCCACCCGCTTGGAACCGAACAGGGTCGTCCGGCGCAGTCCGACGCCGTCTGCCGTGGTTCCGGTCACCGAGAGGCGAGCCGCCGTCCCGAGGACGGTGACGGCCAAGATGATCGCCCAGGCCGCCTGCGCGGATCGCCCGTGGTCGCTTCCGCCGAACCACACCGCCCACACCGCTAACAGCCCTGACGGGACGAGTAGCAGTGCCACCAGCGCGCCGATGAAGGCCCAGAAGCCTTGTGCCTGGTGGGCGCGACCGGTCACGGCCTCCACCACCAGTGGATCCGGAGCACCGTGCAGGGTGGGCGGCGGCGTCTCGGCGATTTGGGAGGACCACACCGGCCACGACGGGGCCGGGTCCGCAGCCTGCGGCTCTGGTGCGGGCCACCACGGCGTGGGTGTCGGCCACACCTGACTCGGCGTCGGCCAGCTCGGAGTCGACCAGCAGACAGGCGCCGGCCACGGGGTGGGCGCCGGAGTGGGGGTGGGACGGAATCCGTCCCCGGGGTACGGAACGTTGCTCCATGCCCACTCTGCCGTGTCGCCCGCCCCCACGTGTCCTCTGCACTCGCCCACTGTCCGCCTCCTTGTTGGCCTGCTGTGCAGGGTACGGAGGTCCGGTAACGGGCCGGTAAAGCGTTATCCCTGGCCAGGTGAGGTGGCCGGGGAAGCCGTGACCGGGTCGGGCACCGTCCACCGGAGCTCGGGCGAGTCGAGGACGATGGCCCGCTCGAGGGCCATGATGTCGGCCGACGGTTCCGTCCCGTGCTCCTCACCGAGGATCTCCCGGAGCCTCTGGAAGGCCCGCAGGGCCTCCACCTGGCGGCCCGAACGGTAGAGGGCCAGCATGAGTTGGCCCCACCGTCGCTGGCGCAGGGGGTCCTCCTCCACGGCTGCCCGCACGTCAGGGAGGACGCCGAGGTGGTCTCCCAGCTGCAGGCGCCCCTCGACGAGGTCCTCCTCGGTGGTGGCCTTCAGCTCCCGGAGGCGGACCACCTCGGTGGAGCCCATCGGGCCCTCGGTCAGGTCGGCCAGTGGATCGCCCCGCCACAGCTCGAGGGCCCGGACCTGCTCGGCCACGGCCGATCCCGGGTGCCCGGACGCCAGGAGCTCCCGGCCGCGCACACTGCGGCGCTCGAACCGGAAGACGTCGACCACGTCTTTCGGGCCGAGGAGGCGATACCCCGGGCCGGTGGTCTCGATGGCCCCGTCCGGCAAGGCGCGCCGGAGGGTCGAGATGTACCCCTGGAGTGCCTTGTTGGCCGTGGCGGGCTCACGGTCTCCCCACAGGCCCCACTCGAGATCCCCCGAGGACACGCTGGCCCCGATGCGGAGCGCCAGCATGGCCAGCACAGCCCGGGCCTTGGGCGCGCCGATGACCACGACCTCCCCGGCCACGGTCAGTTGTAGGGGCCCCAGGAGAGCCACGTCCATGCCCAGTCGCCCCCGGGCCACCGCACGGGTGTCCCGCGACGGCGCCTCCTCGACCGACGCGGCCGGCTCGGGGGTATCGCCCCGCTCGACGGCCAGCGTGGTCCACGCCCCGATGTGGATCTGGTCGCCGTCACGGAGAGGAACCGGCTGATTGGGGGGGACGGGGTCACGTTCCCCGTTGAGGAAGGAGCCGTTGGTGGACCCTTCGTCCACGAGAGCCCAGTCACCTCCGGGTTGGCGCATCAGGACGGCGTGCCGATGGGAGACACCCAGGTCCTCGAGGGGACCGGACAGGTCGATATCGGGGACGATGC
The DNA here is from genome assembly GCA_963738545.1 of uncultured Acidimicrobiaceae bacterium. Classification (GTDB taxonomy): domain Bacteria; phylum Actinomycetota; class Acidimicrobiia; order Acidimicrobiales; family RAAP-2; genus Bog-756. Next base: position 479,338 of record CAVTXA010000008.1, read on the forward strand.
CCTTGGACACGCGCCGGCGGCCGATGCGGAGGTAGTCGCCGTGGAGGGGGATCCGGCGAGAGTGGACGGTTTCGGGAAACTCGATCCCCCCCGGTTCGAGCTGCTCGTAGTAGTGGCGATCCGGTCGGGCCACGATGTCCCAGCGCTGTTCCTCCCATACGGGGATGCTGTCGGGGATCTCGAAGTGGTAGCCGCACTGGCTGCACGACGAGGAGGTCTCGGTCAGCGATCCGCAGTTGGGGCAGCGACCGGTAGGGGTGGAGTCGGCACCGACCACCGGCGTCGATGATGAGCCGTCCGGGTCGGTGGCCCCGGCCACGACGTCCGGTCCTAGGAGCACCACCGGTGAGGGGATGGGCGTCCCGCACTCGGTGCAGGTCGACGTGTCCTCCGACGGGTGCCCGTGCGGGCAGACGGTACTCACGGCCGGGTCCGGACGGTGCGGGTCGACCGGGTCTCGACGATCATCACGTCGGTGTCATCGACCACGGCCTTGGGCCGCACCAACCCCGTGGCCGCATCCTCGATCTCCACGACCGTCGCCAGACGGTCGAGGGCGTCCTCGTTCCCGTGCTCGGAGGCCAGCCGGACGGCGGTGCCGAAGCGGTTCGTGGCGGTGTCCACGTCACCCGACCGATGGGCGTCGATCCCCTCTTGGATCACCTCGGCCAGCTCGCTCTCGCCCATGGCTTCGGCGACCCGCCGGTTGATGTGGGTGGACCGCTCCACGTCCCCGGTCCAGACCGCCCGGACCAGCGCCTGTCCGACGACGGTCTCGCCGACCAGGAGCGAAATCCGTCCGGCCAGCATCTCGTCGCCGATGGATCCCGGAACCATGCGGATGGTCAGGTGGTAGTCCCGTGATTCGTCTCCCCAGGACCCCGTGGGATAGTCACCACTGAGGGGCCCCGAAGGGCTCCTGGCCCCCGTCAGGTCCAGCATGACCGGCTCCAACTGGTTAAGCAGTGTCACCTCGGCACCGTGGGGCGTCCACAGCTGCAGGGTGACGTCGGCCACCTGCTTGCTGAGGGACTGACGCATCATCTCGGCGAAGTCCTCACTCAGCCCCGAGGGGTCGGCCACGATGTCGTAGGTCCCCAGCAGAGCCGTGGCGATGGTCCGCAGCTCCGCCACCTTCCAGTCGGTGCCCACGCCCCGGCAGTCGCACTGGAACACACCTTCGGCCTCGGCCAGGACCTGCTGGAGGACCTCCGCCGTCTCGTGCTCGTTCTTGCCGTCGGTGAGCAGGATGGCGTGCTTGATGCCGACCTCGTCGCGGAGCATGTGGGTAGCGAGGCTGATCCAGGCACCGATGGCCGTCCCTCCCTTGGCCTCCAGCGACCGCAACGACTCGGTCGCCTCGTGCCGTGTAGCCGGCGAGGAGACGGCCAGCGGCGGCTGCGGGGGGTAGACCACGGCGGCCGTGGCATTCCCGCTGATGATCCCGAAGCGGACGCCGTCGGGAATGGTCCCGATGGCCGCCGCCGTGGCCACCTTGGCCTCGTGGAGCTTGCTTCCCAGCATCGAGCCGGAGGTGTCGATGACGATCAGCTCGCTCCGCTCCTGCACTCCGTCGCTTCCTCCACCGTGGGCAGCGGATGTCCCGGTGGCGGTCACGGTGATCACCGCATGCATCAGGTCGGCCCCTTCGGGGAGGAACTCATTCTGGAAGCACTCGATCTGGAAATCGGCCATGGTCAACGCTGCTCCTCTTCGGTGACGGGACGGCGGTCGGAACGGGGCCGTGGCTCCACGGGCAGGACGGCCACGGTGACGTTGTCGTGGCCCCCGGCCCGTAGTGCCGACCGCACCAGGTGGCGGGCGATACCGATCGGGGCCCGGTCGGTGGCCCCGAAGGCTTCGCGGGCCAGACGCTCCGGTGCCTCGAAGTAGTTCCACAGGCCGTCACTGCACAGGACGAGCAGTCCGGGCTCCGACACGTCGAGCACCGTGATCTCCACGTCCACGCGGTCGGCGCCGGCGCCGATCCACCGCGTGATGGTGTGGGCCTCGGGGTCGGCGTAGGCCCGTTCCGGATCCGTGCCGGCGGCGATCTGCTCCTCGGCCCAGGAGTCATCCACCGTGAGCAGGCGGGAGCGGTCCGGAGTGTCGTCCAGCCAGTAGGCCCTGCTGTCGCCGATCCCGGCCACGACCAGGTGTCCCGGGGCCGAGAACGCGGCCACCAGTGTGGTCGACGGGGACAGCTCGGCGTCGATCTCCCGCCCCTCTGTCAGTGCCCCCACGGCTGCCTGGGCAGCCCGGACCGCCCGGCGGAACGAGGTGAGGAGCGCCGGGTTGGCCGGCCACCGCCGAGCCCGCAACAGGTCGTCGAGCACCCTTCCCGCCGACTCGGCCGCGGCCAGCGACGCCCGGTGGGCGTCGTGGGTCGAGGCCACGCCGTCGCACACCACCGCCATCGAGCGATCCCCGTCACAGGCCATCCACACAGCGTCCTCGTTGCGCTGCCGCCGTCGGCCCCGGTCCGAGACCGCGGCCGCTGCGCCCCGGTCGATCTCGAGGCGGCGATCGGTTCCCGGCTCGAGGGCGGCGGACGCCCCGACCGCCTCGGGCCTGGTGGTCAGTCGGGCCCCGCACGCCTCGCAGTAGCGCTCCCCGGCCAGCGTCGGCTGGTGACAGGTCGGGCAATGTGTGGGTTCGGGGAGGACCCCGGCGGGGACCAGGGGCTCCGTGCTCACGTCAGTGTCCTCGGCCGATTGGCGTTCGCCCGATCCACCAGCCGGATCCGTTCCTCATCGGTGGCAGCCAACTTGGCCAAGGAGCGATAGGTGCGCTCCAACCCACCACGCACCTCCTCTTCGTCGAAGGCCGCTCCGGCCAACACCACGTTCGGATCGGGGTCGAGACGGTGGTCGAGCAGGGAACCCAGGGCCTGCTCGAGCAGGTCGCGGACGAGCGGGAGGCGGACCGATGACTCGACGGTCAGACCCCCGATGATGCGGGAGGCCGAGACGAGATCGTCCAGGTCCGGCGCACTGCCGGTGACGTCCGTGCTGCGCAGTCGCACCGTGGCGATCTGGGCCTCGAGGTACGAACTGGACGTGGCCGGGATCCGGGCGAGAGCGCCCACGGCACCGACACGGTCTCCCTGGGCGGAGCGAACCCGCGCCAGCCCGAAACAGGCGCCGGCGAAGGACGGGTCGGTGGCCGCCACCAACTCGTAGGAGCGACCGGCCTCGGCCATGATGTCGCCCGGAGCATCGGGGGCGAGCGCGGCGGCGGATGGTGGCGAGCTCGGTACGCCCGAGGCGGCCGACTCGAGGCTGACGGCCATGGCCAGTCGGGGCGCCAGTTCACCGGGCAGCTCGGCCGAGACCACCGAGAAGAACGGCTCGGCGTCCCTGGCCCGACCGGCGGCGAGATGGACGACACCCCGCCACCAGGCCACCCGCCAGGGCCCCGGTCCGGCCGGAGCCGCCTCGAGCTCGGCCATCGCCTCGGAGAACCGTCCCTCCTCGCACAGGAAGCGGGCCAGGCTGAACACCAGTTCCGGTGAGCGGGGTGCCGTCTCCAGGATCGACTGCACCTGATCGGGACTGGAGATGGCCGCCGCGGCCAGGAGTCCGGCGGCCGGATCGAAGGGATCCACCGCCGGGACCGGCAGATCGCGCCAGCTGGCCAGGAGCACCCCGGGACCCAGCTCCCCGCTGAAGTTCGTGCTGGTGGCAGGCGGTGGACTGCCGCCGTCCAGCGCGACGACCTGGCGAAGCACGCCCACCAGCTGCTCGGCCATCTCACCGGCGCTCTGGAATCGAGCGGTCGGGTCCGTCGCCGTGGCCTTGACCAGGAACTGGTGGAAGGCCTCGTAGCGAGTGAAGGCGGGGACCTGGTGGGCCGGGGGCAGCGCGAAGGCATGGCGCTTCTCGTCCTGGAACCCCGGGATATCGAGGCTCAGCACGGCGAGTGTGCGGGCCACGGTATAGAGATCCGACGTGACCGATGCACCGTGGTCGGGGACTTCGGGGGCCTGGTAGCCGATGGTGCCGTAGAGGTCGCTCTCGTCATCGTCCACGGCCCGCACTCCGCCGAGATCGATGAGCTTCAGCTGTTCTTCGGTCTGGATCATGTTGTCCGGCTTGAAGTCACAGAAGAGCAGCCCGCGTCGGTGGAGATAGCCGAACGCCGGCAGGATCTCCAGGATGTAGGCGATGGACCGGGCCACGGGGAGGGGGGCACCGAGCTCCTCGCGGTGACGGTTCCGTATTTCACGCAGGGAGTCGCCCCCCACATACTCCATGACGATGTAGCCAGCGTCCTCGTGCTGCACGAAGTTGTAGATCTTGACGATGTTGGGGTGTTCGACCTCGGCCAGGAACCGTTGTTCGGCGATGGCTGCGGCCATGGCCGAGTCGTCCTTCGAGTCGAGGAGGCCCTTCAGTACGACCCAGCGGTCCGAGACGTTCCGGTCCTGCGCCAGATAGATCCAGCCCAGTCCGCCGTGGGCGATGCAGCCCGCCACCTGGTACTGACCCGACACCAGATCGCCGGGCCAGAGCTTTGGGCTGAACGAGTACGCGGCTCCGCAGTGGGTGCAGAATCCCTCCGTGCGACCCGGCTGCCCATCGCGGCTCCGGCCGACGGGCTCGCTGCATCGGGCGCATACCCGCTTGCGCTCGGGGACCTCGGGCTCGGCCAGGAGTGCCGATCGGGGGTCGCGGGTGGCCACGGAAGGGACCTCGACCAGTCCAGCGCCCAGATTGCCCCGGCTCCCCTGGGAACCGCCGGTGTCCCGACTGACACCGGCGGTGCCTCCACCCGACGCCCGTCTGACCGTGGCCGTGCCGCGGGAGACGGGCGTCGCGCCCGACCTGCTCGGAGCAGGCACGGACACCGGGGCCAGCCCGCAGTGATCGCAGTAGCCATCGACGACGACGCCCTGGCATCCGCTCCGCCGGCAGGACAATCCGGCCGTTGGCGCCGACACCGGGGTCGGCGACGGCTCTGCTACCGACATCCCGGCGTGTCCGCAGTGGTCGCAGTAGCCATCGACCATGACGCCTTGGCATCCGTTCCGTCGGCAGTTCGATCCGGCTGTCGGCGTCGGCGTCGGCGTCGGCGTCAGTGACGGTGACGGTGACGGTGACGGGGACGGCACCGCTAGCGGTGCTCCGGCGTACCCGCAGTGATTGCAGTACCCGTCTTCGATCTGGCCGGTGCATCCCGGACGTGGGCAGGACTCCATCACGCCCCACCGGCCTGGATCGAGCGAAGGGTCCGTTGGTACTCCACCACCAGTTCCTCGGCCCGGCGGAGGTCGCACGGAGCCGAGAACAGGGTGTCGCGTGCCGCGTCGTGAATCCGGTCGAGCTCGGGGTCCTCATTCCTTCCGATGGCCTGGGCCTTGGCCCTGAGGGCGGCCAGCCGGCCACGCAGCTCGTCGCGGGTGGCCACACCCATCGTCTCGATCGAGCCCAGTGCATCGACCCTCTCTTGGAGAGCGGCAACGGTGCCGGTCAGGCCCAGGGCGGTCCGCTTGGCCTCGACAGGTCGGGACGACGCCGTCCGGCGCGCAGCGTCGTACTGATCCTGGCATCGGGCCAGGTTCGCCTCGATCTCCTGGACCGCCACCCGGGCGTCGCCGGGCACGACCACCTTGGTCTCGGGGCGATCTTGGTCGGCCCGCACCCGGTTGAGTGACTCACGGCAGCGATTGAGAGAGGCCTCCACCAGCTGGAGGTCACCCTCCACCTCATCAGCGGCATCGATGGCCTGCTTGATCGGAGCTCCGGCCTGCTCGACGGTGGCCCGGAGGGCCGACAGGGCGTCGTCGGAGAGGGAGAGCGGGTCGTTCCGGGCCAACCGCTCGTGCTCACCGAGCAGCCGACGGGCCTGGCCGAGCTGGTTGGGTCGGTGCACCCCGATCCTGTCGGCCACCTGTTCGAGGTCGGCGACCGTGGCCTCCAGGGACCCGAGCTCGGGCAGGACCTCTGACCAGATCCGATGCACGGCGTCCACCACCGTGAGGACCTCGCGGTACCCGACGGACATCCGGGCGATGACCTCGTCGATCGAAAGCAGCTCGTTGGGGGTGGTGCCCTCGGTGAGGGAGCGGGACGCCGCGTCGGGTCCGGTTCTCGGCAGAGCCACGGGCGTCCCGTTGAACAGTTCGTGGAGACGGCCCAGTGCACCCTTCGGTATCGAGGCCTTCGTGCCTCGGGCAATGACGATCGCCTCCAGCACGGAGTCCAGGGTCAACTGCCCCTGCCAGAGGAAAGCGAACTGGTGGGAGGCACTGGTCCAGGTTTCGGCCGTCCGACCCTCGAGCGTGGTGGATGACTCCAGGGTCTTGCGGGTCACGTCGGCATCCAGTTCAACCAGGTTGGCCCGTGTCCGTTCCAGCGTGGACCGGAGGTCGGCGATCCTCTGGTCGGTGGGAAGCGGAGCCGCCGACATCAGAGGCCGGTCCGGTACGTCGCCGCCGGGGGAGCCGGGATCGGCCCCGTGGTGAACGGCCCGAGCCAGTGGGTGTAGATGGTGGCCCAGGTGCCGTTGCTCCGCTCCATGGCCAGGACCCCGTTGACGAACGAGGTGAACTCGGGGTGGGCCTTGCTGATGGCCATGCCGTAGGGCTCTTGGGTGAAGGGGGATCCGACGAGCTTCGTGTTCAGATCCTGGGCCTTCAACCCCTGCAGGATCACATTGTCCGTGCTGATGGCGTCGACCTGGCCTTGCTGGAGCATGACCAGGCAGTCGGTGTCGTTGGGGACCGCCCACAGCACCGGGGCCGGGGACAACCGGAGCGCAGCCAGATTGTCCAACGAGGTCGAACCGTCCGTGGCACACACCCGTTTGCCCGCCAGGTCACCGGATCCGGTGATGGTCGAGTTCGAGGGCACGAGGACCTCCTGGCCCGCCTGGTAGTACACGGAGGAGAAGTCCACGGACTGGTCGCGCTCGCAGTTGATCGTCATGGTCTCGGCCACGATGTCCACCGCACCCGACTGGACGGCCTGGACCCGTTGGCCGGTGGGAACGGCGACGTAGTGGATGTCATCGGGCGTCCCGAAGATGGCCTGGCTGACCTGTCGGAGCATGTCGATGTCGAACCCGCTGTACTGACCGGTGTTGGGATCGCGGTAGCCCCAGAGGTAGGTGTTCTGGTCCACGCCGGCGACGAGGTAGCCACGCGCCCTGATATGGGCCATCCATGATCCCGGCGGCATCGATCCGGGTGCGGGCAGGGTGGCCGGAGGCGGGATGCTGGCCGTCGGGTCGACGCATGTCGATGTGCCCGTCGACGTCGACGTCGGCACCGGGTGCACGATGTGGGCTCCGGCGGGGAGCACCGGCGGGGTGGCGGACCTCGAGGGCTGGGCGCTCGGCGAGGAGCTGCAGGCCGAAGAGGCCAGGGCGACGACGGTCAGGGCCACGAGCGAGAGGGCAAGGGACCGGCGACGGCCGATGGTGTCCGAGGTGGGGGCCATCGCTTCCTACCGGTACTCGTTGATCCGGGGCTGGACGCCGACGACGATGAGCGCGGCGGCGAGCAGTGAGAGGATGAGGAAGCCCCACAGGAGTCCCCCCACATCACCCGACGCTCCCGACATGGAGCTGTCGAAGGCCTGCTGGGAGTGGACGATGTCGCCGGCCAACGCCCCATCCAGGCGCAGGGACACGGCCGGGAGATTTGTCGGGCCCGAGGCTGAAGCCTCCGAGACCGCTCCGATCAGATCGCCCTGGGTATCGGTGTGCCGGATCTGATCGTGCGCCAACTGGTAGCCGTCGAGCGCGCCGAGGGCCTCGGACAGCCGCTGCTTCTCGCCCGGTGAGGCGCCGACCGAAGCCGACGTCAACAGTCGTTGGAGACCGGCCGTCGTCGTGGTCTCGTCGTCCTGGTAGGAGCTCACGGCGTCCCGGGAGAGCAGCGTGAGCTCGTCGTCGGCCCGCATCTCGAGGGCGCTGATCCGGGCCTGGGTGTAGATGGCGACCGGCTTCGATCCGTCGTTGGCCGCCGAGTCGACTCCCATGTTCTGGGCCACGACGGCAACGGCGAACCACACCCCGATGACGACCATGACGACGGTGGCGAGGGCAAGGGGGATGTTGAAGCGGCGGCGGAAGTGCCGGCTCATCCACCGCTGCACCAACACCAGCAGGACGATGAGGCCGACGAGAAGCACCAGGGTGGCCCCGACGAGCCACGGACTTGATGACTGGCGCTGGTCGCTGTTGAGCCGCGCCCGTTCTGATGCATAGACCCGACCGGCCGCCGGAAGGATGCGCGAGTGCATGAGGTTGTCGGCCTCGGTCATGTAGGCGGCGGCGAGCGGGTAGTTGCCCTGGCGCTGGTTGAAGGTCGCCGTCTGGACGAGCCCGGTGTAGTCGGGGAGAGCCACCGAGATCGTCTGCAGGGGAGCAGCCACCGTGGCGTCGTCACCGATGTGTTGGGTCGTGGAGGCCAGCGTGGCCGAGGCGTCAGCAATGTCGCCTTCATAACGGGCCAGCGAGGTGGCCGGCTCGAGGTTTCCCTGGAGGAACGATCCGGCTGCGGTGGTGTCGGCGTCCGACAACGATGTGTCGATGGCCTGGGCATCGACCATGAGCGGCTCCGCCGTGGCCCAGGCCGCGGATGTCGCAGCGTGCCGGCTGGATGTGGCCAGAACCCCGAGGAGCCCGACGAGCACCGTCAGGCTGGCGCAACCGACGGCGAGGACGCGTAACCGGTTCGGGGTCATGGACGACCACTTCGGGGTGCGCACCGGCGCGGGATCTGGTTGTGGGTGCGACAAGCGAGGGGACTCCGCCGTCACCGTCATGAGCCCTCCTTCGCGGTGAACGCCGCCATGGTACAGGCCCCGGATCCAATTCCACTGTCAACCCGCCGGTACTCGGTCATCACGCCGCAGTCTGGACGGCGGTGGTAACGGCCCGGTAAGGGCGCCGGCCCGGACCCGGTCAGCGGGGGATCACTCCCTCCAGACCTCAGCGGAGGATCACTCCCTCCAGACCATGGTGTCGGCCGGTGGCCATCGGTGGCTCCCGCGGTCGCCGTCTACGCTTCGGTCATGTCGGCCGGTCAACGATCCACCCCCTCGCGTGGGTACGGCCAACGGTGGCCCCGGTGGCGGTGACCGTCGGCCTGCTGGTGCTCCTGGCCCTCCCCACGGTGGTCTGGGTGGCCAGGCGGTCGTGGGCCAAGCGTGACACCGGCCCGAAGGATCCGAACGCCGCGCCCAAGCATCGATGGTGGCAACCGTGAGCCGGCGGTGGACCGACCTGATTCCAACGCCTCTACGCGGGCAACCCGGACAAGAACTCCACCAGTAGCTCGTTGACCACGGCGGCGCGCTCCTGTTGGATCCAGTGCCCGCAGCCCTCCAGCACCACCGACTTGGTCAAGTTGGGCATCGAGAGCTCCCGCAACATCCCGACCAGATCCCGGAAGCCGGGCCAGTTCAACACAAGATCGCGGTCCCCACCGATGTAGAGGGACGGCGGGAGCAACGGCGCGTTGTGCCATGCCGCCGTCAACTCCCAGTTCAGGCGAGACGTGCGGTACCAGTTCAAGCCGCCGCGGTACCCGGTCCGCTCGAACTCACTGGTGAAGTAGTCGACCTCCTCCTCGCTCAGCCACGGCGGGAGGGGGCTGTCCGTGGCATCGGCGAAGGTGTAGCCACCACTGACATCACTGAGCGTATTGATCTCCGGAGCGTCGCCGGAACCCCCGATCAGCGTGCCGACCACGGTGGATCGGACATCGGCCTCCAGGGCCGCCTCGGCCACCCCGGGCTCCTGGAAATAGGCCTGGTAGTTGTCGGGGCCCAGCAGTTCGGTCAGTCCCGTGAGGGTGTCGGCGTCGCCGCGGGGAAGGTACGGCACGCTGAGCAGGACCACGCCGCGCACCACATCGGGGCGGAACAGGCCCACGGTCGAGGCCACCGGGGAGCCCCAGTCGTGGCCCACCACCACGCAGCGTTCCTCACCGAGAGCCTGGACGAGTCCGATGACATCGCCGGCCAAATGGAGCATGGAGTACTGGTCGATGTCCGGAGGGGCGTCGGTCCCGCCGTAGCCACGCTGGTCCGGCGCCACGGCATGGAAGCCGGCGGCCGCCAGTGCCTCCAGTTGATGGCGGTAGGAGTACCACAGCTCGGGGAAGCCGTGCAGCAGTACGACAAGGGGTCCATCGCCGGATTCGGCCACATGCATCGTGATGCCGTTGACCTGCATGGAGCGGTGGGTGATCGTCATGGCTGCCGCCTTCTTTTCCCGGTGGGACGACACGAACCCGACCCTCGGGATCGCTGGCGCCGACCCTAGGCTTCCGGTCGGACGCCTGTCTCGTGGAGCGCGATCCCCACCGGCATGGTCCGGACGGGTCGACCCCCGTCGGTGAGCGGTTGACGGTAATGTCAGGGCACCGCGGTCAAGGGGGGACATGCCTGATTCGACAGTTTCCAGGGGGAAGAACGCGGCCGTGGCCAGGATCATCACGGCCATCCTGGGCGTGGTCTTGGCCACGACCTTCGCGGCCGGAGGTTCTGGCGCCGGGGCTGACCAGTCGACGACGCCGATCTTCAGCCGCGCTGCCACCCTGGAGGGCCCCGTCACCACGGGCCACATCATCGAGCCGCTCTCGGCCAACGCTCCGGATTTGACCGCCCATGGCTACGTCGAACAGGAGTACTTCGCCTCGGGGACGGCCTCGGCGTTCACGGCCACCTCGATGCCGTCCGACGGCCGCTGGACGATCAAACCGACCACGTCGGCCCCGTACGCCACGAGGATCCTGGTCCGTCGACCGGCCAATCCCAGCCACTTCAACGGCACCGTGGTGGTCGAATGGATGAATGTGTCCGCCGGTGAATCGGCGCCCGACTGGGACTACCTGAATCCATCACTCATGCGGGCCGGCTACGCCTACGTGGGGGTGTCGGCCCAGGAGCTGGGTGTCGACGGCGGTCACGCCATCCTGGGCAACCAGGGAGCCTCGTCAGGTGGACTGGTCGCCGAGGAGCCGGCCCGCTACGGGACGCTCCATCATCCCGGCGACCAGTATGCGCTCGACATCTACGCCCAGATCGGCAAGGCCCTCTCCGGCCAACAGCCGTCGGCCCTGGGCGGCCTCCGGCCCACCCACGTCATCGCCCTCGGCGAGTCGCAGTCCGCCTTCTACCTGACCACCTTCGCCGATGCCCTTCAACCCCGGACCAACATCTTCGACGGCATCTTCATCCACAGCCGTGGGGGCGGCGGGGCGTCACTGAACGGAACGGCAATTACCAAGAGTCAGGGTCCGAGCGATCTTCGCATCCGCACCGACCTCCACGTACCGGTGTTCATGTTCGAGACGCAGACCGACCTCATCGCACTCGGCTACGCACCGGCCCAACAGCCCAACACGACACGGATCCGGACCTGGGAAGTGGCAGGCACGTCACATGCCGACGCCTACGAGGTGGGCCCGGCCCTCAGCCTCCTCGGGTGCACCACGCCGGTCAACAACGGACCCCAACACAACGTGGTCCAGGCGGCCTTCGCCGCCTTCAACCGGTGGGTGGATCACGGCACGCCGCCGCCCAGCCCGCCACGGTTCCGCCTGGCGGCCACCGATCCCGCCGTCCTGGCCCTCGACGCCCATGGCAACGTCATCGGTGGCGTGCGAACCCCGGCCGTCGATGTCCCGGTCTCGACCCTCAGCGGTGCGGCGCCGGCCGGGACCAGCACCCTGTGCTCGCTCTTCGGGCAGTCGACCCCGTTCACACCGGCTGTGCTCGCCGGTCTTTACCACAGCCAGGCTGACTACCTCGCTGCCTACCGAGCCAGCCTGAACCGAGCCATCGCCGGCGGGTACATCTTGGCCGCCGACCGGTCAGCGCTCATGGCTCAGGCCCGCCAGGTGCAGATCCCCTGATCCTCGGGTGGGCCGGGGCCCGTCCCGCGGCCGTCGGAATCTCACTACGATCGAAGCGTGCTCGCGTTGGTAATGCTGGTGGTGGTCGGAATCGTCTGGGTCCGCCGCCGGTGGACGAGACGACGTGAGGTCAGTCAGGCCGCCGACCACGCGCACGCCGAGGCCGAGGCGCTCTTGCGTGAGCAGGAGATCATCGAGGACCTCGAGGCCCGCTTCCACCAGTAGCGTCCCGTCCCGATCCGAGGCGATCCGGACCGAGCCATGGGGTCGCACTGGGTCGGAGTTGCCGCAGGCCATCGTTGGTGAACCACACTGTGGTCATGGACTCCGACGCCACCGCTGCTGCTCTGCCACCTCTGGTCCTCACGTTGTGCACCGGGAACGCAGCCCGATCGGTGATGGCCGGGGCCATGCTGGCGTCGGTGGGGATCCGGATCGAGACGGCCGGGACCCACGTGGTCGAGGGCCAGCCGATGAGCCGACGAACCCGGGACGCACTCGCCGCCGTCGGATTCGCCGCCGACGGCCATCGGAGCCACCAACTCACCGACCAGGACGTGGCCGACGCCGACCTCATCCTGGCCATGGCCGGGGAGCACGTGGCGTTTATCCGCCGCCGCTACCCGGAGGCCTCGGCCAAGACGGTGTCGATCAAGCGCCTGGTCCGCGATCTGCCGCCCGGTCCGGCCCCCCTGGCCGAGCGGCTCGCGGGGTTGGGGGCGGCGGTCGTGCCCGTCGAGCCGTGGGAGGACGTGGAGGACCCCGCCGGGGGAGAGGATGAGACCTATGTCTCCTGTGCCAAGGAGTTGGCCGATCTCTGTGCCGAGCTGCTCCCCCGCCTCAGCTGACCTTCGCCGTGCCGGGGTCCGGGCCTAACCCTGGGAGAGCTGCGGGTGGCGGAGCGAGATGTCCGAGCAGGCGACACAGACCTCGTCGGGGATGACGCCGGCTTTCATCAGGTAGCCGAAGGCGATGCAGCCCAGGCAGATCCCGAAGACCGACTCGAGCGTGGCTGCGCACGCCAGGAGGCCGAGGACCACCCAGGTGGCGGTGGCCAGGCCGAAGCCGAACCAGAGGATCAGCGCGGTGGTGGAGAACGCCACACCCATCGCCTGGGCGAACCGCTTGGGTGGCCCGGCCACGGGCTTGGGACCCCAAGGGAGCCGTGGTGCGATGACCCGGGTCGCCAGCTGGCCGAGTGGGCTGAACTTCGGCCCCGCGAGAACCCGGGCCCAGAACCCGTAGGTCAGGGGGATGAGGATCCACGGCTGTTGGAAGGCGATGGCCGCCACGGCCATGACCAGGACGCCCGCGGCCACCGTGCGGGCCGCATACTCGTTCACCGGGTTGGGAAATGTGAACACCCAGATACTTTACCGGATCCCTCGGGTTTTGCTACCGTCGCCGCCCCTGCCCCGGTCGCCCACCGGCCTAGAGCAGCAACCGATCAGGCCGCGGTCACCGCACCCTGCAGGAGGTGGAGGCCGTCGAGCCCGGGAAGCCGGTCGACCCGGCGGTCGATCCGATCGGCCATGGCCTGGCCGTCCTGGTCGCCGAAGAGATAAGTCCGCAGGAAGTTGACCTCCTGATCGGGCACCACCCCGGTTCCCACTGGCGCCCAGAACTTCCGGAGCGCCCACCGGGTGACTTTCTGGGCCGCCCTGCTGTCACCCAGTCGGGATTTGGCCTGGCTGGCGTAGAAGTCGATGTGGCGACCCTCCTGCTTCATGATGCGCCGGAGGAGCTCGGACAGCACGGGATGGTCGGCCAACTTGGCCAGGCGGGCGTAGGCCGCCTGGGTCGTCCACTCGTTGACCGCGCCCCACGTCATGTGTACCGCGGTGAGGTGAGGTGTGAGCGCCGATGCCAGCTGGAAGCTGAGCGGCTTCCACTTATCGCTCTTCGGGAGGCGGTTGCGCAGGGCGGCGATGCGACCGGTTCCGGCCTGCTCGTCATGGGCGGCGAGGATCCGGGCGATGGCCTCACCGTGCCAGAACTCCTCGTAGTTCCACAGGGTGAGGAACGTCGTAACCTCGGGGTCGCGATGGGCTCGGGTCACCAGCACGTCACGGAGGTAGCACACCGTGTGGTTCTCGACGTCGTGCATGTAGCGCAGGCAACGCAGCGCCTCGGGGCTGAGGGGTTGGTCACGGAACGAATCGAAATCGATGTCCTCGAGATCGAGCTTCTCCGAGTGGTTTCGGTAGGTGGCGATGTCGAATGTCATGTCGTGTATTCGTCACCGGCACCCGCCGGGATGACATTCATCTCCGGAAGATCCGTCGTTGACCGCGTCGGCCGTCGCTGTCCCTCGCGCTGTTCGTGGCGAGGCACGGACGCGACGAACGCCGGCTACGGGAAGCCGGCGTTCGTCGTTGTCCCCTGCCCGAAGGTGGGAGGTCTGGATGTGTCTCAGCCCTTGGTGTAGTCCGTGAGCGGGCGGGCGCCTTTCAGGGGGCTGAAGGCGTTGGGCACCGGGTACTGCCCCAGCACGAAGTTGAGGATGGCCGCGTGCTGCATCTCCACCGGCTGGATGCTGGCCGCCACCTTCACCGCTGACGTTGCCTTCACGGCGCTGATGGCCGATTGGTAGGTGGCGGCGGCGTCGTCCTCCAGGACCAGGGCCAGCTTGGCTGCCCCCACTACGTCCTTGACCTTCTTGAAATCGGCCACGACGATCGGGGTCAACACCGGGTCGGTGGTGGTGATGGCCTTGTGCCCGGCGGCCACGATGGCCGAGTTCCAGGCCTGGGCGTGCTGGGCGTGCTGGGCCTTGACCGTGGTGGCGAAGGTGGCAACAGCCGGGGGCACGGTGCCGAGTTTGCCGGCCGTTGCCGCAGCCAGCACGTCACCGTAGGCGGCCACGGCCAGGTTCTCGAGGCTGGCGGCCAGAGCGGCCACGGCGAGATCGCCCTTGAGCTTCGCCGTCTTGGAACCGGTGGCTGGTCCCGCCCAGGCGGCCGGACCCGTCGAGCCCACGGCGACCAGGGCGGCACCGCCGGCCACGGCACCGGCACCGATGAGGAAACCCCGGCGGCTGGTGCGTGAGCGCTCGGTCCACTCGTCGATGGCCGACGCCATGGCCGGTACACCCACGTCGTTGTGGATCTGCTCAAGGTCGTTGGTCATCATCGTGAGCTCGTGCTCCGAGATGGCCATCACTTCGGTGGTGCGGGTACGACGCCTCATGAGAGTGCTCCTTCGGTGGCCGGGCGGGCCTGGTCGGTGGGGTAGAACGCGTCGGGGAATCCGACGGAGCCGGCGGCTGCCGGGAGATTGGCCACGTTGCCGGCGGCCAAGGTGATCAGCTGTGGGGCATTGGCGTTGAGGAGCGCCTGCACCGCCAGCAGGACCGAGGCGTGCTGCGCCTCGACCCCCATGATCGATGCCGTCACCTTCTTGGCGTTGGCATCGGACAGGGCACCGACGTCGGCGACGTAGGTCTCTGCTGCCCCCTGCTCCAACTCGAGAGCCAGTGCTACCACCGGTCCGGGCGAAGTCAGTCCGGGAACGGCGGCGGCGACGACCTTCTGCAGGGCCGGGTCGGGATTGGTCTGGGCCTTGCCCCCGAGTCCGGTGATGGCGGCATTGAAGGCGGCGAGGTGCTGGGTGTGCTGCTGCATGGTGGTGGTGGCGAACGCCTTGACCACGGGATTGGCCGCCGAGCCCCCGATGAAGGGCAGGGTCAGGGCGGTCTTGTACGTGGCCACGGCCAGCACCTCGATGGACGATGCGGTCTGGAGGATCTGCACGTCGGTGCCCGAGGCGGCGAACGCCGGCGAGGCGAACAGGGCCTCGAGCGCACCGGCGATCCCGGCCGCGGCGAGGAGTCCACCACCGAATACGGCGCCAGTCATCAGTGAGGCCCGGCGCCCGGCGACCTCTCGGGACTCATCGGGATCGACGAGTCCGTGCGCCCGTGCCTCCTGGCCCGTCTCGACCATCTCATCCAACGAGAGGGCCGTGGCCTTCATGGCATCGTGGTGGATGTCCTGGCTCTCTTCGATGAGCATCCCCATGGCTTGGGGATCGACATCGACGGGACGGTCCTCCGGGTCCGCCGGGCTCTGCTTCGGCCTGCCTCTCATGGTGTTCCTCCTGTGGTTCGGTGGATGGGTGGTTGCAACTGGGTGTGCTGCGTACAGCGGTTTCTGGGTAGGACGGCTACTGGGTGGGACGGGGCGGCTGAGCCCGCAGTGCTGTTCGTGACGGGCTCGTGGTCCGAACCCGTCGAAGGCATCGGTAACGCTCAGCCCGAGACCACCAGGGTCCCGGTCATGTACTGATGGATCGAGCAGATGTAGGGGTAACTTCCCGGAGTGTTCGGTGCCGTGAACGTCTTGGACTGACCGGATCCGATGTCACCGGTATTGAAGTTCCCCTTGGTCGAGGTGATGGTGTGGGCGACCTGATCCATGTTGGTCACGGTGACCGTCGCCCCCGGTGCCACGGTCACCGTGCTCGGGGCGAAGGAGAAGTTCTTGATCGTGATGGCGTCCTTTGTCGTGGCGGCGGACGACGTCGAACCCGCCGTGGTCGTGGGATTCGACGTCGCCCCGGTGGTCGGCGTAGTGCTTCCCGAGCTGGAGCACGCGGCCAGGACGAGCGCCGTCGCTATCAGGAAGCCCACGGTCAGGGAACGCGCTCTCCGGGGGCCCGAGGGGACTGGATCTGGCGTGGTCGGCGTCTGCATCGGTGCGGGGTGGGTCATCACCCTCCGTTCGGCGCCGACGACGATGTGGATGCTCCCCGGTCGCCGAGAGGTGCGGCTCGGACGAGGATCGTCCCTGCTCACCAGGGGTTGGAGGTCGATGGAATTTCTTCATCCACCGCCGGGGTCGACTCCGAATACAGTTCGGTGATCGTCGATGTCGAACAGGCCAGTGATGCCAATCTGGTCGTAGCCGTGGGCCGGTGGCACGAGCGTGCCCTGGCTGAGGTGTACCGACGGCACGGAGGGGCCGTGCACGCGCTGGCTCGGCGGATCCTCCGGAGCGACCCTCCGGCGGAGGAGATCACCCAAGAGGTCTTCTTGGACCTGTGGAACCACCCAGAGAAGTTCGACGCCCAGCGCGGCACGCTCCGCTCCTTCCTCCTGGCCCGCACCCACGGCAAGTCCGTCGACTACGTCAGGTCCGAGATGTCACGCCGGCGGCGCGAGGAGAAGACGTCACGGGAGACGGCGACCGCCGGCTACGACATCGACCGTGAGGTCTGGGACATGGCCGTGGCCGAGCAGGTGCAGGAGGCCTTGGGCGCGCTTCCCGACGAGCTGCGCCGGCCCATTGAGTTGGCCTACTTCGGTGGCCACACCTATCGAGAGGTGGCCCAGATGCTGGACGAGCCGGAGGGAACGGTGAAGAGTCGCATCCGCTCGGGTCTGGGCCGGCTCCGGATCAACCTGGCCGAGCGCGGCGTCCAGCCGGCGGGAGCCGAACAGTGAGCGAGAACCTCTCCGCGTCCGAGCATCAGGAGATCCAAGAGCTTCTCGGCGTCTACGCCCTCGACGCCGTCGAGCCCGAGACGGCGGCCATGGTCGAACGACACCTGGCCGAGTGCGTCAAGTGCTCCGTCGAAGTGTCCCAGCACCACGAGGTCGCCGGCCTACTGGCCAATTCCGGTGGCGAATCGCCGGCCGGCCTGTGGGACGGGATCGCCGCCCAGATCGACGGTTCAGTGCCACCGTCGTGGGAGCGGTTGGCGGCGCGTCTCGAGCCGGGTGACGGTCGATCCGATCGTGTGCTCGGATCCGGCGGTGAGCCGACCGGGTCTGACCCCGACACTGACGCTCGCTCCACAGTCGTCCCGATCGGCAACGGACGACGGAACCGTTGGGTCCTGCGGGCCGTGTCCCTTGCCGCCGCCGCCGCAGCGGTGATCGCCCTCGTCCTCGGCGTCCAGGTCCACCATCTCAACAAGCAGGTGAGCGCGCTCCAGGCCAATCCCCTGCTGTCGGCGGCGGAGCAGTCGGCTCTCCGGCAGCCGTCGACGAAGCAGGTGGAGCTGACCTCCAAGTCGAGTGCATCACCGGGCAAGGTCACCGTCGTGCTGACCTCGTCGGGCACGGGCTTCGTCGAGGTCGATCAGCTGCACTCCCTCCCGTCGGACAAGACCTACCAATTGTGGGGCGTGATCGGGGGCAAGACCATCTCGCTCGGCCTGCTCGGCCCCCATCCGGCCGTGGTGCCGTTCAGCGTGGCCGGTGACGGCTCGGTGCAGGCCTTCGCCATTACGGCCGAGCAGGCCGGAGGCGTGGTCCAGAGCGCCAACCAGCCTGTGGTAGCCGGCGAAGTAACCGCCTGAGTCCCGCGGTCCGCCGACCATGGGCCGTCGGCGGAAGAAGGTCGGGCCTGCTGCGCTCACCGGACCCGGTGCTCCGAGGAGTCGGTCAGATGCGGTGCACCTGGCGAAGCCCGGCCCAGGCGAAGTCGGCCAGACGGGTAGCCAGACGCTTGGCTTCGGCGTCCCGCCCGTCGGTGGTGCCGCCCGGTCCGCCCTGCTCGTCACGGCCGGCGTCCAGCCAGTGGCGGCTCGCTCCTTCGGCCATGCCCACCACGGCGTGGGCCAGGAGGAGGCGGTGCTCGGGTTCGAGCCCGGCGTCGATGAGCGAGTCGATGGCCTGGGCCAGGGTCTCCTCCACCCGCCGCAGCGATTCGCCCAGTTCGGGGTCGTCGGGCGCGTCGCGCCCGTAGAGGAGTCGGAACGCCTCCTCGTTGCTCAGCATGAGTTCGAAGTAGGCGGCGAATCCCTGCTCCACCTGCTGGCGGGGCCCCTGGGCGTTGGCGGTGGCCTTGACGATCCGGGTGACCAGCTCTCGCGAGAACACGTCCATCAGCTCGAGGTACAGGGCCCGCTTCGAGTCGAAGTGCTGGTACACCAGGGGCTTGGTCACCCCGGCCGCCTCGGCGATGTCGTCCATGGTGGTCGCCGCGTAGCCGTGCATGGCGAACAGGGAGAGCGCCACGTCGAACAGCTGTCGCCGCCGGGCGTCCGCCGTCAACCGACGGCCTCCCACAGCCGCAGACCGACTGCCGTGGCCGGCCGCGTCGGGGTCCGGACTCGACACGGTGGACATGCCCGTCAGCGTAGTTCGGAGGGCGGACGTGGGCACAGGGCGACCGGATCCCCGGGAACGTCACCACTCAGGCAGTACGGCACCGATCCGGTCGGGGAGGTCGTGGAGGGAGAAGTGGGCGGCCGCCACGGCCAGGTTCCGGTGGAGCAGCGCCGGGTCCGGTTCGGCCAGCCAGGCCGCCAGCCGATCGGTCTCCTCCAGCCCGAACCAGTCGAAGCCGAAGGCGGCCAGTTCAGCGGCGACCGGATACGGCCCGATGGCCAGGGGCCGTCGGTGGACGGCCGACTCGATGGTCGGATTGCCGAATCCCTCCCAGGTGGACGGCAGCGCCACCACGTCACAGGCCCGGTAGGCATCGGTGATGGACACGTCGCCCACGGGGTCGGGGATACCCGACACCACCCGACATCGGGCTGACGCCAGCACGGCCGCGAGCTCGTCGTCGTAGCCGTCCTCGGCCGGTCCGAGGAGCCAGAACGTGGCCCCCAACCGGGTGGACAGCGCCACCCCGGCGCCGACATTCTTGCGGGGGATGGCCCTCGTCGGCTGAAGGACCAGGGGATCGTCGGATCCTACGCCGAGGAGTCGACGGACCCGCTCCCTCGACTCGGCATCCGGGCCGGCGTCCCCCGTCCTGTTGCGGGGCGTCGACCCGTCGGTGCCGAGGGGGACGGCGAAGGCGTTGTAGACGGTGGCGGCGCCCACGCCCCGGTTGGCCAACTGGCGGCGGCTCAGCTCGTTGATGGTGACCTGGCTCCACCGGGGATCGGTCGGTGGGGGGGGATGGTGGGCGTAGCGGACCCTCTGCCAGGGGAGGTCGTGATGGTGGAGCACGGCCGGGCGGCCGGCCAGGGCTGAGGCCACCACCTCGGCGGCGCCGGGATTGAGGGGCAGGGAGCAGAGGTTCTCGACCACCACCACGTCGGCGGGGGCCAGGGCCGCCTCGACCTCGCCGAGCGTCGGTGGACTGTCGGCTCCGATGGCCAGACCGGGGAGGAGGTGATCGACGGGTCCGCCCCCGGCCACGGTGACGGTGGCGAAGCCCAGCTGGTTGAGGGCCCACTGCCATTTGGCCGCCTCGACGGCGACACCGTCGGTGCCGCCTAGGCGGAAGGAGAGGAGGGCTGCCGTGGGAATGGCGTCACCGTAGTGGTCCGGCCGGGAAGGGCCGGCCCCCAACCGACAGCGACGGGGCAGTCGGGATAGCGTCGTTCGGATGCACGATCCCGGGTCCGAACCGTCCTCCACCCCCAACAACGAGCTGCTGGCCGAGCGCCGTGGGGCCGTTCTCACCCTGACCATCAACCGTCCCGAGCGGCGCAACGCCATGAGCTGGGAGGTCATCGGGGGGCTGCGGGAGCACGTGGCCCGGGCCAAGACCGATCCCGCCGTGCGGGTGGTGGTCCTGGCCGGGAGTGGCGACAAGGCCTTCTGTGCCGGAGCCGACCTGAGCGGCATGCTGCCGCACGACCCCGGCGGGGTCACCGACGAGTACGCCCAGCACCATCAGGCCCGGGGCTGGCTGGCCGAGCTCTTCGAGGACCTCTGGCACCTGGGCAAGCCGACGATCGCACGGGTCCAGGGCTGGGCCATGGCCGGCGGGTTCGGGCTCGCCCTGGCTTGCGACATGATCATCGCCTCCGACGAAGCCCGGTTCGGGGCCCCGGAGCTGAATGTGGGCTTGTGGCCCTATATGGTCACCGTCCCCATGCTGCGCTCCATGCCCCCGAAGAAGGCCCTGGAGCTGTGCCTGACCAGTCGGGTGGTCGGGGCTGAAGAGGCCGAGCGGATCGGCTTCGTGACCCGGCTGGTGTCGCCGGACCGACTGGATGCCGCCGTGGCCGAGATGGCGGCCGTTCTGGCCTCGAAGCCGCCCGGCGTGATGAGGTTGGGCCGCGAATCGTTCTACGCTGTACTCGATTCGGCCGCGACCGAGGCCCTGCCCTATCTCCATGCCATGCTCACGGTGACCAGCCAGACCGCCGAGGCGGCAGAAGGCATCGCCGCCTTCGCCGAGAAGCGGCCGCCGTCCTGGCAGACCTCACCCGACGACACCGACCAGACCTGAGATCCGAGGAGCCCCACGCATGGCCAAACGAGCACTCATCACCGGCATCACCGGCCAGGACGGCTCCTACCTGGCCGAGTTCCTGCTCGACCAGGGCTACGAGGTCTGCGGCATGGTGCGACGGTCGAGCACGCTCAATTTCGAGCGCATCGCCCATATCCAGGACCGCCTCACCCTGGTGGCCGGGGACCTGCTCGACGAGGTGTCGATGATCAACATCCTTCGGGACAACCACCCCACCGAGGTCTACAACCTGGCCGCGCAGTCGTTCGTGCAGACGTCCTGGAGCCAGCCCGTGCTCACCGGGGAGACCACGGCGCTCGGAGTGACCCGGGTGCTCGACGCCATCAGGATCGTGGATCCGGAGATCCGCTTCTACCAGGCCAGTTCCTCGGAGATGTTCGGCAAGGTGCTCGAGGTACCCCAGAAGGAGTCGACCCCCTTCTATCCCCGGAGCCCATATGGCGTGGCCAAGGTCTACGGGCACTGGATCACCGTCAACTACCGCGAGAGCTACGACCTCCACGCCAGCTCGGGGATCCTCTTCAACCATGAATCGCCCCGGCGCGGCCTCGAGTTCGTGACCCGCAAGGTGACCCACGGCGTGGCCCGGATCAAGGCCGGGATCGACGAGAAGCTGGCCCTCGGCAATCTCGACGCCCAGCGGGATTGGGGCTTCGCCGCCGACTACGTGCGGGCCATGTGGCTGATGCTCCAACAGGACCAGCCGGACGACTACGTGGTCGCCACCGGCGAGACCCACTCGGTCAAAGAACTCGTCGAGCTGTCGTTCGCCGCCGTCGGCCTCGACTGGGAGCAGCACGTCTACATCGACGAGCGCTTCCTGCGGCCCGCCGAGGTGGACCTCCTGGTGGGGGACCCGGCCAAGGCGGAGTCCACGCTCGGCTGGCACCGGGACGTCGACTTCCCCGCCCTGGTGCAGATGATGGTGGAGGCCGACCTGGCGTTGGTGAAGAGCCAGCTGGCCTGACCGCCGTGCTCGCCACCATCCACGCCGATCCGCTCGGTCTCCTGGTGGCGTTCGGCGCCGGGATGCTGTCGTTCCTGTCCCCGTGCGTGCTGCCGCTGGTGCCGGCCTACCTGTCGATGGTCTCGGGGCTCTCTGCGGCTGAACTGACCGCGCTGCACGACCGGCCCGGGGTGGCGCCGGCTCCGTCGTCCCAACCCGTGGAGGTGGCGGTCGGTGTCTCGGCGCTGGCCGACCCTCGTCCGGTGGAGGTCGATGCGATCGGGCCCGGTGCCGGCCCGTCTCCGACCGAAGGGCCGGCACCGGTCGGGTCGCTGAGGGGTACACCCGTACGAGCCAACGGACCGAGCCCGGCCGAGTTGGCCCGGGAGCGCCGTCGCCTGCTCCGGGGGATCCTGGCCTTCATCGCCGGGTTCACCGTGATCTTCACCATCCTCGGAGCCTCTGCATCGGCCGTCGGGCGGCTCTTCCTCACCCACCAGCGTGCCCTCGAGACGGTGTCCGGCATCCTGATCGTGGTGTTCGGTGCCGTGCTCGTGGCCATGGCCGCCGGACTGTCGTTGCCCATGGCCCTCTCGGGCGAGCGCCGCTTCGCCGTCCGGCCCTCGGTGCTCGGGGCCTGGGCCCCACCCATCATGGGGATGGCCTTCGCCTTCGCCTGGACGCCGTGCATAGGACCGGTCCTGGCCAGCGTCCTGGCCCTGGCCGCCGGCACCGGCGGCTCGGCGACGGGGGGGATCGCCCTGCTCCTGGCGTACTCCCTCGGGCTGGGTGTCCCCTTCCTCCTCTCGGGTCTCGCCTTCGGCCGGATGACCGACATGGTCGCCCGGGTGCGGAGCCGCCTCCGGTTCGTCGACCTGGTGGGCGGGACCATCCTGGTCGTCTTCGGGATCCTGCTGCTGACCGGCAACGTCGACGTGATCTCCGCCCACATCTCCAGTTGGCTCCATGACCTGCACCTCGACCGGCTGTCCGTGAGCTGAACGGACCGCCCGGGGCGGGGTCGGGAGAGGACCCGAACGCCGGATCCGGTCGGACCCGGCCGGGACCGGGGCACGGTGAGGCCCCGCCTGGCTCCCGAAGGCCCGCCCCCGTACCATGGAGGTCGCCCATGGCCTCCGAAGCCCCTTCCCACCCGGCAATTCTCCTCCACGACGCCGTCGCGCTGTCGGGTCGGTTCCCCCTGCTCGCCGGGGTCGACCTCGAGGTGGCCGTGGGGGAGACGCTGCTCATCGAGGGGCCCAACGGCGCCGGCAAGACCAGCCTGCTCCGGGTCTGCGCCGGACTGGTGCCCGTGGCCTCGGGGGACGCGTCGGTGCTCGGCCTCGACCCCGTCCGGCAGCGCCACCAGCTCCGCCGCCGGGTGGGGCTCCTCTCCCACGCCTCCCACCTGTACGACGATCTGACCGTCCGGGAGAACGTGAGGTTCGCCGTGCGGGCCGCTGGCGGGGACACCGATCGCATCGCCGGGGCCTGCGATCGTTGGGGGTTGGCCGGGCGCCTGCTCAAGACCAGTGCCTCGAAGCTGTCGGCCGGTCAGCGACGTCGGGTGGCGCTCGCCGTCCTCACCGCCCGGTGGCCGGAGCTGTGGCTGTTGGACGAGCCCCACGCCGGGTTGGACGCATCGGCCCGGGAGACGCTGGACCGGCTCATCGGCGATGCCGGGGCCGAGGGCGTCACGGTGCTCATCGCCTCCCACGAGACCGAGTTCGTTGAGTCGCTGGCCGCCCGGGCGGTGACGGTCACCGGTGGCCGGATCACCGGGGGACGGTCGATCGGCGCACCGGCCACCGGCGGACCCGCACTGGGCGTCCCGACGCCCGGGTCCACCGAGCCAACCGTCCTTCCCGACCTCGGACCTGACGACGCGAGCATCGGCCGTCCGGCCGGGCAGGTGGCCCATGTGGCGTGACTCGCTCCTCGTGGCGGGCAAGGACCTGCGCATCGAGATCCGGTCCCGGGTGGGGCTGTCCCAGGTGGCGCCCTTCGGCGTGGTGGCCCTGGTCCTGTTCGCCTTCGCCCTCGGACCCGACCGGACGTTGATGGCCAAGGGTGCACCCGGACTGTTCTGGGTGGCCGTCCTGTTCTGCACGGTGCTGGCCGTCCAGCGGAGCGTGTCCGTCGAGTCCGTGGACGGGGCCCGGGACGGCCTCCGACTTTCGGGCCTGGACCCGGCCGGACAGTTCCTGGGCAAGGCGGCGGCTGTCGCCGCCCAGCTGGTGGTGCTGGAGGTGGTGCTGGGCGTCGGGGTGGTACTGCTCTACGGGGCCAGGATCGAGGTGCCCTGGCTGATCGTCGTGTCCTGCCTACTCGGCACGGTGGGGCTGGCGGCCACGGGAACGCTCTACGGGGCCCTGTCGGCGGGCCTGCGGATGCGGGAGACGCTGCTGCCCTTCCTTTTCCTGCCCATCGCCGCCCCGGTCCTGCTGGCCGGGACCCGGATGTGGCAGGCGGCCCTGGCCGGGGGCACCGAGTCCTACGCCAGTCCGTGGCTGCGGTTGCTCGTGGTCTTCGACGCCGTCTACGTGGCGCTCGGCATCGTGGTGTTCGGACCCATCCAGGAGTCGGCGTGAGTCCGAACCACAGTGTGCCCGCACCCCCGGTCCAGTCGCGGCGCCGCCGGTGGACGACCCGGATCATCGGGATCACGGCCGTGGTGACCACCGGGCTGACCGTGTGGCTGGGCCTGTGGGTGACACCACCCGACCAGGTCCAGGGGAACCTGGTCCGGCTGGTCTACATCCATCCCGGCGTGGCCTGGGTCGCCCTGTACCTGGCCTTCGCCCTGGCCGCCCTGGCCAGCCTCCTCTACCTCTGGCCCCGGACCCGGTCCTTGTTCTGGGACCGCCTGGCCGCCGCCGCCGTGGAGGTTGGCGTGGTGTTCAACGTCTGCACCCTCATCTCGGGGTCGATCTGGGGGAAGCCCACCTGGGGGGTGTGGTGGGCCTGGGACGCCAGGCTGACCAGCACGGCGGTGCTGTTGGTCCTCTTCCTCGGCTACCTGGCCCTCCGCCGCGTGCCGGCCGAGCCCGAGGTCCGGGCCAAGCGGAGCGCCTTCGTGGCCCTCTTCGCCGCCGTCGACATCCCCATCGTCCATTTTTCGGTGCTGTGGTGGAAGACGCTCCATCAGGGCGCCACCGTCCTCAACGCCAATCTCTCGCCCACCATCCACGGCTCCATGGCCTGGACCCTCCTGCTGGGCTTCGTGGCCCTCACGCTGGTCTTCGTGTGGATGCTCCTGGTCCGCTACCGGATCGGCGTGCTCGAGGACTGGCTGGGCACCGGTGAGCTCGATGTGGCCCTCCGTGAACGGCAGGCCGAAGGCGCGGGGCTCTCTGAGGACGAGGCCGCCTGATGGGGTACGTCCAGGCCGGCTACTCCATCGTCCTCGGTCTCCTGTTCCTCTACGGGATGCAGCTGCTGTGGCGCCGGCGGCGGCTGAACCGGGCCGTGGCCCGCGTGGCGGCGGCCGACCTGGGGGCCTCGGGTCAACCGGCCGGCGCCACGACGGCGGGACGGCACGTCGATGGACCGGGACTCGGCCGGCCGGCCGGTGAGCGGTGACCACCGCACCCCCGCTGCCCCCCGCCGCTTCGGGCGGCGCCGAGCCCGGGACGGGCGACCCCTCGCCGGCGCCCCCGGATTCTTCGGCCGGCCGGGCCACCCGGGGCGAGGGGAGCGGCCGGCGACCGCCCGCGGTCCCGGGCGGGCATCGGGTTCGCTACGCCGTGGTGGGCCTGGTGCTAGTGGGCGCCCTGGGCTTCCTCGTGGCCAAGGGTCTCGGAACGGCGCTCAACTTCTACCTGCCTGCCAACCAGGCGCTCGCCCAACGGGCCACACTCGGGTCGAAGACCTTCAACCTGGAAGGCGTGGTCGAGCAGGGCTCGATCCACGCCACCTCGGTGGGCGTGGACTTCGTCGTGACCGCCGGGTCGGCCCGGGTCCAGGTGCTCAACACCGGCAGCCCGCCCGACCTCTTCCAGGCGAACATCCCGGTCATCGCCGTGGGGCACTTCGCCGGCCCGAGCTTCGTGTCCGACCAGATCCTGGTCAAGCACTCGTCGACGTACATCGCCCAACATCCGGCCCGGGTGACGGCGCCGAACGGTACCAAGCGATGACGGTCGGCCGTGACCGGCACCGCACCGCCGCGGGCCGGGAATCGTGAACGGGGCCCTCGGCCACACCGGCGTCCTGCTCGGCTTCCTGGCCGCGGTCGTGGGCGTGGTGGTGCTCGGGGTCGGCCTGGCCCGGGGCCGGGCGTCGACCATGCGCAGCGGACAGGTCTACGCGCCGATCGTGCTGCTCGGCGGGCTCATCGGTGTGGCGGCGATGGAGCACGCCCTGTTGACCCACGACTTCTCGCTCATCTACGTGGCCGAGAACAACTCCCGGTCGACGCCGTGGCTCTACTCCATCACCGGACTGTGGTCGGCCCTGGCCGGGTCCATCCTGCTCTGGGGGGTGGTGCTCGGCGGCTACGCCAGCGCCATGGTGTGGAGGTTCCGCCGCCGGTCCGGTGATCAGTTGGTGGCCTGGGCCACCCTGGTGGTCTACGTGGTGGCCGCCTTCTTCTTCGCCTTGATGCTGGGACCGGCCGACCCCTTCAAACACGTGTCCGGTGCGATCCCGACCAACGGACCCGGGCCCAACTCGTTGCTCCAGAACAACCCGTTGGTCCTCATCCACCCGCCCATGCTCTATCTCGGCCTCGTCGGCTTCACCCTCCCCTTCGCCTTCGCCATCGCCTCATTGATCACCGGTCGCCTCGACGAGGACTGGCAGGGGGAGACCCGCCGCTGGACCCTGTTCGCCTGGGCCTTCCTCACCATGGGCATCCTCCTCGGGGCGTGGTGGTCCTACCAGGTCCTCGGGTGGGGAGGATTCTGGGGCTGGGACCCCGTGGAGAACGCCGCCCTCCTGCCCTGGCTGGTGGGCACGGCCTATCTGCACTCGGTGATGGTCCAGCAACGCCGGGGCCTGCTGCGGATCTGGAACCTCTCGTTGGTGGTGGCCGCCTTCAGCCTCACCATCCTCGGGACCTTCCTGACCAGGTCGGGGGTCATCCAGTCGGTGCACTCGTTCTCCGAGTCCACCATCGGACCCCTACTCCTCGGCTTCTTCGGTCTGGTCCTGTTCACCGGCGTGGGCCTGATCGCCTGGCGGGGGGACCGGCTCCACTCCTCGGGAGGCATCGACTCGCCCATCAGCCGGGAAGGCGCCTTCTTGGCCAACAACCTCCTGTTCGTGGGGTTCGCCTTCGTGGTGCTGTTGGGCACCGTGTTCCCGCTCCTGTACGAGGCCCTCAACCACGGGACCCAGGTCGGGGTGGGGGCGCCGTACTTCAACCGGTTCTTCGTCCCCGTCGGGCTGGCCCTGCTGTTCCTCATGGCCGTGGCCCCCGCCCTGCCGTGGCGGAAGACCACCGTCGAGGTGATGCGCGGCCGCCTGGCCGTCCCCGCGGCCGTGGGGGTGACGGTGGTCGTGGCCTGCGTGCTGGCCGGCGTCCACGGGGTCGAGCCCCTGCTGGCCTTCGGCCTCGGGGCCTTCGCCGCGGCGTCGGCCGGTCGGGCGCTGACGCTCTCGGTCCGGGCCGCCTACCGCGGGGCACGTGCCTCGGGCGCGTCGTCGGCACGCGCCGGGCTCACCGGGTGGCGCGGCTTCGTGGGACGGGCCAACGGCGGCATGGTGGTCCACATCGGGGTCGTGGTGGTGGCCATCGGTCTGGCTGCGGCCACCTCGTACCTCCATCGGGGTCAGCTGCACCTGTCCCAGGGGCAGACCGGCACCTTCTCGGGTCACACCATCGAGTTCGTGGGCACCCGGGTGGTGACCTCGCCGTCGCACTCGTCCTACGAGGCCATCCTGCGCGTCGACGGCGGTGGCCGGTTCTACCCGGCGGTGAGCCAGTTCGGCACCGGGACCTCCACGGTGGGCACGCCGGCCATCGACTCGAGCTGGACCGACGACCTGTACCTCACCATCGCCACCAATCCCAAGGGCTCGGTGTGGGCGTTCGGGGTGGTCGAACAGCCCCTGGTGATGTGGCTGTGGGTCGGTGCCGGCATCATCGGCGTGGGATCGGTCCTGTCCGCCATCCCCGGACGCCGCCGGCGGCCGACCGATCCGGTGTCCGCCCCGGTGGTGGACGTGGCCCCGCCGGTGTCGAGCGCCGACTCGCCTCCCGTGGCCGGGCCCGAGGACCGGCCCGACATGGAGGCTGACCCGCTGCCGGTGGGGGCCGGGGACCCGTCGTGACTCAGGCGAGCCGGTCCTCGTGAGCATGGACATCGAGACCCCGACGGACGCGGCGCCCGCCGCCTCTCCCGAGCCGCCCGATCGACCGGGTCCCCGGGGCCGACACACGGCGCGCTGGGTAGGCGTGGTGGTGCTGGTGGTGGCGGCCGGGCTCATCGCCGTCCTGGCCACCCGGCCGTCGGCCACCACCGTCGAGGCCCAGAGCCCGCTGGTGGGCAAGATGGCGCCGCCCGTGGGCGGGGTGACCCTCGAGGGCACGCACTTCCAGCTGCCACGGGCCCCCGGCCACTACGTGGTGCTCAACTTCTTCGCCAGCTGGTGCGTG
This sequence comes from uncultured Acidimicrobiaceae bacterium, assembly GCA_963738545.1. Classification (GTDB taxonomy): domain Bacteria; phylum Actinomycetota; class Acidimicrobiia; order Acidimicrobiales; family RAAP-2; genus Bog-756. The sequence goes on from CAVTXA010000008.1 coordinate 507,924, forward strand.
CCGTGTCAGCTGGAGGGCCCCGAGCTGGTGACGTTCCAGTTCCAGCACCGGTCGAGTGGCCCGCCGCCCGTGGTGAGCGTGGTCTTCCAGGACACCACGAGCAGCGCCCTGGCCTACCAGCGCAAGATCGGGGTCACGTGGCCCACCATGGCCGATCCGGACAACGCCATCGCCCTGGCCTACGGGGTCCGTGAGGATCCGACCTCGTTCCTCATCGCCCCCGACGGGCGGGTGGTGGCCTCGATCGTCGGGGGTGTGACGGCCAAGGGGCTGAATGTCCTCGTGGCCCGCTCCGAGGCCCGCGGGTACGGCCGGTGACCCGACGCCGCTTCCCGCTGTGGAGCGCGCTGGGGGTCGTGCTGATCGTGGCCCTCGTCCTCGGCAGTGGTGTCCTCACCTCATCGACACCCACGCCGGCCCAGCGGGCGCTGTCCATCGAGTCCGTGGTGCGCTGTCCCACCTGCGAGGACCTCTCGGTGGCCCAGTCCACCGCCCCGACCGCGGTGGCCGTGCGGGGGGCGATCACCCAACTCATCGCCGAGGGTCGCACCGACCAGCAGATCCAGGAGTACCTGACCACCCGGTACGGGTCCTCGATCGTGCTCGACCCCCCAGCCAGCGGCTGGTCGTTGGTGGTCTGGCTCCTGCCCCTCCTGGCCGGACTGGTGGCCACCACCGCACTGGTGGTCGTGCTGGTCCGACGGCGGCGCCTCTCGTCGGGGGGGAACGGCGACCGTCCCGGTCCCGGCGGGGGAGGGGGCCGGGCCCTGTCCCCCGGGGCGCTCGAGGAGCGGCGTGACTTCCTCACCCGGTCGCTGGCCGACGCCGACGCCGAGTACCTCGCCGGCGACCTCTCGGATCAGGACTATCTGGCGCTGCGCCAGCGGGACATGCGCCGTCTGGCCGCGTTGCCGGAGCCGACCCAAGGTGGTGCCCCGGTCGGTACCCGGACTGCCGCGTCCGTCCCGGCTGCCGGGTCAGACCCCGCCGAGGCCCTCGCCGGTCCGGGGCGGTCCACCTCGGGTGCCTCCGTGGCCGTGGACGAGCGCCAGGACGGAGACGAGGACGGGGACGAGCACGACCCGGCCGACCTCGGCGCCCCGACCGCCACCGGGCCCCGACGTCGGGCACGCAGCCGGCGGAGCTGGTGGTTCCTCGGAGGAGCCGTGGTGGCCTTCGGCGCCGCCCTCGTCCTGGCGGTGAGCCTGTTCGCCACCGACCGTCAACCGGGCCAGTCCATCACCGGTTCGTTCGCCCAGAGCCAACAGCAGCAGATTGAAGAGACCCTGGCCCAGGCGGCCACCGACGTGGACCAGGGCCAGGTGGGCCAGGCCGCCCAGCTCTACCAGTCGGTCCTCGACGGGCACCCGGACAACGAGGTGGCCCTGGCCCAACTGGGTTGGCTCGAATACCAGACCGGTGTGCACGGGGCCAGCACGCCGCTGATCGCCGATGCCCGGGCCAAGCTCGAACGTGCGGTGGGACTGGACCCCGGCGACTTCGCCGCCCGCCTGTACCTCGGGACCGTGCTGCTGAAGCAGGACGACGACCCCGTCGGCGCGGTGGCGCAGTACCGGCACTTCCTGGCCGACGGCCCCCCGGCGGCGCTGGTGGCGCAGGCCTCGCCGGACATCCGGGCCGCCTTCGAGGGTGCGGGACTACCTGCCCCCTCGGGGCTTTCACCAGGCTGAGGGGCTCGGGGCCTGAGGCTCAGTTGTCCTCCCACCCCACGGACGGATGGGAGGCCAGGGCCGCGCCGAGCTGGTCAGCCAGGGCCACGGCCACCACACACCGTTCGTGCGAGATGGGTTGGGCCGGGGTGGGAGTGAGGAGAAACACGCCGAGCACCTGGCCCCGACCCCGCACCGGCAGCTCGACCTGGCTGGTGGGGAGCCCGGCTGACGATGTCGGCCACTGCAGGGGATTGAGGCGCACGGTACCGTCGGTCTGGATCCAGGCCCCCTTGTGCGACGGCTGGCGTCGGACGAAGCGGCAGTCCTGGAGGGCGAGCAGATCGGTGAGCTGGGCGGCCACACTGATCATCACGTAGGCGGGATCCTCCCCCTCCACGATCTGTTCGGCCACCCCCCGGATGCGGTCGAGGCCGTGGCGGCCCTCGACGGCGGCCCGTCGATAGGCGTGTCCACGGGCGGCCAACTCGCCCACCAGGAGTCCCACCAACACGAAGAGCAGCTCGGTGGTGAGGTCGGACTGGTGGTTGATGCGGAGCGACTGATAGGGGCGGGTGAGGAAGAAGTCGAAGGCCAGGGCCGAGACTAGGGCGGCCAGGGCCGCCGCCCCCCGGTTGCCCGACGAGGCCACGGCCACGGTGATCACGATGAGGATCAGGGCGTCATCGGCGACGCTCAGGTGACCTCGGCCGGGGATGAGGAGGAGGGCGGTGGTCAGCGGGGCACCGATCGCCGCCGCCCAGATCACCCAGCGTCGTGCGGCCACGGCCGTCGCCCACGATCCCAGCCGGGCCCGGACCCTGTTCGATTGGGAGGGCGACGGAAGGTGTCGGGGGTCGGCGTCAGAGGGCATCGGTGGACTCGGTGCTGGACAGCAGTTCGTAGGTGGGGTTGATGATGGCCAGCCGGTTGTGGTGTTTGCCGACCATGCCTTCGGCGACCAGCACGGAGCCGCTCCGGATCCCGCTGATCGACCGCCGTCCGAGGAACACCAGGGTCACCGCGTGCCCGCTGGTGTCGACCAGGACGCACTCGAGGCTCTGGGCATCGGCCCAGGGCAGCACCCGCAAGGTCTTGACCCGACCGGCGATGCGGGCCCGGGTCCGCCAGGTCAGCTCGGAGATCGGGAGGGAGCCGGGAACGGACGGGATGCCGTGACCCGGATCGTGTTTTCCCGGGTGGGACGCCGGCTCGGTCCCCCGGTTCTGCTTGTTCGCCCTCATCCCCCTGGCCCGTCCGGGCGGGGCGGCTCCCAACTCAACCGACATCTGCTGCTCGATGCCCGGCGCCACCAGGAAGGGCACGATGGTGGCGTTCACATGGGAGAGTTGGCTCACGACCTCCACGATCTGGTCGGCGGTCTGGTCGTGGAGAATGCGCCGCCACGCCTTCCCGTAGGAGCGTCGGGGCAACAGGATGCTCACCTCGGTCTCGCCGTCGGCCAGCTCCGCGGCTAGCTCGAGGGAGGCCCGGGTGAGTCGACGATCCGGGCAGTCGACGACGTCGAGGGGCAGGCGTGACAGGCCCAGGCTCTGCCACCGCTCGATGAGGGCCTCGGCCCGGGGATGGTCGATGTTGAAATGGACGGCTCGCAGGTCGTCGGGGGTCAGACTCCGTGCGTACTGGATGGCACGGGCGGTGGCCAGGTCGATCCGGTCGATCAGAATAACCACGACGTTGCGGCGAAGGATCCTGGCCTCGCAGGCCTGGATGGCCGCCCCCTCCTCGAGCACCACGTCCTCGGAGCGGTACTCGCGGTTGGTCCGGACCAGGCCGTAGACGATGACGGGCATGACGACCACGACCACCCAGCCGCCCTGGGTGAACTCGGCGATGGCAAACACCACCACGATCACGGCGCAGACCACGGCGGCGGTGGCGTTGACGGCCACGCTCTTCCGCCAGTGCTCCTCCCGATGGGTCAGGTGGTGCTTCACCATGCCGGCACCGGCCATGGTGAAGCCCGTGAAGACGCCGATGGCGTACATGGGGATGAGGGCCGAGACGCGTGCCCCGGTGACCAGCAACAGCACGATGGAGGCCGTGGCCAACAGGATGATGCCGTTGGAGAAGACCAGACGGTGACCCCGGACGGTCAGCATCCTGGGGAGAAAGGAGTCCTCGGCCACGAAGCTGACCAGGAAGGGGAACCCGGTGAAGCTGGTGTTGGCGGCCAGGATGAGGATGAGGGCGGTGGCCGTCTGGAGCAGGTAGAAGAGCACCTGGCCCAGGGCGCTGGTGCCGTAGACCAGTTTGCCGATCTCGGATACCACGGTAGGCGTTCCCGAGATGAAGGGGATGGTGTGGGTGATAGCGGCCAGCACCGACACGCCCAGGAACATCACCCCGAGGATGGTGCTCATGAGGACCAGCGTGGTCCGGGCGTTGCGGGCCTGGGGGACCCGGAAGATGCTCACCCCGTTGGAGATGGCCTCGGTTCCGGTCATGGCCGAACTGCCCTGGGCAAAGGCCCGGAGCAGGAAGAAGGCGGAGATCCCGAGGATCAGTCCGCCGCTGGCGTGGCCCAACGGCATGGTTCCGTGGCCCTCAGGGGCATGAGGCAGACCGGTGGTGGCTTCCCGCACCAGGCCAGCCACGATGAGGAGGGCCATGTTGGCGATGAAAAAGTAGGTGGGGACGGCGAAGACCCTTCCCGCCTCGCGGATCCCCCGCAGGTTGCCGTAGGCCAGGAGCAGCACGAAAGCGATGGACATGGGGACGGCATCGTGGGCGAGGGCCGGGACGGCCGAGATGATGGCGTCCGACCCTGCCGCAACCGACACGGCCACCGTGATGGTGTAGCTGATGAGGAGGGCGGCTCCGGCGATCTGGGCCACGTTGGGCCCGAAGTTGTCCCGGCTGACGACGTAGGACCCACCCGCCTTGGGGTAGGAGCGGACCACATCGCGGTAGCAGATGGTGACCACGGCCAGCACGGCCAGGATCACGGCCGTCAACGGGGTGACCAGTGAGAAGGCGGCCAGTCCACCGATCGGGACGAGGACCCGGATCATCTGCTCGCTGGCATAGGCCGAAGACGACATGACATCCGACGAGAGCACGGCCAGCGCGGTGGGCTTGCCCAGCCGCTGTCCGGCGAGCGCATCACTCACTAGGGGTGGTCCGAGCAGCCGCCGCTTGACGCGGTAGCGGAAGCTCTCGGGAAGGCTGGCCATCGTGGTGGTGTCGGTTCGGTCCGGGCGCCGGGTGAGGTCGTGCTCGGGTCGCCGAGTGGTCCCCGTGTCGGTGGTGTCGGCGTCCGGCATGCCCAAGGTCTATCCCCGTTGTGGCCGCAGGGCCAGGGGACCGGGCCGTGCCTCACTGATCGTCAGGCCTGGTCGGCCACGCGTCAGTGGGTGGGTCGGGCGCTCAGGGTACGAGGACCGCCTTGCCGCCGATGGTCCTGTCGAGGAGTCCGGTCATCACCGCGGCGGCGTCCTCGAGGGAGAAGGTCGCCGGTTCGACGGGGTGGAGCTGTCCGGCACCCACCATCGCCATGAGCCGTGCGATCAGGTCACGGTTCCCCAGTGGGTCCTTGAACGTCCAACCGCCCCAGTCCACGCCCACCAGCGTGCGGTTGTTGAGGAGGACCTGGTTGAGCGGAACCGAGGCGATGGGACCCGAGGCGAACCCGATGACGCAGAACCGGCCCAGATGCCGGGTGGCCCGCAGGGCCGGCTCGCTGTGGCGACCCCCGACCGGGTCCACCACGATGTCCACGCCCCCGTCGGACAACGCCCGGGCCCGGGTCTTCAGATCCTCGTCCTCGTAGGCGATGGTGGCCACGGCTCCCATGCCCATCGCCGCCTCCCGCTTGTCCGGGGTCGAGGCGGCAGCGATGACCCTGGCGCCGAGGGCGGACGCCACGTCGACGGCGGCGAGCCCCACCCCGCCTCCCGCTCCGAGGACCAGGACCCACTCGCCTGGGGACACTGCGGTGCGGCGGGTGAGGGTGAACAACATGGTCGAGTAGCTCTGGATCAGGGCGGCACCCCGGGCGAAGTCCAGGTTGTCGGGCATGGGCACCAGAGCGACGGCGGGGACGACGACCTGGTCGGCGAAGCCACCGAAGCCGACGAAGGAGATCACCCGGTCGCCTACCGAGAACGGGCCCATGCCAGGACCGACGGCCGAGATCTCACCGGCGATCTCACTGCCGGGCACGAAGGGTGTGGGTGGCTTGATCTGGTAGCGGCCCTGACAGATGAGCCCGTCGACGAAGTTGACCCCGGCGGCCCGGACGTCTACGACGACCTGTCCCTCGCCCGGGATCGGCGGGGACCGTACCTCGGTGACCAGGGTGTCGAGGGGACCCAGTTCCGGACAGACGATGGCGCGCACCCACCCGAAGCTACCGGGTCCGGATCCCTCCCTCCGTCCCCGGGACGAGGCCCGGGCGCATTGGATCGCCTTTGGATCGACGCCTGGCAGGATGGCCGCAGGCAAAGGTTCCCCAGGCTAAGGCAGGACGCTGGCGTGTCAGGTGATCGGTCTCGACTGGCAGGAGAGACGACGGCACCCGGTCGGCTTCAACGCTCCCAACGGCGGAAGGGCGTGACTCAACCAGGTCAGCGGCGGGAACCGGGCCACAGCCGACCCGTCGGCATGCGACGGGTCGGCTGTGGCAGCTCCATCGGACGGGGTGGCGCCCCCGACCGGTCCCGGTGCCCCCGTCACCGGGGGCACCGTCGGGACCCTGGGCGCTGATGCAGCTCCTGGCGTCGTCGGACACCGCGCCTCCGAGGGAGTACGACACGGTGGTGGTCGGCTCCGGGTACGGCGGGTCGGTGATCGCCGCCCGTCTGGCCGCACGGGGAGAGGCCGTCTGCGTCCTGGAGCGTGGGGCCGAACGCCACCCGGGTGACTATCCGTCGCGGCCGATCGCCGTCGCCCGCCAGGTGCAGGTCACCTCCCGTCACCACCACGTCGGACGCTGGGACGCCCTCTTCGACATCCGCTTGGGAGCGGCGTTGAACGTCCTGGTGGGGTGCGGGCTCGGGGGCACATCACTGATCAATGCCGGGGTGGCCCTCGAGATGCCCGAATGGGTGCTGGACGACCGGTGGCCACGGGAGATTGCCGAGGGGGGCATCGAGGGGCTGGCCCGGTACTACCGGGCCGCCGAGCGGATGCTCGGGTCGAATACCTACGGAGGCCGGGAGCTCAACAAGTTCAAGGCCCTCGAGCGGTCGGCTGCGGGACTCGGTGCCCATGCCGCACCCGTCCCCGTCAATATCACCTTCACCCAAGACGTCAACGAGGCCCAGATCAAGCAACCCGCGTGCACCCTGTGCGGAGACTGCGTGACCGGGTGCAACGTCGGAGCCAAGAACACTGTGCTCATGAACTATCTGCCGTTCGCCCGAGCCCACGGGGCCACGATGTTCGTCGGCTGCGGCGTGGAGTCCGTGCTCCCCGACGGGTCGGGCCGTTGGAAGGTCTCCTACCGTCAGCTGTCGCCCAGCGGGCGTTCCACTGTTCCGTCGTCGGGGAGGATCTCGGCCCGTCGCGTCGTCCTCGCCGCCGGCGCGCTCGGTTCGACCGAGATCCTGTTGCGGTCGCGTGACCGGGGGCTGTCGGTGTCCCGCACCCTCGGTCACCACCTGTCCGGGAACGGCGACATTCTGGCGTTCGGGTACGACGGCCGGAGGCAGGTCAACGCCGTCGGGGGCTGGCCCCGAAGCCAGCGGGACACCCCGCTCGGACCGACGATCGTCGGAGCGGTGGATCTCACCGGCACGGACGAGCCCCACCATCGCCTCTTGATCGAGGATGCCACCGCACCCCATGCGCTGGGTCCCCTGCTTCCCGCCGGCCTGGCCGCCCTGTCCTGGCGTCGGCATCCGGTCACGGCACTGGGCGCGCTGCTCTCGGGACTCTCGGGCTCGCTCGAGCGGACCCTTCCCTATGCCGTGATGAGCCCGGACGATGATGAGGGGATCCTCACGCTCGAGGGCGATCGTCTCACGATCTCTTGGTACAAGGGCGGAGGGACTACCGGGTACCGCAACGACTACCGCCGTCACGACGGTCAGCTGTCCCGAGCGGCGCGTGGGATGGGCGCGCGCCTGGTGCACCTGCCCAAGCGGGCCGAGCCGCTCGGGTCCCCCCTCATCACCGTGCACCCCATGGGCGGGTGCGTGATGGCCGACGCGGCCGAGTCCGGCGTCGTCAATCACGCCTGTCAGGTCTTCCGTGGCGAGTCGGGTGGAGACCTCCATCCCGATCTCTACGTGGTGGACGGGTCGGTGATCCCTCGACCGGTGGTGGCCAACCCCCTCCTGACCATCACCGCCCTCGCCGAACGGGCGGCCGAGCTCATGACGGGCGGGGAACACGGGTGACACGGGCCGAGCCGTGGAGGCCCGGGGTGCAAGACGCCCGGTCGGGTCCCCCGCCCGCGCTCGTCTTCGACGAGTCCATGACCGGCCACGTCTCCACCCAGGTGGGTGCGGGGGCGGACTTCTCGGCGGGCGCAGCGCTCGGACGTGTGGCGGGCACCAGCGTCCGCACCGAGTTGACCATCACCTGCAGGGACCTACCCGCCCTGCTGGCCGACCCGGCCCAGCCGGCTCGTATCGGCGGCCAGGTCATCATCCCCTCCCTGTCCGAACAGCCGCTGCAGGTGGTCGAGGGGTCGTTCGTCCTGATGAAGCCCGACCCGCTCCACGTGGAAACGGCCACCATGCGCTACACGATGGTGCTCGAGGCTGCCTCACCGTCCGGGGACCGCTACGTCCTCGACGGCTACAAGGTGATCCACGTCGGCCCGGTCACCAGAACCTGGCATGACACGACGACGCTCTACGTCACCATCTACAAGGGTGAGGACATCGACGAGCTGGCCACCGCGCCCGTGTACGCCAAAGGGATCCTGGGCATCGCCGTCCCTGGCGTAGCGTCCCTCCTCCGGTCCATCCGGATCGAGCACGCCCGTCCATCCGATCGGCGCTTCTACCGGAACGCCTTCGCCCTCCGGTTCGTCGGATCGCTCTGGCCGTTCTACGCCGGGTCGCTAGACGAGCGCTCCCGGTTCCCCCAGCCGCCGCCCGAACCTCCCCCGTTCCCGACGCTCGGGACATGGAAGCCCATCGACGCCCGGTGGTGCGACCCGGGCGGGACCTGGTATCCGACCCCGGTGCCCGGAGCGTGCTCCCGACTGATCCGCTACGGCGGGAGCGGCAGGAAGGGGCCCGTCGTCCTCGGCCACGCCTTCGCCATGTCCTCGACCTCCTACGCCTTGACGTTCCAGCAACCGAGCCTGACCCAGTACCTGCTCGACAACGGCTACGACGTCTGGCTGTTCGACTATCGGACCAGCACCGAGCTGCCGTCGGCCTGGTCGCCCTCGACGCTCGACGAGATCGCCACCATCGACTGGCCTCGGGCTGTCGATTACGTCTATGCGGCCACCAATCGCGAGGTCCAGGCCTTCGGTCACTGCGCCGGTTCGGTGACCCTGCTGATGGCACTCCTCGCCGGGATGGAGCACGTGCGTTCGGTGATCTGTTCGCAGTTCACCGTGCATCCGGTGACGTCCACCCTCAACCGGGCCAAGGCGTGGCTGAAGCTCGGCCCGCTGATGGCCGACCTCGGGACGGCCCGGCTCGACCCGTCGGCCCCGCTCAACCTCCGCGACGTCGCCATCGACCTGGCCATCCGGCCGGTGCCGGTTCCCCACGGGGAGCGGTGTGGTCTGGCCGTGTGCCGCTGGATCAACGGCATCTACGGCATGACCCACGTCCACGCCCAGCTGACCGACCAACTTCACGAGGAGCTCCCGAACCTGTTCGGTGTGGGCAACCTCACCGGGCTCCGGCACCTCCTCTTGATCCTCCAGCAGGGACGGGCCGTGGACGCCTGGGGCCTCGACCGCTACCTCCCTCACGCCGGTCGGTTGACCATGCCCATCCACTTCGTCGCCGGCACCCAGAACTACATCTTCCATCCCGAAGGGACCCAGCGGACCATGGACTGGCTGACGGCGACCCACGGGCGCAGCTTCGCCAGCCGGCACTTCTCGGCCACCTATCTGCCCGGGTACGGCCACCTCGACGCCCTGGTGGGACGGGATGTCGCCACCGACGTGTTCCCCGACATCCTCCAGCACCTGGACCGCCATCCCTAGCGCGCCACAGTGGACCCCTTCCCGGGTCGGACCCCGCCGACACGGGTCCCGCTCGTCACGGCGCCTGCCCCGTCCGGTCGAGCAGGTCACGGGCATCCCGGGCACGGCGGAGCTCACCGGCGAATCCCCACTCGGCGGCCAGGGCCGCCCCGTCGGCCAGCAGGCGCCGAGCGTCATCACGGCCCTGTCGGGCGGACACCCGGCCCTGTTCGATGAGCGTCCGGGCCCGGTAGAACGGTGAGCCGGAGTCGTCGGCCAGGACGGCGGCCCGCTCGAGGTGCTGATGGGCGTCGTGGTAGCGACCGAGCACACCGGCCAGGCCGCCGAGGAAGTGGGCGACCGGGCCCTCGCAGACGGTCCCGATGCTCACCATCTGGCCCGGATAGGGCGACAGCCGGTCGTAGAGGAGCTCGGCGGCGTCCCGGCGGTCCAGCCGGACGGCCACCTCGGCGAAGTTGGTCATGCCGTACAGCCACAGGTTGTCGTCGGGCAGGTTGGCGAAGCCCTCGGTGGCGAACCGGTCGAGGATGGCACCGGCTTCATCGTGCCTGCCGCCCTGGCAGAGGGCACGGGCCAGCGCGGAGTAGTAGGCGGGCATCCCCGGATTGTTCCGTGCGCCCTCGTCGATGAACTCGACGAGCTCCCCCAGTCGTCCCTGTTGCCAGCGGGCGTGGGAGATCTGTGAGGCGTAGTGGCTGAGCGCATCGGGCTGACCTACGGACAGGCCGAAGGCCAGCGCCTCCTCGGCCAGTCGCTCACCCTCCTCGTGGGCACCGTGGAGGAAGGCCCAATGGGCTCGGGTGAACCGGCTCATCCACAGCATTGCCGGCTGCCCGACCTCGTCAGCCACCGCGGCCATCCGGGCGAACAGCACGAATCCCTCGGGGACGCGCCCGGCTTTGACCAGGATGCGCATGCGGTTCCCCGTCGCCCAGAACTGGGCCGCCGGGTCGCCCAATCCCTCGGCCAGTTCGAGGGCCAGCGCCGTGTCGACGACCCGTTCGTTGATCAGCGAAGGATGTTGGAGGGCTTCGGCCACCAGGTTGATGACGTTGACCACGGTGGCCGGATCGTCGAGGGCCATGGCCTCCTCCTTGGCCTGTTCGGCGACGGCCCGGAGGTCGGCGTACGAGGCGTCGAAGACCATCTCGCAGCAGAGCGCGGCCAACAGCCGGGCCCGGAGCGGCCCGTCGCCGTCGCCCAGGCGGCCGATGGACCGCCGGAGGGCGGCCACCCGCTGGTGGTCGACGGTGCCGGCCGCGCTGAAGAATCCCCGGCTGTTGGCCAGCGCGGCCACGCTCATCCGTCCGGCGTCGTCGGCCGCTTCGGCCTGGTCCACCGCATCGAGCAGCGTCTGACGGTGGGCCGGGTCGCCGGAGCGCAGTTGGGCCACGCCCAGCTGCGTGGTCAGGTCGCAACGACGCAGTCGCTCGTCGGGTAGCACCAGGGCCAACAGCGCCAGGGCCTCGGTGAACCAGTGCGCAGCGTCATCGGGGGCCATGGACGACAGGGCGTCGTACCCGGCCAGCTCGGCGTAGTGCAGGGCGGCGGCCCGCTCCCCGGCTTCGGCGTAGTGGTAGGCCAACAACGCCGGGGAGGGGGTGCCTGCCGTCTCTTCCAGCGCGGCGGCGACCCGGGCGTGCAGATGACGGCGCCGGACCGGCTGGAGCACGTCGATCAGGGTGTTCCGGATGAGGGCGTGGGCGAAGGTGATCATTGCGCCGACCCCCGTGTCGGTCAGGAGGGCCGCCCGCCCGGCCGCCTCGAGCAGGTCGACCACCTCGTCGGCGTCCCGTCCACTGGCCCGGCACAGGGTGGGTACATCGAACTCGGCCCCGATCACGGCGGCGACGGTCAGCAGCTCCTGGGCCACGGGCCCGACGTGCTGCACCCGTTGGGCGATCACCTCGCGAAGGCTCGGGGGTAGACCCCGCCGGAACCGAACGGGGGCCGCCGACCAGCGATGGGCCTCGTCTTGGACCAGCTCTCCCGACTCCACCAGGTGCCGGAGCATCTCCCAGACGAAGAACGGGTTGCCGGCGGTGTCCCTCTGGAGCTCGGTGGCGAAGGTCACGAACTCCTCGTCGACGGCGGTGTCGCCGGCCAAGGAGGCGCACAAGGTCAGGACGTCGTTCCGGGACAGCCCCGTCAGTTCCACCCGGAACGACCCGACCTCACGCCAGAGTGCGGCCAGCGTGTCGGCCAGCGGAGCCGCCGGTCCGACCTCATTGGACCGGAACGCCCCGACGATCATGAGCGAGTCGTTCCGGATGGAGGACACGACGTGACGGAGCAGTTGGAGCGTCGACTCGTCGGCCCAGTGCAGGTCGTCGATGACCAACAGCACGGGGCGGTGGGTGGTGGTGCCGACGAGGAGCCCGCGGGCGGCGGTGAAGGCCAGATAGCGCTCGGCCTCGGGGTCCGAGGACGACGGGGGGCGGAGCCCCGGCACCCGTAGGCCGAGGGCGGGGACCAGTCGGGCCAGCTCCCCGCCGAACTCGGCCACGTGTGCCTCGATCTCCGGGTCGGGGGAGTGGCGCACAAGGTGTCCGAGCGCCTCGACGAATGGCTGGTACGGCGCACCGACCTCGAGGCAACGGCCGTAGAGCACGACCGCCCCCGACTCGTGGGCGGCCTGGGCCACTTTGGCCATCAAGGTGGTCTTCCCGATCCCCGGTTCTCCTCCGAGCAGGACCAGGCGGCGCTCGCCCGCCACGGCCTCGGCCGTGAGCTCGGTCAGCCGTTCCAACTCGGTCATACGACCGACGAACCCGGCGATCGGGGTGGACAGCACCTCGGGCAGGGGCACGGTGCCGGCGGTTCCCGGGGTGGACGGGTCGGCATCGGCTGGAGGAACCGGACCCTCGTCGGTCGCCGACGATCCGAAGGGCACGACCGGGGGGATGGACCTCGGCGACGGTGGGACGGGCCGGGCCCAGTCGAGCTCCGGGCGGTGGAGGATGATCGCCTCTTCGAGGGCCGCCAGCTGCGCCGACGGCTCGAGACCTAGCTGGTCGCCGAGCAGCTCACGGAGGCGCTGGTAGGCGCGCAGAGCGTCCGCCTGCCGTCCGGACCGGTAGAGCGCCAGCATCAGGGTGGCCCACCGTTGTTCACGGAGAGGCTCGGTGGTCACCGCCGCCTCGGCGACGGCGACGGCCTCCCGGTGGTGACCGAGCGCCATCTGGGCCTCGAGCAGGGACTCTTCGGCACTGAGGCGGAGCTCGGACAGGCGGGCCACCTCGCCCTGAGCCCAGGACGCACCGTCGACGTCGGCCAGCGGTGATCCTCGCCAGTGTCGGAGCCCGCGCTCGAACAGGCCGACTGCCCGTTGCGGGTCGTTCTGGCGGAGGGCGGCGTGCGCGTCGGCCAGGTCGGACGCGAACTCGACGGTGTCCAGTTCTCCTGGATCCACGCGGAGTGTGTAACTGCCGGATCGATTGGCGATGCGGTCGCCGCCGAGCAGTTGCCGCAGCAACGAGACATGACTGGTGAGGGTGGAGGCCGCCCCGGGCGGCGGTGATCCGTCCCAGAGGTCCTCGGCGATCCGATCGGCCGGCGTCAACTCGTTGGGGGTGAGCAGCAGGCGTACCAGGAGGGCCCTCCGCCTCGCGCCCCGGATGATGATCGGTCCGGTGTCACCCTCGACTTCGACGTGCCCCAGGATCCGAAACCGTGTGACCAACAGCCGCGCCTCTCTGTCCGCCTCTAGCGGGACATTGTACTGAGCGTTCGCTTGTGACAGTCCTGGGTTCAGGCCCTCATTCGGGGCATCGCGAACTGCAGGCCACTGCAGCGACACGTCCCCGTCCGACCGACGGCCGCCGCCTCGCCCGGGTCGACCTCAGGGTCCCGGGACGCTCAACCCCGTAGCGACCGGAGCGACTCGACCACCCCGGGGAAGGCGGCCTCGAAGGCGCCGACGTCGTCGTCGGTGGTGGACCAGCCCACCGACAGTCGCAGGGAGCGCTCGGCGTCCACGCCCATGGCCTCGAGCACGGGCGAGGGCTCGAGGCTCTCGGAGGAACACGACGACCCCGAGTGGGCGGCCACGCCGGCCTGGTCGAGTCCGAGGAGGACGGGTTCGGCCTCCACCCCGTCGACGCCCAGACACACCAGGTGGGGCAGCCGGTCGCGGGGATCGCCGAACCGCTCGACCCCGGCCACCGACGTCGCCGCCCGGGCCAGCCGGTCGGTCCGGTGACGGGCGGCCGTCGCTTCGGCGTCGAGGGACCCCGGAACGGCGAGGGCGGCCGCGGCCGCGCCGAAGCCGACCGCCCCGGTGACGTTCTCCAGGCCACCCCGGCGGGCCCGTTCCTGCTCGCCGCCGACCACGAAGGGATCGATGCGGAGGCCCCGTCGCACGATGAGGGCCCCGACGCCGGCCGGCCCGCCCAGCTTGTGGGCCGAGACCGACGCCAGATCGGGCTCGAGTGCACCGAGGTCGCAGGGCAGGTGTCCGGCGGCGGCCACGGCGTCCACATGGACGGGCACACCCCGGTGGCGGCACAGCGCCACCACCTCGGCCACGGGCTGCACTGTCCCCACCTCGTGGTTGGCCCACTGGCAGTGCACCAGGGCGGCCTCGACCCCGTGGATGGCGAGGCACCGGTCCAGGGCCTCTTCGACCGCGCCGACGGCGATCCGGCCGAGCCGGTCCACGGCCACGCTCACGATGGGGGCCGATCGGGCCGACGCGTCGCGTACCGCCGAGTGTTCGACGGCAGCACAGGCCACCGGACCGGGCCGCCCGCGGAGTGCCCCCCACACGGCGGCGTTGATCGACTCCGTCCCTCCCGAGGTGAGGACGACCTGTCGGGGCCGGACGCCGAAGAGGTCAGCGACCTGCTGACGGGCCTGCTCCAGCGTGGCCCGGACCATCCGGCCCTCGGTGTGGACCCGCCCGGGATCGGCCGTGATCCCCTGATCGACCCAGTCGGTCATGGCGGCACGGGCCTCCGGACGGAGAGGCGACGTGGAGGCGTGATCGAGGTAGTGACGGGCCAACGGCCGACTCGCCGGTCAGACCACGGCAGCGCAGGCGTCGTCGCCGCGGGCCCGCGACGACGACAGCACCACCGGCACCGTCCCCCCAGCGTCCTCACCGCACAGTCCGGCCAGCAGGCCCTTCACCATGCCGCGATCCACGGCGCACAGGACGGGGTACTGGTTGGCGGCGTTGCCGAAGGGACAGTTGTCGGCCACCACGGCGGTGGTCGTGCCCTGGTCCTCGGCGTGGGCGGCGAAGCCGTGGGCGGTGAGGGTGTCGGCGATTGCATGCATGGCCGTGCGCAGCGAACGCTGTCCGTCGCCGGGTGACATCTGCCCGGCCAGGGTGCGACCGTACTCTTCACCCACCCGCTCGGCCATGCCCTCGGCCGCGTCGGGCCCGAGCAGTTGCAGCGCCTCTTGGAGCAGCAGGACCAACAGGTCGTCGCGACGGGTGAGGAGGTCGAGGGTGGGGTCGTTGCCGATGGCCCGGAACCGCTTGGACGGGCGCCCCGCGCCGTTGCCGGCCGCACGCTCCATGGTCACCTCGACGTAGCCGCCCGAGGCCAACCGGTCGAGGTGGTGCCGGGCCACGTTGGGGTGGAGGGAGAAGCGGGCGGCGACCTCCGATGCCGTCGCCCCGGGATTGGACCGCACGAACAGGTAGATCTCCCGCCGGGTCGGATCCCCGAAAGCCGCCGTCACCGCCGTCACGGCGGCGGAGAAGTGGCTGTCGGACTCGGTCGAGTCGGACGCCTCCGGCCGGGCCCCTGCGTCCAACGGGGTCGGGACGACCAGGGCGGGGCTGTCCGAGTCGGTGTGCACGTCACCTAGTCTACCGGTGAAGCCGAATTTCTCCGAGGAGCTGCTGGATGTCCATCGACGAGTCCCAGGTCACAGCAGCCGTTGGCGCGGTGACCGATCCCGAGTTGCGCCGGCCGCTGGCCGAGTTGGGCATGGTGGGCTCCGTCCAGACCAGGCGCAAGCGGGTATCCGTCGAGGTGGCCCTGCCCGTGGCCCACTATCCGCAGGTGGAGGCGTTGACCGAGCGGATCGAACGGGCGGCGGGGACCGTGTCCGGCGTCGACGAGGTCCACGTGACGACCGTGGTGATGGACGAGGAGTCCCGGGCCCGCCTCCGGATGCTGCTGCGGGGCGAGCCGGTAGAGGGGGGGACCCAGCACGCCGCCGACGACGGCCACGGCCACGGTCACGGTCACGGTGGCCAGCTCGGGCACGAGGAGGGCCGGCCCAACCGCTTCATGCTGCCTCGCTCGAAGACCAGGATCCTCGGCATCTCGTCGGGCAAGGGCGGGGTGGGGAAGTCCTCGGTCACCGTCAACCTGGCCGTGGCCCTGGCCCAGCGGGGGCTCGACGTCGGCATCCTCGACGCCGACGTGTACGGGTTCTCGGTGCCCAAGATGCTCGGGGTCACCAACGACCCGCTGATCATCGGCGATCTGGTGGTCCCCCCCACGGCCAACGGCGTCCGCTGCCTGTCCATGGGGTACTTCGTGCCGGACGACACCCCGGTGATCTGGCGTGGTCCGATGCTGCACAAGGCGCTCGAGCAGTTCCTCGTCGACGCCTACTGGGGTGAGCCCGACTACCTGCTGATCGACATGCCTCCCGGTACCGGTGACGTCACCCTCTCCCTGGGTCAGTACCTCACCAAGACGGAGGTCTACGTCGTCACCACACCCCAGCCGGCCGCCGAGCGGGTGGCCCAGCGTTCGGCCTACGCGGCCCGCAAGCTGAAGCTGGCCGTGCGTGGGGTCATCGAGAACATGAGCTGGTTCACCGGTGACGACGGGAAGCGCTACGAGCTGTTCGGGGCGGGCGGCGGTACGCAGTTGGCCGACGAGCTCGGCGTGCCCCTGCTCGCCCAGGTGCCACTGGTGAGCGCCCTGCGTCAGGGCGGCGACGTCGGGATCCCCACCGTGCTGTCCGAGCCGGACGGCGAGGTGGCAGCGGTGTTCGACGCCCTGGCCACGTCGATCGTCGAACTCGGACCGGCCCGCGTCTACCGCAAGGAGCTCAGCCTCAGTTAGTCGCGGCTCGTTCCCTCAACCCCAACCGGTCCGGGTGGGGGGCATGCCACTGCCCCCTCCGCGCTGGGGGACGATCCCGAGCACCTGGTGGATGGCCAGTCCTCCGTCGTCGAACCCGTTGGCCGAGGCGGCCATGTACAAGCGCCAGATGTTGGCCCGGGGGAGACCGACCAGGGCCACCGCCTCGTCCCAGTGCTCCTCGAGGTTGGCCACCCAGTGGTGGAGCGTCCGCGAGTAGTGCTCGCGCAGGGATTCGACGTCCCGCACCTCGAAGCCGGCGCGCTGCATGGCCCGGACCACCTCGGACACATCCACCAACTCGCCGTCGGGGAAGACGTAGCGGCCGACGAACGACCGTCGGCCGAGCCGCGAGCCTCCCGGCTTGGAGATGGCGTGGTTCAGCAATCGCCCGGTCGGTGCGAGCAACTCGTGGAGGGTCTCGAAGTACAACATCATGCGCTGGCTGCCCACGTGCTCGAACATCCCGATCGAGGAGATGGCATCGAACTGCTCGCCGCGCAGGTCACGGTAGTCCTGCAGCCGGATCTCCACCTGTCCGTCCAGCCCGGCCTCGGCCACCCGTCGGGTGGCCTCGTCCACCTGCTCACGGCTCAGGGCCACGCCCACCACCCGGGCACCATGGACCCGGGCGGCGTGCATGGCCATCGACCCCCACCCACAGCCGACGTCGAGCAGTCGGACCCCGGGCATGGCGTCGATCCCCAGCTTGCGGCAGATCAGCTCGTACTTGGCCGACTGCGCTGCTTCCAGCGTGGTCCCCGCCTCCACGAACCTCCCACAGGAGTAGGTCATGCTCGGACCGAGCACGAGCCGGTAGAACTCGTTGCCCACGTCGTAGTGGTGGCTGATGACCGTGGCGTCGCGGGAAGGGGAGTGGACTCGCCCGGTCGGTCGGCACTCCTCGGCCGGCGGGGCCGGCGGGAGACCGAGGACCCCCAATCTCCGGGCGGCACCGACCATGGTCGGAAGGGTCCGCAGCCCCACTTGGCGGAGGTCACGCGGCGAGGCGTCGTGCAGGGTACGCAGCAACTGGTAGATGTCACCGTCGATGGTCAGGTCGCCGGCGACGAAGGCCCGGGCCACGCCCAACTCCCCCGGGGACCACAGGATCCGGCGCACGGCATCCGCCGAACCGACGTGCAGTGTCCCCACCGCATCGGGGGGCCCGATGGCCGAACCGTCCCAGAACTCGAACCGGACCGGGACGTCGCTGCCCACCACCAGGTCGATGAAGGGGGCCAGCACCTCAGCGGCTCCGCCACCGGCCGGCGGGGCCGTCGACCGGGCCACCATCCGTTCCGGCCGGTCGGACGTGGGGTGGGGACCCGGGGCGGTCGACGTGCTCGAGAGTTGGGTGACCATGATCGACCTCCTCGACCGGTGCGGGCCATCCGGTCCCAACCTGATTGTATGGCCCCCTTCGTCACCGTTCACCCGGCCCCTCCGGCTCCGGTCACCCGGCCCGCGTCACGAGCCGGGCCTCCCGCCCGGCCGGCGGCCGACGGGCCGGAATCGGCGGTCAGAGCCCGGTGCGGGCCGAGATCCGACCCGACCGTGCCGCGTGGACCAGGGCCTCGAAGTCGCACTCGTTCTGGTCGGCGTAGGCCGCCGAGAAGTCGGCGACGGCATGTTCGAAGCGATCGCTCTTGCCCAGATAGGCGGCGATGGCGATCCAGTCGCCCGATCGGGCGTGCGCCCGGGCCAGGGTGGCACCGCACATGCGGGCATAGCGGACGGCCCCGGGGACCCGGAGGCTGTCGACGTGGGCCGAGCCTTTCCAGTCGTGCAGTTGGCGGATGTAGTAGTCGCGGGTGTGCCCGTCGAAGTCCTTGACCCGCTGCCACCCGAGGAAGATGTCGCTGGCGTTCTGCATGAGCCGCTGGCCCACCACCACCCGCTGCCCGTGGTTCTCGTAGGCGCTCCGGCCGGCAAAGCGCTCGAACACCGAGGGTTGGGCCTCTTTGGCCTGGAGGATCAGGGGGTCCCGTTCATCGACGCCCATCATCAGGAAGACCCAGGCCCGAGTGCCCACGCTCCCCACACCCACCACCTTGCGGGCCATGTGGACGTAGCGGTACTCCTCCAGCGGGTGATGCTCGTCGGCCAGGGTCCGGCGGTACTTCTTGATCAGCTTCCGTAGCGACCGCTCGGTGTCGTGCCGGGTCCGGTCGTCGAGCACGAGGTCCTCCACGGGGACCAGGAGGGGCGGATCGTTGACGAACCGGATCGTGCCGTCGACCTCCTCGGTCAGCTTGCGGAGGGCCCGGTGGCTGTCCCGGGTCCTGGCCTTGGCCACGTCCATGACCGCGCCGGAGACGCCACGCTTTTGGAGGCGGGTGTCGGAGTCCTCGGTGCGAATCCAGGCCAGCATCTCGCCGATGTCCATATGGGAGTACCACACGTCGAGCGTGGTCATCCGGGCCGCGTCCCGCATGCCGATCCGGTACTGGTGGGCTGCAGCCATCACCACCCGACGCCGATCGGACGCAGGAAAGCCTCGGTCGCGCCCGGCAATTTCGAAGCTGGCCGCCAGGCGCTTGACGTCCCACTCCCAGGGACCGGGGAGGGTCTCGTCGAAGTCATTGACGTCGAACATCAGCTGGCGCTCCGGCGAGCCGAACACCCCGAAGTTGGAGAGATGGGCGTCGCCGCAGCACTGCACGGTGATGCCCGAGTCGGGGGTGGCGGCCAGATCCGAGGCCATGACCAGCGCCGCTCCACGAAAGAAGGTGAAAGGCGAGACCAGCATGCGTCCGTAGCGGATGGGAACCAACTCGGTGACCCGGCTGGCGGCCAGCTCCTGGAGCAGGGCCACGGGATCGGGGCGATCGGGTTCCGGGCGCCACTCGCCGTGGGACGTCCGGGGAGCTCGGTTGCGGGCCGCTTTGCCCCGGGCCACCCGGTCGGCCCGGCTGGGCCGCTGTGTCTTCCGCACCGTGCGCGCCGGCGGAGCCTGGCCCTGCCCATGTTCGCCCCTGTCCACCTGGGAATTCTACCCGGCCTCCCACGAAATGGGCCCGCACACCGCCCGGGAGGTGTTCCCCGCGGGTGGGGATCAGAGTCTGGCGGCGATGCCGATGCCGGCGGGCAGCTTGCCCGGGTCCCACCCGAGGAGGGCGACGGCCTGGCTGAAGGCGAAGCGGTCGGTCATGCCGGCCACGTAGGCCACGGCGGCCCGCACGGCCTCTGGCTCCCCGCCGACGAGATCACGCCTGTGGCCACCGCCCGCCGGGATCAGGTTGGGTCGGTCACCGAAATGTTCGACGAGGGCCTGGAGGACGGCCACCACCGACCGGCCCTGGGCCACTGAGCTCGGTCGGAGGTAGATGTGTTCGTAGTTGCTGGCCCGGAAGGCGGCGAGGGCCTCGGCCTCCTCGTCGGCCATGCCGATCCGGCCGTGCGTCAGGATGGTCGACACCATGGCGTCGATGAAGGTGCCCAGCTGTTGGCTCCGGAGATCGCCGCAGCGCCGCCGCACCACCTCGGGCAGGGCGCTGGGCGTCACGATGCCGCTCTTCACGGCGTCCTCGAAGTCGTGGCAGACGTAGGCGATCCGGTCGGCCCAGCTCACCACCTCACCTTCGGGCGTCGCCGGCGCCGGCCGCGACCACGAATGGTTGCGGATGCCATCGAGCGTCTCGAGACACAGGTTGAGTGAGGTGAGGGAGACGTCGGCCCCCCACGGGGCGTGATCGAATCCGTCGTCCAGGTACGGGGAGAGGGCGTCCTCGCTGGCGTGTCCCCCCGGGCCGTGTCCACAGTCGTGACCGAGGGCGATGGCCTCGGTCAGGGCCACGTTCAGCCGACAGGCCCGAGCCACGCTGGTGGCCACCTGGGCCACCTCGAGGGCGTGGGTCAACCGCGTCCGCTGGTGGTCGTCGGGGAAGACGAACACCTGCGTCTTCCCGGCCAGCCTCCGGAACGCCGTGGCGTGGAGGATCCGGTCCCGATCGCGCTCGAAGCAGGTCCGCCACCGGTCGGGCTCCTCGGGTCGATGCCTCCTGCCCGCCCCCACGGCCCGGGTGGCGCCCCCGGCCATCTGGTCCGCCTCGGCCGCCTCCCGCGCCCAGCGATCGAAGCCGGGCCGGGCGGTCCCCTCCGGCCTGTTCCCAGAACCCTCTTCGGCACCTCCGTCGGCCGAGGCATGGCTGTCGGCGTGGGCGAAGGTGATCCCCGGACCTCCGTGGCCGGCCATGGTCGAGGCCCAGCGGCGGTTGCGCTCAGTGGGCCCCCCGTCGTGGGTGCCGGGTTTCGTTCCTCCCACCCCGAGCCCCTGGTCAGGGCGGGGCACGTGCGCATCGCTCATAGGGCCAGTGTGCCCCATGGGTGCGACACGGGGACGCCGGCCCCCGTGGTCGTCGCCGGCGGTCGGGTGGGGGACGGCGAGGGACGCCGGTCGCGCTGGACCTTGTATCGTCGGAGGGACCGGGCAGCCGCGCCTGGTCCCGCTGAGAGGAGCGTGCCAGGTGGAAGTGCGTATCGGAATCGTGCAGTCGATGAAGGAGCTCGACATCGAGTTGCCCGACGATGCGGACCGCGAGAAGGTCCTGGCTGACATCGAGGCGGCCTTGGCCGAGGACGGCACCATTTTGTGGCTGACGGACCGGAAGGGCCGACAGGTGGGGGTTCCCGTGGCCAAGGTCGCCTACGTCGAGGTGGACCCTCCTGTCTCCGATCGGCGGGTGGGTTTCGGGATCTCCTGACCCGACCGCATCGCGGCTCCCCGGCCCGGTCGGGCCGGAGTCGTGCCGTGATGCGGAACGGGTTCCCGCCCTCGCTCCATGAACCCGCTCCTCGACCTGAAGTTGCTCTTCGTCACCGGCAAGGGTGGCGTGGGGAAGACCACGGTGGCTTCGGCGTTGGCCCTCCTGGCGTCACAGCGGGGCAAGCGGGTACTGATCTGCGAGGTCGATGCCAAAGGGGACGTGGCCGGCTTCTACGAGACGGCGCCCACCACGTTCCACGAGCGGGAGGTCCTGCCCGGCCTCTTCGCCATGACGATGGACACCGAGGCCTCGCTCCGGGAGTACCTGAAGCTGCAACTACGCATCCCCGTGGTGGGGCGGATCGGTCCCCTGGCCAAGGCGTTCGACTTCGTGGCCACCGCCGCCCCCGGCGTCCGGGAGATTCTCACCGTGGGCAAGTTCTGCTACGAGGTGCGGGAACGTCACTACGACCTCGTGGTGGTGGACGCTCCCGCCTCAGGCCACATCATCGGGCAGTTGGCCGCCCCCCAGGCCATCAACAGCCTGGTCAAGGTGGGCCTCATCCGCACCCAGACCGACTGGCTGCTCGAGATCCTCTCCGATCCCCGCGCCACCGGCCTGGTCGCTGTGTGCACCCCCGAGGAGATGCCGGTGAACGAGACCATCGACCTGGCGGCCAGGGTGCGGGACGAGACCACCGTGCAGCTCTCCGCCGTCGTGGTCAACCGGGTCCTGCCCGAGCTGTTCGGCCGTCAGGAGGAGGCCGTCTTCGACGCCCTGGGGAGCCCCGGGCCGCTGAACCGGCTGAACGGGCTGGTGGGGGGACGCCGGCCCGGTGCTCGACGCCGCCCGTCTGGCCGTCACCATGCGGCGCACCCGCACCACCCACCTCGACCGGCTGCGGCAGGGCATCGACAGTGCCGTACCGCTGCTCTACCTCCCCTACCTGTTCACCCGCTCGCACGGTCTGCGCACCACCCGTCAGGTGGCGGCGTCCCTGGGCGAGGAGCTGGGCTTCTGATGGCCGAGCGGGCATCCCACCGGGGCCGAACCGGACGATCGGCCCCGCCCGGACCCGGGGACCGCCCCGACCGTCCCGTGACCACGTCATCGGCGGGAAGCGGCTCGATGGACGGGCTATTGGCCACCAAGGAGATCGTGATCGCCTGCGGGCCCGGCGGCGTGGGCAAGACCACCACCGCGGCCGCCGCCGGAGTGATGGCCGCGGTCCGACACGGCAGCAAGGTGCTGGTCCTGACCGTGGATCCGGCCAAGCGGCTGGCCAACGCCCTGGGGCTGGATGGCATCGGCAACACCGAGCACCGGGTGCCCGACGAGGCGTTCCGGTCGGCGGGCCTCAAGCCACGGGGCCAGCTGTGGGTGGCCATGCTCGACACCAAGGAGTCGTGGGACGCGTTGATCCGGCGCCACGCGCCGGACAAGCAGACCCGGGACGAGATCCTGGCCAATCCGCTGTACCAGAACATCTCCGGGAAGTTCGTCCAGAGTCACGACTACATCGCCATGGAGCGGCTCTACGAGATCCACTCGGAGAGCGACTACGACCTCATTGTGGTGGACACCCCGCCCACCAGGAACGCCCTCGACTTCCTCGACGCCCCCCAGCGGATGGCCGACTTCTTCTCGTCCCGCCTCCTGCGCTGGCTGATCGTCCCGTACCGCTCGCGACTGGTCAATGTGGCCACCAAGCCCTTCTATTCGATCGCCGATCGGATCCTCGGCACCGAGTTCCTGGCCGACATCTCGGAGTTCTTCATCCTCTTCCAGTCCATGTACGACGGGTTCGTGGAGCGGTCCGAGTCGGTCGGTCGGCTGCTGTCCGACCGGAGGACCACCTTCGTCGTAGTGTCCACCCTCGAGGCCGTTCCCCTGCGGGAGGCCGAGTTCTTCGCTGAACAGCTGGTCTCCCGCCGCCTCCATTTGGGGGCCATCGTCTTGAACAAGGTGCTGCCGGACTACCTGCGGGGATCCGAGGGCACCGCGGTGGCCGATGCCATCAACGAGCGGTCCGACGAGCTGTCGACGCTGCTTGCCCCGGAGCTGGCCGCCGTGGATGCGACCATGGGCGACACCGACCAGATCGCCCGGGTGCTCGGCGAGGTCGCCGACAGCTACCTGAACTTCCAGGTGGTCGCCCTCCGGGAGATGGAGGAGCGGGCCATGCTGTCGGTGGTGCCCGACGTCCTGGCCACGGTGCCCTTCTTCGACACCGACATCTTCGACCTGGCCGGCCTGGTCCGGCTGGGCGAGCAGATCTGGGACTGATCGGCCGGCCACCGAGGGGGGGTCCGGCCTGCCTTACGATGCACCTGTGACCGACATCGTTGACCCTGCCCTCGAGGCGTACGCCGAGGAGCACACCACCGCGCCGCCTGCCCACCTCGAGGAACTGGCTCGCGACCTCCGGGCCACCCTGCAGGCCCCCGGCATGATGGTGGGCCGGCTCGAGGGCCGCTTCCTTGAGCTCCTCACCTTTGCCCTGGGCGCACGGTCGGTCTTGGAGATCGGTACATTCGGCGGGTACTCGGCGCTGGCCATGGCCGCCGGCCTGGCCCCCGGTGGCCACATCGCCACGTGCGAGATCTCCGAGGTGCACGCCGAGTTCGCCCGACGCCACATCGCCGCCAGCCCCTACGCCGAAGCCATCGAGGTCCTGGTCGGCCCGGCCATCGACACCATCGCCACCCTCCCGGGCCCCTTCGACCTGGTCTTCATCGATGCCGACAAGGCGGCCTACCCCGCCTACTTCGAGGCCGTCCTGCCCAAGCTGGCCCCCCGGGGCCTGATCGCCGCCGACAACACCCTGTGGAGCGGTCGCATCCTCGACGACTCGGACACCTCCGAGGACACGGTGGCCCTCCGGGCGTTCAACGCCGCACTGGTGGTCGACCCGAGGGTCGTCGTGGTCCAGACCACGGTGCGCGACGGCGTGACCCTCATCCGACGGGCCGGGTAGGGCCGTCGTGCTGGACTACCACCTCCACCTCTGGCCCCACTCCCAGTCCGACGCCGAGGCCACCGTCGAGCAGGTGACGGCCTACTGCGAGCGGGCCGTGGCGGCGGGCGTGACCGAGATCGCCCTCACCGAGCACCTCTTCCGCTTCACCCAGGCGAAGGACCTGCTCGGCGGGTTCTGGAACGACCTTCCCGGCGACGCCCTACGACCGGGAATGGCCGCCTACTGGGACCACCACGCCCGCGTGGACCTCGATACCTACGTCGAGGTGGTGCTGGCGGTGAAGGCTCAGGGCCTGCCGGTGGTACTCGGCCTCGAGGTCGACTACTACCAGGACCGCATGGACCAGGTGGCCGGGCTGCTCGCCGACTACCCCTTCGACGTCCTGTTGGGCTCGGTCCACTGGTTGGGAACGTGGCGGTTCGACGTCCTGCACGATCCGCAGGTGATGGCGGAGTGGGATGTTCGGGACATCGATGCGGTCTGGGACGAGTACGCCAGGGCCATGGAGGAGCTCGGGGCATCAGGGGTGTGTGACGTCTTCGCCCATCCGGACCTGGCCAAGGTGGCCGGGCGGGTTCCGGCCGTGCCCGACGAGTACTACGACCGGATCACCGAGGCGGCGGTGCGGTCGGGTATGGCCGCCGAGGTGTCCTCGGCCGGCTGGAAGAAGCCGGTGGGGGAGGAGTATCCCGCCCCGGCCCTGCTCAAGCGGCTCGTCGACCGGGGTGTCCCGCTCACCACGGCATCGGACGCCCACTCCCTGCCCGACGTGGCCAACCGGGCCTCGGACCTGCGGGACCTGCTGACGGCGGCCGGGGTTACCTCCCTTCAGGGCTACCGCGGCCGACAGGCCTATGCCGTCGACATCGCACCCTCGCCGGGTTCCTGACCGTGGCCACCCCGGCCGAACTGGCCTTCGAACGCACCAACCTGGACGAGAAGCAGCTCGGGCACCTGCAGCGGCTCCTCGGGACGTGGGGGATCCTGGCCGACCTGTCCTTTTCGGACCTGGTGCTGCTGGCTCCGATGGCCGACCCGACGGACCCCACGTCCTTCGGCCATGAGGCGGTGCACGACGAGGGGACCGAGCTGGTCATCCTCGGACAGATGCGGCCCTCGAACAGCGCCACGGTCGTCGAGCACGACCTGGTGGGCCAGACGGTGGCCTCGTCCGACTGGCCCCTGGCCGTGCTGACGGTGGAGACGGGCGACGTGACCCGGGGGGAAGTACTGCTCGAGCCGGGGGACGAACCTGTGCGGCTCCACTGCATCCCGGTGCGATGCGAGGGGACCACGGTGGCGGTGCTGGCCCGTCTGGCCGCCGGGGCCGGCCGACGCCCGGGCCACCTGGAGCGGACCTACCGGGACCTGTTCGACCGGTTCGCCATCATGATCTCCGAGTCGACCTTCCCGTTCCCGAGCGAGGAGGTGGCCACCGAGGAGGCGCCCCGGGTCGGGGACGGCGTCGTCGTCGTCGACGAGGAGGGCCGGGTCCGGTACGCCTCGCCGAACGCCACCAACGCCCTGCACCGCATGGGCATGTACTCCCAGACCGAGGGCCGTCGGCTCACCGACCTGGGCATCGAGGAGTCGGCCATCGAGTGGGCCCTGGCCTCCGCCCTCCCGGTGGTCGAGGAGGTCGAGCGCCGACCGGACGTGACGGTGCTGCTCCACTGCATCCCCCTGATGGCGGACGACGTGGTGACCGGCTGTCTCGTGCTACTCCGCGATGTCACCGACGTCCGCCGACTCGACCGCCTCCTCCTGTCCAAGGACGCCGCCATCCGTGAGGTGCACCACCGGGTCAAGAACAACCTGCAGACCATCTCGGCCCTCCTGCGCCTGCAGGCGCGCCGCCTCCCCCGCGGCGAGGGTCGGGTGGCGCTGTTCGAGGCCGAACGGAGGGTCCGCTCCATTGCCATCGTCCACGAGATCCTGTCCCGGGAACCCAGCGACCAGGTCCCCTTCGACGAGATCGTCACGTCGCTCATCCGCATGGCCGAGGACTCGGTGGTCCAAGGGCAGGGCCTGACCTTCGAGGTGACCGGCGAGCTCGGCGAAGTCCCCGCCGACGTGGCCACACCGCTGGCCGTGGTCCTGGCCGAGCTCCTCCAGAACGCCGTGGAGCATGCCTTCACCCGGGGCGGCGGGGAGGACGAGGCCGGGTTACGTGAGCACTCCGGGCCCGACGACGGACCGGACGCGGGCGCTCAGCCTCCCGGGCGCATCCGGGTGCACCTGGTCAACGATCTCTCCGCCCTCACGCTCGAGGTCATCGACAACGGCCAGGGCCTGCCCGAGGGATTCGACATCGACGCCACCCAGAGCCTCGGTCTGTCCATCGTGCGGGATCTGGTCCGCAGTCAGCTCGACGGCACCATCACCATGCGGAACCGACGGGATCACTTCCCCGGAACGCGTGGGACCATCGTGGCCATCAGGCTGCCGGTGCAGGACGGTGAAGGCGTCGGGCTCTGAGCCCAGACTCGACCTCGCCGGGTACGGGGGTGGGGGCCGCTTGGGAACCCGATCCGCAGGGAGCACGGCCGTGAGAGGGGAGGGGGAGAACGTTCAGGGCGTCGAGAACGTGCGGTGGGCGGCGAGCACGTCAGGCGAACGGAGGAAGCGGTCCGGTCGGCGGGGGACGGACGGGACCGGTGGAGCGTGAGGGGTCAGGAAGCCCGACGGCGGGCCGCCAGCCAGGCCTTGCGAAGCTTGCGGCGCTCCTCTTCGGACGTACCGCCCCATACGCCGGACTCCTGGTTGGTGGCCAGGGCGAAGTCGAGACAGGGCTCCTGCGCGTCACAACCGCGACAGACCCGCTTGGCCGCCTCGATCTGGTCGACGGCCGGCCCGGTCGTCCCGATGGGGAAGAACAGGTCGGGCTCGGTGCTGCGACAGGCGGCCAGATACCGCCAATCACCGTCGTCCCATTCGACCGTACGGTTCCACATAAGGGCCACGATGCTTCCTCCGCTCCCGTTCCCAGGATTTCCTGTTTGTGATCTGTTTCACATAGCTCGGCGCCAAGCTGTCACCGGCCGTTCAGGTTTCGTTCACTAGAGTAATCACCGGCACTGCCCGGTGCAACCGGTTCTTGTGTGAAAACGCGCCCTGATCGTGCCCGATTTGGGCACCCGGAGTGGTCGAGCCCGAGGAGGGTCAGGAGCGATGACGGTGCCGGCGATCCATGCCCATCGGGGGAGTCCCGACCCGGCCAGCGGGGTCAGGGAGAACACCCTCGACGCCTTCTTTCGGGCCCGCATCCTGGGCGCCGACGGGGTGGAACTGGACGTCCGACGGACGGCCGACGGGGCCCTGGCCGTCCATCACGACGCCGACCTCCGGGGGTTGGGGCCCATCCACGAGCTGGCCTCCGACCGGCTTCCCGCATCGGTGGCCCTCCTCCCCGCGGCCCTGGAGGCCTGCGAGGGACTGGCAATGAACATCGAGCTGAAGAACCTGCCGGGTCAGCCGGAATTCGATCCCGACGAGCAGATGGCCCGAGACGTGGCCGAACTGGTGGTGGCGGCGGGTCGGACCGCCACGGTGGTGGTCTCGTCGTTCTGGCCGGGCTCCTTGAGCGCCGTACGTCAGGCCCGACCCGAGGTGGCCACGGGCCTGCTGTTGGCCCACTGGTTCGCCAGCGCCGAGGCCGTGCCCCTGGCCCTCGAGCACGGATGCTCGGCGCTCCACCCCCACGCCTCCATGATCGATGCGTCGCTGATGGCCGAGGCCCACGCCGCCGGGCTGGCCGTCGCCGCCTGGACGGTCAACGACCGGGCGCAGCTGGCCGCCCTGGCGTCCCTGGGCGTCGACACCGTCATCACCGATGACGTCGCCCTGGCGGTGTCGACCCTGCGCGGGGCGTGACGCCGATCCCTTCGATCCAACCCCCGTCGGATCGGGACCGACGGGCGGCGGACGGACTCCGGTTGGGTCCCTGACCGGGTACTTCGCTCCGGTACGGCACGGTGCCGGGAGCCTCACCAGCCAGCGGGGTCCTGACCAGGCAGGACGGCCCGATTAGCCGAGGGGCCGGATTTCAACAACAATGCACGCCCATGAACGTCGTTGTCTGTGTGAAGCAGATCCCCGACCCGGCTGCGCCCGGCGCACTGGATCCGGGGACAAAGAACCTTGTCCGAGCAGGAAAACTGATCCTGGACGATTCCGACGCCTACGGCGTCGAAATGGCCCTCCAGCTCGCCGATGCCGCCGGTGGCGGGGAGGTGACCCTGGTGTCCATGGCGCCGAACGGTGAGACGTCCGGGCTGCGCACGGCCCTGGCCATGGGGGCGGCGAAGGCCATCCTCATCAGCGATGAGTCCCTCGCCGGGACGGACGCCCTCGGTACGGCCAAGGTGCTGGCCGCGGCCATCAAACGGGCCGAGCCCGACCTGATCTTGGCCGCCACCGAGTCCACCGACGGTTACACCGGTACCACCCCGGTGCAGGTGGCCGAGCTCCTGGGCCTCCCGTCGGTCACCTTTGCCAAGAAGGTGGAGATCACCGGAAACTCGGTGAAGGTCGAACGGCAGACCGAGGCCGGCTACGACGAGGTCGAGAGCCCCCTCCCCGCCGTGGTCACCGTGACAGCGGGCGTGGTCGAGCCGCGCTACCCGTCGTTCAAGGGCATCATGGCGGCCAAGTCGAAGCCGGTGGAGACCCTCACGGTCGCCGACCTCGGACTTGACGCCGGGCAGGTCGGAGCGGCCGGGGCCAGGCAGGAGGTCACCGAGGTGGCCGATGCCGAGGCCCGCTCGTCCGGCGAGATCGTCGTCGACGAGGGCGAGGGCTATACCCGCGTCATCGAATTCCTCGAGCAGCTGAAGGTCCTCTAGGGACCGGTAGGAGAACACGAACACATGTCTGTCGACAAGATCTGGGTCCTCGCCGAAGTAGCGGACGGGGCTCCCATCACCACCTCCCTCGAACTGATCACCGCCGCCCGTTCCCTGGGGGGGACGGTCGAGGCCGTCGCCTACGGCGACGCCACCGCCGCGGTGGCCGGCACGTTGGGCGAGTACGGCGTCACCACCGTCCACGATGTGGGCGACCTCGGTGGTGCCCTGCCGGGCGCCCCGGTGGCGGCCACCATCGCCGCCGCGGTGGCCGCGGGGACCGGGCCCGACGCCGTCTTGTTCCCGGCCACCTACGACGGGCGCGACATCGCCGGTCGGCTGTCGGTCAAGCTGGACCGGCCGGTCCTCACCAACGTGGTGGGCCTGTCGGCCGGGGATGGGGGACTGGTCTCCCAGCACGCCATCTTCGGAGGCAGCCAGATCCTCACCGCCCGGTTCACCGGCGACGGCCCCCAGATCTTCGTGGTCCGGGCCAAGTCCTTCGCCGCCGAGCCCTCCGGAGGAGCGGCGGCGACCGTGGTGGCGTCCCCGGCGCCCGACACCGGTGCCACCGGTGCGGCCCGCATCATCTCCCGTCATGTGGAGGAGCGGACCGGGCCCAAGCTCGATGAGGCCAACGTGGTGGTGTCCGGCGGGCGTGGCCTGGGCGAGAAGGACCAGTACGCCCTCATCGAGGAGCTGGCCGGGCTGCTGAAGGGTGCGGCCGGCGCCAGCCGGGCCATCGTGGATGCCGGCTGGGTCCCCTACTCGCACCAGGTGGGTCAGACGGGCAAAACCGTGAAGCCGACCGTGTATGTGGCCTGCGGCATCTCGGGTGCCACCCAGCACCTGGTGGGGATGAAGAACTCGAAGAACATCGTGGCCATCAACAAGGACCAGGATGCCCCCATCTTCTCGGTGGCCGACCTCGGGATCGTGGGCGACGTGCACAAGGTGCTGCCGCAACTCATCGAGGCACTGAAGAACCGGGGCTGACCGGTCCCGCCCCGGCCGGTTGAGCGGGGCGTCAGGCCCACGCCGGCCGGCGCCGGCCCCTCGGTGGGGGCGGCCGCCGGGACGTCCCGGGTTCGGGCCCATCGGGCTGGAGGGAGGCCCCGTTTGTCGGGCGGGGCGTGCCATACTGGGATGCCTGCTCCCCCTCGTGCACAGATCCCCCAGGTGTGACCCTCGCCTCCTACCGTCGCCGCAGTGATCCGTCCCTTGACGTGAGCCGCGACGGTTCGTGGGACCCGGTGCCCGCACCCTGCGTCGCCCTGATCGGCTCGATCCGTGCCTAGGCCGGTCGAGGGCACCAGCCCCTACCTCCCCGGCCTCGACGGCATCCGCGCCATCGCCGTGCTGTCGGTCATCGTCTTCCACCTCAACTTCGGGTGGGCCTCGGGGGGCCTCCTCGGCGTGCAGGTGTTCTTCGTACTGTCGGGCTACCTGATCACCGACCTCCTGGTGGCCGAGTACCGCCGCCGGCGTGGCATCGCCCTGGCCCAGTTCTGGATCCGACGGGCCCGACGGCTGCTCCCGGCACTGTTCGTGGTCCTGTTCGTCACGGTGGGATGGGCCACGCTGTTCGACCGCAGCCAGTTGGGCGCCCTGCGGAGCGACCTGCCCTCGGGCATCTTCTACTTCAGCAACTGGTGGTTCATCTTCCACCACATCTCGTACTTCGCCAAGTTCGGTCCACCCTCGCCACTCGGCCATCTGTGGTCGCTCTCCATCGAGGAGCAGTTCTATCTGATCTGGCCGCTCCTGGTCCTGGCGGCCATGAAGTACCTCCACAACCGTCGCATCATGATCATGCTCACCCTGGCCGTGGCGGCCGCCTCCGCCATCGAGATGGGCATCCTCTTCGTGCCCGACGGTGATCCGACCCGCGTCTACGACGGCACCGACACCCGGGTCTTCGCCCTCCTCATCGGGGCGGCCCTGGCCATGGCCCTTCCCCGCAGCCAGGCCTTCACCCCGGTCACCGTCAACGCCCGGCGACTGCTCGACGCCGTGGGAGGGATCTCCCTGTTGGGCATCTTCCTCATGTTCTGGCTCACGAGCCAGTACGACTCGTTCCTCTACGAGGGCGGCATGGTGCTCCTGGCGTTGCTCACGGCCCTGTTGATCGCCGTGACCATCCACCCCGACTCCCATCTGTCGATGATCCTCGGGTGGGAACCCCTTCGTTGGGTGGGCGAGCGCTCCTACGGCATCTATCTCTGGCACTACCCGGTGATCGTCCTCACCACCCCGCTCAACGCCACGGCCAGCCTGATGCGGGCCAGCCTGCAGATCGCCGCCACCCTGGTGCTGGCCGCCCTGTCCTGGCGGTTCATCGAGCAACCGGTCCGGCACGGCGCGCTCGGGCGCCAATGGCAGAAGGTCAGGACCCGCCAGTGGACCTGGCCCCACCTGAGGCCGGTGGGATGGGTGGTGGCCGCCGCCGTCTCGTTCAACGCCATCCTGTGCGCCGTGGGCCTGGTCGGGCTGGTGTCGGCCTCGGCGGCCGACCCGGCCTCCCAGGTCACGAGCATCGTCCCCCACGTCCACCGTGTCGTCAGCTCGTCGACGACCACGACCGACGTGCCGCCCCCGCCCGGTCAGGGGGTGACCGCCATCGGGGACTCGATCATGGTCGACGCCGCTCCCTACCTCCAGACAGCGCTGCCGGGGATCGCGATCGACGCCCAGGTGGGCCAGCAGCTCACGCAGGTCCAGGCGGCCGTGACCCAACTGAAGTCAGAGGGGGCGGTGGGCAACCGGCTGATCATCGAGCTCGGGACCAACGGACCCTTCTCGGCGGCCCAGCTGACCGCCCTGCTCGACTCCTTGGGTCCGGCCCAGCGGGTCGTCCTGGTCAACACCCATGTGCCCCGTCCGTGGCAGCAGCAGGTCAACGACACCATCGCCAGCGTGGCCCAGACCTATCCCCACGCCGTACTGGTGGATTGGGCCATGGACAGCGCCAACAACCCCCAGTACTTCTACCCCGACGGGGTGCACCTCGATCCCGCCGGAGCCAAGTACTACGCCTCGCTGTTGGTCCAGGCGCTCAACCAACCCGTCGCCCGGCCCGGCGGTCGCTGAGTCGCTCCCCCCGCCGGCCCGTGACCGGTCTGACCGGCGGCCGGCGGCGTCTCAGACCAGGGGCCAGGGGTAGGGCGGCCGGTCGCCCAGGGGCTCGGGGAAGGTGGCGGTGTGGAGGAGCCGGGCGATGCGATCGAGCATGGACGAACGCTCGTCGGCGCCGAGGAGCCGGGCCAAATCGTCGGGAACGTCCTCGGACAGCCTCTCGAGGTCGTGGAGCAGCCGCCCGGGGACCGGCTCGTCGGCGAAGTCCCAGATCACCGTGCGCAGCTTCGGCTGGCGGTGGAAGCAGAGACCGTGGTCGATCCCCCACAGTCGGTTCCCGTCGCCGAGCAGGACATGGCCGCTCTTGCGGTCGGCGTTGTTGGCCACGATGTCGAAGACGCACATGGTCTGGAGCGTCTCGACATGGTTGCCCTCATCGAACAGGGTGAAGTAGTGCTGCTCGTAGTCCGCGGCCACGAACAGTTGGAGTGATCCCGAGCCGAACGGACCGTCGTGGCGTTCCACGGTCGGGGGCACGAGTCCCCAGCCGAGCGCCTCGGAGAGGGCGTAGGCCGCCACCTCGCGACGGTAGAGGCCGTCGGGGAAGTCCCACAGGGACTGCTCGCCCGTGGCCGGCTTGTACACCCCGTGCAGCGCGGGGGAGGCGTCGTCCCCGAGGGCGACCGCCGTGGGTCCACGGTCCTCGGTGTCGCTGTCGTCGTCGCTCCCATCGCCCCCGACGTCCCCCAGGGATACGAGGAAGGTCAGGTTCGAGCTCCAGGGCAGCCGGCCCACCACGGTGA
This sequence comes from uncultured Acidimicrobiaceae bacterium, assembly GCA_963738545.1. Taxonomy (GTDB): domain Bacteria; phylum Actinomycetota; class Acidimicrobiia; order Acidimicrobiales; family RAAP-2; genus Bog-756. The sequence continues at coordinate 541,209 of CAVTXA010000008.1, forward strand.
GCTCACGGGTATGGAGCAGCTCGGTGACGGACTCGAGCCCTGGACCCGCCGATGGGCTCCAGCCGGTCACACCGCCGGTGGACGGTGGCCGTTGGTCCGTGGGCACTCGTGTCCTGACGGGTCGAGCGGGGATCCACAGAGGGGACAGGGGGGCCGGCCCGACTCGACCAGGCGGGTGGCGCGGATGGCGAAAGCGGCCGCCTGTTCACGCGAAATGGACAGCCGGGCGATGGCACCGGTCTCATCCTCGGGAACCAATTCCTCGATGACCAGGATGACGCGGTCGTCGGTGTCGTCATAGGAGACACCGACCGTGCCGACCACCCAGGCCGGCTCGGTCGGCTCCTCCAGTTCGAGCTCCTCGGGGAGGTGGCCCGGGCGGGTCTGGTCGCGCACGATCCGGGCCAGGTAGTCGGCCACCACCGCCACCTGCTGCTTCTCGATCTTGAGGGTGAGCAGGGTGGGACCCTGCCGGCACTGGAGGAGGAACAGTCGGTCACCCACCGGGCCGACCGTCCCGATGGTGATCCGCTCCGGTGCGGGAAGGTCGTAGCCGTCGCTCAACGGACGACCTCGGTCGTGATGCGGCACCGCTCCGGTGCGGGGCCACCCGTGCCGCAGCCCGGGAGGGGGCTTCGGGCGGGGCTCAGGGGGTCGGGGCTCATGAGATGGCCAATTCGCCGAGTGCCCCGGTGGAGTTGACGGCCAGGACGTGGGGACCGGCCGGGCTGTAGGCCAGGACGGACACCGAGCAGGGGGAGACGTTGAGACGTTGGAACAGATCGAGCGGCGTGCCGGCCGCGGCGGCCACCGCGGCCTTGATGGGGTCGGCATGGGAGACGGCCACGATGGTCTGGCCGGGATGGAGCTGGACCAGCCGGCTGATGGCCGAGGTGATCCGGGCCTGCATCTCGAGGAAGGACTCGCCCCCCGGGAACCGGAAGCCGCTCGGGCAGCGCTGGACCTGGGTCCACTCGGGCTTCTTGGCCAAGGCCGTGAGGCGGGCACCGGTCCACTGTCCGAAATCGCACTCCAGGAGCCCCCGTTCGGTGCGGACCCGGAGGCCGAGCATGCGGGCGATGGGCTTGGCCGTCTCGGCCGTTCGCTCGAGGGGCGAGGCATAGACGGCCACGGGTCCGGGCCGGTCCGGAGTGGCCAGGGCGGCGATCCTCGTGGCCACCGCCTCGGCCTGGGCCAGGCCTTCGTCGGAGAGATGGAGGCCGCCGGCCCGACCGGGCAGGACCTTGCCGGTGGTCGGCGTCTTACCGTGGCGGACCAGGAGCACCACGGTGGGTCGTTGAGGGGGGTTCTTTCGGCTGGCCACGCCCGTTCACCGTACTCTGTCCCCGCTCGACCTCCTCCACCGGCGTACGCCCTCCCGGGGCCGGTGGTGTGGACGCCCCGCCAGTGCGCACGCCGGGCGGCACGCGCCGAGGCCTGGCCGCCGTTCGGGTCAGTCGGAGCCGCCCAGTCCCGCACCGACCAGTGGACGGTCCGGCAGATCGAGCTCGATCCCGGCGGGACAGGGCGCCTGGCCCCGGGGACCGCCCGTGCCGTCCAGGCCACCGAACCCTCCGAGTCCTCCGAGCTCACCCGGTCCGTCGGGGCCGGTGTCGGGGAATACGGGATCATGGCTGTGGTCCTCGTGGGACAGCTTCGACGGCCACCAGTTCCAGCGGCCGAGTAGGACCACCACCGAGGGGACCAGCAGGGTGCGCACGAAGAAGGTGTCCAAGAGGATCCCGGCAGCCAGGCCCAGCCCGATCTCTTGGACCTGGGTCGAGCCGGTGGCGGTCAACACGCCGAACGTTCCGGCCAGGATGAGACCGGCCGAGGTGACCGTGGTGCCCGTGGCCTCCACGGCCCGGCGGACGGCCACCCGGATGGGGGCGTGGTGGGCCTCCTCGCGGATCCGGGTCATGACCAGGATGTTGTAGTCCTGACCCAGGGCCATGATGAAGATGAACATGAAGAAGGGCAGGACGAAGTTGATCCCGTCCTGCCCGCCGATGAGCTCGAACACCAGCACGGCGAGTCCCAGGGAGGCCAGATAGGAGAGTCCCACGCTGATCACCAGGTAGAGCGGGGCCACCAGGCTGCGGAGCACGATGGCGAGCAGCAGGGCCAGGACGATCATGACGATGGGAATGATCCTCATCAGATCGGTGCCCGAGATCGAGCCGACGTCGGAGGCCACCGGGGCGTACCCGGCCACGCCCGACGTGGTGGCCCCGATGTCGCGGGCCACCGTGGTGGCGACGCTCCGCACGGCCGGAATGGCGTCGGCCGCCGCCGTGCTGGTCGAGGGTCCGGCCCGTAGCGAGGTCTGGTACTCGATGGCGGTGCCGTCGGCGCTGATGAACTGGGCCGACTCCTTGTAGGCCGTGTACACCGACGGGGTGAGCGAAACTCCGGCGGGCATCGACACCGGGAGCTGGTCGGCCGGGCCGAGGGGGGCCAGCTGGAGGTGGGCGTTGGCCAGCTCGTCCGGTGTCACCACCTGCCCGTTGGGGTTGAGGACGCTGGTCACAGCGTTGAACTGGCCCGAAGTGGCCAATCGGTTCCAGGCGGTGGACAGCACCTGGGGCTCGTTCCACACCGACGTGGGGAGGTGGAACACGATCACGGTCGGGTTCGAGTCGGACGAGGGGAACTCAGCGCTCAGGACGGTCTGCCCCCGGCCCGAGTCCGATGTGGCCGGGGCGGGTGGGTCACCGAAGCCCGAAGGGGCGTAGGCCAGCATGGACAGGGCCAGGCCTCCGAAGATCACCAGACCGATGACGAGGGTGACCACCGGCCGCCCCACCACCTTGCCGGCGATCCGCCCCCAGGCGCCGCCCCGGTGCAGGCCCGGCCGGGGGATGCGGGGCCAGAAGACGCTGCGCCCCAGCACGGCCAGCAGCGCCGGGAGCAGGGTCAGGTTGGCCAGGAGGGCCACGGCGATGCCGATGGCCAGCGCCGGGCCGAGGCCCTGGTAGAGACCGAAGGTGGCCACCACCACCGTGGCCAGGGCCCCGATGACGGTGAGCCCGGAGAAGCTGATCGACTCGCCCACCTTGCACAGGGAGAAGGAGACGGCCTCGTGCACGGGCCGGCCCCGCCGCAGCTCCTCCCGGACCCGGAAGATCAGGAAGAGGCCGTAGTCGGTCCCCGCCCCCAAGAGGACCACGGTCAGCAGGATGGGTGTCAGGTCCGACACCTGGACGCCGAGATGGGTCGACGCGGCGATGACCGGTCCCGCCGCGAACATGGCCACCACCGAGGGAAGCAGGGCCACGAACGGGGCCAACAGCGCCCGGAAGGTGAGGAAGAGCAGCGCCAGGATGAACAGGACCGACAGCAGCTCGGTGAGCGTCTGGGCGTGGCCGTTCTGGGTCTGCTGGTCGACTGCCGAGGCCACACCACCGGTGAGGTGCAGCGCCAGACCGGGTGGGGCGCCCGAGGTGGCAAAGGTCGACCGGAGCCCGGCCACGGTGTCGGTGGCCGCCTTGTCGGTGGAGCCGGGCTTCACCGAGAGCTCGACCATGGCCCGTCGGGCCCGGCCGTCGGCGGAGGCTCCCTGGTCCACCACCGAGACCACCCGGGGGATCGAGCGCATGGCCTGCTCGGCCCGGACGATGGCCGCGTCGTCGAGCCCGGTCAGCGAACCATGGTCGGCGGAGGCCACCAGGGTGACCGTGGAGGTGGTCTGGGGGTTGAACGGCAGCGCCAGTCGGTCGGCGCGGACGCTGGCCGCCGAGGACGGCAGGAACTGCGCATTGGAGGACTTCTCGACACTCGAGAGTCCCGGGAGACAGACCACGAGAAGCACGGTCACGACGATCCATCCGGCGATGATGGGCCAGCGGAACCGGACGGTGAACCGTCCTAGGGCGGCGAACAAGCGGGTGCTCCTCCAGGGATCGTGGGTGGGTCCCGTGGTGGACCGGGAGCACCGACGACTGGGGAACGGGGCACCTGGCACTTCCGGGACATCGCCAGGGCCGATCGGTCAGCGGTTCGTGCCTGGCCCCTACCGCCACCCTAGGTCCACCGACCCCCAGAATTTAGGGACTTTGGTCCCGAATCGCCTGATTATTACGAGATTTTCACGTGGGGTCGGGCAGCAGCCGGGGCATGGGCACCGCCGTCTCGGGCCATCGCCGTCGGCTGACGCGGGCCAGCCTCTGGAGGAGCGCGATGGCCCCCGGGTCGTCGTCCCCGGGACGCGTCTCGACGGCGCCGCCGGCGATCATCGCCTCCAGCAGCTCGCGTCCCGTGTCGGTCCTCACCATGGTGAGGGTCCAGTCGTTGAACGCCCCGATGCCGCCCGTCGAGATGTCGGCGTGCTCGGCGGCGAAGTCGGGACAGGACTTGCAGCCCTCCCGGGTCCAGGCGTGGGCCTCCTTCAGGGGGATCTCGTGGTACTCACCGTCGCGGGTCCAGACCTGGAAAACGCCCTTGATGTTCATCTTGGCGATGTCGGCCCGAGCGATCCCGTACTTGGCCTCGAACAGCTCGGGGAAGATGGCGTCGTCGAAGGTCTTCGAGCACATGAGGCCGATGGTCAACGAGAGGCGACGGGCGATCTTGCCGGCCTTCCGGGCCTTCATCACCGGGGCCGCCGAGGCCTGGCAGCCCATGCCCACCAGGGCGATGCGCTCGGCCCCGGCCTCGATGGCCAGGGGGTAGGCCAAGGGGTTGGCCGAGTAGGTGTAGCGGGACCCGGCCGCGGCCAGGACCTCGGCCCGGTTGGTGGCCAGACCGGGCACCGCCTTCCAGGTGGAGCCGTCGCCCTCGAGGTTGGAGACCAGGGCCGCGTCGATCACGTCGTGCTCGAGGGCCCAGATGAGCAGGGCCGAGACCAGCCCGCCGTCCTGGCCGAGGGCCATGATCTCCGGATCGGTGGCCCGGACCAGCAGGATGTCCTGGGACACCCCGGCCACCTCGTCGACGGTACGCTCCCGGCCGAAGAGGTGGGTGTCGACCTCAGGCTCCCAGAGGCGGAAGCGGGGACAGGCCCGGGTGCACATGGTGCACCCTTTGACCCCGTGGGTGCAGCTCTCGGGCCCACCGTCGGCATCGATGTGGAAGGGCTTGTACTTGCCCCCGGTGTCGTCGTAGGAGAGGACGTCGTAGGGGCAGGCCACGATGCATCCCGCACAGCCGGTGCACAGTCCAGACGTCACGACCTCGGTGAACAGCTCGGCCCAATGGGGTTTCTCGGGAGGCATGGCCCAACCCTAGCGAGAGGCGTCGGACAGGTGGGGCGCCCGGTGGGACCACCGCACTTGGCTACCCTCGGACCGTGCCCGAGATGCTCGAAGTCGAGACCTACCGACTGCTGGCTGTGGCCGCTCTGGACCGAACGATTGCCTCGGTGGCCAGCCCCGACGCCTGGTACCTGAAGGGTGCGGCCACGGCATCGACGCTCCGGCGGGCGCTCGTCGGCCACCGCTTCGTGGAGGCACGGAGGATCGGGAAGCTCCTCTTGATGGACGTCGACGCCGGCCCGACGATCGGCATCCGGTTCGGGATGACCGGCACCCTGATCGTCGACGACCAGGCCGGGGTGGACCAGATGCAGTACGCCCCGAAGCGCCGCGACCCGGTGTGGGACCGGTGGACGGTCCGGTTCACCGACGGCGGGTCCCTCGTAGTCCACGATCCTCGTCGGCTGGGCGGGGTGCTGCTCGACCCGGACGTGTCGGGACTGGGGCCCGATGCGCTGTCCATCACCACCGCGGAGCTGGCCGGCACGCTGCGGGGGTCCCGGGCCCCCCTCAAGGCCCGGCTCTTGGACCAGTCGAGGGTGGCGGGCATCGGGAACCTCATCGCCGACGAGCTCCTGTGGCGGGCGGCCCTGTCCCCCCTGCGTCCCTCCGACTCGCTGACGCCCAACGAGGTCCGCCGCCTCCACCGCCACCTGGCCCGCACGCTCTGCGACCTCACCCGGGACGGCGGCTCCCACACCGGCCAACTGATGGAGGAGCGCCGTCCCGGCGGCCGCTGTCCCCGGGACGGGTCCGAGCTGATCCGGTCCACCGTGGGTGGGCGGACCTCGTGGTGGTGCCCGGACCACCAGCGCTGAGGAGCACCCGGCTTGACGGGAAACTAGTAAGTGCGCATACTAAATACATGATCGTCCTGTGCACGGCCCACGCCACCTCGGTAGCCCCGCCGTCGGCCTTCTTCGACCGCTGGGCCGACATGGACACCTGGTCGGAGTGGGACGAGGGGATCCGCTGGGTGCGCAGGGACGGCCCCTTCGCTGCGGGCACCACGGGCAGCCTCAAGCCGACGAGCGGCCCGAAGGTGGGATTCGTGATCGAGACCCTGGTCCCCGACCGTGAGTTCACCGACCGCTCCTCGCTGCCCGGCGCCGCCCTGACCATCCGCCACCTGGTGGAGGTCGACGGGGACGGACGGACCGTTGTCGACATCGTCGTCTCCATCGACGGTCCCCTGGCCCGGTTGTGGAAGCTGTTCGTGGGCCGGCGCATCGCCGAGTCGACCCCGACCGGGCTCCGGCGTCTGGTCGGGGTGGTGGAGGAGGACGGGGCCAGCACCGGGTCCGCCCCCGAGGCCGACCGGTGAGCAACTGGCTCGGCGTGGCGTCGCGCGACCATGTACACCGGGGCGTGGCCCTGGGCGTCGCCCAGATCGGACACGGGGCGAAGGGGGGCTTGACCAGGATGCGGGCCGGGGACGGGCTGGTCTACTACTCGCCCCGGGCGGCATTCGACGGCACGACGGCCCTCCGGGCCTTCACCGCCATCGGTGTCGTGGCCGACGACGAGCTCTGGCAGGCCGACGAGGGTGCGTTCAGGCCGTGGCGGCGCCGAGTGGCCTACGACACCGCGGCCACCGAGGTGCCGCTGGACCAGGTCCGGGCCGACCTCGACCTGACGCAGGGTCCGAACTGGGGCTATTCGCTCCGTCGGGGCCTGGTCGAACTCAGCCGCAGCGACTTCGGGTGCCTCGCCGGAGCCATGGGCTCGGCCCCATGAGCGACGCCCGGCGGCTGGCCACGAGATTCTCGCGGGCCGAGGACAGCACCGGCCTGCTCCTCTGGCAGGTCACTAACCGCTGGCAGGCCGCCCAGCGGACGGCGCTCCGGCCCTTCGACCTCACCCACGTCCAGTTCGTGCTCCTGGCCGCACTCACCTGGCTGGGCTCCGACGGCCCCGTCACCCAGCGTCAACTGGCCGACCACGCCGGGACCGACCCGATGATGACCTCCCAGGTGGTCAGGGCCCTGGAGCGTCGCAACCTCCTGATCCGTGTGGCCCACCGCACCGACCGTCGGGCCTGGTCGCTGTCGGTCACCGACCAGGGGGTCTCATTGGTCAACCGGGCCATCGTGGCCGTTGAGGGGTGCGACGAGTCCTTCTTCGGACCCCTCGGACGTGGCCGCGCCACCCTCACCCGATCGTTGGCCACCCTGGCCGGGGGAGGGGCCACCGCCTGAGGCCCGGGGTTGGCTCAGTCCTCCAGCTCGGCCAGCACCTTGGCGGCGTGTCCGTCCGCCTTCACGTGGTACCAGGGCCGGGCGATGGTGCCGTCGGCGGCGACGAGGAACGTCGAGCGGATGACCCCGACGGACTTCTTGCCGTAGAGGGTCTTCTCCCCCCAGGCGCCGTAGGCCTCACCCACCGAGTGGTCGGCATCGGTGAGCAGGGGGAAGGTCAGGCCGTACTTGGCCCGGAACTTCTGGTGCTTCTCGGCGCTGTCGCCGGACACGCCGAGTACCGGCACCTTGGCCTTGGCGAAGGCCTGGAGGTTGTCGTTGAACTGGCACGCCTCTTTGGTGCAGCCCGGCGTGTCGTCCCGGGGGTAGAAGTACAGGACGAACCGCTTCCCGGCGAAGTCCTTGGAGGAGACCGGCGTGCCGTCCTGGTCGGGCAGGGTGAACGCAGGTGCCTTGTCGCCGGCTTCGAGTTTTCCCATGGTCGGCTTCCTTTCGTCGGGGTCCGTGCGAACCGGTCGGTCCGGACCACGACACAGGGTAGGGGCTGGCGTACCCCCCGGCATCCCGGGCCGATCCGGCCGGTCCGCGCCACGATCGGGACCCCCTCCGTCCTCGGTTCGGCGCTCGCTGTACCGGTCACCCGGAGGGGTCCCCGACCCCCGGTTGCCGTCTGACCTGGTGTAACGGCCGATACCGGGTAGACTGGTCCACGTGGTCGGGCTGGCGCCCGGTCACCGGGGTCTTCCTCATCCTGTTCCGGACTGCCGACGCAGACCGGACGACGGCCCGAGGCGGGCCCGCAGGCATCCGTGAATGGCACGGTGTCGACGGTCGGCCTCCGGCCGTCACTGAACGATGAGAGAGAGCTTCTGAACCCCATGACCACCATTGCCGATCCGTCGGATCGCGTCTTCGATCCGTCCGATCTCCCGCTGGCTGACGCCGACAACCCACCGTCGTTCGCCTCGCTCGGCGTTGACCCCGCCCTGGTCAAGGCCCTGGCCGACCAGGGCATCACCCACACCTTCGCCATCCAGGCCATGACCGTGGCCGATGCCCTCGCCGGTCGGGACGTCTGCGGCAAGGCCAAGACGGGCTCGGGCAAGACCCTGGCCTTCGGCGTCCCACTCCTCCAGCGGACCATGGCGTCGCGGTCCACCGAGCCCGGCCGGCCCCGGGCCCTGGTCCTCGTACCCACCCGTGAGTTGGCGGTGCAGGTGAGCGAGGTCCTCGAACCGCTGGCCGACGAGGCCGGCCTCCGGATCGTCGCCGTCTACGGCGGGGCGGACATCGAGCGCCAGGTCAAGAAGCTCCGTCGTGGCGTCGACGTCATCATCGCCACACCGGGCCGCCTCATCGACCTGGGCGACCGGGGCGAGCTTTCGGTGGCCGATATCGAGACCCTGGTCCTCGACGAGGCCGACCGCATGGCCGACATGGGCTTCATGCCCCAGGTCGAGTGGGTGCTCCGGCGCCTCGAGCGGGAGCACCAGACCCTGTTGTTCTCGGCCACGCTCGACGGGGCCGTCGACCGGCTGGTCAGCCGCTACCTGACCGATCCGGTCATGCACGAGGTGGCGTCGGCCCACACCACGGTCGACGCCATGGAGCACCGGTTCTTGGAGGTCCACCAGATGGACCGGGTCAAGGTGTGTGCCGCCATCTGTCGCAACTCCGAGAAGACCCTGGTCTTCGTGCGGACCAAGCGGGGTGCCGACCGCCTGGTCGAGCAGCTCCGCAAGGAAGGGGTCAAGGCCGACGCCATCCACGGTGACCTCCGTCAGTCCAACCGGGAGCGGACCCTGAAGGACTTCAGCGAGGGCAAGCTCCCCGCCCTGGTGGCCACCGACGTCGCGGCCCGGGGACTCGACATCGATCTCGTCGACGTGGTCATCCACTTCGATCCGCCCGAGGACCACAAGGCGTACCTCCACCGCTCGGGCCGCACCGCCCGGGCCGGCGAGGCCGGCCTGGTGGTGACCCTGGTCCAGTGGAACCAGGTGCTGGAGATCGAGCGGATCCAGACCCGCATCGGGCTGCGGTCGCCTATCGTGGAGATCTTCTCCAACGACGCCCGTCTGAAGGACCTGGCGGCGTGGAACCCACTCGAGGACTGATCCCCTCCACGCCCGACCAGCCTGCGCCCGCTCCCGGATCATCCGCCCGGATGCGCTTCGCTCCGGCCGGGGCCGAGGGGCACCCGTCCCCCGGCAGCACCCACTGTCTCGGGACCGTGTCCCACGACTGTGGGGTTCACCGTGGCTGAGCGCCATTTCACCGATCCCATGACGGTGGGTGCGGGCACCGAGGGGATCGAGCGCATCCTGGTGGTCACGGCTCACCCCGACGACGTTGACTTCGCCGTGGCCGGCTCGGTGGCCGTGTGGACCGATGCCGGGGTGGAGGTGGCCTACTGCATCGCCACCGACGGGGAGGCCGGGGGAGACGACCGGACCCTGGCCCGCGCCGACATGGCCGCCATCCGCCGCCGTGAGCAGACCGACGCCGCCGCCCAGGTAGGGGTCAAGGACGTGACCTTCCTCGGCCACCCCGACGGACGGCTCCAGGCCGACCTCGGTCTCCGCCGGGACATCGCCCGGGTCATCCGCCGGTTCCGGCCCGACCGTGTCATCACCCAGTCCCCCGAACGCAACTGGGCCCGGATCTACGCCAGCCATCCCGACCACCTGGCCGCCGGCGAGGCCGCCGCCTGTGCCGTCTATCCCGACGCCCGCAACCCCTTCGCCTTCCCCGAACTGCTCGACGAGGGACTCGAACCCCACACCGTGCCCGAGCTGTGGATCATGACGACCGAGCGCGCCGATCGCGCCGTCGATGCCACCGAGACCTTCGACCGCAAGTTGGCGGCCTTGCTGTCCCACCGGAGCCAGGTGGGCGACGGTGAGCACCTCGAGGGACTGCTCCGGAACTGGATGTCGGGGACTGCCCTGGCCGCGGGACTGCCCGATGGCCGGCTGGCCGAGGCGTTCCACGTCGTGTCGACGGCGTAGCGGCGACGGGGCGCGACGGCGTGACGGACATCGCCCCAACCGCTCGGTGGGTGGTCCTCCAGCACGTGGCCCACGAGGGCCCCGGGCTGATCGCCGACGAGCTCGGTCGGGCCGGCCAGGCCTTCGAGGTGGTGCGCCTCGATCTCGGGGAACGGCTGCCTGAGGCCGGCTCGTTCGCCGGTCTGGTGGCCATGGGTGGCCCCATGGGGGTGCACGACGATGATCTCCATCCCTGGCTCTCCGCCGAGCGGGACCTGATGGCGGCCACGGCGACCTCGGGGACCCCGGTACTGGGCGTGTGCCTCGGGGCCCAGCAGCTGGCCATGGCCCTCGGGGCCGAGGTGACCACCGGGGCCGAGCCCGAGATCGGTCTCGGACGGGTGGAGCTGACCGGTGCGGGGCGGCAGGATCCGGTGACCGGACCGGAGTACGGCGGCCTCTCGGCCACCGCCGTCCCCTGCGTGCACTGGCACCAGGACACCTTCTCCCTTCCCGAGGGGGCCGTCCACCTAGCCGCCACGCGTGCCTTTCCCCATCAGGCCTTCCGGTGGGGTGACCGGGCCTACGGGCTGCAGTTCCACGTCGAAGTGGACCGTGGGCTGGCCTCGGCGTGGGAGCCCCACCTCCCCGCAGGTATCACCCTCGACCCAAACCTGCTGGCCGAGGTGGAGACGGTGGGGCACCGGTTGCTCCGGCGCTTCCTCCAGCGGGCCGTGGCCCCCGCTCCGGTCGCCACCGACGGCGCCGGCCCGGACCGGGGAGGGGCCGGTCGTCCCGACGGGGTAGCCCGGTGAGCGGGGTGCTGACCCCGGCAGCCGGCAGCGGCCAACCCACCGGTACCGAGAAGCCCGTCGAGGCGGTCAAGCCCCGTCTCCGGGGCGTCTTCCACGAGGTGGCGTTCTTCGTCTCGCTGGTCTCGGGGACCGCCCTGATCTGGGCCGCCCCGACCACCGGATCGAAGCTCGTCATGGCGGTGTACGCCCTGTCCATCTCGCTGTTGTTCGGGGTGAGCGCCCTCTTCCACCGGCACACCTGGGGGCCCGTGGGCCGACGGCGGATGCGTCGGGCCGACCACTCGACCATCTTCATCGCCATCGCCGGTTCGTACACCGCCGTGGCCGGCATCGCCCTCAGCGGCTGGGCCCGCACCGCCGTGCTGTGCATCGTGTGGGGCGGGGCCGTCATCGGCATCACGCTCCGCCAGGTGTGGCTGGATGCCCCGAAGTGGGCCATCGCCCTGCCCTATGTGGTGGTGGGGTGGGCGGCGCTGGCCGTCCTGCCCCAGCTGTTCCGGGCGCTTGGCGGTGTGGGCTTCACCTTGTTGCTCGCCGGGGGCCTGGCCTATTCCGCCGGGGCGGCGGTCTACGCCCTGAAGCGGCCCAACCCGGTTCCGGGTGTCTTCGGGTACCACGAGGTGTTCCATGCCTGCACCATCGTGGGCGCCGTCCTGCACTTCGTGGTCATCGCCTGGTTCGTGCTGCCCCTGGCCGGCTGAGACCGATCCGGCGCCAAGGGCGCCGGGGTCAGCCGGCCATCTGGCGGAGCATGTAGGGGAGGATCCCGCCGTGGCGGTAGTACTCGGCCTCCATCGGGGTGTCGATCCGCAGGCGGGCGTCGAACTCCACCACCCGCTCCCCGTCGACCGCCCGGACGTTGACCGTCTTCGGGGTCACGCCGTCGTTGAGCGGCTCGAGACCGGTGATGGTGAAGACCTCGTGGCCGGTGAGCCCAAGCGAGGCGGCGTTCTGGCCCTCGGCGTACTGGAGGGGGAGCACGCCCATCCCGATCAGGTTGGAACGGTGGATGCGCTCGTAGCTCTCGGCGATGGCCGCCCTGACCCCGAGCAGGGTCGTGCCCTTGGCCGCCCAGTCGCGGGACGAACCCGAGCCGTACTCCTTGCCGGCCAGGACGACCAGGGGGACGCCCTCGGCGGCGTAGCGCTCGGCGGCGTCGTAGATGGTGGTCTGCTCGCCGTCGGGCAGGTGGAGGGTGATGCCGCCCTCGGTGCCCGGGGCCAGTTGGTTGCGCAGACGGACGTTGGCGAAGGTGCCCCGCACCATGACCTCGTGGTTGCCCCGACGTGCGCCGTAGGAGTTGAAGTCGGTGCGCGCCACCCCCTTGTCGGCCAGATAGCGACCGGCCGGCGTGGTCGGGCTGATGTTGCCGGCGGGTGAGATGTGGTCGGTGGTGACACTGTCACCGAGGAGCGCCAGCACCCGGGCCCCCTCCACCTCGGTGACCGGGGACGGCTCCATGGCCAGCCCCTCGAGGAAGGTGGGACGGAGCACATAGGTGGAACCCTGGTCCCAGCTGAAGGTGGTGCCGGTGGCCGTCTCGACCGCCTGCCACCGCTCGTCGCCGTCGAACACGGCACCGTAGCGTTGGCGGAACATGTCCGAGGTCAACGAGGTGCGGATGGACTCGGTGATCTCCTCGGCCGACGGCCACAGGTCGGACAGGAGCACCGGCCGTCCCTCCGAGTCGGTGCCCAGCGCTTCGGTGGTCAGGTCGATGTCCATGGTGCCGGCCAGGGCGTAGGCCACGACCAGCGGAGGCGAGGCGAGGTAGTTCATCCTCACATCGGGGTGGATGCGCCCCTCGAAGTTGCGGTTCCCCGACAGCACCGAGGCCACCGAGAGGTCGTGGTCGTGGACCGCCTCGGAGATCCCCGGGAGCAGAGGGCCCGAGTTCCCGATGCACGTCGTGCACCCGAACCCGACCAGGGCGAAGCCGAGCTGGGCCAGGGGCTCGGTGAGTCCGGCCCGGTCGAGGTAGTCCATGACCACGCGGGACCCCGGAGCCAGGGAGGTCTTGACCCACGGCTTGGGCGTGAGGCCACGCTCGACCGCGTGCTGGGCCACCAGGCCCGCTGCCACCATGACCTGGGGATTGGACGTGTTGGTGCAGCTGGTGATGGCCGCCACCACGATGGCCCCGTCCTCCACCGCCGCCGAGGACCCGTCGCCCAGGGTGGTCCCACCGCTGCGGGCGTCCCTCCCGAGGGCCGAGCGGTAGGCCGCACCGGCCCCGGCCAGCGTGACCAGGTCCTGGGGCCGGGCCGGGCCGGCGATGCTGGGCACGACGGTGGACAGGTCCAGTTCGATGGTCTCGGAGTAGACCGGCTCCACCCCGTCGGCCAGGTGGAACATGCCCTGCTCCTTGGCGTACGCCTCCACCAGGTCGACGTGCTTGTCGTCCCGACCGGTGAACCGGAGATAGTCGAGGGTGACGTCGTCGATGGGGAAGATGGCGCAGGTGGCGCCGTACTCGGGGGACATGTTGCCGATGGTGGCCCGATTGGCCAGGGGCACGGCGGCCACACCGGGCCCGTAGAACTCGACGAACTTGCCCACCACGCCGTGCTGGCGGAGCAGGTGGGTGATGGTCAGGACGAGGTCGGTGGCGGTGGTACCCACGGGCTGTTCGCCGGTGAGCCGGAAGCCCACCACCGGCGGGAGGAGCAGGGACAGGGGCTGGCCGAGCATGGCGGCCTCCGCCTCGATGCCACCCACGCCCCAGCCCAGCACGCCGAGCCCGTTGACCATGGTGGTGTGGGAGTCGGTCCCCACCAAGGTGTCGCAGTAGGCCTGACCGTCGTCGGTGGCGAACACCACCCTCGACAGGTACTCCAGGTTGACCTGGTGGCAGATGCCGGTGCCTGGAGGGACCACCCGGAAGCCGTCGAAGGCCTGCTGGGCCCAGCGCAGCAGCTGGTAGCGCTCGATGTTGCGCTGGTACTCGATGTCCACGTTCACGTCGTAGGACTCGGGCAGGCCCGACGACTCGGCGATGACCGAGTGGTCGATGACCAGCTCCACGGGTACCAGGGGGTTGACCTTGGCGGGATCGCCACCGAGCTCGGCCAGGGCGTCACGCATGGCCGCCAGGTCCACGACACCGGGCACACCGGTGAAGTCCTGCATCAGCACCCGCTCGGGGGTCAGGGCGATCTCGGCGGCGTCCTCGCTGCCGAAGCCGTGACGCTCGGGATGGTTGCCCCACCCGGCCACGGCCTCGATGTCGGCGGGCCGCACGGCCAGACCGTCCTCGTGGCGGAGCAGGTTCTCCAGCACGACCTTGATCGAATAGGGCAGTCGGGCCACGTCGAACCGGTCGGCCAGGGCGTTGATCCGGTAGATCTGGTAGCTGGCGTCACCGACGGAGAGCGAGCCACGGGCGCCGAAGGAGTCCGGGGCCGCGGAGGTGGGGGTCTGTGCCATGGCCCTATTCTGTCACCGGTCCGCCCGGGGTGAACCGGGCGCCTAGGTGCGGTTGCGGTAGCGCCGGACGGCCAGCGGGATGAGGACGATCAGCAGGCCGACGGTCCAGGCCAGGGTCTGGATGACCCATTCGGACGTGGGCCCCCCGATCATGAGGGCGCGGCAGGCGCTGACCGTGACGCTCACCGGCTGGTAGGTGGCGAAGCCCTGCAGCCAGCTGGGCATCGACGAGACCGGCACGAAGGCCGAGGACACGAAGATCAGGGGGAAGAGGATCGGGAAGGACATGACCTGGGCCGTCTCACTGTTGGGCGCCGAGAGTCCGATGACGGCGAACCCCCAGGACAGGGCGTAGGCGAACAACAAGATGAGCAGGATGGCGGCCAGGTAGGCCAGGACGCCGGTGGTGGGTCGGAAGCCAACGGCGAAGCCCACGGCGGTGATGATGATGACCACGAAGACGTTGCGGACCATGTCCGCCGTCGTGCGCCCGGTGAGGACGGCCGAGCGGGACATGGGGAGCGCCCGGAACCGCTCGATGAGTCCCTTCTGCAGGTCCTCGGCCAGACCGATGCTGGTGCTGACGGCACCGAAGGCCACGGTCTGCACGAAGATCCCGGGCATCAGGTAGTTCACATAGTTGCCCCCGGGGACCTTGATGGCTCCCCCGAACACATAGGTGAACAGCAACACGAACATGATCGGCTGGACCGTCGAGAAGAACAGCTGCTCGGGGATGCGCAGGAGGGCCAGCAGGTTCCGCTGGGCAATGGTCAGGGTGTCCGATACCGCCCAACGGAGCCGGGCCAACGGGGAGGTGGCGGGGGGGCCGGCCGAGACGGACGGTGCGGTGATGGTGGTGGTCATGAGATCTCCCCGCTGGCGATGGGCATGGCTTTTCTGGCCGCCTTCCGCCGGGACCGGCCGCGACGCTTCTGCTCGGGGTCCTCGGCCTCCCCGGTCTCGTCCTCGGCCCTGCGCCCGGTCAGCTCGAGGAACACGTCGTCCAGACTCGGCTCGCGCAAGGTGAAGGCCGTGGGCGTGAGCCCGGCCTGGTCGAGCGAGCGGAGGCCGGCCATGGCCGAGGTCGGACCGTCGTCCACGGTGACCTCGACCAAGGTCCCGTTGACCGTCGGGGTGTGGGATCCGAGGGATCCGAGGAGGTCGGCGGTCTGACGGGCGTGATCGATGGTGTCGAGGCCGACCTCGAGGACGGTGGCCCCCAGGTTGGCCTTCAGCTCGGTCGGTGTGCCTTCGGCGATGACGTGGCCATGGTCGATGACCACCAGGTCGTCGGCGAGGCGGTCGGCCTCTTCGAGGTACTGGGTGGTGAGGAGCACGGTGGTGCCTCCGCCGACCAGGCTCTCGATGACCTCCCACAGGTCGTTCCTGCTCTGGGGGTCGAGCCCGGTGGTCGGCTCGTCCAAGAAGAGCACGGTGGGCCGGGCCACGAGGGCGGCGGCCAGGTCGAGCCGCCGGCGCATGCCGCCCGAGTAGGTCTTGAGCGTGCGGTCGCCGGCGTCGTTCAGATCGAACTGGGTGAGCAGTTCCTTGGCCCGGCCGGTGATGTACGAGGGGTCGAGGTGGTTGAGCCGGCCCACCATCCGCAGGTTCTCCCGACCGGTGAGGTTCTCGTCCACGGCGGCATACTGGCCGGCCAGGCCGATCAGGCTCCGGACCAGGGCCGCCTCTTTGCGCACGTCGTGGCCGAGCACGCGGGCCGAGCCGCCGTCCGCCTTCAGGATGGTGGTGAGGACCCTCACGGCGGTGGTCTTGCCCGAGCCGTTGGGCCCGAGGAGGCCGAAGACCGTCCCCTCCTCGACGGCGAAGGACACCCCGTCGAGGGCGCGGACCTCGTGCTTGCCCTTGAAGGTCTTCTCCAGGGCGTCGGCTTCGATGGCGTACGGCACGGATGGGATCCTGACTACTCAGCGGGAGGGGCCGGTCGGGCGACCGCATCGGCACGGTGTCGGGGCCCCCGCCCAACCGCATCCGGCCGTGTGACTGCCGTGTGACTGGGGGGTGACGGCCGGGATGGCCGCCGGGTGCCGCGTCGGGCGCGTCCGCATCTTACGGGTCCGCCGGCCCGGGGGTGACACGCCGGCCGGATGAGCCGGTGCACCGACGATGGGCCGGCGGTAGCCTCGTCCCATGCAAGCAGGCGATCAGGCACCGGACTTCGAACTCCCCGATGAGGACGGCACACCGAGGAAGCTGAGCGAACTGGCCGCCTCGGGGCCCGTGGTCCTGTTCTTCTATCCGGCGGCGATGACCTACGGGTGCACCAAGGAGAGCTGCCACTTCCGTGACATGAAGGCGGAGTTCGAGGCCGTGGGGGCCCAGCGGGTGGGGATCAGCGCCGACCAGGTGGCCAAGCAGAAGCAATTCTCCGACAAGCACTCCTTCGACTATCCGTTGCTCTCCGACCCCGACGGGGCCGTGGCCACCCAGTTCGGCGTCCGACGGGGGTTCGCCAAGCTGTCACCCACCAAGCGGGCGACCTTCGTGATCGGTCCCGACCTCAAGGTCATCGAGGTCATCCAGAGCGAAGTGCGGATGAACGTCCACGCCGACCGGGCGCTCGAGGTGCTGAAAGCCAACGCCACGGCCTGACCGGGCGAGGAGCGTCCCCGTATGGGGACCGCTCCGATGGGATGCTGTCGCGATGGATGTCCGGTCGTCGAGCCGACGCGTATGACCCCGGTTCCGGGATCCGGGCGCATGGAGCAGCTGGCCCAGGCCGTGGCCGAGCGGGTGGTCTCCATCGTGATGGACGCCATCGACATCGACGCGCTCCTGGAGCGGATCGACGTCGACGCCCTCATCTCCAGAGTGGACGTCGACGGCGTGGTCGACCGGGTCGACGTGGACAAGCTGATCAACCGGGTGGACGTCGAGAAGATCATCGAGCGGGTCGACGTCGAGAAGATCATCGAGCGAGTCGACATCGACTCGATCATGGAGAAGACGGAGCTCGGCAGCATCATCGCCCGATCGACCACCGGGGTGGCGTCCGAGGTCCTCGACGTCATCCGGGCCCAGGGGGTCGGCCTCGACGACTTCTTCGCCCGCTGGGTGAACCGGATCCTCCGTCGATCACCGGGCACGCTGCCCCTGGGCCCGCCGGCCCTGGTGGGCCAGGCCCCGGTGCCCGCCGAGCTGGGCGCCGGGGACGCCTGATGGCCCCGACCACGCTCGCCGAGCCCATCGAGGGTCGTCAGGGTCACTACGCCGGGGCGGTCAGCCGTCTGGTGGCTTTCGGGGCCGACGTGGGCGCGTCGTGGGGGCTGTTCACCCTGGCCGCCGCGGCACTCTCCTTCACCATCCAGCTGGCATCGGGGACCAAGTTCACGCTGGCCAATCACCAGATCGCCTCGCTGATCGCCGCCGTCATCTGGGAGTTCGTGTACTTCGCCTACCAGTGGACGCTGAGTGGCAAGACCATTGGCATGGCTGTGCTCGGGATCCGGGTGGTCAAGACGGACGGCACGACCATCGGCGCCCGGCAGGCCGTCATCAGGACGCTCACGTTCCCCCTCAGCATCATCGTCTTCGGGCTGGGATTTCTCGGCATCCTGACCAACCGGGACCGCCACGCCTGGCACGACCGGTTCGCCGGTACCGCCGTGGTGTACTCCTGGGATGCCCGGGCCGCTCGGCTCCGCTGGTTGGCCAAGCAGGACGCCCCACCCCAGGCGGTGCCGGAGGCCCCAGTACCCTCCTGAGGACCACGGCTCCGGCCTTGGCTGCCGGGTCCGAACCGTGGCACGATCCCGTTCTACGGTGTGGAGGCGCGCATGAGCTCGGAAGGGACCACGCTGGGGACGCGGGTGTTGCCTCCCGGTAGCGGGGTATCGACGGAGGAGCTCGAGGTGAGGGACGGTCGGCGTTGACCAGGCTGTTCCCCCGCCAGCCGGAGATCGTCGCTCCGGGTGCGGTCCTCCTGCCCGGGTGGCTCGACGTGGAGGACCAGCAGGACCTCGTGGACCGTTGTCGTCGATGGGGCGAGGCAGCCGGAGGGTTCCGCTCGCCCCGCATGCCCCGCGGTGGTGTCATGTCGGTCCAGATCGCCTGTCTCGGATGGCACTGGATGCCCTACCGGTACTCACGCCGGGTGGACGACGGCGACGGACGGACGGTGCCGCCACTTCCCCAATCGCTGACGCAGCTCAGCCGCAGGGCGGTGCACGACGCCCTGGCCCTCGAGCCGCGCCTCGCTGCCACCGGCCCGACCGTGGAGGGCGAGGTGGACGGAGGCTATGAACCCGACGTGGCCCTCATCAACTGGTACGGGCCCGGCGCCCGGATGGGCATGCACGTCGACCGGGACGAGACGAGCCCGGCCCCGGTGGTCTCGTTGAGCCTGGGTGACGCCTGCACGTTCCGCTTCGGATCGCCTGCCGGACGGGGTCGACCCTGGACCGACGTGCTGCTCGAGTCCGGGGATTTGTTCGTCTTCGGCGGTCCGTCCCGACTGGCCTACCACGGCGTGCCGAGGGTGCTCCCGTCGACGGGCCACCCCGTGCTCGGCGGGGGGAGCGGCCGATTCAACATCACTGTTCGACAGTCGGGACTCGTCGACCCTCCCGCACCGGACTGAGCGTCCCACCGGTCCGCAGACGGCGGACGGGGTGTCCGGTGGTCACCGGCTCGTGCTGGTGGTCGAGCGCGGGTCCGAGTGAATCGGTTGATCACCATGACCGGTAAAGAATCGTCCGGGATCGGCTTCCAGACGACGGCGGCAGTGGTCGGAGCAGAAGTAGTGGATGGTGTCCCCGTCGAACAGTGTGGCCGGAGCGCTGGCCGTCTCCACCTGCATCCCGCACACCGGGTCGATGGCGTAGCCGCTCCCACCTCCCAGGCGCTCGCGGTTCCGGTAGACCCAGTAGAGCACCCCGAAGAGGGCCAGAAAGACGATGTTGAGGTAGGTCGTGTAATTCCACGAGAAGTGGGCCGGCGCCACCGCGACCGGACGGCTCGTGGGGATCAGGCCAGCGGCACGGAAGATGCCCTCGGTGATCAGGCCGGCGATCGACATCACCGCCCAGAACAGGACCAGGATGCGCAGGGTGAGTCTGGTTCCGTAGTAGCGCCGGTAGATGAGGAGGAGGGGGAACGTGATGAGGTCGGCGAAGATGAACGAGATCACGCCACCGAAGGAGATCCCCGCCGACCACAGTGACGCGGCCAGAGGAACGTTGCCGATGGAGCATACGAAGCTGACGATGGCGATGAAGGGGCCGACGATCACGTTCTCCACGCTGGTCCAGAACCCGTGGCCGTGGAGGAACAGGACGTTCCAGACGTGGGCGGGCACCGCCACGGTCAGGAAGCCGGCCACCGTGTACCCGATGACCAGCTCTTTGCGCAGCATGGTGAGGTCGGCCATGGTGTAGGTGGCGGCGTCGGCCCAGCCGGCCTTGGACCGGAGTTTCACCGACCACGGCTCATCCTGCAGTGACGTCTCCTCGGCCGGTCCGTGCTGATGGCCACCGTCGGGCCGGTGGCCTTCGTCCGACAGCCGGGCCCGTGCCCGGACCACGAGGCGGCCCCGGAGCCACAGACTGCCGGCCAGGGTGAGCAGGACGATCATGATGATGCCACCGACGAACTCGCTGACGGCGAACTGCCATCCCATCAGGACCACCAAGACGATGCCCAGCTCAATCACCAGATTGGTGGACGCGAACATGAACACGCACACGGCGACGAAGTCGGCTCCCTTGACGAAGATCGACTTGGCCATGGCCGTGGCCGCGAACGAGCACGAAGAGGAGACCATCCCGTAGAGCGAAGCCCGGGTGACCGACGCCGGACGGTGGTCGCCCAGGGCCGACTGCATGGAGCGGCGGCTCACGAAGGACTGGACGGCACCGGAGAGCCCGAAGCCCAGGATGAGGGGCCACAGGGTCTCCCAGAACATGAAGAAGCCCTCACGGAGGCTTCGGCCCACGGTGTCGATCCAGGGTGCGGTGGCCACCAGGGTCACGGTCCGGTCGGTACCGGCCAGGCGGTCGGGTGGTGCGGACCCGGGACGGGGTTCACGACCTGACCAGCCGGGCGATGGCGGCTGAGGCCTCCCGGAGCTTTTCGGTGGCCCCGTCACCGCCCGCGGTGACGGCGTCGGCCACGCAGTGGGCCATATGGTCGTCGAGCAGGGCGAGAGCCACGGACTGCAGGGCCCGAGTGGCCGCGGCGACCTGTTCGAGCACATCGATGCAGTAGCGGTCCTCGTCGACCATGCGCTGCAAGCCGCGCACCTGGCCCTCGATGCGCCGGAGGCGCTTTTGTATGGCCTCCCTGTCGTCCTCGTAGCCGTGCGCCATGGTGGCCTCCTGCCTCGTCGGATCGCTCGCCGCAGCGGGGGACGGGCCCTGGAATGGGCCCGGTGATCCGTACGAAATAATACCCTATGGGGGTATAGGGTATCGTGCCCGGGCCGACGGTCAACCGGCTTGCGCAGCGTCCGGGGAGCCGTTCCGAGGGCCTCGCCAAGGGGTTCGTTCCGTCAACGGGTCGACCTCCCGACCACAGCCGCCGGGACCTCTCACGGCTCGCTTCGGCGGCCGGCCCCGCCCTTGGGTGAGGGTTCCGAACGTGCCCCCGGCAGGACTCGAACCTGCGCCACCGGCTCCGGAGGCCGGTGCTCTATCCGCTGAGCTACGGGGGCGTCTGGTGGGCCTCGGGCCCGTGCGCCTCGACCCGGGCGTTCCCGGGCCGGGGGCCAACTGTAGTGCGACGCCATGGCCACACACCCCGGAGGCATCCGATGCACCGGTCCTGAGGACCTATCCTCGCAGCAACATGTCCACTCGAGATCTCCTGGCCCAGGCCGTCAGTCGTGCCGTCACCATCGTCGCCGAACGTGACGGACTGGCGCTCGACGCCCCCCCGGACACCGTCCACCTCGAGCGCCCTCCCCGGCGCGAGCTGGGTGACTGGTCGACCAACGTGGCCATGGTCAACGCCAAGCGGGCCGGGACTCATCCCCGGGCCCTGGCTGTATTGCTGGTGGAGGCGCTCCAGGCCGACCCTCCTGCCCACACGTCGTCCATCGAAGTCGCCGGGGGCGGGTTCATCAACTTCCATCTGGATGACGGTTGGCTCCATGACGCCCTGGCCGAGCTCCTCGACCAGGGCGAGGAGCACTTCGCCCGACCCGATGTGGGCCACGGTGAGCGGGTCCAGGTCGAGTTCATCTCGGCCAACCCCACCGGGCCCATCCATGTCGGGAACGGATGGTGGGGGAGTTACGGGGATGCGCTGGCCCGGGTGCTGGCCCGCTCCGGACATCAGGTCAGCCGCGAGTACTACGTGAACGACACCGGCGGGCAGATCCGGACCCTCGGGGAGAGCCTGCTGGCACGACGCGCCGGCCGGGACGTCCCCGAGGGTGGCTACGCCGGCGAGTACGTGACCGAGCTGGCCGGAACCTACGAGGGACCTGACGATGTGACCGCTGCGGGCCGATGGGCGGCCGAGCACATCCTCGACCACATCCGGGCCACCTTGGCCTCGGTGGGCATCGTCTTCGACGAGTGGTACAGCCAGGCCTCCATCGAGGAGAGCGGTGCGGTGGACGAGACCATCGACCTGCTGGCCGAGCGCGGCCTGGTCTTCGAGCAGGACGGCGCCACCTGGTTCCGTGCCACCGAGCTCGGGGACAGCCGCGACCGGGTGTTGCGGAAGTCCAACGGCGACGCCACCTACCTGGCCGGCGACCTGGCGTATCACCGTGACAAATTCCTCGTCCGCGGGTTCGACCGGGTCATCGACGTCTTCGGGGCCGACCACCATGGACAGGTGGCCAGCCTCATGGCGGGGATCCAGGCGCTGGGCATCGAACCGGGCCGTCTTGAGGTGAAGCTGGGCCAAATGGTCTCCCTGTTGGACGGGGACGAGGCGGTCAAGATGGGAAAGCGCGCCGGCAACGCCGTCTCCCTCGACTCCCTGGTTGCCGACATCGGACCCGACGCCACCCGCATCCTCAGCCTCATGAGCTCCCTCGACCAGGCCACCACCTTCGATCTGGCCTCGGTACGCGAGCAGTCGGTGGAGAATCCGGTGTTCTACGTACAGATGGCCAGTGCCCGGATTGGGGGAGTGGGCCGCAAGGCCGTGGAACGCGGCGTGGCGCGGGCGCCCCTCGACGAGGTGGACCTCACGCTCTTGGTCCATCCGCGTGAACTGGAGCTCATCCGCTGCCTCGAGGAGTTTCCCGAGGTGGTGGCGGATGCCGCCACGGACCGAGCGCCCACCAAGGTCACCACCTGGGTGCGCCGACTGGCCAGCTGCTTCCACGGCTTCTACCACGACTGCCCGATCCTGGCCGACGATGTCGATCCCGCCCTGGCCCAGTCCCGGTTGTGGCTGGTCGAGGCCACCCGCATCGGGCTGGCCATCGCCCTCGGCCTGCTCGGCGTGTCGGCGCCGGAGGCGATGTGACGGGGGGCGATGCGAGCGGGCCGGTCGAGCCGCAGCTGTTCCCGCTCACCTGGACCATCGATGGTGAGGGAGACATGCAGGTGGGTGGGTGCAGCCTGGTGGGACTGGCCGAGGCGTTCGGGACGCCGCTCTTCGTCTACGACGAGGCCCATCTCCGAACCCGGTGCCGCGAGGCTGTGGAGGCATGGGGCGACGGGGTGGCCTACGCCACCAAGGCCTTCCTCTGCGTGGCCATGGCCCGTCTTGCCCATGAAGAGGGGATGTGCCTCGACGTGTCCACCGGGGGCGAGCTCCACGTGGCCCTGGCCGCCGGGGTCCCGCCCGACCGGCTGGTCCTCCACGGAAACAACAAGTCCGACGAGGAGCTGGCCGCAGCCATGGCCGTCGGCGTCGGGCGGATCGTGATCGACTCCTTCGACGAGATCGACCGACTCGAGCGGCTGGTGCCCGAGATCCCGGTGGTCGAGGACCCGCACGGGGGTCGCCCGTCGCGACATCGCCCCAAGGTGTTGGCCAGGATCACCCCGGGCGTGGAGGTCCACACCCACGAGTTCGTGCGCACGGGCCAGGAGGACTCCAAGTTCGGCTTCGGGCTGGCGTCAGGGGACGCCGCCGCCGCCGTCCGCCGGCTGACCGGGCTCCACGACGCCGGGACCGTCGAGTTCGTGGGGATCCATGCCCACCTCGGGAGCCAGGTCTTCGCTCTGGCCCCGTTCGTGCAGGCCATCGAGGTGTTGGCCGACTTCTTCGCCCCCCTCGACCTGCCCGAGTTGGTGGTGGGGGGCGGTCTCGGCGTGGCCTACGTGAACGGTGAGGAGGCCCCTCCCATGGCCCAGTGGGCCGCCTCGGTCCGTCGGGCCTGCCGCACGGCGGGCATCTCCGACGCGGTGCGGGTCACCGCCGAGCCGGGGCGGTCCATCGTGGCGTCGGCCGGCATCACCCTGTACCGGGTGGGGACGGTGAAGGACGTCCCCGGCCACCGCACGTACGTCTCGGTCGACGGCGGGATGAGCGACAACCCCCGTCCGGTGCTCTACGGCAGCGGCTACGAGGCGTTCCTGCCCCGGGAGGCCAGTGCCAACCGACCCATGCCCGTGCGGGTGGTGGGCAAGCACTGCGAGACCGGTGACGTGGTGGTGGCGGAGGGGTTCGTGCCCGCCGATCTGGCGGTGGGAGACGTACTGGCGACGCCCGTGACCGGGGCCTACGGGCACTCGATGGCGTCCAACTACAACAAGGTTCCCCGACCCGGTGTCGTCTTCGTGGCCGACGGCGAGGCCCGCGTCGTGGTGCGGAGGGAGACGTTCGACGACCTCGTGCGCCTGGACGTCTGATCGCCGGGTCCCCCTCCGGCCAGGCGGTAGCGTGACCAGGTGACCTTGGCGCCCTCTCCCGACCGCGTGGTACGCATCGCCTTGCTCGGGTGCGGGAACGTCGGCTCGGCCCTGGTCGGGATCCTCCAGGACCGGTCCGAGGCCCTGGCCGTCCAGAGCGGCGCCCGTCTCGAGCTGGCCGGCATCGCCGTCAACGACCTGACGCTCGAGCGGGCCCCCCACGTCCCTGTCGGCCTGCTCACCGCCGACGCCGCCGGCCTGGTCTCGGATCCATCGGTGGACGTGGTGGTGGAGCTCATCGGGGGGCTGGTGCCCACGGGGGCGCTGGTGCGCAAGGCCCTCGAGTCGGGTAAACCGGTCGTGACCGCCAACAAGGCCCTGCTCGCCTCGCCCGACGGGGTGGAACTGCGCTCGCTGGCCATGCGCCAGGGTGTCGACCTCCTCTACGAGGCGGCCGTCGCCGGAGCCATCCCCCTTGTACGCGCCTTACGCGAGTCGCTGACCGGTGAGCGGATCCACCGGGTCATGGGGATCGTGAACGGGACGACCAACTTCATCCTCACCAAGATGAGTGAGCAGGGTGCGGACTACGCCGACGTCCTGGCCGAGGCCCAGACCCTGGGCCTGGCCGAGCGCGACCCAACCGCCGACGTGGAGGGCTACGACGCCGCGGCCAAGGCTGCCATCCTGGCCGGGGTGGCGTTCGGCTATGACGTGGGCGCTGCCGAGGTCATGCGCGAGGGGATCACCGCCATCCGAGCGGTCGACGTGGAGTTTGCCGAACGGCTGGGCTATGCGGTCAAGCTGCTGGCCATAGTGGAGCGCATCGGTGAGGACGCCCTGTCGGTCCGGGTGCATCCGGCCCTCGTCCCCAAGTCCCATCCCTTGGCGGGCGTGCGTGACGCCTTCAATGCGGTCTTCATCGAAGGAGAGGCCGCCGGCGAGTTGATGCTCTACGGCCAGGGGGCCGGCGGCCTGCCCACGGCCAGTGCCGTCGTCGGCGATCTGATCGATGCCGTTCGCAACCGCTCGGCCGGCACCACGGCACCCACGCCGGACCGTCGACCGGCTCGCCTGCTTCCCGAATCCGAGCTGCGGACCCAGTGCTACATCAGTCTCGATGTGACCGACCGTCCCGGGGTCCTCGCCGCCGTGACCAAGATCTTCGGGGATCACGACGTGTCCATACGGTCCATGGAACAAGAGGGGTTCGCCGGTGAGGCCCGTCTCCTCTTCGTCACCCACCTGGCCCGCGAGGGGGACATCCGAGACACCCTCGCCGAGCTGTCGAACCTGGACACGGTGGAGCGGATCGGGGGCGTTATGCGGATCGTCGGAGACGCCGGATGACCAACGGGGAGAAGGGAGGCGCCTGGCGCGGCGTCATCGAGGAGTACCGCCAGTTCCTACCGGTCTCCGACGCCACCCCGGTGGTGACCCTGCTGGAGGGCGGGACGCCCCTGCTTGCCGCCCCACGCCTCTCGGCCCGGGTGGGCGCACGGGTGCTGCTCAAGGTGGAGGGGGCCAATCCCACCGGGTCGTTCAAGGATCGGGGGATGACCGTGGCCATCTCCAAGGCCGCCGAGGAGGGGGCCAAGGCGGTGGTGTGCGCGTCCACCGGCAACACCTCGGCGTCGGCCGCTGCCTTCGCCGCCCGGGCCGGGCTCACTTGTGCAGTGCTCATCCCCGAGGGTCACATCGCCCTGGGCAAGCTGGCCCAGGCGCTCATCCACGGTGCGCGCGTGCTCCAGGTGCGCGGCAACTTCGACCAGTCGCTCACCATCGTCCGAGAGCTGGGTGAGCGTGCACCGGTCACGGTGGTGAACTCGGTCAATCCCTACCGGATCGAAGGCCAGAAGTCTGGAGCGTTCGAGATCGTGGACGAACTGGGCGACGCCCCGGACGTGCACTGCATTCCGGTGGGCAACGCCGGCAACATCACCGCGTACTGGAAGGGGTACCTCGAGTTCAAGGAGGCGGGCCGGTCCACCCGGCTGCCGCGAATGCTCGGCTTCCAGGCCGCCGGCGCCGCCCCCATCGTCGAGGGCCACCCCATCGAGCACCCCGAGACCGTGGCCACCGCCATACGCATCGGCAACCCGGCCAGTTGGTACGGGGCCACCTCGGCGGCGTCCGAGTCGGGTGGCGGCATCGCCGCGGTCACCGACGACGAGATCTTGGACGCCTACCGGTTCCTCGCCGCCGAGGAGTCGGTGTTCTGTGAGCCGGCGTCCGCCGCGTCGGTGGCCGGGCTGCTCAAGACCGGACTCCCCGACGGCGTCGGTTCCTCGGCCACGGTGGTCTGCGTGCTGACCGGTCACGGTCTGAAGGATCCCGACATCGCCATCAGCCAGATCTCGGTGCCGACCGTGGTCGATGCCGATCTCGGCGCCGTCCTGGACGAGTTGTCGCTGGGCTGATCAGGGCCGTCCTGTCGCGGGGACGACGGCTGGCGGCCAGGAACAGCCCGGGACGCGGTGTGCCCGGGCCACGACCGGGAGTGGCACGGTTGTTGCCGGTTCGCCCGTCCGCCTGTACAATGGTCACACCTTCGCTTCCACAACGTGCCCGACCGGGCTTGTGGGCGGGACTCCCTGTATCGCTTCTTGCGACGCGATCAGCCCGTTTCCGGCGTCGGGGGGAATAGCGGTCGAGAGCGTATCTCGAGATCTGCCGTTCTCCACCCCTGAATCCCTGGCAGTGGGACTCACTCCACCTGCCAACGAGGACATGTGAAACGAGGAAGCCGATGACTGCGGAACAGCAGCTCGAGCGCTCGGTATTGGAGGGCAAGGAGCGAGATGAGCTCCACGCCATCGCACAGGCACTCTCTGTGAAGACCAATACCAGAACGAAAAAAGCGGACATGATCGATGGCATTCTGAAAGCCACCGGTGTCTCCGTCGACGACAGCACCCCAGCGGGTGCAACCAAAGAACCGGCGGAGGCCTCCGGGACGGGGGACGCCTCGAACGGCGCCTCACCCAACGGGCGTCGCACGGCGCGGTCCAGCCGGGCGACGGCGCCCGCCAGCGAGGACGCCAACGGGTCCGGCGAGGACGGGGACGCTCCTTCCGGCGGCGCTCCAGGCACCGGCACGGCCGGTCGCAGGCCGTCCCGTGGCGCCACGGTGGTGCGCTCCTTCGGGCCGGCCGACGACGTCGATCAGACCGCACCCGTGGAGCTCGAGGATTTTGGTGACGCGCCGTCGGGCGACAACGGCACCGAGCGCGACCCATCCAGCGATGGCGGAGTTGCCACCGCGGGAGGCCCCGGCGCCAACGGAGGTCAGCCGGCAGCCGAGGGCGGTAGGCAGGCCGGCCAAGGTGGCGGTAACGGACCCAACAGCCAGACCAACCGTAATAACAACAACCGCAACAACCAGGGCAACCGCAACAACCAGAACAACCAGAACAACCGCAACAACCAGGGCAACCGCAACAACCAGAACAACCAGGGCGGCGGCAATGACGACATGGGCAACCGACGGAGCAACCGTCGCCGTCGGGGCCGCGACCGTCAGGGTGGGGGCGCCGAGGGCGATCTTCAGGGTTCGGGGGGACAAGAGCAGCAGTACCAAGGGGAGCTGATCGCGGTGAAGGGTCTGCTCGACCTGCGCGACGAGGGCTACGGCTTCCTGCGGTGCGAGGGCTACCTGCCCTCGACCAAGGACGTGTACGTCTCGATCAGCCAGGCCCGTCGGTTCGCCCTCCGCAAGGGCGACAGCATCGAAGGATTCTGCCGACCGGCCGGAAGCACGGAGAAGTTCCCGGCCCTGCTGCAGATCGACACCGTCTCGTCGCTCGATCCCGAGGTGGCGCGCAACCGCCCACGGTTCGAGGACCTCACCCCCCTCTTCCCCGACGAGCGCCTCAACCTCGAGATGCCGGGGGAGAAGGAGAACATGACCACCCGCATCGTGGACCTCCTGTCGCCGATCGGCAAGGGCCAGCGAGGCCTCATCGTGTCACCGCCGAAGGCCGGGAAGACCACGGTGATGAAGCACATCGCCCACTCCATCGAGGCCAACAATCCTGACGTGCACCTGATGGTGTTGTTGGTCGATGAACGACCCGAAGAGGTCACCGACATGCGGCGGTCGGTCCGCGGCGAGGTGGTCGCCTCCACCTTCGACCGCCCGGCCGAGGAGCACACCGCCGTGGCCGAGTTGGCCATCGAGCGGGCCAAGCGCCTGGTCGAGGCGGGCCGCGACGTGGTGATCATCCTGGACGGGATCACCCGACTGGCCCGGGCCTACAACCTGGCCCAGCCGGCCACGGGACGGATCATGTCCGGTGGCGTCGACTCCGGAGCCCTCTACCCGCCGAAGAAGTTCTTCGGCGCGGCACGGAACATCGAAGAGGGTGGCTCATTGACCATCCTGGCCACCGCCCTGGTGGAGACCGGATCGAAGATGGACGAGGTCATCTTCGAGGAATTCAAGGGCACCGGCAATATGGAGCTCCGTCTCGACCGCCGGCTGGCCGAACGTCGCCTCTACCCGTCGATCGACGTCAACGCCAGCTCCACCCGGCACGAGGAGCTGCTCTTCAACCGGTCCGAGCTCCAGCAGGTCTGGAAGCTGCGCCGGGTGCTGAACGCCCTGGCCAACGAGGGGAGTGCCGCCGCTGGGCTGGAACTGCTCATGGACAAGATCCGGACCACCAAGAGCAACGAGGAGTTCCTGGCCGAGATCGCCAAGGGGCCCGCCACCTGACCGCGAACGGTCTGGGCCGGGCGCGGAATAACGCCCGACCCAGTTCCGTTACACTCACAGCGCCGTATGGTGGGTGCCGACAGGCGCCGGAGTGCGGCCACCACAGGAGAAACCCATGAAGACCGACATCCACCCGTCCTACGTAGAGTCCTCGGTGCGCTGCTCGTGCGGCAACACCTTCACCACCCGTTCCACCAAGCCGGAGATCCATCTCGAGCTGTGTAACGAGTGCCATCCGTTCTTCACCGGCAAGCAGAAGCTGGTGGACTCCGGCGGCCGGGTCGAGCGCTTCCAGCGCCGTTACGCCAAGACGGGCTCGCGCAAGAAGAAGGCGCCTCCCGCCTCCTGAGCCGCACGGCTCGACCGAGCGCCGCTCGGCGGTGCCCTGCTGCCACCGGGCAGCGGGGGGCTGGGCATCGTGGCGCTACCCTGGCTCGGTGGTCAACGAGCGCATGAACGAGCGCATGCAGGAGCTGGAACGCGAGTACGAGGCGGTCCTGGACGAGCTCAACGACCCCAATCTGTCGTCTGACCCCGGGCGTCTCCGCCAAGTGTCCCGGCGCCACCGCGAGCTCGACGACCCCGTCCAGAGCTGGCGGAGGCTCCAGGCCGCCGAGTCCGATCTCGAGGCGGCCCGCGAGATGGTGCGGGACTCCGCAGGCGACGAGCGGGAGCTGGCCCAGGCCGAGGTGACCGAGGCCGAGGTGGCCGTCACCCGGTTGGAAGAAGAGCTCCGCCTCCAGCTCGTCCCGAAGGACCCCAACGCCGGCCGCAACGTGATCATGGAGATCCGTGGCGCCGAGGGCGGCGAGGAGGCGAACCTCTTCGCCAAGGACCTCTACGAGATGTACACCCGCTACGCCACCGAGCGGGGTTGGAAGATCGAGGTGCTCTCCTCCAGCCCCTCCGAGCGGGACGGACTCAACGAGATCACCTTCGTGGTCAAGGGCGACGACGCCTGGCAGCGTCTGGAGCACGAAGGAGGCCCGCACCGCGTCCAGCGGGTGCCCGTGACCGAGTCACAAGGGCGGATCCACACCTCGTCGGCCGCGGTGGCCGTGCTGCCCGAGGCCGAGGAGGTGGACGTGGCCATCGATCCGGGCGACCTGAAGATCGACGTCTACCGTTCGACCGGACCGGGGGGACAGTCGGTCAACACCACGGACTCGGCGGTTCGCATCACCCATCTGCCCACCGGGATCGTCGTGGCCATGCAGGACGAGAAGAGCCAGATCCAGAACCGGGCCAAGGCCATGATCGTCCTCCGGTCGAGGCTGTTGAAGGCGGAACAGGATCGCCAGTCCGCCGAGCTCTCCGAACAGCGACGCAGCCAGGTCGGCGGGGGCGGCCGTTCGGAGAAGATCCGCACCTACAACTACAAGGACAACCGGGTCACTGATCACCGGATCAAGCTGACCCTCCACAAACTCGATCGCATCCTGATGGGCGATCTCGACGAGCTGACCGACGCGCTCATGGCCGACAAGCGCTACCGGCAGCTGGACGACGAGTGAGGCCACCGGGGCGGCCCGCACCCCGATCGGACACCCGGGGATGAGTCCCTCCACTCATCGCCGGGTCGGGACGGTGGTGCCCGACGATCTCGAGGCCTCCGTCGCCCAACGGGTGGGCTCGAGACAGGAGGCCCGCTGGCTGGTGGAGCACGTCGAGGGGGACGCCGGACGCGCCCTGGCCCTCGCCGAGCGACGTGCGGCGGGGGAGCCCCTGCAGTACGTGCTCGGCCGGTGGGCGTTCCGCTCCCTGGAGTTGTCCGTGGACCCGAGGGTGCTCATCCCGCGCCCCGAGACCGAACAGGTGGTCGAGGTGGCCCTGGCCGAACTCGCGGCCCTGATTACCGTCGGCTCCCCTGACGCCGCCGGGCCTCGGCCCCGGCCGGTGTGTCTCGACCTCGGCACGGGGTCGGGTGCCATCGCTCTCTCCCTGGCCGTCGAGGGCGGTGCCCTCGCACCCGACCTGGTGGTCTGGGCCACGGACTCGTCACGGGACGCCCTCGAGGTGGCGAGGGACAACCTCGACGAACTGGGCCGCCGGGACGGTGCCGCCGCGGACCGGGTCCGCCTGGTGGAGGGGCGGTGGTTCGACGCCCTCCCCGCCCACCTGGCCGGAACGGTCGATCTGCTGGTGGCCAACCCGCCCTACATCGCCGAGGCCGACTTCCCCTCCGTCGAGCCCACGGTGCGACAGTGGGAACCGCGGGAGGCCCTGGTGGCGGCGGACGCCAACGGTGTCGGGGGGATGGCCGACATCGTGACGATCATCTCGGGGTCCTCGCGGTGGGTGCGTCCGACCGGTGCCCTGGTCATCGAGATCGACCCCGGCCAGGCCGAGGCAGCACTCGATGCCGCCCACCGGGCGGGTTGGACTCGGTCCGGGACCCGGCGTGATCTCGCCGGCCGGGTCCGGATGGTGGTGGCGCGGCGATGACCATGGGACCCGAGCTGTTGGCGGTGGACGAGGACAGCCTGGCGACGGCGGCTCAGGCCCTCCGGAACGGGGCGGTGGTGGCGGTGCCCACAGACACGGTCTACGGGCTGGCCGCCGACCCGCATCAGCCACGTGCCGTGGAACTGCTCTTTGCCCTGAAGGAGCGGCCGACGGCGGTGGCCCTGCCCGTGCTGGTGGCCGGCCGGGACCAACTCTCCACCGTATGCGGCCCGCTAGGGAAGGCGGCCGAGCACCTGGCCGGGCGCTTCTGGCCCGGTCCACTGACCCTCGTCGTACCCCGACGACGGAGTTTCACCGCCGATCTCGGCGGTCCCGCCTCGGCCCGGCAGACAGTGGGTGTGCGATGGCCGGACCACCCGGTGATCCAGTCCCTCTGCCGCCAACTCGGGCCGCTGGCCGTGACCAGTGCCAACCGCCACGGGGCCGCCCCGGCCACCGAGGCCGGAGCGGTGGGGGCGATCTTCGCGGGTGACGATGGGCTGGCCCTGATCCTCGACGGAGGCTTCTGCGGGGGTACGCCCTCCACCGTGGTGGAGTGCCGGGGACCAGCCATGCGGAGTCTCCGTGAGGGAGCCATCCCATGGCCCGACCTCCTCGCAGCCGGGGGGGAGGCCCCCGGTCCTCCCGGACCTGTCCGGGACGGCTCGGGGACCGGTGCACCCGTGGCCGTGAGCGGGGCCGGGCCGGCCGGTGAGACCATGGGAATCCCACACCCGCCATCCACTACCATCGCCTGACGAGGGCCGCGGACCCAGGAGGGGATCACTGTGTTCAAGAACATCGTTGTCGGTACGGACGGATCCGAGACGGCCGGTGCCGCCGTGGCGCTGGCTGTCGGATTGGCCCGTGACCAGGGAGCCAAGCTGCATCTGGTGGTCGGCGTCCACACCGCCACGGCGGTGGCCGTACCGGCCGGCGGAGCCAATGTGTCCGACCCCTCGGGTGGCGCTGCGCTCCGGGGGGTGGCCCAGCGCATGCTGGAGGAGGTCGCCGGGGACGTGAAGGGCCTCGAGACGGAGATCCACACCGGGGTCGGGGACCCGGCCGAGGTCATCATCCGCACGGCCGACGAAGTCGGGGCCGACCTCATCGTGGTGGGGAGCAAGGGCCTCCGGGGCACCCGCAGGATCCTCGGATCGGTCCCCAACTCCGTGGCCCACAAGGCCGGGTGCCACGTCCTTATCGCCCGCACCACCTGATCGGCGGTGGAGGACGGGGTGGATCGAGGGACCCCGGCGGAGAGGGTGGGGTTGACGGTCCACCCCCGGACAGGGGACACTGGGTACCTGATGACGACGACATTCGACGCACGTAGCACCGTATTCATTATCGACTAGGCACATACCTGACCGGTGTGTGCCCTTCGACCGTCCACCTGGTGGACGGTTTTTCAATTGGGGGCACTCCGGAGAGGAACCCCGCCGGGCGGCCACCCGAACATCCGTGGGTCGCCTTCCCGGCTGGGATAGACCTCACGGGTGGATGAGAGGGGACCGGTGCCGCCGGTGGGTGGCGTCGACGGAGTCAGCGGAGCGTGACACCGGGCCACAAGGAAGTACCCGGGGAAGAGCGAAGGACAGGAGCACCGTGGGAAGTTATCGAGTTGGTCTGATCGGAGGCGACGGAATCGGCCCCGAGGTGGTGGCCGAGGCCCTCAAGGTGGTCAGTGCCGCCGGTGTGACGCTGGCCACGACGACGTACGACCTCGGGGCCGACCGGTACGTCCGCACCGGTGACGTGCTCCCGGACGCGGTGCTCGAGGAGCTCCGAGGTCAGGACGCCATCCTGCTCGGCGCGGTGGGCCCTCCGGTGGGCTCCACGACGGTCCCGCCCGGAGCGCTCGAGCGGGGACTCCTGCTCCGTCTCCGGTTCGAACTGGACCTGTACGTCAACATGCGCCCGTTCAACGGGGTGCCCGGTGCCGTGGCCCCGGACTGTGACTTCATCGTGATCCGGGAGAACACCGAGGGGACCTACGCCGGCGAGGGTGGGTTCCTGCGCAAGGGGACGCCCTTCGAGGTGGCCACCCAGGGCTCGGTGAACACGCGGCACGGTGTGGAGCGCTGTGCCCGATTCGCCTTCGGTTTGGCTGCCTCCCGGCCCCGGAACCATCTGACGCTGGTGCACAAGACCAATGTCCTGACCTTCGCCGGCGACCTCTGGCAGCGCACGGTCGACGAGGTCTCGGCCGACTACCCGACGGTGAGCCGGGACTACAACCATGTCGATGCCACCTGCATCTACCTAGTCGAGAACGCCACCCGCTACGACGTCATCGTCACCGACAACCTGTTCGGTGACATCATCACCGACCTGGCTGGCGCCGTGGCCGGAGGCATCGGCTACGCCGCCTCGGCCAACCTCAACCCCGACCGCACCGGCCCCTCGCTGTTCGAGCCGGTCCACGGGGCCGCCCATGACATCGCCGGCACCGGCCAGGCCAATCCGGCCGCCGCCATACGCTCGGCCGCACTCATGCTCGACCACCTCGGCGAGGCCTCGGCTGCCGAGAAGGTGACCCAGGCGGTCACCGACTTCATCCACTCCCAACCCGAACCGACGATGTCTACCGCGGCCATCGGCGACGCCATCGCAGAAAGGCTCTGAGCCATGCCCCTGACCCCAACCGACAAGATCTGGATGGACGGCGAACTCGTCGACTGGGCGGACGCCACCGTGCACGTCCTGACCCACACCATGCATTACGGCTCCGGCGTGTTCGAGGGGATCCGCGCCTACCCCACGCAACGGGGGGTGGCCGTCTTCCGCCTGCGCGATCACATCGAGCGCCTCCTGGTTTCGGCCAAGGTGTTCATGATCGACGTCCCCTTCACCGTGGACGAGCTGGTGGACGCGGCTCGTGATGTGGTCCGGGTCAACGGCTTGGACGACGGCTGCTACATCCGTCCCCTTGTCTACCTGGGCTACGGCGAGATGGGCCTCAACCCCATCCCCTGCCCGGTGAACGTGTCCATCGCCGCCTGGCCCTGGGGTACCTACCTCGGGGACGACGGGGTGGCCAACGGGGTCTCGACGAAGATCAGCTCGTGGCGTCGCCACGACCCCAACGCCGTGCCCACCGCGGCCAAGGGAACGGGGATGTACGTCAACTCCTCCCTGGCCAAGGTGGAAGCGATCAAGGCGGGCTACGACGAGGCCATCCTCCTCGGTCCCGACGGCAACGTGAGTGAGTGCACGGGCGAGAACATCTTCATCGTCAGGAAGGGGCGCCTCCTCACGCCCCCCTCGTCGGACTCCGGCGCCCTGGAGGGCATCACCCAGCAGTCGGTCGAGACCATCGCCCGGGACCTGGGCTACGCCGTCGTCTACGAGCCCATCATCCGCACCGACCTCTACACGGCGGACGAGGCCTTCCTCACCGGCACCGCCGCCGAGGTGGTCCCCATCCGCGCCGTCGACGACCGGCCGGTGGGCGACGGGAAGCCCGGACCGATCACCCAGAAGCTCCAGCAGACCTACTTCGCCGCTGTCCGCGGCGAGGTCGATCAGTACAAGGACTGGTTGGACTATGTCGAATGACGGACCCACCCTCAACGATGACTCGCCGCGAGGCGGGGGCCATGCATCAGGCCACGGCCACACCCACGGAAACGGGATCCGGCACTCCCATCCCCTGACGCCCGGGCAGCGGGCCCACGCCCATGTCCAGGAGGCCCGGGGGGAACCGGCGCCAACGACGGGAGCCGGCCACGACTTCGACCTCCCCGCCCTGCCCGAGGCCGTCGATGTCTTCGACACCACGCTCCGCGACGGGTCCCAGCAGGAGGGCCTCTCCCTGACCGTGGACGACAAGCTGCGTGTGGCGGAGCAGCTCGACCACCTTGGGGTGACCTTCATCGAGGGCGGCTGGCCGGGGGCCAACCCCAAAGACGAGGAGTTCTTCGCCCGGGCCCCCACCGAGCTCTCGCTGCACCGGTCGACGCTCGTGGCCTTCGGCTCGACCCGACGCGCCGGTGTGCGGGCGGAGGACGACGAGACGCTGCGACACCTGGTCAATGCCCAGACCGAGGCGGTCTGCATCGTGGCCAAGGCGTCGGAGATGCACGTGGTCGACGCCCTGCGGACCACGCTCGACGAAGCGGTGGCCATGGTGGCCGACTCGGTGGCGTTCCTACGCGCCAACGACCTCCGCGTCTTTCTGGATGCCGAGCACTTCTTCGACGGGTTCAAGGCCAACCCCGAGTTCACCCTGCGGATCCTCCGGGCCGCTGAAGAGGCCGGTGCCGAGACCCTGGTGCTGTGCGACACCAACGGCGGCACGTTGCCCTACGAGGTGGAGCGCATCGTCGCCGGCGTGCTGGGGGGGTTCGAGACCCAGGTCGGGGTCCACTTCCACAACGACAGCGGCTGTGCGGTGGCCAACTCGCTGGCTGCGGTGGGGGTGGGGGCCACCCACGTGCAGGGGTGCGTCAACGGGTACGGCGAGCGGTCGGGCAATGCCGACCTCTCGGCCACCATCCCGGACCTGTCCCTCAAGCTCCGGGTGGGCACCATCCCTCCCGAACGGCTGGAGCTGCTGACACCCGTGTCCCATCACATCGCCGAGCTGGTGAACATCGCGCCCAATCCCCAGCAGCCCTTCGTGGGGGCCTCGGTCTTCGCCCACAAGGCCGGACTGCACACGTCGGCCATCGCCCGACGGTCGGACGCCTACGAGCACATTTCGCCCGAGTTGGTGGGGAACGGCACCCGGTTCGTGGTCTCCGAAATGGCCGGACGGTCGACCTTGTCCATGAAGGCCGCCGAGCTCGGCCTCGAGCTCGATTCCCAGGCCATGTCCACGGTCCTGGACTCGCTCAAGCGGCTGGAGTATGAGGGGTACCACTTCGAGGTGGCCGACGGCTCCCTCGAGCTGCTGCTGCGGAACTCGACCGGCTGGGAACAGGAGTTCTTCGAGCTCGAGTCGTACCGGGTCATCGCCGATCACGGCGAGGGTCAGTCCACCGAGGCCACCGTAAAGGTCTTGGTGGGCGACGAACGGATCGTGGCCACCGCCGAGGGAAACGGCCCGGTCAACGCGCTCGACGGGGCGGTTCGGGCGGCCATCGGGGCGCACTACCCCTCCCTGTCCGGTGTCCATCTGGTGGACTACCGGGTACGGGTACTCGACTCGGCCAAGGGCACCGGCTCGGTGACCCGGGTCCTGATCGACTCCACGGACGGTAACCGCACCTGGACCACCATCGGGGTGTCCGAGAACATCATCGCCGCCTCCTGGCAGGCCCTGTCCGACTCCATCGTCTACGGTCTGCTCCACACCGGCACGGCCGCCGACGGCTAGTCGCACCGCCCGGACGATGCTGGACCGATCACCAGGAGCCTCACCGTGACCCAACCAAGTTTCGTGCCCATCGTCGAGGCCGATCAGGTGCGCCCGGCGTACCGACTCAATGTGCCGGCCATCTGGACCCAGTCCCGACCCTCGGAGGTGCGTGGCACCTCCCAGCCGGAGGGACGCCGCCTGGGAAAGCCCGGCCCCGACCAGGGCTTCGCCCTCAAGTTGGCCCGCCGGTTCGAGGCGCGCCTGGTCCTGGCCGAGGGAGATTCGGTCGAAGACGCCATCGCCGGCTGCACGGCGGTGGCCATGCGCCGGTGTGCCCGCTTCGGACGGGCTCCGGCCGTTTACGACCTGGAGTTCGCCTTCACCCTGTGGGGGTTCCTCGGAGGAGCGCCGGCCGACCTGGTGGTGGCCCGTTCACCCCTGTTCCGATCGGCCGCCCACCACTATCAGGCCCAGCGGGCCATCGCCGACAGCGTGGAGGAAGAGGCCCTGCGGCTGACGCCCGATGGCGTGGCCGACAGGATCGGCGAGTGGCGGGACATGATCTCCCTGCCCGACGGCCACTGACGCAGCCGGCCTACCGGCCGGTGCGGCGGAGGGTCGGGATCGCGGTCAGCGACCCTTTCGCCACCGCTTCTTCGAGGTCGGCGCACCGATGCTGGAACCGGCCACGCCGGTTGATCCCTCGGGCCCAGCCGAGGCCTTGCTGGTCGTGCCGGTGACTCCGGCGCCAGCCAGTGACCCGCCCCCGGTTCCGGTGCTCCGCCGCTCCTCGCCGTCATAGGTCATGTTGTCGACGATGTGCGAGCCCTCCATGGCCTTTTGGAAGAGGTCGGGGAACTGAGGGCCGACGTGGACGGCCTTCGAAGGATCGTCGTCCCACCGACGCCGGGGTACACCATCGAGTCCCTGGATGGAGGGCACGGTGGTGGGTTCCTCCCTCACCGAGGGATGGAGCTCAGGCGGATACCACTTGCCGTCGCTGGCGATCCACCAGCCTGGCCCCTCAGATTTGTCACTCATGCCGTTGCCTCCACCACTCTATGTGAGAATCAATCTACGAATAGTACCCCCCGAAAGGGTCAATTGTCATATGAGACTGTTGTCGGCCTCTTCGGGGCCCGACTTGAAACTTCCTGCTCAGGCTGGTCGGGTGGTGCCGGTCTCTGCCCGATCCGGAGCGGCGATGGAGGGCCCGGCGCT
The DNA here is from genome assembly GCA_963738545.1 of uncultured Acidimicrobiaceae bacterium. Lineage (GTDB taxonomy): Bacteria > Actinomycetota > Acidimicrobiia > Acidimicrobiales > RAAP-2 > Bog-756. Next base: position 579,357 of record CAVTXA010000008.1, read on the forward strand.
GGCGTCGATCGGCCCGATTTGCCCCATGACGGGGGACGTGACCACCCGTGAGTAATTTGAATGGATGGATCATCCGACCTTCGCCCTGACCGACACCCATCGGGAGTTCCGGGACACGCTCCGTAGGTTCGCCGAGGACCGGGTCGCCCCCAACGCCGCCGAAGCCGACCGGGACGCCGCCTTTCCCAAGTCGTCCTTCGATGCCTGTGTCGAGCTCGAACTTCCCTCCCTGGGCATCCCGGTCGCCTACGGGGGGGCGGGGGCCGACATGGTGACCCAGGCCATCATGGCCGAGGAACTGGCCCGGGTGTGTGCCTCGACGGCCCTCACCATGCTGATCTCGAAGCTCGGGATGCTCCCCGTCATGAACTGGGGGAGCGAAGAGCTCAAGCAGGCCTACCTCCCGAGGGTGGCCTCGGGGGAGCGCCAGGCCAGCTACTGCCTGTCCGAAGCCGACGCAGGTAGCGACGTGGCCGCCATGCGGACCCGCGCCGTGAGGGACGGCGACCACTACGTGCTGACGGGCTCCAAATACTGGATCACCAACGCCGGCGTGTCGGATACCTACACCGTGTTCGCCGTCACCGACCCCGACGCCGGACGCGGGAAGGGGATCAGTTGCTTTCTGGTCGAGGCGGACTGGGGCGTCGAGGTGGCTCCCCACGAGGACAAGATGGGCCTGCGGGGGAGCCCCACGGCGGCCATCTTGCTCGACGAGGTCCGGGTGCCGGCCACCCACCTGATCGGTGAGGAGGGCATGGGATTCACCATCGCCATGCACACCTTGGACCGCAGCCGCCCCACCATCGGGGCCCAGGCGGTGGGGATCGCTCAGGGGGCCATCGACTACGCCGCCGGCTACATGAAGGAGCGCAAGGCCTTCGGTAAGGCCATCGCCGATCAACAGGGCCTGCGCTTCATGCTGGCCGAGATGGCCATGCGCAACGAGGCGGCCCGGACCCTCATCTACCGGGCCTGTTCACTCATCGACAGCGACGACCCCGAAGGGGAGCTGACCATGATCGGAGCCATGGCCAAGTGCTTCGCGTCCGACACGGCCATGGCCGTGACCACCGATGCCGTCCAGCTGCTCGGTGGATACGGTTTCACCAAGGACTTCCCAGTGGAGCGGTTCATGCGGGACGCAAAGATCACTCAGATCTACGAGGGAACCAATCAGATCCAACGGGTGGTCATCGCCAAGAAGCTGCTGGGGTAGGGCTGGTCAGTAGCGTCCAGTCACCACGATGAGGACGGACGCCCGAACCACCGACATCGAGCGTGGTGCCCGCAATCCTGTCACGAGACAGGGGACACAAGAAAGAGAGTTGAACTGTCCTCGATCTCGCGGAATGGTTTGGCGCGAGTCTGGGAACTCGTCGGTCTAGCTGTCCAGCGCAGGTCGCCGTCCGTAACGGATTGCCGAATTTCTAGTTCTTGACTTAAACATAAGTTTAAGTCTTACGGTTGAAGGATGGAACCCACGAGCATGACTCCAGGTGGTCTCGCCGACTCATTGGCCAACGGCAGGTGTGTATCTTCAGTGGCGATTCTCGACGACGCCCTCGACCGAGTCTCCGCGCTCGACTTTGACGTTCCCAACCCTTTCGTCAACCACGCTCCGATGGCCTGCGAGGCTCTGGCCGCCCTGAGCCTCGACCCGCTGATCAATGGGTGGGTTGAGCGGTTCGAGACCTCTATGGGCGAAGCGGTCCAGCCCGTCACCCCCCGTTGGTACGGGGAATTCGACTGGAGGGGCCTCTTCGGGGACCATCGTCTTCTCCCCGAATGGATGGGCTACTTCGGACGGGCCATTGACGAGGAGGGATGGCGAGTCGTCGTGGAAGGATGGGTACCGAGGCTCATGCCCGGCTTGGCGGCAACTCTGTTCCACGGAGTGATTCGAACGTCGCACGCAGTCCGAGCCATCAATGTGGCCGACACCCGGGCCCGGCGGGCCGAGCTGGCCCGCGCTTTAGGAAACTGGGCCGTCTGGTTCTCCCCCGGTGAATCCACCGACGAGAGCGCTGAGTTTGAGGAGCCGGACTCGGCGGTGCTGCGAGCGGCCGCTCACGGTGCTGGCTGTTACGTGTCGGAACCGAACATCTTCAATCTCCACGGGGTGACAGGGGCTATGGCCGTGCACCTGCTGGTCGGACACCTCTCGGCTGCCGATGCTCGGGCCGCCGTGGTCCAGCTTTGCGCCGAACACGGTTCCCTGTACCGGGATGTCGTGCCTCAGGTCGTTGACGGTGAAGCCGACTGGGACAACGCGATAGTCGTGGCCGCGTCACGTAGTTACGATCCACACCAGATCAAATTGGTGGAGGCCAATTGGCGCGCTTTTGAGATCACAGCGGACCCGACGTTTCTGCTTGCTTCCGAAATCGTCACATCCGGCAGCTGACGAACGTGAAACGCCGTCGAAGAGGGAACGCAACGAGACCTCGTTCAGTCTCAGGGAACCGGCCTGTTCTGTCTTAGCGTTGTTCACCGACCCGGCCCTCGATCTGCTGGGGACCGACCCTCAGGCCCTGGTAGCGCGTGCGAATGCTCGATGGCCGTGATACCCGCGAAAGACCCATGTTCTGGGCCGTCATCGCCCCGATTCACGGTGCCATTGCGCAGAGCATGGGAACGAGTACAGTCCCCGGGGAGCAAATCCGGTAGTCAGTCCACGGGCTCAGGCCCTGGTGCGATGGGCAATGAGAGCCATGTGGCGACGAATCGTGACGAGTGGATGCTCGTGTCAATCGGAAGAGATCAGGACCGTCTCGGGGCTACGGAGAGGTGCACGCATCATGAAGGCAATGACGACTCGAACCAGAGGGCGCACAGGGGCACATCGGAACCTCAGCCCTCTGGCGATGGCTCTCGCCATCGTGGCTGGCTCCATCACCCTCGGCACGGCGAACTCGCTGATCGCGGGGGGCGCCGCATCGGCGGCCGTACCTCCGAAGCAGGCGATCAAGAACATCGTCGTCATCTACATCGAGAACGAGTCCGAGGCGAACACCTTCGGACCTTCGTCACCTGCGACCTATCTCACGGGGCCGCTGGAGAAGAAGGGCGTCCTGATCGAGAACTACTACGGCATCGGCCACGTCAGCCTCGACAACTACATCGCCCAGGTGTCCGGCCAGGCGCCGACACCCACGACCCAGGGTGACTGCCTCGCCGGATTCGAGGACGTGACGCCGGGGACCCCCGCTACCACCCTCGGCCAGGTCAACGCCACGTCGGGTTGCGTCTATCCGACCTCTGTACCGACGATCGCCAGCCAGTTGGACGCCATCAAGAAGCCCAACCCAAAGTCCCACGTGGCCGCCTGGCGGGCCTATGAGGAGGATATGGGCAACGACCCCACACGGGATGGGGGGACGACATGCGCCCACCCTGCCATCGGCGACCCTCCGGCCAGTGTCGCCACGGCGACGGACGGCTACGTGACCCGTCATGACCCCTTCGTCTGGTTCCACTCCATCATCGACGACACCGCACTGTGTGACGCCAACGTCGTTCCTTTGGGCACCCTGGGAGCAAACGGGGCTCCCTCATCGTCGAGCCGGCTGGTCGAAGACTTCTCCAAGGAGGCCACGACCCCCTCGTTCAGCTTCATCACGCCGAGCGTCTGCAACGACGGCCATGATGCGGTGTGCATCTCGCCGAGTGCTGCCGGTGGGACAACCGGGGGCCTGGTTGCGGCCAACGCATGGCTGAAGGCCTGGATGCCGACCATTCTCGATTCACCCTCCTACAAGGCGGGCCAGATGATGGTGGTGATCACCGCCGACGAGGCTGACCTTGACGCCACCAACGACGCTGCGTCCTGTTGCAACGAACAACCGGGCCCGAATGTGAGTCAGGCCGGAGGCACCGGGCCCGGTGGGGGTCAGATCGGAGCGCTCGTGCTGACATCGTCGAAGTACATCAAGCCGGGATCGGTCGACACCACCGGCTCCTACAACCACTACAGCGCCCTCAAGACTTACGAGAACCTCCTCGGGATCACCAAGGGCGGCAGTGATGGAAAAGGCCACCTGGGGATGGCGGGCCAACCCGGCCTGGCCGCATTCGGCTCCGACGTCTTCAACGCCACCGCCGGGCACCACTGACGCAGTTGGTGGATCCGTAGGCACTCGAGCCGATCGATCGCCCGCGGGTGGGCAGCGTCCGTAGATCAACCGGCCCCGTCGTTTGCCCAGAGGTCTACTCCTCGTCGCCCGACTCGGGCATCCGTTCGGAGATGGCGGTGACCACCGTCGGGTCGAGGAGGGTGGTGACGTCGCCCAGGTCCCGGTGTTCCGCCACATCCCGCAGCAGGCGTCGCATGATCTTTCCGCTCCTGGTCTTCGGAAGCTCGGGGGTCAGCAGGATCTGGCGTGGCTTGGCCATGGGCCCGATCGAGGTGGAGACGGTCTCCCGTAGCTCGGCCACCACCGCCGCCGACTCCTCGTCCGTCTTGACCAGGTCGCCCTTCAGGGTGACGAACGCCACGATGGCCTGGCCGGTGGTGGCGTCGCTGGCCCCGACCACCGCGGCCTCGGCCACGGCAGGATTTCCCACCAGCGCGTGCTCGACCTCCGTCGTCGAGATGCGATGACCCGAGATGTTCATCACGTCGTCAACCCGGCCGAGCAACCACAGATCACCGTCCTCATCCTTCTTTGCTCCGTCTCCAGCGAAGTAGTAGCCGGGAAAGCGGGACCAGTAGGTGTCCTTGTACCGTTCGGGGTCACCCCAGATGCCCCGGAGCATTCCGGGCCATGGCTTGGTGATGACCAGGTATCCGCCCTCGCCGTCGCCCACGGCCTGACCTTCGTTGTCCACGACCTCGACGGCGATCCCGGGAAACGGAGTCATGGCGGCCCCCGGCTTGGTGGCCGTGATACCGGGCAGGGGAGTGATGAGGATGCCTCCGGTCTCCGTCTGCCACCAGGTATCGACGATGGGGCACCGTTCCCGTCCGATGTGGGTGCGGTACCACATCCATGCTTCGGGGTTGATGGGCTCTCCGACCGATCCGAGGAGTCGGAGGCTGGAGAGATCATGGGCGGCCGGTACGTCCTCGCCCCACTTCATGAAGGTGCGGATGGTGGTCGGGGCGGTGTACAGAATGGTCACCTTGTACTTCTCGATGATCTCCCACCATCGTCCCCGAGTTGGTGTGTCCGGTGTCCCCTCGTACATCACCGAGGTCACCCCATTGGCAAGCGGTCCGTAGACGATGTAGCTGTGTCCGGTCACCCAGCCGATGTCGGCCGCCGTCCAGCACACGTCAGTCTCCGGTTTCACGTCGAAAATCAGCCGGTGGGTGGCGGACACGTGGGTCAGATATCCGCCGGACGTGTGCAGGATGCCCTTGGGCTTTGCCGTCGTGCCGCTGGTGTACATGATGTAGAGCGGTTGCTCGGCGTCGAAGAGCTCGGCAACATGGGTCGCGGGTTGAGGATCGACGATGTCATGCCACCAGTGGTCACGGCCGTCCTGCCACTCGACGGGCTGACCCGTCCGGCGGACGACTAGGACGGATCGGACGTCGGGACAGTCGGCTACGGCCTCGTCCACCGCCGGCTTGAGGGCGCTGGCCGAACCCCGTCGGTACCCACCGTCCGCGGTGATGACCACGCGGGCGTCACAGTCCAGGATGCGGCCCTTGAGCGCGTCGGCCGAAAAACCACCGAATACGACAGTGTGAGGGGCCCCCAGCCGGGCGCAGGCCAGCATGGCCACCACCGTCTCGGGGATCATGGGCATGTAGATGGCCACCTTTTCGCCGCTGACCACGCCCAGGGAGGTGAGGGCGTTGGCCGCTCGGCACACCTCTGCGTGAAGGTCGGCGTAGGTGACCGTGCGGGTGTCGCCCGGTTCCCCCTCCCAGTGGAAGGCCACCCGGTCGCCCCGTCCCGCCTCGACGTGTCGGTCGACACAGTTGACCGACACGTTGAGTGTGCCACCGACGAACCACTTGGCGAAGGGAAGATCCCACTGGAGGGCCTCTGTCCATGGAGTGGCCCAGTCGAGCCGTCCCGCCTGGCGCTCCCAGAAGGCGATGGGATCGGCGGCGGCCTCCTCGTAGATCCCCGGCTGGGCATTGGCTGCTGCGGCCAGTGCGGCCGGTGGTGCGAAGTGCCGTCGTTCGTGATGGAGCGCGGACAGCGCCCCTTCGACATCTTTGGTCATGGCCGGTTCCTCCGCGGTGGACGTTCTCGATCGATCATGTCCACTTCTTACTGCCTGGGGGCGAGCGGAAACACTGGCAAGACGACCTTCTTGAAGGTCTCGTTGATGACGCCGGCGGCCGACGCGTAGAAGGCGATTGCGGCGGTCACGATGCCGACCCACCCACCGGCGTGGTTGATGGAGCTGTTGGACTGGAATGCTCCGATGGTCAGGAGCACGAAGGTGATGTCCAGGGCGACGAACACGCCGACGACGGCGACGGAAACCCGCAGAGAGGCGATCATCAGGTAGAAGGTCAAGATGGTCCAACCGAGCAAGAACACGCCCGCCGCGGTGGGAACCAGGCCGACTTTGAGCGCTGGGGCCAGGAAGTGGACGAAGACGTAGTACGAGATCCAGAACGCTCCGTACGAGGTGAAGGCGATCGCTCCGAAAGTGTTCTTCCGTGTGAACTCCCACATGCCTGCCAGGAGCTGGGCAAAGCCCCCGTACACGAGGGCCAAGGCCAGCGCCGGAAAAATGGCCGCCGGCCAGATATTGGTGTTGTAGAGGCTCAACGCCAGGGTGGTCATGGCGAATGCCCCCAGACCCAAGGGGGCGGGGTCGGCCACCGAGTAGACGGCTGGCACCCGGGCCTTCGCCCCCTCCCCCGACTCGATCGTTTCATTGTCTGCTGTGGTCACGGAGTCCTCCTATGGGGCGCGGCACGGTGGGGCATTGGCGATCTTGAACAGGGAGGGGACTCGTTACAAGGCCTGTCCGACGAACATCGCTCAAGCGACAAGAACCGGCGGTAAGCGGTCGATCTCATGCGACGAGCGGTTCGCTCAGCCGCATTCCGAGCACCCCCGAGTCGACTGTGGGAAGGTGGGTCCGCACCGTTCGGAGTGTGGACGTGTAGATGTGCCCGAAGTACCTGGGGGAAGTCCGTGAGAGAAGCACTGTGGCTGGGACTGATCGCCGTGGTCCTGCTGTTCGGAGCCGTGGCCTGGTTCGCCTTCCGGGGCGGTCGGCACCTCGGGACCCCGACCCAACGGGCCACGTTTCAGGCCCTCCACACCGCCAACCTGGCTGCGCCGGCCCTGCGGGCGGGTTTGACCCCGGAAAGTGCCTCCCGGGCCGTGCCTTTCCTGCGACGGTTGCTTGGCGCGGACGGCCTCGTGCTGACCGATCTCACCGGGAGGCTGGCCCAGGACAACGTGGACGGCACCCACTACGAGCTGCTGGGCAACGCCGTCGAGCAGGTCGTAGCGAGTGGTCGACCCCAGACGGTCTCGATCGAACAGCACCTCTGTGGCAAGACTCCGGCGTGCTCGATCCAGAGCGGTGTCGTGGTGCCGGTCCTGGTGGACGGTGCCGTCGTGGGGACGTTGGTCACCTTTGGATCGACGGCGTCAGCAGGTCTGCTGCGCTTGACGGCGGAGGTCTCCCAGTTCGTCTCCACCCAACTCGAGCTGGCCGAGTTGGATCGGTCCCGGCGACGGGCTGACCAAGCCGAGCTGCGCTTCCTCCGTGCCCAGATCTCGCCTCACTTCATTTACAACGCCCTGACGGCAATCGAGTCGTTCGTCCGGACGGACCCCGAGTGGGCGCGAGAGCTCCTGGTGGAGTTCGCCGACTTCACGCGCTACAGCTTCCGCAGCCACGGTCAGTTCGTCACCCTGGCCGAGGAGCTGCGGCTGGTCGACACCTACCTTGCGTTGGAGAGGGCCCGCTTCGGGGATCGACTGGCAGTGACGCTGCATGTGGCGCCCGAAGTCCTCGGTGTTGTCCTGCCCTCTCTCATCCTGCAGCCCCTGGTCGAGAACGCAGTCCGTCACGGACTGGAGCCGTCGCAGGGGATGGGCACCATCTCGATCGATATCGCCGACGCGGATAATGAGGCCACCATCACCATCGAGGACGACGGGGTCGGGGCCGATCCGGGTCACCTGCGCCGGGTGCTCTCCGGGAGTGCCGAAGGGGACGGCGTCGGCCTCCACAACGTCGACGAGCGCCTGCGGGCCGTGTTCGGCGAGGGGCACGGGCTGACCATCGAATCCGGCATCGGGGCCGGAACCAAGGTGATCCTACGAATACCGAAGTTTTGTGCAGGGGTGCAGGTATCGTGACCGGGCTGTCGATCCTGGCTGTTGACGACGAGGCGCCGTCTCTCGACGAGTTGTCCTACCTGCTGCGGTCCTCGGCGTTGGTTGGCCCGGTGGCAGTGGCTACCAACGCGACCGATGCCCTGCTCCGGATCCGCGACGAGGAGTTCGACCTGGTGCTGCTGGACATCCGCATGCCGGGCCTGGACGGCCTGGAGCTGGCTCGCATTCTTGCCCGGTTCGCCCAGCCCCCGACGGTGGTGTTCGTGACAGCCCACGAGAAGCACGCCCTCGAGGCGTTCGATGTGGGTGCTGCCGGCTATCTGCTCAAACCGCTGGACAGCGAACGACTCGAGAAGGTCCTCCGACGGGTGGCCGAACAGGAAAAGGGCGTCGACGAGGAGGTTGACACCGGAGCGGTGCCTGTCGAGTCCGCCGGATGCATGACCATCGTGTCGCGCCAGGAGATCACGTGGGTCGAGGCTGCCGGGGACTACGTACGGCTGCATCTCCGTGACGGCGCCACGCACCTGCTCCGGTCTCCGATCTCCAGCCTGGAGGAGCAGTGGACCGACCGAGGGTTCGTCCGGATCCATCGCAGCTACTTAGTGTCCCTCCACGACATCCGGGAGTTCCGGACCGAGGCCAGCCACACTTCGGTCACCGTGGCCGGCCACGAACTGCCGGTCAGTAGGCGCCATCTGCGAGAGCTCCGAGATCGGCTGGTCCGACAAGCCCGATTACCCGGCCGTTGACCGACGTCGTCCGGCCGGATGGTGCGGCACGGGAGGTCATCCGCTCTCCCGAGCGACGCGTTCCGGCCGTACCGAACTCGCCAGCTGCTGACGACCTCTACGAGCAGGACGAGTATGCCCGGACCCTGCTGAGATCCCTCATACGGGCCCAGCTGGGCGTGACGCTGAGCGTGCTCATCCCCGCCGCGGCGCTGCTCTGCCTCTACCCCCTCCTGGCCGTGCTCTTTCCCGCGCTCGGACGAGCCCACATCGCCGGTGTGCCCGTGACTCTGCTGGTCCTGGGTGGGGGCATCTACCCCCCACTCGTGATGCTGGGTTTCTGGTATGTCCACCGCACCGAGCGCATGGAGCAGCGCTTCGTGGACCTGCTCGAGAGTCATGACTGAACCGGCCTCCATCGTGGCTGTCGTGGCCGTGACCGTGGCCACAATCGTCATCGGGGCCCGAGGAGTCCGGGTGTCCCGGACGCCAGAGGACTTCCTTGTGGCGGCCAGACGGGTCCCGCCCACGCTGAACGCCTCGGCCATCTCCGGCGAGTACCTGTCTGCGGCGTCGTTCCTCGGAATTGCCGGTCTGGCCATGTTGGACGGTCTGGGTGCCCTTTGGTACGCCGTGGGCTACGCCGCCGGTTACCTAGTCCTCCTGGCTGCGGTGGCCGCACCCCTTCGTCGATTCGGGGCATACACCATCCCCGACTTTGCCGAGGGGAGACTCAACGCTCCGATCCTCCGGAGCGCCGGCACCATCATGGTGCTGGTCATCTGTGGGTTCTACCTGCTGCCTCAGTTGAAAGGAGCAGGCCTCACGCTCCAGGTGGCCCTCGGAGGATCGTACTGGGTGGGCGTGGTGGTGCTCGGCGTAGTGGTGACCGGCGTTATCTCCAGCGGTGGCATGAAGGGCATCACCTTTGTGCAGGCCTTCCAGTATTGGCTGAAGCTGACCGCCATCGCCGTGCCCGCGCTCGCTCTCCTCATGGTCGTGCACCACCCACCGCTTACCTCCATCGAGGGAACGGCAACCCCCACCTTCCATCGAATCACCAGGGTTGAATTCCCAGACGCCGAGTTTGTGACGGTGGCGACTCCGACGACGGTCCGGGCCAATGGGGTGATCGGGGGCGTCAGGCGCAACGGGGTCGTGACGCTCGACGCCACCGACTACCGGGTGTCGGCACGCACCACCCTGACCTTTCCCGCCGGATCCAGGGCCCCGACGGTCACCTCAGAGGCCGTCCTGACCGCGGCCCAGTGGGAGTCCCCTTTGGTCCGATTGAACGGAAAGTTGATCCACCCGCTGGCCGCCACCTACGGCATCGTCCTGGCCACCTTCCTCGGGGCAATCGGACTTCCCCACATCCTGGTCCGCTTCTACACCAATCGCGACGGGCCTGCAGCACGCAGGACCACGGCACTGGTACTCCTTCTACTCGCCTGCTTTTACGTCTTTCCGGCCATTTTCGCGGTACTGGGCAGGTTGGAGGCTCCGCAGCTCTACACGACGGGTCAGACGGATTCAGTTGTACTTGTGCTGCCGCGATTGGCGACCTTCGGTCCGTGGGGGACCCTCCTGGCCGCGCTGACGGCTGCGGGGGCGTTCGCCGCCTTTCTCTCGACGTCGTCCGGCCTGATGATCAGTATGGCCGGGGCACTGTCGCACGACCTGCTCGGACAGGGGGTCAAGGCGTTCCGTCTGTCCGCAGTCGGTGCTGGAGTGGTGGCCACGGTGATGGGGTTGCTTGTTGGTGGCGTCGCCATCAATGTCTTGGTGGGGTGGGCGTTTGCCATCGCCGCTTCGTCATTCTGCCCACTGCTGCTCCTCGGGATCTGGTGGGCCGGACTGACCTGGCAGGGCGCACTGTGCGGGCTGGCGCTCGGCGGTGGGGCCTCGTCCTCAGCCGTCATTGCCACCATGGTGGGTGCAGGGAAGACAGGATGGCCTGCCGTACTATTGGGTGAGCCGGCCATCTGGACGGTTCCGTTGGCATTCATCACGATGATTGGCGTTTCCCTCCTCACCCGTTCGTCGGTTCCGCCCAATGTGACCCGGAAGCTTCTGGCCCTGCATCTGCCTGAGCGGATTCGCCTGTCTGACCAGGTGATCGACACCTGAGGCCGCGACGGCTCGCACAGCCCCCACGGGCGTGTAGTTGCGCTTGAACGGACGCCGGAAAACTCGTGGGTTCTCGTGTCTTTTCCGGACCGTGCCGTCGGTTCGTCCGATGGTCGATGACCGGGCCACGTGGCCGAGAAACTCGGACTGTTGGAGCCTCCGAACTGTGCCTGAGGTGTCTGCCCCGGCATTTCGCGGCATTGCTACTCCACTTTTGAAGCTGGTTGGTCGATAAGCAGGTAGAGAGTTCGGCTATGGCCTAGGAACATCACCTAGGCGGATGCTTCCATGAAACGAATTGCTGCACGGTTCACATCACCTGAAGGTGGTGGCATCGCGGACGGTATTCGAGCCCAGCCGTCGAGAGTATCGGCACCCTCAGGACGGCGGGGACACTCAGCGCCCGAGGCCAAGGGATGGGTTGTCAGACGGCTGGCGTCATGCTGCCTCGTAGTGGCCCTGGGCGGTACTGGAGTATTGGTCACTGCCCTCAGTCTGACCGTTCCGGCGGCAGCATCGAACCTTCCGACCGTGACAGCGGTAATTGCCGACACCGGGCCGTCTACCGGTGGCCAGCGAGTGACGGTGATCGGCACCGGACTCGCCAATCCGACCTCCGTCGAGTTCGGGTCAACCGTGGCCTTGATCTCGTCCAGCACATCGGGCTCGGTGACGGTGACCGAGCCGCCGGGCCCAGCGGGCACCGCTGAAGATGTGACCGTAACGACCGCCAACGGCGCTAGCGGCATCTCCTCGGCCGACGACTACACATACACCGCTCCGCCCACCGCCTATGTGATCAATAGCGGCTCGAATAACGTGACCCCAGTCAACACGTTGACCGGTGCTGCCGGCGCCAATGTAGGCGTATCTGGGAACGGGCTCGGTGTGGCCGTGACTCCCGACGGTCGGTATCTATACGTACCCAACTACAACGGCACGGTGACGCCCATCAACACGGCCACCGACGCGGCAGGGACCAGCATTCCTGGCTTTAGCGAAGCCGGTGCTATCGCCATATCCCCCGATGGGACCACCGCGTACGTCGGGGACGATGGCACTGCGAGCGCCACGCCAATGACCATTACCCCAGGTGGAGGGGGGTTAGCTGGCTCGACCATCCCGACGGATTCTCATCCGTACGGAATTGCCATTGCACCGGATGGGCTTACTGCTTACGTATCGAATTTTGGCTGCAGAACCGTGAGTGCAATTACTCTCGCGACCGATGCGGTCACGGACACCATCTCGGTCGATAGTCCAAGAGGCATTGCCATCACCCCCAACGGTCTGACTGCCTATGTCGCCGACACTAACTCAGACACCGTGACACCGATCAACCTGTTCGCGGGCGGTGGCACTGCGGGCACGCCGATTGCTGTTGGTGGATCTCCCGTAGGAGTGGCAATTTCCCCAATGGTGCGGACCGCATATGTAGTTGACTCAACTACACATCTGGAACCGTCACTCCAATCACGCGTCTTCGAGGCGGCATCCCAGACGGCACAATCGACGTTGGAGTGGAGCCGTTTGACATCGCTATCGCACCGGACGGTAGGACCGCCTATGTCAGCAACAACGGGACGAACACCGTCACGCCAATCACCTTGTCCCCAGGTGGCGGCAGTCCCGGTAGCCCAATCGCGGTCGGTGCGAATCCACGAGGGATCGCCGTCACCCCAGACCAGGCCCCGACGGCTTCGTTTATCGACACGCCGGCGGTCGAAGGGTCGACGACATCATTTGACGGTTCGGCGTCGGGCGCTCCCGAGGGGAGTGTCGCCAACTACGCCTGGAACTTCGGTGACGGCTCGTCCTCAGTCACCAACTCGGTCCCCACGACAGTCCACACCTACGCGACTTCAGGGCCGTTCACTGCTTCGTTGACAGTCACCGATTCGGCGGGGACGTCCACGACCCAGACATTCACGGGCAACACCGTCTCCAATAATGGCGGCCCTTCAGCGGAAGCCATCCAGACGGTGTACCTTCCACCCGGCATTACGTCCATCACCCCGGCGGCCGGTCCTGAGTCCGGTGGAACTGACGTTGTCATCTCGGGTGGAGGCTTTACGGCGGGATCCACTGTCGAGTTCGGGACTGTGCCGGCGTCGTCGGTCGCCTACGACAATGACGGTTCCCTCACCGTGACGTCTCCGGCAGGAACAGGCGTCGTTGATGTCACGGTGACCACGGTCTACGGCACCAGCGCTGCGGGCAGTGGCGTCCGCTACACCTATGACGCTGCGCCGATGCCCGCGCCGACGACTGTGCCTCCGACCCCGCCGCACGGGGTCGGAGGCTACTGGCTGGTGGCCTCCGACGGCGGCATCTTCGCCGAGGGCGGGGCTCCCTTCCTGGGCTCGACCGGGGGCATGCACCTCAACCAGCCCATCGTGGGCATGGCCTCGACTCCCGATCACAACGGCTACTGGCTGGTGGCCTCCGACGGAGGCATCTTCTCGTTTGGCGACGCCCAGTTCCACGGCTCCACCGGGGGGATGCACCTCAACCAGCCCATCGTGGGCATGGCCGCCACCCCGTCGGGCAACGGCTACTGGCTCGTGGCCGCCGACGGCGGCATCTTCTCGTTCGGGGATGCCGCATTTCTCGGTAGCACCGGCGGGATCCACCTCAACCAACCCATCGTGGGCATGGCCGCCGATGCCACCGGCAACGGCTACTGGATGGTGGCCGCCGACGGCGGGATCTTCGCCTTCGGAGATGCCGCCTTCCACGGTGGCACCGGTGGGATGCACCTCAACCGACCCATCGTCGGCATGGCCTCCGACGGCACCGACCAGGGCTACTGGCTGGTGGCCTCTGACGGCGGTGTCTTCGCCTTCGGGGACGCCGGCTTCCACGGCTCGACCGGTGGGATCCACCTCAACCAGACCGTCGTGGGCATGACCGGTGACAGCACGGGCAACGGGTACTGGTTGGTAGCTGCCGACGGCGGGATCTTCGCCTTCGGGGATGCCGCTGTCCTGGGCTCGCTCGGGGGCACGGCCCTCAAGCGGCCCATGGTGGGAGTCAGTGCCACCTGAAATAGGAAAGGTTTCGACCTGCGAACCCGGCCGATCGTCCGGCTAGGGCCGGAGCATCACCTTGATGCAGTCCGCGGAGCGGGCGGCTACGGCGGCATAGGCCTCGGCCGCGTCGGACAGAGTGAACTCGTGCGTGATGATTCCGTCCGTGGACAGTCGGCCACTGGCCACCAGCGGGACCAGCTCCTTCCACGTCTGGTGCACCGGGGCGGTGGTCATCCGCAGGGTGACGCTCCGGAACAACGCCATCAGGATCGGCAATGGATACGGATCGAGGTTGTGCACTCCGATCACCGACACCGTCCCACCGGGTCGCACGCAGGCGAATGCGTCATCGAGGGTGGCATCCAAGGCCACGGCATCGATCACCGAGTGGGCCCCCCGTCCACCAGTGGCCGCCATCACCGCCTCGACCGTGGGTCCCTCCACGGGGGTGGCCCCCGACGCCGCAGCCAGGGCCCTCCGACCGGCCACCGGGTCGACCGCCAACACCTGAGCGGCCCCGAGGGCCAGAGCGGAACGGACGGCACAGAGACCGACAGCGCCCAGTCCCAGCACCACCACAGTTCCACCCAGGGGGATGTCGGCTCGCTTCGCCCCGATCCAACCGGTGTTGAGGTTGTCCGTGAGCAACAGGGCGCCTTCGTCGTCCACCCCCTCGGGGATGACCAGCATCTGGAAGTCTGCGGACGGCACGGCGACACTGGTGGCCTGGCCCCCGCCCAGCAGGCCCGACCCGAACACCATGGGTCCGTCGACGCAGGTGACGGGGTCACCGGTGTCGCAGCCCTCGCAGTGGCCACAGCCGGCGACGGACGCCGTGAGCACCCGGTCCCCGACGGCGACGTTCCGAACCTCCGGACCAATGTCCGTGACCGTGCCGATGAACTCGTGGCCGATGGCGAAGCCATCGCCGACCGGGATGTCGCCGTCGTAGAAGTGGAGGTCCGATCCGCAGATGGCACTGGCTTCGACGGCGACCACGGCCCCGCCCGCTCCGGGAGGGGCGGGCTCCGGAGCCTCAACCAGGCGCACGCTGCCCGGACCATCGATCACAACCTGGAGCACGGTTCCCTCCGATCTCGGAGTAGACACAATCGAGAGTTTGTGTACTATCACAGATCTGGCGGGTGCCCTGCCTCCTGCCGGGGGAGGGTCGGACATGCGGAACCCGCACGCTGGCGAGCCGTTCGAGACCTCGGACGAGGACATAGCGCTGGCCCTCGCCGACCTGAGCATCCCGACGCTGATGCTCGCACTGGTCCACATGACCGGCGATCCCGAGCTCATCCGCGGGAGGCTGAAACCGGCCGGGCTCTTCCTCAACGAAGTCCAGGGCTACATGACCGAGGAGGACAAGGCCGAGGTCAGGGCCCTCGCCCTCCCCATCATCGCTGCCTATCGGGACAGGGGTTGTCCTGAGCCCGAACCGGTCCCCGCCGACCTGCTGCACGAGATGATGACGTGGTTGGTGTGTGAGGACGTGCCGGCCGAGTACGTGCCCATGCTGATGGAGGAGATGGAGCTCGACGGGTCCGACGTCCGCAAGGTGGAGCCGGTGGGCGACGCCTCGGCCCGACAGGCGTTCCCGGTGGTCGTCATCGGATGCGGTCAGTCAGGACTTCTGGCCGGCATTCGCCTCCGGGAGGCAGGCATCCCCTTCACGATCGTCGAGAAGAACGCCGGCGTGGGCGGGACCTGGTGGGAGAACTCCTATCCCGGGGCGAGGGTCGACGTGGGCAACCACTTCTACTGCTACAGCTTCGAGCCGAGTGACGCCTGGACCGAGTACTTCGCCCAGCAGCCCGAACTCCAGTCCTACTTCGAGGCCGTCATGAGCCGGCACGGTATCGAGTCCAACGTCCAGTGGGAGACCGAGGTGCTCGGGGCCACCTGGGACGACGACAGCGCCACCTGGTCGGTGAGGACCCGGGGGCCCGACGGCCGTGAGGGGGCCCTCGTGGCCCGGGCGGTGATCTCGGCGGTCGGACAGCTCAATCGTCCCCACACACCAGAGATCCCCGGCCAGGACGACTTTGCCGGTCCGGCCTTCCACTCGGCCCGATGGGATCACACCGTCGACCTCGCCGGCCAGAGGGTGGCCATGATCGGGGCCGGGGCAAGCGGGTTCCAGATCGCACCGACCATCGCCCCGGACGTGGATCACCTCACGGTGTTCCAGCGGACGGCCCAGTGGATGTTCCCCAACCCCAACTATCACGAGGTGGTCGGGCCGGGGGTTCGCTGGGCCCTCCGTCACCTGCCGTTCTACGGTCGCTGGTACCGGTTCCTCCTGTTCTGGCCGGGATGTGACAAGGGACTGGAGGCCGCTCGGGTCGACCCGGACTACCCCGACCAGCAACGGGCCGTGAGCGAGACCAACGAATTCACCCGGCAGATGTTCACCGACTGGATCACCAGTCAGGTGGGGGAGGACCCCGAGCTGATCGCCAAGGTGGTCCCGGACTACCCGGCCACCGGCAAGCGCACCTTGCAGGACAACGGGAGTTGGCTCCGGACACTGACGCGTGACAACGTCGAGCTCGTCCGCACCGGCATCGATCACATCGAGGCAGATGCCGTGGTGACCGAAGACGGTGAGCGCTACCCCGCAGACATCCTCGTCTACGCCACCGGCTTCCATGCCAACCGGGTCCTGTGGCCGATGCAGATCACCGGCCGGGACGGTATCGATCTCCGCTCCACGTGGGGTGAGCGTCCGGCTGCGTATCTCGGAATCACCGTGCCGGGGTTTCCCAACCTCTTCTGCATGTACGGGCCCGGTACCAATCTGGCGCATGGGGGAAGCCTGATCTTCCACTCCGAATGCCAGATGCGCTACATCACCCAGTGCCTCGATGTCCTCATCGGCGAGGGACGTCGTTCGATGGAGCCCAAGCAGGAGCGCTACGACGACTGGCACCAGCGGTCCCAGCGTGAGATGCGCACCCTGGTGTGGTCGCAGCCCTCGGTCAAGCACTCGTTCTTCAAGAACGCCTATGGGGAGATCCACGTACTGAGCCCCTGGCGACTGGTCGACTACTGGCGCTGGACCAAGGACCTCGACGTCGGCGACTTCGAGTTTCGGTGACCCCGATCAGCCGGAACGGGGGCGCCACCACGGTGTTCCGGCCGACGGCCCGCGACCGGTTGCTGGATGCCACCGAGCGTTGCCTGCGGCGATCCGGCCTGAGGCGCATCACGATGACCGAGGTGGCCCGGGAGGCCGGACTGTCGCGTGCATGGCTCTATCGCCAGTTCCCCGATAAGCCGTCACTGGTCCTGGCCACGCTGGCGCGTATCGACGAACAGTTCTGGGCCGAAGCCCACGCCCGGGTGGCAGCGGCCCAGGGCCTCTCGGCCCGTGTGGCCGAGGCGGTGGTGCTGTCGAGGGAGCAGCGGCCGGGAGCGCTCCTCCTCGAGCTGCGGGCCAGGGAGCCCGAGGCGTTCGCCGCGACCGTGGGCACGGGCCTGCGGGAGATGATGCCCGGGATGGCCACGTTCTGGCACTCCTACCTCGAGGAGGCGAAGGACCGAGGCGAGATCCGTGCTGACATCGACATCGTCCGGGCCGGCGAGTGGGTGATGCGCATGGTGCTCTCGTTGGTCACCGTGCCCGGCCATGCCGTCGATGTGGACGACCGTGCCCAGGTGGGGAAATTTCTGAGTGAGTTCCTGGTGGCCGGGCTGGCCTGACGCCGGGCTGCCCGGTGGCCTGCTTCGAAGAGAGGCCCCGCTACCCTGACCCCGGTGTGCCTTCTCGTGTTCGCCTGGGATCCGGGCTCGGACTTCCCACTGATCGTGGCGGCTAACCGCGACGAACGCCTCGACCGGCCGGCCCACGCCATCGGGGTCCTGTCGGATCGGGACCCGAGAGTCCTCGGGGGGCAGGATGAATTGGCGGGAGGAACCTGGCTGGCCGTCAACGAGCACGGCGTGGTGGCCGGCCTCACCAACCGTCCCGCCCCCGGGGGCCGGGATCTGACCAAGCGGTCGCGTGGCGAGCTTCCCCTGCTGCTGGCTTCCCATCCGAGGGCAGAGGATGCGGTTGCCCACCTCCTCGACACCGTGGTGCCCGGTCAGTACAACCCGGCGTGGCTCCTCATCGGGGACCGGGACTCCCTCACCTACATCGAGTTGGCCACGGACCTGGCACCGTCCGCCGTGGCCCTCGCTCCAGGCCTCCATATCCTCGAGAACGTGGCCCTGGATGAGCCGTCACCCAAAGCCGACCGTGTCCGCCAGCTACTCGGCGAGTTCCGCAGCTCCGGGTCGTCCCTGTGGGACACGCTGCCGGCGGTGTTGGCCGACCACGTCCTGCCCCCGGGAGCATCGGTGGCCACCTTCGGCGGCGACGACCGATCACCTCGACCGGAGGCGACGATGGCGGCGTGCGTGCACACCGACGACTACGGCACCCGGTCGGCCGCCCTGGTGCGGGTGTCGGCCCTCCTCGCGAGCCCACCCGACGTTCTGGTGGCGGACGGTGCTCCGTGTGCCGCGCCCTTCGTGGATGTCGGAGCCCTGTGGACGACGACCCCGGGATGACCGTCAACCGCTCGGTCTCCAGCAGGGGCCGGCGCCGGTCAGACCGCCGTCCCGCCCCTTCTCCTTTGGGTCACCACCACGTCGGGACGGTCCAGCAGGGACGGGGACCGCTGGGGCGGCCGGTTGGGTGCAACCGGTCCTGACCGAAGGTGGCGCCGCGTTCCCGACCAGGGAGCCGGCGGCGCGGTGAGCCTGTCGGCCAGGCGGTAGGCCACCGTCTCGTAGTTGACTCGCCAGCCCCGGAAGTCTGGCCATGCCTCCTCTGCCGTACGCTCCATGGGGAACCCCACGTGCTCGAGCATCTCCACGGCGTCGGCGAACTCGTCGAAGGTGAGGTTGATCGGCCCTTCGGGACTGGGATCCGGATCGACCTCCCAGCCGAGCACCTTGGCGATGCGGTTGAGGGCGGTGAACCCCATCCGCAGGCACAGTCGTGACTGGGACGAGGCGGTGCTCGGGGCCACGGCCAGATGCATGGCCGCGCCGTCGAGGACGGCGATCAGGCCCACCAACCACGAGAACCAGGGATCGGGCGACCGGAACAGGAGCATGACCGGGTAGGTGGTATGACTCTCGGCCACATCGGCCGACCACTCCTCCCAGGCGGCATAGAACTCGGGCAGGGTATCGATGATGCCCACGAGCTGATGGCGGGCCAGCACCTCGGGGCCCCAGGCCGGAACCCCGGCCCGACTCTCCAACATGGCCACCAGGCTCTCCCTGCGGTTGAAGGCTCCGTACAGGGCGGGCAGGTAGGCGATCTGGAGGGCCACGATGACCACCCAGGTGGCCCCGGCGGCGATGTCCACCGCCTGGTTGGCGGGGCCGGCCAGATCGATGGTCCCCACGGTGAACACGGCGCCCGCCGACTGGGCCAGGGCCGAGGCGAACGAGTGCGTCGTCCCTTCCAGCATGAGGGCGTAGCCGATGATGAAGCCACCGGCCCAGAACAGGAGCTGGGCGATGAGGGCCACCGGGGCCGTGGGGGCGAGGAGGGCGTCCTTGCCCTCATAGGTTTTGGCCAGTCGCGACAGGATCAGGAAGACCATCCTCACCATGCGGTTGGCGTAGGTGGAGATCCGTTCGAAGCCCCGGGGCTCACGGGGAAGCACGATGGTGAACAGGACGCTTGCCGAGGTGAGCAGTACGAGGACCAGCCCGACGGCGAAGAGGAGCTCGCTCATCGGACGGCCCGGCCCGTTTCGGCTGACCGCGGATCCGTGACCGGGGGCGACAGCTGCTCGGTGGTGCACGGCATCTGCGACATGGTACGACCAGACGGTCGACCTTGGAGGAGTGGGGTTGGGTATCGTGCGCCGCAGTGACGTACGGTCCCCCCTGCGGGGTGGACCCACCGACGGGTGCAGGGAGGCCGAAAGGATGGGAGAGGCGTGACCCAGGTGGTCGACCGGTCCGACGAGGGACGGTTCGTGCTCGAGGTCGACGGGCAGGCGGCCGAGCTCATCTACCGGGTCGAGGGGACCTATCTGGTCCTGATCCACACTGAAGTCCCCGAGGCCCTCGAGGGGCGGGGGCTCGGCGGAACCCTGGTCCGGGAGGCCATCGACCGCGCCGTACGGGACGGGCTGACCATCGTCCCCCTCTGCCCGTTCGCTCGTCGTTGGCTCGGACGCCACCCCGACGACGCCGCCCGGGTCCCGATCGACTGGGAGCTGGGCGCCTGACGCCGCGGTCAGGAGCCCCGTTGGACCCGGCAGGCCGGATCCGGGGTCGCAGGGTTCGGCGACCGCACCCGCTGGTGGCGTCGGGCTCCGCCGCCGACGCCACGGTCTCGATGGGCGCCACCGGATCAACTGCATCAGGCCTCTCCGGCCCGGGCCGCCACCGGCCCCGGCAGCGCGCGGTAGAACCGGTTCTATACTTGGGCCGCCGTCACCGGAGGCCTGTGGGCACCGGTAGCCGGCCAGCAGCACAGAGTGTCCGCACCACGAGACCGAATCCTCAAGGGGGATCCACCATGGCCCAACCAGTGATCGTCGATGCAGTCCGCACCCCGATCGGCAAGCGCAACGGATGGATGTCGGGCTTCCATGCCGCCGAGTTGTTGGGCCACGCCCAGGTGGAACTGGTCAAGAGGGCCGGGGTGGACCCGGGCGATGTGGAACAGATCGTCGGCGGTTGCGTCACGCAGGCCGGTGAGCAGGCCTCCAACGTCACCCGGACTGCCTGGCTGAGCCAGGGGCTGCCCTACGAGGTGGCCGCCACCACCGTCGACTGCCAGTGCGGATCGGCCCAGCAGGCCAACAATTTCGTGGCCAACCTCATCAGTGCCGACGCCATCGAGGTCGGCATCGCCTGCGGTGTCGAGGCGATGAGCCGGGTCGGGCTCGGGGCCAACGCCTTCAACGGACCGGGCCGGTCCAAGCCCGAGGAGTTCCCCTGGGACATGCCGGATCAGTTCGGTGCCGCCGAGCGCATTGCCCAGAAGTACGGCATCACCCGTGACGACGTGGACTGGCTCGGCTTCGAGTCCCAGCGCAAGGCGGCCGTGGCCGTGGCCGAGGGACGGTTCGAGCGCGAGATCGCCCCGCTCGAGGCCCCGGTGGTCGGCCCGGAGGGACCGACCGGTGAGAAGGCGCTGATCGCCAAGGACCAGGGCCCGAGAGATACCACCCGAGAAGGCCTGGCCGGACTCAAGCCGGTCCTGCCCGACGGGATGCACACTGCCGGGAACAGTTCGCAGATCTCCGACGGCGCCGCCGCGGTCCTGTGGATGTCGGAGGGCAAGGCCGGCGAGGCCGGCCTCCGCCCCCGGGCCCGCATCGTGGCCCAGACCCTGGTCGGCTCGGATCCCTACTACCACCTCGACGGCCCCATCGCCGCCACCGCCGATGTCTTGCGCAAGGCCGGGATGACCATGGATGACATCGACATCTTCGAGGTCAACGAGGCCTTTGCCTCGGTCGTGATGTCCTGGGGCAAAGTGCACGAGGTCGACTGGGACAAGGTGAACGTCAACGGTGGGGCGATTGCCCTCGGCCACCCCGTGGGCTCGACCGGCGCCCGGCTGATTACCACCGCCCTCCACGAGCTGGAGCGGAGTGACAAGAGCCTGGCCCTGATCTCCATGTGCTGCGGCGGGGCCCTGGCCACCGGCACCATCATCGAGCGCATCTGAGCAGTCGACAGGGCGCCGTCCGGGCCGGGCAGCTCGGAACCTGACGGGGATGGGCATGGCGTTAACCCCCCGCCGGCAGGTAATAGTGGGAGACATGCCCACGCGTCGACCCGTCCGTTCCCGAACCCTTCCCGTCGTCGCCCTGGCGGCACTCCTGTCCCTGGTGGGGGCGGCGGGGATCTCGGTGGGGACCGGCAGTTCTGCGGCCGACGCGTCGACCCGGGTCGGCCACACGGCGACGGTTTCGGACTGGACCACCTTCGATCAGAACGGACTGCGGACCGGCGTGGACAGCTCGGGCAGCGCCTTCTCGCCGGCCACGCCGGCGTGGACCTCCCCCACGTTCGACGGCCAGCTCTACGGTCAGCCGCTCGTCTACAGCGGGCGGGTCTACGCCGCCACCGAGAACGACACCGTCTACGCCCTGGCCGCCAACTCGGGCCAGGTCCTGTGGTCGAACCATCTGGCCACCCCGCTCACCCGCACCACGGTCCCGGGCCTGTGCGGGAACATCAACCCCACCGTGGGGATCACCGGCACACCGGTCATCGATCCGGCCCGGTCGGAGATCTTCGTGGTGGCCACCGAGGCATCCACGCTCAATGGGGCACCCAACGCGGCCCACCACCTGATCGGGCTCAACACCTACACCGGCTTGATCATGATGGACGAGGTCATCGATCCCGCCGGCTCCAACCCGGCCTTCCAGCTCCAACGGGTGTCCCTGGCCCTCGACGACGGCAGCGTCATCATCGGCTTGGGTGGGAACTCGGGAGACTGCGACCCCTACCACGGCCTGGTCATCGCGGCCCCCGAGGACGGCTCCACGCCATCGGTCTTCACCGTGGCCAATCAGGCCGGTGACAGTCAGGGCGCGGTATGGATGGGCGGAGCGGCCCCATCCATCGATGCCCAGGGCAATGTCTGGGTGGCCACGGGCAACAGCGCCCACCACCTGTCAACCGATGCCTACGACCAGAGCGACAGTGTGCTCAAGCTCAGCCCGACCATGCAGTTGCTCGACTCGTTCGCCCCCTTGAACTGGTTCGGCGACAACGGCTCCGACCTCGACCTGGGTTCGGGAGCACCCGCACTCCTCCCCAACGGCTTGGTCTTCGAGGTGGGCAAGTCCCAGACGGCCTATGTGCTCAACCAGTCCAACCTGGGGGGTGTCGGCGGTCAGGTGACACTCACCAACGGCTTCTGCTTCTCCGACGGGGGGTCGGCCGATCTGAACGGCACCCTCTTCGTCCCGTGCAGCAACGGCGTCCACGCGGTGACCGTGACCTCGAGCGCCCCCACGGCGTCGTGGACGGCGGCCAACGGCTCGGCCAAGGGATCGCCCATCGTGGCCGGCGGTCAGGTGTGGACGATCGGGGGCGGCAACCTCTATGCCCTCAATGCCTCCTCCGGAGCGGTGACCCAGACCTTTGCCATCGGATCCTCGTCCTCGTCCTTCCCGTCGCCGTCCGCGGCGGACGGCCTCATCCTCGCCCCGTCGTCCACACAGATCCATGCCTTCGTGGGCCAGGCCGGCCTGCCCGGGCCGCCCACCCCGGTCCCACCCCGACCCGGTTACTGGCTGGTGGCCTCCGACGGCGGCATCTTCGCCGAGGGCGGGGCTCCCTTCCTGGGCTCGACCGGGGGCATGCACCTCAACCAGCCCATCGTGGGCATGGCCTCGACCCCCGATCACAACGGCTACTGGCTGGTGGCCTCCGACGGAGGCATCTTCTCGTTTGGCGACGCCCAGTTCCACGGCTCCACCGGGGGGATGCACCTCAACCAGCCCATCGTGGGCATGGCCGCCACCCCGTCGGGCAACGGCTACTGGCTGGTGGCCTCCGACGGCGGCATCTTCTCGTTCGGCGACGCCCAGTTCCACGGCTCCACCGGGGGGATGCACCTCAACCAGCCCATCGTGGGCATGGCTACCGACAGCACGGGCGACGGCTACTGGCTGGTGGCCTCCGACGGGGGCATCTTCTCGTTCGGCGACGCGCTCTTCCACGGCGGCACCGGCGGCATGCACCTCAACCGACCCATCGTGGGCATGGCCGCCGACGGCACCGGACAGGGCTACTGGCTGGTGGCCTCCGACGGTGGCATCTTCTCGTTCGGCGACGCCCAGTTCCACGGCTCCACCGGGGGGATGCACCTCAACCAGCCCATCGTGGGCATGGCTACCGACAGCACGGGCGACGGCTACTGGCTGGTGGCCTCCGACGGGGGCATCTTCGCCTTCGGCGACGCCACCTTCGAGGGCTCCACGGGCGGGCAGCACCTCAATCGTCCGGTGGTGGGCATGGCGGACGGGCCGGCACTGGGCTGACCCGTCGCTGTCGACCACCGACCCACGGTGGGTGCCACCGGTGCCATGCTCAGGGAGAGCGACTAGAAAGTAGAATGCGTTCTAGTCGCCCCCGGTGCCCGTGGCCCCGGGAGTGACCGACCCGGGGGACCTCCGTCAGAACGTTGCCGACGACCGCCCGGGCGCCCGTCGGCGCCGAGCCCTTGACCATCCACGACGAATCGAGGAGACCGTGACCGGTACCGAACATCTGACCTACGAGCGTGTGGGACCGACCGCCGTCGTGACCATGAACCGACCGGAGGCGAAGAACGCCCTGTCGGGCCCCATGCTCGTCGGCATGGTCGACGCCTGGATGGAGATCGACGGCAACGACGACATCCGATGCGCCATCCTGACCGGGGCGGGTGGGACGTTCTGCGCCGGCATGGACCTGAAGTCGATGTCGGGGCCCGGGAACGACTCGGTCAAGGAGCGCATGGCCGAGGACCCCGACCTCCACTGGAAGGCCCTGCTGCGCCACTACTCGCTGAAGAAGCCGCTCATCGCCGCGGTGGAGGGGTGGGCAGTGGCCGGGGGGACCGAGATCCTGCAGGCCACCGACATCCGGGTCGCCGGCGAAAGCGCCAAGTTCGGGGTGTTCGAGGCCCGTCGCGGCCTGTTCCCCCTGGGAGGATCGACCGTGCGCCTGCGCCGCCAGATCCCCTTCACGGTGGCCATGGACCTGCTGCTCACCGCCCGGGAGGTCTCGGCCCAAGAGGCCAAGGAGATCGGCCTGATCGGCCGGGTGGTGCCCGATGGGACGGCCCTCGAGGCGGCGCTGGCTATCGCCGAGGTCATCGCGGCCAACGGTCCCCTGGCCGTCGAGGCCATCAAGGCCTCGGTGAAGGCCACCGAGGGCATCCCCGAGGAGCAGGCTCTGGCCATGGAGCTGGAGTTCGGCTGGCCCATCTTCGCCACCGAGGACGCCGCCGAGGGCCAGAAGGCCTTCGCCGAGAAGCGGACGCCCAACTACCAACGCCGGTGAAGGACCTCTACGAGGACGATGCCGCTCCGGGCGACCCGCGCCGCCGTCTGGCCGCCGCCATCCGTCCGATCATCACCCTCACTGTGGCCGCCGAGCTCGACGACGAGGCGCTCAACGAGGCGGCCGAGGCCATGGAGGCCATCGCCGAGCGGTTGACGGCACGGGCCGGTCCCCGGCGCACCCGCAATCAGCCCGACGTTGCCCGGGCCGCCCAGGATTTCTTCCCCACCAGCCCGGTCATCGGCCTGGCCAACCCGGTGGCCCCGCCGGTTCGGGTGGCCGTGGTCGAGGGGGAGGGCGGTCGACCAGAGATCGCCGGCCGGGCCAACTTCGGCTTCGCCTACGAAGGTCCTCCCACCTGCGTCCATGGCGGGGTCATCGCCGAGTTGCTCGACGAGGTGCTCGGGGCGGCCAACATCGTGGCCGACCACCCGGCCATGACCGGGACCCTCACCGTCCGCTACCGCAAGCCCACGCCTCTCAACACCGACCTCCGGGTCGAGGCCCGCTTCGTGCGGGTGGACGGCCGCAAGGTCTACACATGGGGCGGCATCTATGCCGGCGACGTCCTGACCGCGGAAGCCGACGGCATCTTCATCGAGGTCGTCCCCACCCAGATGTTGGACATCGCCGAGTCCAACATCGACAGTGCCGACCCCGTCATGGTCGAGGCCATCCGGGCCGAGGCCCTCCGGGAGGGCGCGGCCTCCGACGTCCAGCGTGTCTTCGATCGCGGGTCCCGACCGCCGACCTGAGCCGGGGTGCGCGCTGCGGGCGGCCGGCCCGGCGGACGCCCGGGCCATGGCCGCCGTGCACGTCGACGCCTGGCGGGCGGCCTACCGGGGATTGTTGCCCGACGCCTACCTGGCCGAGCTGTCCGTCGAGGCGAGGGCCGGACTGTGGTCCGGGATCCTCGCCGATCCGTCACCGGGCCACGTGGTCGTGGCCGAGCTCGGCGGCCACATCGTCGGCTTCGCCCATGGGGGACCGAGCGGTGATGACGACGCCCCGGTGACCACCGGCGAGCTCTACACCCTCTACCTCCGTTCTGACGTGTGGGGCCAGGGTCACGGGCGGGCGTTGATGGAGGCGGTCCTGGAGCGCCTGCGCGCTGATGGCTACACGGCGGTGAGCCTGTGGATGCTGTCCACCAACGACCGGGCCCGCCGCTTCTATCGCCGTCAGGGCTGGTCGGCGACGTCGGGTGAGCGGACCCAGGAGTTCGGCGGCCAGGTGGTCACCGACCATCGCTTCGCCCGGGTGCTGGTCGGTGACCGACGCGCCGGTCAGATCTTCTCCCGACCCTCCCAGTAGGGGTCACGGAGCTTGCGCTTGTAGAGCTTGCCGTTGGGATCCCGGGGCATGTCGTCGGTGAAGTCGATCGACTTCGGGGTCTTGAACTTGGCCAGGCGGGTGGCGCAGTACTCCAGGATCTCGGCGGCCAGCTCCGGTGTGGGTTCGACGCCCTCGGCCGGCTCGACGACGGCCTTGATCTCCTCGCCCCAGTCGTCGTGGGGGATGCCGAACACGGCCACGTCGCCCACCTTGGGGAAGCCCAGCAGCACGTTCTCGATCTCGGCCGGGTAGATGTTGGCCCCGCCCGAGATGATCATGTCGATCTTGCGATCCCGGAGGAAGAGGTAGCCGTCCTCGTCGATCAGGCCCACATCACCGACGGTGAAGAACTCGCCGATGCGGTTGTCCCGGGTCTTGGCCTGGTCCTTGTGGTACTCGAAGTCCCCGGTCTGCATGGACATGTAGACGGTGCCGATGACGTTGGGCTCCTCGATGCGGGTCCCCTCGTCGTCGAAGATGGCGATCTCGGAGATGGGCCAGGCCTTGCCCACGGTACCGGGCTTCTCCAACCACTCCTGGGCGGAGACCAGCGTGCCGCCTCCCTCGGAGGCGGCGTAGTACTCATCGATGGCGTTACCCCACCACTCGATCATCTTGTACTTCACGTCGACCGGGCACGGTGCAGCGGCGTGGATCATGTGCTCGAGGGACGACAGGTCGTACTTCGACCGGACGTCATCGGGGAGGGCCAGGAGCCGGTGGAACTGGGTGGGCACCATGTGGGAGCTGGTCACCTGGTACTTCTCGATCAGTCGGAGCATCTCCTCGGGGATCCACTTGTCCATCAGGACCACGGTGTGGAGCAGGTGGATGGACGCCCCCGAGTAGCGGAGCACGGCCGTGTGGTAGAGCGGGGAGCCCACGATGTGGACGTTGGCGTCGTCGGGCTGGATGCCGAACAGGAAGAGGATCCCCGACAGTCCCAGAGCCGCCTCTTCGGGGGAGGCTCCGCTCAGCTTGCGGAAGACCCCCTTGGGATTGCCCGTGGTGCCCGAGGTGTAGTTCATGACGTCCCCGATGGTCCGGTCGGCCGGGTCGGCGGTCGGCTGGTTGTTGCGCATCATGGCGAACGATCCGAACCCGGGGATCTCGCCGACGGCGAAGCACCGTGACGAGGGGAGCTCGGCCTCGTCGGCGGCGTCGAGGGCCACCTCGGCGAAGCGCTCGTGGGCGATGAAGGCCTTGGCGTCGGAGTCCTTCAGGATGTAGGCCACCTCGGGACTGATGAGGTGGTGGTTGATGGGCACGAGGTACCAACCGGCCTGGAGGGCGGCCAGGTACACCTCGAACATCTCCACCCCGTTCGGGAGCAGGGTGGCTACCACATCGCCCGGCTTGAGGTTCAGTCCTCGCAGCCCGTGGACCACCTGATTGGTCCGTCCCAGCAGCTGCTCCGCGGTGAACTCGGTCCCGTCCGGGTCGACCAGTGCCAACTTGTCCGGGTGCTCATGGGCCAGTGCCCAGAAACCGAAGTCGCCCATGGTGATCGCTACCCCCTGTGCCGAGTGCCGGCAGGTCTGTGGTGGTCGGACGCTACGTCTGCCCGAAGGTCGGCCCCTTCCCCGAGCCCGGCTCCTGCCCGGAAGCTGTGCACCGCCCCCGTGTGGCGCCGTCCCGGCTGGGGACGCTAGAACAGGTTCTCGTAATCGGTCAACCTCCAGCCGGACTGAGGCATCATCGCGCCGTTCGCTCGGGTCGAGTGCCCGACCGGACGGGTGGGCGCACCCGGCGAAGGGCCGGGGGCCGGACCGGATCAAGACAGAGAGGCAACAGGCATGGGTGAGTTCTTGCAAGGGAAAGTGGTGGCCATCACCGGCGCCGGAGGCGGGATCGGACGGGCCGTGGCTCTGGCCGCGGCGGCCGAGGGGGCCAAGGTGGTGGTGGCCGACATCGGTGTCGGCCTGGCCGGAGAGGATCCGACCAGCGCGGTGGCCGAGGCCCTGGTGGCCGAGATCGAGGCGACCGGTGGCGAGGCTGTGGCTGTGGGGGAGAGCGTGACCACGTTGGACGGCGGTGAGAAGATCATCGGCGCCGGTGTCGAGCGGTGGGGCCGGATCGACGGGGTGGTCTGCATCGCCGGCATCCTCCGTGAGCGCATGCTCTTCAACATGGCCGAGGACGAGTGGGACGCCGTCATCGAGACCCACCTGAAGGGCCACTTCACCGTGTTCCGGGCGGCGTCGGCCGTCATGCGCAAGCAGGAAGGTGGGGGATCGCTGGTGGCCTTCACATCGGGTGCCTTCGCCGGCAGCGTGGCCCAGGCCAACTACGCCGCCGCCAAGGGCGGGATCGTCTCCCTGGTGCGGTCGGCCGCGGCCGGCCTCAACCGGTACGGGATCACCGCCAACGCCGTGGCCCCGGTGGCCCGGACCCGTATGTCGGCCAATGTGCCCATGGACCTGGCCGAGATGGGTGATCCCGAAGACGTGGCCCCCCTGGTCGTCTACCTCCTGTCGGACCAGGCCAAGCACGTGACAGGTCAGGTGTACACCTCGGTGGGGTCCAAGATTGCTGTCTGGAACCAGCCCCGCGAGGTGCGTGCCGTCTACGCCGACGGGCGCTGGACCCCCGAGGACATCGCCGCCCGTCTGGACTCCACGGTCGGCCAGGAGCGCATGCCACTCCTGGACCAGCTCGAGGCGTACCGCAAGGCCGCCGAGGCCAAGGCGGCCGCTGAGGCCGGGAGCAAGTAACCCGGGTCCGCCCCGCACCGGCCACGGACCCCTGCGGAGGCCCCCTCCGTGCTCCGTTCCCCGCTACGGGGAGCCCAGCACGCAGAACTCGTTGCCCTCGGGATCGGCGAGGACCACCCATCCCTCATCGCCCCTCTGGCCGACCGAGACCGGCGTGGCACCCAGGTCGGCGAGGCGCTCCACCTCGGCGCCCTGGTCATCGGGGGCGAGATCGAGATGGAGGCGGTTCTTCACCGCCTTGGTCTCGGGCACCTCGAGGAACAGGAGCGGACGGACGGTGCCCCGGTCCGGATGGCCAACGCCGGGCTCGACCCACACGTCGCCGTCGTCGTCCTCGCGCCACTCCCAGTCGAGCGCCTCGGACCAGAACCGGGCCAGGGAGACCGGGTCCTCGGCGTCGATGGTGATCGTCTCGATGCGCAGTGCCATGGTGCCTCCGGAAGGCAGACGGAACCGACGTCCCCAGGGGGTCGGCCTACCCGCCAGTGTGCCCGCTCCGCCGGATCGGTGCCCGAACCGGGGTCGGCGGACCCGACGCCGCCGGGGTCGGAACCGCCGCCTTGACGGGAGGCATGCCGCAGGGGATGATTGAGCGAGTGCTTAAAGCAATCGATCAAGCCTGAGGCAGTCGACCAGGCCAGACGAACCCTGGGGAGCCCATGGCCAAGTCCGGACCGGCGAGCAAGTTCCATCCGGCCGAGGGGGGCCGATCGCCGGCGACGCGCCGGGCCCTCGTGGAGGCGGCGGTCGACACGCTCAAGGCCGAGGGATTCGCCGGGTCCAGTGCCCGGTCGATCGCCCGTCGGGCCGGCTGCAACCAGGGTCTGGTCTTCTATCACTTCGGTTCCGTCGTGAACTTGCTGCTCGCCGCACTCGACGCCGTGAGCGCCGAGCGATTCGAGCGGTATTCGGCTGCGGTGGACGCCGTGGGATCGCCCTCGGAGCTCGTCGACACCGCCGCCTCGATCTTCGAGGAGGATCTGGACGCCGGTCACGTCTCCGTCCTGGTCGAGATGATCGCCGGCGCGTCGTCCACCCCCGGTCTGGGGGCAGAGGTGGCGGAACGGATCGAGTTGTGGACCGGGTTCGCCCGACGGTCCCTGGACGCCGCCTTGGGTGACTCGGCGTTGACGTCGGTGATTCCGGCCGGGGACCTCGCCTACGCCGTGGTGGCGATGTACGTGGGCCTCGAGATGCTCAGTCACCTCGACGGGGACCGGGGTCCGGCCCTGGCCCTGTTCGAACACGCCCGGACGCTCGCCGCCTTGTTCTCGGTGCCACCCCTCTCGGAACCATCCGTCGAGAAGGGCGCCACGCCGTGAATCCGGCCCGGCTCCCGGCCCGCCCACTCGCCGTGCCCCATCCGCCGCCCGGCCCCCCGTCCCCTGGGCATCCGCCGGCCGGGACGCGGCGCCCCCCGTGGTTGCTCCCTGCCGCGGGCGTGTGGTCGGCCGGACTGATTGCTGCGGCCTTGCTGGTCACCCCCTCGCTCGTCCAAGTCAACGGGGCGAAGGTGCTGGTCCCGGTGGGCGCCCCGTTGGCCGTCGTCGTGCTGGTGGCCGTGGCGCTGGCCGTGGCCCGTCGGCGCCCGTGGCGGTGGCCCACCGTGGTGGCGTGGGTGCTGGCCGGGATCCTCGACTGCCTGGCCCTGGTCGGGATGTTGACGATCGGCGTCTTCGTGCTTCCGGCGGCCATCGCCGTGACGATGGCCTGTTCCATGACCTGACCGACCGCACGGAGACCCGTCCCGGGGGCCCGTTCCCACTGCTTTCCGAGGTCATCGGCGATACACCGCTTGCCGTGCGCCACTCCGTAGCATGAGCCCCGGGAAGGGCCGCGGGACGCGAGGCTCCGACAGTCCATTGGGAGGTAGTGCGTGGTTGCGTTGGCCATCGTGTTGAGTGTCGTCGTCCTGTTGCTGGCCGTGTTGGTGGCAGGGCTGCTCCGCAGCCATGCCGACATCCTGAAGGCACTCCACGACCTCGGCGTGGGTGTGGGTGAGCCGGGCGCCATCGGCGGTCACGCAGGTGACGATCACCGCCATCACGGCGCTGGTTCCGGTCCCGAGCACGCCGGCCCGGTCAGGGTCCCGTTGACCATCGGCCCACCCCTCCCCGGTGAACGCAACGCCACCTCGGCCCCCCCGGTGGCCGGGATGACGCCCCGGGGTGACGCCCTGGCCATCACCGTCACCGGCGGCGACAACCTGACCCTCCTCGCCTTCCTGTCCTCGGGCTGTTCCACCTGTGCCGGGTTCTGGCAGGCGTTCCGTACCCCTGACGAGCTGGGTCTACCCCTCGGTACGCGCCTGGTCGTGGTGACCAAGGGCCCCGAGCTGGAGATCCCCGCCGAGGTGGCGGCCCAGGCCCCCGCCGGGCTGCCCGTCGTGATGTCCACCGATGCCTGGAGCGACTACGAAGTGCCGGGATCGCCGTTCTTCGTCCTGGTCGACGGAGCGTCGGGGCGACGCATCGGGGAAGGGGTGGCCAACCACTTCCACCAGGTGGTCGAGCTGGTCCGGCGGGCCGAGTCCGATGCCCGGGTCTTCCACATCGGGAGCAAGAGCCGCGGTCTGCTCGACGGCCTCGACGGACCTGAGCGGGAGCTCGACAATGACCGCGAGCTCATCGACGCCGGCATCCTGCCCGGCGACCCCAGCCTCTACCCGTCCTCGCTCGACGACGTCTACGGGCCGGCCCCGGGTGACGAGCGCCGAAGGGACGCCGAGCGACCTCCGATCAGCCGGGCCGGCTGAGGGTGGCCGTCCTCAGGGCGCACGGCATCGAGGCCCCCCTCCCGCCGGGCTTCGAGGGACGTATCGTCATCCGCCCGGCGATCGGACGCGAGGTTCCCTATCCGGTGGCCAACTTCTCGACCTTCGCCCTGCCCGTCGACGTGGGTGACTTCGGTAGTGGAGCGGTGAGCCTGATGGGTCCATCCGACATCTTCGCCACGCTCTTCGAATACGGCCCCGAGAGTCTGGGCCAGCCGCTCTTCGCCCGCCAGGGCATGCCCCGGGCCCTGGCGGCGACCGACTTCCGCCCCTACGTCCTGCGTCGCGGACTCAATGGGCAATCGGGGTCGCAGTGGTTCTTCACCGAGGCGGGTCGGCCGTTCACCCTCTACGTGGTGCTCGGGAGTCACCTCCAACGCAACGCGCTCATCCCCCGGGTCAACGACCTGATCGGCACGGTGACCGTCGCCCCCTACGCGTCGACGGTGCCGTCCTCCACGGTCCAGCCGCCCCAGGGGCCACAGACATCGTCCTCGGTCACGTCGACCGGTGCGCCATGGAACTGATCGGTGTCTACCTCATGGCCTGCGGGCTGCTGACGGTGGCCGGTGTGGCCAAGGCCGTGCGTCCCGACGACACGGCCCGGGCCCTGGCTGCCGCCACCGGCGTCCACCTCGGTCCCATGCGGGCACTGGTGCGTGCCGGCTCGGTGGTCGAGGCCACCGTGGGCCTCGCCGCGTTGGTGGCCCCCCGTCCCTGGACGGTGGGCCTCGTGGCCCTGTCCTACGCCGTGTTCGCCGTGTTCCTGGCCTATGCGAGGTCGACCGGCGGGGCCATCGCCAGTTGCGGGTGCTTCGGGACCCCGGACACTCCGGCGACGCCGGCCCATCTGGTCATCGACGTCGCACTGGCCCTGTCGGTGGCCGTGGTGGCCTGGTCCGCTCCGTCGTCGGGCACGCTCCTCGGCCTCCTCGCCCACCAACCCGGCCGGGGAGTTCCGCTGGTGGCGGTGAGTGCCCTCGGCGCCTGGTTGGTGTATCTGACCATGTCGGTGTTGGCCGCCCTGCAGGCGGCCCGGTCGCTCACCGGGATCACCTTCGACGGGCGGGCCCCCTCCCGGTGAGCACCACCCTGGTGGAACGGGCCGCGGGCTTCCTCGGCACACGGCTGTCCCGGCGGAGCTTCATCAACCGGTCCGCCTACGCGGGTAGCGCCGTGGCCATCGGATCGGGCCTCGATCTGGTGCTGCGGCCGGGGACGGCCTACGGACTGGTCTGCAACTGCGGGAGCAGTAACTGCGGGTGCGGGTCGACCTGCTGTGCGGGGTTCACCGAGTTCTGCTGCTCGGTGAACGGCGGCTACAACTACTGCCCGACCAACACCGTGATGGGGGGGTGGTGGAAGGCCGACAACTCGTCGTACTGCGGTGGGCCGCGCTACTACATGGACTGCAACGCCACCTGTCAGTGCTCCACCGGGTGCGGGAACGGTTGGGGCTTCTGCGAACCGGGGTGCGACGGCGCCGCCTGTGGCTGTGGCCCGAACGGCTGCGACTCGTATGTCACCGGGTGCTTCCAGTTCCGTTACGGCCAGTGCAACCAGCAGGTGGACTGCATGGGTCGGATCGTGTGTCGGGTGGTGGCCTGCGTCCCACCCTGGGAGATCGACCCCACGTGCACCACCACCAACGCCCAGGACAACTCAACGGCCGAGCAGAACGCCGCGTGTTGGACGACAGCGTTCCCCAGTCCGAACCCCGGCCCGTGTGCCTCGACGCTCACCGACTGTCAGGTGGTGGGGATGGCCCCGAGTTCCGACGGTGCGGGTTACGGGATCGTCACGGCATTCGGGCGGATGCTCCCCTACGGCGACTTCCCCGGCGACGGCGATGAGTCGGGCGTGGCGCTGTCCCAGCCCATGGTGGGCATCGGCCTGCGCCACCCCGGCGGCTACTACCTGGTGGCCCGGGACGGAGGCATCTTCTCCTTTGGCCCGGCGCCCTTTTTCGGATCGATGGGGGGCCAGCACCTCAACAAGCCCATGGTGGGTATGGCCGTCACCCCCACCGGAGAGGGGTACTGGACGGTGGCCTCTGACGGCGGCATCTTCTCCTTTGGCGACGCCCAGTTCTACGGCTCCATGGGCGGCCAGCACCTCAATCTGCCCATCGTGGGCATGGCCGCCACCCCGTCAGGCCGCGGCTACTGGTGCGTGGCCTCCGACGGCGGCATCTTCACCTTCGGCGACGCCCAGTTCTACGGCTCCATGGGCGGCCAGCACCTCAACCGGCCCATCGTGGGCATGGCCGCCACCCCGTCAGGCCGCGGCTACTGGTGCGTGGCCGCCGACGGCGGCATCTTCACCTTCGGCGACGCCCAGTTCTACGGCTCCATGGGCGGCCAACAACTCAACCGGCCCATCGTCGCCATGGCCGCGCCCCCCGTCACCCAGGGGTACTGGCTGGTGGCCGAAGACGGCGGCATCTTCACGTTCAACACGGCCTTCTACGGGTCGGCGGCGTAGTGGCGACCGAGCCGACGTCCACCGCGCGGCCCGTGCGGCCAGCGTGGCCAGCGGGCGCATGGCGCCGGATGGACCGATCGGGGAGGACCCCATGAATCTCTGCATCACCATGGTGTGCTCGGTGGTGGCGGTAGCCGCCGCCGTGCGGTCGACGTGGTCGCCGTGCGGTCTGTCCATGCTGTCCACCATCACCCCGGTCAGCGAACGGGCCAAAGGGCACTCCTACCGGTCCACCGCGGCCTGGTTCGTGGCCGGGGCGACCGTCGGGGGGGCGAGCCTCGGCCTGCTGATGGCGGCGTCGGCACTGGCCGTGGGCGGGTTCCACCTGTCGGTCTCGGCCACGGGTGCGATGGCCCTGGCGGCGAGCCTGGTGGCCACCGCCTCCGACACCGGTGTGGCCGGCTTCCACCTGCCCTCCCACCGGCGCCAGGTGAACGAGCGTTGGCTCGACCAGTTCCGCCCCTGGGTCTACGGTGCCGGCTTCGGGTGGCAGATCGGGTCCGGACTGGCCACCTACATCACCACGGCGGCGGTGTACCTGATGATCGTGCTCGGTGCGCTCACAGGTCGGCCCCTGGTGGCCTTCTCGGTGGGGGCGGGCTTCGGACTCCTCCGAGGAACCGCCGTCCTGCTGACGAGGCACGTGACCGACCCGGTTGGACTGCGTGCCTTTCACCGGCGCTTCTTCGAGGTCGGCCCGTTGGTCGGTCAGGTGGTCGCCGGAGTGGAGCTCGGTGCCGCCGTGTTCATCGCCGGGTGGCTGGGATCACCCGTGGCCATCGCCCTGGCCGCGGCGGGCGCCGTCACCCTCGTGGCCGTCACCGTCGGGAGATCCCGGAGGTCCGGTCGACCACACGAGTCGCCCGCCTGTCCGGTGTCGACCGGGATCGGGCGTCGAGACGACGCCCTGGCCTCCGTCGAGGGTGCAGGCCTCGAGGGCTGAGCTGCCGTTCTGCCGTGCCGGAGGTCAGTCCCCGTCGGGAGCAGTACCGGAGGGGACCACCGACGGCACCGGGGTCGGTGGGGGCGCGTCGTCCGCCGGTGTGGCCGGCTCCCCCGTGCCTACCTCCGACGGGACGCCGGAGGCGATCGGCTCGGCGTCCGGACCGGCACCCTCCCCGCGACGCCACCGCTGGAGCGGACCGAGGCGCGTGGCCAGCAGTACGACTCCCACCACAGCCAGGGCGATGCCGGCCCATTGGACCAGCAGCGAGCCGAGATGCCCGTCCTCACCCAGCCACAGATGCTCGTCGAGGAACCGCTCGATGCCCCACAGCACCATGCCCACGCCGAGGACGATTCCCGCCGGAGGCAGCGACACGGGATCCGCCACCGCCGTCACGGCCAGGTCGGCCCCGTCGCCCGCCGGCAGCGCGGCACCGACGGCGACATCGCCGTCACCGTCGGCATCGACCGGGTCATCGGGGTCGGCTCCGGCGGCGGCCTCCACATCGGCCATGTCCGGGACCGGCCGGGGGGCGACCGGTGGAGCCGCGGCGCGCAGCCATCGCTCGACCAACAGGAGGATGCCGAAGATGGTGAAGTCCTCGATGGCCTGGAAGATGGGGACGGGCAGGCGCTTGCCGACCTGTCCGGCGTAGTACATCCCGAACCACTGGTCGGTCGGGTGGCCACCCCCGGCCACCATCAACTGCGGGCCCAGCAGACGCCCGATGCCCCAGCACGCCATGAGCACCGGGGCCATGAGGTCGGCAAAGCGCAGGCCCGGGAGTTCGGGGCATCGGCGGCGGGTGCTGACGATGGCCACGGGGACGGCGAAGAGCAGTCCGCCGAACGACGACAGACCGCCCTGCCAGATGGCGAAGACCTGCCTCGGATAGTGGGAGTAGTAGGAGAGGTTGGAGACCACGTGGAGCGCCCGCGCACCCACGATGGCGGCGATGATGACCCAGACGAACATGCCGGTCACCCACTGCCAGGGGTAGCCCGCCCGGCGCAGACGGCGCTCGGTATAGCGGAGGCCGAACCAGAAGGTCAGCGCCAAGCCGATGCCGTAGGTGTGCACCTCGAGGAACCAGACGTGGAACGCGACAGGTATCGGTCTCATGGTGAGGGAGATCTCATGGTCGAGGAGTGTCTGATCGGAGACGCAATCGACACACTTCCAGTATGCCCCAGGCTCCCGGTAGGGTGGCACCGGGTCTGCTGACGGGGCCTGTTCGCCGGGGCCGACGGAGCTCGGACCACCGGGCCAAGAGACGGGGGAAGCATGCGAGACCTGACCGGCGCTGTCGCTGTGGTGACCGGAGGTGGATCGGGGATCGGCCTGGCCACGGCCACCCGCCTGGCCGGACTGGGTGTGTCGGTGGCGGTCGTCGACCTCGACGGAGCATCGGCCGAGCGCGCCGCCTCGGCCATGGGAGGGTTCGCCCTCCAGGCCGACGTGGGTCGATCCGACAGCTGGCCGGCCATCGTCGACGCCGTCACCGGGCACTTCGGTGGCATAGACCTGGCCCACCTCAACGCCGGCGTCATGACCGGCGAAGCCGACATCACCGCCCTCACCGACGACACCTACCGCCGGGTGCTCTCGGTCAACGTGGACGGCGTGGTCTACGGGCTGCGGGCGCTGGTTCCGGCGCTGGCCTCTCGGGGTGGTGGTGCCATCGTGGTCACG
Source organism: uncultured Acidimicrobiaceae bacterium (assembly GCA_963738545.1). Lineage (GTDB taxonomy): Bacteria > Actinomycetota > Acidimicrobiia > Acidimicrobiales > RAAP-2 > Bog-756. Next base: position 616,507 of record CAVTXA010000008.1, read on the forward strand.
GCGTCACTGGCCGGTCTGATCGGATTCTCGCCCGACCCCATCTACTGCCTCACCAAGCACGCCGTGGTGGGCCTGGTCCGTTCGGTCGTTCCCCAGTTGGCCGAGCACCACATCACCGTCAACGCCGTGTGCCCGAGCATCGTGGACACCCCGCTCATCGGCGACAGCCGGGGCCTGCTCGAGGCCAGCGGATTTCCGCTCATCGATCCGGACACGGTCTCGGCTGCCGTGGTCGACTGCCTGGCCGGCGAGGAGTCCGGAGCGGCCATGGTCATCCAGGCCGGCCGGGAGGCGCTCCCGTACCGGTTCGCCCGGCCCCCCGGTCCCCGGGCCGGTGGCACGGTCGGCCAACTGCCGCCCGAGGAGTTCGCCGCCCACGATCAGGGGTAGGGAGCGGGATCGGGCCACTCGCTCGTGCCACCGGATCGCACCGGGCGGCCGTCAGCAGTGGGGGAGAACGTCGGACACGCCAGGGCGCGGACGGAGTCGGCGGAGGGGAGCCGGCTGGGGGTGAGTTGGGAAAGGGAGGGTCAGCCGACCCGGCCGACGCCGGCGAAGCCGCTACCGGTGCGCACGCCGGTCTCCCACACCACCGCACCGGTGTACGGCGCCTCGATCATCGTGCCACCCCCGATGTACATGGCCACGTGCTCGGAGCCGGAGGGACCGTAGAACAGCAGATCACCGGGCTCGATGTCGGCCAGCGGGATCTGCGTGGTGGCGGCGAACTGGGCCCCCGAGGTGCGGGGCAGGCTGATACCGGCCTGCCGGAACGCCCACTGGACCAGTCCCGAGCAGTCGAAGCCGACCCCGGGAGTCTCCCCGCCCCAGACGTACGTCACGCCGAGCTGGCTCTCGGCGGCATCGATGGCCCCCTGGATGCCCGCGGGCACCGGCGGCGGGTTGGCCGCGGCGACCGGCGCCGGGCTGCTCGAGCCGCCGCCGTGGGTGGTCTGGGCCACCGTCTGGCCTGTGGTCTGGGCCTTCTGGGCCGAGGCCAACTTGGCGTTGAAGGCCGCGGTGGCGGCGGCCTTGGCGGCGGCGGCGGCGGCCTGCTGCTGGGCGAGCACGTCGGCCTGGATCTGGCTGTTGACGCTGTCGAGCGTGGCCTTGTACTGGCCGGCCAGCTGCTGGGCCGAGTCCTCGGAGCTCTGCAGGTTGTTGCGGGTGGTGGTGGCCGCCGACTGCTGCTGTTGGAGGGCGGCCTGGGTGGCCTGCAGCTGGGCCTGTGCCGTGTGCAGGTTGTCGATCGTGGTGGTCACGTTGCCGGTGGCGATGGACGAGTACTCGGATCGGATGCCGGTCGTGTTGGGATCCGACGAGAACATCTGGGTGACCTGGTTGCTGGTGCCGCTGCTGGTGTAGTCGCTGATGGCCTGGGTACGGAGCTGAGCCTCGTCCTTGGTCACCTCGGCCTGGTCCTTGGCCACCTGCGCCTGGTTGGCGGCGATCTCGCCCTGCAGTTGGGTCAGGTGGTAGTCCGCTGACTCCAACTGCCCGCTCAGCGACTGCTCCTGGGCCTGGATGGCCTGGAGCTGGGCGGTAACGGCGGCGGCCTTGGCCTTGTCGCTCGAGAGTTGGTCGGCGCCCGCGGGTCGAGCGAAGGAAATCACCGCGGAGGTGACCACAAGAGATGCTGCCAGTGCGAGTACCGTGAATAGCCGTTTACGAGCTGGTTGACGGGGGGCAGGAGACGCACTTGGCTCAGACGTCGAGTACTGCTCGGCGTGAGTCATATCGCCCTACTGTCTAGCCCACTCGCGTGGTAACCACAAGGTACCCCGCACCACTTGACCCTCTCACCAGGTATTTTGTCGCGAGGGAGCGGCGACCTGACGGCGGTGGGCCAAGGGGCAACCGGTGTTGTCGTGTTGCGCTCGGTCTCCGTGGGACCGCGCCGAGTGACCGTCGAACACCGGCACGGTAGGGTCATGGCCCATGGGTGAGATCATCGAATTTCCGAGTAATGGGGGCACCGGCCAGGGGTATCTCGCCGTGCCCGACGGAGGGGCCGGGTCCACGGCGGGAATCATCGTCCTCCAGGAGTGGTGGGGGCTGGTTGACCAGATCAAACGGACCTGTGACCGGTTCGCCGCGGCCGGATTCACCGCCATCGCCCCCGACCTCTACCACGGGACCACGGTGCCGCTGACCGAGCCCGACGAGGCCGGCAAGCAGATGATGGCCCTGTCCATGGACGCCGCGGCCAAGGACCTGAGCGGTGCCGTCGACGAGCTCCTGCGGCGCACCGGTCGCACGTCGGTGGGGGTGATCGGTTTCTGCATGGGCGGTGGACTGGCCCTCGTGCTGGCGACGCAACGGCCCGACGCCGTCAAGGCCGTGGTGCCCGCCTACGGGCTCGTACCCTGGCCGGACGCGCAGCCCGACTTCGCCGCGCTCGAGGCCGCGGTGTCGGGACACGCCGCCGGACAGGACGACTATTTCACCCCCGAGGCCGCCCGGGAGCTGGAGGCCCAGCTCACGTCCCTCGGAAAGGACGTCGAGTTCTTCCACTACCCCGACGCCGACCACGCGTTCTTCAACGAGGACCGTCCCGAGGTGTACCACGAGGAGTCGGCCGAGCTCCTCTGGGATCGGTCGGTGGCCTTCTTCCGGAACACCCTGGGCTGAACCGCCGTGGCGTCCGCCGGCCTGGTCGAGGAGTACCTGACCCTGGGTCTCCGCCTGGGCCGGCACATCGATGGGCTGGTCGACGCGTACTACGGGCCGGCCGAGCGGGCGGTGGCAGTCGAGTCCGAACCGGTGCACGCCCCCGAACGACTGGTGGCCGAGGCCCGGTCCCTGCTGGCCGCCATCGATGCCGGGGCCCCGCTCGATCCGGACGATGCCGGCCGTGAGGACGGTGCCGCACCGGCCCGACGCCACTGGCTGCGGGCCCAGGTGGTCGGCCTCCTCACCACGGCGCGCAAGGTGGCCGGGGAGCCGATCACCTACGCCGACGAGGTCGAGTCCTGCTACGGGGTCCGTCCCACCCGGGTCGACGAGGAGGTGCTGGTCGACGCCCACCGTCGACTGGACGAGGTCCTTCCCGGGAGCGGCCCCCTGGCCGAACGTCTCGTGGCCTGGCGGGAGTCCCACGCCGTCCCGGTGGACCGTCTGCGGCCGGCCATCGACTCGCTGGCCGAGGATCTGAGGCAGCGCACCCGGGACCTGTTCGGCCTCCCCGACGGGGAGCGGGTCGACTTCGAGCTGGTCACGGACCAGCCCTGGTCGGGATTCAACTACTACCTCGGGGACCTGCACAGCCGGGTGGCGATCAACACCGACCTCCCCGTGCTCTCGACGAGCCTGGCCCATCTGGTGGCCCACGAGGCGTATCCCGGCCACCACACCGAGCACACCCGCAAAGAGGTCGGGTTGGTCCGCCGCCGACGGTGGTGGGAGGAGTCGATCTTCCTGGTGGGGACGCCGCAGTGCCTGCTGGCCGAGGGATTGGCCGACCTGGGCCTCGAGGTCGTCATGGGCCGGAGGCCCGAGACCACGGTGGCCGAGCATCTGCGGCCGCTCGGGATCCGTTACGACGCTGAGGTGGTGGCATCGGTGGCCGAGGCTGGGGAGGCCCTCGGGGCCGTCCGTCAGAATGCCGCCTTCCGCCTGCACGAGGACGGCGCCGACCCGGAAACGGTGAGCGCCGAGGTGGCCCGTTGGGGACTCCTGTCCCCGGACCGGGCCGCCAAGTCGGTCGAGTTCCTGGTCCACCCCACCTGGCGGGCGTACCTCACGTGCTACGTCGAGGGCCTTCCCCTGTGTCGCCGGTTCGTGGCCGGTGACCCGACCAGATTCGAACGACTGCTCGCCGAGCAGCTGACACCGGACGTGCTGGAAGGGCAGATCGATGCCGACCGGGTCGCGGCAACCGGTCCAGCCTCCACGACGGTTTCGATCCCGTGACCACGGTCATCCCGCCGACCATCGCCACCGAGGCCCGAGGTGCGGGGCCGGTACCCGGCGGTGAAGGCAGTCTGGAGGTGGCCATGGACGCCGCCGCCGCCTGCTACCTGCGCCTCGGCGTGGCCAAGACGACGGCCGCCGACATCGCCCGGGAGGCGGGAATCTCGCGGGCCACGCTCTACCGCCGGTACGGCAGCCACGAGGCGATCTTCCTCGCCGTGCTCACCCGGGAGTCCGAGGCCATGGCGGACGACGCCCGGGCCCACCTCGACACGCTGTCGCTGACCGATCCGGGGCAGCGGACCCTCGAAGGGATGATGTTCGCCATCAGCCAGATCCGGAGCCGACCCGTGCACGCCGCCGTGTTCGGCGGTGAGTCGGCGGCGTGGGCGGCCGGCCAGGCCATCCGGATGGAGGCGCTGGCCCGCATCGCTGAGGCCGGGGTGAGACCCCTGGTCGCCGGGGCCCTCGCCGACGGCTCGCTCTCGGAGCAGGACGTGGGGGACCTCGTGGACTGGATCCTGCGCATCCTCATTTCCTATGCGGCCGTCCCCGGCCACGGTGACCGGCCTCCCGACGAGATCCGCCGACAGCTCACCTCGTGGTTCCTCCCCGCCTTCCAGGTCCGGGTGGCCGGCCACTGAGCCCCGGGGTGGGCGGCTGGGGTCATCCTGATCTCTCGCCGGGCCCGGGAATGAGACACTAAGGTCGGAGCGTCTCACGACAGGGGGCCGGGCCGCCGACCCGAGTCGAACCGCCGGCACGCCGGGGCACGGGCCGGGATCGGAACCGACGGGGTGGGTGCACGATGCAGCCAGCCGAACCAGGGGGAGTGCCATGACGACGATGCGGGCCGTACAGGTCACCAGGAACGGGACGCCGGGGGAGGTGCTGGCTGTCCAGACCGTCGACCGGCCCGAGCCCGAGGCCGGTGAGGTCCGGGTCAAGGTGGCGGCGGCGTCCCTCAACTTCAATGACATCGACCGCTGCCTGGGCAAGCTGGTCTCGGTTCCCACCCCACCGCCCTACACCCTGGGCATGGACGTCTGCGGCGTGGTGGAAGCAGCGGGTGAGGGCGCCGAGGAGTGGTTGGGCCGACGGGTGGTGGCCATCACCAAGACGGCTCTGGGCGGCATCGCCGAGTTCGCCATCGCCCCGGCCATCTCGGTCTTCGACGCACCCCCGCAGCTGGACGACGCCGAGGCCACTGCCTTCCTGCTCACGTTCCAGACGTCCCACCTGGCCCTGTTCAAGCGGGGCCGGTTGCAGGCCGGTGAGACGCTCGTGGTCCACTCGGCCGCCAGCGGCCTGGGCACGGCCGGCATCCAGCTGGGCAAGGCCAAGGGGGCCCGGGTCATCGCCGTGGCCGGCGGTCCGGAGAAGGTGGCCCTGTGTCGGTCGCTCGGGGCCGACCTGGTGGTGGACCACCTCGCCGAGGACTTCGTGGAGGCGGTCCTGGCCGCCACCGACGATGCCGGGGCGGACGTGGTGTACGACCTGACCGGCGGGGACTTCGTGGAGCGTTCCTGGCGGTGCACGGCCCACGGGGGTCGCTATCTGGCCGTGGGCTTCGCCGACGACGACGAGAACGGAATGACCGGACGCCCCCTGCGCATGGCCTGCATCGGCAACATCGACATCGTGGCCGTGATGGTGGCCTGGGCCGACTCCGTCGATCCCGGCATGCGTCGCTTCGGCTTCAACCCCTTTGGTCGCGACGTGGCCGACGAGATCCACGCCGACCTGCTGGCCCTGGTGGCCGACGGATCGATCCGGCCCTCCATCGGCCGGCGGGTGACCATGGAGGAGGCCGGGACCGCCCTGGACGAGCACCACCAGCGCCGGTCGTTGGGGCGAACCGTCGTCGAGGTGGGCGGGTGAGCGCTCCGGCGACGCGCACGGTGGATTTCACGTGGCGGGACTCCGAGCTGACCAGCCCCCCGCTCCGGGCCCTCAACGCCGTGGGCAACACCATCAGGCGGCTGGGCCGGGAGGTGCCCTCACTGGACCCGGCCGCCGTGGTCCGGGCCGCCACCAAGAAGGCCGGCTCCCACGACCTGGGCTCGGACTCCTACCAGGAACCGCTCGGGGTGTTCCTGGCCTCGTGTGAGGCCGAGGCCGAGCTCACCACGTTCGGCCGCATCCTCGTCACCAAGATGCTCGCCGCCGCCCTCACCAACCGTATCGAGCTGCACCGGTGGGCCCTCGACCATCCGGCCATCACCAAAGAGACCATCGACAGCCCCTGGATCATCGTCGGCCTGCCACGGACGGGCACCAGCCTGTTGTCCATGCTGCTGGGCCTGGATCCCATGGCCCGACCCCTGCGCCAGTGGGAGGCCGCCCACCTCATCCCGCCCCCCACACTCGAGGGGGCCGAGGAGGACCCGCGCATCGCCCTGACGGCGAAGGAACTCGACGGGCTCATGAAGCTGAACCCACCGCTCCGGGCCATGCACCCCTTCGGCGCCACCCTGGCCCAGGAGTGCGTGTCCCTGTTCATGTACGACGTCCGCACGCTCGCCCTCGAGACCCAGGCCCACGTACCCGCCTACGCCCGTTGGTTGGAGCAGGCCGATATGGCCCCCGCCTACGCCCAGCACAAGCTGGCGCTCCAGGCCCTGCAGTCGGCCCAGCCCACCGAGCGGTGGATCCTGAAGACCCCCAACCACCTCTGGCATCTCGATGCCCTGCTGACGGCCTATCCCGACGCCCGGATCATCTGGACGCACCGGGATCCGGGACCGGTTGTCACGTCGCTGGCCAGCCTGGCCAACGCCGGGCAACGTCCCTTGACCTCGCGCACCGACCCCCGGCCGGCGGCCGAGGAGTGGAAGCGCAAGTGCGCCTTCGCCCTGTCCTCGGCGGTGGCCTATGACGAGAAGACCGTCGCCGGATGGTGTCAGCACCTCTCCTACGAGGCCCTCGTGGCCGACCCGGTGGCCGCCGTCCGCGGCCTGTACGCCACCTTCGGCGACGAGGTGAGTGGCCTCCATGCCCGGCGCATGGAGGCCTTCTTGGAGCAGCGGCCCCAGGACGCCTTCGGGCACCACCGCTACGACCCGGCCGACTTCGGGTGGACCTACGCCGGCCTGGCCGAGGAGTTCGCCGACTACACCTCCCGGTACCAGGTGGCGCCCGAGAGCCGCTGACCCCCCGGACCCCGCCATTTGGGCCATCACCCTGCGGGGCCGTACCATGCGGGCATGTCCGAACGATCCCGCAACCTCCCCCGCCGCTCGTGCATGTCGTCCCCCGGGTCGAACGAGCGCTTCTTGGCCAAGGCCCCCACGGTGCCCGCCGACATGAGCTTCCTCGACCTCGAGGACTCGGTCGCCCCCCTGGAGAAGGAAGCGGCCCGGGCCAAGGTGGCCGACGCCATCAAGAACCTCCCCTGGGACGACCGGGTGCTCTGCGTGCGGATCAACGCCTGGGACACGGAGTGGACCTACGGCGACGTGATCGACGTGGTCTCCAACGCCGGTGAGCGGCTCGACGAACTGATGCTGCCCAAGGTGCAGACAGCGGCCGAGGTGGTGGCCCTCGACCTGCTCCTCACCCAGGTGGAGAAGAAGAGTGGGCTGCCGGTGGGCCACATCGGCATCGAGGCCCAGATCGAGACGACCAGAGGCCTCATCAACGTGGAGGAGATCTGTGCTGCCTCCCCCCGGCTCGAGACCATCATCTTCGGTCCCGCCGACTTCGCCGCCTCCATGGAGATGCCCGTGCTCACCGGTGGGGTGTCCATCCCCGAGTACCCCGGTGACCACTTCAACTACGTCTTCTCCAAGATCCTCATGGCCGGTCGGGCCAACGGGCTCCAGGTCATCGACGGACCGTTCCTCAAGATCCGCGAGCTGGACAGCCTCCGCGAGTTCTCGCAGCGGACCCGGGTCCTCGGCTACGACGGCAAGTGGGCGCTCACCCCGGACCAGGTCGGCGTGCTGAACGAGGTGTACTCACCGACCCAGGAGCAGTTCGACAAGGCCTGGGACATCCTGGACGCCTACCGCAAGGCCACCGAGGACGACCGGACCGGGGCGGTCATGTTCGGTGACGAGATGATCGACGAGGCCTCCCGCAAGATGGCCACCAAGTTCGTCACCCGCGGGGAGCGGGCCGGACGGTCCCGGTCCGCAGGCTGATCCTCAGCGTCGGGCGTCGCCCACCAGGCGCCGGGCGATGACCTTGAGCGCCAGCGTCTCGTCGGCTCCCTCGAAGATGGACAGGACGCGGGCGTCCACGAAGTACCGGCTCACCGGGAACTCCTCGGCGTAGCCCATGCCCCCGTGGATCTGCAGGGCCTCGCGGGTGACCCACTCGGCGGCCCGGCACACGTAGGCCTTGATCATGGAGGCCTCGAGGGTCCCCTCGCCCTTGGCCATCAGGCGCGCCACTTCGTAGGAGAACTGACGTGCGGCCTGGATGAGCACGGCCATGCGGGCCAGCTTGGACCGGGTCAGTTGGTAGTCGAGGATCGGTTCGCCGAACACCACCCGGTTGCCGGCGTAGGCGAGGGCGGCCTCGTAGGCGGCCTGCATGACCCCGATGGCCCGGGCGGCCGTCTGCAGGCGACCGTTCTCGAAGCCCTGCATCTGCAGGTAGAAGCCCTTACCCAGACCGTCCTGGCCACCGACCAGGTTGGCATCGGGAACGAACCAGTCCTCGAAGGCCACCTCGTAGGAGTGCATGCCGCGGTAGCCGAGGGTGTCGATGGCCCGACCCTCCATCCGTCCCACCGACCCGGCGGGACGGTCGTCCCCCGGCTCCTGGGTGAACAGGAAGCCGTGCCCCTCGGCCTGCGGCTTCTCCACCAGGAAGAGGGACAGACCCCGATGGGCCTTGGCCCGGTCGGGATCGGTGCGGGCCAGCAGCATGAGCACATCGGCCCGGGCGGCGAAGGTGCACCAGGTCTTGACCCCGTTGATCAGCCACCCTCCCTCGGTGGGCGTGGCCGAGGTCACCACGCCGGCCACGTCGGATCCGTAGTCGGGCTCGGTGACCGCCACCGCCCCCATGACCTCGGCGGTGGCCAGTCGGGGCAGCCAGTACTGCTTCTGGTCCTCGGTGCCCCCGTGCACGAGGGCCCGGGTGAGGATCTCCGGTCGGGTGATCAACGACCCTCCGGCCCCCAACGAGCCCCACGACAGCTCTTCGGTGGCCACCACCATGCCCAGGTAGTCGGCCTCGCCGCCGGTGGCGAACCCCCCGTACTCCTCGGGGACCGACATCCCGAAGCCGCCCATCTCGGCCATCCCGCTGATGATCGCCTCGGGGATGTCGGTGTTGGCCCGGTGGATGTGCTCGGCCCGGGGCCGGATCTGCTCTTCGGCGAACCGGTGGAACGTCTCCCGGACGAGCTCGAAATCGGCGTCGAGGTGGCGGTCACCGGGCTGGTCGGCCAGAGAGGCCAGGAAGGACGGGTCCCGGAAGGAGGCCACGAACGCCTCGGCCGGGGCCATCCACCCGGCGGCCACGCCCCACTGGGTCGATCGCCCGATGACCCGGGTGGCCAGATCGGCCACGGCGTCGGCGGCGAAGGCACAGGCGATCCGGGCCTCGGTGTCGCCGCGGGACCCGTAGGCCATCAGGGACTCGGCGGTTCGGACCGCCGCCGCCGCATGGGCGATGTCGTAGGCCAGGACCTGGGCCGAGTCGGGACCGCCGGCGTCGACCAGCGCGACGATGCCGGCGTCGACGACCGACTGGGCCAGCGCCAACGCGTCGGCGGCGGCCTGCAGGTCAGGGACGGGAACGGGGTCGGGGGTCACGCCCCCAGCGTACCGGCCCGGACCCGGGCCGCCCCAACGGCCGGACTACGCCGGTGGGTTGATGTAGGTGTAGTTGCAGCGGTAACCGTGGGTGGGCCCGGTCACCGGCGGGTCGTCGGTGGTGCGTTGGAACTGACCGTTGACCACCTTCCCGATCAGGTAGCAGTTGCCGATGGTCTTGGCCGCCGGGTCGGTGGGGGCGATCAGGTGGTTCCCGTCGAAGGCGGTGATCTTGGACAGCGCCTGCAACTCCGATCCTCTGCTGGGATTGGAGCCGGCATTCTTGAGCGCCTGGGCGAACAGCTCGGTCGAGAGCCATGCGTAGAGCGTGTAGAGGTCCACCTTGAATCCCGGTGACGCCACGTTGACCCAGTGGAGGAAGGTGGCCACGGCGGGAACGGCCTTGGCGTCCTGGCCGAGGTAGAGGGCGGTGTTCTGGTCCAGGTAGTCACCGTTGATGGCCGCGGCGCCCCCGGAGTCCTGGGCCAGGGTGTCGGTGTAGGTGGCGGCGCCGAGGACCACGGCAGGGTGGTAGTTCTGCTGGACCAGGTCCTTCAGCAAGGACGCGGCATAGCTCTCGGACATGCCCTCCACGAAGAGGATCTTGACCCCCATGTTCTTCATGGCGATCACGTTCTGGGTGAAGTCGGTGGTGGAGACGGTGTAGGTCGGGTCGTAGATGACCTTGAAGCCCGCCTTGTCCAGGACGTTCTTCTGGCCCTCCCAGTCGGCCTCGGCCGAGGCGAACGCGCCGACCATGGCCCCGGCTGCGTGGATGTCGTTGGGGTACTTCGACTTGATGAACTGGATCGGGCCCTCTTCCCATCCGGCGTTGAGCGGGACGGCGCTGTAGACGTTGGGGAGCTTGTTGGTGACCGGATCGAGGACCACCGAGACGTCAGGCATGCCCGGGACCGTCTTCAGCAGGGCTCCGCCGAAGCTGTCCTCCAGCGAGAAGTTCCCGACCATGGCGAAGTCGCTGTTGATGGCGCTCTGCGTGGCCTGCCGGTTGGTGGCCCCACTGAACTGGTCGTCCGAGTCGGTGATGACCAACTTGCGTCCGTTGACCCCCCCCGTGGAGTTCACGTAGTCGGCGTAGGCCTGGGCCCCGACGTCCGCCCCCTTGAACAGGCCGGCCGACAGCGTGGACACGTTGGCCAGCTTGACCTCGGTCTTGGTGATGCCCGTGTGGTCCTGGAAGGCACTGGCCGGGATCGTCGAACTCGATGAGGCCGACGCCACGCCCGCCGTGCCCATCACCACCGTCGAGGTCGCCAGGGCCAGGGCCAGCCCCACGACGACCATGCGCGTCTTCAGCGACGTAGATCTCACCGTTCAGTTCCCCCAGCTATCTCGGTCCATTTACCAGGTCGACTCGGCCGAGAAGCCTCCCATGGAAGGGCCTCCACCGAGCGAATGGCTGACTCTACGCCACGGAGTCGCTCAAGTGTCGAGCAGGGGGAGATTTAGCCTCTGATGTGGGATAATAGTGGACAATCCCCGGGGAAACCGGGTGGAAACGGTGCCGGTCTCCCCGGCGATGCGTGGCATCAAAACAGCAAAGGCCCGTCCGGATCCCAACCAATTGATGGGCGTGAGACTTAGCAATTTGGCTGTCTCACGCCAGGCCGTCTCCGGGTGGCGGCCGCCGCCCGGCCGGCACTCAGGCCGCTCGGACGGAGCCGCCCTCAGGCCGGAGGGGCCTGGGCCACCACGGTGACCAGGGGGGGGAGGACCACTGGTTCGTCGCCCGGATCCACCTCGGTCAGGATCCTGAGGTAGTCGGCCACGGGTCCCGGGCCGGCGCCGGCCGGCGCCTCGGCCCAGGCGTCCACCGTGACCAGACCGGCGTCACGGGCCAAGGACGGGAGCAGGGCGCCGATGTCGGGGTGACGGGCCGAGGGCATGGAGAAGGGCATGCCGCTGATCCGCCCGGCCGAGGTGATCGGCTCCTGGGCCACGACCCAGCCGCCGGGCCGGACGGCAGCCGCCATGCGGTCCAGCACCACGCTCGGGTCCACCACATGGAGGAGGAGGAAGCGGCAGAAGGCCAGGTCGACGAGTTCGGGGAGCCGGAGGTCTTCGCCGGACTGGGTGATGGCGACGACCTGGCTGTGCGCCGCGGCCGCCTCGGCCACCTCGTCCCGGGCCATGGGGTCACTGTCCACGGCATACACGCGGCCGTCGCGGCCCACGATCTCGGCCAGGGCCACCGAGACGTCGCCACCGCCGGCACCGATGTCGGCACAGGTCCACCCCGGCCCGATGCCGAGGCGTTCGAGGGCGGTGGCCAGCGGTCGCCGGTAGACGTCGTCGCGCAGCCCCCGGAATTCCATGGGCTCAGGCTACCGGCCCGTCCGGACCCTCCCGGGGCCGGGCGCGGGCATCCACCGCTCCGACCCGGGGCCCAGTCGTCCCTCCCGAGCCGGTGGGCCCGATCCCGTACCGTGACCGCCCCGTCAGCCGGTAACCTCACCTACCGTGCGAGTCACCATGATGCTGTGCGACGCAGCCCAGGTCTCCGACGGCAAGCTCTACGTCCTCGGGGGCGGCTGGAGCATGACCGGTCCCGACCCGGTCCCGTCGGCCATCGCGCTCAAGATCGACGTGGGATGGCACGAGGCGGAGTCGGCCCATCACTGGGAGCTCTTCTTGGAGGACGCCGACGGGCGACCGGTGCTCGTCGAGACCCCAGAGGGGGAACACCCAGTCGAGGTGCGGGGTGAGTTCACCGTGGGCCGGCCGCCGGGAATCCCCGAGGGCTCACCCATCGACGTGGCCCTCGCCGTCAACCTGGGCCCACTGCCCCTGACCCCCGGCACGCGCTACACCTGGCGGATGGCCATCGACGGCGAGTCCCAGACCGACTGGGTCCTCGGCTTCACCACCCGGCCCACCCTCGTCAGGGACTGACCCCCGTGACCACCTTCGACCGCCCCTTCGGACGCGACTTCGAGGACTTCGAGCCAGGTGACGTCTACCGACACTGGCCGGGGAAGACCATCACCGAGGCCGACGACCACCTGTTCTGCATGATCACCATGAATCACCACCCGTTGCACACCAACGCCTGGTTCGCCGAGCACGAGTCGGTGCAGGGCAAGAACGTGGTGGTGGGGAACCTGGTCTACTCCCTGGTCCTCGGGATGAGCGTGCCCGACGTCAGCGGGGCGGCCATCGCCAACCTCGAGGTCGAGTCCCTCCTCCACCGTGCCCCGACCTTCCACGGCGACACCATCTACGCCGAGACCAAGGTCATCGGCAAGGTCGAGTCCAAGTCGAGGGACGACCGGGGTGTGGTCACCGTCGAGACCAAGGGCTTCAACCAGCGCGGGGAAGAGGTCTGCTTCTTCCGGCGCAAGGTCATGGTCTGGAAGCGGGCCTCGGCGCCGTCCCGTCGACGACCCTACGGGGACGACGTCTGGGACTGATCGGGTCGGATGACGCGGTCGGGGCCCGGGACCACGGGGCCGGTCCGAAGCCCAAGTCGACGGGCGCGGTCGATCCGATCAGGCGCCGCCCCCAGGTCGAGGCCATCGGTCGTGCCATCGAGGATTGGGGGACCGCACTCGGCGGTGATTCGAGGCGACCCGAGTTGCCGTGGCGGTCCACCCGCGATCCCTGGGCGGTTCTCGTCAGTGAGGTGATGGCCCAGCAGACCCAGCTGTCCCGGGTGGTCCCGGCCTACCTCCAATTCATGGACCGCTTCCCGACGGTGGCGTCCTGTGCCGCGGCGCCACCGGGCGACGTGCTTCGGGCCTGGCAGGGCTTGGGCTACAACCGGCGGGCCCGGAACCTCCACCGGGCGGCCCGGGCGGTGGTGGCCGACCACGACGGGCACCTGCCGTCGGACCTGGCCGGCCTGCTCGCCCTCCCCGGCGTGGGGACCTACACGGCGCGGGCCGTACTCGCCTTCGCCTTCGGCGCCGACGTCGGCGTGGTGGACACCAACGCCGGTCGCGTCCTGTCGCGCGCCGTGGCCGGGCGGCCGGTCCGACCCGGGGAGGCCCAGCGCCTGGTGGACGCCATGGTGCCACCGGGACGGGGCTGGTGGTTCGGTCAGGCCCTCCTCGACCTCGGGGCGGGAACCTGCCTGCCCAGGACGCCGCGTTGCCGCGCCTGCCCCATCCGTCGGCGGTGCCGGTGGGCGGCCAGCGGCCATTCCGAGCCGGATCCCGCCATCGGCTCGGCCGGGGTGTCGGTGCCCCAGAGCCGCTTCGCCGGCTCGGACCGTGAGGGTCGGGGCCGGCTGATCGAGGCGTTGCGCCGGGGTGAGCTCCCGGTGGGAGACCTGGCCTCGGTGGTCGGCTGGGAGGACCAGCCCGAGCGCCTGGATCGGGTGGTGGCGGGACTGGTGGCCGAGGAGCTGGTGGTCAGGACCGACGTCGGCACCCTCCGCCTCCCGTGAGCGGGTGGCAAACGCCGGTTCTGGCGACTGGCTAACTTGGCGGCGTGAGTTCGGTCGTCGTGCCGGCCGGGACAGGGGGGTGTGTGGGGCCACGGATGGTTCGTTCGCTCGGGTGGCTGTCGGTGGTCGTGGCCATCTCGCTCCTGGCCGCCGGCCCGGCCTCGGCGGCCTCGGCGTCGACGACCACCCCGGGTGGTGTGGCTCTGGGCGCACCCTCGTCGGTACCCGAGTCCGTCTTCACCGTGGCCACGCCCGACGTCGTCGCCACCCCGGCCGTTCCCGACGGGACCGTCTCACCGGCACAGTACGACCAGGTGTCGGTGCGTCGCTTCGGTTCGCCCGACGCCGCCCATGTGCTGGTGCTGGTGCCGGGGACCAACGGCGGCGCCGGTGACTTTGACCTGGTGGCCCCGTATCTGGTCACCCACGTCCCCCATCTCCAGGTCTGGGCCGAGATGCGTCGGGAGGGGGCCCTCCAAGACGACTCCCTCATCCAATCGGTGCTGGCCGGGAAGGCCACCTACCAGCAGGCCTTCGACTACTACCTCGGGTTTCTGTCCGATCCCTCGATCACCGACCACTACCAGCCCCTACCGGCCTCGCAGTTCACCTTCGTCCAACAGTGGGGCATGGCGGTGGCCATGAACGACCTCAACGCCGTCATCGTCAAGGCCCGCGACGGTGGGGCCCGGACCGTGACCCTCGGAGGTCACTCCCTGGGGGGCACCGAGGCCGCCGCCTACGCCGCCTGGGACTTCAACGGTCGGGGCGGCTACCGGAACCTCGACGGCATCATGTGCATCGACGGATGCGCCGGTGCCCCGTTTGCCGGCGAGCAGCCGGTCACCGTGACCTCGGCCCAGGCGGCTATCGCCACCATGGGCACGAAGGGCCCCTGGCTCGATCTGCTGGGGGCGGGACTCCCCTGGGTCACCGGCGTGTTCAGCCAGGTCGGCGCGCTCGCCGCCTTCGAGGCGCCGGACGCCCCCTCCCTGCTCCAGACGTTCCCCCTCCTGCCCAGTTCACTCAAGCCGCCGAGGCCCGTCACCAACCAGGCCCAGCTGGGCTACGCCTTCGACGCATCGACCTCGCCGTCGTCACTGGCCCTGATCCATGTGCACTCGGGACACGTGGCCGCCACCGGCAGCCCGGCCGGCTGGGTCAACACGGGGATCACCCCGGTCCAGAACGTCGCCGATGTCTTCGCCCAGGCGCCTCTGGCCGCCGCCGACTGGTACTACCCGGAGCGGCTGTCCATCGACGCCGCTGCCGCGGCCACGCTCAGCCAGACCCCGGCGGCCACGTATCTCGGTCTGCGTCTGCTCGACACCGGCCAGGTGGACGTGCCGTTGTACGCCTTCCAGACGTCTCTCGGGGGCGAGGACAACGCCGTGGCCGACGGGGCCCGCTCGTTCCAGAGGCACTCGAGGATCCCGAGCGTCACCGTGGTCAGCCGCACCGTGAGCTACAGCCATCTCGATCCGCTCCTTGCCGAGCCGGCGACGAACGCCTTCCTCCGGACGGCGGTCCGGTGGCTGAAGAGGATCGGCGCGTAGGGGCAGCCGGCGAGGGCCCCGGGGCCCTCGTGCTCACGCCGTCGCGAAGCCGACGATGCGGTCGTTCACCTCGTCGGGGTGCTCGACGTGCAGGAAGTGGCCGGCACCCTCGACGACCACCACCTCGGAGCCGGGAGCCAGGACGTCGGTGACCGCTCCGATGGCGTCGATGCCGATGCAGCCGTCGTCGGCCCCGTGGAGATAGAGGGTGGGCTGTGGGGCGATGGTCCCGCCGGCGGCCTGGGCGGCAGCGGCGTCGGGATCGTCGGGCGGCCCGGCGAAGGTGGCGCGGTAGTAGCCGAGCGCCGCGCCCAGACACCCGGGTGGAGCCAGCGACTCCTTCACCCGGGCCACGTCCCAGGCTCCGTCGAAGCCCGGTGACCAGTCCGCCCAGAGGCGGTCGATGAAGGCGTAGTCGTCGAGGGACACCGCGTACTCGGCCAGGGGCGACTGGAAGAAGAAGATGTACCAACTGCGACGGAGTTGGTCGTAGGCGAAGAACCCTTCGGCCATGGCCGTCTGCGGCGGCAGTGAGGCGGCCACCACCCGTCGCCACCGTTCGGGTTGAAACGCCGCGGCCCCGTAGGTGGCGAAGGCTCCCCAGTCATGGCCGATGATCACGGCGTCGTCCCTGCCATCCAACGCCTCGTGCAGCGCGCAGGCGTCGAGCGCCAGGGTCCCCGTGTCGTAGTGCCCGTCCTGAGGGACAGCGGACGGGGCGTAGCCGCGGAGGAACGGTGCCACGGCGTGGAACCCGGCGTCAGCCAGGCGGGGGAGGAGATGGCGCCAGGTGTGGGCGGTGTCAGGAAAGCCGTGCAGGCAGAGAGCCAACGGGCCGTTGTCCGGGCCGGCCTCGAGATACGCGAACTCGGTGCCGTTGGCCGTGACGGTGCGGTGGCCCATGGCGGCGAGGGTAGTCGACGGCACGCTGGCCGGCGGACGACCGCTCGGCCCCTGACGACACCGCCGGAGGGCCGGTCCCTCCAGGTGGGCCGGGGGGCACGTCACACATCCGGCTAGCCTCGTCCTTCGGTGAGAATCACCTACTTCGGTGTCCGGGGCTCCTGCCCGTGCTCGTCGGACCTCTATCGCCGCTACGGGGGGAACACCTCGTGCGTGCTGGTGGAGATGGACGGCGAGCCACCCCTGATCATTGATCTGGGGACGGGCCTTCGCGCCCTCGGCCAGTTGCTGGACGCGTCCCTGACCGCGACCGGAGCCCCGCTCCGGGCCAACGCCCTCCTGTCCCATCTGCACTACGACCACGTGCTCGGGATCCCGTTCTTCGCTCCCATGCGCCACGCCGACGCCGTGGTGGACGTCTACGGACCGGCCCAGGACACGGAGCAGTTGGGGGAGGCCCTGGCCTCCATGGTGCGCCCCCCGTTCTTCCCCATCCATATGGCCCAGTTCGAAGGGTCGTTCCGGTTCCACGATCTGGCTGGGACCGACGAGTTCGCCATCGGTGCGGCCAAGGTGAAAGTCCGTCCGGTGGTCCACATCGGGAACACCCTCGGCTTCCGGATCGAGGCCGACGGCCACGTCCTGGTCTACCTGTCGGACCACCAGGCTCCCCCCGACCTCTGTTCCGTGGAGCCCGAGGTGCTCGAGCTGTGCGACGGCGCCGACCTGCTGCTGCACGACGCCCAGTACACCGAGGGCGAGTTCGCCCAGGTTCCCCACTGGGGGCACTCCACGGCGAACTACGCCGTCCACGTGGCCCGGGAGTCGGGGGCGAAGCGCCTGGCGCTGTTCCACCACGATCCGTCCCACACCGACGAGCAGATCGACCGGATGCTGGACGAGGCCCGGCACCAGGCGTCGTCGTCCCCGGCCCTCGAGGTCGACGCCGCCCGCGAGGGCACCACCGTGGTCCTGGGTCGCTGAGGATGGCCTTCGACGACAGCGCCTTCAAAGACGCCATGAGCCGGTTCACCAGTGGCGTCACCATCGTGGCGGGCATGGAGGACGGCAAGCCAGTGGGGTTCACCTGCCAGAGCTTCGTCTCCCTCTCGATCGACCCCCCCTTCGTGGCCGTGGCCCCGGCCCGGACCTCCACGAGCTGGCCCCGTATCGCCCGGGCCGGCACGTTCTGCGTCAACGTGCTCGGGGACCATCAAGAGGACCTGTGCCGGAGCTTCGCCCAGTCGGGTGGGGACAAGTTCGTCGGCGTGGACTGGCATCCCGCCCCGGCGACCGGGGCCCCGGTCATCGACGGCAGCCTGGCCTGGGTCGACTGCCACGTGGAGCTGGTGCATGACGCCGGGGACCATGAGCTGATCATCGGCAAGGTCCTCGATCTCGGGACCAACGACGGGCTCCCCCTGCTGTTCTTCCGGAGCAGGTTCGCTACGCTTGCCCGGCACGCCGGAGACGGGGAGCACTCACACCGAGCGGATGGGACGTAGCACGTGCCTGACATCAAGGAGTCCGAGGTCATCGCCGACGTCATCGTCGTGGAGCCCGATGCCCACGGGGACGAGCGGGGGCGGTTCGTGGAGACCTACCGTCGCAGCTGGTTTCCACTCGGCCGGGAGATGACCCAGGCCAATCGGTCGGTGAAACAGGCCGGTGCCATCGTGGGGCTCCACTACCACCTCCATCAGGCGGACTACTGGTACGTGCTGGCCGGCACGGCCCGTGTCGTGCTCCATGACCTGCGGCAGGGTTCGCCGACCGACGGCGCCACCCTCACGCTCGATCTCGACGGCGACCACGACCGGGGACTGTTCATCCCCCCCGGGGTGGCCCATGGGTTCGCGTCCCTCACCGATCTGACGCTGTGGTACCTGGTGGACGGCTACTACAACCCCCAGGACGAGCTCGGCGTGGCCTGGGACGATCCGGCCATCGGGGCCGACTGGGGCCTCACCGACCCCGTCCTGTCGGCCCGGGACCTGGCCAACCCGCTGCGGTCGGAGATCCACCCGGGGGTGCAGCCGAGGGCCGGCCTCCGGACCTGAGCGGCGCCTCGATCCTGTCGCCACCGCGAGTCGACCGGTTCTGGCAGACTGCGCCCGTGGAATCCGGACCCGTCCGACCTGCGGCCAGCGAGGCACCGGTGAGGCGGTCCGAGGGCACCGCGCTCGGGCCCCCCACCCCCGCGGTCACCGCCGCCAAGGGACACGGGACGGCCTCGGTCGAGCTACCGGTGCCGACCCCCACCGACGAGAGACTGGGATCGCCCCGGACGGGCGTCCTCGTCACCGGAGGAGGTTCGGGCATCGGCAGGGAGACCGCCCTGGCGGTGGCTGCGGTGGGTCGACCGGTGTCGGTGTGGGACATCGACGCCGCCGGGGCCGAGGAGACCGCCACCCTGTGCCGAGAGCGCCACGGCGTGACCGCCCACTGGGCGGTGGTCGACGTCGCCGATACCTCGGCCATCATCGAGGCAGTCCCTGACGTGGAGGCGTCCCTCGGGACCCTCGGCGGCTTCGTCCACGCGGCCGGCGTGTCCGGGGCCATGCCCATCGACCTCCTCGAGGACGAGCTCTGGGACACCACGCTCGACATCAACCTCCGGGCGGGTGTGATGATCTGCCGTCGGCTCATCGAGCCGTTCCGCCGGGCCGGTCCCGGATCGGCCGTGGTGTTCATCTCGTCGATCGAGGGGCTCTTCGGCAGCTTGTTCATCCCTGCGTACTGCGCCTCCAAGGGCGGGGTCCTCGGGGTCATGCGCTCCATCGCCCAGCGTTTCGCCTCGGAGGGCTTCCGGGTCAACGCGGTCTGCCCGGGGGCGGTGGACACCCCCATGCTGGCACCGGCCTTCGCGCTCCCGGGGTTCCGGGAGCAGCTGGAGGGGCGGACCCCGCTCCAGCGGGTGTCGACACCCGACGAGATCGCCAGGCCGATCCGGTTCCTGCTGTCCGACGAGGCCTCGTTCATCACCGGGACCCACCTCACCGTCGACGGGGGACTGACCGCCATCACCGCCGTCTGACCTGGGAACATCGCTTCAAGCGATTCGCTGATCTGCCAAAGAGCTGGCCGCGTGGCCACGGGGCCGACCCGGCCACCACCACCGGCCGCTGGGGGCCTCGCCTCCCGCTGCCGACCCGCTTCGGGTTGAATAGTCGGGATGTGGATCGCCCTGGCCGCCGTGGCACTGATCGTCGTCGCCGCCGTGGTCGTGATGATCTTCCGCCGTCCCGAGGGTGACGACATCCACTCGGTGCGCAGCTACCACACGGCGCTGGGCACCCTCGAGCACCTCTCCGAGCGCAGCGGCCGCACGTCGGTGCCCGTGGTGGGCCCGGACGAACGGGCCGGAGCGGAACCCGGGGTTCCCCGCTCGTACCGACGGTCCCCGGGGACTGCCGGGATGGTCGGGGGAGCCGGTGCCGTCGGCGCCTCCGTGGGGGTCGGCACCGGCCGTTCCGTCCCCCCCGTCCCCGTGCGGGGCAACGATGAGTTCCCCGATCCCGAGACCCCCCTGATCTTCGACGACTCCCGGCCCCGCGACCGGATCCGCCACGACGGTGCGGGCGATGGCCTTCCCGTCGCGCGCACCGACCGGGCGCAACGCCACGCCCTCGACTCCATGAACCACCGGCCCCGGCGGGCCACCACCATCATGCTCGTCGTGGCCGCCGTGGTGGTGTTCGGTGTGTTGGCCTACGTAGGGTCCAAGCACTCGTCCCCGCACGCCGCGGCCACGTCGACCACCGCGGTCCACGCCTCCCACGCGGGATCGGTCACCACGCTGGCCCGGTCGCCGGGCACGACGGCGGCTCCGAGGGCCGACAAGCCCAAGGCCAAGGCCCCCGCCCGACCCACGCCCACCACCCAGCCCACCCAGGTGGTGGCCCTCACCTCCACAGCGAGCACGGCCACCTATCCCGTGACCAACAGCAACTACCAGGTGACCGTGACGGGCACGGGAACGTGCTGGGTGGCGGTGACGAGCAGTTCGACCGGATCCACCCTGTGGGCCGGCGAGGTGCAGGCCGGCGCGGTCCAGGTCGTGCCGGCCAGCGGGAACGTCACCGTGCAGATCGGCACCCCCGAGGTGACCCTGGCCATCGACAGCGTCCCGGTGGTGCTCCCCACCCCGATCAGTGCGCCGTTCGTGGCCACCTTCCAGCCCACCGCCGCCGCCCTGGCCGCCAGTCCTCCGACGACGACCACCACGGCCCCAGCCACGGCGTCGTCTACGAGTTCGACGACCCCACCGTGAGCGGGTCGTCCCCGGCGTCTGCAGGCTCCCCCCCGTCGCCGGCCAGACCCAGGGCGTCGAGGATGAAGGCGTAGACGAAGGCCTCATCGCGCCACGCGTCGTAACGTCCGGAGGGACCGCCGTGGCCCGCCCCGAGCTCGGTCTTGAGCAGGACCCGGTTGTCCGGGTTGGCCGCACGAAGCTTGGCCACCCACTTGGCCGGCTCCCAGAAGCCCACCCTCGGGTCGGACAGACCGCCCGTGGCCAGGATGTCGGGATAGCGCACCGGTCGACCCTGCTCGTCGACGCCCCGGACGTTGTCGTAGGGGGAGTACGCCTTCATCACCGAGTAGATCTCGGGATCCTCCACCGGGTTGCCCCACTCCTCCCACTCGAGGACCGTCAACGGCAGCGTCTCGTCCAGAATGGTGGTGAGGCAGTCGACGAAGGGCACCTCGGCCACGATGGCCCGGAACAGCTCGGGAGCCAGATTGGCCACTGCGCCCATCAAGAGGCCCCCGGCGCTGGCTCCCCGGGCCACCAGCTGCCCAGGCGTGGTCCAGCCACCGTCGATCAGGGACCGGGCACAGGCCACGAAGTCGGTGAAGGTGTTGGGCTTGGCGGCGAACTTGCCCTCCTCGTACCACGACCGCCCCATCTCGCCGCCGCCGCGCACGTGGGCGATGGCGAAGACGAACCCCCGGTCGAGCAGGCTCAGACGCAGCGAGGAGAACGTCGGGTCGATCGACGTCTCGTAGGAGCCGTACCCGTACAGCAGGCACGGTGCCGGTCGGGCCGGGGCCGGGTCGCCCACCAGGTCGGGTCGGTACACCAGCGACAAGGGGATCGGAGTCCCGTCCCCGGCCTCGGCCCATCGGCGCTCGGTGCGGTAGCGGCCGGTGTCGAAGTCACCGAGGACCGGCTGGCGCTTCCGTAGCACCGAGGTGCCGGTGGCAAGGTCGAGGTCGTAGACGGAACGGGGCGTGACCAGTGACGTGTACTCGTAGCGCAGCACGGCGGACTCGTACTCGGGATTCGCCCCTCCCCACACCGTGGACGGCGACTCCGGCCGCTCCAGGTCGGTCGAGGTTCCGGTGGCGGCATCGATGACTCGCGCCCGGGCCTCACCGCCCTCCCGTTCGTAGACCACCAGGTGGCCGGCGAAGGGGTCGACGGCGTCCAGGCGTACGCCGTCCCGTGCCGGGATGACCTCGCGCCAGGAGGCCCGTCCCGGGGTGTCGTCGGGCGCCTCCACCAACCGGAAGTCCCGGGCCCCGTCGTTGGTCACGATGAGGAACCGGGCGGCCCGTCCGCCGTCGGGGTCGCCCCGATCGTGGTCGACGCTGTACTCGATGCCCTGGCGGCGAGGCTCGATCACCGTGAACTCGCCCTCGGGGTCGTCCGCGTCGAGGGCCCGGAACTCCGAGGTGACCTTGGAGTCGAGCCCGATGAGGAGGTAACGGTCGTCCTTGGTGCGCCCCACCCCGAGGTAGAAGCGGTCATCGGTCTCCTCGTAGACGAGGTGGTCCCCGGTCGGATCGGTACCGACCCGGTGCCGCCAGACCTGATAGGGCCGCATGGCCTCGTCCACCCGTACGTAGAAGACGGTGACGTTGTCGTTGGCCCAGGCCATCCCGTAGGAGGTGTCGGCCAGGGCCTCGGTGGACGCCTGTCCGGTGTCCAGGTCCACGAACCGCATGGTGTAGCGCTCACCGCCGGTGGTGTCGGTGGAGTAGGCCAGCCACCGGTGGTCGGGGCTGACGGCCAGATTCCCGAGGGCGAAGTACTCGTGCCCCTCGGCCAGCCGGTTCTCGTCCAAGAGAATCGTCTCGTCCTCGGGGACGCTCCCTTCGGCCCCGCGGCCACCATCGGCGTCGGGCGGGTTGGCGCCCCCCGGCCCCACCGGCCGCCGGCAGTGGATGCCGTAGCTGGCGCCCTCCACGGTACGTCCGTAGTAGAGCCAGGGGCCCTTACGGACCGGGACGGACAGGTCGGTCTCCTCGATCCGGTCCACCATCTCGGTGAAGAGCTCGGCACGGAGGCCGGCGGTGCCCTCCGTCATCGCCTCGGTGTAGGCGTTCTCGCTCTCGAGGTGGGCGATGACCGCCGGATCCTCCTTGTCCCGCAGCCAGTACCAGTCGTCGATCCGGACGTCCCCGTGGGCCTCGAGGCGCTCCGGCCGGCGTTGGGGCACCGGGGGGACGGGTCTCGGCGCGTAGGATCCAAACGTCGGTGGAACAGCCATCCGACCAGGATGGCACGACTTTCCCGGCTCGACGACCCCGAGCCGCACTACGGCGGCCGCAGGGTTGTTACTATCTGTATAGGGGAAATCAAGCGGTCCGACCGGACGGCATCCCAGGAGCCCATATGACGACCACCGATCTCGACCTCGGAAAATACAAGCTTGGGTGGTCCGACGAAGAGGACTACGTCTTCAAGCCCAAGAAGGGCCTGAACGAGTCCATCGTCCGCGAGATGTCGGCCATGAAGAAGGAGCCGGAGTGGATGCGCGACTTCCGCCTCCGCGCCCTGCAGCGCTTCGAGAAGCGCCCTATGGCCGAGTGGTTCGCCGTCAACATGCCCGACCTCGACTTCGAGGACATCTACTACTACATCAAGCCGACATCGGGGCAGGTCGAGGATTGGAACGACCTGCCTGACGCCATCAAGAACACCTACGAGAAGCTGGGGATCCCCGAGGCGGAGCGCAAGTACCTGGCCGGCGTGACCGCCCAGTACGAGTCCGAGGTCGTCTTCCACCGCAACCGTGAGGATCTCGAGGCGCTCGGCATCATCTTCTGCGACATGGATACGGCGGTGCGCGAGTACCCCGACCTGGTCCGCAAGTACTTCGGGACGATCATCCCTCCCAACGACAACAAGTTCGCCGCCCTCAACTCGGCCGTGTGGTCGGGTGGCTCGTTCATCTACGTGCCGCCCAACGTGGTGGTCGACCAGCCCCTCCAGGCGTACTTCCGCATCAACGCCGAGAACATGGGGCAGTTCGAGCGGACGCTGATCATCGCCGACGTGGGCTCCCAGGTGCACTACATCGAGGGGTGCTCGGCCCCCGTGTACACCACCGACTCCCTGCACTCGGCGGTGGTGGAGCTGGTGGCCCTCGAGGGATCGCGGATCACCTACACCACCATCCAGAACTGGTCGAACAACGTCTACAACCTGGTCACCAAGCGGGCCCGGGCCGAGGCCGAGGCCCACGTGGAGTGGATCGACGGGAACATCGGGTCCCGCCTCACCATGAAGTACCCGAGCGTCTACCTCATGGGACCGAAGGCTTCCGGCGAGGTCCTCTCCGTGGCCTACGCCGGTGCCGGCCAGCACCAGGACGCCGGGGCCAAGATGATCCACGCCGCCCCCGAGACCACCTCCACCATCGTGTCCAAGTCGATCTCCAAGGATGCGGGGATCACCACCTACCGCGGCCTCGTCCACGTCGACGAGGGCGCCAAGCACGCCAAGAGCTTCGTCCGGTGTGACGCCCTGCTGCTCGACGACACTGCGGTGTCGGAGACCAAGCCCTACATGGAGGTGGCCGAGCGCGACGCCCGCATCGGCCACGAGGCCACCGTGTCCAAGGTCGGTGACGACCAGCTCTTCTACCTGATGAGCCGGGGACTGTCCGAGACCCAGGCCATGGGGATGATCGTCAACGGCTTCATCGAGCCGATCACCCGGACCCTGCCCATGGAGTACGCCGTGGAGTGGAGCAGGCTGATCGAGCTGCAGATGGAGGGCTCGGTCGGCTGAGCCGCCGCCACCCCGTCACGGGGGTGGCCCACGGGCGGGTCGAGGGAAAGGCAGAATGGTCCCATGCCGATGAGGGAAGAGTGCAAGCACTTTCAGAGCCGGACCTACGACTCGGGGGAAGTGGCACGGTTCTGCATCCTCGACCTGGCCCCCGAGGCCCCGTGGAAGTGCCCGGACGACTGTTCCTCCTACGCCCCCCGGCTGGCCGATGTGGGCTGGGCCCACGGCTCCCTGGTCGAGCCGGCGCTCGAGCCCATGCCCGACGTACCCGGTGAGGACGCCGCCCGGCTGCTGGACCAGGCCGAGGACATCATCAACGCCGTGGGACCGGACATCCTCGCCGAGGTGCGCAAGGAGGACGAGCGCAACGAGCGCAAGGACCGCCGGTGGTGGCGCCGCAAGCGCTGAGCCGATCGACTACGACCCGCTGAATTCGGCCTTGCGCTTCTCCATGAAGGCCGTCATGGCCTCGACCAGGTCGTCCGACGCCAGGAAGCCGGCGTTCCAGGTGGCCACGTACTCCAGTCCCTCGGCCACGCTCCGGTCCGCACTCGCCGTCAGCACGGCCTTCGTGCCCTGGACGGCCAGCGGCGAGTTGGCGGCGATCTCGGCGGCCATGCCCCGGGCGGCGGCCAGGGTGGCCTCGGCGTCCGGGTGGACCTCGTTCACCAGCCCGATGGACTGGGCTCGGGCCGCGGTGATGTCCTTGCCGGTGTAGGCCAGCTCGGCCACGTGCCCCCGGCCGATGATGGCCGGGAGGCGCTGCAGGCTGCCGAGGTCGGCCACGATGGCCACCTTGGCCTCGCGCACCGAGAAGAGGGCCTCGGCACTGGCCAGTCGGATGTCGCAGGCGGCGATGAGGTCCACGCCACCACCGATGCAGTAGCCGTGGACGGCGGCGATCACCGGGAGCGGACAGTCGGCCACGGCGGTGACCGAGGCCTGCAGGCGAAGGATCTCGGCACGGCCCGAGCGGGCCCGGGCGGCCATCGACCGTGGCTTGCCGTTACCCGTCTCGGCCGTCCCGGTGAGTCCGGCCATGGCCACCAGGTCCAGTCCCACCGAGAAGTGGGGCCCCCGGGCGGCGATGACCACGGCCCGGAGGTCGGGATCCGATCCGAGGGCGGCCATGGCTCGCGGGAGATCGGACCAGAAGTCCGGGCCCATGGCGTTGCGCTTCTCGGGCCGGTCGAGCCAGAGCGTGGCCACGTGGCCGTCGACCTCGATGGCCAGGACATCGGAGGTGAAGGATGCGAGGGTGGTTCCCGGAGGCGTTGTCATGACCCGAGCGTAGGCCGGGACCCCGCCACGGGTCCGCTCCCGACCGGTCCTGCCGGGGCCGGAGGCCCCGATCCGGCGGGTAGGATGGGCGCCGAGGCTCGTTACCCGGGCCTCGCTGCGCGAGAGGTCCCTGTTCTGTCCACGTTCACCCCCGAATCTGCCGCCGCCCTCCCCGGGCTGCCCTGGCTCCAGCGGCGCCGGGCGGATGCTGCTGCCACCTTTGCCTCCTCGGCCCTTCCCAGTGAGAAGGACGAGGTCTGGCGGTACAGCCGGATCGACCGGCTCGACCTCGACCAGTACCGGCCGGCCGGGAGCGTGCCGCTGGCCTCGGCCGGCGACCCCGGTCCTTCGCCGTCGGACCGGATCCACTCACTGGTGGCCAGTCTCGGTCCACGCTCGGGTCTGGTCGTCACCCTCAACGGCGTCCTCGCCACCCTCTCCTCGTCGGTGGGTGACGAGGTCCTGACGCTCGGCCGCGTGGGTGAGCATCCCGATGGCGAGCGCCTCCTCGGGTCGGTGGTCACCGACCCCGGTGACTTCCTCCTCCTCAACGAGGCCTTCGCCGTGGATCCCCTCATCGTGGACATCGCCCCGGACGCCGTCATCGAGGACCCGGTGGTGGTGGTGCACGTGATCAGCGGACGAGGCGGGGAGGCGGTGTTCCCCCGGACCCTCGTGCGGGCGGGTGCGTCGTCCCGGGCCGGAGTGGTCGAGATCGTCGTCGACGTGGATGCCGGCCTCCTGGCCGAACTGCCGGCCTCCTCCACACCGGCCACGACGTCGGGTGGCACCGGTTCGGGCCCCGGGCACCTGGTTGTGCCGCTGACCGAGATCGAGGTGGCCGATGGCGCCACCCTCTCGTTCGTCAGCGTGCAGTCCCTGGGCACCGACACCTGGCAGCTGGCCCACCAGGGGAGCACGATCGGGGCCCATGCCACGCTCCGGAGCTTCGCCGTGGCGCTCGGCGGGAGTTACGCCCGCCTGCGGACGGACTCGGCTCTCCGGGGGGAGTCGGGCACCAGCCTGCTCCGTGCGGCCTTCATCGGACGGGACGACCAGATGCTCGACTTCCGGACCCTCCAGGACCACTTCGCCCCCCGCACCACCAGCGACCTGTTGTTCATGGGTGCGGTGGCCGACCACGCGCATTCGGTCTACAGCGGCCTGATCCGGGTCCGTCGGGGAGCGGTCCGGTCCGACGCCATGCAGACCAACCACAACCTGGTGCTGGACGAGGGGGCCCACGCCGACTCGGTGCCCAACCTCGACATCGAGGAGAACGACGTGAAGTGCAGCCACGGCTCCACGGTCGGCCCCGTGGACGAGGACCAGCGGTACTACCTCGAGTCCCGCGGCGTGGAGCCCGAGGTGGCCGAACGACTCATCGTGGCCGGGTTCTTCGAGGACATCGCCGACCAGGTCCCCATCGCCGGCACCCGGGCCATGGTGGGCCGGGCCCTGGCTGACCGCACCGGGGTGACCGGTGCCTGAATCCGCCCCCGCCCGAGCCGACGGGTCCATCCGCCTCTGTGGCCGGAGCGATCTGGTCCCCGGCGAGGCCCGCCGCTTCGACGTGGCCGGCCTGCGGGTGGCCCTCGTGCGCATCGACGACGACTTCTATGCCATCGGGGACCGGTGCAGCCACGAGGACTTCTCCCTGGCCGACGGCGAGGTGTGGGCGGCGGAGTGCGAGATCGAGTGCGCCAAGCACGGATCGACCTTCGACCTCCGGACCGGTGCGCCGTGCTCGCTCCCGGCCACCCGCCCGGTGGCCGTCTACGAGCTGGTCCTCGAGGGTGACGACGTCTCGGTGGTGGTCCCGTGAGCCTCGGTGCACTGGTCATCGACGACCTCCGGGCCGGCGTTCCCGGTCGCGAGATCCTCCGGGGTGTGACCCTGACGGTGCGCAGCGGTGAGGTCCACGCCGTGATGGGCCCGAACGGCTCGGGGAAGAGCACCCTGGCCCACGTCCTCATGGGGCGCCCGGGCTACGAGATCCTGGGAGGCACGGTCACCCTCGACGGGGTCGACATCTTGTCCCTGCCCACCTGGGAGCGGGCCCGGGCCGGCCTGTTCCTCGCCATGCAGCACCCCATCGAGGTACCCGGGGTCTCGCTGGTGACGTCGTTGACGGCGGCCCGTCCCGCGCTCCCCGCCGATGGGGACGGTGTGGAGGCCCGGCTCCGTGACGAGGCCGGGCGGATCGGCTTCGACCAACGGTTCCTCACCCGTCCGCTGAACGTCGACCTGTCCGGTGGCGAGCGCAAGCGCAACGAGACCTTGCAGCTGGGTGTTCTCCGACCCCGGTTCGCCATCCTGGACGAGATCGACTCGGGTCTGGATGTCGACGCGCTGGCCGCCGTGGGCCGCCGGGTGGAGGAGGCCACGACCGAGTGGGGCCTCGGCGTGCTGGCCATCACCCACTTCCGCCGGCTGCTCGATGTGCTCCGTCCCGACGTCGTCCATGTGCTGTCCGACGGTCGGGTGGCGGCAACGGGCGGAAGCGAGCTGGCCGAGACCGTCGATCAGACCGGATACGCCGCCTACGGCTGATCGGGGCGTGCCGGGTCTCCGGTCGGCGGTGACGCCGCCCAGGCGGCACCTCGGAGCAGCCCTCGGTTGGTAGCGTCTCCCCATGGCTCCTCGAGATCGTCGACGGGGTGGCGCCCACAGTGCTCCCCGGAAGGGCCGGAGATCAACCGATCTGCCGCCCGATGCGCCCGACGGGCCACCGGTCCAGTCCCCAGACTCCCCCGAGCCCCGATCGTCGGCCGCTGGCGGCCCGACCGCCTCGGGTCCCGGGTCCGTCTCGGGCGCACCGTCGGGGTCCACGCCCACCG
Source organism: uncultured Acidimicrobiaceae bacterium (assembly GCA_963738545.1). Classification (GTDB taxonomy): domain Bacteria; phylum Actinomycetota; class Acidimicrobiia; order Acidimicrobiales; family RAAP-2; genus Bog-756. The sequence goes on from CAVTXA010000008.1 coordinate 645,201, forward strand.
GTGGGGTGCCCGTCCTCGGACGCCGCACCCCGCTCGGCGACCAGACGGGGGAGTCCTTCTTCGGATCGTCCATTCCGGCGACGACGGGGGCCACCGCGGCGGTGGGCGCCGTGGCGTCGGGTGCATCCGCCCCGGATCCCGGCGTGGCACTCAGTCGCAAGGATCGGAAGGCCAACAGCCGGGCCACGGCGGCCGGGGGCGGCCAGGGCGGGAGTGGCGACGGAGGGACGGGCGGCACGGGTGGGGCCGGCGCGGGCAACGGCGGCCGGAAGAAGAAAAAGAAGCGCACCTGGCTCGACCGGGTCCTGCTCGCCGGCATCATCGTGGTGGCACTGGCCCTGGTGGGCATCGGCTCGGGGTGGGCCTATGTGACCTACCGGTTCAACCAGGTGCAGAAGGTCACGGTCAAGCACCTGAAGAAGGCCCCGGTCGGCGAACCGTTCAACGTCCTGCTCATCGGCTCGGACTCCCGCGTCGGTGAGAGCGCGGCCGACGCCGCCCACTTCGGCAACCAGTCCAACGCCGGCGGGCAGCGAAGCGATGTGGTCAAGATCGTCCACATCGTCCCCGCCACCGGTCAGGTCAGCGTGCTGTCCATCCCCCGGGACACGGTGGTCAGCGTGGCCGGGGACACCAGCGAGATCGGGAAGTACAACCGGATCAACGCCACGTACAACACCGGGCCCGACCAGCTGGTGCAGACCATCGAGGCCAACTTCGGCATCCCCATCGAGCATGTGGTGCAGGTGGACTTCGAGGGCCTGCGGGGCGCGGTGGACGCCATCGGCGGCATCTACCTCAACTTCCCCTTCCCGGCCAAGGACGCCTACACCGGGCTCAACATCACCCAGACCGGGTGTCAGCTGGTCAACGGGGGCTACTCCCTGGCCCTGGCCCGCAGCCGTCACTACGAGTACCTGAAGAACGGCTACTGGCAGTACGACGGCACCAGCGACTTCGGGCGTATCCAGCGACAGAACGCCTTCTTGCGGGCGGTCATCAATCAGGCCGAGACCAAGTACAACCCCCTCACCCTGAACGCCTTCATCGGCTCGGTCGTCCAGGGGGTCACCGTCGACTCCACCTTCACGGTCAGCGACCTGATCTCGCTGGCCCGGGAGTTCCACACGTTCTCCTCCACCTCGCTGGCCACGGCCACGCTCCCGACCTACTCGCAGTACTCGTCGGAGTTCGGCTACCTGGGCGACGTGCTCTACGTGCAGGAGCCACAGGCCGCCCAGGTCATCGCCCAGTTCCTCGGCGGTCCCCCGGACACGGCGGTCACCCCGCCCCCGGGACCTTACGGCGAGGTCTCCACGACGACGACGACGTCGACCTACCCGCCGACCACGGTGGCGGGGGGCTCGACCCCGGGCACGTCGGCCACCTCGAGCACGACCACGAGTATCGAGACCGACTTCGATCCCACCCCCTGCTCGCCGTCCTGAGCGGTCCCATCCGGATCACCGGAGCCGAAGCACTCGGGGCTGGGTGCCCGACCCCTCCACGCCGCCGCCGCCGACTCAGGTCAGGCGATGGACTCGTGCTCGTCGAGTCCCTGGGACAGCGTGTTCCAACTCAGCGTGGCGCATTTGATCCGCACGGGGAACTTGACCACACCCTGCAGGGCGGCGAGCTCACCCAGGGCGTCGATGTCGACGGCCTGGGGCTCGATCGGCTCGACGTCGGCGCCGTCCGTCCCCGGGGCCCCGGCGGAGGGAAGCGTGGACTCGTGGATGGACATCATGCCCTTGAACGTTCGGATCAGGTCTCGAACCTCGGGCACGGGCTTGCCTTTGACCGCCGCCGACATGAGCGAAGCCGAGGACTGGCTGATCGAGCAGCCGCTCCCGGCGATCTTGATGTCGGACACCACCCCGTCGTGGACCTCGAGGGTGACCACGATCTCGTCACCGCACAACGGGTTGAAGCCCTCGACCCGCTGGGCGGGCGGTGACTCCAACTCGCCCCGGTTCCGGGGTGAGCGGTAGTGGTCGAGAATGATCTCGCGGTAGAGGTCCTCCAGGCCGGGCATCAGCGCCGGTCCTCCGACCCGGGGTGACCGCCGACGGCACCACGGGCGCCATCGGCGAGATCGGATCCACGGCGAGGCTGCGAGCGTTCCACCACGCCAGAATACTTGCCCACCCTCATGAGAAGAACGCTCCGGCGGCGGCCAGGGCGTCGGCCAGCTCGTCGACGTCGGACTCATCGTTGTAGAGGGCGAAGGAGGCGCGTGCCGTGGCGTTGACCCCGAGCCGCCTCATCAACGGCTTGGCACAGTGGTGGCCGGCCCGGACGCACACCCCGTATTGATCGAGGATCTGGGAGATGTCGTGGGGATGGAGGTCCCGGAAGGCGAAGGACAGGACCCCGCCCCGAGCCGTCGGGTCCGGGGGCCCGAAGATGCGGAGGTCGTCGCCGAAGCGCTCGGCGAGCGTGCCCATGGCGTAGGCCGTCAGGGCGATCTCGTGCTGACGGACAGCATCCATCCCCACGGCGTTGAGGTAGTCGACGGCGGCACCGAGGCCGATAGCCTCGGTGATGGGCGGGGTGCCGGCCTCGAAGCGCCACGGGATGTCGTTCGGCGTGAAGCCATCCTTGCGGACGTCGAGGATCATCTCGCCCCCACCGAGGAACGGCGGCAGCTCCGAGAGCAGCTCGTTGCGTCCCCACAGCACACCGATGCCGGTGGGCCCGAGCATCTTGTGGGCGCTGAAGGCGAGGAAGTCCACGCCCAACGCCGTCACGTCGGTCGGGAGGTGGGGCACCGACTGGGCGCCGTCGGCCACCACCACGGCGCCGGCGGCATGGGCCACTGCGGCGATGTCGGCGATGGGATTGAGTGTGCCCAGCACGTTGGACATGCACGTCACGCCGACCAACTTGGCCCCGTCCACCAGGGCGTCGAACCCGTCGAGGACCAGGCCGCCGTCGTCGTCCACCGGGATCCACCGGATGGTCAGGCCCCGCTCGGCGGCCAGCATGTGCCAGGGGACGATGTTGGCGTGGTGCTCCATCTCGGTGAGCACGATGGTGTCGCCCTCATGCAGATGGGTGCGGCCCCAGGTGTGGGCGACCAGGTTGAGCGCCTCGGTGGCGTTCTTGGTGAAGACGACCTCACGGGCGGGGTCCGGGGCGCCGATGAAGCGGCCCACGGTGTGTCGGGACGCCTCGAAGCGTCGGGTCGCCTCCTCGGCGATGGCGTAGACCCCCCGGTGGACGTTGGCGTGGGTGGTCTCGTCGTACTCCCGCATGGCGTCGAGCACCTGCACTGGACGCTGGGCCGACGCGGCCGAGTCGAGGTAGGTGATCGGGCGTCCGTTGACCTCACGGGTCAGCAGGGGGAAGTCCTTGCGGAGGGTGGCCCCGTCCACCCCGTGGCGGGTCTCGTTCAGTGGCGCCATGCGTCATACCCTTCGGTCTCCAGCGACAAGGCCAGTTCCGGCCCTCCATCGGCCACCACCACCCCGTCCACCAACAGGTGTACCCGGTCGGCGGCCAGTTCGTCGAGCATCCGCTGGTAGTGGGTGATGACCAGCACGCCCAGTTGTGGTCGCGCCTCGCGCACGGTGTGCACGCCCCGGGCCACGGTGCGCAGCGCATCGACGTCGAGGCCCGAGTCGGTCTCGTCCAGGATGGCCAGTTCCGGCTCCAGGATGGCCATCTGGAGGATCTCGTTGCGCTTCCGCTCGCCTCCGGAGAAGCCGTCGTTCAGGTGGCGCTCGCCGAAGGCCGGGTCCATGCCCAGCTTGTCCATCCACTCCATCATCATGAGACGGACCTCGAGCACGGACAGGTCCATGCCCCGCCGCGCCGAGAGCGCCTGGCGCAGGAACTGGATGACGGGCACGCCGCCGATGACCTCGGGTTCCTGGAAGGCCAGGAAGATCCCGGCCTTGCCCCGCACGTCCGTCGGCCATCCGGTGATGTCCTCGCCCCGGAACCGGATGGCCCCCTGGGTGACCTCGTAGGCCGGGTTGCCCAACAGCACGTTGGCCAGGGTCGACTTGCCCGATCCGTTCGGGCCCATCAGTGCATGGACCTGTCCCGCCTCGACGGTGAGGTCCACGCCCTTCAGGATGGGAGCACCCTCGACCGAGACGTGGAGCCCCTCGATCTGGAGCAGGGGCGGCAGGGCCGGGTCCGGGGAGGCTGGGGCTTCACTGGGCACGTGGTTGATTGTAGCCGGATTCCGTAGTTTCCCCTACGGGAATAGGGGGAATCCACCGGCGGCGGTGGATCCATCCACCATGGCAGCGAGGATTGAGCATGTCACCAGGTCGGCCGGTACGGTACCCCCATGGCCGACCCGTGGAACTTTGCCGGCCCGGTCACGCAACTGGACTCCACATCGGGAGTGGTGACGCTGGTCGACGAGTCGACCTTCGCCATCAGCGGAGGCTCGGGCGACATGACGCCCGGGGCCGCCCAGGGCCTGTTCGTCCGGGACACCAGGATCCTCTCCCGGTTCGAGGTGCTGGTGGACGGGGTGCGGACCGAACCGCTCGCCGCCGTGACCGACGACCCCTTCTCGGCCACCTTCGTCTCCCGCTGCCTTCCCGCCCCTGGCCGCGCCGACTCCACGTTGATGGTGTTCCGCTCCCGGTATGTGGGCCAGGGGATGCGCGAGGACCTGACCATCCGCAACTTCGCCGACGAGGCGGCCCTGTGCACCATCCAGGTGTTGATCGGCTCGGACTTCGCCGATCTCTTCGCCGTGAAGGAGGGTCGGGTCGGAGCCGAACCGGGAGCCGCCGAGGTGGCGGCCTCCGTGCACCAGGGGGCGACAGCCGATGCCGACGGCCCCGGTGACGGTCCGGCGCCCCCGCCCTCCACGGTGGTGTGCTCGTACCGTCGGGCGGGGGTGGAGCGCGGCGTCGAGCTCCGGTTCTTCGGTCCGACCCTGCTGACCACGGACCTGGCCACCTTCGAGGTGTCCGTCCCGCCCCGGGGGGAGTGGTCGACCTGCATCGAGGTGGGGCCGGCCTTCGACGGCACGACCGTCGACCCGAGGTACCGCTGTGGCCAGCCCGTCGACCGGGCCACCCCCACCGAACGGCTGGCCCAGTGGCGCCGCAACGTGCCCCAGGTGGAGACCAGCCATCCGGGCCTGAAAGAGGTCGTGGCCCGCAGCGCCGAGGACCTCGGAGCGCTGCGCATCTTCGACCCCGAGTTCCCCGAGCGGGTGGTGGTGGCGGCCGGCGCCCCGTGGTTCATGACGGTGTTCGGTCGGGACTCCCTGCTGACGGCGTGGATGGCCCTGCTCGTCGACCCGGACCTGGCCCGCGGGGTGCTCCAGACGCTGGCCCGATTCCAGGGGAAGGACGTCGATCCGCGCCACGACGAGGAGCCCGGTCGCATCCTCCACGAGATGCGGTTCGGGGACGCCGCCTCCCTCTCGTTGGGCGGGGGCAGCATCTACTACGGCACGGCCGACGCCACGCCCCTGTTCGTCATGCTCCTGGGCGAGATGCGACGGTGGGGCGTCGCGCGCGAGATGGTCGACGAGCTCCTGCCCAACGCGGCCCGGGCCATCGAGTGGATCGAGCAGTTCGGCGACGCCGACGGTGACGGCTACGTGGAGTACACCCGGGGCACGGACCGGGGCCTGGCCAACCAGGGGTGGAAGGACAGCTGGGACGGGATCCGCTACGCCGACGGGCGGGTGGCCGAGGCTCCCATTGCCCTGTGCGAGGTCCAGGCCTACACCTACGGGGCCTATCTGGCCACGGCGCACTTCGCCTTCGAGGTGGGTGATTCGGTCACCTACGACCGCTTCCGGGCCAAGGCCACGCAGCTGAAGGCGGCGTTTAACCGGGACTTCTGGTTGGAGGAGAAGGGGTGGTTCGCCGTCGGGCTCGACGCCGACAAGCGCCCGATCGACTCGCTGACCTCCAACATCGGCCACTGCCTGTGGACCGGGATCGTCGACGAGGACAAGGCCCGCCGGGTGGCCGAGAAGCTGGTCTCCCCGGCCATGTTCTCCGGCTGGGGGATCCGGACGCTGTCGAAGGACAGCGGCGGCTACAACCCCATCAGCTACCACTGCGGGTCGGTGTGGCCCCACGACACGGCCATCGTGGCTTCGGGCCTGGCTCGCTACGGCTACGACGGAGCCGCCCAGAAACTCATCTTCGGGCTGCTGGACGCGGCCCAGGCCCAGGGGGGCCGGCTTCCCGAGCTGTTCAGCGGTCTGGACCGGGGTGAGCTGACCGTGCCGGTGGGCTATCCCACGTCCTGCTCCCCGCAGGCCTGGGCGGCGGCGTCACCCCTCTTGTGCCTGCGCACGCTCCTCCGCCTCGACCCGTGGATCCCCTACGGCAAGACCTGGCTGTCCCCCAACCTCCCCGAGGGCATCGGCTACCTGAAGGTGGCCGGCATCCCCCTGGCCGGTTCGCGGGTGACTGTGGAGGTGGGCTCCGAGGTTCCCGGAGGGGTGGCGGTCACCGGCCTGCCCAAGGAGATCGAACTGATCCGGGAGCCCCGCCGACCGTCCACTGCCGTCTGAGGCGTTTCCGGACCGTTCCGCCGGGGGCGCCGATCGGGGCGACCCGGGGCCTCACCAACCCCGCTCGATCCACTCCCCGAGATGGGGCGTCTCGGCCCCGATGGTGGTACCGGCCCCATGGCCGGGGAGGACGATGGTGTCCGGGCCGAAGGGAGCGAAGAGCCGATCCTCGATGGAGCGGATGATGGTGTTGAAGTCGGCGTTCTCGAACGAGGTGTTGCCCGGGCCACCGGGGAAGAGGGTGTCGCCGGTGAACAGCAACGGGGTGCCCTCCACGGTGAAGCACATCGAGCCGGGCGTGTGGCCCGGTGTGGCGATGGTGCCGATCCGCAGCCGGCCGATCTCCAGCACCGAGCGGTCCTCGAGGATCTGATCGTAGGAGGGGAGCATGTCGGCGTCGGCCCCGGTGACGGCCACATTGATCCCGGCGTCGCGGACCGCCTCGACGGCCTGGATATGGTCCCAGTGACCGTGGGTCTCGACCACCTGTCGCACGTCGAGGGCCCGGCACAGCTCGAGGAGCCGGTCATGCTCGTTGGCGGCGTCGATGAGCAGGGACTCGCCGGTCTCCCGGCAACGCACGATGTAGACGTTGTTGTCGACGGGTCCCACCACGAGTCGGTGGACCTCGACGGCGGTGTCCTGATAGTCGATGATGGTCACGGGCACGGTGTCTGGGCCTCCTCCGGATCCGTCCCTCCACGCACGGGGGCCGATGATTCCTCAGGTCAGCGTACCGGGCGACCCCGGCCTGTTGGTCATCGGCGTGCTGGTTCTGGTAGACAGACCTGGTAGAACCGCCCCTCCCGGGGGGCCGGCCCAGGGGAAGAGAGAACACGATGAACTTCGCCTTCAGCGAGGAGCAGGACGAGCTGCGCAAGGCGGTCAAGCGCTTCCTCGACGACAAGTCTCCCGAGACCGAAGTGCGCCGCCTGATGGAGACCACCGAGGGCTACGACCCGGCGGTCTGGACCCAGATGGCCGAACAGCTCGGCCTCCAGTCCCTCACCATCCCCGAGGAGTACGGCGGCTCCGGCTTCACCTACGTCGAGCTGATCGTGGTGCTGGAGGAGATGGGGGCGGCCCTCCTCTGCGCACCGTTCTTCTCCACCGTGGCCCTGGCGGCCAACGCCCTCCTGACCTCGGGGGACACCAAGGCCATGGAGTACCTGCTGCCCGGCATCGCCTCGGGGGAGACCATCGGTACCCTGGCCTTCACCGAAGACTCGGGCCGTTGGGACGCCGAGGGCATCACCCTCGCCGCCGCCCCCTCGGGGGAGGGCTGGAGCCTCAACGGCCACAAGTCCTTCGTCATCGACGGCCACGTGGCCGACCTCATCCTGGTGGTGGGCCGGACGCCGGCCGGACTCTCCCTCTTCGGGGTCAAGGGGGACGCCGACGGTCTGACCCGGACGCCTCTGGCCACCATGGACCAGACCCGCAAGCAGGCCCGCCTGGAGTTCGCCGACACCCCGGCCTGGCTGATCGGGACCGACGGTGGGGCCGAGCCCGGACTGTCCAAGACTCTGGACCTGGCCGCGGTGGCCCTGGCCGCCGAGCAGGTCGGCGGCGCCCAGCGCTGCCTCGACAGCTCGGTCGAGTACGCCAAGACCCGTATCCAGTTCGGCCGGCCCATCGGGAGCTTCCAGGCCATCAAGCACAAGTGCGCCGACATGCTCTTGGAGGTGGAGTCGGCCAAGTCCGCCGCCTACTACGCCGGCTGGGCGGCGGCCGAGGACTCCGACGAACTCCCCGTGGTGGCCTCCCTGGCCAAGTCGTACTGCTCGGAGGCCTACTTCCACGCCGCCGCCGAGACCATCCAGATCCACGGGGGCATCGGGTTCACCTGGGAGCACCCCGCCCACCTGTACTTCAAGCGGGCCAAGTCGTCCGAGCTCATGCTGGGCGACCCCTCCTACCACCGTGAGCTGCTGGCCCAGCGCATCGGAATCTGAGCAGCCGGCCCATGTCCCCCCACCACGCCGGCACCGGCGCGCCCGCAGGTCAGGGCCCGGTCGTGCTCCGGCGTCCGGCCGATCTGGCGTAGCGTTCCCTCGATGAACACCGGGCGAAACCTGATCAGCTGGCTCCTCTTGGGCCTCCTCACCGTGCTGGCCCTGGGTGGTGCCGTCCTGGGTATCGCCCAGGCGCCGAAGAACGTGCCCCTGGCCCAGGCGGTCACCAACACGCTGGGTGCCGCCAACTACTCGGAGGTCCTGACCGAGAACACGCCCCAGGGCAAGCAGACCGACTATCTGGTGTACCAGGCCCCCGATCGGCTGGGTGGCTACATCCAGAGCGGGTCCAAGCGCACCTACGTCTACGTGATCGGGAAGGTGGAGTACCAGAGCCTGACCGTGGCCAACAACACCCCGACCAACCAGCTCGTGTTCTACCGGCAGGCCAGCCAGGGGGCCCAAGCCCTCGATCCGGCGCACGGGTACCTGCCCTACGCCAAGCAGGCCACCGACATCCAGCAGTCGGGTGACACCTACTCGTTCACGCTCTCGGAGACCACGGCCCAGGGCAAGCAGAGCGGCAAGTTCACCTACACCGTCACCGGCTCGTACATCTCGGAGTTCACCCTGGACGTGGCCACGGCTTCGGTGCAGCTGATCATCACCCAGGTGGGGTCGTCGCCGCCGGTCATGCTCCCGTCTGGCGCCAAGGTGGTCAAGGCGGGCTGAGCGTCGGGCCAGCCGCCGTCAGGCCGGCCCTCAGACCGTGGTCGGGGCCACCGCCTCGTCGATGGCCCGGCGCAGCTCCCGGGCGTGGCGCCCCGGGTCGTCCGCCTCGCAGAGCCATCGGACCACCACGAAGTGCCGGGCACCGGCGTCGGCCATGGCCCCGACCGTTTCGGGGTCCACGCCCCCGGTGATCCACACCGGCCACGGCGACAGGGCCACCGCCCGGGTGATGTAGCCGAGGCCGGTGCCGGGTCGCCCGGGCTTGGTCGGGGTCGGGCTCACCGGCCCGGCCGAGAGGTACTGGACCGGGACGGGACCGGGCCCCGACGCGGGGTCCCCGACGGCCGCCTCCACCTCGGGCACGGCGTGGGTCGACAGGCCGATGACGGCCTCGTCGCCGACCACCCGACGGGCGGCGAAGGGCGAGGAGTCGTCCTGGCCCACATGGACCCCGTCGGCGCCGACGGCCGCAGCCAGGTCGGGACGGTCGTTGAGGATGAAGGGCACCCCACGGTCGGCGCAGACCCCTCGGACGACGGCGGCCCGTTCGGCCAGTCGGCGGTCGTCCAGCTGCTTCTCCCGCAACTGGACGATGTCCACGCCCCCGTCGACGCAGGCCTCGACGAAGCGCCCGAGGTCGGGTCGGTCCGGGGTGCACAGGTACAGCCTCCGGTCGGCCAGGCCCCACCGGTCCGGGATCGCCACGGGCGGGATCAGCCGGCCGCGGCCGCCTTGGCCTTGGCCTTCATCTTCTGCTTGTACTGGCGCACCTTGGCCAGGGCCTCGGGGGAGTCGATGTCGGCCACCGACCGGAAGGACCCGGTGTCCCCGTAGGGCGATGCGACCTTCTCCCAGCCGGGGGGTCGGACGCCGAGCTGCTTGCCGAGCAGGGCGATGAAGATCCGTGCCTTCTGCTCCCCGAAGCCGGGCAGGGCCTTGATGTGGGCGAGGAGAGTCTTGCCGTCGCCGGCCGATGTCCAGATGGCGGCGGGGTCGCCCCCGTAGGAGTCCACGATGACGGTGCACACCTCCTGGACCCGTCCGGCCATGGACTTGGGGAACCGGTGGAGGGCGGGCCTCTCGCTGAACACGGCGGCCAGGGCCTCGGGGTCCATCGAGGCCAGCTCGGCGACGTCAAGGCGGCCCCCGAGACGTTCCCGCAGGTCGAAGGGGGACCGGAAGGCCCGCTCCAAGGGGACCTGCTGGTCCAGAATCATGCCTATCAATAGTGCCAGCGGGTCGGTGCTCAGCAGTCGGTCGGCGGCTTCATCGCCGCTCAGGTACAGGGACATAGGGGCAGCGTATGCGAGTTCGTGTCCCCGTTCGACTTCGTCGGCGGCCCGCGCCACGAGCGAGGTGACCCACCTCACTGTGTCCCGAGCCTTCCGAGGGGCCACCACGATCACGCCGTCGTGGGCCTCATCCTTCACGTCGAGGAGGCGAGCGAGCGACGCGGAGAGCTGGGCTCCGTCAGGAACGGCTGTCTTGAGAGATCGGCCGCCTTCCGATGGTCGTCACCTCGGTGGCGGCTACGCAAGGGACGCAACCGATGGCATCGGAGGCGGCGATACCAGCGAGGACGGCGAGCCCTGCGGCAACATCGAGGAACTCATCTCGAGATTGCTCATCGAGGACCACCGAGGCGACTTCGAGATAGGCCCGAGCCGTCGCCAGGCGCGCACGCGCCTCCCGCTTGCCGCGCGGCGTTGTTCCCAAGGTGTTGGCCATGCCGGCTACACCGTCCGATTCGCACACGCTGACCCGGTGGCGATCGATGTGCCCATGAGGTCGATCGCATCTCGCTCGATGTCGGCAATCAGGGCAGTGTTCCGAGACCGGTCCACCCATTCGGCAAAGGAGAGATCCACAACTTGAAGTGGATTGCCGCTCCAAAGAAGCACATGGGCACGCAGCGTGTCGATGTGCTGAGGCCACCGTGCGGCCTCAGCAGGGGAGGCAGCCATCGGAGCGGTCATGAAGGCGGCCACTGCGTCGATGACGTTCGTCTTTCGCCGTGGTCCGGCTTCACCGGGGAATGGTGGGTGCACCAGCAGCACGTCCACGTCGCTGTCGACGTCGCCGTCACCACGGGCCGCCGAACCGAAGGCACAGGCATACAGGGGCTTCGGTTTCCAGCCGCTGAGCTCCTTGCGCATGCGACGCCAGAGCTCGATCCGAAGATCAGCCATAGTGGTGGCAATGGGGACAGCAACGTGCTCACGATTGAGCTCGTGGACCCGGTTCCGCCCCATCTCCGTGGCCTGCACCAGCCCCTGGTCGACCAGGCGGGCCAGGCACCTCCGTACGCCGATCTCCGATTCACGCACCGCTTCAGCGGCCACTTCGCCCGCCGTGAGGGGCCGGCCGGAATGGGCCAGAACGGCAAGGACCGGTCCGTCCAGTGACGGTGTGATCGACCTCGTGGGGTCTCCCAAATCCAACTTACCGCCCAGGTGCCCTCCCTTACCGGTCACTCCATGGTTTTCGCACCTGCTGGTCCAGCACCATGGCGATGAGCAGCGCCAGGGGATCGTCGGAGAGCAGCTGGTCTACGGCGTCGTCGCCAGTCACGTGGATCACCCGGTCAGGTACCCACGATGGAGGCTCGAGGATCAATTCCCGTGCCGCCGGCTCGGGGTCAGTCCGTCCAGGGGTCGTCCGAGCCCGGGTCGATCCCGTACTTGTCGATGGCTTCGGCCACGGTGGCGGTCGGCAGCGCCCCCTCGGCGGCCAGGCCGGCCAGGACGGCCACCACCACGTGGGCCGCGTCCACCTCGAAGAATCGGCGGAGGACCTCTCGGGTGTCCGACCGCCCGAAGCCGTCGGTGCCGAGGGAGGTGAACCGACGGGGCATCCACCGGGCCACCTGGTCCGGCACCGTCCGCATGAAGTCGGTGACGGCGACGATGGGCCCGCCCGACCCCGCCAACGACTCGGTGACGAAGGGCACCCGCTCGGTCTCACCGGGATGGAGGCGGTTCCACCGCTCCACCGAGATGGCGTCCTCGCGCAGCGACTTGTACGACGTCACCGACCAGACCTCGGCCTCGACCCCCCAGTCCTCGGTAAGCAGGCGTTGGGCCTCGACCGTCTCCTGCCATGCCGACCCGGAGAACAAGAGGGTGGCCCGCAGGGCTCGGGTGGCCCCGTCGGCCGGAGCCTCGCCGAACCGGTAGAGGCCCTTGATGGTCCCGAGCCGGACCCGCTCGGCCTCGGTGGGATCGGGGGGCAGGGCCGGCATCGGGTAGTTCTCGTTGTAGAGGGTCATGTACCAGACCCGGTCCTCGGGTTCGGGTCCGGTCATGCGACGGATGCCGTCCTCGACGATGGCGGCCACCTCGTAGGAGAAGGCCGGGTCGTAGGCAGCGACACTGGGGACCGTGGACGCCAGGAGCAGGGAGTGCCCGTCCTGGTGCTGGAGACCCTCGCCATTCAGGGTGGTCCGACCGGCGGTGCAGCCCAGCAGGAAGCCCCGGCCGCGGGAGTCCGAGAGGGCCCAGAGCAGGTCGCCTACCCGCTGGAAGCCGAACATGGAGTAGAAGAGGTAGAAGGGGATCATGGGCTGGCCCCAGGTGGCGTACGAGGTCGCCGCGGCGGTGAAGGCGGCCACGGCGCCGGCCTCGGTGATGCCCTCTTGGAGCACCTGGCCCGAAGCGCTCTCGGCGTAGTGGAGGGCCAATCCGGCGTCCACCGGCGTGTAGTGCTGGCCCCCGGGTGCGTAGATCTGCACCTCGCTGATCAGCGACTCGAGACCGAAGGTCCGGGCCTCGTCCGAAACGATGGGAACGATGCGCTCACCGATGCCCGGATCCCGGGTGAGGGAGCGGAGCAGACGGGAAAAGGCCATGGTGGTCGAGACGGCCTGGCGTCCGGACCCGGCCTCCAGGTCGGCGAAGCCGTCGTGCCCGGCCGGCGGAAGGGGCTCGGCGCGCACCACCCGCCGGGGGAGGGGGCCGCCGAGCGCCGCACGGCGCTCGGCCAGGTAGCGCGCGGCCTTGGAGTCGGGATCGGGCCGGTAGTAGGGGGGCAGGTCGGCGTCGAGGTCGGACTCGGGGATCTCCTCGTGGAGGAAGAGCCGGTTCCGCAGGGTCAACAGTTGGGCCTTGGTCATCTTCTTGATCTGGTGGGTGGCGTTGCGGGCCTCGATCTCGGGTCCGAGCGTCCACCCCTTGACCGTCTTGGCCAGGATGGCGGTCGGCGCCCCCACATGCTCGGTGGCCGCCTTGTAGGCGGCGAAGAGCTTGCGGTAGTCGTGCCCGCCCCGGGGAAGGGACTGGAGTTCCTCATCGGAGAGGTGGGCCACCAGCTCCTGGAGGCGGGGGTCGGGCCCGAAGAAGTGCTCCCGGATGTAGGCCCCCGATTCGGTGGCGTACTTCTGGAACTCGCCGTCCACGGTGGCGTTCATCTTGTTCAAGAGAACGCCGTCCACGTCCTTGGCCAGCAGCTCGTCCCAGGTGCGACCCCAGATGACCTTGATGACGTTCCATCCCGCCCCCCGGAAGAGCGCCTCGAACTCCTGGATGACCTTGCCATTGCCCCGTACCGGCCCGTCGAGGCGCTGGAGGTTGCAGTTGACCACGAAGACCAGGTTGTCGAGGTGCTCGCGTCCGGCCATCCCGAGGGCGCCGATGGTCTCGGGCTCGTCGAACTCACCGTCGCCCACGAAGCACCAGACCCGACTCTGGCTGGCGTCGATGAGCCCGCGGGCGTGCAGGTAGCGGGCCACGTGGGCCTGGGCGATGGCATTGAGCGGCCCGAGACCCATGGACACGGTCGGGTACTCCCAGAACTCGGGCATGAGACGGGGGTGGGGGTAGGAGGAGAGTCCGTCCACGCCCACCTCGAACCGGAAGTTGTCCAGGTGCTCCTCGGACAGCCGGCCCTCGACGAAGGCCCGGGCGTAGATGCCCGGAGAGGCATGCCCCTGGAAGTAGATCTGGTCCCCGGGCCGCCCATCGTCCTTGCCCCGGAAGAAGTGGTTGAACCCCACCTCGTAGAGGGCGGCCGAGCTGGCATAGGTGGACAGGTGGCCGCCGATGGCCTCCGAGCGGACATTGGCCCGCACCACCATGACGGCGGCGTTCCACCGGATGAAGGCCCGGATCCGCCGTTCGAGGTACTCGTCCCCGGGGAACTCGGGCTCCTCGTCGGTGGGGATGGTGTTGACGTAGGGGCTGGACACGGTGGCCGGGAAGTCGACGTGCTTCTGGCCGGCCCGCTCGAGGATCCGCATCAGTAGGTACCGGGCCCGGGTCCGTCCATAGGTGTCGACCACGTCGTCGAAGGCATCGAGCCATTCGGCGGTCTCTTGGGGATCGCGGTCGGGAAGCTGATGGCTGACACCGTCGAACAACATGAGGCCATGCTCCCACCGCTCGGTGGTGCAAGGGAATTCATCAGAACGCGTTCTACCGAACGCGACGCCCGAGGCGTGCACTCACCGGGGTGGCGGAGCGGGCATGCTGTCCCGATGCACGCAGACGCCCACGGACCCGATCCGGCGCCCACCGTCGTCTTCACCGACGGCTCCTGTCGGGGCAATCCCGGCCCGGGCGGCTGGGCCTGGGCCGTCGACGGGGGTCCCTCGGACAGTGGTGGCGAACCCCACACCACCAATCAGCGGATGGAGGTCACCGCCGTGGTGCGCGCCCTGCAGTCCCTCCCCGGCCCCATCCACGTGGTGAGCGACTCCACCTACGTCGTCAACTGCTTCAAGGATCGCTGGTGGCAAGGGTGGCAACGCCGGGGGTGGAAGAACACCCAGGGCAAGCCGGTGGCCAACCAGGATCTCTGGAGGGAGCTGATCCCGCTGGTCGTGGAGTCGGGACGTCCGGTGTCCTTCGAGTGGGTGAAGGGCCACTCGGGCCACCGGATGAACGATCTGGTCGACCTGCTGGCCACCCAGGCGGCCGACCTGCAGTAGTGCATCCCGGGCCGGGCCCCAAGAGGGGACCCGTTTGGGTTCGGGGCCCGGCTCCCGTAACCTGCTGGCATGGAGATCCAAGGAAGTTCAGCCATCATCACCGGTGGGGCGTCGGGCCTCGGCGAGGCCACCGCCCGGAACCTGGCCGCCCGCGGCGTGCGGGTCACCGTCTTCGACCGCAACGAGGAGCGCGGCAAGGAGGTCGTGACCGACATCGGCGCCAACGCCAACTTCGTCGGCGGCGACGTGACCGAGCCTGAGGACTGCCAGAAGGCCGTGGACCAGGCGGCCGACGGGGGAAATCTGCGCATCGCCGTCAACTGCGCCGGCACCGGATGGGTGGGGCGGGTCATCAACCGCGACGGCTCCCCGCACGACCTGCAGCCCTTCCAGTTCATCCAGAACCTGAACGTGATCGGGACCTTCAACGTGATGACCAAGGCGGCCTCGGCCATCGCCACCGTCGAGCCCCAGGAGAACGGCGAGCGCGGCGTCATCGTCAACACGGCCTCGGTGGCCGCCTTCGACGGACAGATCGGGCAGCTGGCCTACTCGGCGTCCAAGGGGGCCATCGTGGGCATGACGCTGCCGGCGGCGCGGGACCTGGCCGTCGTGGGCATCCGGGTGCTGGCCATCGCCCCGGGCCTGTTCAACACCCCGCTGCTGTCCATGCTCCCCGACGAGGCCCGCAACGAGTTGGCCAAGTCGGTCAACTTCCCCAAGCGCCTGGGCAACCCGGCCGAGTTCGGTGAACTGGTGGCCCACATCGCCTCCAACAGCTACCTCAACGCCGAGGTGATCCGGCTCGACGGCGGCATCCGGATGCCGCCCAAGTAGGCGTACCCCGCCGCCGATCCCGGCAGCGGCGGTAGTGTCGCCGGGAGTGCCATGACCTCCACCGCGTCGATCAGCTCACCCCCGGCGCCTCCGCCAGGCGGTGTCATCATCCGGACCGAGGGACTCACCAAGGTCTACGCCGGCTCGGATCTCCGCGCCGTCGACGGCCTCGATCTCGACGTGGTG
This sequence comes from uncultured Acidimicrobiaceae bacterium, assembly GCA_963738545.1. GTDB lineage: Bacteria > Actinomycetota > Acidimicrobiia > Acidimicrobiales > RAAP-2 > Bog-756. Next base: position 661,345 of record CAVTXA010000008.1, read on the forward strand.
CACGGCGAGATCTTCGGCCTCCTCGGGCCGAACGGCGCCGGCAAGACCACCACGGCGGGCATGCTCACCACCCGGGTGGTGCCGACCTCGGGGCGGGCCTTCGTGGGCGGGATCGACGTGGTGGCTCATCCGGCGCTGGCCAAGCAGATCCTCGGCATCGTGAGCCAGCAGAACACCCTGGACCGGCAGCTCAACGTCTGGGAGAACCTGTACTTCCACGGCCGCCTGTTCGGGATTCCCGCCCGTGAGTCCCGACGCATCGCCACCGAACTCCTCGAACAGTTCCAGCTGGAGCGGTGGGCCAAGGCCTCGGTCTACGCGCTGTCCGGCGGGATGGCCCAGCGACTGATGGTGGCCCGGGCCATCTTCCACCGGCCGGCGGTCCTGTTCCTCGACGAGCCCACGGCCGGCCTCGATCCCCAGAGCCGGTTGGCCCTGTGGGAGACGCTGCGGGCCCTCAATGGCGAGGGCCAGACCATCATGCTGACCACGCACTACATGGAAGAGGCCGACCAGCTGTGCGGCCGAGTGGCCATCATGGACCGGGGGAGGATCCTGGCCCTGGACACCCCGGCCGCCCTCAAACAGCAGGTCAACGCGGACACGATCGTCACCGTGATCGCCAGTGGTGACCGCGAGGCCCTGGCCGGCGTGCTGGCCGTCGGCGTCGACGGTGTGACGGCGTCCCGGATCATCGACCACGGGGTGGAGCTGCATGTGAAGGGACAGGACCGGCTGCTGCCCCGGGTCGTGAACACGGCCGAGGAGGCCGGGTTCCCCGTGCTCGACCTCTCGGTCACCGAACCCACCCTCGAGACCGTCTTCATCAACCTGACGGGCAAGGAGCTGCGGGAGGGATGAGCGCCGTCGAGGCCGGCACCGCGCCCGAGACGATGCACGACCGGCCGACCCGGTCGACGTTCGATGCCGGCCGCATCGCCCTGTGGGCCCTGATCCTCCGGGACCTGGTGGTCCTGCGCAAGCACGTCGTCGAGTTCGTCATCCGGGTGCTGGTCCAGCCGTTCCTCTTGTGCTTCGTCTTCCTCTACGTGTTCCCGAAGATCGGCCAGGGCATCGGCGGCGGGGGTGGCCCGGTGGCCGAGTCGGCCTTCGCCACGCTGCTCGTTCCGGGCGTGGTGGGGATCTCCATCCTCTTCCAGGGCGTCCAGTCGGTGGCGCTCATCATGTCCCAGGAGTTCGGCTTCACCCGCGAGATCGAGGACCGGGTGCAGGCACCGTGCCCCATCTGGTTGGTGGCCATGGCCAAGGTGCTCTCCGGCGCCGTCCAGGGCCTGATCTCGGCCGTCATCGTGCTGCCCATCGCCTCGGTGGTTCACGCCAAGGGGGTCGAGGCCCACCTCAACTTGCACTGGTGGATCATCGTGACCCTGGTCCCCCTGGCCTGCGTCACCATGGCGTCCCTGGGCCTACTGCTCGGGACCAGCTTCGAACCCCGGAACATCGGCTTGATGTTCGGGTTCATCATCCTGCCGGTCACCTTCCTCGGGGGGACCTACTACGAGTGGACCCGGCTGGCCCCCATCCAGGCCGGGGGTTGGCACTGGCTCCAGACGCTGGTCCTGATCAACCCCCTGATCTACGTGAACGAGGGCATGCGGGCGGCCCTGACCGACGCCCCGCACATGCACCTCTACATCGTCTACCCGGTGCTGACCGGTTTCCTCGCCGTGTTCCTCGGCCTCGGCCTGCGCAACTTCCGCCGACGGGTGCTCTCCTGACGCCGGCCCGGTCCCCTGGCCGCGGCCCTCGAGGCCGGCGATCCGTGGGTGAGCGGGGCATCCCGGTCCTACGATGACCAGGTGACCGCCGACGACGGCTACCTGCTCGACAACCGGCAGTCCGAAGCCGGCGACCGGCTAGCCGCCCTGTCCTCGCTCTTCGACCCCTGGACGTTCCGGCACCTCGACGACCGGGGCATCGCCCCCGGCTGGCGCTGCTGGGAGGTCGGCGCGGGCGGACCGGGCGTGGCCACCTGGATGGCCGGGCGGGTGGGCCCTTCGGGCTCGGTGCTGGCCACCGACCTCGACCTCTCGTGGATGGGGGATCCCGATCGTCACCCGTTCGAAGCCCGGGTCCATGACATCGGCAGAGACGAGGTGCCGCCGGGCCCCTTCGATCTGATCCACGCCCGCCTGGTGCTCGTCCACGTACCCCGTCGCCGTGAGGCGCTGGTGGCCCTGGTCGGGGCGCTGCGTCCGGGAGGATGGCTGGTCATCGAGGATGCTGACCCGGGTCTCCAGCCGCTGACCTGCATCGACGAATTCGGACCCGAGCAGGCCCTGGCCAACCAGTTGCGGCGCGGCTTCCGGTCGCTGCTGGTGGAGCGGGGAGCCGACACCGGGTTCGGCCGGACGCTCCCCCGTCTGCTGCGTGAGACCGGACTGCTCGATGTGATGGCCGACGCCTATTTTCCCGTCACCGGGCCGGCGTGCACGGTCCTGGAGCGGGCCACGGTGGCCCAGATGCGGGACCGACTGGTGCACGCGGGTCTGGCCACCGAGGCCGAGATCGACCGTCACCTGGCCGCCGTCGACGCCGGCGGGATGGACTTCGCCACCTCACCGTTGATCTCCGCCTGGGGACGGGCACCCGAACCGGGTTGACCCGAGGCCGGCCCCCCGCCGGTCACCGGGCGGCCGGTTACCCGCCGGTACCGAGGTGGCCCCGCTCGTGGGACCGGTAGGCTGGACCCGGTTCGCGCACCGGGCGCGGGCCGTGGACGGAGGTGATTCCCACGACACCCGAGATGGCTACGGATGGAACGGCATCGGGGGGAGTCGACAGGGGGATCGACAGGCAGGACAGTGGCCAGGATGGTCCCGACAGCGGAGGGACCAGCTTCGACATGGTCATCATCGGCGGGGGACCCGGCGGGTACGCCACCGCCCTCTACGGGGCTGCGGCCGGGCTGTCCATCGCCATCGTGGAGCTCGACAAGGTGGGGGGCACCTGCCTCCACCGGGGCTGTGTCCCGGCCAAGGAGTTCCTCGAGACGGCATCCGTGTTCCGCACGGTGGCCGACGCCAGCGCGTTCGGGGTCACCGCCGGATCCGACGGGCCCATCACCCCGGTGGTCGACTTCTCGGTGAGCCAGGCCCGTAAACAACAGGTGGTCGACCAGCTGTTCAAAGGTCTGGCCGGCCTGTTGAAGGGCCGAGGCGTCACCGTGTTCAGCGGCAGCGGCACGCTCCTGGCCGACCATCGGGTGCAGGTCTCGGGCAACGACGGGTCGACCACGGAGATCACCGGGACCGACGTGGTGCTGGCCGCCGGCTCGGTCCCCCGGACCATCCCGGGCTTCGACATCGACGGGGAGCTGGTCATGACCTCCGACGAGGTCCTGGCCCTCGACGAGCTGCCGGCGTCGGTGGCGGTCATCGGTGGAGGTGCCATCGGGTGTGAGTTCGCCTCCATGCTCAGCGACCTGGGCAGCACGGTGACGGTGTTCGAGGCGCTGCCCAGCATCCTCGCCGGCTGCGACGAGGACATCGTGAAGCCGGTCGCCCGCTCCTTCCGGAAGCGGGGCATCGACGTGAAGGCGGGGGTCCGCCTGCAGGGCCACACCGCGGACCCGTCGGGACGCGGCACCGTGGTGTCCTACAACGACGGCGAGAAGCTGGCCGTGGACGCCGTGGTGGTCTCGGTGGGACGCCGCCCACGCACCGAGGGCCTGGTGGCGGAGGGAACCGGGGTGGTCGTGGATGACCGGGGCTTCGTGGTCACCGACCGGAGCATGCGCACCGACGCCGACGGCGTGTGGGCCGTCGGTGATGTGGTGGCCGGCACGCCCCAGCTGGCCCACGTCGGCTTCGCCGAGGGCATCGTCGTGGTCAAGAGCATCCTCGGGGAGCCGGTGGTCCCGGTGGACTACGACCGGGTCCCGTGGGCCATCTACTGCCACCCCGAGGTGGCCTTCGCCGGGCTCAGCGAGGCCGCGGCCACCGAGGCGGGCTACGACGTGGTGGTCAAGAAAGACCCCTTCGGGGGCAACAGCCGCGCCCGGATCATCGGGGAGACCGACGGACTGGTGAAAGTCGTGGCCGAGCGCCTCCCCGACGGTTCGACCGGTCGGATCCTCGGTGTCCACATGGTCGGGCCCTGGGTCACCGAGCAGCTCGGTGCCGGGTACCTGGCCGTCAACTGGGAGGCCACCGCCGACGAGGTGGCCCAGTTCATCCAGCCGCACCCCTCGCTGTCGGAGACCTTCGGCGAGACCGTGCTGGCCCTGACCGGAAGGGGGCTCCACGTTGCCTGATGTGACCATGCCGCAGCTGGGGGAGACGGTGACCGAGGGCACCATCACCAAGTGGTACAAGGCCGTCGGTGACCAGGTGGCCCGAGATGAGCCGCTGTTCGAGGTGTCCACCGACAAGGTCGACTCCGAGGTCCCCTCGCCGGCCGAAGGGGTGCTCACCGCCATTCTGGTGGAGGAGGGGGACACGGTCGACGTGGGGGTCACCATCGCCGTCATCGGCGACGCCGACGGCGCCCCGGCCGAGGCCCCCGAGGGCGCCCCGGTTGCCCAACCGGCCGTGGAGGCCGCTCCGTCACCTCCTCCCGCCCCCCCGCCCCCACTGGCCCCACCCGTGACGGCGCCTCCGGCACCGGCACCGGAGCCGGCATTGGTGGGCGCCGCTCCGGCGCCGTCATCATCGACGAACGGGACCGCTGAGGGACTGGTCCTCTCCCCGGTGGTGCGGAGACTGCTGCACGAGCACGACATCGACCCGGGATCCGTGAAGGGGACCGGGCTCGGAGGACGGATCACCCGGAGCGACGTGGAGTCGGTCATCGCCGGTGCCGGCACGGCGACCGACCCGTCGGCCGCCCCGGCCCGGGTCCCGAGTATCGCCGACCGACGCACGAGCTCCGCTCCCGTCGAGACGGTGACCCCCACGGCTCCGCCGCCATCGGCCGCCGCTGCGCCGGACGCACCCCGCGTCACCGCTCGCGACGAGGTGGTCCCGTTCACCAACATTCGTCGACGCACCGCCGAGCACATGGTGCGGTCCAAGGCCACCTCCGCCCACACCCTCATGGTCAAGGAGATCGACTACGAGCGCGTCGAGCAGGTGCGCCGCGCCCACGGAGGACGCTTCAAGGCCGAGGAGGGGTTCAGCCTCACCTACCTGGCGTTCGCCGCCCTGGCCACGGTGGAGGCACTCGCCGAGTTCCCCCACCTCAATGCCTCGGTGGGAGAGGACTCGCTGATCGTCCACCACGACATCAACCTGGGCATCGCCGTCGATCTCGACAACGAGGGTCTCATCGTCCCGGTGGTCCACAACGCCGAGGAGCTGAACCTCCGGGGGATGGCCCGTCGGATCCGTGACGTGGCCGAGCGGGCCAGGAACAAGCGGCTGAGTCTCGACGACATCAGTGACGGCACCTTCTCGATCACCAACGCCGGGCCCTTCGGTACCCTCATCACCGGGGCCATCATCAACCAGCCCCAGGTGGCCATCCTCTCCACCGACGGGGTGGCCCGCAAGCCGGTGGTGGTCGAGCTCCCCGACGGGACCGAATCCATTGCCATCCACTCCGTCGGCCTGGCCGCCATGACCTTCGACCACCGCGCCGTGGACGGCGCCTACGTGGCCCGGTTCCTCGCCCGCCTGTCCGAGATCCTGAACGAGCGTGACTGGGCCGGGGAGCTCTAGGCCGGTGGGTCACCCCCGGTCGGGGCCGCCGGCTGCCACCCGATGAGAGTCCGATGGCTGGGGCGGGTCCCCTACGGCGAAGCGTGGGTCGTGCAACGCGCCATCTCCCAACGCTCGGAGGCCGACTATCTCCTGTTGATGGAGCACCCGGCCGTCTACACCCTGGGCCGGAACGCCGACCCCGACCATGTCCTGGTGGATCCCGCCACCGTCGGCGCCGACCTGGTCCCGGTCGACCGCGGCGGTGACGTCACCTTCCACGGTCCGGGGCAACTCATCGGCTACCCACTGCTCACGGTCGGACCCGGGCTCCTGCACGGGCGGTCCCACGTCCATTACGTGGAGGATGTGATCATCGGCGCCCTGGTCACACTGGGAATGGACCGGAGAACGGTCGGCCGGCTCGAGGGCTATCCGGGCGTCTGGGTGGGCCTCGACGAAGAGGTGGGCGCGGGGTCGCCAGGACCACGCAAGATCGCCGCCGTGGGGGTCCGGACGGCCCGCGGTCGCACCACCCATGGCTTCGCCCTCAACGTGTCGACCGACCTCACCATGTTCGGCCATATTGTGCCGTGCGGCATCCCCGACCGACCGGTCACCTCGCTGGCGGCCGAGGGAGTGACGGCGACCATGGCCCAGGCCCGGGACGCGGTCATTGCCGCCGCCGAGGCCGTCTGGGGACCTGTCGAGGACATGCAGCGGGTCACCGACGGCGCCAGCGCTGCGACCTCCACCACCACCTCGAGCACAGGACCGGTCGGGCCGGCACCGGTCCCGGTGACGCTCGGGCCGCCGTCGGGTACGTCGCTCCATCGCCGTCTGGCCCGGGCCGGGGTGGACCCGACGGCCGGCGTCGCCCTGGACCAGCGCAAGCCGGCCTGGCTCCGGGTTCCGACGGTGATGAAAGGGGAGTACCTCGGGCTGCGCCAGAACCTGCGGGACCTGGACCTGATCACGGTGTGCGAGGAAGCGGGCTGTCCCAATATCTACGAGTGCTGGTCGGACGGCACCGCCACCTTCATGATCAACGGCTCCCGTTGCACGAGGGCGTGCGGGTTCTGCCAGGTGGACACCCGGCACCCGCTCCCTCTCGATCCCGGCGAGCCCGGACGGGTGGCCGACGCAGTGGCGCGGATGGGCCTGGCCCATGCCGTCATCACGTGCGTGGCCCGCGACGACCTGGCCGACGGCGGCGCCGGTGGGTTCGCCGCGGCCATCGCCGCCATCCGGGCCCGCACCCCGCGTACCACCATCGAGGTGCTGATCTCGGACTGCAAGGGTGACGGGGCCTCGCTGGCCACCATCTTCGACGCCCGTCCCGACGTGCTGAACCACAACATCGAGACGGTGGCCCGGCTGCAGCGTGCCGTCCGACCCTCGGCCGGCTACGCCCGCAGCCTGGGGGTGTTGGCCCGGGCCAAGGAGGCCGGTCTCACCACCAAATCGGGGATCATCCTGGGCATGGGGGAGCAGGAGGACGAGGTCCTGGCCACGCTCGCCGACCTCCGGTCGGTCGGGGTCGACATCGTCACCATCGGTCAGTATCTGCGTCCCAGCCGAAACCACCTGCCCGTCTCGCGGTTCTGGGCGCCCGAGGAGTTCGAGTCCCTCCGGGTGGCGGGCATGGCCCTGGGCTTCGCCCACGTGCAGGCCTCACCCCTCACCCGCTCGAGCTATCACGCCCGTGAGGCGGCGGAGGCATCGGTCCCGGTCCCGGGTCCCGAGGCACGAGGCGCGGCCGACCGGGGGTTGCCGCCGGTGGTGCTCAGCGCCGGAGGGACGTTCCCCTCGGGGATGCCGACCTGATGGAAGGCCTGAGCGACGAAGCCCGGCGTTGGCGCCATGAACGGATGGCCCGGGTCCGGGCCCGCATGGCCGAACGGGGTGTGGATGCCCTGCTCCTGTCGCACGGAGCCGACCTGCCCTGGCTGATCGGCTACCGGGCCATGCCCCTCGAACGGCTCACCTTGCTCGTCCTCCCCATCGAGGGTGACCCCGTCCTGGTGGTGCCGGCCCTCGAGGCACCCCGGGTTCCCGACGCCGGCGACCTCTTCGACGTCACGGCGTGGGACGATACGCAGGATCCCCTCGACCGGGTGACGGGCCTGCTCACCGGGTTGGCGGGCCCCACGGCCCGGCGGCTCCGGCTGGCCCTGTCGGACCGGGCCTGGGCCACCACCGTCCTGGCTCTCCAGCGCCGGGTGCCCGACGCCACGTGGGTCGAGGCCTCCACGGTCACGTCCCCGATCCGTGCGGTCAAGGACCCTTCGGAGTTGGCCGCCCTGCGGACGGCCGGTGCCGCCGCCGACCGGGTGGCGGCCATGCTGCAGGGTGGGGAGATCGACCTGCTCGGCCGGACCGAGGCCCAGGTGTCGGCGCGCCTCGGGGGACTTCTCATCGACGAGGGCCACAGCCAGGTCAACTTCGCCATCGTGGGCAGCGGACCGAACGCCGCCAGCCCACACCACGAGCCCGGCGCGCGGATCATCGGGGTCGGCGAGACCGTGGTGTGCGACTTCGGAGGCACCTATTCTCTCGACGGCGATGTGGGCTACTGCTCGGATATCACCCGCACCGTGGTCACCGGACCACCCACCGGTGAGATCGCCGCCTGCTACGAGGTGTTGTTGGCGGCCCAGCAGGCCGCGGTGGCATCGGCCCGGTCCGGCGTCACGGCCGAACACGTCGACCACGTGGCCCGGGAGATCATCGAGGATGCCGGCTACGGTGCCTACTTCGTCCACCGCACCGGGCACGGGATCGGCATCGAGGAGCACGAGGACCCCTACCTGGTGGTGGGCAACGACGAGTGCCTGCGCCCCGGCCACGCCTTCTCGGTGGAGCCCGGCATCTACCTCCCCGACCGCTTCGGCATGCGGTTGGAGGACATCGTCGTCATCGACGAGGACGGCGCCCCGGAGCCCCTCAACTCGGCCGACCACGGCCTGATCGTCGTCGACGGCTAGGAGGAGCCGGGGTGGATCTGGGCATCGCAGGCAGGGTGGCGCTGGTGGTCGCCGGCTCTCGCGGCCTGGGACGGGCCAGCGCTGAGGCGCTGGCCGGCGAGGGCGTTCGGGTCATGCTCTCCTCCCGCAGCGAGGAGGCCCTGGCCGAGACGGCCTCGGTTCTGCGGGCCACGGGCGCCGACGTGTCGACCTGTGCCGCCGACATCGCTGATCCGCGGTCGCCGGCGCTCCTGGTCGACGCCACGAGGGAGGCCTTTGGCACCATCGACATCGTGATCGCCAACGCCGGGGGGCCTCCACCGGCCCGGGCCCTGGATCTCGACGACGACCAACTCGAGGCCGCCCTCAACGCCAACCTGCTCTCGGCCATCCGCCTGACCCGGGCCGCCGTGCCCACCATGCGCACTAACGGATGGGGACGGTTCTGCTACATCACCTCCTATTCGGTGGTGCAGCCCATTCCGACCCTGGCTCTGTCGAACACCGCACGCACTGGTCTGTGGGCCTGGGTCAAGACGGCAGCCCAGGACATCGCCGCCGAGGGGAGCGGCATCACCATGAACCTGGTGTGCCCCGGACCCCACGCCACGGACCGTATGCGGCAACTGGGCGGCACCGGGGTCATGGGGGACCCGGCCGACTTCGGCAGCATCGTCGCCTTCATCTGCTCCGGGCAGGCCAACTTCATCAACGGTGCGGCCCTGGTGGTCGACGGGGCCTCGACGCTCGCCCTTTAGGTGCCGGCGGCGGCACCCCCGCCCTCGTCAGGCCCGATCACGTCGAAGGCGCGGCGCCCCGTCTCACGCCTCTGCCAGAAGCGGCGTTGGAGGTTCAGGGCCACCACGCCCACGACCAGGAGGATGACCACGTTGAGCGCGAGCTGCTCGGTGGCGCCCCAGGCCTCGGTCCACTGTCCGAAGGCGGCCGACAGTCCCATGGCCGCAGCGGCCGGGATGGTGGTCACGGAGATGAACACCCCGATGAGGGCGCTGGCCCGGGCCTGCAGGATGGACACTACACCCACGACGCCGGCGATGACCGCCACCACGATCGAGAACAGGTTGGGCCGACTGATCAGGTCGGAGACAGGCCGGAAGCCCAGGAGGAAGTCCCGGGGGGCCTGACCGGCGGCCCGGATGACCAGGGAGAAGCAGAAGGTGGCCACCACGGCCACGCTGAAGCCCACCCCGAGTGCGGTCAGTCCCCGCTTGACCGGCCGACGGTGGCGTTCGGTGATCCCGAGGGCGGTACCGAGAATGGCGTTGTACTCGGGGCCGACCACCATGGCCGCCACGATCAGGATCTGCGAATTGGTGAGGATGCCCACGGCGGCGATCAGCCCGGCGAACACCAGCAGCATGAAGAAGCTGACCGGGTAGGAGGCGTTGGCCCGGATGGTGGCGTCCACCACCTCCCAGACCGGAGCGATCTCGCGGTCGCTGACCATCGGCCTGATCATCTCGCGGTGGGTCCGGATCACGGCCAGGTCGGTGCGGTCGACCGAGAGGGTGCCCCGTTGACGGGACCCAAGGCCCGCAGCCGGTGGATGACCGCGCTGGCCACCTCGGGGATGAGGTCGCACTCCACGACGTCGGCGTCGGGAAAGCGGGCCGAACCGGTATGCACGGTGACGTTGAGCACGCCGCTGGTCGTGCCGAGCATCTCGAGGATCAGCGGGGTGCTCTCGAGTGGGCTGGACACTCGCACGTGGTACATGGTCCTCCTGTCCGGGGCGGGCAGCGTGCCCGGTGGCCGTGACCGACCGGGATCCTCCGCGGGTCGGGGCTGGACGTGCCAGGCCAAGTGGCGGTAAAGGAACGCTACTCAGACCCCGGGCTCATCCGGGTGACCCGTACTGGGTCCCCACCCGCGTGCTCGGGACAGCCGCCGCGATGCCGGTTCTCGGGGACCGCCGGATGGCGGGGTGTCAACGGCCGGGGGTACGGCTCCTGTCCGACGTCGGCCCGTCACCGTACGGCGGTACCGGTGGGAGGGGCTGCTCCATGCGGGGGAGAGGCGACGCCGACGGGGCGGACGGCACCCCGGTCGAAACCGTCGCCGGCACCCCGGGCTGGGGAGGCGGCAGCGGGGGAGCCGCGGACAAGGTTGCTGGCGGAGCCGGGGAGGTGGGGGTGGCCCCCGGCCGGCTGCTGATGGCCAGGGCCTGATCGAAGGCGGGCACCGGGCGGGGAGGCACGGCATCCCCGGGGCCGAAGGCGGTGGTCACGGGTCGGGGCGGGGGCGGCACAGGCCCCCCCCGCTTGGTCGCCTTGTTCCGCACGGGAGCGACGAAGGTGGGAGCCAGCGCCCGGTCGGCTTCGTCGGGGGTCACGTCGACCGGGGTGCCGGTCGCCGGACCACGCACGTACCGGGCCACATCGGGGTCGTAGTAGCCCTCACTGGCCGCCTTCCTGATCTTCTGGTCCCGGCCCTGCTTGGCCCGGACGAGCAGGAGGGCGATGAAGAGGATCACGACGAGGACCACGGCGCCCAGCTCCAGGCGCGTCCCTGTGCCCATGGTGGCCGTCAACGGTGCGGTGGGGAACGAGGAAGCCGACATCCCGGACAATTCTACCGACCGGGAATTGCTAACGCACCTACAATTTGGGTGGCACAGGCAGGGCGGCAGCGAGGCCCACGGGAGCGGACCAGCGTCGGATGCGTCCCCCCAGAGAACCTCAGGCGATGAAGTATTTGGCCTTCGGGTGATGGCAGATGATGGCCGTCGTGGACTGCTCGGGGTGAAGCTGGAACCCCTCGCTGACCTCCACGCCGATCCGGTCGGCACCGAGCAGCTCGACCACCTTGGCGTTGTCCTCCAACGCCGGGCAGGCCGGGTAGCCCCACGAGTACCGTCCCCCGCGGTACTGCTGTTTGAACAGGCCGGTCATCGTGGGAGCGTCCTCGTCGGCGTAACCGAGCTCCTCGCGGATCCGGCGGTGCCAGTACTCGGCCAGGGCCTCGGCCATCTCGACGCCGAGCCCGTGCAGGTAGAGGTACTGCTGGTACTCGTTCTCCGCGAACAGCCGGGCGGCCTCCTCGGAGACCCGCGATCCCATGGTGACCACCATGAAGCTGGCCCAGTCCGGCTCCCCGGATTCGAGCGGACGGAAGAAGTCGCTGATGCACAGCCACGGCTCCTCGGTCTGCCGCGGGAAGGTGTAGCGCATGAGCTCCTCGGACCGACTCTCGTCCTCGAACAGGATGAGGTCGTCGCCGTCGGCGTTGGCGGCGAAGTGACCCCAGGCCACCTGGGGGACCAGGAGCTGTCCGACCATGGCCTTGGCCAGCTGCTCCCGTAGGAATGCCCGCACCCGCACCTTGAAGGCCGCGTCGTCCTCCCCCTTCTCGGGCCGGAACCCCCACTGGTTGCGGAACAGGGCCGTCTCGCTCAGATAGGCGGCCACCTCGTCCACGGCCATCCCCTTGGCCACCCGGCTGCCCAGGAAGGGGGGCTTGAAGGTCGGGTTGTCCAGGGCCACCTCGGGGGAGCGGGTAGGCAGGGACTCGCCCCGCTCCCTGGCCTCGGCGGCGGCCTGCTTGCGGAGTTCGCTCTTCTTGGGCCCGAGGTTCCGCCCGCCGATGGCGATCCCGAAGTCGGGGTCGTCCTCTCCCGACTTGGTCAGTTCGACCAGTCGGTCCATGGTGCGCAACCCCTCGAAGGCGTCCTTACCGTAAAAGAGCCGACCGTCGTAGACCTTGCGGAGGTCGCGCTCGACGTAGGTTCGGGTGAGGGCGGCCCCGCCCAGGATGACCGGGATGTGGGACAGGCCTCGGCGATTCAGCTCTTCCAGGTTGTCCCGCATGATGAGGGTCGACTTGACCAGCAGCCCGCTCATCCCGATGGCGTCGGCCCCGGACTCCTCGAGGGCGGCCACCATGTCGGTGATGCCGACCTTGATGCCCAGGTTCTTCACCGTGTAGCCGTTGTTGGTCAGGATGATGTCGACGAGGTTCTTGCCGATGTCGTGGACGTCACCTTTCACGGTGGCCAGCACCATCGTGCCCTTGCCGCCTTGGTCGGCCTTCTCCATCGAGGGCTCGAGATAGGCCACCGCCGTCTTCATGGTCTCGGCCGAGCCCAGCACGAAGGGCAGCTGCATCTCGCCGGAGGCGAAGAGCTCGCCCACCGTCTTCATGCCCGCCAGCAGGAAGTCGTTGATGATGATCAGCGGGGTGTGGCCTGCGGCCATGGCCTCTTCGAGGTCGTCCTCGATCCCGTTGCGGTCGCCGTCGACGATGCGGTGCTCGAGCCGGCGCTCCACCGTCCAGTCCGACCGGTCCTCTTGGACGGCGCCGGCCGAGGCCGACACCCCCTCGAACAGGGCCAGGAGCTCGGTCAACGGGTCGTAGCCGTCGTGGCGGCGGTCGTAGACGAGGTCGAGGCACACCTCCCGGGCCCGATCATCGATCTTCGACAGGGGCAGGATCTTCGAGGCGTGGACGATGGCCGCATCCAACCCGGCCTCCACACACTCGTGGAGGAAGACCGAGTTGAGGACCTGACGGGCGGCGGGGTTGAGCCCGAAGGACACATTGGACAGGCCCAGCACCGTGTAGACCCCGGGCAGTTCGGCCTTGATCCGCCGGATGCCCTCGATGGTTTCGATGCCGTCCTTCCTGCTCTCCTCCATGCCGGTGGAGAGGGGGAGGGCGAGGGCGTCGAACATCAGGTCCTGGGGACGGAGCCCGTAGCGGTCGACGGCGATGTCGTGGATGGCCGTGGCCGCCCGGACCTTCCAGTCCGCCGTCCGGGCCTGGCCCTCCTCGTCGATGCAGGTGCACACCACCGCGGCCCCGAACTCCTTGGCCAGCGTGAGGAAGGAGTCGAGGCGGGTACCGGGCCCGTCACCCTCCTCGAGGTTGACCGAGTTGATCACCGCCCGGCCCCCGATCCACGAGAGTGCCGTCTCGACCACCGGTGCCTCGGTGGAGTCGACCATCAGGGGGGCTGTGGACTGGGTGGCGAAGCGGGAGGCCACCGCCTCCATGTCGGCCACCCCGTCGGCGCCCGTGTAGTCCACGCACACGTCGATCAGGTGGGAGCCCTCTTTGACCTGCTCGCGGGCCATGGCCACGCAGGTGTCCCAGTCGGCCTCCAGCATGGCCTCGCGGAACTTCTTCGATCCGTTGGCGTTGGTGCGTTCACCGACCACCAGGAAGGAGGTGTCCTGCTCGAAGGGGACCTGGGTGTAGATGGACGCCGCCCCGTACTCGGGTTCGGGATGCCGTGCCGCCGGCGTCAGCCCGGCGCAGGCCGCCACGACCGCGGCCAGGTGCTCGGGGGTGGTGCCGCAGCACCCGCCGATGACCGACACACCCAACTCGGTGACGAACTGGCGGTGGAACTCGGCCAGCTGGTCGGGGGTGAGGTCGTAGTGCATGGCCCCGTCGACCACCGAGGGCAGGCCGGCGTTGGGCAGGCAGGTCACCGGAAGCGTGGCGTGGACCGAGAGGTGCCGGAGCGGTTCGAACATCTCACTGGGTCCGGTGGCGCAGTTGAGGCCGATGAGGTCGACATCCATGGCCTCGAGGGCGCAGAGTGCGGCGCCGATCTCCGTGCCCGGCAGCATGGTGCCGGTGAGCTCGATGGTCACCTGGGTCTGGATGGGCAGGTGGACACCGGCGGCCCGCATGGCCCTCCGGGCACCGTTGATGGCCGCTTTGGCCTGCAGGAGGTCGAACACCGTCTCGACGATGATCAGGTCGACCCGGCCCTCGATGAGGGCGCTGGCCTGCTCCTCGTAGGCGTCCCGCAGATCGGCGTAGCGGATCTGGCCCAAGGTGGGGAACTTGGTGCCCGGGCCGATGCTGCCGGCCACCCACCGCGGCTGGTCGGGCGTGGAGAAGTCGTCAGCCGCCTCCCGGGCCAGGGTGGCGGCGGCCAGATTGAGTTCCCGGACCCGGTGGCCCTGGCCGTACTCGGCCAGCACCGGGGCGAAGGCCCCGAAGGTGTCGGTCTCCACCACGTCGCACCCGACTTCGAAGAACGACCGGTGGACCCGGTCGATGGCATCGGGTCGGGTCACCACGAGCAGCTCGTTGCAGCCCTCGAGGTCCGGGCCGCCGAAGTCGTCGGCGGAGAGGTCCATGAGCTGGAGGTTGGTGCCCATGGCACCGTCGAAGACCACGACCCGGCGGGAGGCGGCCTCGAGGTAGGAGGAAGGTGGGGAGGTCGGAGTGGCGGCCATAGCCCCTCAAGGCTACCGGCCGACGACCCGGTCGCGGGCCGGTGGGCCCGGTTGGGGTCGGGCACCTCGGCCGCTCCCCGTCCCCACCGCGCTGTCGTCGGCGTGGGGGTCCCGCGATCAATGTCGTTTAGCATCATGCCGGTGACGACACCCGGGTTGAAGATCTACACCAAGACGGGCGACGACGGGACCACCGGCCTGCTCTTCGGCGGCCGGGTGGCCAAGGACTCCGCCCTCATGCACATCACGGGAACGGTCGACGAGGCCCAGGCGGCGATGGGGTTGGCCCGGGCCGAGGCCATCCCGGGCTCGGAGCTGGACGAGCTGCTCACCGCACTGGAGCGGGACCTCTACGTCCTGATGGCGGAGGCCACGACCGGTCCGGCCAACCGGGCCAAGCTGAAACCGGGATCCACGCTGGTGACCGAGGCCATGGTGGCGGCCCTCGAGGCGCGGATCGACGACTTCATCGAGCGGATCGAGATGCCCACCGAGTTCGTCATCCCCGGGGCCAACCGGGCGTCGGCCGCGCTCGACCTGGCCCGGACGGTGGTGCGCCGCGCTGAACGTCTGGCCGTGGCCGAGTCGGTGGAGGGATCGCTGGTCCGGACGTATCTCAACCGCCTCTCCGACCTGCTCTGGGCCATGGCCCGCTGGGCCGAGGGCGACCACCATCTCCTGGCCCGGACCGCACCCCGACGGCGGCGCGGGGCCACCGGAACGAGCACCGAGGCTGCAGAGGGAGCATCGTGATGAACATCGAGGTCGTGACGCCCGACGCCCTGCCCGAGGACCTGGTGGCCCTGGGGGTGCCGGCATACTCCTCCGACGACGGGCCGCAGATCGCCACCCACTCCCCGGCCATGGCCACGGTAGGGGCGCCCGGGACGCTGGACCCGGCGTGGTGCAAGCGCCACGCCTTCAGCGGAAAGGTCGGCCAGACCCTCACGCTCCGGGCCGGCATGCCGCCCGTCGGGTCCGGAGACGACGACGGGACAGCACCACCGGGGCCCGACGTCGTCGTGGTGGGGATGGGGGACGCCGCTGGGCTCTCGGGCAGCGCGGGACTCGAGTCGCTTCGCCGGGCCTCGGCGGCCTTCGTCCGGGCCGTGGCCCGGGGGCCGGCGGCCGCGCTCCTGCTGCCGGCTGGGCCCGAGCTTCTCGCCGAGGAGGTCGCGTCGGCGTTGGCCGAAGGGGCCGTGCTGGCCGCCTACCGCTACGACGACTACCGCACGGGGGAGGAGGCGGAGCGGCTGGCTTCGGTGGCCCTGATCCCGGCCTCGGACGCCGACGCGGCCCCGGCCGCCGCCGGCGCCGCCGCCGGCGCCCGACTGGCCGAGTCGGTCAGCCTGGCCCGCGACCTGGTCAATGAGCCACCCAGTGCACTGACGCCGGAGATCTTCGCCGACACCTTCGTGCAGCGCTTCGCCGGGGTGGAGGCGCTGACCATCGAAGTCTGGGACGAGGACCGCATCGTGGCCGAGAAGCTCGGCGGCCTCCTCGGCGTGGCCAGGGGCTCGACCCAGCCGCCCCGGCTGGTCCGGGTCGAGTACCGACCCCCTGACCCCATCGAGATAGACGGACGGGTTCCCCATCTGGCCCTGGTGGGCAAGGGCATCACGTTCGACTCCGGGGGTCTGTCCCTCAAGACGGCCGGCGGCATGGAGACCATGAAGACCGACATGGGGGGAGCCGCCGCTGTGCTCGGCGCCGTGGATGCGGCCGCCGCTCTCGGTGCAAGGATCCGGATCACCGCTCTCACGCCGCTCACCGAGAACATGCCCGGGGGATCGGCCATCAAGCCCGGTGATGTCCTCACCACCCGCAAGGGCAAGACCATCGAGGTGCTCAACACGGATGCCGAAGGTCGTCTGGTCCTCTCCGACGGGCTGACCCTGGCCGTCGAGTCCGAGCCTGACGCCATCATCGACCTGGCCACGCTGACCGGGGCGGCGGTGGTGGCCCTGGGCAAGGAGATCGCCGGGCTGCTCGGCAACGACGAGAGCCTCATCGCCGAGGTCCACGCGGCCGGCGAACGGGCCGGTGAACCGAACTGGGCGCTGCCCATGCCTGACGACTACCGGGCCCACATCGATTCGGAGGTGGCAGACATGCGCAATGTGGGTCGGCCCGGCCAGGCCGGCAGCATCGCCGCGGCCATGCTGCTGCGAGAGTTCGTGGGCTCGGTGCCCTGGGCCCATCTGGACATCGCAGGACCGGCCCGCTCCGACGAGAGCAGCCGGTACTTTGCCAAGGGGGGCACCGGATTCGGTGTCCGGACCCTCGTGGCCCTCCTGACCTCCGAGGCGTTCGCACGGACCTTGGTGACGCTGGGTCCCGACTGAGGGCCCAGGCTGCGCCGACCGCCCACCCAGGCCCGACGGCACTTCGACGGTGGGCGAGGTAGGTTCGCGAGGTGCGGATCGCGGTGCTCGGTGCAGGTTCGTGGGGGACGACGGTGGCATCCCTGGTGGCGCCGCGACACGACACCGTGCTCTGGGCCCGCAACGCCGATGTGGCCAAGGCCATCAACGTGGATCACGCCAATGCCGCCTATCTCCCCGGCTTCGACCTGCCCACCCAGCTGTCGGCCACCTCCAGCCTGGAGGACGCCGTGTGCGAGGCCGATCTCCTGATCGTGGGCGTGCCCACCTCCGGGTTCCGCGAGGTGCTCGAGGACGCCGCCTCGTGCATCCGGCCCTGGATCCCCGTGGTCAGCCTGTCCAAGGGACTCGAGCGGGGCTCGCTTCTGCGCATGACCGAGGTGATCAAAGAGGTGGTGCCCGGCCACCCGGTGGCCGCACTGACCGGCCCCAACATCGCCACGGAGATCATGTCGGGCAAGGCGGCGGCCGCCGTCATCGCCACCGAGGACCTCGAGGTGGCCCGGGCCATCCAGCGGGTGGTGACCCGGGGCGTGTTCCGCGTCTATCTCAACGATGATGTGATTGGCTGTGAGATGGGTGGGGCGTTGAAGAACGTGATCGCCATCGCCGCTGGGATCGGCGAAGGGCTCGGCGTGGGGGACAACACCCGTGCCGCGGTGATGTCCCGGGGCCTGGCCGAGCTGGCCCGGCTCGGGGTGACCATGGGGGCGCACCCCACCACCTTCGCCGGCCTGGCCGGTATGGGCGACCTCATCGCCACCTGCATGAGCCCCCACAGCCGCAACCGGCGGGTGGGAGAGCAGCTGGGCAAGGGTCGCATGCTCGAGGACATCCTGGCCGAGATGCACATGGTGGCCGAGGGGGTGAAGACGGCCAGCGTGGCCCTCGAGCTGGCCGAGCGATACCAGCTCGAGCTACCCATCTGCAGCATGATCGACAAGGTGGTCAAAGGGGAGATTGAGCCGTCCGGGGCCTACTGGGGACTGACCCCGGCGGGCCATGAAGACGACCCGGGCTGAGTCGCCGCCGAGCCGACCGCCTCGCTGGCGGCCCGGAAGACCACGGCTGGATGGAAGTGCCAGCGGGCCAGCTGACGCTCGATTTCGGAACGGTCCGCTCCCGAGCGGGCCAGGCCCTCGGCCAATCGACGGGCGCGCCTCCGCATCTGCTCCGACTCGGGGAGGCGCTGCTCACCCAACCACCGACGGTGGCTGGCCTGGAGGGAGACGGGGAGACGCCCGAGATGGCGGAGCGCAAGCGGAGGGATGGTTGTTCGCACGGCCAGGGCGCCGGGACCATGGGCTCGGGCCAGCTCAAAGGTGGTGAGGCGTTGGAGGGCCCTGCGGAACGGTGAGTTCTTGCCCATCTTGTCTCCGAGTCCCAAAGCGCGGGCCGTGTCGGCCAGGTCGAGATGGAGTCCGGTCGGGTGCAACTCGAGTCCATAGGCGAGACGACGGAGGAGCCAGGTCGTCGACGGTCCGATGACCGGCAACCAGTAGAGCTCGACGTAGCGAGAGCACGGATGCACGCCGTGCGGGTCGGCGATGGGGTCGAGCCACGCCACCACCCGCACGACTGCTGCATCGGGCCTAGGCCGCACCTCAGTCCGGCGCGGTGGCGGCACCAGGCCGACCCGGGGTGACGTCATGCGCTGGTCGATCGTGGGGCGTGTCGGTCCAGGTGCGTCCAGGGACGCGAAAGGCTCGGGCATGGTCGTTCTCCGGGGTCGAGGGGTCGAGGGCTCATCGCCAACGGTGCTCTGAACAACTTGCGCACTACCTTGACGGCTACCTTGCACAACCTCGACGACCTCAACCGTTCCGCCACTCATCGGAGACGGCGACGGTCTGTCCCGAGCTTGCCCATTGACAGGTTGGGTCCTCGGGCGTGCCGAGACAACCGTCCAAATGGCCCTACGCTTGAGGCCGTGGGCTCAACGCAGCATCGCGGATTCGATCACGTGACCATCGCCGTCACCGATCTCGACGGGGCCAAAAGGTTCTTTGGCCTGCTCGGATTTGAGGTGACGGCGTCGACCGTCGTCTCCGGGAAGGCGATGTCGGACTACATGGGCATCCCCGACTGGGAGGCGGACCATGTCACCCTCACGCTCACCGGTGTCGCGGTCCACCAGGAGGTGCAGCTTCTCCGGTTCCACCGCCCGATGTTGCTCGACAATCCGGACGAGCCGAACCTTGCCCGCTTGGGTTTCAATCACGTCTGCTTCGCGGTAGACGACCTCGATGCCACACTCGATCGGCTAGAAGCGGGTGGCGTGCGAACTCGAAACGCCATCATGGAGTTTCACGATCGTCGACTCGTCTTCCTTGTCGGGCCCGGCAACGTCACCATCGAACTGGCGGAGTGGTCGACCACTGAGGGCGGTTGTTGACGCCATTCGCCGGCTCGCCTCCAACGTGAACAGCGTCTCCACTGCTCCGGACCGAGATTGGGGTAGAGAGAACAGTCCCACGAATACATTCTCTCTCTGAGCGCTCGGCGCTAGTTGGCAACTCCATCGGCAACTGAGGATTGGCAAAGATGCCAACGGTTGGAACCCCCACGCCGAAGCTCATCCCACCCGTGTACCAGCAACAAGGGGTTTTGCGGTCAGCGCCCCCCATGGCCGTCGGTGTGGCATCAGCCTGGCTCAAAGCGGAAGCCTCATTGCTACCCGAGGTCCGAAGTCGTCGTCTCCGATGGATCGCTCATGCTCACGGATCGCGCTTAGCTCGGGTGAAAGGTCGTACGTGACGATGAATCCGAGTGATTCGTAGAACGGTCCGTTCCACGGAACGTCCCGGTACGTGGTGAGCGTGATCGCATCGAATCCCCCTGATCGAGCCCATGAGGACGCCGCTTCCATCAGCGATCGACCGAGACCTTGTCGAGCGTGATCGGGATGCACGGACAGCTGCCAGATGTGTGGTGCACCATCCACCAGTTCGACGCATACGAACCCAACGGGTGGTTCGCCGGCCACCAAAACGAGCACGGCCTTCTCGAAGTGATCTTCAGCATCGTCGTTCGCAAATGGGCCGATCCCGACCGACTCGAAGATGCGGTCTGCTGCGAACTCGATGGTGCGCAGATCTGCCAACTCCTCGGTACGTGCCGCACGAATAGGCGGTCTCTGGCGATCACCGACCACGGTCGAAGTATCCCACCAGCCACACTGCCGCAGCGCTCCTCAGCCGGCACTTTGAAGGGGGAGCGGCCTCCATCCACCGGCTCCTCATTAATGTTGACGGTCCGATGACCGGCAACCAATTGTGCTCGACGTGGCAAAGCCGTGGGGATCGGTACCCCGGTGCACCGCACGACACGTCCGGCAGAGCGAAGTTGTCCGCCTGGCCCGTGTGGGACCTGACCTCCCCGGCGCTCCGGGAGTCACGGCATTGAGCCGTGAGATGCCCGATCTGGCCGACGTTGATGGAATGTCGGTTCTCCTTGGTTGGGGTGGACTACATCTGTCCGGTCCATCGCGCCGAGTCGGACTTGCCCAGCACCTGTCCGGCACACTGCACATGATTCCGGCTGAACCGGCCCCGGTGGAGGGCTTCCTCCCAGCCGAACCTGCCGTGACCCGCCGGGTGGCGCCTGAGAGGGCAGTCTTCGGCTGCTCCCGCTAGGCACGCACTGCGTCACGCAGCGTGGTCTCCATTTCCGCTCCCAACCCCCCTCGGCCTTATAGTCAGTGTAAAAGCGCTCAGACTGGACATAGTCCCCAGTGGTGCGCTCAACTCTTCCATTGGCTACTCGCTGGAAGAGACAAAGTTTATTTTGATAGAACTCGTTTCATTGTGACGCGAACTGGTCTAGTTTTCCTCCTCGGGGCTGGGGTTCGACGAGGCCGGTGCGGTCGTCCGCAAAGCGGTTGACCATCGGAGGGGGACATTTGTGACACCGCAACTTAGCTTGGTCATTCCTGCGTACAACGAGGCAAATCGGCTGTCAAAGAGCCTGCCCCAATTGGTTGATGGATTGGCGGCCGATACGGAGATTCTTGTGATAGACGACGGAAGCACGGACGGCACTGCACATGTGGCCCGCCGGCACTTGGCGACGTGGCCCAAGCATTCGGTGATCTCGCTGCCTCGAAACTGTGGCAAGGGCGCAGCCGTGCGTGCTGGAGTAGTGAAGGCCCGGGGCGACGTCATCGCATTCGTTGATGCAGACATGGCCACCGACCCTCGGGATCTTGGCTCGCTGGTCGGGGCACTGGAGGGTAACGATGTGGCCGTTGGATCGAGATCGCTCGACTCGTCGGTCATCCACGAGCGGAGGCCCCACCGGAGTGTGATGACACGAACGTTCGGGATTCTGGTGGCGTCGATGATGCAGCTCCCGATGAGCGACACTCAGTGTGGATTCAAGGCATTTAAGGGCTCGGTGGCCAAACTGCTCTTCCACGGCAGCCGAGTCGACCGGTTCGCATTCGACATCGAGTTATTGAACCTGGCGGCTCACTTGGGTCTCCGGACTCAGGAGGTCCCGGTCCGGTGGACCGATGTAGCCGGCAGTCACGTTCGTCCTCTTCGCGACGCTGTCCAGATGGTGGCCGATGTGGCGCGGACCCGACGGAATTGGCGGGTGCAACCTCCCATGCAGGGAGTGCTCCTCCCCGAGGTTCCCTTGAAAACGGCGGCGTCACTCATCCGGCCGTCGATCCGGAATGTCGATCTACTGATCGGGTGGCAGGGGGGCACCGCGGTGCTGTTTCCCTGTGTCGCCCCCACGGTGGCCCGACGAATCTCCGGTCGACTCCTTGCCTCGCTCAAGACCTACGACCCTCAGGTATTGAGCGTCGAGTTCAATGCACTCTTCTCGCCGGTGTCCGCCCGGGCGCAAGGTCATCGGGAACCTGTGGGATGAAAGGGCTCCGTCGTTCATACGAGTTGTTCCGGGCTTTCCGGCACGAACAAACCGATCCCGAGACCTTCTACCGTTTGCTCGCCTACGACACCGTCTCCGATGTCGCTCGGTACTGTCAGCTCAATGGTGCGACGGTCCTCGACGTAGGCGGGGCCTCTGGCTACGTGGGGGATGTATTTCGTGAGTCCGGTTCGCTATCAGTGACTGTCGAATATGACGAACGGAAGATGGTGGCGCAGGGATCGCGACTGGTCAACGGCATGGTGGCTGATGGTTGCGCACTGCCTATTGCCAGTGAGTCAATAGACGTCAGTTACTCCTCAAACGTCCTCGAGCACGTCCCTGAACCCAAGCGGATGCTCTCTGAGCTAGTACGTGTGGTGTCCCCTGGTGGAGTCGTCTACGTGACCTTCACGAACTGGCTGTCTCCTTGGGGCGGCCACGCCACCTCGCCGTGGCACTATGGCGGCGGCGAATGGGCAGCCCAGCGATTTGAGCGCATCCACGGGACGGCGCCCAAAACCCGCTTCGGGGTAAATCTGTTCGACCTGAGCATCTCCGAGGTTCTGCGCTGGTGCGAGGACTGCCCGGAAGTGACCGTGCTAGACGCCTTCCCTAGGTATTACCCCCGGTGGACGAAGGCATTGGTGAAGGTCCCGGGGGTGCGCGAGATCTTCACATGGAATCTGGTAGTGGTCATGCGTCGGAGACGGCCAGTTTCCGATAGTCCGATTCATATGCGGGTGGCGAGTGCCACTGCCTCGGATGCGGAGCCCCGGTAGTCCCCATGCGAATTGCCTTTATCAGCTGGCGTGATCTGGCCAACGACCTCGCCGGAGGGTCCGAAATATATACAGACCGACTGGCTTGTAGCCTTTTGGACATGGGGCATGAGGTTGCACTTCTCTGTGGGGGTCCAGTCGATACGCGGCGCTATGAAGTGCACGATCTCGGAGGTGTCTACACCCAGTACCTCAAAGCCCCGTTCGTCCACCATCGTTCAGTGAAGGATTGGGACCTACTCGTAGATGAAGAAAATGGATTGCCCTACTTCTCACCGCTGTGGAGAAGGAAGCCGATTCTCGGATTCATGCACCACGTACACACCGACCAGTGGGCTCAGCGGTTCCCTCCACTCCTTGCCGCGGCCGGACGGTTCACTGAGGCCCAGGTCATGCCTCGCGTCTATAGACGGGTTCCATTTGTTGCCGTCTCACCTTCCACCGCTGCAGCGATGGAGCAGATCGGCATCGCCCGAGACATGATCCATTTACTTCAACCTGGCGTGGAGGTTCCCCTCGGGGTCCCGGAGGGCTCCCATCCCGAGCCCCTGTTTGTTTCTGTGGCGAGACTGGTGCCGCACAAGCGTATTGATCTGTTGTTGCGAGTTTGGGAGCAGGTGCGACCTATCGTGGGGGGCCGTCTGGTGGTGATCGGGGATGGCCCAGACCGGGAAGCTCTCGAAGCCCAGGCAGGCAGTGGTGTGTTCTTCAGCGGCAGGGTTAGCGAAGAAGAGAAGTGGCGGCTTTTCAGCGAGTCTTGGCTACTCATCCATCCAGCTCAGCATGAGGGCTGGGGATTCGTGATCACCGAAGCTGCCGCCGTCGGAACTCCATCGATCGGATTCGACGTTGCCGGAGTCAGGGACTCAATCCTCGATGGCGTGAGCGGCGTGCTCGTCCACTCAGAAGAGGAGTTGGCCGCTCAGTGGATCGACCTCGTTGTCGACGGACGGCGAAGAAGCGAACTGTCCGAAGGGGCCCGCGAGCGCGGATCCAAGTTTCGGTGGGATGAGGTGGCAAGGGAGTTCACGGCGATTGCAGATGAGGTAGTCGGATCGGCCAGGCCCTGATGGGACTCGTTGGCTCGCTCCGATCGCCATCCAGAATCGACGGTACTGATGCGGTTGATATCAGCGGTGCGGGAAACGCGGCTGACGACCAGACCGTCACGACTGCCACGGATCCACCCACTGCGCCCGTTACGAACCCACTGAGCCGTCGCGTCCTCGTCGGTATTGGCGCCTTCTTCCTACTCGCCACGTTCGTCCAAGCACCCGGCCTCATCGAGGACGATACCAAGCTGCCGGTCATCATGGCGCCTTGGGCCTGGATCGAATCGGTCTTTCACTTTTGGAATCTGACCTTCTATTCCGGATCGATCCAGGAATCGAACTTCGGGTACCTACTCCCGATGGCGCCGTTCTTCGCCCTCACTCACCTGCTCCACATCCCGGTGTGGTGCGCCGAGCGAATCTGGCTGGCCCTCCTTCTTACGGTCGGATGCTGGGGCATGGTGCGTCTGGCTGAGGCGCTGGGCATTGGCAAGCCCTGGGCCCGGGTCCTCGGAGGTGTTGCCTACTGCGTCGCTCCCATTGTTGTCACCTGGACTTCGAAGACGGCCGCTCTAGTGTCCGTCCTCCTGTTGCCCTGGCTTCTCCAACCTCTGGTCGTCGGATCGAGGGAGGGTTCGCCCCGACGATCTGCAGCCCGGTCCGGTGTTGCCGTGGCGTTAATGGGCGGGGTGAATGCAACCGTAGTCTTTGCGACGTTGCCTGTTGGCGTGCTCTGGCTCCTCACGAGGTCGGCCGGACCTCGACGTCGGGCGCTGACCGGGTGGTGGATCGTCAGTGTTGGGCTGGCGTGTGCCTGGTGGGCGATTCCAACCTATCTTCAAGGGAAATACGCCTACAACTACTTGCCTGTCACCGAGACGTCGGTGATCACAACAGCTACGACTCCGGTGGTCGAGGCGCTGCGGGGAACCTCCTATTGGGTCAACTACTTTGCCGTCGGAGGCCCCCTAGTTCCTGGAGGGTGGACCCTGGTCACGTCAGCCGTCGCCATCATCGGAACGGTATTTGTAGCGGCGATGGGTGTTGTTGGCCTGGCGCGACGGATACCGGAGCGACTTTTCTTGGTGGCCTGCCTGAGCTTCGGGATCCTTGTGATCTCTATCGGCTACAGCGGAGATCTGGCCGGTCCCTTTTCGCACCAACTCCAGCATGAACTCCAATTTGGACTCGCCCCACTCCGGAGCGTGTCCAAGTTTGCGCCCAATGTGGCACTGCCTATCGCCCTCGGACTCGTGTGGCTGGTTTCGAGTGCTCCCTTCGGGAGCATCGGCCGCCGATTGGCGCGATGGCCGCGGGCGCACAGGAGCGCCCGTCCCCTCCTGGGAGCGGTCGCCGTTGTGGCGGTAATTCTTGCCGCCATGCCCTTCTGGAAGCAGCAGCTCTACCCGACCGGAGGATTCACGTCGATCCCCACCTACTGGCAACAGACGGCCAAATGGCTCGATGCCCATCAGGGAAACCAGACTGCGCTCCTCGTGCCCGGCGCTGCCTTCGCCGAGTACACCTGGGGCAACCCGACCGACGAACCTCTGACGGTTCTGACGTCAAAGTCGGTCACCGCTCGTTCGCTAGTTCCAGCGGGATCGAACGGCCAGACGGTGACCCTTACCGCCATTGACACTGCGTTGCGGCAAGGAAATCCCTCACCAGAGCTCGCTCAGTACCTTTCGCGTTCAGGTATTGCGTACGTGATCGAACGAAACGACCTCAATCTGAAACTGACCGGAGCACCGCCACCCGCTGTAGTGCACCAGGTCCTCAGCGAGTCGCCCGGTCTTACCCAGGTTGCTTCTTTTGGGCCCTATCAATCGCCCCGTCAGGTCGCCAACGGCGATCTACCGGTGTACAACAATCCCTCGGCGCTCCACCTCCGAGCCGTGCAGATCTTCAAGGTCAATCCGACGGTACACGAAGTGCAGACCTATCCGGCCGCCAATCCTGTGGTCGTCAGCGGTTCAAGCGATTCGCTCCTGCCACTGATAGGAACCGGTGTACTCAATGGACGCGCCGCTGTGCTCGCAGGGGACAAATACGGCGCTGATCCAACAGCTTCCAAGGGGGCGACCTGGGCCATTACGGATGGCAACCAGCGCCGAGCGGTCTCGTTCGGAAGCATTGCCAACAATCTCTCCTATCTTCTTGGGCCGAAGGAGAATGAGCCCGGGATTACCGAAGGCGTCCCTCTCAATTTCGGCGTGGCCAGCGGGCCGAACACCGAGACGGTTGCTGCACCCATCGGTGCCCATTCCGTATCTGCGTCTTCGTTTGGGTCAACGCCGTTCTTCGAAGCACCCCTTCAGGGTCCAGCGGCCGCCTTCGATGATGATCCTGGTACTGCGTGGGTGGCGTCGTCGGACAACAACTCGGTAGGCCAGTGGGTATCGATCACGTTCAATCATGCCGAGCCACTCACTTCGATCTCGATTTCGCCGCTTTACGACTCCAAGCGACGCCCGACCATCAGTCGGGTCACTCTCACCACTTCGACGGGCTCGGTGGAGCGGTCGCTTCCAGCCGGTTACGGTCCGTTCCGGGTACGGACCGTGCCTGGTGCGTCGAAGTTCCTGAAGATCACCATCGACGCCACCCGCCCGGCGAAATTGCCGCCGCTCATCTTTCCCCTTGGAGCCGGGATTACCCAGGTGGCAATCCCCGGAATCTCCTTTACGCCAGCCGCCCAGGTTCCCTCCAGCGAGTTGGCTGCCTTCGTGGGCGCAAATCGATCAGACCCTGTTCTCAACCTCTCATCGCCGATTTCCAATCCCAATTTGAACCTCAGCCTGCCGAACGGATCGGACACTCCAGAACCGGAGACGACCCGGGTGATTCTGCCCAAGGCGATGAGCGCAGCGATCACCGGAACTGCCGTTCCTACCCCGGGGCAGGGATTGGAAGAGGTAATCCATTTCATCGGAACCCCCACGACGCAGAAGCTGAGTATCGGCGCGAGCACTTGGTTGGGTTCTCTTCCCCGTTTCCGACCGGCGAACCTGATCCAAGAGTCCACGGCACCCTGGATCGCTGGGCTGGGTGACCGTGACCCATCACTCAATATCTTCTGGCGTGGCTATGTTTCGGTCGGATCACTCTCGATTCGTACCACTACGCAGGCTTCGGTTCCCCATGAGCTGATCGTGACCGACGAGAACAATAAGTCGGTCCATCGAACCGTCACGATTCCACCGGGAGGCGGACTGGTGACCTTCGCCCCCATAACCACTAACTCCATCATTCTCACGTTCGCGAAGGTGTCCCACCGAACCACGGTTGTCCCCTCCGCCAAGCTCCCCATCCCCCTTCCGGTCGGCCTGGCTTCAGTCGGCGTGCCTGCCGTGCAAACCACGGTTCCCGCGCCCGTTTCGGCATCGACGGTGATCTCCGACTGCGGCGTCGGCCCCGATGTCAAGGTCGACGGGACGACGATGATGACAGCGGCGACCGGCACCCTCGGGGACCTCTTGGACCTCAAACCGATGCCCTTCGCGGTGTGTTCCCCGGCGACCACCTATCTCTCGGCGGGCAGGCACGTCATCTCCTTCCCGCCGGCACCAACGTTTCGGGCGACCGGGCTGACGGCGAAGAGTCAGACGGCGTCGACCACTCGACCAGCATCACGGACCGCCCGGATCGTGTCCTGGGCGCCAGCGAACCGTACGCTCGTCCTCAGCGCCGGCGCGGCGACCTATGTGCAGGTGGCACAGAACTTCAATGTGGGATGGGTGGGGAGGTTCAACGGTACGAGATTGACGCCGGTGAGGCTCGACGGTTGGGAGCAGGGGTGGATTGTCCCTGCCGGTGCGAGTGGGACGATGACCATGACGTTGGCGCCAGACGGGCTCTATCGAGGCGGTTTGTTGCTCGGGGCGCTGTTCCTCGTCATCCTGGCCGTCCTAGCCATCCGGAAGGGCAGCAGCTCTCTCAGTCCGATTGGCCGTCGCCGTCGTCTCCCGGGTTGGGTACTGGCCTTGATTGCTGGTGTCGTCGCCGTGGCAGTCGGCGGCTGGCTGGCCCTGGCCCTTGTTCCGCTGATCGCAGTCGTGTATCGGTGGGGCAGCGCCGCCGTGGCCGCCGTGGCCGGTGCGACCTTCATCGCTGCTGGTGTGGTGATCGCCTGGCACCCATCTGCCCTGTTGGGGCTCAACCAGGGGGCCTTCAGCGCTCCGGCACAGATCTTCTCCATGGTGGCGCTCTGTTCGCTGCTCAGTGTGGTGGTGGTCGAGGAGCGCCGAGGATACGTTTCACGCCAGCGACCCGAGGAGCCTTCCCCGTGACGATCGAGGGTGACGCGCCACTCCCGTTGACGCCCGATGGGGGAAGCAGTGAAGGGGGCACTACGGTGCCAGCTCACCCCGTAACACTTCATCACCCTGACCGAACGTCAGCGTGGGTGATCGCGATGGTCGGGCGAGCAGCTCCGGGTGGACGGATCCTCGACCCGACGGTCCTGGAATCTCGTCTCTCCCACCTTGCGACCAGCAGTCCCATGATCACCGGTCGCCTACGAGGGGGTGACTGGCAAGCGGCCGAACCTCCCGCAGTCACGATCGCCAGCTCGGCGGACGACCCGATTCCGCTTCTTCCTCTTCAACACTTCGATCTGGCGACGGAGGCTCCAATCAGAGTGCTCATTGCCGATGACGGATCCTGGCTCTCTCTGTGTGCTCATCATTTCGCATTCGACGGGCTTGCCATGGTGTCCATTCTGCGAAGCTTGGCCACGGGCCAGCCCGAGGATGTTTCCGTAATCGGTTGGAATGCGAGGCAATCTGTGCCGGAACCGCGCTGGCCCGTGGCCAGACGAGTATTCCTTCCGGCAGATCCGGTGACTGCCACACGTTCAGAGAGCGGACGCGAGGTTCTTGAAGTCCGTACGATCGCAGTTGCGGGAAAGCGGATCACGTCCAAGCTTTCGGCAGCCTGCGCTAGGGCGGTATTCGCTCATAACCAGCGATACGGAAAGAAGATGCGACGAATCGGAATCTCTGTGGCAGTGGGCGGCATTGCGGGGCAGTCCGCCACCTATCGGAGGATTGACGTACGCCCAGATCAACCGGTCGAGGATCTGGTGGAGCGTGCTCTCGGATCATCCAGGGTGCCGAGGGAGCTGATGGCCCTTCCTCGGGCGGCATCACTCATGAGTCCGATCATGGGACGCCTGTCGGACACCATCCTGGTGTCGAACCTTGGGCGACGTGACCTGGGCACCATCGATCAGCTCGACTTCTTCCCTGTAGCTCGGGGACGGTCCGCAGTCGCATTTGGTCTGGCCGGCGTTCCTGGCGGGCAGACGACGCTGTCCCTGCGGACCCGCGACATCAATCGGTCCGACACCCGAGCCATCCTCGATGACGCCGTCGAGCAGTTCCAACTCGAACTCGAGAGATGACCGTCGATCCCATGTCGACGTGTGAATGCCCCGTCGTCGCCACGATCCAGAGCTCGGTGGCTGCTCCATGAGCAAGAAGTCCAAGGCGACCGCCGGCCGGTCGTCGGGGTCCAAGAGACATCCGGCGTCAGCCGATCGGAAGAAGACCAAGAATAAGAAGAAGAAGGTCAACGACAAGACCATCGGCCGTCCCGCGTCCAGCACTGTCAGTTCTCATAGGCCTAGCGAACCGGTGGCCATTTCCGACATCGATACGAAATTTGAGGCCCACGTTCGTGAGGCGAACCTCCTGAGGGACCTCCTCAACGATCTTCACACCCGGACTGCCGCCGTGAGGGCGGAATTGGAGTCGTACGGTGTGGAGGCCCGTCAAGTATCGGCGGCCAGTGAGAGAGAGTTCGTTCTAACCGCCCAGGAACTTGAGGACCTTCACCTCCGGCTTGAGGAATCCAGACGCCAGGCCCGTCAGGAACTGACAGCAAGCCACGAGGAGCTCACTTTTGCCGCCCAGGAACTTGAAGCCCTCCATCTTCGGCTCGAGGAATCGAGACATCAGGTCCGTCAAGAACTGACTGCTAGTCACGAGGAGTTGAGCCGAGCTGCCCACGAGTTGGAGACGGTCCGCCTGCGGTTTGAGGCGTCTACAGTCCGGGCTCGTCAGGATCTTGCATCGGCGGTGCGGGAACTGAAGTCAGCCGAAGAAGATCTCCGCTCGACGATTGATCAATCTGACTCTATTCAGAATCCTGATGTGACGGTGGCCCCAACCGAGGATCAACCGGTTGACCCTGGTGAGCGTCGCCTGCCAGCAATCGCGGTCAATGGCGCTGAAGCGGGGAGTGGCGCTCAGGCGAATGACGACGGCAGGTCAATCAGGCCCTTGCGGCGAGTCGCCAGTGGGGGCGCCATCCTCTGGGGAGGCACCGTTGCCTTCGGCGCTTCGACTGCGGTTCTGTTGGCCATACTTTCGCGCCATCACAGCGTCAGCTTCGCCGCGCTCTCTGCACTGCTGGGCCTTTCGTTCGTGATGGCGCTGGTTCCGTCAGGCGTCCAGTTGAGAGCGGCGGCCCTTGTGGCCGACGGGTTTGCTGTGCCGCGCATCTCTGCCCGGTTTCTAGCCACTGTGACTGCCGTTGGTTTTGCGCTCTCGCCGATTATCGGACTCATTCTTCGCGTGCCTGCTGTGGCAGTAGCACTAATCACCATCCAGTTGGTCGTCGCCCTTCCCCTTGCCTCTCGAAGTGGAGCCTTGATCGGAGTCCATCGATTCGAAGCCCTCGGCGTCAATATGGTGATCGAGAGCGCGGCGAGGGTGGGGCTCGGAGCTCTCGGTGGTCTCACGCTCGGCATACCCGGACTCGCCGGTGGTTTGGCCCTAGCCACGATCGTGGCCCTGATAGCGCTCCCGTCGGTGCCGCCGGACTCTAATGCCGTGGAGAGGCCGACGACATCATTGTTCAATGCGTCAGTCACCCTCGTCCTACTCGGATTCTTTGTGCAGATGGACGTGCTGATGGCCCCAAGTGGGCTCACTCACGCAGGAGCGACGTATTACGACCTCGCTGCATTGCCGTCAAAGGGCGTTTACATCGTTCTGTTGGCCGCTGGTCCGATGGTGTTTCCGTTTGTCCGGCGAAACGCCTCAGCCAAGCTGATTCTTCTCGCTGCCAGCGGAACGTTGCTCTTCGGCCTAATGGTCACCGCCGTCCTACTCCCGCTTCGCCACGTGATCGGAATCGTGCTCAACCAGGCAACCCCCTCGCTGCTTTTGATGGCGGTACTCGGAAGCGCAATGGCGGCGGCGGGGACTTCCGCCGTGCTGCTGAATGCGGGCGTGGCACGTGGGGTGGCGCGGCCGTGGCCACCCCTTGCGCTGGGCATGATCGCCATCACTGTGTCCTGGGCATCTCATCCCTCGGCGATAACGTTCGCTCTGACGGTATTAGGCGCGCAGACGGGAACGATGCTTCTTTGTGCCTGTGTGACAACCATGGGGCGTCGCCGGGCCGTCGACCAGAACACCCGTACTCTGACGGACAGCGGACTGGCGAGCTCGCTCCCGGAGTCGCTAGACGATCAAATCGTGTCACTGGACCAATCGAGCGCCGCCGGGATCGCCGAGCCGGACATCCCCCAGCCTGAGGAAGTGGCCTCGTTGCACCGTCACGACCTGAGTAGATCTCTCACCGACCATCAGTTCCGAAAGGGCGAACGAGAGCGGGACCACCGAGGAGGACGACGCCGCAGCGAGACCGCCTGACGCCAGTCTGAGCAGGCCCGAACCCAGAGCTACCCCCGGACAATCGGGCCAGAATCGAGTTTGGTGCGTCTGCGCGAAGAGAATGTTCGTGCTGATGCCGGAACTCGGAAGCGGGCCGAATGGTCCACCCAGGTCGGTCTTGATGCAGTGACCATCGGCCGTTAACGATCGTGGCGGGATCGGACTGAATTACGGTTGCAGGGAGTGGTACGCCGAAGTTTTACTCTGCCCTGACTTAATAAGCGGTTCGGCTTTGGGCAATGGCACGCCAGCGGGTAAGATGGAGTGAGGAGCATGGCGGCTCGCGTTGGCGGATTAATCGATTGGTCAACATGAGGACGCAACGGTGAGCCCTACTTTCAGCGACCATACCCCTTCATTGCCTCGTACTGTCGGACTCCGCCTTCTCCGACGTGGGAAGTTTCTCCTGGGACACGACCCCGTCTTACTGCCCATCTTCTTACGGCTCACTCCGATGGGGACGAGCCGGAGGATAACGAGCAGTACCGAACTTGTGGTCGAGGGATTCCCACGATCTGGTAACACCTTCACCGTGTTCGCTCTCTTGGATGCCACCGGTTCCAGGTTGCAGATCGCCAGCCATGTCCACCATCCAGCACAAATCAAGCGATCCGTGGGGCTGGGCGTGCCGACGGTCCTGGTAGTACGAAACCCGGTCGACTGCCTGGCCTCGTATCTCGCTTACGGCCAGCACGGGCGCCCGGCGACCGTGCTCAAGGAATATGCCGGTTACCACCGTGAGTTGGTTCCCTATGTCGATCGGATCCTGGTGTGTGACTTCGATGAGACGACGTCCGATCTCTCGTCGGTCATTGTTCGCATTAATGAGCGTTTC
This sequence comes from uncultured Acidimicrobiaceae bacterium, assembly GCA_963738545.1. Classification (GTDB taxonomy): domain Bacteria; phylum Actinomycetota; class Acidimicrobiia; order Acidimicrobiales; family RAAP-2; genus Bog-756. The sequence continues at coordinate 693,802 of CAVTXA010000008.1, forward strand.
GGACTGTCGATTCCCCCATTCGACCAGTCGGACCAAAATGTGAAGCAGCTGTTCGAGGAGATCGCTCGGCAGCACCACCTTCTACATCCATCGCTGAACTCCGATCATGTGGCTCCCCGTCCGAGTACAGCCCGTCTGGACATCTCGGAACGGGCGCGAGCTGAGTTGCTCGAGGATAAGCACCACGACAAACTGGCCGATGCCCTCGATCTTTACGAGTACTTCGCCTCCAAGGCGGTGCAGCAACGGGAAGTATTCGAAAGCCGCCAGGACTCCGAGCATCGTCGGCCGACGGCTCGGAGGGGCACTAAGTCGGCTACTTCGAAGCCGTTAGAGCGTCAGGAGACTTTACCGCGCACGTAGATCCGTGTCGCAGGTGCGTGTGAACGTGCTGGAGCAGATGAAGGCGGCCCGTCGAGACCGACCCTAGGTGGTGTCAGCGGGGCTTGAACACAAAGTTGTGGACGTAGCGGCGGGCATAGAGAAGCATATTGACGCCGTAACCATGTCGGGCGACACGATTGGCCATTTGCATGGCGCTTTCCCTATCGAGACGCTCGATCGGAAGCCATTGCCCCTTATGGAGAAATGTTCCTGAGTAGTCTAAGTCGTTGAAGTACTCGATGATGGTGTCGAGGGGCCCGACCCGGTCTGCGTGCTGCTCGACCTCGATCAGCACATTCGGCCTCTGATCCTTGAGTAGGGCGACGGCCCCATGGAGTACGGCGAGTTCATGGCCCTCGACGTCTATTTTCACGAACCCAATATTGGTAAGACCGAAGTCGTCGAGTCGCTTGGTCACCACCGACTGCTTCTGGCGGTCCGGACGCGGATGGTTACTCTGTTCGAGGGTTCCGCGGCCTTCGGTTCCCATGCCTCCCGTAGGCACCCACAGGTCCGCCTCGCCCGCACGATCGGAAAGGGCAACCTGGTGGATAGTTACGTTGGGCGGCATAACCGGTCGTATGCGTGAAACGAGGTCCGCATTCGGCTCGAAGGAGTCGACGCGCACCGCTCGCCGCGACAGCCACCACGACCACGGGCCCCACCACACTCCGGCGTCGACTGCTCCCCGTTCTGAAGGAACAAACTCCGACAATCGACCCAGCTCAGGTTCATTGAATCGATACTGCCAGGCGATCGAGGGGATGAGCAGACGCGGCGGAACCGCACTCATAATTGTTGAAGCAACGCCCACGTCAGATCGTCCTCTGCTCAAGATGCCCGGGACTCTCGCACAACTTCGGTCCAAACCAAGGGTCAAGGTGGGCTAGTGCGCAGCGGGACGCCAAGCAGGACCCGCAGGGGCACTTTCTCATGAAGAGATGATAGCAATGAAGACGGGCGACGCGTTCGGGTCCTAGGGGAGATATCCACACTTCTCAGGATCGTATCAACCGCCCAGATCGTCGAGGTTTACCCGAAGTAGCCATTGATTGAGAATTGAGGGCGACGACTGGCACAAATTCTGGCCAGCTGGAAGATTGCATGCGGCGACGCTCTCCCATTGTTCGATGGGTATCCACAAGGTGGCCGAGTTGGAGTCGAGCGCGCCCTGCCGAGGGAGTATGCCGTCGATATTGCGGTTCACCAGACTATTGATCCCTAGGTCGACCAATGGACCAGCCCGAAAGGAACCGTTGACCTGGGTGACAGGAATAAGGATGCCGGAAAGTGTCGTGAAGTACATCGTACCCGTGGCAGTGTCCTCGTTCACCGAGTAGACATCGCCCTCTCCAGCAGCCGCCGTGATCGTTGCGTCGGGTGGGCACCCTGCTCCCCACTCGGTTGTTGCCCATGAACTCTGGGCACTGCACGCGCCGGATTGCAGGCGATTCTCGACGGAGTTGGCACTGTATTCGACAATATTCCCACCCACGGTTGTCCCAACGACCGACTCCGCAGCCCACAGGTTGCCGTGCTGGTCAATTGGGCCGTCTCGAAGTACGCGGTGCTTCCTCCGACGTTCTGGGAGGGAAGGAACGGCTCCGACTCCGCCCGTATCGTCGCGGTGGCAGCGTTGAAGTCGAAAGTTTGCATCGTGAAGGTGGACTGGACCAAACTGCCGTTCAGCCCGCCCTTGAAGATATCGAATACTACGGCGAATCTCTCGTGGTTGGAGGTGCTGGTCGGATCGACCGTAACTTCGCGAGGGAAGGCGTAGACGGGCGAGCCATTCTGTGTGACGTTTGGATAGGGGAATGACGCCACCATTTGTCCCTGTGAGTTGACAACCATCAAACCGCCGCTGTCCTGGCCGGCGTTGGTGTTGTCGTAGTACTGGGCGACCACGATGTCGCCGGAATCGGGTAGAGGTTCCAATGCTGCGGGACCTCGGCACTCAGCAACCGCAGGTGTGTACAACGTTGGCTGCACCGGACAGGCCGCACCCGAAGGATCGATCGCGGTTGCTGTGCGACCACTTCCGGGCACGTACGCGTAGCCGCCGGAACTTGACGGTGCGAGGTAGCCGAAACTGGGGTACTGACCGAGGGTGGTTGCGTTCCACCCCCGCCAAGGCCACGCGGACATAAAGGCGATCCGGTTGCCCTGGCTCGGGATGGACGCAATGGCCGAGATGTCGGCACCGCCGGTCGGATAACCCGGCTCGGTCACCGATGTTGCTCCGGTCGACGTCGGGATGACGATGTTCTGGAACGAATTCGACGCCGGATTGAATACAGACAACGCCATGGTGTCCGCAGTGGCCTGCGCTTGATTTCCTGTCTGGGTCTCGTTTCCCATGACGATGCTGCCGTCGGGACCCAGAACCGCGCCCATCACTGATTGCCCGGGCAGCAGGCCCCAACCGGATACGGCCTCAGTCGCGACGCTTTGGCCACCGGGCAGTGCTACGGCAGTGGAAAGATTTCCGAAGCTGCCGGCGGATCCGTAGACAACCTCTGCGGCTGATCCAGGATTGGTGACTGCGTGAGCGGTCGGGCCAGAACTGGTTGTAGCCATGCCGACGATCGGACGGTTGAGCTGCTGAGAGCCGGTGGATCCGTAGAAAGGTGCGTCTCCGAAAGCGAAGATGCCACCATCGGAGGCCACCAGCCAGTACCCCTTGCCGTCCGGTGCCGCGGCCATGCCCACGATGGGGCGGTTTAGCTGCTGAGAGCCGGTGGATCCGTAGAAAGGTGCGTCTCCGAAAGCGAAGATGCCACCATCGGAGGCCACCAGCCAGTACCCCTTGCCGTCCGGTGCCGCGGCCATGCCCACGATGGGGCGGTTGAGATGCTGGGAGCCGGTGGAGCCGTAGAAGGGTGCGTCGCCGAAAGCGAAGATGCCACCGTCGGAGGCCACCAGCCAGTACCCCTTGCCGTCCGGTGCCGCGGCCATGCCCACGATGGGCCGGTTGAGATGCTGGGAGCCGGTGGAGCCGTAGAAGGGTGCGTCGCCGAAAGCGAAGATGCCACCGTCGGAGGCCACCAGCCAGTACCCCTTGCCGTCCGGTGCCGCGGCCATGCCCACGATGGGGCGGTTGAGATGCTGGGAGCCGGTGGAGCCGTAGAAGGGTGCGTCGCCGAAAGCGAAGATGCCACCGTCGGAGGCCACCAGCCAGTACCCCGTGCTGTCCGGTGTCGCGGCCATGCCCACGATCGGGCGGTTGAGCGCCGTTGCTCCGGTTGAACCACGGAACGAGGCACTTCCGAAAGAGAAGATGCCACCGTCGGAGGCCACCTCGTAGTAGCCGGTCGCCAGTGAAGTTTGAGAGTTCGACGATGGGGACGCTGACGCTGCTCTCTGACCGGCAACGGACACCGCTACGGAGATCCCAATTACCAGAGCAACCAGAATTACACTCCCAAGTCGAAGGAGCCCGTGTTGACCGATGGTGGCGCGTTCGTTTCCTCTCGGTGTTGCCCCTCGTGCTCGCATCGCGATGCCGTTCTCCTCGTCGATCCCATTTCGGGTATCGGCATCTGGGAGGAAGTCCTTGAGGTTGCGATGAGCTGGCAAAAGGCCCCTTGGTGGGGCAGGTGCTGGCAGTGCGTCGAGCCGGACGAGTTGGAGGTGTGCGCGTCACGTGATCAGACGAGTGGCTGAGAGCCGAAACCCGCAACCCTTCCACGGGCGAAGGGTTGGCCGCGCTGATACTCGGTCACAGGACGTGACAAACTGCGGCACCTGAGATCAGGCGAACCCTGATGGCTAGATGTTCGGCATGATCCCGGGGCATGAAGACCGCTTCGATGCTCGATGGATGTGCTTCGATGCTCGATGGATGTTGAGTCTCGCTTGTCGAGTTGTTCGAGAAGACAGGATCCTATGGTGCGAAGGGGCAACCCCAGAGGTAGCGGAAGCGGTGTTCATCTGAACCCCAGGCCACACGTCCGAGCGGACGTTATTGCCATGGTGGTCGTCTTCATTCTCGCTTCAGGTGCATCACTCTTTAGCAGCGATACAGTCGGTGCGGCATCTGGCCGGCCGAACATTGTGTTCATTCTGACCGACGATCTTTCGTGGAACCTGATCACTCCGCAGCTAACGCCACACATCTTCAAGCTTGAACAAGCGGGCGAGACCTTCACGAACTACTTTGTCGCCGACTCGCTATGTTGCCCCTCCCGCGCCACCATCTTCACCGGGCTCTTCCCGCACGACACGAAGGTAACGACCAACCTGCCGCCGTACGGGGGCTACACCAAGTTCCTTTCCCAGGGACTCTCTAAGAAGACGTTCGCCGTTGCCCTGCAGAAGGTGGGCTACCAAACGTCACTCATGGGCAAATATCTCAACGGCTATGGCGACCCGACGATGACGAAAGTAACGGCACCGGTCCCTCCGGGATGGAGCGATTGGCACGTCAGCAACAACACGGGATACCAAGAGTTCAACTACTTCCTGAACGACAACGGCAGCGTTCACTACTACCCCACAGGTATTGGAATGTATGGAGTGGATGTCATCAACCGATACACCCAGAAATTCATCCAGGCGAACGCCCACAAGCCCTTCATGGTCGAAGATGCGACCTTTGCGCCCCACTCGCCCTATACGCCTGCCCCGCGAAACGCCAAGGACTTCCCTGGACTCACCCAGCCACATGATCCTTCGTTCAATGCGCAGAACGTGAACCCACCCAACTGGCTCGGGGAACGGTCGCCCATGACCGGTGACCAAGTGTTGGCCAGCGATGCCGCTTATCGTGAGCGGGCCCAAGCGATGGAGTCCGTCGACAATCTGCTCGCTGACACCGAGGCCCGACTGTCCCGAGAGGGCATCCTGCAGAAGACCTACATTGTCTTCAGTTCGGACAATGGCTATCACCTCGGTCAGCACCGAATTCTGGAAGGTAAGGAGACCGCCTTCGATACTGACATCAGAGTGCCGCTTATCGTCTCTGGACCTGGCGTGCCCCGCAACAAGGTGGTTCCCCAGGTGACACAGAACGTCGACCTCTGCCCGACGTTCGAACAGCTGGCCGGTGCTCGACCTACTGGATCGGTCGAAGGTCGGAGCCTTGTCCCCCTTCTTCACCCTGGGAGCTCGCCACCCCGATGGCGGACGGTGGCACTCCTCGAACACCAGGGAGATACCCAACCAGGGGACCCCGACTTCCAGGGGGCCGGCAGTAACCCACCCTCCTACGACGGCATCAGGATCCAGGCGCGACGCCTGCCCGGTTTCAGTGGCCCCGTCAACGCCACCTGGGTCGAGTACCACGATCCCCAGCACGAGATCGAGTACTACAACGATGCAAAAGACCCTTACCAACTAGACAACATCGCAGATACCCTTACCAAGCAACAGCGAGCCACCCTCCACAAGATCCTTCTTGGTCTGCACAACTGTCACACGGCATCCGCCTGTTGGCAGGCCGGCATACCGCAGTAGGAGAGGTACTGATCCAGGCCGCTGCAGCTGGCTTGTCGTAGGTCGGAGAGGCCACCGACGCCGAGCCCGAGGCGAGCGCAGTCTGGTTCTGCAAGCTCAGGTCATGTCCGACAGCGGCCGAACGAAAAGGGCTGAATTCGACAACCAGACTCCGTGCGGGCCTTCCTCACCGAAGTTCGGTATCGACCACCGAGGCGCCGTTGGCCGTCCACGATTGTGCTCCCTGACCCCGTCGATCGTCGGCGCGACGCACGCACTACCCCTGGCTGGCCAGACCGACCATCGGTGCGGTCAGGGGCAGTCCACCCATCGACCCGTGGTAGCGGGCGGATCCGAAGGCGAAGAGACCACCGTCCCCACCCTCGAGCCAGTAGCCGGCGCCGTCGGGTGCACTGCTGATGGCGACCACCGGGCGGTTCAGGACCCGGCCACCCATCGAGCCGTAGAAGGGGGCGTTGCCGAAGGTGAAGACGCCCCCGTCCGCGGCCACCAGCCAGTAGCCCCCGGTCGCCGGATCCACGGCGAGACCCACGACGGGCTGGTTCAGTCGCCGGCCTCCCGTCGATCCTTGGAACCGGGCGTCCCCGAAGGTGAAGACCCCGCCGTCGCGGGCCACGAGCAGGTACCCGGCCCCGTCCGGGGTGGCGGCCAGGCCCACGACGGGCTGGTTCAGGGTCCGCCCGCCCATGGATCCGTAGAACGGGGCGTCCCCGAAGCTGAAGACCCCCCCGTCTCGGGCCACCAGCCAGTACCCGGCCCCGTCCGGGGTGGCGGCCATGCCCACGACGGGCTGGTTCAGGGGCCGGCCGCCCATGGACCCGTAGAACTGGGCGTCGCCGAAGGTGAAGACCCCACCGTCGCGGGCCACCAGCCAGTACCCGGCCCCGTCCGGGGTGGCGGCCAGGCCCACCACGGGCTGGTTGAGGGGCCGGCCGCCCATGGATCCGTAGAACGGGGCGCCCCCGAAGGCGAAGACGCCCCCGTCCGCCCCGGCTTCCCAGTAGCCGGCGGTGGTCGGATCCACCCCGAGGGCTCCCGCCGGGAGCGTGGGACCGGTGCGCACCGGGCCGGCGTCCAGGGCCTGGAATCCCGTCATCCCGGCCACCGCCGCGACGATGTCCACCAGCACCGGGGAGAAGAAGCCCATCAGCTGGGGCGCGGTGGCCGTCGTGGTCGTCGGATCCCCCCGCAGGTAGGCCGCCCCGAGGGCACGGCGGTCGATGTTGCCCGCCGGGACCGCCTGGGTCCCCCCGGCGATCACGTTGTCGCTGTAGCTGGACGTCGAGTCCGTGGAGTTGGGGGTGTTGAGGGGGACGATGACGTTCCCGTAGTACCGGACGTTGCCTCCGGGAAGGTTCGAATCGAGCTCCACGCCGCCGTTGATCGCCGGGCTGTTGGAGCGCAGGTTGCCGACGGCGGTGTTGAAGTAGCCGTCCACGTTGACCGAGTTGTACACGTGGATCGCCCGTCCACCGTTGCCGGCCAGGACGTTGCCCTCCAAGAGGCCGGTCTTCGTGTAGGGGGCAAGCCCGGGCACATAGGGCACCGACAGGCTGTCGACGCTGATGCCGTTCCCGTCGGTCACGAACGGGAAGCTGCCCGCTCCCGAGTTCGAGTTCACCAGGCAGATCACGTCGTAGATGTCGTTCCCGATGGCTTCGTAGCCGTAGCCACCGAGGGTGGAGCCGGTGGTGTCGACGGCGCCGTAGAACGAGATGCCCGAGGTGTTGTTCGGGCTGTACTTGCTCGTCTCGTGTATCCGGTTGAACGAGACATTGACCAGATCCCACCCGCCCGCCGGCAGGGGTTGTCCGTTGTAGACGACCGCGGGGGTATAGAAGCAGTTCACCCCACCACCGGGGAAGTCGTGGATGTTGTTGTTCCAGACGTACACGTGGTCGGCACCACGGAACACCGCCACCCCGGACGGATTGGTGTTGGTCGAGGACTGGACTCCCTCCACCTCGAAGCCGTAGAACCCGACGAAGCTGGACTGCTGGATGTCCACGCCGTCGTCGCCCGAGTTGTTGGCCACATCGATGATCGGGGTGACGCTGTCACTCATGCTCTCGATGGAGAGCCAGTGGGTCGGATCCCCCCGATAGCCGTAGATGCTCAAGTAGCCGTAGCTGCCCGGCCCGACCAGGATCCGGTCGCCGGGTCTGGCCACGTCGACGGCGTGCTGGATGGTGGCGTAGGCGGTCGATGGCGAGGTCCCGGTGTTGGTGTCCGACCCGCCGTTGGCCTCGACGTAGACGGTGCGGGTCCCGGAGATGACGGCCTGTTCGAAGCGGGCTCGCAGTTGATTGCTGGGCGCCGCCGCGGCCTCGGACCCGGTGACCCCCAGGCTGATCGTGGCCAGGAGCGTCCCCGCGGCCACCACGACGCACACGGCTGCGGTGACCCACCGCCGATGGCGGGCGCTCCCGGTGATCGGGTCAGTCGTGCTGGCTCGGGACGAGGCTGGCGAGGCAACAAAGAATGACCATTTCATGGGTTGACTATCGCGCGATCAACCTGACTCGGCATCATTTGTCGATACCGTCCGGGGAACAAATGGACTGTCGGCAATGTATGACCTCTGTCCGATCGTGAGATGGAGACAGACAGCTGAGTCCGTCTGCTCAGTCCGGCACGGGCTGGTAGCGGGCCACCGAGAAGGCCAACAGCATCGGCACATTGACGGCGAACAGGGCCAGCATCACGCTGAAGAGCGTCAACTGCCGGGACGGGGTGTGGTCGAAGATGAAGACGTACTCGAGGATGCCGGCGATGACGAGGTAGGCGATGAGGGCCCAGCCAAAAACCCGGAAGAACACGTCCCAGGCAAAGGACGGGATCCGCCAGAGGAGCACCACGTTGATCAGGAGAACGAGGCCGCCGGCGGCGGCGAGGACCACAGCAGGAACCAGCGTCGTATGGTGGTCGTAGTGGGCGGCCATCCAGATGCCCCCCGCCACCACCAGCGCCAGGGTGAGCGTGGCCAGCCTGGCCACCGGGGGCAGGGTGGACTGCCGGAGGTCGACCTCGTCGGGTTCGGGTCGCAGCTGCTCGGTGGCGGTGCTCATCGGCTGGCCAGGAAGGTCATGATGAGGATGGTGGCGATCTGCATGAGGCCGGTAATCCCCGCCGTGTAGACGAAGATCTTCATCAACCGTCCGATGCGCTCCCCATTGGGACGGGGCTTCTTGAGTTCGAAGAGGACGGCGAGATTGGCCGGTTCAAGCAGGCCGAGGGCAATGACCGCCATGACGCCGACGATGATGTAGGAGGCCACCAGCCACCCGTGGTGCGGGTAGTTGGCGTCGAGGTTGCCGAGATGACGGGCCAGTTGGAATCCGGCCCCCAGGGTCATGGCCACCAGGGTGGGCATGATGAGAAGCATCTTGGGCATGAAGCGGACCGTGAACTCCACGCGGGCCGGGATGGACAGGCGTCCCAGGATCGGTCCGATGATCAGCCCCAGGAAGAGATCGATACTCGTCCACAGGCCCCCGCCTCCGACGTGGAAGAACGTGAGCGCCCACAGGTTGTTGGTGCTGATGGCCACCACGAGACCGATGAGCAGGACGGCCACGATGGGAAGGCCCTTCACGGGCACGATCGAGAACTCGAGCGGCGGGGGAGGGCCACCCCGGGCCTCGGGAGGTGATGCACCGGTGTCCGGGGGTCCCGGTTCGCCGACCACCACCCGGTCCGTTCCGGCGGTCTCCGTCACAGCTTGGTCCGTCACCGCTGTGTCCGTCATTGGTGGACCCCTCTCTCGTGCATGCCTCTCGAGCGGTGACGGGTCGTCGCAGGCCCGTCTACCTGCTCTCTTTCCGGTGACTGTACGCCCCGGGCGCCGGCATTTCAATCATGACGCCGGTCGACCAGCCGGATCGGCAGGCGTTCCCGTTGCGGACCACCGACCCCGGTGCACGCTGTTGGCCAGTGTCCGACGAGGCCGTCCCGCCGACGAGGAAGGTGGATCGGGCTCGGCGGGCTCCCCGAGGAGGACCGCCCCGAGCCATCGCAGGTGCCGGGGAACGCCGAGCGTCGCCGCCAATCCGTCCTCGCCGCGGAAGTTTCCCAGGAAGGCGGCCCCCACGCCCCGATCGGTGGCTCCCAGCAACAGGTTCAGTACGGCGAATGCCGTGTCCACCCACCAAAAGGGGACCACCCACTCCACCGTCTGCCCGTCGGCCCGGACCTTGTCCGACTCCCCGTACCGGGCCACGTAGGCGTCGGGGTCGGCGAAGGGAAGGATGATCACGGGCGCCCGGGACAGCCCCGGGTACCGTCGGGAGCTGGCCCGCCACGACTCGTCGGTGGTGGCCCGCCAGTAGCGGTCCGTCTCCTCGGCACCTTCCAGCACCACGAACTCCCGTCCCTGTGTGTTCCCCGCCGACGGTGCCCGGAGCGCTTCGGCCAACAGGGCATCCACGACCTCACGGTCGAGGCTCTGTCCGGTGAAGTTCCTGGTCATATGGCGACGGGCGATGGCCTCGGTCAGCTCCATGGGCGCACGATACCGGCCTCCGGGAATGTTGACCCCGCTGGTAGTGTTTGACTGATTGGCTGGCGGTCGACGGGAGTCGTCCATCGGGCCAAAGAAGTAGCAGCGCCGATGAAGAAGGATTGTGATTACCGTGCCCACGTTCAGGGAGATGCTGGCCAACGCCAAGTCGGCCATTCGAGAGGTTGAACCCGCCGAGGCCGCGGAGGAGATCGCCGCCGGTCCCACGGTGGTGTTGGACGTCCGTGAGCCCGACGAGTACGAACAGGGTGCCCTACCCGGCGCCGTCCACATCCCGAGGGGCACGCTCGAGACCTCGGTGGAGGGGAGGATCCCCGACAAGTCCAGTCACGTGGTGGTCTACTGCGCGGGAGGCACCCGGTCCGCCTTCGCCGCCCAGACCCTGCAGGAGCTGGGCTACACCGACGTCGCCTCAGTCGTCGGTGGATTCAACCGATGGAAGGACGAGGGACGCGAGTGGGTTGCCCCTCAGTCCCTCAGCCCCGAGCAGCGCAACCGCTACCAGCGCCATCTGCTCCTTCCCGAGGTGGGGGAGACCGGTCAGTTGAAGCTGCTGGATTCCAAGGTCCTCCTGCTCGGCGCGGGGGGCCTGGGATCGCCCGCCGCCCTCTATCTGGCCGCCGCCGGTGTGGGCACCATCGGCATCATCGACATGGACGTGGTGGACGCGTCCAACCTCCAGCGCCAGATCCTCCACAACACCGACCGGATCGGCGAGCGGAAGGTCGACTCGGCCAAGAAGACGCTCACCCTCATCAACCCCGACGTCAACGTCGTCACGTACGACGTGCGCCTCGGTGCCGACAACATCCTCGAGATCATCGACGGCTATGACGTGATCGTGGACGGCACCGACAACTTCCCCACCCGCTACCTGGTCAACGACGCGTCATTGCTCAAGCGGATCCCGGTGGTGCACGGGTCCATCTTCCGCTTCGAGGGTCAGGCCACGGTCTTCAACCCCTTCGTCGGGCCGTGCTATCGGTGCATGATCCCCGAGCCCCCTCCCGCCGAGCTGGCCCCGAGCTGTGCCGAGGCCGGTGTACTCGGCGTACTGCCCGGCATCGTGGGCTCGATCCAGGCCGTCGAGGCCATCAAGATCCTGCTCGGGATCGGGGAGACCCTCCAGGGCCGCCTTCTGGCCTACGACGCCCTTGAGCAGAGCTTCCGGACCTTCAAGGTGCACCGGGATCCGCACTGCCCGGCCTGTGGTCCCGATGCCGGTGAGATCGTCATCGCCGAGTACGACGACCTGTGCATGCCCCATGCCGTGGCCCCCCCGGTCGGTGTCTGAGGCGGCATCCACGGCGGGCGCCTGAGCCTCCTTTTTCCTGCTGGGAGCGGGAGACCGTAACCTGTCCACCATGACACCGGACCGCTCGTCAGCCAAGCCCGAGAACCAACGGTTCACCGACTCGGGAATCGAGATCCACCCGGTCTACGGACCTTCCGACCTGGAGGGCTGGGATCCGGACAGCCAGCTCGGTTCGCCTGGCCACTACCCCTACACCCGGGGCATCCGGGAGGACATGTACCGCGGCCGCCTCTGGACCATGCGCCAGTACGCAGGCTTCGGTACGGCCGAGTCCACCAATGAGCGGTTCAAGTTCCTCTTGGGCGCCGGCCAGACTGGACTGTCATGCGCCTTCGACCTCCCCACCCAGATGGGGTACGACTCGGACCATCCACGTTCCGAGGGGGAGGTGGGCAAGGTGGGGGTGGCCATCGACTCCATGGCCGACATGCGCCTGCTCCTGGCTGGGCTGCCGCTCGACCAGGTCACCACCTCGATGACCATCAACGCCACCGCCGCCATCCTGCTGCTCTTCTACCAACTGGTGGCCGAAGAGAACGGGGTCGACCCGAAGCTCCTGGGCGGCACGATCCAGAACGACATCCTGAAGGAGTACGTGGCTCGGGGGACCTACATCTACCCACCGCGCCCCTCCATGCGTCTGGTCACCGACACCTTTTCCTACTGTGCCGAGCACCTTCCGGCGTGGAACACCATCTCCATCTCCGGATACCACATCCGCGAAGCGGGCTCCACGGCCGTCCAGGAGATCGCCTTCACCATCGCCAACGGGATCGCCTACGTGGAGGCGGCCCTGGCCGCCGGACTCGACGTGGACGCCTTCGCCCCCCGGCTCAGCTTCTTCTGGAACGCCCACAACAACCTGTTCGAGGAAGTGGCCAAGTACCGCGCCGCCCGCCGGATGTGGGCGAAGATCATGACCGAGCGCTTCGGCGCCAAGGACAAGAAATCCACGCTGCTGCGGTTCCACACCCAGACCGGTGGCTCGACGCTGACCGCCCAGCAGCCCGAGAACAACATCGTCCGGGTCACCCTCCAGGCCATGGCCGCGGCCCTCGGAGGGACCCAGAGCCTCCATACCAACGGCTTCGACGAGGCCCTCGGGCTGCCCACCGAGCGGGCGGCCAAGGTGGCCCTGCGCACCCAACAGATCGTGGGCTACGAATCGGGTATCGCCGACACGGTCGACCCGCTGGCTGGCTCCTGGTTCGTGGAGTCGCTCACCGACGAGGTCGAACAGGGCGCGTGGGAGTACCTCGAGCGCATCGACACCATGGGCGGTGCCGTGGACGCCATCGAGGCGCAGTACATGCAACAGGAGATCGAGCAGGCCGCCTACGCCTACGCCAAGGACATCGACTCGGGCGACAAGGTGATCATCGGGGTGAACAAGTTCGTCGACGAGGAGCTCGAGGCCACCGAGGTCTTTCCCATCGACCCCGAGCTCCAGCGGTCCCAGGTGGCCCGGGTCAAGCGGGTGCGTGACGAGCGTTCGCAGTCGGCCGTCGACGCCGCCCTGGCCGATGTGGAGGCCGCCGCACGCGGCACCCAGAACTTGTTGGTGCCGATGAAGACGGCACTGGCCGCCATGGCCACGCTGGGCGAGGTGTCCGACGTCCTAAGGGGCGTGTTCGGGGAGTTCCATCCCAACGGGTAGGAGCCGCCAGAAGTTCTAGGCAGCTCGATAGCCGCCCACCCAAGGTCAGCGAAGATCAGAGTCGTCGGTTCGGGCCCCGACGGGCCGTGCCTCGAATCAGTGCGGCCATTCGTCTGCGCTGCGGTCGTCCCACGTGTCGCGAAAGATCCGTATCCCCGACGCTGGCTCTTCCACTCTCCGGGCCCGCCGGACAAGCTTCCACCTCCGCCACCAGTGCCTCACCTCGGTGCTAGGGGATTCCCACTGGAGGACGGCGATGGTCTTCGTGTTGCAGTCATACGGCTTGCCGTCCTCGGTGAAGCACACCGAGGCGCCCGTGGCGGCATGGACGTAGCTGCCGCCGTGCGTACCACCCTTGGTGTAAGTAACCGGCTGGTGACAGAGCCCGCAAACTCTCATCCGCCGACCTCGAACAGCACAGCATCAATCTGGTTCACAGGGGCATATCCCTACATCTCCGCCGAGCGCCCCTCGACCGACCAAGACTACCCAACCGTCAGCGACCACATCCAGGCTGACCCGCTCTCCGTTTCGCCCCCCGAACCCAACGGGCCCGACAGATCCCTGGCCAGGGCCGCTGTGTTCGTGTCTCCATCCAATGGCCCGATGGGGCCGCAATCCGGCGAGTCCCTCGATTCGCCGGATTGATCCGGGTCAGCCCGGCTTCGTGGTGGCAGGGGGTTCTGGTTCCTGGGTCCCTCGCGATGAGCCGGCACTACGAGGGGGGTCCGCCGGCCACAGGTCCTCGGGTTCCTTGCCCCGGGTCTCGGGCACGAGCCAGAACAGACCGGCGGCCACCGCCGCCGGAAGGAAGGTGAGGACCGCCGCCAATCCGAACCGGTCCCCGACATCGGCCACTGCTCCGAACACCACCAATCCGGTCACGGCTCCGAGTACTCCGGCAGCCACCCACCACCCGGCCACCGAAGCCCGCACGGACGTCGGGAAGAGCTCGGCGAGCAGCGCACCGGTGGGTGGGGCGAGGACCGATCCGGCCAGGACGCCCAGGATGTACCCGACCACGAGTGCGGGACGCGACCCCGTATAGGTGAGGGTGCTGAAGGCGGCGAGTCCCACCATGGCCAGCGCCCCGGTGGGACGTCGCCCGACATGATCAGCCAGCCACCGTCCGGCCACGAGGCCCCCGAGGCCGGCTGCGCCCGCACCGACGACCATGGCGGCCGTGACATACCCCGGCTGGTGGAGCACGTTCTGGGCGTACACGAAGACGAAGCTGGTCGCCGGTCCGGTGATGATCGACAAGGCGAACGCCAGGAGGGCAAGCACGCCCAGTCGCCGTCGGAAGGGGGGCGCGATCGGGCCCACCACCGGCAGGGGATGGTCGGTCGAGGCCACCTCCACGGCGAACCGATCCGGCTCCTCGATCCAGCGTCGAAGGGCGGGCACCAGTGCCAGCGGGATGATGGCCAGGGCGAACAGTCCCCGGAATCCGAGTGCTCCCGACGCCAGGCTATCGATGATGGCGATGATGCCGGCCCCGACCCCGTATCCCGCGGCGGTGAGGGCTACGGCCGACGCGCGTCCCCCCGAGCCCGTCTGCTCGGCTGCCGACACCTGGGCCAGTGCGTTGGTGGTGCTGAGCATGGGCCGTCCGCAAGCGAAGACGGCCACGAACCACCAGTAGCCCGGGCTGGCCGCCGACACCACGGTCAGCGTCAGGCCGATGGCCAGCGTGCCGAGCAGCACCCTCCGGCGACCCCAGCGGTCGGCCAGTCCGATCAGCGGCAGGCTCCCGAGCGAGGCCAGCCGGCTGATCGCCAGACCGATGCCGAGCTCGGTCCCCGACAGTCCCACCCGGTCGGCGATGGTGAGACCGTGCGCCACGTGTCCGAAGTGGCGGGCTACGTCCCCGAGGGCCGCCACCAGGCCGAACTGACCGAAACCCGAGGCAAAGGCGGCTAGGGCCACGCCGATGACCGCACGGTCGGTCCACCTGTGGAGCCGCAGCGCCGGCACCGGATCGTCGGGCGGCGCCGCCCCGCCCAGGGACGTCATGACGACCAGACCCGTCGTCGCCGGGTCCCGCTTTGTCCGCCGGGATCGTCGACCACCCGAGTGGCGCGGCGTCGACCCGGCCAGAAGGGCAGGTCGAGCAGCGTGAACAGGATGATGGCCACCAACGAGCCCGTCACCAGGTACCACGGCCACGGACCGAGTAGGCGTAGGAGGGTCCACTCACCCGGTGGACGGCGGAGGAACATGTAGTTGGCACCGCTCAGTGCATCAACTGCCCCCACCAGGGCGGTGTAGCCGACGGTAATGGCGAACACACGGGGCACAGCCCCGGGTCGGGGCACGATGCCCATGCCGACCACGAGGAACAGGGCGGCCATGACGATCCCGAGGTGTCCGGCGAGGTATTCGAAGAAGACCAGATGCGGAAAGCCCACGTTGAGGTCGGGTGTGAGCACCCCTTGGATGGTGCCCGCCAGTCCCCAGAAGTAGGTGAGTTCGACCAGGGCCACGATGCGCCACCAGCACGACACGGCGGCGACCACGACACCGACATTGCAGAGAGCCAGGGGCAACGAGCTCGTCACCGACCAGGTTCCCTGGACCACGAGTGCCACCGTGTAGGTGATGGCGTCGGCGGCGAGGACGACGCCGATGATGCGGGCCACATCGATCGTCCACGGTCCCGGGTGCCGGCGAGCGGTCAGGCACAAGACGATGCACAGGGCACCGGCCGAGGCCACCGACGACCAGTAGGAGAGGGGGGTGACCGTGGCGCTCATCGGTTCAGGTCGGGATCGTGTATCGGGCGAAGACGTGCCAGCCGATGAAGGCCCAGATGACGACGAGGGCGAGCCGGCCCGGCCAGCTGCTCCCTATCCGGGTGCCGACACCGGTGAGGCTGGTCCACCGAGAGCCGGGGCGGTGACAGCGCACCTCCCAGGCGCCGGCCACCACTATCAGCCCCAGCCAGATTGCGGTGCCGACCACCTCAGGCCGCCCGACGGGCCGCCCGGAGCTGGGCCCGGACCTCCGGAGCGGCCCCGATGCCCAACCAGGCGCAAAAGAGGAGGAAGCGGACCGGGTGTTGGCCGAGGGCATGATCCACCACCGTGCTCAGGGTGGGCACGGTCGACGACCGCCCACCGAGGGCCAGAGCGACTGCTTCCACGGCCACCGCCACGGCGAGGGGAAGCAACCAGGGGGCAGCGGAAGGCGGGTCCGATCCTCGCCCGATCGAACCGGTCCCGCAGCGAGGGGCCGTGTCGACCGTTGGCGGGTCGACGCCCGATGCGGTGACCAGTCGTGGGCGGGGCCGGTGCCATCCGAGGGCGAGCGCCCCCACGAGGACGACGGGGATGCCCACAGCGACGTAGGCCCGGGCTCCGAAGGGAGGAACGCCCGTGGCCCACCAGGCATAGGCCACGGCTGGCAGTACGCCCAGCACCATGAGGCGCTTCGTCGCCCGTCGGTGGGGACCACCATGAGGGGAGGGTCGGATGGACGGACCCCCGCCCCCGTCGGCTGCCGTGTGTTCCCCTGGTCCGTCGTGCCCGCTGTCCGGTTCGCCGTTCCATCTGCGCCGCATTCCTGCACGGTACGTCGGTCCGCCCCCGGCGCGAGGTCATCGTTCCCCAGTCCATGGCACCCCTCGTTGACCAGAACGGCGGATCGGTCGTCGGTCCGTCCACCCACACGGCCCGTTGGCCGCCACCGGGGTGCAGGTGACGCCGAGGCTCAGCCGGGACGACCAGCCAGAAGCCGTTCCCGGGCACCGTCATCGAGGGCGGCGTCGATCACGGTCCAGGCCATGGACAACGCCCCGTCCCGCACGGCCAGGTCGGCCGACGCCGTGACACAGGCCGCGGCGAACTCCGGCTGGTGATTGACCGACCCCGCCGACTCGATGCCCACCAGGGGGTGGATGGTCGGGACGGCCAGCGACACGTTGGCCATGTCGGTCGAGAACGTGGGCCGCGGTGCCTGCTCGTCGTCGAGGGTGAACCTGCGCCCGAGCACCTCGGCGTTCGCCCGGTACAGGTCCAGCAGGGCCAGATCGCTCTCCATGTGGGAGTACGCCGGAGACAGTTCCCGGCGCTCGACGGTCGTGCCCGTGGCCAGGGCGCCGGCTTCGAAGCAGGCCATGACCCGGGGCTCGAGCACCCCGAGACCCACCAGCGAGGTCGATCGGCACATGAACCGACCCGAGACCGAGTCAGGGATGATGTTGGCGGCCTGGCCGCCATCGGTCACGATGCCGTGGACCTGGTCGCCGGGGCGGAACTGTTGGCGCAGCAGTCCGAGGGCGACCTGGGTGAGGATCATGGCGTCACCCGCATTGGCCCCCTCCCACGGTGCCGCCGATGCGTGGGCGGTCTTACCGTGGAAGATCGCATCGAAGTGGGAGACGGCCAGGCACGTCCCCTGCAAGCGATCGGCGGGCCACGGGTGGATCATCATCGCCGCGTGGACGTCGTCGAAGACGCCGTCCTCCAGCATGGTGATCTTCCCACCGCCACCTTCCTCGGCCGGCGTGCCCAGCACCCGCACCGTGAGCCCGAGGTCGTCGGCCATCCCGGCCAGACCGATCCCAGCCCCGACGGCGGCTGCTGCGATGATGTTGTGCCCGCAGGCATGGCCGATGCCGGGGAGGGCGTCGTACTCGGCACAGAGGGCCACAACCAGTGGTCCGTTGCCGATCTCGGCGCTGAATGCCGTGGGCATCCCCGAGGTTCCGGTGGTGACCGTGAATCCCCCCTCGGCCAGCCGTTCGGCTGTCCAAGCCGCCGCCCGGTCCTCCTCGAAGGCCGTTTCGGGATGGTCGTGGATGTCGTGGCTCAGCCGGACGAGCCCGTCCAGATCGCCCTCGATCGAGAGCCGGGCGGCATCCTTCGCCTTCGTGGGCTCGGCCATGGGGGACCCTTTCGCTGAACTTGTTCCGTCGTTCGTGTCGTCCGCCGGGTCCGTGCCGGTCACTCGATGACGGCGATGATGTCGCCCGGTCCGACGGACTCTCCCGCCTGGACCCGTACTTCTTTCACCGTCCCCGCCTTTTCGGCGGTGACGTTGTTCTCCATCTTCATGGCCTCGAGCACACACACCGTCTGACCCACCTCGACGGTGTCGCCCTCGGCCACCATGACCCGGACGATGGTGCCCTGCATGGGCACAGCCACCGTGCCCGATCCGGCGGCCGCCGCTGCGGCCTTGGGCCGCTTGGGGCCTGCCCCCTTGGCGGCGGTGCCGCCGGCACTGGCGGTGACCACCGCGTCACCGAGGTCGGGGACCCACAGCTTGACCTGATAACGCCGCCCGTCCACCTCGGCGGTCACATCCCGGAGCACCCGGGGGGCGACCTCTTCGCCGTCGGCCGGCACCGGTGCCGGCGGTTCCGCTGTGGCTGCCACCACGCCACTCAGGTCGAGGCGCTGCTCGACCCAGTTGGTGGAGTGCTCGCCGGCCACGAAGTCCGGGTGGGCGAGGATGGCCACATCGGCCGGCAGCGTGGTGGCCACGCCCTCCACCACGATCTCGTCGATGGCCCGCAGCATCCGCCGTCGGGCGGCCTCGCGGTCGTGGCCCCAGACCACCAGCTTGGCCACCAGGTTGTCGTAGAACTGGCTGATGGCGTCGCCCGACTCGTAGCCGGCATCCAGCCGCACCCCGGGACCACCCGGGGCCACCAGCTTGGTGATGGTCCCCGGAGAAGGTGTGAAGGCGCCCCCCGTCGGATCCTCGGCGTTGATCCGGACCTCGATGGCGTGACCGTCGCGGCGGACGTCTTCCTGAGTGAAGCCGAGGGGCTCGCCCGAAGCCACGCGCAACTGCCACTCCACCAGGTCGAGACCGGTGACCAGCTCGGTGACCGGGTGCTCGACCTGGAGACGGGTGTTCATCTCGAGAAAGAAGAACTCACCGTCCTGGTAGAGGAACTCCACGGTCCCGGCATTCACGTACCCGCAGGCCTCGGCCACCTTCACGGAAGCCTCCCCCATGGCTCGGCGGACCTCGTCGGGGAAGTTGGGGGCCGGGCTCTCCTCCACGAGCTTCTGGTGCCGCCGCTGGGCGGAGCAGTCCCGCTCGCCGAGCCACAGGGTCGTCCCGTGGGTGTCGGCGATGATCTGCATCTCCACATGCCGGGGCCAGGCCAGGTAGCGCTCCACGTAGCACTCGTCCCGGCCGAAGTAGGCCTTGGACTCACGCATGGCCGACTCCAGGGCCTCGGCGGCCTGGTCGGGACCGTCGACCACCTTCATGCCGCGCCCGCCGCCGCCGAAGGCCGCCTTGATGGCCACGGGCCAGCCGAACTCGTTGCCGAAGGCGGTGACCTCGTCAGGGGACTGCAGGACCTCGGACCGCCCCGGTACCCCCGAGACGCCGGCCCGCTCGGCGGCGTGCCGCGAGCTGATCTTGTCGCCCATGACGTCGATGGCCTCGGGGGGCGGGCCGATGAAGGTGACGCCGCGTTCGGTGATAGCCCGGGCGAAGTCCGTGTTCTCCGAGAAGAACCCGTAGCCGGGGTGGACGGCATCGGCCCCGCTCCGCTCCACGATGTCCAGGATGGCCTCAGTGTTCAGGTAGCTCTCGGCGGCGGTCTGGCCCCCGAGGGCGTAGGCCTCGTCGGCCAGTCGGACATGGAGCGCTTCGCGGTCGAGTTCGGAGTAGACGGCCACGGTGGCCACACCCAGCTCGCGGCAAGTCCGGATGACCCGGACGGCGATCTCCCCCCGGTTGGCGATGAGAACCTTCTTCAGCACGCTGCGCCTTTCGAATCGGATGGAAGGGACGGTGACTCACCGCCCCGAGGCGTTCTAACACTGTCACGGCCCGTAGGGTGTGTGCCATGCCGGGACCACGGTTCACCGACATCCGGCGCTTCGACACCATCGATTCGACCAACCGCTACCTCCTGGCCCAGGCCCGGGCCGGGGCCCCCGAAGGGGTGGTGGCGGTGGCGGGTCACCAGACCGCCGGCCGGGGACGCCTGGGCCGGCGTTGGGAGGCGCCCCCCGGAACGAATCTCCTGGTTTCGATCCTGCTCCGGCCCGACCTCCCCGCCGACCAGCGGCATCTGGCGTCCGCCGTGGTGGCACTGGCCGCGGCCGATGCCGTAGAAGACCTCGCTGACCTGCGGCTGGGCCTGAAATGGCCCAACGACCTCCTGGCCCCCGACGGGCGCAAGGTGGCTGGCGTACTCGCTGAGGGCGACCTGACCGCACCTCCTGGCGCATCCTTACCGACGGTGCACGTGCATCCACCCATCGTGGTCGGCATCGGCGTCAACGTGAACTGGCCCGCCGACGACCGTGACCTACCCGGGGAGCTGGTGGGAACGGCCACGTCGCTGAGGCAGCTGGCCGCTCATCGGTTCGACCCCGCCGAGCTCCTCGACTCCCTGCTCGTCGCCCTCGAGCCCCGCCTGGACGCCCTCGGGACGGCCTCGGGACGATCCCGGCAGGCCGACGAGCTCCGACGTCGCTGTGTGACCCTCGGTACGACGGTCCGGATCGAGCTGGCCGACTCGGGCTTCGAGGGGCGGGCCGTCGACGTCACCCCGGAGGGCCACCTGACGGTGGAGACCGAGCACGGCCCCCGGACGGTCGTGGCCGGAGACGTGGTCCATGTCCGGCCCCCGGCCTGAGTCGCCGGGCCCGCCGAGAGGGTTTGATGTGCGGTGCAGCACCCGGGCTCCGCTGTCCATCAGCACTCGCAACCTATCCCGGGTGTCGTGCCCCCCACGAGTAGGATTGGGTCATTATGCGTCTACTTGTGACCGGTGGAGCCGGCTTCATCGGATCGAACTTCGTGCGGTACTGGGTCCGTCAGCATCCTGACGATGTCGTCGTGGCCTACGACGTCCTGACCTACGCCGGGAACCGCCCCAATCTGGCTGACATCGAGGACCGGATCGTCTTCGTACAGGGCGACATCGGTGACCTCGAGATGGTGTCCAAGACACTCGCCGAGCACGAGATCGACGTGATCGTGAACTTCGCCGCCGAGTCGCACAACAGCCTGGCCATCTTGGATCCGTCCCGGTTCTTCCGCACCAACGTCCTGGGCACGCAGACCCTGGCCGAAGCGGCCCGTAGGCACGGGGTGAGCCGCTTCCACCACATCTCGACGTGTGAGGTCTACGGCGACCTTCCCCTCGATTCCGACGAGGTGTTCACCGAAGAGACCCCCTATCGTCCCCGCACGCCCTACAACGCCTCCAAGGCCGGAGCGGACCACGCCGTCCGGGCGTACGTGGAGACCTTTGCCCTCCCAGCCACCATCACCAACTGCTGCAACAACTACGGTCCGTACCAGTTCCCCGAGAAGGTCATCCCGCTGTTCACGGCCCGGGCCCTCGATGATCAGCCCCTTCCCCTGTACGCCTCCACCCAGAACCGACGGGAGTGGCTGCACGTCGACGACCACTGCCGCGCCATCGAGTTGGTGCTGCAACACGGAACGGTGGGGGAGACCTACAACGTGGGCAGCGGAGTCGAGGCAAGCATCGAGCAGATCGCCGACGCCATCCTGGACGCCAGTGGCAAACCACGGAGCCTGAAGGAGATCGTTCCCGACCGACCCAGCCACGACCGGCGGTACCTCCTCGACTCGACCAAGATCCGCAAGGGTCTGGGCTGGGAGCCGACCGTTCCCTTCGACCAGGGCCTGGCCGACACGGTGGCCTGGTACACGGCCAACCGGAGCTGGTGGGAGCCGTTGCGCGACCGGGCTCCGGTGGTCGAAGGGGCGTGGCAGACCGATGCGTCCACGGGGCCGTCCAGCGGGTCGTGAACCGCCCGATTCGGGTGCTGCTCACCGGAGGCAACGGGCAGCTGGGTCGGGACCTGCGGCGGGTGCTGGCGGGTGCGGTACCTGTCGGGGGCCGTTCCGCTCCGGGTGGCATCCTCCCTGCAGTGGCGGAGGGAACCTTCGACGTGGTGTCCACGGACATCGACACCCTGGACGTCGTTGACCGGACGGCGGTGCTCGCCGCGGTGGACTCGTTCCGGCCGGACATCGTGTTGCACGGTGGGGCGTTCACCGCGGTGGACGCCTGTGAGTCGGAGCCCGACACCGCCTTCGCCGTCAATGCCCTCGGCACCCGCAACATGGCCGAGGCCGCCGGCGCCGTGGGTGCCCATCTGGTCTACGTCTCGACCGACTACGTCTTCGACGGCACCCTCGACCGTCCCTACGTGGAGTGGGACGAGCCCGGCCCTCGCTCCGTCTACGGGCGCAGCAAGCTGGGTGGGGAGACCGAGGTCCACACCGTCGCCGGACCTTCGGCCACCGTCGTCCGGACGGCATGGGTGAGTGGTGCCCACGGTGCCAACATGGTCAAGACCGTGCTCCGACTGGGACGGTCCGACCCCACCAGTACCCTCCGGTTCGTGGACGACCAGCACGGTTGTCCGACGTTCACCGCCGATCTGGCCGCCGCGCTGGTCCGACTGGCCCTCGACCGGAGGCCGGGGACCTTCCACGTGACCAATCAGGGGGCGACCACCTGGTTCGGCTTCGCCCGGGCCACGCTGGAGGCCGCCGGTCTCGATTCCGGACGGGTCGAACCCATCGTCACCTCCGAGCTCGACCCACCCCGTCCCGCGCCCCGGCCGGCCAACTCCAGGCTTGATAACGCGGCCCTCAGGCTCTCCGGCCTGCCCATGCTCCCGGAATGGACGGACGCCCTCGACCGCCTGGTGGCCGCCTTGCCCGCCGAGGGCGGGTCCTGAGTCGCCCCCGCGTCCCGCATCGCCTTCAGAACAGGAGGGAATGAGCCGACATGAAGGGAGACCTTTGGTCCGTGCATACTTGCCCGGTGAAGCCAGGAGTGAGCCCGTGTTTTCCATGATGTCCGGTGTGTTCGGCGGGTCCACCTCCGCCTCCAGGGGAAGGTCGGCGTCGGCAGAGGGCCCGTCCCGGGTCTCCACCCAGTTCGGCCAGAGCGGTGCGGGCGCGCGCGTACTGCCCCCGGGGCAGGGGCACACCATCGCCGTCATCGGTGTCGGCTACGTGGGACTGCCCACCGCCGCCACGCTGGCCTACCTGGGACACCGGGTGACCTGCGGCGATGCTGATCCCGCCAAGGTGGCCATGCTCCAGGGGGGACAGGTGCCCATCGTCGAGGACCATCTCGAGGCCTTGGTCCGTGAGGGTCAGGACGCCGACCGGCTCCGCTTCGTCGTCGGCGCCTCGGCCGCCGTCGAGGGTGCCGAGTTCGTCTTCCTCTGTGTGCCCACGCCGCAAGGGGACGACGGCTCTGCCGATCTGTCCTATGTCGAGGCGGTGGCCAAGGAGATCGGTCCCCTCCTGGCCCCGGGAACGATCATCGTGAACAAGTCGACGGTGCCGGTGGGATCGACGCTCGTCGTCGAGCGCGTGCTCGGCCGCTCCGACGTGGCCGTCGTCTCCAACCCCGAGTTCCTGCGGGAGGGGACGGCGGTGCCCGACAGTCTCCACCCCGAGCGCATCGTGGTGGGGGCGGACGACCAGGCGGCGGCGGCGAAGGTGGGCGATCTGTTTTCGGGAACCCACGCCCCCCTGCTGATCACCGACGCGGCCACGGCGGAGACCATCAAGTACGCCTCCAACGCCTTTCTCGCCACCAAGCTGAGCTTCGTGAATGCCGTGGCCGGACTGTGTGAGGCGGTGGGCGCCGATGTCCGGGACGTCATTTTGGGACTGGGCTACGACAAGCGGATCGGGTTCGAGTACCTGCGACCCGGTCCCGGATGGGGCGGGAGTTGTCTGCCCAAGGACACCCGGGCCCTGGTGCACATCGCCGAGCAGGCCGGCTACGACTTCTCTTTCCTGAAGGGGGCCATCGCCACCAACGACGAACAGTTCGAGCGGGTCGTGCTCAAGGTGCGCGCCGCCGTGGGCGACCAGCTCGACGGGGCGGTCATCGCCGTGTGGGGGCTGACGTTCAAGGCCGGCACGGACGATCTGCGCAACTCGCCGGCGGTCGAGGTGGTCCGGCGGCTGGTGGAGGAAGGGGCCGTCGTCCAGGCGTTCGACCCCACAGTCGAGGTTCCCCTGGGCCAGGAGTCGACACCGGTCGAGGACCTGACCGGATGGTCCAGCGTGGACGACCGCCCAGGCTCGGGCACCGATTCAGACCTGGTCGTACGGGCGTTCCCCGACGCCTATGCCGCCTGCCGCGGTGCCGGTGCGGTCGTGGTGCTCACCGAGTGGGACGAGTTCCGCTGGCTCGATTTCACCAAGGTGCGTGACGCCATGGCGTCCGCCGTCGTCGTCGATGCCCGGAACCTGCTCGACCCGGCCCAACTGCGACGGATCGGGTTCGAGTACACCGGTATCGGCCGTCGGTGACGGTGAGGCGTCCGACAGCGATGGTCCGGCCGTGAGGTCAAGGTGACGCGCCGGCTGGTGGTGCTCGGCGGCGGGGGCTTTCTCGGGTCCCACCTATGCGACCAGCTGCTGGCCCGAGGTGACCTGGTGGTCGGTGTGGACGACTTCTCCACCGGTCGTCCGGCCAACGTGGCCCATCTCGATGGTCATGCCGGCTTCACGCTCGTCCGTGCCGACATCTCGAAGGAGCTGCCGGTCGACGGAGCGGTGGACGGCGTCTTCAACCTGGCCAGCCCGGCCTCGCCCCCCGACTACCTGTCCCTGCCGCTCGAGACACTGGCCGTTGGCAGCGAGGGGACCCGGCGCGGTCTGGAGCTGGCACACCAGCATGGGGCCAGGTTCCTCCTGGCGTCGACCAGCGAGGTCTACGGGGACCCCGACGTCCATCCCCAGACCGAGTCCTACTGGGGCAATGTGAACTCGGTGGGTCCCCGCAGTGTCTATGACGAGGCCAAGCGGTTCGCTGAGGCCTTGACCATGGCTCACCACCGGACCCTCGGGACCGATGTCTCCATCGCCCGGATCTTCAACACCTACGGTCCCCGGCTCCGGCCCGACGACGGCCGGGTGGTCTCGAACTTCCTCCTCCAGGCCCTGCAGGGCGAGCCCCTGACCGTCTACGGTGACGGCAGTCAGACCCGTAGTCTCTGCTACGTGGACGACGAGATCCGGGGGCTGATCGCCCTGTTCGACTCGGATGTCACCGGACCCGTGAACATCGGCAACCCCGACGAGTACACCGTCCTCCAACTGGCCCAGACCGTGGTCGAGCTCCTCGGCTCCCCGTCGCCGATCGTGCACCTCCCGCTGCCCGTCGACGACCCCACCCGTCGCAAGCCGGACATCACCCTGGCCCGAACCCACCTCGGCTGGGAGCCGACCACCGGGCTTCGGGAGGGCCTGGCCCGCACGGCGTCAGCCGTGGCCGACGAGGCCGGGATCGACTGGTCGGGGGAGTCCGCCACGAAAGCGGCAGGAGGCGCGCCGTGACCGCGTCCGAGGCAGCGTCGCGGTCCGGGGCAGCCCGCCTCCGTCTCGTCCCTCGATGAGCCCACCACATGGAACGAGTGGAGCCATGGGTGCTGGCCCCGACCCTGAACTCCCGGACGGGGCCAGAACCCATGACCACTGGTTCTCCCTCCTCTCGGTCATCGTGCCGGTCTACAACGAGCGGACGACGGTGGCCGAGGTCATCCGGCGGATCCGGGCCGTGACCCTGCCCGTGGACGTCGAGGTCATCGTGGTCAACGACGGCTCCTCGGACGGCACCGACAAGGTCCTGGCCGCCCTGGGCGACTCGACCGTCCGGGTGATCAACCACGAGGCGAACCAGGGCAAGGGGGCGGCCATCCGCACGGGGATGGAGGCCATCAAGGGGGACCTGGTGCTGATCCAGGACGCCGACCTCGAGTACGACCCCAACGACTGGTCCCGGCTGCTCGACCCGATCCTGCGGCGCAAGACCCAGGTGGTCTACGGGAGCCGGTTCACCGGGGAGCGCAAGAACATGATGCCCCTCCACTGGATGGGCAACCGGTTCCTCTCCCTCGTCACCAACGTGCTCTACTCGTCCACGCTCTCGGACATGGAGACCTGCTACAAGATGTTCGACCGACGGGTGCTCGAGGGCATCACCATCGAGTCGGACCGCTTCGACTTCGAGCCCGAGATCACGGCCAAGATCCTGCGCCGGGGCTACCGGATCTACGAGGTGCCCATCTCCTACGCCGGCCGGGAGGCCGACGAGGGCAAGAAGATCACCTGGCGGGACGGCATCGGAGCGTTGAAGGCCCTGATCAAGTACCGCTTCGCACGGATCGACCGGTGAGGGGAGACGGGTCGGGACGGGGTGCCGACGCCCATCCCGCCGGCCGGGGGTCGCCGTCGTGATCGTGAACTACGAGGCGGGTCCGGCGCTGCTCCAGTGCGTGGAGGACTGGAAGGCGGACGGGGCGGTCGACGTGGTCATCGTGGACAACGGATCGCGGGACGGCTCGGTCGACCGGGTCCGGTCCCGATTCCCCGACCTGGAAGTCGTCACTCCGGGGCGGAACCTAGGCTACGGCGCCGCCGCCAACCGGGGCATGGCGGCCACGACGGCGGCCCGGGTCGTGGTGAGCAACCCCGACCTCGAAGTCCGGCCCGGTACCTTGGACGCTCTGGCCCGGGCCCTGGACGACCGACCGGAGTGGGCCCTGGTGGGTCCGCTCATCCGCACCACCTCGGGGGACCGCTACCCGTCCGCCCGGCACTTCCCGTCCCTGGTCGATGCCGGCGGCCACGCCCTGCTCGGGATCTTCGTCCCCGACAACCGGTTCACCCGGTCCTATCAGCGGAACGACCTCGACCGGGCCACCGGGGGACCGGTGGTGGTCGACTGGGTCTCGGGGGCCTGCTTCCTGGTCCGTCGTTCGGCCTTCGAGCAGGTCGGAGGGTTCGACGAGTCGTACTTCATGTACCTCGAAGACGTCGACCTGTGCTGGCGGCTGGGGCAGGGTGGCTGGTCGGCGGCGTATGTGCCCGAAGCCGAGGTGACCCACCGCCAAGGGGTGTCGACCGACCACCATCCCTACCGCATGATCCTGGAGCACCACCGCTCCCTGCTGCGGTTCGCCACCCGTTCCTCACGCGGTTGGCGCCGGGCCGTGCTGCCCCTGGTGGCCCTCGGGATCGGCATCAGGGCCGGTCTGGCCAGCCTGGCCCGGATCACCGGGCGGTGATCGGTGCGTCCGGAACGCCTGACCACAGGCTGTAGGGTGTCCTCCGATCATGGCCAGCAACTCGACGGGCAAGGGCAACTCGACCGGGAGATGGGTGGAGCGCGCCGCCACCACCGGTGGAGGGCGCACCTATCGGGGGCAGATGCCGGTCAACTGGTACGCCAGTCTGGCCATCATCTGCATCGTCGGCCTGCTCCTGATCGGTTTCAGCCGGTACCAGAGAACCCATCAGACCGCCTCCTCGTCGGGTCCCCCGACGACGCAACAGCAGTGGTTCGCAGCCCTGGGCATCGACATCTGCGGGACGGTGCAGCCCAACCTGCCCGCCAGCCCGAACGCCTCCAAGGTCGGCTTCACGGCCAACGGCAACGGAGTCCTGACCATTCAGCCGAAGAACAGCTCCGAGTCGGGGAGCAATGCCACGTTGGGCAAGTTCGTCTCCGGCTACAAAGGCCTCGAGTTGAACTCCTCCACGCTGCAGTATCCGGGCAAGCAGGTCTGGACCAACGGTGACGTGTGCCCCAAGGGGACCCCAGACGCCGGCAAGCCCGGTGTCGTCATCGTCGACAGCTGGCCCAACTTCAACGCCAAGCAGGGGAGCGAGACGAGCGGCCCTCCCGAGGACCTGCTCTTCCAGAACGGTCAGCTGATCACCATGGCCTTCGTCCCCGCCACCTCGTCGATCCCCAAGCCCCCGGCCCAGGCCATCACGGCTCTGATCCAGGCGCTGTCGGGAACCAGCTCCACCAGCACGACGCTGCCCACCACCGCCACCACGGCACCGGTCACCTCGACCACCACAGCACCGGTCACCTCGACCACCACAGCACCGGTCACCTCGACGACGGCGAAGCCCAGCGGATCCACCAAGTGAGAGCCGTCGTCCTGGTCGGCGGGGAGGGCACACGCCTGCGACCCCTTACCCTCACCACGCCGAAGCAGATGCTCCCCATCGTGGAGCAGGCCATGATCGAGCGGGTTCTCGGCCATCTGGCCCGGCACGGCATCGATGATGCCGTGCTCTCGTTGGGCTACCGGCCCGACGCTTTCATCAACGCCTATCCGAGCGGCACCGTGGCCGGGGTGCGTCTGACCTACGCCGTGGAGCCGGAACCTCTCGACACGGCGGGAGCCATCCGGTTCGCCGCCGGTCATGCCGGGATCGACGAGACCTTCGTGGTGGTCAACGGGGACGTCCTGACCGACGCCGACATCTCGGCCCTGGTCGCCTTCCACCGCTCCGCCGGGGGCGAGGGGACAATCAGCCTGACCCCGGTCGACGACCCGAGCGCCTTCGGCGTCGTGCCCACGGACGATCAGGGGCGGGTCGAGGCCTTCATCGAGAAGCCCCCCCGGGACGAGGCGCCGACCAACTTCATCAACGCCGGCACGTATGTGTTCGAGCCTTCGGTCCTGGACCGGATCCCCAAAGATCGCCGGGTGTCGATCGAACGGGTGACCTTTCCGGCCCTGGTCGAGGCGGGCACGCTGTTCGCCCTTGGCTCGGACGCCTACTGGTTGGACACCGGAACCCCGGACGCCTATCTCCGGGCCCACCGGGATCTGCTTTTGGGCCGGCGGTCGTCGCCTCCGTCCCCGGCCGCGGTTCGGGATCCGTCCATCGGCCCGGGATCCTGGCGTATCGGGGAGGTCGACGTGCGGTCCGGCTCGGTGGTCCGGTCACTGTTCGGAACGGGTGCCTCGGTGGCGCCGGGCGCCTCCGTCGAGGAGTCGGTGATCGGCGCCGGCGCGGTAGTCGAGGAGGGCGCCGTCGTCACCGGTAGCGTGCTGCTGCCCGGGGCCCGCGTGGCCTCCAAGGCCGCGGTGGACGGCTCGGTGATCGGTCCGGGTGCCACCGTGGGCCAGCGTTGCGTCATCCATGCCCTGTCCGTGATCGGCGCTGGCGCGGTCACCGCCTCGGGCACCGTCATCGACGGCGAACGAGTGCCCTCGGGGGTCTGATCGTGCGCATGCTCGTCACCGGCGGGGCCGGGTTCATCGGCTCCACGTTGGTGGACCGTCTGCTGGCCGAGGGGCACACGGTTGACGTGATCGACGACCTCTCCACGGGATCGCTGGCCAACCTGGGCGACGCCCGGACCTCGGCCGGCCATCAGCTCACCGTGCACCAGATGGACGTGCGCTCGTCGGAGGTCGTCGACCTCATGGTCCGGCGCCGACCCGAGGTGGTGTTCCATCTGGCCGCCCAGGCCGATGTCCGGGTGTCTGTTGTCGACCCGGTGTTCGATGCCGATGTGAACGTGATCGGGACCCTCCGGGTGCTCGAGGGGGCGCGGGCGGCCCAGGCCGAGCGGGTGGTGTTCGCGGCCAGCGGAGGCACCCTGTACGGCGAACCGGCGGCGTCCGAGCTTCCCCTGAAGGAGTCGCTGCCCCAACGGCCCCTGTCGCCCTACGGGGTGTCGAAGAAGGCGGCCATCGACTACCTGGTGGCCTACCGGGAACTGCACTCCCTCGAGTTCGCCGCCATGGCCCTGGCCAACGTGTACGGCCCCCGACAAGACCCCCACGGTGAGGCCGGCGTGGTGGCCATCTTCGCTGAGCGCCTGATCACCGGACAGCCGATCACCGTCTTCGGAGACGGGGAGCAGACCCGCGACTTCGTCTTCGTCGACGATGTGGTCGACGCCTTCGTGCGTGGCGCGTCCAAGGGAGGCGGCCTGCTGTGCAACATCGGCACCGGTCGAGAGACATCGGTCAACGAGCTGCTGGCCGAGATGGCCCGACAGGCCGGCGTCGAGGTCTCACCCGAGTTCAAACCGATGCGGCCCGGTGAACTGCAGCGGAGCGCCCTCGACCCCAGCCGCGCCGACATCCAACTGGGCTGGAAATCGTGGACGACGCTCGGCACGGGCACCGGAGCGGTCCTGGAGTTCGTCCGTCGGCGCCTGGCCCGAGAGGGAGAGCCACCCGCCGAGGGCGGCGCCGACACCACCACCTGAGCTTCCCGGACCCCACCGTTCTGCCCCCTGCGCAGGACCGGGTCCTCGGAGGCACTAGTGTGGGAGGGTCCTGGTGCGCGGCGTTGGCGGCAGGCCATCCCCCGAGACGCACTCCGGCGTCCCCCCTGTCGCACCGAAAGTACCTCATGCCCCCCTTGCAGCCCTCCTTCGCCTCCCTCGGCGTACCCGTCGACATCGTCGCGGCCCTCGATCGCAAGTCGATCACCGAACCGTTCCCCATCCAGTCCATGACCATTCCCGACGCCCTCGCCGGCCGGGATGTCTGCGGCAAGGCGCCGACCGGCTCAGGCAAGACCCTGGCCTTCGGCATCGGCGCCGTGGCGCGCCTGTCCGGCCGTCCGGCCCGGCCCAAGCACCCGCGTGTCCTGGTGCTCACCCCCACCCGTGAACTGGCCGCCCAGGTGGCGGCCGAGCTCCAGGTCCTGGCCACGCCCCGGAACCTGCGGGTGGACTCGTTCTACGGCGGTGTGGGCTACGGCCCGCAGCTGAAGGCACTGTCCCGGGGCGTCGACGTGGCCGTGGCCTGTCCCGGTCGGCTCGGGGACCTGATCGAGCGCGGCAGCATCAAGCTGGACGCCGTGGAGATCGTGGTCATCGACGAGGCCGACCGCATGGCCGACATGGGCTTCCTGCCCGACGTCAAGCGCCTGCTCGACCTGACCCCCTCCGACCGGCAGACGCTGCTCTTCTCGGCCACCCTCGACGGCGACATCGACGTCCTGGTCCGCCGATATCAGCACGACCCCGCCCGTCACGAGCTCGAGGTCGACGAGGACGACATCAATGCCGCCGTCCACCTCTTTTGGAAGGTCGCCTCCGGCGACCGGATCGACCGGACGGCCGATGTCATCGCCGCGGCCGGCCCGACCATCGTGTTCAGCCGCACCAAGCACGGCACCGACAGGATCGCCCGACAGCTGGAGCAGCGCGGTGTGCGCGCCGCGGCTATCCACGGTGACCGCAGCCAGAAGCAGCGGGAGAAGGCCCTCGACCTCTTCGTGCGGGGCTCCGTCGACACCCTGGTGGCCACCGACGTTGCCGCCCGCGGGATCCATGTGGACGGGGTCAACGCCGTGATCCACTTCGATCCGCCGGCGGACGCCAAGGACTACGTGCACCGTTCGGGCCGCACGGCGCGAGCGGGCGCCACCGGCGTGGTCGTGAGCTTCGTGACCCCGGACAAGGCGGCGGCCGTCAAGAGCCTGCAACGCCACCTGGACGTGCCCATGGGGACCACGGTGCCCGACATGGCCAGCATCAAAGCCGTCCTGGGCGATCCTCCCCCGCGCCGCCGTGCGCCGGACCACGGTCCGACCGCTGCCCCCACCACCGGCAGGGGTCCGACCCGCGGTGGGCGACCCGGTCAGGGCCGACGGCAGGGGAAGCCGTGGAAGCCCCGCCCGGAGGGGGCCCGTAACGGCCAGTCGCCCGCCGCCGGCAACGCCCGGAACGGATCAGCCGGCAGCAGCTCCCGCAACGGGTCGACCGCTGGCCCGACGCCTTCGTCGAACGGCTCGGCCAGCCGTGCCTCCGGAGGTGCCAGGCCTGTCCGGGCCGGTGCCGGTCCGTGGGAGCAGCGTGCCAAGCCGGGCAAGCCCGGGAAGCCAGGGAAGCGCAACCGACACGGTAAGCCGGGAGCCCCCGGCGCCGGCGCCTCGTCCTCGCGGCGGGGTCACTCCGGCTCGTCGGGCGGCAGTGGTCACGGCGGGGGCGATCAGAGGCGCGGTGGTCCGGTCGGGGCCAAGCGGGGCGCCGGAGGCGGTACGCGGGGGCGCTGAGCCCGGAGCCGCCTCGGGAACGGGTAGCGCATCCGTAGCATCCCGGGGGATGCCGTGGTGGTGGGGCGTGCCCTAAGGTCGTCGCCATGGCAGCTGACACCAAACCCACAGTCACCATTCCCGACGGCCCTCCCCCCGGAGACCTCCTGATCGAGGACATCGAGATCGGGGAGGGGGCCGAGGCGGTGCCCGGTGTCCCGGTCAACGTCCACTATGTGGGGGTGTCCTGGTCGACGGGCAGCGAGTTCGACTCGTCGTGGAGTCGCAGTGAGCTCTTCTCGTTCCCGTTGGGTGCGGGCCACGTGATCTCGGGCTGGGACCAAGGGGTCGTCGGGATGAAGGTGGGCGGACGACGGCGGCTGACCATCCCGCCCCACCTCGGTTACGGGGCCCGGGGGGCCGGCGGCGTGATCGGCCCCAACGAGACCCTGGTCTTCGTGGTCGACCTCCACGACGTGGGCTGACTCCCGCCACACGACCCGTCTGGCGTCGGCCGACAGCCTCAGCGGAACAGGTCCTCGCTGGGTGGCCGGATGATCTCGTCGGCCACCGAGGAGGGTCGCAGCCACCGGGGGTCCACCCCCCGGATCACGGCGGCAGGGATGTTCCGGTCCTTGCCCATGACCAGTTCGGCGGCTCCGGCAAGTTCGTCGGCCACACAGACCTCGGTGGCCTCGAGCACGCGACCGGTGGCGTCCGCCGTACCCCGCAGGTCCACCACGCCGGCGACGCCGGCGATGCCGATGGCGACATCGGTCACGCCCCGCCGCCAGGTCCGACCGAAGGTGTCCGAAATGATGACCCCGACGGTCACCCCGTGGCGGTGCT
The DNA here is from genome assembly GCA_963738545.1 of uncultured Acidimicrobiaceae bacterium. GTDB lineage: Bacteria > Actinomycetota > Acidimicrobiia > Acidimicrobiales > RAAP-2 > Bog-756. The sequence continues at coordinate 726,784 of CAVTXA010000008.1, forward strand.
CGAGAGCCTCGCGAATGCGGCGGGCCGACAGGTCGGGGTCCACCGGGAGGAGCGCGGCGGTGCCGGCATCGACGTTGGACAGGTCCACCCCGGCGTTGGCGCAGATGAACCCGTGACGGGTCTCGGTGATGAGGAGGTCGCCGCGGCGTCGCACGATGCGTACCGATTCCGCCTCGACCAGTGCCTCCTTGGCCGAGGCGTCGTCGGGGTCGATGGCCACGATCCTGCCCTCGGCCTTGGACACCACCTTCTGGGTGACGACGAGGACATCACCGTCCACGAGCCCGCCGGGGACAACGGGATCAGGACCGCCGGAGGACCCGAGCAGGCCGGCCAGCACCTCGGCCAGCTCGTCACCGGGCCGAATCTCGCCCATCCCGGTGACGGGAAGAACCACGAGTCCTCCGGTCCACAGGCCGGCGTCGGTTGCCCGCCCGTGGGAGGGCGGGGGGTCAACCGACGGCATCGAGGACCGCCCGGGACAGGGCGGCCGCACGGGCCACGCTGGACATCACCGTCGGCGCCACCACGCAGCGGATCCCCTCGGCCTCGACGGCCGCCTTCAACGGGGCGTCCACCTCGTCGATGACCAGGGTGCCCATCCACGGGGCGTACCACCGGGCCACCCCCACCACCGAGGACTCGAACCCCATCTCGCGGAGGAGGCGGTCCGCAGGTCCCTTGAGGGCGGCGCCGGCGATGATGGGGGAGACCCCGACGATGCGGTCCCTCGACCCTTCGAGCTGTTGGCGCATCCCCGGGACGGCCAACAGGGGACCGATGGACACCACCGGATTCGAGGGACAGACCACGATGACCTCGGCGGCTTCGAGGGCCTCGAGCACGCCGGGGCCCGGTCGGGTCTGCTCGGCTCCGGCGAACCTGACCCCCGACACCGCCACGTCGTGGCGGAGGTGGACGAAGTACTCCTGGAACCCGACCTCAGGACCGTCGATCAGCTGCAGCCGGGTACGCAGCGGCTCATCGGTCACCGGCACCAGGTGGACGCCCACCCCCCAGGACCGGGCCAGTTCCGCCGTGACCTGGCCGAGGCCGGCGCCCTCGCTCAGGCGCTGGGTGCGGTAGCAGTGGGTGGCCAGGTCCTGGTCGCCGAGGTTGAACCAGGTAATCCCACCCAGCCGGGCCAACGACTCCATCACCTTCCATGTCTCACCGGCCAGCCCCCAGCCCGTCTCGGGATTGATGGCGTCGGCCAGGGTGTACATCACGGTGTCCAGGTCCGGCGAGATGTGGAGACCGTGCAGGACGGTGTCGTCGCCGGTGTTGACGATGGCTGTGATCTCCGAAGGGGGGACGACCTCAACCATGCCCCGGAGCAGCCGGGCGGCGCCCACGCCGCCGGCCAGGGCGGTGATCACTCCCGGCCCCGTCCTCGGTCGCCGGTCAGGAGGCCACCGGGGTCGATGACCGGTGCCGTGACCGTGGCGGCCGGTTGCGGGTTGACCATCGGGGCAGGCTACCCGGCGGCCATGTCGCCGCCGACGCCGACGGCCACACCCCTCCCGATGTCGCGACCCGACCCTTGCGTCGTCGGGCCGGGGCCGGACCCCAGGGGCGGTCGATGGCCCCCGGTGGCCATCGGGTCCGCCAGTCCTGATCCCGCTCCGATGGCCCGGCCAGCGGGGCCCCGTGTGCAAGGCTCCGGTGGTGACGCCGGAGCGATCTGCTAGCTCGGAGCGGGCCCGGCTGTCCGTGGGATTCGAGGCCACCCCGCTCCTGGGTCGACCCACCGGGGTGGGTGCCTTCTGCGCCGGGGCGCTGGGCGGGTTGGCGGCCACCCCCTTGGTCGACGTGTCGGCCTTCGCCGTCAGTTGGCGCCGCCGCCACCAGCTGACGGCGCTGGTCCCGGCGGGGGTCTCGTCCCGACAGCGGGCCATGCCGGCCCGACCCCTGCACGCGGCGTGGTCACGGACCTCACTGCCGCCCGTGGAGTGGTTTATCGGCCCGAAGGACGTGGTGCACGGGACCAACTTCGTGGTCCCGCCGACCCGGGCCGCCGCACGGGTGGTGACGGTGCACGACCTGACCGTCTTGCTCTACCCGGAGCTGTGCGAACCTCCCACGCTGCTGTTCCCCGACCTGATCGCCCGGGCGGTGGCCGAGGGGGCATGGGTGCACACGCCGTCCAGGTTCGTGGCCGACCAGGTGGTGGAGGCCTTCGCCATCCCGCCCGAGCGGGTCCGTGCCGTGCACCACGGCATCCCCCCCTCCCCGGGCGACGGCCGCCTGGCGGACCGTCCGCCCATCGGGTTGCCCCCGGGCTGTCGACGCTACGTCCTGGCCGTCGGGACCGTCGAGCCGCGCAAGGACTACCCCCTGCTGGTGCGGGCCTTCGACGAGATCGCCGAGGCTTATCCCGATGTGGCGCTGGTGGTGGTGGGCCAGGACGGATGGGGGGCCGAGCGCTTCAGCGCCGCCGTGGCCTCGTCTCCCTGGCGGGCGAGGATCGTGCGGGCCGGCTATCTCGATGACCGGGGGCTCGATGCCGTGCTCCGGCGTGCGACGGTGCTGGCCTACCCCTCCCGCTACGAGGGGTTCGGGTTTCCGCCGCTTCAGGCCATGGCGGCCGGTGTGCCGGTCGTCACCACTACGGCCGGGGCCCTGCCCGAGGTGGTGGGCGACGGGGCGCTCCTGGTCGACCCCGGCGACCTCGACGGCCTGGCCGGCTCCCTCGACCGTGTGCTCCGAGGCGGGGCCGATGTCGATGCTCTCGTGGGGAGGGGCCTCGAGCGCAGCGGGATGTTCACCTGGGAGGGCTGTGCCGACGGCCTGGTCGGTCTGTACCGGGACGCCCGTGACGACCGGGGCCGGGGGGGCCGGTGAGCCGCACGCGCGTCCTGATGATGGTGGAGCAGCTGCGACGGCCGGCCTCGGGGGGGATCGGCACGTACATCAAGGGACTCCTCCAGGGTCTCGACGACCTGCCCCCGACGGAACGGCCCGATCTGACCCTGGTGGCCAGCCGGTCAACCTCGGGTGGCCCTGACCCGCTGGGGGAGCTGGGCCACACCGTCCGCTCCTACCCGGTGCCCGGGCCTGTCCTCACCCGGGCCTGGGACCGCGGTGTGCTGCGGGGCGCCCGGGGATTCGACGTGGTCCAAGCCACGTCCCTGTCCACCCTGGAGCCCGGAAGGGCGGCCCTGGTGACAACGGTGCACGATCTGCTGTGGCGACGGGTGCCCGAGGCCTACCCGGCCCGGGGCCGGACGTGGCATGAGGCGGCCCTGCGCCGTGCCCTGCAGCGGTCCGACCGGTTCATCGTGCCCGCCGAGGTCGTAGCGTCCGACCTGGTGGAGGCCGGTGCCCCCGAAGCGTCGGTCCACGTCATTCCCATGGGCTCCGACCACCTGCCGCCGCCCGATGTGACGTCGGCCACCCGACTGCTCTCGACCATGGGCGTCGACGGTCCCTTCATCCTGAGCGTGGGGACGTTGGAGCCGCGCAAGAACCTGGTCCGCCTCGTCGACGCCTACGAGCAGGTGCGAACGTCGCTCCCCGAACCATGGCCGCTGGTGCTGGTGGGACCGAGCGGTTGGGGCGCCCGGGTCAAACCGGCCACCGGGGTGGTCCTTACCGGCATGGTCACCCCCTCGGAGCTCTCCGCCCTCTACGCCATGGCCCGGCTGCTGGCCTACGTACCCCTCGAGGAGGGGTTCGGGCTGCCCCCGGTGGAGGCGATGGCCCTGGGTACCCCGGTGGTGGCCAGCCCCCTCCCGAGCACGGCAGGAGCGGCGTTCGAGGTCGACCCGCTGGATACCGACGCCATCGCCGACGGTCTCCTGACCGTGGCCACCGATGAGGGCGGCCGGGAGCGACTGCGGCGCCTCGGTCGGGCTCGCTCCGACGAGTTGCGCTGGTCGGGAATCGCCCGGCAGCACCTGGCCGTCTGGGAGGAGGCTCGAGGACCGGGTCGGGTGAGACCCCGTGGCTGATCCCCCGCTCCGGGTCTCCCTCGACGTCTCGGCCGTGCCGGCGCGCGCCGTGGGTGCCGGCCACTACACCCTCGAGCTGGCCCGTGCCCTGGCCGCCCGGACCGACGTGGACCTGACCCTGTTCGGCCGCCGCGACGACGCCCGTCGTTGGCCGGACGTCGCCCGGAAGGCGGCCCTGGTCAGTGCGGCCCCGACGTCGCGCCCCCTGCGCCTGGCGTGGGAGCAGGTCCGGCTGCCCGGACTGCTGAGCCGATCCGGGGTGTCCGTGCACCACGGGCCCCACTACACGATGCCGGTGCGCTCGTCGGTGCCGACGGTGGTGACCGTCCACGATCTGAGCTTCTTCGAGGCCCCCCAGTGGCATGAGCGGTCCAAGGTCGTGGTGTTCAAGCAGGCCATCGTGCGGGCCGCCCGGTCGGCGGCGGCCGTGGTCTGTCCGAGCCAGATCACGGCGGACGAGCTGGCCCGGTGGTGCCGGGTCGACGCCCAGGTCTTCGTGGCCCCCCACGGCGTGGACACCGGTCAGTTCCGTCCCGAGGAGGCCGTTCCCGGGGCCGATCGTGCCGCCCTGACCACGGTGGACCGACGTCTGGCCGAGGGGCAGCCCTTCCTCCTGTTCGTGGGCACACTCGAGCCTCGCAAGGACGTCCCGACCCTGGTGGGGGCCTTCGCCCGGGTGGCGTCCCGGCATCCCGACGCCCTGCTCGTCCTGGCCGGGGGGGAGGGCTGGGGCGTCGACGCCGTGGACGAGGCCATCGCCGCGTCCGGGCGGGGCCCGCGCATCCTGCGCACCGGCTATGTCCCCGACGACGTGATCCCGGCCCTACTCCGTGCGGCCACGGCGGCGGTCTACCCGTCCCTGTATGAGGGGTTCGGGCTGCCTGCCCTCGAGGCACTGGCCTGCGGTGTGCCGCTGATCACCACGTCGGGGACCGCGATGGAGGAGGTGGCCGGCGACGCCGCCGTTCTCGTCCACGCGGGTGATCCGGCGGCGTTGGCCGAGGCTCTGGACGCCGAGCTGGCCGGCGGACCCGGAGAGCCGATGGCCGCGGCCAGAGCCAGGCGCGGGTTCGAGATCGCCTCCCGGCACACCTGGGAGCGCTCCGCCGAACGCCACCTCGTGGCCTACCACCACGCCGACCGGTCCAGCGCCGTTCCCAGGCGGCCGGGAACGAATCCGTCCGACGGCGTTGGCCCCGGCGGGAAGACGGTAGGGTGACCCGTCGTGCGCTCCCTCATCACCGGTGGTCGTGGCTTCGTCGGCACCTGGCTCGCCGACCATCTCCGCGAACTCGGCGATGAGGTCGTCGCCATCGACCGTGAGGTGGAGATCACCGATCCGGCTGCCCTCCTCGCCGCCATGTCGGCGGCGGCACCCGACGCCGTCTACCACCTGGCCGCGCTGACCCATGTCGGCCAGTCCTGGGAGGAGCCCCTCCAGGTCCTCGAGGTCAACATCATCGGCACGGCGGCCGTCCTGGCCGCGGCGCGACAGTGCGGTACCGATCCCCGGGTCCTCGTGACCAGCTCGGCGGAGGTCTACGGCGCCGTGACCGACCCGGAGCTCCTCCCGCTGAGTGAGCACTCGCCCACCGCCCCGCTGACTCCCTACGCCGCCAGCAAGCTGGCGGCCGAGGCGGTCGTGGCCCAGGCCCACCTGGGCCACGGGCAGCACGTGGTCACCGTGCGCCCGTTCAACCACATCGGACCCGGGCAGACACCCAACTTCGCGGTGCCGGCCCTGGCCAAGCGGATCGTGGAGGCCGACCGGCTCGGCAGCCCGACCATCCCCGTCGGCAACCTGTCGGCCCGGCGGGACTTCACCGACGTCCGCGATGTGGTCCGGGCCTACCGGCTCCTCGTCGAGACCGGTCGCCCCGGCGAGGTCTACAACGTCTGCTCCGGTCGTGACGTCTCGATCCGCGAGATCGCCGATGGCCTCCTCAACCTGGCCGGGACGACGCTCGAATTCGAGATCGATCCGTCCCTGGTGCGTCCCGTCGAGGTGCCCGTGCTCCGGGGCGACCCGAGCCGCCTGGTGGACGCCACCGGGTGGAAGCCCGAGGTCCCGCTGGACCAGACGCTCGCCGACGTCCTCGACTTCTGGCGGCGCCAGGCCGAGTGACGGCGCGAAAAACGGCCCGCGGTAGGCGGGCCGTTTTCGGTGATCGGGCGCATCCGGCCCGGTCGGGGGTTCTCAGGCGGCGGTGGTCGGGATCCGCGAGCGGATCTGGCTCCGGGCCTCCTTGGCCTGGACGTGGGCCTGCTTGGCCAGGTCGCGTGCCTGGGTGGGCAGACGATCCTCCAGGGGGGCGACGGCAGCCTCGAGGCGCTCGATGATCTCCTCGAAGCGCTCCATGAGCCCCTCGACGGTGACCTCGACCGAGTGGAGGGCCCCGCTCAGGTCGGTCCGGGCCGCGGTGACCCGGTCCTCGAAACCGGCCTTCGGCTCGGCCAGACGCTTCATCAGCTCTTGCCGCTGGACCTGAGCCTGCTGGAATCCCAGGACCCCTGCGCCGATGACGACGTACGTCGCGTCCTTGGCCACGGCGGCGATGTCCTTGGCCGCCTTGGTGACGTCGGTGTTGATCTCCGGCATCTTGATCTCTGGCTTCTTGATGGTGGGCATGGTTTGCTCCTTTGTCTCGGTGCGACTGCTGAACTGTTTCGGGACGCTGCCGGGGGTAATCTCCGGGACCGTCCCTCGTAGATACAAGTGTATACGTGATGATAAACATTTGCAAGCACCCGGTTCCCTCGGAACGTATCGCCGGTGACCTGGGAATTCACATTTCGCCGGCTGCAGCCCGATAGCCTCTGACCCCTGATGGACACACTGGCCCCGCCGGTCGTCGCTGTCGTCGTTGCCCACGATCCGGGTCCGTGGTTCGAGGAGACGCTGGCCTCGATCGCCTCACAGGACTATGCGGAGCTGTCGGTGCTGATCCTGGATGCGGGTGGCCGGGACGACCTCACCGGGCGGGTGGCAGCCGTCCTCCCGACCGCCTTCGTCCGCCGATTCGAGGAGAATCGGGGGTTCGGGGCGACGGTGAACGAGGTCCGGTCCATGGTCGAGGGGGCTGACTACTTCCTGATCTGCCATGACGACGTGGCCCTGTTCCCCGACGCCATCCACCTGATGGTCGAGGAGGCGTTTCGGTCGAATGCCGGGATCGTCACGCCGAAGGTGGTCAGCTGGGACGATCCCGAGCGACTGGTCCATGTGGGGATGACGGCCGACAAGGGCGGCTCGGTCGTGGATCGGGTCCAGCCCTTCGAGATCGACCACGGTCAGCACGACGCCGTGCGGGACGTGTTCGTCGCCCCGGGTGGTGCCAGCCTGATCCGGGCCGACCTGTTCGAGGAGCTGGGAGGTTTCGACCCGGCCATCGTCGCCATGGGCGAGGACCTCGACCTGTCCTGGAGGGCCCAGGTCGTCGGGGCCCGCATCATCGTGGCCCCCGACGCCCGGGTCCGTCATCTGGAGGAGCTGGCAGGAGGGGCCCGCTCCCTCGATCCCGCACTCGTGGCCCCGGATCGGGACACGCCCGGAGACGCCGCTCGGGACGGCGCCGCCAACCCGTCCGATAACGGGTCGGCGGACAAGAAGGCCCGGGGCCGGAGGTCCCGGACCGATGAGGACCAGGGATCCCGTCACCAGGTGACGCTCCAGGAGCTGCAGCGCCGCCACGAGCTGCTGGCCGTCTTCAAGTGCTACGGACGCTTCCATCTGGTCCGTGTGGTTCCCCAGATCGTCGTCCTGGCCCTCGCCGAGGTGATCGTGGCCGAGCTGGCCGGCAATCGGGCCCGGGCCCGGGCCGTGGTGCGCGCCTGGCGGTGGAACCTGGGCCGGCTTCCGGCGACGAGGGTGCAGCGCAAGGAGCTCAAGGCCCACCGGAGGCTGAGCGACAAGGAGGTCCGACTCCTCCAGGTGGGGGGCAGTGCCCGGCTCTCCTCCTACTTCCGCCGGGTCTTCCAACTCGGCTTCCACGGTGCCCACGCCGATGAGCTCGCCGCCGCCGGACTGGCCGCCGACCAGGCCGCAGACCTGGCCGGCGGACCGGGATCCTTGCACCCCCCGGACCACGGGGGCACCGCCGCTCCTGACCTCGGCGCAGGAGAGGGTCGGCGATCCGGTGCGGACCGGAGGGCCCGCGGCCGGGTGAACGGACGGGTGCGCTTGACCGTGTGGGTGATCGCCGGCGTGGTCGTGCTCATCGGGACCAGGGGCGTCCTGACCAGCCGGCTGCCCGCCGTCGGCCAGTTCGTCCCCTTCCCCGGCTGGTCCCAGACGCTCTCGCAGTTCGCCGCCGGGTGGCACCCGTCCGGGGTGGGGACCACCGCACCGGCGGCACCGGGCCTGGCCCTGACCGGACTGGTCGGCACGCTGCTGATCGGGGCGATGGGGCTGACCCAGAAGGTACTGATCTTCGCCTGCCTACCGGTCGGCGTCTGGGGTGTGGTCCGCCTGCTCCGGCCCTTCGGCTCCCAGCGTGCGGCCCTGGTCGCTGGGGTGGCCTACCTGGCCGTGGCCGTGCCCTACAACGCCCTGGCGCTGGGTCGATGGGGGGCCCTCGTCGTCTACGCCGGATGCCCCTGGGTGCTGGCCCGCCTGTTCCGGGCCACCGACGTCTCGCCCTTCGGGCGGCCACGCCGGGCCTCGACCGGGTTGCCGACCGGTCCAGCCGGGCACCGGTTCACGACGTGGACGGTTCGTCACCCGTCCTTCCGGAGCGCCCTCGCCCTCGGTCTGATCGAGGCCGTCATGGTCAGCTTCGTCCCCGCTGCCGCGGTCGTGGTCCTGCTGGCCGCCGTGGCCCTGATGGTCTCCTCGGCCATCTTCGGGGACTGGCGGAGCACCAGTCGGGCACTGTGGTTGGCCCTGGCCTCCACCGCCGTGGCCGCAGCCATCTGTCTGCCGTGGGTGATCGGTGTGGTGTGGGCCGGGCGGGGTGCCGTCACCGTGTTCGGTGTGCCCATCCCGGCCTCGTCGGCGGCAACGTGGTCGTCGCTCCTGCGGTTCGCCGCCGGCCCGATCGGCGGGTCGCCCTTGGCCTGGGGCTTCGCCGTGGCCGCGGTGACGCCCCTGGTGCTCGCCCGGGGTGACCGCTTTCGGTGGGCCGGACGGTTCTGGGCCGTGGCCCTGGTCTTCTGGGTCGTCGCCTGGGCGACGGGTCGGGGGTGGACGGGCAGCCTGGCCATCGACCCGCTGGACCTGCTGGCTCCGGCCGCCGCCGCGGTGGCTGCAGCGATCGGGCTCGGGGTGGCCGCCTTCGAGGAGGACCTCCGGGCGGCCGAGTTCGGATGGCGGCAGCTGGTGACGGTCATGGCCACCGTCGTCGTCGGGCTCGGTGCCCTCCCCACGGTCATCTCGGCCGTGCCGGGCCGCTGGGACCTTCCGGTCAACGACTTCAGCCAGTCGGTGTCCTGGATGCACGCCAAGGCGGCCGGCGGCGCCTTCCGCGTCCTGTGGCTGGGACAGACCAACGCCATCTACCAGGGCTCGTGGCCCGCCGGCGACGGCCTGGCCTACGCCACCTCCGAGAACGGGGGACCCGACGCCCGGTGGCTCTGGAACGCCGCCGGATCCGGTCCGGCCTCGGGACTGGCCTCGGCCGTCGACCTGGCCCGGTCCGGGGGGACGGACCAACTGGGACGTCTGCTGGCGCCGTCCGGGGTCCGCTACGTGGCCCTGCTCACCTCGCTCGCCCCCGAGATCACCGGGGAGCAGACACCGACCGAGTACCCGGTTCCGGCCGATCTGGCCCCGGCGCTCTCCCGTCAGTTGGACCTCAGCCCGGTGCTGTCGGGCACCGGCATCACCGTGTACATCAACAACGACTGGCTCCCCCAGCGGGCCGAGGTGCCCGCCGGGACGGCCGTGCCCGACGCGGCGCAACCTGATCCCCGGGGCGGGAGTCCCGGAACGGGAGTGGTGCCCGGTGCCGTGCCCGTCCTGACCGGTCCGGCCGCCTCCCGGTCGTTCACCGGGACGCTGGCCAAGGGCACCGTGCTGTCCTCGGCCGCCCCAGCGGGCCGGTGGACCCTGACCGGCCCCAACGGTGTCGCCGCGCCCCGTTCGTCGTCGTTCGGATGGGGTGGTCGCTACCCGGTGGTCACCGCCGGGGTGGGCTCCCTGCACTTCGACGGGGGACTGGTGGCCCCGCTCTCCTTTGCCGCCTCGGTCGTGACCTGGCTCCTGGCTCTGGTGCTCCTCATCGGGAACAGCCTCGGACGACCCTGGGCCCGCATCAGGATCCGGCGCCGCCGTACCGCCGATGTCGGCGGTGAGGCAGACCCGGCCCCGACGGCGGGATCCGAGGGCACCCTGACCCGGGGCGAGCCGGTGCCATGAGCGATTCCGACGACTCCCTGACCGAGCCGGACTGGACCGAGCCCGAGTGGTCGGGCCCGGAGGGGGATCGACCCCTGCGACCCCGCCACGAGCGCCGAGCCCCCCGGGAGCCGGTGCCGAGGAGGACGGTGGTGATCGTCGCCGTCGTCGCCGTCATGGCCCTGGTCGGAGGCATCGCCGCCGCCGCCGGGACACCGGCGCCGGCCGGGGCCCCCTCCACCGCGGACGGCATCGCCGTCGCTCCGGTGGGGGCGTACTCCTCCTCGGCGTTCTGCTCGGCGGGCACCGGCACGGCGGCCAACACCACCATCTACCTGACCAACTCGACCCGGTCCCCGGTCTCGGGGACCATGACCGCGGTCGCCGCTGCCGGTGCGGGGGGCGTGGCCCCGACGGTGCGCCGCCCGGTCACCGTGCCCGCCCTCGGGACCCTGACCGTCGATCCGGCCGAGGGACTACCTACCGGCAGCAACGCGTCGACATTCAGCTTCGCCGGCGGCGGGGTGGTGGCCACCCAGGTCGTATCGGGTGCCAACGGGTGGACCACGGCCCCGTGCGCCTCGCGGATCGGCTCGTCATGGGCCTTCGCCGGGGGCTCCACCACGACCGGCAACACCCTGACGCTCTCCCTCTACAACCCGGCGGCCACCGAGGCCGTGGTGAACGTGTCCTTCCTCACCGGCCAGGGGCTGGTCACCCCCCAGAAGTACCAGGGCCTGGAGGTCCCGGCCGGGCAGTTGGTGGAGGAGAACGTGGGGGACTACGTCCAGGGGAGCTCGGCTTCGGTCATCGCCACGCTGGTGGTGGCCCAGGCCGGAGGTCTGGTCAGCTCGGAGTTCCAACAGTGGTCGTCGGGACCGACCGGCGGGATCTCGCTGCGACTGGGCTCACCTTCGTTGTCCACCACCTGGCGGCTGGCCCAGACCACGGCCATGCCCCAGTCCACCGTGGACCTGTACCTGGCCAACCCGGGGCCGAACCCGGCGACGGCCACCATCACCCTCGGCCTGTCGTCCGGCACGGTCGTGCCCCACCGGGTCGTGGTGCCACCGGTCTCCATCACGGCCTTCCCCGCATCGGGGACCCCAGGGCTCCCCCAGCAGACCCCCTATGCGGTGACCGTCACGTCCACGGCCCCCATCGTGGTGGGACGCTCGGTGCAGGCCCCGCCCGGCTCCCCGTCGCCCGTGTGGGGCTCGTCCGCGGCCACGACCACCGCGGCCACCCACTGGCTGGTGCCCGGTCCCGGCGTTCCCGGAGCACCGGCCATCACCGACGCCACCGTCGACAGCCTGGCCGTGGCCAACGCGGGTTCGACGACCGCCCGGGTCGCGGTGGCCCGGTTGGGCGGGGGCGGCCCGGTGGCCATGTTCACCGTGGCGCCCGGCCGGGTCGTCGTCCTCGGACCCAAGCATGTCGGGGGCCTCGCCACCCTCACGGTGTCGGCCACCCAGCCCGTCTTCGTCGAGGAGGACAGCCAGCCGGCGGGTACGCCCGGGGTGGTCTCCTCCTCGGGATTCTCGCTCGGCTCCTAGGTCAGGAGCCCTCGGCGGCCACGAGTGCCCCTACTGGCCCTCGGGAATGGCATCCCACCACTGGCACCACCACTCGGCGCCGACCAGGATGCGGAGCTTGGGGTGCCAGCAGTAGGACAGCTCGTTGTACGGCTCGAGGTAGTAGAGACAGTTCTCGCACTTCTCGTTGCCGGAGGGCTTGCCCTTCAGAACGGCGTTGGACGCCAGGTGGCGCAGCTCGATCGAGAGGGTCTCGTCGATCTCCTTCGGTTCCGGATCGGGGATCACGTAGTCGGCCATGGCAGAAACCTAATCGGCGTGATCGATGATCGGCACATTCGGCTGACCGGCCCGTCCAGGCCCGACGGATCGTCGCCGGCCACGAACGGACAGGGTGTGGGTCGGGCTAGACCGTGTGCATGAGCGAGGAGGACAATCGTGCCCCCATCTGCCCGTACTGTGGCGTGACGGCGCTGCCCGGCGATGCCGGTCACGTCCTCGACACCCGGTTCGTGTGCGAGAACCCCGACTGCGAGGCCTTCGGCGACGTGGTGCCCGGACCGTGAGCCGCCTCCGACCCGACCGCGTCCCGGTGGGACCTGCCACCGACCGCCTACCCCATCGCTCGTGGTCGGGTGACCCCGCCACGGCCGCCGGTGCTAGTCGGGTGGGCGCTCCGTGTCCGCCCCGCCGGTCTCCACTTCGGCCTTGATCCGCTCCAGGGTGGTACGCATGTCGTTCCGGTTGGTCTTTCCCCGGGCCCAGCCGAGCAGGGCCCAGTACAAGCGAAGCAGGCCGGTGTCGGCCAAGGTGAAGGTCTCGGTGACATCGGTCCCCTGGTCCGCCGGCTCCATCCGGTAGCCCCACACGCTCAGCGGCTTGCCGGGAGGGCCGACGCCGAACGTGAAGGCCCGACCGGGTTCGCACTCCTGGACCGTGCAGCTCGTCCAGTAGATCGGGCCGATGCCGTTGCGCTTCACGTGGCCCCGGAACCGGGCGCCGACCGACGGGCCCGTGGCTCCGTCCAACCACTCGGCCTCGAACGTCTCCGGGCTGTAGCGGCCGATCTTGGTCACGTCGCTCACGAGATCCCAGATGGCCTCGGGCTCCGCCTCCATGTGGACCGTCACGGTTTCGTGCATGGGCTCACCCTACGGCGCCCCCGAGGGGGGGCGTTCCCGACTACCCGAGCCCCGGCCACCGTCGAGTCGGCCCGAGCCCTCGCAGGGTCTCCGGGGCCATGCCCATCTCCCGAAGGCAGGTACCGCTCCTGGAGGCAGTTACCGCGAGGTCGGAGGTGGTGGCGGGGGCCAGGGCGCCTGCTTCGGCCAGTGGCCCGACGTCGGGGGGGCGGGCGCGGGAGACGGCGCCTGGGGCCAGTGTCCCGACGGCGGGGGTGGGGGCCAGGGGGTCTGCCCCACCTGGCCCTCCGTGCCGGTGGTGCCGGGCTGCACCGGCCGGGTGGTCCCGGTCTCGTCGCTGGCCCGGGCCGCTCCGGAGACCTCGCTGTCGGCCCCGCTGGCCTCCGGCTCGGGGGAGCCTCCGACCGGGGCGGCACCGGCGGGCGTGCCACCCGATGTGCTGCCGCCTGACGCGGTGCCGCTGGTTCCATTGGTTCCGGGTCCGCCCACCCGGTCGGCGTCCTCGGGAGGTCCGTCCACATCGTCGGAGCCGGTGGGACCGTGCTGGGAGGCCACGAAGATAGGGGGCACGGTCTTCACCCCGTGCTCGTGGACGGGCCGACCGTAGGCCGTGTCCACGAGCCGGCCCACCGTCTCCCCGTCGATGGTCTCCTCGTCGAGCAGGGCGCGGGCCACGGCATCGAGGCCGCCGCGGTGGCGGGCCAGCACTTCGAGAGCCCGTTCCTCTTGGGCCCGGAGGATGATCTCCACCTCGTCGTCGATGATCTGGCTGGTGTGCTCGGAGTAGTCGCGCGTGTGCATGAGGTCCTCGCCGAGGAACACCTGGCCCTGTGAGCCCCAGGCCATCGGGCCGATCTTGTCGCTCATGCCCCACTCACGCACCATCTTGCGGGCCAGTTCAGTGTTGCCGACCAGGTCGTTGCTGGCCCCGGTGGAGAGGTCGCCGTAGACCAGCAGTTCGGCGGCGCGACCTCCCATGCGCACGGCGAGGGAGTCCTCGATGTGCTGACGGGGGTGGATGTGCCGCTCCTCCATGGGGAGCTGCATGGTGACACCGAGGGCCATGCCGGTGGGGAGGATGGTCACCTTGTGCACCGGATCGGCTTCGGGCAGCACGTAGGCGAGGACGGCGTGGCCTCCCTCGTGGAAGGCAACCCGTTCCTTCTCGGCGCCCGACAGCACGAGGCTCTCGCGCCGCTGGCCCATCAGAACACGGTCACGGGATGCCTCGAAGTCGACGTTTTGGATGACCTTGGACCCGCGGCGCACGGCGTGGAGGGCGGCCTCATTGACCAGGTTGGCCAGATCGGCGCCGCTCATGCCCGGAGTGCCGCGGGCCACCGTCCCGAGGTCGACGCTCGGGTCGACCCGCTTGTCCTTGCAGTGCACCTGGAGGATGGGGAGCCGCTCGTCGAGGTCGGGGAGTGGCACCACGATCTGGCGGTCGAACCGACCGGGCCGGAGGATGGCGGCATCGAGGATGTCGGGCCGGTTGGTGGCGGCCATGACCACGATGCCCTCCGTGGGGTCGAAGCCGTCCATCTCCGAGAGCATCTGATTGAGGGTCTGTTCGCGCTCGTCGTGGCCACCACCGAGTCCGGCCCCGCGCTTGCGTCCGATGGAGTCGATCTCGTCGATGAACACGATGGCCGGTGCCTGCTTGCGGGCCGTGGCGAACAGGTCCCGCACCCGGCTGGCGCCCACGCCGACGAACATCTCCATGAAGTCGGAGCCGCTCACCGACATGAAGGGCACGCCGGCCTCGCCGGCCACGGCCCGGGCCAGCAAGGTCTTACCCGTCCCGGGGGGTCCGACCAGCAGGATGCCCTTGGGGATGCGCGCCCCGATCTCCTTGAAGCGCGCCGGTGTCTTGAGGAAGTCCACCACCTCGCTGATCTCCAGCTTCACGCCGTCGTAGCCGGCCACGTCATCGAAGGTGGTCGACGGTCGTTCCGTCGAGTAGAGCTTGGCCTTGGACCGCCCGATGGACATGATGCTTCCCATTTGTCCCTGGGCCTTTCGGGAGATGTAGTAGAAGATCCCGCCGATGAGGGCAAAGGGAAGGATCCAGGTGAGCAGGATCCCGAGCAGCGGGTTCGAGGTGCCCGAGTTGAGATGGGCGTTGGGTCCGAGGGCCTTCAGCGCCGTCTGCTCCGAGTCGATGATGGGGTTGGGTCCGGCGGCGGTGTAGGTCCCCCCGTTGGAGAGGTCCCCGGTGATCACACCGGTCGACATGTCCACGGTGGCCGTCTTGATCGACTTGTTCTGGAGGTCCGAGAGGAACGTGTTGTAGGTCAGGGTGTTGCTCGGCGTCTTGGTCAGCAGATTGGGGATGATCAGCACGGACAGCACGGCCACCACGATGACGACGTAGAGGGCCATCCGGTTCTTGTTCTGGCCGGGCGCGTCCTGCCCGGGACCACCAGGCGTTGGAGGGCCGTTGGGTAGGTCGGGGCTGGGCGGGGTCACCCCATCATGCTATTCGCACCAGGACGCATTTGACGCATCGCCCCGCCCCATCCGCCGGGCCGCCTCCTCAGGGCTGGCGCCGGTCGGTATCGTGGGAGGGTGATCGAGCGGTCCGAACAGGGTGCGGACCCCAGCGCGGCCGCCGCCAGCGGGCTCGTCGGGATGCCATCATCGGGGGTGGGGCCTGCGCAACTATCCCCGCGGGACTCGTCGCCCGCCCCCGCCCCCACCCCTGGTGGCGACGTGTCGCTCGGTGACCAACTGGCCACCGGAGGTGCGCCCGATTCCCCGGCGTCGGCGTGGATGTGGTTCCTGTTCTTCTGCCTCGGCTTCCTGGCCGGACAGATCGTGGCGGAGATCTTCGCCGCCGTGACCGCCGGGATCGAGGGGTCGTCCGCCTCCCTCACCAGCATCGCCAAACTGAATGAACCCCCCACCTGGTACATCGTGTCCACGCTGCTCGGACTGTGGGCCGGGTTCTTCGGGGCGGCCTGGCTGGCCACGGGGGTGCGGGGCACCAAGAGCTTCGTTCGCGATCTGGGCCTCCGCTTCCGGTGGCGGGACGTGCTGGGCGTGCCGATCGGTGTGGGCGGCCAGATCCTGGTCGCACTGGTGTACATCCCGATCTCGCACCACGTCCACAACTTCAGCCAGCGCTTCGACGCCCCGAGCCAACGCCTCACCGGCGGCTCCCACGGCGCAGGGTTCTTCCTCGTCGCCGTCCTGACCGTGGTCGGTGCCCCCTTCTTCGAGGAGCTGTACTTCCGGGGCGTCCTCCTCCGGGCCCTGGCCCGGCTGTTCGGGACGGTGGGCGGGTGGGTGGGTCCCGCCCTGGCCATCGTCGTCACCGGGCTGGTGTTCGCGCTCTTCCATTTCGAGGCGCTCCAGTACACCGGACTGGCGCTCTTCGGCATCATCTTGTCGTTCGTCTCCTATCGAACCGGCCGACTGGGCATGAACATGGTGGCCCACGCCTCGTTCAACCTCACCGCCGTGGTAGCCGCCGTGGTGGCCCCGTTGGCCCTGGTCCACGGGGCCCTGGTCTGAGATGACCGCCCCCGTCGACGTCGCCCCCGCGCCGGTCCCCCTCGGTCCGACGCCGGCCCTGGCCCACGAGACCCCCTCGTGGTCGCGCCGGCTGACCGGGCGATCGTCGTGGCCCGGGTGGGCCAACCTGGTCGTGGTGGTCGGGGTGACGCTCGTGGCTCTGAGCCAACTCCACCCCTCGCTCCTGCTGGCCAACACCACCACGGCGGGCGGCGACACCGGGGCCCACGTGATGCTCCCGGCGTTCCTCAAGTCCCACCTGTTGGTCCACGGCCAGGTGACCGGCTGGGACCCGGACTGGTACGACGGGTTTCCGCTCTACACCTTCTACTTCCCCCTACCCGGCCTCATCACCGTGCTGTTCAACGCGGTGTTCTCCTACGACGTCGCCTTCAAGCTGGTCACCGTGCTCGGCACGCTGACGCTGCCCGTCTGCGCCTGGGCCTTCGGTCGGCTGGCCGGCCTGCGGGACCCCGGTCCGGGATGCCTGGCCGCGGCCACGCTCCCGTTCCTGTTCGAGCCGAGCTTCACCATCTACGGGGGCAACATCCTGTCCACCCTGGCCGGGGAGTACTCCTTCTCCCTCAGCCTCTCGTTCGCCCTCCTCTTCCTCGGCGTCTGGGCCAAGGGGCTCCGCACCGGCCGCTACCGGGCCCTGGCCGCCGTGCTCTTCGCCGTCACCCTCCTTTGCCACCTGCTGCCTGCGCTGTTCGCCGCGGCCGGGGCCGTGGTGTGGCTGTTCCTGGACGCCGACGTGGTGAGGGGGGTCCGCACCGGGATCCGGGGCCGACTCGCCCGTCGGCGCTGGTCGAGGCGGCTGGTGTGGTCGCTCGTGGCCGGTGCGGTCGGCATGGGACTCAGCGCATGGTGGCTCCTGCCGTTCGCCACGGGTCAGGCGTACACCACCAACATGGGCTACACCAAGGTGCTCGGCTTCCCCCATCTGCTCTTCCCGGCCTCGGCCCGATGGGTACTGGCGGCCGATGTCATCGGGCTGGTGGCCATGGTGGTCAGGCGCAACCGGGTGGCCCTGTTCATCGTCGTGATGGGCGCACTCTCGGCCGCCGCCGTCTGCCTCGATCCCGCCAACAAGCTCTACAACGCCCGTTTCCTGCCCTTCTGGTTCCTCTGCCTCTACCTCCTGGCCGGCTACGCCTTGGCCGAGGTGGTGTCGGCCGTGGCCCGTCGGGACCGTCGGCGCCGACTGGACCAGTGGGTGTCCGTCGTCCGGGGTCGACTGGGCGCGGTGCATGAGATCCCCTGGCAGCCCGGGGCCAGGATCAGCCGCTTCCGGCGACCCAGCCCGAGCGGGTTCCCGGCCGGCGCGGTGGTCGGACCGCTGGTGGCCCTAGCCGCGGCGTGCCTGGTCGTCGTGCCCCCCTTGGCCCTTTCCGCCTCGACGCTGAGCCACGTGGGCGTGACCGTGGGTGCCGACCAGCCCAGCGCCTGGGCGGACTGGAACTACTCGGGGTATGAGCGGAAGCCCGACTATCCCGAGTACCACGCGGTGATCCAGATGATGGCCAAGGTCGGGGCCCAACAGGGATGTGGCCGGGCGATGTGGGAGTACGACCCTTCACTCAACCGGTTCGGCACCACCATGTCGCTGATGCTGCTGCCCTACTGGACCAACGGCTGCGTCGATTCGATGGAGGGCCTGCTGTTCGAGTCCGCCTCCTCCACGCCGTTCCACTTCATCAACCAGAACGAGTTGTCGGTCAATCCGTCCAATGCCGTGGTCGGTCTGCCCTACGGCGGCCTCAACGTGCCCCTCGGGATCGAGCACCTTCAGCAGATGGGGGTGAGGTACTTCCTGGCCGCCTCGACCACGGTCGAGACGGCTGCGGCGGCCGACCCCAGCCTCACCGAGGTGGCATCCAGTGGGCCCTGGCGCACCAGCTACAACGGCGAGGCCCTCGACACCACCTGGAAGGTCTACAAAGTGGCCAACTCGTCCCTGGTGCAGCCACTCACCGACCAGCCGGTGGTGTGGAAGGGCGTGTCGCCCACCCAGGCGAGCTGGCTGGCCCCTGCGGTGAGCTGGTACGACGACCCCAGCCGCTGGAACGTGGTCCCCCTGGCCGACGGCCCGACGGCCTGGCCACGGGTGCCGGTCACCCAGACCCACCCCGAGGCCGTGCCCGAGCCGGCCACCACGGTGTCCCACGTGGTCCAGACGGATAGCTCCATCTCCTTCCACGTGGATCGGATCGGCACTCCCGTCGAGGTCCGGGTGTCGTACTTCCCGAACTGGAAGGCCACCGGGGCAGAGGGTCCCTGGCGAGCGGCACCGAACCTGATGGTGGTGGTCCCGACCAGCCACGACGTCACCCTCCACTACGGCAGCTCACCAGCCGACGAGATCGGCCAGGCCATCTCGGTGCTCTCCCTCGTGGCCGTGGTGGCACTGGCAGTGCTGGGCCGTCGGGCCAGGCGCTCGCGGTCATCGGCCGGCGCCGCAGCCGGGCGCTGAGCCGGTGTCCGGGGTCAGCCAACGCACCCTGGGCATGTTCCCCCTGTCCACGGTCCTCTTCCCCTGCGCCGGTCTGCCCCTCCACGTGTTCGAGCCCCGCTACCGAGCCCTCATCACCGACTGCCTCGCCCAGGACGGCGAGTTCGGCGTGGTGCTGATCGCCCGGGGTTCGGAGGTGGGCGGCGGGGACCAGCGGGTCGACGTGGGCACCCTGGCCCGGATCGACCAGGTCGCCGAGCTAGAGGACGGGCGGATGCTGGTGATCGCCCGGGGTGTCGACCGGGTCCGGGTGGAGACTTGGCTGGCCGAGAAGCCGTATCCCCGCGCCGTGGTGGAGGCGTTGCCGTTGGCCCGGGGGAGCGACCACGACCGGGCCCTGGCCACCGCGGAGGTGTCCGTGCGCCGTCTCCGTTCACTCCTCTCGGAGCTGGGCGACGTACCCGCCCTGCCGCACGACCTCGAGGTCACCGGGAACAACCAGGAGATCGCCTGGAAGCTCTGTGAACTGGCCCCGCTCAACCTCATGGACCGCCAACAGCTGCTGGCCTCCTCCACGCTCGGCGAGCAGCTGGCGAGCCTGGAGGACATGTGCCAGGCGCTGTCCGACGACGTGGTGGCCATGTTGGCCGGCGGTTTCGAGGACTGAGGTCGGTCGGACCTCGTCCCGCCGATGCGTCGATCAGGGCGCCTGTTGGGCCTCGAGGAAGGCGGTGAGGCCGTCGGCCAGTCCCTGGGCGGCCTGTTGGCGCCACTGCGGGCTCTCCGTCAGGGCCGCATCCACCGGATTCTGCATGTTGGCGCACTCGATCAGCACCTTGGGCACGGTGGTCAGGTTCAGGCCGCCAAGATTGTTCCGCTGGTCGATCCCGTTCGCACCCGAGTAGTCGGACGCCGGCTCGCCGGTGTCGGCGGCGAAGGCGGTCCGGATCTCGCCGGCCAACTGGGCCGACGCCGGGACCACCGCCGTGTTGTTGCTGATGGGACTGACCACGGGGGACGGCTCGATGACATCGAAGCCCCGACCTGATACCGGACCCCCGTCGGCGTGGATGGAGATGGCGGCATCGGCTCCGACGGCATTCCCGATGGCGGCCCGGACGTTCACGCAGGGACCCACCCCGGTGTCGTCCACCCTTGTCATCACCACGGTGGCCCCCTCGGCCTCGAGCAGCGCCTCGAGGCGGGAGGCCACGTCGAAGTTGAACGAGTGCTCGGCATAGCCCGACGCCGTCTCGGTTCCCACGGTGTCACAGGACTCGGTGATGTTGCCGCCGTCGATGGGCTGGGCGATGACGTCGGCCGCTCCGGCGTTACCCCCGTTGTGCCCCGGATCGATGGCCACGACCTCTCCCACCATGGGCGGGACGTAGACGGATCCGTAAAACGGGGCTCCTCCGAAGGCGTACACCCCGCCGTTCGATGAGACGATCCGGTAGCCGGAACCCCCCGTGGCCATCCCGACGGCGGCCCGCCCGAGCTGTCCGGTCGCCGCTCCCTCGAAGGGGATCCCGAAGCTGAACAGTCCGCCGTCCGAGGCCACCAGCCAGTACCCGCCCCCGCCCGGTGCGACGGCCATGCCCACGACCGGTCGGTTGAGGTGCATCGAGCCCGTCGACCCGTAGAACGAGGCCACACCGAAGGTGAAGACCCCGCCGTCCGAGGCCACCAGCCAGTACCCGCCCCCGCCGGAGGTGGCGGCCATGCCCACGACCGGTCGGTTGAGGCGCATCGAGCCCGTCGACCCGTAGAACGAGGCGTCACCGAAGGCGAAGACCCCGCCGTCCGAGGCCACCAGCCAGTACCCGCCCCCGTCCGGGGTGGCGGCCATGCCCACGATGGGCTGGTTCAGGTGCTGGCCACCCATGGAGCCGAAGAAGTGGGCGTCGCCGAAGGCGAAGACCCCGCCGTCGGAGGCCACCAGCCAGTACCCGCCCCCGTCCGGAGCGGAGGCCGCCCCCACGACCGGTCGGGCCAGGGTCAGGGCGCCGGCCGAGCCGTAGAAGGGGGCGTCGAACGAGAACACCCCACCGTCAGAGGCCACCACCCAGTACCCACCGGTCCTCGGGTCCGTGGTCAGGGCCACGATCAGGTGGGCGCTGGTGGGCTCGCCCGGCACGGCCACGCCGGGGCCGATCCCGGCCGACGCCGCCGGGAGGGCGGCCCGGGTCGACGGGGCCGCCGCACCCCTGCTGGCTCCCGGCAACCACGCCAGCAGCGCCGCGCACAGGACCGCCGCGCCCACCCGTCCCACCGTCCTGGGATGCCACCGCTGCGAGCTCGTCCCCACCGGGCGATCTTCGCACACCGCTCCCACCAGGCCCGGGCCGGTCCCGCGGCTTCGAAGGCCCCGGACAGCCTGGCTAGGATGGCCCGGCCATGGTCAGCCTCTCCAACGTCATCAAGGCGTACGACATCCGGGGTGTGGTGCCCGACGAGCTGAACGCCGACCAGTTCCGCGCCATCGGCGTGGCCGTGGCCCGGTTCACCGGGGCGCCGAAGATCCTGGTGGCCAGGGACATGCGGGAGTCCGGGGTGGAGCTGTCGAAGGCCTTCGCCGACGGGGTCCGCTCCGAAGGGGTCACCGTGGTCGATCTCGGACTGGCCTCCACCGACCTCCTCTACTTCGCCGCGGGAAGCCTCGACGCCCCGGGAGCCATGTTCACCGCGTCCCACAATCCGGCCAAGTACAACGGACTCAAGCTGTGCCAGTCGGGGGCCAGGCCGATCGGGAGGGACACCGGACTGGCGGCGATCCAGGCCACCGCCGAGGCCCTCCTCGACGAATGGGGAGCCGATGGGCCGCCGGCCATCGACCCCGAGACGCTGGCGCCCCTCGAGGAGCGATCGGTTCTCGAGGCCTATGCCGACCACGTGCGGTCCTTCGTCGATCGCGACTCCCTCCGTCCCCTCCGGGTGGTGGCCGACACCGCCAACGGGATGGGCGGCCTGGTGGCCCCGAAGGTCTTCGAAGGGCTCCCCTTCGAGGTCGACATCCTCTTCCCCGAGCTCGATGGGAACTTCCCCAACCATCCCGCCGACCCCATCCAGCCCGAGAACCTGGTCTCGCTGAAGGCGGCGGTCCTGGCGGCCGGGGCCGACGTCGGCCTGGCCTTCGACGGTGATGCCGACCGGGTCTTCCTGGTGGACGAGAAGGCGGAGCCGGTCTCGGGCTCGCTCACGACCGCGCTCGTGGCGTCGTCCATGCTGGACAAGCACCCTGGCGCCACGATCCTCTACAACTGCATCTGCTCCCGCGTCGTGCCCGAGGTCATCGCCGAGAAGGGCGGG
Source organism: uncultured Acidimicrobiaceae bacterium (assembly GCA_963738545.1). Taxonomy (GTDB): domain Bacteria; phylum Actinomycetota; class Acidimicrobiia; order Acidimicrobiales; family RAAP-2; genus Bog-756. The sequence continues at coordinate 749,025 of CAVTXA010000008.1, forward strand.
GTCGGCGTGAGGACCAAGGTCGGCCACAGCTTCATCAAACAGGTCATGGCCGAGACGGGCGCCGTCTTCGGCGGCGAGCACTCGGGCCACTACTACTTCCGGGACAACTATCGGGCCGACTCGGGCATCATCGCCGCCATGGTGGTCCTCGAGCTGCTCAGCGTGACCGGACGACCCCTCTCCGAGCTGCTCGAGCCGTTCAAGCGCTACGCCGCCTCAGGGGAGATCAACACCGTCGTCGACGATCCCGCCGGGGCGGTCGAGCTCATGGCCACCGAGGTGCAAGCGGCCGGTGGGGAGCTGGGCACCGCGGACCGGCTGGACGGCCTGACCGTCGACCGGGGGGACTGGTGGTACAACCTGCGACCCTCGAACACCGAGCCCCTGCTCCGTCTCAATGTGGAGGCGCCCGATGCGGCCGCCTGTGCCCTCCGGGTCGCCGAGGTCCAGGCCGACATCGCCAGGCTCCTCGGGTCTTGACCGTGGGCCCTGGACACTCGCTTGCCATGACGATGACGATGACGCAACCGGAGAGGGCCACCGTCGCCAACCGTCGACCCCGGGCCGCCACCAGGGGGCTGGCGACCCGACACCACGTTCCAGCCAGACACCAACGACCAGAGGGAAAGGCCACATGACACTCGACACGCTCCTGATCGACGTGCTGGCGTGCCCGGAGGACAAAGGGCCGCTGCTGTACTTCGCCGACGAGGATCTGCTCTACAACCCTCGCCTCCATCGCAGCTACGAGGTGCGTGACGGCATTCCGGTCATGTTGATCGACGAGGCGACGGCGGTGGACGAGGCCGAGCACGATCGACTGACGGCCAAAGCCGATGCCGGCGGCGCCGTGTCCACCGGCGGCACCCCCGCCCCGTGACCGTGCGTGACGGCGCACCGCCGTCGGCCCATCCCTCGCCGCTGGAGGTCGACACGCTGGACATGTGGTCGGCCACGGCCGGTCTCCCCGAGCAGGTGGAGGCGGCCGTCTCGGCCTCCCGGGGGCTGACCGCACTTCCCCAGCACGACCGGGTGGAGAACGTCGTCGTGCTGGGCATGGGAGGTAGTGGCATCGCCGGCGATGTCCTGGTGGCCACGGCGGCTCCGTTCATGGCGGTCCCCGTGACCGTGGTGAAGGGCTACGAGCCCCCCGACTTCGTGGGCACTGGCTCGCTGGTGTTCGCCATGTCGTTCTCCGGGAACACCGAAGAGACCCTGGAAGCCGCGGCCGGTGCCTATGAGGCCGGGGCCTCCCTCGTCGTCGTGTCGGGTGGGGGCACCCTCGTCAACCTGGCCGGCGAGTGGGACGTACCGGTCGTGCCGGTCCCCTCGGGCATCCCCCAGCCCCGGGCCGCGCTCGGTGCCATGGCCATTCCTCCCCTGGTGCTGCTGGAGGAGATCGGCCTCTTCCCCGGGGCGACGCAGTGGGTCGACCAGGCCGTGGAGCAGCTCCGGCTCCGCCGCGATGAGCTGGTTCGGCCCGGCAGCCGGGCCGAGGACCTGGCCCGACGGATCGGTCGCACCATCCCCCTCATCCACAGCTCGGGGGACCTGGGCGGTGCGGCGGCCCTGCGGTGGAAGGCGCAGATCAACGAGAACGCCAAGTGTCCGGCCTTCTTCAACGTCTATCCCGAGCTCTGCCACAACGAACTGGCCGGATGGGGCCAGCACGGCGACGCCACCCGGCAGCTGATCACGCTGGTCAATCTCCGCCACGACGCCGAGCATCCCCAGGTCAGCCGGCGGTTTGACCTGGTGGAGGACGTGCTGCGCGAAGTGGTGGCCGACGTGATCGAGGTACGGGCCTCGGGGGAGGGCGACCTGGCCCAGCTGCTTGATCTGGCGCTGATCGGCGATTTCGTCTCCCTCCACCTGGCCGGTAACGAGGGGATCGATCCCGGTCCCATCCCCGTGCTGGACGAGTTGAAACAGCAGCTCAAACAGGGCGCCGACTGAACCAGGGGGAGCCGGGCCGACGGTACGGTGAGGGCATGCTCCCCGTCGGACACCCGTGCTCACGCCGGGCAAAAAAACGGTCCTGAACTGGTAGTTCAGTCCCGCCGTGCCGGACGGGCCTGTCGGTTGCCGCTCCATGACGAACGCGTGACGACATCGTGAACTGACGGGTCGGACCCCTGGTTTTCGGTCCGGAGAGGCGTACACTTCAGTGGTGAGCTGCGTGCGGGTCTGTGGTTGCAAGTCGAAGCCAGTCGCAGGCAAAACGACCCACGTAAGGCAACTCGTGGTTGCTGAGCATGGTGCGGCTTAGGAGTAAGACCTGCCCGTGGCGTCCCCGGCTGTCGGGGGCGGGCGGAGAGGGGAGGACGCGGCCAATCTACGTCTCCGAAGGGTTCCCGACCGGTGACGGTCGCTGCCGCCGGAGCCGGGCCGCCACGCCCCCCGCAGGCGAGTGTGGGGTCAAAGACCAGGTCAGCCGCCCGCAGCTCACGTCATCATCCCGACGACCGATCAGGAGGACCGGCCGAGTACCGAGGTAATTCCCGAACACCGCAACCATGGAGGCGAGCAAGTGGACGTTGTCATTGCCTATGGCAGAAGGATTGTGTCGGACGAAGTGAGAGCCCTCACCAAGGAGAAGGTCGGCCGGTTGGGCCACCTGTGCCCTGGCCTCGAGCGGGCCGAGGTCCACTTCTCCGAGGAGCACAATCCTCGGATCGCCGATCGGGAACGGTGCGAGGTGATCATCATCGGACACGGCCGGACCATCCGGGCCCGGGCCGCCGCTCCAGGGCCCATGGTGGCGGTGGACCTGGTCGTGGAGAAGTTGGAGCACCAACTGGAGAAGACCAAGGGCCGGCTGGTCGCCCGGACCCATCCGCGCCGCCGTCCGGCCAACTCGGTGTTCATCCTGCGGGAGCGGGTGCGCACCGCCTGAGGGGCGCAGGCGCCGACGCTTGGGTCGCTCCAGCCCGGACGGGTCGGCCCCACAGGAGCCACCGGACAGAGCCGGTCAACTCCGCCGCCCGGGGAAACGACCAGAAACGCAGACGTGCGACGGTAGAGTGAGTGACCCATGAGCGTGCTCACGAAAGTCCTCCGCGCCGGTGAGGGCAAGAAGGTCCGTCGTCTGGCCGAACTGGTGCCGTTGGTCAACGCCCTCGAACCGGAGATGGAGGCCCGCTCGGATGACGAGCTGGCTGCTCTGACCCCCGTGTTCCGAGAGCGGCTGGACAACGGGGAGACGCTCGAGGACCTCTTGATCGAAGCGTTCGCCCTGGTGCGAGAGGCCGCCTGGCGGGTACTCGGCCAGCGGCACTTCGACGCCCAGCTGATGGGTGGGATGGCCCTCCACTTCGGATGGATCGCCGAGATGAAGACCGGCGAAGGCAAGACCCTGGTCTCGACGCTCCCGGTCTACCTCAACGCGCTGGAGGGCAACGGGGTCCACGTAGTGACGGTGAACGACTACCTGGCCACCCGGGACTCGGAGTGGATGGGGCAGCTCCACCGGTTCCTCGGGCTCACGGTGGGCCGCGTCGGTCCGGACATCGACGAGGCCGAGGCTAAGCGCGCCGCCTACGCCGCCGACCTCACCTACGGCACCAACACCGAGTTCGGCTTCGACTACCTCCGCGACAACATGGCCCGCTCCAAGGAGGCCATGGTGCAGCGTGGCCATCACTTCGCCATCGTCGACGAGGTGGACTCCATCCTCATCGACGAAGCCCGGACCCCGCTCATCATCTCCGGACCCGCCGCCGAGTCAGCCCAGCTCTACTACCAGTTCGCCGGCATCGTACGGACCCTGCGGGCCGAGGACGACTACGAGGTCGACGAGGAGAAGCGCATCGTCGTCCCCACCGAGGCCGGGATCGAGAAGGTCGAGAAGCAACTCGGGGTGGGCAACCTCTACGACGCCGTCTCGGTCAACTATGTGCACCATCTCACCCAGGCTCTCTACGCCAAGGAGCTCTACCGCCGGGACAAGGACTACCTGGTGGCCCAAGGCGAGGTGAAGATCGTCGACGAGTTCACCGGGCGGACCCTCGACGGAAGGCGTTGGTCGGACGGCCTGCACCAGGCCGTGGAGGCCAAGGAGCGCGTGCGGATCAAAGAGGAGAATCACACCTGGGCCACGGTGACCCTCCAGAACTACTTCCGGCTCTACACCAAGTTGTCCGGGATGACCGGGACGGCCGACACCGAGGCCTCGGAGTTCGCCAGCACCTACGAGCTGCCCGTGGTTCCCATCCCCCCCAACAAGCCGCTCATCCGCGAGGACAATCCGGACCTCATCTACAAGTCGGAGGAGGCGAAGTTCAACGCCGTCGTGGAGGACATCGCCGAGCGCCACAACGAGGGCCAGCCGGTCCTGGTGGGCACGGCGTCGGTGTCCAAGTCCGAGCACCTCTCGAGGCTGTTGGAGAAAAAGGGGATCCCCCATGAGGTCCTCAACGCCAAGCAGCACTTCCGAGAGGCCGAGATCGTGGCCCAGGCGGGCCGGGTGGGCGGGGTCACCGTGGCCACCAACATGGCCGGTCGTGGCGTCGACATCATCCTCGGGGGGAACCCCGAGTTGCTGGCCCTCCGGGAGGCCAACGCCCGGGGGCTCGACCTCACCACCGAGGAGGGGGCCGCCGAGCTGAAGAGCATCGAGGCCGAGTTCGAGACGGTGTGTGCCCGGGAGGCCGACGAGGTGCGGGCCGCAGGCGGCCTCTACGTCCTGGGTAGCGAGCGGCACGAGAGCCGGCGCATCGACAACCAGTTGCGGGGTCGCTCGGGCCGCCAGGGCGACCCGGGCGAGAGCCGGTTCTTCCTGTCCCTCGAGGACGACCTCATGCGCCTGTTCGCCACCGGTGCCATGAACTGGGTGATGGGGCGGGCGCTGCCTGACGATGTGCCCATCGAGGCCAAGATGGTGACCAAGGCCATCGAGCGGGCCCAGAACACCGTCGAGGGCCGCAACGCCGAGTCGCGCAAAGACGTCCTCAAGTACGACGACGTCATGAACGAACAGCGCAAGGTGATCTACCGCCGGCGGTACCAGATCATCGAGGGCGAGGACCTGCGAGACGAGACCGTGGAGATGCTCGAGCACACCATGACCGGACTGGTGGCCTCCTCGTGCCCGTCGGACTACCCCGAGGAGTGGGATCTCTCCGGGCTGATCACCGAAGTCATCCAGTACTACCCGACCAAGTTCGTGGCCGACGACCTGGCCGGTGCCACCACGGTGGGCCAGGTCACCGAGAGCATCCTCACCGAGGCCCTCGACCTCTACGCCGAGCGGGACGAGACCATCCCCGGCGGGGAGGAGATCGCCCGACAGCTCGAGCGGGACATCATGCTCCAGATCATCGACCAGCGGTGGCAGGACCACCTGGCCGAGATGGACTACCTCCGCGAGGGGATCAACCTCCGGGCCATGGGAAACCAGGATCCGCTGGTCGCCTACCAGCGGGAGGGCTTCGCCATGTTCGGCAAGCTGATGGAGGGCATCAGCGATGACTACCTGCGCTACGTGTTCCACGTGCAGGTACTGGCCGAGCCCGCACCCGAACCCGATCTCGAGCGGGCCAACTACCTGGCCGCCGACGATCCGGTCCAGGGTGACGGGGCCATCACCGCCGCCTTCGCTGCCGCCACGCCGGCCGAGCTCGAGGAGGCCGCGGCCGCCATCGGGCTGCCCGGGGGGAACGGCCACGAGGCCGGGATCACCAATCACCTGGGCGATGACGGCGAGACCCAGGTCCCCATCGTGAAGTCCGAGCGCGAGAAGATCGGCCGGAACGACCCGTGCTGGTGCGAGAGCGGCAAAAAGTACAAGTTCTGCCACGGCGCCAACTGACATGACCCCGGCAGAAGGTGGTGGACGGGGATCGGGGGAGCCCGACCGCGTCGACATCCCCGAGGCCCTGGCCTCGCTCGCCGAGCGGCTGGCCGAGGCGGAGCACTTCCTCGGCCGGGACCAGCTCCTGGAACGTCGGACCGACCTGGAGAAGGCGGCCTCCGAGCCGGGGCTGTGGGACGACGCCGACCATGCCCGGGAGGTGACGACCGAGTTGGGTCGGGTCACCGAGGACCTCGACCAGCTGGGGGCACTGGCCGGGCAGCTCTCCGATGCTCGGACCCTCAACGAGCTCATCGAAGAGGAGTCCGACGACTCGTTGCGTCCCGAGGTGGAGGAGCTGCTCGCCGACCTCGACCGCCGCATCGGTGCCATCGAGCTCCGCTCACTGTTCGCCGGTCCCTACGACGACGGTGACGCCGTGGCCGAGATCCACGCCGGGGCCGGAGGTACCGACGCCCAGGACTGGGCCGAGATGATGCTGCGGATGTACACCCGTTGGGCCGAGCGGCGCGGCTTCGACCTCGAGGTGGAGGAGGCCACGCCGGGCCAGGAGGCCGGCCTGCTATCGGCCACCTTCATCGTGAAAGGTCGCTACGCGTTCGGACTCCTGGCCGCGGAGCGTGGGGTTCACCGACTGGTCCGCATCTCACCGTTCGACGCCCAGCACCGGCGCCAGACCAGCTTCGCCTCCCTCGACGTCGTGCCCTTCCTCGAGGACCTCTCGGGTGTCGTCGAGATCGACGAGAAGGACCTTCGGGTCGATACCTACCGCTCGTCGGGCGCCGGCGGCCAGCACGTCAACAAGACAGACTCGGCAGTCCGATTGACCCACCTGCCCACCGGCATCGTGGTGACCTGCCAGAACCAGCGCAGCCAGACCCAGAACAAGGCCAAGGCCATGCAGGTACTCGGGGCCAAACTGGCCGAGCGCCAGCGGGCCGAGCACCAGGCCACCTTGGACCAGCTGGCCGGGGTCCGCACCGACAACGCCTGGGGAAACCAGATCCGGTCCTATGTCATGGCCCCGTACCAGTTGGTCAACGACCACAGGAACGACGCGGAGACCGGGAATGTGGAAGCGGTGCTGGACGGTGATCTCGACGCCTTCATCGAGGCCGAGCTGCGCCGGCAGGCCGAGGAGCGTCGTACGCGGGGCTGAAAGGAACCGTCGCCTTCGGTCGCGCGTCATCGGAGGTCAGGGGGGCTGAACCAAATCGGCTATCGGTGGAGGTAGCATTGCCGAGAATGCGAACTCCACTCTGCACTCGCCGCGCGTCGACTGTGAGGTCCTCCTCATGATCAAGTTCCAGAACGTCACCAAGACGTACAAGGGCTCGACCGTCGCCCTCAACGACTGCTCGGTCGAGATCGACAAGGGTGAGTTCGTGTTCCTGGTCGGCCCGTCCGGCTCGGGGAAGACCACCTTCATCCGGCTCCTGCTCCGCGAGGAGGTGCCCGACTCCGGTCGCATCTGGGAGGCTGGCAAGGAGATCGGCCACCTGGCCAAGTGGAGGATTCCCTATCTCCGTCGCAACATCGGCTGTGTGTTCCAGGACTTCCGGCTGCTCCCCAACAAGTCGGTGTTCGAGAATGTGGCCTTCGCCCTCGAAGTCATCGGCCGGCCCAAGCACGTCATCGCCACCCAGGTGCCCCAGGTCCTGGATCTGGTCGGGCTGACCAAGAAGCGGGACAACCTTCCCCACGAGCTCTCGGGTGGCGAACAACAGCGGGTGGCGGTGGCCCGCGCCTTCGTGAACCGACCGCTCATCCTGCTGGCCGACGAACCGACGGGCAACCTGGACCCGACGACCAGCCTCGGCATCATGAAGCTCCTCGACCGCATCAACCGCACCGGCACGACGGTGATCATCGCTACTCACGACGCCGGCATGGTGGACCAGATGCGGCGACGGGTCATCGAGCTCGACCGCGGCCTGCTGGTGCGGGACCAGGCGCACGGCGTCTACGGGATCGACAGCGCCACCGCGGCGGCCGGAGCCGGCTCGCCCACCGGCACCATGGTGGAGCACGCCCCGACGGCGCTGCCCGTCGACGAGATCCCCGACAGCTTCGCCGCCCGCACCTGATGCCTGTCTCCGCCGGCTACGTCTCGAAGGAGGCCGCCACCAATCTGTGGCGCAACCGTCTGATGACGGTCGCCGCCATCCTCACGGTGGCGGTGTCCCTGGCCCTCGTGGGCTCCTCGTTGCTGCTCAAGCAGGGCGCGTCACAGGCCACCGTCCAGTGGCAGGACGGAGTGTCGACCATCGTCTGGGTCAAGCCGACGGCCGGCACCAGTCTCACCACATCCATCGGTACCGAGCTGGGGCAGTCGCCCTACGTGAAGCACTGCACCTATCGCACCCAGGCCTACGACTACAACGAGGCCAAGACCATCCTTCCGGCCGATGAGCTCGACGCCACCACGCAGTCCGACTACCCGTCGTCCTACCGGTGCGTGCTGAACGATCCGTCGCAGGCCTCGGCCGTCTACCAGACGTTCATCTCCAAGCCCGGCGTGGCCACGGTCAAGTACCCCGGCCAGCAGATCAAGACCATGCAGAGCGTGATCAGGATCTTGCAGTGGGTCTTCCTGTCGGTGGCCGTGGTGCTGTTGCTGTCCGCCTCGGTCCTGATCTTGAACACCATCCGGATGGCCATCTTCGCCCGACGCCGTGAGGTGTCGGTCATGAAGCTGGTCGGTGCGACCAACTGGTTCATCCGGTTGCCGTTCATGGCCGAAGGCCTGATCCAGGGGCTGGCCGGGGCGGCGGTCGCCGTACTGGTGGTGTTGGCTCTCTACTACGGCATCGGGCTGGACACGACCAAGACGGCCGCCAATCAGGGGAGCATCATCGCCCAGATGTCCCTGGGCGGGTGGGAGGTCGCCGGCACGTGCATCCTGGTGGCCGTGGTGGGCATCGTCGTCGGCGTGGTGGGCTCGGCCTTCGCCGTCCGCCGCTTCCTCGACGTCTGACCCCGACGCCCGGCGGTCTCCCGGTCCGACGCCGTCCGCCTCGACCGGTCCGGCGAGCGTCCTCCTGACGGTGTCAAGACTCCCCGCTGTTCCGATGGATGCCCTCGACCAGGTATCGGACTGGCCCGTGGACCGTGCCGCGGTCGCCGTCTTCGGGTTCGGTGCCCGATCCTGGGCGCCGGGTCGGCACGACATCGAGGTACTGGGGACCGTCGGCGACACCGGCGAACCGTTCCCCTGGGCCTCGGTGACCAAGCCGGCCACCGCGTTGGCCGTGCTCATCGCCGTGGAGGAGGGGACCCTGTCCCTCGACGAGCCGGCTGGTCCTCCGGGCAGCACCGTGCGCCATCTGCTGGCCCACACCTCGGGACTGGCCCCTGAGGGCGGCGCCGTCCTGGCCGCACCCGGACGCCGCCGTATCTACTCGAACGCCGGCTACACCCTCCTCGGCGAACTCCTCGCCCGGCGCGGCGGCCTCCCGTTCGCCGACTATCTGGGCCAGGGGGTGCTCGAGCCCCTCGGCATGTCGGGAACGTCCCTGGCCGGGGCCGAGGGGGGCGCGATTGGCGAGAACGAGCGCGGGGTCGGCACCCGGACGGGTCGCTCCGACGACGCCGGCGGGAGCCCGGCCGCCGCAGGGTTGACGGGACCCCTGGAGGACCTGGTGGCTTTGGGGTGGGAGTGGGCTTCCCCGACGCTGGTCTCGCCCGAGACCCACCGGACGGCCACCTCGGTGCAGTATCCCCGGGCCGCCGGCGTGCTGCCGGGATTCCAGCGCTTCGACCCTTGCGAATGGGGACTCGGTGTGGAGATCCGGGGCGACAAGCGGCCCCACTGGACCGGAGGGGCCAACGCGCCGGGGACCTACGGGCACTTCGGCCGGAGTGGGTCGTTCCTGTGGGTGGATCCGGTGGCCGGCGTGGCCTGCGCCGGGCTCGGCGACCGTCCGTTCGGCCCCTGGGCGGCACAGGCCTGGCCGGCGTTGGCCGATGCCGTCCTGGCCGAGGTGGCGGCCCGTGGCCACGCCCGGTGAGGACCCGATGACGCCCGCACGCCACGATCGGGCGCGCGAACCCCGTTAGGCTTCGCGCCATGAAGGGCGTCATCCTCGCCGGCGGTACCGGCTCGCGGCTCCATCCACTCACGCGGATCACCAACAAGCACCTGTTGCCGATCTACGACCGCCCCATGATCAACTGGGGGATCGAGGCGCTGGTGAACGCCGACATCACCGAGATCATGCTGGTCACCGGGGGAACCCACGCCGGTGAGTTCCTCCGCCTCCTGGGCAACGGCCAGGAGTTCGGCATCGACCGGCTGAGCTACGGCTACCAGGACCGTCCCGGTGGTATCGCCGAGGCCCTGGGACTGGCCGCCCGGTTCGTCGACGGTGAACCGGTCCTGGTGATGTTGGCGGACAACATCGTCGAGCGCTCCATCAAGCCCATGGTCGACGCCTTCAAGGCCGACTCCCACGGGGCCAGGATCCTCCTCACCCCGGTGGAGGAGGACGAGCATCTCCGCCACCTCGGCGTCCCCACCTTCGATGACGACCGACGGGTGGTGGGGATCGTCGAGAAGCCCGAGCATCCCGACTCCAAATTCGGGGTGACGGGCATCTACTGCTACGACGCCGACGTCTTCGAGGTCATTCCCACCCTGGTCCCCTCGGGGCGAGGTGAGCTCGAGATCACCGACGTCAACAACTACTACATCGGGCAGGGCACGATGGCCTACGACATCCTGGACGGGTTCTGGGGTGACGCCGGCGAATCGATCGATGCCTACTATGCCGTCAACGACTTCGTCCGGAACCACGGAGCCAACAAGGGGTAGGCGGGCGGGGCCGGTCTAGGTCAACAGCACGCCGGCCCACTCCGCCGACTCGGCGCGGTGGCGGGCGTAGTCCACCTTGCCGGCGGGGGAGCGACCGATGGTCGTGACGAATCGGACCCGACGCGGTGCCTTGTACCCGGCCAGGTGGGCCTTCACGTGCTCGACGACGATGTCAGGGGTGAGTGCCTGGGGTGCGGTCCCGGGGGCCAGCTCCACCACAGCCACGATCTCCTCGCCGAACCGCTCGTCGGGAATACCCACGACCACCGCGTCGGCCACGACGTCGATGGTCTTGATCGCCTCTTCCACCTCTTCGGGGTAGACCTTCTCGCCTCCGGTGTTGATGACTACCGAGCCCCTGCCCAGAAGGTGGATCGAACCGTCCGCCCCCACCTCGGCGTAGTCGCCGGGCACCGAGTAGCGGACACCGTCGATGATCCGGAACGTGGTGGCCGACTTGGCTTCGTCCTTGTAGTAGCCGAGGGGGATCCGGCCCCCCAAGGCGAGCACGCCGCTGGCCCCCGACCCGGGTTCGACGTCCCGACCGTCGGCGCCGAGCACCCGCACCTCGGGACCGAGGGTGAACCGTGCCGTCCGGGCCGACGAGGCCCCCGAGGAGACCGAGGTGCCCATGCCGAGGGCCTCCGACGAGGAGAAGGCGTCGACCAGCAGCATCCCGGGATAGTGCCCGAGCAGGCCCTGCTTCGTGGCCTCGCTCCACATCACGCCCGAGGAGATGATGCCCACCAGACTGGTCAGGTCCCAACGCCCCGGGTGGGCATCGAGCGAAGCCAGAATGGGCTTGGCGAACACATCACCCACGATGACCAGGGCATTGACCTGTTCCCGCGTCACCGTGTCGAGGAGCTCGACCGGATCGAACTGCCGGGAGGTGAGGGTGACAACCCTCCCGCCTTCGCTCAGGCACTCGAGGGCGGTGAAGCCGCCGGTTCCGTGCATGAGCGGGCAAGCCGGGAGCAGCGTCATGCCCCGACCACTCCGTTCCAGCTCGGACCGGACATCGTCGGGCCCGCCGTCTTCGGGATAGCGGCGAAATCCGCCGCCGTTGAGACGGGCGAAGAGGTCGTCCTGTCGCCACATCACCCCCTTGGGCATCCCGGTCGTGCCTCCGGTGTAGAGCATGTAGACGTCGTCGGGGGTCCGGGCCCACGGCACCACCAGCCGTTCGGGGGCCCCGGCCGTCGATGCGGCCTCCTCGTAGGGCACGGCCCAGGCTGGACAGGGGGCCGTGCCATCGTCGACCCACAGCCACGACCGGATGCCGGGCACCCGCGACCGGATCCCCTGGATCCGCTCGACGAACGTGCCGTGGAACACCACGGCCACGGTGTCAGCGTTCTCCCACAGGTACACGAGCTCGTCGTCGGCGTAGCGGTAGTTGGTGTTGATGGGCACCAGACCGAGCTTGAGACAGGCGAAGGTGGACTCGAGGTACTCCGGGCCGTTGTAGAGGTAGAGGCCCACCTTGTCCTGGTGCCGCACGTCCCGGGCCAGCAGCCACCGAGCCAGGCGCTCAGCACGCCGGTCCAGTTCGGACCACGTTGTCGTGCGGTCACCGTGGGAGAGGGCGGGTGCGTCGGGCAGCACGTCGGCCACCGTCTCCCAGACGTCGGCGAAGATCCACTGGCTCACGTTCCACTCCCCACTCCCGGACTCCCGGCACCGGGAGCCCGCTGTCTGCCACGGCCACCGGCGGACCCACGACCACCGATGCCCTCGTCCCCACCGCCGGTCCCGTCCGTCCGGCATCCGACGGCCCATCGTCACGTTCGTCGGTTCCGTGACGCCCCGGCGGGCCCACGACATCCCGACGAGGCCGTGCGGCACGAGCAGACGAACACGGACTGGCGGCCGGCACGAGACGGCCGGAGCGAACCAGCCTACGCTGACGGCGATGGACTTCGCCCTGCCGGCCGAGGACGACGCTCGACGGATGGCGTTGCGCCACTGGCTGGGGGACCACCCGAGGCCGACGGCCCGCCAGCTGGCCGAGCGCGGCCTGGTGGCACCCCACTGGCCACCGCCCTGGGGGCTGGGGGCCGATCCCTCCCATCAGCTCATCGTGGACGACGAGCTGAGGCGGGCCGGAGTCCGGCGGCCGGACAACACCATCGGCATTGGTTGGGCCGGGCCCACCATCCTCCACGCCGGATCGGAGGCGCAGAAACGGCGCTACCTCGTACCCCTCCTGGCCGGCGAGGAGATCTGGTGCCAGCTGTTCAGCGAGCCGGGGGCCGGCTCCGACCTGGCCTCGCTCACCACCCGGGCGGTCCCGGACGGCGACGAGTGGGTGGTCCAGGGCCACAAGGTGTGGACCTCGTACGCCCACCAGGCCCAGTTCGGCATCCTGCTGGCCCGCACCGAGCCCGAAGCCCCTCGCCACCAGGGGATCTCGTACTTCATCTGCCCGATGGACCTGCCGGGGGTGTCCGTCCGGCCCCTGATCGACATGACCGGTACCCACACCTTCAACGAGGTGACGCTGGACGGCGTCCGCCTCCCGGCGGACAGCCTGGTCGGACAACGGGGTCACGGATGGTCGCTGGCCAAGGTCACCCTGGGCAACGAGCGGGTCTCGCTGTCGGGCTCGGGAGCCCTCTGGGGCATGGGCCCCACCGCCGAGGACCTGATCGACCTCGTTCGACGATCAGGGGAGCCGGTCACCCCGCCGATGCGTCAGCGCCTGGCCGGACTGTGGGCGGAGGGCGAGATCCTCCGGCTGCTACGCCTGCGCACCGTGTCGGCGGCGGTGGCGGGCCAGGAGCCCGGTCCCGAGGCATCGGTGCGCAAGGCGCTGGCCGACGAGCACGGGCAACACGTCATGGAGGTGGCCAACGATCTGGCCGGGGCCAGGGGCATGATCCAGGGGGCCACGCCGGTCCTGGCTACCGGCCCGGCCGGGGACCGGGTGGTCGATCCGGTGTGGAGCTACGGCCTGTTGTTCTCGCCGGCCCTGACCATCGGGGGAGGGACGGCCGAGGTGCAGCGCAACATCGTCGCCGAGCGCTCCCTGGGCCTTCCGCACGACCCTCCGGCCGGAGCCGCCTGATCGGGCCGGGCCGGGGCCTCGTCCATGGGCCGAGCAGCGGTCTCGTTGCTCTGCCGAGCAGCGGTCAGACGGACAGCGGACCGGCGTCCTCGTACCCCTGGCGCACACCGTGCCCGGCCTGGCGCACCAGCTGCTCGGGCTCGTAGAGCATCCAGTAGGCGTTCCTGGCGTGTTTCCGGGACCGGTTCACGCACACCTTGGCCAGGGCGGCGGGATCCTCCTCTTCGTTCTCATGGACGAAGACCTCGAGGATGTGGGTCGATGTCATCAACTGGGCCTGCATCAGCCCCTGGGAGGCCTCGTGGGCGCAGACCTGATCGATGTCGGCCTTGCCGGGCATGCCGAGGGCCACGACGATGAGACAGCCCTCGCGCTCGATGATCCGTTTGCACTCCACGGCCAGGTCCTTGAAGCCGGGCACCGTCCGACGGACCACCTCGAAGGTCGTCCCGAATCCGGGGCAGTCCTTCAGCTCGTCGATGGCCTCGCCGCCCATGTCGAAGCGGGCGAACATGGTGTCGACGACGCCGATGCGGTCCATGGGCGGAATCCTACCGGCCGGCGTAAGGATCCAGGCAGGGGGCCGGCGGGAACGGGCCACGGCCCCGGTTCGACCAGGCCCTCCGGGTCGACAAGAATCTCCCCGATGAGCGACCCGCCGCCCCTTCGAACGTTGCCCCGATCGTGGGTTGAGCGGGACGCGGCCGTGGTGTGGCACGGCTTCACCCAGATGGCCTCCTACCCGGACAACTCGCCGGTCACGGTGGAACGGGCGGAGGGCCGGGAGCTCATCGACGTCGACGGTCGGCGGTACTTCGATGCCATCTCGTCCCTGTGGGTGACCACGTTGGGCCATCACGTGCCGGAGTTGGACGCCGCTGTGATCGACCAGCTGGGGAAGGTGGCCCACGCCACGTTGCTGGGCAACGGGAGCCGTGCCGCCGTGGAGTTCGCCGAGGCCCTGGCGGCGGTGGTGCCGGTGACCGACGCCCATGTGCTCTTCGCCTCCGACGGTGCCGTGGCCGTCGAGCAGGCCCTCAAGATCGCCTTCCAGTACTGGGTCAACCGGGGGGAGTCCGGGCACCACCGGTTCCTCGCTCTCGGTGACGCCTACCACGGGGACACGGTCGGGTCCCTGTCCCTGGGCGACGGCGGGTTCGGCACCACGATCTTCGACCCGCTCCGATTCCCGGTGCTGCGCACCCCCGGCTACGCCACCGAGGACTGGGCCACCAAGATGGTCGGCTGCATTGAGGCCAACGCCGACACCCTGGCCGCCGTGGTCATCGAGCCGCTGGTCCAGGGGGCGTCGGGCATCCTGGTGGCCGAGCCCTCCGACCTGGCCCGGGTCGGGGAGGCGTGCCGGTCCCATGGGGTGCTGCTCATCTGCGACGAGGTGGCGACGGGCTTCGGCCGGACGGGCAAGCTGTTCGCCTCGGAATGGGCCGGTCCCGCGTTCCGCCCGGACCTGGTCTGCCTGGGCAAGGGCATCACCGGCGGGTACCTGCCCCTTTCGGCCACGGTGGCGTCGGGCCGGGTGTTCGAGGCCTTCGAGGGTCCCGATCTCAGCGAGTCGACCTTCTACCACGGCCACTCCTACGGCGGGAACGCCCTGGCCTGTGCCGTGGCCCTGCGCCATCTGCAACTGATCGACGAGTGGGACGTCCTGGCCAACGTGGAGGCCACGGCCCGCCACCTGGCGGTGCGTCTGGACGAGTCGGTGACCGGACGACCGGGCGTGGGCGCCGTCCGCCAGCGGGGACTCATGGTCGGCGTGGCGCTCGATCCGCCGCCCGGTGCGGAGCGTTGGGGCCGTCGTGTCTGCGCCGGTGCGGTGGGGCGGGGCGTCCTCCTCCGGCCTCTAGGCGACGTCGTGGTGGTGATGCCCCCGCTCACCACCACCACCGGGGAGATCGACCGGGTGGTCGACGTCCTGGCCGCCGCCATCGACGACGTGTGGGCCGAGGACCGTCGGTGACCGGGGCCGGGCCGCCACTCGACGTGGCCTCCAGGGCGACCCCGCGGCCCGACGTCGTCGCCGTGCCGGGGGACTCGGCCTGGAGCGCGTGGGTGGACGAGTCGTGCGCCGTCGTGGAGTCGGCCGGACAGTGGCGCCGACCCCGCTCCTTCGACGCCCGGGGGCCGGCCGGCCTGCTGGAGGGGGCCGGCATCGGTGCCGACGGGTCCCTCGGGCCGGACGACGCCGGCCCCGTTGTCTCGTTCGCGTCCAACGACTATCTCGGTCTCACCACCGACCCCGACGTGGTGGTGGCGGCCCACCGCGCCCTGGACCGGTGGGGCTCGGGGTCGGGGGCCTCACGGCTGGTCACCGGATCGCGTCCGGTCCACCACGCCTTGGAGGTCGCCCTGGCGGCGTGGAAGGGATGCACCCGGGCCACGCTCTTCCCCACCGGGTTTGCCGCCAACCTGGCGGTGCTGTCGGTCTTCGGGACCGAGGGTGCCCACGTGTTCTCCGACGAGCTCAACCATGCCTCGATCATCGACGGCTGCCGCATGGGCCGGGCCGACGTGACGGTCGTTCCCCACCGCGACCTGTCCCGCCTGGACGCCGCGGTGTCCCGGACGCCGGGACGGCCGATCATCATCTCGGACACCGTGTTCTCCATGGACGGGGACGAGGCGGACCTCGACGGACTGGTGGCGGTGGCGGCGCGCCACGGTGCGTTGTTGATCCTGGATGAGGCCCATGCCGTCCTCGGCCCCGAACTGCCGTCCGGCACTGCGTCCAGCGGGGTGGACCTGCTCCGGATGGGCACGCTGTCCAAGACCCTCGGATCCCTCGGGGGCTTCGTGGCCGGCCCGACCCGGTTCGTGGAGCTCCTGGTGAACCGGGCCCGCCCGTACATCTTCACCACGGCCACCACGCCGGCCGACGCCGCTGCGGCCCTGGCCGCCGTTGGGATCGTGACCTCGGCCCGGGGTGGCGACCTGCGCTCCCGGTTGACCGGGCACGTGGACCGGGTGGCGGCGGCCGTGGGTCGTCCGGGTCACCGGTCGCCCATCATCCCGGTGGTCATCGGGGACGAGGCCGACGCCGTGGCCGCATCGGCCGAACTGCTGGCCCGGGGCCTGTGGGTTCCGGCCATTCGACCGCCCACCGTCCCACGCGGGACGTCGAGGCTGCGGATCACCCTCTCGGCGGTCCACACCGACGACCAGGTTGACCATCTGGTCGACAACCTGGTGGACCTGGGCCTGGCCGCGCCCGGGCCGCGGGACCGGGTCGCACGCCGTCGGGACGACGTTGCGTCCTGAACGCTTGGTCCTGGTGTGCGGCACCGGGACCGAGGTGGGCAAGACCTGGGTGTGCGGTCGGCTCCTGGAGGAGCTGCGGTCACGCGGACTGACCGTGGCGGCGCGCAAGCCGGCCCAGTCCTTCGACATCGACTCGGAAGGTGGCCGTCTCGGCGGGGCCACCGACGCCGAGCGACTGGGTGAGGCGTCCGGTGAGCACCCCGGTGCCGTCTGCCATTCGTTCCGGTCGTATCACCGGGCCATGGCCCCGCCGATGGCCGCCGAGGCCCTGGGTCTGCCGCCGTTCACCGTGGCCGAGCTGATCGAGGAGATGGTCTGGCCCGGTGACGGGGTCCAGGTCGGGGTGGTGGAGATGGCCGGAGGTGTCCGATCCCCCCAAGCCTCCGACGGCGATGTCGTGGACATGGTGGCGATGCTGGCCCCCGACGTGGTGCTGCTGGTCGCCGACGCCGGGCTCGGGACCATCAACGGTGTGCGGATGTCGATGGACGCCCTGTCCGGCGCGCCGGCCGCCGACGGGGCCCGGACCGTGGTCGTCCTGGACCGGTTCGACGGACACCACGACATCCACCGGCGCAACCGGGAGTGGCTCGTCGAGCGCAACGGCTACCGGGTGGTGGTGGTCCCCGGAGGGGAGTCGGAGCTGGCCGACCTGGTGAGCGGCGAAGGGGACGACGGGCCGGGCCGGGCCCCTGATCCCGGTCTGCCGGCGTAGCCGGGTCACCGAGGCGCGGCCGTCAGGTCGATCAGCAGGTGGTCCCCCGGGGGGTCAGAACCCGAAGCCGGCCGCCTCGACCACGGCCCGGCTGAACGGGCGGGTCAGCGTCCGGAGCTCGGAGCACTCGTCTTCGGACAGCGCCTCGTAGGCGTAGACGGCAGCGCGGTCGGTCTCGTCCTCGATCGCCTCCCGGAGGGAGACCCCCCGCTCGGTGAGCGCCACCGTCGCCCGGTGGCCGCCCGTCGGCTCCACCCTGGTCACCAGATCCCTCGCCACCAGCCGGTCGACCCCGGCCTCCCACGTGGCGTCCGGCCACCCCCGTGTGCCCTTGAGGAAGGCCTCGGGCAGGTCGCCGGTGGCCAGATGCAGGCCGAGGGCCTCGACCGGATCGAGGTCGTGCATGACCAGTGCGGCGATGTGGCCGTCGCCGCGGTACTCGCGCAGGAGGGTCTGGGCGTGCCACAGCTCGAGGTGGGCCGGCCCGGGCCACGGCAGGCCGGCGTGGGCGGCGAACAGGGGCCGCCCTTCGTAGCGCTGTGCCGCCCGTTCGGCGGCCCTGCGGGCCAGGACCGCCGCCCGGACCATCTCGGGGGAGTCCACGGCCGCACCCAGCATGCGACGAAGCGCGGCATCGGCGGCGTCGAGGCGGGCGGCCAGAACCGCGGCCGGGGAGGCGATCGTCCACGCTTCGGGGATGACGTCCCGCACCAGACCGGGGTAGAAGTTGAAGAACGTGGCGATCACCGTGTCGGCCCCCACGGCCCCCATGGCCGCCGACCGCGAGGCGAAGTAGCCGGCCTCGGCCCGCAGGCCCAGTCGGGCGTAGGACTGGCCGGCCTCCGGGGCGAAGTAGATCATCCCGTGCAGGGGCTCCACGGTCCGGCACGTCTTTCGGGCCGTGAGCGGATTCAGCGCGCCGTGCGGATCCGCCGTGCGTTGGGGGGACGGGGGGGTGGGATGGGTGACCATGGACCACGGTATCCCGGGGTACGGGTGTGGTTGGGGTGCGCCGACCGCACGGGAGGATCGGGCGGTCGGGGCGGATGGCGCTGCGGTCGCCGCGGCGGATCGGCCGGCCCCGCTGCCGGGAGGGGCCTCGGGGCCCAGGCCGTATAGTGCTGATCGGAGGGCTGGGTCTGGACGGCATGGGCGCCCGGGCCCGACGTCGGAAACGGAGAGGGCGATGCTGAACGGGGTCTCGGGCATGATCGGCGAGACGGCGGTGGTCAAGAAGCCGGTCTCCGACAGCCATCGGCCGGGTTCGGTCTTCTCGCGGGGTGAGGAGTGGTACGCCGTGTCCCTCTTCCCCGGCACCACCATCGAGGCCGGGACCACTGTGGTGGTGGCCGACGTGGAACGCGGCCTGCTGGTCGTATACCCCACGGACGACGCCTGAGCGTCCCGGGCCCGAGGGGCACGGGCCGGCCCACGGGTCGGTCGACCGGCGCCGTCGGGTCGGGGCCGGGACCCCGGCCGGACCCCGGTGGGCTTCGACTCCCGGCGCGGTGCGGTCCGGACCCCCGAGTGCCTACAGTGGTGACCAGGAGGTGGTCGCCATGATCATCGGTTCAGTAGGTGCTTCCATTGCCCTGGCGGTGGTGGCCGTCGCCATCTTCGCCCTCATCGTCGTGTTCCTGAAGTCGTGCCTGAAGGTGGTCCAACAGGGCTGCGTGGGCGTGATCAAGCGGTTCGGTGAGTTCAAGAGCATCAAGCAGCCGGGACTCCACGTGCTGATGCCCCTGGCCGACCGCATGGACAAGGTCGACGTGCGTGAGTTCCCGAGGACCGGTGACCAACAGGCGGTGATCACCAAGGACAACGTGTCGCTTTGGGTCAGCGCCACGATCTTCTGCCAGGTCACCGACGTCAAGCTGGCCCTGTTCGAGGTGAACGACTTCGGGCTGGCCATCGATCAGATGGCCCGGACCGCCCTCCGGGCAGTGTTCGGCGAGCTGACGCTCGACGAGTCCCTCTCGGAGCGGGAGACCATCAACTCCAAGATGCAGGACCACATGGCCGAGGCCACGCTCAAGTGGGGGGTGCGACTCAACCGGATCGAGATCCTCGACATCACCCCCCCCACCAACGTCCTCCAGGCCATGTCCGAGCAGAAGGAGGCTGAGCAGCACAAGCGGGCGGCCATCCTCAAGTCCGAGGGCGAACAGCAGGCGGCCATCAACAGCGCCCAGGGCCGCAAACAGGCCAACGTGCTCGAGGCCGAGGGGCAGAAGCAGGCGTCGATCCTGGCCGCCGAGGCGCAGAAGCAGGTCCTCGAGCTGCGGGCCGACGGCGAGAAGCGGGCCGCCCAACTCCGCGGCGAGGGGGAGTCGGCTGCGTTGGACGCCATCGACGCATCGATCATCCATCCCAACACCCTGGCCATCATGCAGCTCCGGGCCCTCCAGGCCCTGGCCACGTCGCCCAACTCCAAGATCGTGGTGCCCTACGAGGCGGCCGGACTGGTGGGGGCGGCCCAGGTGCTGGTGGACGCCATGAAGGACGCCGGTACCGGCGACGATGTCGCCAGCCGGACCAACGGAACCGGGGGCAACGGCCGGACCCCGTCGACGGCCGGGTGAGCGGGTCCGCCCGCCGCCCGGGACCCCCGCCGCTCGCCCAGCCGGGGGACGCGGCGAGGAGTAGCCAGACGAACGGTGGTTCTGTCGGTGCGTCGTGGTCACCGCCAGGGACACCATCATGACCGGGCGTCGCCCGGCTACTTCATCTCCACCTGGTCGAGATAGTCGTCGTCCCAGTGGGTGAAGACCTCTTCAGGGAGCTTGAGGCAGTGCGTCGGCTCGAGCGCCTGGACGAAGGCGCGGTCGTGACTGACCACGACGATGGTTCCCGGCCACCGGCTGAGCATGGTGCCCACTGCTTCGATGGAGGACGGGTCGAGGTTGTTGGTGGGCTCGTCCAGCAACAGCACGTTGGCCCGCCCGGCGGCCAGCATGGCCAGACCCAGTTTGGCCCGCTCGCCACCCGACAGGGTCCTGGGCATCTGGTGGGCCGCCTTTCCGGCGATGCCGAACATGCCGAGGAGGGCCCGGCGCTCGGTCTCCTGCACCAGGATGGTGTCGTCGATGTTCTCCAGGACGGTCCGGTCCATGTCGACCTGTTCGTGCTCCTGGGCGAAGTAGCCGAGGGTGACGTTGGCCCCCAACTCGACCGAACCCGCCGTCGGTTCCTGCACCCCGGCCAGGCAGCGGAGGAGACTCGACTTGCCGGCCCCGTTCCTCCCTATGATTACGGCCCGATCGCCCCGTCGGCAGTGGAAGTCGACATCCCGCAGCACGGTGGTGGTGTCGTAGCGCACGGCGAGCCCGGTGGTGCGCAGGGGCACCTCGCCGGAGCGCTGCGGTGTGGGTAGCCGGAACGAGCTCTTCTTCTCCCGTTTGTGGACCTCGGTCTTCGACGACTCCAGGCGCTCCACCCGCTTGTCCAGCGACTTGGCGATCCGGGCCCGGCGGTTGGTGCTGCCCCGCATGGAATCGGCCAGGGTGGACAGCCGCTTGATCTCCCGGCCTTCGAGCAGGGCGGACCGCTCCCGCTGGCTCTGGTCCGCTTCGAGCTGAACCATGTAGGAGGAGTACGTGCCCTTGAACTCGTGGAGGCGGCCGTCGGAGAGGTGGAGCACCTTGTTGATGGAGCGATCGAGCAGCTTGAGGTCGTGGGAGACCACCAGGATGGCGCCGGGGAAGCGCTCCAGCTCCTCCATCAACCACCGTTTCGCCGGCAGGTCGAGATGGTTGGTGGGCTCGTCGAGGATCATGGTGTCGGGGCCCTGGAAGAGGATCCGTATGAGGTCCACGCGGCGGCGTTGGCCGCCGGAGAGGCTCTCGATGTCCTCGAGGAGGAGCTCCTGGCGGAGGCCCAGGCCATCGGCCAGTCGGGCCATGGTCGACTCGGCCTCGTAGCCCCCGTTCTCCCGGAACTGCTCTTCGAGATCGGAGAACAGCTCGATGTTCTCGCTGCTCGGGTCCTTGGCCATCTGCGTCCGGGCCTTGTCCAGGGCGTCGTCGAGGACGTCGAGGCCCCGGCCCGAGAGGACGTGGGAGAACCCGTTGGGCTCCAGGCCGAGACCGTGCGGCACGGGTACCTGGGGCAGGTAGCTGTAGGTGCCGCGTATGGCGGCGTTCCCGGTCGAGCGCACGTTGTGACCGGGCTCGTCGATGATCACCGAGATGAAGGTCGACTTGCCCGTCCCGTTGCGACCGACCAGGCCGACCTTCTCGCCCGCGCCCACCACGAAGGAGGCGTCACGGAGCAGCGTACGGTCGCCGATTTCGATGGTGAGGGAGGAGCCGACGATCATGAGGGGGGCTGGGTGACTGGACGGCGTCCGGAGCATCCGTCCGGGCCGACGACGGGGGCTCCCGACGCGATCAACCGGGACCAGTCTCTCACAGGCTCCGCTACCTCCCGGCGCGAGGTGGTCTCACCCGGCCGGGGCCGGAACCTCGGGATGGGGACCCGGGGACCGGGGCGGGCGCCGGGCCGTCCGACGGGCCATCCGACGGGCCCGGACCACCCGGTGGTGGACCATGGCCCGGAAGGCGATCTGGTGGATGGGCCAGAGCAGCCACCAGTAGGCCACGCCCAGGAGGCCCCGGGTGCGCAGGGAGCCGACCTGCTCGATGCGCACGGGATCGGTCGACGAGACCCGGAACCCCAGCCAGGCCTCGCCGCAGAACCAGGCCCGTGTGGAGAGCACCAGGGTCTGGGGCTCCCTCGTCTCGACCGTCCACCAGTCGGCCGTGGCCCCGGGGGCCACCTGCTCGGGCCGGCCCAACCGCAGGTCCTCGTCGAAGAGGTGGCCGAGGGAGATGCGCAGCTGCCAGGCGAACGGCCACCCGTACCAGGTGAGCTGGCCGCCGCAGTCGTCGAGATCGGCCTCCATCCCGGCCACCGCCCCGTCCGTGGTGATGCCCGACAGCCGGACCTGGGCCGAAGAGCGGTCGGTGTAGACACCCTCACGCAGTCCTTGCGTGCTGTCGAACAGCGTGGCCGCCAGTCGGCGCTCCTGGTCCGCCAGCGCCACCCTGATGGCCTCCTCGGATCCGAGGGGGCGCACGGCGAAAGCCGCATCGGTGCGGTGGCGGTCGCGCACGGTGACCTCGTTTCCCAGACTCTCGATGAGGGCGTGGCTGACCACCTGGTCCACCGGGGTGACCAGGTCGACCCAGTGGGCCGAGAGGGCGGGGCTGAGCACCGGCACCTTGATGATGAACCGCCGGCGCAGGCCCCGGACCCGTGCGTAGGCGTCCATCATCTCCCGGTAGGTGGTCACATCCGGGCTCCCGATGTCGTAGATCCCGGGCTCGACGCCCATCCCCTCGACCAGATAGGCCAGGAGATCGCCGAGGGACAGCGGCTGTACCCGGGTGTTCACCCATCGGGGGCACACCATCATCGGCAACCGCTCGGTGAGGTAGCGGACCATCTCGAAGGAGATGCTCCCCGCCCCGAGGATCACCGCAGCTCGGAGCTCGACGGTGGCGA
Source organism: uncultured Acidimicrobiaceae bacterium (assembly GCA_963738545.1). Taxonomy (GTDB): domain Bacteria; phylum Actinomycetota; class Acidimicrobiia; order Acidimicrobiales; family RAAP-2; genus Bog-756. The sequence continues at coordinate 772,216 of CAVTXA010000008.1, forward strand.
TCCCGGTCGAGGCCAGGACCTCACCGACCTCTTGGCGGCTGGTCAGGTGCTCGGAGAGCTCACCGTGGCCGAGCCCGCCGAGATAGACGATCCGCGACACCCCAGCCCGGGCGGCGGCCTCGGCGAAGGACCGGGCGAGCTCCCGGTCGCGATCGGCGAACCCATCGCCACCGGCCATGGCGTGGATCAGGTAGTAGGCCACCTCGCAGCCGGCGAGTGCCGTCACGAGGGCCGCGGTGTCCGACACGTCCACGGGCCACACCTCGACGGCGGGTCCCGAGGCGACACGCGCCGGATCCCTGACCAGGATCCGGACGGGGAAGCCCAGTCCGACCAGGTGGGGGACCAACTCGCCACCCACGAAACCGCTGGCCCCGGTGACCGCCACGCGGGCCCGCCGAACGGCGGGGGCCGTGTGCGGGTCGGTGGCGGGCTCGCCCTCGAGTGCGGTCATCCGCCGGAGACCAGGAGGTCCCCGCCGACCGGCGGGGTGGGGTCGTCCACGTCGTCGAGCCATCCCGAGGGCAGCCGGACGGGGCGGGGGCCGTTGGTGTGTCCCCGGGCCATGCGCAGGGCCGCGTCGGGGAAGGCCAGCGACCCGTCGAGCCCGTCCAGGTGGCCGTGCAGCTCGGCCAGCGAGCGGCACAGGCCCAGCGAGCGCCGCACCGCCGACCCGACGGGGAAGCCGGTGAGGTACCAGCCCGCGTGCTTGCGGAACTGGCGTACCCCGAGCTCCTCACCGAAGGTGGCGGCGAGCAGTTCGGCGTGCGCACGCATCATGACCACGATCTCGGCCAGGTCCGGGGGCGCCGGCACGTCCCGACCGGCCAAGGCGGCGGCCAGGTCCCGGAAGAGCCAGGGGCGGCCCAGACAGCCCCGGCCGACCACCACCCCGTCACACCCGGTGGCCGCCACCATGGCCAGAGCGTCGGACGCCTCCCACAGGTCACCGTTGCCCAGCACGGGGATGGCGACGGTGCGCTTGAGTTCGGCGATGGCCTCCCACCGGGCCGTGCCGGAGTAGAGCTGCTCGGCGGTCCGGGCGTGGAGGGTCACCGCGGCCACGCCGCGGTCCTGGGCGATGGAGCCGGCCTCGAGGTAGGTGATGTGCTCCTCGTCCACCCCGATGCGTAGCTTGACCGTGACCGGGACCGGGCCAGCGGCGTCGACGGCCGCACCCACGATGGCGGCGAACAGGGCACGGTGCACAGGGAGGGCGGCACCTGCGCCCTGGCGTGTGACCTTGCCGGCCGGGCACCCGAAGTTGAGATCGATGTGATCGACGCCGATCTCGTGCACCAGCCGGGAGACCGCCGCCCCCATGACGGCGGGGTCGACGCCGCACAGCTGCACGCTGCGGACCGTCTCGTCCTCGCCGAAGGCCGCCATGGCCAGGGTCTTGGCGTTCCCCTCGACCAGGGCCCGGGCCGTGATCATCTCGCTGACATAGAGGCCGGCCCCGAAGGTGCGGCACAGGCGACGGAACGCCACGTTCGTGACGCCGGCCATCGGGGCCAGCACCACCGGCGGATCGACGGCCAACGAGCCCAGCTTGAGGGTGGGGAGGGGGAGGGCGGGTACCGATCCCGGAGCGGTGACGGGGGGCCGGTGGTTCGGGGTGGAGGGAGCCTCGCCGGTCATGCCCGCACCGCCGCCCACAGGTCGGTGATCGCGATGTCGAGGCGGGTCAGCATGGACCGGAACAGGGGCAGCGACAGTCCGAGGACGTTGCCGGGATCACCGTCGACCCCGTCGATGAAGGGGGCGGAACGACCGTCGAGGGTGAAGGCGCCGGCCACGGCCAGGGCCTCGCCCGTGGCCAGGTAGGCCTCGAGCTCGGCATCGGTGGTGACGCCGAAGCGGACCGTCGTCCCGGCCACGTCGACGACGCGGTCACCGGACCGCTCGTCGATTACGCAGTGTCCGGTGTAGAGGGTGCCCGACCGTCCCCTCATGGCGGACAGCCACCCCCGGGCCTCGTCGGCCGAGGCCGGCTTCCCGTGTGGCCTCCCGTCGAACTCGAGGAGGGAGTCACACCCGACCACCACGGCGTCCCCGTGCTCGCCGGCCACGGCGGTCGCCTTGAGCTCGGCCAGGGTGGTCACGAGGGCGGCGGTGTCCGATGCGGTCACCCGGTCCTCGTCTACGCCACTGACCACCACCTTCGGGTCGAACCCGGCATCGCGGAGCAGGCGCAGGCGGGCCTGGGATCCTGAGGCGAGGACCAGGGTGCGGGGGGCCATGGGCATGAGCGTAGGGGGAGAGCGACGCCCCGCGGATCGCACCGGTGCCGCCAGATGCGCGATCCTGGGGCCATGACCGATACCGGCATCACCCTGGCGCCCACCCAGGTCGACCCCGAGCTGGACGGGGACCACGAGCGCATGTCCCACATCGTCCTGGAGGGGTTCAAGCCCGAGAAGGGTGACTTCGTCTCGGCGGGGCCCTCGGTGGTGGAGGGGATGGTCAACGGCACCGCCGTCAAGGCCCTGTGCGGGAAGATCTGGGTCCCCGGGCGCAACCCCAAGCGCTACCCGCTGTGTCCCACCTGCAAGGAGATCGCCGAGTCCCGGGGCTGGAAGGTACCGGCGGGCTGAGCCGGGAGCGTGGGGCGGTCAGGGGAGCTCGGCGAGCCCACGGACCACGAGGTACGCGGCGAAGACCACTTCGATGACGATGCCGATGGAACGGGCGTGCTTGCTGACGAAGCGATGGGTGGTCGCCAGAACAGGGTCGGCACGGGGGCCCATCACCGTGACCAGGCCGACGGGCAGGAGCACGGGGAGCAGGGTGATCACGAAGAGCAGGGCGAAGGCCACGCTGCGCCCGGCCAGGTCGACCGAGGACCGGGTGATCTCATGGAGGGCGGGCAGGAAGAGGAGGAGGGTCGAGAAGTTCACCACCATGCCCAGGGCGCCGACGCCGACGAACCAGGCGGTGGGTGCGCCGGCCAGCCGGTCGGCGGTGTGGGACGTCTGCTGTTCGGCCGACGTCGGCCGTCGGGCCATGGACCGGACGGCCAGGAGGGCCAGCAGTCCGGCGGCGACGAACATGATGGCTGCGCCGCGCACGGAGTGGTGGCCGTGCCCCACGGGGTGGAGGTGGTCGAGCACGGTCAGCCCCAACAGCGAGAAGGCGGCCAGCACGAGCGCTGATCCGAGGGCGAGGGCCCAGGCCCGGGCGATGGGCTTGGTCGGGCCGGTGAGGACGAGGAGCTGCAGCGCCACCAGGGTCGGACTGACGGCCGCACCGATGGCCAGGGGCAGGACGGAAGCCAGGAGCGCCGCCATGGGCTCAACGTAGCCCCGCACCCCGACGGCGAGGTCGATGGCGCCGGGGAGATCGTCCGGCTACGCCCCGATCATCTCGCCGTGGTCGCGGCACCGGGCCCGGTACCCGGCTGGGCTGACCTGGACCGTGAGGCGTCGTCCGCACTCGGCGCAGAAGCGAGGGGGGTCGAGTTCCCGACCGCATCCACCGCACGACGAGCCGGCCGACCCGCAGCCGGTGCAGAACGCCGTCCCGGTCGAGGGTGCGGCCACCGGCTCAGATGACGCCGGTCAACGCGCCCACCGGCATCCGGAGGTCGGCCAGCATCTGGAGGTCCTCGTCGGCGGAGCGGCCGAGGGTGGTCAGGTAGTTGCCCACGATGAGGGCGTTGATGCCCGAGGTCATGCCCAGCGCCTGGAGCTCGCGGAGGGTGACCTCCCGCCCACCGGCGTAGCGGAGGATCACCCCGGGTAGGCCCAGGCGGAACAGGGCGATCCAGCGGATGGCCTCCCAGGCGGCCACCGGCTGCTCCCCGCCGAGGGGGGTGCCCGGGCGCGGGTTGAGGAAGTTGAGGGGAACCTCGGTGGGGTCGAGCTCTTGGAGCTGCACCAACAGCTCCACTCGCTGGGCATCGCTCTCGCCCATGCCGATGAGGGCCCCGCAACACAGCTCCATCCCGTGGTCGCGCACCCGTCGACACGTGTCCTGGCGCTCTTCCCAGGTGTGGGTGGTCACCACCTGGGGGAAGAAGGAGCGGGAGGTCTCGAGGTTGTGGTTGTAGCGGTGCACACCTCCGTCGGCGAACTGCCGGGCCTGCTCCTCGGTCAGGAGGCCGGCACTCACCGCCACATTGAGCCCGGTCCGCTCCCGGACCACGGGAACGAGCTCGAGGATCCGCTGCATGGTCCGCTCGTCGGGGCCGCGGACGGCCAGCACGATGCAGAACTCCGAGGCACCGGCGGCCTTGGTCTCTTCGGCGGCCCTGATCACCTCGTCGGTGTCGAGGAACGGCGTGGCCTTGACCGGGGTGTCGAATCGGGAGGACTGGGAGCAGAAGTGGCAGTCCTCGGGGCAGCCGCCGGTCTTGGCCGAGAGGATCCCCTCGACCTCCACGTCGGGGCCGCACCAGGCCAGTCGGACCTGGTGGGCCAGGGCGGCGAGTGAGGTGACCCAGGTGTCGGGCAGCGCGGCCAGGGCGCTCAGCTCCTCGGCGGAGAGCAGGCGTCGCTCGTCCAGCAGGGCGGTGCCCGCCGCAGCCAGGAGGTCCCGGGCCGCCGCGGAGTCGATCGGGGAGCGCTCGGGCTCGGCCCGCCGCCCGCCGCGGTTGGGCGCCGAGAGCGTCACAGTGGTACGGATGGGGGTGGCAGCGGTGTCGCCGGGCATGCCGTTACGGTAGTTGGCCCGGGGAACCGACCGGAACACCGACAGGAGCACCATCGTGGCATGGGATTTTTCCACTGAGCCGGCATTCGAGGAGCAGCTGGCCTGGATGCGGCAGTTCGTGCGGGAGGAGATCTTCCCGTTGGAGACCCTCGACCTCACCCACGAGGGGCTGATGGAGGCCATCAGACCCCTTCAGGAGCAGGTGAAGTCCCGTAACCTCTGGGCCTCGCACCTTCCTCCGGACCTGGGCGGCGGCGGCTTCGGCCAGGTCAAGTTGGGCCTGATGCACGAGATCCTGGGCCAGACCCCCTACGGCCCGGTGGTCTTCGGGAACAATGCGCCTGATTCCGGTAACGCCGAGCTCCTGGCCATCGGCATCGAGTCCTCCGGTCGTGAGGAGCAGCGCGAGCAGTGGCTGCTGCCCCTCCTGGACGGCCGGATGCGCAGCGGGTTCTCCATGACCGAGCCGGGGGCCGGGGCCGATCCGACCATGATCACCACCACCGCCGTCCGGGACGGCGACGAGTGGGTGATCGACGGCCACAAGTGGTTCACCTCCAACGGCTCGGTGGCCGACTTCCTCATCGTGATGGCGGTGACCAACCCCGACGTCCACCCGTATTCGGGCTGTTCCATGATCGTGGTGCCCGCCGACGCCCCCGGGGTGGACATCGTGCGCGACGTGGCCACCATGGAAGATCCCGTCGAGCAGTTCGGGAAGTTCGGCGCCCACGCCGAGATCATCTACCGGGAGGTGCGCGTCCCCTACGCCAATCTGGTGGGCCAGGAGGGGGAGGGGTTCCTCTTGGCCCAGAAGCGTCTGGGGCCGGGCCGGATCCACCACTGCATGCGCTGGTTGGGTCAGTCCAAGCGGGCCTTCGACATGCTGTGCGAGCGGGCGGTGTCGCGGACCACCCACAAATCCCTGCTGGCCGAGAAGCAAACCATCCAGAACTGGGTGGCCGACTCGTTGGCGGAGATGACGGCGGCCCGGCTCATGACCCTCTATGCGGCCTGGAAGATGGACGAGGAGGGGGCCTCGGCGGCACGGGTGGAGATCGCCATGATCAAGTACTACGGCGCCGGTGTCCTCTACAACGTGATCGACCGGGCCATCCAGGTGCACGGGGCCCTGGGCTTCTCCACCGACCTCCCCCTCGAGTCGATGTACCGGGCCGCCCGCGCCGCCCGCATCTACGACGGGCCCGACGAGGTCCACAAGGTCACCGTGGCCCGCCAGACCCTCAAGGGCTACCAGCCCGTCGATGTGCCCACCGAGCACGTGCCCACCCGCAGGGCCGAGGCGGTCCAGCGCTTCGCCCACCTCCTCGACGTGGAGACGGCCGACCTCTGAACGGCTGCGTCGCCGGTCGCAGGGTCGGGGCGGTCGCGGCTTCGGGCCGGTCCCGGCTCGCCCGAGTGGAGGCTGCCGGCATGGCCGGTACCCTGGTCGCCTCGTGGCCGTCCTCGTCGATCTCCAGCACGTCGCCGTCCGACGGGTGGATCGGGTCCTGTTCGAGGATCTCTCCCTCTCGGTGTCCGACGGGGACCGGGTCGGCGTGGTGGGGATCAACGGGACCGGCAAGTCGACCCTGCTCCGCCTGGCGGCGGGTGTGGACCCGCCCGACGAGGGACGGGTCCTGCGCGGCCGCGGTGCGCGGGTCGGCTTCCTCGAGCAGGTGCCGGAGCTCCCGCCCGGCTCGGTGCGCTCGGCCGTGGGCCCGGGATGGGAGGCCGAGTCGGCCCTCGACCGCCTGGGGATGGGGGCCCAGCTCGACGATGAGGTGAACACCCTCTCCGGGGGCCAGGCCAAGCGGGTCGCTCTGGCCCGGGTCCTGGCCCGTCCGGCGGAGCTGTTGATCCTGGACGAGCCCACCAACCACCTCGATCTGGCCGCCGTGGCCTGGCTGGAGCGTCGCCTGTCGACCTGGCGCGGCGGCCTGCTGCTGGTCACCCACGACCGGCACCTGCTCGACCGGGTGACCACCAGGATGGTGGAGCTCGACCGGGGAAGGTCCTACGTCCACGACGGCGGGTACGGGTCGTACCTCGAAGCGCGGGCCGAGCGCGACGAGCAGGCGGCCTCGGCCGAGTCGACCCGGCGGAACCTGGCCCGTCGAGAGTTGGCGTGGCTCCGGCGGGGGGCCCAGGCCCGGTCACGCAAGCCGCAGGCCCGAATCGACGCGGCGCGTCGCCTGATCGACACCGTTCCCGTGGCCGCGGAACGGACGTCGGCGTTGGAACTGACCGGTGACACACCCCGCCTGGGGGACAAGGTGGTCGAGTGCCGGGAGGTGGGATTCCACTACGACACGGGCCCCACGGTGCTCCGGGGTGTCGACCTCGTGCTCGACCGACGGGACCGGCTCGGGATCGTGGGCGCCAACGGGTCGGGCAAGTCGACCCTGGTCGAGTTGGTGGCCGGACGCCGACAGCCGACGTCGGGTCGGGTCGAGACGGGGCCCACGGTGGTGGTGGGCGTCTACGACCAGCAGGGGGTGGAACTCGACCTCTCGGCTCGGGTCCAGGATCTGGTGGCCGGTCCGAACCGCTCGCCCGGCTCGCTGGCCGACGTGGCCCTCATGAAGCGGTTCTGGTTCGCCGGTGAGCTGCCCTACGCCCGGGCGGGCACGTTGTCCGGGGGAGAGCGCCGACGCCTGCAGCTGCTCTTGGTGTTGGCCGGCCGGCCCAATGTGCTGTTCCTCGACGAACCGACCAACGACCTCGATCTCGACACGCTCCGCATCCTCGAGGACTTCCTCGAGGAATGGCCGGGGGCCTTGGTGGTGGTCAGCCACGATCGCACCTTCCTCGAGCGGACCACCGAGCGGCTCCTATCCGTGGAGCCCGGTGGCTCGGTGGTGGCCGTGGCCGGTGGGGTGGAGGCCTGGGTGGCCCGAGTCGAGGCCGGTGCCGGGGGACTCCCACCACCCGCTTCGGGCCCGGCCTCCGCCCCGGCCGCTCCGGCGACCCGGACACCCGAGCGCGTAAACCGTCCGGGTCCCGATGGACCCCCGTTGGGCCGGCTCCTGCGGGACGCGGAGAAAGAGATGGCCCGACGCCAGCGGCAACGGGACAGGATCACCGAGGCGCTGACCGCCACGGCCGACCATCAGAAACTCACCCGTCTGGGGGCCGAGCTGGCCGACGCCCAGCGGGCGCTCGACGAGGTCGAGGACCGATGGTTGTCCCTGGCCGAGCAGGTCGAGTCGCGGGACTGAGGGTCGGGAGGAGACCGCCCCGTGTCCGTGCCGACCCGGTCGCTCGGTGGCTCCGGTGAGCACGCCGAGCGGGGACTCAGGTCGCCGATTCGTCGTCGAGACTGCGATCGGCCGGCGTGGCGTCGACCGCCTGGGTCGCAACCCCCAGGAGCTTGGCCATCTTCAGATGGTGCTCCTCCAGCCGGCTGTCGATCTTTCTCTCGTGTTCCTCGAGCTGGAGCCGTTGGGCCTCGAGGAGCGACTCGTGACGGATGTCCGAGACGATGTAGCCGCCGACCAGGGCGATGGGCAGCCAGACGAACGAGACGTAGAGATTGGGCCCGTCGGTCGACTGGTCCAGCGGCCACCAGTCCCCGTGCAACCGGTGCCAGCCGAAGGCGAGGCCGAAGACCACGAAGTAGAGCACCAGGAACCCCACCAGCATCAGGATCTTCTTCAGGTGTTTCACCGAACTCCTCATCCGATGGCGGCATCGACGTGGCACCGTGGATCGGACCCGCGGGTCCGGACTCCCGCGGCCGCCGTTGCTCCTGGCACAGCCTCGCACCCCCGTTGATGGCAGGGGTGGACGGCAACCGGGGCACGTCGCCGTCCGCTGAGCCCCACCACCCGAATACCCGGGTCCGTGCTGTCGCTGCTCGGGCGGCCGGTGGACCGTCCGCGGGCTGGCCCAACCGGCGTCAAACCGGTCCGGCCCGCCGAGCCGCTGAGCCCGTCGCGAGGGTATCCCTCGGGCGCCGATGAGCGGGGCTAGGACCGGATCGCCCGCGGCCCCGACACCGTCACCGTCACCGTCGGTCAGCGGGAGGGCTGGGCGGGAGGTCCGAGAACACCGCGGCCCGCTTCTCCCGCAGGGCGGCCACGCCCTCTCGGTAGTCGGGTCCGGACATCATCGGATCGATCAGCACCTCGGCCGTTCGGACCGCGTCGGCCGCCGTCTGGTGGAACGCCTCGTACACCTGGCGCTTGGACGCGGCCATGGAGGCCGGTGAGACCGCGGTGGCCAACGTGTGGGCGTAGGCGCCGACGGTCTCGGCCAGCTGGTCGGCGGGGACCACGGCGTTGACCAGCCCGAGATCGAAGGCGTCTTCGGCGGTGAAGGTCCGGCTGGACACGATGAGGTCCAGGGCTCGGGGAAGCCCGATCAGCTTGGGCAGCAGCCAGGCCAGCCCGAAGGCGCACGGGAGGCCCAAGCGCCCGTGCGCGGTGGTGAGCTTGGCCCCTGCGGCAACGAACCGGAGGTCGCAGTAGCAGGCCAGGGCGAAGCCGATGCCGGCCGCCGGACCGTTGACGGCGGCGATGATGGGCTTGGGGATGCCGAAGTGGTAGGCCAGCTCGGCGTCGAACTCGGGCCGGACGCCGTAGCCCGGACGGTCGAGATGGTCGGCGTCCCAGGAGCGGTAGGCACCCCGTTCGACGTGTCCGGCCAGGTCCTCTGACTCGGCCCCCGAACAGAACCCCCGACCGGACCCGGTCACCACGATGACCCGCACCTCGGGATCGTCGGAGGCTCGCTGGAGGCAGGACCGGTATTCGGCGTTCATCTGCGCCGTCCAGGCGTTGAGGCGCTCAGGCCGGTGCAGTGTGATGGTGGCCACGCGATCGGTGACGGCGTAGCGGGTGACCTCGAGGCCCGACGGGCCGTCTCCGACGGTCACCGCTCGCACCTCCACATCCCCAGTCGTGTCCCGGTGCCGTCGTCGCCGAGCGGCGGGCCCGACCTCAGTAGCGGTAGGTGTCCGGCTTGTAGGGGCCGTCCACCGACACGCCGATGTACTCGGCCTGCTCCTTGGTCAGCGTCGTCAGCCTGACCCCGAGGGCGTCGAGGTGGAGCCGGGCCACCTTCTCATCGAGGTGCTTGGGCAGCACATACACCTTGTTCTCGTACTGGCTGGCGTTGTTGAACAGCTCCATCTGGGCCATGGTCTGGTTGGTGAAGGAGTTGGACATCACGAAGCTGGGATGACCGGTGGCGTTGCCCAGGTTGAGCAGGCGCCCCTCGGACAGGATGATGACGGCGTGACCGTCGGGGAAGACCCACTTGTCCACCTGGGGCTTGATGTTCACCCGCTCGACACCGTCGATCTTCATCAGCCCGGCCATGTCGATCTCGTTGTCGAAGTGCCCGATGTTGCCCACGATGGCCTGGTGCTTCATCTGCTCCATGTCGGCGGCCGTGATGACGTCCTTGTTGCCCGTCGTGGTCACGAAGATGTCGGCTGTGTGCACCACGTCCTCGAGCGTGGCCACCTGATAGCCGTCCATGGCGGCCTGCAGCGCGCAGATGGGATCCACCTCGGTCACCACGACCCGGGCCCCCTGGCCCCGCAACGACTCGGCACAGCCCTTGCCCACGTCCCCGTAGCCGCAGACGACCGCCACTTTGCCTCCGATGAGCACATCGGTGGCCCGGTTGATCCCGTCGATCAGGGAGTGCCGGCAGCCGTACTTGTTGTCGAACTTCGACTTGGTGACGGCATCGTTGACATTGATGGCCGCGAAGAGCAGCTCGCCGCTCTGTTCCATCTCGTTCAACCGGTGGACGCCGGTGGTGGTCTCCTCGGAGACGCCCTTGATCCCGTTGGCGATGGTGGTCCACCGGTTGGGGTCCTCGGTCAGGCTCCGCGTGAGCACCTGGAGGACCACGCCGAACTCCTCGGAGTCGGCCGTGGACGGGTCAGGCACAGCGCCGACCTTCTCGTACTCGACGCCCTTGTGCACCAAGAGGGTGGCGTCCCCGCCGTCGTCGAGGATCATGGTCGGACCCTGACCGGGCCACAGCAGGGCCTGCTCCGTGCACCACCAGTACTCCTCGAGCGTCTCGCCCTTCCAGGCGAATACGGGGACGCCGGCCGGACGGTCCACGGTGCCCGTCGGGCCGACGGCCACGGCGGCGGCGGCGTGGTCCTGGGTGGAGAAGATATTGCAGCTGGCCCACCGCACCTCGGCCCCGAGGGCCGTGAGGGTCTCGATGAGGACGGCCGTCTGGATGGTCATGTGGAGGGACCCGGTGATCCTGGCACCGGCGAGCGGCTTCTCGGATCCGTGCTCGGCCCGCATGGCCATCAGCCCGGGCATCTCGTGCTCGGCCAGCTCGATCTCCTTGCGGCCGAACTCGGCGAGGGAGAGGTCGGCCACCTTGAAGTCGGAGGTCTGGGTGGGGGTCATGGGGGCTCCTTGGCTGTGGCAGGTCCTGGCTGGATTGCCGGTCAGTAGGCACGGAAAGGCGGTCCCGTGCCGGCCGGTCCGGGATCGTCGGACCACTCCTCGAGTGGTCGCCGTGCCCCAGTGCCGACCCGACCATCGTAGCCGACGGCGTCGAACGGTCCCCGCTGCAACGTGCCCGGCGGTGCCCGCCGGCCGCCCGGATCGCCCGCGGATGGGCACCGTCGAGGTGGTTGCGCACGGGTGCCGTCGAGACGGGTGGGACACTGAGGGATCGAACCTCCCGACACGCCCCCGTCGGGACCGGGGCCCGCTCGAGGTTCGCCGGCCTGGTGGTTCACCAACCGGTCCACCGGGCGCATCACCGTGGCCCAGGTCCCCAACATCCCCCTGGTGGTGTTCCTCGCCGCCGTCGTGGCCGGTCGGCTCCTCGACCACCACCATCAGGCCTCCCGGATCCTCGCCGATGTGGCCGCCGGCGCCATCGTCGTGTGGGCCCTCGACGAGATCGTCCGTGGGGTGAACCCCTGGCGACGGGTCCTGGGCACGTTGGTGCTGGGCGTCTCCATCCGCTCGCTGCTCGTCGGCTGAGGGCGACCACCGAGCGTGGCCGGTAGGCGATGCCTCAGGACCGTGGGCGCCCCGCCCGGCCCACTACCATCGTGGCGACGCGTCGGGTCGGCTCCCGCTTCGGGGGTTCGGCCGACCGACCACAGGGGGAGAAGCGATGGCCCGGGACCGGAGTGCACCAGCAGCGGAAGGTATCGGTCGGCCCGTGAGGTCGTCGGGGTCGAGAACCAGGCAGCGCCTCGCTACCGCGGTGGCGGGGGTGGTGCTGGGAACCGGACTTCTGGCGGCAGGTGGGTCTTCCGTCTCGGCGGCGGCGACAGGATCGTCCGGGGGGAAGGTCCTCCTGGTCGGCACCTTCCACGGTCATGCGGGCAAGTACAAGACCATCCAGTCGGCCGTTGACGCCGCCAAACCGGGCGACTGGGTCCTCGTGGCCCCCGGGGACTACCACGAGGACGCCGACGAGTCGGGTATCAGCACCGACCCCGCGCACGGGGACATGGGTGGTGTGATGATCACGACGTCGGGCATCCACCTCCGGGGCATGAACCGGGCCACGGTGATCGTGGACGGGACCAAGTCCGGATCTCCCGGCGCCTGCAGCGCGGATCCGAGCGCACAGAACTTCGGGGCCGTCGGAAGCAACGGGCAGGCCGTCGGGCGCAACGGAATCGTGGTCTGGAAGGCGAACAACGTCTCAGTGGACAACCTCACGGCGTGCAACTTCCTGGCCGGCACCGGAGACTCCGGCAACGAGATCTGGTGGAACGGCGGCGCCGACAGCGGCAAGATCGGCCTCAAGGGCTACTCGGGCACCTATCTCACCGCCACCTCCACATTCTTCAGCACCCAAGGGAGCGCGGATCAACAAGAGGCCACTGCGGCCCAGTACGGGATCTTCTCGTCCAACGCCCGGGGCCCCGGGTTCTGGAACCAGCTCTACGCCAGCAACTTCAACGACTCCGGCATGTACGTCGGGGCGTGCCTGCAACAGTGCGGGATCATCATCGACCATGCCTGGATGGAGTACAGCGCCCTCGGCTACTCGGGTACCAACTCCGGGGGATCGATCGTGGTGGAGCACTCCCAGTTCGACAACAACCAGGACGGGTTCGACACCAACACCCAGATCAACGGTGACCCGCCGGCACCCCAGAACGGAGCCTGCCCCGGGAAGCGGATCAGCCCGATCACCCACACCCGCTCCTGCTGGGTGTTCATGCACAACTACGTCCATGACAACAACAATCCCGACGTGCCCGAGGCGGGCAACGCCGCCGCCGGTCCGACCGGTACGGGTATGACCTTGTCGGGGGGGCGCAACGACACGGTCTTGGACAACGTCTTCGCCGGTAACGGGGCATGGGGCTTCCTCATGGTTCCCTATCCCGACTCGGGGACGCCGTCTCTCAACCAGTCCTGTCCCGGCACCGGAGGCGTGGAGACGCCCGGGTTCGGCTGCGTCTACGACCCGATGAACGATGCCCTGCTCCACAACACGTTCAGCCACAACGGCTACTTCGGCAATACCGGCAACGCCGACTACGGGCAGATCACCCTCGACGCCAACCAGCCGCAGAACTGCTTCGTGGGGAACACGGCCCCGAACGGCAGCCAGCCCACGGATCTCGAACAGACCCAGCCCACCTGCGGGAAGCTGACGACGGCGGCCAACACCGGAGGCCCGCTCCTGGCCCAGGTGCTCTGCGACAGCGGGTTCGGCTCCTGCCCTGCAGGGGCCTCCTACCCCGTCCGCACGGGGGTGATCATGCACCCCCTGCCCAAGGGCATCCCCACCATGCCCAACCCGTGCGCCGGGGTCCCTGCCAATGCCTGGTGCTCAGCGGGCAAACCGGTCTGACCTCCCGGCGGGTCCGGTGCGAGGGCGGAAGCCTGATCGCCCGTTTGACCAGACCACCGGGGTGGTCGGTCGGCGCTGCCCCCCGGGCCAGGCAGACCCGGGCCGGTAGCATCGCCACGGTGGCGGACCGACCATGACCCGAGTCCCCGCCGACGAGTCTCCGGGCGTCGACCGAGCCGATGCCCTCGAGGTGTGGACCAGTCGCGACACGGTCGTGGGCGATACCCGGGTGCGCCGTGCCCTTCCTCATCGATCGCACCGGACCGTCGGTGCCTGGTGCTTCGCCGACCACATGGGCCCACTGCCCCCCGACGCCACGCCCACCGGCATCGGCCCCCATCCCCATGGCGGTCTGCATACCGTGACCTGGCTCGTCGAAGGCGAGATGCTGCATCGGGACTCGCTCGGCTCCGAGCAGACCATCCGCCCGGGTCAGCTCAACCTGATGACCGCAGGCCGGGGCGTCAGCCACGCCGAGGAGCCGACCGGCCGACACGGTGGAGGACTGCACGGGATCCAGCTGTGGGTGGCCCAGCCCGAGGCCACCCGTCACGGCCCTCCGGCCTTCGAGCATCACCCGTCACTTCCGGACGCCGAGTTGGGATCGGCCGTGGCCACGGTGCTCGTGGGCCGACTGGCCGGGACCGAGTCACCGGCCCGCCGGGACACCGATCTGGTCGGTGTCGACATCCGGCTCCACCGGGGGGATGCCGTCCTTCCCGTCGAGCCGTCGTTCGAGCACGCGCTGGTGGTGTTGGACGGCGCCGTGCGCATCGACGGGCGACTGCTGGTGCCGGGGGAGGGGGCCTACGCTCGCCCCGGACGCCACCACCTCGACCTCGGCTCGGCCGGGAGCGCCCGGCTCCTCGTGCTCGGGGGCACCCCTTTCGAATCGGACGTGGTGATGTGGTGGAACTTCGTGGGCCGGAGCCGAGACGAAGTGGCCGAGGCCGGAAGGCAGTGGAATGCCGGCGCCGGGCCGTTCGGCGACACCGGATCGGCCATGGCCCGGATCCCCGCACCCCGGCCTCCGTGGTCCGAGGGCCGGGCCTCGCCCTCCCCGTGAGGGGGCGGGGGAAAGAGGCCGGCTCCTCACCGGCGCCCGGCCGTCACCCAACCTCACGGGGGGCCGCATCGTGACCCCGGTCAGGGAGCGGTCACCGATACGGCCAGGGGGAGGTTCTCTGATGACTGTCCGACGGCGAGCCGGTAGGTACCCGGCAGCGTGGTCCAGCCCCCGTTGAGGTAGACGCGGAACGCCGAGGCGGGAACGGTCAGCGTGACCTCCCTCGACTGACCGGGAGCCAACGACACCGTGGTGAACGCCTTGAGCTGGGCCGGGGGCTCACCGGCCGCCGACGGGTAGGTGAGATAGGCCTGGGGCACGGCGATGCCGGTTCGGGACCCGGTGTTGGACACCCGGACACGGAGGCCGAAGCTGCCCTTCGCACTGGACAACGACAGGTGGGCGAGCGTGAAGGTGGTGTAGTCCAGACCGAAGCCGAAGGGGAACAGGGGTCGGATCCCGTTGGCATGGTCGTACCGGTAGCCGACGTCGAGTCCCTCCGAATAGGTCGAGGTCAGGTTGACCCCGGGCCACTGGGCGGGCGAGGCGACCCCGGTGGTAGCCGCCGAGGCGGGAAAGGTCACCGGGAGGCGGCCCGAGGGGTCGACGTCCCCGTAGAGCAGGGAGGCGATGGCGGCCCCGTCCTGCTCGCCGGGGTACCAGGCCTCGATCACCCCGCTGACCTGGTCCAGCCAGGGCATGAGCACGGCTCCGCCGGTGTCGAGGACCACCACCGTCCTGGGGTTAGCGGCGGCCACCGCGGCGATGAGGGCGTTCTCGTCACCGGGGAGCATGAGCGAGGGTCGGTCGAAGGCCTCGGCGTTGAAGCTGCCGGCGAAGACCACCGCGGTGTGGGCCTTGCGTGCCGCGGCCACGGCGGCATCGATCGCCGGGCTGGCATAGGAGAACCCCAGCGTGAGGGAGCTGGCGCCGACCGTCGCCTCGCCGGACGGGGTACGCCCGTCGTCGGGCTCCCAGGCCAGCTGGACCCGGTAGGGGTGGCCCCCGGCGAGGGACACGGTCTGGGACCAGCGGCCGAGCCCGTGGCTGAGCGGATCGGTCACGGCGGTGATCCCGTCGAGCGTGAGGGTGGCGGCGCCCACCCCCTGGAGGGAGAAGGTGTAGAGCCCACTTCGGGGGGGCGTGAGCGTTCCTGTCCAGGTGGCCGAGACGTCCGACCAGCCCGGAGGGAGCACGACGTGGGTGTGGGACGGTGAGGTGGACCGGCCCAGACCAAACGACTCGATTCCCCGGCCCAGCGGGTTCTCGAGGCGGTCCACGGGAGCGATGGCGGGAGCCTCGGGGAGGAGACGGTTCGAGGCGGGATGGGGACTGAGGGACACGTCGACGGTGGGCTGCACCGACCGGACCGACCGCACCGTTGCCCCACTCGTGGCCTCGTCCGGGTCGGACTGGGTCAGGGTCAGGGTCAGCCCGTGCCCCTGACCGGATGCCGGTGAGAGGTAGCGGGTGGGGACCGGAGGCAGATTGCCGGTGGTGCTGTCGCCTCCGGCGTAGCTGACCGCCGCGTGCGGGCCGGCGCGCCGTCGTATGGCCTCGAGCGGTGAGGACGTGAAGGGTGGGAGCACGCGTGAACTGCCGTAGCCGGTGGTCACCGGGTCGGCGGCGGCAGCCGCGCCGATCACGGCCACCGAGTTGTTGGCCGATGCCCGGAGGGGCAGTGTCGCACCGACATTCCTCAACAGGACAGCCGATCGCTCGGCGGCGGTGAGAGCGAAGTCGGTGTGCGAGTCCGAGTCCACGGCCGTTCCCGGTACGTCCGTGTCGGCCCGATCCACGAGCCCGTGGGCGAACATGGTGATCAGGACCCGAGTCACGGCCCGGTCGACCGCTCCCATCGTCAGCCGGTGGTCGCGTACCAGTTGATCGAGACGGGTCACCGAGGCTGGCTTGAGGAGATCGGTACCGGCGTTGATGGCGGCCACCGGATCGTGGACCGCCTCTAGGTCGGATCGTATGAAGCCGGTGAATCCCCAGCCGGCCAGCAGGCTCAGCAGGCCTGAGTCCTGGCACTGGTACGTCCCGTTCAACTGGGGGTAGGCACACATGGCCGAGGCGATGTGTGCCTGTTTGACGGCGGCCACGAAGGGTGGCAGATACAGCTCCTCGAGGGCCCTGGTCGGTACGGCCACGTTGAGCACGCCCCGGTCCGTCTCCTGGTTGTACACGGCGAAGTGCTTGGCCATGGCCAAGGTTCCCGTCGACTGGATCCCTTGGGTGTCGGCCACACCCATGGCCGACACCAGCAGGGGGTCCTCGCCGAATCCCTCGTAGGATCGCCCACTCTGAGGCACCCGGTCGATGTTGAGGGTTGGACCCTGGATGACGTCGATACCCTGTCCGGCGGCCTCGGACCCGAGGACCTGGCCGTACTCTTCGGCCACCCCGGTGTCGAAGGTGGCGGCGATCCCGAGCGGGGCCGGGAGTTGGGTGACGCCGACGGCGCTGTAGGCCACCCCCTGGGGGCCGTCCTGGAGGGAGAGTGCCGGGATGCACAGGCTCGGCACGCCGGCGTTGATGTTCTCGTAGGGTCCGGCGTGAACCAGGACGATCTCACCAAGCTTCTCGTGCACCGTCATCCGGCTCAGCACCTCGGCGGCCAGGGCCGAGGGCGGGAGGTTCCGGTCGAGCGCGCGCTCGAGCCACGGGCACCGGCTGACGTCTGCCGCAGTGGAGGGAATCTGGGGTGGGGTGGCGTTGCGCCCACCGAAGGCGAAATCGGCTGCCGTGCCACCCAGCGCGCCACCGACCGGTGTGACCGCTACCAGGGCACCCAGCACCACCACCCCCACCGCAATGGCTACCCCCAACGATCGCCGTCGCCGTCCTGTCGCCCAGCGCAACCCGGTGGGCGTCGACGTGCTGTCAGGTGTGCGATCCACGGCCGCGGCCAAACCTAGTGACCACCGGCACGCGATGGGGGTCAGCCCCACGGTGCCACTGACGGAGGCCGCCTACCGACAGAGGCCGCCTACCGACGGAACCCGCTCCTGACGCGGTTCCGTCGTTCCAGCACGCTCCGGCGCCGGAGCCTTCGTCGGGAGCCGGTTGGCGCTGCGAGGACTAGTTGACCAAATTTGTCGGGTTTGAGAGGATGGGGCCAGAGAACGCCGACCCGTGCTGGCGAACGACGCCGAGGGACCGTTCCGAGGAGACCACTGCCATGTCCGAATGGGGATTCGAAACTCGTCAGATCCACGCCGGTGCCGTGCCCGACCCCACCACCGGGGCACGGGCCGTACCCATCTACCAGACCACCAGCTACACCTTCCGGGACACCGCCCATGCCGCCGCACTCTTCGGGCTGGAGGAGCTCGGCAACATCTACACCCGGATCATGAACCCGACCCAGGCCGTATTCGAGGAGCGGGTGGCCGCCCTCGAGGGGGGTGTGGCGGCGCTGGCCGTGGCCAGCGGACAGGCGGCGGAGACGATTGCGCTCCTCAACCTGGCGGAGAACGGTGGCCACATCGTCTCGTCGGCGTCGCTCTACGGAGGGACCTACAACCTCCTGCACTACACCTTGCCCAAGTTCGGGATCGAGGTGACGTTCGTGGACGACCCGGACGACTTCGATGCCTGGCGCGCTGCCGTCCGTCCCAACACCAAGGCCTTCTACGCCGAGACCCTCGGTAACCCCAAAGGCGACGTCCTCGACTTCGAGCAGGTGGCGTCCATCGCCCACGAGCACAAGATCCCCCTGGTGGTGGACAACACGGTGGCCACGCCGTACCTGTGCCAGCCACTCCGACACGGTGCCGACATCGTCGTGCACTCGGCCACCAAGTTCATCGGCGGCCACGGCACGTCCATCGGCGGGATCATCGTCGACGGCGGCACCTTCGACTACGAGGGCAGCGGTCGGTTCCCCGGATTCACCGAGCCCGATCCCAGCTACCACGGCCTCGTGTTCGGGCAGCTGCCCGAGAGCCTGTTCCCGGCGCGCTTCGTGCTGAAAGCCCGACTGCAGTACCTCCGCGACATCGGGGCGTCCATCGCCCCCCTCAACTCGTTCCTCTTCCTCCAGGGCCTGGAGACCCTCAGTCTCCGGATGGAACGCCACGTCCAGAACGCCACGGCCGTGGCCGAGTGGCTGGAGGCCCGCGACGATGTGCCCTGGGTCTTCTACCCGGGCCTGGCCTCGAGCCCCTGGCACGAGCGCCAGCAGCGGTACCTGCCCAACGGGGGAGGGGCGATCCTCGCCTTCGGTATCACCGGCGGCGCCGAGGCGGGCAAGACCTTCATCGAGGGACTCGAGCTCTTCAGCCACCTGGCCAACGTCGGTGACGTCCGCAGCCTGGCCATCCACCCGGCCTCGACCACCCACTCCCAGCTGACCGAGGCCGAGCAGGGGACCACCGGCGTCACGCCGGACCTGGTCCGGCTCTGCATCGGTCTCGAGTCGATCGAGGACATCATCGCCGACCTCGAGGCGGGGTTCCGCTCCATCAAAGCTACGTGACCTCGGGCCCGTACCCGGGGGTATGGGCACAGGGTGACGATCCGGGAGATCGTCGGTTCGTCACGCTCTTCGGCGCCGGCGCGCCGGGCCTCGACCTCGAAGGGGGTGGGCACCTCCCCGAGGTCACGGTGGCCTACGAGACGTGGGGTGTGCTCGACTCCGACCGGGCCAACGCCGTGCTCGTGTTGCATGCCCTCACCTTGGACTCCCACGCCGTCGGGCCTGCCGGTCCGGGACATCCCACCGTCGGCTGGTGGGAGGGGATGATCGGCCCGGGCGCCCCGATCGACACCGACCGCTACTTCGTGGTGTGCCCGAACGTGCTGGGGGGCTGCCAGGGAACCACCGGGCCGGCATCACCGGCACCGAACGGCGCGGCGTGGGGATCACGCTTCCCCTTGGTCACCATCCGCGACCAGGTGACGGTGGAGGCGGCCCTCGCCGATCACCTGGGGATTGCCGTGTGGTCGGGTGTGGTGGGGGGCTCGATGGGGGGGATGCGCGTCCTCGAGTGGTGCGTGGGCCATCCCGACCGGGTCGAGCGGGCGCTCGTACTGGCGGTCGGGGCCATGGCCACGGCCGGTCAGATCGCCTTGTGCTCCCTGCAGATCAGGGCCATCACCTCCGATCCCGCCTACGCCGGTGGGGACTACTACGGCTCCGGGGATCGCCCGAGCGAGGGCCTGTCCCTGGCCCGCGGCATCGGGCAGTTCAGCTACCGCACCGACCTCGAACTGGAGAGCCGGTTCGGCCGGACCGCCCAGGAGGCGGAGGATCCCCGCAAGGGCGGAAGGTTCGCCGTGGAGTCCTACCTCGACCACCAAGGGGACAAGCTGGCTCGACGATTCGATCCCAACTCCTACATCGTCCTGAGCGAGGCCATGAACCACCATGACGTGGGCCGAGGTCGCAACGGGGTGGCCCGGGCCCTGGCCTCGGTCCGGGCCGAGGTGGCCGTGGCCGGAATCGCCTCGGACCGCCTCTACCCGATCGGCCTGCAGCACCAGCTGGCCCGGATGATTCCCGGTGACCGGCCCGTCAACGTGATCGAGTCCCCCTCGGGGCACGACGGGTTCCTGTTGGAGATCGATCAGGTCGGCGCCGTGGTGGCGTCGCTTCTGGCCTGACGATCTCCCGACGGGGCGCCCCTCCTCCCAGCACGTCAGTCCGGTCACCGGGGGTGACTCAGGGGCAGCACCCGGTTCGTGGTGATCCACGCGCCTCCGAGAACAAGCAGTCCGCAACCTTGTGATCCGCCTGGCTTGAATGCCTGTAAGCTTTCTTGTAATGTAAGTATGTAATCAACTGGAGGCAGCGATGGAGTATGCAGCAGGTAGTGGACGTCGATCAAGGGGTCGTCCCGGCCGACCGGTCGGTGGTCCGGGGGAGGAGAGGCCCTCGGTGGACGGTCTGGCCGGCTGGTTGGCCGGTCGGCTCCCCGACGCCTGGTTCGAGGACGCACCCCACCTGGTGGTGGACCGGGACGAAATCCTGATCGTCGGGACGGTGTCGTCACCCGAGGTGCCCGAGGGGGCCGACGAGGTGACGACGGCCGCAGCCGAATCCGGCCGCATCGCCCGCTTCCGAGAGGAGACCCGTGAGGAGCGCATCGCCGTGGCCCGGCAGGCCGAACACCTCTATGGGCGCAACATCGCCTGGGGGGCGAGGGCCGGGGGTACCACCCAGGTGTTCACCAACGCCTCGGTCCCCGTCATGACCCGCCTACGCCAACCCGAACGGGTGGTCCTCGACACCCTGGTCGACAGCGGCGTGGCCCGGAGCCGCTCCGACGCCCTGCTGTGGTGCGTCAAGCTGGTGGCATCCAACGCCGACACCTGGTTGGCCGACCTGCGGTCGGCCATGGAATCGGTGGAGACGGTGCGTCAGCAGGGTCCGAACGTGGCCTGAGGCCGCGGGCGGCCCAGCGCTGGGGGTTGCGGGCCCGGTGACCAGCGGGGCGGGGTTCGGCCCGACACCGGTCCGTGGTCGAGCGGCCATGCCATACTCGCCCGATGACCGAAGCGCCCGAACGAGGTCGAGTTGCCGATCGCCCCGTCCACTGAGGCCGAGCTCTACTACGAGCTGAGCGGGTCAGGGCCCCGCCTGGTCTTCGTCAACGGCTCCGGTTCGACGTTGGCAGAGGCGCAGCTGCTCACCGGTGTACTCGCCCAGCGCTCCGAGGTCCTGGCCTTCGACTACCGGGGGCTGGGACGGAGCAGCGAGGTGACCGGTAGCTACACCATGGCGGACTGTGCCGCCGACACCGCCGCCGTGATGGACGCCGCCGGATGGGCCGCCGCCGCCGTCGTCGGCATCAGCTTCGGAGGGATGGTGGCCCTCGAGCTGGCCGTGACCCAACCCCGACGGGTGGAGCGGTTGGCCCTGCTGTGCACGTCGGCCGGGGGGGCGGGTGGTTCGTCCTATCCGTTGCATGAGCTGGCCGGCCTCGATCCCGAGATCAGCCAGCTCAGGCGCCGCTCGCTGATGGACACCCGGTTCGACGATGCCTGGTTGGCCTCCCACCCGAGCGACCAGGCCCTGGTCACGGCCATGGCATCCCGGGCGGCGGGTCCCGACCATCCCCGTGCGGCCGGGATCCATGCGCAGCTCCAGGCCCGCCGAGGGCACGACACCTGGGACCGCCTGGGGGCCATCACCTGCCCCACGTTCATCGGATGCGGTCGCTACGACGGGATCGCCCCTGAGGCCAACAGTCGAGCCTTGGCATCACGGATCGCCCAGGCCGAACTGCATGTCTACGAAGGCGGCCACGCCTTCCTGGGCCAGGATCGGTCCGCGTTCGCCGACCTGTCCAGATTCCTTGGGTCGGGCGCGGCCTAACCGGCCGCGGTCACCGGCTCCCCCTGCTCGTCGGCCTCGGTGGCACGAGGGGGAGTAGCCACCCAACGAAGGGCGGTGGCGAACGCCCGGGCTGCGGGTCGGACGGCCAGCCGGTCACCGACGGGGAGTTGGGCCAGATGCAGCTGTCGCCGGGCCCACCGTGGAAGGACGCCCTGGGCCGCGGCCACCAACAGTCCATACGTGGTGATCTCGTGAGGCCACCGGCCCACACCGCGCACGACGAAGTTGCGGGCCACCCGGGCCTCGCGGGTGAGCCGCAGCTCCGGGCGGACGCTGTCGAAGTAGGCATCGAGGGCGACCACGCTGCGGGGGACGTGGTCGGCACCCAGCGCCAGGGCCACCCGGGCCATCTCGTGGACGTA
The DNA here is from genome assembly GCA_963738545.1 of uncultured Acidimicrobiaceae bacterium. Classification (GTDB taxonomy): domain Bacteria; phylum Actinomycetota; class Acidimicrobiia; order Acidimicrobiales; family RAAP-2; genus Bog-756. Next base: position 794,459 of record CAVTXA010000008.1, read on the forward strand.
TCGATCCTGGTCGTCGACGGTCAGTGGGCGGGGCCCATAGGCCACCGCGGCGTTCAGGAAGCTCCTCACCTCAGCAGCATGCACCCAGAGGATCAGGTCGGGGTCGCTGGCTGCATAGGGACGGCCGTCCGGTGCGATGCCCACCACGTAGTCGTGCACGCTCCTTACCCGGGCGATGGCCGCCTCGGCCTCGGGGCGGGAGCAGAAGGTGGTCGTCCCGAGGAAGCTGGCGGTGCGCTCCAGGCGCCCGAGCGGGTCCTGGCGGTAGTTGGAGAACTCGGCGACACCAGCCATGGCCAGTGGGTGGAGCATCTGGAACAGGAGGGCGGCGACGCCGCCGATGAGCATGGCGGGAAGGTCCGAGTGGATCCGCCGGGTGACGGAGCCGGGCTCGAAGTAGGCCTCGTTCGGATCGTTGCAGGGGAGGCGGGCCTCTCCGGTGATCCCGAGCGAACGACGGACCTGGTGCTGCATGCGGGCCCGGACCCGCCGCACGGAGTCCGCGGTGACCAGCTCGCCCATGGCCCGGGCGTCATCCATGGGTGGGATCCGGTACATCGACCCGGACCCTACCGGCCCTTCGCCCCGCGACCGAGCGCGGTAGTCGATGGACCGAGGGTTCCCGGAGGGTGGGCTGGGTCCGGGCCTCGGCGCCGCACCCAGTGATCGTCCGGCTGAGGATCCCGGAGCCCCACACGAATGCAGTCATCCCGGTCATGCCGGTGACGGCGGGGCAGACCCCTCCGGCCCCCTGTGGGGCTGGTGGGGCTCCTTGGTTGGGCGGCAGGGATCAATGGGGACCGCGGCCGGGCATCCAATCCGGGCCGGTCTGGTCAACGGCCGGTCGAGATCCCGGTGACCTGACCGGGATACTGTCCTTGGTCCATGACCGTACTGAGCACTGCCCACTCCGTATTCGAGGCCGACGGAGACCTCCTGCTCCCGACCGAGGCCGCACGAGGCCCGTGGCACGCCGACGTGTTGCACGGTGCCGCGGTGGCCGCACTGCTTGTCGGGGCGCTGGTGGACGAGGATCAGGTGTTGGTCCGTGTGCTCATCGAGATGCAGCGTCCGGTCCCCTTCGCCCCCTTGACGATCGCCCGTGGTCCGGTAGAGGGGGGACGAAGAGTCAAGCGTCAATCCGCCGCCTTGTGCGCCGACGGACGTCAGGTGGCCGGTGCGTCCGTGACCAGAATCCGCCGGGCCGCAATGACGCTGCCCGACGGAGCGATGGACCATCCACTGGCCTTCGACCCGACGGCTGTGCCGGATCTGACGGAACCGAATCGTCACGCGGTGAAGGTGGTCGGTTGGCCATCCTTTGACAGCTTGGCGATGTCGATCCGAAGGGAGCCGTCGGCGCAACCCGGAGGTCTGAGGTTGTGGTTGCGCCTGCTCGTGCCGATCGTCGCCGGCCAGGCGACCTCGAACGTGCAGCGGGCCGTGGCCGCGGCTGACTACGGGACCAGCGGCACATCCGCCCGCCTGCCGTTCTCCCAGTGGTCGTTCATGAACGCCGATCTCACCGTCAGCCTGTCAAGACCACCGGAAGGCGAGTGGATCGGCATGGAGACGTCCGGCATCGTCCAGCCGACCGGGACCGGGCTCTCCGTCGCACAGATCTACGACCAGGGTGGTCGTGTCGGTCAGTCCGCCCAGTCACTCGTGCTGGAACCACGCTGATCGTGACCACGACCCGAGGAAGTCGGGGTCTAGGCCAAAGGGGTGGTGCTGAGCGGATGCCTTCACTGTCGGGCCGTGCCGGCTGAGACGGGGTCTCCCGCTCCCGTCAGCCGGAAGCGAGGCCCCGGTGAGGCGGGGCACCCGGCCTGTCGGCGAGGCCCCCCGGCCGGCCCGAGGATCCCGGGGCTGGAGCGTCCTGGACCTGCATCCATCGCCCACCGTGGGTCGAACCAAGCGTGGGCCACGTCACCCTCTCTACTATCTACCTCGTGACACCACAGCATGCCTATCAGCAGACATCTTGGGCGAGACGCATCGGCATCACGCTCGTGTGCCTGGGCGCACTCGCCATTGCTGGATTCATCGGATCGGTCGTCGGTCCTCACTTCAAGACCGCTACAAGCTCCACCACGTCGACAACCTCCCTGCACCCGGCAGCATCGACCACGTCGACCATTGCTCGCTCAACGGTCAAGATCCTCGTGGCTAACGGCACGCAGGAACCTAACGCTGGCGCCCATTTCGCTCAACAGCTCCAGCAACAGGGATGGAGCGTCTCCGTTCCACAGAACGCCACGACGGCGGCCTCGACGACCACGATCTATTACGCCCCGTCGCAGCAACCGGCGGCCACGCTCGTCGCGTCCGAGCTCGGGGTGCCGGTGTCGGCCGTCCAACCCTTGACCGCCACCGCACCGGTGGCGAACGTCGCCGGCCTGGACATCGTCGTGGTCCTCGGGCCCGACCTCGCCGGCAACGGATTCCCCGCCACCACCGTTCCGGCTACCACCGCTCCATCCACCACCACCCCAGCCACCTGAGCGCCCTCGACCTGATCATGACGAGTCACTGAGCACGGTTGTCGGGCCAGGTGGGACAATGCCACCGTGAACAACCAGGACGTGACACCGGCCTCTGTGCGCGTGCTCGGCGCGGTGACGCCCGACGGATCGATCGTCGACCAGGAGTTGGTGATTGACCCGGCGGTGGGGCACATGCACTACGCCTGGGGTCGATCGATCCCCCTCGATGACCTCCGTGACCACGGTGCCTTCGGCCCCGAAATTCCGGTGCCGGCGTCAGCACCCATCGTCGACCGTCTCGTCGGCCTGCTCGGCCGACAACCCTGAAACGACGATCCGTGATCGGGACTGGGTACCCCCGATCTCGGATGTCGGGCAGTACCCGTGCATGAGTGGTTACCCGGTGCACCTCCAGGTCGATCATGCCGAGTGGGCAGGGACCGACGAAGAGGCCGAGGGATACGTGGTTGCCCGTGCTCGCGGGCCTGCAGGCTCAACTGTCTGAAGGGGGGCCGTCAAGGCGGTAGGTATCCCGCTCGTCAGCATCGCCACTGCCAATGCTGAAGGGAGCCGCCCAGATTCGCCGGCGCCCACTTCGCGGCCGTCGACGAGACCCATGGGTACTCGGGCGAAGTGTTCGAGACGAAAGAGCAAGCCCGCGCTGCAACTCCTCCGAAGGGGTCGAGGCGCCTGGCGTGACGATGGGGTCCCTCCAGTTCGGTGAGGTCATCGCCTCCGCCTGATCACCTGCCTCGAGTGAACGGCCCGCAGTACGCAATCCCAGATCCCACCGAGCCGCCGTTCGGAGCCGCCTTGACGGCGGACCCGATTCGCCCGATGTCTCGCAGTGGGCCGGCGATACCTTCTGACCTGGGATTTCGGTGGAGGCGATGGGACTCGAACCCACGAACCTCTTGACTGCCAGTCAAGCGCTCTACCAGCTGAGCTACGCCCCCGAGGGTTGAGTCAGGTTAGCAGCAGGTGGCAAGGCCCTCGGATCCTCTGCGTTGACGGTTAGCAGACCCGAAACGGACCGTTGTCGGTGCGCTCGAGATGCAACCCGCGGCGGCTGCTGTCGGCCACGAACCCGACCACCGGATTCCCCAACTGGTCCCAGCGGGCGCCCACCTCACACCCGTCGTGGTTCCAACCGACTAGTGCTTCGGCCGCTGTCCGAGGAGCTTGAGGAGATAGGAGCCGGCCCGCCCAGGCTTCCCCGGGTGCTTTCCGTCGGAGCCGTGGCCAGAGCGGCCGAACGAGCCGCCGGTGAATCCTTCCGCTCGATTGGGCTCTTCGTACTTCGGCACCTTCTTCATCCGGTGCTTTTGCTTTCGAGGCTTGTCCCCTTCGGATCCCATGGCACCATCATGGTCGACGGCGTCGGTGCTGTCGCCCAGGTCCCCATGCCATGACGCCACCATGAGGGTGGAGCTCCTTCCGAGGCCGGGCCAACCATCCCATGGGCGACCGGCGATCATCCGTTCGCTACGCGGGAGGCCACTGCTTTCCGGCGAGCCTTTGATACAGCAGAGTGCACCACGTGGCCTGTACCTCATTGCCTGCCTCGTCGCTCCGCTGGCCGACCCGTTCGACGTTCCTCAGTGCATCGACAAACGATTCACTCTGCCCTGTGGGCGTGATCACCAGCATGCCTTCGTAGCGGGCCAGGATGCCCTCCGCCGCCTCGTCCACGACTTGGAGTGCGTCGGACGTGGCGCCGACGGCATTGAGTTGCGCGCATTCGAAGGCGAGATGGTGGTCCTCCGCAACCAGCATTGCGTAGGTGGCCGGCGCCATGATCCTCGTCGCCGATGTCTGTCTCATGTCGCCGAACACGTCATCACCTCGTCTCACGCCCCTCGTGAGCACTGGTTGTGTCATCGACGCACCTGGACGAAGGCTTGAGAAGTCACCGTATTCGGCTTCCCACCAGGTTCGACTGCTCGATCCCGGCCTGGCTGTGCTCGGGCTTCGCCAGCAGACTGCCGTTCCCCACGGTGGCCGCGGAGTGTCGTTAGGCTCGTCAAAGTGCCCCGACGAGCGAACAAGGTCGACCTTCAGGCGACCCTTCTCGCCGGAGTTCCCGAGCACGCCAAGGACCTGTTCGCCATTTTGGAGATGCGGTCACTGACGCCTGACTACTTCGAGCGCTTCTCCGGGCCGATCCGGAGCATCGACTTCGGGGAGGAGGATTCGTGGACGTTCGCGCTGCTGCACGACACGAGTAACGCCCTCAACGTCTCGGTGGATGATCCCGGGGTACTCGTGCCTGTCGTACTGGTGGTGTCCGTTCGGGGCGTGGCCGTTCTGCACGAGGCGTCGGTGGAGGTCCTCGGTCACGTCCCGTGGGACCGCACGTGTCGCATCGACCTGAAGGCGTACGAGGGTGGCGAGTATCAGCTGTTCGGGCTGTCCTACTTCGTAGGCCCGGGATCTGTTGTGGAGCGATTCCCGGATCCGTCGGCACCACCGCTCGACCGTTCCGAGATCGGGGTCCGGTACTTCTACACGCACACGACGCCGGCGACGTTTGAGGAGATCGATCGGTACTGGGCGCCCGTCCACATCCCTCAGGAGCGCCACCAGCTACCCCCTCTCCTGCCGTGAGTTCGACGACGGACCGTCGGACACGGTGAACCTCAACTTCTCCTGAGCAGGGCACGAGGCTGGAGACCCCTGCCGATACATCAGGCGCGGGCGTCGGTACTATGAGCCCAGGGACAGGATGCGCGGCCGGCCGTGCCGGTATCCGACGGGACCTCTGGGCCGCCAGGTCCGGCAGGTTCATCGCCGACGGACCACCCGAAGGCGGAACCGTCACGCAGAGAAGGGGCACCCCACGTGAGTGAACTGGTCAACCATGAGAGCTATCTTCCCGTGCACGCAGGCGGGACACCGGGCGGTGCCCTGGAGCCACGCCCGGAGTCCTCGCTGATGCCGCCTGACGCCGGAAGACCTCACGAGGCACCGCCGGCCCGAGGGTCGACGGGACCCGGCCGCCTGGCCGTCGCCGTCATCGTGGCCTCGCTCGTGGCTGCGGTGGCCGTCGGTGCTGCCGCCTTCAGCGGAGGTTCCCCCGCTTCGGGCGCCAACGGAGCTTCGAGTGCCTCCGCCTCAGGTCCTACCGGGGCTGGCGTGGCGAAGGGGAGCCTGGCTGCCTCCGCCTCCGCCGCCGCCTCGGCCTCGAGTATGGCTTTTACCCTCTCGGCCACCGAATCTTCGCCGTCGGCGACGTCCACCATCGTCACGGGCAGCGGATCCGTCGATCTGACCAGGGGCGTGGGCCAGCTGACTGCCTCCGTGCCTTCGTTGTCGTCGATCACCGGGTCCGGCGCATCGGGTTCCCTCGACATCATCGCCGATGGCACCAACCTGTATGTGAACGTCCCGGCCCTGTCGTCGTTGACAGGCGGGAAGAGCTGGGTCGAGACCTCGGCGTCCGGCCTGGCTTCGCTGGCCGGTTCGACGGCGGGATCGTTGCCGTTGTCAGCACTGACCGACCCTTCTCAGGTCTTGGGGCTGCTCGGCTCGTCGGGTAGCCCCGTGACCAAGGTCGGCACGGTTGAGTTGCACGGAGAGTCGGTGACCGAATACCGAACCTCGATCTCCGTCGCCGACATCGCCGCCAAGGCGGCGTCCAGCTCCACGTCAACGGCCGCTCCGGGCGCTCTGGCCAAGGCCCTCCAGGAGCTGGGCGTTCCCAGCGTGCCGGTGACGGCGTGGGTGGGGTCCGACGGGCTGTTCCGCCAGCTCTCCGTGTCGGTCGACCTGAGCCACGGGTCGCTCGCCGGCGTGCTCGGGTCCCTGGCATCAGGGTCGGGCGGCTCGTCGCCGGGTTCGAGCCTCAACCTCACCGTGGGTCTCTCCGACTACGGGCAACCGGTGGCGGTGAACGTTCCCCCCGCCTCGGCCGTTACCAACCTGAACGGCCTCGGCTCGTCCCTGAAGGGGATGGCCTCGAAGCTGGGAGACACGCTCTCCGGTCTCGCCTCGAACGTCTGAGCGCCCCGTCACCGGCAGAAACCGGAGAGTGGGTCACCCGCCGGTACGATCGTGACCCATGGCACGGGCCTACGACGTCATCGAGGTGGAGAAGAAGTGGCAACGGCTGTGGGCCGACGAGGGCACCTACGAGGTGGACGCCGACGACCCCAGGCCCCCGTGGTACGTGCTCACGATGTATCCCTACCCCTCAGGGCCGGCCCACATGGGCCATGTCCGGAACTACACCTTCGGCGACCTGCTGGTCCGACAGCGCACCATGTTGGGGTACGCCGTGCTCTCCCCGTTCGGATTCGACTCCTTCGGGCTGCCGGCCGAGAACGCCGCCATCAAGACGGGGACCCACCCCCGCATCTTCACCGACGCCAGAATCGAGGAGCTGAAAGAGTCGATCACCTCGCTCGGCGCGGTCTACGACTGGCGGAGAGAGATCCGCAGCCACGATCCCGAGTACATCAAGTGGAACCAGGTCATCTTCCAGAATCTCCTGGCCCAGGGGCTCGCCTACCGGGCCAATGCCCCTGTCAACTGGTGTCCGGGGTGCCAGACGGTGCTGGCCAACGAGCAGGTGCTGGCCGACGGGACCTGTGAGCGCTCCGGCGACCTGGTGGAAAAGCGCGATCTGGAGCAGTGGTTCCTCCGCATCACCCGCTATGCCGATGAGCTTCTGGCCGGCCTCGACGACCTCGACTGGCCCGAACGGGTCAAAACCATGCAGCGCAACTGGATCGGGCGCTCCGAGGGTGCCGAATTCGACCTGGTCGTCGACGGCAGGGATGGGTCCGACGGTCGGTCGCGTCGGGCCCTGCGGGTGTTCACCACCCGCCCGGACACCGCCTTCGGCATGACCTACGCGGTCGTGGCCCCCGAGCACCCGATGGTCGACGAACTGACCACACCTGACCACCGAGTCGAGGTGGACGACCTAAGGAAGCGGGCCGCATCGAGCACCGATGTGGAGCGGATGTCGGAGAGCGGTGCCGTAAGCCTGGCCAAGCGTGGCGCCTTCACCGGCTCTGCGGTGGTGAACCCCTTCACCGGCGCGTCGGTTCCGGTCTACGTAGCCGACTACGTGCTCATGGGCTACGGGACAGGGGCCATCATGGCCGTGCCCGCGGAGGACACCAGGGACTGGGACTTCGCCGCGGCCTACGGGCTGCCGTGGGTGCGGACGGTCAGGCCACCGGCCGGATGGGATGATCCCGGGGGTCCCAACGGGGCCTACACGGGTGCGGGGGAGAAGATCAACAGCGCGTGGCTCGACGGCCTGGACATCCCGACAGCCAAGGCCCGGGCCATCGAATGGCTGGAGGCCGAGGGCCTGGGCGAGCGCACCGTGAACTACCGGCTCCGTGACTGGCTGGTGTCCCGCCAGCGGTTCTGGGGTTGTCCCATCCCCATCGTCTACTGCCCCGACCATGGCATCGTGCCGGTGCCGACCGATCAACTACCCGTACTGGCCCCCGATGATGTGGAGTTCCTGCCCACGGGCGAGTCGCCCCTCGCCACCAGCCCCGAGTTCTTGAACACCACCTGTCCGATCTGTGGCGGGCCGGCCACCCGCGAGACCGACACCATGGACACCTTCGTCGACTCGTCCTGGTACTTCCTCCGCTTCACCGACCCCTGGTCGCCGGACGTGCCGTTCGACCCCGAGATCGCCCGCCACTGGATGCCGGTGGACCAGTACATCGGAGGCATCGAGCACGCCATCCTCCACCTGCTCTACGCCCGCTTCTATACCAAAGCACTCGTCGACATGGGCATGGCCCCGGTGGGAATGAGGGAGCCGTTCGCTCGTCTGTTCACCCAGGGGATGATCCGGATGGACGGCAAGAAGATGTCCAAGTCCAAAGGCAACCTGGTCGCTCCCTCGAGCTACCTCTCCACCGTCGGGGCCGATGCCCTGCGCCTGTTCCATCTCTTCGTGGGGCCACCGGCCGACGACGTCGACTGGTCGGCGCAGACCGACAGCGTCATCGAGGGATGTGGTCGGTATCTCGACCGCGTGTGGCGTCTGGCCGTCCCTTCCGACGATCGCCTGCCCACGCTCCGCGTCGGGCCGCTCACGGATGCCGACGTCGCCACCCGGCAGGCCACCCACCGGTTGATCGACCGGGTCACCCGAGACTACGAGCGCTGGTCCTACAACACCGCCGTCGCCGCCTGCATGGAGTTCGTCAACCTCCTGGTGGCCTACGTCCGTGAGGACGGGCACGCCGAGGTGGTGGACGAGGCGGTGGACACGTTGCTGTTGCTCCTGGCTCCCATGACCCCCCATCTGGCTGCCGAGGCGTGGGAGCGTCGCCACGGCGACCACGTCCACGACCACTCCTGGCCGGTGGCCGATCCTGAGCTCGCCGTCGAGGACCGGGTCACCATGGTGATCCAGATCAACGGCAAGGTCCGGGATCGGATCGAGGTGTCCCCGACCATCTCGGAAGGGGACGCCGAGGCGGTGGCCCTGGCCTCACCGGCGGTGGTCGAGGCACTGGGAGGGAGGGCTCCCCGCCGGGTCATCGTCCGACCGCCCAAGCTCGTCAACATCGTCGTCTGACGGCGCCGGTGGTGACCCAGTTGGCTCGGCGCGGTCCCGTACCGCTCCGCTACTTGAAGCCGGCCAGCACCTCGGCCCACCGTGCCGGTTCCATCTCGTACGGGGCGTAGAAGCTGAACCGGTCCACCAATCCGTCGAAGCGGCGGAGCACCTTGCCGGCGATCTCGTCGAGATCACCGACGACGGCGAAGGTCCGCAGGATCTCGTCATCGATGAGGTCGGCCATCTGGTCCCAGGCCCCCCGCTTGGACAAGGTGTTGAGATCGGTCTGGAGGTCACCCCAGCCATGAAGTTCCAGCACCGGACGGTACGCGGGGGTGGAACCGTAGAACGCCAGCTGCGTCTTGACCGCCCGGGTGGCGGCGGCGAACCCGGCCTCGTCGGCTCCGGTGACCACCATGCCCGGGTAGGAGATCTGGACATCGGCACGGACCTTGCCGGCGGCGGCCAGTCCGCGTTCGAGGGCGGGCACGGTGACGTCACGGAGGTAGCGCTCCGTGGTGAACCCGTGGGCCAGGACACCGTCGGCCACCTCACCGGCCACCTCGGTCATCTTCTCGCCCACGGCGGCCAGGAAGATGCGGGGGTTGCCGAAGGGGTTCGGCCCCGGGTCGAACATGGGGGTCATCAGGGTGTGGCGGTAGTACTCCCCCCGAAAGGCCAGGCGGCTACCGTCGGACCAGCTGGCCCAGATGGCCCGGATGGCGCTGATGAGCTCCCTCATCCGTGGTGCGGGATGCGACCACGGCATGGAGAACCGCTTCTCGATGTGGGGCTTGATCTGGGATCCGAGTCCCAGCATGAAGCGTCCCTTCGACATGGTCTGGAGGTCGTTGGCCACCATGGCCAGCGTCATGGGGTTGCGGGCGAACGCCACGGCGATCCCGGTGCCCAGTTTGATCCGCTCGGTGTGCTCGGCCGCCAGCATCAGGGGCAGGAACGGGTCATGATTGGTCTCGGCCGACCAGAGGCCGTCGTAGCCGACCTCCTCGGCCAGCCGGGCGGCGTCGATCACGCCGCTGGGGTCGAAGCCGATGCCTCCGTCCACGTCCATGGGCCACGCTAACCCGGCAATCGGGAGCCGATCAGGGAGCCTGTCCGGCCGTCGCAGTTGCATCATCGCCGCTGGTGACCCACAATTCGCCGGTGACCGACAAACTGGACACCGGTCGCCCACCCCCGGTCCAGCACGCCACCGGCCCCTCGACGGCCCTTCCCCAGGTGGAGATGCCGACGATCCTGGTCTTCCACGACGTAGCCTCCCTGGTGGACTCGATTCTGTCCCACGGCACCGACCCGTGGGCCCAGACCGCCTCCGACCAGGTGATCATCCCGACCACGGTCCCCCGTCACGACGGCCTCAACGGGGGCACCCAGGCTCCCCACAACGGCGGTCCGCCGCCCGGGGTGGACAAGGGGTACGCCGAGGATGCCGTGGACCACGGGCTGGGGCTGGGCACCGCCGGTGGCGCCCAGCCTGACTACGCCACCGCGCCCCCGTCCTCCCTGACCCCCCCTTCTGCTTCGACGCCGCCGCCCGCCACCGCGCCCCCGGCAGCCTCACCCTGGGCGCTGGACAGGCCACCGTCCCCGGTCGAGACGGCAGCACCAGTGGGGACGGTCACCGACGAGGAGCGCACCCGCTACGGCCTGCTGCTCGACCGGGCGGCCGAGCGTGGCCTGCTGGACTCCGCCGAGTACGAGGTCCGGCTACGGCAGTTGGCCGAGGCCACCACGACCGAGCAGATGGTCGCCATCGTCGCCGAGTTGCCGGCGTTTGCCACCCAGGCCGCTCCGTCGGCACCCCATCAGTCCAGGAGCGCCATCCAGTCCGCGTCGCGCGCTCGGCCCAAGGGGGCGACGGGCAGAGGCGCCGGGTCATCATCTGGGTGTTGATGGGTGTGTTGGTGGCCCTGGCCCTGGTGTCACTGGTGATCCTGGCCCTGTCCGTCGGGCGGTTGTCACGTAGCCGCAACGCCCTGCCCCCACCACCACCGGCCGTGACCCTACCGGTCAGTGCCCTTCGCCTCTGAGGAACTGCTCCAACTCGGCGGCGATCTCATCCCCGCTGGGCACCTCGACGTCGAGCTGTGTCGGCTGGACCTCTTCGGAGTCGAGCGCGGCCTCCAGCCGACGCACCATCTCGAGGTGCTCGGGATTGGCGCCGATGAGCTCGTCGACCTGGCGTCGGGAAGCCTCGGCGGACTCACGGAGAGGTGAGCTGTCGAGCACCGTGCCGGTGACGGCGCAGAGCCCCTCGATCAGCGCCGCGCTGGCCTCGGGATAGGGCATGGCCGAGACATAGTGGGGCACGCGAGCCCACAGGCCGATGACCGGCACGCCGGCCTGGCCCAGGGCCACCTCGAGGGCCGCCTGCACACCGGCCGGTACCTCGAGCGTGCCGTGCACCGTTCCCACCCGTCCGGCCAGCTCCATCGACTGGGGAGGGACGGTCGAGGCCAGCCGGACCGGTCGCGTGTGGGGAGTGGGGGCGGGGAAGGCACCGAGTCCGACCACGGTTCGGACATCGAGTCCCTGGGCGAGGCCGACGACGGCGTCGATGAATGTCGGCCAGCGGAAGTCGGGCTCCGGTCCGGTCAGGAACAGGATGTCGGCTCCCACCCGATCCTTGCCTGCTACCACCTGGATGGTTGGCCACGTCAGCTCGGTGGTCACGCCGTCCTCGAGTCGGGCGATGGGCCGACGGGCACGTTGGTCGATGAGCATCTCGGTGTCGAACGAGGCCACGACGGTGGTCGGTGAAGCCGTGAGCAGGGCGGCGATGGCGGCGGAGGCCCCCATGCCGGCGTCGACCCAGCCTTCCAGGGACACGACGAGTACCGGACGGGAGAGCTGGCGCAGCGCGGCGCGGTCCCAGTTGGCATCGAACTCATAGAGCGACGACGGATCGCGGTCGGCGGTCACAACGACTCCACCTCGGCCAGGGCCCGCTCACCCAGTCGACCGACGTGGGAGGCGAACTGATCGACACCGGACCGGTCGCCGGCGGCGGCCCCCCCGGCATAGCGCACATGGACCCCCTGGAGGATACAGGCCAGCTTCCAGAATCCGAACGCCCGGTAGTAGGAGATCTGGGAGACGTCCAGGCCCGAAACCCGGGCGTAGCGGGCCAGGAGGTCGGACCGTCGGGCGAATCCGGGAAGGGCTGTGGGGGCCACCCCGACGAGCGCCTGGTCCGCGTCACCGGGCTCGGCCCAGTAGACCAGCAGCAGTCCGAGGTCGGCCAACGGGTCCCCGAGCGTGCAGATCTCCCAATCCAGGATGGCCTGGACCGTGCCCCCGTCGTCGAGCACCGTGTTGTCCAGCCGATAGTCCCCGTGGACGATGCTGACCCCCTGTTGCTCGGGGATCTTCGCCGTCAGCAGCTCATGGACCCGGTCGACGACGGCCGGACCCGGCCGGCCGTCCACCGTGGACTGGGTGAACTGACCGTGCCACCGCTTCAGTTGGCGTGCGATGTAACCGTCGCGACGGGCGAACTCACCGAGTCCGACGGCATCGACGTCCACCGCGTGCAGTCCGGCCAGTGTGTCGATTAGCGAATCCCCGGCATGGGATCTGGAGGTTTCGGAGAGCTCCGCCGCGGCCTGCTCGTCGCGCACGATGTGGCCGTCGACGAAGGACATGACGTAGAACGGTGCGCCGTTCACGCTCTCGTCGGTGCACAGGCCGAGGGCCCGCGGCACGGGGACGTCGGTCCGGCCGAGGGCGCTGATCACCGTGTGCTCGCGCTTCATGTCGTGGGCCGTGGGCAGGACGTGGCTGACCGGTGGGCGGCGCAGGGCGAAGGCCTGGCCGACGTCATCGGTCACCCGGTAGGTGAGATTGGAGCGGCCGCCGGCGATGAGTTTGAAGGTGAAGGGTGCCTTGGCCCCGTCCACGGTGGCGCTCATCCACTCGGAGACCCGGTCGGGGTCGATCCCCTCGACATCGGCGTGCGCGGTTGGTGGCCCTGCTTCCATGCCCTATGACGCTACCCGCGCTGGGTTCGGTGTCCGGGCCGGGGCCGGGACGGCCCTGACGAACCGGTCCCCGACCTGCACCGGCCGGTCGGAGGGCCGAATCCGTCCCGGTATCGTCTGGGTCATGGTCGACGTCACCGATGCCACGTTCGAAGAGGAAGTCCTCCGCCGGTCCTCCGAGGTTCCCGTGGTGGTGGACCTGTGGGCCCCATGGTGCGGGCCGTGCGTGACGCTCGGACCCATCATCGAGAAGGTGGTCGACGCCACCGAGGGAGCGGTGGCCCTGGCCAAGGTCAACGTGGACGAGAACCCGGCCATCTCGAGCAGCTTCCAGGTGCAGTCGATACCAGCCGTCTTCGCCCTGAAGGACGGGAAGGTGGTCGACGGCTTCATCGGGGCGCAGCCCGAGGCGGCCGTGGCGGAGTTCGTGGCCAAGCTGACCCCGGAGCCGTCCCCGGCCGACCTCTTGGTGGCCGAGGGGCTCCTCGCCGGATCCGAGCAGCCGCTCCGTGACGCCCTCGAGATCCAGCCTGACCACGAGGGGGCGATCGTGGCGCTGGCCGGGATGCTGGTGGCCCGCGGCGCATCCGAAGAAGCCATCACCCTGCTCGGGAGGATCCCCGAGACGGCCGAGACCCGGCGACTCCTGGCCGAGGCCCGCCTGGCCTCCCAACAGGTCGACATGGGCGCCGACGGGGTCGAGGCCCTGTTGGACGGGCTCCTCGACCGTGTGGGCGAAGATCCATCGGTCCGTCAGGAGTTCCTGGACCTGCTGGAGACCCTCGGACCTGACGATCCCCGGACCTCGGGGTACCGCAAGGCTCTGGCGTCACGACTCTTCTGACCGGGCGGGTCACACCCACGACCAGCGGCCCGACCCGTCGGGCTGTCGACCTTCGGGGACGGGGGATAGCGTCACGGCTGTGCGAGCAACCCGTTTGACCCTCGGGGACCGGTCCTTCGACATCACCGACCGGGCCCTGGTCATGGGGATCCTCAACCGGACGCCCGACTCCTTCTACGACAAGGGGGCCACCTTCGCCCTCGACGACCTGGTGCGTCGGGCGGAGGCGCTGGTCGAGGCGGGCGCCGATCTGTTGGACGTCGGTGGCGTCAAAGCCGGTCCGGGTCCGGCCGTCGACGAGCCCGAGGAGCTGGACCGGGTCATCCCCGCACTCGAGGCCCTCCGGGCCCGGTTCGACACGCCGCTGTCCGTCGACACCTGGAGGGCGTCGGTGGCCAAGGAGGCCTATGCCGTCGGGGCCGTGGTGGGCAACGACATCAGTGGCTTCGCCGACCCCGACTACCTGTCCGTGGCCGCCGCCGCCGGAGCCACGGTGGTGGCCACCCATATCCGTCTGGGGCCTCGCATCCCCGACCCCGATCCCGTCTACGACGATGTGGTGGAGGCGGTCCGGACGTATCTGGTCGAACGGGCGGACTGGGCTACGGCGGCCGGCCTGCCCGCCGAGCGCATCGTTCTCGATGCCGGCCTCGACCTGGGGAAGACGGCGGCCCAGAGCCTGACCCTCCTGCGGGCCTCCGGTGAGCTGGCCGACCTGGGTTTCCCCCTGCTGTTGTCGGCATCCAACAAGACCTTCTTGGGTGTCGTCCTCGGGCTGGAGATCGGGGAGCGACGCGAGGCGTCGCTGGCCGCCACGGCGCTGGGGGCCACGCTCGGGTGCCGGATCATGCGGGTCCACGATGTCGCCGCCCACCGTCAGGTGTGTGACGTGCTCGGCCAGGTGGAGGCGGTCCGTCGGAGTGACCGGGCGACGGTGACCTCGTGAGCGGGTCGGCTCCGTGATCGGATCGACACCGTGAGTGCGACCAGGTCCGACACCGATGTGGACTCCGGATCGGGCCCCGCGACCGACGCGGTCATCTTGGTCCGGGGAACCGACCCGTCACTGGTGGCCCAGGCCGCCCACGCCCTCACCGAACAGCTCGTGGGCGGCGGGGATCCCTCCCTGACCGTCGAGGAGTTCGGTGGGCCGGGGGTGGAGCCGTTCGACGTGGGGGCGGTCATCGACGCCTGCACCACGCCCCCGTTCCTGGTGGAGCGGCGGGTGGTGGTCGTGCGTGACATCGGCCAACTGGCCCCGGCTGACGCCAAGCGGATCGTGGAGTACTTGAAGGACCCGTTGGCCACGACCTCTCTGGTTCTGGTGGCCGGAGGCGGGACCTTGCCCCAGAGCCTGTCCAAGGCGGTGGGGGCGTCGGGTCGGGTCGTGGACACCTCGGTGGGGAACGGGCGGGCCCGGTCGCAGTGGCTGGCCGACCACGTCCGGGGCGGGCCGGTCCGGCTGGACGGGGCGGCCACCGCGCTGCTCTCGGGGCACCTGGGTGAGGACATGGGTCGCCTCGAGGGGCTCCTCGACACCCTGGCTTCCGCCTACGGCCGTGGTGCCACCATCTCGGCCGACGACCTCGAGCCCTTCTTGGGCACGGCTGGCAACCTGGCCCCCTGGGATCTGACCGACGCCATCGACGCCGGCCGGCCGGCCAAAGCCCTGAGTGTGCTCCACCGGATGCTCGACGCCCCCGAGTCCCACCCGCTGCGGATCATGTCCGTGCTCCACGGTCACTACCGCAAGATGCTCCAACTCGACGGATCCGGTGTGACCTCGGCGGAGGAGGCGGCCAGGGTCTTGGGGATGAAGAGCGCCTTCCCGGCCAAGAAGGCGCTGGGCGAGTCCCGCCGCTTGGGATCCGAACGGGTCGCCCAGGCCATCAGGCTGTTGGCCCGGGCCGACCTCGACGTGCGGGGGGTGTCGGGGCTGCCGGGTGAGACGGTGCTCGAGGTGTTGGTGGCCCGTCTCTGCCGGCTGGCCGGGACGGGGCGGTAGCCGAGCGCCCCCTCAGGAGGCGACGGCGTCCCGCGACTGCTCGCCGGCGTCGGCCACGTTCTCGGTCCAGTGGAAGCCGTCCCAATAGCGGAACTGATGGCGTCCGGTCGGGTCGGCCTTCCAGCCCGCCGGAACGGTCACGACGGCGGTGTCGCTGACGACCGGAGTGTCGGCCGCCGAGAGGCTGGTCCGCTGCCGGGGACGGTAGGTACGGGTCAGCCCCACCGCCGGCCGGGTCTTGGTCGCTGTACCGGAGCTGCTGAAGAACGTGCCGGACACCTCGAGGGCCGGTTCGGTCTCCGTGTCGACTGTCGTCTGGACCGGTGGGGTCCCGTGGCCCTCGCCTCCGGCCTGCTTGAAGGTGTCGAAGTCCAAAAAGGGAGGAGCGCTGCCACCGATGGGCCAGTGGGCCTCGTGCTGCGACGGGGCCGGCTCACCGCCGAACTGCTCGAAGGGGAGGCTGGCGGCCCGACCGCCGGCGGCGATGGCAGACACTTTGGGGCGTCCTCGGAAGACGTAGAGGGACAGACCGATGACGGGTACCAGCACGACCAGGATCAGATAGGCGGCCTTGCTCTCTTCGGCCCGCTTCCAGGCCCACCCGGGTTGCCGGATGAGGTCGGCGGCCCCGACGATCATGGAGAGCCCCACAACCAGTGCCACCAGTTCGAGCGAGAACACACTGGGTCCTGCGATTTGTCCGTACATTGAGCCACAGCCTCCTGTTGTTTTGCCGATTACACCTACATCGCGAGCAGCGCGGTGGTGACGATCCACTGGGTGAGGTTTCCGACGGCGCTGCTGGGTGATTGGTTCGTGTCGGGCGCGTGATGCGCCGACGGTCAGTAGGCGAGTGCGGTATGTGAATTAATCGGCGTAGCTGTGGCACTCGTGAAGCATCACCCTAAGTGTTTAACAAAACACTAGGAGTAGTCAAGTTGGTTTTAGCGGAAATCTCTCGAAGTGGGCACCGGACCCAACTCGAGAGGGTCGAATCGCTCGGCGACCAGGGTCATCGATCCTTCCGAGCGTTCGATCCGTCCGCGGACAAGGAGCGCCGGGCAGGACCGGGCGACCGGCTTCCAACGGATCCACGCTCCTCGGGAGCACACGATGTTGACCATCCCGGTCTCGTCCTCCAGGTTCAAGAAGACGGCACCGTGTGCGCTCTCGGGCTGCTGGCGATGGGTCACCACGCCACCCACGGTGATCCGGTCGCCGGTCGGCCTCGACCGCAACGCCTCCGCGGCCAACACCCCCTGTCGATCCAGTCCCTGGCGGGCCAACTCCATGGCTGTGGTGTCGGGAGCCATGCCGAGCGACCACAGATCGTCGGCCACCTCCTCCCACGAGGTGGGTCTGGGCAGGGGCGGGGGATCCGACCCGGTGACCACCCCGGGGAGACGGTCTGCCGTGGCCTGGGACGCCGCCCCTGCTCCCCACACCAACGACCGCCGGTTCGTTCCGTGCGGTCGTGTCCGGGCGCCGGCCGATCCGCTCAGTCGGTCGAGGGCGCCGGCCGATCTGCTCAGTCCGTCGAGGGCGCCGGCCGATCTGCTCAGTCCGTCGAGGGCGCCGGCGGTGGCCAGGGCCTCGAGCTGGGTGCGGCTGACGCCGGCCCGGCGGACCAGGTCCTCCATGCTCGACCAGGGGCGTCCTTCGGCGATCCTCCCGGCGGTCTCCTCCCCGATGCCGCGCACCGAAGACACTCCCAGTCGCAGCGCCGGCCCGGTCCCAGGCCCCAGGTCCTCGAGCGCGGCGTCGGCCTGTCCGGCGTTCACGTCGGGTCGGAGGACCTCCACCCCGTGGCGCTTGGCGTCGGCCACCAGACTCTGCGGGGACCAGAACCCCATGGGTTGGGCGTTCAGCAGCCCGGCGGTGAACGCCGCCGGGTAGTGCACCTTGCACCAGGCAGTGGAGTACACCAGGTGGGCGAAGGCCACCGAGTGACTCTCGGGGAACCCGAAATTGGCGAAGGCGGCGAGTGCCGTGAACACCTGTTCGGCGATCGCCGCGGAGACCTGGCGGGCCGCCATGCCGTCGAACAGCCGGTCGCGTAGGCGGGCCATCCGCTCGCCCGACCGTTTGGCGCTCATGGCCTGGCGCAGCTCGTCGGCCTCGGTGGGCGTGAAACCGGCCACGTCGATGGCAATCTGCATCAACTGTTCCTGGAAGAGAGGTACGCCGAGCGTGCGCTCGAGGGCCGGTTGCAGCAGCGGGTGGAGATAGGTGACCGGTTCGCTGCCGTTCCGTCTCCGGATGTAGGGGTGGACGGCGTTCCCCTGGATGGGTCCGGGACGGATCAGGGCCACCTCAATGGCCAGGTCGTAGAAACACCGCGGCTGCACCCGGGGAAGGGTGTTCATCTGGGCCCGCGACTCCACCTGGAACACCCCGACGGTGTCGGCCCGGCACAGGAGGTCGTAGACGGCCGGATCCTGTTCGAGACGGGCCAGGTCGATCTCCACGTGATGGAACTCGCGCACCAGGTCCACCATGTGGTGGAGTGCGGTGAGCATGCCCAGGCCGAGCAGGTCGAACTTGACCAGTCCCGCCGCCGCGCAGTCGTCCTTGTCCCACTGCAGCACGCTGCGGCCGGGCATCCGACCCCACTCCACCGGGCAGACCTCGACCACCGGGCGGTCGCAGATGACCATGCCCCCCGAGTGGATGCCGAGGTGGCGGGGGAAGTCGACCAGCTCGGCGGCCAGCTCCCTCACCAGGGGAGGCAGGTCGTCCCGTTCGCCGATCGCCTCGCCCCGCTCGACCGATTTCGACCAGCCGTCGGCCTCCTCGACGGTGTGGCCGAGGGCCTTGCCCACATCGCGCAGGGCCGAGCGGGAGCGGTAGGTGATGACGTTGGCCACCTGGGCGGCGTGCAGCCGGCCATAGCGTTCGTAGACGTACTGGATGACCTCCTCGCGCCGGCCGGACTCGATGTCGACATCGATGTCCGGTGGGCCGTCCCGGGCCGGGGAGAGGAAGCGCTCGAACAGCAGCCCGAGGGAGACGGCGTCGACGTTGGTGATGCCGAGGGCGTAACAGACCGCGGAGGTGGCCGCCGACCCCCGGCCCTGGCAGAAGATGTCCTCCCGTCGACAGAAGGCGACGATGTCCCAGACGGTGAGGAAGTAGCCGGGGAACCCGAGTGCCCCGATGACGGCCAGCTCCCGATCGAGCTGGGCCCAGGCCCCCGGGACCCGTTCGGTCTCCCGTGGCCCGTACCGTTCGGTGGCTCCCCGGCGGACCAGCTCCACCAGCCAGGTCTGCTCGGTGTGCCCCACCGGCACCGGGAAGTCGGGGAGTCGCGGTGCCACCAGGCGCAGGTCGAAGGCGCAGGCCGCCGCCAGCTCGGCGGCCTGGTCGACCACGCCGGGCCACCGGGCGAACCTCCGGCGTTGCTCGGCCTCCCCCCGTAGGCAGGCGGTGGCCGAGGAGGGGAGCCATCCCTCGAGGTCGGCCAGGGTGCGCCGGGCCCGCACCGCGGCCAGGGCGGTGCTCAGGGGGAACCGGGCCGGCGTGGCGTAGTGCACGTTGTTGGTGGCCACCGGGGCCACGCCCCGCTCGATGGCCAGCAGGGCCAGGGCGTCGTTGCGGGTGGCATCGATGGGATGGCCGTGGTCCCAGAGCTCGACGGCCAGATGGTCCCGGCCGAACCGTCCGATCAGGTGATCGAGGGTATGGGCCGCCGCCGCCGGCCCCTCGGTGGTGAGGGCGGTGGCCAGTGCCCCCTTGCGGCATCCGGTGAGGACCTGCCAGTGCCCGTGGTGGTGGTCGGACAGTGCGTCGAGGGTGATGACGGGCTTGCCCTTCTCGCCGCCGGCCAGATGGGCCTCGGCGATGACGCGGCTGAGTGACGCATAGCCCTCGGGGTCCCGGGCCAGGACCACCAGATGGGTGCCGTCGGGGTCGGCCACACCGGTGCGTACCCCCACCGGCCCGGCACCGATGATGGTGAGCTCGGCACCGAAGACGGTGGGCAGGCCGAGGGCGCGGGCCGCCTCGGCGAAGCGGACCACGCCGTAGAGGCCGTTGTGGTCGGTCAGGGCCAGCGCGGACAGGCCCAGCCGGACCGCTTCGGCGGCCAACTCCTCGGGGTGGCTGGCACCGTCGAGGAAGGAGAAGTTGGAGTGGGTGTGCAGTTCGGCGTAGGCCATGGCGATCGGATGCTTCCCCTAGCCGTACGTGGCTTCGACCCACCAGCGGCCCCGTTCGGCCAGCAGCAGGTGGGCGGCCGGCCCGGCGACCGTCTGCAGGCGGGCACTCCTCCGCCGGGACCTCGACCACCAGCGTTCGTCCGACGGCCACGGACCGGCCCAGGCGGTCACGGGCGACCACGGGCCCTGTTCCACCGACAGGCGGCCCGGGACCCCGGTGAGCAGCCCCCGTGCCGACACGGCGAGCGGCTCCCCGTCGTCGCCGACCAGTTCGGCCCGGAGGGGGCTGGGATGCACGACGGCCGGCGCCGGTGGGGGGATCTGACCGGGCCATGGTCCTCCGGGGGACGGGTCGGGCCGCCCCCCCGAAGCGGTCGGTCCGGCGCGGGTACCCGGGGCGGTCCAGGTCACGAACCGAGCCCGTTGGGCCGGGCCGCGGCCTCCTTGGAGATGGGCGGTCACCACTCCCTCCGGGCCCAGGAGATCCTGCACGACAGCCAGGGCCCGCCCGGCCCGGGCGTCGGTGTCGGACACCCCGCCCCAGAAGCCGGACTGACCCGTCGCGGACCGGGCGGCCGCACCGCGCTCCCGTCCCGGCGGGCGTCGTCCGACCGTCGCCCGGTGCAGGTCGCCGAGTTCGTCGCTCCGGCCTCGGGCCACCCGGTGGGCGGACACCCCGTCCGCCCCGAATCGTCCCAGCACGTGGGACTCGGGAAGGGCGGCGAAGTCACCGAGGGTACGGATGCCCAACCGGTCCAGGAGGTCGGCCAGGTCGGGCTGGCCCAGGATGGCCAGGGGAAAGGGGGCCAGGAAGTCGGCGGTCCCCCCGGCGGGAACGATGACGCCACCCCGGGCGGCCAGAACCGCCGCGAACAGTCCGTCGGCCACGCCGACCTCGACGGTGGTGAGGGCCGAGGCGGTCCCGGCGACCAGCCGGACCAGTGCCTCCTCGCCGCCGAAGTAGCGGGCCGGTCCGCGGGCCGGCAACGAGCAGATCCCGGGACGGACGGTGGCCACCCACGGGCAGTAGCTCTCCACGGCCTCGACCACCCGGGTGAACCGTCGGAGGGCGTCGCCCCCCTCATCCTCGTCGAGCAGGTCGGGGCAGTGCACCACCACGAGTCGGTTCATGCCGGCCCCTCGGGCCCGGCATCGGCCACCGCCCCGGCGGGGGACGGGAGCCACAGCTGGCGGCGCCGGGGGCGTGCCGCCGACCGACGGCCGGTGGCGGTCACCGTCATGCTCCGTCGGGACAGGAACCCCTCACCGGTTCCCACGCCGTCCCAGTGGGTCTCCCCGATGGTCAGGCACAGGTCGGGGGGGTCGGGCCACCCGGCCCGGCCCGGTACCACCACGAGGACGGACCGGCGTTCCCTTGCCCGGGCCACCAGCCTGCGGGCCATGGCCGGGCGGGGCGGGAACGGGGGGCAGAGCACCACCAGGTCCATGCCGTCGATCACTGCCGCGGTGGCTTCGGCCCAGGCCGCCGCGGGGCGGGGGATCACGGCCAGTCGGGCCAGGTCGATACCGGCCTCGTGCGCAGCCACCGCGCCCAGGCCGTCCAGTCCGACGAGCGCACACCACGATCCGGACGCCGACGCCTCGGTCACGAGGGCCAGGGCCAGGCTGATGCAGCCGTCGGCCGTCCGGTCCCCATCGGTGCCACCACCGGGTCCACTGACCACGATGGTGGTCCCACGTCGGAGGCTCCCGTCCGGGAACAGGTCACCGAGGGGTGGGGCCACCGGGAGGGTGCGCGTCTGACTCGAGGAGATCGGGCGCGTGCGCTCGGCCAGCCGGGCCAGGGCCACCAGGTCCCGCTGGCGGTCCAGCCTCCGGCCCGGCAGCGGCCCTTCCGGGCCCGGGGTATCCGCGTCCGGCCGGCGGGGAGGTGCTACGAACATATGTTCGATAGTACCGACCCGGAGCCCGGTCTGCCCAGTCCGTCCGGACCGGGCCCGACAGCCCCTCCCCGGAGCCACCACGGCCACCCACGGTCGGACGCGGGCCCACTCTCTCGCGGGGAATCCGTCGCCGCCGCATGCCGAGCTGTACCGACCCCCGTTGCTCGAGCGTCGGATAGGCCGGCACTCCTCGGAGGAGCCGGTCGGGTCCCGCGTCCGGGTGGTGAAAATTCATCCCCCAAATGAGGCCGACCCTGTGGCGCCCGGCGCTACCATGGACCCACCAGAGAGAGGAGGTGGTCCAACTGAGCAGTCAACGTTTTGGGACCCTGGAGGTGGCTGGCCGCTAAGGCGGCTCGCTGTACCACCTGGCGAATCCCAGCCAGACACCCACCGGGCGACTTAGCCGGACCCAGGTCCCATCCGGCGCCTCACGGGAACCCCGGTGAACACAAGTAGCACAGCGGTACCTGCAGGGCGTCCCTCCGGGGGCGCCCTGCAGCTCGTCCGGGGAGCGGAAGGCGGTGGGGAACCTGCCGCTCAGGGCCGCATCGTGGTCTCGTCGATGTCCAGCGCGGCCCGCACCCCGTCGGCCACCTGCTCACTGACCTTGCGTCGGGCCAGCAGCAGGTCGAGCTCGGCCCGCTCCGTGGCGATCACGAGTTTGCGGAGTTCGCGCTCGGCCTGCAGATGACCGCGCCGGCCCGGGAACGGACCCTCCCCGCTCGCCGCACCGTCACCATCGACGCCGTCATCGCCGTCACTGCCCGATCCCAGGGCTTCGAGCCGTCGATCGAGGCGGGCCAGCTGGGACTCGTACCCGATGCGGATCCGGTCCACCACCTCGTCGGGGAACGGTTCGGCATCGGTGAGGTCCTCCAGCCGGTTGAGGGCGAGCACGGTCAACCGGCGCCGCGCCTCGGCCACCAGTACTGCATCCTGCTCGTCCCGTGTCACCAGGCCGAGCCGGCGGATCAGGGGCGGCAGGGTGAGGCCCTGACCCACCAGTGTGGCCACGATGACCGCGAAGGTCAGGAAGACCAGCAGGTCCCGGTGGGGGAACGACTGGGGGAGGGCCAGGGACGCGGCCAGGCTCACCGCCCCGCGCATGCCGGCCCATCCGATCACCGTCGACTCCCGCCACGGGTGGGAGGGCCGCTCGCCCGAGCCGAGCAGGCCTTGCGCACCGGGCACAGCCGTGGCCACGAAGACCCAGGCGATGCGCACCACGATGACCACACCGACCACGGCCAGCGCCTCCAGGGCCAGCGAGCCCGACTCCCGGTTGGTCAGGCTGTCGAGGATGGGCCGGAGCTCGAGGCCGACCAGGAGGAACGACATGCCGGTCAGGAGGAAGACGATCAGGTCCCAGATCTCCCGCTGCTGCAATCGGGCGCCGGCGGTCAGCGACGCCGAGCCGTAGCGACCGAAGTAGAGGCCCGCAGCCACCACGGCGAGGACGCCCGACGCCCCCAGCTTGTCGGCGGGGAGGTACGCGGCGAAGGGGAGGATCAACAGCATGGTGTTCTCGATCACCGGTGTCTCGGTGAACCGGAGAACCCGGCTCCCCATCCATCCCACGGCCAGCCCGATACCCACGCCGACGACGACGGCGAAGGTGAACTTCCAGGCGACGTCGGCCGCGGTGAAGGCCGTGCCCACCGCGGCCACGGCCACCTGGTAGGCGGTCAGGGCCGTGGCGTCGTTCATCATGCCCTCACCGCCCAGGATGGTGACCAGGCGACGGGGCAGGCCCAGCTTGCCGGCGATCTGGGTGGCGGCCACCGAGTCGGGCGGCGACACGATGGCCCCGAGGGCGAAGGCCACGGCCCACGACATGTCGCTCACCACCGAGTGGATGACCACGGCCACCACCGTCATGGTGGCCAGCACCAGTCCCACGGCCAGGAAGAGAATGGGGCGGACCTGGGCCCGGAGCTCCCGGGCCGAGGTGTCGAGGGACGCGTCGTAGATGAGCGGCGGTAGGAACACCAACAGCACCAGTTCGGGATCGAGCTCGATCCGATGGTGGGTGGGGATGAGGGCCACACCGATGCCGACGATGACCAACAAGATGGGATAGGCGATCCGGAGCCGGTCGGCGATGGTGGCGATGACCACGATGCCGATGAGCAGCCCGATCCCGTCGGCCAGGCTGATCACCGGCCTGCCGTCCCGCCCCCGTGTCGACCGGCACCGGCACCGGTGCCGGTGACCGCGCTCGACGCTGCTGGACTCACTCGACGAAGGCGGCGAGCGCCGCCCCGCCGCCCCGCCGTCCCGAGTCCTGGTCCCCGGGGTTCGGGAGCAGGAGCGGAGACCGCTTGTGGTGTGACGCCAGGAACCTGGCCGTCTTGGCGTGCTGGGATGCCACGGGCAAACCCTATCCAGGGCGCAGCGCCTGTTGGTCGAGTGATGCGCTGCGGTCTCTGGGCCACGTGGGACTCGGAGTGGTCACCACTCCGGTCCGCTCAGGGCTGGGCGACACGTCCGCGGTCCGACGGATCGCACCGCTCCCCTTGCCCCTCATCGGCCATCGGGCGCCGGGCCTTGAGCTCAGAGGTGGGCGATCGATTGGCCCGGGGTCGACCCCGGGCCGGTCCCGGCCCATAGGGTGGCGTCTGTGACATCACCCGAACGGCAACGGCCGTGAGCCCGACGCGGGCCCTGGTGCTGGGGGGCGGTGGCCTGGCCGGCATCGCCTGGCACGTGGGCATGCTCCTCGGCCTGGCCGACCGTGGTCTGGACGCGGGCGAGGCCGACTTCATCGTGGGGACCTCGGCCGGTGCCACGGTGGCCGCCCAGGTGGCCTCCGGCCTCCCGCTCGACGAGTGCTTCCAACGACAGGTCGATCCGGCCCGGCAGAACGAGGAGATGCGGCCCACCGGCATGTCCATCAGCGACCTGTGGGACACCATGCTGAAGCTGATGACAACGTTCGACGATCCCGTCGAGCTCCGTCGCCAGATCGGGTCGATGGCCCTGGCCGCCGACACGGTGGCCGAACCGGCGCGACGGGCCGTCGTGGCCGGGCGCCTCCCCGCCGACGCCTGGCCGGAGCGACGCATGGCCACGGTGGCCATGGATGCCGTCACCGGCGAGCGGCGGGTGTTCGAGCGGGGATCCGGTGTGGGACTGGTGGATGCCGTGGCCGCGTCCAGCGCCGTCCCCGGCATCTGGCCTCCGGTCACCATCGGCGGGGTCCGCTACGTCGACGGCGGCGTCTACTCGTCGTGCAATGCCGACCTGGCCGTCGGCTATGAACGGGTACTGGTCCTCGCCCCGATGGCCGATCCCGCCCTCAACGAACAGCTGACTGCCCTGGAGGCGTCCGGGAGAGCGGCGGTGGTCTCGCCCGACGAGGCGTCGCTTGCCGCCTTCACCACCGACGCCCTCGATCCGGCGGTGCGCGCCCCCTCGGCCGAGGCCGGCCGTCGGCAGGGGGTCGGGGTTGCCCCCTCGCTCGAGGACCTCTGGACGACCTAGCCCGGCGAGTGGCAGACGGCCTCGATGTTGTTGCCGTCGGGGTCACGGACGAAGGCCCCGAAGTAGGAGGGGTGGTACTCGGGCCACACCCGGGGCGGATGTAGCACCTCGGCCCCGGCGGCCACGGCGATGTCGAAGAAGGAGCGCACCGTATCCCGGTCGGTCGCCACGAAGGCCAGGTGGCACTCGCGGAAGCCGTCCCCGGTGGTGCGAGGACCGAGCCAGAAGGTGGGACGTGGCGGGAGCCCGAAGCCGATGGCCGGTCCGTCCTCGAACAGTCGTCGGCCCCCGAGCGGTTGGAGGACGGCCTCGTAGAAGGCGGCACTCGCTGGGACGTCACCGCACTGGATGGAGACATGGTCGATCATCGATCTATCGTGCCACCCCGCGCTCCCTCGGGGTCGGGACCGTCCACGGCGCCACGGTCCAGACGGAATAGGCCTGGCGCTTCTCCGGTTGGACCGGACATGGCGATCAGGGTTGTGGCAACAGCATTCGGGGGACCCGAGGTGCTGGAGGTGGTGGACGAGCCGGTCCCTGAGCCCGGTCCCGGCCAGGTGTCGGTGGAGGTCCGGGCGGTGGGGACCAACCCGGTCGACTACAAGCTGTTCAGCGGCGATTTCGGCCGGGACGTGTCCCAACTGCCCATGCCGGTGGGATCCGAGGCCGCCGGTGTGGTCACTGCCGTCGGCGATGGGGCCGAGGGCCCGGGCGGGCCGGTCCGGGTCGGTGATCACGTGATCCTCTACCGGGCTCCGGGGGCCTACGCATCGCACCTGGTCGTGGAAGGCGATGTGGTGGTGCCCAAACCGTCGGCCCTGTCCTTCGAGGCGTCCAGCGGACTGATGCTCACGGGAACCACGGCGGTGCACGCCCTGCACGTCACCGGTGTGGGTTCCGGCGACACCGTGGTCATTCACGGTGCATCGGGAGGGGTGGGGCTCATGGCCGTCCAGCTGGCCGTGGCCGACGGGGCCCGGGTCATCGGCACGGCCGCCGAGTCGGGCCATGCCTATCTGCGCCAGCTGGGGGCCGAGCCGGTCACGTACGGGGACGGGCTGCTCGAACGGATCAGGGCCTTGGCCCCCGACGGCGTGGACGCCGCCGTTGACACGGTGGGTACCGAGGAGGCCATCGACGTGTCGGTAGCCCTGGTGGCCGACCGCGGGAGGGTCGTGACCATCGCCGGCTTCCAGCGCGGCTTCGAGCTCGGCATCAAGGTGATCGGGGGAGCCCCCGGAGCCGATCCCGGAACCGAGGTGCGGGCCGCCGCCCGCATGACGTTGGTCGAGCGGGCAGAGGCCGGCACCCTGTCGGTGCTGGTGGCCGCCACCTATCCACTGGCCGAGGCGGCCGACGCCCTCCGTGCGCTGGCCACGGGCCACACCCACGGGAAGATCGTGCTCCTCCCCTGATCGGGCGCCGGTCCGAGCGCGAGGATGGTGTGATGAGCGAAGCCTCCGACGAACTGGGTCAGCTGTGGGCGTGGTTCAGCCAGCATCAGTTCCGGGGGTACTCGCCCCTCTACGCGCGGATCGCCGACGCCGTGGCCGCCGATCGTTCGGTGCTCGACCTCGTCCGGTCGTCACCCCCTGAGGCCCATCTGCCCCCGGCCCTGCTCGGCGCGGTGCACTACCTGCTCCTGGACGGGCTCGACCATCCCCTGGCCGACGTGTACGCCGGTCGCTCCGGAGCCGATCCCGCCCCGCTGTTCCTGGAGGTGTGCCACACCCACCGGGACGAGATCTCGGACCTGTTGGCCGTCCGGCGCGTCCAGACCAACGACTGCGGCCGGAGCGCGTTGATCGGCCCCGGGCTGACGTGGATCGGGGACCGGATCGGCGGACCGTTCGCCCTCATCGACGTCGGGGCCAGCGCCGGGCTCAACCTGCTGTGCGACCGATACCGTCTGGACTACGGGGGGCACGGGGCCACCGGTCCCGCCGACTCGCCGGTCGTCGTGGCCTGCGAGGTCCTGGCCGGCCGGCCGCCCATCGCCGACCGGCTGCCGACGCCGGTCAGCCGGGTGGGGATCGACCGGTCGCCCATCGACCTCGCCGATCCCACCGACGCCCGTTGGCTGCTGGCCTGCGTCTGGCCGGACACCGGTCGTCTGGCCCGCACCGAGGCGTCGATCCGCCTGGCCCAGGCCGACCTCCCGACGGTGGTGGCGGGCGATGGGGTCGAGCGACTGCCCGCGGTCCTCGACGACCTGGAGAACGGGACGGCGGCCGTCGTCGTCACCAGCTGGGCGTTCGCCTACTTCTCGACCGACCAGCGCCAGCGGTTCACCGAGCTGTTGGCCGAGGCCTCGCACCGGCGGCCGGTGGCCTGGCTCAGCGCCGATGGCGCCGGGACGGTCGAGGGGGTGGCCGACCCGTCGCTGACCGATGCCTCGGGCGCCCAGGCCCACGTGCTGGGCTCGGTGCTGTTCGAGGAGGGCGCCGCCCACCCCACCCTGCTCGCCGTGGTCCAACAGCACGGCGGCTGGATCGACTGGCAGGCGGCGGCCTGACCCGGCCACCCCCGGGGCGTGGTCGGCGCCCCCCTGGTCCGGGAGTGCGAAACTCGCTGCGTGACCCTTCCGGACCCGATCGACTCCCCGTTGACCCCTCTGCCCGCCCAGCCCGCGGGCGTTCCCTGGCCGGCGTCGCGATGGCCCGAGGGACCGCTGCCCGACGGCATCGACCTGGCCGGGGCCATGGAGGCCGCTTTCGATCCGGAAGGGCCGCTCCACCAGACCTACGCCGTGGTCATCGTCCATCGGGGACGGCTGGTGCTGGAGCGCTACGGCGGGCTGCTCCCCCAATGGGACCGACCGGGCAAGCCCGTGGTTCGGGACACACCCCTGCTCTCCTGGTCCATGGCCAAGTCCATGCTCCATGCCGTGGTGGGCATGCTGGTGGAGGAAGGTCGACTGGCCCTCGACGCCCCGGCCCCGGTGCCCGAGTGGCAGGGGACCGGCGACCCACGCCGGGCCATCACCCTCCAGCACCTCCTCGAGATGCGCGACGGCCTGGACTTCGTGGAGGAGTACGAGGACGCCGAGACCTCGGACGTCCTCCAGATGCTCTTCGGCCGGGGCCAGGAGGACATGGCCGCCTACGCTGCCGACCGGCCCCTCGCCGCCCCGCCCGGCACCCGGTTCAACTACTCGAGCGGCACCAGCAACATCGTCTCGGGCATCGTGGCCCGGACGCTCGGTCCCGGACAGCCCTACCGGGACTTCCTCGCCGACCGGCTGTTCGGTCCCCTCGGGATGGCGTCGGCCACCACCACCTTCGACGAGGCGGGGACGTGGGTGGCCGCATCCTACGCCTACGCCACCGCCCGGGACTACGCCCGGTTCGGGCTCCTCTACCTACGCGACGGGATCTGGGACGGTCGTCGGCTCCTGCCCGAGGGCTGGGTCGACCACGGTCGTCGCCCCCGGTCGGTGGACCCCGACGACGGCGAGTACTACGGCTCGCACTGGTGGACCAGGGACGATCCCCACGGCACGTTCTGGGCTAACGGGCACGAGGGCCAGTACATCGACATCTGCCCGCACGCCGACCTGGTGGTGGTGCGCATGGGCCGGACCGACTCGTCCCACGCCGAAGCGATCAAGGCGTGGCGCACGGCCGTCATCGGGGCGTTCGCCTGGACGTGAGGCCCGAGGCCGGCGTCGCCACCAGCCGGACCCCCACCGACCCGGGCGGACCCGTCGCTACCAGCCCTGCGTGCCCGGGCCGCCCTTGAACGGCCCCACCAGGTCGGCGGTGATCCATCCGCCGTAGAAGCCGCCGGGCTGGGCCTCCACCTCCTCGCCGTCGACCAGGCAGGCGTCCATGCGACCGGGGTAGAAGGCCACGTACCCGGCGATGGCCGCGTAGGCCCGGGTGGGCCGGTCGTAGCCCCAGGCCGCCTCGGCGGCCACGGCGTCGCCCACGGTGACGTCGTAGTAGTGGGCCGCGCCCTTCCACTCACAGAACGACGAGCCCCGGACCCGGACCAGGCAGCCGTCCATGATGTCGTCCGGAGGCAGGTAGTAGTTGGGGGGATGGCTGGTCTCGAGGACGCGGAACGCCGCCGTGGTGTCGGCGATGGTCTGACCGCCGAACACCACGGTGATCCGCGCCTCCACCGGCTCCAGACGAGGCGGGCGGGGATAGTCCCACACCGACTCCATGGTGGCTACACGCCCTCCCAGAGGCCCACCGGCGCGCCGCCCACCCGGTAGTGGCCGGGCTGGCGCTTGCCCGACGCCCCCTTCTCCAGCCGCTTCTGCATGCCCGGGGTCAGCACACCGGCGTTGATCATCTCGATGAACGTGGCGGTGGCGTTGCCCACATCGAAGAAGTCCCGCTGCCAGCTCCACTGGAAGTTGCCGGCGTAGCGGAACCAGCTCCCGCCCAGACCGGCGATCTCGTAGTGGCTGCCGTCGGGCCGGGACACATCGGCGATCTGCTTCCACAGCCCGAGGATCTCGCCCTGCACATCGTCGATCAGCACCCGTTGGTACGGGTAGGTCCATCCCCCCAGGCCCTCCATCTCGAGGCCGAGGGCGTACTCGCGGATCTCGTCCTTACCCACGGCCATGAACTCGTCGGTGGGACCGACGTTCCAGCCGTAGGTGGCGTCGTCGGTGTACATCTCGGCCATGGGCAGCCAGTCCAGCTGCTCCTCGCAGCGCTGGTTGATGTCCAACCACCTCTGCATCATCTCTTCGAGCTCACTGCGGGGGAACGACGGCATGGACTACTCCTCTTCGACGATGGACAGTGCGGATGTGGGGCAGTAACGGACGGCGGCCTCGACCTCGGCCCGGGCGTCGTCGGGTGGCGAGCCGTCCAGGATGGTCACCTTCTCACGCTTGGCCAACTCGAACACGGTGGGGGCCTCGGACTCGCAGACGCCGTGCCCCTGGCACAGGTCGAGGTCGACGGTGACCCGCATCAGGGCCGCCCACCACCGTCGGACGCCCGGGCGGCCTTGCGCCGGTACCGGACCACGCAGGGCTGCTGGAGCTGGACCACCATCTTCGAGTGGTCGTTGCGGTAGGAGTCCGACGGCTGGGCCAGTTCGAACTCCCAGTCCAGCAGCAACACCGAGAAGATGGCTTTGAGCTGCATCATGGCGAACGCCGCCCCGACGCAGCGGTGCCGGCCGGCACCGAAGGGGATCCAGGTCCAGGGGTTGGACCGGTCCTCCTCGCGGGGCTCGAGGTAGCGGGAGGGCTGGAACTCGTCGGCGTCGGGGAAGTCTTCGGGGATCCGGTTGGACACCGAGGGGCTGGCCCCCACCATCTGCCCGGCGGTGATGGCGTAGCCGTCCACCTCGAGGTCCTCTTTGGCCACCCGGAGCAAGAGGATGAGGGGCGGGTGCAGGCGGAGGGCCTCCTTGATGGCCGACTCCAGGTGGGGCATGGCCCGGAGGGCCTGGTAGCTGACCTCGGCCCCCCCGGCGTAGAGCTCGTCCAGCTCGTCGTCGACGGCCCTGAGCTCGTCGGCGTTACGGAGGAGCTCGATGAGGGTCCACGCCGCCGTGCCCGAGGTGGTGTGGTGGCCGGCGAACATCATGGAGATGAACATGCCGGTCACCTCGTCGGCCAGGAAGCGTGGCGAGCCGTCCTCGTTGGTGATGGACATGAGCACGTCGAGCAGGTCCCGCTCGTCGTCGGCCGACGGGGGACCGGCGGCCCGCCGGGTCATGATGGCCTCCACCAACTGGACCAGCCCGACGCGGGCGGCGTCCCGGCGCCGGAAGCTCTCGATGGGGGCGTAGGGATCGACGTAGGCGATGGCGTCGGTGCCCTGCTCGAGGTCGTGGTAGAGCTCGGCGAACCGCTTGTCGAGTTCGTTGCGGAAGCGTTTGCCGATGAGGCACGCCGAGGACGTGTAGATGGTCAGCTCGGCGAACCAGTCCAGCAGGTCGATCTCGCCGTCGTCGTCCCATCCCGCCACCATCTGCTCCACCTCGTCGGCGATGGTGGCGGCGTGACCCCGCATGAACTTGTCCCGGAGGGCCTGGTTGTGGAGCATCTCCCGCCGGCGCTCGGGCGGCGCGTCGAACACCACCCCCTCGCCGAAGACCGGCGTCATGAACGGATAGGCCTCGGCCTGGTCTAGGACCTCCTCGGGGGCCCGGAAGAAGAATTCGTTGGCTCCGGCCCCGGTCATCAGCACCACGTCCCGGTCGACCAGGCGGAAGATGCCCACGTCGCCGCATTCGGCCCGCACCCGGTTCATCAGGGCGATCGGGTCGACCCGCAGCTCCTCCAGGTGGCCGTTGGCCTCCTCGCCGCCGGATACCCGCGGCGGTTGCTTGTGGTCCACTGCGATGGTCATGGTTCCCCCTCATGGTCGGGATGGGTGCGGATGGGCGCCTCGGGCTGGAGTTCGATGACGGTGGCGTGGGTGCCCCGGGGCAGGCCGACCACGGCCACGATGGCCTGGGCCACGCCGGCCGGGCGCATGAAGTTGGCGTGGCGGGCGAAACCCCACGCCGCCCACTCCTCGATGACCTGGCCGGTGACCTCGGGGTCCCAGTCCATCCCCATGCCGGTCAGCGTCGGTCCGGGTCGGACGATCGTGGCCCGCACCCCGGTCCCCTCCAACTCCATCTGGAGCGAGTGGACGTAACCCTCGAGTCCCCATTTGGAGGTGACGTAGGCGGCCATGGACGGCCGGGGCCGCTCGGCCACGTCGGAGGTGACGAAGACGATGTCGCCCCGGCGCCGCTCGGTCATGGCCGGGGCCAGGGCCCGCACCAGTCGGTGGGTGCCGCTCAGATTGACGGCCAGGACACCGTCGAACGCCTCGGCGTCGGTGTCGAGGACGGCACCGGCGATATTCCGGGCCGCGTTGGACACCACGATCTCGACCGCTCCGAGCGTGTCCACCGCCGACTTGGCGAACTGCGTCACGGAGTCCCCGTCAGCCAGGTCCAGCCGGATGGCCACCGCCTCCCCGCCGTCAGCCCGGATGGCCGCCGCCGTCGCTTCGCACTCGGCCACCCGGCGGGCGCCGAGGACCACCGGGTGCCCCTGGGCGGCCAGGGCCACGGCCGTGGCCTGTCCGATGCCCGATGAGGCGCCGGTGACCACGGCCGGACGCAGGTCGGGGTTGGCCTCGACGCGGGCCATCAGCGCAACGTCACCGTGGTGGGCATGGTCGCCAGGCCCCGGACGTTGATGGAGTGGACCCGTTCGATGCCCTCGGGATCCACCTCGTAGGTGGCCACCCGGTCGACCAGCTCGGTGAGGCCGATCCGGGCCTCGAGCCGGGCCATGGGTGCCCCCATGCAGAAGTGGCGACCGCTGCCGAAGCTGACCAGGCGGCCGGTGTCGCGGTCGAGGTCGTAGCGGTCGGCGTCGGGGAAGACGGACTCGTCGCGGTTGGCCGATCCCACCAGGAGCAGGACCCGGCTGCCTTCGGGGATCTCGAACCCGTGGAGCTCCATGGGGATCCTGGTGACCCGCAGCAGCATCTGGCTCGAGGTGTCGTAGCGCAGGGTCTCCTCGATCCAACTGCCCACCCGGTCCCGATCGCCGAACGGCTTGGCCCGCTCGTCGGGGTGGCGCCAGCCCCAGTACCAGGCGTTGCCCAACAACTTGGTGGTGGTCTCGTTGCCGGCCACCACCATCAAGAAGAGGAAGGCGATGATCTCGTCGTCGGTGAGCTTGTCCCCGTCGATCTCGGCGTCCAGCAGTGCCGAGGTGAGATCGTCGCGCCGGGACCGCCTCCGCTCGTCGACCATCTCCTGGTAGTAGGCGACCAGGGCCATGGCCGCGTCCATGCCCGCGGCCGGCACGTCGAGCACGCCGTCCTCGCGGTGGACGACCACGTCGGCCAGCCGTCGGACCTCGGACCGGTCCGCCCGGGGCACGCCCATCAGCTCGGAGATGACGTCCATGGGGAGCTTGCCGGCGAAGTCGGCGATGAAGTCGAACGTCCCCAGCTCCAGGGCGGGCTCGAGGTGCTCGAGGGCGATGGTCCGGATGTGGTCCTCCATCTCGGCCACCTTGGACGGGGTGAACCCCTTGCCCACCAGCGACCGCATGCGGGTGTGGCGGGGAGGGTCGAGGGCCAAAAAGGACATGAACTTGTGGGCCTCGGGCCCGAAGGCGCTGGGCTCGAGGGAGACACCCTGCGCGTTGGAGAACCCGTCCAGGTTGCGGAAGGCGGCCAGGACGTCCTCGTGGCGGGAGAAGGCCCAGAAGTCCAGGTCGTCGTTCCGGTAGACCGGGGCCTCGGCCCGCATCCGGGCGTACACCGGGTAGGGGTCCTCGTGGATCTCGTAGGCGTAGGGGCTGTAGCGCACCGGTTGCAGGTCGTTGGTCATCGGACCCTCCGGCCCCCACGGCCCCCATCCACCATCAACGAGGCGGCCGCGGCCACGAACTCGGGGACATCCATCGAGGACATGTGGCCCATGCCGGCCTCGAGGAGCGCCCCCGAAAAGGAGGTCTGCAGCACCCGGACCACCATCGGGTCGGCGTCGGGGCCGACGGCGGCGGCCAGGCGGTGGTGGATCACGCTCCCGATCCGGTCACGGAGGTGCTTGACATCGGCGCTGGTGCTCAGGAGCGCCTGGGTGGAGGCGTCCACCAGTGCGGGGCTCTCGGTGGTGAGCAGGACCATGGCCCGGACGGCGTCGGCCACCCGGTCGGGCACCGAACGTCCGTCGTCGGTGGCCACTGGTGGCAGCGCCTGCATGCCGCGCCAGAGGACCTCAGCCAGCAGATGGTCCTTGGAGCTGAAGTAGTTGTAGGCGGTGGCCGGGGCCACGCCAGCCCGACGGGCCACACTGCGCACGGTCAGGCCGGCGTAGCCCACCGTCTCGACCTCCTGCTCGGTGGCCCGAACCAGTTGGGCCACCACTTCGGCCTGGCGCGGCGTCAGCCGTCGTCGGGTGGCCTCGAATCCGGCCGAGCCGTCGTCGAGGAGGGCCACGGGCTCACTCACCGTTCTCGCTCCGACATCGGGTCCGGCGCCGCGCCCCTCGCACCGCACCGGCGGATGGCGTCCGTGCCGCGGGGGAGGGAACCCGGACCCCGCCGCCGGCGTTGGTGTCGCTCATATGATTGGACTATAGTCTGGACAGCTGTCCAAGTACAGGGCAACGACGCAATGGCGGGTGCCTCCGGGTCGGGGCGCGCGTCGCCCGCTCCAGTGGCAACATCGCCAGCAGCGAATGACAGGGGGACGTCCAGTGCCGAACCACCAACCAGCCGACGGGGCCCGATCCGTCACCACGCCGAGCGTCGGCGTGATCGGACTCGGGGCCATCGGGAACGGTGTGGCCACCAGTGTGCTGCGCCAGGGGCTGCCCCTGGTCGTCAGCGACATCCGGCCCGAGGCCACCGCCGCCTACGCGGAGACCGCCGTGGTGGCCACCTCGCCGGTGGACCTGGTCGGACGGTCCGACGTGGTGGTGGTCGCCGTGGTCAACGACGAGCAGGTCCACGCCGTGCTGTCCGGTCCCAACGGTGGTCTGGCCGCCGCCGGCGACGGCACGACGTTCATCGTGGTGAGCACCATCTCGGCGGCGTGCGTCCAGGCCATCGGGGCCGAAGCGGCCGCCCTCGGGGTGGCCATGCTCGACTGCGGGGTCACCGGCGGTCCCGACGCCGCCGCCTCCGGCGACCTGGTGTGCATGGTCGGCGGTGATCCCGAGGCGATCGAACGGGTGCGACCGGTCTTCGACGCCATCAGCTCGCTCACCGTGGTCATGGGCCCGTTCGGCGCCGGCCTGGCCGCCAAGTTGGCTCGCAACCTCATCACCTACGGCTCGTGGCTGGCCGCCTTCGAGGGTCAGCAGCTGGCGGAGGCGGCCGGCATCCCGTTGGACAAACTGGCCGAGGTGGTCAAGGCGAGCGACGTGCACATCGGCGGCGCCTCCCGCCTCATGTTCCGACCGACGGTGGCGCCGTTCACCGACGACGACCATCCCATGGTGGTGGGGGCCATGCGGGCGGGGGCGTCCCTGGCCCACAAGGACCTTGCGGCCACGCTCGAGCTGGCCGAGTCGCTCGATGTCGATCTGCCCCTGGCTCAGATGGCCGAACGCCGGACCGATGAGATCTTCGGACTAGGAGGGATGGCGTCGTGACGACCACAGGACCACTGGCGGGCGAAGAGCGGATGCTCATCGACGGAGCACTCCGGACGGCCCGGTCGGGCCGCACCTTCGACGTGGTCAACCCGGCCACCGAGGAGACCATCGGCGTGGTGGCCGACGGTGGTCCCGAGGACCTCGACGATGCCATCACCGCCGCCCGTCGTGCCTTCGACGAAACGGGGTGGTCCACCGATGTGGGGCTGCGGGTCCGATGCCTTCGCCAGCTCCAGGCCGCCTTCGGCGCCCATGCCGAGGAGCTCCGGGCCATGACCGTGGCCGAGACGGGCTCGCCGGTCTCCTTCACCTATTCGGCCCAGCTCGACGCTCCGGTGGAGGGCCTCGGCTGGGTGGCCGACCTGGCTGAGGGGTACTCCTGGGAGACCGACCTCGGCAATGCCTCGCCCATGGGCATCCCCTCACACCGCTGGGTGCGCAGGGAGGCCACCGGCGTGGTGGGGGCGATCACGCCCTGGAACGTCCCTCACCAGATCAACCTGGCCAAGCTGGGTCCGGCGCTCGCCGCGGGCAACACGGTCGTGCTCAAGCCTGCCCCCGACACCCCGTGGTGCGCCACGGTGCTCGGCCGGATGATCGCTGAGGAGACCGACATCCCACCGGGGGTGGTGAATGTCGTGACCTCGTCCGAACACACGGTGGGTGGCCTGTTGTCCGCCGATCCCCGGGTGGACCAGATCAGCTTCACCGGCTCGACGGCCACGGGCAAACGGGTCATGGTCTCGGCGGCCGACTCCCTCAAGAAGGTCTTCTTGGAGCTCGGCGGGAAGTCGGCCTTCGTCATCCTGGACGACGCCGACCTCCGCGGGGCGTGCGCCACCGCCGCCTTCACGGTCTGCACCCATGCCGGGCAGGGCTGCGCCATCACCACCCGCCTGCTCGTCCCGCGCCACCAGTTCGACGAGGCGGTGGCGTCGACGGCCAAGGTCCTGTCCAAGCTTCCGGCCGGAGACCCGACCGATCCCGGCACCATCTGCGGGCCACTCATCAGCGCCCGGCAGCGCGAACGGGTGGAGGGCTACCTGAGGCTGGCCATCGACGAGGGCGGCAGCTTCGTGGCCGGTGGCGGTCGTCCCGACGGCTTCGACCGCGGCTTCTTCGTCGAGCCCTCCCTCGTCGTCGGGCTGTCCAACACCTCGCGGGTGGCCAGCGAGGAGATCTTCGGACCGGTCCTGGTCGTCATCCCCCACGACGGCGACGACGATGCGGTGGCCCTGGCCAACGAGTCGGCCTACGGCCTCTCCGGATCGGTGTGGTCGACCGACCGGCAGCGGGCCATCGGCGTGGCCGACCGGATCCGCACCGGCACCGTCGGCATCAACGGGGGGCTGTGGTTCAGCCCCGACATGCCCTTCGGGGGCTACAAGCAGTCCGGCGTGGGGCGTGAGTCCGGCGTCGCCGGTTTCGAGGAGTACCTCGAGACCAAGTCGATCGCCGAGCCGGCGTGATCCGGCGCGGGGGAGAGGATGGCAGCCGTGGGTGACCCGCCAATCGATGGTGACGGGGGGAGTGGGGGTCCGGACCCCGACTCGGCCCGGTCCCTGGGCATGGCCAAGATGCAGGAGGTCTACGGGTTCACCGTCGACCCCGGCGACATGGAGGGGCCCTACGCCGCTTTCACCGTCGACCACCTGTTCGGCACGGTGTGGACCCGACCGGCGCTCGATCTGCGGGACCGGCGGCTCATGACCATCGGGGTGCTGGCGGCCATGGGCCTGACGCCACTTCTCGAGATCCAGTTCGACTCGGCCCTGGAGCGCAACGAGTTGACCGAGGAGCAGGTCCGAGAGACGGTGCTGCACCTCACCCACTACATCGGCTGGCCTCTGTCCACGGGGCTGAGCGGTGCCGCCGAGACAGTCATCGCCCGACGCCGCAAGGCGCAGCCGTCATGAGCGGGCCCCCGGAGCTGGCCACCGACGCCGCAGCACCCATGGTCCGGTTCGACTTCACCGGCAAAGTGGCCATCGTCACCGGTGCGGGCGGTGGGATCGGCCAGGCGTATGCCGAGGCCCTGGCGGCGGCGGGTGCAGCCGTGGTGGTGGCCGACATCGCCGAGGACAAGGCGGCCGACGTCGCCGCGGGCATTCGGGACGCCGGGGGGTCGGCTGTCTCCGCCCGAGTGGATGTGGCCGACCCGGAGTCGGCTCGGGCCATGGCCGAATCCGCCGTGGCGCAGTTCGGCGGTATCGACTACCTGGTCAACAACGCCGCCATCTTCGGCGGTATGCAACTCGACCTCCTGTTGACCGTCGACTGGGAGTACCTCAACCGCTTCCTCTCGGTGAACCTGCTGGGTGCCCTCAACTGCGTGCGGGCCTGCTACCCGGCCATGAAAGAGCGCGGTGCGGGTGCCATCGTGAACCAGTCGTCGACGGCGGCCTACCTCTATGCCGGGTTCTACGGACTGGCCAAGGCCGGGGTCAACTCCCTGACCCAGCAGATGGCCCATGAGCTCGGGGGCCAGCACATCCGCATCAACGCCATCGCGCCGGGGCCCATCGACACGGAGGCCTCGCGGACGGTGGTACCCGACGCGTTCATGAAGCCGATCCTGGCCGGCCTGGCCCTCAAGCGTCAGGGCGAGCCCTCCGACCTGGTGGGCATGTGCCTCTTCCTGCTGTCCGACGAGGCCTCGTGGATCACCGGCCACGTGTTCAACGTCGACGGGGGCCAGGTGGTCCGTCCGTGACCAGCGGGCCGGACCGGCCGTGAGCGAGAGGCCGGGGGAGCTGGACCCCGACGAACACCGGATCGACGTCGAGGACGCCGACGGTGTCCGCCTCGTGGCCTTCGACCGCGACAGCGTCCGCAACGCCTTCGACACGGCCATGTACCGCGCCGTCGACGCGGCGCTGGTCGGGGCCCTGGCCGACGATGCCGTCCGGGCCGTGGTCCTCACCGGCCGGGGTCGGGCGTTCACCGCCGGTCAGGACCTCCGCGAGATGGTGGCCATCGCCACCGGGGAGGCGGGTCCCGACGCCGGCTCGGGCTTCCGCTCCCTGCTCGACACCCTGGTCTCCTTCGACAAACCCCTCCTGGCTGCGGTGCACGGCGTGGGGATGGGACTCGGCTGCACGGTGCTCGGCCACGTAGACCTGGTGCTGATGGAGCGTGGGGCACGGCTCCGGGCCCCGTTCGCCGAGATGGGCGTGCCCCCCGAGGCGGCGAGCAGCTGGCTGCTGCCCGAGAGGCTGGGCTGGCAGCAGGCCTCGGCCCTCCTCCTCGCCTCCGAGTGGATCGGAGCCGACGACGCGGTCCGGGCCGGCCTGGCTCTGCGGGTCTGCGAGGAAGGAACGGTGGTGGACGAGACGCTGGCCCTGGCCCGCACCATCGCCTCGTTCCCCCACGAGGGGACCCGGCGCATCAAACAGCTGATGATGGCCGGCCGGCGCCCGGGCATCGAGGCCGCCCGGGCCCGTGAGGAGTCGGCGTTCGCCTCGCTGTTCGCCGACCCGCAGACCAATCCCGGAGCCCGTCTCGCCGCCGGCCTGGATCACTGAGCTCCCATGCGCCTCGGGATCACCTCGTTCCTCACCGACCGCGACATGGCTCCGGCCGACCTGGCCCGGGCGGCCGAGGAGCGGGGCTTCCACTCTTTGTACTTCCCCGAGCACACCCATCTGCCCGTGCGGGATGACGCCCCCCCCGCCCTGGTCGAAGGGGTCCATCTCGACGACTACCGGCGCAGTCTCGACCCGTTCGTGGCCCTGGCCACGGCGGCCTCGGTGACCGAGCGGATCCTGCTCGGCACCGGCGTCGTCCTGGCGGCCCAGCACGACCCGATCGTGCTGGCCAAGCAGATCGCCACCCTCGACCACCTGAGCGGTGGACGGGTGGTGTTCGGCACCGGCTTCGGCTGGAACCGCGCCGAAGCGGCCGACCACGGGGTCGACTTCGGTCTCCGCCGCGAGGTGGCCCGCGAGCACATCTTGTGCATACAGGCCCTGTGGAGCCAGGAGCAGGCCGAGTTCCACGGGCGCTACGTCTCGCTCGAGCCGTGCTGGAGTTGGCCCAAGCCCGTGCAGCAGCCACGGGTGGCGACCCTGGTGGGGGGAGGGGCCACCCCCAAGGTCTTCGCTGCCATCGCCGAGTACGGCGACGGGTGGATGCCGATCGGCGGGTCGGGGCTCACCGACGCCCTGCCCGCACTGCGGCGGGCCGTCGAGGCGCGTGACCGGGATCCCGCCCTCATCCGGGTGGTGCCATTCGGCACCGTTCCCACCGAGGCGAAGCTGGCCCACTTCGAGGAGCTGGGAGTCGACGAGGTCGTGCTCCGCGTCCCGTCGGGGGATCGCAACCAGATGCTGGCCACCCTCGACGCCCACGCCGTCCACCTCGGGCGGTTCGGCGGCGACGATGGCTGAGACGTCCGCCGTCCCGGATCCGTCGCCGGCACCGCACGGGGCGGTGACCAAGCCGTGGAGCGGCGGCGGCCGCGAAGAGCTGGCCGATGCCGTCCGCCGTCTCATGGCCCTCACCGTCACCGCCGCCGCCCCGCCCGACGTGTTGATCCGGGTAGCCCGGGATGTGGCGGAGTTGGCCGACAATCTGGAGCCGCACGTCCCCATGGCCGGCGACCCCGTGGCCCGCTTCGCCGACGAGTCGGTTCCTCCCACCGAGGCCCGCACCCTGGCCGACGCCATGCCCTTCGACGTGGTCATCGGCTCCTGCAATCCGCTGGCCCCGCCTCTCACCGTCGAGTTCGATCCGCCCAAGGCCGTCGCCCGGGCCACGTTCACTGCCATCTACGAGGGGGCCCCGGGATGCGTGCACGGCGCCGTCCTGGCTGGGGCCTTCGACATCGTCCTGACGGCGGCCAACATCATCGCCGAGGGTGCCGGACCCACCGTGAACCTCGCCATCCGGTACCTGAAGCCCACCCTCATCGGCCAACCGGCAGTCTTCGAGGCCTGGGTCACCGAGCGAACCGACCGACGCACCTTCAGCCAGGGTCGGCTGCTCCAGGGGGGTGTGGTGACCGTCGAGGCCCACGGGGAGTTCGCCACCTTGGACCGGTCCCGGATCCGCTCCATGCACCGGCGGGACGGGTCGCCCTCCGCCGGGGCGACCGCCGGACCGGCCTCCGACTCCCTGGTGTCGCGGCCGACCGAAACGCAGGGGGGCGAGCGCGGAGCACCGGCGGCCGTCCACGAGCAGGGGGAAGACCGTCGATGAGGCCCATGACCTACGGACCGGGGAGGAGCGCGCGCCGCCGACGCGCGGTGGTGCTTCCGGGCGCGGTGGTGCTGGTCGCCTCGCTCGTCGTCGGCGCAGCCACCGCGTCCGCGGCGGGCGCATCCACCGGCCGACCGGCCATTCCCGCTTCGGCGTTCAGCGATCACACCGGGATCACCGCCCATTCGGTGTCCATCGGGAACGTGTCCACCCTGGTGGCCGGCCTGTTCAAGGGGGCCGCAGTCGGGACCCAGGCCTACGCCGACTACGTGAACTCCATCGGTGGTGTGTACGGGCGCAAGCTCCTGGTGGACAGCAGTGACGACGGGTACTCGGGTGGGCCCAACAAGCAGGAGACCCAGGCCGACGTCAACAGGGACGTGGCCATGGTCGGCAGCTTCTCGCTGGAGGACAACTTCGGAGGGACGGTCCTGAAGGCGGATCCCGGAGTCCCCAATGTGAGCGTCTCGCTCGACCTCGGCACCAACAACTTGCCCAACACCTTCAGTGTGGCCCCGACGGCCAACGGGTGGATCCTCGGTCCGCTGGCCTACTTCAAGCAGAAGTTCCCGAAGACCATCACCCACGCCGCGGCCATGGTGGCCGGGGAGCCGTCGGCCATCGCCAAGTGGGACGCCGAGAAGCAGGCCATGCAGTCCATCGGGTACAAGGTCGTCTACTCGCCGACCTTCGAGGTCACCCAGTCGGATTTCAACCAGAACGTCATCGCCATGAAGAACGCCGGGGTGAAGATCCTCTTCTTGGAGCAGATGCCCTACAACTACGCCGCCGCCGTGGTCCAGGCCCTCAACCAGCAGAGCTTCCATCCCGTCCTGGTCCTCGGGGGGTCCACCTACAGCGAGGGGCTGGTGCCCAGCGCAGGAGGGGCCTCGGCCATCGACGGGGCCTACATGGAGCAGAACACCTCGCTCTACCTGGGTGAGGACAAGTCCTCCATCCCGGCCATCAGCGCCTTCCAGACCTGGATCCAGAAGGCCGCTCCCGGATTCAAGGCCGACCTCTACACCGTCTACGGCTGGCTGTCCGCCGAACTGTTCACCCAGGCCCTGAAGGATGCCGGTCCCCACCCCAGCCGGGGCTCCATCCTGGCCGCCCTGCGAACCGTCCACTCGTTCTCGGGAGGCAATCTGGTGGGCACTGCCGACCCGGCCTCCGGGGTCCCGACCAACTGCTACATCATCGCCACCATCGTCCACGGCCGGTACGAGAGGCTCGACGACCCACCGGCCAGCGGCCCGTCCCACGGCTACCGGTGCGACAAGCCGTTCTACTACGCCTCGACCTGACCACCTGCGGCGTCACCGGGGGGCCACCCCGGGAGCGATCCACGGGTCGATGCCGGTTGGGCGTGCACCGCGACGGTGCACCGGTCACGGTCCCATTGGGTCAGACGACGAGGACGACGGGCCTCCGCGTCGGGAAAGGCCGTCAGGATGACGGGGTGCTGACGTTCGGGCCCTGCCGCACCTCAGCGTCTCCCACCGGTGCCGGTCGCCGGGAGGCTCAGGCGTTCACGTCTGCGTCGACGGCTTCGTCCACGCCGGCGTCCGCGCCCTGAGCAGCGGCCCGCTTCATCAGACGTGACTTGCGGTTGGCGGCCTGGTTCTTGTGGATGACGCCCTTGGCTGCCGCCTTGTCGATCCGCTTGATGGCCAGCCGCAGCGCCTCGTCGGCCTGCTCGGCGTCACCTTCGATGGCGCTGATGGCCCGCTTGGTCCGGGTTCGGAGCTCGGAGCGCACGGCCTTGTTCCGGGCCTGCCGCTTGACGGTCTGCCGGTTGCGCTTGATCTGGCTCTTGATGTTTGCCACTGCGGTTCCTCTGCGTGCTGGTAGATACGACGGGTGGGTGACGGTCGGCGCTGCGGGACGTGCTGCCACCGCCACACCGGTGAGAATCGGACCCTGGCCAGCCGGCAAGGGCCATGTCCGGGGACAGAACACGATAGCAGCCCGGTCGTGCCGGGTCCCACCGGCCGATGCCAGCGGGTCACGCCGCCACCGATGGGGCCCCCGGTGGGGCCGGGCCCCCGGGCGTGGCGCCGGGCCGGCGGGGACGGGATCGTGGCCGGCTTGGGTACGCTGGCCTCCCCGTGCTTCCCGTCGACCGCATCCGAAACTTCTCCATCATCAGCCACGTCGACCACGGCAAGTCGACCCTGTCCGACCGCATCCTCGAGCTGACCGGCGCGGTCGATCCCCGCCAGATGCGCGAGCAGTACCTCGACTCCATGGACATCGAGCGGGAACGTGGCATCACCATCAAGGCCCAGAACGTCCGGGTGCCGTGGAAGGACCACACGCTCCACCTGATCGACACCCCCGGTCACGTCGACTTCGGCTACGAGGTCAGCCGGTCCCTGGCCGCCTGCGAAGGAGCCGTGCTCCTGGTCGACGCCTCCCAAGGGATCCAGGCCCAGACCCTGGCCAACTGCTACCAAGCCCTAGAGAACGACCTCGAGATCGTGGCCGTGCTCAACAAGATCGACCTTCCCGCCGCCGATCCGGAGCGGTGTGCCGCCGAGATCGAGCAGGTGCTCGGGATCGAGGCGACCGGCATCCTCCACATCTCGGCCAAGACCGGCGCGGGCGTGCCCGAGCTACTCGACGCCATCGTGGAGCGGATCCCAGCTCCGGCCGGTGATCCCGACGCACCGTTGCAGGCCCTGATCTTCGACTCGGCCTACGACCAGTACCGGGGCGTGGTCAGCTCCATCAGGGTGATGGCCGGCACCCTGCACGGCACGGACAGGCTCCGCTTCATGCAGGCGGCCAGCAACCACGAGATCGAAGAGATCGGCGTCCGGACCCCGACCACCGTCCCGGTGGACGAACTCGGGCCCGGCGAGGTCGGCTACCTCATCGCCGGCATCAAGGAGGTGGGCAGTGCCCGGTCGGGCGAGACGGTGACCACGGCCAGCCACCCGGCCTCGTCCGCCCTGGCCGGC
Source organism: uncultured Acidimicrobiaceae bacterium (assembly GCA_963738545.1). Classification (GTDB taxonomy): domain Bacteria; phylum Actinomycetota; class Acidimicrobiia; order Acidimicrobiales; family RAAP-2; genus Bog-756. The sequence goes on from CAVTXA010000008.1 coordinate 838,146, forward strand.
TACCGCGACCCCAAGCCCATGGTGTTCTGCGGGATCTTCCCCATCGACGGGGACGAACTTCCCGACCTCCGGGACGCCCTGGAGAAGCTCCGGCTGAACGACGCCAGCTTCACCCACGAGCCCGAGTCCTCCCGGGCCCTCGGCTTTGGCTTTCGGTGCGGGTTCCTCGGCCTCTTGCATATGGAGATCGTCCGGGAGCGACTCGAGCGGGAGTTCGACCTCTCCCTCATCGCCACGGCGCCGTCGGTGGCCTACCGGGCCTATCTCAACAACGGCGACGAGGTGGATGTGGACAATCCGAGTGAGCTGCCCGAGCCCACCCACCTCGACCATGTTGACGAGCCCATGCTGCGGGCCACCATCCTGACCCCGGCCGAGTACACCGGCACGGTGATGGACCTGTGCCAGGGGCACCGGGCCGAGATGGTCAAGATGGAGTATCTCTCCCCGGAGCGGGTGGAGTTCGTCTACGTGATCCCCCTGGCCGAGGTGGTGGTCAACTTCTTCGACCAGCTGAAGAGCCGGACCAAGGGATACGCCAGCCTCGACTATGAGCCCGAGGGGTACGCCACCGGTGACCTGGTCAAGGTGGACGTGCTCATCAACCACACCCCGGTCGACGCCTTCTCGACCATCGTCCACCGGTCCCAGGCCGACTTCTACGGCCGCCGGATGACCGAGAAGCTGCGCCAGCTGATCCCCCGCCAGATGTTCGACGTGCCCATCCAGGCCGCCATCGGGGGCCGAGTCCTGTCCCGGGAGACGGTTAAGGCCCGCCGCAAGGACGTCCTGGCCAAGTGCTACGGGGGTGACATCACCCGCAAGCGCAAGCTGCTGGAGAAGCAGAAGGAGGGGAAGAAGAAGATGAAGAACATCGGTCGGGTCGAGGTTCCCCAGGAGGCCTTCGTCTCCGCCCTCAAGCTCGACGACTGATCTGACGATCCTCAAGGGCAGGACTTCTGCCTGCGAACGAGGATCAATTGGTACTCCAACAACTGCCTTCTAGGGTCGCCCCCGTGTCTACGGACGCGTCCATCTCCGTTTCGGACGTCTCGAAGACCTACCGGATCCTCCGCCAGGAGGATCAGGACTCGTACGCGTCCGAGGCCCTGTTGAAGCGCCTGAAGGGGAAGAAGAAGCACTTCGAGGAGTTCGAGGCCCTGCACGGCGTGTCCTTCGAGGTCGGCTGGGGCGAAGTGGTGGGCATCATCGGCCGAAACGGTGCCGGCAAGAGCACCCTCCTCAAGATCATCAACCGGATCACCGCACCGACCACGGGCCGGATCGAACTCGGAGGCCGGGTGGGCAGCCTGCTCGAAGTGGGAACCGGCTTTCATCCCGAGCTCACCGGGCGGGAGAACGTCTACCTGAACGGCACCCTCCTCGGCATGCGGCGCAAGGAGATCGACCAGCGGTTCGACGCCATCGTCGAGTTCGCCGGGACCGAGCGCTTCCTCGACACCCAGGTCAAACGGTACTCCACCGGGATGTACATCCGACTGGCCTTCGCCGTGGCTGCCCATCTCGACAGCGAGATCCTGGTCGTGGACGAGGTCCTGGCCGTGGGCGACTCGGAGTTCCAGGCCAAGTGCCTCCGCAAGATGCGCGAGGTGGCCCGGGACGGCCGAACGGTGATCGTGGTCAGCCACCAGCTCCAGACGGTCTCGGACCTGTGCACGTCGGCCATCTACCTGAGCGCCGGCCACCTCGTGCTCCACGGCACGGTGGAGGACGTGCTCGAGGAGTACAAGCGCAGCTTCATGCGGGACGCCCCGGTGATGCGGGAGGCCACCCATCGGCCCGGCACCGGCGAGGTCCGCTTCACCCACGTCGACGTGGGGTCGGACATCACCAAGCCCGGCGAGGAGGTGGAGGTGGCGTTCACCGTGGGGGCCAGTCCCGGTTTCGGCAGCCGCTACCACGTATCCTGCTTCGTCAACAACGAGGACGGCATGGTCATCGCCCAGTGCGACTCCCGGGTGGTGGACTTCTATCTCGATCCGGCCACCGAGAACGAGGGCCGGCTCCTCATCCGCACGCCGTGGCTCAAACCCGGCGCCTACACGGTGGATCTCTTCCTCTACGCGGGCGGCCATGCCACCGACATCTGGGAGCAGGCCTGTCACTTCCAGGTGCTCCCGGTGACGCCCTACCCCCATCCGACGACACCGGACGGCACCGACCACGGCGTCGTGTTCCCCGACTTCGACTACTCCCAGAGCTGAGGAACCGTGCCCACCATCGTCATCACCCCGCCCCGACGGTTCTCACTCCCGAAGGTCGCCGACCTGTGGGAGGCACGGGAGGTGCTCTACCGGTTCGGCGCCCGGGACGTGACCCTCCGCTACCGCCAGACCGCCCTCGGCGTCGTCTGGGTGGTGCTGCAGCCCCTCCTCACTGCCCTGGTCTTCGTCCTGGTCTTCGGGAAGGTGGCCCACCTCTCCTTCGGCGGCGCTCCGCCCATGGTCTTCATCTTCACCGGGCTGCTGGCCTGGAACCTGTTCAGCGGGATCATCCCCCGGGCTCAGGGATCACTGATCTCCAACCGGGACCTGGTATCCAAGGTCTTCTTCCCCCGCATGCTCGTCCCCCTGGCCGTCGTGTACTCGTGCCTCATCGACTTCCTCGTGTCCACCGTCTTCCTCGTGGTGCTCCTCGTGGTCTACGGGGTCAACCCGGGGTTCGCCGTCCTGGTCAGCCCCTTGTGGACGCTCATGGTGATCCTCCTGGCCAGCGGCATCGGCCTGGTGACCGCCGCGCTCACCGTGCGCTATCGGGATGTCAACTACTTCGTCCCGTTTGTCCTGCAGTTCCTGCTCTACGCCAGCCCGATCGCGTACTCCATCAACAACGTTCCCGCCAAGTACCGGTTCATCTACGAGTTGAATCCACTGACCTGGCTGCTCCAGGAGTTCCAGTGGTCCTTCGTGCGTCAGCCCCTCCCGCATCTGTGGGAGATCGCCGCGTCCATCATCGTGCCCATCGCCGTGTTCATCGGGGGGGCGATCATCTTCGAGCAGATGGAGCGAGGCTTTGCCGACGTCATCTGAGGATCTCCGATCGGTGGACGTCCCGGTGTCATCCCATCAGCTGGACCCGGTCGGAGCGCTGACCACCTCGGTCGTGGTCGTCACCTACGAGCGCCCGACCTTTGTGCGCCGTTGTCTCCAGCAGCTCCTCTGCCAGAGCGTCCCCCCCACCGAGATCATCGTGGTCGACTCATCGGCCAGCGACCACACGGCACAGTTGGTGGTCGAGGAGTTCCCCTCGGTCCGCTACGCCGTCTGTCCCGCGGGTGTGGGCGCCACGGCGACGGCCCGGAACATCGGATACCGCCTTGCCTCCGGCGACGTCCTGGCCTTCGTCGACGATGATGCCTTCGCCGAGCCGGACTGGTTGGAACGACTCCTCCCGTTCTACGACGACCCCTCCGTCGGTGGCGTCGGCGGGCGGCAGATCCGCAAGCAGCCCGGTGAGTTGGACGAGGGTCGGGAGGCCATCGGCCTGCTCCGGCCGGACGGCACCATGACCGGCAACTTCGCCGCTGACCCCGGGCATCCGGTCGATGTCGATCATCTGCTCGGGGCCAACATGTCCTTCCGACGCACGGCGATCGACCAGGTCGGCGGGATCCGCGACGGCTACTCGGGTACCTGTATCCGCGAGGAGACCGACATCAGCTTCCAGGTCACCGGGGCCGGCTACCGCCTGGTGTACACCCCCGATGCGGTGGTGGAGCACGTGGCCGGACCGTACGCCAAAGGCCAGCGCTTCGATGTCCGCTACGCCTACTGGGCCCAGAAGAACCACCTGATCCTGCTGATCCGCAATTTCGGAATTCGGGCCCCCATCGTGCGCGCCTTCATGACTTCTTCGATGCACGGGGCCGTGCAGGAGACCTCGGTGCGCCTGTCGCGGTCCTGGGGGCGGGCCAGGGGCGGCGACGGAACCGGGGCGATCCGTGCGGCGGGGGCGGCCGTGCTCCGTGCCTCGGTGGTGGTGGCCGGTTCGCTGACCGGCCTCGTGGCCGGCTGCTCTGAGGCGGCGCGGGATTCCCGGCGCTAGCCCCACCGTCGGTCAGCGAGGACAGGAAGACACTGCCCGCCAGAGTGGCGACTTCTCCGTGGCACCGTGGTTCCGTTGGTGTCCGCTCACGTACGGGGATGGTCGTCCGCGTCGACCGCCACAAGGGTCGTGGCCGGATGAGGCCGTTCACTCGGTCGAGGATGCGGTCATCACAGGCTCGCCCGCCAGATGGCGGCGTGCGCGGCGACACTTGTCTCCCAGGTGAACGACGAGGCACGGCGCCTGCCGCGGGAGATCATGGCATCGGTCTCCGGTCCTCGGTCGAGAGCGGCCACGATGCCCCCGGCCAGCCCGTCGGGGTCGGGCTCAACCAGGTAGGCGGCATCGTCACACACCTCGGGCAGCGAACTACGCCGGGCCGCCACTACCGGCACCCCAACGGCCATACCTTCCAGAGCCGGGAGTCCAAACCCCTCGTAGACCGAGGGCACCACCACGGCAGAGGATGCAGCCATGATGCCCCGCGCCGTGTCGTCATCCACCCGCCCGATCAGGCAGGTGCCGGGCAGCGGATCGAACAACATGTTCCGACGCGGATCAGCCGGCCCCATCATCACCAGCTGGGTGTCACTATGCCGCGAGCGGACCTTGGCCCAGGCTCCGGCTAGGCCGGCCAGGTTCTTTCGTTGTGTGCAACCGCCGGCGTGAAGTACAAAGGGCTGTCGGATGCCTAAGTCCGCCAGGCGCCCTGGGGCCAGGGGGGCGGCTTCGAAGAACGCCGGATGCACGCCGTTGGCGATGGCCACACAGGTCGACACTCCGAACTGCGCGCTGACTTCATCAGCCGAGAACTGTGACGGGCATACGACGGCGGCCGCACGTCGGGCACTGGCCGCGGCATCCGACGGCGGCATGGCCTCATCGGGGAAGCGCCACGACACGACGTCGTGCACGGTGAGCACTTCGGGGTGCCTGGCCGGTGGAAGTCGGAGGTCGAAGCGGTGGACGAGATCGTGGCCGCGGTAGGTGACAGCGGCAACGGATCGCCGGACCAGGGGAGAGGACGTGGCCAAGACCCGGGAAGGGAGCCGGACCGTGCCGGCCAGGGGTGACCGCAATGTCCGCACGGTGACCGGGTCGACCACCCACCCGTCCCCGAGTTCCCCGGGGGCCCGTTGGGCGAGTTCGTGCTCGTAGACCTGTTGTCCCATGGGCTGGCCTACAGCCAGGGTCACCAGCGCCAGTCGGGGACTCACGGCCAGAGCCCGCCCAGTCCGTCAGCACCGGGGTGTGGGAGCTCGACGGCGTCCGATGGTCGATGGGAGACGATCGAACACAGTAACGCCTGTGTCCCCTCGACTCCTGCACCCGTCGCTCCGGCCGGCCGGTCCAGGTTGAGCAGCGCGCGACGGGGTCGAAAGCGACGTGTAATACCATGCCCCCCGTTGGCCCTGCCGATGCCTCGCGTTGAGCGCTGACGCCCCAGGTACCCCGCCACGCTCCGAGAGGAGGCCACCGTTGTCCTCGCCCCGACCGTTCGACGTCATCTGTCTGTCCCTCGAGCCGTGGGACGATGTCTGGCGCCGCAACCAACACCTGGCCAGCGAGTTGCTGGCCTTGCGGCCCTCCCTGCGGCTGCTCTTCGTCGGGAACCCGGTCGACATCACGTGGTCCCTGCGTCAGGGTCACCTGCCCGCGCTCTCGCCGCTGCGGACGGTCGGTGACACGGGTCGGCTGTGGGCCATGACCCCCCGCAAGTGGCTCCCGCGCCGGATCTGGCCCAAGGGGGACCAGGCACTGTTCCGCCAGGTCCGGACAGCCGGACGACGCCTCGGATTCGTCCGACCGGTGCTCTGGATCAACGACAGTACATACGCCCCGTTCGTCTCGGAAACGGGGTGGGCCAGCGTCTACGACGTGACCGACGACTGGCTCCTGGGCGAGGGGGTGGGCCGGGAGATGGACCGGCAACACCGGAACGACGCCCAGATGCTCCGTGAGGCCACTGAGGTGGTGGTGTGCTCACCGGCTCTGGTCAAGACCCGCGGGCGATTGCGGCCCACCCACCTCATCCCGAACGGCGTGGACCTCGACCACCTGCGCACGCCGGTGGGGCGTCCCGAGGACCTTCCCGGTGGTCCCATCGTGCTCTATCAGGGCACCCTGACCGAGGGTCGGATGGACATCGACCTCTGCATCACCCTGGCCCGGGCCTTGTCGGGACGAGCGACCCTGGTGTTCGTCGGACCGAACAGCCTGTCGCGGGAGGTCAGCGACCAGCTCGTCGGCGCGGGGGCGGTCGTCCTCGGTGCCCGGCCCTACGCCGTGCTGCCCGGCTATCTCCAGCACGCCGACGTGTTGGTCGTTCCCCATCAGAACACCCCGTTCGTGGAGAGCCTCGATCCCATCAAGGCACGGGAGTTCGTGGCCCTCGGTCGCCCGGTGGTGGCCACACCAGTGGCCGGGTTCCGGGATCTGGATCCGCCCATCACCGTGGCATCCCGAGAGGACTTCACCGAGGCCGTTCGCAACGTGCTCGACCGGGGACCGACACCGCCAGGCGCCGGGCCCGTCCACGGAGATCCCCAGACGTGGACCACCCTGGCCGCCGAGTTCCTGGCTGTCCTCGACGCCGCGGATGCTGCTGTACCCCGCCCCTAGCCTGGGTGCCGAACCCTACGGCACCGGCGCTCCAACGTCGGCCGCGGGGGCAAAGGTGCCCGTCAGTCGGGCGTCGACCACAGCGATGAGCGCCTCCCGCTGACGGCGTACCCACGATGCGTGGTCCAGCTCGTCGAGGACCGTCAGGGTGAAGCGGGGAGCGTGTTCGAGCCTGCGCATGCGTCCCTCGAATCCGAGAGAGACAGGAAGGAGATCCGCGGGCCCGCACACCAACGTCGTTTCGACCCCTGCGTCGAGGACCCGCTCGAGCGTGGCCACGCCGTTGTTGGCCAGCAGGGCCCGATGGACGGCCCACCACACCGCGGCAGGAATGCCCGGGCATCGTGCGGCGATCGACTGCGGCCAGGTTCCCGCTTCGAGAGCGTTGACCATGCGTTCCCGTTCTGCCGGATCCCGGCGGCGACTGACGTACCGGAGCACGGGAGTGACGACGTCCAAGACCCAGCCCCGGGTGATCCGTCGGGCCGGCCGGTCCTTCGTCCCGCTGGGCTCGGGCGGGACGAAGGAGAAGGTCGGGTTGATGACGCAGATCCCCCGCGGGGGATGGGCCAGCGCCTGCTCGATGACCTGATAGGCGCCGGAGCAGAATCCGACCAGCACCACTGCGGTGGGATCGTCCGGTTCGATGGCCGCCATGGCCTCGTAGACGTCGTCGATGGCCTCCGGCGCCCGGACGACGTGGGCCGCCTGTCCCGGCCACGTACCGCTGTCACCGTTGCCGCTGAGGTCGAAGCGCAGCACGCGACGACCGGAGGCCGACAACGTGCGGGCCAGGTCGACCCAGATCCTGGCCTGGCCGATGTGGTGGGTGTTCCCCTCGTTGACCAGGACGACCGTCGGACCTGTCCGTGGTCCCGAGGCCTCGGTGACGATGCCGAAAAGTCCTAGCCGACCGAGGGCCACGGGATGTTCCACGACGGGCCCGGCCGTGGATCGGTCGACGACGGCGCAGGGGGCGACGGTGGGCAGCGCCATGGTGACCGGCTCTCCATCCAGGGACGCCGACAACCAGGTCGCGATGCGCTCGATGGTCTTGAGCGGCGTCGCCTGCAGTGCCGAGTTGAGCATGTCCTCTTGACCCGTGGCTTCTTCCCACTCCACGTCGCTACCCTCGAGCCGACGCTGCAGGCGGCGAGGCCTCGACAGGGTCGGGGGAGTGAGCACCAGCGTCCTTTGGGCCAGGCTCCCCTTCGTCGTCCCCAGATCGAGATCCGACAGGGCCTTCACCGTCTCGGGCTCAAAGCGGAGCCCTGGAGCCTCGACGGCCTCGTCGGCCGGGTCGTCACCCGCGCCGTGGGCCGCGCTCAGGTGGCGGAGAAAGCGTTGCTCGCGGAGGAACGAGCGCCCCGACAGGCAGGTGTCCCAGAGGACGAGGGCGTCGACTCCACCTCGGCGGCTGGCCTCCTGAGCGGCGAAGAGCCCACCCATACGAATCCCGACCAGTCCGCATCGGGATACGCCGGCATCGAGGAGGAAGTCGGTGGCCGCGCTCACGCTGTCCAGCCAGGCATCCAGCCGGTCCGGGTCGGTCTCGTGTCCCGAGGAGTCGCCGGTGCCGTCGTAGTCGAAGCGCACCACGGCCAACCCGGCACCGGCGAGCCGTTCGGCGAGCAACCGGTAGCTGTAGTAGGTGCAGGTGGCCTCGATGCCCAGGGGTTGGCACAGCACCACGCCGCCGCGGACCTTCCGGTCGACGGGGGCATGGATCCATCCGAAGAGGGGACGGTCATCGGGACCGAACCACATCGGTGTCGACTCAAGTGGACTCCCGTGGCCAACCCTCACGACCTCTCCTTCCCGTGCTCGTCCCTGCGTGGTCCTGGTTGCTGCGCCGGGACCGCACTGACGTCGCCTTCCGACGCGCTGCGGTCCCCGTTGGCTCTTTCGACTCATTGTCCCTGGTCAGCGCCGCTGCCAACGGTGAGTAGCCTTGCACAATGACCCCTTGAAGCATCGACCCTGCCATGGGATTCCTTGAGGACGACCCCGCCGGGTGGCAACGCGGTCGACTCCGGGCATTGACCGCAAAGGACGGCATCGCTGGCGGGCCGGCTTCGAGGTACTCGCCGAATCCTCAGGTGGCCGGGGGCACCGTGGGGTCGGGACCGGCCACGAGGGGAGTGGCGGAACAGCAGGGTGCGGGCCGTCTCCATGCCGATCGGCCCTGCTGAACAGGGCTGCGCCGGTACGCTGGAGGACGTGTCTACCCCTCCGTGTCCGCCTGGTCACACGGCCCAGTTCGACGGACCGCGCGCGCGGCGCACAACCCAGGATCCATCGGTGGTCGGAAAACGGGGGCGGGGGGACGAGGGCCGGCGGACCGAGCTCATCGCCGGACTCGTGCTGCTGGCCATCACCGCCATCGGCGGGGTATACGTCGCCCACGGCAGCGCTCCGTCCTCGCTCGACTCGTTGGTTCCCGGCTTCTTGTCGTCCGGCCATCGCTCACTGCTCACCAACGTGACCTCCCTCCGCTATCCAGGGGTGATCGTGGGCGGCGCCGTGATCCTGGCCCTCGTGGCCGCGCCCAGGGATCGGACCCGGAGCTTGGTGTGCCTGATCGGCCCCCCGCTGGCCCTCCTGACGTCGGAGCTCGTCATCAAGCCACTGGTGGACCGGACCCTCGGTTCGGGGCTCTCCTACCCCTCGGGCTCGACGGTCGGTGCGGCAGCGCTGGGAGCGGCGGCGGTGCTGGCCGTGCCAGACCGCTGGCGACGGCTTACCATTGTGCTGGCATCGATCTACGGCGTGTGGATGGCCGTCGCCGTCACCTCACTCCAGTGGCACTACCCGACCGATGCGTTGGCCGGCCTGGCCTACGGGTGTGGGGTCGTCCTGGTGGTCGACTGGGCGGCCCAGTGCGGATCCGAAGCTCTCCGCCGCGCCAAGTCCGCTCGGCAGATGGCGCCCGCCGAGGTGCACCCGTTCATCGAGGGACACGACCCTCCCCTGGTTGAGCGCAACCCGAGGACGGACTGAGGAGTCCCGTCGGGGCGCAGACCCTATGCCGGGGCTGAAGGCTGCTCGGGGGGTTCTTTGGGGGTCGGTCTCCGGATGATGGCCACGGTGTCCGCCGGATTGTCCGGGTCGAAGTGCAGGTCGATGGGGTGATTGGGATCATGGGGCTCACCGGAGGCCTCGATGACGAAGGCCGGCTCCTGGCGGGGAAGCTGGAGCGCCTGCTGCAGGCCGACGGCGATGCCGGTCATGACCGCACCGGTAGCCGATCGTTTCATCCAGTTGTTGAAGCGCAGGGGATCCCGAACGTCCGATCCCTCCGCGTCGATGTCCTCCCCGGCCGTCGTCCCCCCAGGATCGACGACCCCGTCGACGACCTCCTCGCCGGCGGGGTCGGCCGCGGTGGTGGCCACGCCCGGATCAGCGCCCTCGGTCGGCTCGCCATCGTCTTCGACCGGACCTGGCCCCGACTCGTGCTCCACGACGTCCACGGTACCCCCGGCGCACTCAGGACCGGTCCGGGTGGACGTTCGGGCCCCGGACCGGTCCAAGGAGGCGCACGGACGCTCGCCACGCCGCCCCGAACTCCTGGTCCCACCGGTGCCTTAGGATCGACCTCGTGCTTGACCGCTTCCATCCCCCGGTCGAGGAGTACCTCGAGACCATCTTCGCCCTGGAGGAGGAGGGGATTCCCGTAATTCAGGCCCGTCTGGCCGAACGACTGGACAAGGCTGCGCCCTCCGTGTCCGAGATGCTGGACCGGCTGGAGGCCGACGATCTGATCGTACGTAGCTCCCGCCAGATCGCCATGACGTCCAAGGGCACCGCCCTGGCCGAGGGTGTCGTGCGCAAGCACCGCCTGGCCGAGCGTCTTCTGGTGGACATCATCGGACTCGACTGGGACAAGGCCCACCTCGAGGCCGGGCGCTGGGAGCACGTGATCTCCGACGACGTCGAGGAACGCCTGGTCGTCCTGCTGGGGAACCCCACCACCTGTCCACACGGCAATCCCATCCCCGGAGTCGATGCCGTGGGACCCGAGCAGCGCCGACTGGCTGAGGCCCAGCCCGGGGACCGGATACGCCTGGAGCGCATCACCGAGAGTGTCGAGCACGAGGCCGACTCGCTCTCCTATCTCGGTGACCACGGACTGACCCCGGGCACCACGGCACTCGTTGGGGCCCGGGCCCCCGACGGCACGCTGACCCTGGTCATGGGGGATGAAACCATCGCCCTCGGTCCCGCCATGACCGAGCGCATGTTCGTGGCCCCCGTCTGAATCGAGAGCGACCGGGTCTGATTCGGGAGGTACCCCGGGTGGGCTCGAGCCGTCCGCGGGTGGTCGGTGGGGCCATGAACGGCCGGTACCGGTCAGCACTCACTAGAGTGGAGTGCCAACACGAAGCGAACCTGGTCCCGGCCGCTTCCCGTGGCCACCGGGTTCCGACGTGCACGCGAGCGCCCATGCCGACCACCGAAGACAGCCGCACCGACGAGCACCTCCCGGATCCCGGGGCCCTCGACGCGCGGAAGTCGGCCATTCTCAACGCCGTCGTCACCGAGTACATCGCCTCAGCCCAGCCGGTTGGCTCCCAGCACGTGGTGGAGGCTGCCGGGGTCAGCGTGTCGTCGGCCACGGTGCGCTCGGACATGGCGGCCCTGGAGCGGGAGGGCTTCTTGGCCCAGCCCCACACCAGTGCGGGCCGCATCCCCACCGACAAGGGCTACCGCTTCTTCGTCGACCACCTGGCCGGGCCGGGCTCGCTCGATCCGGTCGGACGCCAACAGGTGCGTCAGTTCTTCGACCATGCCCACGGCGAGATCGAGCTCATGCTGGAACGGACCTCGGGGCTCCTGGCCGACCTGACCGACTGCACGGCCATGGTGGTGGGACCGTCACACGAGTCGGCGGCCATCCGCTCGGTCCAACTGGTGGGGCTCGGGCCCCGGGTGGCCCTCTTGGTGGTGGTCCTGGCCGACGGGGCCGTCCAGAAGCAGTCCGTGGAGTTCGACGAGGACGTGGACGAGGCCAGGCTGGCCGATGCTGCCGCCCGCCTAGCTGCCCACTCCCTCGGGCGGCCCGTGACCCAGGTGGCAGTCGACGCCACCAGCACCGGCGACTCGGCCACCGACGCCGTCGTCTCGGCCGGGCTGGCCGGGCTGCGATCGCTCGGACAGGCGGACGGGGCCGAACAGCTCTTCGTCGGGGGGTCGTCGCGCATGGCGGCCGCCTTCGACGCCGTGGACACGGTCCGCTCTGTGCTGACCATCCTCGAGCAGCAGCTGGTGGTGGTCACGCTCCTCCGTGACATCCTCGACACAGGCCTGTCGGTCGCCATCGGCACTGAGCACGGGGTGGAGCCTTTGGCGTCGTGCGCCATCGTCGTCATGCCCGTGTCGGTCGACGGGGCCGAGGCCGGGACCATCGGTCTGCTCGGTCCCACCCGGATGAACTATCCCCTGGCCCTGGCAGCCGCACGCGTGGTGGGTGACCGCCTGGGTGAGCGCCTGAGCGAGGCCGGACGATGAGCGCAGGACCGATGGGGGCCGAGATGGGGGACCGAGGGAAGGGAACCGGTTCGTGACCACGGCCGACCTCTACGAGGTGCTGGGCGTCCGTCGCGACGCCTCCGACGACGATCTGAAGCGGGCCTACCGGGCCAAGGCCCGGGAGTTCCATCCCGATGCCAACCAGGGCGACTCCGACACCTCGGAGAAGTTCAAGGAGGTCAGCCTGGCCTACGAGGTGCTGAAGGATCCCGAGCGGCGGGCCCGCTACGACCGGTTCGGCGCCGAGGGGGTCTTCGGGCCAGGCGCCGGGGGCGGTGCCCCCGGGGACCCGTTCGGCGGCGGCCTCGGCGACCTGTTCGACGCATTCTTCAACGGCATGGGTGGGGCCGGGAGTGGCGGCCGGAGCCGGCGCACCGGACCGCTGCCCGGGCCCGACGCCGAGATGGTCCTGCGTCTGAGTTTCCGCGAAGCCGTCTTCGGGGTGCAGCGAGAGGTCGACGTCCAGACCCCGGTGCACTGCGACACGTGTGAGGGCTCGGGGGCCCGCCCGGGCACGACCCCGGTGCGGTGTCCCGAGTGCCAGGGCGCTGGCGAGCTGCGCCGGGTGCGCCAGTCGATCCTCGGCCAGGTCATCACCGCCGTGCCGTGCAACCGGTGCCAGGGCTCCGGCGAGTTCATCGAGAATCCCTGCCCGGACTGTCGGGGGGAGGGGCGCCGGAACGAGCCGAGGACCCTCACCGTGGACATCCCCGGGGGGGTCGACGAGGGCTCGACCCTCCGGTTGGCCGGCCACGGACCGGCCGGCTTCCGTGGGGGCCCGAACGGCGCGCTGTTCGTGCACCTCTCGGTGGAGCCGGATCCCGCCTTCGAGCGGTCCGGCGTCGACCTGCACGCCTCGGTCAACGTCCCGGTGACCCTGGCCGCCCTGGGGGGAAGCGTCACCTTCGACACCCTGGACGACGCGCGTGAGCTCGTCATCGAGGCCGGCACCCAGTCGGGGGCGGTGCTCCCGCTGAAGGGCCTGGGCGTGCCCAAGATCCGCGGTCGGGGCCGGGGCGATCTCTACGTCCATGTGCAGGTGGACACACCCACCGGTCTCGACGACGGTCAGCGGGAGCTGCTGGCGGCGCTGGCCGAGGCTCGTGGCGAGGAGTTGGGCCACGCCCCCCACGGTGAGGGACTCTTCTCGAAGCTTCGCTCCGCCCTCAGCTGAGCATGACCACCGGCGGCGGACCCCGGACCGGACCGCCGGCCGGGCCCGAGTCGACCCTGATGTCGGCTGCGGCCATGGTCTTCGTCACCGACCCGGGGGCACCGATCCTCACGCAGGGTGATGCTCGCCATCTCTTCGACGTGCTGCGCCTCCGGCCCGGTGAAGTGGTGGTCGCCGCTGACGGATGCGGCGGTTGGTCTGCGTGCCGGGTGGCGTCGGGAAGCCGGACCCGGGGATGGCGGCAGGTGGACCTCGCCGCCCTGCTCGAGCCGGATGGTCCGGTGGTGCACCAGTCCAGGGTGGCGCCCGAGATCACCGTGGCGTTCGCTCCCACCAAGGGGGACCGCCCTGAGTGGGTGGTCCAGAAGCTCACCGAACTCGGGGTCGACCGCATCGTTCCCATCCGGACGGCCCGCTCGGTGGTGCGATGGGAGGGGGACGAGCGCGAACAGCGCGCCACCGCCAAACTCGCCCGCGTGGCCCGAGAGGCCGCGGCGCAGTGCCGGCGGACCTGGCTCCCCGAGGTCGGTGCGGTCACGACCCTCGACGGCCTGGCCTCGACCCCGGGCCTCGATCCCGCTCTGGCCTGTCCGGGCGGCGCCGCGCCGAGCCTGGACCACCCGGTGGTGGCTGTGGGTCCCGAAGGGGGTTGGGAACCCGAGGAGCTGGTCCGATTCGGTGCCGGAGTGGGTCTCGGACCTACCGTCCTGCGGGCCGAGACGGCCGCCGTCGCTGTGGGTACCCTCCTGTGCGCTCTCCGCGGTGGCCTGATTGCGCCGCTTGCGTAACCACGCTCCGTGAGGGAAACTACTCAGGGAGGCAGGGACTCCTGTTGTGGGAGAACGACCGTAGGGTTCCGCATGGCGGCCCTATTGGTCCGTTGACAGACATGCACCTGCGTCACATAGGCAGAACCGGAGCTCGGGGGGCGATCGGTGGAGAGGAGCGGAGGTGCAGATGTCGGTGATTGACAAGAGTGTCGATGTACTCGATGAGGATGAGCAGGAGGAGGCCGCCAGGGTCGCCTACGCCCGTGCCGTCGGGGCCCGACTGCGGACGATGCGCAAGCAGATGCGCCTCTCCCTCCAGGCTGTCGAGGCCATGTCCGAGCAGGAGTTCAAGGCATCCGTGCTGGGCGCCTACGAGCGGGGCGAGCGCGCCATCTCGGTGCCGAGGCTCCAGCGACTGGCCAAGCTCTACGACGTCCCCGTCGACCAGCTCCTTCCGCCCGACGACGCCACCATGACGCGCTGGGGGGCCAATGGAACCACCGAGGAGATCGTCACCACCTCGGCCCGTCGGGCCAGTCTCACCGCCTCGGGCACCGAGAAGGTGGCCATCGACCTGACCAAGCTCCACACCGTGAGCGGGCCGGAGCGGGACCTCCTGCGTCGGTTCCTCAGCATGATCCAGGTGCACCGTCAGGACTTCAACGGTCGCATGATCACCATCCGGGCCGAGGACGTCCGGGCCATCGCCTGCCTGTTCGGCGTGACGCCCGATTCCATGGGCACGCGACTGGACGAGCTCGGGCTCCTCGTCAACGTCTGATGGTCGGGGGCGATCCCACGTGACCGAGCAGATCCGCTGGCTTTCCACCAAAGAGGCATCCGAGCTGCTCGGGGTGACCCTGCGCAGCCTCTACCGGTTCATCGACGAGGGTGATCTGGTGGCTTACAAGTTCGGTCGGGTCATCCGCATCCAGCAGACCGACGTGGAGAAGTTCATCCAGGCCAGCCGCATCGCACCGGGGAGCCTCGAGCACCTCTATCCGGAGATCAAGGGCAGCACCAACGGCAACGGCCGGGCCCATGTGACCCCGGACGGCCTCACCGTCACCGAGGACTGATCCCCCGGTGGCCGACTGCCTCTTCTGCAGCATCGTGGCCGGTGAGATCCCGGCCGACGTGGTCCGCACCGATGAGCGCACCGTGGCCTTCCGGGACATCAACCCCCAGGCCCCGACCCACGTGCTGGTGGTGCCCAAGCGCCATGTCGTGAATGCCGCTGCGGTGACCGGCGACGATGCCGACGACGTGGCCGCCCTGTTGGTGGCGGCCAAGGCCGTGGCCGACGCCGAAGGCTTCGGTGGGGCCGACCGCGGCTACCGCCTGGTGTTCAACGTGGGTCCCGACGCCCTCAACTCCGTCGACCACCTCCACCTCCACGTGCTGGGCGGCCGGACCTTCGACTGGCCCCCGGGCTGACGCCGGCCGGGACACCGAGCGTGGGGACGCCTCACCGGGCCACCCCCGTGGGATCACCCCGACCGGCCCGCTGGTAGGGTCGGGTCCAGAGCGCACGTGGCAGCCACCCAGGTCAAAATTCTCGTTCCCGGCAACCATCTCATGGCCGGCCTGCTGGGCCAGCGTGACGAGTTGCTGCGGCTCGTCGAAGGTGCGTTCGACGACGTGCGGATCGCCGTGCGAGGAAACGAGATCTCCATCGAGGGAGAGGGTGCCGAGCGGGTCGGAGCCCTGTTCGAGGAGTTGATCATCCTCCTCGAGTCGGGCCAGGGCCTCGACGCCGTCCAGGTGCACCGCACCATCGACATGATGCACGACGACGTCCGCCCCTCCGAGGTGCTCACCTCGGAGCTATTGCGCTCGTCCCGGGGCCGGGCCGTCCGTCCCAAGACCGGCGGCCAGAAGCAGTACGCCGACGCCATCGCCTCGAACATCGTCACCTTCGGGATCGGCCCGGCCGGTACCGGCAAGTCCTACCTGGCCGTCGCCCTGGCCGTGCAGGCACTCCAGGCCCGCCAGGTCAACCGGATCATCCTGACCCGGCCGGCCGTGGAGGCGGGGGAGCGGCTCGGCTTCCTCCCCGGTGACCTGATGGCCAAGGTGGACCCGTACCTCCGTCCCCTCTACGACGCCCTGCACGACCTGCTCGAGCCGGAGGGGGCCCAGCGGCTCATCGACCGGGGCGCGGTGGAGGTGGCCCCGCTGGCCTTCATGCGCGGCCGCACGCTGAACAACAGCTTCATCATCCTCGACGAGGCCCAGAACACCAGTCCCGAGCAGATGAAGATGTTCCTGACCCGGATCGGGTTCGGCTCGAAGGCCGTGATCACCGGCGACGTCACTCAGATCGACGTGCCCGGGGGCCGTTCCGGCCTGGTCGGCCTGGAGTCGGTCCTGGCCGGGGTGCCCGACCTGGCCTTCGTGCACCTGAACCAGCGCGACGTGGTGCGGCACCGCATCGTGGCCGACATCGTCGCCGCCTACGAGCGGGGTAGCCCCAGGGACGGTCCGGGTGAGTCTTGACATCTATGCCGCCGACGAGCAGGCCGATCACCCGGTCAACGTCGAGCGGTGGTCATCCCTGGCCCGTTCGGTCCTGCAGGCCGAGGGCATTGTGAGCGACACCGAGGTCTCGCTCCTCTTCGTCGACGAGGCCACCATCGCCTCGCTGAACGAGCGGTTCCTCGACAAGCAGGGGCCCACCGACGTGCTCTCGTTCCCCATCGAGGACGAGTCGGACCGGAGCGGACGCTCGCCCGACGAGGGGGGGACGGGCCCCGGCTCCATCGAAGCCGACACCGGGCGACTCCTGCTCCTGGGCGACGTGGTGGTCTGCCCGTCGGTGGCGGCCCGCAACGCCGTCGACCACGGCGTCACCTTCGACGACGAGATCGCCCTGTTGGTGGTGCACGGCATCCTGCACCTGCTCGGCATGGACCACGAAGTCGACGCCGAGGCCGAGCGCATGGAGCAACGCGAGCAGCAGCTGCTGGCCCGCTTCTACCGCGTGGCGTCGTGATGGGGTCACCGCCCCGTCCTCCCGGGCGCGGGGAGCAGGGGTCGTGACGGGCACGACCGCCCCGCTGCTGGCCGCATCCTTCAGCGCCGTCGACGGCGTCCTCATCGTGGTGGTCGTGGTCCTGCTCGGGGTCTCAGCCCTCCTGGCCCTGGCCGAGACCAGTCTGGTCCGCACCAGCCGGGCCAAGGCCATGGCCCTGGTCGACGACGGTCGACGGGGGGCCAAGGTGCTGCTTCGGCTGACCGAGAACCCCCAGGGATTCCTCAACCCGGTGCTGCTCATGGTGCTCATCTGCCAGCTGGTGGTGGCCACCCTGGTCGGGATTCTGGCTGCCGCCTGGTTCGGTGCCTGGGGCGTGGTGGCCGCCACCGTGTTCGAGATCGTCATCATCTTCGTCCTCGGGGAGGCCGTGCCGAAGAACTGGGCCGTCCACCATCCCGAGCGGGCCGCCCTGTTCAGCGCCCCCCTGGTGTCGGCCATCGTGCGCTTCTGGCCGGTGCGGATGGTGTCGGGGGCCCTCATCGGTCTGGCCAACCTGCTCATCGGGGAGAAGGGCCAGTACCTGGGCTCCGGCGTGACCGAATCCGAGCTGCTGGCCATGGCCGACGTGGCCCTCGAAGGTGAGGTCATCGAGACCGAGGAGCGGGCCCTCATCCACTCGATCATCGAGTTCGGGGACACCGTGGTCCGAGAGGTGATGGTCCCCCGTCCGGACATGGTCACCATCGCCGCCGACGAGACGGTCGAGGCCGCGCTCGAGCGGGCCCTCGAGGTCGGCTACAGCCGCATGCCCGCCGTTGAGCAGCAGGTCGACGAC
The DNA here is from genome assembly GCA_963738545.1 of uncultured Acidimicrobiaceae bacterium. Lineage (GTDB taxonomy): Bacteria > Actinomycetota > Acidimicrobiia > Acidimicrobiales > RAAP-2 > Bog-756. The sequence goes on from CAVTXA010000008.1 coordinate 856,118, forward strand.
GTGGTGGGTATCGCCTACACCAAGGACATGATCCACACGGTCCGCCAGGGACAGGGGACCGATACTGTCCGGGCCCATCTCCGGACCGCCCACTTCGTGCCCGAGACCAAGCGGGTCTCGGACCTCATGCGGGAGATGCAGGCGGACAAGTTCCACCAGGCGGTGGTGGTCAATGAGTACGGCGGCATCGCCGGCCTGGTGACCCTGGAGGACCTCATCGAGGAGTTGGTGGGAGAGATCGTCGACGAGTTCGACGTGGAGGAGGCCACCGTCGAGCGCCTCGACTCCGGTGAGCTCCGGGTCAGCGCCCGACTCCCGGTCGACGAGGTGAACGAGCTGATCGACGCCGACCTCCCCGACGGGGCCTGGGACACCGTCGGCGGCCTGGTCTTCGATCTCCTGGGCCACGTCCCCGTGGCCGGGGAGTCGGTCGACGTGGGCGGTCTCCGGCTGGTCGCCGACCGGGTCACCGGTCGCCGGATCGAGCGGGTCCGGATCGTGCCCATGGTGTCCCCGCTCTCCGAGGAGCCGGCGTGACGGCCTTCCGCTCGGGCTTCGTCGCCGTGGTCGGTAGGCCCAACGTCGGCAAGTCCACCCTGGTCAACGCCATGGTCGGAACCAAGGTGTCCATCACCTCGCCACGCCCCAACACCACCCGGTCCCAGGTGCGGGGGGTCCTCAACCGGGTCGACGCCCAGGTGGTGTTCGTCGACACGCCGGGGCTGCACAAACCCCGGACCGCCCTGGGCGAGCGGATGAACGAGTCGGCCACCTCGTCGCTCGACGACGTGGACGTGGTGGTGGCCATGGTCGAGGCCACCGGAGCCGTCGGGCCCGGTGACCGCATGGTGCTGACCGCCTCGGCCCACCGGGTGCGCTCCATGGCCCGGGCCGCCGCCCTCCAGGGCGAGCTCGGATCCGGGGGCGGAGCGGGAGCGGGCGACCCGACCCTGCTCGTCGTGGTCAACAAGATCGACCGGGTCGGCGGTGACGGCGTCCTGACCCATCTCACCGAGGTGGCCGACGTCATCGGGGGCATCGACCAGGACGGCGGCGGTGCCCCGGTGCCGGTGGAGTACTTCCCGGTGTCCGCGGCCACCGGTGAGGGCGTGCCCGGGCTCATCGATGCCGTGGTGGACCGGTTGCCCGAAGGTCCCCGCTACTACCCCGAGGGGATGGTCACCGACGTGGCCGAGGCCTTCTGGGTGGCCGACCTGGTCCGAGAGGAGCTGCTCCACCGGGTCGAGGACGAGCTGCCCCACAGCATCGCCTGTCGGGTCACCGAGTGGGAGTGGCCGAGGGTCCGGTGCGAGATCCTGGTCGAGCGGGACTCCCAGAAGGGGATCGTCATCGGCAAGGGAGGGAGCACACTCAAAGAGGTAGGCACGGCGGTGCGCAAGCAGATGCCGCCGGGCGCCTTCCTCGAGCTGTTCGTGCGGGTGGAGAAGCGGTGGCAGCACCGTGAGGACGCCCTCGACCGCCTGGGCTTCTGATCCATCCGCCGGCCCGGGAACAGCCGTGTCCAGTGCTGTTGTCGTCAGGTGTCCGAGTACAGTCTCCCCGATGACCCAACGATCCGTGGGCGTCGCGTGACGCCCCACCGGCGGCGCTTCGATGAGTCGGCACGATGAGCATCGGCGCCTACGTGCTTCTGGCCGATCCGGCCTTTCTGGCCAGCAGCCTCCGCTCCTACTACGACATGGTCGACACGATCGCCATCGTCTACGACGAATCCGGGCTGAGCTGGACGGGCAAGCCCCTTCCGTTGGACGATCTGCTAGCCACGATCACGGAGGTGGACTCCGCCTCCAAGTGCACGTACGTGCCTGGGAACTTTCATGACCCGGGGATGGCCCCACTCGCTGCGGACACGGCGCAGCGCCGCGCCGGGATGGCCGCACTGAAGAACGACGTCGATTGGGTTCTCCAGATCGATACCGACGAGGTCGTCGGAAGTTCATCACAACTCGAGCGTGCGATCCGGTCCGCTGACGGGGCCGGCCGGGCCGCGGTCGATTTTCCGGCGCGCTGGATCTACGCGCACGTGCGGGACCACCTCTACCTCGAGCGATGCTCGCGACGGTGGGGAATCTGCGCGGGATATCCCGGACCGATTGCCGTTCGGAGCGGCACCGAGCTGACGCTGGCCCGGCAGTGCGATCAGCCCCTGTGGCGAGTCGACTTCCGGCGTCGCAATACGGATCCGGCCCATCCGCGTGACGCGAGGGTCGACGCGACGGTCAGTCCGAACGAGGGCATCTGGCACTTCTCCTGGGTACGTTCCGAGCGGGAGATGAGGCTGAAGGCCACCACATCGGGCCACGTGGGGGAGTTCGACTGGTCACAGGAGATCGACCGGTGGATGCGACGGAGCCGACATCCCTGGTCCACGACCCTGCTCACTCCTCTGCGTCCCCACCCACCCGTGGTGGGTGGTCCGACGTGGCTGCGAACGGCACGTGTGCCCGACCACCTCGTGGTGGGGTCCGACGATCCCAGCAGATGGTGATGCCACGTCCTTCAGGTCATCCCGTTGACGAGGAGCTGCCATGCGGTGCCTGCGCACGAACGTGATCCCCCATGACTGACGAGGTCGGCGGCAACTGGCCGCCACCGATGGACCGAGGAGGCGGCGACAGTGGCCCCGACGTCAGCATTATCATCCCCACCAATCGGATGAGCCCGTATCTCGGCGCTGCCCTGCAATCGGTGGTGGTGCAATCATGGGAACAGTGGGAGATCGTCATTGTCGACGATGGCGTTCCCGACCCTGGGATGCTTGAGGCCCTCGCCGCCCGAACCCCCAGGTGCCGAGTCGTCCGGCACGCACCCGGTGGGGTCTCGATGGCTCGCAACCGGGGGCTCGCTGAATCTCATGGATCGCTGGTGGCGTTCCTCGACGACGATGACCTCTGGCACCCCGACTTCCTGCGGCTCCAGATCGAGGCCATGCGCGGCGACCCGTCCGCTCGTGGCTCGTACTGCTCAGGTTGGCTGATCGATGCCCATGGCGACACCCTGTCGACGGCCTGGGCTCCCGTTGGGGCCTCCGTCCGTCAGCTGCTGCGGGGCGAGGTCGACCTGCCGTCGCTCCGGACGATGCTCCTCGGGAAGTCGGACGGGATTGCCGTCGGTGGCTTCAATCCAGGACTCCGGTACGCCGAGGACCTCGAGTTCGTCTTCCGCATGCTCGGATCGTTCTCGTTTACCAGTATTCCTGACAAGCTCGTCGCCTATCGGCGGTACCCGGAGAGCGAGATCGCCAAGGCGGACCTGTTGGCGGTGCAGGCGAGCAGTCGGCGGGCTGTCGAACTGCAGATCTGGTCGGCCCAGGAACGGGGTGACTCGGCGACGGCTCACCTGTTGGAGGCGAACCTCCACCGTGTCAACGCGTCGGCGGCCCAAGCGGCGTTGCGCCGGGCCGCCATGCAGATTCGCCAGGGCGACCTGAGACTGGGCGTCGCCACGGCGGTCACGGCAGTCAAGCAGGCCCCACGCAGCGTGCTGAAGTCGGCGGCGTCGACCGCCGCGACCAAGGTGCGACACACCGGAGTGGCGGAGGACGGTGACGCACCGGATTGACGCCCACGTCGTTGGGGCCACACCCTGTGGCGGCAATCTGACCGACGGGCTCCGGCAACGCGTCGAGGCCGGCGCCCGGCAAGGGCGCGCGTGCCAACACCAAGGGGTTGCGTCAGCGGTGGATCTCCCGCAAGAAGGCAACGACCTCATCACGGTCCAAGGTGCGTTTCATCGGCGGCACACGGGCGAGCAGAGCACCCCGGTAGCGGGCCGTGGCCAGTCGGCTGTCGAGCACCGCCACCACTCCCCGGTCCTGGGCCGACCGGATCAGCCGTCCCGCTCCCTGGGCCAGCAGGGTGCCGGCCCGGGGCAGGTCCACCAGGCTGAACGCTCCCGATCCCGCCCGCTCGCGACGGGCCTCGAGGACCGGATCATCGGGCCGGGGGAACGGGATCCGATCCACCGTGACCAGGCTGAGCGTGGGACCGGGGACGTCCACACCCTGCCAGTAGCCGAGGGTGGCGAACAGGCAGGTGGCCTCGTCGGCCCGGAACGCATCCACCAGGGCCGGCTTGGGCAGGTCGGACTGGGCCAGCACAGGCACGTCGAGGCGCTCCCGGAGCACCTCGACGGCGGCACGCATGGCCCGCCAGCTGGTGAACAGGGCCAGGGTCCGTCCCCCGGCTGCGGTGATCAGCACCTCCAGTTCGTCGTGGAGGGCCGGCTCGGCCTCGGGGCTGCGGCGGTCGGGCAGTGACCGGGCGACGTACAAGAGGGCGTTGCTGCGGTAGTCGAACGGGCTCCCGACGTCGAGCTCGTCCGAGCGGCCTTCGGGTAGGCCCAACCGCCCGGCCAGACCCAGGGGGACCGTGGCCGACGTCAGCACCCCGGTCACCTCTCCCCACAGCTGCTCGCTCAGCAACGGGGCCACGTCGATGGGGGACACGCGCAGGCTGGGGGCCCGGGTCCCACCGTCCACCCACGCCACCTCGTCGTCGGTCAGCGTGGGCAGTCGGGCGAGATCGGTGGCCAGGTGTCCGGCGGCCAGCAGGGCCCGGTCCCGGCGCGAGCGCGACGCGCCCGACTCGTCGTCGCCGGCGAGCCGGTCCGCCTCACGCAGATGGTCGATCAGGCGACCGACACGTCCGGTGGCCAGGACCACCACCTGGTGCAGGTCGGGGTCACCGGTGGGTGGCGGCTTGGCCTCCGCCCGGGGGGAAGAGACGGGCACTTCCAGTCCGAGCTCCAGTCCTTGGGGCTCGACGTTCGCCGGTCCGTTGGTCCCGCTCACCTCGGGGACCTCTCCCTGCAGGATGCGTTGGTCGACGCGCCGGCCGACCAGGGGGCGGAGCACCCGTTGGAGCAGGTCGCCGACCGCGGCCACGCCGTCGGCGGTGTCCAGGGCACCCGACGATCCGGCGTCGAGCAGCGGTCGACAGGTGGCGGCGAGGGCTCGGAAGCGCCCCGGGCCGATCTCCACGCCGAGGCTGTCGGTCATCACCTCTTCGACCTCGTGGGCCTCGTCGAACACCACCACCGAGTGGGGTGGGAGCACGGCGCCGCCGCTGGCCAGGTGGGCGCCGTAGAGGTGGGTGTTGACCACCACCACCTGGGCCTCGGCCGCCCGGTTGCGGGCGGCCTCGGCGAAGCACTCCCGACCCGAGGGGCAGCGGAAGGCCCCCGGGCACTCGCGGGCGGTGGTCGAGACCATGGCCCAGGCCCGGAAGTGCGGCTCGAATTCGAGTTCGGCCCGGTCTCCGGTGGTGGTGTCGTCGGCCCACCGGACCAGGCGCCGGACCTGATCCCCGAGTCGGCCCACCTCGGCCGGGTCGTCCGGGGCCGCCGGCCCCCCCTCGGCCCCCGACGACGCCGGGGTCAGGGGATCGTCGGCGTCGGGCGGGTCACCCGAACCGGGCTGCAGGGTCATCTGCTCGCCCTTCCCGCCGATCTCGGCCACCCGTTGGCGGCACAGGTAGTTACTGCGTCCCTTGAGGATGGCGAAGGAGAAGTCGCCGTCGACGGCCGCGGCCACGAGGGGGAGGTCGTTGTGGGCCAGTTGGTCCTGGAGGGCCTTGGTGGCGGTGGCCACCACGACCCGTTCACCGGAGAGGGCGGCCGGGATGAGGTAGGCCAGGGACTTGCCCGTGCCCGTTCCGGCCTGGACCACCAGGTGGCGTCCACTGTCCATCGACCGCGCCACGGCCTGGGCCATGTCCTGTTGGCCCTGGCGTGACTCGCCCCCACCCGGGAGTCCGGCGGCCACCGCCGCCAGCGTGCCGGTCACGTCGTCGGACATCCACCGACCCTACCGGCGCCCCCGGTGGGCCTCGGACCGTGGGGCGTCGGGCACGCCACGGCCCAGGGTCCCTGCTGCCCGCCGCCTCAGTGCCACTCGACGGCGAGTCCCACCGCCACCCCCAGGCCGACCACGACGATGATCCACCGCAGGATCGGGGCGGGCAGGCGGCGGCCGTAGCGACCGCCCACCTGGCCACCGATGATGGAGCCGGCGGCGATCAGGCCGGCCACGGCCCACGAGATGTGGGTGGTGGCGATGAAGAACAGCCCGGCCACGGCGTTGACGATGAGGGCCAGGGCGTTCTTGACGCCGTTGAGGCGCTGGAGGTCGTCGTCGATGAAGATGGCCAGCAGGGCGATCAGGATGACCCCCTGGGCCGCCCCGAAGTAGCCGCCGTAGACGCCGGTGAGGAACACCCCGACCAGGAGGGCGGCCCCGCCGTGGGTGCGGCGGTTGCCCCGGCGCTCCAGACCGGCACTGATCCGGGGCTGGGCCGCCATCAGAAGCGCAGCCATGGCGATGAGGACCGGGACCACGGCCTTGAACACACTGTGGGGGAGGGCGAGGAGCAAGATGGCCCCGGCGAGGCCGCCCACCAGCGAGGCCGAGCCGAGCTGGATGACCCGACGGCGCTGGCCGACCAGCTCTCGACGGTAGGCGGTCACGGCACTCACGCTGCCGGGCACCAGCCCGACGGTGTTGGACACGTTGGCCAGGACCGGGGGATAACCCAGGGCGAGCAGGGTGGGGAAGGTGATCAGTGAGCCCGAGCCGACGATCACGTTGACCGTGCCGGCCGCCAGTCCGGCGGCGAAGATGGCCAGGGCGTCCTGCGGTGACATGGGGAGGGTCTAGTCCCCACAGCGTGGCGGCTCAACACCTCCCACCCGCACCGGCACGTGCCGGGGCGCGCCGCCGGCCACCAGGCACGGGTCCCGGCTGGGAGGCGATAGGTTCGCAGGGTGCAATCGGACCAGTCAGGACCTGAGGTCGCCGGGGATCCCCGGCGGCCCACGGTGGCCGCGTCCGATCTGGTGGGAGGCCCGATCCCCGTGCACGTGGCCTGCGTCATGGACGGGAACGGCCGGTGGGCGGCCCGGCGGGGTCTGCCCCGCACCGAGGGCCATGCCGCCGGCGAGGCCGCCCTCCTCGACGCCGTCGAGGGCGCGCTCGACCTGGGGATCCCCTGGATCACCATGTACGCCTTCTCCACCGAGAACTGGCGGCGACCGGCCGACGAGGTGCGCTATCTGATGGGCTTCAACGAGAGCCTGCTCATGCGACGCCGCGACGAGCTCCACGACAAGGGGGTGCGGATCCGCTTCGCCGGCCGACGGGACTGGCGGGTGCCCAAGCGGGTCCTGAAGCGGATGGACGAGTCGATCGACCTGACCCAGGGCAACCGGCGCTGCACCCTGACCATGGCCTTCAACTACGGGGGCCGGGCCGAGATCGTCGACGCCGTGCAGCGCCTGGTGGCCGACGGGGTGCCGGCCGACAAGGTCAACGAGAAGGCCATCCGGTCCCGGCTCTACTTCCCCGACCAGCCCGATCCCGACCTCGTCATCCGGACCTCGGGCGAGCACCGCATCTCCAACTTCCTGCTGTGGCAGCTGGCCTACAGCGAACTGGTCTTCGATGACGTGCTGTGGCCCGATTTCCGGCGGGGCCACCTCTTCGAGGCGGTGCGTGACTACCAACAGCGCCAGCGGCGGTACGGAGGTGTGCAGTGAGACCGCCTGCGAGGCGCCTGGTGGCCCGACCCCGTGACGACGCCGGCGGCGTCTGGATCGCCACCGGTCTGGTGGTCGGGGCCATCGTCTACGCCGGCATGGTCATGATGCTGGTGGCCGGCTTCACCGTGGTGGCGCCGCTGGTCGTCATCCCCCCCGTGCTGGCCGTCCTCATCGCCGCCAACAATCTGCTGGGGGGCGGCAGGAACCACGGACGCTCGTCGGGCCGGCCCGTCGGCCAGGGTCAGGCGCCGCTCTCGTCCAGTGGGCCCAACGGCGCCCTCCCCGTCGTCACGCCGCCCCCGGCCCCGGCCGAGGAGGGACCCGGGTCCCGATGACCCTCTTCCGGGACCGGGGCCTGGTGCTGCGCACCATCCGGCTGGGCGAGGCCGATCGGATCGTGACCCTGATGACCGAGGAGCACGGCAAAGTCCGGGCCGTGGCCAAGGGCGTGCGGCGGACCACCTCCAAGTTCGGCTCGCGCCTCGAGCCCCTCAGCCACGTGGCCCTGCTCGGCTGGCAGGGGCGCGGCGACCTCGACACCATCAACCAGGTGGAGGTGATCGACACCAACCGGGTCGTGCGCGAGGACCTCGACCGGATGGGTTCGGCCATGTCCATGCTGGAGGTCGTGGACCAGATCGGCCAGGAGCGGCACGCCAACCCCCGTCTCTACGAGATGCTGGTCGGGGCCATCGCCGCGCTGGCCGAGCACGACTCGCCCCTGGTCGCGCCGGCCTTCTTCCTCAAGGTGCTGGCGCTCGAGGGATCGGCCCCGGTGCTGGAGGTCTGCGTCTCCTGTGGCGAGGAGGACAGTGCCCAGCTGGTCGCCTTCGACCTGGTGGAGGGCGGGGTGTTGTGTCGGAACTGCCGGCGCGGTCGACCCCTCTCCCCGGGCGGGCTCGCCCTGTTGCGTCGCACCCTGGGGGGAGGTCTGGCCGGGGTCCTGGCCGAACCCCGCTCCCCGGTCACCGACGAGATCACGGCCCTGGCCACCGAGGCCATGGAGGCCCACCTCGACCGCCGGCTCCGCTCGGTGCGATCGAGCCAGGTGTCCTGAGTTGGCCGGTCGGGCCGGGGGTATCCCCGGCGCAACGGCCCCGTCCCGGGGCGCGACGGTCCTCTGGTTCCGGCGGGACCTGAGGACGGCCGACCACCCGGCCCTCCTGGCCGCGGTGGACGAGGCCTCCTCCACGGGCGCCGGGGTGGCCCCGCTGTTCGTGGTGGACGCAGCCCTGATGGCGTCGGCCGGGGCCAACCGGCGGACGTTCCTGGCCGGCTCGCTGGGCGATCTCGGCGCTCGGCTGGACGGATCGCTGGCTCTCAGGGCCGGTCGCCCCGAGGAGGTGGTACCGGCCTTCGCCGCCGAGGTGGGGGCGAGGACGGTGTTCGCCACAGGCGACACCGCCCCCTACGGCCGCCGCCGCGACGCTCGGGTGGCTGCGGCGTTGGCGGCCACGGGGGCGGAGCTGGCGCTCGTGGGCTCCCCCTACGCCGTTGCCCCGGGGCGGGTGCGCACCGGGGGCGGGGCTCCCTACCGTGTGTTCACCCCGTTCCGCCGGGGCTGGGAGGCCGAGGGTTGGTCGCCACCGTCGGCCCCGCCCGCCGGGGTGCGCTGGCGCTCGGCCGCCTCCGAGGTCACCGCCGAGGAGATCGGCACCGGACCCGAGTCGCCCGCCCTACCCGTCCCCGGTCACGATGCGGCGCGGGAGGCCCTGGAGCTGTTCCTCGCCGGTCCCGTGGACCGCTACGGCGACGACCGGGACCGGCCCGATCACCCGGGGACCTCCCGTCTCTCGCCCTACCTGCGCTTCGGCACGATCCATCCCCGCCAGATCCTGGACCGGCTCGGGGACGACGCCGGCGCCCGTGTCTACCGCTCCGAGCTGGCCTGGCGGGAGTTCTACGCCGACGTCCTCTGGCACCAGCCCACGTCGGCCTGGGAGCCCCTCTTGCCCGTAGGTGCCCACCTCCGCTGGGACACCGGTCCCCAGGCCGATGAGCGCTTCGTGGCCTGGACCAGGGGCCGCACGGGGTTCCCCCTGGTCGACGCGGGCATGCGGCAGCTCCGCCACGAGGGGTGGATGCACAACCGGGTGCGCATGCTCACGGCCTCGTTCCTCGTCAAAGACCTCCACATCGACTGGCGGCGTGGGGCCCGGTACTTCCTCGACCTCCTGGTCGACGGGGACCTGGCCTCGAACAACCACGGTTGGCAGTGGGTGGCCGGGACGGGCACCGATGCCGCCCCCTTCCACCGGGTGTTCAACCCCACCCTCCAGGCCGAGCGCTTCGATCCCGACGGTGAGTACGTCCGCACCTACGTGCCCGAGGTCGACGGGTTCGGCTATCCGGCCCCCATCGTGGACCACGCCGAGGAGCGGGTCGAGGCCCTCCGTCGCTGGGAGGAGGCCAAGTTGTCCCTGGCCGCGGGCGACCGCTCCCGGTGAACCCGGACCCGGACTTCGGCGTCTACGTGCACATCCCGTTCTGCCGGGAGCGCTGTGACTATTGCGCCTTCGCCACCTACACCGACCGGGACCACCTCATGGCGTCCTACGCCGCCGCCTGCGTGGCCGAGTTGGGTCGGGCCCGCACCGAGGAGGGGATGCCCACGGCCACCTCGGTCTTCTTCGGAGGGGGGACGCCGTCCCGCCTCCCCGCCGACCTGCTGGTCGGGATCCTCGAAGCCGTGCCCCTGCGGAGCGGGGCCGAGGTCACCGTGGAGTGCAACCCCGAGGACGCCGATCCGGCCCGCCTGACCGCCTACCGCTCCGCCGGGGTGACCCGGCTCTCGCTCGGCGTGCAGTCGACCGTGCCCCACGTGCTGGCCGGGCTGGGCCGGCGCCACGGCTCCGACCAGGCCGCCGAGGCGGCCGAGGCCGTGGCCGCCGCCGGCTTCGCCTCGTGGAACATGGACCTCATCATCGGGGGGGCCGGCGAGCGCGACGCGGACTGGCGGCGGAGCCTCGAGGACGTGCTCGGGCTGGCCTCGCCCCCTCCCCACCTGAGCGCCTACGCCCTCACCGTGGAGCCGGGGACACCGCTGGCCGCGGCCGCCGACCGCCACCCCGATGAGGACAGCCAGGCCGGTCGCTACGAGGAGGCCGATCGCATCCTGACCGGACGGGGCTACCGGTGGGAGGAGATCTCCAACTGGGCCCTGCCCGGCCACACGTGCCGGCACAACGGTCTCTACTGGGCCCAGGGCGACTACCGCGGCATCGGATCGGCGGCCCACTCCCACCGGGACGGACGGCGGTGGTGGAACGTCCGGACCCCTGACCGCTACGTGGCGGCCATCGGGTCCGGGCGAACGGCGCTCGGCGGCCAGGAGGAGCTGACCCCCGACCAGCGCCGCTTCGAGGCCCTGGTCCTCGCCCTGCGCACCCCGGCCGGGGTGCCGGCCGACGCCCTGCCCGACCACCCGGACCTCGACGGCCTGGTGGACCGGTCGACAGGTCGGGCGGTCCTCACCGTCCGGGGCCGCCTCCTGGCCAACGCCGTGACCACCCACCTGGTCACCGAGGGCGGCGTCGACGGGGGGACGGGTGGGGCCGGCGGCGTGGCCGCCGGCGGCGGGTCAGCCGGTACGATTCGTCCCTATGCCTGAACCGGTTGCTCCCCTCGCCGCGCCCGACGACCTCATGGAGAAGATCGTGTCGCTGTGCAAGCGGCGCGGCTTCATCTTCCAGTCGGCCGAGATCTACGGCGGCTTCCGGTCCACCTACGACTACGGTCCACTCGGCGTCAACCTGCTACGGAACGTGAAGAACGCCTGGTGGGAGGCCATGGTCCAGCGCCGCGACGACGTCGTCGGCCTGGACGCCTCCATCCTCACTCCGCCGGCGGTGTGGGAGGCGTCCGGTCACCTGTCCAACTTCACCGACCCCCTGGTCGACTGTCGGAAGTGCCACCAGCGCTGGCGCCAGGACAAGATCGACGGCGTCTGCCCGAACTGCGGCTCCACCGAGTTCACCGAGGCCCGCGCCTTCAACCTCATGTTCAAGACGCACGCCGGCCCGTTGGAGAACGAGGGGGCCGTGGCCTACCTCCGTCCCGAGACGGCCCAGGGGATGTTCATCAACTTCGCCAACGTCCTCCAGACCACGCGGAAGAAGCCTCCCTTCGGTATCGCCCAGGTGGGCAAGTCGTTCCGCAACGAGATCACCCCGCAGAACTTCGTCTTCCGCACCCGCGAGTTCGAGCAGATGGAGATGGAGTATTTCGTCCCCCCGGCCGAGGCCCAGCGGTGGTTCGAGTACTGGCTGGGGGAGCGGTTCGCCTGGTACACCGACCTCGGGATCCCCACCGAGCAGCTCCGGCTGCGCCACCACGACGCGTCGGAGCTCTCCCACTACTCGGCGGGCACCGCCGATGTCGAGTTCCTCTTCCCGTGGGGATGGGACGAGTTGGAGGGCATCGCCAACCGGACCGACTTCGACCTGCTGGCCCACGCCGCCGCCTCCGGGGAGCGCCTGGAGTACTTCGACCAGGCGTCGGGCGAGCGCTACGTGCCCTACGTCATCGAGCCCGCCGCCGGGGCCACCCGCACCATGATGGCCTTCCTGCTCGCCGCCTACCACGAGGACGAGGTCGGGGGTGAGGCCCGTGCCGTGCTGCGCCTGCACCCGAGGCTGGCGCCCTATCAGGTGGGCGTGCTGCCGCTGTCGAAGAAGGAGACCCTCGAGCCCCTGGCCCGCCAGGTGCTGGCCTCGCTGCAGCCCCACTTCATGTGCGACTACGACACCACCCAGTCCATCGGGAAGCGCTACCGCCGACAGGACGAGGTGGGGACGCCCTGGTGCGTCACCGTGGACTTCGACTCGCTCGAGGACCACGCCGTGACCGTGCGGGACCGCGACACGACCGAGCAGGTCCGGGTGCCCCTCGACGGTCTGGTGGCCGAGCTGCGGTCGAGGTCGGACCGGGCCTGAGCCCCCTCGGGGCGGCGGCGACCACCCCCATCACCGTCGGGGCACAGTCCGTATGGGATCATCGCCCGGTGAGACAGGGGACCCGCAGGAGCGCGCCGGCGAGGTTGGGCGCCGCCCTGGTGGTCCTGGCCGGCCTGTGCGGGACCGGGCTGGTAGTGGCCACGGGCGGGGGTGCGGCGCTGGCCGCCGCGGTCAATCCCTACCAGGTGACCTTCGTGGCCCGGGAGTGCCCGGAGTACACCGACATCATGGCCAACCTGGCCCGCAACAACATCCAGGAGAGCCAGCAGGATCTCGGTCCCGACAGCGTCTACTCCTCGGGCCAGCCCATCGCGCCCTCCATCGAGGCGGCCAACGACCCCGGCTGCACCCCGCTCAACGGTTGGCAGTTCACCTTTGGCAACGGCATCAACGGCCAGACGCCGGGCTCCCACCTCTCCCGGGTGTCCAACCCGGTCTCCCCGCCGATCACTGTGCAGCCGTCGGTGCCCCTGCTCGACGCCCAGGGCAATCCGACCGGCCAGTCCATTGCCGCCGCCACCACGGTCACCCTGACCCAGGCCCAGGTCACTGCGGCCCTCAACCACCAGCTGTGGGTGCAGGGCGGGACCCCGACCGACCCACTGGGCACGGCCACCTTCGCCAACCGCTACGCCTTCGGGGCGCTCCGGTGCGCCGTCGACAACCTCAACGGGGACAACGTCGAGTGGGTCGGCTTCCCGTCGGGCCAGACCAACGTGTTCTGCTACTACTACGCCGTCGACCAGACCCCGGCTCCGGGCACCATCGTGGTCCAAAAGCAGCTGAACGTCGGTGAGCCCGAGGCCAACACCTTCCAGTTCCAGGGGAACGTCTCCTACAACCCGGGAGCCACCCCGAGTCCCGACGACAACCCGTTCGAGATCACGGTGCCGGCCAGCACGTCATCGCCCAGCGCACCGGTGGGGAGCATCTCGTTCGTCCGATCGTCAGGGGTCTCCTGGCACTTCACCGAGCTGCCCAATCCCGGGTGGTCCGACCCGGCTGCGCCCACCTGTGTGGGCGGGACCGTCGCCATCACCGGGGCCCAGGTCACGCTGACCCTGGCCCCGGGGGCTACGGTGACCTGCACCTACACCGACTCCCGTCCGGACCCGCCGTCCAACCCCACCCTCTCTGTGCTCAAGCAGACCACCGGGGCGGTCGGCGGCCCCTTCCCCATCACGGTGACAGATCCCACGGCCACGGTGACGCCGCTGGTGGCCACCACCACGGCCCCCGACGAGCCGGTGGCGGCCACCCTGGCCGGCGGCGCGGCCTTCAACCCCCTGCTCGTGTCCGGGACCTACACCTTCGCCGAGGACCTGAGCTCGGTCAACGCCGGGGGCGGGGGCAGCTGGGCCCTCACCGGCTTCAACTGCGACGGTGAGGCGGGCACCCCGGTGCCGGGCAATCCGACCGCCTTCACCTTCGCCTACCCGCCCACGACACCACTGCCGGCGCCGGGTGACTCACTCGAGTGCACCTTCACCAACCAGCTCACCCCGGCCGGCAGCCTCACCATCACCAAGACCACCACCGGGGGCGTGGGCACGACGGCCTTCGTGGTCACTCCGGTCGCCGACCCCACCGACACCACGGTGCCGGGCGACACCACCGACCCCGTGCTGACGGCCACGACCACCCAGGCCGGGGTGCCGGTCACCGCCGGCCAGACGGCGGGGAGCCCGCTCAACCCCCTGGAGCTGGGCCAGTACTCGGTCGTGGAGGAGGGTCCGGAGAGCTCGACGCTCGGGGCGTGGTCGCCGGTCTCGATCTCGTGCAACGGGGCCTCGACCGACCCGACGGCATCGGACGTCCTAGTCACCCTCACGGCCGCCGACCCCCACGTCACGTGCGCCTTCACCAACGCCTTCGCCGCCATCGAGCAGAACACGACGTCCTCCACTACGGCCCCGGCCCCCGCGCCGGTGGTGCCCGCCCTGGCCTCGACCGGAACCGACGTCCGGCCGCCCCTGATCCTCGCCCTGGCCCTGGCCCTGGCGGGTTCGTCGCTGCTGGTCATCGACCGCCTGCGCCGCCGGCGACCGGCGGCCCCGCTGTCCCGGGACGACGATCAGCCCGACTGAGCCCGTGCATCGGAGGCCCCGCCGCTCGTTCCTGGCCACGGCGGGCCGGATCCTGCTGGCCCTGTCCGTGCTGGTGGTGCTGTTCGTCGGCTACCAGCTCTGGGGCACCGGCATCGTCCAGGCCCGCCAGCAGGCCTCGCTGCGCTCGCGCTTCGAGCGATCGCTGGTCCATCGGCGAGACGCCACCGCCACCAGCGCATCCGGGGTCCCCGCTACCCCGGGGCCGCCCACCACCGACCCGGGGGTCGGGCAGCCGGTGGGAACCCTGGCCATCCCCAGGATCGGGCTGGACCAGGTGGTGGTGGAGGGTACGGGCCCGGCCCAGCTGGCCGCCGGGCCCGGCCACTATCCGGGCACCCCGCTCCCCGGGCAGCAGGGGAACGCGGCGATCGCCGGCCACCGCACCACCCACGGGCGGCCCTTCTACGATCTCGACGCCCTGGTGTCCGGGGACCCGATCACGGTGACCACGTTGCAGGGCACCTTCCACTACGCCGTCATCCGCTCCGAGGTGGTGGCGCCCACCGATGTGGCCGTACTCGACCCGTCGTCGGACCCGGAGCTGACGCTGACCACCTGCACACCGCGCTACAGCGCCGCCCAGCGCCTGGTGGTGGTGGCGCGGCTGGTGGCACCGTCCGCCGCGGCGCCCACCCCGGTCGGCCGGCCGTCAGGGATCCGGGTGGTGGACGCCGGGGTCGATCCGCTCCACCGGGTCGTCAACTGGCTCTGGCTGGGCGTGTGGGGGCTGGCCGGGGCGGCCCTGGTCGTGCTAGTGGTGCTGGCCCGACGACGCCTCGGGGCGCACCGGGCGTGGTTGGCCCCGCTGGCGGCCGCCCCGGTGGCCCTGGTCGTGCTGTTCTTTGCCTTCGGGGCGGTCAACGCCCTGCTGCCGGCCAGCTTCTGAGGGGTGGCGCACGGGGCGGTCGCCCCGCCCGATCGTCGATGGTCCGGACAGGCGCCAGGTAGGCTCGAGGTGCGGGCCCATGGACGCCGTCCGGTTGGGTCCGCACTCCGCAACCACCCCAAGGAACCCGTACCGATGCCCTTCGTCTTCGACTTCGACCACACCCACCGCAAGCCTCCCATGGAGATGAAGGACCTCCTCGGGGGCAAGGGGGCCAACCTGGCCGAGATGACCTCCGTGCTGGAACTGCCCGTGCCGCCCGGCTTCACCATCGGCACCACGGCCTGCCGCAGCTACATGGAGGGGGGGTGGCCCGAGGGACTGACCGCCGAGGTGGCCAAGGCCCGCCTCCGCCTGGAGAAGAAGATGGGTAAGCGCATCGGCGACCCGAGCGACCCCCTGTTGGTGTCGGTGCGGTCCGGGGCCAAGTTCTCGATGCCCGGGATGATGGACACCGTCCTCAACCTCGGGCTCAACGACCACTCCGTCGAGGGCCTGGCCAAGCAGACCGACGACGAGCGCTTCGCCTTCGACTCCTACCGGCGGTTCATCGCCATGTACGGCCGGATCGTGCTGGACATCCCCGGCGACGAGTTCGACGCCCTCCTCGACGCGGCCAAGGAGCTGGCCGGCACGACGTCGGACGCCGGTGTGCCCGTCGAGCTGCTGCGCTACCTGGTCGACGCCTACCAGCAGATCGTGGAGCGCCACACCGGCAAGCCCTTCCCCCAGGATCCCGACGAGCAGCTGCGGGGGGCCATCGAGGCTGTCTTCGCGTCGTGGGACGGGCCGAGGGCCGTGGCCTACCGGGTGCGCGAACGCATCGCCCACGATCTCGGGACCGCTGTCAACGTGCAGGCCATGGTGTTCGGCAACCGTGACGACACCTCGGGGACGGGGGTCGGCTTCACCCGCGACCCGGCCACCGGCGCCACCGGTGAGTACGGGGACTTCCTGGTCAACGCCCAGGGTGAGGACGTGGTGGCCGGCATCCGCAACACCGAGCCGCTGTCCGCTCTGAAGGACGAGTTCCCGACCATCCACGCCGAGCTGTTGGCCATCTTCGCCCGGCTGGAGGGTCACTACCGGGACATGTGCGACACCGAGTTCACCATCGAACAGGGCAAGCTCTGGATGCTGCAGACCCGGGTAGGCAAGCGCACCGGTCGGGCGGCCCTGAGGATGGCGGTGGACATGGTCGGGGAGAAGGCCATCAAACTGACCAAGGAGGAGGCGCTGGACCGCATCACCGGCGAACACCTCGAGCAGGTCCTCCACCCCCAGTTCTCCGGATCCGGCCACACCGTCCTGGCCCGAGGCCTCGGGGCCTCCCCCGGGGCCGCCGTGGGCCGGGTCTACCTGACCGCCGACGACGCTCAGGCCGCGGCGGAGCGGGGCGAGAAGGTGGTGCTGGTCCGGAGTGAGACGTCGCCCGAGGACGTGCACGGGATGCTGGCCGCCGAGGGCATCCTGACCGCCCGGGGCGGGCTGGTCAGCCACGCCGCCGTGGTGGCCCGGGGATGGGGCAAGCCGGCCGTGGTGGGCGCCGAGGCGCTGCGCATCGCCGGCTCGTCGTTCACGGTGGACGGCACCGTGGTCAACGAGGGGGACTGGATCTCCGTCGACGGGACCAACGGGACGGTGATGCTGGGCCAGGTGCCGGTGACCGCGGGCGAGACGCCCCCCGAGTTCGAGACCATCCTCGGCTGGGCGGACCAGGTCCGGGCGGGCCACCTCGGGGTCCGGGCCAACGCCGACACCGGACCGGACGCCGCCAACGCCCGCCGCCACGGGGCCGAGGGCATCGGACTGTGTCGGACCGAGCACATGTTCCTGGCCGAGGACCGTCTCCCGGTCGTGCGCCGGATGATCCTGGCCTCGACGCCCGAGGAGGAGGAAGAGGCCCTGGAGGCCCTCCGGGTGGCCCAGCGCTCCGACTTCGTGGACATCCTGGAGGCCATGGACGCCCTGCCGGTGACCATCCGCCTGCTCGACCCGCCCCTGCACGAGTTCCTCCCCGACACCCAGGAGCTGGCCATCAAGGAGGCCACCACCGGACTCACCGAGGAGGAGACCCGTCTGTACGAGGCGGCCAAGACCTGGCACGAGTTCAACCCCATGCTCGGCACCCGCGGGGTGCGCCTCGGCGTGATCAAGCCGGGCCTCTACGCCATGCAGGTCCGGGCCCTCATGGAGGCGGCCCTCGACCGGGTGGCGGCGGGGGGACATCCCATCGTGGAGATCATGATCCCGTTGACCGTGTCGCGAGAGGAGCTGGCCCTCGCCCGTTCGTGGGTCGAGGGAGCCATCGCCGCGGCCCTGGCCACGACGGGGGCCTCCGGGGCCGAGCAGGGGAAGATGGAGGTGCTGATCGGCACCATGATCGAGACACCCCGTGCCGCCCTCCGGGCCGGCGAGATCGCCGAGGAGGCCGACTTCTTCTCCTTCGGCACCAACGACCTCACGCAGATGACCTTCGGCTTCAGTCGGGACGATGTCGAGGGCCGCATGATGTCCGCCTACCTCGAGCAGGGGCTCCTCAAGAGGAACCCCTTCGAGGTGGTCGATCCCGACGGCGTCGGGGAGCTGGTGCGCCTGGGGGTGGAGCGGGGCCGGGCCACCCGTCCGAGCCTCAAGATCGGCGTGTGCGGCGAGCACGGGGGCGACCCCGAGTCCATCGCCACCTTCGCCGCTGCCGGGCTGGACTATGTGAGCTGCTCGCCCTTCCGGGTGCCCATCGCCCGCCTGGCCGCCGCCCAGGCCGTGCTGGCCGGCCTGACCACGTTCAAGGGTCCCAAGGCCAAGTCGTCCTCGGGGAAGGCGAAGGCCAAGGCCAAGCGGTAGGGCCGGCCGGCAGGGCCCCAGCCGGGTGGCCGGGAAGGGCCGGGAGCCGTCGGGCCACCGTGCGGACGGAGCCGGCCGGGGACGCGGTACCGTCATCACCCATGGGCATCCCCGACGAGGACGTGGCCCGGGTCCGGGCGGAGACCGACATCGTCGCCCTGATCGGGGAGCACGCCGCGCTCAAGAAGGTGGGGCGTCGCTGGCAGGGCCTGTGCCCGTTCCACGGGGAGAAGACGCCCTCGTTCAGCGTCAACGCCGAGGAGGGCTTCTACTACTGCTTCGGGTGCCAGGCCAAGGGCGACGCCATCAGCTTCGTGCGGGCCATCGAGCACCTGGACTTCGTCGACGCCGTGCGCCGCCTGGCCGACAAGGCCGGCATCACCATCCGAGAGGACGCCGCCTCGGGCCGGGACAGCCAGCGTCGCAAGATCTACCTCGACGCCATGGAACAGGCCACCGAGTGGTACCACCAGCGCCTGTTGACCTCCCCCGACGCCGGCCAGGCCCGCGACTACCTGCGCAGCCGGGGCTACGACGGGACGGTGGTCCGACGGTTCCGGTTGGGGTGGGCGCCCGACGACTGGGACGCCCTGTGCACCAGCATCGGTCTCGACGAGGAGTTGGCCGTGGGAGCCGGGCTGGGCTTCGTCAACCGTCGCCACCGTCTCCAGGACGCCTTCCGGGCCCGGGTCCTCTTTCCCATCTGCGATCCGTCGGGCCACCCGGTCGCCCTCGGTGGACGGGTCCTGCCGGGGAGCACGGACCCGGCCAAGTACAAGAACTCCTCGGAGACCCCCATCTACTCCAAGCGCAAGACGCTCTACGCCCTCAACTGGGCCAAGCACGACATCATCGCCTCCGACGAGGTGGTGGTGTGCGAGGGGTACACCGACGTCATCGGGCTGTTCGGCGTGGGTGTGGAGCGGGCCGTGGCCACCTGCGGTACGGCCCTGGCCGAGGAGCACGTGAAACTCCTCCGGGGCTTCGCCTCCCGGGTGGTCCTGGCCTTCGACGCCGACGGGGCGGGACAGTCGGCCGCCGGCCGCTTCTATGAGTGGCAGCGCAAGCTGTCCATCGACGTGGCTGTGGCCGCCCTGCCCGAGGGCTCCGACCCCGGGGAGATGGCGCGGAGCGATCCCGACGGCCTGCGGGCCGCCATCGCCGGGGCCAAGCCGTTCCTCCAGTTCCGAGTGGACCGGATCCTCGATGCGGCCGAGCTGGGCACGCCCGAGGGGCGGGCCCGGGCGGCGGACTCGGCCCTGGCCGCGGTGGCTGAACACCCCGACAACCTGGTGCGGGACCAGTACCTCATGCAGGTGGCCGAGCGATGCCGGCTCGAGCCCGGCCTCCTGCGCGATCGGCTGGAGCAGCTGCGGCGGGACGGACCCCCTCCGGCTGAGGCGGCGCCGGGGAGGAGATCGGGCCGTCCCGCACCGAGCGGCCCCCGTCGGGGTCCGGCCGCGAGCGGTCCCGACGACCTGTGGGTGCGTGAGCCCGAGGCCGACGCTGAGTGGGATGCCGACGGCTTCGACGGGGGTGGATCGTGGTCCGGCGACGACCGCTCCGGGGGGCCGGGCCGGAATGGGCCTACTCCGTTCGGGGGCCAGCGCCCGCGAGTCCCCGAGTTCCGTCCCGGCCTCGAGGCGCTGCGCCTGGCCATCCACCGGCCCGAGGAGGTGGCCGACCGGCTCGAGTCCGCCCTCTTCCGTGACGACCTCCAGCGGGAGGCGTTCGAGGTCCTGGCGGCCGCCGACACCGAGCCGCTCCACCAGGTCATCGAGGACGCCCGCCCCGAGGTCCGGGCCCTGTTGGTCCGGTTGACGGTGGAAGAGCCCCGAGGGGGCCCCGACGAGGTGGTGCTTCAGCTGGTGAGGGACGCGGCCAGGGGCCAACTGACCGCGATCACCGCTGAGGCGCGGACGTCCTCGGCCGCGGCGGCCGAGGCTGCCGAGGTGGCGTCCTGGGTCCAGGAGCTGGACGATCCGGTCCGCTCGGCGGAAGCGACGGCCAGGTTGGTAGCCTGGCTAGTGGTGAGGGCACAGACGACTACCGCGGAGGCCGGATCGTGATCGCCCGGCACGTGACCGCGCCGGGCGGGTCAGCGGCATCCGAGACCATCGATGGCCCACCGGCCACCGGGGGCGTGCTCGATGTGCTCCCCGCCGCCCAGTTCGACGCGCTGATCCGCATGGGGCGGGCCCGGGGCGGCCTCACTCAGGACGATGTGATGACCGTGCTCCGTTCGGTCGAGCTCAGCGCCGAGCTCATCTCGGACGTGGTGGACCGGATCAAGCAGGCCGGCATCGAGTTCACCTACGACACCGGTGAGACCACGGTGCTGCCCATGACCGTGTCCATGGCCGACGAGCTGTCCGGGCGACTCCAGCACGACCTCTCGGTGCTCCCCGAGGTCGTGGGCCCTGAGGTAGACGAGGAAGCACTGCCTCCGGCCCAGATCGTGGCCCTCGAGTCCTCTCGCGACCCGTCCCGGTCGAACGGGCACACGTCGGCCGCCCCGGGCGACCTCCCGTCGGACGTGGTGGCGCCGACCCCTCCGGCCAAGAAGGAGCGCGCGCCCCGCCGGGCACCGGCCAAGGACGGCTACTCGGACAGCGATGGCTTCCGGGGCTCGGCCGCCGATCCCGTGCACATGTACCTGAAGGAGATCGGCAAGGTGAAGCTCCTCGACGCTGCGCTGGAGGTGGAGCTGGCCGAGCGCATCGTGGCCGGCAACGAGGCAGTGGCGCGCCTGGCCGAACATGAGGCCAGCGGCGAGCCCTACGGCGGCCGGGCCGCCGACCGGGTCATGATGCGTCGGGGCCAACTGGCCAAAGAGGCCCTGATCGAGGCCAACCTCCGCCTGGTGGTGTCCATCGCCAAGCGGTACCGCAACCGGGGCCTGGCCTTCCTCGACCTCATCCAGGAAGGCAACCTCGGCCTCATGCGGGCCGTCGAGAAGTTCGACCACACCAAGGGGTTCAAGTTCTCCACCTACGCCACGTGGTGGATCCGCCAGGCGATCACCCGGGCCATCGCCGACCAGGCCCGGACCATCCGCATCCCGGTCCATATGGTGGAGACCATCAACAAGGTGGTCTGGGCCCAGCGCCAGCTCCTCCAGGAGCTCGGGCGCGAGCCCAGCGCCGAGGAGGTGGCCGGGAGGGTCGACTTCTCCATCGAGCGGGTGCGGGAGATCCAGCGCATCAACCAGGACACCGTCTCCCTGGAACAGCCCATGGGGGACGAGGACGACTTCAGCCTGTCCGACCTGATCGAGGACCGCGAGGCGGTGGTCCCCGACGACGCAGCCGCCCGGATGATGCTCGACAACGCCGTGCGCGAGGCCCTCGGGCACCTCTCGCCCCGGGAGCAGGACGTGGTCCGGCTCCGGTTCGGGCTGGAGGACGGGAAGATCCGGACGCTGGAAGAGGTGGGCAAGGCCTTCGGGGTGACCCGTGAGCGCATCCGCCAGATCGAGGCCAAGACGTTGGCCAAGCTCCGGCGACCGGAGTCAGCCCAACTCCTGCGCGACTACCTCGACGAGGCCTAGTCGCCAGTCGGCGGTCCGGTCAGCCGTCGAGGTGGATGTGGGCCGCCGTGGTGGCCGCTGGCCGCCGTTCGGGTAGGAAGCGTCGACTGTTGAGCGCCGTGGCCAGGTCCTCGGCCAGATCGAGGGCGATGGCATCGGCGGCCTGGTCGCCGTTCCGCCAACCCAGGCGCACGCCGATCGTGTCCTTCATTCGCTCGACGCCCAGGGCGGCCACGGCCTTGGACTTCTCGGTGACGAGCGTGGTGGTGCTGGTGACCGGGGCCGAGTGGCTCAATTGGCCGGCGGCCCGGGCGATCTGGACGTAGCGCTCCCGGCCGGCCCGGGTGCCGAGGACGTAGCCGGCGGCGAAGGCCAGGGCGGTGCCGATGCGGAGCTTCACCGACCTATTGTGCCCGGCCCGGTGGAACGGCGCACCTTTGCCCGTCCAAGGTCCCGGCACCGGCTAATGTCCTCAGGCACGCCGTGGCTCAGGACAGCTTCGGTGGGCGGCCTATTCCGGGGTAGCTCAATCGGCAGAGCGAGCGGCTGTTAACCGCTAGGTTGAGAGTTCGAGTCTCTCCCCCGGAGCGTTCGCCTGGTCAGCGCGGCGCCGCGCTCGTGCCATTGCGTGCAGGCCCGGGGTGGTGTGACGGGTGGCTCCGAGGGCACAGTGGACCGATGAGACGAGGACAGTAGGCGATGGATGGCTGGGTTCTAAGCGTCGAACGGCACATCTGGGCCACTCCCGAGGTCATCTTCGACGTCCTGGCCGATCCGTCCGAGCACGCACGGATCGACGGCTCGGCGATGCTCCAAGGGGCCACGGTCGGCGTCGTGCCACGCCTAGCCCTCGGCACGACCTTCGGAATGGCTATGAAGCTCGGTATCCGGTACTCCACGGTCAGCACGGTGGTTGAGTTCGAGGAGAACCGGCGTATCGCCTGGCAGACGGGTCCGAAGGGCACCCTGGAACGCTACGTGGCCGGGCGGATCTGGCGCTACGAGCTCGAACCGCAGGAGGCCGGCGGGACCCTGGTCAGGGAGAGCTGGGACATCACCACCGACCACCAGCGGGCATTGCTCAGGCTGGGGGACATCTGGTCGGGAAAGACCCGACGGGACATGGAGTTGACGTTGGCCCGCCTCGACTCGCTGGTGACGGCCCCACCCTCGGAGGCCGACAGAACCTGATGGGACCGGTTCGGAGGGCCTCAGTCGCCTTCCGGCGGCGTCGTGGTTTCGTCAGCCTCGCTGGAGTCGAACCGTTTGAACCGGGGGAGGTGGACGTCGTCGTCGTTTTTGCCGCGTGTGAACAGCAGCACCACGAGTACGGCTCCGCCCAGGATCAGGGCCGCCACCACACAGCTACCGACGATGATCCACGTGGCCATGGGCGGATGGTAACCGTTGATGATCAGACTCCGACCCACTGGGCCGGCAGTGGGGGATTCGTGCATGACTCGCGCCCGAACATGGTTGGCGGTTCGACCGTCAGGCGGGATGACCGAGTCGGTCCCCGGGGGGCATGGGTGGCGTGACGACCACCACCAACTGTCCCTACTGCGGGCACCCCGGTGCGCACGCCCGGACCGAGCGCCCGAGCTCGAGGGGTGCTCCGTTCTGTGAGGACTGTGACCGTTGTTGGATGGACCGTCAGCGGCACGAGCGGCCACCGCACCACGGTTGAGCCGGTTCATGGGGTTGGGGCACCAGTAATCTCTCGTCGTGCGCATCGCCTTCGCCACCGCGGGCCCCGACGTCGTCGGGGATGACGACGTCGACCGTCCCATGCACGAGGCGGCCTTCGCTCGGGCCGGTCTCGATCTCGACCACTGCTTATGGTCGGATCCT
Source organism: uncultured Acidimicrobiaceae bacterium (assembly GCA_963738545.1). Lineage (GTDB taxonomy): Bacteria > Actinomycetota > Acidimicrobiia > Acidimicrobiales > RAAP-2 > Bog-756. Next base: position 879,848 of record CAVTXA010000008.1, read on the forward strand.
TCGGTGTCTTGGGGCCAGTACGACCTCGTGGTGATCCGATCGGTGTGGGACTACGTACCCCGAATCGACCACTACCGGAGGTGGCTGTCGTCCATGGACCTCCTCGGCACCCTCCGCAATCCCGCCCCATTGGTGTCGTGGAATCTGGACAAGCGCTACCTGGTCCGGCTGGATGCGGCTGGTGTCCCGGTTATCCCCACCCGTGTGGCGCTGTCCACCGACGAGTTGGTCGACTGTCTGTCCTCAGCCGACCACGAAGTGGTGGTGAAGCCCGTTGTGTCGGCAGGCAGCGTGGACACCGGCCGCTTCAGTGGGCGCGATCCCAATGCCGCCGAGCTCGGTCGACGGATACTTCGGAACGGCACGCCGGTGATAGTGCAGCCGGCCGTCCCCTCGGTGGCCACCGAGGGCGAAATCAGTGCCGTGCTCTTCGGCGGCCGGCTCTCCCACGCATTCCGGAAGGGACCCATGCTGGCCCTGGGGGGTGGCGTGCTGGACGGCTACGAGGGGCTGGAAGCGGTGGCGCTCACGGCCGCCCAGGCCGGGGTAGTGAGGACGACCATTGCTGCGCTGAACAAGATCGCCGCAGCCGAGCTCGGCGTTGTGCTCCCGCCGCTCTATGCCCGAGTGGACCTGGTGCGCACCGAAGACGAGCGGGACGTGGTCCTCGAGGTGGAACTGAACGAGCCATCATTCTTTCTTCACACCGATCCCCGTTCGGCAGATCGGTTCGCGGCCGCCGTATCGCGGGAGGTGCTTGGTCGGGCGCTGCCCGCACGCGAATGATGCTCGTTCACAGCGCCGGACTCGACTGGTTGACACGAAACACGAACCCCTGGACACGGCATGGGGTTGACGCCGTAGGTTCAGTCGAGAGGATTCGAAGAACGGACCCCCTGGGCGATGCGCTCCTCGGAGTCCTCGAGAATGGTCCTGGCCTGGCTCTCCGGGTCGGCACTGGAGTCCTCCTCCGGCGGCCTTCCACCGGCCCTACTGGCTACAGTGGCAGAGTCGACGACGGCATCGGATGGGGTCGGGGTCCGCGAATGCTTGTTTCCCGAGATCATCGAACCTTCCTCCATTTCCCTGACAGCGATGAACGCTGATGTGTCTGAGAGCCAGACGGCTTCCGACGGAGACGCCGTCCCTGCCGCTACTCGATCTCACCCTCGCCCTTGACGGTGGCCCCGATCTCCATCATTTCTTTCTCGTGCTGAGCAACGTCTTCGCGCTGATCGATCGTCTCCTTCGACAACGCATCCTCTGCTGCTCGCTCCTCGCGGTCCGTGGCCTCCCTGTCCGCCTCATGCCGGCTGTCCGCATCGGACTGCTCGGCTTGGTGGGTGGCTTTGTCGGGGTCGGTTCGATCGTCCACTTTTGCTACCTCCATGTGGTCATGCGTGGTGAGAGGGTCTGTACCCAAGGGGACTTGCGCCTAAACCTGCCCGGCGGTGGCCCCTGGAGACGAGTCTGGCTCGACCTGATTTGGGCTCGGTCGATACCGACCTTCCGATCCAGCGGGGTGGACTCCATTTAACGCGGTGGACTCCAAGCAGAATCGCCTTCAACAACCACCCGGTCCTCTGGTTCAGCAACCACTCTGGTCACCTCGCCGTCAGCGATCATTTCCGGCGTCTTGACTAAAGACCTACCCCTCGTGTGGCCCAGCATCCGGTGCCAGAAGTCGGCTTCCTTAGTGGCGGATTCGGCTGACTCGATAGTCCCATCTTGCATCGCCTTGTGATGCCGAAAGGATCCGACAAGAACAGGTAACACGGCTACCGCGACAGCCAGCACCATGATCGGGATGATGATGTAGAGAGCGAGCATATTCATCCGCAGGCGAGGTAGGGAATGCCTGCGACCTCCTTCGTGGCCGCTCTACCCGTTCGTCCCCGAGGAAAACCTCAGGGGAAAAAAAGGGGGTGCATGTTCGGCTCTCACCTGGCATTTCGTGGGCTCACGGTGGGGGCCGTGCTGGTTCGCGGGGTGGCACCAGGCAAGCCGTCTCGGGTTGTCGGTCTCGGCCTGGACATTGGCGGGGCACAGCCCGCAAAGCACAGTTCATGCGGATGCCAACGTCCTGGGACTGAACCGGTCTGGGCACTGGGCTTGGAAGCTTCGGTGCTGTGCTTCTGGTCTCTGACGTCGTGGCAGCTGGCCTAATCCTTCCCCAGATCGTCGGTCGGCGATCAGCACATTCGTTGGACTGCGGGTCGTAGGGCTGGTCGCGGTCGAACGGACTACAGGCAACTGATGGAGGGGGTCACATTGAGACCCTCCGAACCGTTACGTCCCTGGCAGCCGTCGTTCAGGCACCGGTGGTAGCTCCCACGTGAGCCAGACGATGGTCGCGTCGTCGCGGAGGCGGCGGTCCTGGTACTCGAGAATGTTGTTGATCGCGGTGCGAAGGATCACGTCGGAAGCAATCGTTGACGCGGACGACTGTTCGATAATGTCGACGAAACGGTCGATCCCGAACTGATCGCCCCCTGGTGGGCGACCCTCGATGACACCATCGGTATAGAAGACCACCGAATCCCCAGGTTCCAACTCCTCCACTGCCTCTTCCGCCAGCACGCCACCGAGTCCCCACGGAAGTGACGGACGACAGGAGAGTGAACCGAGGACCCGACCGCCGCGCACGTGGAGGGGGAGAGGATGCCCAGCGTTGGTCCAGGTGAGCCGGCCAGACTGCACATCGAGCCGGGCAAGCTGGCCGGTCACGAACCGTTCCCCCCCGAAACTGTCAGCGAGCACGCCGTCGAGGCGGTCATGGATGATTCCCAGGGGTTGGCCCTCCCTTCGGTCATGCCGATAGCTTCCAACGGCCAACGATGACAGGATGCTCGACTGCAATCCATGGCCCATGGCATCCATGATGGCCAGATCAACCGAGAACCCGTTGACGGCGTGATCGAAAATGTCCCCACCGACGTCGTAGGCAGGTTCGAGCACCCCACAGGACGTCACCTCGGTGGTGAGCAGCCGGAGTGGGGGGAGAAGATCCCATTGGAGGCTGGCGGGCAGGCTCATCGCCTTTCGCCGACGCACGAGATTGAACAGGTCGGTGTAACGCGCGGCAATGGCGATGGCGGCTCCAGCCAGCAGCCCGAGCTCCTCGCTACGACGACGTGCGCCATCATCAAGATCACCGGTCAGGGTGAGGGCCACCACCCCCGTGCAGTCTGAGCCCTCCAGAATCGGAACGCAGACCCGGGTCAAGCCTCCCGTCGTTTCGCTGACCAGCCGTCGTTCGACAAAGGACCGGCCTTCAAGAGTCCCCTCGGTGACGATCCCGATCGGTGATTCGACATGTGCGCCACGATCCGGCACCGGGTTCAGGGTCGACTGCTCGAAGTCGACGAGGTAGATCGTCGTATCGTTGGCACCCATCAGCCCGGCCACCTGGATCAGACCGTCGGTGATATCCGATGGCGCAAGTTGTTGCAGCGACCGCAGCGTCGGTCCCAACTCCAGAGGGTCCACAACTAGTCCGTGCGATCGAATCGTCGGCTGTTGGTCTTGCCGCCGGCCACTAGACAGGTCCCGGCCGTTGATGTTTGGCTGGTAGACGGGATCACAACGTGGTTCGCACCTACGGGCCGAGAAATGGGAGAACGCACCTCACGAGGGTAGTGGTAGTCACCAGGATGCCGTCTGAGAACCATGGACCGTCGATCCGCTCGATTCCGGATCCCCACCCATCGATGCTGAGGGTCAAGATGTGGGGACGTCAAGGGGCCTACGGGTGGAAAGGCTTGGCCGACTCACCATCTCGCCCCGACGGCCACCTTAACGAGAGGCCGGCAACGGGTTGTTGCTGCCTTCCTTCGTGGATGCCCCCGGAGCGCCCGGGGCCGAGCATCGGGTCGGTCGATCGGCCCGACTTTGGGCTGCACCGAGCGAGAGGGTGGGCGCAGAGTCCCGTCGTAGGCGGTTCCGGGTTCCCCCTGATGCATCAGAGCGACCGCACCGGCCTGCTGGGCCCCCGCTGGAGTGCTTCGGAGCGCCACCCGGAACCAGACGGTCTTGCCGGTCCCGTCGGTCGAGGTGATTCCCCACTCGTCCGAGAGTGCTTCTACGATTCGTAGCCCACGCCCGTGAGGCTCACTGGAGCTCGGAGATTGGAGCGCCGGTGCACCGTCTCCTCGGTCGGTCACCGAAATCGTGACGGCTGCGCCTGACCGATCGATCGAAACAACAAATCCACTCGATGCGTGCACCAGAGCGTTTGTTGCGAGCTCGGACACCATCAGATTCACCGAGTCCTGAAGCTCACCCGGCAGGTCGGCGATCGCCTGTGATACGAACCGCCTGGCACTTCCCACCGACTCCTCGAATGCTTCGAATGTTCGTCTCACGATTGCGTGGCCAGACCGAAGTGCTCCAACAGACCGGTTGCCCCCAGGACCCGGTGAACAATCGGTGGAACGTGGATCAGCGTCACCTGCTCGACTTCGTTGGAGACCTGAACGAGCAGCGCGATGCCGGAACTGTCCATGAACGTCAGTCCTTGCAGGTCGAACGTCACCACGCTCGGGTGCTTGGCCAGGAATGGTGCTATTCCTGACCGAGTCTTCTCCACGCTGGCGAGGTCCAGTTCGCCGGCCAGGGAGATCACCGGCGACATGGGATCATCGGACTTGACGGTTACGACCAGGTCAGGCCGATCGGCTACTTCCATGGTCGCCCCAGGACCTCGGGTTCGTCATTAATGGCCGACCAAACCCATCCGCTTCCGCCTGTCGCTAGCCAGAATCCACGGAGTGCGGCTGGGAGCGCGGCCGCGTCGTGTGCCTGTCGGGTGGCGGCAGCCGTTGAGGATTCTGCTCTCACCTGGCCTACCTCCCAATCGATCAATCGTCTGACAGTGAGCATCAATGTACCTGGTGGTTAGGGGTAAGGCTACATCGGCCCTGCTCAGGTATGAGCAGCTCCTGGGCGGATATCCGGTAGCTGGCCCTCGATCAGTTCGGAGTCGAAGAGTACCCCTGGGTCAGTGGCATGCGAGGCTCGTCTCCGGGCCATCGGAACGCAGTGCTTCGGCAAGATGTGCCCGTAGCTGTCGCCGGGGGCGGGACTCCAAAGAGATGGCGGACTTGGGGCAGCATGTCAGATGGGGCGGGTCCAGCGGAAGGCGAGCATGGCGATGTCGTCGTCCGGACCGTCGCTATCCAGGGTGGAGGTGATGGTGGAGAGCAGATCGTCGAGCGTCGCGTTGGTCGTGGCTGCGGCGAGGGCCAAGCGCTTCATCCCCACGTCGATGCTCTCACCTCGACGCTCCACCAATCCGTCGGTGTACGCAACCAGGGCCGACCCCGGAGCCAGCTGGAAGGTAGTTGGCGTGTAGGCAACATGAGTGACACCAAGGGGAAGTCCCACAACGGTGTGGGCAAAGTCGACCTGTTCCTTCGAGAGAATGAGGGGATCCAGGTGTCCGGCATTTGCCACGGTGATCACGCCGGATTCCACGTCGCCGACGCCCACCAACACCGTGGCCAAGTGCCCGTCTCGATTGACATTCAGCTGTCGTGAGCACATCTCGAGGACCACATCCGGTGGGTGTCCCTCAGTGAGATAGGCCCGGACCGTGAATCGCATCCGGGCCATAATCGCAGCAGCACTGACCCCTTTTCCTGAGACATCGCCGACCGCAAACGCGAAGTGATGCCGGTCGATATCGATGATGCTGAACCAATCGCCACCGATCTCAACGCCGTGAGCACCGGCCACATAGCGGGAAGCGATTTCCAAATTCGGAATGGACGGGTTGCGCTGGGGGAGAAGCGCCTGTTGGAGTGTCTCCGCGATGGACCGCTGCTCTCCGTACAGGTCATCCAGCTGAACGTAGAGATCGGCGATCGTCTGGGCGTCACGAAGGGCGTGACGGCGACGCCTGACCAGCTGATAGGTGACAATGGCCGTACCAACGGTGAGGGCCGCACCTCCCACCAGAAAGACCCAAGGGAGCGCGCCGCCCAAGCTCCCGCCCAGGGGAAGTCGTGGTGAGGTCACGAGCGTCACCGACGAATTGCCAAACGGTATCGACTCACGGACGGTATCTCCGGTAATCGGCAGTTGGTTGAGAGGCAGGTCTGTGGTGGCCAAAGCTCCGAGGTCTGCCTTGGGACCGAGGTACGTGGCGAAGTTCAAATCGGCGAATGCCGAATTGCTCTCGACCGGCACCTGCCGATTGGCCGGGATGGCACGCTCGGCAGAGATGACCAGCGTCGGATCCTTCGAGTTGGCCACGGCGTAGACGATCCTCTGGGTTCCCTGCGACCGCACCGAGGTTACCTCGAACGTCGGACTGGTCACTGCCTTGTTGACCAGTGCGAGTGACTGTGGCGAATGCGGATCCACGAGAGGTGCTTCTCCCACCGACGAGATCGGCACCCACGAAGCACCCACCTTCTTCCATAAGGTGGCCGAGGCAAATGGCTTTCCCGAGCCGACATAGCTGGATCCGAACTGCTCGAACTGTTGGGTGCTATCTCCGGTTGCCGTCTCGATCTCGAGCGTGGTCGTTAACGGATTCTCGAGACTGGAAATCGTCGAGCTCAGCAACGCAGCGGCCTGATGCGTCTGGACCTCCAGCAGCCGGTGCTCATTGTGGCGGTTCAACGTCCAGGCCGTCCAGGCAACCGAGACCGTGATCACCAAGCCGACTAGCGCGACGATGAACGTAGCGCGGCCCGGGCTGATCCCCTCAGCCGTCTGAGGAGTGCTGTCAACCTCAAGCCTTGCCCTCGAGGCGAGCGACCGCTCATGGGATGAGACCGTCGTCATGTCGTCAGTCCCCGTCGGGACTCGGCATCGAACTCGGGGCCGGTTTGCATGGTCGCTCATCGTTGCAGGCAGGATCCGATTGGGCAATACCGTCGGGCCGATCACTTCGCCGACACATGCGTGCTGGGAGAGTTCTATGTTTGGCGAGTATTTCGCTGGGTAGAGGCCATCTATGGAGAACTATCCCCGTCCGTTACGGGCACTCGAAGAGGAGCGCTCGTTGCTCATCCGGTGTCTGGAGCGACTTGAGGTGACTGAGGTGGCCGTCGAGCGGGCCGACGTGGCCTTCGCCACTGCGCTCCTCGCCGCCCGTTATGAAAACGTCCTGGCGGACGCCTTCTATCCACAGATTGTGGACGCACTGGGGATGCAAGTTGCGGTGGTGCATGCTGAGAAGCTGCTCGCTCAGGTGCGAGATGCCGTTGCCACGGTTCGTGCGGACCTGCGTGGAGTCTCGCCCCTAGATGCTCATCTCGGCGACCCAAGCGGCCTGGAGGAAGACATCGACTCCATGGCAGCCTCATTGCGCTCGCTCCTGCGGTATGAGGAGGACGAACTGTTCGAGCTCGTGGAGCTCCTAAGCCCTGCCGATGGAGACAGCCTTCGCGAGAGGATCGACAACATCAGTGCGCATCAGACGAGCCTCCCAGATCCCCCTGGAAACTCAATGGCACGAAAACTGGCCGAATTCGGCGAGAACGTGTCCCTGGCATGGAACGACCATGCGACGTCGTGGCATCCAGGCATCGATAGCATCATGAACGAGCCAAGGTGAGCTGGGACGGAACGAACGTGGTCCGCCGCTACCCTTGTAGCAGCCGCTGGCCGTCGTGCAGTCGACCTTGGCTGAGCCGAACGACAGCAGTACCTTGAGGAACGACAGCAGTACCTTGAGAAGGACGGCGGTCCCGTTCGGCATGCGCCTGTGGCATGTGAGGGGCAAGCCCGACCTCAGCTGTATTCCGATACCCCGAGATGAGAGAGAGCCTCAGTGGACCAGGCATTTGGAGTAACGGAGCATGATGAGGAGGGAGTGATTCGCGTCGCAGTGTCGGGTGAGGTCGACGTTGCCACTGCCCCGGTGCTCCGTGAGCACCTGTACCAGGCCGTTGATCGCGGCGCCGGACCGGTGATTGTTGATCTTCTTGCTGTCACCTTCATCGATTCCACCGCCCTCGGCGTCCTGATCGGCTCTTTGGAACGGGGCAAGGGGAACGGAGTCGACCTCAGGATCGTCCTCAAAGAGCCGAGGCTCATCAAGATCTTCGAGATCACTGGTCTGACCGAACTATTCTCCCTGTTCCCTTCGATTGCCGAGGCGGTAGCAGGATGAGTGAGTTCGACTCATGGTTCGATGGGATGTGCCACTGATGGATGACCCTGTGCAACTTACGATCCCGGTCCAGTCGGATCTCGTCGTGCTCGCTCGGCTGACCGCGGCCACCGTCGCATCTCGAGCCGGATTCGACGTGGAGGAGGTCGAAGACCTGCGGCTGGCCGTCGACGAATTGTGCGTATCCATCGTGAACGGTTCCGCTGTCGGCCGGCTCAATCTGACGTTTCTTAGTGAGGACGGCAGCGTCGAGGTGATTTGCGCTTTGGACGGCCCGGGCCCTGCGCCAGTTGAGACCGAAGACGATTACGGCGAACACGACCTCTCTGCCCGCATCCTCGACGCTCTCGTGGATGAGCACGGTGAGGAGATAGGCGACGGCGAGCGCCGTGCCTGGTTGCGCAAGCGGAGCCAGCGGCACGAACACCCATGACCCCCTCGCCACGAAATCCTGCGGGAATTCGAGAGACGTTCACCGAGTTCGCCGGCAGCCGCGACGAGGAGCTCCGGAACAGGCTCGTCGAGCAGCATCTCGGTCTTGCCCATCAGTTGGCCCGGCGATTCACCAACCGAGGCGAACCCTACGACGATCTCGTCCAGGTTGCCTCAATGGCCCTGGTGAAATCCGTTGACCGCTTCGATGCAGACCGCGGTGTTGAGTTCAGCACGTTTGCAACCCGAACCATCATCGGGGAGCTGAAGCGCCATTTTCGAGACAAGGGCTGGGCCATCCGGGCCCCACGTCGGATCCAAGAGCTCTATCTAGCGTTGGGGCCCTCCATCGAGACGCTGACACAACAACTGGGCAGACCTCCGACTGTGACTGAAATCGCTGAGCTGGTTGACGCCAGCGAGGAATCGGTACTCGAGGCCATGGAAGCCGGTCAGCACTATCGGACGACATCCATTGACGCACCGAACCGCGAAGACGGAACCTTGTCGAGTCGTCTTGGCGAGGTAGACGCCGGATACACAGGTACTGATGACCGGCTGCTTCTCGCCCTCTCACTTGCCGACCTCCCGGAGCGTGAGCGAACAATCATCAATCTTCGGTTTGTCGAGGGGCTAACACAGTCGGAGATTGCCGCTCAGGTGGGGCTGAGTCAGATGCATGTTTCACGGCTCCTGGCAGCAAGCTTGGCTCAACTCAGGGAGTCGTTCGTTCAGGATTCCTAGGATGGTGTCGCGCTCCTGGACCTCCTACCTGGATGTTCTTCGAGACGCCCGAGACTTCACAGCGCCCGCCTCGGGGGAAGGTCACCACTCGCCGACGGAACTCCTCGATGTCCCCGATCAAACCAGGGTTCTTCCGAGCGGCGTGCCGGAGGTACCGAACTGGCCAGGACGCTACTTCGTCGATATCCCTCCTCAATCCGACAACCTGTACGCTCAACTTCCGGATCTGAAGGGCAGGTCCTCGGATTTCATCCGTTCCGATTAGTCATCGAGAGTTTTCGGTGGTGGCCATCAACCCGATGCCGGGGGCAGTAGCTCAGTGGTCAGAGCAGGGGACTCATAATCCCTCGGTCGCAGGTTCGATCCCTGCCTGCCCCACACTGTGATGTAAGACCACGCCTGATCCTTGACGGATCGATAACGGCTGATCTTGGACACGGTAACGCCTGATCCTTGTCGTAGTAACGGCTGATCCTTGACACTCCGGCCCCACCGGCCTCCGCTGTTTGCAGTGAGAGGAGGTGGGCCGAGTGTTCATGGAGCTGAGCAAGGTGCAACAGCGTTACGACGCCGTCCTAGGCGTCATTCGAGATGGCCTCACCGTGACCGAGGTGGCCGAGGCCTGTGGCGTGAGCCGACAGAGCGTGTATTCCTGGCTGAAACGCTATGAGGAGGGTGGACTGGAGGCCCTGGCTGAGCAGTCCCATCGCCCCAAGTCCTGTCCCCACCAGATCGCACCGGTGATCGAGGCCCGCATCCTCGAGATGCGTCGCCAACACCCGAGGTGGGGCCCCATCCGGCTGGTCCACCAGCTGGAGCGGGAACGGAAGAAGGACGTCCCCTCCCACATGGCCATCTATCGGGCCCTGGTCCGCCACGACCTGATCGAGCCCAAGGCCATGCGCAAGAAGCTCCCCACCTACAGACGTTGGGAACGGGGACGGCCCATGGAGCTCTGGCAGATGGACATCGTGGGCGGCGTCCTCTTGGAGGACGGCACCGAGTGCAAGGTCCTCACCGGGGTGGACGACCACTCCCGGTTCTGCGTCTGCGCCGGCAGCATGGTCCGGGCCACGGCCCGACCGGTCTGCGGGTTTCTCGGACAGGCTATGGAGCGCCATGGCGTTCCCGAGGAAATTTTGACGGACAATGGCAAGGTCTTCACCAATCGATTCGGCCTGAAGCCCACCGAGGTGCTCTTCGACAAGATCTGCCGGGAGAACGGGATCAAGCACCGCCTCACCGCCCCCGCGTCCCCCACCACCACGGGAAAAGTAGAGCGGTTCCACCGGACCTTCCGACAGGAGTTCCTGGCCGGGCAGATCTTCCCCAGCCGGCGCGTCGCCCAGAAGGCCCTGGATACCTGGGTCGAGGAGTACAACAAGGACCGACCCCACCAGAGCCTCGGCATGCTCACCCCGGCCGAGCGCTTCTATGTGGGACGAGACGAGGACTCGCCGATGCCACCGCTCGATCTGAGCCGACTCCGTGAGGATCGCTCGGGTGACGACTGGGTCTCCCGGACCGTCTCCACGGTGGGCACCATCTCGGTGTCCAACCAAGTGCTCAGTGCGGGCAAGTACCGGAGTGGGGAGATCGTCGATGTCCGGGTGACCGAGAAGCTCCTCGAGGTCTGGGCAGGGAAGGAGCTGATCAAGACCGTGCTGCGCACATCGAAGGGGGTGGTGCGGAAGAAGCGAGCCGAAGTCCACTAGAAATATTGAATCGGAGTGTCAATCATCAACCGTTACTGATCTGACAAGCTTCACCCGTTACTGCACAGCCCCACACTGTGATGTGCAATTTCAGGGTGATCCTTGAGGAACTAGTTCCGGGCGATCCTGAAGTGGGTTTCGGTAGTTCCGTGACATTGGGGAAAAGTGCCCATCCGTGACGGGGTGTCAGTCGACAGGACCGAAGGTCCGTCCCGTCCAGGCGAAGACCGGTGCCAACCTGCCGTCGGGAAGCGGCCCCACGTGCCCGGTCCGGAGGTAACGGTGTCGTTGCCCGTCCGTCATGACGACGAACAGTTCGTCGGCGTCACTCACGATGGCCGCTTCGTGACCATCCATCGGTCCCCCGTCGAGGAGGGCGATTTCGGTTGGACTACCGGCCGGGGGAACGGTCACGTCGTCCAGGATGGCAAACAGTCGTCGGTTGGGCAACGGAGGGTTATCCATGCTTGGTGATCGGTGGAGCCAACCAGGACTTCCGTATCGGGCCGTCGATCCGGCACATGCGATACTGTGCCTCGACAGCCGTGGTCCAAATGCCATGAGAGTGGTGCCCCTCGGTCGCCCGGCCCGCCGACGCAGGGCCCTACCGGAGCCCCGGGCACCGGACCAGTGGAGCCGCATTGGTCGAACAGTCACTACGAGGAGAGTCATGGACATCGAGGAGTTCTACAGCAGTGACGAACGTCGTCGGCAGTCGGCCGAAGTCGAGCTGGGCACGAACTGGTTCGACGCCAAGGGGAGTCGCTACGAACTCAGTTGGGTGCAGGAAACCGGAGAGCTCTATGTGATGCTGGAACTCGTCCCCGAGGTGGACTCGTGGACGCCTTTCGGTGACAGTGAAGTCGAAGAGATCCCTGTCGATCGAGTTCTGGTGATGGTGGTGGGATACATCCCAACCCTCGACGAGGTCGAACGTATCCTGTCCGGCTGGCCCGAACAGATGGCCAAGCCGGACGGTATCTCGTGGGTGGCGGAGCGACTGCGATCGAACGGGATTCCCGCCGCCGCACCTTCCTGAGGTTCCCGTGATCCCGGTGACCGGACGAGATAGGGTCCGAGGTGTCGCCGGAGTGAGTGAGGAACAGGGGTGCGGATGGAACTAGTCGTCGATCTTTTCACGGGGGACGTCGTGCTCCGACGCCACCAGGACCTGAAGCGATTCTCGGTGCAGGCCCGGCTGGTCCACCCCGGGGACGGCCCGGAAGTGGGGGCCCTGGGTGCCCTGTCCGCGGCACTGCGTGTCCATGAGGCGGGCACCGTCGGACCGGACGGGGACGTGCTGGTCCCCACGGCAACCGTGCGGCGGCTGGCGGTCGACGCGGCCAGGGAGAAGGGGTCGTCGCTCGACCCCGACTGGGAATCGGAGTTCAGCGGCATGATCCGGTACGCGGCCACCAAGGGTTGGACGTCCGAGGATGGCGCCTTGCGGGCCCATGTGGAATGGGAGGGCTGAAGCGTGCGCTTCTCCTACGCCGAGTCGATGGTCGATCCTTCGTTCTACGTGCCCCTGGCTCAGGCCGCTGAGGAGGCCGGCTACGACGGCATGGTCATCCCGGACAGCCTCTGCTACCCCAAGGAATCCGACTCCACCTACCCGTTCTCGCCCGACCACACCAGAGAGTTCCTCGAGGACAAGCCGTTCATCGAGCCGTTCTCGCTCATTCCAGCGCTCGGAGTGGTCACGGAGCGCCTACGCTTCATCACCTTCGTCCTCAAGCTGCCCATGCGCCACCCGCTCCTCGTGGCCAAGCAGGCCAGCTCGGTGGCGGTCATGACCAATAATCGGCTGGCCCTCGGTGTGGGCAGCAGCCCGTGGCCCGAGGACTACGACCTGGTCGACGTGCCGTGGGAGGGTCGGGGGCGACGCATGGACGAGGCCATGGCCATTGTGTCCGGACTCTCGGCCGGTGGCTACTTCGAGTACCACGGTGAGGTCTATGACCTGCCACCGGTCAAGATCAGTCCCACCCCCACCGAACCCCTGCCCATCCTGGTGGGGGGGCACGCCACGGCCGCCCTGCGCAGGGCGGCCCGCTCCGACGGCTGGCTCCACGGCGGAGGCGATCCCGAGGACCTTCCCGGACTCCTCGAGCGACTCGCACAGCTACGCGAAGAGGAGGGCACGGCCGATCGGCCCTTCGAGGTCCATGTGATCTCCCTCGACGCCTACACGGCCGACGGGATCAAGCGCCTCGAAGAGCAAGGCGTGACCGATGTGATCGTGGGCTTCCGGTGGCCGTACGCCGTCGGACCCGACACCGAAGTGCTCCAGACCAAGCTGGACAATCTCCGCAGGTTCGCCGACGACGTGGTGAGCAAGGTCGCGTCGTGACCACGGCCCGGGAGCTGGGTCAGGCGTCGATGGCGGCGGTCGAAGCCCGCGACCGCCAGGCCTGGTTGGCTCTGTTCGCCGACGACGGGGTGGTGGAGGACCCCATCGGTCCGTCGGCCTTCGACCCCGAGGGACGAGGTCATCGTGGCCCCGAGGCCATCGCCGCCTTCTACGATTCGGTGATCGCTGCAAACGAGTCGATCACCTTCGACATCCGTCAGTCGTTCCTGTGCGGTGAGGAGGCGGCCAACGTGGGCGTCATCCGCATCGCCTTCCCGGGAGGAACCGCAGTGGAAGTGGACGGTATCTACATGTACCGCCGCTCGCCTGACGACAAGATCGCCTCACTGCGGGCGTTCTGGGAGCCCGACGCCATCCGCACGGTGTCGGGCGGCTAGTTCCACCACCCCTCGGTGTCGTACTAGGCCCGGAGGGCCATGGGGGCCACCCAGTCCGGCATGGCCATGATCATCTGGACGTCGCTGATGTGGCGCTCGGCGAACGCCCCGGCGCAGTAGCAGAGGTAGAGGTCCCAGAGGCGCTGGAACCGGCTGTCCAGCCCGAGGGCGGTGATCTCCTGGCGGTGCTCCCCGACGTTCTCGTACCAGCGCCGCAGGGTCTCGACATAGTGGCGCCCGATGTCCTCGAGGTCGATCACGGTCATCGGGGTCGACCGGCGTAGCGAGCGGGCGATGGCCTCAACGGAGGGCAGGCAGCTGCCTGGGAAGATCAGTTCGCGGATGAAGTCGGTCCCGATCTTGGCCCGCTCGTAGCTCCGGTCGTCCACGGTGATGGCCTGCAACGCCATGAGGCCGCGGTCGTGCAGTAGGGAGGCGCAGCTGTGGAAGAAGGTATCGTGCTGGCGCCAGTCGACCGCCTCGATCATCTCGATGGAGACCAGCTTGTCGAACGTGCCCGTGAGGTCGCGGTAGTCCTGGTCGAGCACCGTCACTCGGTCGCTCAGGCCGGCGTCGGCCACCCGCTTGGACGCGTACCGGAACTGGGCGTCGGAGATGGTCGTCGTGGTCACCCGGCAGCCGTAGGTCGAGGCGGCATGGACGGCGAAGCCGCCCCAACCGGTGCCGATCTCCACGACGTGGTCGGACGGGACCAGACCGAGTTTGGTGCACAGCCGGTCCAGCTTGGCCCGCTGGGCGTCGGCCAGGTCCATGCCGGGGTTCTCGAAGACGGCCGACGAGTACATCATGGTCTCGTCCAGCATGAGGGCGAAGAACTCGTTGGAGAGGTCGTAGTGCGACTGGATGTTCTCCCGGTCGTCATGGGCCCCGGGGGGCCGCAGGCGCCGGGCCCAGCCGGTGGCCGATCCCCACCACTGACCCACCCGGTCCTGAACCGAGGTCACCGGTCGGAGGCCGACCGACAGGACCCGCACCAGGGAGGTCAGGTCGTCACAGTCCCAGAGACCGTCGGCGTAGGTACGGCCGAACCCCACCGACCCCTCGGACAGGACGATCGGATAGACGGCCAGATCGTGGATGACCATGGTGGCCTCGGGCAGGCCCGAGCCGAACCGGTGGGTGCCCTGCTCATCCACCAGGGTCAGCGATCCACCTCGGAGACGAGAGGCCATCAGACGGAGGAACCGGGAAGCCAGGGGTTGGGCCACCCTCACGGCGTGTTCCCGCCGGCCATGGCCTCGGGGTGCTCCGTGGCCCCGGGGACCGGATGGGTGTACAGGGGTACGCCCTTCCGTCGCAGAGCCAGCGCCTGACGGTAGATGCCCCACGACACCCGCATGGTCATCATTGGGTACCGCCACAGCACCCGACCGAGTGACCGACGGTCTGGCGGACGTCGTTCGAGCACCATCGATGCCGAGAACACCGGGGCGCCGTTCCGGAGGTCGTCGACGCCCACGATCAGGCGTTGGCCCGGGGCGCCGATGACGAACCGGTGGAAGAGGTCCATGGGGAGGAAGGGTGACACATGGAGCTGCTTGGCCACCAGATGGGTGCCTGTCCCGGGAAGCACGTAGGCGATTCGCTCATGCCAGGGCGTGTTGGTGACCTCGACCACGGTGGCCTCGACCGCCTCGCCGTCGGGGGCGAAGCAGTAGTAGATGCTGATGGGGTTGAACAGCCAGCCCCAGGTGCGCACCTGGGTGAGCAGGGCGACGGGTCCCGAGGGTCGCCGCCCAGTCCGGGTCTCGACCAGGTCTCGCACCGCCTGGTCCAGGGGAGTGGCCGGATCGCCCAGGTAGTCGCCCCGCCGGAACGACACCGCGTTCGTCCCTTCGTTGGACCACAGGGGGTGCCCGGCACACACGGCCGACACCTCGGCCAGGTCGATCATGGTCATGGTGATCCGGTAGGAGAAGCGGTGGTCCACCGGCTCGAAGCGGTGATGGACGACGGTGCCTTCGTAGATTCCGCTGCGCAGGCCGGATGCAGCTGTCCGACGATCCACGGGTCCGTGGGGAGTGAAGGGAAGCATCACGGCGCGGGGGACGGGGGTGCCGTGCGCTCCGGTCACAGCTCCTCACCGGCGAGGCGCCGGCACACTGTCAGGGCACTCTGTACGCCGTCCTCGTGGAAGCCGTAGCCCCAGTAGGCGCCACAGAACCAGGTGCCCCGGTCTCCGTTGAGCTCCTCGTGGCGGCGCTGGGCCGCAATGGCCGGGACGTCGAACACAGGGTGGGCGTAGTCGAATCGGGCCAGTACCCGGTCGTCCCGGATGGCGTCGTCCCGGTTGAGGGTGACCAGGATCTCGTGGGCGGAGTCGATCCCCTGGAGGCTAGCCAGACGGTAGGTCAAGGTGGCCAGTTCGGGTTGGTCGGCCAATCGGTGGTAGTTCCAGCTGGCCCAGGCCCGACGGCTCCGGGGCAGCAGCCGTTCGTCGGTGTGGAGCGTGGCCCGGTTGGGCTGATACCGGATGGACCCGAGCACCTCCCGCTCGGGGACCGAGGGGTCGGAGAGCAGTTGGAGGGCCTGGTCGCTGTGGGTGGCCAGCACCACGTGATCGAACCGTTCCGGTCCCATGTCGGTGTGGAGCTCGACCCCGTCGTCCCGTCGGGTGACCTTGGCCACCGGCGACGAGAGGCGTACGGCGTTGCCCAGAGGACCCAGGATGGCCTCGACGTAGTGACGCGATCCACCGTCGACCGTCCGCCACGAGGGTTGGTCGCCGTAGTCGAGGAGCCCGTGGTTGTCGAAGAACCGGGCGAAGGTCACCGCCGGCATGTTCAAGAAGGTGCCCGGGTCGGCCGACCAGATGGACGACCCCATGGGGATCAGGTACCACTCGATGAACCGGGACGACCAATGGCCGTCAGCCAGCAGTTCGGCCAGCGACCGGTCGGTGGGGTGCTCCTGGTCCAGGAGAGAGCGGGCCATGCGATTGAAGCGCACCACGTCGGCCAGCATCCGGAGGAAGGCCGGGCGGAGGGCGTTCCGTCGCTGGGCGAACAGAGTGGTGAGCGAGGTGCCCCGCCATTCGACCCCGCTGGCGTCGTCCGACACGCTGAAGCTCATGTCACTGGCCTTGGTGGCCACCCCCAGCCGGTCGAACAGCCGGACCAGGCCCGGATAGTTCCGCTCGTTGTAGACGAGGAACCCGGTATCCACCTCGTGCGTCTCGTCGGCCAGATCGATGCGGACCGTGTGGGCGTGACCCCCGGGCCGGGAATCGGCCTCGAACACGGTGATGTCGTGCCTCCGGGCCAGGAGATGGGCGCAGACCAGGCCGGACACGCCGGTTCCCACGATGGCGATCCTCATGGATGTGGACAACTCCTCATTCGATCGTCGATCCGACAGTCCGTCTTCGGAGCGGCGGTCGTGGTTGGATGACCCCGGCCTGATGTGGGAGACCTCCCAGTATATTTGGACCGGGGCCGCGCGGCCGATGTGGAGGGTGTCGGCGCAGAGGAGAGGACCACCGATGTCCCGTTACCGGGGAATCGTCGTATCGGAGCGATCGGCCGAGGAGACCTTCGACTACCTCGCCGAGTTCTCCAACGCCGCCGAATGGGATCCGGGCGTGGCCGGGGCGGCACGTTTGGACGACGGACCGGTCGGACTCGGATCTGTGTTCCGGCTCGACGTGAAGGTAGGCCCGAGGGCGACCCCCCTCGACTACCGGGTGATCACCTACGAGCGACCCCGTCGGGTGGTCCTGCTCGGGGAGAGCTCCACCATTCGGTCCGAGGACACGGTCACCGTGGTGTCGCGGCCGGGTGGAGGATCCATATTGACCTACGACGCCGAGCTCACCCTGCTGGGGCCACTGGCCGCCCTCAACCCGCTCCTCCCCCTAGCCTTCCGGAGGATCGGCGACCGCGGACTCGGGGGCCTCCGGGGCGTGTTGTCGACCCCACCCGAGCCACCGTCGGCGTCGCCGCCCCTCGGGGCCGCGGTGTCCCGGATGGCCGACGAGGCCCTGGAGGCGACGGTGGTGGGCAGCTTCTCGTCCATTGGGCCCGAGGTGCGCAGCCGATTGGCCGGCTGGACCGAACCCCCACCCATGGACGGAAAGATCGTGCTGGTGACCGGGGCCACCTCGGGCCTCGGCCTGGCCACGGCCGTGGGTGTGGCTCGCCTGGGGGCCACCGTCCGGTTCGTGGCCCGCAGCAGCGACCGGGCGGAGCGGGCGCGGGAGGCCATCGTCCATGCGGCCCCCGGCAGCGACGTCGACTTCCTCCTGGCCGACATGGGCCGACTCGACGAGGTGCGGGCTTTGGCCGAGGTGTTCACCTCGAGCCACGACCGGTTGGACGTGCTCGTGCACAACGCCGGAGCGCTGACCCGCGAGTACACGGTGAC
Organism: uncultured Acidimicrobiaceae bacterium; assembly: GCA_963738545.1. Lineage (GTDB taxonomy): Bacteria > Actinomycetota > Acidimicrobiia > Acidimicrobiales > RAAP-2 > Bog-756. The sequence goes on from CAVTXA010000008.1 coordinate 897,998, forward strand.
CGACGAGGGGAGTGAGGTGACCGTGGCCACCCAGCTGGTGGCGCCCTTCCTCCTCAGCGGGTTGCTGCTCGACGGGCTGCGTGCCGCGGTCCCCTCCCGGGTCATCCAGGTCTCGTCAGGTGGCATGTACAGCCAGAGGTTCGATCTGGCCACCGTGGAGATGGGCCCGGACGGCTACGACGGCACGGTGGCTTACGCCCGAGTCAAGCGGGCCCAACTGGTGCTGATGCACGAGTGGGTCCGGCGTCTCGACGGCGGGGGAGTGGTGTACCACGCCATGCACCCGGGCTGGGCCGACACGCCGGGGATCCGCTCGGGACTGCCCGGGTTCGCCAGGGTCATGGGGCCGGTGCTCCGCACACCGGCCCAGGGGGCCGACACCGCCGTGTGGCTGGCCGCGGCCCTCGAGGCCACCCTGACCAACGGGCTGTTCTGGTTGGACCGGCGGCCTCGGTGGGAGCACAAGGTCCCGTGGACGCGACTCGACGAGGCCTCCTTCGTCCAGGCCGGGAGGGACCTGTGGGAGTGGTGCGCCGATCGATCGGGCTGGAACGGGCTTCCTGCCGTGCTCAGTCCCAGCCCGTGAAGCCGTACTGCTCGTGCGGTCCCATCACCGCGTTCTCGAACATCCCGTACCCCACCTGACCGTCGTAGGTGAACTTGGCCGCGTACTCGGTGAGGGCCCACGTGGAGTACGACGGATCCGCCGGGGGGACGCTCTGGCCCTGGACCACCAGCTCGCCCTGGTACATCCCGTGCTTCCAGTCCGGCTCGAGGCCGTAGCCACTGCCCAGGAGGAGGGGAAAGGCCAGCTGCGTCTCGACCTCGATCTCCGCCGTCTTCTTCCCGTGGGCCCCGAAGTAGGAGAGAGTGGCCCCGGTGACCGCTCGTGTACCGGGGGCGAACCGCAGCTCGTGTTCGGGCCGACCCAGCCACTCGGGTTCCCGTCCCGACCCGAGGGGGAAGACCCGGTGGGCGTCCTGCATGATGCGCTCGCCGTTCGACCGCTCTTGGACGATGGTGACCAGGGCGTGGTCCTCGAACCGGACCGGTGCGTAGATCCAGAAGAAGCCGGCTCCTGCCTCGGTGGCTCGGATTCCGGGGGGCTCAGGCTCGCCCACCGGGCGCACCCCCCACGAGCGGTCCCGGCACCCCCAGAAGCGCTCGGGGGTCAGCGCCAGCTGCCGATCGCCGACGCTCAAGGTCCCGGTCCAGGACCCCACCTGGGCGAACCGGGTGGAGTCGAACGTTACCCGGCTGAACTGCCGGTCGAAGTGACGCGACTCCAGGTGGGCCTCGGAGAAGCCGTCGTAGACGGCGTCGAGCTCGATGCCCCACTCGTTGGGCTCGACGATGACCCGGACCTGCTCCAGGCCCTTGATGACCTCGATCCGGATGGGGCCGACCGAAGCGTCCAGGCGGTCGGCGCCGAGAGTCTTCGACGACCGGACCACCCGGTGGTCCCCGCCCCACATCACCGAGATGAAGGCGTCGGCCACGCTGAGGTTGGGATACTGGCCCACGCCGATGACCGCGAACAGCTCGTCGTCGGTCCCGTGCACCCCGGCGGCCCCGTGGATGTTGAAGTAGTAGCGGTCGTAGAAGTTCCGGTCCGATGGTCCAACGAACCGCATCGGCTCGGAGATCTGGTGGACCGGGTAGTCATCAAGCGGTGAGAGCATCGGCACTCCTCCTGGTCACGTGCAGCACGGGCTTCCGGCCATCACCGCTCGTCGGGGTCGACGGGCGGTCGCGGGACCGATCCGCGTCGGCACCGGGGTGCTTCCGGAGCGTAGCCAGGTTCGAGGTGACGGTGCGTCAGATTGGCGATCCGGCTACGATTTCCCTCGTCGAGCGCGGTGTGCGGCCGACGTGCCGTTCCGGATCCGACCACCACCATCCGTAACCGTCCGAGCCTGGGAGGGCCCATGAAGTCGTACGATCGCCTGTTCATCGGGGGGAAGTGGGTCGAGCCCTCTTCGACCGCCGTGTTCGACGTGGTGTCACCCACCTCCGAGGAGCTGGTGGGTCGGGTTCCCGAGGCCCAGGTGGCCGACGTCGACCGCGCCGTGGACGCGGCCCGCCAGGCCTTCGAGCACGGCCCCTGGCCCCGGATGACCCCGGCTGAGCGGGGTGCCGTCCTGACCAAGGTCGCCGACGCCATCCGCAACGACATGCAGGGCATGGCCGAGCTCATCTCCAACGAGATGGGTTCACCCATCTCCTGGGGCACCCTGGCCCAGGTGTTCGCGCCCACCATGATCCTCGACTACTACGCCGGGCTGAGCTCCACGTTCGCCTTCGACACGGTGAAGGACGGCCTCATGGGCCCGGTCCTGGTGACCAAGGAGCCCATCGGCGTGGTCGCCGCCATCACCCCGTGGAACGTCCCCCTCTTCCTGGCCTGCGCCAAGCTGGCCCCGGCCCTGCTGTCGGGCAGTACGGTCGTGTTCAAGCCGGCCCCGGAGACACCGCTCGACGCCAACGTGCTGGCCGAGATCTTCGCTGAGGCCGGGCTTCCCGACGGCGTACTCAACGTGGTGCCCGCCGGTCGCGAGGTCGGCGCCCACCTGGTCAGCCACCCCGGGGTGGACAAGGTCTCGTTCACCGGGTCCACCGTGGCCGGCCGGGCCATCGGGGCGGCCTGCGGCCAGAACCTGAAGCGGGTCAGCCTCGAGCTCGGCGGGAAGTCTGCCGCCATCCTGTTGGACGACGTCGACGTGGCCGAGGCCATTCCCCTGCTGCTGCCCAACGCCATCATGAACAACGGGGAGGCTTGCATCTCCCTCACCCGGATCCTGGCTCCCCGGGATCGGTACGCCGAGATCACCGAGGCGCTGGTGGAGCAGGTGCGGGCCATGAAGGTGGGCGACGCCCTCGACCCGGCCACCGAGGTCGGGCCCCTGGTGGCCGAGCGCCAGAGGGACCGGGTCGAGAACTACATCCGCATCGGTCAGGACGAGGGGGCCAAAGTGGCCGTCGGGGGTGGCCGGCCCGATGGCATCGACAAGGGGTGGTTCGTCGAGCCGACCGTCTTCGTCGACGTGGACAACGCCATGCGCATCGCCCAAGAGGAGATCTTCGGGCCCGTCCTCTCGGTCATCCCCTACGACGACGAGGCCGATGCCGTGCGGATCGCCAACGACTCCGAATACGGGCTGTGCGGGGGCGTGTTCACCGGGGACAACGACCGGGGCCTGTCCGTGGCCCGACAGGTACGCACCGGGACCTACATGGTCAACTCCAACATCCCCATCGACTTCTCGTCGCCGTTCGGCGGCTACAAGGCCTCGGGTGTGGGTCGTGAGTTCGGCGAGGATGGCCTCGAACTCTTCCTCGAGAAGAAGACGATCAACCTGCCGGCCGGGTACAGCCCCGCCCTGTAGGGCGTCCCGGCCCCGGGGGACCGGGGCCGGAGATGGTGGGGGACGGCGCCGTCTCCAGGCGTGCCCCGAGCGTGACCGCAGGCCGGATCCACGCTCGGGTGGGATCGCGCGTGCGTAACCGGTCAGAGACCTGCGATCATGGTAGGGACGGCGCCGGGCCCTGGGGCCAGGCCGCACCGGTCCGGCGTGCGTGGAGGCAGGCAACCCGATGAGTACTGGCGTCCACACCGCCCCCAGGCGGGAGCGCAGGTCACCGTTCGACTCCGGCCAGGGCCGGGGTCGACCCATCGTGTTCAGCTACGTTCCCGCCCTTGACGGGCTGCGCGCCATGGCCGTGCTGGGCGTCATGCTCTACCACGGAGGCGCTCCGGTGGCCGCCGGCGGCTTCCTCGGGGTGGACGTCTTTTTCGTCCTGTCCGGCTTCCTCATCACCTCGCTGCTCCTGGGCGAGTGGGCCAGGAGCCTGACCATCCGCCTCGGGCAGTTCTGGGCCCGCCGGGCCCGACGACTCCTGCCGGCCCTGTTGGTCATGCTGGTGGGGGTGGCGATCATCGTCAAGGTGTTCTCGGGTCCGGGCGTGTACGCCGGTCTCCGCCTCGACTCGCTGGCCACGCTGTTCTACGTGGCCAACTGGCACTTCATCGTGGGGGGCGGCAACTACTTCGCCTCCACCGCCCAGCCGTCGATTCTGGAACACATGTGGAGCCTCTCCATCGAAGAGCAGTTCTACATCGTCTGGCCGCCCGTCGTCCTCGTTCTCTTGCACCTGGGCCGGAAGCTCCGTCCGTCGCGTCGACTGTGGCCCGTGCTGTCGGTGGCCGTGGTCGGAGCCATCGCCTCAGCGGTGGACATGCGTCTGTCGTACCAGGGTGGGGCGTCGGTCATGCGCCTCTACGAGGGCACCGACACCCGCAGCCAGGACATCCTGGTGGGGGCGGCCCTGGCCATCGGCATGGCCATGTGGGCCCAGCACCGTTCGTCGTTGCCGTCCTCCACTGCCCTCGACCGGACACCGGTCCAACGGCCCCACCCCTCGGCGGGGACCGCGGGCGCGGTCCCTCCCCGGCCCCACCGCCGTGACCTGCACCGTCGCCGGGGCCTCGGCATCCGACCGATCGCCGCCTGGGAGATCACCCACCGACGGGTGCGCTCGGCCCTGCAGGTGGCCGGGTGGTTCCTCGTGGCCGCCGGTGTGGTCCTCTGCTGGCGGGTGACCGGGCCCGGAGCGACATTGTTCGAGGGGGGATTTCTCCTGTTCGCCCTCGGCGTGGCCGTGGTCATCTTCTGCGTGGTCACCACCCAGGGGGACTCGCTCTCGCGCTCGCTCGGCAACCCGGCCTTCCGCTACCTGGGCAAGATCTCCTATGGCACCTACCTGTGGCACGTGCCGCTCTTCGCCCTGCTCACCGCTGAGCGCCTCCACCTCGGTGGCTATCCGTTGCTTCTGGTACGGGTGGCCGTCACCCTGGTCGTCGCCACCGCCTCCTACTACCTGGTCGAGGAGCCCATCCGCCAGAGGCGGACCCGGACGTTCTCGGAGTGGCGGGCGTGGTTGCTGACCGCCGGAGCCTTCGTGGGTGTGGTGGTGGTGACGGTGGCCGCCACCTTCCCCTCGGTGGCCGAGGCCGCCGGTCCCCTCCGTGTTCAGGGAACGGCGTACGTGGGGCCGCCCGTCAAGGTGATGGTGTTCGGGGACTCGGTGGCCTGGCGCATGGCGTTCGCCATGCTGGCCAGCCAGCCCGAGGACAGCTATGACGTGAGCATCGACAACGGGGCCATCATCGGGTGCGGGCTGCTGCGCAGCTCCCAGTACCGCATCTACGGCCTGACCCATCCCGAGGTCCCGGCGTGCAACACGTCGGCCCCGGCCGCCGATCAGTGGCCGGCCCAGTGGCAGGGTGATCTCCAGCAGTTCCAGCCCAACGTGGTGGTCGTGCTGGCCGGACGGTGGGAGCTCTCCGACCGCCTGATCGACGGGCACTGGCTCCATATCGGGGAGCCGGCCTTCGACGCCGGGGTGAAGCAGTCGCTCGAGCAGGCGGTGCAGGTGGGGACCTCCACGGGCGCACTGATGGTGCTGATGACCTCGCCGTGCTTCGCCCCGAACGAGCAACCCAACGGCCAGGTCTGGCCGGAAGACACGGCGGCCCGTCTGAACGCCTACAACGCCATCGTGCGCCAGGTGGCCGCCGAGCATCCCGCCACCGTCCAGCTCGACGACTTCGAGTCTCAGCTCTGTCCGGGCGGGGCCTACCAGGAGTCACTCGACGGGGTCCAGATCCGGGACGGGGACGGCATGCACATCGTGCCCACGGCGGCCGCCGGTCAGTGGCTCGACGCCCGGGTCCTGCCTCAGGTCATCCGGGTGGGCCGTCTCGAGATGGTGGGCCAGGATCTCGTCTCGTCGGGCACGTCCACCGGCACGGCCACGACCCCGTCATTGTCGGCCAGCAGCGCCGGCCCCTGAGCGTCGGGGGTCGGACGTCACCGTCAGGGGGACGACGGGACCGGGGCCGGCGGGGGAATCGAGGAGGGCGGCGGCGGTTGGCCGAAGGGGGAGCTGTCGGCCTGCTGGCACTGCGCGGTGAGGGCGTCGACCAGGGTCGACTCGGGGACCCGGTTGCTCTCCGACACCGTGGTCATGAGGGCCTGCCACTGTCCGTCGTGGTAGGCGGCTTCGGCGGCGATGGGCAACGCCTGTCGGAGTTGCTGATAGGCCAGTCGTTGGAGCTGGGCCGCCGTGGCCGGATCGGTCTCGCGGGAGGACCGCGCCAGCAGGCTCAGTGAGCGGTCGATGTGCCCGCAGGCCTCCTTGGCCAGGCCCGCCCCGCTGTTGCCGCAGGCACTGAGGGTGGCTCCCAGTCCAATCACCACGACCGCCCCGGCGGCCAGGCGACGGAACCGGGCCGGCCGTGCGGTGATCTTCACTCCAGCCAGCTGCCGGAGGAGTCGAGGAGGTAGCGGCTGACGGCCAGACACCGGTCGAACACCTCGCACATCATCTCCTCGCCGGCCAGGATCCGGGTGAGCGACACCGGCGAGCGGGCCACGATGTTGAGCCGTCGTTCGGCGGCGTCGGTGGCCGAGGCGTAGGAGTCGATGGCCGACACCTCGAGCGGCAGTTCGATGCCACCCACGCCGGCCAGGTCGATGGCCAGACGCAGGAGGTCCGGGCCGTGGGGGAGTGGGGGCAGGGCCCAGGTGAAGGTCAGGGGGAAGTGGAAGTCGTCCGCCGGCTCCTCGTCCTCGGGCAGGCCGAACACGGCGTCCTCGAAGGAGAGCAGGGTCCTCGGGTCCACCTCGAGGGCCAGATGGAGGTCGAGGGGTCCACCGCACCCGTCCTCGGGATGCAGCTCGACCTCCCAGACCTGGCGCAGGGAGTAGGTCTCCACGAAGTGCCGCTCGTCGTGCACGTGGAAGCCATGGTCCACCGAGTGATCCTTGAGGTCGGCCACGTAACCGGCCACATCGATGACTGCCACAGGTGGCTCAGCCTACCGGGACGCAGAACCCTCCGGTATCGTCGCCTCATGGACGACGATGGCCTACTCGAGGTGCTTCACGCCACGGCGACGGCAGTGGCCGGAGCCCTCGGCGACCTGGGTGACTGGGGTCTGGCCGGCACCCGGCCGGGACAGTACCGATCGGACCTGGCCGCCGACGCCGTGGCCCTGTCGGTCCTCGAGGAGGCCGGGCTCGGAGTCATGTCCGAGGAGTCCGGGGTCCATCGCCCCGACCGCCCGCTGGTGGTGGTGATCGATCCGGTCGATGGCTCCACCAACGCCGCCCGGGGCATCCCGTGGTATGCCACCAGCCTGTGCGCCGTCGATGCCGAGGGTCCGCGGGTGGCCGTCGTCGTCAACCAGGCCTCGGGGGTCCGTTTCGAGGCAGTCCGAGGAGGAGGGGCCCTACGGGACGGGCTCCCGATCCGACCGTCGGGTTGCGGGTCCCTGGACCAGGCCATCGTGGGCTTCTCGGGGTACCCCCGGCGGTATTTCGGTTGGTCCCAGTGCCGAATGTTGGGAGCGGCCGCCCTCGATCTCTGCGCGGTGGCCGAAGGGGTACTGGACGGGTATGCCGTCGTCGGCGGCTCAGAACTGGGCAGTTGGGACTACCTCGGAGGGATGCTCGTCTGTACCGAGGCCGGCGCGGCGGTCGGTGAGCTGCAGGGCCGCGAGCTGGTCACGTTGGACCACACGGCCCGTCGGACGCCGGCGGCGGCGTCCACCCCCGAACTGCTCGACGCCTTGGTCTCGGCAGCCGGGCACTAGCGTGATTCGCCCGGGCGTTTAGCTCAGTTGGTTAGAGCAGCTGGCTTACAACCAGCAGGTCATCGGTTCGAGTCCGATAGCGCCCACTGCGTAAGGCCAAATCAGTAAGGCCAAATCAGTAAGGCCAAAGCGCATGGGCCAGGGTGGTCCACACGTCGCTGCAGATGCCAACGCCGGCGTGCCACGGCGGACCTTCTGGCTGACGGGGACGATCCTTTCGGCCGCCGGTGCACTTCGGTGGTCGCGGAGCCGATCCGATCGCCCGCATCCCGCGTCGTCAGAGGTCGTCGATCGGCGACGGGAGATTTTCACGTCCGTGAAACCAATCAGCCGATCTGTCGTGTTACAAATTACTCAACGTCAATCGCCACGGTTGTTCAGTGGACGGGTGTCCCTTTACACGCTCTGAAAGCGGCACATGACAAGGAGTGCGATGAAGACGACAGCCCGGGGTCTCCATCGCTTGGCGTTCGAACCTTGGCGGAAGCCCACCGTCGTGCAGTTGAAGCCTGCCTGCCTCGGGCCGTCCGACCCCGCCTCCCGGACGAGGGCGCTGACCGAATCGGAGTGGGGGGTTGGAAGGGCCCCACTGCTGTCCGCCTTCATGCGCGCGTGCGGAGGTTCGGTCTCGGCAGTGGCAACCGATGGCGTGACCTCTCGTGTGCTCGAGCTGGCTGGCAGCCCGTTCGAGTCCGCAGGTGACGGCTGGCGGACCATCTCCTGAACCTCTCGACAGAACGGCGGAACTCGATGGTTGGCAAAACAGGCGCTCCCGCCTCTGTCTGTGGAGCCTCGTCTGACCCCCGAGGCTCATCCCGTGCTCCGGCTGGTCTGCGGCTCCCGGTCGCGCCCCGGCGGGCCCGGCGAGGCATCCGACATGCCGGGTGCGGCCGGGCTTGGCGGTCGGTCCTGGCGGTGCTGTCTGTGCTCGTCACCACCCTGGGCGGGACCCTGCTGGCCACGGGGCCACGGACGGCCGGTGCCGTCACCCCCGCCCCCGGTTCCTACGGCTATGCCCTGGTCGACGTGTCAGGTGACGTCTCCACCTTCGGTGGAGCCCACTACGCCGGTGACCGCTACGACCAGCCGCTGAATCAGCCGGTGGTCGGGGCCACCCCGACCCCGGACGGTGCCGGTTACTGGCTGGTGGCCGCCGACGGCGGGGTGTTCAGCTACGGGGATGCCGGATTCTTCGGATCGATGGGGGGGCTACACCTCAACCAGCCCATCGTCGGGATGGCCGCCAGCGCCGACGGAGGCGGCTATTGGCTCGTGGCATCGGACGGTGGGATCTTCGCCTTCGGTGACGCCCGGTTCTTCGGATCGATGGGGGGGCTACACCTCAACCAGCCCATCGTCGGGATGGCCGCCAGCGCCGACGGAGGCGGCTATTGGCTCGTGGCATCGGACGGTGGGATCTTCGCCTTCGGTGACGCCCGGTTCTTCGGATCGATGGGGGGCCTACACCTCAATCGACCCATCGTGGGGATGGGTGCCAGTGGAGACGGAGAAGGGTACTGGTTGGTGGCCTCCGACGGCGGCGTCTTCTCCTTCGGGGACGCCCGCTTCTTTGGCTCAGCCGGGGACCTCTCACTGGCCGCACCCGTCACTGCCATCGTGGCCACGCCCGACGGCAATGGCTATCTGCTGGTCGGCGAGGACGGTGGGGTGTTCACCTTCGGTGACGCCCAGTACGCCGGCAACGCCACCAGCGACCTCCACCCTCCCGAGTACGCCTCCCTGTTCAGCTCGACGCCGCCGCCCACGGTTACCGGCATGTTCCTGGCCCAAGGCACCCAGGCCAGCGCAACCGGCCCGACACGGGTGCTGCTGAGCGGGGACAGCCTGAGCGTCCAGACTGCCGAAGGGTGGGCCACGGTGGAACAGAGCTACGGGGCGTGGGTGCAAAACGGTGGCATCGTGGCCTGCGGGGTCGGCGTCGTCGGCGCCACGGAGCTCTCCTCGTGGACGGCATCAGCCGGACCACCGTGGTCCGCATGCATGAGCTGGGAGCAGCAGCTGGAGCGGGAGCTGGCCCTCTCGCACCCCAACGTGGTGGTCGTACTGTCCGGCTACTGGGAGAGCCAGCAGTGGCTCTATGACAACCAATGGGTCTCGCTCCGCACGCCCAGCTTTCAGTCCGAGGTCTCCGGCCAGCTGGCCCAACTGGCCTCGCTGGTTCACTCCTATGGGGCCAGTCTGGTGTTCTTGAGTGCGCCCTACTACGCCAACGGCACGCCCAACGACGTGGTCGACACCTACAACTCGCTCATCGCCAAGGTACCCGGCGCCCAGGTGATGGACCTCCACGGCCTCCTGGATCCGGACAATCAGTATGCCCAGACGGTCGACGGCATCGAGGCCCGGGACACCGACGGGGTGCACCTCAGCAGCGTCGCCCCCGCCGACTTGCTGGCGCCGGCGTTTCTGCCCTCGATCGTGGCTGTCGGAAACCGGAATCGCTGAGGTCCGGAGACCAACGGCCCCGTCGATTCGCCGGCCGTCGAACGACGAGCGTTGCCCAGCCCCAAGCCACGTGACACGATCGTGTCGTGAGGGTTCACCGCAGCTTCGCGTTCGTGGACGTCTCGGGATTCACGTCACTCACCGAGCAGGACGGCGACGAACACGCCGTCGAGGTCCTGACGGCCTTCCGATCGCTCCTGCGGGACATCTGTGCCCGGCGGGGGGTGCGCATCGCCAAGTGGCTGGGTGACGGGGTCATGCTCGTGTGCGTGGAGACCCAGCCCCTCCTCGCCGCCATCCTCGAACTGCACTACGTCGTCTGCGAGGTCTCCGGTCCCGTCCAGACCGTAGCCATCCGGTCGGGCATCACCTCGGGTGATGTGATCCTGATGGAGGGCGACGACTACATCGGACACTGCGTGAACGTTGCCGCTCGGTTGTGCGATCTGGCCCTGGGTGGCGAAGCGCTCGCCGTCCCGTCGGTGATGGAGGCGCTACCCCGGTGGGGGGCGGCGGTGAGCCACAAAGAGATCTCGCTCCGTGGCGTGGACAAGCCGGTTGCGGCGGCCAGCATCGGCCTGGTAGCCCCCGAGGTCAGGGAGCGGTTCGATCCCATCTGCGGGCTGCCTATGTCGCCGGCGACGGCGGAGGCGGGCGCCGTCGATGGTATCGGTCGACCCGTGCTGTTCTGCTCGCACGGATGCCTTGACACCTGGGAGCGGCGACCGGCGACCAGCAGCGCATCCCGGTAGCTACCCCTTTTTCGCAGGGTCCCGACGACGCCCGCGTCCCTCGCGGCGATCGAGGACAGCGGAGCAACGGGTGCTTCGGCGGCGCCAACGCGGCCGGGGATGGGATGCTGGAGGGGTGATCACGGCCAGCCATGCCATCGTCTACGCCGAGGATCCGGAGTTGGCGAGGGCTTTCTTCCGGGATGTCCTGGACCTGCCCTTCGTCGACGCCCACGGTGGTTGGCTCATCTTCAAACTCCCACCCGCTGAGCTCGGCATCCACCCGTCGGGCGCGTCTAACGGCCCCGACGTCTCGCCGTCGTCGGGGCACCATCAGCTCTACCTCATGTGCGACGAGATCGAGTCCACCATGGTCGAGCTCGAGGTAAAAGGGGTCCGATTCACGGGTCCGGTTGAGAGCCAGGGATTCGGATTGGTGGTCGGCATGGAGGTTCCCGGTGCCGGGGAGATCGGGCTCTACGAGCCGAGGCACGCGACGGCCTTCGACCTCGAATAGACGGGGTGGTGGACCGGTCAGGCCCGGTCGTGCGGTCCGAACGCCCCCAGGCCTGGGTCGATACGACCTCACGTTCGACGTCGGCCATGAGGGCGCCCTACAGCTTGTGGGCGCCCGGCGTGTCCTCGAGGTGCCGGGCGACGTCATGAGCCCCGGCCCGACGGTCGTGCGACGGTCGGATGCTGTCGGGGTGACCGACAATTGGGCCTGTCGTTAACGTGCGGGCGGAAACTAACCTGGTCGACCGGGGCCGGATCAGTGTCAACGGTGGCGTGGCTCCTGTCGCGGCTGGGAGGGGCGAGCATGAGTGATGGGGCGAGCGGGCCGGGCTGGTGGATGGCGTCCGACGGGAAGTGGTATCCGCCGGAATCGCATCCTGCCTTCCGGCCGCAATGGTCCCCGGTGCTGGGAGCGTCAGGCGGCCCGGGCCTTCCCGTTGTCACCGCCGAGGGATCGTCGGCCCGGCCGGGGCAGCGGAGGCGCCGCCGGCCCGTCGTGCTCACGGTGGCATCGGTCGTCGCCCTGGCCCTGATCACCACGATGGTGGTGGCATCCCAGGGCGGAGGCACCGACGCCGACGCCGCCGTGATCACCGCTGTCGACACCGCCATCGCCGGTGGGTCCGCCGACCTCACGGCCACGGGCTCGATCGTGGCGGCCGGCCAGACGGTCACCTTCACCGGTACCGGATCGATGGACTTCTCCACCAGCGCCGTGTCCCTCGACCTCACGGCGAATGCCGCGGGCCAGCAGATCAACGAGCAGGCCGTCTACCTGGCCGGCGTTGTCTATGAGCAACTCCCTCAGATCGCCCAGGTGGCACCAGGTAAATCGTGGGTGTCGCTCGACCTCTCGTCCCTCACGCAGGCCGCCGGCCAGGGAGGCACCGGCCTCGGGGGCAATCCCCTGGCCATGCTGCACGTGCTCGCCCTGCAGGGCAACACCGTCACCGATGGGGGTGCGACCACGCTCGACGGGCAGGCGGTCCACGAGTACGACGTGTCGCTCAATCCCGCCGTGATCCAACAGGAGCTCGACAGCGCCAACCTCCCCGCCTGGCTGAAGCAGGCGGTGTCACAGGTGACCGTGCACGGTGGATCGGAGAAGGTCTACATCGACGGGACCGGTCAACTGGCCGGTGCCAGCTATGCCGTAGAGGAGACTGCCGGCGCGGCGGGAACGGTGAGTGTCACTGAATCGCTGGGCTTCACTGACTACGGCACCCCGGTCACCATCTCGGCACCCCCGGCCGACCAGGTCATTCCCTTCAGCCAGCTGCTGCAGCTGGCGGGATGACCACCGCGGACCGGAGTGCTCCGGCCCCGGTCACACGTCGACCAGGCCCTCCCAACCGGCCGGTGGTGGAGCCAGCCGCCAGTACTGCTCGGGGATATGTCCCTCGAGTCGCTCCGTCAGCATGTGATCCTGCTCCAGGGGCGCCACCTGGGTGGCGTACTCCATGATGGCCGCGGTCTTTCCCGCCACATCCAGACCCACGGGCACGATGGCCGGCGTCGGCCACAGTCCTCCGCGGAACAGCTTGGACACCCGCCAGGCCAGCATGCCCGGGAGGTGCTTGTAACCCTGGTCCTCGTAGCAGAACCAGGCCGGGGCCCCCTCGACGTCCCCGATGGCCGACCGGACGAGCAGCCCGGCATGGTGGCTCAACTCATGATCAGGATTGGCGATCCCCATGGGCAGGAACACAGCGCTGGCGTCACTGGCCCGGATGGCCTCCTCGAGTGCCGGAGCCACCTGGGCGGGTGTGGGCCGGTCCTCGACGGCCAGGTACTGGTGGTCGGGGAAGTCGAGCCAGACGTGACCGGCACCCAGCCGGGCCATGGCGGCGAGGTCTTCCTGACGGCGCACGGCGACCACGTCGTCACCCTTCTCGAAGCCGCCCAGGGCATCCCACGGTGAGACCTCGTCGGGATAGGACGGCGGCTTCCCGGCCAGCACGGTGATCACGGTGCTCCCCGGATGGGCGAGCAGCAGCAGGCCGGCTCCCATGGCGGCGTCGTCGAAGTGGGGCGAGACCACCACGATCCGGTCCAGCACTCCGGGTTCGAGCACACCCCACATCTCCCTGGCGTCCATGGCGGCATCGTACCGTGGGCCGTTCAGACGGCGATGGCCGGCGATGATCGTGGTGCCCTCCGACGGCCCTTCCCGACCCGGCGGGGGCTGTGCCGCATCCCCTTCCACGCGTTCACGCTGGCCATTCTTCTCCGGGTGGTACCCATGTCTCCGGAACGTCACCTGTGTCTCAGGAACAACGGGCAACCGATGTCTGCTGAAGGAACACGAGGGGTGGCGTCGGCCCTCACACAATCCTCACACTTTCACCATCGAACTCCCATGGTGCCGTGCCACGCTTCCTGGGCAATACAGCTCAGGAGGAGTTCCAAGTGTTGAAGAAGATCGTTGCCCCGGTCATCGTCGCCGGGGTGCTGGTAGGTGGTGCACTCTCCGCAGGGACGGCGATGGCGGCGGCCCCGGCCGCTCCGACCACCGCGGCGGCGGCCACGCCGGGGGCCCAGCATGTTCGCTCCTGGCTCCGAGCCCACCGTCGCCGGTTACGTCGGGAAGGGGCGGTCATCAGCGCCAAGACCATTGGGCTGACGACCAAGGACCTGGTCACCGAGCTTCGGTCCGGGAAGTCCGTGGCCGATGTGGCCGGCGAGCACGGGGTGAGCACTCAGACCGTGGTCAACGCCCTGGTCGCCGCAGCCGATGCCCGTGTCGACCAGGCCGTGGCCAACCACACCTTGACCTCGGCCCAGGCGACCGCCGTCAAGGCGAAGCTGCCGACGTGGGTGGCCAAGGCCGTCAACCACGTCTTCAAGTGACCCTGACCCCCACCTAACCTGGGAAGCCGGGGCCGACCCGGCCCGGGACACGCCCCTTCTCGTAGGGGGCCCGGAGTCCGGCCGGTGCCGTACGATGGCTCCGTGCCATCTGACGTGATGAACGCGGCCATCTATCAGGGCGATGGCCGGATCGCCGTGGGCCAGGTGCCGGTCCCCGAGCCGGGTCCGGGCGAGCTGCTGGTCGAGGTGGCCGACTGCGGGATCTGCGGGTCCGACCTCCATCTGGTGTTCGGCAAGTACGCCACCCCCGGGGCCATCCTCGGTCACGAATGGTCGGGAACGGTCGTGACCGGGAACGGGGTCGGTCCCGACCGCCCCGCCGGCACGCGGATCGTCTCTTCGCCCTCCCCGGGCTGTGGCACCTGTCGTCCGTGCCGGCGGGACCGACCCTCGGTCTGCGCCAGGCGCCCGGCGTCCGACATGCGGGACATGCGCGGCGCCTTCGCCCGGTACACCGTGGTGAGTGAGGCCGGCACCCTGGTCATCCCCGACTCGCTGGGCCTGCGGGCCGCCGCCCTGGCCGAGCCGACCGCCATCGCCCTTCACGCGGTGGCCCTGGCCGGCGTCGGTCCTGACGACCGGGTCCTGGTCACCGGGGGAGGACCCATCGGGTTGATCATCGTGGCTGTGCTCGTGACCATGGGGGTGGAGGACGTCACGGTGAGCGAGCCGTCCGACCTCCGACGGGAACGGGCCCTGGCCGTGGGGGCGGCGCGCTCGCTCCGGCCCGAGGACCTGGGGGTGCCGTCGACCGGCGCCCTGGTGTCGGAACCGGTGGACGTGGCCTTCGAGTGTTCCGGCAGTGCCGATGCTGGGCAGCGGGCCCTGGCCAACCTGGACCGGGCCGGGTCCCTCGTCTTCGTGGGCACGGGTACCGACCCGGTGCCCGTCAACCAGAACCGCATGATCCTCTTCGAGCTCGAGGCGCTGGGTACCTACAACTACAGCGCAGCCGGCTTCCAGCCCGCGCTCGATCTGCTCGACGGTGGGACGATGCCCGTCGATCTCCTCCTCGAGTCCGAGGACGTCCCGCTCAGCGGCGTGATGGACGCCATGGAACGGCTGGCACGGGGATCCATCCCGGCCAAGGTCCTCGTCAACCCGCGGGAGAACTGACCATGCCCGATCCGGTGCGCCCCTTGATCAACCACGTGGCCATCAGCGTGGATGCCGATGTGCTTGACGAGTCCGGACGAGCGGCACTGATCGACTTCTTCGGTGAGGTCTTCGGGTGGGTCGAGGGCGACAACAGCACTGAACAAGGCAACCCCCTCATCCTCTACACCGGCGAGATGCGCCAGTACCTCTACCTGCTGCCGGCCGCCGACGATTTCCTGTCGGCCCCCCGATTGGACCACTTTGGGCTGGAGATCGCCTCACGTGACGAGCTGATCACCATCCTCGACCGGGCCAAGGCCTACCAGAGGAAGGACGAGCGGGTCACCATCATCGATCTCGACGAGATGGTCACCCACGGCGCCACCTCGGACTACACCCTCACCAATGCCTATATCGGGTTCCTGATCCCGTTGATGATCGAGCTGCAGCACATCACGGTGCGTCCTGTCGTCTGAGCGACGAAACGGCCGGTGACGGGTCCAGGCTCCACACCGCCGGAGGCCGAGAGCTCGACAGGTCGAGGTCAGCGGAAGTCGAAGGCCACCTTGATGGCGTCGGACTGGTCCTGGGTGGCGAGGGCCACGAAGGCGTCGCGCCACTCGGCCAACCGGAAGGTGTGGGTGAGCATGCCGGACAGGTCGATGCGGCCCGATCCCACCAACTCGAGGAAGTGGGCGATGGCGTGCTTGCGGATGCCCTCCACCTCCTCGATGCCGAAGGCGTTCGACCCCACCCAGTGGAGCTCTTTGAAGTAGAGCGGCGACCACTCCCATCGCGCCGGGGGGTTGACGCCGCTCTTGACCATCGTTCCCCGGGCACGGAGCAGTCGGACCCCGACTTCGGAGGTCTCGGTGGAGCCGATGGTGTCGTAGACCACGTCGATCCCGCCCGGGTGGGCCATGGGCAGCCCGTTCGTGATCGGGTGCAGCACCCCGCCGGACCAGGCCGCCGCCGTCTCCAGGACCGACAGGGGGGGCTCCGACCGCACCACCTCGGCACCGAGCGAGCGGGCCAACTCGGCCTGGGCGGGGTGGCCGGCCACCACCATCACGTCCACATCGGGGTAGAGGGCGCGGAGGATGGCCGTGGCCGTGGTCCCGAGGGCCCCGGCCCCGTAGACGAGGGCCCGTCCCCCCGGTGGCGGTGGATTGCGGGTGACCGAGTGCAGCGACACCGAGAACGGGTCGGCCAGCACGGCCACCTCGTCACTGACGTCATCGGGCACCGGGAAGAGCATGGACTCGTGGGCCGGGAAGTAGTCGGCGAACCCTCCCGGGGCGTCCCGGCACGTCCCGGTGTGGAGTCCCGCGGCCAGGGGTCCCTCGGTGAAATGCCAGCAGATGCTGAGGTCCCCGTCCCGGCACGCGCCGCACGGCGGATCGATGCCCCGAGGGACACAGGAGAGCCACGGATTGAGGACCACCCGCTGGCCGACCTCGAGCCCACGGACGGCGGAGCCCAGTGCACTGACCGTCGCCACCACCTCGTGGCCCATGACCACCGGAGCCGAGAAGAACGAGATCATGGCGCTGTCGCGGTAGGTGTCGTCGAAGTCACCGAAGATCTGCTTGGCCTCGGAGCCGCAGATGCCGGCCAGGCGGGTCTTGGCCACCACCCAGTCGGGGCGGAGCGGCTGGGGCTCATCGCCCTCGACCAGGCGCATCGGCACCTTGGCCAGTCCGGCCAGCAGGGGATTGGAGGGGTCAGGCGCCTCCCACCCGTCGGACCTCACGCCCCAGAGCAGTGACTGCATCCTCATCCCCCTTCGCTCACCGTCGGCCACGGTCAGGGCAGACCGTATCCGTTCGGCCCCGACGGCGACGGACCACACCCCGCGCCCACCGTCACCGCCCTTCCCCTCGGCCCGGTCAGCGGAGCAGCAGGGCCGCCACCAGCCCCACGGGGAGGAACAGCCAGCCCCACCGGGCCGCCACCATCACGACGCCCGATCGGTAGCCGTACAGCACGGACTGTTGGGGAGGATTGAACGCCGGCGGTCCGAACGCCGACAGAACGGCGATCACCGCCACCGCGGTGGACTGGGTGATGACGGCGACGGCCGAGAGGATGACCACGCGGATCACGGTCAGCAGGAGCCACCGCCACCCATCATCCCACCCGTGGTCCACCGCGGCGTTGTGCGGATGGAGGACCGAGCCGGCGTAGAGGGCGGCTCCCACGAAGGCCAGCAACGGGCCGGCCACCACCAGCACCCAGTGCGACGCCGCCGGGGCCGGACCGGTGAGGTGCAGGAGCAGGCCCACACCCACAGCCACCAGCATGGACTGGTCGATCCAGCTGGTGGAGTGTCGCTGGTGGATGGGTGCATCCCGGCGAAGGAGGTGGACACAGACCGCGGTGGGGACGGCGTAGGCGGCGTTGGTGAGACCCGCCACGACGCTGGCCGCCGGTCCGACCAGGGCCCCGCCGATGGGCAGGACCCAGAAGGTGGAGTTGGGGAAGGCGGCCCACGCCTCCAACTGGGAGAGTCCGGTACTCCGACCCCGCCGGACGAGGAACGAGGCCACGAGCAGGACACCACCGGCCGAGGCCATGACCAAGGGGGCCACGATCTGGCGGGGTGCGGTCAGCCGCCAGGCCGAGAACAGACCGAGCAACGTCGCCGTGGCCGCCAGCTGCACCCGCAGGTACACGGGCCATCCGGCACGCAGCCGGGGCCCGCCCCGGTGGACGGCCACGCCGGTGAGGGCGCCGACGGCGTAGGCGGCGAACGTGAGGGCCAGGCTCAAGGGGCGACAGTAGCCCGGGGCCCGCCAGGGGCCCGGGCCCACCTCCGACCGTTCCCGGTCAGCGGCTTGTTTTACCGACCGCTCCGGCCTCTGCGACCATGGGGGCCATGGATGCCGAGCGTGTCGTGTTCGAAGGCTTCGAGGGGATGCATCTCGTGGCCGACCTCCGGGGGGATCCCGAGGCGTGGCCGGTGCTCTTCCTCCACGGCGGGGGACAGACCCGCCATGCGTGGGGTCGGACGGCCGAGACCGTGGCCGCTAACGGGTGGCGGACCGTCGCCCTCGACCTGCGGGGTCACGGCGAAAGCGACTGGGCGCCCAACGGCGACTACTCCTTTACCGCCTTCTGTGCCGACTGCGTGGCCGTGGCCGACGCCCTCGGTCGTCCGCCCGTGCTGGTTGGCGCCTCGCTCGGCGGGATGTCGGCCATGCTGGCCGAGGGCACAAGTGACCGCGTGGTCTCCTCCGGCCTGATCCTGGTCGACATCACCCCCAAGACGAACGACGAGGGAATCCAGCGGATCGCCACCTTCATGCGGTCCGGCGTGGACGGTTTCGACACTCTCGAGGACGCCGCCGCCGCCATCGCCGCCTACACCCCCAACCGAACGAGATCGTTCAATCCGGAAGGCCTAAAGAAGGTGCTGCGCCACCGCGACGGCCGTTGGTACTGGCATTGGGATCCGAAGTTCATCTTCCAGGACCGGACCGAGGTGGTGCCGGACCGTCTCATCGGCCTGCTGGACGTGGCCATGAGCAACATCGGTGTGCCCACCATGCTGGTTCACGGGGTCCTCTCCGACGTGGTCTCCCAGGAGGGGGTCGACGATCTGGTGGCCCGGATCCCCGATGTGACGGTGGTGGCCGTCGACGGTGCCGCCCACATGATCGCCGGTGACCGGAACGATGCCTTCTCCGATGCCGTGGTGTCGTTTCTCGAGGACCGCATCCGCCCGACCCTGCCGAGTGGATCCGTCGGTCCCTGAGCGCCGGACGGTGCGGGGCGGGCTCAGCGCAGGTGGGGGGCAGCCCGACCGGAGTAGGAGGGGAGATCGAGGTAGCTGCGTATCCCCGGCTCGGCGGCCACGACGGCGGGTACGGCGCTGACGCAGTGGGTGGCCGTGGCCACGATCCCCGGATTGCGGATCAGGCCGGCCTCGATGGAGGCCGGGTGCCAGCCGTGGAAGGTCACCCGGCTGGTCGGGTCCCCGGTGACCTCCACCTCGAACCGCTCGCCCCCGGGACCGAAGGTCCAGGCCGGGTCGAGGTGCTCCTGGCCCATGAACCAGTTAGTGCGAACGGTGATCACCGGTGTGCCACGCACCGTCGCTTCCCAGCAGAACTTCTGGGCGGCGATGTGACCCGGGGCGATGGGACCGATGGGTGAGTCGATGGGTGCGGTGGCCACCGCCACCTCGTGGGAGATCGAGAGGTCGGCGTCGAGAGCGAATCCGAGCGCCTGGCCCACCATGGCCACCGACTGGCAGAACCCGTCACCCAGGATGGCGGGCATCAGGGAGGAGGCCGCCTCCTCGGGTGTCTTGCCGAACAGCATGATGTCGCCCACCACCGCCGGGGCACCGTAGCTCCGGATGTCCGAGAACTCCTCGGCCCGGACGTGGGTGATCGACTGGGACAGTGCCGAGACGGCCAAGGGGAAGCGCTCGGTGATGCCACCAGGATGGATCCCGGTGCCGTGCACGGTCGACCCTCCCTGGCGGCACGCCGCCTCGATGGCCGACTCGTCGCGACCGGCGGGGAAGAACCAGTTGAGGGGGGTGACGACGTTCTTGCCCGACGCCAGCAGCTTCGCCACGACGGCCGGATCGGCCATGATCGGCGAATAGATGACGCAGTCGGCGTCGAGGGCCACCAGGGCGTCGACGTCGTCGGTGGCCAGCACGCCCAGAGGCCCGATCCCACAGAGGTCCCCGACGTCCCGTCCGGCCTTGTCCGGGTTGTGGACCCAGCACCCCACCAGCTGCAGTTCGGGATGGGCGACCACGCCGGCCACGGCGGCACGCCCCACGCCCCCGGTGGCCCATTGGATGACCCGGATCGTCATTGTCGTCCCCCAAATCCTCATGCCGATGCCGAACGGCACCGTGGGGCCTCAGGATAGGAGGCGACGACGCTCTCGGCCGAGTCCGCCGTCGAGGTCTCGATTGTGGCCTAAAAGGTGGGAGATGTGTCATTGACGCCACGCCGGCGACGGAACATGCTGACTTCCATGCACACGCGCAACGTGGTCATCGCCGCGTACCCGGGGATGCAGTCGCTCGATGCGGTGGGGCCGTTCGAAGTCTTCGCCGGCGCCACCCGGGTCGTGGCCAGCCGCTCCGCCCGCTCCCGGGGATACTCGGTGGAGCTGGTGTCGGTCGACGGTGGGCCCGTGCGGTCGGGCAGTGGTGTGGAGCTCGGCACCCTGCCCCTTCCCCCGGCCGGCCGGGGGATCGACACCCTGGTGCTGCCGGGAGGGGATCAGGCCCGGACGGCCCGTTCGGATCCGGCCCTAATGGCATGGGTCACCGCCACCGCCCCCCGGTGCCGGCGGGTGGCCTCGGTGTGCACGGGGGCGTTCATCGCCGCCGAGGCGGGCCTGCTCGAGGGCCGCCGGGTCACCACGCACTGGGCGTCGGCCGGGCAGCTCGCCGCCGAGTACCCGGGCCTCGAGGTCGACGCCGACCCCATCTACGTCCGTGACGGGAAGTACTGGACCAGTGCCGGGGTCACCGCCGGGATCGACCTGGCCCTGGCCCTCGTCGAGGAGGACCTCGGCGCGGACGTGGCCCAGACGGTCGCCCGATGGCTGGTCATGTTCCTCCACCGGCCCGGCGGGCAGACCCAGTACTCCTCGCCCGTGTGGGTGCCCCGGGCCGAGCGGTCCGCGGTGAGGGCGGTGCAGCATCGGGTGGAGTCGGCTCCGGCCGGGGACCACCGGCTGCCCGCCCTGGCCGCCGCGGCCGCCATGAGCGTGCGTCACTTCACCCGGGTCTTCGCCGACGAGGTGGGGGAGACCCCGGGTCGGTTCGTGGAGCGCGTTCGCCTCGAGGCCGCCCGACATGCCCTGGAGACCACCGCGGACACCCTGGACGTCGTAGCCAGTGACTGCGGCTTCGGCTCCGCCGAAACCCTGCGCCGGGCCTTCCACCGACGGCTCAACGTCGCACCGGACAGTTACCGTCGCCGGTTCCGCACCGGAGGCACCGAGAGGAGTGCATCATGAGTGACGACAACCTGCAGGTGGCCATCCCGCTCTTCCCTCGGATGACCGCGCTCGACGCCGTCGGCCCGTACGAGGTCCTCCAGCGAGTACCCACCATCGACGTGACCTTCGTCGGTCACCACCTGGGCGAGGTCCGCACCGAGAACGGACTCCTGGGTCTGACGGTCGACGCCACGTTCGAGGACCACCCGGAACCCGACGTGATCGTCGTGCCCGGCGGTGTCGGGTCCCGTCGACTCGCCGACGACCAGCGGGTCCTGGCCTGGGTGCGCCAGGCCCACCGCGGGACCCGGTTGACCACCTCGGTCTGCACCGGCTCCCTGGTGCTCGGGGCGGCCGGCCTGCTCGACGGGCTGACCGCCACGACCCACTGGGCCTGCTACCAGGAGCTGGCGGCCACCGGCGCCATCCCGGTGGCCGAGCGGGTGGTGGAGCACCTCGAGGAGAGGATCATGACGGCTGCTGGTGTGTCCAGTGGAATCGACATGGCCTTGCGCCTCGTGGAGCTGCTGGTCGACGGGACGGCGGCCCGGGCGGCCCAGCTGATGATCGAGTACGACCCTCAGCCGCCCTTCGACACCGGTGCACCGTCGAAAGCCGACGATGCCATCGTGGGCCGGGTGATCGAGTACGCCCAACTCCGCCGGTAGGTCTGTGGCTGGCGGCGCCAGGAGCCTGGGGGTGGAGGGTCGTGCAGTACAGTGGATGCGTCAGGTGGGCCCTCGGGTCCGAGGCGTGTGAGCGTCGGTGAGGGGAGTGACGGTGCGACGAAGGATGATGAACGGGAAGATCCACCGGGCGCGGGTCACCGATGCGGACCTCAACTACGTGGGCTCCATCTCCATCGACCCCATCTTGATGAAGGCCGCCGACATCGTGGTCAACGAGCAGGTCTCGGTGTACAACCTCAACAACGGCTCCCGGCTGGAGACGTACGCCATCGAAGGCCACGACGGCGAGATCTGCCTCAACGGGGCAGCCGCGCGTCTGGCCCAGGTCGGTGACCTGGTCATCATCGTCACTTACGTCGATCTGGAGGACGGGGAGCTGGCCGCCCACCGGCCGTCAGTCATCGTGGTGGACGAGGACAACCACCCCGTCGAAGCGGCCTGAACCCCCTCGGGTGCTGCGGCATCCCGGCCCCTCCGCCATCGGGCCGGCCCGGGGTCCCGGGCGACGGCCCCGTCGGTGTGGTCCCTCACGACCCGCGGGCCCATCGATACGCTGAGGCCTGGTGACGCGTCCATGACCACAGACCGGGAGCTCCCCGCCGTTCGGTTCTCGGGGGACAGCCTGGGCGACGGGCACTATCCCATCCAGTCGGCCGAGCAGCGTCTGGTCGAGACGATCCGGGAGTTCAACGACCCGACCCGAGAGTGGCGCCGGCTCTTCGCCGAACTCTTCGGTACCTTCCTCCTCGTACTGGTGGCGGCGGGCGGCGGCATGATGGACAAGGCCTTCCCGGGCACCATCGGCCGCTCGGCGGCGGTGGTGGCACCGGGCCTGATGGTGATGGCCGTCATCCTCTTCATGGGCAAGGTGTCCGGCGCCCACCTCAATCCGGCGGCCAGTCTCGGTTTCGCCCTGCGCGGTGACTTCCGTTGGCGACGGGTGCCCGGCTACATCGTGGTGCAGCTGGCCGGTGCCGCCCTGGCCGCGTGGTTCCTCCAGTCCGTGATCCACGTCTCCGCCCAGTTCGGTTCCAACTATCCCGCCCCCACCACCTCGTCATTCGACGCCATGCTCATGGAGGCCGTGCTGACCATGGGGCTGGTCAGCGTGATCCTGGGCACGGCCTCGGGCGCCCAACAGGTGGGACTGTTCGGCGCCCTGGGTGTCGGTGGCTACGTGGCCCTGGCCGGACTGTGGGCGAGCCCGTTGTCGGGAGCGTCGATGAACCCGGCCCGGACGTTCGGGCCCGATCTGGTCAGCGCGGACTTCGCCCACTACTGGGTGTACGTGGTCGGTCCAGTGGTGGGGACGTTGGTGGCCGTCGGGATCGCGTGGATACTCCGCGGACCCGGAGGTGGCCGGGCGGGATCGCTGGCCGCCCAGGGCACGCTGGCCCCGGAGATCCTCCACCCCGACAAGGACTGAGGGGCCGGGCATCGAGCCTGACGGCCGAGACGCCGGCGTACCGGCTAACCGCCGAGGACCCGGTCGAGGGCACGGGCGTGCCAGGTGGGTCGACCCGACCGTTCCTCGGCCCGGTCGGCTCGTCCGGCCAGGCGGAGACCGGCGTTGATGCCCAGGTACCGGAGCGGCTCGGGTTCCCACCGCTTGGACCGGTGGCCGACCCAGGGCAGCGCCGTCAGATCGGTGTCCCGCCGCAGGATGAGGTCACGGAGGGTCCGCCCGGCCAGATTGGTGGTGGAGACCCCGTCACCCACGTAGCCTCCGGCCCACGCCAAGCCGGTCTCGGTGTCCAGACCGACCGAGGTGAACCAGTCGCGGGCGATGCCCAGCGGCCCGCCCCACCGGTGGGTGATCTCGACGCCGGCCAGCGCCGGAAAGAGGTCGACCAGCGTATGGCGGAGGGCCTCGTGCACCGAGCCGTCCCGGTCGTACTCGGGACGGATGGACGATCCGAAGTGGTAGGGAGCGCCGCGCCCCCCGAAGGCCATCCGACCGTCCTCGGTCCGCTGGCCGTAGATGACCATATGGCGGTGGTCGGCGAACGTCTCCCGTCGGGCCAACCCGGCGCGCTCCCAGAAGTCGTCGGTCAGGGGCTCGGTGGCGATCATCAGCGAGTACACCGGAACCAGCGTGCGCTCCTCGCCCCGCAACGTGCGGGTGTAGCCCTCGGTGGCCCGGACCACGACCGGGGCCCGCACCGTGCCCCGGGCCGTCTCGACGGCCCCGGGCCGGATGGCCTCGGCCTGGGTCTGCTCGTAGACGGCCACCCCACGCCGCTCGACGGCCACGGCCAGGCCGCGCACCAGACGGGCCGGATCCACGGCGGCGCAGTGGGGGGTGTAGGTGCCGCCCAGCACGCTGGTGGCCCGGGCCATGGTCGCCGCCTCGGCCGCCGACAGCAGCCGCAGGTCGTCCTCGCCGACCCCGGCCGAGCGGGCCGCGGCCACCTCCTGGCGGGTCCGCTCCCACTGGGGCCCGGTGCGGGCCAGGACCACCGTGCCCCCGTGGGCGAATCCGCACTCGATGGACTCGGCGGCGACCACGCGGCCGACCTCGCCCACCGTCGCCACCATGGCCCGCCGCATGACCGACCCGGACCCGGGCCCGGCCTCCCGGTCGAGGCGCTCGTCGGGCACGGCGAAGAGCGCCGAGCACCACCCCCCATTCCGTCCCGAGGCCCCGAAGCCGACCACGTCGCGCTCCACCACGGCGATGCGCAGGGCGGGATCGGCCTCGGCCAGGTAGAACGCCGTCCACAGCCCGGTGAAGCCACCGCCCACGATGGCCACGTCGACGTCGAGATCCCCGGGGAGGGGTGACCGGACCCCGACGGGATCAGGGAGCCCGTCCCACCACAGGGAGAGTTGCCGGTACTGCTCGCCCCGGTTGGGGCTCAGAGCTGCTTCCACGCTTCGGTCAGCACCGACCGCAGGATCGACGTCATGATCTCGAACTCCTCGGGCCCGCAGGTGAGCGGGGGGGCCAGCTGCACCACCGGGTCGCCGCGGTCATCCGCCCGGCAGATCAGCCCGGCCTCGTAGAGGGCACCGGAGAGGAAGCCTCGGAGCAGGCGCTCGGCCTCGTCGTCGTCGAAGGTCTCCCGGGTGTCCTTGTCCTTGACCATCTCGATCCCGTAGAAGTAGCCCGCGCCCCGCACGTCACCCACGATGGGCAGATCGGTGAGGGTGTCGAGGGCCGCCTTGAACTCGGCCTCGTGCTCGCGCACGTTCTCGAGCAGTCCCTCCTTTTCGAACAGGTCCAGGTTGGCCAGCGCCACGGCCGTGCTCACCGGGTGACCGCCGAAGGTGACGCCGTGGAGGAAGCTCTCGCCGGCGAGGAACGGTTCGACCAGCCGGTCGCTCACGGCCATGGCCCCGAGCGGGGAGTACCCGCTGGTCAGGCCCTTGGCCATGGTCACGATGTCCGGCTCGTAGTCGTAACGCTCGGCCCCGAAGTAGTGGCCCAGCCGACCGAAGGCGCAGATGACCTCGTCGGACACCAGGAGCACCCCGTACTTGTCACAGATCTCCCTGACCCGCTGGAAGTAGCCGGGGGGCGGCGGGAAGCACCCGCCGGCATTCTGGACCGGCTCCAAGAACACGGCCGCCACCGTCTCGGGGTCCTCGAACACGATGGCCTGTTCGATGGAGTCGGCCGCCCACCGGCCGAAGGCCTCGAGGTCGTCGGCGAAGTACGGGGCCCGGTAGAAGTTGGTGTTGGGCACCTTGACGGCTCCACCCACCAGCGGCTCGAAGGGGGTCTTGATCTCGTTAACGCCGGTGATGGACAGCGCTCCCATAGTGGCGCCGTGGTAGGCGATGTTCCGGCTGATGACCTTCTTGCGTTCGGGCTGTCCGATGATGCTGAAGTACTGACGGGCCAGCTTCCAGGCCGACTCCACCGCCTCGGATCCGCCGGTGGTGAAGAAGATGCGGTTGCAGTCGCCCGGCGTCAGCTCGGCCAGGCGGTCGGCCAACTCGATGGCCATGGGATGGGCGTAGCTCCAGATGGGGAAGTAGGCCAAGGTGCTCGCCTGTCGCGCGGCGGCCTCGGCCAGTTCGGTGCGACCGTGGCCGGCCTGGCTCGTAAACAGTCCCGAGAGGCCGTCGAGGTAGCGCTTGCCGTACTGGTCATAGACGTAGACACCCTCGCCCCGGACGATGGTCGGGATGGTGTTGGTGTTGGACATCCTGGTGAAGTGCATCCACAGATGGCGGTGGGCGCTCTCCTGCAGGGCTTCATTGGTGAGTTCGGTCATCTGGTCCCCCAGGTGTAGGTCTGCTTGGTCAACTTCAGGTACATGAACGTCTCGGTGTCCCGCACGCCGGGGATCTTGCGAATGACCCCGTTGAGCAACTCGAGCAGGGTGTCCTCGTCCTCGGTCACCAGCTCCACCAGGATGTCGAACGAGCCGGTGCACAGGACCACGTAGTCGATGTCGTCGACGCCGGCGAGGTGCTCGGCCACCACCCTCGTGTCACCGTCGGCCCGGATTCCCACCATGGCCTGGCAGCGGAATCCCACTTGCAGCGGGTCGGTGACAGCCACGATCTGCATCACGCCGGCGTCGCGCATCTTCTGCACTCGTTGGCGCACGGCGGCCTCGGACAGGCCCACGGCCTCGGCGATGGCCCCGTAGGTCCGGCGGCCGTCCTGCTGCAGCTCTTCGACGATGGCCTTATTGACCTCGTCCAGGAGCCCGTTGCCCCCCGAGGCCAGCGTCGGGGAACTCATCGCCGACCTCCCCCCGAAGGGCAGTGACCGGGACGGCGCGGGAGGTCTGGTCGGTCATGGCCCATGTCGCACCAGTTATAGCAGTTCGAGTGGAATCAGGCCCAAATTCAAACGAATCCGTAGCCGGTGAGAAATTCAATCCAGAAAAAACTTGTCTGCGGCCGATCTATCGGTAACTATGACGTCGTCGTGGATGTGGAGTGAGGATCGTCCACCTCGTCGGGACGGCGCAGGGACGAGGTGTTCGGAGAACCTGGGGAGGGTCTATGAGCAGCCAGAACTCGGAGGGCGGGACCGCATCGGAGGGCAGCCTGTCCAACTTCGTCGGCGGCTCCTACGTGAAGACCGAGGACGGCTCCTCAGCCACACTGATCGACCCCAGCACCGGAGCGGGCTACCTCGACGCCCCGGTGTCGGGGGCCAAGGACGTCGACGCTGCCGTGGCCGCCGCGGCCGCCGCCTTTCCCGAGTGGCGGGACGCCACCCCCTCGGTGCGCAGTCTGGCGCTCTTCCGCATCGCCGATGCCTTCGAGTCCCGGGCCGACGACCTGGTCCGGGTGGAGTGTGCCAACACCGGCAAGCCGGTGGCCGTCACCTTGGCCGAGGAGATCCCCCAACTCGTCGATCAGATCCGCTTCTTCGCCGGCGCCGCACGCCACCTCGAAGGGAAGTCGGCCGGCGAGTACCTGACCGACCACACCTCGTTCATCCGGCGCGAGCCCATCGGCGTGTGCGCCGCGGTCACGCCGTGGAACTATCCGCTCATGATGGCGGTGTGGAAGTGGGCCCCGGCCCTGGCCGCTGGGAACACCATGGTGCTGAAGCCATCGGACACCACGCCGGCATCCAGCCTGCTGATGGCCGAGATCATGTCGGAGTTCCTCCCCGACGGCGCCATCAACGTGATCTGCGGGGACCGCCAGACCGGACGGCTGCTGGTGGAGCACCCGACGCCGGCCATGGTGTCGATCACCGGCAGTGTGCGGGCGGGGATGGAGGTGGCCGCCTCGGCGGCCGCCGACGTGAAGCGGGTCCATCTGGAGTTGGGCGGCAAGGCCCCGTGCGTGGTGTTCGACGACGCCGACATCGCCGCCGCCGCCGAGGGCATCGCTATCGCCGGCTACTTCAACGCCGGACAGGACTGCACGGCCGCCACCCGGGTGCTGGCCGGCCCCGACGTCTATGACGATTTCGTCGCCGCCCTGGCCGAGCAGGCCCGGGCCCAGACGGTGGGCGGCCTCGAGACGCCCGACGCCGACTTCGGACCGCTCAACAGCGCCGCGCAGCTGGCCCGCCTCGAGGGCTTCTTCGAGCGACTCCCCTCCCACGCCGAGGTGGTCACCGGCGGATCCCCGGTCGGGGCCCGCGGCTTTTGCTTCGCTCCATCGGTCATCGCCGGGTTGGACCAGGCCGACGAGGTCATCCAGGACGAGATGTTCGGGCCCGCCATCACCGTCCAGCGCTTCGCAGACGAGGAGCAGGCCCTGGCCTGGGCCAACGGAGTGCGCTACGGCCTGGCCTCCAGTGTCTGGACCAAGGACCACGCCCGGGCCATGCGCATGGCCAAGGGCCTCGACTTCGGCGCCGTGTGGATCAACACCCACATCCCCATCGTGGCCGAGATGCCCCACGGCGGCTTCAAGCACTCCGGCTACGGCAAGGACCTCTCCTCCTACGGCTTCGAGGACTACACCCGGATCAAGCACGTCATGAGCTATATCGGCAGTTGAGTTTCAAGCAACGAGGGCCACGTCAGCAGCGACAGCAGATCACGTCCACGGCAACACCGAGCCATTGCAAGGGGAGAGCACATGACTGATGTTCTAGACAGCAGCGGGACGCCACCGGAGGTCCCCGGGCCGTTCGGGGCCCCGGTCACCGAGGCGGAGAGCGGACCCACCCTGCGGGCCAACACGCTCAACCTCTTCGACTCCACCGTGGTGGCAGTGTCGTCGGTGGCCCCGGCTTACACCCTCGCTGCCACCATGGCGGTGCTGTTCCTCACGGCCGGCGTCGCCTACGCCGGTCCGGCCGTCATCTGGATCTCGTTCGTCGCCGTCCTGTTCATTGCCATCTCGTACTTCCACCTCAACCGGCGGGACCCCGACTGCGGCGCGTCCTACTCCTGGCTGTCCAAGC
This sequence comes from uncultured Acidimicrobiaceae bacterium, assembly GCA_963738545.1. Lineage (GTDB taxonomy): Bacteria > Actinomycetota > Acidimicrobiia > Acidimicrobiales > RAAP-2 > Bog-756. The sequence continues at coordinate 926,843 of CAVTXA010000008.1, forward strand.
TGGTCAGTCCCTATGCCGGCTGGTTCAACGGGTGGGTCCAGGTGGCCACCTCCATCCTGTTCTGCGTGTCGGCCCCCATTGTGGCCGGCCAGTACACCTTGCAGCTGTTCAACGAGTGGGGGTGGATCTCTGCTTCGACCGCCGCCTCGGTGGGCACCGCAGCCGTGGCCGCGGCGTTCTGGTTGGCCCTCATCACCTTCATCTGCATCTGGGGCATCCGGTGGACGACCAACTTCCAGTGGGTCCTGCTGATCATCGAATACGTAGCGGTCATCGGCTTCTCGCTGTGGGGCATCATCAAGGTGGCGGTCAAGCACCCGGCCGGATCCACCTCGTTCCACTGGTCATGGTTGAACCCGGGGTCGATCGGGGGCGTGACCGCAGTGACCGCCGGGGTGGTGCTCGGCGCCTTCTTCTTCTGGGGGTGGGATACGGCCGCCAACCTGAACGAGGAGTCCAAGGACTCCACCAAGACGCCGGGCCGGGCCGGCGTCATCGCCATGTTCCTCCTCCTGTTGGTCTTCGCCATGAACATCATCGCCGCCCAGATGCTGCTGCCCGAGAAGGCCTGGAGCGTCCATCAGTCGACCATCCTGTTGTACTTCGCCCAGCAGGCCGCTGGCCACTGGGCCGGATACGTCATGCTCGTCGCCGTGCTCTCCTCGACGGTGGCCACGACGCAGACCACCCTCCTGCCCGCGGCCCGGATCACCTTGTCGATGTCACGAGACCGGGTCTTTCCCTCGGTGTTCGGGACCATCCAGGGGAAGCTCAAGACCCCGATGGTGGGTACGCTGATCCTCGCCTTCATCTCCCTCATCGGCATCGTGATGGTCAGCAATGTGACCTCGGTCACCACCGTGTTCGGTCACCTGATCTCGAGCATCGGTGTGCTGATCGCCTTCTACTACGGGGTGACCGGACTCACATGCGCCTGGGCCTACCGCAAGGTGGCCTTCCAGAGCGCCCGCTTCTTTGTGACCGGCATCCTGCTCCCGCTGATCGGCGGCCTGGTGCTCCTGTATGTCGGTTACCAGGTCATCAAGACCTCGGGATGGAGCGGTGCGGGTGCCGACATCGTCACCCTCTTGTTGGGTATCCCGCTCGTCCTGGTGGCCCGGCTCACGACCAAGGGCGACTTCTTCAAGCAGAAGCCCATCGCCTACACCGAGATCGGAGAGTGACGCCGTCCCCATGATTGTCGGTGTGCCCAAAGAGGTGAAGGACGACGAGTACCGGGTGGCCATCACCCCGGCCGGGGTGCGCGAGCTCACTTCGGCCGGCCACACCGTCTACGTCGAAGAGGGTGCCGGCGTGGGGTCGTCCATTCCCGACCAGGACTTCACCGCCACCGGGGCCACCATCGTGGCCGACCCCGACGAGATCTGGGCCGGGTCGGACATGATCCTCGGGGTGAAGGAGCCGGTGTTCGAGGAGTACCCGCGCCTGGGCCTCCGGGAGGGCCAGGTCCTCTTTACCTACCTCCACCTGGCGGCGTCGTTGGCGTGCACGGAGGCGTTGTTGAAGGCGGGCAACACCGCCATCGCCTACGAGACGGTCCGGCTGGCCGACAACTCGCTGCCCCTGCTGACGCCCATGAGCGAAGTGGCGGGCCGCATGGCCCCCCTGATGGGCTCGCACCACCTCATGCGGCCCGGCGGTGGGAGGGGCGTGCTGGTGTGCGGCGTTCCCGGCGTCCGCTGCGCCAAGGTGGTCATCCTCGGGGCCGGTGTGGCCGGCATGGCTGCAGCCACCCTGGCCGTCGGCATGCATTCGGAGGTCTACATCCTCGACCGCAACCTCGAACGGCTGCGCCAGGTCGACCACCACTTCCGGGGTGGCCTCGAGACGGTGGCGTCGAGCACGCACGCCATCGAGGAGACCTGCGTGGACGCCGACATCGTCATCGGTGCCGTGCTGGTGGTGGGGGCCAAGGCCCCCAAGCTGGTGTCCGACGATCTGGTGGCCAGGATGCGGGACGGGTCGGTGCTGGTGGACATCTCCGTGGATCAGGGTGGCTGCTTCGAGTCCACCCGGCCCACCACCCACTCCGACCCCACCTTCGAGGTCAACGGCTCGATCTTCTACTGTGTGGCCAACATGCCCGGTGCGGTGCCCCACAGCTCGACCCACGCTCTCGTCAACGCCACCTTGCCCTATGTCCTTGACATCGCCAACCACGGGTGGCGCGATGCCGTTCGGGCGGACCCCGCCCTGGCGGAGGGCGTCAACGTCGTGGAGGGCTCGGTGGTCTATGAGCCGGTGGCCGAGGCCCACGGGATGGAGACCACGGCGCTGGCCTCCTTCATCGAGTGATCGAGGAGTCGCCCCGTGTGTCGCTCACTGTCCCTTGAGGTCGCGCCACGGCACCGACCCGGGAGCGATGGCGCCGTCTCGCAGGTGGTCGGGCACGGTGATGCCCGCCCGGAGGGCGGGATCGGCCACCGGGCCGAGCCGCACCGTCCGCAGCGGTACTTCGCCGGCCCAGACATCCAGCCCGGCGTCGGGTCCCTCGCCGTCGTCGGGCGGTCCCTTGCTCGCCTTCACCGAGGCCTCGTCGAGTCCGAGTCGCAAGACGGTGGTGGCGGCCAACTCCTTGGTCGACGGCGGCCGTGCGTACCGCCACTGGCCCGGGGCCACGTGCTCGCTGATGGTCTCGAGGCCGACCAGTTTCTCCTCGACGTCGGTGAGCACGTCGGGCACCCCGTAGACCATGGCGCAGCGGTAGTTCACCGAGTGGTTGAAGACCGATCGGGCCAACACCACCCCGTCGACCAGGGTCACCGTGACGCACACCGTGACCGGTTCCCGGGCCGCCCGCAGGCTGCGGCTGGCCACCGAGCCGTGGAGGTACAAGGTGTTGCCCGCCCGGCCGTAGCTGGTCGGCACCACCATGGGCGCGCCGTCCACCACCAGCCCGAGATGGCAGACGAAGCCGGCGTCGAGTACGGCGTGGATGTCCTCGGCCCGGTGGAACCCCTGATCGGGGAGGCGGCGCAGCCGGGTCCGCTCGCTGACCGGTCCGTCGACCGCCGGATCGGCCGAGGAGCGTCGTCGGCGTGGACGGGGATCGGGCATGGTGCGAGTCTGCCACGGTGCTCCGGGCGCCACGGGAGGGACGGGACATGAAGTGGATCGGATCATCGATCGAGGGGGACCGGGCCCGCACCGCGCCGGTGTTCGATCCGGCCTCGGGGGAGACCACCGGCACGGTGGTCCTGGCCTCGGCCCACGATGTGGACCTGGCCGTGGGCCGAGCCCAGGCCGCATCCGTCGGGTGGCGGAACACGTCGCTCACCGCCCGGACCCGTGTCCTGTTCGCCTTCCGTGAGCTGGCCGACCGGCACCGCCAGGATCTGGCCGCGCTGATCACGGCCGAGCACGGCAAGGTCCTCGATGACGCCCTCGGTGAGGTGGCCCGGGGCATCGAGGTCGTCGAGTTCGCCTGCGGCATCCCCCACCTGCTGAAGGGGGAGTTCTCCGAGGACGTCTCCAACGGCGTGGACGCCTCCTCCATCCGCCAGCCCCTCGGCGTGGTGGCCGGCATCACCCCGTTCAACTTCCCCGTGATGGTGCCCATGTGGATGTACCCGGTGGCCATCGCCTGCGGCAACGCCTTCATCCTCAAGCCGTCCGAGCGCGACCCGTCGCCGTCACTGCTCATCGCCGACCTGTGGCGCGAGGCCGGCCTGCCCGACGATGTGTTCACGGTGGTCCACGGCGACTCGGTGGCCGTCGACGCCCTCCTCGACCACCCCGGGGTGGTCGCGGTGTCCTTCGTGGGTTCGACGCCCGTGGCCCGCCATGTGTTCGAGCGGGCCACGGCGGCCGGCAAGCGGTGCCAGGCCCTGGGGGGAGCCAAGAACCATGCCGTGGTCCTGCCCGACGCCGACCTCGGTGCGGCGGCCGACGCCCTGACGGCGGCGGGGTACGGGTCGGCCGGCGAGCGGTGCATGGCGATCTCGGCCATCGTGGCCGTGGGGGATGCCACACCTTTGGTGCAGGCCTTGACAGACCGGGCCGCCGCCCTCCGGACCGGACCGGGTACGGATCCCGGGTCGGACATGGGTCCCCTGATCACCGCGGCCCATCGGGACCGGGTGGCCGGGTACGTGGACTCGGCCGAGTCCGAAGGAGCCACCGTCGTGCTCGATGGCAGGGATGTGAAGGTGCCCGGTGGCGAGGACGGCTTCTTCGTCGGACCGACCCTGGTCGACCATGTCACCCCCACCATGGCCGTGTACCGCGATGAGATCTTCGGGCCGGTGCTCTCGGTCGTGCGGGTGGATTCGCTGGACGAGGCCATCGACCTGGTGAACGCCAATCCCTACGGCAACGGGACCGCCATCTTCACTCGGGACGGTCACGCCGCCCGGCGGTTCCGCCGCGACATCCAGGTGGGGATGGTCGGTATCAACGTCGCCATTCCCGTGCCGATGGCCTACTACTCCTTCGGCGGATGGAAGGAGTCACTGTTCGGCGACGCCCACATTCACGGCATGGAGGGGGTCCGGTTCAACACCCGCCTCAAATCGGTCACCACCCGGTGGCCGGAGACGGCCGTGGACGCCACGGGCGGCGACGCCGGAGACGAGGAAACGGCGTCGGGAGCGGGACCCGGAGCCATCGACCTCCACTTCCCCTCGGGCGACGACCGCTGACCGGGCCGCCGGCGGCGGGAGGTGCGGCGACACCACCCGTTGCTACTGTTTGGGCGGGGTAGGGGGGTGGCGCCGGGGAAGGGGAACCGATGAAGATCGTCATCACGGGGGCCGGCATGGTCGGACTCTCGAGCGCCCTGCTGCTGGCCCGGGACGGCCATGAGGTGACCGTGGTCGAGCGCGATGCCGCCGACGTCCCCGATCCGGCTTCGGCGTGGGACGACTGGGAACGGCGGGGCGTCAACCAGTTCCGCCTGCCCCACCTGTTCGCCCCCGGGTACCGGGCCGCGATGGAGATCGAGCTGCCCGAGGTGCTCGACGCACTGCTCGACGCCGGGGCCGTGCGTTGGAACCCCCTGGACCACGTGCCTGCGTCGCTCCGCGGCCCGGACCGTGCCGGTGACGAGGACTTCGGGGCGATCACGGGACGGCGGGTCGTCGTCGAGTCGGTGGTGGCCCGTGCCGCCGAGAACGCCCCGGGTGTCGAGGTCCGTCGGGGTGTGGGCGTCCGGGGACTCCTTCCCGGTCCCGCCGACGGCCCCGGGATTCCGGGCGTCGCCGGTATTCGCCTCGAGTCGGGGGAGGAGCTCCCGGCCGATGTGGTGGTCGACGCCGCCGGCCGCCGGTCCCCGGCGCCGACCTGGCTGGCCGACCTCGGCGCCGCCCCCCTCCGGGAGGAGGGCGACGACTCGGGCTTCGTCTACTACGGCCGCCACTTCCGCACCTCCGACGGGGCGTCGCCGGCCATCCCGGGGATCCTGCCCATCCAGGAGTACGGCACCGTCTCCCTCCTCACCCTGCCGGCCGACAACGGAACCTGGTCGCTGGTGGTGGTCACATCGTCCGAGGACACCTCGCTGCGGGGGCTCCGGGATGTGGACCGGTGGTCGGCGGTGGTGCGAAGCCTGCCCGGGGCAGCCGAGTGGCTGGAGGGCGAGCCCCTCGAGGATCGGATCATGTCCATCACCCGGCTCGAGGACCGGATCCGCAACCTGGTGGTCGACGGACGTCCGGTGGTCACCGGCCTGCTGGCCGTCGGTGACTCATGGTCCTGCACCAATCCGTCGGTGGGACGCGGCGCCACCATCGGCATGATGCACGCGGTGGCGTTGCGCGACCTCCTGGCCCAGTGTGCTGACGACTCGCCCCTCGATCTGGCGCTGGCGTGGGACGAGGCCACCCGACGCTCGGTGACCCCGTGGTACGAGGCCACCGTGGCCGGAGACCGTCACCGGCTCCAGGAGATCACCGCGCTCCTGGCCGGCCGGGCCTACGCCCCCGAGGACCCGGGCTACGAGATCGGGAAGGCTCTCGTCCTCGCCGCCGGCCGGGATCCCGACTGCCTCCGGGCCCTGTTCCAGATCGCCGGCGTGCGCCAGCTGCCGCTCGAGGCCCTGGCCGCCGAGGGCGTGCTCGACAAGGTGATCGCCCTCGGTGCCGGATGGCGGGAGGAGCCTCCGCTGGGGCCCACGCGCGACGAGCTGGTGGCCATGGCCACGGCCTGAACGACCCGGGCGTGGACCGCTCGGGTGGACCGGTCCCAATCATCCGTCCCGGTAGCCTCGACCGAGTGAGTCCACCGTTCCCGCCCGGATCCGTCTCCCGGATCATCGACGTCGATGGCCCGGTACACGCCCTCGACATGGGTGGGCCCGCCGACGGACCACTGATCGTCGGCCTCCACGGCCTGGGTGGGTCCCATCTGAACTGGGCGGCCGTTGGTCCGGACCTGACCCGGTACGCCAGGGTGGTGGCCCTGGACCTGGTGGGACACGGGCTGACCCCGACCGGATCCCGGACAGCGGACATGGAAGGGCACCGCCGGCTGGTCAGCGGTGCCCTCGAGGTGCTGGCCGTCGAGTCCGAGGGATCCCCGGGTGCCGCGCCGGTCATCCTCATGGGCAACTCCATGGGGGGCCTGGTGGCGGCCCTGCAGGCGGCCGAGGAGCCAGGCACGGTGGCGGGACTGATCCTGATCGACCCGGCCCTGCCCACCTCCCGGCTGGGACTGGTCCACCCGAGGGTGGTGGCCAACTTCCTGCTCTGCGCCGTGCCCGGTGTGGGGGAGACCTACCTGACCCAGCGACGGCAGCGGACCACGGCGGAGCAGACCGTGCGTCGGGTCCTGGGGGTCTGCTGCGTCGACGCCTCACGCGTCCCGGACGACGTCGTGGAGGCCCACATCGAGCTCACCGAGCGGCTGGACCGGGTGGCCGCCGACGCCGCCTACCTTCGCTCCGCCCGATCCCTCTCCTCGCTGGTGGCCCGGCCGGCACCGACCATGGAACGACTGGCGAGCATCGGCCAGCCCACCCTGTTGCTGCACGGGGCCCGGGACGTGCTCGTACCGCTCACCTCGGCCCAGCGGATGAGCGCCGCCCATCCGGCGTGGCGGTTCCGGGTGGCCGCCGACATGGGGCATGTGCCCATGCTGGAGGCGCCGGGGTGGACCATGGAGACGGTGGGTGCGTGGCTGACCGACGTCGGGTTCGCCACGGTCCCCGCGGCCGGGCCCTCCTCGGTGACGGCGGCCATCCCGCTCGGCCCGGTCAGTTAGTTGATCTGGCGGTCCCGACCCTCCCAGTAGGGCTCCCGGAGCCGGAACTTCTGGAGCTTGCCGGTGGCCGTCCGCGGTAGCTCGTCGCGCAGCTCCACCCGCTTGGGGCATTTGTACCCGGCCAGGGCCGTCCGGCAGTGGGCGATCACGGCGTCCTCGGTGAGGGAGACGCCCTCGGCCGGCACCACGAGGGCCACGACCATCTCGCCCCACCGCTCGTCGGGGACGCCGATCACCGCCACCTCGGCCACACCGGCCAGGGAGAAGACGGCGTCCTCCACCTCGATGGAGGACACGTTCTCCCCGCCGGTGATGATGACGTCCTTCTTCCGGTCGAGGATGCTCAGATGGCCCTCTTCGTCGATGAGGCCTCCGTCGCCGGTGTGGAACCACCCGTCGGCCAGGGCCGCGGCCGTCTCGGCCGGCTGGTCCCAGTACCCGTCCATCACCGTGTTGCTCCGGACCAGCACCTCCCCCTTCTCGTCGATCCGCATGGCGGTGCCCACCGCCGGCGCCCCGGCCCGCATCAGCCTGCGGGCCCTGGCCGCCCCGTCGTGCTCCTCCCACTCGGACCGGTGCCGATTGACGGTGAGCAGGGGGGAGGTCTCGGTCAGTCCGTAGATCTGGTTGAACTCCCAGCCCAGCTCGCTCTGGACCCGCTCGATGGTCCGGCTCGGGGGTGGGGCACCGGCCACCACGATCCGCGTGCGGCCGGCCCCGGGAATGGGCCCATCCCAGTCGGGCGCGGCGTCGAGCACCGCGTTCACCACCGCTGGCGCCGCACACAGCAGGCTGACCCCGTGGCGCTCGACCCTCCGGAGGATCTCGGTGCCGTCCACCTTGCGCAGCACCACCTGTGGGCATCCCATGGCCGTGGTGGCCCACGGCATGCCCCATCCGTTGGCGTGGAACATGGGGAGGGTGTGGAGGTAGACGTCCCGATCCGACAGACCCATGTGCCAACCGAACAGGGAGGCGTTGACCCAGCAGTTGCGGTGGGTCAGCTGCACGCCCTTGGGCCGGGCCGTGGTGCCCGAGGTGTAGTTGATGGTGGCCGTGGCCCCCTCGTCGGCCGCCCACGCCACGGGCGGCTCCCCGTCGGTGGGGAACAACACGGGGTCGGACCCGGCTCCGAGGACGAAGCGGTGCTTGACGTCGATGCCGGCCAGGGCCTGGTCGATCTCGGGGTCGACCAGCAGGACCGTGGCCCCGGAGTGGCCCACGATGTACTCGACCTCGGCGGGGGCCAGCCGGAAGTTGACGGGTACGAGGATCCGGCCCCAGCCGCACACCCCGAAGAACGACGTGAGGAGCCGGGATGCGTTGTGGGACACCACCGCCACCCGTTCGCCCGGTCCGACCCCCATACGGTCCAGTCCCGACGCCTGGGCCCGGGCGCGGGCCGCCATCTCGGCAAAGGCCAGCGGTGCCCAGGCCTCGGCCGGTTGGTCGGGCTCGTCGATGAGGCCGACCCGTTCCGGATAGGCCGACTCGGCCCGGTCCAGGAAGTCGCGGACATTGAACTCGACGATCATCGGTCCCCCCGATCAGTCCGGCCGCCCTCAGATGGGCCGCCGGCCAACCCATTGAATCAAATCGTCAGCCCTCGTGGAGGCGCTGTCCCACCGGTGGTGTCGATAATGTTCCGGCCATGTCCCCGCCCCGCATCGCCGTCGGCCCCCAGCACGCACCGTTCGCCACCGACGCCGTGACCGCCGGCGGGGGGACCCTCGTCGATATCGCCGAGCAGCCTGACGCTCTGGTCTGGCTGGATCCCCGGGCGGTCCAGTCCCTGGCCGACCAGGTGGCGGCGGCGCCGACGCTGCAGTGGGTGCAGCTGCCCTTCGCCGGGGTGGAGAACGTGGTGGCCTCCGGACTCCTCGATCACGACCACCTCTGGACGTGCGCCAAGGGCTCGTACGCCGAGCCGGTGGCCGAGCACGCCTTGGCCCTCTCCCTGGCCGGTCTCCGTCACCTCCGTACCCGGGTCTCGGCGCGATCCTGGGGGAAGGCCGCCGGGACCAGCCTCTACGACCAGAAGGTGACCATCCTGGGAGGAGGGGGAATCACCACCCGGCTGCTCGAGCAGCTGGCTCCCTTCCGGGTGGAGGCCACCGTCGTCCGTCGCAAGAGCGACCCCATGCCCGGCGCCTCCCGCACCGTCCCGGTGGCCGCCCTGGACGAGGTGCTCCCCGGGGCGTTGGTGGTCTACCTGGCCCTGGCCCTCACCCCCGAGACGACCGGGATCATCGGCGCCCACCAGCTTGGCCTCATGGACGAGACGGCCTGGCTCGTCAACGTGGCCCGAGGCGGCCATGTGGACACCGACGCGCTGGTCGCCGCCCTGGTGGCCGGATCGATCGCCGGGGCGGCCCTCGACGTCACCGATCCGGAGCCCCTTCCCGACGGCCATCCCCTGTGGGAGCTGCCCAACGCCATCATCACACCCCACACCGCCGACACCATCGAGATGATCCAGCCCCTGTTGGCCGAGCGCATCCGCACCAACGTGGTCAGGTTCGCCGCCGGTGAGGAGTTGGTCGGGCTCGTCGATCCCGACGCCGGCTACTGAACCGACCCGGGGCCGGGGCTCCCGGCGCCACGGGCGGGCACGTTCGGAGCGGTGCGTGGACGGCGCCGAGCCTCCGTCCGGACGGGGCCACCACGCGACCACGCGACCGGGCGGAAACTGCCTGGTCAGTGCCGTGTCACACCCACGATCCATGATGTCGGGGTCATGGGAACCATCTCCGGATCCCCAACCCCAGGAGGCTGCTCCGTGCCGTTCACCACCGTCCCCGTCTCCCTGCCGAGTGTGAGATCGCACGGGCCGGCGGCGCCGCCCGAGGCGTTCACCATCGACTGTGCCGACTGCCGCCATCAACACACGCCGGTCTGCGACGACTGCGTTGTCTCCTTCATCGTCGGCCGTGAGCCCGAGGACGCCGTCGTGGTCGATGTGGACGAGGCCCGTGCTGTGCGCCTCCTGGCCCGGGCCGGTCTGGTGCCCGGCGTCCGCCACACCCGCGACGTCGGCTGACGGTCACCATTCGGCTGACGATGATCATGGGCTCAGGGTTGCGATGATGCCTGGCCCCGGCCTGGGTCGTGCGACCATGGGGTGTGCCCCGAGCCGCTGCCCCCACCCCGCTCACGGAGCCGACGCCCACCGAGGACATCGACCTCAGCCGGGCGGTGGTGACGATCGGCCGGGCCGCCGGCCTGGACCCGGTGGGCGTGGCCACGGCCGAGATCTTTGCGGAGACACGCCAGCACCTGCTCAAGAGGAAGCGCGCCGGTCTGCACGGCTCCATGCAGTTCACCTACCGCAACCCGGAGCGGTCGACCGATCCCACCCGGATCCTCCCCGGGGCCCGCTCCCTGGTGGTGGGGGCGTGGAGCTATCGCCAGGGCGAACCGGGCGAACCGGGCGAACCGGGCGAACCGGGCGAACCGGGCGAACCGGGCACCGGCTCGGACGGCCACGACGCCGGCGGCCGTCCCGTGGGACGCGTGGCCCGCTATGCGCGTTCCGACCACTACGCTTCGCTGCGACTTGCCCTGGGCTCGGTGGCCGGGCACCTCCGGGAGCGGGGGTGGAGGGCCGTCGTGGTCTGCGACGACAACGCCCTCGTGGACCGGGCGGCCGCCCACCGGGCCGGGATCGGCTGGTTCGGGAAGAACTCGCTCCTGCTCGTCCCCGGTGCCGGGTCCTGGTTCGTGGTGGGCTCGGTGGTCACCGACGCCCCCCTCCGTCCCAGTCGCCCCGGTCGCTCCGCCGCCCACGCCGAGGGCTGTGGGAGCTGCTCGCGCTGCATGTCCGCATGCCCGACGGGCGCCCTCGTGGCGCCGGGGGTGCTCGATGCCCGGAAGTGCCTGGCCTGGCTGGTCCAGGCCCCGGGGTCGTTCCCCGAGGAGTACCGGGTCGCCCTCGGGGAACGCATCTACGGATGTGACGAGTGCCAACAGGTCTGTCCCATCAATAAGGTCGCCGACCGCCGGGATCCGCCCCCGCTACCTCCCCCCACCCCATCGTCGGCCCGGCCCGTCGACGGCCCGCGCGTGGACCTGCTCGACCTGCTCGAGGCCTCCGACGAGCAGTTGATGGAGGACCACGGTCGCTGGTACATCGCCGATCGTGATCCGCGTTACCTCCGGCGCAACGCCCTCGTGGCTCTGGGCAACGTGGGCGACGGGTCCCATCCCGGGACGGTCCGGGCCCTGAGGCGGTGGCTGCGGGCGGACGATCCCCTGCTCGCCGAGCACGCCCGGTGGGCCGCCCGGCGCCTGGGCCGCCACGATCTGATCGCTCCGATGCCGTGACCCACCTGCTGGTCACCAACGACTTCCCGCCCAAGGTGGGGGGGATCCAGGCCTACCTGTGGGAGCTCTGGTCGCGCATGGACCCCGACTCCTTTGTGATCCTCACCGCCCGCTCGCACCCCGACGCCCCGGCATTCGACCGGGCCCAGGCCGAACGCGGGATCCGCATCGAGCGGGTCCCGGGCCGCGTGTTGGCGCCCACCCCCGGTCTGGCCCGGCGGATCCGGGAGACCGCCCGGCGCGCCGGGGCCGGCCTCGTCGTACTCGACCCGGCGTTCCCCCTCGGCCTGATCGGACCGCGCCTCGGCCTCCCCTATGCGGTGCTGCTCCACGGGGCCGAGGTGGCCATTCCCGGACGACTCCCGGTCACCCACCGGATGGTGTCCCACGTGCTCCGACACAGCGTGCTGGCCGTCTCGGCCGGTGGCTATCCGGCTCACGAGGCCGCCCGCACCCTCCGGCGGGGCGGCATGCCGCCCGTCCTGGAGATCCCACCCGGTGTCGACCTCCAGCGCTTCAGGCCCCTCACCGACGCCGAGCGGGCCGAGGCCCGGGCCGATCTCGGCCTGCCTGCGGAGGGCCCGCTGGTGGTGAGCGTCAGCAGGCTGGTGCCCCGCAAGGGTATGGACGTGCTCATCGACGCCGCCGTCCGGCTGCGGGCCGACTACCCCGACGTGGTGGTGGCCGTCGCCGGTCGCGGGCGGGATGCCGACCGCCTGGCCGGGAGGGTGGCCGAGTACTCGGCACCCGTGCACCTTCTCGGCGGAGTGTCCGATGCCGACCTGCCTCGGCTGGTCGGGGCGGCAGACGTGTTCGCCATGCTCTGTCGCAACCGGTGGCTGGGCCTCGAGCAGGAGGGCTTCGGCATCGTCTTCCTCGAGGCCGCGGCGGCCGGCGTGCCCCAGGTGGCCGGCCGGTCCGGGGGGGCCGGGGAGGCGGTCCAGGCCGGTGTCACCGGTTCGGTGGTCCGGCGCCCCACCGATGCCGGCGCTGCGGCCCGGGCCATCGGCGACCTGCTCGGCGATCAGGACCTGGCTCGGCGGATGGGGGCGGCGTCCCGGCGACGGGCCGAGGCATCCTTCGACTATGACAAACTCGCCCCTAGGCTGGCTGCGTCGCTGGCCGACGTGGAAGGCTGAGGGACCGCCCGTCCGGGTTGCCCGGCCGGCAGACTGATCGAAGAGGAGGGCTGATCGTGGCCGAACAAGCCACCGAGCGCATGGTGGTGTCGGCCACGCCGACACGGTGCTTCGAGGTCAGCGCCGATATCGAGGCCTATCCCCAGTGGGCCTCGGACATCAAAGAGGTCACGGTCGAATCCCGCGACGACCAGGGCCGTCCGGAGTTGGTCACCTTCCGGGCCGCGGCATTCGGCCGCAGCACCAGCTACACCCTGGCCTACGACTTCAGCGAGGCCCCCGGGGTGCTGTCCTGGGTGCAGACCCGTGGCGACATCACCTCCAAGCTCGACGGCCGCTACGTCTTCGCCGACGGCGGGGACGGACGCACCGAGGTCACCTACCACCTCGAGGTGGAGATGAAGGTGCCGTTGCCCGGCTTCATCAAGATGCGGGCCCAGAGCCGGATCATGTCGATCGCCCTGCGGGAGCTGAAGGCCCGGGTCGAGTCGAAGGCGTGAGGGTAGGTCCCCGGGCCGGTGCGTGGCGCACGGAACGGGGTAATCCATGAAGGTGGGGATCACCCTTCCCCAGTTCCGTGACGAGTCCGACTCGGCCATCGCGGCGGCCCAGCGGGCCGAGGCGCTGGGCATCGACGCCGTGTTCTGCTTCGACCACCTCTGGCCCATGGGCCAGCCCGGGCGGCCCGCCATCTCGTCGGGCCCCCTGCTCGGGGCCCTGGCCGCCTCCACCTCCACCATCGCCGTGGGGACGTTGGTGGCCAGGATCGGGCTGCTGCCCGACGATGTGCTGGTGGCCGAGCTCGCCAGCCTGGCCGTGCTCAGCGGCGGGCGGGTCATCGCCGGCATGGGCACCGGCGACCACCTGAGCCGGGCCGAGAACGAGGCCTACGGCATCCCCTTCGAGGCGGCCTCCGAGCGGCGGGTGCGCCTGGCGGCGGTGGCCGCCGCCGTCCGGGACCTGGGCATACCCGTCTGGATCGGGGGCGGCCTGCCCAAGACCGTGGAGCTGGCCCGGACCCTCTCGGTGGCGGTGAACCTCTGGGAGGGTGAGGTGCTGCGGGTGGCCGAGCTGTCCGCCACCGGTGTGGAGGTGACCTGGGGGGGACCGGTGGGGGACACGGTCGAGGAGGCCACCCGCCAGCTCAGTGACGTGGCCGGCGCCGGGGCCACCTGGGCCGTGTGTGCCTGGCCCGACTCACTCGACGTGGTCGCCGAGGCGGCCACCGCGGTCCGGAGGCTCGGGGACGGCCCCGGTGGCGCGACGGGGACGCTGGGCGCATGACGCGGCGTCCGGGACCGGCGGGGTGTCCCGCCCGGCCGGGCCCCGGCAGTAGCCTTGGCCGATGGAGTTCCGCCGGATCAACAGTCTTCCGCCCTATGTCTTCGCCACCATCAACGAGCTCCGGGACGCCGGCCGCCACAGCGGACGTGACGTCATCGACATGGGCTTCGGGAATCCCGACCTGCCCTCGCCCGACGTGGCCGTGGAGAAGTTGGCCGAGGCCGGGCGCAACCCGCGCAACCACCGGTACTCGGCCAGCCGCGGCATCCCGAAGATCCGCCAGGCCATCACCGACCTCTACCTGCGCAAGTTCGAGGTGGAGCTCGACCCCGACACCGAGGTCGTCACCACCATCGGGGCCAAGGAGGGCCTGAGCCACCTCATGTGGGTGCTGGTCGGCCCGGGGGACACCGCCCTCGTGCCCTCCCCCTCCTATCCGATCCACATCTACGCCCCGCTGTTCGCCGGCGCCGACGTGCGCCACGTCCGCCTCGACGCGCCGGGGGCCGAGAACGGGGGCAGCCCCGGCGAGGCCTTCTTCGACAACCTCATGGAGGCGTGGGAGTCGGCATGGCCCAAGCCCCGGGTAGTGGTGCTCTCGTTCCCCCACAATCCCACCACCGAGTGCGTTGACCTGGCCTGGATGACCCGCCTGGTCGAGTTCGCCAAGGAGCGGGAGATCGTCCTGGTCCACGACTTCGCCTACGCCGACATCGCCTTCGACGGGTACACGCCGCCGTCGATCCTGCAGGTTCCCGGGGCCAAGGATGTGGCCGTCGAGCTGTACACGCTGACCAAGTCCTTCTCCATGGCCGGCTGGCGAGTGGGTTTCCTCGTGGGCAACGCCGCCATCGTCCAGGCGCTCACCAAGCTCAAGAGCTACCTGGACTATGGGACGTTCCAGCCCATCCAGATCGCCGCCATCGTGGCCATGAACGAGGCCCCCGACTACCCCAAGGTCATCAATGAGACCTACCAGGCGCGCCGTGACGCCCTCTGCGACGGGCTCAACCGGATCGGTTGGGAGATCACGCCACCGCGGGGCACCATGTTCGTGTGGGCCCCGATCCCCGAGCCCTACCGGGAGATGGGCTCGCTGGAGTTCTCCAAGTACCTGGTCACCGAGGCCGACGTGGCCACGTCACCGGGTGTGGGCTTCGGCCCCGGCGGGGACAACCATGTGCGGTTCGCCCTCATCGAGAACGAGCAGCGCATCGGCCAGGGAGTCCGCAGCCTGCGCAAGTCCCTGACCCGATTGCGCTGACCCGACTGCGCTGAACCGACGGGGCCGTCCGGCCCGGAGCCAGTTACGAGAGCCTCGGCCTCAGGGGAGGCCGGCCCCGGCCACCGCGACCCGGGCCTGCTCGATGCGTCCGGTCCGGCTGACGCTCACCTCGGACTCGGTACTGGTCGGCGCCGTGACCAGGTAGAGGGTGCGGCGGTCGCCGCCCCCCAACATGCAGGCGAAGCAGTTCTGTGACGTGGTCACCCGACTGACGATCGCCCCGCCCTCGGCCACCAAGATGCACTCCGAGGTCAGCGCGTTGGCCACCCACACCCGGCCGTCGGCGTCGAGGCAGATGCCGTCGGGAGCGCACCAGGACAGCGCGGCCCACTCCCGTCGACCCCTGAGCGACCCGTCATCCCCGATGGTGAAGGCGGTGAGCCGGCCGGCCAGGGTCTCGGCCACGATCAGGGTACGGCCGTCCGGGGTCACCACGGAACCGTTGGGGAACGAGAGGTCCTCGGCGGCACGATGGACCGATCCGTCGGGGTCCACCCGGATGAGCACGGTGGTCGGCGGCCCGGGCGGCTCGACCAGGGCGGCCAGGCCCCGCTCCTCGACGAAGTGGTCGAGGTCGAACCCGAAGTTGCCCACATAGGCCCGTCCGATCCCGTCGACCACCATGTCGTTGCCGTAGAAGGAGGCCATCGGGTTGAGGTCGCCGTGGAGGACCAGGCGGCCGTCGTCCTCCCGGCGGACCACGGTGCGCGGCTTACGCGTCACCACCAGCAGGCGACCGTCGGGCAGCCACCCCAGTCCGGCCGGTTCGCCGGGCACCTCGAGCTCGACGCGGACGTCGCCGGACTCGCCGACCGACTGGACGGTGTTGTCGTAGAAGTCGACGAACCACAGTCGGCCCCCGTGCCAGCGGGGGCACTCGCCGAAGCGCAGGCCGTCGAGGAACGGCTCCGCCTCGATGGTCGTCGTCCCGGTCACGCGATGCGCCTGGCGGCCGACGGGTCGGCGGCCAGATATCCCTGTCGGCAGAAGGCGATGGCGGCCTCGGCCACGCCGTCGGCGTCCTGCCCCCGCTCGAGGACGAGCTCCCGGGCCAGATGGGAGGTGACCCCCAAGATGGCCATGGTCAGGACCTCGGGGTCCTCCCCCCGGAGCAGGCCGGCGGTGATGCCCGCGCTCACGTGGGGCAGGGCGTCGGCCACCGTCTGGTCGTCGCCGTTCCGGATGATGGGGGCGAAGCGCTCCTCGGTGCGGGCGAACTCCATGAGGGCGTAGAGGTGGCGGTGGTCGGACAGCCACCGCAGCGAGGCCCGGATGCCCCACTCGATGCGCCGGGCCGGGTCGGGCTCGCCGGCGATGGCCTCACGCTGGGCCATGCGCATGGACTGGAGGGCGTCGACCAGGATCTCGCCGAAGAGCTCGTCCTTCGAGGTGAAGTACCAGTAGAAGACGCCCTTGCCGACGCCGATGCCGTCGACCAGGCTGGTCACCGAGGTGGCGTGGTAGCCCTCGGCGGCGAATCGCCGTGCCGCCACCTCCATCAGCTCCTGTCGGCGACGGGCGCCCTTGGGTGTGAGACGGCGGACCATGGTCCTCCAACGCTAGGGGGCCGGGCGGAAGGGGGTCAACGCAGCCTCGCCGTCCGGGGCGTGACGATCTCAGCCCCGCCGAAGGAGGCCCGCATCCCGGTTGCCGACGACGAGAAGAGCGCCCGCTTGGGCAGGCCGAGGGAGCGGAGCTCCTCGGCCATGGGGTGCCGTCCGAGGACCAGGGAGGCGCCGCCCACGCGACCGGCCGTCCCCTCCGACGAGGTGGTCCACAAGGTCCGCCTCAGTACGCCGTCGGCGAAGGAGTAGCTCGGTGGGGCCTGGGCCGGGAGGTGGAGCCGCCCGCCCGCCGCCACGGTCAGGGTGAGCACGTGGACCCCGTCGTCCACCAGGCGGACCACGGTGCCCGTGCCGGCCGATCCTCGGCCCGCGGGCGATCCGGACGGAGCGGGCTCATCGATGTCGATGGTCGTGATCCACTTGGGGAAGCCCCAGATGTCGCGCCCGGCGGCACAGGTGAACGCCTGGTCGACGGGGAGCCGGTGGATGTAGGCACCGAGGGCCCCGGTGAAGAACTCCCGGGTCCGCTGGACGGCCGAGCCCAGTGGCGGGGCATCGTGGGGGCGGACCACGAAGCTCACCGCCACCTCGTGGTAGGGATCGAGGTCGGTGTCGTCGTAGCGGCACACGGCCAGGGCCACCAGCGCCCGGCCCGGGACCGGACCGGTGACCTCGAGGCCGGTGGGATCCACGATCCGCTGGGCGGCGGCCGCCGGCACCAGGTATTGGACCCCCCACTGGGCGGCCCGGCGCACCTCGACGGGGAGACCGATGGTGCGGCCGAGGACCGTCCACGAACCGGGTTCCCCGGCGGCCTCCTCGGTTGGTGGCACCGGCGTCTGCTGGGCGGAGGCGGTGGTCGGAGCGGCCATGAGATGCAGTACATCACACGTGGCGATACCGTGGCTCGTGGCCTACTGGATCCTGAAGGTCGTGCTGAGCCCGGTGTTCTTCCTCCTCTGGCGGGTCAAGGTGGAGGGAAGAGAGCACATACCGACGCACGGTCCTGCCGTGTTGGCGGCCAACCACCAGTCGTTCTGCGACTCCTTCTTCCTCCCCCTGGTGTTGGGTCGCCGGGTGACCTACGTGGCCAAGGCGGAGTACTTCGACAGCTGGAAGACGGCGTGGTTCTTCCGGGCCGCCGGCCAGATCCCCATGAACCGGAGCGGCGGCGACGCCTCCCAGCGGGCACTGGACACGGCCACCAAGGTGCTCGACGCCGGCCATCTCCTCGGCATCTATCCCGAGGGAACCCGGGCCCCGGATCTGCGCCTCCACAAAGGACATACCGGCGTGGCCCGCCTGTCGTTGCGGTGCGACGTGCCCATCATCCCGGTGGGGATCGTCGGGACCAGGGCCGTGCAGCCCCCCGGCAGCAACGTGATGCGCCCCTTCCACGCCGTGACCATCCGGTTCGGCCCGCCGGTGACCTATCTCCACGCCGGCCAGACCATCACGACGGGACAGTGCGACGACCCGGCGGCCGACGGCGCCGATCCGTCGACCCGGGAACTGGACCAGGTGGAGCTCCGGTGTCTCACCGACTCGCTGATGGAAGCCATCGCCCGGCTCTCGGGCCAGGAGTATGTGGACCGGTACGCCAGTCGGGCGGCGGCCGGCTGAGCCGCCGTCCCGGACGGTGGTCGGCTCCGGCCCCGGCAGGTGGGTGGCGGCACGACCGGACCGCCGGCGCCTTCGGTATCGGTGGCGGGGATGACCTCGATCAGCACACCCGATGTCGTAATCAGCCGGAAACAGTGTGTACACAGAGTCGGCCTAGCCTGAGGGCGTGTTCAACTACCTGATCAGGGTGCAGCTTCCCGATCGACCGGGTGCCCTCGGCGCCGTGGCCAGCCGGATCGGCTCCGTCGGCGGGGACGTGGTCTCCATCGAGATCCTCCAGCGCGACGACGGCATGGTGGTCGACGAGCTGGGTGTGGGCCTGGCCGGCGATCACCTGATCGACCTGCTCCGCGACGAGATCCTCGAGGTGGACGGGGTGGTCATCGAGTCGGTCCGACCCGTCGACGGAGCCCTGCCCGACCGTCACACCGAGCTCCTCGAGGTGGCCACCGAGCTGTTCAAGCAGCCCTCGGCGGCCGGACTGCTCGAACACCTGACCGGCAGGGTGCGTCGCAGTCTGGCGGCCACGTTCGCCGCTGTGCTCGACACCGACGCCTGGCAGGTGACCGCGTCCCAAGGGGAGCTGCCCCCACCCGAGGAGCTCACCGCCATGGCCCTCCAGGGCATGAGCCCCCCTCCGGACGCCATGGCCGTGAACGGTGCCGTGGCCACGGCCACCCTGGTCTCGGCCGATCTGATCCTGGTGGTCGGACGGAGCGATCCGATCCTCCGCGACCGCGAACGCCAGTGGATCTCGATCATGGCCGAGCTAGCCGACCACGGATGGCAGGAGCTCGCCTGAGAGCAGGGACCAGCCGGAGAGCACGACTCGGCCCGAGCCGACGTGCCCATGGGCGTGGACGATCGGCGCCGCTTCCCGGAGCCGGCCCTGTCCTTCTGGTGGCAGGCGTCCAGTGGCGTCCGCCAGCCTCCCGGCGTCAGGGCGGCTCGATGGCCCAGTGACGGGAGCGCTCGATGGCCCGAAGCCAGGCCCGTCGGGCTGACTCGGTCACCTCCGGCCCGGCCGTGGGCCCGAAGGCGCGGTCCTCGACCCACAGGTCGGCCAGCTCGTCCATCGAGCCCCACAGCCCCTCGGCCAGACCGGCCAGTGTGGCCGCCCCGATGGCCGTGGTCTCCACCGAGCCCGGGCGGAGGACGGGCAGGCGACACTGGTCGGCCACCAACTCCAACAGGAGGTTCATGGCCGAGGCACCTCCGTCGACCCGGAGGACCGACGGTGCAGTGGCGCTCGCCGCCATGGCCTCGACCACGTCTCGGACCTGGAAGCTCATGGCTTCCACCATGGCCCGGGCCAGATGGGCCCGCCCCAGGCCCCGGCTCAGCCCGAGCACGGCGCCGCGGGCAGCGGGATCCCAGTGGGGGCTGCCGAGCCCGGTGAACGCCGGAACCACCACCACGCCCTCGCTGCTGGCGACGGAGCGCGCCAGGGGCTCGAGGTCGGTGGACCGGTCGATGATGCCCAGGCCGTCCCGCAGCCACTGCACGCCCGCCCCCGAGACGAACACCGACCCTTCGAGGGCGTAGGCCACCGAGGAGCGGTCGGGCGAGGGCCCCCCGTCGGAACCGATGGCGACGTCCCCGTCGGTACCGAGGTCCCAGGCCAGCGTGGTGATCAGCCCGTCGATCGGCTCCGGGCACACTGGGCCGGCATTCATGAGGACGAAGCTGCCGGTGCCGAAGGTCACCTTGGTCATACCCCGGTCGAAACAGGCCTGGCCGAACAGGGCGGCGTGCTGATCACCGGCGATTCCGCTGATGGCCACGCCCCGGAGCGGTGAATCGGCACCCAGGACCCCATCGGCCACCCTCCCGAAACGGCCGCAGGAGGGCCGCACCTCGGGGAGCGTGGCGGGAGGCACGCCGAAGAGCTCACCGAGCTCCGGGGCCCAGCGCCGGACCACGATGTCGTAGAGCATCGTCCGGGAGGCGTTGGTGGGGTCGGTGGCGAAGATCCCGCCGCCCGTCCCCCCGGTGAGGTTCCAGAGGACCCACGAGTCGACCGTGGCCAGAGCCAACCCGTCCGTCACGACCACGTCCCCCTCGTCCAGGAGCCAGCGCATCTTGGTGGCCGAGAAGTAGGGGTCGAGCACCAGGCCGGTACGTTCTCGGACCATCGGAAGGTGACCCTCCTCGGCCAGGCGACGACACGTGGGGGCGGTGCGGCGGTCCTGCCACACGATGGCCCGGTGCAACGCGTGGCCCGTTCGCCGGTCCCAGGCCACCACGGTCTCCCGCTGGTTGGTGATGCCGATGGCGCGGGCCACCCTCCGACCGTCGGCCAGGCGTCCGGCCACCTCGGCGAGTGTGGTGCGCACGGCCTCCCAGATCTCGTCGGCATCGTGCTCGACCCACCCCGGACGGGGGTAGTACTGGGTGAGCTCGCGGTAGGCCACGTCGACCACCCTGGTCCGGTCGTCGACGACCAGGGCCCGGACCCCGGTGGTTCCGGCGTCGATGGCGATGGACACGGGGGAGCGGGTGGGCACACTCGGACTGTAGTGACACCGGTCCGGGAGCACCTCCGGCGCGGCCCTCCGGGCCGGGTCCACGGGGCCTCCCGATCGGCCACCGGGCCGCTAGCTGACAGCAATCATTTGCAATTCTTCGCGAGCACCCTCTCAACAGGGAGTTCGCTGTCTCGGCACCCCACGAAAAGGATGCAAATCCATTGACAGGCATGTAACTACGCTGCTGTAATAGACCCACTATCTCGTACCTCGGGGGAGGGTTAACCACAACATATTGTGTTTGCGGGGCAACTAGGCTGATGATGTCGGATTCAGCCACGTGGTCCGCACCGGGTCGGTAGTCGGCCCGGAAGATCTGGACGAGGGGCCCATTACGGGGTCCAGATCAGAGCGGACACCCGATCCGGACGACACGGATGCTCCGTGCGGTCCGGGCCCACGGTCGAGGACACAGACGGCAGCCAGACCAACACGCCACACGCAGACGATCACTCCCCGGAGCGATCCAGCAGCAACGCAACGAACAGCAGTCCGCACCAGCGACCATCCAGAAAGAGGATCACCACATGGCCATTGCTCCCCAGCGCGTCGGCATCGGCATTCGCCGCCACTTCACCACCGCCGGTGTCCACCCCTACGACCAGGTCGTGTGGGAGCGACGTGACGCCCGGATCACCAACTACCGGGACGGGGCCGTGGCCTTCGAGCAGCTGAACGTCGAGGTGCCCGAGAGCTGGAGCCTCAATGCCACCAACATCCTCGCCCAGAAGTACTTCCGAGGCACCCCCAACACCAACGAGCGTGAGTGGTCGCTGCGCCAGGTGGCCGACCGGGTGGTCGACACCGTCACCACGTGGGGCATCAAGGACGGTTACTTCGCTGACGATGACGAGGCGGAGATCTTCCGGGACGAGCTGAAGTACCTCATCATCCACCAGATGGCCGCCTTCAACTCGCCGGTGTGGTTCAACATCGGGGTGGCCGGGGTGCCGCAACAGGGATCGGCCTGCTTCATCCTCGCCGTGGACGACACCATGGACTCCATCCTCAACTGGTACACCGAGGAGGGCGTGATCTTCAAGGGCGGCTCGGGCGCCGGCGTGAACCTGTCGCGGATCCGGTCCTCCCACGAGCTCTTGAAGGGCGGAGGCACCGCCTCGGGACCGGTCAGTTTCATGCGGGGCGCCGACTCGTCGGCGGGGACCATCAAATCCGGAGGCAAGACGCGTCGGGCGGCCAAGATGGTCATCCTCGATGCCGACCACCCCGACATCGAGGACTTCATCTGGTGCAAGGCCATCGAGGAGCGCAAGGCCCGCGTCCTCCGCGACGCCGGCTTCGACATGGACCTCGACGGCAAGGACGCCATCAGCCTGCAGTACCAGAACGCCAACAACTCGGTGCGGGTCACCGACGAGTTCATGGACGCGGTGGTGGCCGGCGGAGACTGGGCCCTGACCAGCCGCGGTGACGGGGAGGCCATCCGCTCGGTGCCGGCCCGCGACCTGTTCCGCCAGTTCGCCCAGGCCGCCTGGGAGTGCGCCGACCCCGGCATGCAGTTCGACACCACCATCAACAAGTGGCACACCGCCTCCAACACCGGGCGGATCAACGGATCCAACCCGTGCTCGGAGTACATGCACCTCGACAACTCGGCCTGCAACCTGGCCAGCTTCAACCTCATGAAGTACCTCCACGAGGACTCGTCGTTCGACATCGAGGGCTTCCGGTCCTCGGTCGAGGTCGTCTTCACCGCCCAGGAGATCATCGTGGGCAACGCCGACTACCCGACAGAGAAGATCACGGAGAACTCGAGGCGCTTCCGTGAGCTGGGCATCGGCTACGCCAACCTCGGGGCCCTCCTGATGGCCCAGGGACTGCCTTACGACTCCGACCAGGGTCGGGCCTGGGCCGGCGCCATCACCGCCCTCATGACCGGACACGCCTACGCCACCTCGGCCCGTACGGCGGCGCGGATGGGCCCGTTCGCCGGCTACCACGAGAACGTCGATCCCATGCTGGATGTGCTGCGCATGCACCGCGACGCGGTGGCCACCATCGACGAGGAGGAGGTGCCCACCGATCTGCTCTCGGCTGCCCAGGAGGCCTGGGAGACGGCCGTCGAGTTGGGGGAGCAGTACGGCGTGCGGAACTCGCAGGCCAGCGTGCTTGCCCCCACCGGCACCATAGGCCTGCTCATGGACTGCGACACCACCGGCGTGGAGCCTGATCTCGGTCTCGTGAAGACCAAGAAGCTGGTGGGCGGGGGGACCATGTCCATCGTCAACCAGACCGTGCCCCGCGCCCTCACCCGCCTCGGGTACTCCCCGGACCAGGTGGACGAGATCATCGCCTACATCGATGTGCACAAGTCCATCGTGGGCGCTCCCTACCTGGCCCCGGAGCACCTGGCCGTGTTCGCCTGCTCGATGGGGGACAACACCATCCACTACCTGGGTCATGTCCGCATGATGGGAGCGGTCCAGCCGTTCATCTCCGGGGCCATCTCCAAGACCGTGAACCTCCCCGAGGACGTCACGGTGGAGGATGTCGAGCAGCTCCACATCGACGCCTGGCGCATGGGGATCAAGGCCGTGGCCATCTACCGTGACAACTGCAAGGTGGCCCAGCCGCTCTCCACCACCAAGAAGGACGGCGCCGCCGAGGGGGTGCCCGGTGGTGATGCCAACGGGGCGTTCCCGGCGGCGTCCGAGGCCGAGGCCCACGCCCGGGAGCTGAGCGACAAGATCGCCGGGCTCGAGGCGGCACTGGCGCACGAGCAGACCCGGACGGCCGACACGGTGGTGATCGGCGCCGTCCGTGAACGGCTGCCCCGCCGGCGGAAGTCCTCGACCTTCGCCTTCCGGGTGGCCGACTGCGAGGGCTACGTGACCGTCGGTGAGTACGAGGACGGACGCCCGGGTGAGGTGTTCATGAAGGTGTCCAAACAGGGCTCGACCCTGGCCGGCATCATGGACGCATTCTCCATCTCGGTGAGCCTCGGCCTCCAGCACGGTGTGCCCCTGGCCACCTACGTGCGCAAGTACACCAACATGCGCTTCGAACCGGCCGGCATCACCGACGACCCCGAGCTGCGCATCGCCACCAGCCTGGTCGACTACATCTTCCGCCGGCTGGCCGTGGACTACCTGCCCCTCGACGAGCGGGCCGAGCTCGGCGTGTTGTCGACCGCCGAGCGGATGCAGCCGACGCTTCCCGGTGTGGAGGAGACGGCCACGGCGTCGAGTGGCATCGTCGAGGTCGAGCCCATCGACCCGGTGATCGCCACGGTGATCGACGGGAGTGCCGAGGACGGCGCTCCGGTCATGGGGACGCTGTTCGACACGGGGGAGCCCACGGGACACCCGGCGCCGGTTCCGCAGCAGGCCCCACCGGCGACGTCGGGTGAGCTGCTCGCCCGGGCCGAGCCGAGGGACGCCCCCTACTGCTATCAGTGCGGCAACGCCATGCAGCGAGCCGGTTCGTGCTACGTGTGCGGGAGTTGCGGCACCACCAGCGGGTGCTCCTGAAGCACCCCGTGGTGCCTCCTGCACCCCCGATCTGCCGTAGGGAAAGCACCCACTGAACCCAGCGTCACCGGCGATTCGAACCGTCTCCCTCCAGCCTCGGCTGGGGGGAGACGGTCGTTTCCGTGTCACACCCTCGGACGCCGTGTCCCGGATCGGTCCACACCCCTCCGCCCTGTCGGGATTGCCCGGTAGGGACTTCACGCCAGACGGGCATAGCCCGGCGGGGAGGCCTGCTCGGTGCGCCGAGATCGGGCCTCTTCCCAGGGGCTCCCTCACCAGAAGCACGGCGGCGCTGCGAGGGGACGATCGAACCGTTGTCTCGGAGTGCAGGACCTGTCGCTCCTCGCCCCCGAGGGCGAACCGGTCGACCCCCGCCTGGAGAAGAGCAGAGCAGAGCGGCGTGGCCGACCCCTGCGGCCGGGCCCGTGCCTCACCGTCCACGCAACGACAACGGGCCGCCCTCACCCCTCCTTCGGGTTGAGAGCCGCCAGGAGCGTCCGGGCCATGGCTTCCAGGTCGGCCTGCGGCAGTGCGGTCAGGGCATCGGGAGGTCGGCTCATGATCTCCTCGGCCCTCCGGGCGAGGGCCGTGCCCCGGGCGGTGGTGGCCACCACCTTGACCCGACGGTCGGTGGGGTGCGGACGCCGCTCCACGAGCCCCTGGCGCTCCAGATCGTCGACGACGAGCGTGGCATAGGGAGCATCGATCCCGAGCACGGACGCAAGCTCCCCCATGGTCCTGGGCGCCCACGAGATGCGGCGGAGCGCCTTGATCCGGCCGAAGGTCAGGCCGAGGGCCTCGCTCACCTCGCGACGACGCTCGTTGTCGAGCACGAGGTCGCACATGGCCGACCACGCTGTCCGCGCCGGGTCGGCTCCCGCACCCGCGGCCCCGGGCAAGGAGGCTTCGGTCCGGGAGGCCTTCGTCCGGCGGACGGCGTGTCGACCGACTCCCGGTGGTCCTTCCCCCGGCGATCGGACGTCTCCGTCCCGCTTCCCCGCCGTCACCGGGCCTGTCCCTCGAGGAACTCAGGATTCAGATCCCGGGCCGTCCGGTCGGCCGTCCGGTGGGCCCAGCCCGTGGTGACCACCTGGCCGAGCACGAGCACCAGGAGCCCGCACGCGGCCAACACCCACCAGCCGGCGCGGGTGGCGGTGGCCACGCCGAGGACATGGGACCCGGCGAGCGAGGAGGCGAGGAGCGCGCCGACCACGGCCACGCCCAGGGTCGCCCCCACCTGCCGTGAGGTGGAGGCGATGGCCGAGGCCACCCCCGCCTGGGCCCGGGGCATGCCCGACACGGCGGCGTTGGTGATCGGAGCGTTGACGAACCCGAAGCCGATGCCGAACACCACATAGGAGGCGAATAGCCAGCCGATGGAGGTGGTGGCCCCGAGATAGCTCAACATGATGCAGCTCATGGTCAGGGCGATCCCGGCGATCAGCAAGGGGATCCTGGCCCCGCGGGTACCGACGATCCTCCCCGAGATGGGTGGGAGCACCATGGTCATAGCCGCCATGGGCAGCGTGTAGAGACCGGCCCGGAGTGGGGAGAACCCCCGAACCTCCTGGAGGTAGAGGGTATTGAGGAAGAGGAAGCCACCCAGCGTGGCAAAGGCGGCCACGGCGATGACCGCGGCGCCCGAGAACGGCACCGACCGGAAGAAGCGGAGGTCGATGAGGGGCTCGTCGCGGCGACGTTCCCAGGCGATGAGCCCGACCAGGGCCACCAGGGCCAGGGCGAATGCGCCCAGGATGACCGGGGAGGCCCACCCGTGATCCGGGGCCTCGATGATGCCGTAGGTGAGCGAGGCCAGGAGCACCACGACGAGCACCTGGCCGATCCCGTCGACCCTTCGGGGCTTGGGGGCCCGGGACTCGGGGATGAAACGGAGGGTGAGCAGGACCGCGGCCAGCCCCACGGGCAGATTGATCCAGAAGATCGAGCGCCATCCGACCGAGCCGACCAGAAGCCCGCCGACCACCGGTCCGAGGGCCATGCTCACCCCGACCACGGCCGCCCACACACCCACCGCCTGGGCGCGTTCCTTCGGGTCGGTGAAGGTGTTGGTGATGATGGACATGGCCACCGGGTTGAGCATCGATCCGCCGACGGCCTGGACCATGCGAAACACGATGAGCAGAGTCAGGCTGGGGGCCAGACTGCACAGGAGGGAACCGGTCGAGAAGACCACCAGTCCGGTGACGAAGGTCCGTTTCCGTCCTAGCCGGTCCGCCGTCGACCCCGAGAGCATCAGCAGGCTGGCCAGCACCAGCGTGTACGAGTCCACCGTCCACTGCAGGCCCGACACCGAGGCATTGAAGTCCCGTCCGATCGAGGGGAGGGCCACATTGACGATGGTCACGTCGAGTCCCACGATGAGCAGGCTCATAGAGCAGATGAGCAACACACTGATGCGTCGGCGTCGGCTCAGCTCGGGCGGACGGGAGATCAGGGGATCGAGTTGTTGTACAACCACAATAGTGAATATCATATAACTAATGGGTCGGCGACGGCACACCCAAGAGTCCGACGTCGAACGGCACGCGCTAGGTTTACGGGCCTTGACTCCGTGCGTGGTCCGCTCCTCCGGTTCACGATGTCGAGCCCTGGACCTGGAGGTTTCCCGATCCCAACGCCTCAATTCGTTGCGGACTAGGGACTTGATGGAGTGGTCCCGGCCACGGAGCGCCATGGGCGGGCCGGGGGTCACCGGAACCGAGTGGCCGGCCCGGGGTCGCACCGGTGGCGGGGAGCGGTCCCTCGTGCGGGAGGGAGCGCGGGTCCGCGCCATCGCGATCGGAGCCAGTCGCCGGCTGCTGGCCGGACCGCCTGCACGGTCGTCACCGACCTCGGGGAGGGAGGGCGAACCGGTCCGACCGGTTCATCAGATCGTCAGGAACCGCTGTCTAAGCTCAGCTGATGGGAACTTCGACTCAGCAGCGCGCCATCTCGTTCGGTCCGACCGTCGATCGGGTGCTCGACCTGTTCAAAGTGGACTTTGTCGCCGATCCGGTGCAGCCGTCATGGGCCCGTCTGCTCGTCGCCACCGTGGTTTCCCTGGTCGGCTCACTGGCCGCCGACGCGCTCCTGGTGGCGCTGGGGACCAGGGCCTTCCCCTCCACCAAGGGCTATGTGCATTTCCAGTTTTCCGACTACGCCAAGCTCACTGTCATCGGCGTGATCATCGCCTGTGTGGCCTGGCCCATCGTCACGCGTATCTCATCGCAGCCCCGATGGCTCTTCTTCCGCATGGCCATCGTGGTCACGCTGGTCCTGTTCGTCCCGGACCTGTGGATCTTCCTCCACGGCTCGACGGCCAAGGCGGTGAGCGTGCTGCTCGCGATGCACGTGGCCATCGCCCTCGTCACCTACAACGCCCTCGTCCATCTCGCACCCGTGGGGGCCAGGCGGTCCGGCCGCCGCTAGCCGGGAACCGGCGATCCGGTGCCCCACCGGATCGGATCGGGGAGGGACGATGACGGGGAGTCCGCCCGATCGTTCCACCGACAGCCCGGCAACCGACGGGGAGGCAACGAGCGGTCCCCGGTCCGACCGCGGCCCCGTCGAACCCCCTCGGCGCGGTGACCCCGGCGTCCCGACCGAGGAGGACTCCGGCGGGACGGGCCCGCCGTCGGACTCGGCTCTTCAGGCCCCATCCCTCGGTTCGCAGGCGAGGAGGTTGCGCCACAATCATCATGACCGTTCGGTGGTGTGGCTGGCCGACTACGTCTACGGGACGATCTCGACCCTGGTGGCCATCGCCGGCCTCACGTTCGAGGCCCACCCTGAGGCGCTCACCTCGGCGGGGGTGGTGGTGGTGGGGGCCGTCGCCATCTGGCTGGCCCACGGGCTCTCGCAGTTGGTCATCCTCCGGTCCTGGCAGAACCTGGAGCTCCGTCGGTCCGACGTCGCCGCCGAGCTGAGGGGATCGTGGACCATCGTCACTGCGGCCATTCCGGCGACCGCCATCTTCATCCTCTCCGGGGCGGGCCTGTTCGGGGTGAGGACGGCATTCATCCTGGCCGAGGTCGTGGGCGTCCTGGCCCTGGCGGTCGTGGGCATGGGCACCGCGGGTGGACGTGGGCGACCGTTGGGCCGGAGGCTCCTCTACATCGGGGGGCTGGTCCTGATCGGCGTGCTGATCGTCATGCTCGAGCTGCTGACCCACCTGCTGTAGGAGAGGGCCGTCGTGGCAGCAGGGATCCCCGGTAGGGTGGCCGAGAAGGGGAGCGTCATTCGGACCCGGAGGGAGCGCATGGTCGAGGACCAGGAACGCCAGGGTGCCGTGGACGTCGACGAGGCGTGGACCTTCAGCGAGGCCGAGCTGACCGTGTTGGCCCTGGCGGCCGATCCCGACGGTCCCATCGACGAGGACGCCGTCACGGTGGCCGAGTTCCTGGGTCAGTCCGACGGGCTTCTGCCCGCCTGGTACATGCCGTCGCCGATGGTTCGGAGTGGGAAGCGGTGGCGCATCCCGGTGGTGGTGGCCATCGTCGCCGCCTTCGTCATCATCGAGGCCTTCGGGCTCTGCAGCACCTTCGGCCAACTCGTCCCGGCCTGATCACGCCCGCCGGGACGACCGGCCGCCGGGTCGGGCGTCCGATGCCCGTTCACCCCCAGGCCACGGACCATCCCGTCCGTCCGCGGAAGGCGTGACCTTCCCGTCGGCCCGGGTTGGAAGGTGCCCATCAGGACCACCTGGCGTGCACGGTCCCGACGAGGATCTCCCTGCTCGTAGGCCCAATTCCCCCTCGTTTCACACGGAAAGCGCGGCAGACACCACTCACAGTGGTCAGTTTGACCAATTGCCGTGGTGCGCGTTGCCTAAGCCTCCGGCCACCCTGCAGTATGGATCCACGGGTCCTGCGCCGTACGTGTGGTCGGGAGTCGAGTTTTGGGTGAACGTGGAGGCGGTGCCTCCACGGGAGGAAGGGCAACCATTATGTGGGCAAGACGATTGATTGTTGGTGCAAGCCTGGCCGTGGCGTCGGTGGCCATGGTTCCGGGAATCGCCGGTGCGAACGCGGCCACCAGCTGCATCCCGGCCGGGTCGGTCACCGAGCCGAGCAACTGCGTGACGACCCCGACCGTCGTCAACGACGGGAACGACGGAGCGGTGCAGGCCCCGATCGCCCCCATCACGTCAGTGACGCCGACACCTGCTTCGTCCACCTCGAGCCTCCCCTTCACGGGAGCCGACGTGGCCGAGCTGGCCGTCATTGGCACCGGAGCGGTGCTTGCCGGTGGCGTGCTGATGCGCCGGCGCCGGCGTATGGCCGCCTGATCCGGCGGACCTCTCCTCTACTGACCTGAGCCGACCCCACCGGGGCCGCGCTACGGGCAGGGCGTGGCCGGGTGCGGTCGGCGTCAGGCAGTAGGACGGGTCGTGGGACGGCCATTGGCGCATCAGGGCGGTATCACGTGGCCGTCAGGCAGGCCGTCGTCCGGATCGCTCCCATTGCCCAGGGCGCCGACGGTCGAGCCTGTGTCCGCCGCTGGCAGTCTCCAGGCCGACGGTCCGGCCCCCGAGTCCGACCGAACCCCGTTTCACTCAGCCCCACGCGGAGTCCTTCATCCGGCTCCAGCCGACCAGCCTCAGTAACTGGCCGGAAGCAGCGGGGTCACAGCCTGGAAGAAGAAGAACACCACGATCAACCACACCAGGAGGCCGACCACGATGGACAGGGCCCGCCGACCCCGACGGGTGCGAAGGGCCACCATCCACACTCCGGTGGCCAGGGCTGCCACCAGAACGCCCCAGAGGATGGCGGGCGGCCAGTCCTTGCTGGTTCCGCCCGTCGTGGCCGCGGCCGGCGCCGCGTGGTGGTGCTGGACCTCGACCACCGGTGTACCGGTGGGATGAGCGAGCTCGCTGGCCACCAGGTTGGCCGAGACCACCAGCCGCTGGCTGGCGCTGTACCGGGGATTGCACGTGGTGAGGGTGAGCTGTGGCGTCGGCGTGGGATCGACCACGGCCACATCGGTGGGCAGGACCACCTGGCTCT
This sequence comes from uncultured Acidimicrobiaceae bacterium, assembly GCA_963738545.1. Classification (GTDB taxonomy): domain Bacteria; phylum Actinomycetota; class Acidimicrobiia; order Acidimicrobiales; family RAAP-2; genus Bog-756. The sequence goes on from CAVTXA010000008.1 coordinate 957,307, forward strand.
TGTAGACGGTGTAGAGGAACGTACCCTGCAGCGTGGTGACGTAGATCATGTCTCCCGACGACAGGGCGTCGAGACTGTAGAACGGATGCAGGTACGTGGTGCGGTGGCCGGCGATGGCGGCGTTTCCGGCCTCGCCGGGCAGTGGCGTCGAGGGGTAGTGGCCCGGGCCCATGGCCAGCTGGGCCTCGTCGGTGCCCTCCACCACGGTCATGGACAGGTTGATCTTCGGGATCTGGATGGTCCCCACCGCCGTGCCGACTGGCGGTGCGGCGATGGTCGGCGCCACCTGGGGGGCGGGCGGGGTGGTCGCGTGAGTGGGAGCGGCGAGCGACGAGGCCGGGTGGGAGTGGGCCTTCTTCTGGGCCTCCCGGAACTGCTGGGTCAGGACGGACTGGTTGTGGGCCGTGATCAGACCGGTGCCCCACAACAGGTAGGGGATGAACAGGAGGATCAGGATCCCGGCCACCAGCACGATCCGACCGACCGTTACCCGGATAGTCGTCAACGACACGCTGGGATGCTACCGGTCCCTGACCCCGCCTCCCGGGCACCCCGCCATCGCCGCTCCTCGACACTCCCACGCCTCAGGACCCCGGCGGCCCGCCTGGGGAGGGCACCGAGGACCATCGCGCCGGGACTTCCGATGACCCCGATTGACCAGGGATGGCAGCAGGCCTCCGGTACGATCGCATGCTGAGACGCTTGTCCGCCGCGTCGACCTGCCGGGCCCCGTCGACCTGCGGGTCCGTGGGCCCGATGCCTGGAGTCTGCGAGTGGTGGCCGTGAGCGAGAGAGTCGGTTGGCGACGTCGCACCTGGCTGATCATCGGCGTCGTCGTCGTCCTCCTCGTGGTTTGGGCGGCGCTGCTGGGGGTGAAGGCGTGGTCGGCGTACCGCCACGACCAGAAGGGTCTGGCCAACCTCGAACAGGTCAAAAGCGAGCTGACCCCGGGGGAGCTCACGTCACACGGGTCGGTGCAGCTGCTCGACGCGGCCCGGGCCGAGTTCGCCAGTGCCCAGGCCGACCTCTCGTCACCCCTGTTCTCGCCGTTGACCGTCGTTCCGGTGATCGGTCGGCAGATCCGGTCGGCACGTGCCCTCAGTGCTGCGGCGGGCACCGTGTCCGAGGTCGGTGCCACGCTCGTGGCCCAGGCCCACGCCGTCCTCAATGCGCCCCATGCTGCCGGGCCGGACCGCGTCCGCGCCCTCCAGGAGCTGTCCTCGATCGCCGCATCGGCCCAGCGGTCGCTGGCCGGTATCGACACGGGCCCGGCTGCCGGCCTGGTGGCGCCGCTCGCATCCAAGCGCAACGAGTTCGTGAGCCAGCTCGACGACGCCCGTCTCCGGTTGGCCAAGGCAGCGGGGGTGTCCTCCGCCGTCGCCACCATTCTGCAGGGCCCGCAGACCTACGTGGTCCTGGCATCGAACAACGCCGAGATGCGCTCGGGATCGGGCGCCTTCCTCGATGTCGGTTCGGCCACCACCTCGAACGGCTCGGTGCAGCTGGGTGACCTCAGCCCGTCGGGCCAGCGCACACTGCCGGTCGGGGCGGTGCCCGTCACCGGTGAGTTCGAGAAGAATTGGGGCTGGCTCCATCCGAGTCTCGACATGCGCAATCTCGGCTGGACCCCCCAGTTCGACGTGACCGCCCCGCTGGCCGCGGCCATGTGGACCAAGTTGACCGGCCAACCGGTCGATGGCGTCCTCTCGCTCGATGTGGTGGGACTGCGTCAACTGCTCGAGGTGACAGGTCCGGTACAGGCGGGTACCCAAACCGTCAGTGCCGACAACGTCGAGCAGTACCTCCTCCACGACCAGTATGTGGGGCTTACCGACAACGCCACCGGTGACAGCTCCCGCCAGGACGCCCTCGGTGCGTTGACCGGCGCCATCCTCCGCCAGCTGCAGGGGCAGAACCTGGATCTCACCACCTTCTCGTCCGCCCTGTCCTCGGCCGTGGCCGGCCGTCATCTGATGGTGTGGTCCAAGAACCCGGCCCACCAGGCCGCCTGGGTGCTGACCGGCGTTAGCGGCAGCCTGAGCCCACGCTCGGTCGACGTGTCCGTCATCAACCTCGGTGGCAACAAGTTGGACCAGTACCTCCCGGTGCACGTGGCCGTGACCACGACCCCGACCGGCCCGAACACCAGCGTCACCCTGACGACCCGGATGGACAACACCACGCCTGACGGCCAGTCCCAGTTCATCGCCGGGCCGTTCCCGGGAGAACCCGTGAGCTATGGCGGCTACCGGGGGCTCATCTCGGCCAATCTCCCTGCCCCCGCTTCACACATCACCGTCAGCGGTGCCGGTCCCTTGGCGGTCAAGGGCCCCGAGGGTCCCACCTGGGTGGTCGCCGCTCCGGTGACCATCCCCCAGGGCACAACCTCGACGGTGGTGGTCCGCTTCGTGATGCCGGGAAGACACGGATCGATGACCGTGGTGCCCTCGTCCAGGGTCCCCCCCGAACAGTGGACCTCAGCGGGTGGGTCGTTCGACGACAGCGCACCCCGGACGATCACATGGTGAACCACCCGCCCCACACGCCGGACGCACCAGGGTCCCGGACGCTGCGGGTGCTACGGGTGTCCAAGAGCGGTGTGGTCACGGCCTGGCGCGAGCGTGAACGGTCACTCCGGACCCTCGGAGCCGACCTCACCCTGGTCACCGCGGTCCGGTGGGAGGAGGGCGGGTCGATGGTGGCCTTCAATGCCGACGGGGACAGGTTCGCCCTGCCCGTCCGGACCCTGGGTCGCCATCCCAACCTCTTCCTCTACGATCCGGTCGCCCTGTGGCGGATACTGGGTTCGGCGGAGTGGGACCTCATCGACATGCACGAGGAGCCGTTCGGTCTGGCCGTGGCCGAAGTGCTGATGCTCTGCCGCCTACGGTCGATCCGTTCTCCGTTCGTGGTCTCCACGGCCCAGAACATCGACAAGCGGTATCCACCACCCTTCCGATGGTTCGAGCGGTGGTGTCTGCGGAGGGCGGCCGGGGCCTACGCCTGCAATCGGGAGGCGGGCGCGATCCTGACCCGCAAAGGCCTCGGACCCACGCCTGTGCTGCTTCCCCTCGGCGTCGACGTCGACCGGTTCCAGCCCGTGGCTCACCCTGCGCCGTCGGAACGCCTCAGCGTCGGATTCGTCGGCCGGCTGATTCCCCACAAAGGGGTGGGCGTGCTCATCGAGGCCGTGGCCCGTGACGACCGGATGACCCTCGAGGTCTTCGGGGCCGGCCCGGAGTCGGACGTTCTGGTCGAGGCGGTGGCCCGCCTCGGGATCGGCGAGCGGGTGAAATTCCACGGTCATGTCGAGGAGGTGGACATTCCCGACACGTACAGCCAGTTCGACGTACTGGCCGTGCCGTCGGTGCCCATGCCCGGATGGCTCGAGCAGTTCGGCCGGGTGGTGGTGGAGTCGCAGGCCTCGGGCATCCCGGTGGTGGCAAGCGCCAGTGGCGCCCTCCCCGACGTGGTGGGCGCTGAGGGCCTGCTCGTCCCCCCCAACGATGCCGACGCCCTCCACGACGCACTCAGCCGGTTCCTCGACGAGCCCGGGTTGTGGCTCCACCTGCGCGAACGCGGGTTGGCCGGGGTGGATCGCTACTCGTGGAAGCGCGTGGCCGAATCTCAGATGGACCTCTACCGCAGCGCCGTCGGACGCCACGATGCGGAACGGCCCGCCTGAGTGCTGTCATCGGCAGATGCGCGGCCACGGGGTGGGCTACAGGGTCAGGCCAGCTCCCGAGCGTCCGCCCCCGCCTGACTGGCCTTCTCACCCACGACCTCCCCGTAGAGCCGCTCCAGGCGATCGACATGACGGGACAGTGAGAACCGCTCCTGTTGCCGACGCCTGAGCGCTTCTCCGGTGGCGCGGCGAAGGGCGAGGTCCCCGCCCAGACGCCGCAGGGCCGTACCCGCGGCCGAGGGATCTCCTGGGGCAAAGAGGATGCCGTCGTCGCCGACCGTCTCGGTGTGGGCGCCCCCGCCGGCGGCGACGATGGGGAGGCCGTGGGCCATGCCCTCGACCACCGAGAGCCCGAAGGGCTCCCGGGGGGCTGGAGCGAGGAGCACCGACGACCGGGAGAGGAGCCCGTCGGTCCCGGTCACGTGGCCCACGAGCTCGACGCTGCCGGTCATTCCGAGTTCGCCTACCAACTGCCAGAGCGACGGTCCGAGGCGCCCGTGCCCGGCCACTTCGAGCCGCCACCCCGAGGCCGCCAGTCCGCTGAGGGCGAAGGCCCTGATGCCCACGTCGGGAGCCTTCTCGGTGTCCAGGCGCTGCAACATGACGACGGTGCGCTCCTCGAGTACGGCCTGCGGACGGTCAGGGACCCCGTTGGGGATGACCACGGAGGGCGAGGAGAGGGAGTCGGCAACGAACTGGCTGATGGCGATGTCGCAGCTGATGGCCCGACTGGTCAGGCGGGCCAGGCTCCGGGCGACCAGGGTCGAACCGCGTCCGGCCGCGAAGTGCCGGGTGGCCACGAACGGCGCCCGCTGGACCGGACGGGACAGCCACGCCGCTCCCTCCGCCGCCGTCATGTGCACGTGGACGAGATCGGCGTCCCGCACGGTGGCCAAGGCCGCCGCCGCCCTCACCAGATGCCCGGCCGGTCGGTGGGACACCGTGTCGGGAAGCTCCGAGCGCATACGGGCCGGGTCGCCGCCGATGATGTGGACCCGGTGCCCCCGCTGGTCGAGCTCTCCGGCCACCTGGCAGACGTAACGTTCCACCCCGGCGAATCCGTCGGTGACGACCACGTGGACCACGGTCAACGGTCGACTGGCCCCGCCCCCCGGGTCGGAGTGCACCGGCAGTTCCGCCCGACGCGTCCCGGCCGTCACTGCCGTGCCTCGACGCGGCAAGGTCCCACCCGGTAGAGGTGGAACCGGTCGGCGGCGGCGCGTCCGCGTTGGCCGGGAAGGACCAGGGCCCGCAACGCCGCACCCGTCATGACCGCGGCCCGGTAGCCCTGCCAGCCTCGAGGGCCGAAGTACTTGCGCACATAGCGTTCCTGGGAGGCATGGAAGTGCGCCTCCCGCACCGAGGGGTCGCCGCCGGTTCCCGCGCCGAGGTGGACCGCGGTGACCTCGGGGCAGACCGCCACCCCCCATCCGAGATCAGAGGCCCGACGTTGCCAGTCGGTCTCTTCGGCGTAGAGGAAGAAGCGTTCGTCGAACCGACCGACCTCGTCCAGCGCCTCGGCCCGCACGAGCAGCACCGAGCCGATCACAAAGTCGACACGAGTGCGGGTCCGGCCCAGGCCCAAGGCTTCCATCCACGCGCCGAGTGGAGTCGGGAACGGCCAGCCCACCCGGTCCTCGGTGCCTCCCGATCCGTTGACCTGGGTGGGTCCCACACAGGCCAGTCCGGGGTGGGTGCGCAGGTACTGCTCCAACTGGGAGACGCCACCCGCGGTGATCTCCGCATCGGGATTCAACAACAGGACATCGGCACGGGGGGACTGGCGGTGGGCCAGACCCACATTGACCCCTCCGCCGAAGCCGAGATTGCGTCCCGGGTCGATGTACCGGGCGCCGTGGCGGCTGCTCACGGCGAGCACCTCGGCCTGGGACGAGTTGTCCACCACCACGACTGGGAACTGTCCACCCAGGGTGGCCAGACAGGTGTCGAGGAGGTCGGGGGTGCCGAACGCCACCACGAGCACCTCCACTTCCCGACTTCCGGGTGACCGGACGTCCGAGGTTGCCGCCATCGGTGCGGGGGTCGATGTGGACACCGGCTCGGAGGGGAGTGCATCCAGGGCCGGAGGACCGCCCCTCACTCCCCGGGTCATTGCTTGTACGCGTAGGACTGGTAGGAGCTGGCCGCCGACCGGCGCACCCGGTTGAGGGCGACGCCGAGCACCCGGCAGTTGGTCGACTCCAGTCGCTGCACGGTCCGCTCCAGCTCGTCGCGCTCCGTCTTTCCCTCCGCAGCCACCACGACGGCTCCGGCCGTGAATCGCCCGATGATGGCGGTGTCCGGGACCACCAGCACGGGAGGTGTGTCCACCAGGACCACGTCGGCCAGGAGGCGCAACTGGTCGATGACGGGCTGCATGCCCGGGCTGCCGAACAGCTCACTGGGATTCTCCAGCTGGATCCCGGCCGGCAGGATCTGGAGGCCCCAGATCCCACTGTCCACCAGGTGGGCGGCCACCGATGACGGATCGGACTGGTTGGAGGACTCGCGGGCATCGCGTCTGGGTCCGGGCAGCCCACCGCCGGAAGGACGGCTCTCGTAGGCGTGGATCGGCAGTCCCTGGGCGTCCCGCAACTCCGTGGCCCGCCGGGTCGGCTCTGGGGTCTTCCAGTTTGAGCGGATCAGATCGGCCAGGCCGGGGCGACCAGCCAGGGGGAGGCCGAAGATCTCCTCCAGGCGGGGACGCCGGAAGTCGGCCGAGACCACGATGACCTTGCTCCCGCTCATGGCCCACGCCGCCGCCAGGTTGGCGGCGACGAACGTCTTGCCGTCACCGGGCTCTGGACTGGTGATCGTGATCATGGGGCACGGTGTGTCGTCGAGGATGACGCGGAGGCTGGTCCTGAGCTCACGGATGGACTCGGCCATCTGGGATTGAGGGGCCTGGACCATGGCGATCGTCACCTCGCCGGCGCGGACCTCGCTGTCCTGGGGGAGCTCAGCCAGGATGGGGGCCTCGGTGATGCCAGCCAGATCGGGACGGGCTCGGAGCCGGGTGTCCAGCTGGTCACGGGCCAGGGCGATGCCACAGCCGGCCAGGAGCCCGGCGATGATGCCGATGGCCAGCAGCTTCGAGGTGCTGAGTCCCGACGGAGCGCCGGGCAGCCCGGCGGCGACCTGGACGCTGGCGTAGGGCTCACCGAACTGGACACTCGTCAGCTCCGACTGGAGGGTGCTGAGGGTGGTGGTGAGTCCGGTGACTTGGGCGGTGATGACGGCATTGGTGCCCGTGGGGTTGGTTTGCTCGAGCGCGGCGATCTGCTGCTGGAGGGACGTCAGTTCGGTGTTGATCTTGTCGATCTGGGCCTGCACCAGGGACTGGATCTGGTCGACGTAGGCCTGTGAGTACGCCTTGGCCACAGCCTGGGCACGTGTCGGGTTGGCGTCAGTGGCAGTGATGAGGAGCTGCCCGGTGGTGGCGTCCACCGTGCCGGTCACGTCGGCGACCACACCGGTGGCGTTGGCATCGCCCAGGATGGTGGCCGCCCGGTCTTGGACCGCGGTGCTGCCCAACTCCTGCACCGGGTCCGGAAGCGTGACGGTCGAGCTCGGGGCGCCCGAGGCGGTGGCACTGATGGCATTCTCCTGGATCGTGGCCGTCGACTGGTACTTCGGGGTCTGGACCTTGGAGTAGGCCAGCGCTGCCACGACGGCCACCACGATGCTGACGGCGATGGTCAGTCGTCGGCGCCACAGTGTCGAGAGGAACTCGCGGAACGTCAGGGGAGGCTCACTTTCCTTGCCGTGACCCGTTGGTCACGGGGACGGCACGTGGTGCCACCCGGGTGCTGCGCCCCGGAGCGGGTCCATGGCCGACGAGTCGTCCTGGTCATCCTGGTCTCACCGGGTAGCTGGGTTGCCATGTCCGTTTCCTTGGTATCCGACAGGTGGGTCAAGCGTCCGCGCCACATCGACGTGCCTCGGAGGTCGAGTAGCGATCGTAGAAAGCGTCGTCACAGTCGTGGAACACCTTGAGGAACAATCGGGGGAAGTACGACCTGAGCACGGCGCTTTGGCCCTGCTCAAGTCGTGTGGACGGTGCGGCCGATGAACCTAGGGTCCTATGAGCGCGCCCCCGAGCTACCTATGAGCCTGATGCCACGGTTCGGGCTGTCCCGTCGCGACCCCGAGGAAGACGGTCGACGTCCCGGGTCGCCCGGCCGGTTCGGGCACCGGGATCCCCTTCGCCATGAACTCGTTCACGTGGTCAAAGGCGCTATCGGATGGGCGTGCGTCGTGCTGGTCGGGATCGCCGTCGGTGTGGCCGCCAACGGGGGCGAGCGCCTGGCGCTGGCCCTCGGTGGGCTGCTCCTGATCTTCGGGCTCTTCGTCGCCGACCCCATCGTGCTGGCCGTCCTGGTCCTGCCGGGATCACTGCTGTTGCAACGGGTCGGTGGGTCCGGCACCAATCTCAGCGTGGCTGACCTCCTGGTCTTCATGGGTGCGCTGGTCTGCCTCTTCCAAGTGCGCTGGACCGAGGCTCCGTTCCTGCGGCAGTTCTTCCGAGGCATCCTCTGGTACCAGGCCATCCTGCTGCTGGTCGTGGTGGCCAACCCCAACCGGTACGACATCATCGAGTGGTTCCACCGTTTCTCCTACCTGGGCGGGAGCGTGCTGGTGGGGTGGACAATCGCCAACTACGGACGCACCCGGCCGGCTCTCCGCCTCTTCTTGTGGGCATCGTCGATCGTGGCCCTGATCTCCGTCGAACAGGCCGTTGCCACCCACTTCCAGCCCGCCCAGTGGGGTGGCTATCAGAAGAACTCCATCGGCGCGGTGATGTGGGTGGCCGTGGTGGTCGCCCAGCTGAGGCCGGCCTGGACCGGACTCGGCCGGACGGAGTCCCGGGTGGTCAAGTACGTGTGCTTCGCCGGGCTGCTGGCATCACAGTCCCGTCAGGCCATCATCTCGGTGATCCTGGCCATCGCCGTGGCCACCTTCCTCAATCCCGACGTCCGGCGTCGTTCGAAGCTCATGTTGGTGGGATGCATCCCCCTCGTGGTGGGGCTGTACTACAGCTTCTCCCTGGCGGCGCGTAACAATCCCAAGTTCAACTCGGTGTCGATCCGCTTCGGTCAGATCGGCGACGCATTGCATGTGTGGCACCAGAGCCCGCTCCTCGGGGAGGGGATGCGGTTCTACAATCTGCCGCAGTACATCACGGTTACGGCACCCCCCAACGTGCTGGTCGACAACCTGGCCTCCACCGGAATCGTCGGTTCGTTGGCCTTCTTCTACCTGGTCTTCATGACCATGCGCACGATGAACCGGGTGCCCAGGATCTTCGGCACCCTCGGTCTGGTGATCCTGCTCGGCCACTACGTCGACGGGCTCTTCGATATCTTCTGGATCGGGGCCAACATGATCCCGCCCCTGTTGATCGCCGGAATGTCGCTGGGGGTGGCCGACGCCGACCGGACGCTGTCCTTAGGTCCTGGGGCGGGAGCCGGACCGGATGGTCACCGTGATCTTCGTCCGGCCATGGTGGGGTCGTCTCGACCGGTACCACCCGTCGGCGGCGTCTTCCATCGGTCGCGGGTCGCACTGGGCGAGGGCTATCGGCGGGTCTCGGGGTTTCTTCCAGCACCTGGTATGCCGTGACCGCCGACCGGCCGCGCATCGTCTTCAACGCACTCCCTCTCGACGCCCGGGGCGGGGGAGTCAGCACCTACGTGCACCAGCTCCTGGCCGCGCTCGAGCACGAGATCGACGCCGAGCTTGTGGCCGCGGTCCGGCCGGGCGGTCGTTCCCAACTTCCGGCAGGGGTGACCCCGCTGGTCGTGCGGGAGTCCCGAGGCGTGGCTCGGGCCTTCTCCGGCGCACTGGGCTTCGGCCCGGCCGACCTGTTCCACGGGCTCGACGTCGACTTGCCCCTCCGTCGCACGGCGCCCACCGTCTCCACCGTGCACGATATGGCCATCTTCGACGCGCCATGGGCCTTCCCCCGGTTCCGCGTGGCGGGTGAGCGACTGCTGGTGCGTCATGCACTCGACCGCGCCGATATCGTCATCGCCGTCTCGGCGTTCACCGCCAAGCGGGTGCACGCCTTGGTCGGCCGGTCCTCGGTTGTCGTACGCTCGGCGCCTGGGCCCGAGATGGTTCCGGCCACCGCTGACGAGGTCGAACGAGTCCGCCTCCGTTATCGGCTACCCGAGCGGTTCGTACTCCACGTGGGCAACATCGAACCGCGCAAGGACATCGCTACCCTGGCCGAAGCCTGTCACCGGGTTGGCGTGCCCCTGGTGCTGACCGGCCACAGTCTGTGGAACCACCCGGCGCCTCCCGGTGTCATCGAGATCGGTCACGTTCCCAACAGCGACCTCCCCCCGCTCTACGGCGCCGCCACCATGGTCGGCTACGCGTCGCGGTATGAGGGATACGGACTCCCGCCCCTGGAGGCCATGGCCTGTGGGGCCGCCGTGGTCAGCACGCCGGTGCCGGCCGTGGTCGAGGTGGTGGGGGACGCCGCCGCCACATTTCTGCCCGGGGACGTCGACGGACTCACCGGGACACTGCATCGCCTGTTGGCCGACGCGGGATGCCGACGGGAGCTGGCTTGCCGGGGGTCCGAGCGGGTCCGGACGCTGAGCTGGGACGTGACCGCCCGGGAGACGGCAACGATCTACCGCTCCTTGGGGCTGGCCGTCTGACGGCCCGCCAAACCACCGACCGGTACCTTCAGTCGGCGTTCGCATCTGCCGATACCTCGGGGTGCTGTCAGTTCGGGGCATCGTTCGGAGATGGGTCAGGGACGCACGCACCGTTGAACCCGTCACGGCTACCGACCTCCTGGCCCGAAACGGCGGAGACCGTGACGATGGCCCGTCCGTCGGAGACGATCATCACCGATTCGACACCATCCGCATCCCGGCCGCGATGCTCGCCGACCTCCACGACCCGCGCCTCGTCATCTCGCTGGACTATGTCGGTCCTGAGCGGGGCAGGTCCGAGCGCCGGCGCCGTGCTCCGACCCACACGAGGCCCGACTGCCGGCGAACCGGGAACCACCGGCGTGCGGGCCGACGGCGTGGGCCCGGAACTGCTTCGCCGACCTCGCGACGTCCAGTCGTCGTGGCCGTGACCCTGACGGCAGCCGCCGTGGCACCCCTGACGCTCGTCCTCGCCCAGTGGATGGCCCACTGAACCGAACGGACGAGTTCCGGGGTCTCAGCATCGCCCGAGCCCCTCCCGACACGACGCAGGCGTGCTTCAGGTCCCTAGGGAATCTGCCGATCAATGACCATGGCGTCGATCGTGACGGAAGATGCTTCCGCCCCAGAAGTTGACACTGATGTCACGCGCCCCCACGCCTGGATCGACGCTCCGGTCGTGCCTGAGGCCCCCGTGTTCGAGGACGAACCGGCCACTTCCTGGCCCACCGGACTGTTCGAGGACCTCGACGATCCCTCATTGGTGCTCTCGGAAGGCTACATCGGCGCCGATCGCCGATCCCCCGGATTGTGGTCCTGGTTGCGCCGGGGCACGTTCCCGACCCGTCGCTCGTTCCTCCGCCTCGAGGCGTTGGTCGTGGCCCTGGTGGTCGTCGTGGTCGTCGGGGCTCTGGTGCTCATACGGCCACAGCCGGCTCGCTCGGGTGTGACGTCCGGCGCCAGTAAGGCCGCCCCGGCCACCGCCAGAACGCAACCGGCCCCGGTCGTGACGCCCACGGCTGTCGCACCCGCACCCTCCACGACGACCCCGGTCACAGTCGCGCCGACGGTTGCCACTCCTCCCGCGGTGACGACACCCCCCGTCGCCCAGGCCTCGACCACGCCCCTCACGCCCGATCAGATGGGTGCCCAGGCGCTCGCTCTTGTCCGCTATCCCTGGCAGGCCATCCCCGGGTACACCATCCAGTTCGAACCGATCTCCGCTGCCCCTTCGCCCGGGTTCTACGGCAACACCACCTTCACCTGGGGTCACACCGGAGGGACGTCGGTGCTCTACGTCTATCCGGGTGAGACCGTGCAGCGTTTGGCCGGGATCACGGCCTTCGAGATCGCCCACGAGGTAGATGCCGCCGCGGTGGAGCCACAAGGTGGGGAAGCACAGATCGAGAATGTCCTGGGCATCCATCCGTCGAGCTGGGCCCCGAATTGTGACTGCGCCGAGCAGGGATTCCTCTCCGGCTGGTACGCGGCTTCGTTCTCCAACTACTGGTCTCCGGGTGTGGGGAACTGGAGCCCGCTGGCCCCGATGCCGACCGGAGCGACGTTGACCGCCGTCGAACCCTGGCTGAATCCGACCATTCCCTGACCCGCTCATGCGCCCGACCCTCCTCATCGCCGCCGTAGCTCCCGCCAGGGAGATGCCGGGTCGCCTGGCGCCCCGGACACGGTCGGGAGGCCGGCCATGACCCGGGTGGCGCTCCTTCCCAGCGCCTACCCGCCGGCGCTCGGCGGCGTCGAGGAGCTGACCCGCCACCTGGCGCTGGCTCTCGTCGACGCCGGCGACGAGGTGGAGGTCTGGACGCTGCACGGAAACGACTCGAGCCCCGAGACCGTTGAGGTCCGCGACGACCTGATCGTCCGACGGCTACCCATGCCGCTCCCTGCGGCCAAGTGGTCCTCGCTCTACCGCACGGCCACCATCGGCCCCCGGACCCTGTTCTCGTTGCGCCATGCGATCGACGCCTTCCGTCCCGATGTGCTCCACGTCGTGTGCTTCGGACCCAACGGTGCCTATGCCACTCTGGCCTCCCGACTGGCTGGGCTGCCCCTGATCATCACGCTCCAGGGCGAGACGGTCATGGATGACTCCGACATCTTCCAGACGTCCCGTACGCTCAAATCCGCACTCCGCAAGGGCATCCACTCGGCGGCGGTGGTCACCGGCTGCTCGGCCTTCACCCTTGCCGACGCCGAAGTGCGCTTCGGCCTGGAGCCGGGTCGGGGACTGGTGATCCCCAACGGTGTCGATGTGGACGGGATCCACACCGGCGCCGACGGCGATGCTGCCGGCCACCGGATCGACACCCCCTCCGACCGTTCGGCTCGCACCCTGGCGGCGGGCACCTCTGTCGGTGTCGATCCGCCGGAGGGTCGTTACATCCTGGCCCTCGGACGGGTGGTGGAGAAGAAGGGGTTCGACCTACTACTCGCCGCCTATGCGGGAATGGGCCGGCCCCGGGCCGAGGTCGACCTGGTGATCGGTGGCTCGGGTCCAGCGCTGGAGGGATTGAAGGCCAGTGCCACGAGCTTCGGAATCGCCGACCGCGTCCACTTTCCCGGGAGGTTGAGCCGTTTCCAGGTGGCGCGGTTCATGTCCCGTGCCGAGCTGTTCGTCATGCCCAGTCGGCTCGAGCCCTTCGGCATCGTGGTCCTCGAGGGGTGGCGTGCCGGGGTGGCCGTGGTAGCCACGACGAGGGGAGGTCCTCCCGAGTTCGTGCGGGACGGCGAGGACGGCGTACTTGTGGATCCGTTCGACACAACCGCGTTCACCTCCGCTCTCGAACGACTGGTCTCCGACGACGGGTTCCGCCGGTCGGTCGCTGCCGCCGGTCGGGACCGCGTCGACGAGTTCGCCTGGCCGGTCATCGCCGAGCGGTACCGCAGTGTGTATTCGTCGGTGGTGGAGAACCAAGGCCACGGCCGCCAGCTCGATCACGCCTTCGGCCCACCTCGGGGGGAGTCGGTGTCGTGAGTTCGCCCGCCGACACGATGACGCCCACCTCCGTCGACCGCCTGGCCACCTCGCTGCGTGACACCACCATCGAACAGTTCCGTCGGTCCTGGGGCGAGGATGAGCTCCACCCGATGCCTGCATCCGACTCGCTGCGCGTCGGCATAGACCTCGTGTCCGTGTCCGACGTGGCCGAATCGGTCGCCGGGCTGGGCCGTCGTTACCTCTACCGGGTCTTCACGCCCCACGAACGGGCCTGTGCCCGGATGGGTAACGCGTCGGAGGCAGCTGCGGGGACCGATCCGACCGAGACCCATGTCGTCCGGGTTGGCGACCGGGCGGTGGCGTATTCGGCGCAGTCCCTGGCCGGCCGGTTCGCCGCCAAGGAGGCGGCGGTCAAAGTCCTTCGTCCCCGGGGAGCGCGACCGGAATGGAGGAGCATCGAGGTGCGCCGGGTCGGGGACGGATGGTGCGAGCTGCGGCTCTCGGGCCTAGCCGCTCTTCTGGCAGCCGAGGCCGGGATCACCACGTTGGCGGTGAGCGTCACGCACGAACCGATGATGGCGGCTGCGTGTGTCGTGGCCATGACGAGGGGCGAGGCCACGACATGGCATCGGAAGTCGCCCACTGAACGGAAAGGAACCTAACCATGGACGAGACCATTCGGGAGGTGCTGACCGAGCACGGGCACCTCGTGGTGGACGCCGAGACGATCGATGAGCATGCCGATCTCTTCGCCGCCGGCATGACCTCGCACGCCAGTGTGAATGTCATGCTGGCCCTCGAGGACGCCTTCGACATCGAGTTTGCCGAGAGCATGCTGAGGAAGTCGACGTTCGAATCGATCGCCGCTATTCGTGCCGGTGTCTCACAGATGCAGGCCGCCTGACGGACCCCGGAGGCCGACCGTCCGAGATCCTCACGCCGACGGTGGCCCGGGACGAGGCCTGCATCGGTCAATCGGGTGCCAACTCGGGCTTCAGGGCTTCCGGCAAGCGGTCGATGAACAGGCATGGCTTTCATCGGTATCGAGGTGTCGATGCGTCCGGCACCCCGGCGCGTGGCCTCGGCGTCTTCGGCACGCAAAAGCCTCCGAACTGGGGATTCTTGTTGTGTATGCGCACCGGCCGACGGTACGATGATTGAGGTCAGCGGGCAGGTCTGTCGTGTCTGAGCGCATGGAACCCTCCGAAGGTTCAGCGCTCACGGACGGCCCGACGGAGCATCCGCTGACCACCGGCTCAGGAAGGGGCAGGCCGGCTGGTATGGCAATTCTGGATCCAGATCTGCGACTGCACGTGCAGAAGGCACCGGGGGAGGCCCCGCCTCGACGCGGGCGGGTATCTGATGAATCGGGTCGCCGTGGCGATTTGTCACGCGCCCGTCGCCACACCCTCCGGCGTTTGTTGTTGGCCGATGTCGTGGGTCTTGCGTTGGCCGGTTTCGCCGGACCCCTGGTCCTTTCGGCCTTCTCCGACAACCCGGACAGCGGCGCCAGTCACAGTGCCCAGCTCTACCTCTTCGATCTGGCCATGATTCCCGTGTTCATCGGCGTCTTCGCCCTCTACGGCCTGTACCGAGGCACGACGCGCCGCATCTCCATCAGCGTGTTCTCTGACCTGCGGAACATCGTCCATGCCCTCATGATCAGCGGCTTCGTGTACGCCATCGTGGCCTATGCGGCGCGCCGTGGATGGCACGTCGAGGAGGTGACCGCAGCCAAGATTGCCGCCATGTGTGTGGCGGGGGTCATCGCCGTCCCCCTCACTCGGGCCCTGGCCTTCGGGCTGCTCGGTCGAGGCACCGAGGGCTCGGTTCCGGTGATCGTGGTGGGGACGGGCAAGTTGGCCCAGACCGTGGCCAGCCACCTTCGGGCCCACAGCTCGGTGCAGTTCGTCGGCTTCGTGGATGACAATCCACTCGGATCCAACGATGTGATCGGCGAGCTCGATGAGCTCCCCGCCCTCTGCACCGAGTACCAGGTGGCCCGGGTGGTGGTGTGCTTCTCCCGTACACACCCGGAGCGAACGACCGAGATGCTCAAGACGCTGACCGGTCAGGTCGGGGTGTCGATCGTCCCGCGCTACTACGAACTGATCACCGGTCGATCCCATGTGGAGGACCTGTCGGGGCTCCCGATGCTGGACATCGCTCCGGCCTCGCTGAGCGCCGGTGCACGCTTCCTCAAGCGGAGCTTCGACATCGTGGTCTCATCGCTGGTGCTGGTGTTGGTATCGCCGGCCATTGCCGTCATGGCCGTACTGATCAAGGCCACCAGCAGCGGTCCCGTCTTCTTCCGTCAGATCCGCACCGGCCGCGACGAGCAACCGTTCTCGATGATGAAGTTCAGGACCATGTACCACGACGCCGAAGCCCGGCGGCATGAGCTCGAGCATCTGAACGAGATGGACGGACCACTGTTCAAGGTCCGGGACGATCCGAGGGTCACCCGGGTGGGGCGCTTCCTACGAAAGACCAGCCTCGACGAGATTCCCCAGCTGATCAACGTGTGGAAGGGAGACATGTCCCTCGTCGGACCCCGTCCCTTCGTCGTCGCCGAAGCCATGGAGATCGAAGGGTGGGCCCGCAAGCGCTTCGAGGCCCGCCCGGGCATGACCGGACTGTGGCAGGTGTCGGGTCGCAATGAGCTCTCCCATCTCGAACTGTGCCGCCTCGACTACCTCTATGTGGCGTCCTGGTCATTCTGGTGGGATATGCAGATTATGTGGCAGACCCCGGTCACGGTGTTCCGGGGTCGCGGGGCATCCTGATCCGAACCGGTGCCGAGCCGCCCCCGCTGCTCCGGATCGGCCCGGCCCACCGTCCGTGGGCCCTCGAGAACTAGGGGCTCCTGAGCTCCTCGGCCACCACCTCGTCGATCCGGCGGATGAACCTGGCGGCCGAGTAGGTCTGGGCATGGTCCTGGAGCGTCTGGGTACTCCACGGAGTCGAGGTCAAGACCTCGAGGGCGTCGGCGATGAGCCGGGGCTCGGCATGGTCGAAGAACACGCCGGTGCTCCCCTCCACGATGGTGTCCAAGAAGCCACCCCATCGGAGGGCAGCCGTCGGCTTCCCGAAGATCGCCGCCTCCACGGGGGTGAGGCCGAAGTCCTCGTGTGACGCCGCCACCAAGCCGGCACACGATCGGTATAACCACCGGAGGGTGGCGTCGTCCACCCGACCCAGGACGGTGACGTTGCGGGGCGCACTGGCGCGAATCGTGTCGGCCAGGGGTCCGGATCCCACGACGACCAGCCTCTGGCTGGGGAGGAACCGGAAGGCCTCGGTGACCTCTTGGACATTCTTGTAGGCCAGGAGGCGGGAGACGCAGAGCAGGTACCCGGGCTCCATGCCCGGTACTTCGGTCTGGACCCCGGTGGGATCCACCTCGACGGCCGGAGGCACCACCTCGGCATCGATGCCATAAAGGTCACCCACCCGCTGGCGGACGGCGGTGGAGTTGACCAGATAGCGATCAGCGGTGGCGGCCGCCCTTTTGTCCCAACGCCGCAACGAGGGGGCCATCACCGCCAGGGACGCGGATGCCCAGCGGGACGAGCCGTCGAGATAGCGCTCGGTCTGATACAGCCATCGGGCCGGGGTATGGCAGTAGACCACTTTCCGTCCGACGACGTGTGCGCCGTGGGCCCATCCGCTAGAGGAGCAGATGACGACATCGGCTTCGACGGTGAGCCGGCTGAACGCGGGAGCCAGCACGGGCAGGGCCAGGCGATGGTGGGCATGGAGTGCCGTGATCTTGTCCAGGGGGAGCGTGCGGATGTCGAGGGCGGCAAACTCGGGAAATGTGCCGTCCGGATCGTAGAGGGCAGTGTGGATCGGGGCGTCGGGAAACGCCTCGGACAGCGACAGCACCACCCGTTCGGCCCCGCCGCGCTGGGTGAGGTAGTCGTGGACCAGCGCCACCGGGCCGGAGGCCGTCACCGGGATGCTCCGACAGGGGGTGTGGTAGGGAGTACGCGGATGGCTCCGGGGGCGCCGGTGGGACCAGTGGTAGTCGTGATGGCCCACTCCTTTCGTTTGCTCGGCACGGCGATCCGACGACCAGTGGGAACAGTGCAGACCGGTCACGACGGCTGTGCGCCTTCTCGGGTTGAGCGTAGGCGTCGGATCGGGCCTGGGTGGCGATGTCGGGGCTGGTGCACCACCGGGTCTGCGTCACCGAGAACCGGTCGGGTGACGGCTACACTCCGCACGTTCACTTCCTCTTCCTCTGCACCGCCAATATCTGCCGGTCCCCGATGGCAGCAGCACTCTTCGCCGAGCAGATCGGGCGCCTGTCCGACCCGGCCGAAGTCTCGTCGGCGGGCGTCAGCGCCTTCGGGGAGCTGGCTGACCGGGGGGTGCCCGACGAGGTGCTCGAGGTCATGGCCCCCTACGGGATCGATCTCCGATCCCACCGGAGTCGGGCCCTGACCCAGCCCATGATGGAGCGTGCCGACCTGATCATCGGGATGAGCCGTCGGCATGTGCAAGAGGCCATCTTGTTGGACCCCCCGAGCTGGCCCAAGTCGTTCATGCTGAAGGAACTGGTCCGCCGGGGAGGCGAGCTCGGACCTCGTCGCACCGATCAGGGCTTCCGTTCGTGGATCGACCTGGTCCACGGGGACCGGACCCGACAGGACCTGGCCAATCGGTCCCACGACGACGACATCGAGGACCCCTACGGCCGGCCTCTGGCCGAGTACCGGGCCAAGTCGACCGAACTGGCCGCGCTCACGTCCCAGCTCGCACGGTTGCTGTGGCCCGAGGAGATCGAACCCGGGGACCGATTCTCGGGGACCTGACCGCCGTCCGCCGGCGGGGGCCGATGACGAGAGGCACCCCCTCAGAACGAGCCGATTGGGGGTGCGTTGGCTGAAATGTCCGCTGTGGAATTGCGGCTATGACGGGAGCCACGGTTGCTCTCCGGAGCTGCAAGGGACCATCGGACCCATTGCGGATATCCGGCAGCCGACGCTCGAGAACAAGGTCGCCTTCCAGTGTGCGGCAACGGGAAAAACTCTGGGCTACCAGCACGGAGTCCACCGGGATCACACGGTGCTGGACTGGTTGCCCGGCAGGTGCCCGGTTACGCCAACTGTCGGTTCCAGGTGGCCGACGTCGAAGAGGAGCTCCCCTTCGACGAGGGTTCATTCGACGTGATCAACCTGTCCGATGTGCTCGAGCATCCGGTCGACATCCTGCATGGGCTGCGTCGGATGGCCAAGCCCGGAGGGTCGATCATCATCAGCACACCCCAACGCACCACCGTCTTCAAGCGATTGGCCCATCTGACCGACGAGTCGACCGGTGGCGGTCTGTTCCGTCGGTACTACGTCGGCAAGAGCACCGAGCTCGATGAACTGGGAAACCCGATCATGGAGGTCGACGCCGGCCATGACCACATCTCGGAGATGAATCTCGACGAGCTGATCGAGGCCGCCGAGCAGGCCGGCCTACGCCTGGCCGACGTGGAATTAATGTCGGTGATGAGCGGTAGTGAATCGTTTGACGAGCACGCCTTCCTCCTGGCCGGGCTGATGGCCTTGGAGGCGGTCCATCGCTGGTTGCGACGGCCTTCATGGGCCCACGCCGTGGTGGTCCGCTTCGTGGCCTGAGGGCCACGAAGCCGCGGGTGCGGCCCCTGGTGTCGATGTGCGACGCGCGGGTCCACGTGCGAACATGGCGACGTGGTCGAAGGCTGCCGGATCAGAGAGCTGCCCGATGGCGGGAGGGAGTTCGTGCTGGACGACACCTCGCTCTCGTTCATCCGGATCGACCACCAGTCGAGGCTGCGGTTCGGTCGCACCGAGGTCATGATCGGAGGCCCGTTCGTCTTGGAGGTCGGTGGGGCGGTCCACCACCTGAACCCACAGCGCTGGGATGGACTGGGGCCGCTCGTGGCGCTCTATCCGAGCTCGGTGCGGTGGCTGTGGACGTCTCACGAGGGAGAGCTGAAGGTGATCTTTCATCACGGAGCCGTGCTCACCGTCGCGCCGGACCCGTCAACGACGGCATGGTCGGTGGGGAACGTCTATGCCCAGACCGGTGAGCCCGGCGCCGAGGGCCCGACAGACTGACGGGGCCACCCCCGCACTGCGTTACTGGGTTACTGGGTTACTGGCTGCCAAGGAGTTCAGGATGACGGGCGGCGACCATCCGGCGCATCCCGTCCCGCCATCCGATCGACGTGTTGCCCACTAGCTGGTGCATCCGGGTCAGATCGATCTGGACACTGTCGATGGTGTTCTCCGTCGGAGCGAAGGAGACGGGCAGCCCGGTCAGCTCGGAGAAGTAGCCGCACCACTCCTCGATGCTGACCGCATCGTCACCACCCCAGTTGACCGTGGTGGCGGGTGAGGTGGCCACGCCCAGCAGTTTCGGGACCATGGCGATGATGTCGTCCTCGTGGAGTGGGTGGTAGACGCTCGGCGCGTCGAGGTGCACCGGGATCTCACTGCCGTTGATCATCATCTCGAGGTGGATGGACGGCCACCCTCCCCGGTCGCCGTAGGGCACGGAGAGACGGGCCACGGTCGTGGGGAGTTCGAAGCGCTGGGCGGCCCACCGCGCCGTGGCCTCGGCTGCGATCTTGGAGATGCTGTACGTGCGAAGGAACGGCCAGACGCCGTGGTTGTCGCCGAGCAGGTCCTCCTCGGCGAACACATGGTGACCGAGCGGCTTGTACACGCCGGTCGTCGAACAGTGGAGAAAGGCTGTGGCCGCCTGGTGGTGTTCCATCAACCAGGCCAGGCCCCCACTGTTGGCCTGGAGGTCCAGTGTCCAGTCATTGGTCTTGGACACGGCGAAGTTGACGACGTAGTCAGCATCCCGGGGCAGCCCGGCCACGTCGCCCGTGGCCAGGTCGATGGGTACGCACCGGATGCCGGCCGACTCGAGCCGCGACCGGGCGGCTCCGTCGTTGAAACGGGCGGCCCCGATCACCTCGTTCTTCTCGGCCAGTGCCCGCGCCACCGGTTCGGCCACCTGACCGGTGACGCCGGTGACCACGATGGTCTTGCCTTCGAGAGGGGTACTGGCCATGGTTGGGCTCCTTCGGAGAACGGGACGGGAAGCGTTCGACGGCGGTTCGTGGCCGGCCGGGCTGACGACCGGAACGGGGTCGCCGGCCGATACTAGACATCCCCGGTTGCCGCCCGTGGGTCTGATGGGACCATGGGTGAGCTCGGCACCCCTGTCCCACCCGGGGCTGGGCACCTCGATGTGGCTGGTGGAGGGTCCGACCGGGGGGACGCCAGTCGTGAGGATGGCTTGCCCGGAGGGCCTGGGACGGGTCAGACCGCTCCACCGCATCAGGCCCGGAGGGTCCGACGCCGGTTCCGGGGTCCCCTCGCGGGCCTCACGGGGCGGCAGGTAGCTGTGGACACCGTGGCCTGCCCTGGGCCATACTGTATGTTCCGCCTGTTTTTGCCGGGGGGCCACATATTCCCAGGTCACCGGCGAATACGACAGGCGAGCAACCTACCGGACCCAACCGCAATTTAGGAAGTGACGTTCTCATGAGTGCCACCTGGCGCAAGCACGCAGCCTGCCGGGGCATCGATCCTGATGTGTTCTACCCGGTCTCCGATGAGGAGGCCGGTGAGGCCAAGGCCATCTGCGACCAATGCGCCGTGCGAGAGTCGTGCCTGGAGCACGCTCTGGCCAATCGTGAGCGTGAGGGGGTCTGGGGTGGAACCACCGAGCGCGAGCGTCGCCGTATCCACCGCCAGCGCCGCAAGTCTGCCTGAGGACTTGCCCGATCGGGCCGGACCAGTGTGGCGGGGCCAGATTGCCGATGACCGAGCCGGAGTCGTCCGACGTTTCGTCAGGATCGCATCGGGTGGTGGCCATCCCGGGAGGGGCAGGCGATGAGCGGGTCGTTTCGCTGATCGAGGCCGTCCGGGCCCATCGAACGATCGACGACCGGGAGGCACTGTCCCGCTCGATCATCCTGGTCGAGCTGGCTCGGCTGGAGCACCCCTTCGACGAGGATGCTGATCTGACCCATGTCACGGCGTCGGGCATCGTGGCAGGGGAGCGCGGAGTGGTGCTGCACCGTCACCGACGGCTGCATCGGTGGATGCAGCCCGGCGGACACGTCGAGGCAGGGGAGCGACCGTCGGACGCCGCCCTGCGCGAGTGCGTGGAGGAGACCGGGATTCCCGTCGCCCATCCACCGGGGGGCCCGGTCCTGGCCCATGTCGATGTCCACACGGCGGCCCGGGATCACGTCCACCTCGACCTCCGCTACCTGGTGCTCGGATCCGACGTTGCCCCGGCTCCTCCGCCGGGTGAGAGCCAGGAAGTGGCCTGGTTCGGGTGGGAGGAGGCCGTCGACATGGCCGACGACGCCCTGGCGGGGGGTCTGCGGTCGGCCCGTAGTCTGATGGCGGCCCCGGCCGGTCCGGACGCCGAGATCGAGGTCCGCGGACGAGAGGATTCCTGATGGCCGAGCCGTTCGACACCCTGATGCAGGTCCAGGAGCGTGACACTGCGGTCGACCAGCTTCGGCACCGGCGGGATGCGCTCCCCGAACGGGCGGCCCTGGCCGAGATCGACGCCCGTCGATCACAGCTGGAGCGGTCGATGGGTGAGGTGCGGTCCCAGGTGGATGCCCTGGCGGATCGACAGCGCCATCTCGAAGAACAGATCGCCGCCACGGCCAAGCGACGCCACGAGATCGAGCAGCGGATGCAGTCCGGAGCTATCTCGGCATCGCGTGAGCTCCAGGCCATGGACCACGAGGTGGGCCAGCTCGGTGAGCGCCAGTCCCACCTCGAGGAAGAGGAGCTGGTGCTCCTCGAGGAGGAGGAGCCTCTCGATGCCCGCTTGGACGAAGACCGGGCGGCGTCGGCCTCCCTGGCCGCCGAGGCGACCCGGCTGACGTCGGCGATCGCCGAGGCCGAGACAGAGATCGACGCGGCCATCGCCGCCGAAACCGAGGTTCGCGACCAGTTGTTCCCGGCCCTCCCCTCCGAGCTGGCCGATCGCTATGAACTGCTCCGGTCCCACCTCGGCGGGGTCGGCGCCGCTCGCCTGGTGGGGGAGCGGTGTGACGGCTGTCACCTGACCCTGCCATCGGTGGAGATGGAGCGGATCCGCCGTCTCCCACCCGATCAGATCGCCACCTGTCCCCAGTGCGACCGCATCCTTGTGCACTGACCCTGTGGTGATGCCGGAGGGGGAGTCATGCTGATTCTGGTCCGCCACGGCGAGTCCACCGGAAACGCCGACGGGCTCCTGCTCGGAAGGATCGACGCCCCCCTGACCGATCGGGGTCTGGCCCAGGCCGAGACGGTGGGGCCCCTGGTGGCCGGGGCCACGAGGCTGATCTCCAGTTCGCTCCAGCGGGCTCGACGGACGGCAGAGGCCCTGGGCACCGGCGTTCCCGTCGAGATCGACGACCGGTGGATCGAGGTGGACTACGGGGACTTCGACGGACGCCCCCTGGCGTCGGTGCCCGACGAGGTGTGGACCCGATGGCGAGCGGACCCTGACTTCAAGCCACCCGGTGGGGAGACACTCCGGGAGACCGGTACGCGGGTACGCGCGGCCTGTGAGGAGTTGTTCGCCGTCGACGGTGAGGGGGCACGGGGTCCGGGAGCCGTGGTGGTGGTGAGCCACGTCTCACCCATCAAGGCGGCAACCTGTTGGGCCCTTGGCCTCGGGGACGAAGGGGCGTGGCGCCTCTACCTGGCCACGGCGTCGGTGACCCGGATCACCTGGGGGAGGTCGGGACCGGTGCTGGCCCGGTTCAACGAGACACCCTGGTCGCCGGCCGGCTGACCACGCCGGGCCGGAAGCCGCGTCGTGGACCGAAGGCTCAGCGGAGCACCCGGTCGAGCGTGAACACGGTGATCTGCTCGGCCCGAGCCGCCGAGTGTCCCGATTCGAACCGGAGGGAGCTCCAGCAGTGCCAGCCGGTGATCACGTGCAGTGTCTCGAGCGCCTCGGGTGCCTGGGCGGCCCGGGCCGTGATCTCGGGTCGAAGGATCACCTCGAGCTGATGGCGCAGCAATCCCCGCTGGTGGACCAGGACCTTGGTCAGCGCCGCCGTGGCCGGCAGGCGTGCGTAGGCGGCTCGCAGTACCGGTCCTGCGGCTTCGAACAGCCGACGCCGCTGGCGGGCGATCACGCGTATCCTGACCTCGGCCGGGCCGTGGGCCGGAATCACGGTGGTGAGGGCGCTGAACTGGGCGGCCCGGCGCTCGACAGCCTGGGTGAAGAGCTCGTCGAGGTCGGTGAAGTGGTGGAACACCAGGCGGTCCGAGACACCGGCGTGAGCGGCCACCTGACGGGCCCTCGGGCTGGGATTGCCGCCATCGATCAGCTCGATGGTGGCGTCGAGCAGGAACGCACGGGTGCGGCTCCCTCGAGCCGCCCTCCTGTCCGCCGTCGGGTGGGGAGGGCGGTAGCCGCCGTCGGCGTCATCGCCGGATACCGTGGATCGGACTGCCATTGCCCCTCGGTCCCTTCTACGCCGACCTCGCTGGTGAAGTCGTGGCTGATGAAATTATGCGTCGCGGCGCAGAAAGGGCAAGTTGTGCGGGGTCCCCGCCTCCGATCCGGTGGTTCCAGGCGTCACGGCGTCGATTGGGCCCGATCGGGAAGCTGATCTTTCACCAGCCGACCACCTTGGATGACGGCCATCAGGTGGTCCCGGTCGGCCAGCAGGCCGAGGTCGGTGAGAGGATTGCCGTCCACCACGAGCAGGTCGGCCAGCTTGCCCACGGCGACGGTGCCCAGCTCGTCTCCCCTGCCCATGAGCTCGGCACCGTGCTTGGTGGCCCACCGGATCACATCCAGGGCCGGGATGCCAACCTCATCGGCGTAGTAGGAGAGCTCCTCGCCGTAGCGGCCGTGGGGCAGGCCGATGGCTCCGTAGTCGTCACCGAGCACCAACGTCATGCCGGCGGCATTGGCCCGGGGGAGGACATGGGCCATGGCGTCGATGTCCTCCTTCATGGTGTCGGTGAACCCCAAGGAGACCCCACCCATCGACTGGAGGAACCGCGCGGGGAAGAGCATGGAGGGCACCACGGGCGTTCCCGTCGCCACGATCCGGTCGATGCACTCGTCATCCATCCCGTCCCCGTGGTCGATGACGTCGATGGCCAGGTCGAGGGCCATGTGGATGGCCTCCCGATTGGCGATGTGGCCGCGGACCTTCACGCCACGCAGGTGGGCCGCCTCGATGCCCGCGGCCATCTCCTCCCGTGACATCTCGAGCTGCTCCTTCGGGCCAATGGTGCCGTGCCCCCCGGTGACGAACATCTTGATGATCTCGGCGCCTTCTTTGATCTCGGCTCGCACGGAGCGCCGGAACTCATCGGGCCCGTCACTGGGTCGGATGGCCCCGAGCGCTCCTACCTGCCAGTGCGGTGGGAAGCTTCGGTCACCGGCATGCCCGGTGGTGCTGACGTCCCGGCTGCAGGGGACCAGCCGGGGACCCGGGATGAGGCCCCGTTCGATGGCGACCTTCATGGAGGCATCGATGGCGAACGGGGCACCGGCCGAAACCGCACTGGTGAACCCGCACTCGACCAGGAGGGCCAGGCTGTTCACGGCCCGAACCGCCTGGAGCGCCATCGGCTCCTCGAGTCCGAACGGGGCCGGCGTGCTGCCCAGGTTGTGGTAGGTGGCGTGGAAGTGGCAGTTGACCATGCCGGGCATGACGGCGCCGCCCGAGCAGTCGACGACCCGGTCTCCTGGACGGCCCCCCGGTGCCGGTCCTGCCCCTACCGCCTCGATCCGCGCTCCGTCTACGACCACGTGGGCGTCGTGGAGGACGCTGCGATCCCC
The DNA here is from genome assembly GCA_963738545.1 of uncultured Acidimicrobiaceae bacterium. GTDB lineage: Bacteria > Actinomycetota > Acidimicrobiia > Acidimicrobiales > RAAP-2 > Bog-756. The sequence continues at coordinate 982,439 of CAVTXA010000008.1, forward strand.
GTCGAGCACCGTGGCGTTGGTGAGCACCAGACGGGTCAAGGCTCGAGGACCACCTTGATCGCCCCCGACATCGGATCCGAGGCCACGCGGAACGCCTCGGGGGCGGCATCCAGTGGGTAGCGGTGAGTGATCACGACTCGGGGGAGCTCGGGGAGGGCATCGAGCATCCTCACCGCCTCATCGAACTCCGAGGCCCCGTGGTGGTGGCCGTAGGTGAAGGCCGGTACCAGTGAAACCTCCTTCATCAGGAGGGCCATACCGATGGCCACGGGCTGCCAGAAACTGGCCAGCACCCCGATGGTCCCTCCCGCACGTACCCGGCTCGTGGCCAGGTCCATCGAGCTCTGGGTGCCGGCCGCGTCGAGGACGACGTCGTAGTCGGTACCGACGATCCCACCGGCCCCGAGCCGTTCGGCCGCATGCTGGCGTTCGGGCCGGTGGGCCTTGGCGTCCACCGGCGCACCCAGCTCCTGGGCCACGGCCACGGCGCACAGGCCGATGGGCCCACCGCCGATCACCAGTACCCGCGCACCGGGAACCACACCGGCACGGTGGGCGCCGTGCAGGGCCACGGCGAGCGGCTCAACCAGGCACGCCGTGCTCAGGTCCAGGGTCGGAGGCAACGGCACGGCACAGGTCGGATCGACCCACACCTCGTCGGCGAGACCCCCATCGAGGCTGGTCCCGTACAGCGATTCGAGAACGGCCGTGCACTGTTGTGGCTCGCCAGCCAGGCACCGGGAGCATCGACCACAGCGCACGGCGGGCAGGACGGCGACCGGCGTGCCGTCGTCGAGTCGGCCCGAGAATTCGTGTCCGAGCGTCACCGCCGACGGACCGAAGGAGACCATATGGAGATCCGAGCCACAGATCCCCGACGCGGTGACCGACACCCGGACGCCCCGGGCCGGTAGCCCCGGTGCCTCCACGACACGGATCCCCTCGGCCGTGTTCCTCACGCCCCGCACCCGCCTAACCCCCCACAAACGACAGGCAGGTCGCGTCGGATGCGGCGGGGAACCCAGGGATGGACCCGCCGGTCCCGACCGGACCACCTCCGTCCGCGTGGCTTCTCACGGCCTGAAAGTTAACAGCCCTTACCTGCTGGGCCCTGAGTCAGCACCGACCGGCCGCATGGGGGTTGGCCGCCCTGCGTCCGAGGATCCGTCTGAGGGGGACCGACCGATGCGACTGCTCTCCCATGCTGCGCCCCAGGTTCCCTTTGGATGTGGGTGATACCGGCCCGGCGGTCCGGCACCCATGATCGATGGAACAACTGGTCCGAATCGGCCGTTGTACGGAAGGTACCGAGAGGAGTGGGCCATGGTGACAGAGTTGATCAAGCCGCTGTACACGGCGGAGGCGACGGCGGTGGGTGGACGGGACGGACACGTTCAGAGCGCCGACGGAAATCTGGATACGGACGTCAAGCCACCCGTCGAGTTGGGAGGCCCAGGGGGTGCTACCAACCCAGAGGAGCTCTTCGCCGCAGGGTACGCCGCGTGCTTCCAAAGTGCGATGGGAGTCGTCGCTCGGAGGCAGAAGGTGAATGTCGATGGCTCCACCGTGACCGGCAAGGTGACCATCGGCACCATCGAGGGCGGTGGGTTCGGGCTGGCCGTGCAGTTGGACGTGCGTATCCCCGATACCGACGAAGCCACTGTTCAGAGCCTGATCGAGGCTGCACACCAAGTCTGTCCCTACAGCAACGCCACCCGGGGAAACATTGCCGTTACCCTGGTTGCGGTCTGAACACAGCGAAGAAAGGCGGAACCGCGGGCCGCCCGTTGGATCTCGTGGGGCGATGTGCCTGCCCGCAGGGAGACCTGGCGGCACGATCGCAGGTGGGTGCGATCGTGCGCCGCTACATGCGGCGCTGATCGCTGAGAACGGCGAAGGTTGTGGAGATCAGACCGACCAATCCATCGATCTCTTGATAGATGACCTTCAAGTTCGGGCCACCGGGATTACCGGCCTCGAGCTCGAAGAGCCGGGCCAGTACCCGAACGGTCCGCAGCGTGCCCCGGAGGCGGTCGTCGATCTCGAGGAGCGGGCACTGGTTCTCGGCCATCCACACACACGCGTCCCGGGCCGACGAGCTGAGTTGATCGCTGGCCGAGAGCAGAGCTGAGGGTCCGTTGTCTGCTGACTGCTCGGCGGCGGACAAGGTGGCCAGCATCCGTTGGAACACCGGGGAACCCTCGGCCTCCCACAGATCGATTTCCTCGAATCGGGTCACTTGATCCGCTTCCCTTCGGTCAAGCCCCCAGCAGAAGTTAGGTCGTAACGCGGCTGCCGTCTAGGGGAAGTTTGCAATTCACGGTGGCGACGATGCGAACGGGCGTTCCCCTACTCCGTAACCGGACGTCGTGTGGCACGACGGGTCGCGGTCGGGCTTCAGTGGGAGAAGTGCCTGGTGGCAAGGGAGAACGGGGGAGCTTCCGTCGCTGCCCGTGTAGCGGTCCCGTTGACGAGAGTGGCTCGGGCACGCTCCGACGAGCGCAAGCAGAACTCGTTAGCCTGGCCCGGTGCTCGTATTCGTCCATGGCGTGCCCGAGACGGCGGACCTCTGGAAGAAGGTCCGACCGCTCATGGGAGATGAGTCGGTGGCACTGTCCTTACCGGGATTCGGCTGTGCTCGACCCGCGGGTTTCGGCGCCACCAAGGACGACTACGTGGAGTGGCTTCTCGGTGCGCTCGACACGATCGACGGGCCCGTCGATCTTGTCGGCCACGATTGGGGAGCCGGTCTCACCTACCGCGTGGCCACCGCCTACGGCGACCGGATCCACGCCTGGGCCGCCGACGTGGCCAACGTCATGCATCCCCACTACGAGTGGCACGACTTCGCCAAGATCTGGCAGACGCCCGGCGACGGCGAGACCTTCTTCTCGGACCAGTTGGCCTCCCCGCCGGAACAGCAGGCCCAGGTCTTCGAGATGCTGGGGGTGTCGCACGAGGACGCCCTGGCGTTGGCTACGTGGGCCGACGAGACCATGGGCGCATGCATTCTGGACCTCTACCGGTCGGCAACCCCCAATCCCTTCAGCGACTGGGGTGATGCATGGGGAGTCACCACCGCTCCCGGTCTCGTGCTCAGTCCCAGCGACGATCCGTTCGGTGATGTGGCGCAGTCCCGTGAGGTGGCCGACATGCTTGGCGCCCGGCACGAGGTGCTTCCCGGAGCGGGGCACTGGTGGGCCCTCGAGACACCCGAGCGCGCGGCAACGCTGCTGGGGGAGTTCTTCGGCTCGGTCGCCTGAGGTTGGGCGACGCCGACTCCGACGAGGCTTACCTCTGATCTTCGACCGCACAGGGCGTGGGGCTGGATAGCGTGGGACCATGGCGATCGACGATCCACCTCGGACTACATGGAGGAGCTATCTCGGACCGGTGATCCTCACCTCGAGACGGCGGCGGGGGAACGAGCTCTTGTTGTTGGTGTGGATCGTCGCCGCCACCCTGGCTGCCGCAACCGGCCGTTTCGACATCCTGTGGCTCCCCCTGGTCGGCATCGTCACCTCCTCGGTACTGCTCCTGCGGGACCGGGCCGGCCAGCGTCGCTCCGGCTGACGGCTGTTGGGAGGGTGATGCCCGGCGAGGGGAGGAGGGGTCCGTTCGGGACGAGTCTCCGGACCGTGGGTGCGTCAGGCAGGGAGCTGGTGGATGCGCAGCTGCACCCGGCGCATCTGCGACCGCAGGGTGAGCCCACGGAGGGTGTAGTAGTCGACGCCCAGATAGGCCATGACGGTGTCGTCGTAGTGCGGGCTGGCGTCGGCCCGATCGAGGGCCCAGTCGATGAACCGCTCGGCGGTGATGCCCAGGGCGGTCGCCGCCTCAGGCACGGAATGGCCGTTCTCGGTCATCCTCGTAGTCAGCGCCTCCCCCAGAGTCTGCAACCTCACCGGTGCCGGCCCGACGTCACGGGGCTCAGGTGGCCACTCATCGGCAACCGGTGCGACATAGCCGTCGACATGATGACGAGCCCACTCTTCATACGGGGTCAGCCGACTCGCGGACGTACCCGGCCGAGCGGCCACACCGGACTCCCACCAGATGATTCTCTTCTTCCGCTTCATCGCTACCCCTCGTTCCTGCAGCGCGGTCCGCACGCCCCGCTCCACGCCAGGCTGAGGCCAGCCTCTCGCCCGAGCGCGAGTCCCTACGTCAGTTATCTCAGGCAGAGAAGGCGAGACCTGTCAATGTCACCTCTGACCGTCCGTAGGCATTCCGCACTGGTGGTGGCCAGTTGCTCACGGGGGGTGCACGAATGGGCTCTATGGTGGGTCTTTGCCGGATTGCGCCGACCTGGGGCCACACCATGGCTGCCCTGGAATGCCGGCCGATGGCCTGGCTCGGCCCACTCGCCACGGCGGTTGATCGGATCGAGCTGAGCCCCCTCGTGAGGGATCCCGGGCGGTCGTGACCCCCGGGGCCCAGCGCCCGGGGAGAAGGGGTGGGTGCGAGCACTGGCCGGGCGCTCGATTACATTCGGCGCCGTGGAGCTGGTGGACCTTCCGGACTTCGGACCGGGCGACTTTGCGCAGATCGTCGGTGGTGAGCGAGACCCCTTCGGGACGGAAGACCTGGCCGTCGAATGGGGCCCGAAGACCGATCACGTCGGGCTGCAGGACGACGACCGCCTCATTGGCCATGCGGGTTGGGTCCAAGCCGCGATGAAGGTCGCCACGGGGCAGACGATCCAGGTCCTCGGGCTCGGGGGGGTGATGCTCCACCGCGACTACCGGGGGCATGGCGTCGGACGCGTCCTGGTCGAAGGAGCCATGCGACGTATGGCGCGACAGGGCGCGACGATCGCCGTCCTGTTCTGCCGACCGGATCGGATCCGGTTCTACGGAGACCTCGGGTGGCGTCCCGTCGCCGACCGGGTGACTGTCGGCCAGCCCGGTGGCCCTTTGGTCATGCCCCTCCGGACCTGCTGGCTCCCCCTCGCCGACGCGGCGATCCTCCCCCCGGGCGATCTGGAGTTCCCGGGACTTCCGTTCTGAGTCGGCACACAACCGATTGGGCGGGCATCGTCCTTGCTGTGCTCCGGTCCGGGGTGGGGAGATGGTCATCGGGGATCGGCCAGGACCTCCACGACCATCGTCCGGGCCGTATCGGCGAAGGCGGGGTTGGTCGTCCGGTAGTAAGGCAGGGCGATCAGACCCATGGACAGTGCCCAGCCGCGCCCTCGCGCCCAGGTCGCATCGTCGACGGTCAATTGGGCCCGGAACCACTCCCTGGTCTCACCGGTGAGGCAGGTCCATGCGGCCATCACATCGCATGCGGGGTCGCCCACACACAGACAGCCGAAGTCGATGACCGCCTCGAGCCGGCCGGCCCGCGCCAGCAGATTCCCGATCTGGAGGTCGCCATGAAGCCAGACCCCGGGACGGTCCCAGGCCGGAGCCCGGAGCGCTTCCTCCCACGCCTCCGATGCGGCCCCGGTGTCGATGGTTCCATGGAGCTCGGCCAGGGCATGGCGCGTCTGTCGGTCCCGGTGCCGCAGGGAGACGCCCCGGAACGAGTTGCCCATGCTCGGGGAGGGGCCACCAGGTAGATCGATCCGTTGCATGGCGGCGACGAACTGACCCAACGCCATCGCCATCTGCCGTGGCTCGGCAATCTGATCGGCGGTGGCGGGGTTCCCTTCCAACCACCGTCCGATCGACCACGGCCAGGGAAAGGTCCGATCGGGAACTCCCACCGCCAAAGGCGCGGGAACAGCGAGAGGCACGAGCGGGGCGATGCTCGGCAGCCAGGCATACTCGATCGCCACCTGGCCGCTGGCTCTCTGGTGGCGGGGTAGACGGACGGCCTTGTCGTCCCCCAGCCGGACGATGATGTTGTCGGTTCCCGATGACGGGATGAGCTGGAGGTTCAGGTCGGCCCACTCAGGAAACTGGGAGGCCACCAGGTCTCGAACGATGGACTCGTCGATCTCGAACTCATCGGCATGCATCCTCGGGGCCACCCGTCAGGCCTTCCGGCATCCGGCACAGACCACTGCGGCGAAGGGGGTCCAGAATGACTGGTCGGCCAGCTTCGTCATCGCCTCCCCGAAGGTGGCGCGTGCTACAGGAATGACCCCGCTGGCTCTGGCCAGATCGGGGTCGGTGAGGCGATCTTCCACGGAACGGAAGGTGTGGGTCCAAAAGGCCGCCTCGGCAGAGCCTCCCTGCAGCATGGCCGTATCGACGGTGACCGTGAGGTCGACGACGGGAAGCCGGGCCAAGGTATTGGGAATCGTGCGTGCCCAGGACCACCCGCCCACCAACGCCGAGGCGACCTCGGCGAGGGCCGGCGAGGTCATACCCGCGACCGGGAAGTAGTCGGCCTCCTCGACGAGGAGGACACCACCGGGGTGGAGGGCATCGACCAGCGCCGCGATGATGGCATCGGCGGCGTCCATGTGCATGAGCACGTTCCGGGTGTGGATCAGGTCGAATGATCGAGGGGCGAAGGCGAGATCCTCGATCCGACGTTCCACGATCTTGATGGTGGGATGGCCAACGAGATGGGAAAGGAGGGTGGCATCCCGATCCACGGCCACGACCGATCCACCGACCCCGACCTGTTGGGCGAGCCAGAGCGCCATCGATCCACCGCCGGCGCCCAACTCGGCGCACCGCCAACCCTCCTCGACGTGCAGGCCGTTCAGTAGTCGGATCGATCGAGGATCGGCAATGGCCTCGAGCAGCCGCAGTCGGGTCCCTTCGTCGGCAAGAGAGTTGTCGAACCAGTAGCGACCCTCCACGACCTCAGTCTCCCAGTCCCGTCCGGTGGTGAGCGCGGTGTCTCAGTCGACCAGCCGAGGGGGAAAGCCGCCCTTGCTGACGGGTCCCCAACGGTCGGGGATAATCCGGATCAGCGCCTTGCCCTGGTCGATCATGGCCTGGCGATACTCATCCCAGTCGCCGTGCTCCCCGCTGATCGACCGGTAGTACGCCACCAGACCCTCGACCGCTTCGGGCACATCGGCTACCGAGGCGACGCCGGACACCTGCACCCATTCGCCGCCGAAGTTCTCCGAGAGCACGCAGACCGTGGCCTCGGGCCGCCGACGCAGATTGCGGACTTTGGCGCGCTCGGGATACGTGGCGATGAGTATGGCGCCCTCCGGATCGACTCCCATGGTCACCGGGGAGAGCTGCACGCTTCCGTCTGCTCGTTGTGTGCCGAGAACCCCCTGGTGGCGGGGCCGGATGAAGGCCACCAGGTCGCTTCGGTCGACGGGGGTGTTGGTCGCCACGGGACGTGCCATCGCTCGACCGTAGCATCGGGTTCCACGGTTCCATCCAGGGCCACCACGTAACATCACCGGGTGGTTCCCGTTCCCTCGCCGTGTCTCCCGTGACCTCCAGCAACGCCATGCCGCACGTGTGTGGTTGCTTCGACGCCAGCGCCGAACCCGACTCGAGATCTGTCGCTTCGATCCCGGGGCCGGACCGGATCGACGTGACCGGGCCGTGGTTCTGGGAGCAGTCGACACTGCGGTCATGAGCCGCTTCGATCTGGTGATCTTCGACTGTGACGGCGTGCTCGTCGACAGCGAGCGCCTGTTCGTCCATGCCGAGGCCGAGATCCTCGCCGGCCTGGGCTGGGCGCTGACCGAATCGGACATCATCGAGCGGTTCGTCGGTCGATCGGCGGCCTACATGCAGGAAGAAATCGAGCATCACCTGGGGAGACCGATCGATTGGGAGAGCCAATTCGAGCGCCGCTATCGAGAGGTCCTCGAGTCCGATCTGGTGTCGGTCGAGGGAGTTGCCGACGCGCTCGACGCCATCACGGTGCCCTGCTGTGTGGCCTCGAGTGGAAGCCACGAGAAGATGGCGTTCACCCTCGGCAAGACGGGGCTCATCGAGAGGTTCAGGGGGAGGATCTTCAGCGCCGATGAGGTCGAGCAGGGCAAGCCTGCCCCGGACCTCTTCCTGTATGCAGCGGCGAGGATGGGGGTGGAGCCACAGCGTTGCGCGGTGATCGAGGACAGCATCTCCGGGGTGGTCGCAGGTGTGGCCGCAGGCATGGACGTGTTCGCCTTTGCCGGGAGCGTGACCAGTGCGGCAAAGCTCGCCCAGGATGGAGTGGTGGTCTTCGAGGCGATGCGAGACCTGGCCGGACTCCTGGGTTACGCATGACGAGACCCGTCACCAAGTAGCGCCGATGTCGTAGCCATGGTGGCTCGTGGCAACCACAACGTGCTGAGCGACATCGATTCATTCGACCGAACCGTCGTGGTTAGGGCCTCGCATCGAGGGATCGAACTGTGACATCACCCAAGAAGGTGTGTCCCGTGATCTTGACCACCGGGTCGTCATCGGTCGATGGGATGTCTGCGACTTCGTTAGTCAGGTGGCCACTGTTCACTCGCCCCGACAACTCGACATGGGTGCCGGGTCGAACGAGCACTTCGACATCTCGGCCTAGGGCGTACGCTTGGACCCCGATGTTGGGTGGCATCGATCTGGGGTTCGTCAGGTCGATCGTCACGTCTCCAAGCAAGGAAACTGCCCCCAGTCTCTCTTCGACGTCCCCTGACCGAGAGCGAGTCCCCTTGTGGAACCAGCCCCCTTCGAAGAAGGGCTCGACCCCGAGCAGCCATCGGCGACTCGGCTTGCTGGCACGGGTGTCTGGCATGAACAAGAGTTTGCTTCGGTTCCCTTCTCGTCGATAGAGGTGAAGGACCCACATCGCCCAAGGGCGCATCCGATGGGCGGGGCATCGCCGGTAACCCCGCGATCACTTTGTCCGTGGGGCCCAAGTGCCATGACGTCGGTTACGCGGTACCTTCAGCGCGATCTGAGAGCCAGTGGCCGGACTTCTGGATGGCGAGAGCGATGGCCTCGGGGCAACTGCTGGTCTCGGCTGGAACGGCTGGTCTGGGCGTTCTTTGGCGGGTCATCGACCGACTCGGTCCCGATCCGCTCCAGGTCTCTCGTACGCGGCCATAAAGACTCGGACCGCCTGCGTCGCTATACGGTCGCGCTCGGCCGGAGGTGGGCGCTCTTCGGGGCAGAACTGGGCCCGGTCTTGGGGAATACCTAGGACCAGGTAGGCAAATTGCGCGGCTGCGAGCCGGGCATCACCCAGGTCGAGCAGCCCCCGATTCTCGAAACGGCGGAGGGCGTCAGCGATCATGTTGATAGCGCGGGACGGGGCTTGTTCGTAGTAGGTGCGAGCCAGGTCGGGAAACTGTTCAGCTTCTGCTATGACGAGACGCCGTAGCGACAGCACGTTCGGCTGCAGGACTCCGTCGATGTAGCGGCGAGCGAGGTCCTTGAGCACGATCCGCAGATCGGCGACGGTGTTGATGTCACTGGCGTACAGGGCCGATGTGAGCTCGGTGATGATCCGTTCGGAGTTGGCTGTCACTCCGAGCACGATCGCTCGGAAGAGCTGCTCTTTGTCCTCGAAGTGGCTGTACACCGTCGGCTTGGAAACAACGGCGTCCGACGCGACCTGGTCCATACTGGTGCTTCGATAGCCATCTCGAAGGAAGAGCGTTGTGGCCGCATCCATGATCGCCTGACGCTTGCGTGTAGACCGCCGGTCACCACCGATCGGCTCGGCCCCGACATCTGCCTGCTCTTCGTGGTCGTGCTGGCTTGACGTCGCGGGTCTGGAACTCCGGCCCGGCATACCCACCTCCTGATTGTACTGGGTAGTGTAGCCACGATACTTTACTGTACCGTACAGTAAAGTTTCGCCAGACCATTGGGTGTAGTGAATCGGGAGGACACACGAGATGGCAACGAGCGTGACATTCGAAACGACGGTCACCGCCACCGGCAACAAAACAGGAATCGTCGTTCCCGACGAACTCATCGCCCGTCTGGGCGCAGGACGGCGCCCAGGCGTCGTGGTGAACCTGAACGGCTACGAGTACCGCAACACGGTCGGCGTCATGGGCGGCAAGCACATGGTCAGCATCAGTGCCGCGGTCCGCAAGGCGACCGACCTCAAGGGGGGCGATCCGATCTCTGTGACGCTGACGGTCGCGGACACTCCCCGGCAGGTCGACATTCCCGATGACCTCGCCCAGGCCTGGTCTGGCGAGCCGGACGTTGCCGCGTTCTTCTTCAAGCTCTCGAACAGTCTGCAGCGCTACCACGTTGACAACATCAATGGTGCCAAGACGCCGGAGACAAGGCAGCGGCGCATCGACAAGGCGATGTCCCTCTTCCGAGAAGGCAGGCAGCGCTGAAGAGTGCGACCCATGAATGTGCCCAGTCCGGCGGGGTGGACAGCTTTGCTCAGGCGTCGTCATCCCGAGTGTTGGGAGCCATGAGAAAGTCTCAGGCACCGTACGTCCACCCTTTGGCCGGCCTGCGCCCGACTCGCATCCGCTCAGTCGGCAGTAGCGATGATCCCCCCGAACTCGGAAGGTCATGGGGAAGTGCTGACAGACGTGCACCCAAGCAGGGGTCGACCAGGACCGGGCCAGCGGTTGCCAACGGACCGATCAACCAACAAAATCCCCGAACCAACGCGGTGAGACCTGCCCCATACCGCCGGACGTGAGCGTCGCATTCCGGGGATCTATAGGGTTGGCGCATGCCATCATTCCCGGCCTTCAACCATTACGCCTTGACGGTGTCGAACCTCGAACGAAGCATCGAGTGGTACGAGCGCCTCTTCGGGTCGCCACCCATTGCGGTCATCGACGAGGACGATTTTCGAGCGGCGATCTGGTTTGAGCCGATGTTCGCAATCCACGCGAATCGACATCAGCTCGAGGGCGACGTGTTCGATGAATCGCGGATCGGACTCGACCACATCGCTTTTGGCTGCGCTAGTCGAGAAGAACTCGAATCCTGGCCAGCACGACTCGATGCCTTGGGTATTGAGCACGGTGAGATCCTGGATCGATCCTACGGGGCCGGTCTCGCATTTCGGGACCCGGACAACATTCAGCTCGAGTTCTTTCTGGCGATGGGTCCTAAGGAGCCGAGCAACACACCAGGTCGTGACCCTCGGCGAGTGCACAGCGAGGGTGATGTGCCGCCACCCCCATTCTCAACGGCAACTGTCTGAGCCAGTTGGCATCGTGTGGGCCGTGGCTGCTTGGAATCGGCAGAAGGGCGGCGCCACGATTGGCCACGATGCGCTCCCAGAAAAAATGTGGTTGACGGTGAGCCGACCTGTAGGCGGGATTCTGTTCCCCCTCACATGAGGGTTCGGTGGCCATCCATCTAAGCGGTCTACCTGGGAGCGGTATCCGATGAGGACACCGGACGGGCCGTCCATCTCCCTGTTCGACCTTGCTCCGGGTGGGGTTTACCGAGCCGGCCAGGTCGCCCCGGCCGCTGGTGCGCTCTTACCGCACCGTTTCACCCTTGCCTGTGCGCAACCCGGGGGCCACGCCATCGGCGGTCTGTTCTCTGTGGCACTTTCCTGCAGGTTGCCCCGACTGGCCGTTAACCAGCACCCTGCCCTGTGGAGTCCCGACCTTCCTCGAGCCGACCCGACCGTGGAGGGTTCCTCGGTCGGAACGGACCGCGGCCACCCGGCCGACTCACCGTCCCCACCATCGTCCCACAGACCGTCGGCTCCCTGTGCGGCCCCGGGGCCGCACAGGCGTTGGCCGGCCCGGCCACGGGGTCGATCTAACCTGGCGCCGTGCCCTTCGAACCACGCGCCGGTCGCCTTCTGGTGGACGCCGAACGCCCGGCCCTTTCCATCGCCGAGTTCTATCGCCGAGTGGACCGGGCCATTCGCACCTCGTTCCCTGAGGAGCTCTGGATCACCGGCGAGATCCGATCCATGAAGGTCTTGCCCCGGGGTCACTGCTTCATCGACCTCGTGGACCCGACCCATGCCCAGGACAGCGGGGCGCCCACCTTGAATATCAAGTGCTGGTCGACACGCTGGCGCAGCGTCCGATCCACGCTCGATCGACTCGGCGTCAACCTCGACGCCGGCATGGTGGTGCGGGTTCGAGGCGAGGTCCAGTTCTACCGGGCCCGGGGCACCGTCGACTTCATCATGTCCGAGCTCGACACCGATGCCCTCTTGGGCAAGGTGGCGGCCGAACGGGCCCGGCTCATTCAGGCCCTGGTCGATGAGCGTCTCTTCGACCGTCAGCAACGTCTGGTCGTGCCCTTGGTCCCCCTTCGTGTCGGCCTGGTGGCCAGTCCAGACACCGAGGGCTGCAACGATTTCCTGGGTGGGTTGCAAGGTTCGGGGCTGGCCTTCGATGTGACCTTGGCCTCCACCGCCGTGCAGGGGAAGCAGGCTCCGACCCGGCTGGCCCGGGCCATCCACAACCTCCAACGCGTGCCACTCGACCTGATCGTGGTGGTCAGGGGCGGCGGCTCCAAGGCTGATCTTGCCGCCTTCGACTCCGAGCCGGTGGCCCGGGCCATCGCCACCTCCGCGCTGCCGGTCTGGACCGGCATCGGCCACACCGGGGATCAGTCGGTAGCCGATGAAGTAGCCAACCGTGCCTTCATCACGCCGACCGAGTGCGGTCAGGAGCTGGCTCGGCTCGCCACCGATTTCTGGCGGGCGGGTGTGGAGGCCGGCCAGACCGTCGGTCGGCTCTCCCGTGACGTCCTGGCGCGGTCGGACCAGGTGCTCGAGCGGCACCGACACCGGACGGTGACCGGATCCCGATCTCAACTGGATAGGCACGCCGACCGGGTGGTGCACCGTGCCGCCGCGCTCCGGGGTGCGGCGCGGAGCCAGGCCGATGTCAACCGTCGGCATCTCGAAGGTCGGGCCCTCCATATCGCCCGCTCGTCGCTCCGATCGCTCGATGCGGGTCGTGGCGGCATTGACGCACGAGCCCAACGGTTGGTCGCCCTCCCCGCTCGCCGGCTGCAGGCTGAAGAGCTCCGGACGGGCCAGTGGCGGCGGCTCCTCGGGGCCTATGACTACCATCGTCAGCTTGAGCGCGGCTACTCGGTCACCCGTGACGGGGCTGGCCGGGTGGTGCACTCGGCCCACCAGCTGCCCCCCGGATCCGTGATGGTGACCCGCCTGGCCGACGGCGAGGTCACCTCGGTGGTCAGTCAGACCGACGCGGCCACCACCGTCATGGGAACTGATCGGCTCGACGACGAAGGGACTCGGTGATGGGACCGACACAAGGAAGTGGCAAGGACCCGGACGACACCATGTCGGAGGTGGCCGAGTTGAGTTACTCGGAGGCCAGTAGGCACCTGGACGACATCATCGAGGAGTTTGAGACCGGGGTGGTCGACGTCGACCGCCTCGTTGAGCAGTTGGAGCGCGCCACCGACATCGTGGACGAGTTGGACCGACGGTTGCGGCGTACCCGGATGCGAGTGGAGGAGCTGGTACCTCGACTGGAGTCGATCGGGCAGGTGGCCGAGCCCGACGACGAGGACGAGGACGGGGACGGGGCTCCGAGTTCGGAGGAGACAGACGATCCGGCATCGCCGGGACTGTTCTGAGCCTTGTTCTGAGCGGCCTTGAACCGAACTGGCGCGGGCCAGTCCACCCTGATCTCAGTGGATGTTGCGTTCGCTCCCGCTCCAGTAGGGCCGCCGCAGTTCGCGCTTGAGCACCTTGCCCGACGGGTTGCGGGGTAGGACCTCGACGAAGTCCACCGAGGTCGGGCACTTATAGTGCGCCAGGCGGTCCCGGGTGGCGGCAATGATGTCGGCCTCCAGGGCTCGGTCGTCGGACGAGGCCCCCGGCGTCCTCACCACGATGGCCTTGACCGTCTCGCCCCACCGGTCGTCAGGCACGCCGATGACCGCGGCGTCGGCCACATCGGCCTGGGCGAGGAGGGCATTCTCCACCTCGGCCGGATAGATGTTCTCCGAGCCGGACACGATCATGTCCTTGATGCGGTCGTGAAGGAACAGGTACCCCTCGGCGTCCAGCCATCCGGCGTCCCCGGTCCGAAGCCAACCGTCCGCGGTGAGGGTGGCGGCCGTCTCCTCGGGCTTGTTCCAGTAGCCGAACATGTTCTGGTCGGAACGCGCCCACACCTCGCCCACCTCCCCGACCGGCAGATCGCTCCCGGACTCGGTGTCGACGATGCGCAGCTCGACGTGGTCGAAGGGTCGGCCGGCCGAACGCAGGAGGTGGGACCGGGGGCCGTCGGGGTCGTGGTCGGCGGGCATCAGCGAGGTGATGGCGCCGGTGGTCTCGGTCAGCCCGTAGACCTGGGCGAAGTCGCACCCTAGAGCGGCCATCGACCGGACGAGCACGTCCTCGCTGATCGGTGATGCACCGTAAAAGACGGTGCGGAGCGAGCGAAGATCGGTGCTGGCCAGCGATGGAGTGGCCAGGAGGAGCATCAGCACGGCGGGGACCACGAACGTCTCGGTGACCCGGTGCCGCTCGATGATCCGCAGGGCCTCGGCCGGATCGACGTCCCTGAGGATGACCGAGTGGCCTCCTCGGGACATGCCCGCCAACGCCCAGCCGGTGCCACCGATGTGGAAGAGCGGCATGGCCACCAGCGACACGGTGTCCTTGCCGATGTGGAACACCCGGTCGGCTTCGGTGAGGACGGTGGCGATGTTGCGCCCGGAGATGACCGCCCCTTTGGGGAGACCCGTGGTCCCCGAGGTGTAGAGCTGTACCACGGCGTCGTCGGGACCCGGTTCGAAGCCGGGGTCGTCCCGGCTGACCGCACCCTCGGCGTCCCGCCATTCGGCAAACTCGTCGAGGGGAACGACGTGGTCCAGGCCGTGCACCAGTGACGACACTTCTTTCACGGTGGCGGCGTAGTCGGGCCCGAAAAAGAGGATCGGCGCCCCGGCATCCTCGATGACGGCGGCGATCTCGAGTGGAGCCAGGCGCCAGTTGACGGCCACGCTCACCGCCCCGAGGAGGGCACAGCCGAACAGCACCTCGAAGTACTCGCTCCCGTTGCGGTCGAGGAACGCCACCCGGTCGCCGGCTCGCACACCACACCGCTGGAGTTCGTGGGCCACCCGCTTGGCCCGCTCGTAGACCTCGTCCCAGCTGAGGGTGGCGGCACCTTCGGTCAGCATGGGGGCGTCGGGCGTCTCCTGGGCCCACTGGCGGATCATGCCCGACGCCGTCCGCAGCCCGGTCGACGGAGCATCCGGCTGGTTCTGATCCGTCGTCATGGCACCACCCCTTGTTTGCCCGCTGGCCCGGTCGGTCGATGGTACTCCGACCCACACCCGGGAGCCGCTCCGCCGGGCCCGGGGCGGTCACCCGCCCGTAGAGTGGGCGGGTGACCGAAGCTCCTGCCCCCACCCCGCCCGGAATCGACGCCGATCGCCTGTACTTCCGCCAGCTGCTGTCCGGGCGGGACTTTGCCGTGGACGACCAGGTAGCCCGTCAGATGGTCAACTTCGTCTACCTGGTGGGTGACCGGGTCACCGGTGAGGCCGTGATCGTCGACCCGGCCTACGGGGTCGACGAGCTCCTCGGCATCGTGCAGGCCGACGGGATGACCTGTGTCGGGGCCCTGGCCACGCACTTCCACCCCGATCACGTCGGCGGCGACATGATGGGGTTCGGCATCGAGGGGGTCACCCGGCTGCTCGAGGTCAACCCGGTGCCCATCCACGTGCAAGCCGAGGAGGCCCCGTGGATGGTGCGAAGCACCGGGGTGGGTGCCGCGGACTTGGCCACGCACCACGGCGGCGACGTCGTCATGGTAGGAGCGATCCCCGTCACCTTGGTCCACACCCCTGGCCACACGCCGGGCAGCCAGTGCTTCCTCGTCGACGGCAGGCTCGTGGCCGGCGACACCCTGTTCCTCGATGGGTGCGGGCGCACCGACCTCCCCGGGAGTGACCCCGGGGCCATGTACGAGTCGTTGACCACCCGCCTGGCCCGTGTGCCCGACGAGACCGTCCTGTACCCGGGGCACCTCTACTCGGCCGAGCCGTCGGCCACCATGGGCCACACCCGGGCGAACAACTATGTCTTCCGCCTGCGTACGCCCGAACAGTGGATGACCATGTTCGGCGGTTGACGCCAGCACGGCCACCGGACCGGCGGCCGCTCCGGGTCCCTCCGGCGCCACCTACGATGACGGGCCATGAGCGAAGCCATTTCCCGTGACGCCACCGTGGTCGTGGTCGGAGCATCGCTGGCCGGCCTCCGGGCTGCCGAGGAGGTCCGCCATGAGGGGCACACCGGGCCGGTGATCATCATCGGCGACGAGATCCATGCCCCCTACGACCGGCCTCCGCTGTCCAAGCAGCTTCTGGCGGGCAAGTGGGACGTGGCCCGCATCCACCACCACGCCCCGGACGTGCTCGACACCCTCGGACTCGAGTTTCGGTTGGGCCGGCGGGCCACCGGCCTCGACCTTGACGCCCGCACCGTGCTCACTGATGACGGGGGAGTCACCGCCTTCGACGGGCTGATTGTGGCCACCGGTGCCGCCGCCCGTCCGCTGCCCGGTACCGAGGGACATGCCGCGGTCTTCACCCTGCGCACGCTGGACGACTGCCTGGCCATCCGCCGGACCCTGGAGTCCGCCGGGGACAGCCCTCGGGTGGTGGTCATCGGGGCCGGCTTCATCGGATCCGAGGTGGCCGCCACCTGCCGGGGCCTCGGTGCCGAGGTCACCGTGGTGGAGGCGCTGCCCACCCCGCTCGGCCGGGTGCTCGGCAACGAGATGGGTGAGGCCTGCGCCGGGCTGCACCGTGCCGAGGGTGTCACGGTCCGGGTCGGGGTGGGCGTCGACCGGGTCACCTCGGACGGAGGGGACGCTGCCCCCGCCGTGGTCCACCTGGCCGACGGGACCGACCTCGACGCCGACCTGGTCGTGGTCGGGATCGGGGTGGCCCCCGCCGTCTCGTGGCTGGAGGGCTCGGGCCTCACCCTGGACAACGGTGTGGTGTGCAGCGAGACGCTCTTCGCCGCCGACGGCGTGGTGGCCGCCGGCGACATCGCGCGGTGGACCCACACCGGCCTGGGCGAGCAGCTACGGGTGGAGCACTGGACCAACGCCGCCGAGGGTGGAGCCGCGGCGGCCCGCAACCTGCTGGCCGGATCGGCCGCCGCCGTTCCCTACGACCCCGTCCCGTTCTTCTGGTCGGATCAGTACGCGACCAAGATCCAGGTCATCGGCCTGCCCGGTCCCGACGACGAGGTCGTGGTGGTCGAAGGGTCGGTGGAGGAGGGGAAGCTGGTGGCCCTCTACCGTCGGGGCGACCGCCTACGGGCGGCCCTGGCCTTCAGCCGTCCCCGTCACCTGATGGCCTACCGGCCCCTGCTGGCCGCCGGGGCTTCGTTCGACGAGGCGCTGGCCGTGGCCCGTTCCTGAGGGGGCGCTCCGCCCCCGTGGCCGGGCCGACTCCCACCCCGGCCCCGGGGACCGCTGCCGGCGTACCTCCGGGTGAGGGCCAGGGTGGCGGCGATCTGCTCGGCCGAGGGCTCGATGCCGCCGTAGGTCCAACGCTCCACCAACGCCGTGGCCCCGAGGAGCCCGTCGGCGAGGACGGGTTCGGTGCGGGCCAGCCGCTCGCCGTAGGCCGTGAGCGTCTCGTCCGTGCGACGCCTGCGTCCCCGTCGTGACCCTCCCCGTTCGAGGTCCACGGCCACCTGGTGAGCCCAGCTGGGCGGCCGCCGCAGCCGCCGACGCCGGACCAGGGCCACGACGACCACCAGGGCGACGACGAGGCCGACGGGGATCCAGGGCACGCGGGCCAGGACATGGGCGGTGCCGTGGACCAGGACCGATCCCGGTGACGGATTGGCCAGGGGGACCACCGCCGTGGGGTCGAAGTTCTGCCAGCCGTAACCCGGGAACCACACCTGCACCCAGGCATGGGCGTCCTTGGCCTCGACGTCGAAGAGGTCCGTGATCGGGTTGTAGGAGCCGGGGACGTACCCCACCGTCTCCCGGGCCGGGATGCCCAGCGTGCGGAGCATCACGACGGTGGCCGTGGAGATCTGCTCGCAGTACCCTTGCCGGCTGCCGAACAGGAAGCTGGTGACGGCGTCGGCCCCCGGGGCCAGCGCCGGGATGTCGGTGGTGTACCGCACGTTGTGGGCCATCCACCCCTCGAGGGCGGCGACTTTGTCGTAGGTGTGGGGATCGGGCTCACCGGGGGTGCCGATCCCCGTGGTGATCCGCTGAGCCAGCGCCTTGACCCTCGGGTAGGCGTGGGGCAGCTGCAGGTAGCGCTCCGTCTCGCTGTCGGAGAGGCGGTCGACGGCCGGCACCGCGCTGGACGGTGGGGCCACCGTGGCCTGGCGGAGCTCGGCCGGGGTGGCGGTGATGTCGTCCGATACGACGGTGTAGACCGTGCCCGCACCCATGGAGCTGGCCGACACGATGGTGCCGTCCCCGGTGAGGAAGAGGGAGCGGGACTGGATGTAGACCCGCTGGGCGTTGTCGGCGTGGAAGACCAGGTTCGGGCCGGTCTGGGCCAGGTAGAAGGTCTGCACGTCGGTGGTGCCGTTGGCCAGCGGTGCCTCCTGGTTGGGTTGGAGCGGGATCTCGAACGGCGACCCGAAGTCCAACTTGGTCAGGTGACCGTCGGTGCCGCCCCCGCTGGCCGGGTCGGTGGCCTGGACCCAACTCTGACCGTTCCAGTAGTCGTAGGTCTGGCCCACCCAGAAGCTCGGTCGGCTGGCCCGGACCCGCAGGACGACCTGGTTCCCCAGTGTGGCCCGCGCCCCGGTGTCGAGCGACTTGGCGAAGCCGAGGAAGCCACCCACCCCGGTGCGACCCGTGGGGCTGGCCGCGTGGGCGGGCAGCGAGGCCGAGCCGTCGGTCAGGTTGCTCGGGCTGTCCACCGGGGACGAGTTGGCCGACGAGGACGGGAAGATGAGGGAGGTCGAGACCTTCGGGGCGGGCAGGAATGACACCAGGAGGAACGCCACCAGCACCACGACCAGGCCGGTGATGCCCAGGGTCGGCCAGGGCACACTCCGGGCCCCGGCCATGGACTGCCACATGGACACCAGCCCCCAGAGGCCACAGGCCACCCACGCCACCACGTAGAGCCCGAGGGTCAGGTCGACCGACTGGGCCGCCGCCACCGCCATCAGGGCGGCCGAACCGGCCAGGGAGTAGGCCACGTCCCGGCGGGCGGGAACGTCGAAGGCGTGGGTACACAGCACCCAGGCGAACAGGACGGCCAGCGGCCCCTCGACCGTCGAGATGTCGCCCGGCGTGGCGTTGTGGCTGACCGTGGTGATGAACCAGACGAACCCGCCCACGGCGCAGACGGCCAGGATGGGCTTGACCACGGGCCACGGCTGTTCCCGGCGCAGGTACGAGAGGGTGTTGCCGACGGCCGTGGCCACCACGGCGAACAGCGCCACCCCGGCGCTCAGCTCGCCCTGGCTCCAGCACGCCCCGATGGCGATGATCACCGTCCCGGCGGAGGCGACCCGGAAGGGGACCGAGTGCTCCGGCGGCCCCGGTCGGTTGGCCTGGACCACCCGTTGCCACAAGGTCATCGGCGTCCGCCCCTCGGACGACGGACGGGGGACGGCTCGGGGGGGGCCGGGGCGGGGACGGCCCGGGCCAGGCGCCGACCGAGGTCGATCCGGTCCCGCACCAGGCGCAGGCACCGCCCCTCGGCCTCGAGGGTGCCGAGGATCACCGGTTGACGCCGGAGGAGGCAGTCGGTGACCACGGCCATGATCCGCTCGGACTCCGCCTCGGCCGCCGCCCGGTCCGCGGGGAGGACGACCTCGATCACCACCGGCTCCTCGGTCTGGCGTTCGCGCTCCCGCACCATGAGCACGCCGGTGTGGGCGGTGGCCGGCCAGTGCACCGAGCGGCGGGAGTCACCGGCCTCGAACGGTCGTACGCCCCGGGGCTCACCGGCACCGGAGGGGACCCGCCAGGGCGACTCACCGGCGGCATGGTCGCGTCGTGAGTCGACCGGACCCGGTGTGCCGAGGCGCGGGGCCACATGGAGGGGCCGGGTGAGCGGCACGTCGATCTCCCGGGCCCACCACAACAGACCGAACGGAGCGCACGAGGCCACCTCGACCACCACCGACTCCAGTACCCCCCGACCTTCGGGGGTAAGGGTCACCACCACGGAGCGGGACCCCCGGGACGGTCCCTCGGCCCGGGCCACCGGGCCCACCGGCCAGCGCGGCCGGATCCGTATCGGGCCGTTGGCGGTGAACGTCACCTCCACCGGTTGTCCCGCCTCGGAGTCCGACGGTGACGTGGTGCAGACCACCCCGGCCCGCAGAGCCGGGAACAGCGGAGCCACGAGCCCGGTGAACAGCACGGCGGCCAGGAGCGCACCGACCGCCTGGACCCAACCCGACCCACTCGAGTGGGCCACGCCGGCCCAGGCCACCACGGTGACCACGCTGCCCAGTACGGGGGCCACCCAGGCCACGGGGTGCACCCGGCGGCGGAGCCGCCGGCCCCCGGGCAGGCGGACCGTGTCCAAGCGGCGGGCACGCTGACCCGAGGCCGACCACGAGATGGCCATCCCGGCGGTCAGGGCCACCAGCCCCACCAGGGCGCCGGCCAACACGAGGCGGGGTCCGAAGAAGGTTCGCACCACCACCACGCCGCAGACGCCGGCCACGATGCCCGTGGTGGCCGTGGTGACCCCGCGCCAGCCCGGTGAGCGGGGTGGGGGCCCGGGCGCGGTCACGTGGGGGGAACGGGTGCCTCGGCCAGGATGCGGGCCACCAGCCCGGGGCCGTCACCTCCGCTCCCCTCGGCGATCAGGCGGTGGGCGAGACAGGCCACGGCTACGGCCTGGACGTCCTGGGGGGTGACATAGGGACGGCCCGTCAGCACGGCGTAGGCCTGGGCCGACCGGATCAATGAGATGGCCGCCCGGGGGCTGGCCCCGAGGCGGACGGTGCCCGCCGTCCGGGTGGCGCGGACGAGGGACACGGCGTACTCGGCCACGGCAGTGACCACGTGCACGGTCGCCGTGGCGGCGATGGCCCGTTCCCACCGGGTGGGGTCCGAGACCGGGGCGAGCGTGTCGAGGGCGTACCGGCCCCCGCTGTGCAGCACCAGCCGGGTCTCGACCTCGGCGTCGGGGTAGCCGATGGTGGTGGACAGCCCGAACCGGTCCAGCTGGCTCTCCACCAACGGGTACGTGCCCAGCTGGCCGACGGGGTTCTGGGTCCCGATGACCAGGTGCGGCCGGGGGAGGGGCCACGACTCGCCGTCCACCGAGACCTGCTGTTCCTCCATGGCCTCGAGGAGCGCCGACTGCGTGCGGGGCGGGGTCCGGTTGAGCTCGTCGAGGAGGACCACGTGACCGAACACGGGACCCGGTCTGAAGTCCCAGGTCTGGGTGTCCGGAGAGAAGACGGTGACGCCGGTGACGTCGGAGGGGAGGAGGTCCGGGTGACCCTGGACCCGGGACAGCTGCACGCCGAGCGCGGCGGCCAGGGCACGGGCCAGGACCGTCTTGCCCACACCGGGTACGTCCTCGATGAGCAGGTGATTGCCGGACATCGCCGCCACCACGGCGATGGTCACCGCCCGCGGCGTGCCCAAGAGGACCTGGGACAGGGCCTGGTGCAGCGCCCGGGCGGTGACCACGGCCTCGTCGATGGAGGCCTCAGGACCGGGGGCGGTCACCATCGGCTCGACTCCCACTGCCTCGATGCCCGTGCTCATGCGTTCCCCTGCTTCCCCGGCATCCGCGCGTCGCGTCGATGAAATCTCCGAGCGTGGTTACCTACCCACCCTAGGCGTTGCCCGTGTCCCTGATCAATGCACCGGCCCCCGGACCTGGTCGTTCGGACCCGGCTTCCGGTGGTGCGTGGTGCTGGAGGCTTCAGAAGTCAAGGGCCGAGAGCTCCGGGATGGTGCCCTCGGACCGGCTCCGGGCATTCAGCCAGCGCAGCCGCCGAGCGGCGCGCTCCTCGTCGCTGCCCCGTGGGTCCACCACGCTGCGGGGCTTCCAGGCCGCGGCGACGTCGTCCTCGTCCCCCCAGATGCCAGAAGCCATCCCGGCCAGGTAGGCGGCGCCGAGGGTCGTGGCCTCGAGCACCGGCGAGATCTCGACGGGTCGACCGCAGGCATCGGCCAGCGCCTGGGTGAACACCGGGTTGTCGGACATGCCCCCGTCGATCCGCAAGGGTCCGATGGGCAGTCCCGAATCGGCTTCGGCCGCCTCCAGGAGGTCGGCGCCCCGGTGGGCCACCCCTTCCAGCACGGACCGGACCAGCTCGGGACGACCGCTACCCCGGGTGAGGCCGACGAAGGTGCCGCGGGCACCGAAGTCCCACACCGGGGTGCCCAGACCGAGCAGGGCCGGGACGAACCAGACGTCGCCCGTCTCCGCGCACCGGGCCGCCACCTCGGCCGAGTGGTCGGCGGAGTCGATGATGGCCAGGTCGTCCCGGAGCCACTCCACGCAGGTGCCGGCGGACAGCATGATGGCCTCGACACCCCAGGTGATCCGGCCCCCGCTGCGCCAGGCGATGATGGGGATGGTCCCCGCCGGACCCCGGTCGGCCAGCGGAGGCCGCGCCGGACCGGTGCACTGGTCCAACATGCCCCCGGTCCCGAAGGTGGCCTTGGCCAGGCCCGGCCGGGTGCAGCCCTGACCGATGAGGGAGGCCTGCTGATCGCCGGCGATGCCGGCGATGACCGGACGGCCGGGCAGGATCTCGGCCGCTCCCACCGCGCCGGTCGAGTCGACGATGGTGGGGAGGAGGGCCTCGGGAATGGCCAGGGCCTCCAGCACCTGGGTGTTCCAGCCCGAACCGTCGGCGCTGATCAGTCCGGTGACCCCGGCGTTGGAGGCGTCGGTGACGTGGAGCCGGCCGCCCGACAGGGTCCAGGCCACCCAGGTGTCGACGGTCCCGAAGGCCAACTCGCCCCGCTCGGAGCGGGACCGGTCCGGGTCGGCCTGATCGAGCAGGGCCGACACTTTGGTGGCTGAGGCGTTGGGGGCCACCCGGATCCCTCGGCCCTGGAGCTCGAGGCAGGTGCCCACCGTGCGGAGGTCCTGCCAGCCCAGTCCGGGACCGACGGGCGCGCCGGTGGCTCGGTCCCACACGATGGTGGAAGCGCGCTGGTTGGCGATGCCCACCGCCTCGACCGGGCCGCCCTCGGCCAGGGTGGCCGAGGCCACCTGGACCACGGCCGCGGCCATGGCTGTGGCGTCGAACTCCACGAGCCCGGGAAAGGGGGTGTCCGGCAGCACCGGGACGTGGTGGATGTGGGCCACCTCGCCGTCGGGACGGACCACCGCACTCCGGACTCCCGAGGTGCCGACGTCGACCACCAGCACGCTCATGGCCAGGGCACCGGGCCGAAGGGGCCGGTCAGGCCGAGCTTCCCCGGGTTGAGGATCCCGTGCGGGTCGAGGGCGTCCTTGACCGAGGCCAGGACGGCGAAGGCGGATCCGAGGGCGGTGGGGAGGAACCTGGCCCGGTTGAGGCCGATGCCGTGGTGGTGGCTGATGGCCCCACCGGCATCGAGGGTGGCCCGGGTTACCTCGTCCCACGCCTGTCGGTAGTACCCGTCCACCCACGGTCCGAGGTCGGCGGCCTCCAGCCCGTCGGGGGGGCGGCCGGCGAAGGTGAAGTAGAGGCAGGCGCCGTCGGTGTAGGCGTGCGACTGGTGGGACGACGCCACCAGGGTGCCGGGCACGCCGCCCAGAGCGTCGAGGACGGACCGGTAGAGGCGGGGCAACGCGCTCCATCGTGCCGCCACCTCCACGGTGTCCACCACGATCCCGCCGCGCCACAGCGGGGCCAGGGCCGAGACGTCGTTGCGGTGGCCGAGCCACCGTTCCACCAGGCCTGTGTCCAACGGCTCGGCTCCGTCACACTCCTGGTCCACGACGGCCAGAGTGGCCTCGACCAGGCCGGGGTCGGCCTCGTCGAGCACGATGAGCACGTTGGTGTCGGCACGTTCGAAGGAACGGGCCGACTCGGTGGTGTCGTAGAGACGGAGCACGGCTGGGGTCGCGCCCCGCCGCAGGATCCGACGGCAGGCGTCCAGGCCCTCGGCGAAGGAGTCGAACCCGAAGGCCCGACGCCCTTCGCCCTCGGGCACGGGATGTACCCGGAACGTCCCCTCGGTGATCACCCCGAGGGTGCCCTCGCTCCCCACGAAGAGTTGGGTGAGGTCGGGGCCGGTGGCCGAACGGGGACCTCTGCCGCCGGTCCGGACCACCCGACCGTCGGCCAACACCACCTCGAGGCCCATCACCATGTCCTCGATCTTGCCGTAGCGGTTGGAGTACTGACCCGCACCGCGGCAGGCCAGCCATCCACCCACGGTGGACAGGTCCATGGACTGGGGCCAGTGACCGAGCGTCACCCCGTGACCGTCCCGGAGTCCCGCCTCCACGTCGGGCCCGAACGTCCCGGCCCGCAGGTCGGCGACCAGCGAGGTGGTGTCCACCGCGCCGATGCCGGCCAGCCCGCAGAGGTCGAGGGCCACCCCCCCGAACAGCGGGACCGAGGCACCGCACACGCCGCTCCGTCCGCCGGCCGGCGTGACTGGCACCCGGGACTGGTGGCACAGGGCCAGGACGGCGGCCACCTGCTCGGTGTCGGTGGGACGGGCCACGATCGCCGGTCGGGCCGGCACCTCGCCGGACACGGCCCACCCGATGGCCAGGGGCCACCAGTCCCGTCCGGCCTCGGCTCGGTCCTCGTCGAGGTCGGAGACCTCGGCGCACACGGCGGCCAGCCGTACACGGAGGGCATCGTCCACGGGAACCCGGCGACCGCCGAGGTGGTCACCGACCAGGGACGGCTGGGCGTCGATGGTCGTCACCGGGGTGGGCCGGGTCACCCGACCTCCCGGTGGCCGGGGGCGTCGGCTCTGGCCGCGCCCGCGGCGGCCCGGTCCCGCCGCGGGCCGGGATCCAGGCCGGCCCGGGTGAGTTCGAGGTGCCGGGCCTCGGCGTACGCCTCGGCCTCGCTCCCGATGCGGTGACCGTCCCATCCGAGATCGGGCCCGATGAGCTCGGCTACCCGCCGGGCGGCCACCGCGGCGGCGCGGGCGTCCCGGAGCGAGGCCCGGGTGCGTCGGTCGAGCACGTCGGCCACCGTGCCGGCCATCTCGTGGCGTACGGCGTAGAGCGCCTCGACCTCGAGGTAGGGGAGCCCCTTGACCAGGGGATCGAGGAGTTCGGGGCGGCCCTCGGCCAGCGCCAGCACGTCGGGTGTCTCTGACCCGTACCGCCGGGCCAGGTGTGCCGCGGAAGCCGTGGCTCCATCGGCCGGCGCCAGCGCCGGCCCCTCGACGTCGACGCGACGGGCGGGTATCCGGGAAGCGTGTCCCGCGCCGCGCAGTCGCAGGTCCTTCGTCACGCAGGTGAGCGACCGTCGGCCGAGCGCTGTGGCGACTGCGTCCACGGTGTCCTCGGCCATCTTCCGGTAGGTGGTCAGCTTCCCCCCGGTCACCGTGACCACCCCGCTGGTCGAGGTGTGCACGGTGTGGCGACGGGACAGGTCGGCCGTGCGCTCGCTCGGGGCATGCCTTCCCTCGACCGGGGCGAGCAGGGGGCGCAGTCCGGTCCACAGGCCGGTGATGTCCTCCCGTCCGATCGGTCGGGTGGTGACGGCGTTGGCCGCTGCGAGGATGTAGTCGATGTCCTCGGGTAGGCAGCTGGGGTCGTCGAGGGGTCCGTCGTACTCGGTGTCGGTGGTGCCGAGGTAGACCTGATCCCCCCACGACACCACGAAGATGGACCGGTGGTCCTCCTTCACCGGGATGACGGCGGCGATGTCGCAGGGGAACGCCTCGTTTGGGACGGTGATGTGGATCCCCTTCGCCGGTCGGATGGAGTGGGGATCATGGTGCTCGTCCAGGGCGCGCACCTCGTCGGACCAGACCCCGGCAGCGTTCACCACCACCGAGGCACGGATCTCGAACGGCTCCGATCCCTCGGGGGACACACGGGCCCCGGACACCCGTCCGTCCTCCCCGGTGACGAGCGCGGTCACGGCCGTGTGGTTCACCGCCACGGCTCCGTGGTCGAGGACGGCCGTGCGGAGCACGGCCAGAGTCAGCCGTGCGTCGTCGGCCCGGGCGTCCCAGTAGAGGAAGCCGGCCACGAGGCGGTCGGCCACGAGGGTGGGCATGTGGGCCAGCGCCTGCTCGCGGGTGACCTTCTCGTGTCGCCGCCCGATGCGGATGCCCCCGGTGAGGTCGTAGAGCCACAGGGCGGCCAGGTAGACCCGGGCCACGCTGCGGTTGACGATCCCGTCCCGGCCGAACAGGGGGATGAGGAACGGGAGCGGGGAGACCAGGTGCGGGGCGTTCTCCAGCAGCCGCTGGCGCTCGGCCAGATTCTCGTAGACCAGGCGGTACTCGTGCTGTTGCAGATAGCGGAGTCCTCCGTGGATGAGCTTCGACGACTTGGAGGAGGTACCCGAGGCGAAGTCGTCCTTCTCCACCAAGGCCACCCGCAGGCCCCGACTGGCGGCGTCCAACGCCACCCCGGCCCCGGTGATGCCCCCACCGATGACCAGGACGTCGAAGGCTCCGGAGGCCATCGTGGCCAGGCCCTCCTCCCGTTGGAACCGGCCGACGTGCAACCCGTCGGCGCTGGCTGGTCGGGGCATGGTCAAAGCCTGCCACAGCTGTGAGAAGGGGCCCCCGCCGTGGGCCCGGCCCCGGATCCGATGGCGACCCCCGACGCCGGCTGTCCGGAGATATCTACAACGATTGTTGAAAGACAATGATTGGTGATAACGTCCGGGCCAGTGCGCACTCCTGATGAACTTACCGAGCGATTCCGGTCCACCGGACGCAAGGTCACCGCCCAGCGCCAGTGCATCTTCCGGGTGCTGCAGGGCGACGTGACCCATCCCTCCGCCGAATCGGTGCACGCCCTGGCCAGCCGCGAGATGGAGACGATTTCGCTCAAGACCGTCTATCAGACGCTCTACGATCTGGCCGAGCTGGGCGAGATCGCCACCCTCGACGTGGGCACGGGGATGACCCGATTCGATCCGAACGTGGACGATCCCCACCACCACCTGGTCTGTCGCGGTTGTGGCAGCGTTCGGGATCTGATGGCCACCTTTCCCGAGCTGTCGATCCCCAAAGGGGCGGAACTGGGCTTCGAGGTGGGCTCGGCCGAGATCGTGTTCCGGGGGCTCTGCCCCGAGTGCCGCGGCCCGGCGGCCCGGCGGTCCCCGTCACCGGTGGGCTCGTGATCACCCGGGCCCCATCGCATCCGATGTCAGCACCAGCAACCCACCCGCGGAAGCCTCTGCGGGTTTCACAGCCATGAAAGGAACACCGTGACGGAACTGAAAGACAGCAAGACCGAGGCCAACCTGAAGGAGGCCTTCGCCGGCGAGAGCCAGGCCAACCGCCGCTACCTGTACTTCGCCCAGAAGGCGGACGTCGAGGGCTACCCTGATGTCGCCGCCCTCTTCCGCTCGGTCGCCGAGGGGGAGACCGGCCACGCCTTCGGCCACTTCGACTTCCTCCGTCTGGTCGGCGACCCGGTGACCGGCGTCCCCGTCGGGCCCACCGCCGACAACCTCAAGTCGGCCATCGAAGGTGAGACCTACGAGTACTCCGAGATGTACCCCGGGTTCGCCAAGACCGCCCGCGACGAGGGCTTCGACGAGATCGCCGAGTGGCTGGAGACACTGGCCCGGGCCGAGAAGAGCCACGCCGGACGGTTCAGCGAGGGACTGGCCTCCCTCACCTGACCGGCCGAGGGCGCATCGGTTGCGCCCGAGCCGTTGTGGATCGGGATCCGGCCCCGGGTGACCCCCGGGGCCGGATCCCCCTCGCACACACCACCGTTCGGCCGGTTGGTCGGCCGAGCGAGATCGCCACACCGCCGTTCCCGGTGGCCTCTCACCCGACGGTCCGAACCTGAAAGAAGTCCTGTGACCCCCCTCCGACCGCTCACCCTCGAAGACATCGCCGACCAGCGCGCCTACGAGCGGGAACGAGACGTGTTCCGGGCCCAGGTGATCGCTGTGAAGAAGCTGCGACGGGTCAGTGTTGGGCCGGTGATCACCCTGACCTTCGAGAGCCGGTTGACGATGCGGTTCCAGGTCCAAGAGATGGCCCGGGCCGAGAAGATGTTCTCCGACGAGCAGATCCAGCACGAGTTGGACGTCTACAACCGGCTCCTGCCGTCCCCCGGCGAGCTGTCGGCCACGCTCTTCCTCGAGCTCACCTCCGAGGAGGAGCTCCGCACCTGGCTGCCCCGCCTGGTCGGGGTGCAACGCTCGTGCGAGCTGCACATCGGTCAAGGCCCGGACCACATCATCGTGTCCACGCCCGAAGAGGAGCACGAGTCGAACCTGAGCCGTCCCGAGACGACCTCGGCCGTCCACTACATCCGGTTCGCCTTCACCCCGGCACAGGTGGAGGCCTTCGGGGCCGGGCCGGTGCGGCTGGTCGTCAACCATCCGGACTATCCCGACGGAAGGCCGGGCACTCTCCTCGCCGACGCCACCCGGGCCGAGCTCGGTGCCGACCTGGCCGGCGCCTGACGCCCCGGCCAGTCACGCGGACCCGCCGATCGGACGGCGGGGGCTGGTGACCGGGCTATCGGCCGGTGAAGTCGGGGGGCCTCCGCTCGAGGGAGGCGGCCACCCCCTCACGGAAGTCGTCCGTGTCCGTGAGCGCCACCTGCACGGCACGCTCGTGGTCCACCGTGGCCGCGAACCGGTCCACCAGGTCCTTCCTCAGGGTGGCCCGGATCGACCTCACGGCCAACGGCGCCGACCCGGCGATCTCGGCGGCCAGCGCATGGGCGCCGGCCCGGGGGTCTTCGTCGAGCCGGTCGCACAGCCCGATGCGGAGGGCCTCGGTCCCGTCGATGCGACGTCCGGTGGTGAGGAGCTCCAGTGCCACCTGGGCCCCCACGGTGCGGGGGAGGGTGATCGACAGACCGAACCCCTGGTGGAAGCCGAGCCGGGCGAAGTTGGCGGCGAACCGGCTGTCGGGCGTGCCGATCCGGAAGTCGCCGGCCAGGGCCAGTCCCAGCCCACCTCCGACTGACGCCCCCTGCGCCGCCACCACCACCGGGAGGGGCCCGTCGACCAGGTCGAGCGCCCGCCCGTACAGGGTCCGAAGCGCCTCGGGCTCGGGCGTGGCCGTGCGCCCGAAGTCGAGGCCGGCGCAGAAGTGACGGCCCTCCGAGCACAGAACCACGGCCCGGCCGCCCTGCGAGTCGGCCCAGGCGATGGCATCGACCACGCCGGCCAGCAGGAGGGCGTCGAAGTAGTTGGCCGGCGGCCGGTGCATCTCGACTTCGGCCACCCGGTCGGCACCGACCACCACGGTCACGTCACCGAATGACTCGGTCGTCACCGTGCACCGCCCGTCGCCTCGGCATCGACCTCGTCGATCGGACCGGGCCCGGGTGCCACCCCGGTGGCGCGGACCTCGGCCAGCACTTCGTCGGTGTGTTGGCCGCTGAGGGCCGCCGGGCGTCGGACCGTGGGCCCCGCCATCCGGGAGAACCGGACCGGTTGGGGGATCACCTTGTAGCGACCGGCCAGAGGGTGGTCGTCCTCGGGCAGGGCGTCGACCAGCTCCTCGAGGGTGGGAACGGGCGAGGCGGGGACGTCCGAGGCCTGGCAGAACGCCAACCACTCGCCCGTGGTGCGCTGGGCGATGATGGTGGCCACTTCGCCATAGAGCTCGTCGGCGTGGTCGAGGCGGGCCCGGGCCGATCGGATGCGATCGTCGTTGACCAGGTCCTCTCGGCCCCCGGCACGGAAGATGTCCTCGAAGTTCGCCCGGGTGTAGGGGAGCACGCTGATCCAGCCGTCCTGGGTCCGCTGGGGGCGGCGCTCGGGGTTGAGGATCCGTTGATAGCCGGGTCCACCCTGTGGGGGGCGCGCCGTGGCCGCCCCGGCGTGCTCGACCAGCATGAAGGCCGTCATGGCATCGACCATCGGGATCTCCACCCGCTGGCCCTCCCCGGTGCGCTGCCGGTGGAAGAGAGCGGCCATGACGGCATAGGCGATGGTCAGCCCGCTCACCTTGTCGGCCATGAGCGTCGGCGCGAACAGGGGTTCCCCACCGAACAGCCGGAAGGCGTCGGGCAGGCCGGTCGCCGCCTGGATCACGTCGTCATAGGCCGGGGCGTCGGCGGCTTCCGAGTCGCTCGGATAGCCCTGGGCCTGGCAGTAGACGATGTCGGGGCAGACCGGCACCACGTCCTCGTAGGAGAGCTGGAGCCGAGCCAAGGTGCCCGGCCTCAGATTGGTCACCAGCACGTCCGCCGTGGCCACCACCTCCAAGAAGGCAGCACGCCCGGCCGGGGTCTTGACATCGAGCACGACGTTGCGCTTGTTGCGGAGAAGGTTGAGGGCCACCCCCGAGAGCTGGGGGTGGGGGCCGGCGGTCATCACCCGGCTCAGCGTCCCCCTTGGATCCTCGACGGTGATCACATCGGCGCCCAGGTCCCCGAAGATCTGCGTGGCCAGGGGGCCCATGACGATCGAGGTGAGATCGACGACCCGGACGCCGTCGAGCGGTCCCGTGGTGCTTGCCGTCATCGCTTCCTTCCTCCACGCCCCGAGGCGGGGACCGGCGCCCGGACCCGGTCTAGAGGTAGGCCAGGTGCACCGAGGCGTCGGGCGTGTTGATGCGAAAGGTCAGGCTCTCCTCGATGTAGAGCTCGACCGAGGTGGCGTCACTGGAGCGGTAGCCGACGGAGAAGTCCTCGCCCACCGTGAGTTCGAAATCGCCACCGCGTTGGCTGAGGACGACCGCTCCGTCCACGGCCGGGGCCCACACCACCGGGCCGTCGAGGATCTGGCGGAGGTGCTCGAACACCGGGTAGCCGCCGTGCTCGGTGGTTTCGGTGACGCCTGTGAAGCACCGGGCCCCGAGGGCGATGGCGTAGGGGCCGGCCACATCAGCGGCCCGGAGGGCCGCCACCGCCTGGGCCACGTGCTCGGGATAGCGGCCGTAGTCATCGCTGATGGCCACCGGCTGGTGGGGGGAGACGCTGATCATCCCGGCCACCCCGCCGGCCTCGTAGCCGTGGAACACCAGGTGGTCCTCGGCGTGCGCCGCGGCCCGCCCGGCGGCGATGACGCTGTCGAGGTCGAGGTCGGTGGCTCCCCGGTCGGCTGCGGCCAGTTCGGCCCGGTCGAGGGTGAACGGCGATCGCAGCTCCACGAGGGGGAGCACCCTCCGCCGGGCCACGTCGACGCCCCCCAGCGCGGCACCATCGAGGCGGTCGATGCGCCCGACGTCGACGGCCGAGTAGTCCCACCCGAGCGGCCCGGTGAAGTCGACCAGTCGTCGCGCCGCCAAGTAGTGCTTCAGGGACCGGGTGGCTTCGTCGTCGATCTGGGTCCAGCCCTCGTCGGTGATCGGGGCCAGTTCTCGGATCAGATGGTTCATGGGAGCGTCCTGCTTTCGTTCCGTAGGTTGCCGAGCCCCAGGCTTCCGTCCTTCGTCGACGGTGTCGCCTGGGCGAGGGGGTTGGGTGTCGGTGGCCCGATGCGGGTCAGGGTGTTGCGGTCGGTGTGGGAGAAGGGCTCGTCCCGGTTGGGGATGGCCAGGACGCCCTCCTCATCGTAGGACCAGGTGTCATCCGGATGGACGGTGACCGTCATTCGGTAGCTGAGCGTCCGGAACGCCTGGTCCAGGTAGGGGTTGGACAGGATGCCGTAGACCTCGGACCCCACCGCCGCCCGGACCTCGAACTCGGTGGCGTCGGGCTCCGCCGTTCCCCCGGCCAGGAGGACCTGGCCGCGGGGTATGCCGAGGGTGAGGGTCACGGTGCCGGTGGCCGGCTCCCACAGCCAGTAGCCGACCTGGTCGTGGAAGGTCTCGTCCTCGCCGGGCTTCACGATGTGGGTGTGATAGCGGAGGCCGTAGAACAGCTGGGGTCCGTTGGTCTGTCGGTCGATGGGTTGCAGCTCGTAGTGCTCGACGAAGGCGTTGCGCTCGGTGCCGTCCACGTCGGGATGGGCATCGGCCCCGGCCGTGCCCTCCCAGATCCCGGCCAGAGCGGTCAGGGGCCCGAGGTTGGCCAGGGTGTCGGGGTCACCGTCGGGCTCCGTGTAGAGGTCGGCCCCGTAGGGTTCCACTCCCGTCCAACTCATCGGGTGCCCGCTCCCTTCATTGCTCGTGCCCTTTCCTCTTGCCCACGTGCCGTCGCCGGACTCCGTGCCCTGCTGCAATGTCCTCCCGACCCGTCGGTTGGTCCGAGCGCGGTCCTCGCCTGCTGACCTGCGGGACCCACTGCGCCGCCAGTGTAGGTCGCCGCTTGATTTCCCGGCTCCCCGAACGGGTCGGCCGTGCGACGGGCGGGCAAGGTCCCCGGCCAGCTCCTGAGTCGGCTCCCGGGCAAGGTGGTCCACCCATCATGACGATGTCACCCGACCGGGGTGGCCCGGTCGGCAGGTCAGTCGCCCCGATCGGACCCGCACCACGGTGCACGAGGCGAAGGGAACCGCCATGACCACGGCAACGACCACCACCATCACGGGAAATCTGACCCGGGATCCCGAGATCCGCTACACCCGCGACGGGCAGGCCACCACCACCCTGGGCGTGGCCGTCAATCGGCGCTGGCAGAACCGTGGGACGAACGAGTGGGAGGAGTCCACCTCGTTCTTCGACGTGGTGACCTGGCGGGACCTGGCCGAGAATGTGGCCCTCAGCCTGACCCGGGGCATGCGGGTGGTGGTCACCGGCCGCCTCGAGCAGAGGAGCTGGGAGACCGACGAAGGTGACCGTCGCTTCAAGGTCGAAATCGTGGCCGATGAGGTCGGGGTCAGTCTCCGGTACGCCACCGTGGATGTGCACCGGGTGCTGCGGCCCCAGTCCGACGCCGATGACGGCTTCGGCGCGTCCGAGGCAGCCGGCGATGCCCTGGGCAGCCCGGCGTGATCGAGATCTCCGACGCTCCCACGGGGGCTCCCGCCGGCGGGCCGACCGAGCGCCCCGGCACCGTCCCGGCCCGGTTGCTGGTCCGGGTCCACCTCACCAAACAGGAGGTGTTCGAAGCCTGTCAGGCCCTGGCCGACGCCGACCCTGCACTGGTGGCGGCGGGCTGTGTCGATCAGGCCCGCGCCCTCGGTGATCTGTTCGAACTGCTCGAGGACCGGTTGACCGGCCCGTGATCCACGCCACGGTCCGGCATGGGTTCCAGCCTTATGACGGCTCGGGCTCGTACTCGATGGACAGGGAGTTGACGCAGTAGCGCTGCCCTGTCGGGGCCGGTCCGTCGGGGAACACGTGGCCGAGATGGCCACCGCAGCGGGCACAGGTGATCTCGGTCCGCTTCATTCCGAACGTCCGATCCACGTGTTCGTCGATGACGCCGTCGTCGAGGGCGCGGAAGAAGCTGGGCCAGCCCGATCCCGACTCGAATTTGGTGTCACTGGGGAACAGGGCCGCACCGCACCCGGCACACGTGAACATGCCCGTCCCCTCGACGTGGAGCAGTTCGCCCGACCATGCCAGCTCCGTGCCCTTCTGACGCAACACCGCATAGCGTTCGGGCGAGAGCTTCGCCCGCCACTCCTCGTCGGTCAGCTCGACCCTGTCGCCCGCGTTCGTCCCGGTGTCGGCACCCATGTCCATCCCTCCATCCTGGTCGAGAGCCGCTCGGCCTGCTCGACCCCGTCTTCCCCAACGTCGCGTCGTCTCTGTCATTGCTGTCGTCCTATCGCTCGGCGTCCCGGTAGGCGCGGGCCGTTCCCGCTGTCGGCTCGCCCCGGAACCGTTTCGCCCGGTCGTCCTTCCTGTCGTGGTGTAGTCCTCATGGGGGCCGAATCCGTTGCACGGCCGATGCAGCGAGGGTGGCCCGGGCCCCATGCACTCTGGGAAACGTCGCCCAGGGCGGAGCTGTTCCCCCTCGGTCCGGCAAATGCCGTTTGCTAACGTTCCGTCAGATTTCGTCGGTCCACCCGGCGATCTGGGTCGACCTGGCGCCCGCTCCGGGCTGGAGGCGTCCGCTGCCGCACCGAGAACCAGGAAACCCCTTCCACCATGGACCTGCGAGACCGACCCGAGGACGAGACGTTCAGGAAGGAGATCCGGGCCTGGCTGTCCGACCAGGTGGTCGGTCCTTTCGCCGCCCTGGGCGGACGGGGTGGATCGGGCGACGAGACTTTCGGGTTCGAGGTGCGGATGGAGTGGGAGAAGGTCCTGGCCGGCGGGGGTTGGACCGGCATCGGGTGGCCGGTCGAGCACGGCGGACGGGGCGCATCCATCGCCCACCAGGTGATCTTTAACGAGGAGTACGTACGGGCCAAGGCCCCGGGGCGGGTCAGTGTCCTCGGCGAGGGGCTGCTCGGGCCCACCCTCATCCAGTACGGGACCCCCGCACAACAGGCCCGCTTCCTTCCTCCCATCCTGGCCGGCACCGAGCTGTGGTGTCAGGGGTACTCGGAGCCCGGTGCGGGGAGTGATCTGGCCAACGTCCAGACCAAGGCCCACCTCGAGGGTGATGAGTGGGTGGTCACGGGTCAGAAGGTGTGGACCTCCCTGGCCCACCAGGCCGACTGGTGCTTCGTCGTGTGCCGGACCGAGCCCGGCTCGGTACGGCATCACGGGCTGTCCTACCTGCTGGTCCCCATGGACCAGCCCGGGGTGGAGGTCCGCCCCATCACCCAGCTGACCCGGACCTCGGAGTTCAACGAGGTCTTCTTCGACGGCGCCCGGACCCGGTCCGACCACGTCGTGGGGGAGGTCGGCCAGGGGTGGAAGGTGGCGTTGGCCACCCTGGCCTTCGAGCGGGGGGTGGGCCTCCTCGGCCACCAGCTCTCCTTCCGGCGGGAGCTCGACCGTCTCATCGACGTGGCCCGGGCCAACGGCACGGCCACCGATCCGCTCATCCGCCAGCGCCTGGCCCGCTCGTACGCCGAGCTCGAGATCCTCCGGTACAACACCTTGCGCAGCCTGTCGGGCTACGACGGGCCGGTGGCACCACCCGAGGCCTCGATCATCAAGCTGTACTGGGCCACCTGGCACCGCCAGCTCGGCGAGCTGGCCATCGACGTCCGGGGACCGGCTGGACTGGTGGGCGAGGGGTTCCCTTACGAGCTCGACGAGTTCCAGCGCACCTTCCTGTTCAGCCGGTCCGAGACCATCTACGGCGGCTCCAACGAGATCCAGAAGAACATCATCGGCGAGCGGGTCCTCGGCCTGCCGCCCGAGCCCAAGGGAACCACCCGATGACCGACGCCCAACCGGACGGGTCCACCCCGGCCCCCCGCCCCCTACCCGTGCCCCCTCCCGGACACGGGCTCCTCACCGACAAGGTGGTGGTCATCACGGCGGCCGCCGGGACGGGTATCGGCTTCGCCACCGCCAAGCGGTGCGTGGAGGAGGGGGCCACCATCGTCATCTCCGACGCCCATGAACGGCGGCTGGGTGAGGCGGCCGACGCGTTGGCCTCACTGCCCGAGTCCGGCGGTGACCGTCCCCTAACCGTGCCCTGCAACGTCACCGACGAGACCCAGGTGCAGCGGCTGTACGACGCCGCCCTCGAAGAGCACGGTCGGATCGATGTGGCGGTCAACAACGCCGGACTGGGTGGCCAGGTCGACGTCGTGGACATGACCGACGACCAGTGGTCCCTCGTCCTCGATGTCACGTTGACCGGGACGTTCCGCTGCACCCGCGCCGCTCTGCGCCACTTCTACGCCCAGGGGGCCGGTGGGGTGATCGTCAACAACGCCTCGGTGCTGGGTTGGCGGGCCCAAGCCGGCCAGTCCCACTACGCCGCGGCCAAGGCCGGGGTCATGGCCCTCACCCGGTGCAGTGCGGTGGAGGCAGCCCCCCACGGCGTCCGCATCAACGCCGTCGCTCCCAGCCTTGCCGTCCATCCCTTCCTCAACAAGGTCATGGCCGACGAGGAGCTCGCCGAGCTCAGCCGGCGCGAGGTGTTCGGTCGTGGGGCGGAAGTGTGGGAGGTGGCCAACGTGATCACCTTCCTGGCCAGTGAGTACGCCACCTTCATGACCGGCGAAGTGGTCTCGGTCAGCAGCCAGCACCCCTGAGGGTTGTGGTCCTCGGCCGGCGGCCGCGGCGCGTGGGGGGCCCGGCCTGTCCTGAGGGGTGATGCACTACCCTGACGACGTGTCAGATGTGACCGATCCCCGCGGGGATCTCCAGTGGGGGACCATCCCCGGCCTGGTGGAGGACGCCGCCGCCCGGTTCGGCGACGCCGAGGCGCTCGTCGATGTCCACGCCGCCGGAGGATCCACGGTGCGGCTCACCTTCGACGAGCTGGCCGAGCAGGTGGCCGTGGCCACGAGGGCCATCGTGGCCAACGGGATCGAGCGGGGGGACCGGGTGGCCATCTGGGCCCCGAACTGCGCCGAGTGGGTGATCGCCGCCCTGGGTGCGGTCGGCGCCGGGGCCTTGCTGGTGCCGCTCAACACGCGGTTCAAGGGAGCCGAGGCGGCCTACATCCTGCGCCGCTCGGGGGCCAGGCTCCTCTTCACCGTGGAGGGCTTTCTCGGAACGGACTACCCGCGCCTGCTCGACGAGGCGGTGGCGGCGGGGGAACCGGCCCCCGACCTCGAGCGCGTCGTGGTCCTCCGGACCGACGAGGCCTCACCGAGGCCTCCGACGGCCAAGGGCGACCCGGTGGTCGAGTGGGAGGTCTTCCTCCAGGAGGGGAGCACCTGCTCGGCTGACGTGGCCGCCGGCCGGACGGCGTCGATCACCGCCGGTGACCTCTCGGACCTGGTCTTCACCTCAGGCACCACCGGCAACCCCAAGGGGGCCATGACCACCCACGGCCAGACCCTGCGGACCTTCGCCACGTGGGCCGAGGTGGTGGGGCTGCGGGAGGGCGACCGGTACCTGATCGTGAATCCCTTCTTCCACACGTTCGGGTACAAGGCGGGGATCCTGGCCTGTCTGATGACCGGAGCCACCATGGTGCCCGAACCCGTCTTCGACGTGGCCAAGGTGGTGGCGAGGATCGAGCAGGAGCGCATCTCGGTCCTCCCCGGGCCGCCCACCATCTTCCAGTCCATCCTCGACCATCCCGACCGCAAGTCCTTCGCCCTCGAGTCCCTGCGTCTCGTGGTCACCGGAGCCGCCCTGGTGCCCGTGGAGCTCGTCCGGGGCCTGTGGACCGACCTCGGCATCGAGACGGTGCTCACCGCGTACGGGCTGACCGAGGCCTGTGGGACGGTGACCATGTGCCGCCGGGGTGATTCAGCCGAGGTGATCGCCGGCACCTCGGGACGGGCCATCCCCGACGTGGAGGTCCGGATCGTCGGACCCGGGCGGGCCGAGCTCCCGAGAGGGGAGGCCGGCGAGGTCGTGGTGCGTGGCTACAACGTCATGCGGGGCTACTTCAACGACGCCGAGGCCACCGACGAGGCGATCGACGTCGAGGGATGGCTCCACACTGGCGACGTGGGGGTCATGGACGCCTCCGGCAATGTGTCCATCACCGACCGGTTGAAGGACATGTACGTGTCCGGAGGCTTCAACGTCTACCCGGCCGAGGTCGAGGCCGTGCTCCGCACCCACCCCGCCGTCGGGCAGGTGGCCGTCATCGGCGTGCCCGACCGACGCATGGGCGAGGTGGGCCTGGCCCTCGTGGTCCCCTCGGCGACCAGTACCGAACCGGACGTGGCCGACGACCTCCTGGCCTGGGCCCGGGAACGGCTGGCCAACTACAAGGTGCCGCGCTCGGTGCAGGTGGTCGGGGCACTGCCCATGAATGCCGGGGGCAAGGTACTCAAGCGCGAGCTGCGCACGCAGTTCGCGCCGTCCGAGACGGGTGCAGCCGACGGAGTCGGCACCCCGTGAGTGTTGACCGCAGCAATCGACGAGAGAGGGAGGGGTGCCATGCGAGGCATCGTCTACACCGGTGACGAGGCGGAGGTAACCGACGAGCTCGGTGTGCGCGAACCCGGGCCCAACGAGGTCCGAGTGGCCATCGGGGCGGCCGGCGTGTGCCACAGCGACCTGTCGGTGATCAACGGGACCATCCCGTGGAAGGCGCCATCGGTGCTCGGGCACGAGGGGGCAGGGGTCGTCGAGTCGGTGGGGTCCGAGGTGACCTCGGTGAAGGTCGGCGACCATGTGGTCATCGCCACCCTAGCCAGTTGCGGGACGTGCCGGGCCTGCAGCACCGGTCACCCGACCTGGTGCGTCAAGACCCTCGGTAACGTGTCCGAGCCCTTCACCTTCCAGGGCCAGCCGGCCTCCAACTTCGCCGGCACGTCCGTGTTCACCGAGCTGACGGTGGTCAAGGAGGTCCAGGCGGTCAAGATCTCCAAGGACGTCCCCATGACGTCGGCGTGCCTCATCGGCTGCGGTGTGGTGACCGGCGTCGGGTCGGTGCTCAACCGGGCCAACGTCCAGGCCGGCCAGACGGCTGCGGTCTTCGGGGTCGGAGGCGTGGGGCTCAACGTCATCCAGGGGCTGCGCATCGCCGGTGCCAGTCGGATCGTGGCCGTCGACACCCTCGCCTCCAAAGAGCCGCTGGCCCGCCAGTTCGGAGCCACCCACTTCGTCGACGCCTCCTCCACCGACGCCGTGGCCGCCATCCGCGAGCTGATCCCGCCCGGTCCCGACCGTCTGTCCGGAGCCCTCGGCTGGACGGGCGGCGTCAACTGGTCCTTCGACTGCGTGGGCCACCCCGCCGTGCTCCGCAACGCCCTCGATGTCCTCGACTGGGGGGGCAACGCGCTGGCCATCGGCATCCCGCCCCAGGGGACCGAGGTCTCCGTGGACGTGAACGCCCTGGCCTACGTGGACCGGGGGCTCTTGGGCTGCAGGTACGGGTCCACGCGGCCGCACCACGACATCCCCCTCATGGTGGAGCTGTACCTGTCCGGCCAGCTCATGCTCGACGAGCTGGTCACCGAGCAGCGCCCCTTGGAGGGGTTCCGGGAGATCGTCGAGGACATGGAGGCGGGCAAGCTGGCCCGCGGGGTCCTCACCTTCTCGTAGGGGGGACGACGGGCAGCGGCCGCGTCAGAACGGCCCTGTTACAGTCCTCTCCCGGTATGACGGTGTGTCAGATTGAGGGGGAGTTCGAGACGGTCACCGAGGTCCTGCGGGCCGCCGCGGCCGTCAACGCCGATGTCGAGGCCTACGTGGAGCCGGCCACCGACGGCTCGCCACGACGGTCCCTGACCTTCGCCCAGTGGGACCGGGAGGCCGACGGTGTGGCCGGGCTCTTCGCCGAGCACGGGGTCGGGCCGGGAACCGTGGTGTGCCTACTCCTCCCCAGTTCGATCGAGTATGCGGTCTGCTACGCCGCCGCCGCCCGTCTGGGCGCGGTCACCTCGGGCATCAACCTCCGCCTGGGCGCCCCTGAGGTCCGGTCCATTCTCGAGCGCACCCTCCCCGCGGTCACCGTGGTGGAGTCCGGGGCCGACACCCCGCCCGGACCGGCGGGGACCGTGCTCGACCTGTCCGCGGTGCACGGCGCGGTGGACGGTCCGGCCCCTGGCTCCTGGCCGGAGCTGACCCGAACGGATCCGGTGGCCGTGGTGTGGACCAGTGGCACCACCGGGCTGCCCAAGGGGGCGGTGTTCGACCACGCCAGTCTGGCTGCGGTGGCCGAGGGGACCGACGTACTCTCGGAGTCCGGTGACCGACGCCTTTCGCCGCTGCCCTTCGCCCACATCGGCTCCATGACCCGGCCGTGGGACGAGATCGCCAACGGGGTGACAACGGTGATCACGCCGACCCCGTGGCGGGCCGCCGACGCCATCAGGATCATGGCCGACGAGAAGATCACCGTCGGCCAGGGGGTACCCACCCAGTGGGCCCTGGTGCTGAGCCATCCCGACCTCGACTCGGCCGACGTCACATCGCTCCGGATCGCCGGCACGGGGGCGTCCCGGGTCCCGTCCGAACTGGTAGCGGCCATGCGTGACCGGCTGGGCGTCCCGATCGTGGTCCGCTACACGTCCACCGAGGCGTCGCTGGGGACGGGTACGGTCCCCGGCGACACCGATGAGGTGGTGGCCACCACCGTCGGTCGACCGGTGCCCGGGGTGAGGATGGCCATCGTCGACGAGGACGGATGGACCCTGCCCGAAGGCGAGGTGGGCCGGGTCCGGCTGTCGTCGGCGGCGGTGATGCGCGGCTACTGGGGAGGCCCGCTCACCGGACCGGGCGCCGGGGGCGTGGTCTACGACCGGGCGGCGACGCGGGCGGTGCTCGACGAGGACCGTTGGCTGACCACGGGGGACTTCGGGTTCACCGACGCCGGCGGCTGCCTCCATCTGGTCGGCCGGGCCAACGAGCTCTACATCCGGGGTGGGTACAACGTCTACCCGGCCGAGGTGGAAGGGGTACTGGGCGCGCATCCGGCGGTGGCCCAGGTGGCCGTTGTCGGTGCCCCCGATCCGGTACTGGGGGAGATCGGGGTGGCGTTCGTGGTCCCCACCGAGGGTTCGTCCGGGGACCGGCCCGATCTGTTGGAGGCGCTCCGTGACCTCGCCCGTTCGGCGCTGGCCGACTACAAGGCCCCCGACCGGTTGGTGGTGACCGACGGCCTGCCGCTCACGTCGATGATGAAGGTGGACAAGCGCGCCCTGGCCGACCGGGCCGAGCGAGCCGCCCGGGAGGCACCCGCCCGGGGAGCGGAGGCCCGCGCCGAACGTGCTCCCGCCGACCCACGACAACCAGCGAACGGAGCCCCCGCCCCATGACCGACTTCGTCGACGATCTGTACGCCCGCACCGAGGCCCGGGGTTGGGTGGGAGGAACTTCCCTGTGGCAGGTGATCGAGCGCCGGGCGGAGGCGACGCCCGACGCCGTCCTGGCCCACGAGGACACCGGGGCCGAGCTCACGTTCGCCCAGTATCGCGACGCCTGTCTCCGCGCCGCTGCCGGCCTTCACGCCGACCACGGCGTCGGCCGGGGCACTGGCGTCAGCTGGGAGCTGCCCACGTGGAACCAGTCACTCGTGCTGGTGGGCGCCCTGGCCCGCCTGGGCGCACGCCAGAACCCGCTGATCCCCATCTACCGGGGCCGCGAGGTGGGCTTCATCACCGAACAGAGCGAGGCCCGTCTCCTGGTCGTCCCGACGGTCTACCGGAACTTCGACTTCGAGGCCATGGCTGGCGAGATCGCCGCTCAGCGACCCGGCCTCGCCGTGCTCGTCGTGGACCGAGACCTGCCCGACGGCGACCCGGCCGGGCTCCCCGAGGTGGAGGTCCCCCCGACGACGGCCGCCGACGCCCCCGTACGGTGGCTGTTCTACACATCGGGCACCACGGCCGACCCCAAGGGGGCACCGCATACGGACCTCACGGTCATGG
Source organism: uncultured Acidimicrobiaceae bacterium (assembly GCA_963738545.1). Classification (GTDB taxonomy): domain Bacteria; phylum Actinomycetota; class Acidimicrobiia; order Acidimicrobiales; family RAAP-2; genus Bog-756. The sequence goes on from CAVTXA010000008.1 coordinate 1,023,548, forward strand.
CCTCGGCCCTGGCCATGGCCGAGTGCCTCGACATCCGGGCCGACGACGTGTCCGCCCTCATCTTCCCCTTCACCCACATCGGGGGCATCGGCTGGCTGATGGCCGCCCTGTTCACCGGGTGCAGGCTCCTCACCACGGAGGCCTTCGACCCCGCCACCACCCCGGCGTTCCTGGCCGCCAACGACGTCACCCTGGCCGGATCGGGTACGCCGTTCCACATGGCCTACCTGGCCGCCCAGCGGGCGAAGGGTGGCGGCACCCTCTTCCCCCACATCCGCTCGTATCCCGGGGGAGGGGCACCCAAGCCCCCCCAGCTCCACCACGACCTCAAACGCGAGATCGGCGGAGTGGGCATCGTGTCGGGCTACGGCCTGACCGAGGCCCCCATCGTGGTGATGGCCACCACCCACGATCCCGACGAGAAGCTGGCCGCGACCGAGGGACGACCCACGCCCGGTGTGGAGCTCATCGTCGTGGGCCTCGATGGCACCCGGGCGGGTCCCGGCCACGAGGGGGAGATCCGCCTCAAGGGGCCCCAGGTCATCCAGGGCTATCTCGACCCCTCCTTGGACTCGGAGGCCTTCGACGGGGACGGGTACTTCCGCAGTGGCGACCTCGGCATCGTGGACGACGACGGCTACGTGACCATCACCGGCCGCCTGAAGGACGTCATCATTCGTCACGGGGAGAACATCTCGGCCAAGGAGGTCGAGGACCTCCTCTACAGCCACCCAGCCGTGGCCGACGTGGCCGTGATCGGCCTGCCCGACCCGAAGACGGGCGAACGGGCCTGTGCCGTGGTGGCCCTCCGGGAGGGACAGTCGCTGTCCTTCGCCAACATGAGCGCCTACCTGCGGGACCAGGGACTCCGGGTCCAGGCCATTCCCGAACAGCTCGAGGTGGTCGACGTGGTGCCCCGCAACCCAGCGGGCAAGATTCTCAAGCACACCCTGCGCGAACGGTTCGCCACGGCCCCGCCACCGGCGTAGCCCCGCACCACGCACCAGTTCCATCACCACCCACCGTCCGAACGACGAGGAGACAGCCATGAGTCCCATCCAGCGGGTCACCCTGGGCCAGGGGGGCAGCGAGCACGATGCCGCCGATGCCGCCGTCACAGCCTTCACCGGCCACCGGTTCACCGACCGGGTGGCCGTGGTGACGGGGGCCGGTTCGGGCCTCGGTCGGGCGGTGGCCGTCCGGCTGGCCGCCGAGGGCGCGGCCGTGGCCGCCCTCGACGTGGCCGAGGAGAACCTGGCCGAGACGGTGGCGTCGGTCACCGCGGACGGCGGTACCGCGGTCGCCTACCCGTGCGATGTGACCTCCGAGGGCGCGGTGACCGACACCGTGGCCGCCGTCATCGACCGGTTGGGACCACCCCGGGTGGTGTGCAATGTGGCCGGCATCGGTGGCTTCTACCGCACCGAGGAGATGCCGGTCGAGCGGTGGCAGGCCATCTTGGGCGTCAACCTGACCGGCCCCTTCCTGGTGTGCCGGGCCACGCTGCCCTCCCTGTTGGACCAGGGCGGGTCGATCGTCAACGTGGCCTCCAATACAGCGCTGATGGGCCAGTCCTACTCGGCGGCGTACTGCGCATCCAAGGCCGGGCTGCTGATGTTCTCCAAGGCCCTGGCGGCCGAGTACCTGGCCCGGGGGGTGCGGGTCAACGTGGTGGCTCCCGGCGGCATGGACACCCCCCTCATCGGGAGCTTCTCCCTGCCCGAGGGGGCCGACTTCGCCGAACTCAGCAAGATCATGTCGCCGATGGGCTTCGCCACCCCGGCCGAGGTGGCCGCCTCGGTGGCCTTCCTGGCCTCGGACGAGTCGTCCTACACGACCGGGTCAGTCCTCTCGGTCGACGGGGGCCTCACCATCTGAGACGCCACTCGTGAGTGGTGCAGTGGCCGTGCCAGACTGGGACGCGTGACGGTGGCGGCGTCGCGTCAATCCACCCGAGGAGCCCCATGACACGAGGAGCCCCATGACAGAGGTAGCACCGGTGACGCGTTGGGACACCGACTTCGACGTGCTCGACCCGGCGTACGTGGCCGATCCCTTCACCATCTGGGACGAGCTGCGTGGGGCTTGCCCGGTGGCCCACACCGACCGACGGGGACCGACGTGGCTCTCGACCCGGTACCGGGACGTGGTCGACCTGGCCCACGACATCGACCACTTCAGCTCGGCCGAGATCGGGGTCATCCCCTTTGCCGGGGAGCGCCGGGACGAGCCGGTGCTCGCCTACGGGCTACCGCCCATTTCGGCCGACCCGCCCCTGCACACCTGGACCCGCCGCCTCCTGTTGCCCTGGTTCTCCCACCGGCGGGTGGCCGGGTACGAGGGGATGACCCGCTCGCTGTGCGCCGACCTCATCGACGGCTTCCTCGCCGGGGGCCGGGCCGACGCCGCCCGTGATTACGCCCAGCAGATCCCCGTCCGGGTCATCGCCAGCATCCTCGGCGTGCCGGCCTCGATGTCGGACACCTTCACCGGCTGGGTGCGCGACCTGCTCGAGTTCGCCGACGTCCCCGAGCGCCGCGCCCGGGGTGCGAACGGCCTGATCAATTTCTTCGTCGCCGAGGTGGAGCGACGCAAGACCGAGCCCGGTGACGACCTGCTCAGTGAGCTGATGCACAGCGAGTCCGACGACGGACGGCCGGTCGACGAACGGCTGGTGCTCGGCGTGGCCGCTTTGGTCCTCATCGCCGGCGTGGACACGACCTGGAGTGCCATCGGGTCATCGCTCTGGCACCTGGCCACCCACCCCGAGGACTGCCGGCGGTTGGTCGACGACCCCGGGGCGATGGCCCTCGCCGTCGAGGAGCTCCTCCGGGCCTACGCGCCGGTGACCATGGGCCGGGTGGTGACCGAGAACGTCGAGTTCAGGGGCTGTCCGATGAAGGCCGGGGACAAGGTCCTGCTCAACTTCCCCGCCGCCAATCGGGATCCCGAGGTCTTCGAGGACGCCGATCGCGTGGTCCTCGACCGGGAGCTCAACCGCCATGTGGCCTTCGGGTCGGGCATCCACCGCTGTGCCGGATCGAACCTGGCCCGCATGGAGCTGCGGGTGGCCCTGGAGGAGTGGCTGGCCCGGATCCCCGAGTTCGCACTGGCCGAAGGGGCCGAGGTGACCTGGGCCGGTGGCCAGATCCGGGGTCCCCGGGAGCTGCCGGTGGTGTTCCGGTGAGGATCCGCGTCGACCCGGAGAAGTGCCAGGGCCATGCCCGCTGCTACGGCCTCGCCCCCGAGCTCTTCGACGTGGACGACTACGGCCTGTCCACCGTGGTGGGAGACGGCACGGTGCCCGTCGAGTTGGAGGACCGGGCCCGCCTGGCCATCGCCAACTGCCCCGAGTACGCCGTCGAAGAAATCGAGCCCTGACCGAACCGGTGCGGGTGGCCGCCCACCGGGGCGACCAGGATCAGGACAGGCGCTCCACGATCATGGCCATGCCCTGTCCACCGCCCACGCACATGGACTCGAGTCCGATGGTCGTGCCCGTGTCGTCGAGGGCGTTGAGCAGCGTGGTCATGATGCGGGCACCGGTCTGGCCGAAGGGGTGGCCGAGGGCGATGGCCCCGCCCTTTACGTTGAGTTTGTCGTAGCTGATCCCGAGCTCCTTGGCCGAGGGCACCACCTGGGCGGCAAAGGCCTCGTTGATCTCGACCAGGTCGATGTCGTCGATGGTCATGCCCGCCCGGGCCAGTACCTGACGGATGGCCTCGACGGGACCGAGGCCCATGATCTCGGGGTTGAGGCCGGTCACGCCGCTGGCCACGATACGGGCCAGTGGGGTGATGCCCAGCTCGGCGGCCTTGGTGTCACTCATGACGATGACGGCGGCGGCACCGTCGTTGAGGGGACAGGCGTTGCCGGCGGTGATGGTGCCACCCTCTCGGAAGACGGGACGGAGGCCGGCCAGGCCCTCGAGGGTGGTCCCCGGCCGGGGACCGTCGTCCTTGGTGACCACGGCGCCGCTCGGGGTGGTCACCGGGATGATCTCGCGCTCGAAGAAACCGGCCTCCTGGGCGGCCACGGCCCGCATCTGGGACTGGACGGCGAACTCGTCTTGTTCCTCACGGGTCACGTGCTTGAACTCGGCCACGTTCTCGGCCGTCTGTCCCATGGCGATGTAGACGTCGGGGAAGGCTCCCTCGAGCGGTGTCCACGGGGCCCCGGATGCCGGGGTGCGCTCGGCTGTCCGGGCCTCGGCGGCGGCGAAGACCGGGTTGTGGGGGCCGGTGTCGGCGGCGCCGTACTGGTAGCGGCTGACCGTCTCCACGCCGGCGGCGATGAAGACGTCGCCCTCGCCGGCCCGGATGGCGTGGGCGGCCATCCGGATGGTCTGGAGCGACGAGGAGCAGTAGCGGTTGACCGTCACGCCGGGAACGTCGGGCAGTCCGGCCAGGATGGCGGCCACCCGGCCGATGTTGTAGCCGGCCTCGCCGCCGGGCTGGCCCGATCCCATGATCACGTCCTCGACCGACTGGGGGTCGAGCTCGGGGACCTTGGCCAGCACCTCGCGGATGACCAGGGCGGCCAGGTCGTCGGGACGGCACTCGACCAGGGAGCCCTTGTTGGCCCGTCCGATGGGGGTCCGGCCGGTGGCGACGATGACGGCTTCGGGCATGTGCTGCTCCTCGGGGCTCGGCGGCGGCGCCGCACTGGGATCGATGCTGTGTTGTCGGTGGCGGAGACTGTGTTTCGGGGCTGCGATGCGGCCGCCCGCAAGCACCGGCCACCCCAGAACTTACCGGATGGTAACCCTAGCGGTGGGCTGGTCGGGACCAGGCACCGCCACCAGCGGGCAGGCTACATGGTGGACCGGGCCGACACCGCTCCGGGCCGGTGGCGCCCGACAGGGGGTGAATGTAACGTGTTCTAGAAGTCGGGGCCGGCCCGGATGTCGGCGTCCGCACCAGCCGTGAGGGGGGGCAGGGACGGGCCGCCGTCGGCCCACCGACGCTCAGCTCACCGTTGACCAGTAACGAAGCCGGACCCGGCAGGACCCCTGGAGGTTCCCGCCGTGCCCGCACGATCGGGAGGGACCCCATGGAGATCGGCTACACCGAGGAGCACCAGGCGCTGCGGAACCGGCTCCGGGAGTACTACGCGGATCTCCTCACCCCCGAGGTCGAAGCCCAACTGGCCGGGAGCCACGGGATCGGCCCCCACATGCGCCGTGTGGTCAAGCAGATGGCCGCCGACGGCTGGCTCGGCATCGGGTGGCCCAAGGAGTACGGCGGCCAGGGCCTCGGTCCCATCGAGCAGTACATCTTCTTCGACGAGTCCATGCGGGCCGGCGCTCCCGTGCCCATGCTGACCATCAACACCGTCGGCCCCACCATCATGGACTTCGGGACCCAGGAGCAAAAGGACTTCTTCCTGCCCAAGATCCTGGCCGGCGACATCCACTTCTGCATCGGCTACACCGAGCCGGAGTCGGGGACCGACCTGGCCTCCCTCCAGACCCGGGCGGTGCGGGACGGGGACGAGTACATCATCAACGGCCAGAAGATCTACACCTCGCTCGCCGGGGACGCCGACTACATCTGGCTGGCCACCCGCACCGACCCCGAGGTGGCCAAGCACAAGGGCATCTCCATGTTCATCGTGCCCATGGACACGCCGGGCATCAAGGTGGTCCCCATGCACCTGCTGGGCGACCACAACATCAACTACACCTTCTACGAGGACGTGCGGGTCCCGGCGGCCAACCTGGTCGGCGGGGAGAACCAGGGGTGGTCCCTCATCACCAACCAGCTCAACCATGAGCGGGTCACCCTGTGCTCCTCGGGCATCATCGAGCGGTCCCTCGACGACGTGCGGTCGTGGGCCCAGAACACCAAGCTGGCCGACGGCCGGCGGGTGATCGACCAGGAGTGGGTGCAGGTCCACCTGGCCCGGGTCTACGCCAGGCTGGAGTTCCTCAAGCTCATCAACTGGAAGGTGGCCTGGACGGCCACCGAGGGGCATCTCGACGTGGCCGACGCCTCCACCACCAAGGTGTTCGGCACCGAGTTCTACATGGAGGCCTTCAAACTGCTGCTGGAGGTGGTGGGCCAGGCCGGCTACCTGGCCCGGGACAGCCCCGACGCCGTACTGGCGGGCCGGCTGGAGATGTACGCCCGCAGCTTGGTCATCCTGACCTTCGGCGGTGGGACCAATGAGATCCAGCGCGACCTGATCGCCATCTTCGGGCTGGGCCTGCCCCGGTCGCTCCGCTAGGGGCCGCCCCCGTCGAGCGATCACAAGACGAGTACCAGCCAAGACCGACGAGAACGACGAGAACGAGACAGAGGGTAGACAAACATGGACTTCTCCTTCAGCGAAGAGCAGGAGGCGGTACGCGAGTTGGCCGAGCGCATCTTCACCGATCTCTCGACACCCGAACGCTTGCGCCAGTTCGAGGCCGAGCCGGACGGCGACCGGTTCGACCGGAAGCTCTGGGGCGAACTGGCCGCGGCCGGGCTCTTGGGCATCGCCCTGCCCGAGGACGTGGGGGGTGCGGGTCTGGGCTTCGTGGAGACCGGCCTGCTGGTGGAGGCCACGGGCAAGAGCGCGGCGTACGTGCCCACCATCGAGACCCTGGCCGCAGCGGCCGCGGCCGTGGCCCGGTTCGGTACCGAGTCCCAGCGCCAGCAGTGGCTCCCGGGTGTGGTGGCGGGCGAGACGGTCCTGACCACCGCGCTGGTCGAGCTGGGTGGTGTTCCCGGGTCCCCCTCCGTGGTGGCTGAACGGGACGGGGAGGGTTGGGTGCTCTCGGGCACCAAGGCCTGCGTGCCCTCGGGGATGATCGCCGAGGCCGTCCTGGTGCCGGCCCGGGTGGAGCCCGACGCGGTGGCGGTCTTCATCGTGGGCACGTCCGCCCCCGGCGTCAGCCGCCAGCGCCAGGTCACCAACACCGGACAGCCCGAAGCGGTGCTCAGCCTGGCGGCCACACCGGTGGGCAGTGCCTCGCTGCTGGGTTCGGTGGCGGACGGAGCCGCCATCATCGAATGGCTGGTCCAACGCACCACCGCGGCCCTGGCCCTGGCCCAGGCCGGGGCGGCGGCGGCCTCCTTGGCCCTGGTGGCCGAGTACACCAAGACGCGTGAGCAGTTCGGCAAGCCCATCGCCACGTTCCAGGCCGTGGGCCAGCGGGCGGCCGACGCCTACGTCGACACCGAGGCCATCCGGCTCACCGCCTGGCAGGCGGCCTGGAGGATCGACGAAGGCCTGCCCGCCGACAAGGAGGTGGCCATCGCCAAGTTCTGGGCCGCCGACGGTGGCCAGCGGGTGGTCCATGCCGCCGTCCACCTGCACGGTGGGGTGGGGGTGGACCGCGAGTACCCCCTGCACCGGTACTTCCTCATGACCAAGCACATCGAGCTGACCCTCGGGGGCGCCACCGAGCAGCTGCTCCACCTGGGTGCCGCACTGGCGGCCGAGCCCGTCTGACGACCCGACGGGCCGACCGGGCCGGTTCCGCTCTCTTCCGAGGCCCTGGCATAGTGGGTCCGATGCCGGACGGGACGAGGGCGGAGCGCCGATGGTAATGGGACGCCGGGAGGGCGTCATCCGGTCGTCGTGGCCGATCGCCGCCACCGACCTTCTGGGACTGGCCGGCCAGCTGACCCTGTCGCTCGGCCGGGTCCCCTTCCGCAAGCCCTGGGCGGGGGACGGGAATCTCCCGCACAACCTGGCCGTGGCCGTGACCCGCGAGACCATCCGGACGCTCATGGGCTACCTCACCTCCCTGCCCATCGAGGAGTTCCGCTCGGTCGAGCTGGTCCTCGACGACATCTCGGGAGCAGCCCTTACCCCGGTGGTCCGGTCGCTCGACGTCGACCAGCGTGCCGAGGAGGTGTCCGGGGTCCCGGGCATCTGGTACCGGCCCAGGGGGGCACCGCCGGTCGGCACCGTGCTCTACCTGCACGGGGGCGGGTACGTGGGCACGTCGCCCCGGATGTACGCGGTGTTCGCCGCCTGGCTGTGCCGCCGCACCGGGTGCGACATCTTCGTGGCCGACCTGCGCCTGGCCCCGGAGTTCCCGTTCCCGGCCGGGCTCGAGGACGCTGTGCTGGTGTTGGAGGGCCTGCTGGCCGGCGGCGTGGATCCGGGCCGGATGTTCGTGGCCGGAGACTCCAGCGGTGGGGGATTGGTGGGCTCCCTCCTGTACTCCATGAACCGCACCCACCACCGGTCCATCGCCGGCGTGATGCTGTTCTCACCGGAGCTGGACCTCCTTCTCGACGAGCCCTCGGTCTCGGACAACGCCGACCGCGACATCCTGCCGTGGAACATCCCGACGACGGCCTACCTCCACGGTCAGGACGCGGGATCAGCGGCGGTGTCCGGGGTCCACCAGGACGTGGCCGGGTGGCCGCCCACCTTCGTCTCGTTCGGGAGCGACGAGATGTTCCGCGACGCCATCCGGATCTTCGTGGCCCACCTGGAGGGGGCGGGCGTGCCCACCACCGCCATCGAGGAGCCGGGTATGTTCCACGTGTTCCCCATCCTCATGCCGTGGGCCGAGGGCAGCCGTCGCACCTACCGGGCCGTGGGCGAGTTCGTCCGGGCCCACCTGCCCGACACCGAACCCGAGCATCAGTCGGTCGACGCCCGGGACCTCCGGGACGCCGTGCAGTAGGCCACCACCGCCGAGGCGGTCAGCAGGGTCCCGGCGGCCAGCAGGGAGAGGTCCAGCCCGTGCCCGAAGGCGCCGTAGGCCGCCGAGACCACCTTGTTGATGATCTCCTGGATGCTGGCGTTTCCCTTGCCCACCTTGGTGGAGGCGGCCTGGGACCCGAGTGATCCGGTGGTCACGGCGGCGATCACCTGCGAGCGGAACGACTCGGGGATGCCGATGGCCACCAGGCGCGCCGTGAGGTTGACGGTCAGCTGGCCGTTGACGATCGAGCCGAGGATGGCCACTCCGGCCACCGCGCCCAACTCGCGGGCGGTGTTGTTGGTCGACGCCGCCATGCCCGAGTGCTCGGCGGGCACGCTGGTCAGGGCGGAGGAGGTCACCGGCACGATCACAATGCCAAAGCCGATGCCGGCCAGGGCCAGGGTCCAGCCGACGGTGCCCAGACCGGCGTTCGGCGTGATGAGGGCGTTGGTGCAGAAGATGCCCGCCGCGGCGAGCAGGCAGCCCACGGTCATGGGGATGCGGGGCCCGGCCCGCGACACCCAGCGCCCGGTGAACAGGGAGGCCAGCACCATGCCCACCGTCATGGGGATGAAGTCGAGGGCCAGGTGGAAGGGGGAGGTGTTGCCCACCACCTCGAGGTAGAGGGCCACGAAGAAGAAGATGGAGAAGATCCCGAAGTACGAGGTGAAGGCCACGATGGTCGACCCGGCAAAGGGGGGCCTCTTGAAAAAGCGCACGTCGAGCACCGGGTTCTCGGCCCGGAGCTCCACCAGCACGAAGATCACCACGGCGAGGACGGACACCCCGTAGAGGGTCAGGATCTTGGGGTTGATGTAGCCGGCGGTCTCCCCGGCGATGGTGGCGAAGGTGGCGCACCCGAGGGCGACGGCCCCGAGGATGAATCCGGGGATGTCCAGCCGGGCCCGGACGGGGTCGGAGTTCTCGGGCAGGACGATGGCGGCGGCGATCAGGGCCACCGCCCCGAAGATCAGGTTGAACCAGAACACGGCCCGCCAGTCCCAGATGCCGACCAGCACGCCACCGATGACCGGGCCCATGGCCAGGGCCAGTCCCGACACCGCCGCCCAGATCCCGAGGGCCCGGGCCCGCCGCCGGCGCTCGGGGTAGAGGTGGCGGATCATCGACAGGGTGCCGGGCTCCGAACAGGCCGCCCCGATCCCCATCACCACCCGGCCGGCGATCAGCACCCCGGTGGAGCCGGCCAGCGCGCTCAGTACGGAGCCGGCGCAGAAGATCACCACGCCGATCAGCATGAGCTTCTTCCTGCCGTAGAGGTCGCCCAGGGTCCCGGCCATGAGCATCAGGCTGGCGAAGGCCAGGGCGTAGCCGCTCACCACCCACTGCAGCTGGGCCACGCCGGCATGGAGGCCGGACTGGACGTCGGACAGCGTGGCGCTGATGACCGTGTTGTCCAAGAAGGTGAGGAACAGGATGAAGCAGATGACCGCCATCCCGAAGTGGGGCATCTTGAGCTGGGGAGCCGACCCGGACGGCTCCGGATCGGCCTCCACCTCGGAGCGGGCGCTCACCTCGGTGCCTTGGTGAACGGCCTGCCCGTCCCCGTTGGGGTTGTCCATCCGCCCCAGTGTGCCATCCTCGTGGCTCTACCCCGGAGGGAGCCCCATGACACTGTCCTTCTCACACCTCGGCATCTGCGTCTCCGACCTCGAGCGCTCGGTGCGCTTCTACTGCGAGGGCCTCGGATTCGAGCCGGTGGCGTCCCACCAGGTGGGGGCCGAATTCGGTGCGCTGATGGAGGTGGACGGCGTGCAGCTCGAGTCGCGCATGCTGGCCCGTGACGGCGTGACCATCGAGCTGCTCGGCTACCGGTCGCCGGACACCACCGGGGACGGTTCGCGGCGGCCGATGAACCAGCTCGGGCTGACCCATCTCTCCCTGCGGGTCGGCGACGTGGACGGGGTGGCCGCCACCATCGAGGCCCTGGGGGGCACGGTGGTGCCCTCCACCCGCACCACCTTCGACCTGCCCGGGACCCGGTTGGACTTCCTCTACTGCACGGATCCCGACGGCGTCCGCATCGAGCTGATGGACCTCCCCGCCGAACCGCCCCGATCCCGTCCGGTACCGTGATGGCGTGACCCCCGACTCCCGCCCCGTGACCGACATCGACCCGGCGTCCGCACACGGGCTGATCGACGACGGCGCCTTCCTCCTCGACGTCCGCGAGGACGACGAGTGGAACGCCGGCCATGCCCCCCAGGCCGTTCACGTGGCCATGGGCTCAGTCGCCGACCGCATCGACGAGATCCCCGCCGACCGGATCGTGGTGTGCGTCTGCCGGGTCGGGGGTCGGTCCGGGGCCGTGGCCAACGCCCTGGCCGAGGCGGGCTACGACGTGAGGAACCTGGACGGCGGCATGCTGGCCTGGGAGGCGGCCGACTTCACCGTGGTCGACGGCCCCGGCGACGGCCCGGGCCGGATCATCTGATCGGTCGGACCCCACCCCACCTGATGACCGTCTACCTCGATGACTGGCGCCAGCCGGCCCGGCTGGGCCCGGTGGACGACCGCTGGTCCCATCTGGTGGCCGACAGCGACGACGAGCTCCACGCCTTCGCCGCGCGGCTGGGCATGCGACGCGAGTGGTTCCAGCACAAAGCGGCGCGCCCGCACCAGGCCCACTACGACGTGCCCGATCGGGCCCGAGCCCAGGCCCTGGAGCTCGGTGCGGTCCCCATCACCTGGCGCGAGGTGGGAGCGATGATGCGCCGGCGACGTCAGGGGAGCGCCGACCGGTCCGGACGCGCCGGGTCGGACGGCCACGACCCTCGGCGCGACCGGGGATGAGCGGGGACCGATGAGTGCCGGGGGCCCGTCGGTGGGCTCACTCGATCCCCGGACGCCGGTGCTCGTCGGGGTGGGCGCGGCCACGGCCGACGCCGAGGCGGTCGAGACCATGGTCCTGGCCCTCGAGGCGGCCGGCGCCGATGCCGGGTCGGCCCGGCTGCTCGAGCGGATCGACCGGATCGCCGTGCCCCAGGGGAGTTGGGCGTATCCGGATCCCGCACGCCTGGTGGCCGAGCGGGTGGGAGCCGCCGGGGCCCGCACGCACCTCGTGGAGCTGGGCATCCCGCAACAGAGCCTGATCAACGAGGCGCTGACCGCCATCGCCTCGGGCACCTCCGACGTGGCGGTGGTGGTGGGCGGGGAGGCCAAGCGGTGGGAACGGGACGCCCGGCACGCGGGCCGGCCGGCGACCGAGACCGCACAGCCCGGCGTGGTGCCCGACGTCACCCGCCGCCGGGAGGGCCCGCTCATGGAGCCGGTCGAGGTGGCCCACCGGCTGTGGGACCCGGTCCAGCAGTACGCCATGATCGAGAACGCCCTCCGGGCCGCCGACAGCATGGCCCTCGACGCCCACCGGGCCGAGGTGGCCGGACTGTGGGCCCGCTTCAACCGGGTGGCCCGCACCAATCCGCGGGCCGCCTTCCCCGAGCCGATGGAGGCAGTCGACATCGCCACGGCCTCACCGGACAACCGGCCGCTGGCCTTTCCGTACAACAAGTGGCACGCCACCCAGTGGACGGTCAACCAGGCGGCCGCCTTGGTCCTGTGCTCGGTGGCCACAGCCCGGGCCCTCGGCGTGCCGACCGACCGGTGGCTGTTCCCCCGGGTCGGCCTCGAGTCCAGCCACGCGGTCTCCCTGCTGCGCCGGAGCGCCCCGCACACCTGGCCGGCCATGGAGGTGCTCGGGCACGCCGCCGCCCAGCGCCTCGGCCGGCCCGTGGCCGACGCCGAGTGCGTCGAGATCTACAGCTGCTTTCCCGCCGCCGTCCGGGTCCAGCAGCGGGCGCTCGGCCTGGAAGCATCCTCCACGCCCACCGTGACCGGGGGGATGGCCTTCGCCGGCGGTCCGTTCAACAACTTCGTGCTGCAGTCGATGGCGACCGTGGCCGGCCTCCTGCGAGCCGAGCCCGCGGCCCTCGGCGTGGTCACCACGGTGAGCGGGCTCCTGACCAAGCCGGGCCTCGGCGCGTGGTCGGCGACCCCGGACGACCGACCCCCTCTGGTGGGAGACCTGGGTGAGGCGGCGGCCGAAGTCACCGGGACGCTCGACGTAGTGGAGACCCTTGACGGGTACGACGGGGACGCCACCGTGGCCACCTACACGGTGACCTACGAGGGTGGAGAACCTGTCCGCACGGTGGCGGTCTGTGACACCGATGACGGGCGCCGTTGCGTGGCCGTGGCCGAGGACCCCGGGCTGGCCGCCCACGCCGTGGACACGGAGCTCATCGGGGCCCGGGTCCGCCTCGACGGCGGTGGCCTGGCCCTTCGCTGAGGGGGCCGGGGTCTCCAAGCGGATCCACTCTCGTGACCCGGGAGACCGGACCGGGCGGCGGCTCCGGCACTCGGACCCTGGATCACCGGCGAGCGTCGATCAAGGGTGTCGTAACGGTCGAAACCGGCGGTACGGTGGGAGCGGGGTGGTCGACGTGGGGCAGGCACGATGTGCACGGGTGATGGCAGTGGCGGTGCTGACCACGGTGAGCGCGGCCCTGTCCCTGGTCGGTCCGGCGGGCACGGCGCAGGCCGGGACCCCGGTCCCCGGTGCTCCCGGGTGCCCCATGTTCCCCGGCGACAACGTTTGGAACACCGACATCTCGAGCCTGCCCGTGAACGCCCACAGCGCGGCCTGGTTGGCCAGCATGAACAGTGCCACCACCAACCTCCACCCGGACTTCGGACCATCCGGCGACCCGTCGGTGCCCTACGGGATGCCCTACACCGTCGTGCCCCCGTCCCATGCCCTGGTCACCCCGTCGTTCCTCTACGGCTCGGAGAGCAACCCGGGCCCCTACCCGTTCGGAGCCGACACACCGATCGAGGGCGGGTCCCAGTCCACCGGGGACCGCCACGCCATCATGGTCAACCCGTCCACCTGCACCCTCTACGAGCTCGACGGTGCCACCTACAGCCCCTCGGGCTCGTCGGCGGTGTCCGGGGCCATCTGGAACCTGAACTCAGACGCCCTACGACCGGCCGGATGGACCTCGGCTGACGCCGCCGGACTCCCCATCCTGCCCGGCCTGGTGCGCTACGACGAGGTCCTGTCGGGCACCATCACCCACGCCATCCGGATGACCGCCCAGGCCACCGACACCTCCTACCTGTGGCCCGCCCGGCACGAGGCCGGAAGCTCCAGCAACCCCAACCTCCCGCCCATGGGTGCCCGATTCCGACTCAAGGCCGACTTCGACATCGGCACCTTCTCGCCCCAGGCCCAGGTGGTGCTCAGGGCCATGCAGCACTACGGGCTGATCCTGGCCGACAACGGGTCCAACTGGTACTTCGGGGGCACCGCCGACCCGGGTTGGCCCCAGGCACTGGTGGACGAGTTGAAGCAGGTGCCGGCCAGCGCCTTCGAGGCGGTCGACGAGTCGTCGCTCATGGTGAGGGCCGACTCGGGGCAGGCCCGCCAGGCGGTGCCCTGTACCCCGGGGGGCGGGTATCGGATGGCGGCCACCGACGGCGGGGTCTTCTCCTTCTGCGAGCCCTTCTACGGCTCCATGGGCGGGAGTCACCTGAACCGACCGGTCGTGGGCATGGCCACCACCCCCGACGGTGGGGGCTACTGGCTGGTGGCCTCCGACGGCGGCATCTTCAGCTTCGGCGACGCCGCCTTCCACGGCTCCACCGGCAACATCCACCTCAACCGACCCATCGTGGACATGGCTGCCACCCCCGACGGCGGGGGTTACTGGCTGGTGGCCTCGGACGGGGGCATCTTCGCCTTCGGCGACGCCGCCTTCCACGGCTCCACCGGCAACATCCACCTCAACCAGCCCATCGTGGGCATGGCGTCCACCCACGACGGCGGGGGCTACTGGCTGGTGGCCTCCGACGGTGGCATCTTCAGCTTCGGCGACGCCGCCTTCCACGGGTCCACCGGCAACATCCACCTCAACCAGCCCATCGTGGGCATGGCCGCCGACGCCACCGGCCAGGGCTACTGGCTGGTGGCCTCCGACGGGGGCATCTTCGCCTTCGGCGACGCCGCCTTCCACGGGTCCACCGGCAACATCCACCTCAACCAGCCCATCGTGGGCATGGCCGCCGACGCCACCGGCCAGGGCTACTGGCTGGTGGCCTCCGACGGCGGCGTGTTCAGCCTCGGGGATGCCCCCTACGAGGGATCGATGGGCGCCGTCCGCCTCACCGCCCCGGTGGTCGCCGTGGCCGGCTGACGTCCGGCCACCGGCCTCGGCACCACCGGAGATCCCGTCCGCGCCGGGATCGGAGCGGTAGCGTCTTCGGTTGCGGTCGGCGGCCCGGAGTGCGGCCCGTCGGTGCCGGAATGGCCGAGCGGCGATGGGAGCAGGGATGACAGCTCGACGGTGGACGGCCGGAGCCCTGGTGGTCATCGGCGCCCTGACCCTGGCGGCCTGTTCGAGCTCGTCAACGACATCCACGACGACATCCACGACGACGACCACGACGACGAGCACCTCGGCTTCGTCGACGACGGCGGCGGGCTCCACTCCGACCACGTCGGCTTCGTCGACGACGGCGGCCAACGTGCCCGTCACCGACCAGGTGCGGTCGGAGCTGGTGGCCGCGGCGGCCGGCCTGCAGAACATCCCGGTGGCCCAGTTCAGCGGGCTGGCTCCCGGCCTGACCTACTACGGGCTGGACAAGACGACCGGCATCTACTGGGCCGGGGCCAGGTTGGTGGCCGCACCCTCCTCGGATCCCTCCAAACCCACCCAGGCCCAGGTGTCCACCCAGGACGAGGGCTCGTACTACGTCTTCCAGAAGCCGTCGGGAGGCCCGTGGACGGCCTACGCAGCGGGCAACACGGGCCCAGGAACGGCCTGCCCGGTCACGATCCCCCCGGGCGTTCTCCAGGTGTGGGGCTGGCCGGCCGGTAGCTGTCGGCCGAACGGGGTCTGACCGAATTCCGTCCGCCCCGGTTCAGCGGGGTCCGTCGGCATCCTTGGCCGCCGGGGGCGTGGGCGGCGGGTCGGTGCTTGGCACGCCGCCGTCGATGACGTGCTCGGTCCACTCGCTGCCCGACCAGTAGCGCTCCTCGTGGCGTACGAACGGATCGCGCAGCCAACCGGCGGGCACGCCGGTGGACGGTCCGCCCCCGGTCGGTGCCGACGGGGGTGCGGGTGGGGGCCGCCCGGCCGGGCTCCGGGGATCGCTTCCGGTGAATCCCCTGGGTCCACCCGGTCCCCGTTGGGGGCCGCCACGACGCCGTTGGGAACTCAGGTACCGCATCAGGAACATGCCGCCGAAGATCACCACCGGGATCCATGAGGCGTGTCCGTACTGCATGGTGGCAGTGTACGGCGACCGGTGACTGAGTGGCCGTCGGCCCCGCCGGTGGTCGCTCAGTCCAGCGGCCCGGCCGGGGTCCCGTCGAGGTGGCGGATGACGCGGGCCGGGTTGCCCACGGCGACCACACCGGGGGGGAGGTCACGGGTGACCACGGCCCCCGCTCCGACCACGGTGTCGGCCCCGATGGCGACGTCGGCGAGGACGATCACGCCGCCCCCCAGCCATACGTTGTCGCCCAGCGTGATGGGCCCGGCCGCCTCCCACCCCTCCCGACGGAGGTCGGGATCGAGGGGGTGGGTGGGGGTCAGGAGCTGGACGTTCGGACCGATCTGAACATGATCGCCGATCACGATGGGGGCGGGGTCGAGCGCCACCAGTCCGAAGTTGATGAAGGTGTGCTCCCCGACATGGAGGAACGAGCCGTAGTCACAGGCGAGCGGGGGCCGGATGACGCTGCCGGTCCCGAACGACCCGAGCAGCTCGGCCAGGATCCGACGGCGCCCTCCCTCATCGTCGACCGACGAGTGGTTGTACCGGTCGACCAGCCGCACCGCCCGGTGGTGGGCCTCGGTGATCACCGGGTCGTCGGCGCGGTAGAGATCGCCGGCACGCAGGCGTTCGAACGGCGAACGGTTGTCATCGGGAGGGAGACGGTCGGGCACCTCGACAGCGTGCCACCCCGTCCGACCGGGCGCGGGCCCTCACGGGCCGAACGAGGCGATGCCGCCCCCCGCTGGCTCACCCCATGGACTTGGCCCCGTCGAGGGACTCCCGGATGATGTCGGCGTGGCCGGCGTGCTGGGCCGTCTCGGCGATGATGTGCAGCAGCGAGCGCCGGGCGGACCAGTGTGCGCCGGGCTCGAACCACGGCGCTTCGGGCAGCGGGTGGGAGGCGTCGAGCGAGGGCAGGGTGGCCACCAACTCGTCGGTGCGCCGGGCGACGTCGTCGTAGCGGGCCAGCAGCCCGGGCAGGGTCTCGGTGTCCAGCATCCGGAAACCGGCGGCATGGGCCTCGTAGGCCGCCGCGTCGGGCGGACCGATGCGGGACGGCCCGTCGACGATGAAGTCGGCCCAGCCCTCCTCGACCAGGGCGACATGCTTGATGATCCCCCCGAGGCACAGTTCGCTCTCGGTGGTCCGCTTTCGGGCCTGCTCGTCAGTCAGGTCCGAGACGGTGCGACGGAGCAGGCCGCGGTGGGCGCTCAACGCATCGAGGAGATCGGTCCGTTCGGGCGTCGATTCGCCGGCTGCACTGATCGGATGGCCACCGGTGGATGGGTCGATGGGTCGGGTCATGGAACTGCCTCGCTTTCAGTCGGGGCCGGCGTCGTGGCCGGTACGGATCACGGTACGGGACATAGCGGTCAGTTTCTGACCTGAATAGCGCAATACTGGAGATCATGTCCCATCCCGCCTCCCGCACCCTCCGGCTGCTCTCCTTGCTGCAGTCCCGCCGCTTCTGGTCGGGGAGTGAGCTGGCGCTCCGGCTCGAGGTCTCGGCTCGGACGCTCCGACGCGACGTCGACCGCCTCCGCCAGCTCGGCTACCCGGTGGAGGCCCAGCGGGGGGTGGAGGGTGGCTACCAACTGACCCCCGGAGCCGTCCTTCCGCCCCTGGTCCTCGACGACGACGAGGCGGTGGCCATCGGGGTGGGCCTGCACTCGGCCATCCAGGGAGGCACGGTGGTCGGCATCGAGGAGGCCTCGGTGCGGGCCCTGACCAAGGTGGTCCACGTGATGCCCTCCCGGCTCCGACGACAGATCGACGCACTGGCCGCCGTGACCGATCCGGCACCCTGGGCCCACACGGCCACCAGTGTCGACGCCGACGTCCTGGTCTGTCTGGCCCAGGCCTGTCGGGACGGTGAGCGTCTGGCCTTCACCTACACCGCCCGGGGGGGCGAGGAGACCACCCGGGCGGTCGATCCCCATCGCCTGGTCCTGTTGGGCCGTCGTTGGTACCTCGTGGCCTGGGACCTGTCCCGCTTCGACTGGCGGACCTTCCGCCTGGATCGCCTGACCGCGCCGGGCACCACCGGGGATCACGTCATGCCCCGGGAGCTGCCCGGCGGTGACGCCGTCGCCTTTGTGCAGTCCGGCATCGAGAATCTTCCCTCGAGGCAGCAGGTGGAGGCGCTGATCCACGCCCCGGCGCCGACGGTCCGTGACCGGATCGGTCGGTGGGCGACGCTCGAGGAGGCGGGGGACAGCCGGTGCCTCCTGCGGATGTCGGCCGACACCTTGGACTGGCCGGCCATGGTCCTCGGGAATACCGGGGCGGAGTTCGACGTGTTGACCCCACCGGCCCTCGTCGACCACCTCCGGGACTGGTCGGAGCGTTTCGGCCGTGCGGTCGGCGGGAACGGGCACGCTTCGGCCAACGGCCCGACGGTCTGACCCGGGGGCCACCGATCGGCAGGGCACGGTGGGTGGCCCGGACCGTAGCCTTGGCCGATGACTCCTACCGTGCGGATCGGCTCGACAAGCGACATCGAGGCGGTCCTCCTCCTGTGGGCCACCTCCGGAGCCGAGCCCACCCACACCGACGATGCACCGAGCCTGCAGGCGCTGATCGAGCACGATGGTTCGGCCCTCCTGGTGGCCCAGGACCGGGGCGAGCTGGTCGGTTCGGTGCTCGCCGGCTGGGACGGGTGGCGGGGGTCGGTCTACCGCCTGGCCGTGGCGCCGACCCATCGCCGTCGGGGCCTCGGCCGGCGGCTGCTCGCCGAGGCCGAAGCCCACCTGCGTTCGGTCGGGGGTCTGCGCCTCTGCGCCGTCGTGGTGGAGACGGAGTCGACGGCCACCGGGTTCTGGCGGGCCGCCGGATGGGAGGAGCAGCGCCACCGACTCCGCTTCGTCACGGGATGAGCGCTGGCGGAGATGGGCAGGGTGCGCACCTGCGAAGCTGTGTCGGTGGAGGTGGTCGAGGCCCTGCTTGCCGCGTTGGAGGCCCAATGGGCCCTGGGCACGCGGGTCTCGGTGGCCGACCTGTCCCGGCCTTCGAGGTGTCCGGGATGGTCGGTGTTCGATGTCATCAACCACTCGATCGGGGTCACCCTCAAGTACACGGAGTTCGCCTCGGCGGCCACCGACCGGCCACAGAGCCCCATCGGTGATCTGATCGGATCCCGGCCGGGACAGGCCCTCCGGGCGGCCGCCGACTCGGCCCGGACGGCGTGGTCGGCGGCGGACCTGTCGAGGGAGTGCCACCTCCCCTTCGGCACCTTCCCTGCCGAGGTGGCGGCGGGGGTCAACCTTGTCGACGTCCTGGCCCACGGCTGGGACCTCGGTGCTGTCGGGGACGTCGTGTTCCACTGCCCCGATGCGGTCTGGTCGACCGGGCTCGAGATGGCCCGGTCCTTCATGGGACCCGTCCGGGATCCCCGCCACTACGGACCCGAGGTGACGGTTCCCGATGCCGCCCCATTCGAGCAGCGGTTCCTCGGGTATCTCGGCCGGTCCTGACTCGGTTCCATCGACGCGGGGCTCCTATCCTGGGGCGTGGCCTTCGACGAGGGTTTGGCCGAGCGGATCCGGGACTACGTGGGTTCCGACCTGTCCGTGTCGGAGCGGAGGATGTTCGGTGGCCTGGCCTTCCTGTCCCACGGGAACCTGTGCTTCGGGATCATCGGCGAGGATCTCCTCGTCAGGGTGGGACCGGCGTCCTATGCCGCGTCGTTGGCCCTGCCCCACGTGAGGGAGATGGACCTCACCGGCAGGCCGCTGCGGGGCATGGTC
This sequence comes from uncultured Acidimicrobiaceae bacterium, assembly GCA_963738545.1. Classification (GTDB taxonomy): domain Bacteria; phylum Actinomycetota; class Acidimicrobiia; order Acidimicrobiales; family RAAP-2; genus Bog-756. The sequence continues at coordinate 1,043,246 of CAVTXA010000008.1, forward strand.
GTGGTCGATGCCGCCGGGTTCGACGAAGACGTCCTGCTCGGCACGTGGCTCGACCGGGGAATCGCCTTCACCGACTCGCTCCCACCCAAGTGAGTCGTGCGGCCGGCGGGCTCAGGAGGCCAGGGCGGCGCAGACGGCGACGCCCTCGGTGTGCCGGAGCTGGGTGAACACGGGGGTGACCGGATTGTCGTTGACCTGCTCGTTGATGATCACCGTCACCGAGCGGGAGCCGTCCGAGGTGGCCGCCGAGAAGAGGGTGTAGCCCGGGAAGTTCCCGGTGTGTCCGTAGATGGTCCCGCAGTCGGTCCGGTAGCGGAAGACGGCCAGCCCGGCCGCGTTGCTCCCGGGTCCAGGTGGCCCTGAGCTGCCCCGGACGAAACGGAACTGCTTGGCCCGAGTCACCGGGTCGGTCAACGTGCCCGGTATGTACGCCCGCATGAAGGCATTGAGCTCGGCTGGTGTGGACAGCATGCCCCCCGAGGCCCACGCCAGGCCGGGATTGAGGTAGGTGCTGATATCGACGGGTGACGGGCTGCCGGGGACGATCTCGTAGCCGTGGATGTAGGGCTCGACCAGTGCGGGACTGTCGGGCAGGGTGGTGGCGGCCAGGTGGAGCGGTGTGGTGACGGCATCGGCCAGGGCCTGTTCGTAGGTGCCGCCGGTCACCGCCTCGACCATCAGGCCGACCACGATGTTGTCGCTGTCGGAGTAGTGGTAGTCGGTCCCGGGGGCGGGTTCGGGATCCTGGTCGGTGACGTAGCCCAGCAGCTGCATCGGGGTGAGCACGGCATGGGGGTTGGCCTTCAGGACGTCGATGAACGCTGGGCTCTTGATGTAGTCGGGCAGGCCACTGGTGTGGTGGAGGAGTTCGGCCAGCGTCACCTTGCCCCACGAGGGAGGGAGGTCGGGCAGGCGCTGGGCGATGGTGTCCCGCAGGCTGAGCTGACCCTTGCTCACCAGGGATAGGGCCACCGCGCCGTTGAACGCCTTGGAGATGCTGGCGATCCGGACGGTGTCGTCGGGCGAGATGGGGGCCTTGGTCACCGTGTTCCCCACGCCGGCCGTGGTGACCGTGACCTGCTGGCCCACCTGGACCAGGGCGATGGCGCCGGGGGGGCCTTCGGGCATGGCCACCAGCCGGTGGAGCGCCCGGGACAGCGGGGAGGAGGACCCCGACTCGGTGGACGCGCCGGCCGGGCTGACGAGTGAGGCCATCAGACAGCAGACCAGGGCCACGCCGACCCCCACGTACCTGCCCCTCCCGCGCCCCTCGGTCATGGTCCATCACCGTAGCGGCGCCACTCGGGTGCTGTCGACGGAGCGGGGGACAGGTCCGTCCCGAGGCTCTACAGTCGAGCGATGGCCTCGTCGCGGCGCACCCCACCACTCGTGTTGGCCGGCGTGTTCACCGTCAGTGGGATCACCCACCTGGTCCGCCCGCAGTTCTTCGAGGCCATCATGCCGAGGGCGCTCCCCGAGGGCTCCCACCGGCCCCTGATCTACGCCAGCGGTGTGGCCGAACTGGCCTGCGCCTGGGGCCTGGTCCGACGCACCCGGTGGGCCTCGTCGGCCAGCGTCGCCGTGCTGGCCGCCGTCTTCCCGGCCAACCTCCAGATGGCGCTGGACACCGGCTCGGGCCGGCATCCGGGGGCCATGGACCGGGCCGTCGTGGCCTGGGGTCGCCTGCCGCTGCAGGCGGCCATGGTGTGGGCCGCCCGCCAGGCACGACCGGTGCCCACCACCGTCCACGGGTAGCGACGTGGTGATCCGCCGGTCATCCACCCGCCGGAGAGGGGAGCGCGGTGCACGAGACCGATGAGGACCTGAACCGCCTCCAGGCCCTGCTCGACCGGAGCTTCGGCTCGGCCGGTGGTCATCTGCTCGAGGTGATCCCACCGGACCGGCGACTCGGCGCTCCCGAACTGTGCGCCCGACTGGACGGCATGGCCCTCCTGGCCCTGGCCACGGTGACCGCGGACGGTCGGCCGCTGGTCGGGCCGGTGGACGGCATCTTCTACCGGGGTGCCTTCCACTTCGGCTCATCGCCCGACTCGGTCCGCGTCGGCCACCTGCGCCGGCGACCCCAGGTGAGTGCCAGCCATCTCCCCGATGAGTCCTTCGCCGTCACCGTGCACGGCACGGCCACCATCCTCGACCTCACCGACCCGTCCGAGGCCGGGCTGCGGGCCACCCTGCTCGGCTACTACGTCCCCCGGTACGGGACGGCGTGGGAGGCGTTCCTCGACGGCAACGTCTACGCCCGGATCGACGCCCACCGCATGTACGTCTACGCCGGCCCGTAGTGCTGCGGCCGACCATGCCGGATCAGCTGTAGTCGACCGTGCCGGCCCCGGGTGTGCCGATGGCGAAGGCCAGTCCCCGGAGCGGGGCGTGCTCGCTGATGGGCCAGATGCTGTGCACGGTGTCTGGGGGCGTGTAGACGAGGTCGCCCATCTGCACCTCGCGCTCCTCGTCGGCGATCTTCATGATCCCTCGTCCCGAGAGGATGTAATAGAACTCGTGGGTCGGATGGGAGTGGGCGTCCACGGCACCACCGCCGGCCACCTCCCACTCGCTGACCAGTTCGAGGAAGCCGCCCGCGGTGGCCTCACGGAGCTCCTGGGGAGGCACCAGCCACCAGACCGGGGTGGTCCCGTTGTGCTCGATGACCGGGGCCATGTCCTCGACGGACCGTACGTCCATGGTCGCTACCTCCCTCGTCGGCTGGTGGCGCTGATGGTACCGGGCCCCCGCGCCCAGTGACAGCCGGCTCCGACGTGCCGTCGGATGCTCAGGCGACCGCCTGTACCGGGAGTCGGGCCAGGCTCTGGATGGTCTGGGCGCACGCCCGGGCAGCCTCGACCCCCTTGACGGCGAAGTGCTCGGCGAAGAAGGCCGCGTGCTCGTCGTGGCTGTGGAAGTGGTGGGGGGTGAGGACGGCCGAGATGACCGGGACGCTCTGGTCGAGCTGGACCCGCATCAGCCCGCCGATGACCGCCTCGGCCACGAAGTCGTGCCGGTAGATGCCGCCATCGATGACGAAGCCGGCGCCGACGATGGCCGCGTACCGGCCGCTGGCCGCCAGCCGCTGGGCGTGGAGGGGTATCTCGAAGGCGCCCGGCACCCGGAAGAGGTCGACGCGCCCTCGGTCGATTCCGAGCGTCTCGATCTCGTCCAGAAACGAGTCCCGGCAACGGTCGACGATCTCCTCGTGCCAGCTCGACTGCACGAAGGCCAGCCGATCGCCCCGGGCCTCCCCGTCGCTCGGATCCTGCTCGATCGTTCCCATGGGACCTCCTCCCGTTCCGTCGGCACGCCGGTGCCGCAGCCGAGCCTACGGCCCCGGTACCGCCGACGCCCGGGGGCGACGGCGGAGCGGCCCAGTGACATCCTGGAGGGGTGATCGCCACGCTTGAGACCGAACGACTGGTGCTGCGGCCGTTCGCCCCCGACGACCTCGACGCCCTGGTCGTGCTCCACGCCTAGCCCGCCTTCTGGTGGTACCCCCTGCGCCGGGGCATGACCGCCGAGGAGACGTCGGGGTTCCTCGAACGAGTGCTGGCTGACAACGGGAGTGCCGACCGTCCGGCGTTCCACGCCGTGGTCGAGCGATCCGGAGGGACACTCATGGGATGGGCCGGCCTCTCGGTACCGGACTTCCTGCCCGAGGTGCTGCCCGCCGTCGAGGTGGGCTGGCGCCTGGGATCGCCGTTCTGGGGACACGGCTATGCCACCGAGGCGGCCACTGCCGCCCTCGACTGGGGATTCGACCAACTCGGCCTGGCCTCGGTCCTCGCCATCTTCGAACCCGACAACGTGGCCTCCGGGCGGGTCATGGACCGCCTGGGCTTCGCCCCCGGTTACCGGACCACCCACCCCGGACGCGACATCCCGGTGGTGGTGCGTTCGTTGCCGGCCGAGGGGTGGCGGGCCGGGGGCTGACGGGGCCACGGCCCGGTCCACCGTGCCGGAGGTCCGGCCCCGACCCGTAGGGTGCCACTATGAAGCTCGCCATCCACTTCCCTAACTTCACCCTGCCCGGAGGGCCGGCAAGGCTACCCTCGATCCTCACGGCGACGGCTCGGGCCGCCGAGGACGGAGGGTGCTCGACCTTCACCGTGATGGACCACTGGTTCCAGATGGAGCAGCTGGCCACGTCCGAGGACCCCATGTTGGAGGGCTACACCACGCTGGGCTTCCTGGCCGGCCGGACCGAGCGGATGACGCTCGGGCTGTTGGTGACCGGCGTCACCTACCGCCACCCCGGCCTGCTGGCCAAGACGGTGACCACCCTCGACGTGCTGTCGGGGGGCCGGGCCCAGCTCGGCATCGGTGCCGCCTGGTACGAGCGTGAGCACCTGGGTCTGGGCGTCCCCTTCCCTCCACTGTCCGAGCGTTTCGAACGGCTGGAGGAGGCCATCCAGATCTGCCTCCAGATGTGGAGCGACGACGATGGTCCCTATGAGGGCCGCTACTACCGGCTGGCCGAGACCATCTGCTCCCCACCTCCGGTCCGCCAGCCCCGGCCGCCCATCCTCATCGGTGGGAGTGGCGAGCAGAAGACCCTGCGTCTGGTGGCCCGTTATGCCGACGCCTGCAACCTGTTCGCTCCCGACCCCTCGGTGGTGGCCCACAAACTCGAGGTCCTGGACCGGCACTGTGACGCCGAGAGCCGCGACCCGGCGGCCATCGAACGGACCATCATCTACAGCACCGATCCCCTGGCCGACGTGGACGGATTCCTCACTGCCATGGAGCGGTACGGCTCCCTGGGCATTGGGCAGGTGTGGGTGAGCCCACCCGGTCCCGACCCGGCCGGTTGGGTGTCCGAGCTCACCGGCCAGGTCGTGGCCCGGCTGGGGGCCATCCAGCCCGGGCCGTAGCCGCCACCGCCGTCGGCTTGGCGGCTGTCGCACCCCACCGGTCTCGACACCGTCGGGTGGATCGACGAGCGGGATGCCCCGGTACCGTTGAGCCATGACCCTCTCCCTCGACGACGCCTTCTCGTTCATCGAACCGCGCACCCACGGGGTGCTGGTGACCCTGCGCAGCGACGGGCGACCCCAGCTGTCCAACATCTTGTATCTGACCGGTCCCGACCACACCGCCCGTATCTCGGTCACCGACAGCCGAGCCAAGACCAATAACCTGCGCCGTGACCCCCGGGGCTCGCTCCACGTGACCAGCGAGGACTTCTGGTCCTACGTGGTCCTCGACGGCTCCGTCGACCTGTCCCCAGTCGCCGCCGCCCCCGACGACGCCGTGGTCGAGGAGCTGGTCGGGATGTACCGCCTGGCCCAGGGGGAGCACCCCGACTGGGACGAGTTTCGCCGGGCCATGGTCACCCAGGGCCGCATCGTGGCCACCCTGCGGCCCACCCACGCCTACGGCATGGTCCAGGGCTGAGCAGCCGACTCCGGGTGGGATGGCCCCGCCGGGCCGGAGGGGTCAGACGGGACAGGACCCGTCGGCACAGGCTGCGTCGTTCGGACCCGCTCCCTCCGGCGTAAGCACGGTGAGCGGGTGGCTGTCGGCCCAGGCCCGCTCCAGCGCGGCGAGGAGGGCGTCGGCACCCTGGGCCCCAGCCACCCCGTAGGTCTCGTCGATGACGAAGAAGGGCACCCCGGTGGCGCCCAGTGCGGTGGCCCGGGCCTCGTCGGCCCGCACCTCGGCGGCAAAGGACGCACCGGCCAGCATCTCGGAGGTCTCCACCGGGTCGAGGCCCACCTCGGTGGCGAGCTCGGTCAGCGTGGCGTGGTCGCCGAGGGACAGGCCCTCGGTGAAGTAGGCGGCCAGCAGTCGCTCCTTCATGGCTCCGCCCAGTCCGTGGGCGTCGGCCAGGTGGATCAGCCGGTGGGCGTCGAAGGTGTTCCCGGCCCGCACCCGGTCGAGGTGGTATTCCAGTCCCACGCCGGCGGCCATCGCCGTCATCTTCTCGTTGGCCGCCCGGGCCTGCTCGGCCGACATCCCGTACTTGCGCTCGAGGATGCGGTCCATGCTCATCCCCACCTCGGGCGGCGACGAGGGGTCGAGCTCGAAGCTCCGCCACGACACGGTCACGTCGTCGGCATGGCCGAACCGGCCCAGAGCCTCCTCGAACTGCCGCTTGCCCACGTAGCACCAGGGACAGACCACGTCCGACCAGATCTCCACATCCATCGGCTCCACCTCTCGACCGCTCGTGCCCGGGTCTCGTCCGCCCGGGACCGGCCCGTGCCCGACGCACGGCCCGCTGCGAGAGGTGCAACCGAACCCCGCACCCTGGTATTCCGGTCACCGCCCCCGGTAGCGTCACCTCCATGGTCCTCGAGCACGCCCTGATCGACATTCGGCCCGGGACGGGCACGGCCTTCGAGTCGGCCCTGGCCGAGGCCCGCCAGGTCATCGCCGCCTCCCCCGGCTTCGTCTCCCTCCGCCTCCACCGGGGGGTGGAGACCGAGCACCGCTACCTGCTCCTCGTGGAGTGGGAGACCCTCGAGGACCACGTCGTGGGCTTCCGGGAGTCCCCGGCCTTCACGGCGTGGCGGACCCTCATCGGGCCGTTCTTCGCCTCGCCCCCCGACGTCGTGCACTTCGCCCTGCCCCCGGCCACGGTCCAGGACGGACCGCGACCGGGGACGGACTGATGCGGCGGCTCGAGGGACACCGGGCCCTGGTCACCGGGGCCGGATCGGGGATCGGTCGGGCCACCTGCCTGCTGCTCGTCGCCGAGGGGGCGACGGTGGCGGCCCTCGACGTCGATGCCGGGTCGGTGGCGGGGGTGGCCAAGGAGGTGGGCGGACCGGCCGTGGTGGCCGACATGGCCGATCCTGACGCCGTGGCCGACGGGGTGGCCCAGGTGGTCGAGGAGCTCGGCGGAATCAGCCTCCTGATCAACAACGCCGGACTGGGTCTGGCCCGTCCCTTCCACCGGCACAGCGACCGCGCCTACGACCGGGTGGTGGACGCCTCCATGCGCGCCACCTTCCACGGCATCCGGGCCGTGGCCCCGCTCATCCTGGCCGGAGGCGGGGGCGCCATCGTGAACGTCTCGTCGATCAGCGGCATCCGCCCGACGCGGGGAGAGGCGGCGTACTCGGCGGCCAAGGCCGCGGTGATCGCCCTCACCCAGTCGGCCGCCCTCGAGTACGGGCCCACCATCCGGGTCAACTGCGTGTCACCGGGCCTCATCGACACGCCGCTGACCGCCCCATTGCTCGACGACGCCGCCGTCCGCTCGGGCATCGAGCGACGGACGCCGCTCGGACGGGTGGGCACGGCGGCCGAGGTGGCCTCGGTCATCGCCTTCCTCTGTTCGGAGGAGTCCTCGTACATCACCGGCATCAACGTCCCGGTCGACGGTGGGAGCCTCCTACCCAGCTCCCAGGTGGAAGAGCCGCTGGCCGACATCGTCGCCCGCGAGGGCGACGGGAGCTGACCGACGCCGACACGGTGAGGGTGGGTCCGGTCGGACTCAGGCGGTGCCGGCCAGCGCCCAGGCCCGACGCAGGTGATCGGCCAGCTCGGACCGGGGGGTCCGGGCGTTGAGGCCACTGGTCGACGGCATCACGTAGGCCGGCCGGCCGCCGACGCCCTCGGGCTGGGGACCGGCCACCGCCTTGGCGTTGACCACATCGCGCCACCCCGACAGCCCGGTGAAGCACACGGCCCCCGGCCGGAGCCACCGCACCAGGCGCTCGACCCGGGCGAAGCCCGCCCGATACTCCTCACTGGTCACCTCAGCGGCGGTGCGGGTCGGTCGCTTGACGAAGTCGGTCATGCCCACCCCGTGGTCCACCAGGGCCCGTCGCGGGTCCCGGTCGGTGTCGACGATCCCCGAGTCCCGGGCGGCGGCCCAGAAGCGGTTGCCGGGGCGGCCGTAGCCCACCCCGGCGTCGGCCGAGTACCACGACGGGTTCACGCCGCAGACCAACAGGCGCATCCCGGGCCCGACCGTGTCGGCCAGGGTGCGGGCCCGCACGGCCCGCAGACCCACTTCGTCCCCGTCCACGGTGAGGGATCCCTCCTCGACCTCGAAGCCGGCGCCCGTGACCACGTCGAGGAGCCGGTCCGTCTCCCAGCCGGCGAAGAACCGTCCCCCTACCTCGTCGTCGGGCAGGGCGTCACCCTCGTAGGTGCCGTGGAGGACCCGGAGCTCGAAAGGACTGCCCACGCCCAGGACCCGGTGGAGGTCCCACAGGGCGAGCGGCAGCCGGACCCGGGGGACGTGCAGATGGGTCATCCACGACCAGGCCCCGCCGAGGGCGTGCCGGGCGAAGGGCAGATGCTCCACGTCACCGAGGACGTAGCTGGCGTCGGGGTGGCCCGCCCGGCAGGCGCCCAGCATGGCCGGAGACGCGTCCAGGGCGACGACCGGGGCCCCGAGGTGCGGTAGGTATCGCCCCGCACCACAGCCGACGTCGAGGCGTGGCGCGCCGGGGACCACCCGGTCGGCGAAGGCCTCGGCCTCGGTCCGACGACCGGCCGTGGCGTGGGTGGCGGCCCAGGCCAGGCCGCGCTGGTCGTAGATCTCGACGGTGGCGCGCTCCATGGGGGGATCCTACGGAGCCACGGACCGAGCGAGCCACCGACCTCAGGGCTCGAAGCGGTAGCCCATCCCGGGCTCGGTCTTGAAGTGGCGGGGCCGAGAGTGGTCGACCTCGAGCTTGCGTCGGACCCGGCCCATCAGGACGCGCAGGTACTCGGTCTCGGTCTCGTACTGGGGGCCCCACACCTCCTGGAGGAGCTGACGTTGGGAGACCAGGCGGCCCGGGCTCCGGACCAGGACCTCCACGATCTCCCACTCCTTCGGGGTGAGATGGACGTCCTCGCCGTCCCGGGTGACCCGCTTGGCCGCCAGGTCGACGGTGAACCCCTCGGCCACCACCCGGGGCTCGTCCAGCTCCGGGCCGATCCGACGGAGCGCGGCCCGCAGGCGGGCCAGCAGCTCGTCCATGCCGAAGGGCTTGGTCACATAGTCGTCGGCCCCGGCGTCGAGGGCCTCCACCTTGCTCACGCTCTGGTGTCGTGCCGACAGCACGATGATGGGCACCGTGCTCCAGCCCCGGATGCCGCGGACCACCTCCACGCCGTCGATCCCGGGAAGGCCGAGGTCGAGCAGGACCACGTCCGGATGCCGGTGGGCCGTGAGGTCCAGGCACTCCTCCCCGGTGCGGGCCACGATCACCTCGTACCCGCGGGCCGAGAGGCTGATGGACAGGGCCCGCAGCAGCGAGGCATCGTCGTCGCACACCAGCACCTTGGTGCCGTGCTCGGCACCTGACGATGGGGTCGTTCCGGGCGGGGTCATGGGGACGAGGAGGTCCGCCGTGCGGACGGCTCCGGCTCGGTCGAAATCCGAGCGTCGGTCGTCCCGCCGACCGCACCGGTCTCGGGCCCCGACCCCACCTCGGACGCCGGGGCGGTCGGCGATTGGGCGTCCGAGTCAGGGTCCGCACCCCCGGCTGTGGCGTCGGGGAGGTCGGTGTGGGAGAGACGAACCACCATGGTGCAGCCGCCGCCCGGCGTGTCCTCCACCTCGAGCTCGCCTCCCACCGCCTCCACGAACCCGCGGGCCACGGCCAGGCCCAGGCCCACGCCGACCCGGTTCTCCGAGTCGCCCAGACGTTGGAAGGGGCGGAAGACGAGGTCACGATCCTCCCCCCGGATCCCCGGCCCGCGGTCGATCACCCTGATGTCCACCCGTCCGGCGACCGCTCCGGCCTCGATGCGCAGCCCGTTGCCACCGGCGTGGATGAGGGCGTTGTCGACCAGATTGGCTACCGCCCGTTCCAGCAGGACCGCATCGGTGCGGACCCGGGGGACGGTGTCGGGGACGTCCACGGTCACGCTGTTACCTCGCGGTCCGAGGCTCCCGATCGCCGCCTCGATCAGCTCGCGGACATCGGTGCTCCGGTCGAGGACCTCCATGGATCCGGTCTCGAGGCGGCTCATATCGAGCAGATTCTCCACCAGGCTGTTGAGCCGATCGGACTCGTCGTCGATCGTGCGGAGCAGGATGCGGGTCTCCTCGGGACCGAAGTCCAGCTGATCGGAGAGCAGGCTCGACGACGCCGCCTTGATCGAGGCCAGCGGTGTGCGTAGATCGTGGCTGACCGCCGCCAACAGGGCCGAGCGCAGCTGGTTGGCCCGGGCCAGCGAGTCGGCCTCTGCCGCCTCAGCGTGGAGGCGGTCGCTCTCGAGCACCGTGGCCAGTTGGGCGGCGAAGGCCGAGAGGATGTCCCGGTCCTCGGCGCTGAGCCCCGGGCCGCGGAGGGCCAGCAGCTCCCAGTCGCTCAGGGGGAGCACGACGGTGGCGTCACCGGGGGACCGGGGGGGCAGCGCGCCGGCGGCGGCCACCGTGGTCCAGGCCCCGTCAGGCTCCTCGGATCCCGAGGTGAGGGCCACGGGAAGGTGGTCCGTGTCCGAGTGCAGCACGGCCACGGCCTCCAGGCGGAACGCCACCATCAGCTCCTCCAGCAGCGCGGGTAGGGGATTGCCCTCGGGGGCCACCATCCGGCCGGCCACCCGGGCCAGCATGCGGGCGTCGGCCCGGGCCTGGATGGCGGTGGCCGTCCGACGGGCCGAGAGGTCCACCAGCACGCTCACCACGCCCGCCGTGACGAGGAACATGACGAGGGCCAGAATGTCCCGCGCGTCGGCGATGGTAAAGGTGTGGACCGGCGGCGCGAAGTAGTAGTTGGACAAGAGGAAGCCGGCGATGGCGGCCAACGCCGCCGGCCACACCCCGCCGGTGGCCGCCACCACCACCACCAGCACCAGGTAGGAGCTGAGGGCCGTGGCCAGGTCGGCACCCCCCGCCCCCGAGGTGAGGACGACGGTGAGGAGGGGGAAGCCGATCACCCCGACGAGCACAGCGGCCACCCGCCGGCGGACCGACAGGGGAGCGAGGAGCCTGCGGTTGCGACGTTCGGCGACGCGTCGGCGGGGCTGGTCCGGGCTGTCGTCGGAGGCGCCGGCCGCCCGGTCGTCCTGCGCTCGGGCGTCGGGAGCCACGTCCGTGGCGATGACATGGACGTCGAGTGAGCCGCTGGCCGCCCGGATGACCGAGTTGATCACCGAGCCCCGAACGAACTCGGTGAGCCGACTCCGGTGGGTCGCCCCCATGACCAGCTGGGTAGCGTTCTCGGCCTGGGCCACCTGCACCAGCGCCGGGGCCACGTCGGCCCCCACCACCTCCACGTACCGGCCGCCCAGATCGTCGAGGAGGGCCCGGTTCTGTCGCAGTCCCTGGGACCCGGCCCCGGTCAGGCCGTCGTCGGTGCGCACGTGGACCCCGACCAGTTCGGCCTTGGTGCGCATGGCCATGCGGGCGGCCCTGCGGATCAGGACGGCACTACCCCGGGAGCCGGTGAGGGACACCACCACCCGCTCCTTGGTCTCCCAGGGCCCGGCGATGTTGTGGCGTTCGCGGTAGTCGTTGAGCTCCTCGTCCACCCGGTCGGCCACCCACAGCAGGGCCAGCTCCCGGAGGGCCGTGAGGTTGCCGGTGCGGAAGTAGTTCCCGAGGGCTGCGTCGATGCGTTCGGGGCGGTAGACATTCCCGTGGGCCAGGCGCCGGCGGAGGGCCTCGGGGGCCATGTCCACCAGCTCCAGCTGGTCGGCGGCCCGCACCACCCGGTCGGGCACGGTCTCTTGTTGGGCCACCCCGGTGATCCGCTCCACCACGTCGTTGAGGGACTCCAGGTGCTGGAGGTTGACCGTCGAGATCACGTTGATGCCCGCCTCGAGCAGGTCGTCGACGTCCTGCCAGCGTTTGGGGTGCTTCGAGCCCGGGACGTTGGAGTGGGCCAGTTCGTCCACCAGCACCAGCGTGGGATGGCGGGCGATGAGGCCGTCCAGGTCCATCTCCTCGAACGTCTGGCCGCGGTACTCCACCTGGCGGCGGGGGAAGATCTCGAGGTCCCGGATCTGGGCGTCGGTCTGGGGTCGCCCGTGCTCCTCGACCCAGCCGATGACGACGTCGGTGCCGCGCTCCTTGCGCCGCCACCCCTCGTTGAGCATGGCGAAGGTCTTGCCCACGCCCGGGGCGGCACCGAGATAGAGCCGTAGCTTTCCTCGTGCCACCTACACCGGCCTCCTCGTTCGCTCCGCTCGGGCTTCTAGTGGCCCGAGCGTTGGTCCAGGGCGAGGTTCAGGGTCAGAACGTCCACCCCGGGGTCGCCGAGCACTCCCAGGCTACGCCCCGTGGTGTTGGCCCGGACCAGGCCCATCACCGTGGCCAGGGACAGTCCCCGGGCCCGGGCCACGGTGGGGGCCTGGAGATCGGCGTTGGCGAGGGAGATGTCCGGGTCGAGACCCGATCCCGACGCGGTGACCGCGTCCACCGGGACTTGGGCGTGGGCGGCCAGGCCGAACTCGGCGCGGTAGGCGATGGCCCGCTCGGGGACCGTGTTCGGATCGCACTGGTAGGCGCCGTCGCTGGTCTTGGCGTACGTCTGGCCGGCGGCCGGCTCGGACACCGGGGCGGAGTTCGAGCCGGCGGACATGGGTACGCAGTAGGGATCGGTCGGCGTGGCGAAGGGGTTGGTCTTCGACGGCGTGCCGTCCAGGCCCACGGTGTTGACGCCGGGGATGAATCCGATGAGCAGCGGGTTGGACGGCCCCAGGTTCGAGGCACCGCTGACGGTGATGTTGTCGGTGGCCGACGAGGTCACGGCGTCCGACGGTCGGGACTGGAAGTACCGGGCTACCGGATTGCCCTGGCTGTCGGTGAAGGACTGGCCGATGAGGGAGGACCCCACGGCCCGTCCGTTCTTCTCGACGATGGAGCCGTTGGCTTGGTGACCGAAGGCCACCTCGCCGATGCCGGTCATGAGCAGCGAGTAGCCCAGGCCGAACACCAGGGTGATGATGATGATCATGGCGACGGAGGTGAACAGTTGGCGGCGCATCTACTTGACTCCCAACGCGGTGATGACGATGTCGATGAGCTTGATCCCGATGAAGGGCAGGATGAAGCCGCCCAGCCCGTAGATGAGGAGGTTGCGGCGCAGCACCGAGGCCGCCCCGGCGGCCCGGAACTTGACCCCCCGCAGGGCCAGCGGGATGAGGGCCACGATGATCAGCGCGTTGAAGATGACTGCCGACAGGATGGCCGAGTGGGCCGACGACAGATGCATGATGTTGAGGGTGTGGAGGGCGGGGAACACGCCTACGAACATGGCCGGGATGATGGCGAAGTACTTGGCCACGTCGTTGGTGATGGAGAACGTGGTCAACGAGCCCCGGGTGATGAGCAGCTGCTTGCCGATCTCCACGATGTCGATGAGCTTGGTGGGGTTCGAGTCGAGGTCGACCATGTTGCCCGCCTCCTTGGCCGCCTGGGTGCCGCTGTTCATGGCCACCCCCACGTCGGCCTGGGCCAGGGCCGGTGCGTCGTTGGTGCCGTCCCCGGTCATGGCCACCAGGTGCCCGCCGGACTGCTCTTTTTTGATGAGGGCCATCTTGTCCTCAGGGGTGGCCTCGGCCAGGAAGTCGTCCACGCCGGCCTCGGCGGCGATGGCCGCCGCGGTGAGGGGGTTGTCGCCGGTGATCATCACCGTGCGGATGCCCATCTGGCGCATCTCGGCGAACTTCTCGGCGATGCCCGGCTTGACCACGTCGTTGAGGCGGACCACCCCGAGCACCCGGGTGCCCTCGGCCACCACGAGCGGCGTCCCCCCGCCCGTGGCGATCTCCTCGACCACCGGGGCGAGCTCGGCCGGGCCGGTGCCGCCCTGGGCCTCCACCCACTGGCGCACCGAGTCGGCCGCCCCCTTGCGGATGGAGCGGCCGTCCACATCGAGGCCGCTCATGCGGGTCTGGGCGGTGAAGGGAACCAGCTCGGCCCCCTCCACCTCGTGGGCCTGCTGGCCGTAGCGGGTCTCGGCCAGCTCCACGATCGACCGGCCCTCAGGCGTCTCGTCGGCCAGGCTGGACAGGAGCACGGCCGAGGCCAGCTCGTCGGCGGTGACGCCGGGCATGGCGGTGAACTCGGTGGCCCGCCGGTTGCCGAAGGTGATGGTGCCCGTCTTGTCCAACAACAGCGTCGAGACGTCGCCGGCGGCCTCGACGGCCCGCCCGGACATGGCCAGCACGTTGCGCTGCACCAGGCGGTCCATGCCGGCGATGCCGATGGCCGACAGCAGGGCCCCGATGGTGGTGGGGATGAGGCACACCAACAGGGCCACCAGCACCACGATGGACTGGGGGGCGCCCGAGTAGATGGCGAACGGCTGCAGGGTGACCACCGACAGGAGGAAGATCACGGTCAGGCCGGCCAGGAGGATGTCGAGGGCGATCTCGTTGGGGGTCTTCTGCCGGCTGGCCCCTTCCACCAGGGCGATCATCCGGTCGAGGAAGGTCTCGCCGGGCTTCGAGGAGATTCGGACCACGATGCGGTCGGACAGCACCCGGGTGCCGCCGGTCACCGAGGACCGGTCGCCCCCCGACTCCCGGATGACCGGGGCCGACTCGCCGGTGATGGCCGACTCGTCCACCGTGGCGATGCCCTCGATGATCTCGCCGTCGCCGGGGATGAGCTGACCGGCCACCACCACGCACAGGTCGCCCAACTGCAGCTGGTTGGACGGCACTTCCACAGTGTCGTCTCCGCGCTGGACGTAGGCCACCGTCTCGGCGCGGGTCTTGCGCAGGGTGTCGGCCTGGGCCTTACCCCGGCCCTCGGCCACGGCCTCGGCGAAGTTGGCGAACACCACCGTGATCCACAGCCAGATGGCCACCAGGCCGGTGAAGACGTTCTCCTGGGCCGAGGACGAGGACAGGTCCCGGAAGAAGTAGAAAGTGGTGAGCACGCTCCCCACCTCCACCACGAACATGACCGGGTTGCGGGCCATGTGCCGGGGGCTGAGCTTGAGCAGCGAGTCGAGGAGAGCCCGGCGCACCAGGGCGCCGTCGAAGGCCGCGGACCGCTTCTTGGCCCCGGCCGGCACTGGCTGCTCGGGGGCTTCGGGGGCGGTGAGGGTGGATGAGGGACTCATCAGGGGCTCCTTCTAGAACTTTCCGACGAGGTGCTCGACGATGGGGCCGAGGGCCAGCACGGGGAAGTAGGTGAGGCCGACGACGATGACGGCGATGCCGCCGAGCAGGAGGGCGAACAGCGGGGTGCCCGTCGGGAACGTTCCCGACGACGGGGGGACCGTCTGCTTGCGACCGAGGGAGCCGGCGATGGCTAGCACCGGCACCATCAGGGCGAAGCGACCCACCAGCATGCAGATCCCGAGTGTGGTGTTGTACCAGTCGGTGTTGCCGCTGAGGCCGCCGAAGGCCGAACCGTTGTTGTTGGACGCCGACACGAAGGCGTAGGTGATTTCGGAGAGCCCGTGGGGACCGGGGTTCTCGATGGACGCCAGGGACGAGTGCATGATCACCGAGATGGCGGCGAAGGTCAGCGCCACCAGCGGAACCATCAAGAGGTAGATGACCACCAGCTTCATCTCCGCGGCCTGGATCTTCTTCCCCAGGTACTCCGGGGTTCGTCCCACCATCAGCCCGGCCACGAACACGGCCAGGAGGGCGAAGATGAGCATGCCGTAGAGGCCGGACCCGGTGCCCCCCGGGCTGACCTCCCCGAGCATCATGTTGAACAGGAGCACGCCACCGCCGAGTGGCGTGTAGCTGTCGTGGGCGGAGTCGACCGATCCGGTGGAGGTGCCCGTCGACGACGAGCCGAAGACGGCCGAGATGATGGGGCCGTTGCGTACCTCCTTGCCCTCCATGTTGCCGCCCGGCGAGGTGGCGGAGATGGACTGGCTGACCTGGGCCTGGCTGATGTGGATGTTGCCGTGGGCCTCGAAGGGCGCCACCAGGGCGGCGGCGATGATCCAGAGGGCGAACATGGCCCCGACCACGGCCAGGCCCTGCTTGCGGTCCCTGGCCATCTTGCCGAAGGTCCACCCGAGGGCGAACGGGATGGAGAGCAGGACCCAGTTGGACAACAGGTTGGTCAGGCCCGTCGGGTTCTCGTAGGGGTGGGCGGCGTTGGCGTTCAGGTAGCCGCCGCCGTTGGTCCCCACCTGCTTGATGGCCTCCTGGGAGGCCACCGGACCGCCGGGCAGGCCTTGGTGCTGGCCGGTGAGCGTGGTGAGGGCGTGGGTGGCGTGCAGGTTCTGTTCGGCCCCCTGGGCGATGAAGATGATGGTCAGGATGACGGCCATCGGGAAGAGGATGCGGGTGATGATCCGGATCAGGTCGACCCAGAAGTTGCCGAGGGTGGTTGAGCGCTTGCGGGTCAGGCCCCGGATGAGGGCCACGGCCACGGCGATCCCGGCGGCGGCCGAGGTGAACATCTCCACCACCAGGCCGGCCATCTGGGTGAACTGGGCCATGGTGTCCTCGCCGGCGTAGTTCTGCCAGTTGGTGTTGGTGAGGAAGCTCACGGCGGTGTTGAACGACAGCGGCGCGGTGACGTTGCCCAGGTGGTCGGGATTGAAGGGCACGTGGGCCTGGAGGCGCTGCATGCCGTAGAGCACCAGGGCCGAGACCATGGAGAAGGCCAGCAGGGAGACGGCGTAGACCGTCCAGCGCTGCTCACCTTCGGGGTTGACCCCGGTGAGCCGGTAGGTCAACCGCTCCACGGGCAGGAACACCCGGTCGCCGGGCGCCTTCTTGTTGGTGAAGACCTTGGCCATGTAATTGCCGAGCAGCGGCGTGGACACGGCCAGCATCACGATGAGGATGACGACCTCGACGATGTTCTGGGTCATCAGAGCTTTTCGGGGGCGACGAGGGCGTAGATCAGGTAGGCCGTGACCAGCACCGACAGGATCAGGCCGACCAGGTTGTCGTAGTTCTTCATGCCGGGACCTCCTCGTGGGTGGTGACGGGGGTATGGGTGTCGGCCACGGGAGAGGACTCGTCGATCCCCTCGTAGGCCAGGTCGGCGACGTCGTCCTTGCCCACGATGTGCTCGCAGAACCGGACGAACGCCACCATTAGGGCGAAGAAGCCGATGATGGTCACGATGTAGAGCAGGTCAACCATGGGTACCTCGCTTGTCGTTGGGGAAAGGTCCGGGATCGGTCGGCCCGCTCACGCCGGGGCTGTCGGGGAGATCGGGTCGCCGGCGAGGGCCACACCGACCTGGTCGGCGATGGTCACCGCCACCAGCAGGCTCTGGCGGGGGACGCGGGCCCCGGGGGTGGGGGTGAGGACGAAGTGGCCGAGGACCCAGCCGCCGCTCCGCACCGGCAGGTCGAGGGCACGGGTGGGGAGCCCGAGGTCGTCGGTGTCCCACGTCACCGAGCCGATGGTCACGTCGCCGCGCGGGGTGATCCGGGCTGTGGACGCGCCGGGAGGCTGTTCGGAGAACCGGCAGTGGCGCAGGTGGAGGAGGTGCACGAGCTCGCTGGAGGCCGTGCCGATGACAGTGGCCGCGTCGCGACCCGTCGCCGTCAACTCGGTCACGCTGTGGACCAGGGCCACCTGCTCGTCGCCCTGACGGGCGTGATCGCGGTGGTGCCGTCCCCGGGCCGCCAGTTCGCCGACGGCCAATCCCACCACCAGCAACAGGATCCCCGTCACCAGGTCGGCGTGCCCGGTGATGCGCAGCGATCCGTAGGGCCGGGTGAGGAAGAAGTCGAACGAAAGCGCCGCCATCAGGGCGGCGGTGACCGCGGCCAGCCGTCGCCCGGAGCTGGCCACCGCCACGATGGTCACCACCAGGACAAGGGCGCCGTCCGCCGAGACGATCCGGTCCCGCCAGGGGGTGAGCGCTGCCGCGGTGGCCACCGGGGCCGCCACCGCGGCCGCCATGGCCCAGCGACCCGACCGGCGGTTGGACGGTGCGGGGGCGGCCGTGGGGATGGCCACGCCGCCCACGTCCCGGCGCCGATCGTCCAGTCTGGTCACCCTGTTGTCCGAGTTCACCGAGGTCACAGGGTCACTGTCACACGACGGCAACAGTCTGAGAAGGGTCCTTTGCTCGGTTGTTACGCCCCCACCTCGGATTTTCACGACCCTGTTACGCGGCGTGGGGTTTCGGTGCTACGACAAGGGTGTGAGCGCGAAGCCCAAAGCCGCGCCCGTCGAGGGCGAACAGGCCATTGCCATGGTGTCGGTGACGAGCGCCGTCGGCTACCGCGGCGAGATCCGTGCCGGACGCCATCACTTCGTGGTGGACGAGGGCCCCCAGGTCGGCGGCGACGACGAGGGACCGAACCCCTACCAGTTGGTGCTGGCCGGACTGGTGCAGTGCACCGCGGCCACCCTCCGGATGTACGCCAACCGGAAGGGGTGGGCGCTCGGGGAGGTGAAGGTCCGGGCCCGCCTGCTGCGAACCGGCGACGGTGCCACCAAGGTGGAGCGGATCGAACGCACCATCACCGTGTCCGGCGACCTGTCGGTCGAGCAGAAGCAGCGCCTGGCCGAGATCGCCGACCGGACCCCGGTGACCCGGTCGCTGCTCGGCTCGTTGACCATCGAGACCACCCTGACGTGACCGGGGCCACCCCGGCCGTGGTTGACTGCGGGCCATGACGGCCTGTCCCACGCTGCTCACCGAGCGCCTGATCCTCCGTCCCCTGGAGGAGTCGGACCTCGACGCCTTCACCGGGTTGATGGCCACCCCGGAGGTCCGGGCCGCCCTCCATCTGTCGGCCGTGTGGTCACGCCGGGAGGCCTGGTTGGCCATGGCCCAGTGGCGGGGCCAGTGGGAGCTCCGGGGTTCCGGACACTTCGCCGTCGAAGAGCGCGCCACCGGGTCGTTCGTGGGCCGGGCCGGCCTGCACCGGCCCGAGCAGGACGACTGGCCCGGCCTGGAGGTGGGCTGGACCCTCCATCCCGATTGGTGGGGGATGGGCTACGCCACCGAGGCCGGCGCGGCCTCGCTCGCCTACGCCTTCGACGTCATGGGGGAGCCCGAGGTCTTCAGCGTGATCCTGCCCGAGAACCTGGCCTCCCAGGCCGTGGCCCAGAGGCTGGGGTTGTCCCTCGTCGGGGAGCGGGTGCTCTCCTCGTACCCGGCGGCGCCTCACGGGATCTGGAGGATCGAGCGGGCCACCTGGTCGGCCTCGCCGCTCGGCCGGGGTCGGGACGGAACCGGTCCGTTGCTCTGAGGCCGGCCCGCGCCGGTGACGCGACGGCCCGCCCTATCGCAGGGCCAGGCCCCCGTCGACCAGGATCACTTCGCCGGTCACGTAGGTCGACAGGGCCAGCCCGAGGATCACCTCGGCCACGTCCTCGGGGGTGGCCGTCCGCCGAAGGGGAGCCATGAGGTCCACCAGGGCCCGCAGGTCGGTCCACGCCTCGGTCCACGGCGTGTCCACCAGCCCGGGGGCCACGGCGTTGACCCGGATGTCAGGAGCCAGCGTGTTGGCCAGCAGTCTGGTCATGTGGCTGACCGCCGCCTTGGAGCAGGCGTAGGGGATGGAGCTGCCGGTGGGTCGCTCACCGGCCAGCGAGGAGACGTTGACCACCTGGCCCCGTCCCGAGGCGCGCAGGTGGTCCACGGCGGCCACGGTCACCTGCCAGGTGCCGAAGACGTTGATGTCGAAGATGCGACGCCAGACGTCCGGGGAGGCGGCGGCGAGATCGTCGTGCGGGATGACCTCGGTGGTCCCGGCGTTGTTGATCAGGACGTCGAGCCTCCCGTGGCGGTGCACCACCTCCTCGATCAGGTGCCGGGCCTGATCCTCGTCACCGATGTCCGCCTGAACGTAGCTGGCGTCGGGCAGCTCGGCGGCCACCGCCTCGCCGGCGGTTACCGAGGTCGCGGAGTTGACCACCACGGTGGCGCCCAGGGTGGCGAAGCGGTGGGCGGTGGCTGCCCCGATCCCCGAGGACGAGCCGGTGACCAGCACCACCTGGCCGGCGAAGGCAGTGGCCCGCGTGGTGGGACGGTGGACGGTGGGCTCGGCCATGGGCCGAGTGTAGGACCGAGCTGGCCTACGTTCTGGGTGTGCGACTGGTGAGCTTCGACGACGGGACGATCCGCACCGGACGGGTGGTGGGCGACGAGGTGGTCGACCTCACCGACCCCGCCATCGGGCTCCCGGGAGCGATGGCGGCCCTGTTGTCCCTCGGGGACGACGTCGCCGGGGCGCTGGAGGGTGCCGCCGCCAGCGGCGCCCGACGGGTGGCCATGGAGGCGGTCCGGCTGGTGGCCCCCGTGCCCCGGCCGCCCTCGTTCCTGGCCATCGCCCGCAACTATGACGCCCACATCCGTGAGCTGGGACACGAGCGCCCCGAGGTCCAGACCTGGTTCTCCAAGCAGCCCACCTGCGTGATCGGTCCGGGTGCTGCCATCGAGGTTCCCCGGGTCTCGGTCACGGTGGACTACGAGGGCGAGTTGGGCATGGTGGTGGGCCGGCGCTGCCGGCACGTCCCCGCCCAGCGGGCCTTGGCCGTCGTGGCCGGGTTCACCGTGGTCAACGACGTCAGCGTGCGGGACTGGCAGTGGCGGTCACCGACCATGATGATGGGGAAGGGTTTCGACACCCACGGCCCCACCGGCCCGTGGATCGTGACCGTGGACGAGCTCGACGACGTGCAGGACCTGTCCGTCCGGACCTGGGTCAACGACGAGCTCCGCCAGGACGGCACCACGGCCGACATGATCTTCACCTGTGCCCAGATGATCGAGCACCTCTCGGCCGCCTTCACCCTGGAGCCCGGGATGATCATCACCACCGGCACGCCGGCCGGGGTGGCCGCCGGTGAGGCTCCGCCCCGCTGGCTGTCGGCCGGTGACACGGTGACCGTGGAGGTGGCCGGGGTGGGCCGACTCACCAATCCTGTCGTCGACGAGGCCGGGGCCAGCGGAGGGTGAACCCTGCATCGGAGGGCGAAGGCGTGGTCCGGGTGACCTCGTCGTTGGCCGTCCCCCTCCATGAGCTGCACCTCCGTTTCAGTCCCAGCGGTGGTCCGGGGGGCCAGCACGCCAACAAGGTCAACACACGGGTCGAGCTCCGCTTCGACATCAGTGGGTCACCCTCGTTGGGACCCCGTCAGCGGGCCCGCCTCCTCGAGCGCCTGGGCCCGGAGCTGCGCCTCGTGGTCGACGACGAACGGTCGCAGCTCCGCAACCGCCAGCTGGCTGTGGACCGGTTCCGCCAGCGGATGGCCGACGCCCTGCACGTGGAGAAGGCTCGCCGCCCCACCCGCCCCTCGCGTGGGGCCAAGGAGCGTCGGCTGGCCGCCAAGCGCCAGGTGTCGGAGCGGAAGAGGAACCGGCGCCCCGACTTCGACGAGTGAGCGCTTCGGGCCCGGTGAGCACCGGGTCGTGGGAGTCCTCGGCCCTCGGGCCGGTCAGCCCGCCTGGCGGTCGGTGCCGGCCGGTTCGTCCCAGACCGAGTCGAGGAAGGTGGCGATCTGGTCGGTGAGCCGTTCCGGGTGGATCCGGAGCTCGAGGACCGAGTTGGCCTGGACCAGTTGACCCCGGGGCAGCCGGCGGGCCAGCTGCTCGGCGTCGTGGAACGGGTGGATGCGGTCCACCTGGTGGCCGATGACCAGGGCCGGGACGTCCATGGCGGCACGTTGCTCCACCGTCGGGGCGATGGGACCGGCCAGGATGCCGTGCAGCACGGCGGCCGTCTCGGTGGGATCGTTGGACAGCGTGTTCATGACGCTGTCCACCGGCCCGTTGCCGGTGCGGGGCAGCCGCTGGAAAGCCGAGGCGGCGCGGCGCACCAGGGGACGGGCCAGGTGCACGGCCAGCAGCATGGGGACGAAGGTGATGGCGGCGGCGGGGACGGCCCATTCGAGCACGGGCATCTCGATGACGAGCGCCTGCACGCGCTCGGGGGCCAGGGCGGCCACCAGCAGGCTCACGTTGCCGCCGAGCGAGACCCCGCCCACGGCGGCCCGGGCCAGTCCGAGATGGTCCATCAGGCGCACCACGTGCTCGGCGTAGGTGTCCATCCGGTGGAACGAGGCCCGCTTCGGCTTGTCGGAGAGCCCGTGTCCGGGCAGGTCGACCAGGACCACCCGGAACCCGTGGGCGGCCAGGTCCGTGGCCAGCCGCCGGTTCATGTTGGAGTCCATCAGGATGCCGTGCATGAACACGAGCACCCGGGGTCCGTGCCCGTGGATCTCGTAGTAGAGCTGCACTCCTCCGCTGTCGAACATCCCCACCTCGAAGGGGGGCGGGACACCGGGAGCGGCGTGGGCGTTGGCGGGACCAGATCCGCGGAGGGGGGCGCTACCCGGATCCTCCGAAGGTGCCCCTGACGTCGTCATCGGGCCAACGGTACGCCCCGGGGCGTCGATGTGCCAGCACCGGCAGCTCGGCCCGGACCCGTTCGACCCGGGACATGTCCAGCTCGGCGAGCACGATCCCCGGGCTGGGCTCGGTCCGCTCGGCGACCACCGTCCCCCACGGGTCGACCACCATGGTGTGGCCGTGGCAGGGCGGCATTCCGCGAGGGAGGTCCCCCACCTGGCCGGCCCCGATCACGAAGGCCTCGTTCTCCACGGCTCGCGCCCGGAGGAGGAGCTCCCAGTGGGCCGGTCCGGTGGCCGCGGTGAACGCCGACGGGACGACGAGGACCGTGGCCCCTCGGAGGGCCAGGATCCGGTAGAGCTCGGGGAAGCGCACGTCGTAGCAGATGGACAGGCCGACCACGGTCGTCGGGAGGTCCCCGGTCGGGGCCTGGTCCAGGGTGGACACCACCAGATCACCGCCCGGGGCCATGGTGGCAGACTCGTGGAACGTGGTTCCGTCGAGGTCGACGTCGAAGAGGTGGACCTTCCGGTAGACGCCCAAGGTGCTTCCGTCCGGTCCGACCAGACAGCTGGTATTGAACAGGCGGCCGTCGCCGGTCGACGTTCCCCCCGGGCCCGCCGGGCGCTCGGGAAAGCTGCCGGCCAGCAGGTGGATCCCGTGGTGTCGGGCCACCGCCGAGGCCCAGCTCACCGTGGGTCCGTCGAGGGATTCGGCATGGCTGCGCAGGAACGAGGGGCTACCGGCCACCGAGAAGTACTCGGGCAGCACGGCGAAGCGGGCCCCGGCGGCCACGGCCTCGTCCACCAGCAGGCCGGCGGCATCGAGGTTGTCCTGTCGGTCGGGCCCGGCCGTCGTCTGGATGGCTCCCACGCGCATGGCACAGGGTAGGTCCCCCGTCGGGCACAATGACCATCGGTCCGCCCCGGGCTCCCGTCCGGCGGTGGCCCAACGAGAGGAGCGTCGTGTCCTTCGAAGACTCCGACGTCGTCCGCAGCGCCATCCGTGTGGAGGGCTTCCGTGACGACGAGTTCAATTACCAGCTGATCCGGGCCCTCGGCGTGGCCGACTACGGGGGGTCCACGGTGGGCGAGTGCCTGGCTGTGGCGGCCGAGATCGCGGACGGGAGCCCGAGCAGCTGGGTCCTGGCCTTCGAGCGGCTCGCTGGCCGGGTCGAGGACCGGGGGAGGTCCTGCCTCGAGGCCGGTCACCGGGTGAGCGGGCGGGACCAGTACTTCCGGGCGTCCACCTACTACCGGACAGCCGAGTACTACGCCGACGCCGAGCGCGGCCGCTCCCAGGAGGCCGGGGAGAAGGGCCGCGCCTGTTTCGCCGTGGCCGCCGGGCTGACCGATCCTCCGGTGGAGCTGGTGGACGTGCCCTTCGACGGGGGAACGCTCCCCGGCTACCTCGTGCGCCCCCGGGGCGGCCCGGTCGGGCGGCGGCCGACCCTGGTCGGAGTGGGCGGCTTCGACTCCAGCGCCGAGGAGCTCTACTTCCACCTCGGAGCGCCCGGAGCCGAGCGGGGGTGGAACGTGTTCGTGTTCGACGGGCCGGGACAGCCCGGGTGCATGCGCCGCAACCCGACGCTCACCTTCCGCCCGGACTACGAGGCGCCCATCGGTGCCGTCCTCGACGCGTTGGGAGGCCGGGACGACGTGGACTCGGACCGGCTGGCGCTGGCCGGCCAGAGCTTCGGCTCCTACTTCGCCGCCCGCAGCGCGGCCACCGATACCCGGGTGCGGGCGCTCGTGGCCAACCCTCCGGTGGTGGACATGAGCAGGTACCTGGAAGCCTGGGTGGGGACCGAGGTCTTCACCATGGCCCGGGACATCCGTCCCGAGGACGTGATCGGCGTGCCCGAGGACCTCATGCCCCGTCAAATGCAGTGGGGCATCGCCGCCATCTGCGAGCGCTTCGGTGTGCCCTCGTTCCATGCCTGGAGGGACGCCATCGGTGCCTACCGGCTGGGAGGACTGGTCGGGGAGATCCGCTGTCCGGTGCTGGCCCTGGTGGGGGACCGGGAAGGGATTGAGCCCCTGGCCCAGTTCGACGCCCTGGTGGCCGAGGTCGCCGGCCCGGTGGATGCCGTCCGCTTCACCGCGGCGGACGGTGCCTCCACCCACTGCCAGTCCGACAACATCCGCCGCTCGGCGCAGGTGACCTTCGACTGGCTGGACCGCCAGCTGGCGGGATAGCCGAGGAGGTCATCCCGACCCGGCGTCAGAGTCCGAGACGACGGGAGCAGGCCGGCCACTGGCCCCAGCCGCTCCGGGCCTGCAGCTCGACGGCGGCCTCGTCCTGGACCGCAGGGGGGGCCTGGTTGGGAAGGCCGGTGAAGCCCAGTCCGTGCCAGGTGGCGGCCGAGAACTGGTAGGCCCCGTAGTACCCGTTTCCGGTGTCGGTGGCGTAGTTGCCGCCCGACTCGCACTGGCGGAGCTCGGCCCACACGCCACCGAGCGGGAACGACGGCGGGCCCGTCGTCGGGACCGGCGCCGGCGGCACCGGCGGACTCGTGGTCGTGGTGGTGGTCGGAACGGTGGGCACCGAGACGGGACCGGGCAGGTCCAAGGTGGCCAGGGAGACGACGGTGGCCCCGACGACCACCGACCGGAAGGCGGGTTGGGCCAGGTTGACGGGGTGGGACCCGACCGAGCCCCCGGCCACAGCGGGCGAGGAGCCCACGGTCAGGAGGGCGGCGGTGGCGATGGCCACCACGAGGACGGCCTCCACGATCGAGTGGAGGGTGACGGTGGAGTTGGAGCTGGAGGCAGCGGTGCTGCCGGTGGAGCGGTGCGTGCGCATGTGCGTGCGTTTCCTCAAAGTCGCGGAAGCCCGGAGGGCTTCGAGGTTGGCTTCGTACTGCGGGCGACCGTCATGGTGCGCATTCGTCTCGCGAGGCGTTGCCGGGGAGGGCAGGGGGCTCTGGACGGTTGAGTCCGTACGAGGTGCAGACGGGGGAACCCGGGTCAGGTCAGCGTCCGGCGGCTCCCGGCCTGCACTCGGTCGTGGTGGTGTGGTTCGTCGTGGCGGTGTGGGTCATAGGTGGTCGAACAGGCGGTGGTCGGTCCGTTCCCACGCATGGTCGTGGGTGGCGGCACGCTGCGACCCTGTCGGGTGCAGGTGGGTCACAGATCATCCGGTGCTGTCCGCACCTGGCGGCCGCATCCGAACCGTCCGTGACCCCGACTGCCGATGGCTGATCGAGTTACACCACTGTAGTGAGCGGTCCCGACGTTACGCAATTGCCACGTTTTGACTACCCGTCGGCAGGCTGACCAGGGTAATTGTCCAGACGACCCGTGAGCGGAAGGGTCAGTTCCCCCGGTCGGAGGGGCCCGCTGCCGGGGCAGCCGTAGCGGCCAGCGCGGCGACCAGAGCCGCCCCACCTCCCTCGGAGACGTCCTCGCGGACCCCCGACAGTGGGGTGACGGTGGCCCAGCCCTCGGCGAGGAGGGCCGCGTCGGATTCGGGCTCCAGCTCGGCCTGTTCGGCGAGGCGATCGGCCCCCACGCCCATGCCCCGCAGGGTGAGGGTGATGGCTCCCGCAGTGAGGTCGATGGGCACACCGGCCACCGGCTCGGTGGTGGCCTCGGGCCGTACGGCCCGGATCAGTCCGACCCGCCCCAGGGTCCCGTGACGGACGCCGTGCAGGCGGTCGGGGGTCACGGCGGGCACGTTGAGGTTGAGCACGGTGGCCGGTGGCGCCTCGGCCAGGGTGGGCAGGATGGCCGTGGCCAGGGCCACCGGGGTCTCCCACGGCACCGGGTCCTCGCCCCAGGCGATGCTGACGGCCAGACCCCGGATGCCGAACTGGGCCCCGGTCAGGACCGCACCCACCGTGCCCGAGTGCAGGGCCGACCGACCGGCGTTGACGCCGTGGTTGATGCCCGACACCACCAGGTCGGGTGGGGGACCGAAGCCCTCGATGCAGGCCACGATGACGGCCAGGGCCGGTGGGCCGTCGATGCCGAAGGTGGGCACGTGGGCCAGCCCCGGGATGTTCACCGCCTCGTAGGGGATCGATTCGCGCTCGTAGACCCGCCCCACGGCGGCCCCGGCACCGCTGTGGTCGACCATCGGAGCCACCACCACCAGGTCGTGACGGTCGCCGAGGGCGGCCCACAGGCCCCGGGCCAGGGCGGCGATGCCCGGAGCGAAGACACCGTCGTCGTTGGTGATGAGGATGCGCATGCGGGGGTTCCCCTCGGGTGCCGGTGGGGCCGGCATGACCCCCGGCCCCCGGAACGGCCCTCCGTCGGGCCGGGGCGGCCTCATGGCCTACCATACCGGGCGACGCGGGCCCACCCCCGCCCGGCCGAGCCTTCTCGACCCACAGAGCGACCGACACCACCATGAGCCCCCGACCACCTGCCGACGACCAGCGTCCGGCGGAGACCACCGTCGCCACCGGCGACCAGTGGGTCATCGGCCACGGACACCAGCGGGCGGTGATCACCGAGGTGGGCGCCACGCTCCGCTCCTTCACCGTCGAGGACCGGGCGGTCATCGACGGGTTCGGTCCCGAGGAGTGGAGTCACGGCGGTCGGGGACAGGTGCTCGCCCCCTGGCCCAACCGGCTGGGCGACGGGCGCTATACCTTTCAGGACACCGAAGCCCAGGCCGCCCTGGACGAACCTTCCCGGGGCAACGCCATCCACGGCCTGGTCCGGTGGATGCCGTGGCGGATGGCCGGCCGGGCCCAGAACCGGATCAGCATGGTCTGCGAGCTGCACCCCCAGCCGGCCTATCCCTTCGCCCTCCGGCTGACGATCGAGTACCGGTTGGGCCGGGACGGCCTGATCGTGGTCACCGAGGCCGAGAACATCGGCGGCGTGGACCTGCCCTTCGGGTTGGGGTTCCACCCCTACCTGTTGGTCGGGACCCACTCGGTGGACCAGGTGCGCCTGACCGTGCCGGCCGAGCGTCGCCTCATCACCGACGACCGCGGCCTGCCCACGACCATCGCCCCCGTGGACGGCACCGAGTTCGACTTCCGCTCGGGCCGGCTCATCGGCGTGACCCGGCTCGACACCGGCTACACCGGGTTGCGGCGGGATCCCGACGGACGGGCCCGGGTGGAACTCGACCATCCCGACGGAACCGGCGGCGCCACCGTGTGGGCCGATGAGCGGTTCGGGTACTTCATGATCTACACCGGGGACACCCTCGGACCCGAGTCCAGACGACGCGCCCTGGCCGTAGAGCCGATGACGTGCCCTCCCGACGCTCTGCGATCGGGGACGGACCTCACCGTGCTCCGTCCCGGGTCCCGGTGGACGGGATCCTGGGGGATCAGCCCGCGGTAGCAGCGAAGCGACCGGACGTCCCACCGGCCGTGTCCGGCGGAGAACCCCCCCGGTTCGGCGGGCTCAGAACACCTCGCCGAAGAGGTCCAGCATGGCCCGCCACGATCGGGCGTCGGCCGCCTCGTCGTACCGGATGGCCGGAACGCTGCCGTCGGCATCGGGATTGGTGAAGCTGTGGACCGCCCCTCCGTAGAGGTGCATCTGCCAGTCGACGCCGGCGGCCCGCATCTCCTCCTCGAAGGCGGCGCGCTGGTCGGCCGGGATGATCGGATCGTCGGCGCCGATGCAGACGAGCACCTTGGCGGTGATCTTGGCCGCGTCCTCCGGCCGCGTGGTGGCCAGCCCCGAGTGGAAGCCGACCACCGCGGCCAGGGGGGCACCGCTCCGGGCCAGCTCCAGCGAGAGGGTGCCCCCCATGCAGTAGCCGATGGCGGCCACCCGGCCGGGGTCGGCGTAGCCACTGGCCAGCAGAACGTCGAGCCCGGCCCGGGCGATCGCCCGCATGCGGTCGGCGTCGCCGGCCAGCTGGCCGAAGCGCTCGCCCACCTGATCGGGGGGCAGCAGGTCTCCGCCGCCGTAGTAGTCGAGGGCGAAGGCCACGTAGCCGAGCTCGGCCAGGCGCCGGGCGGTCTCCCGCGGGAGCTCGCCGAGCCCGGCGGCATCGTGGGCGATGAGGACGGCGGGTCGGGTGCCCGGTGTTTCGTCATCGACGACTAGTCGGCCGATCAGCCTGAGGTCCTCGTGGACGTACTCGATGTCGGTGCTGTGCACAGCTCTTCCTCCTGCTCGCGTGGGAGTGCGCACCGGGCCGGGGGGCCCGATGGGCGCCGTCGGATGGTACCCCCGGTGCTCCGGGTCGGACCCGTGCCCTGACGCCGATAGCGACCTCCAGCCCCCGAACGCCTCCTCCCTCGCTGGCCCATCGACCAGGATGGACCGATGGATCTGTCCGCTGACCGCGCCACGGTCATCCTCGCCCTCACCGGGGCGGGCTGTGTGGCTGCCGACGAGGAGGCCGAGGAGCTCCTGGCCGCCGCCGGTGACGCGACGGCACTGCACGGCATGCTGGAACGTCGACTGACCGGGGAGCCTCTGGCCTGGATCACCGGCCGGACGGCCTTCTGTGGGCTCGACGTCGTCGTCGAGCCCGGCGTGTACGTCCCCCGCTGGCAGTCCGAACCGCTGGCCCGCCTGGCCGCCGAGCTCCTGCCCACGTCCGGAATCGGCGTGGACCTGTGCTGCGGGTCAGGGGCACTGGCCATGGTCATGCAGGCGGCACGTCCGGCGGCCCGGGTGGTCGCCACCGAGATCGACCCGGTGGCGGTCCGGTGTGCCCGCCGGAACGGCGTGGTCGTTCATCGGGGGGACCTCGACACGGCGCTGCCCATGGAGCTGGCCTCCGAAGTCGATGTGATGACGGGGGTCCTGCCCTATGTGCCGCACGACGCCCTGCACCTCCTACCCCGTGATGTGCGGCACTTCGAGCCCCTGGTGGCGCTCGACGGTGGTCCCCAGGGACTGGTCCCCATCACCTCGGTGGTGATCGCCAGTCCGTCGTGGCTCCGTCGGGGCGGCTGGCTGGTCCTCGAGGTCGGTGGCGACCAGGTCGCCCCGGTCACCGCCCTCTTCGAGGCCGAGGGCTACGGCGAGATCGGTGTGCTCGCGGACGAGGACGGTGACCCGAGAGCCGTCTACGGCCGGCTGGAGGCGGCGCGGTAGCGGGAGTCCGCACCTCCGGTCGGGCCTGGCCCGGACCCTCTCCACCCGGACCCTCTCCACCCGGGCCTCACAGCCCGGACCCCGACCAGTTCACGGACGTCGGTGGGGGGGCGGGAGTGCCGACATCGATCTGGATGTCGACGTGGGAGCCGAGGGCGATGGAACGCGGGTCTCCTCGGAATCGCATCCCGTCGACATAGACGGTGAGCACACCGGTGGCCGGTCCGACCCGGCCGGCGTCGAGCGGCTGACCCCAGATGTCGAAGAACTGCCCGAGGGTGTAGGTGGCCGTGGTGGGGGATTCGATGTGGATGACACCGTCCCGGACATGGACGTGGAGCCAGTAGTAACACCGGCTGGCTTCATCGAACGGTCCGGCGGCGGTCGGCTGGGCCACCGGCTCGACGATGCCCACTCCGGCGGGGAGGGCCCGGGCCTGGCCGTTCACGTAGACAGCCAGATGGGTGTGGACGTGGTAGGCGACTTGCTCGGCAGCGTCGCACTGGACGCCGTCGACCGCTCCGCCCATGGCCGGGGTGGAGGCCGGTGCCAGCAACGGTCCCGTCTCCAGGGGAATTCCTTCCGGACCGAGGGAACCCGAGGAGGCCGATGCCGCCGAGAGCGATGGGACGCCGGTCGACCGACCGACGAGCAGCAGGATCACGGCGACGACGCCGACGACGAGTGCCCCGGTGGCGACCATGGCCGTGCGCCGACGGCGCCTCGGGCCGGGAGGAGGTGCCGCGGCGGGCCGGGGGCCCGGGGCGTGCGCCGTGCGGTGGGATCCGGTGGCGGCGGGGGACCGGTGGGGTTGGGGACGGTTGGGTCTGCGGTAATGGGACACGGGGACTCCAGAGAAAAGGGGCGGCCGGCCGGGGCTCGGCTCGCCGTGGGATGGTCAGGCGCAGGGGACGGGTCGACGTCTGGTCGACCGCGGTGGGGTACGAGCGACCGGGCGACCGGTCCCGTGGGGATCAGTCGGCGTGTCCGCTCAGATGGTGCCGAGACCAGCCTGTGGAGGATGCATGAGGGCAGGGATGAAACCCGAAGGCAGGCGACCGACGGGCCGACGGCGTCGCACCCGGGTCTGACCGACGGCGACCATGACCGCGCCCACCAGGATGCCGATCAGGGCCAGGATCGGGCTGCTCCCGCTGGACGGCTGTGGGACGACCGGATGGCACTGCGCGGCGCCGGGAAGACAGACCCCCGAGATGGGGGTGACGAGAGAGGAGGACGAAGGACCCGGGGCGCCGGCGGCGTGGTACGCGCCGAAGGCGGGGGCGAGAGCCATCACGACCGACGCCAGGGCAAGGATCGCCACCCCCAGGCCCACCAGCAGTCGCTGACGCATCACGCCACGGTACCCGTCCGGACCCGGTCGACGGTGGTCGCCCGGGTCCGGACGGCGGGAGGACCGCCCGTGGCACAATCCCCCGATGGGGAGTTGGGGAGCGACCGTCTACGGCCAACCCTGTCGCGGGTGCGGCTTCGACTGGGCGACGACGTCGGATGAGGCCCGGGCCTTGGTGGCCGGTCTCCCCCCGAGCTACGTGGCGTTGCTCGGCCCGGCCACAGGATGGGAGCGCCATCCCGACCTGGCGTGGACCGTCGCCGAGTACGTGTGTCACGTGGCCGACAATCTCCGTATCTGGGCCGAACGGCTGATGGGCGTCGCCCGAGGTGGTCCAGCGCGGGTGGGTGGTTACGACGAGACCGCGCTGGCCCAGGCCCGCAACTACCCGAGCATCCCGTTGGCGGCGGCGCTGTGGTCGCTCGGCCGCTCCGTCACCGATTGGTTGGACGCCGTGGACCGGGCCGACTCCACCGGAGTGGTGCTGATCCATCCCGACCGAGGCGGGCAGACACTGGCCGAGGTGATGGCGTCCAACGCCCACGACGGCGTGCACCACCGGTGGGACATCGAGCGATCCCTCGTCCGCTGACCGCGTCGCGAATGCGGGGGTCACCGTGGTCCGGCGTCGACCAGAGGGACCGGTTCCGCATCGTTCAGCGCAGCTGGGCCAGGCCCTCGACGGCAATCCGCTCGAAGACGTCCGGATCCGTGGCGAACACCGAGTCGGGGACGGGCCAGTGGACCACCACGTCGGTGATCCCCAGCTCCTGATACCTCCCGGCCCACTCCACGAAGGCCCCCACGGACGCCAGGGGCCGCTCCGCCGTCAGTCCCTGGAGCAGGACCTTGTCGATCGACGCGTAAGGCCGCCCGGCCTCGGTGCAGGCGGCTTCGAGGCGCTCCATCTGCTCCGAGACGGCGTGGTGGGCATCCTTCCCGCCGTGGGGGTCTCCGTAGGTGACCCAGCCCGATCCGAACCGGGCCGCCAGGCCGAGTC
Source organism: uncultured Acidimicrobiaceae bacterium (assembly GCA_963738545.1). GTDB lineage: Bacteria > Actinomycetota > Acidimicrobiia > Acidimicrobiales > RAAP-2 > Bog-756. The sequence continues at coordinate 1,074,787 of CAVTXA010000008.1, forward strand.
CACGGGGTCCGGTGGCGGCCACCAGGAACGGCATCCTCGGTTCCTGGACGCAGGCCGGGACGGTCCGGGCCTCGACCGCCGAGTAGTACGGGCCCTCGACGGTGGTGGAGGGGTGGGTGAGCAGTTCGTCCAGCAGCGTCACGAACTCATCGAAGCGGTCGGCCCGCTGGCGGGGTGACCACAACTCCTGCCCGAGCGCGGTGGCGTCGAATCCTGTCCCTCCGGCCCCGACGCCGACGGTGAGCCGTCCCCCCGAGAGGTGGTCCAGGGACAGCAGCTCCTTGGCCAGGGTCACCGGGTGCCGGAAGTTGGGGGAGGCCACCAGGGTGCCGATCCTCAGCCGCTCGGTCACGGTGGCCGCGGCGGCCAGGGTGGGAACGGCGGCGAACCAGGGGCGGTCACGGAAGGTCTGCCAGGTCAGGTGGTCGTAGGTATACCCGGCGTAGAAGCCGAGCCGCTCGGCACGGCGCCAGATGTCCCGACCCTCGGCCCACTCGTAGATGGGCAGGATCACCGTGCTCAGCCGCATGACGGGGAAGTTAGCGGAGCTCCGGTCAGGTTCCCGGCACGCCGGACAGGATGAATCCCTCGTAGCCCTTGGCCGCCACCGCGTCACACTGCTCCACGTAGGGAGGGAAGCCCACCAGGGGCATGAACACCCGGGGCTTCCCGGGCACGTTCGCCCCGAGGTACCACGAGTTGCAGGAGGGGAACAGGGTGAAGCCGGCGATGTCGTTGACGTGGGCCACCCATGCGTCCTGGGCGCCGGTCTCGGCCTCGATGGTCTGCTGATCGTGGAGGCGCAGATAGTCGAGGCAGGAGGCGATCCAGTCCACGTGGTGCTCGATCGACACCACCATGTTGGTCAGCACGGAGGGACTGCCCGGACCCGTCACGGTGAACAGGTTGGGGAAACCGGCCACGGCCAGCCCGAGGTAGGTACTGGGCCCCTCCGACCATGCCTCCTCCAGACTCCGGCCACCGCGCCCCCGGATGTCGATGCGGGACAGCGCGCCGGTCATGGCGTCGAAGCCGGTGGCGAAGACCAGGCAGTCGAGCTTGACGATCCGGTCCCCGACCCGGGGACCCCGGGGGGTGATCTCCTCAATGGGCGACTCACTCACGTCGATGAGCTCCACATTGTCCCGGTTGAAGGTCTCGTAGTAGCCGGTGTCCACGCACAGGCGCTTGCACCCGATAACCGTCGAGGGCATCAGCCGCTCGGCCACCTCGACGTCGACCACGACCTGGCGGATCTTGGCCCGCACGAAGTCAGCCGCCGTGGCGTTGGCCGCGCCGTCCAGCAACAGGTCGTTGAACGCTCCCAAGAAGGGCAGGCCGCCGTGCTCCCAACGCTCGTCGAAGACCCGGGTCCGCTCATCGGGCCCGGCGCCGAGCGCCGATGCGTCGTTGAGAGGCTGACGGGAGCCGAGGGCGAAGACCTGCTGGCGGTTCTCACGGCGGAAGGTGGCATAGTCGGCCTTCACGGCCCGTTGCTCGTCCTCGTCGAGCGGGTGGTTGTGGGCGGGCACCGAGTAGGCCGGCGTCCGCTGGAACACCACCACCTGTCGGGCCTGGCGGGCGATGACCGGGATCGACTGGATCCCCGACGAGCCCGTGCCGATGACCCCGACCCGCTGACCGGTGAAGTCGACAGCGTGATGGGGCCACCTGCCAGTGTGAAAGGTGCTCCCCTCGAACCGGTCGAGCCCGGGGAAGGCCGGGGTGTTGGTCGATGACAGGCATCCGGTGGCCATGACCACGAACCGAGCGGACCACGCGCCGCCGCCGTCGGATCCGATCTCCCAGCGGTCAGTGGTCTCGTCGAAGACCGCCCGATGCACCCGGGTGTCGAACTGAATGTCCCGCCTGAGATCGAACCGGTCGGCCACATGCTCGAGGTAGGCGAGGATCTCAGCCTGACCGGCGTACCGCTCGGTCCACTCCCACTCCTGTTGGAGCTCGTCGGAGAACTGGTAGGAGTACTCGAGGCTCTCCACATCACAGCGGGCGCCCGGGTAGCGGTTCCAGTACCAGGTGCCGCCGACGCCGCCACCGGCCTCCAGCACCACGGCCGTCATGCCGAGGGCCCGGGCCCGGTACAACATGTACAGCCCGGCGAATCCCGCGCCGACGATGACCACGTCGCACTCATTGGTTTCGGTCATCCCGCCCGCCTTGATTCCGCTCCCTCGAGCTGCTCGGGTACTACTCGCCGGGAAGGCCGCCGCCCGACCGGGGAATGGCACTCCCGGTGCCGCCGTCGCCGGGGGCCGGAACCGGGGCCGGAGGTGGAGGCGGACTGGCCGTGGGCACCGATGGGGGTGGGGGATGGCCCCCGACCGGCGCATCGGGGGCGACGGACTGGGGCACCGCGCCGGCCGCCGGTACGGGGGGTGCATCGGGCGTGACGGTCACCGGGGTCCCCGCCGCCTCGAGCGCATCGAGCTGGGCCATGAGCTCGGCCACCTTGGCCTCACCGTCGGGTTGATTGCGGTCCCGCTCGCCCAAGAAGACGTAGGCACCGAGCTCCCGCAGGAGATGGTCGGCCTGTTTGCCCGACTGCATCTCGGCCAGCTTCGTCTGGCCCTGTTGCACGCTGGTCTGGGCCTTGTCGGCCAGCACCGTGGCCTGGGCTTTGACCTTGTCCATGAATCCCATGAGGTGAGCCTCCTCCACTGAGTTCAGCCGACCCGCTGGGGTCACCGGCCGGCGCACTGAGTCGTGACTGTTCTACCCCATCTCAGAGGGCCGGACCCGGCGAGGTCGACAGCCCGCTCGGGGAGCACCGACACGCGGTGTCGCCGGGCCGCTCATGGGGTATCGCCTGCAGGTCGGAGACGAGAGCCGTCCCGGTAGCCTCATCGGACGAGGAGGTCCAGATGCCGAGTGGTCGATTTGTGTTGCGGGTGACGGTCGGGGGGCTGATGCTGGGTCACGGACTCCAGAAGCTCAACGGAAGTTTCGGGGGTCCGGGTCTCGAGGCCACCCAGGCCTCCATGGGAGCGCTCGGCCTGCATCCGGCCAAGCAGCAAGGTCTGGCCGCGGCGCTGAGCGAGACCATCGGTGGTGGCCTCACCGCGGCCGGATTCCTGAGCCCCCTGGGCCCAGCCATGATCACCGGCACGATGATCGTGGCCATCAAGAAGGTGCACGCCAAGAACGGCGTCTGGGTGTCCAAGGGGGGCTACGAGTACAACGTCACGCTCATTGCCGCCGCCCTCTCCTTGGCCACAGCCGGACCCGGGATGCTGTCCCTGGACGGCCTGTTCAGGAAGCAGCGGTCGGGGCTTCGCTGGGGTGTGCTGGCCCTGGCTATGGGTGTGGGGGGTGCGGCGGCCGCCCTGGCCGTCTCCGACCGGATGCAGCCTGACGAGGTGCCGTCCGACGAGTCCGCGGCAGATCCCTCGGGCACCGAGGCCGACTGAAGGCCATCGAGTCCCCCGGGGCGGACGGTCAGGTGTCGGCGGTGAGCTGACGACCGAGCCAGTCGTCGAGTGTGGCGGTATAGCGCTTGGCCACGGCGGTCTCGGTGAACATCATCACACCGTGGGGTGCGCCGGGGAAGACGTGCAGCTCGGTGGGCACCCCCGCCTGGCCGAGCCGCATGGCGTAGGCGATGTCCTCGTCGCGGAAGCCGTCTGCTCCGCCCACCGACACGTAGGCCGGCGGTAGCCCGGCGAGGTCCTCGGCCCGGGCCGGAGCGGCGTAGGCCGGCACCCGGTCGGTGCCGTAGATGTCGCCGAGGTACGACCGCCATCCGAAGGTGTTCGACTCCCGGCTCCAGATGGACAGCCCGTCGAGCTGGCTCGACGGTGTGATCTGCCGGTCGTCGAGCATCGGGCAGTCCAGGAGCTGGAACTGCACGGGTACCTCACCGCGGTCCCGGGACACGAGGGCGAGGGCGGCGGCCAGACCACCACCGGCGCTCACACCGGCGATGCCGATCCGGGCGGGATCCACACCAACTTCCTCGTGGTGGTCGTGGACCCACTGCAGGCCGAGATAGCAGTCGTCGAGTGGACCCGGATAGGGGGTCTCGGGCGACAGCCGGTACTCGACCGACACGCCGACGCACGCGAACCGCGGGCACCACACGTCGAAACGCGGATCGTCCATGGTGAAGCTGCCGATGACGTAGCCGCCTCCGTGGATGGAGTAGAGGCAGGGGAGTGGACCCTCGATTCCCCGGGGCCGGTGGACCCGGATGACCACGTCGGGGTCTCCGGGAACGACGTGATCGGTTCGCTCGACGGCGTCGGACAGCGGTGTCGGTGGTACCAAGGGAACCGACCGGATGTCGGCGACGTTGTCGGCACCGATGGCAAAGAAAGGGAAGTCCGCGAGCAGAGGGCCGATCTCGCTGTCAAGCTCCACCATGGCCACGACCTCCATCCATCCCTCCCCCAAGGCACCTCCGAGGGGACGGGGGCCACCTTACGGTTCCGGTCGGACGGTGTGCAGCACCGTTGCCGTTGGCCAGGTCGTGGTGGCCCGCCGGCGCTGGGGTCCGTAGCCTGTCCGGAGCGATCATGATGGAGGAACGAGCGTGGAACCCTCAGCATTCGTCGAGCGACCCGACTACCGGGTGGACATCCTGGCCCGGCGCAACCGGATCACTGCGTCGTTCGACGGCGAGGTTCTGGCCGACAGCCGCCGCTGCCTCCTCGTCGACGAGCAGGATCACGGCCTGGTGTTCTACTTCCCAGCGGAAGACGTGAGGCTGGACCGCCTCGTGCACGACCCGCGCACCAGCCGCTGCCCCTATAAGGGCACCGCCAGCTATCGGAGGCTGGCTGACACGGACACGGACGTCCTTGTCTGGAGCTATGAGGATCCCTATCCCGAGGTGGCCAGGTTGGCCGGCCACCTGGCCTTCTTCCAGGATGTGGTGCAGGTCAGCGTCGGAACCGCCGATCCTCCGGTGTCGGGTCGGTGAGCGGCATGGGCGAGTTCCCACGATCTGAACCGAGCGTCCAGCGGATGCTGGAGGTCTTCGACGTCGAGGCCGACCCCACCGGTCGGTTCATCGGTGAGGCCGACACGGGGGGCCGGCTGGTGGTGGACGGGAGCCAACTCCTGGGCCAGGCCATCGTGGCCGCGGCCAAGAGCGTCCCCGGGTACGGTGTCCGCTCCGCCCAGGCGCTGTTCTTCCGCCCCGCCGACGTCCGACGCGACGTGTGGCTCGACGTCGAGGTGACCCACCGGGGTCGCACGTTCGCCGCCGCGGCGGTTGCCGTCGGACAGGGGGACCGACGCTGTGCCTCGGTCACCGTTCTGCTCGACGTCGAGCAGCCGGACGTCATCCGGCACACCGCCCCACCGCCGGACACGTCGGGACCCGAGGCAGCGACCCCGGTGTCCATGCCCATGGCGGGGCGCGAGGTCCGTCTGGTCGGCCGGGAAGATCCCAACGACCCGGACGCGATCGGTCCGCCCGAACTCGACGCCTGGGTGCGCTACGAGCCCGTTCCTACTCGGCCGGAACTGGCCAGGGCGCTCATCGCCCACTTCACCGGCCACTTGTCCATCTCGACCACGATGCGCCCCCACGGGGGGGTGGGCACGGCCATGGCCCACGAGACCCTTTCCACGGCGGTTATTGGGATCGGCGTCACCTTCCACGAGCCGGTGGCGTGGCGTGGGTCGCTTCGCTACCACCACGAGAGTGTCTACGCCGGGAGCGGCCTGTCCCTGGTCCGCGGTCAGGTGTTCACCGAGGACGGGACGCTGATCGCATCCTTTTCCCAGGACGGCATGATCCGATCGTTCCAGCCGGACGACGGTTCCGGGTCGCGGGGTGCCGATGAACGGCTGTGAGCGGGACTCGGCGGATTGGGACCCTCTGGACGGCGGCGAACATCAGAGCGCAACCGGGCGTCGTCTCTCGTGCCGCGGTAGCCACCGCCGTACCCCCGTGCGGCCCTCGGGACTGGACGACGCCGAGGGTGCCCTCTAGTTGCGGGGCGGTAAGCGTGAGGAACTCGTGAAGTTGCCGTAGAGCTCCTCGCTGGCGCCCTCGGGTCCATAGGTGAGCGCGCGGACGAGGAGATCCCCTCCGACGAAGGCCCCCTTCCATGAGGCCCCGAGTCCACCGAACACCTCTTCACGATCCCCTCGACTCCGAGGCTTGTTGATTCCCACCTTGAAGGCCTGCAGCTCCTCGGCCATCTGGGCTCCGAAGTCGGGATCATCGGTGGCGATGCTGGCCACCAACGACCCATTCGACGCGTTCATGGCGGCGAGCAGTTCCGCTTGGGTGTCGACGACCACGACGGAGTCCAACGGCCCGAACGGCTCGGCATGGTGCAGCGACCAGGCGGCCGGAGGCTGGAGGACGGAGGCCGGGGCTATGTAGGCCGAGGTCTCCTGCATGTCGAGGAAGCGACCGTCACCGAGTGATCCGCGGTACAGCGGGATCCCGCCGCCCCGCACCGCCTCGTCGAATTGAGCCGACAGATCAGCTGCCTTGGCCGAGTGGATCACGGGGCCGAAGTCCAGTTCGGGCAAGGGATCGTCCGGATGTTCGACCGCCAACGGGTGGCCGAACCGGACGGCCCTCAGCACTGGGAGATAGGCCTCGAGGAAGGCGGGGAACAAGCGTCGCTGGACGACATAGCGGGGATAGGCGGTGCAGCGTTGCTTGGCGTACTCGAAGCCCTTCCTCATGTGCTGGGCCAGGAGGTCCCATTGGGAGAAGTCCCAGACCCCCCAGGCGTTGAGTCCCTCCTGCTCGAGCATGTGACGCCGACGGGTATCGGCGAGGGACACGGCGGCCCGGCGACCGTTGGCCCGGCCACCGACGAACACCAGGGCCCCGATGCCCTCGGAACGGATGAGCACATCGCCCATGCGCGAGCCCATGCCTGAAATGAGTGTCACCGGGAGCCCGGCACGTCGCATGAGGGCGTGGGCCAGGGTCAGGGCATGGAAGCCACCCTGGCTCGGGGTCTTCGCCACCACGGCATTCCCGCACAGGGCCTGGACCAGCTCGGCGTGGACCTGCACGCTCATGGGATAGTTCCAACTGGCGATGTTGGACACCGGGCCGGGCAGCGGCTGCCTCGGCTGGCCGCCCGGCGTCTCCAGTTGGCGCTCGATCTGTCCCAGATACCACCGCACCCCGTCGATGCAGCGGTCGACGTCGGCGCAGGCCAGGCGCCAGGGTTTGCCGATCTCCCAGACCAGGAGAAGAGCGAGGAGATCGTGGTGCTCACTGATGGCGTCGACCGCCTCGGAGACGAGCGAACGGCGCTCGTCGAGGTCCACCTTCGCCCATTGGTCGTGCTCGCTGCGGGCGAACTCGACGGCCGCGGCCGCCTCGTCGTAGTCGACCAGCGGCGGCCCGGGGATCGGCGTGCCATCCACGGCATTCACGTGATCTCCCGGAATTCCGATCCGGCGCCATTCCCCTCGGACGAGGTTCCGCAAGCGGTCCGAGTCGAACGCTTCGGGAGCGGCCTGCGTGCAGCGCAGATAGGTCTCCCACCACGAGGTTCCTGGCTTCAGCTGCAGCGTCATGGCCCCACGGCTCCCGACACGATCTCACTGGTTGAACGGCTCATGCATCCAACTGTAGGGGTGCGACGGGCGGTGGCCTGCGGTGATCCCCGGTGGTCGTCGTGGGAGCCCACCGCCCCGGATGCGGACCCACCATCCGTCGAACGGGTTTTGGGGACGACAGACCGTCCCTCTGACCCGCGGAACCGTCGATGGCGGTCTCGCACCGGTGCCGGGAGGCTCCCGTCCCTTGGCTCCCTAGTGCGCCAAAGCTGCCGCGACGTCTGCATTCCCAGCCGGGCGTCGTCCCCTCCCGCCGACCCCGCATGTCCGGGTCATGGGTTTGACGGCGACGGTGAGGGGTAGGGCGTGTCGTGGGTCAGGCGGACAATGCGGAGGTAGGCAAGTTCGTGCACGAGGTGATCCAGCTCCCAGCCGTCCCCGAAGATCCGGCCCGGGCCCGTCGTTTTGTCCGGCGGGCCTTGGCCGGCTACCCGGAGCACACGATCGAAACGACACAGCTGCTCATCAGCGAGTTGGTGACCAACGCGGTCATCCACGGCGAACCACCGGTGAGGGTCGAGTTGGACGCCGACCCTCCCGCGGTGAGTGTGTCCGTGAGGGACCGCGGTGACGAGCCTCCGGTGCTCCGTGAGCCGACCGAGGTCGGGGAACATGGTCGGGGTCTCCACCTTGTCCGGCACCTCGCCGACGAGTGGGGTGTGGACAGGCACGTTGACGGGACCTGTGTGTGGTTCCGACTCTGACCTGGGGAATCGACGCAACCCGTGCACGAGGATGGTTCTCCGCCGTCCGTTGGCAGGATCGTCACCACCCCCTCCGGCGAAAGTAGTGGGCCGTGCCTCCCGAGTTCAGTTTCACCGTTCGAGCGTTGCCCGACCTCCGCGTGGTGACGTTCAGGGGAGAACTGGATATGGCCTCAGCGCACGGTTTGGCCGAGTCCCTGATCGCCCTCGCCGGATCGACCGTGGTGATCGACCTGGCCGATCTCTCCTTCATGGACTCGAGCGGCATTGCCGCGCTGGTGAAGGCGAGAAATCAGATCGCCGACGGGAGTCATCGTCTCGTTCTCACTCGCCCTGCTGACAACGTCCGGAAGGTGCTCGAGGTCGTCGGACTCCTCGCCTGGGTGGAGGAGTGGTCACCCGGGTTGGTCGCCCTAGCTCAGACCGTCACCTCCGGTTGCTGCGGGGCCTCCCGCTGACGTGACCGGACGCACTGGTTAGCGGGCGGCGGGCAAAACCCGAACGGCGAGCATCGCTACGTCGTCTCCGGGAGGGTCGGGAAGCATGCACGCCACGATCTGGCCACAGATGGTCGGTGAAGGCTCCCCACCCACCCGGCCGAAGGTGTCCGCCAGTCGATCCAAACCGGCATCCAATGCCTCAACTCGCCGCTCGACCAGTCCGTCGGTGTACAGGAGCATCGTGTCCTCTGGTCCCAGTACCGTGGCGTGTTCCTCACGGGTGGAGCTCGTATCGAGACCTAGGAGCATGTTGCTCGGTGTGGCCAGGACCTCAACGGTCCCGTCGTGCCGCCTCACCATCGGGGGCAGATGGCCGGCGTTGGACCATCGGACCACGACGCCCTCGGTGGTCCCCGGACGTACCTCGGCCACGAGCACCGTGGCGATGGCCTGGAGGTCCAGCGCCGCGATCGATGCATTGAGGTGATCGAGTAAGAGAGCCGGCCCGTGGTCGCCGCCGACGGCCAGGCCGCGAAGGAGGTTGCGAAGCTGCGCCATGGCGGCTGCCGCATCTCCGTCATGGCCCGCCACATCGCCGACCACCAGCAAGGTCGAGCCGGCCTTGGTCGTAAAGGCGTCGTACCAATCGCCACCGACCTGCGCGGCCCGGGCCGCCGGAAGATAGTGGGTGGTGATGTCGAGGCGAGGTGACGTTGGCGACGAGGTGAGCAGACTGCGCTGGATCGATGCAACCATCTGCTCGATCTGCTTGGCACTCTCCAGATTGAGCAGGGCCATCTGGATCCGTTCGATCACCTGTGCACACTGAGCGGCGATCGCCTCGATCAACCCGATCTCGTCGTCACCGATCTCCCGTTCCTCCCGCCACGAGACCGCCATGGACCCCAACAGCTGACCTCTGACGCTCAACGGCACATACACCCAGGCCAGCCGGCCCGTGTCCTCATAGACCTGGGCCATCTCCGGCAGAAAGGCAATGCCATCGTCGCGGGTGGGGAAGACGAGGCGCTCGCCAGTCCTGGCGACGTGCCGTCCCGGCCATGGGCTGTCGAACGGTGCTTCCTCGTACTTCGATCGTGCCTGCTCCTCGAGTCGATCGCTCAAGAAGACCCGGAGCTCGTCGTTGTCCCGAATGACCAGGGCACCCCCGTCCACGCCCAGGATGGGGAAAGCCTTGTCGAACACCAGACGGGTCAACTCCTCGAACGATTCGACACCCACCATGTCGATGGCCGCAGAGGCCAGTCGTCCAAGGCGGTCGCGGATGAAGTGCTCCGAATCCTGGAGCAGTTGGAGCTCACGGACCCGTGCCTCGGCCTCGACCCGCAGGGCGGTGGCCTCTGCGGCCAGACGCTCCTCTCGCTCGGCCCGGGCGGTGAGGGCGTCGGTCACATCGAGACCCGTGGCCACGATGTAGGCCTGGCCGGGACCCGACCCGCGGTCGAACACCGGATGCAGGGCCAGATCGACCATGCGAACGGTTCCGTCCCCGAGGTAGTAGGGGGTGGTTGCCCTCAGGGAATCCCCGGACTGGAGGGATTGACGGCACCATCGTTCGATTGTCGCGGCGAGCTCCGGATCGGGGCTCCACCAGCCGCCCTCCCAGAATGGCCGGCCGATGACCGTCGAGCGATCGAGCCCGCAGCCTTCGATGGAGACCTGATTACCCTCGAGCACGGTTCCCTGGTGGTCGAGAAGGCCCGAGAAGAGCAGGGGGGTCTCATAGAGGGCGAGGAACCACCACCGACCGGCCTCCGGGCTGATGGAGAGGCGCGTGGTACCCCAGTCCAGCCCATGGCCGGGGACCCATCGTTCCTCACTTCGGTATCTGGTTGGCACGAGCCTCCAATTTCCCAAGAGGGGAACCAACGGCTGCAGCCCGAGCAGCGCCCTGCCTCATCGACGGTCGAGGCTCAACCCTATGCGACCGTCGAGCGGCCGCATACGGTCGAGGCTCAACCCTATGCGACCGTCGAGCGGTCGCAGGCAGCCGTCTTCAGTTGGCCTGCTCGAGCGATGAGTCGGCAGAGGGTGCCGAGGAGGTGCCGTCGCTGCCGGTCGACGGAACTCGACCCCGTCACGGGAGCATGCGTCGTCCCCGGGACACCCCGGTCGACCCGTCAGAGCACCTCGGCGATCATCGTCTCGGACATCGCCACCTCCGCTGGGCTGACCCTCTCGGGGTGCTCGTCCGGTGCGTCCTTCCCCCTCAGGATGACGGAGCCGATCACCAGCCCGAGGACCACACTGCCGAGGGCGATGGTGAAAGCCAGCCGGTACCCACCGTCGAGAGCGTCGAGGGCCGACCTGCCGTGGGCGAGCAGGGTGGCTGTTCGGTTGGTGGACACCGTGCCGAGCACTGCCACCGAGAGTCCGGCGGCCACCTGCTGGGAGACGTTCACGATGCCGGATCCGACACCAGCGTCCTGGGCCGGGACGTGGGCCACCGCCATGGTGAGCAGGGGCGTGAACGCGGTGGCCGCCCCCAGGCCGACGAGCAGCACGGCAAAGAAGAGGTGGGGGAAGTAAGCAGTGTCGACACCGGAGGTGATGAAGAGCGTGAGACCCCCGCTCAGGACGGCGAGACCGATGATGGCCGTCCACTTTGGCTGCAATCTGGCCATGATCCGGTTCGTCAACCCGGCGGACATCAGTGCCACGGAGAGTGTCTGGGGGAGGAAGGCCAAACCGGTTCGGATCGGGTCGTAGCCGAGGACGTGTTGGAAGTACAGGACGCCGATGAAGAACGTGCTGTACATCCCCACCACCATCAGCCCTCGCACCAGACTCGAGCTGAGCAGGCCGGGAGAGCGCAGCACCGGAAACGGCATCATCGGGGTGGCCAGCCGGCTCTCGAGGAGGAGGAATGCGCCGAGGACGATGATCGCTGCGGCACCGAAGCCCAGGGTGTGTGTCGAGGTCCAGCCGTACTGGCTCGAACTCACGATGGCATAGACGGCCAGCATCAGTCCCGCCGTGCTGAGGACGGCGCCGGCGATGTCCAGCCCGGCCCGGTACCCGATGCCGATGTTCTCCTCGATCAGAACCGTCCCGGCGATGAACGTGCCCAGGCCGATGGGGATGTTGATGAAGAAGATCCAGTGCCAGCTGAGCGCCTGGGTCACGTAGCCGCCGATCAGCAGTCCCAGTGATCCGCCGCCGACGGCGACGATGATGTACGAGCTCATCGCCTTGGCCCGTTCACGGGGGATCGGGAAGTCGGCGACGATGATGGCCAGGATGACCGAGGAGGACAGGGCGGCACCCAGTCCTTGGACGAAGCGGGCTGAGATGAGCAGGATCTGGCTGTTGGCTGCGCCGCAGGCGATCGAGGCGACGGTGAACAGGCCCACGCCGACCAGGAAGACCTTCTTGCGGCCGAAGAGGTCGCCCAGGCGCCCGGCCAACAAGAGTGTGCCGGCGAAGGTGATCAGATAGGCATCGATCACCCAGGCCAGGGAGGCCTGGGAGAAACGCAGATCGTGCTGGATGGTGGGCAGCGCCACGTTCACGATCGTCTGGTCCAAGATATTCATCAACATCGCGAAACACACGACGATGAGAGCAATCCACCGGCGACGGTCATGCACAAATGAAGCTAGGGAAGCGGGAATGGCGGTCTCCATTGGTTGCGGCAGGAATCGCGCCCCCTTATTGATAGTCACTATTCTAGTGAGTGTCAAGCTGACGGGATAGTAGGCAAATCAGCTATGATCCGGCTATGGCGACAACGACGACACCAGGAGTGACGGTGCTGTTGACCCAGCTCTCCCGAGTCGTCTATCGGCGCACGTCTGAGGACCTCCTCGGGATGCGCTTGAAGGAGTTTGTGATGCTGGCCCACCTTCGCGAGCACCACCCCATCCAGCAGCAGGAACTGGGCGAGATGCTGTGCATCGACGCCAACAACCTCGTCCTCCTGCTCAACGAGCTCGAGTCGAGGGGCTTTGCCTATCGTCGTCGCGATCCGGAGGATCGCCGCCGACATCTCGTCGAGATCACCGACGAGGGACTGGCCGCATTCGAGAATGGGGAACGCGGCATCGAAAGCGTGGAAGACGACGTACTTGCCTCGCTCACCCATCTGGAGCGGGTTGCCCTTCAGGAGTTACTGACCAAGGCTCTCGATGGGGCCTCTGGTCCGAGCTGATCCTTAGCGCTGACCCCGACCGTGCCATGCAGTCTTGGGTGTCACGTTCGCCTGCTTGCGATCCTCCCGAGCGATACCGCACAGGTCTGATGGCATCGAGCGAGAGAGCTAGCACATGACCTTCGAGAACCCTGTCATTCCGGGCTTCTACCCCGACCCCAGTCTGTGCCGGGTAGGGGACGACTACTACTTGGTCGCTTCGTCGTTCACGTACTTTCCCGGTGTACCGATCTTCAGGTCGAACAATCTCGTCAGTTGGACCCAGATCGGCAACGTGCTCGATCGTCGGGAGCAGCTCGAACTGGGGGGAACGGAAGGATGGTCGTCGCTCGGCGTGTATGCGCCGACGATCAGATATCACGACGGCCGCCTGTGGATGATCACCACAGTGATGGGCCATCCCCAGCGCACATTCTTTGTTACCACCGAGCATCCGGAAGGTCCCTGGTCAGACCCGATCCAGGTGTCCGTGCCGGGAATCGACCCGGACATCGCCTGGGATCAGCAGGGAGACTGTTGGGTGCATTTCTCGGGCCTTGGTGGGATCGCTCGATGTCGGATCGATGACCGCACCGGATTGCTCCTGGATGATCCCCAGGCGACCTGGTCGGGCTCCGGCCTGCAGTACCCCGAGGCGCCTCACCTCTTCCGGCGTGATGGCATCTGGTATCTGCTCGTGGCCGAGGGGGGAACCGAGCGAGGCCATGCCGTATCCGTAGCCAGGAGCGATTCGCCTCTCGGCCCTTGGGAAGCCTGTGCTGACAACCCCATCGTCAGCCATCGCAGTACGGACAGCCCAATTCAAAATGTAGGTCATGCCGATCTGGTGGAGGCGACCGACGGGACCTGGTGGATGTCTTGTCTTGGTGTTCGACCGCGTGGCGTTACCCCCGGCTATCACGTCCTGGGTCGTGAGACATTCCTCACCCCTGTCGAGTGGATTGACGGCTGGCCGGTGGCAGCCGAGCTGAAGCTCGACATGGACTATTCGTTTCCGAAGTCAGGAGATCCGGTGTCGTCGGGCACCTACGACAGGTTTGGGAATCAACCCCTCCACAGTCGGTGGATCGCCGTCAGACGGCCTCTCGAGGAGGTGTCTTCACTCAGCTCGAGACCCGACTGGCTCACGTTGCAGGGGACTGATGCCACCATGGACTCACCGGAGCCGGCCTTCGTCGGTCGCCGCCAGCAGCACCACCATTGCCGCTTGAGCTCCTTGGTGGACCCGGGCACGTCGTCGGAAGCGGGCGTAGCCATTCGGATGGATGAGGACTCCCATTACGAAATAGGCGTTGCCGGCTCGAAGGTTCTCGCTCGTGCCCGTATCGGGCCACTTGTCCAGGTTGTCGCCGAAGGAGACCGTCCCAATGGTCATGTCGAACTCTCTATCGAGGTCGTGCCAGGAGGAAACGGTCCTGATCGCATACGTCTCGGGATCAAGGGTCCCGGAGGTGGGCTGGACGTGCTCGCCGACCTTGACGGGCGCTACCTATCGACCGAAGTGTGTGGAGGATTTATCGGGCGCGTGATGGGGATGTATGCCGTCGGCGGAGATGGCCATTTCGCCTGGGCCAGGTACGAGGTGCTAGCCCAGGACGACACGGTCGGCCCGTGATCGATGGTGGGACGTCCACGGGATGAACCCGGTACCGAGCCAGAGCGTCCGGCCCGTGGCCCCCACCCCCTAGGGCTGAAGACGGAAGAGGACCTCACCGGCGTCAGCCACAACCAGCGCCTCAGGGTCTGACTCCCACTCGGGGATGTCGACGGTGGAGGGATCGAGATACCCCAGGTTCGCCCGCTCGACAACCTCTTGGGGGATGCCCGTAGCGAGCCTCACGCGTACTCGGGGGTGCTCGCCAGACAGGCGATCGTAGATTCCGGCTCCGTAGAGGTGGGTCGAGTGTGCCAGCTCGCCGCGCGGATGATCGCCATAGCGATCCCACTGGGCCAGGAAGAAATCTCGGCAGTGATAGCCGAGGGTTTCTAGGCCGGGGTGCATGGCAGAGATCTGTTCGATGTGTGGTGCAAGCAGTACCACTTCGCCGCCGTCGGCAACCACCGGCTCCACTTTGTAGAAGCCTTTCGCCCCCGTCCACAGGTCGTCATAGCGCAACGGCACGAGCGACAGAACCCTCTGGACAGGCGTCGGCAGATAGGTGATGTGGGACTGGGCCGAAATCCCGACGGCGGCCTGCCACGCCTCGATGGGATCGCCGAAGGCCAACGATTCGACTCCACCTGTGGTGTTGTCCACGACCAGACAGAGTGCGTGTCGCTCCCCGGGAACGAGGGAGGCGGCTGCATCGATGAGGGCGCGCACGGGAGTGGTCCTAGGGGACCCGATGATCTCGTGACTGGTGATGAGTGCTCCAAGCCAGTGGGTCACATCGATGAGCTCCTGTCCCGAGAGGCCGGGGAAGAGGTACTTGTTGCCGCCGGAGAAGCCGACGACCTCATGGGGGAGAACGGGTCCGACGATCAGCGTTACGTCGCTTTCGACCACTAGCCGGTTGATGCGGATGGGCACAGATTCGAGAAGCATCCCGTCCGACAGTTGAGAGACGGTTTCGGTACTGAGCTCGCCCAGATGCACAAATGTCTCGTCGTTCCACCACGCATGATTGACCACCTGGAGTTCGTCGACACCGACGAGTGCTCGCATCGCTTCGTTGGACAGGGGAGCGTGGGTACCGAGGGCAATCACGGCCGACATGGTCCGGACCCGCCTGACGGTGGCCTTATGGATGGCGCCAAGGAGAAGAGGAAGCGGGCACTTTCGAGTGGCGTCGGGAATCACGAGGCAAAGCGATCGACCATCGAGATCGAGACTGTCCAGTTGGGCCTCTACGAACGCGATGACGGCGACATCGTCGAGTAAGCAGTGCGGCTGTCCGATGGACTGAGTCATGTCAGAGGCTCCAAGAGGGAGCGTCCTTCGGTTGGAAGGCGCTCGAGTATCGTCGCCACCTCCTCGATGAATGCGGCGCTTGTTCGCGCGGCTAGCGCCACCGATACCGTGCCGCGGATGTCGCCGTCTGCCGCTGCACGGCGGAGCCGGCCGGACAACGGCTCCTCGAGCACGGGGAGTGTCACCCCGTGGACGGGGATACGTGCGAGGGCGGCGATCCAGAGAGCCACAACGAGGGCGAATCTTCTCGTGTCCAGGCCAATAGTTCGGCGCTGGGCCACGATCGGTAACAGCCGCTCAGGAATCTTGTGGGAACCGTCCGACCCTACCTGGGCGCAGGTATGCCCGAGGTGGGGATTCTGGAACCGCGCGAGAGCCTCGGTGGCGAATTCGGCCGCTGCTACTGCATCCGGAAGGTCGGCAACGTGCAGAATGTCTCCCACCAGGCGCCGGACAAACGGACCAACCGCCGGATGAGAAACTGCTTCAGCGATCGTGCGACAGCCGACGAGCATGCCGCAGTAGGCCAGGGCTGAGTGGGGTCCATTGAGGAGCCATAGCTTGCGGCGTTGGTAGGGGGTGATATCACCGACGGCCTGCACCCCCGCATCGGAGAACGGCGGCAATCCGTCGACATCCTCAATCACCCACGAACAATGGTGCTCGGTCCTCACTGCCGCCAGGTCGACCAGACCAAGCTGTCTTCCCACCTCGTCCACGTCCCTATCGGTGGGCGTCGGCACCATCCGGTCCACGACTGAACAGGGAAAGCGGACATGGTCGGTGATCCAGGCCGGCAAGTTGGGGTCAAGGCGTTCGCCGATTTCAAGGACCCGCTCCCGCAGAACGGTTCCATTGTCGGAGATGTTGTCGAGTGGGGCGACGATGAGTGATGATGCACCGACCTGACGACGCCGGGCGATTCCTGCGGCAATGACGGCAGGTGCCGATCCGGATCGTCTTGGATTGGTCAGATCGGCCGGATCGAGTTGATAGCCCCTCTCGGTGATGGTGAGCGTGACGAGTCTGGTGGCCGGTTCGGCGATCGCCTCGATGGCGGCGTGAGGGCCGGTGCTGGTCGACGTCAAGGCGCCGATCACCTGGAGCGCATCCTGTTGCATCGGTTCCCGTTCGGCGACGGCGTAGAGAGGCATCTAAAGACTCTTGATGGTCGTCGATATTGTTCAGAATTGGCCTTCACCTGCGGGTTTATTCTCAGTATCAGTCATGCTCGTTACGTGTTCTTCGCCATTTGTAGGCGCGTTGTAGGCGCGGATATTGCCGTTCTGGACCCGCCTCTCCCGAAATGCCTGCCGGACGCGCAGGACCGGTCGGTGACTTGAGAGAAGCCCGGTCGAAGGTAGGCGTGTCCCCGGACGGTCCCGGCGACTCCAACCATCGAGGTGAGGGAGGAGAACCAAGGTGGTAGTTGGAATCGACGCGCACAAGCGCACCGACACAGCGGCGGCCGTCGTCGAGCATGGAAAGCGACTGACATCGAAGACCGTATCGGCCACCTCAGCAGGGAAATTGGAGCTGGTGCGCTGGGCTGGTCAGTTCGGTGAGCACACCTTTGCCGTCGAGGACTGCTGGCACCTCTCGCGCGTCTGGAGCGGGACCTGCTGGCCAAAGTACTTTTCACCCCTTACTCCATGCCTGAAATCTATAAGATACAATCTGGAAAGGCTAACTCTGCGAGAAACGGATGACCGCGTTGGACCGGCCAGAGCATCTAGGGGGTAATAAGGGTGAATCCAGGGGGACCGATCAGAATCTGTCATCGTCGGCTGCAGTATCTGGGGCTGTGGTGTGCCTACTGTCTTGTTGGCGGCCTAATCGAATGTGGGAAGATCATGCCAGGCGGACATTTAGGCGACGATGGGAACTTGATGGTGCGTCCGGTTTGGTGGCGGGACTACGCCCGCCAAGGCCTATTCATCCTTGAGATGTCTCGGGATGGGACAAGCGGAAGCGGAGGCTCGCAAAAGTCCTGACCTGGTTCGCACTTAACGGAAGCCTCTCGGTTCGTCCAGCGCTCCATCTGCCAACCCGTGATGAATCCTGGGCGTTCCGGAGGTACAACGATGGAACGTTTCGAGCTAGTGGTCCCTTTGAGACGTTGACACGGATTACCTATACCTTATAGGTTATGAGAAAAGAGAATGGGGCCAGTCTTGGGTTGGTCATCGAGATGTCCGCCTTCTCGTCAGTTCGCCTGGGAGGGATGAATGTTGACTGAACTGGAAAATGAACGGCTGACTCGGGTGGGTCCTGGTACGCCCATGGGTGCGCTACAGCGTCGCTTTTGGGTGCCCGTACTTGGTTCCAGCGAGGTCGGGACACCGGGAAGTCGACCCGTGCCAGTTCGGATCCTTGGCGAGGATCTTGTTTGCTTCCGTAGTTCGGAAGGGGAGTTGGGACTAGTTGGGGCCTACTGCCCTCACAGGCGGGCTCCGCTGCAGTTGGCTCGGAATTGCGACGGTGTGCTGCAGTGCTTGTATCACGGGTGGAAGGTGCGCCCAGATGGCTCAGTGGCAGAGACACCGAATGAGCCCGAAGAGAGCGGATTGGCGCAGCGGGTGCGTCAAACGGCCTATCCCGTGGTCGATCGTGGAGGGATTATCTGGGCATATATGGGTGACGCCGATGTACCCCCGGCATTTCGAGAGTTCGACTGGATGTCTCTGCCTAACGAGAACGTGACGGTCATCAAGGGCATCGTTGAGGCGAATTGGCTGCAGCTCATCGAGGGATTTGTTGATTCAAGCCACGGGAATTTTCTCCATAGCGATTCGATTCGTCCTTCATACGGGGAGAAGACGGCGTACCTGGAGGAAGACGATGTGTTGTTGGCCCAGCCGACTGACACGGGGAGTGTCCGTATCCGGGTGGAGGACACGGACTACGGATTCCGCTATGCAGCTATTCGTCGGCCGACGGTAGATCCTGATCGGTTCCAGTACATCAAGACCACTCCTTTCATCATGCCAATATTTACTTCGATCCCCGTTGGCGAGGGGCAGGGGACGATTAATATCACTGCTCCACTAGATGACTTCACGACCGCTTGGTACGGGGTGAAATATTCATTCGTAGGCCCGGTCGATGAGGATCTGATTCGCCGTCAAAGTGGTCGGGTGTGGGACGTGGATCTCGACCGGAATAACCGGAGAATCTCGTCAGCCGAAAATAGTTGGCGTCAGGATCGTGCGGCGATGGAGTCGGGTCGAAGCTTCTCTGGGATGACTGGGACCTTCAACGAGGACGCGGCAATGGCTGAAGGTATGGGACGGATTTCGGATCGAACGAAAGAACAGCTTGGGGCTGCCGACCGTGCGGTGATCCATCTGCGGCGCCTCTTGTTGAAGTCGCTGGAGGTGTGCGAGTCGGGTGAAGTTGTACGTGGGGAGGACGTGACGGATGTAAGCGAAGTACGAGCTGCTGATGGGTTGGTGCCGATCGACTCTCCGTGGCAGGAGGTTGTTTCGTTGGCCCATTCTCGATGAAGGGCTCACTATCGGCTGCGGCCGCTCTTCGGATGGGGGCGATTGGGGCATGGCTGTAGTTTCCTTGGGAATTGGAACCTCGCACTCCCCGATGATCTCGCTGCCTGTGTCATCTTGGCCTGCCTACATCGAAGGGGATCAGCGGAACACCGAACTCGCCTTCCCGCCCCACGGGTGGATCCGCAGCTACGACGAGGCGAATTCAGATCCGTCATGGTTGGCGACGGTACCTTACGAGGGCCAGGAGGTGTTTCCGTCACTTTCGGCGCGTTGCCGGGACGCGGTAGAAGACCTGGCGAAGACGTTGCGAGAGGAACCTCCAGATGTAGTGGTGATCATCAGCAACGACCAGGACGAATGGTTTTTTGACGACAACATGCCGGCATTCTCGATTTATTGGGGAACGGACGCGTGGATGCGTCCGTTCCCACTACCCCCGGGCAGGACCGGGGCGGTGGCCGACGCCATCCGAGCCGGCTACGGGGACCGTACTTTCGAAGTGCCTATCGAGGCGGACTTGGGGCGCCATCTTGTCGAACAGTTGATTGAGGCTGAGTTTGACATCGCCAGCAACACCCAGATGCCCGAGTCGCGTGGCGGAGTCGTGGTTCGTCACTATCTGAGTGAGGACGGGCCCAATGAAGTCACCCGCGTTACTCCCGAGCGCGAAATCGGTCTGCCTCACGGGTTCTCTTTCGTGATCCGCAACCTCTTTGAAGATTCTCCGCCGCCGGTCGTCCCCATATTTCAGAACACTTGTTATCCCCCGAACCGCCCAACGCCGAATCGGTGCTTCTCTCTCGGGAAGGCCGTCGCTGATGCGATTCGAAGCTGGGAAAGCACGGCCAAGGTCGCCATCATCGCATCGGGAGGGCTCAGCCATTTCATTGTCGACGAAGAGCTTGACCGTACCGTGCTGGACGCCTTAGCGGACAAGGACGACGTCCGGCTTCGAAACCTGGATCAGCGTCGACTGTACTCAGCGTCTTCTGAGGCATTGAACTGGGTGGCGCTGGGTGGAGCACTCCATTGCTCGGACTTGAAAATGGAATTGGTCGACTATGTCGCGGTGTATCGGACTCCAGTCGGTACGGGCGGTGGCTGGGCGTTTGCTAAGTGGCGCTGACCGCCTCGACAGCCGCACGAAAGGGACAACACTATGGCTAACGAAATCGATACTAAAGCACCCTCCCCCACTGTAGACATTGCGTGGGGGACGCTAGCCACGTTGAGTGCTGCCACGATCCATGAAGCTGCCGGCCGCATCGGCGCTCTGCCTCCCGCTATCCGACCGATCGATCCGTCAATGCGAATGTGTGGAACAGCGGTGACGGTCAATTGCGAACCGGGTAACAACCTCTCCATCCACCATGCGGTCTATACGGCCACGCGCGGCGACGTGCTGGTGATTGCCGTAGGCGACGGGCACGAATATGGCTATTGGGGAGAGATCCTCACCTTTGCGGCGCAGGTCCGTGGGCTTCGGGGCGTGGTTCTCGACGGTGGTGTTCGAGACACGCAACAGCTCGTTGCCCTTGGACTACCAGTATTTGCACGATGTACTTCGATTCGTGGAACTGGAAAACGGGCCTCGACCTCCGATTGCATCAACGTTCCAGTCAAGATCGGGGATGTGACTGTTGTGCCCGGTGATGTCATCGTCGGTGATGCCGATGGCGTCGTTGCTATCTCCCCACACCACGTTGAGCGGACTATTGCTCGAGCTGTAGCCAGGGACCAACAAGAGAGCGACTATGTTCAAGCCCTCAAGATCGGCAAGACCACCCTTGAGTTACTCGGTCTTGACTAAAGCCAACCGCAAGACTTCGCTACGCACTGAGGACCCTGGCCAAGCTGTTTATGGACAGGACCGGCCATCACCGTGCTCCACCACCCGCCCGGTACCTCAAAATCGAACAACGCCTAACCACCTTCATCTCAATGAGCTGGCTAGGCCAGCCGCTTACCCAAGTCCACACCCTGGTCGAAATGATTGCCTCAACGTCGCCGACGAGTGGACTCACTGTTCAGGTCACCTTCGACCCGAACTGGCAAGCCATCGGACCAATCAAAGCAATGGGCGCTAGCCTAGGAGAGCGAACTGATCAGTTTGTCGTACGAGGCCTGCACGTGCTCTGTAACCAGCTTGACGAGGGCATCCTCGTCACGGTTGCGGAAGGCCGCAAAGATATTTCGGTGCTCTTGATCGTTCGCCTCAACGTTCGACTCATCCTTAAGCAGTTGGATGCGATAGCGATCGCATCGATCCCAAAGTGAGTCGAGGATCGCAGACATCGTCGAGTTTCCGCTGGCCGAATAGATCGAACTATGAAACGCTCGGTTTATCATCTGGCGATCGACAGCCGACAGAGATTTGGTTGGAACCGTCAGAGAATCGCTAAGCGACTTACAGGCTTCATCAAAGGTGTCGTCATTCCGGCAGGCACAGCGGGCAGCCGCGGGCTCAAGCTGCATGCGAACAAAATAGATATCACTGAAATCCTGCCTAGTCAGTTCTGGGATACGAATGGCAAAGTGAGCCCGTTGGCTCACGAGGCCCTCGGCTTCGAGCCGACGAAGAGCCTCACGGACAGGCGTCGTCGAAAGGCCCAGATCTTTTGCCAGAGACTCCTGGTCGATGTCTGTCCCAGGAGCGAGCCGCCCATCGAGCACTCGCTCGCGAACCAAAAAGTAGGCCGCCTCAGTCTTCGTTCGCCAGGTCGGAAGCGTTCCATCGACAACCACGGTCCATAGTCTACAAAGGCACGTCGGCGAGTGTCACATAGAGCCGCTGCCCCCAGAGGAACCCATGAGGTGTTTGACAGGACTTTTACGGTCTTATAAGCTATTTTCGATGGGGGACTTTCGGTGAGGCAACCCTGGCTGACAATCGTCTGTACGAGGTCGCCCTCGTGAGCGCGCCAAATCACCGGTGACACCGGAAACGGAATTGGGTCTGGTCGGCCAGTAGCGGACAGGTCTCGATACAGAGCGCGGAATCATGATCTGAGGATCGAAAGCAAAGATGAGACGGAATGTGATGACCGGCACGGATCTCGATATGTCCGAGATCACGTTTGGGGCAGGGACAGCCGCCGGCTTGATGGTAAGCGGCAGCGCTTATGCACAGGATGCAACCGTCGCCAAGGCGTTCGAACTGGGAGTCAACTCCTTTGACACGGCATACGTCTACGGCTTTGGTTGCTCGGAAGTCAACCTAGGTCGGTCTCTCGAACTGATCGGTGAACCTCACGTGTTGACAACCAAAGTGAGTCTGTCTAGGAACGATCTCACAAGCGGCAACATTGAAGGATCATTCTGCACCTCGCTCGACCAGAGTCTCATCCGATTGCGACGAGAACGGATAGATGTGCTGCTGCTCCATAACGCGCTACATCCTGTGAGGAAAACGGACACTCCTCACCAAGCCTACCTATCACTTGATGATGTTCTGGGAGAACACGGAGTTCTCAGTGCCGTTGACAAACTGACCCACGAAGGCAAGATCCGCTTTTTTGGCATCAACGGAATGATGAGTGATGTCTCCACCTTACGCGCTCTAATCGAGTCAGGGAAGATTTCGGTAGTTGTCCTGCCGATGAACCTAATGAATCCCAGTGCGTCTCATCGACATCAGGATTTTGGTAGTCACCTCACACGACAGTCGAACTATGTGGACTACGAAGAGGTGATTGCGTGTGCATTGGGGAATGGAGTTGGCGTAATGGCCATCAGTCCCGTAGCCGCAGGTGTCCTTACCGATAGTGCACACCGAGGGGAACCGGCCCCCCCGTACTCCAATCAAGCAGTCCGATTTGTGGAGCCGGGACAATTCGAGAGCGAGTTGGCGGCAGCGGGTCGATTCAAGCTAGTTGCGGATCGATTTGAAATGACATTGACCGAGCTGTCTTACCGATTCGTTGTGTCGCAGCTCGGCGTAGGCACGATTGTCGGTGGATTCTCCAACATAACTCAACTGGAAGAAGCGGTTTCTAGCGTTGTGCCCGGAAAATTGGATTCCGACGTTCTCGCTGAAATTGCTCGAGCTTGGTCGCCGCAGAGCAGCGGAAACTGAGAAATGGGCTCTGAATTTCGGCAGCACTGAGCGCCACACCTGCTCTGCCTGTGACATCAACGCCAACCCAGTGCGTACCGTCCTCGCCACCGCCACCCGCAACCTGAGCTACTGGCATCGAACTCAACGGCGAGAGGTTCAATGATGGCCAAGAGCATCCGGTGGTACTCGCCCCGTCAACCCTACCTACCGGTCACCATCAATACGACCTTATGTGACGCGACGTCGGCTACGGCCTAGCGAACGGTCCAATGGTTTCGTCCGCTCCCCGAAATGGAATCCTGCTGCGCCACCCGTATTGCTTTGGGTGGCGAGGAGCTGAGCGGACTGCTTCGCAGGGAGCGTCATTCGCCCGGTCACAACCGTGGCTTGTCCCCATTGGTTGGCTGCAAGGTCACTTCGGCGGCCGTGGGCCTAATCCACGCCTCTCTCCCGCTTCGTGTCGGCAAAGCGCTTTGGCTCGATCCGGCTGTGAAGTGGGCACGACGCATGTGATTGATGATGTGCACGGAGTCGGTGTGGTTTTTAGGTCCGAATCGGATTTTGAACATTCCGGAATGCGTTCGTCGCTCGCGTTCCGTCGATACTGGCACCCAATATCGATGATGAAAGCTCCCAGGAAGGGGAGCTCCCCGAATCTGCCGTCGCCGGTCAAGCAGAACGACGTGTCGTCTCGCCCGGCCTCAGACGGAGTGCTGGACGCGCGCAAAAACTCGTACCGGCGGCTGGCGGCCATGTCACTGGTCTGTCACTTATGGGGCATCGCCGATTCGATAACCACGGAGATCCAACGGTGGGTCAGCCCGCCGTCACAGGGGTGGGACATCTGAAAATGAATCCGTCGCTGTTCTGAACCTCGCGGGATGGTCGAAGTGCGCTCCCCCAAAACGACCGGACCATTGCGTACACGTAGGCCTGACGAGCTGCGTCGGAAAGAGCGATTTTCCTAACTCGGCACCGGTTGAACGGTTGTTCCTTACATGTTATAGTCGATAGTCAAGCGACAAGGGGAGGAACAATGCCGCGATCTGACCAGGCAAGGACTTGGGTAACCAGGGGGGTCTATAAGCGAGATTTCCCGAAATCAACTATTTTGATTGCGGTGCCGATGGTGGTACTTCTGCTCGTTGGCGCAACTACCTTGAGCGGGCCTCCGAGTTACGCCGGCGCAGCGGCAACACAACCCACCCCGAGTGCCCACTTTCTGGCCTCCTCCCCAGTTGCGATCGGCTCGATCGTGACAACGAACAATGCAATTCTTGCCCTTCCGGCCATCCCCGCATCGATCAGGGCGGCTGTTCGCTCCATCAACGCCCATGGTGGTCTCAACGGCCATCCCATCGTCTTTGACTACTGCAACGATGAGCTGAACCCCACGACGGCGGCGCAGTGTGCCAATCAGATGGTTGCGGATCACGTGATCGCCACGGTCGGAAACTTCTCGCTGTTCGGCTCCGCAATCGTTCCGATACTCGACAAAGCCGCAATCCCACAGATCGCTTCGGAGCCCTTGGTCCAAGAGCAGTACACATCTCGCTATTCGTTTCTGGTAGACCCCGGCGGATATGGATATGCGGAGGCGTCGATGATCGCTGCTCGTCATGCCGGAGTCCGAAAGATTGCAATCGTCTACGCGTCTGGTGCTGGTCTGGGTGCCGTAATCAGCTCCGCCGTCAACAAGGCCAAAACGCTGGGGATGCAGGTGACTGCCCAGATTCCGACCTCCCCGCTTGCCACGGACCTCGATCCCACGGTGCAAGCCGTAGCAAGTTCAGGGGCGCAAGCCGCGTATGTCGTTTTGCCAACCGGCGGTTCAGTCGGGTTTATCAAGTCATATGGGACCCAGGCTGCTAAGTACAAGGTCTTCCTCGCAGCTGCTCAACTCGATACTGGGACCATCCAGCAGTCGAGTGCGGCGAGTCCCAGCATGTACGGGGTGCAAATGGTCGGTGCGGTCGTTCCGTTCTCCTCGGCAAAAACGGTTCCACTTCTGAGGCAATACGCGAGGGAAATGGCCGCACAAGCAAAGACCGGTGATTCTGGGGCATCCCCATCGCAGTGGGATCAGAATGGATTGCAGGCCTGGATGGTCGTTCACCTACTCGCAACGGCACTCAAGCCCTTTAGTGCGAAGCCGTTGACTGCCTCCACCGTGGATTCGGCTATGGACGCGGCCCGTAACCTCACCACGGGCATTATGCCTCCGTGGACTCCATCCAAAGCCGGCCCCGCAGGAATCCCTCGAGTATCGAATCCTTACATGTATCTAGAGAAGGTTAAGAACGGGGCACTAGTTCTTAGCCAGAGTAATCCCATTAACGCCTTTGGCAAGTAAAACCACTCACTGCAGCGGTTTCATCTCCTGTCCAGGGTGCGGGGAATGCTCGGGCTCAGTACGAACTAGACCGGGGTCGGTCGTCAATGTGGCAATCTCAATGCAGCAGGCCAATCAAAAGGGGGGAGGCGTCACGGAGAAGGTATGGCGGTTAGGCCGCAGTCTCACCCTTCCACTATCGGGAGCTTGTAGACCGCCAATCTGGCGTGAGCATCTCGTCAACTTGCTTAGGTACTAATGCTCGTTTTCCAATACATGCTCCTTGGCTGTGGCTTGGGCGCCATCTACGTACTCTTGGCCCAGGGACTCGTCGTCACCTACCGAGGCTCTGGCGTACTGAATTTCAGCCAGGGTGCAATGGCGATGGCTGGCGCCTATATCTTCTGGGAGCTTAACGTCCAGCACGGATGGGCCTTTTGGTGGGCTTCAATCACCGCGATCCTTTCGATGGCAGTCCTAGGCGCATTGGTGCATCTTCTCCTGATGAGGAGGCTGCTTACCGCCTCGCCGCTTATGAGAGTGATTGCAACCCTTGGGGTTTTGGCGGTACTCGAAGGATTAGCCACTATCCGATATGGCGCCAGTGATACGCCAGTTGCGTCCATTCTTCCAGAGACACGCTTCCAAGCATTCGGCCTAAGCGTATCCTCCGATCGGCTCTACCTTCTGGCAATCGCAGTTTTCATCACCTTCGTACTATACGTGCTAGGTCGGTATACGAGATTCGGCATGGCCATGTCGGCGGTTGCTGAGAACAGTCTCGCTGCAGCTGCAATCGGCTGGTCAACCAACCTTGTCTCCATGGTCACCTGGGCCGCCGGTTCGGCCCTCGCTGCAATAGCCGGAATCCTCGTCATACCACTCATCGGACTACAGGTTTCCAGTCTCACGTTGCTTGTCATCGGAGGTATGGCCGCCGCACTTGTTGGCGGGTTCAAGTCGTTTCCGATGACTCTCGCCGGGGGGTTGCTCATCGGAATATTGCAATCGGAGATGTCTGGATACGTATTTCAGACCGGCGTTTCAGACTCGGTGCCGTTCTTGGTGATAATCGCGGTGCTTATCGTGCGAGGACAGGCATTACCGCTCCGCGGTTATGTGCTCGAAAGACTGCCCGTCTTGGGAAGCGGCAAGATGAGGTGGAAGCCTGCAGCGATTGGAATTGCAGTTTTGGGGATAAGTATCTTGACCTACTTCCCCGTAGCACTAGTCCAGGCAGTGACGCTACAGCTCGGCACAGCGGTCATCCTGTTGTCCATCATCGTAGTCACCGGCTACGCCGGTCAACTCTCGCTGGGTCAGTATGGAATTGCCGGGATCAGTGCATTTGTGGGCGGAAATTTGATCTCCCATCTCCACTGGCCATTTTGGGCTGCCATCCTTGTTGGAGTAATTGCCACTGTCCCAGTTGGAATCATGTTTGGCCTTCCGGCGGTGCGCACGCGAGGGGTCAACTTGGCCGTTGTCACGCTGGGCCTCGGTCTTGCTCTCCAGGAGCTTCTGTTCAACAACTCGAGCTTCACGGGAGGCCTTCAAGGTACGCAAATCGGCGCACTGAATCTCTTTGGCTTGAATTTGGATCCCCTTAAGTATCCCTCTCGATATGCCTTGTTCTGCCTTGTGAGTCTGAGCTTTGTGGTTTGGATTGTCTTCAACCTGCGACGCAGTAGGACCGGACGCCGTCTGTTCGCCGTTCGAGAAAACGAAAAGGCCGCCGCCGCTTTGGGCATTAGCGTGGCAGGCGTAAAGCTCTACGCCTTTTGCTTGGGTGCCCTTATCGCGGGCATTGGGGGGATACTCCTTTCTTTCGGAACGTACTCGATTGAATTCAGCATCTTTAGCCCACTGGCTTCGATCTCGGCGCTGGGCTACGCCGTTATCGGGGGAATCGGTTCCGTTCTCGGAGGCATCGTTGGATCGTTCTTCGTCGTTGGAGGGACCGTGTCATGGATGTTCAATCCCTTCCCCTCTGTCGTCAATTGGCTGCCGGTCATCGGTGGCGTCCTCCTCTTGGTTACCGTTGTCTCTAATCCCGAAGGCATTGTGGGAGCTGCGGCGGCGCGGTGGCATTTGAGATCGAGACGAGTGCTCGAAAGCAAATCTCGTCGGAGTCTGCGGTCGAGCCGCGCCCTAGAGGAGTCGAGTTCATCAACGTCCTCGCTGTTGACGATGAGCCGTGAGTTTCACGATCAATCGGTCGGAGCGGTGACAGTAGGGGCAAATTTGTCAGCGGAGAACATCACGGTGTCTTACGGCGGAGCGCTGGCGGTCGATGCTATTAGTCTCGACATTGCCCCGGGGGAAGTAGTCGGCCTGATCGGACCAAATGGCTCCGGCAAAACATCTCTTATCGATGCCATCAGTGGGTTCACGAAGTCGACAGGATCAGTGAGCATTGACGGTCTCCCTATCGATCGACTGCCTCCTCACAAACGGGCGCGGTTGGGACTGTCGCGGTGCTTCCAGGGACTTGAGTTGTTCAAAGGAATCTCGGTCCTGGAGAACATTCAAATTGCCTCTGATCAACAACATTGGTCGTCGTATGTGGGTGATCTTGTTCGTCCTCGCGTTCGAGTTCCTCTTCCGGCGCTTGCGGTTGACGTCATCGACGAGTTTGGGTTGGTCGACTATCTTGATCAGTTGCCCAGCGCACTCTCCAATGGACAACGACGTCTGGTTGGGCTTGCTCGAGCAATCGCCGCCGGGCCGAAGGTACTTCTGCTTGATGAGCCGGCTGCTGGCCTGGATGACTCTGAGTCAACAGCGCTCACCACAGCTATTCGACACCTGGCCGAACGGCGAGGTTTAGCCGTCCTCCTAGTTGAGCACGACATGACCGTGATTATGTCCGCTTGCGACAGAATCGTCGCCATTTCGGCCGGCAGGATGATCGCCCAAGGTACTCCAGCAGAGGTAGCGCGGAATGATGATGTCATAGGTGCCTATTTGGGGGTTTCTAATGACACGCCTGTGGAATCGGTGGTTCCCAAAGGTGACCTCCTGAGTTTCCGAGCCCGGTGAGAAGCAATGATTGAGGTGGCTTTCGTATGACTCAAGCGGAATCATCTCTTGATGCGCCCATTAAAAGGGGCCAATCTTCGGGAGAATGCATCCTAAAGGCGGTAGGCGTTTCTGCTGGCTATGAAGGGGTAAATGCAATTAGAGACATTGACCTTCACGTTTGCAGAGGCGAATTGGTGGCTCTATTGGGTCCAAACGGAGCGGGCAAGACAACAACGCTCATGGTCATGTCGGGAGTCCTGCAGCCCTCAGTGGGCGAAATCGAATGGCAGGGCGAGGTGACAAAAGCGCCATTGAGCAAACGGGCACGAGACGGTTTGGGGTTCATTCCAGAGGAGCGAGCCACCTTTATGGGTTTGTCGTGCGCCGACAATCTAAGGGTAGGGGGTGTCCAACCGGAGGTGTTTCTGGAGTTATTTCCTGAACTACGTCCTCGATTGCGAGTGAAAGCAGGAAATCTCTCCGGCGGCGAGCAGCAAATGCTAGTGGTTGGAAGGGCATTGGCGCGCCGCCCTTCTGCCCTATTGGCTGACGAGCTCTCTTTGGGATTGGCCCCGTTGACAATCGACAGACTTCTCGCTGCGATACGTCAAGCTGTCGACGCGATGGGCATTGGCGCTCTGATTGTCGAGCAACACGTACAGAAAGTTCTCGAGGTTGCGGATCGCGTCTACGTCCTTAGTCGAGGACGAGTGGTCGCATCGGGAACCCCTGGAGAACTTCGGGGCAGGATCGATGAGATTCACGAGGCGTATCTGTCTTCGGTGCCTTCGAACGCAATTGGAAATAAGGAGGATCAATAGTGAGTCGCCGACCTGTAATCGTAGAGGGCCTAGACCACGGCACAGGCCAGTTCCCGATCGCAACACGGAGCGGGCCGTTCATTGTTTCGAGTGCGATTCACGGAAAGGATCCGGAAACGGGGCAAATACCGGAAGACCTACTCGGTCAGGTGGTGGGTGTGTTCTCGAACATCCGAAGGGTCGTTGAGGCAGCAGGTAGTACTCCGGCGAACATCCTCAAGGTGGTTGTGTTCGCCGCGAGACCCCGATGCCACCAGGTCTCTCCTAGAGACCCCTTGGGTGGATCTATTCCCAGATGAATCGGATCGACCGGTGCGGCACACCATTGGAGGAGCGTTGCCGCCACCCCTTTTAGTTCAAGCGGAGTTCATCGCGTACCAGGAGGATTGAAAGCATGATCATTGACACCCATTCACATTTGGTAGCCCCACCCGGAATCAACGACGCATGGACGGCAATGGAGGGGGCTGGAGTTTACGGTGGGCGTCGGAAGACCTCGCTTTCCGATCAGGAGTTGATCGACGGAGCCGATAGTCAGATTGCGCTCATGGATGAGGTCGGAACAGATATGCAGTTGACATCGCCGCGACCGTACATTTTGAAACACTCGCATAGGCCTGGCGAGATCGTTGGTTGGTGGATTCAGAACCTGAACGATGCCGTGGCAGTACAGACAACGGCGCGACCCCAGAGGCTGCGCGGAATTGGTGCACTCCCACAGCTCTCGGGTGAGCCGATAGCCGTTGTGTTCGATGAATTGGATAGGTGCATCAATGATCTGAACTTCGTTGGCGTCCTAGTCAACCCTGATCCAGGGGAAGGCAATGGGTTGACGCCAACAATGGATGACCCGTATTGGTTTCCTCTCTACGAAAAATTGGTCGAGATGGATGTACCAGCCCTACTCCACTGCGCGTCCTGTTACGGCCGTGAAAACTACAGCGAACATTTCATCAGCGAGGAGAGTCTCGCCATTCTGTCCATTCTGCGGGGGGACGTGTTCGAGAGGTTTCCTACACTCAAATTGGTGGTGCCACATGGAGGAGGATCTGTGCCATATCAAGCAGGTCGTTGGATTGCGCACACAGGCCTGGTTGAAAACCTCACCCCAAGTGAAGCGACAGAACTGTTCCGAGACCGCTTGCGACAGTTTTGGTTCGATACCTGTCTCTACACCGCGGAAGCCCTTGAGCTCCTATTTCGGGTAGTCGGACCGGACAGGGTTCTGTTCGGAACCGAGCGGCCCGGGAGCGGCCATGGGCTCGAGGACGTCCGCCCCCTTATCGAAGGCCTCACCTCATTGAATGACGGGCATCAGAGGGCTGTATTCGAGGGTAACGCGAGGCAGGTGTATTCAAGGCTTGCCTAGCCGAGCGACTCTGGGCCGCTTTTCAGAACGTCGTTTGGTTGAGGGCCACCTGGGACACGCACCCTGGGGCGACACCGTCCCTTTGACACGGCGGGTCGAAGAACTATAAAGTATAATCTAGAGCCTAGGGTGTAGCCAGCGAAGCGAACAGTCTGCACGTAGGGCGGAGGATGAGTATGGCGCAGGATGAAGTGAAAGGCGATCGTCTGATCCCCAGATTGTTGGCCTTGGATACCTGTGCGCTTTCAGATGCGCTTGACCGAGCCGGGATTGCTGGCGTCGTCGATGGACTGAACATGATGTGGCCATGTGGTCGCGTCGGAGGACGTGCGATCACGGTTCGGCTTGTCACGGTGCAACCTGGCGCGGAAAGGCCAACTCGGCATCTCGGAACGAACGCGATAGCGAGTGCGCGTCCGGGGGACATCATCGTGGTGGACAATGGAGGCCGTACGAACGTAGCTGGCTGGGGTGGATTGCTTTCAAGTGGAGCAGTTGCAGCGGGCGTGGCAGGGGTGATCGTTTACGGAGCTTGCCGCGATGTGGATGAAACGAGTGCCATTGGCCTGCCGTTGTTTGCCACAAACGCCTGTCCACGTACAGCACGAGGTCGGATCGAAGAGGAGTTCACGGGAGGCACGATCGAACTTGGGGGAGTGCAGCTCCGCCAGGGAGATCTGGTCCTCGCAGATCAAAGCGGCGTAGTGATCGTTCCGGAGGACGCCGCGCTAGGGGTGTTGGAGCAAGCGGAGTTAATCGCTGCCCAGGAAGCCCGGATGGCAACGGAAATTATTAATGGTGTACCGGCACTCAAGGTGATGAGTGAAAAGTATGAGCACTTAGTGGATCTAGATCGGTCCACAGAAAATGAGAAACTGTGAGCACAACCATTCGATCAGAAGTAAGTAGAGCTGCGGCCGGCGCCGCTCAGCTGTCATCGGCCGTACTGTCCGATGCCATGGACCGGCTGGGAATCGCAGGCCAGGTTCCTTCCATATTTCGCCATTCCGGGACCGCTGTAATGGCCGGGCCCGCGTTCACCGTTAGGTATGAACCTGTCGGCATTGACGGGGGGACCGTCGGGGATTTCATTGATGACGTTGATCCGGGCTCCGTGGTGGTATTGGCCAACGCTGGTCGGATGGACATGACTGTGTGGGGAGGCCTTCTCTCCCAAGTCGCGTGCAAACGGGGCATAGCAGGCACTGTGGTGGACGGCTGTTGCCGAGATATTGATGAGGCACGGGGCGCTGATTATCCCCTCTTTTCAGCCGGCATATGGATGAGGACCGGTAAGGATCGAGTAAGGGCAGAGGCGATGCAGGTGCCGGTCTCGATTGGTGGTATCCGAGTCAGACCGGACGACCTTATTGTCGGTGATGGTGACGGAGTCTTGGTCATCCCCAAGGAGCGCGTCGATGAAGTCCTGTCCATTGCTGAGCGGATTGAGGCAGCGGAGCGCCGGATAGCAGAAGGAGCCCAAGTTGGACGGCTCGATGAAGTAAGACAATCAGTTGGATACTTTGAGCTTCAGCGCAAAGCCCTGGACGAAATAGCGAGTGACGATGTCTAACCAATCGAATATCCGCAACTGATGGCTTCGCAATCGTCTTGGTCGAGACGAGCAAACGTTTCGACTGCTTTGAACCAGCCGGGTCAGCAGCACGCGTCCTGCAGATCAGCATGAAGGCTCTCCGGGCCATCCAATGACCATTTCCCATGCAGTGCGTTAGCAGAGTCAGCGTGAAACGGGCGTGGATCTGCCATCCGGGCAATAGACGACAATGAGGTAGAGCGTTCGCCACTTGAGCAAAGTCGGCAGACCGAAATATCTACTTATTCGCGCTAGGTGCTGTTCAATGTCGTCCGTTGTCCGTACCCTTGATTTGGCGTCATGTAAGATATAATCTACAAGCGATGGCGAATTTAGTTTCTACGGCTCATCGTTCTCAACTAGGGGAGGCATAGTGTCGGCCTACCAACCGATCGACGTTGACAGTCACGTAATCGAGCCGGCAGACCTGTGGACATCACGAGTCTCGTCCAAGTGGGGCGATCTCGTGCCCCACGTGCGCTGGTACGAGCCCACGCAAGAGGAAGTCTGGTTCATAGGCGACGAGCCACTCTCGCCGGTCGGGATCTTCGCCATGGTGGGATGGCGGAATCTGTACCCGAACCATCCGCCCAGGTACGAGGATGCGTCACCTGAGGTTCTAGAGGCGAAGCCCCGTCTCGACGCGCTTGACCGAAACGGGATTTGTGCTCAGGTGATCTACCCAAACCTTGTCGGTGGTTTCTTCGCAAACCGATTCATGCAGCTCGATCCCGGACTCGCTCTGGAGTGTGTTCAGGCCTATAACGACTTCCAAACTGACTTCTGCTCGGTAGCCCCTGACCGGCTATTGGCACTCACGGCATTGCCGTTCTGGGACGTCGATGCGTCGGTTCGCGAGATTGAACGATGCATCGAGAATGGACACAGGGGGGTGCTCTTTGCCCATACATTCGAGCAGATTGGCCTTCCTAACATTCCCGACGAGCGGTGGCACCCAATCCTGGATGCGGCGCAGTCGTTGGGACAGTCAATCAATTTCCACATCGGATTCACCGCCGACGCTGGGCGGCCGATGGACCACATGATCGCGGAACGCGATGGAGGCAGTCAGAACATCGTCGACAAGACCGCACAGAGCTTTATGAGCAACGCCCGGGCGATCAATCACATTACTGTCTACGGCGTTTGTCATCGCTACCCGGATCTGAATTTTGTTTTAGTTGAGAGCGGCTTCGGGTTCATTCCGTACCAGTTGCAGGCGTTGGACTGGCAGTGGGACAACAATGGCATGCGGCAGCAATTTCCGGGATGGTTGACTCCGAGCGAGTACTTCAGCCGTCAGATCTATTCGACATTCTGGTTCGAAAAGACGAACCCATCTCAGCTGACGGATTGGCAGGACAATGTCATGTGGGAAACCGATTTTCCGCACCCGACCGCAATGTGGCCGACGCCAACTTCTCTGGTTGCGCTACCTGCCCAGGAGGCCATTGAGCACACCATCGGCGATGTCACTGAAGAGGTTCGTCGGAAAGTCCTTTTTGCGAATGCCGCTCGCCTGTACCGGGTCCAATAGGCGTCCGTTCGTTCAATCGGGCCCTGCCGACGCGGTGACGGAACACAGGGATCCCCGGTTCGCCTGACGGGTTTATCTCGGACCGGGCGGGATGGGGATCACCGGGCAACGAAATACCCTTGTCGCCTTTACGAGAACGATGATCTGAAGCTAGACGCGCTCGTGACAAGTACCTACAGGCTCGAGGTAACTAAAGATGATGCGTACAATGACATGCACGCTGGGCGTCATTACCGGATTAACTGACCGGTCTTCTCATCGAAAACTCTCCGAGGTGGAACGTTCGTGACGTCGTATCAACTGGTGCTGGACCCGCACGACGCATCTAGATCCTCAGAGTCGATGGCGACCTTGACTGATTCACTCGATCCCAGACGAATATTTTGTCGATCCTGAAAATTATTTTGATCGATGATGGTCAGTCAAAGAGGCGCTTTTCTATATTGCGTAGGGACTGAGCGAGGTGGTTACGGAAAAGGCTTCGGACCTGTTCGGCGTCTCCGCGCCCAAATGCGGCGGCAATCTCCTCATGTTCGGCGATTGCTTTCGCCATCGCCTCCTCGGAGTCGATGAGGGACATGCGATAGCGATCAGCTCGATCGGCTAAGGCATCGAGAGTATCCGTGAGTACCTGGTTTCGGGCGGCTCCGTAGAGGCTGCGATGGAAAAGACGATTGAGTCGCAGCCTCTCTATTGGGTCCGGACTCATGGCGGGAAGGCAATCTTGAGTGTGGGCGTGGTCAGCTGCGGTGGCCACGGTAGCGCTTAGTGCGGCACCGAACGGCTCAAGCTCAATCCGGACTTGGTACAAGTCAAGGAGCTCGGCTCGAGTGAGGGGAGTTACTATCACACGCTTGTGTGCTTGAACGCTTAAAAGGTTCTCCGCCGCCAAGCGCCTGACGGCCTCCCGAAGCGGGGTCGTCGAGACGTCAAACTGGGCGGCGAGGGTTTCTTGATCAAGCAGGCTGCCGGGCTTAAGTTGCCCGGTCAGAATGCGATCACGAACGGCCTGATAGGCGAACTCTGCCTTGGTGAGTCCAGCGAACGCGACACCATTGAGGCGGTCGGGCTCTGACCACCAAGCCGCGGGTCGCATACACGCACTCTAGTAGTCGGCCATTTCGCGATGCAAGGTATACGAGATAATCTGACCTCGAACCACTTACTAGAGCGGGGACCCACATCCGAGGCCAACCAGCCGGCCGATCACCAGTAGCTACTAGGTAGGCGAAGGGGAAGCGGACGTTTGGCCGGTTCGAGCTTGACCCGACTCCGTCTTTATTATACCCTATAATCAGTGGTCTTCCCCTATGAGGCTCCCTCCGGTTCGTGATGTCCGCAGAAGTGTGGTCATGAGTTGGCGGCCTATAGCTGAGGACTTCGCCAAGAGCCATTTGATCTATTCGGGCGCCCCAGGACGACGAGGAGCCGTAACATATGGATCTCCCGCTACTGTTTAGACGAGCAGCTCGCGAAACGCCGAACGCACCCGCCATTTCCGACGGAAGTAGCTCGCTGATGACCAGCGAACTCCTCGATTACGGCGAACGCTTAGCCAATTACCTCGACGAGCAGGGTGTTCAGCGAGGTTCCAGTGTCGGGGTCCTCTCAGAGAACCGAGTTGAATATCTCGTGTCGGACGTTGCCACGGCGTTGAGTCGCAACGTGCGGGTTGCATTGAATGCGCGCGTTCATCTGGACGACCATCGTTTTGTTGTGGCGGACACGGGGATGCGCGTCCTTTTCCACTCCAGTGCCCATTCGGAGACGGCTCAGGCCCTTGCCAAGGAGTTCGGCCTACTCACGCTGTCATTCGATGATGGAGACGAGGTCAGTCCCTGGATCCGATCTGTCGCTGATGCCACGAGTGCTCGAAGTGTGGTGCGTACCGGAACGTCTCAGGATCCTGGCTGGATAAGTTACACCTCAGGAACGACCGGCCGACCAAAGGGTGTAGTCCTCAGTCACGAGGCGCTTTGCAATGTCGCATTCAATCTCCTACTCGAGGTAGGAGAGATCGTGCCGGGAGAGCAGATCGTCTTAGCTCAGCCCCTCTCGCATGGTGCCGGCTACTTTCCTCTGCCCTATCTGATGCGCGGTGCAGGGGTCTACTGCCAAAAGAAATTTGATCCCGAGGAGATTTGGAACCTATCCAACCGGCTGGGGATTCGTACGGTGAAGGTAGTTCCGGCAATGTTGCCCCGCATACTCGAAGTCCCAGGGTCCGATTGGGGCTACGAGACCACCATCTATGGCGCTTCGCCAATCTCTGCACCTGTTCTTGACGCATGTATCGATAGATTCGGTTTCTCACTGATTCAGCTCTACGGGAAGACCGAGGCGCCGGCAACAATCACTTGCCTGCGTAAGCACGAGCATGTCGGGACAACTCGACTGTCAGGAGGACGACCGTGGCGCACCGTGGAAGTCGAGATAAGGGATCCGGACGGACAACTGTGTGAGACGGGTGAGACCGGTGAGCTATTTGTGCGCGGGCCTCACGTGATGAGCTGTTATCACAACAATCGAGCTGCGACCGATGAGGCACTGGTCGGTGGTTGGCTTGCGACAGCAGACATGGCCAGCTTCGACGCCGAGGGCTTTGTGCATCTCAAGGGGCGAGGTGATGAGTTGATTATCTCTGGTGGTTTCAACATTGCGCCCAAAGAGGTTGAGGATGTTCTCACGACTTATCAGGGTGTTCAAGAGGCTGTGGTATTCGGTGTGCCGGACGCCCGCTGGGGGACAGCCGTCGCAGCAGTGTTGCAAGTCCACGCGCCCGACGACATCAAGACGGATGACGTCATGGCCTTTGCCCGAGACCGTCTGGGGTACCGATCACCGAAGCGAGTTGTTTTGGTGAGAGACATACCCCGCACGCCCTACGGCAAGGTCGATCGTCGCGCACTCAACGATCTCCTAGGCCATGGGCAGGTGGACAAGTCGAATGTTTAAGTTCGTCGCGACCCATTCCACGTCCAAGAAGAAGAACCGTCAGGGCACGTACTTTCAATCGAAGACGGAGTTGAAAGTTTGCAACAGAGTGTCCATGGCGACGATCGAGGTGGCTTGCTCGGTCCACTTCCGTATCCCCCCAAACGGATGAGAGCGGCTTGCGGCCGCCCCCGGCCAAGCCGCCTCGATAGTGGCCAGCGGACCAAGCAAAATCAAGACCCGGCAAAGGGCCTGGAAGAGAAGCACTAGAGATAGCAGCGCAAATGAAACGATTGCTGTCTTGGGCCGTTTCCTCATCTGAGGTCGGTGTATCGGGAGATCACTCGACCTTCCGTGCTTGTCAATCCAGCCCAGTTCTTGTCATGACCAGTTGGCGAGAATCGTGACTACCTGGATGCAATCCCCATCTTGCTCCCAGTGGGGCGGCGGGAGGTGGCGGTCGAAGCGGCGAGGAGGTCGGTGGTTTGCCGTGCAACCGGTGACTTCGTGCGCCGGAGTGCAACTGATGCAAGCGTCGAGTCGGCGTCCGAAGCCCTCTTCGTCGATGTAGTAAATCTTATAAACTATTTGCAGACGTCGATGTCATCGGAAAGGCAGCGAAATGGAGCCCGTAAGAATTGCCGGTGTCGGGATGCACCCATTCGGACACCATCGTGGTAAATCGCTGAAGGACTTAGTTCGAGTCGCCTTTGTCCGAGCCCTCCGTGACGCAGAGGTTGGTTTGAATGAGCTTGACGTCGTCTACTCCGCGAATGCTATGGCCGGCCTCTTGCAGGGGCAGGAGCAGATCCGTGGGCAAACTGTTCTGCGGGAGGTTGGTGTCCAGGGAACGCCAATTGTGAATGTCGAGAACGCCTGCGCTAGCGGTTCAACTGCATTCAGAGAAGCCGTGATTGCTGTCAAATCCGGCGTGGCGAAGACGGCCCTTGCCATTGGATTCGAGAAAATGCTCGTCGATGACCGGGAGCGTACCCTCTCCGCCCTCCAAACTGCAGGGGACCAGGAGGTCATTGGGGGCTTAGGTCTGCAGTTCACAGCTGTCAATGCGATCAAGCTGCGAAAACGCATGGACGCCGGAGAGATGACCTTAGAAGATCTTGCCGAAGCGGCGGTCAAAAGTCATGCCAACGGTGCATTGAATCCCTACGCACATCACCAAAGGCCTGTTTCTAGTGACGAGGTTCTAGGCTCTCGCCGAATTGCGGGGCCAATTACCCTCCTCATGTGCAGTTCCTTTTCTGATGGTGCGGCCGCAGTAGTGGTCCAGGCGGCCGAGATCAAGCCAGCCCAGGATCGCCCAGCCATAACAGTCCGGGCAAGCAGCGCCCGCTCCGGGTACTCGCCATCGAGCAAGAGCCGTGAATCAACCGTATGGACGTGCGCTCAGAACGCCTACGAGGAGGCCGGTGTCGATCCGAGCGATATCAGCGTGGCCGAGGTGCACGATGCCCTCGCTCCGTCCGAGCTCATTTGCTATGAGGAGTTGGGATTTTGTGGACGAGCCGAAGCCGCCAAACTCCTCCGCGGCGGGTCGACATCCATCCACGGGGAGATCGCGGTGAATCCAAGCGGTGGACTCTCGTCGAGGGGTCATCCGGTGGGAGCGACAGGCTTGGCGCAGATCGCTGAATTGGTGTGGCAGCTCAGAGGTGAGGCGGGCCTGCGCCAAGTCAAAAACCCGCGTCTGGGGTTGGCCATGAATGACGGGGGTTGGCTAGAGGGTGAACCGGCGAGTTGCAACATTCATATTCTAGAAAGGGCGATCCCATGGGCTTGAGTGAGGCCCTCCAGTGGCCCGATGTTGTGAACCGTTTAGCCGTCGATCGGGAGCGGGAGCTCCTGTCAGGGTCTCGCTGCCAACAGTGCGGAGTAACAACTTGGCCGGCGCGTTCGGTGTGTCCGGACTGCGCCGATGCCACCACCGAGCCGGCGACATTTGGACCTGAGGGAGTTCTTCAAAGCTACGCAGATGTTTGGGTGTCATTGGCTGGCTTGGATGTCCCATACATCCTTGGTGAAGTCGAAGTTGCCGGCGGGCCACCGATCATTGCGCATATTCGAGGTTTGCCGAAAGACGCCTCGCTTCCCCTGAGAGTGAGCCTTGTATTTGCTGAAAGAGAGGGAGCTGTGCCTCCATTTTGGTTTGTACCCGCGTCGGATGACGGATGAAGGATGAAGGATTTCCGATAAAGGTGGCGACGTCGGCAGAAGGAGGGCGGGGGGTAGTGCGCAACTCCATGCCAACGGTGGAGGACGCCCAGGCTCAGAGCGGAAGTGGCTCGCGATCCCCGAGACATCGCCGACTCCAGCTTGTTCCACGAGCGGGCCAAAATGATGGCAGACCGAATCCATCGTGACCTCGAGCGTCAGCAACGGCAAGATTTGGCCATGTTTCGTTCGTCATTGGGCCAACAAGCCGCTTGACGCTGGACACTTCCGGGGCTGTCGAATTTGTTTTAGGTTTCGCTCCTCACGGCTGGCCAATTTGATCGAAGTGGCGTGGGTATCCCGTGCTGAAGATCTCCAGAAATGAGCGGTCGCGATGCCAAAGACTTGAACAACAACTGGCTCGATAGCTGGCATGAGGCGCCCATCGATCCGCAGCAACCGATCGTGGATGCCCATTATCACTTATGGGACGGGACGCATGGTCAGCCGTACCTGCTTCCGCAATACCTCGCTGATCGTGACACCGGTCACCGAATCGTTGAGTCGATCTACGTCGAATGCGGGTGGGGATACTGGACTAGTGGTGCTGTCCATCTGAGGTCCACCGGCGAGCTGGAAGCAGTAAAGCACCAGTACGCAACTCACACACCAATGGCGCTGGCAAGTGCACACATCGTCGCCTTCGCCGATCTCCGCTTGGGGGACAACGTCCAGGAGGTCCTAGACCCCCTGATGTCTGTGGCCGGAGTTCACCTATGTGGAATTCGCAACGCAGTAGCGTTCGATGAGGACCCGGGTGTACCACGAGCCAGGACGAATCCACCATCCGGCCTGCTGGCCGACCGGCAATTTCGGTCGGGAGTGCGCCGACTCGGGAGAGCCGGCCTTGCTTGCGACATCTGGCTCTACCACCCTCAGATCCCCGAGCTTGCGGAAATCGCCGCTGCAATACCGACCTGCAAGTTCGTCCTGAATCATCTGGGCGGCCTACTTGCGATCGGTCGGTACGGTGACATTCAATCCGAGGTGTTTGAGTCCTGGCGACACCACATCGCCGCCCTCAAGCCCCTGCAAAATGTATTCTTGAAATTGGGTGGTATTGGCATACCTTTCCTCGGGCATCCGCCGAATTACGATCAGCCTCCGCCTACGAGCGCCATGATCGCGGAGCGCTGGAGCCACCACCTGATATTCGCGATCGAAGAGCTTGGGCCCCAGCGATGCATGTTCGAGTCAAACTTTCCAGTCGACCGAAGTTCCATGAGTTTCTGCACTACTTGGAACGCGTTCAAGCGTGTTGCGTCCGGCTTCAGCCCCTGGGAACGGGACCAGCTGTTCTTCAGCACGGCTGCACATGTGTACGGCTTGGAGCCGTATTTGACTGGGATCGGCGGTGAGCCAGCGGACCTTAGCGCTCACGGTGATATCTGACCCGCCGCGTGGGAGTCTCGAATTTTGCGATGAGAGTAGCGCGCGCCCTTGCCCCACTATCGGCCTTCCTGTAGTCTATAAAATGGAGTGGATCGGAACGAATAGAGGGTTTTGTGTCTTATGCCATCCCTGTGTCGAGAGTCGATCCGTTCTCGGGACAACTGCCGTCTGAGCGACCCGACTTTTACCGAGACCTACGGTCGGTGTCAGCGGGGGACTGGTCATCTGGCGACCTGACCCAGCGTTGCCTCGGCTCGAATCTTGCCCACACCGTCACCCAGATCACAGTGGCAAGCTTTCTCCGCCGACCACATGACTACCGAGTTGTCAGTAGCGGTGCCCGCCGATACGACGAGATAGGAACTATCAACGGATGGGAGCATGCGGGCATGTTCATGAGCCCGGACCGAGAGGCGCATCTGAGGCGGCCTGTAGAACTGGTGCCACGGGCGCTACTGAGCCATAGCTACCATTCTTCGGCATGACAAAGGCCGAGTACGCGTTTCAGACCGTGCGAGGTCAGATATTGGCTGGTGAGTTGCGACCGGGCTCGATTATCGATCAAGAAACTCTTAGCGCAGACTTGCAACTCTCAACGACACCTATTCGTGAGGCTCTTTCTCGTCTGGCTGCTGAGAAGCTCGTCTTGCTTCGTGCTCACAAGCGAGTCCAGGTAGCCCCACTCAGTCGCGACGAAATGCATGAGATCTACACGGTGCGCGTTGAGCTTGAGCCATTCGCTGCTGCCCTTGGTGCCGAGGCGGCAACGGATGCAGAGCGGTTGCATGCCAAGGAATCCTTGAACCTGCTAGGTCGCAACGCTTTAGAGGCACTCCAGATCAACCGGGCATTCCACCGCAGCATCTATCAGGCATCCCACAACCAGGTGTTGAGCAAACTCATCGAGTCCCTCGCCGACCGCGCTGACCGTTATCGGATGATGCTGGTTCAGTCAGATGATGCATTGTCGGTCGCCGCCATGGAACACGAGAGAATTGCCGCCGCCTTTTGCGCAGGTCAGAGTGCTCAGGTGCATCGCCTGTTTCATGATCATCTCGCCCAGTCCCGGGAGCTGATCGAAGAAATATCGTTCGAGACAGCCGATTGAAGGGTTCGTGCAAAGGCTAGATCCAACCCAACCGGCATAGCGAACCACCGACCCCCCTTTGAGATGTCGATACGAAAAGATGTGGAGCGAACATTCCGTGATAGGCGTTGAGATGACCGAAGAGCAGGAATTGCTCCGTAGATCCGCAGCCAAACTGGCGAGCGAAGTGTATGGTCCCAGCGCGCTGGTCTGGGATCGAGAACGCACATTCTTTCCCAACAGTGAACGCAAGCGACTTGCACAAATGGGTTTTCTTGGAATCTGCCTGTCGCCGGAGTACGGAGGCGGCGGCGCTCCATTGATCGACGCTCTGATCGTCATCGAGGAATTGGCGAAAGAATGTCAGCTGGCTGCGTTCCAGGTGTTTGAGGCTAACACCGGCCCTGCGCGCGTCATCGACCTGTACGGCACCGCGGATCAGAAAGCACAGTTCCTGCCCCCAATAATCAACGGGAATGCCACTCTTGCCGTGAGCATCTCGGAGCCCGATGCCGGATCAGCTGCAACCGATGTGACTACAGCGGCGCGCCTCGATGATCACGAGTTCGTGATCACCGGTGCAAAACGGTGGTGCTCGGGTGCAGGTCATTCCGAACTCTATCTGGTGTATGCCCGCATCAACGATGAGCCGGGTCCACGCGGGATAGGCGCATTGGTCGTCCCGGGATCATCGGAGGGACTGACGTTCGGGCCGCAGGAAAGACTGATGGGGTTTCACGGAATTCCATCCGCCGATATGTTCTTCGATGGGGTCCGGGTTCCTGAGGGCAACTTAATCGTGACCGGTTTCAAGAGCCTCTTCAATGCCTTTTCCATTGAGCGACTCGGGAATACCACGATGAGTGTTGCTATCGGCCAGGCTTGTCTTGACCGCACGGCCAGGTATATCCAAGACCGCCATCAGTTTGGTAAGCCGATCGTCGAGTTCCAGTCCGTTCAAACGTTGTTTGCTGACATGGTGATGCAGGTGGAAGCGGCGCGTCTGCTTCTGTATCGGGCAGCGCTAAATGCCGGATCGGGCGCTCCGTCCTCGCTTGAGGCTTCGGTTGCCAAGTGTTTTGCAAATGAGATGGCAAAGAAGGTCTCGGATATTGCCATGGGCTTGCATGGTGGCTACGGCTACTCCGAGGAGTACGGCATCGAGCGGTATCACCGCGATGCACATGGATGGGCACTCGGGGGAGGTACTCCTACAATTCAAAGAACCCGAATTGCGTCGGAATACCTTG
Source organism: uncultured Acidimicrobiaceae bacterium (assembly GCA_963738545.1). Taxonomy (GTDB): domain Bacteria; phylum Actinomycetota; class Acidimicrobiia; order Acidimicrobiales; family RAAP-2; genus Bog-756. The sequence continues at coordinate 1,117,708 of CAVTXA010000008.1, forward strand.
GTCGATCCTTTAGCCAGCGCGCCTAGGTCAGCCCTGGATTGGATTCGCCTTCATGACCCCCGACATCCGAGCTCATCCGCACGTGGGTACCCGGCAAGAATGGCCTCCTTGGCCAGCTTGGGGGCTCATCAATGAGGTTCACCGGCTGCTGCGTGGTTGGTCTCACGCAAGAAGACAAGGAGGAGGAAACGATGCAACTGCCTGTATTCAAAAGAGGTTGGAGTAGCTTGCCCTTAGGTCCGGGGCACGACCATAAGGCGACCAGGTGACTGCCGCCCCGGCTTCCGCGCGCCGGGTGATACCAGCCGAGGTCATTCTGGTCCACGGCGCTTTCCATGGGAGGTGGTGCTGGGATCACGTGCTGCCTCTGCTTCGCAATGCCGGGGTCACCGCCACTGCTCTCGAACTTCCATTCACTTCATTCCAAGACGACGTGGCATGTGTGGGTTCGGCCATTGAAGTATCGCCCGGTCCGGTGGTGCTATGCGGCCACAGCTACGGGGGTGCCGTGATCACTGAAGCCGGCAATCCACCCAAGGTGCGCCAGCTCGTCTATCTCAGTGCTTTCGCCGTCGCCGAGGGATATTCAGCACTCGCTCCCGCTGAGGAGGAACTCCCCAGGACCAGTGTGGCCGACAGCATGGTGTTCCACGACGACGGCACGGTCTCGTTTGATACATCTAATGCCCGCCCGTTGTTCTATGGGGACTGCAGCGACGAGGTCGTTGACTATGCCCGGCCGCGACTGAGGCCGATGGCGATGGAGTGCCTGACCACGCAGGTGACCAGGGCGGCTTGGCGTGACCACTCATCGCTTTACGCTATCTGCCTAGCAGACGGCGCATTCCATCTCGACGCCCAGCGAGCGCTAGCCGCCCATTGCGATGAGGTGGTCGAGTGGGAGTCGGGCCACTCCCCGTTCTTCTCGAGGCCTGACGTCGTAGCCAACCTCTTGTGCGAACTCGCCCGTGATAGCGCCTGACATCCGCTTGGGATTGTAAGTAGCCCAGACCTATCCCGCGATCCCGGCAGGACTCTCGTTGTGACCGTACCGTCCACCTTCCCAACGAGGGGTTGGGTTTTGGGTGGATTTGTTAGGTTGGACTGCTTCTCAGGCGGCAGTCTTATTAGACCGAGTCTGGCTCGCGCTCGAGGATGGCCGTTTTGGCCTCAAGGAATGGGAAGAGACCCTCACTACCCCCTTTCACACCGTTCCCCAACTGCTCGAAGCCGCCGAATGTGATGCCCACGGTAGCGCTGCGGCCGTCGCGAGCGAAACGGCCATAATCCGCTTAATCAGTAATCGCATTAGGAGTAGGCTCCGATCCATGAGTGCACCGATGAGAAAAGGGGACTTCGGGTACGCAGCCCTGTGTGGCGGCCGCGAGGTCCTGCCCAACGAGTTCGTGGACGACCGTCCCTACTTGGGCCTGCACCGCGAGGCGGGCTACATCTGGGGAACGTTGCGTGACGAGGAAGGTGACGTCCACTCACTCATGCGCCGGATGCCGCCACCCGAGTCCTCTACCCCGGGTGGCGGTGGCGCCAAGTCACTGGGTGACCGGCTGCTTGTACTCTCCACTATGGACGAGGCTCTGGCGCTTGAGCTTCGGAAGGAGGCTCGCTACGCGGCTCCCAGTCAGGCCATCGAACGTCGAATGGACGGTGACAGCGCGCTGTTCACCACACCTCGGACCGCTGGGGCGACGCTGGCCCTCCGCCTCGGGTCCGGAAAGCTCTCGTACCTCGAGGAGGGCGTGGTCGAGGTTGAGGGCACCAGGGTCTGTAGTGGCCTTCACTGGTACGTCCCAGGCCGTGATTCATCGTTGTACTACACGACACAGACCTGGATGGTGGAAGGAGAGATGCTGGGACGGTCGGTACGTGGCTTCCTGTTCTACGAGGAGGCCTACATGCCACCTGGCGGGCGCTTGTACGTATCCCATGATCCATTGGCCGAAGCTCCGCACATCACCTGGTACAGCTGGGCGACGCGGTGGGATGACGGGAACACGGAGATCGGCCACTTCATCTACGGCCACCAAGACTTGGCCGTGGCGGTCATGGCCGACAGCGAGGGCCAGGTCCGTGCCTTCCGATCCATGAACTGCGGGGTGACCCGAGGCGCCGACGGCTATTGGCATGACCGCATCGACTACGACCTCGACGGGGAATCGTGGGAGATGGTGGGGGATGATCGCCTCCATATGGCCGGGCTGGGTCCCATTCCCAATCCGCAGCAGGAGGGAGCCATTCGAAGGGTGGGTGAGTCCCGTTCACCCGAGGTGTGGATGGCCTGGGGTGAATCTGTACCTCGGAACGGTAACCACCGTTAGGAGACTGGCTGACGTCCCGATAGCTCGAATGTCAGTCAGCCGGCCGGCGGCTGGACTCGAAGCGGTCGGGAGGGTGTGCCGAAAACTCCTGGAATCAGGCGGTTGGAACCGGCAACGGCGTCTCGGGGAAGAGGACGCCGTTCGCTTCCAACTCGGCAATCTCGGCGGGGGACAAGCCGATCTCGGCAAGGACGGAGTGGTTGTGCTGACCGCGGAAACACGGCAGCCCTGTGCGGCCCGGAGTCTCCGAGAACTCCACCGGGGGTGCAGCCACCACCAGGGCACCGTACATGGGATGGTCGATCTCTACGGTGAGGCCGGTCTCCCGGAGTACCGGATCGAAGCTGGTGAAGGCCGGCTGGCCCTTCATGTTGACTTCCACGCAGCCGGCGTCAAGCCGGCTGAGGAGGGACTCCCACTCGGTGGCAGACCGAGTGGTGAAGCGCTTCTCGAGGTGGCCGACCAGGTCTGCATCGTTGTCCTTCCTCTCCGCAGCGCTGGAGAAGCGAGCATCGAGGGCAAGAGCATCGTCGTCCAGCCCCCGGCACAGCGCGGCGAACTCCTTGTCGGTGCGGACTACCAGGCAGATCCAGCCGTCACTGGTTTCATAGACCCGTTCGAGCGCACTGGTGCCGTAGTACTCGCTTTCGCAGACCGGCACCGGTTCCTTGCCGGCGTAGGTGCAGAAGTCGTCGGAGTAGCACCAGGCATTGCCACTGATCATGGAGGTGCTGAGCAACTGGCCAGTACCCGTCCGCCGCTGGTGATAGACGCCGAGCATGATCGAGGCCAGCACCGACAGGGCGGCATTGGAGTCGCCGTCGACGATCTGGTTGACGCGCGGCTGGATGATCAACTGCAGCTCGGGGACGCTCATCCCGATGTTCTGCGCGGGATCCGCCCAGTATCCCACTTGACGACCGAAGCTCCCGGCCACCGCCTGGGCCGCCTGGGCGTACAGGGCTCGGGAGGCAAACGGTCCGTCCGAGCCGTACCCGGCCGCATGCACGTACAGGAGCCGAGGGTTGATTGAGGAGAGATCGGCGTAGCCCAATCCGAGCCGATCGGCCACCCCGGAGCGGAAGCTGTTCACGAACACATCAGCGCCGGCAATGATCCTACGGGCGATGGACCTTCCCTCTTCCGACCGAAGGTCGAGCGACACACTCTCCTTGCCGGCCGTTGTCTTGTTGCTGGCCACATCGGGACCAAAGGACATCCGGTGAGGGTCACCGTCGGCGTTCTCGAGCTTGATCACCCGAGCGCCCAATGCCGCGGCCATGGCCAACCCGTAGGGCATGGCGTAGTAGTAGCCGAATTCAACGATAGTGACTCCCTCGAGGGGGTGGGCAGGCGCCGGTCCCGAGTCACCCTGGTCCCTGCGGGGTTGGAAATCGCCAGCGTGGGACCCGAGCGGAGGTGCGGACCGCCGCGGCACGATCGGCGTAGCCGAGAAGTGGCCGATCGGTCCGACTTGGCGCACCGGGCCGATGGTGGGGTCCTCGACGGTGATGGTGTCCCCGTTGTGGACGATCTGGGGGTGATCCAGGCCTTGCTCGCTGGTCGCCGACACCTCGAAGGCGATGTCGGGACTGGCCAGCAGCAGCGGCATCCACTCGGCGAGGTCCTTTTGGCGGAAGGCCTCCCACAGCGCGTCCTCCCACTCCTGAGCCTCCTCCGGACTGTTGAACATGGGGAGTTTGGAGAAGCGAGGATCCTCGAGCAGGTGTCCGAGTCCGGCCACCTCGGTGAGCGCCTTCCCCTGGTGAGGCAGAAGAGTGGAGGTTTGGACGAACCGGCCGTCGCGGGTGATAACTAACACGCCGTAACGGCTGGCGGCGATGCCGGTCCGGGCATCGAGCGCGGCCTCCTCGCCCCGCTTGGCCATCAACTGGGTGATGGTGGAGACGAAGTAGTCGACCGGATCGAGGCCGCCGATCATGGTGGTGCTAAGCGCCTGGCCCCGACCCGTGGTCTGCCGGACCATCAGAGCCGAGAGGATTCCCGCAACCGACTGCATGGCTGCCCCATAGCTGGCCCACGGCACCGGATAGAGAATGGGCCCGTCGCGGTGACCGAATCCTCCACGGGCGAACAGGCCCGCCTTGGCTGAAACCAGCGTGTCGTAAGCCTTGAGTCCGGAGTAGGCCCCGGTGGGGCCGAACCCGGTGATGGCGCAATGAACCAGGCCCGGATTGGCCTGTCGCAATGCGTTCGCCCCCACGCCCCACACTTCGGTGGTGCCGGGCGAGAATCCTTCTACGACTACGTCGGCATGGGCGCATACTCCGCGGTACTCCTCCTGGCCGCCCGGCGTGCGCAGGTCGATGACCCGGCTCTCCTTGCCCCGATTCCAGACCAGGAATCCGCTCGGATTGGCTGAGCGTAAGGCATCGCCCTCCGGCGGCTCGACTTTGACGACTCGGGCGCCGGCGTCAGCTAGAACCATCCCCACCATGGACGCGGCGATGCTGCCACTTCCGGTCTCGACCACCTGAAGGCCTTCGCAGATCTCACTCATCGATTCCCCCGACGTTCGCTTGCCATTCAGTGTATTGATTCAACTATACCGCCGCCACCGTCGGTTTGCCGTGGTCATCGACGACCGAAGGCGCCCGATCGTCCCCGGCGATCGTCAGGAGGCCTGACTCGAGCCCCATTCTCGCCGGACCGTCTGGGGTACCTCAGTCTCGACGCAGGGCCAGACCCTGGGCGTTGAAGAAGAATCCTCCGGGGGTGACCAAGGTCCGCCGTGCTCCGGGCACCTGTCGGTCACCGGCCAGCCCCTGTAGTTGGTGAACCGCCTCGCGGATGTGTCCTGAGCCCTGCGTGCCACCCTCAGACAGCGAGCCACCGTGCGGGTTGATCGGGATCCGTCCGTTGATCAGAACGCGGCCCGATCCTTGTTCGTCACCGACCCAATGCTCGGCGAGGAAGTCACCGGCCTCTCCTGGACCGCACCACCCGCTGTTCTCGATCCAGTTGAGCATGATGAAGCTGAACCCGTCGTAGGGGAAGTAGACATCGATGTCGTCAATCCAGAAGTCAGACTTCTGCCGGAGGGAGTCGATGACGATCTGCTGGCCATGGCGTTGGAGGCTGGGAGTCTGATCCTCCTCGTTGTGATCGATCATCCCCAGGGTCACCGCGTTGATCAGGACCGGCGGCAGGGGGAGATCTCGGGCCCGCTCAACCGAGGTGAGGACGAAGGCGTCCGCCCCGTCCACGGCGATATCCATGTCGAGGATGGAGAGTGGCCAGCGGATGATCCGGGCAGCCAGGTAGTCGTCCATGGTGAGTGGCGTGGTGATCGACGCTGCGGGATTGCCGGCAGCATTGGTCCTGTCGTTGATGGCCACGAGGCCGAACCGCTCCTTGCTCACGCCGTATTCGTGCAGGTAGCGGGACGCCCATGCTGTGTAGCCGGGGCTCCCATGGATCGACTCCGGGGGTGGAGTTGCACCCCCACCGGCAAACGAAGCGCCGCTCCGGAACGGATCCTTCAGAGCGGACCCGGTGTTCCATGCCTGCCGATAGGCGCCGTGGTAGACCAACACCACTTCACAGAGGCCACTGTGGATGGCGCTGGCCGCAGCGGCCACATGGTTGACGAGCGGGATGATCGGGTTGGCGAACCAGGTCACCTCGGGGATGCCAAGCATTGACTGCACAGCCGGGGCGTCGGGTTGGGAGCCGCAGATTCCATCGACGTCTGCAGCAGTGAGTCCGCAGGAGCGAAGGGCGGCGATAGACGCCTCGGCGACGTAGGACGCCTGGCTTCGTTCCGTGTTCCTGGCGGTGAACCCCGTCGTCGCCGCAGCCGCGAATGCCACCGTGTCCCGCAGTGGATTGCGGGAAGTGGTCACGAAGACCGGTCCTTCAATCGGAAGACCGGCAGAGGTACTCCACCCCGCTCGATCCAATCGAGCCCGACTCGTTCGCCGATCCTGATCGCCCCGTTATTGGCGCCGACGACGGTGGTGGTGAAGCGCAGCCCGGGCTGTTCGTCGAGCTCTGCCGTCACCACGGGGTAGGGGGTCGAGTAGTCGACCCCCTCCGCTGGAGGGCCCTGGTGAAGGAAGAGGGTGAGGAAGATGGTGCCGTCACCACTCACCTCAGTGGGGACGACCCGATCCGACCAACAGCTCGGACAGAGCGGGCGGGGAGGGTGACGCCAGGTTCCGCAAACTTCGCAGCGGTTGATCAGGAGTTCCTTCCGCAGGCGTCCCCGGAAGTGGGCGGCACTGTCTCGATCCACGCCGGATCCAGTGAACAGATCCAGCAACTCTTGGTCGTCGGCGCCACGTTCCACCTACTCTGCCTAGCGCGCCGGGTCAGCGGTTGCCAGCAGGTTGGGCGGAATGGGATTCCGCTCAATGCCCTATGTCAGCCCGGAAGGCGGCGATACCTTGGTTGGTGGCGCTCGATGGAAAGGGCACGACTGATGACCGATTCGATGGTGGAAGAGAAGATCTGGACCAACTCGGGTGACTCGCACATTCTCGAGCCGGACGACCTGTGGCACCAGATCATGCCCAAGAGCCAAGCTGACCGCATGCCTCGAACCGAGTTGATCGGTGACAGCGAGGAGCGAGTGACGGTCGATGGCAAGAGTTTCACGAGGGCCATCCCCAAGATCGCCACGGCCAAGGGGTCCACCGGGGAGACGATCGTCGAGATGTCCCACCGGCCGCCAGGGGCACGGGACGTCCGGCTCCGGCTCCTCGACCTGGATCAGGAGGGCGTGTGGGCCGAAGTCATCTTCGCCTCGATCGGTCTGTGGTGTGCCCTCATCGAGGACCGGGCCCTGATCCGCGAGGCGGCCCGAGCAGAGAACGAGTGGATGGTTTCAGAAATCCAGGGCGCCGCCCCTGACCGCCTGGTCTGCGCAGCGCTGATGCCGCTTCTCGATGTGGACGACGCCGTTGCCGAGGTGCATCACGCTGCCGGTATCGGCATGAAGGTCGTCAGCCTGCCGACCGGGCATCCGCCGGGGACTCGTGACTGGAACGATGACATGTGGGAGCCGCTATGGGCAGCCTGTGACGAGTCGTCGATGGTGGTGGCGTTCCACATCGGCACCGACAATGTGGACCAGTCGGCCATGTTCCGGGGTCCTGGTGGGGCGATCTTGAATTACGTGGAGACGGGATTCGGAGGTCTCCGGGTGTCCAACATGTTGATCTCCGGGGGTGCCCTTGACCGCCATCCGGATTTGAAAGTCCTCATCGCTGAGGGTGGTGCGGCCTGGGTGCCTTACCTCGGCGATCGTATGAACGAGGCCTACCGTCAGCACGGGATCTTCGTGCGGCCAACCTTGTCGAGCCTGCCCAAGGAGATTCTCTACCGTCAGATCTACGCCAGCTTCCAGCACGATGAGTCGGGACCGGCGGTGATGGCCGGCACCGGCTACAGGAACCTTCTCTTCGGCAGCGACTACCCCCACCTCGAAGGCACCTTCGGTCACACCCAGAAGACACTCCACGAGTTATTCGACGGGTCGGACCCAGTCGTGCGCGAACGAATCACCCGAGGAACGTTCCAAGAACTGTTCCCGCACACAGCACCGCCACCGGCCTGACCACGGACGCCACCTGGGGCCGCTGGCCTTTTCAGGGAGACGGGTGACCGAGGGCGCGGAGGGCGAACTCGACCACCTCTGCGATCGTCGCTTCAAGGGCCTCAGGATCCGTTCCTCCTAGCGCGTGATTCATACTGGCCCCAGCCAACTGCGAGATGAGCTCGGCATCGGAACCGGGGTCGGACGACGCGAAAAGTCCCTGCTCACGTCCGCGCCGGAGGGCCATGACCAGCGGGCGGCGAAGGAGTTCATCTGCTGCCTCGAAGGCCTCGGGAAATCGGTGCATGAGCGCCGGCTGTGAAGCAAATAGCCGAGCCCGCGCGGCCCGGCGCGGATCGCCGGCGGCCAGTATCAGTTCGCGCACCCAAGCGCCCACCTGCTCGACCGGATCGGTGAGCGATGTCACCACACGCTCGAGACGGGCGGCGGACCGGGAGTACTCGTCCTGCATCAGGGCCACGAACAGAGCATCCTTGTCCGCGAACTCGTTGTAGAAAGCTCTCGTGGACGTCCCGACCCGGGTGATGACCTGCTGAACCTTGAACCCCTCGAAGCCTGTGTTCCGCAGGATCGACCAGGTCGCCTCGAGGATCTCAGCCCGCAGATCTCGGTTCCCGATCATCGAATAGGTCTATCATCTACCTGATTGTGCAGTGCCGCGCAGCTCCGCCCGGGGGTGTGTCGCCATTCCCTAGTCGTGAAATTGATGGGCACGTCGTGCGTCCGACGTGCCTCGAGATCGAACTTTCCACTGTGGCGTCGAGAGGAGTTGAACGAAGATGACACAGGACCTGAAGCCGGGGAGCCGATGGTGCAGCGCAGTGTGCGAAACCGAGGTGGTAGTTGTCCGCCTTCCCACCAAGGCCTGTGTGCTGGGGTGTGGTGGAGCCGACATGGTCCCCCTGGGGTCGGAACGATCTGCGATGGCACGGCCTGATGATGGTTGGGCTGGGGGTACAACATTGGGCAAGCGATACGACGATGCGGCCACCGGAATAGAGGTGCTCTGCACCAGGGGCGGACAGGGGTCCCTCACCGCCAACGGGGCCCCCATCGGCATCAAAGAGAGCAAGCCCCTTCCTTCTTCGGACTGAGATGATCTGGCCTCGGACTGAGAAGATCTGGCCTCGGACTGAGATGGGCTGGGTAGCGCCATGATCTGGAGGTGTGGGCAGCGCGGTTCTAGGGTCAAGCCATGACGACTTCACTGACGCGTGACGACTTCGACACCCTGACCGGAACCCATCTCGGGTTCTCCGAGTGGCTCGAAATCGACCAAGCCAGGGTCGATCTCTTCGCCGAGGCCACCGGCGATCACCAGTGGATCCATGTCGATCAGGAGCGGGCTGCCGCCGGGCCATTTGGCGGCACGATCGCCCACGGCTACCTCACGCTCTCGTTGCTTCCCTCCTTTTTGAAGCAACTGTGGGCGGTGGACGGCGTGAAGTTCGCCCTCAACTACGGGTGCAACAAGGTGCGGTTCATATCGCCGGTGCGGGTGGGCAGCCGGCTGCGGGCCGGAGCCACGGTGGCTTCAGTCGAGCAGATCGGCGACGCCTATCAGGTGGTCCTGGTGGTGACCGTCGAGATCGAAGGGCAGGAGAAGCCGGCCTGCGTGGCCGAGGCCGTGTCGCGGTACACCTTCGGATGACATCACGAATCGGGGATCGGGCGTATGGATCACAACTAGGTACAATGATATAACTGATAGATGGTGGCGACGTGGTCAGGTCGGGGGAGACGGTGGCTCGATGAACGCAGCCAGGTCCGTGCGCCCTGACGAGTTCAGCGGTCAGGTGGCGCTGATCACGGGTGCAGCGGGGAAAGGCATCGGTCGGGCTATCGCGGCGCGGCTGGCCTCTGGCGGTGCTGCCGTGGCCGTTACCGACATCCATGAGAAGCGTGTCAGGAGCGTTGTGGCGGAACTGCTGGATCTGATTCCTGGCGCCACCGTCGTCGGTCACGTCCTGGATGTCGCCGATCGAGCCGGCGTGGACGCCGTGGTTGCCGCGACACGGGCGGAGATCGGACCGGTCCGGATCCTCGTCAACAACGCCGCCGAGAACCTGACGGGACCCATCTTCGACTTCGACCCTGCCGCCTGGGATCGGGTCCTGGCCGTGAACCTCAGCGGCCCTTGGTATCTGGCCCGTACGACCATGCCCCAGATGCGAGACGCCGGAGGCGGCGCCATCATCAATATCACCACCTACGCCCCCGACGTGGGGGGTGAGGGCCTCGAAACGCCCTACGCCGCCAGCAAGGGAGGGCTCAACGCCCTCACCCGCGCTCTGGCCTGGGAGGGCGGCCCGGCCGGGATTCGATGCAATGCCATCTCCATGGGGATCGTGGCCAAGACCAAGTACGCCGATGACAACCCCGAGCAGGTCACTGCGTTCGGTATCGAACGGAGTCCCCTTCGGATTTTGCCGGACCCCACCGACATCGCTGAGGCCGCTGCCTTCCTCGCCGGCGAGGGAGCGAGGACCATCACCGGGGAGATCCTCAACGTGGCGTCGGGCACCTATATGAGGTCGTGACCGGCTGATCCCGACACTGCTTGCAATCCACCGGCCCACTATCTAGCTTATTGATTTAACTGTTTAGTGAACGCGGCGCAGACGTCCGGGGAGAGGGGGAGACATGGGCGAGTTGACCAGCGCAGTCATGCTCGGCGTTGGCGTAGGAGCCGTCTATGCCCTCCTCGCGCAGGGGATCGCCCTGATCTACCGAGGATCAGGGGTCCTCAACTTCTCCCAGGGTGCCTTCGCCATGGTGGGCGCGTTCAGTTTCAACGAGATGGTCGGTGGGATCCCTGTGTCGTTCGGGCCGGCCCTTCCTCACCTGCCCGTGGCTGAAGCCCTCGTCGTGGCCCTGCTCATCACCGGAATCCTCGGGCTCCTGACCAGCCAGCTCATCATGCGCCGGTTGCGCGCCGCCTCTCCGCTGGTGCGCATCATCGCCACCCTGGGCGTCATGATCACCCTCAACGCAGTGGGCACACTCCGCTACGGAGCGGCCCAGGTCATCGGACCGACATCACTTCTGCCGACCGAGCCGGTGCACTTCTTCGGTACCACCGTCGGTCGCGACCGTCTGTGGCTCGCCCTGCTCGTGGCCGTGCTGTCCTTCGTCCTGTGGGCGCTCTTCCGGTACACGCGCACCGGCCTTGCCACCTCCGGTGCCGCCGAGAACGAACGAGCCGCCGCCGCCCTCGGTTGGTCGCCCGAGCTCTTGGCCAGCCTCAACTGGACCTTCGGGGCCATGTTGGCGGCAGTGGCCGGCATCCTCATCGCACCGATTGCCGGTCTGACCGTCACCAACATGACGCTGATCCTGATCGCCGGCCTGGCCGCCGGTCTCATCGGCGGGTTCGTCTCGTTCCCCCTGATCCTGCTCGGCGGACTCGGGTTGGGGATAGCCGAGCAGTTGACCTCGCAGTATGTGTCCACCCCCGGAGTCTCGGGTGCGGTGCCCTTTTTGGTCATCGTGGCGTACCTGGTGGTCCGGGGGAGATCACTCCCGCAGCGGGGTCACCTCTTCGACCGGCTCCCGCGCCTCGGTACCGGCCGCATCAGACCGGTGACGGTTGCCGTGGGGACCATCGCCGGCGCGCTGCTCCTGGCTCGGGTGCTGTCCGGTGCCTGGGTAGCGGGTATCACCGTGTCGCTGGGAGCGGCCCTGGTCATGCTGTCCATCGTGGTGGTCACCGGCTACGGCGGCCAGATCTCCCTGGCCCAGTTCTCGCTGGCCGGCGTCGGTGCCCTGATCGCCGGCCGTATCGTCTACTCGCTGCACTGGCCGTTCGAGGTCGCCGTCATCCTCGCTGTGCTGGGGACGGCGGCGGTCGGCGTCCTGGTGGGGATACCCGCTCTGCGCACCCGGGGCGTGAGCCTGGCCGTCGTCACCCTCGGCCTCGGGGTGACCATCCAGGATGTGGTGTTCAACAGTGCCTCGTTCACCGGAACGCCGGCCGGTACTCCGGTCGGCGCCCAGACGCTCTTCGGATTCAACATCGGGACCATCGACCACCCGGTTCGCTACGCCCTGGTCAGTCTGTTCGCCTTCGTGGTGTGCGGCTTGGCCGTGGCCAATCTTCGGCGCAGCCGATCGGGACGCCAGCTGGTGGCCGTGCGCGACAACGAGCGGGCCGCGGCATCGATGGGCGTGAGCGTGGTCGGAATCAAGCTCTACGCCTTCGCCCTCTCCGCCGCCCTGGCCGCCGTCGGGGGCGTCCTGATCGGCTTCCAGGGCGGCACCATCGACTTCCTGGCGTCGTTCTATCCCCTGCAGTCGATCAGCGCCCTGGCCCTGGCCACCATCGGAGGACTGGGCTACGTGATTGGTCCATTGATCGGATCCACCCTCACCAGCAGTGGTGCGGCCTCGGTGCTCAGCCAGGGCTCCCAGTCCACGGGGCAGTACCTGGGCCTGATCGGAGGGCTCCTCTTGTTGCTGCTCCTCGTGGTGGCTCCCGACGGCCTGGCCTCGGTGGCCGAACAGGCCTTGGCCAGGTTCCCGAATCTGACCTTCAGGCTGAGGCGGACGGCGACGTCGGCGACCGAATCAATGGAGTCAGTGCCGACGGTGTCCCAGCGAGTGCAACCAGCCCATCTCGTCGTCAGTGGCCTATCGGTGCGGTTCGGTGGAGTCATAGCCGTCGAAGACCTGAGTTTCGACGTTTCGGCGGGCGAAGTACTGGGGTTGATCGGTCCCAACGGAGCCGGCAAGACCACGGTGGTGGACGCGGTCTCGGGGTTCGTGAACGCTCAGGAAGGCACCGTCACCATCAACAAAAGGGTCCTGGACCGACTGTCCCCGCACCGTCGTTCGCGACTCGGCCTGGCCCGTTCGTTCCAAGGGGTCGAGCTGTTCGACGACCTCTCGGTGCTCGAGAACCTCCAGGTCGTCGACGACGGCGCCTCCGTCTGGCGGCGAGTGACCGATCTGGTGTGGCCGGGACGCATTCCGCTCCATCCGGCCGCCCTGGCTGCGGTGAAGGCGTTCGGACTGGAGCAGGATCTCGAGGCCAAGCCACCGGAGCTCTCGTTCGGCCGCCGACGGCTGGTGGCCATCGCCCGGGCCGTCGCCGCCGATCCCTCCGTCCTGCTGTTGGACGAGCCGGCCGCCGGTCTCGATGACCACGAGAGCGCCGAACTGGCCACCTTGGTGCGCCGCCTGGCCGACGAGTGGGGGATCGCCGTCCTCCTGATCGAGCACGACATGGACTTCGTATTCGGCGCCTGCGACCGGATCATCGTGCTCCAGTCCGGACGCCAGATCGCTACCGGGTCCACCGACGAGATCCGTGACGACCCCGCCGTCATCGAGGCCTATCTGGGTGACGAGAGCGCAGAGGGAGCATTGGAGTCGGCGGTGGCCGAGCCGGCGCCCCGGACAGTGTCGGGGGTGTCGCCGTGACTGCGCTCCTCGAGACCCGTCAGCTAGTGGCGGGCTACCGTGACGTACCCATCGTCCGCAACCTCGACCTCACGGTCGAGGCGGGAGAAGTGGTGGCTCTGCTCGGCCCCAACGGCGCCGGCAAGAGCACGACCATGCTGACCCTGGCCGGTGAGCTCCCACCGCTGGACGGGAGCATCGAATTCAGCGATGTCAAGCGCCGGGCCCGCCTCTACCGGCGGGCCCGTGCCGGAATGGCCTTCGTCACCGAGGAGCGCTCGGTGTTCATGGGTCTGACCGTGGCCCAGAACCTGCGAGTCGGCCGGGCGACTGCCGCCGATGCCACCGCCCTGTTCCCTGAGCTGCACGCGATCATGAACCGCCGTGCCGGGCTCCTCTCGGGAGGTGAGCAGCAGATGCTCACGCTGGGGCGAGCCTTGGCCCGCTGTCCTCGGCTGCTTCTGGCCGATGAGCTGTCCCTCGGTTCTTGCCCCCGCTGATCGTGCAGAGACTGCTCTCGGCCGTGCGAAAAGCGGCCGACGATGGACTGGGGGTCCTGCTGGTCGAACAACAGGTGCACCGAGCCCTGGATGTGGCCGACCGTGTCGTGGTCCTCCGTCATGGATCGGTGGAGTTCGCCGGCACATCCGCTGAGGCT
>CAVTXA010000009.1:0-532500 GCA_963738545.1 uncultured Acidimicrobiaceae bacterium
CGTCCCCGAAGACCAGCTCCACCGACTTTTTCAACCCTTCGAGCGGCTCTCAGCCGGCCGCAACGGCCGCCACGATGGCTCCGGTCTCGGTCTCGCCATCGTCAGTGCCGTCGTCCACGCCCACCACGCCACCCTTACCGCCCGAGCACATCCCCAGGGTGGCATGTCCCTCCAGGTCGCCTTCAACCCGGCCGCGGCAACGGACATTGCCTCACCCCCAGGGCCAGCCGGTCACCCGCCAGGTGGAGACAATGACCCATAACCGCCGCCCATTATCGCACCCACCGAGGCGCCCCCCCCGGATCGGTGGGACACGCCCGAGATGCCGTTCGGCATCCAGGCGGCTGCTTCGGGCTCCGGATTCTTGCGTCCGCGTTCTGTACCATCCCCACGTGGACCTCGACGTCGACCTCGGCGGAATCCTCGGCGCTCCGGGTGAATGGACCTTCGACGAGGTCCGCGAGCAACTCGCATCCCGAGACGACGCGGCTGGGACGACGATCGAGACCGAGTTTGGGGAGACCGGCTGGTATGGCGGTGGAACCAATCCGTACCCGCCACCGGCGGTCCCGTTCAACGCACCGCCGCCCACCAACCCATAGGTCGTCACCGTCGGACGACGCCTCCGGCTCACTCGCTACAACCCGGCCGACCCCAACTTCGACGTGCCCGACATCGCGGACGACACGAAGTTCCCTTGGACACACCCGGAGGCGGCACCCTACGACGGCTGGTGGCATCCAGCGTCAACACCCCGGCTGGTCGCCAGGCGATCGCCGAGATCGCCACCGGCGACCTCGTCATCTGCCAACGCACCCACCCCACCCGTCGCGGCGACGGTGACCTCGTCGGCATCTGCACCATCGGCCTTACCGACGCAGGGAACGACGCCGAGACCGGCCAACGCGAGCACGCAGCCTGTCTCATCCCCCTCACCAAGTTTACCCATCCCGTCCCCAGACGCACCGCCCAGCGCCACGGCCGCCTTCGCGTCGAAAGCCTCTGCCAGGGCCAGCAACTTCCGGGCCGACAAGGACCGGTCGGTTTCGGGTTGTCCGACGTCGAAGACGCCGACGCCGTCGAACTCCTCTCCGTCTGCGGGATCCCACCCGAAGCGCTCACCGAGCCGGACAACGCTCACCTCGCCGCCCAGTTGCGTGCTACCGACACCGGAAACCCGCTATTCCACAAGCTCCGCTACGACGCTGTCCTCCGACCCCAGGTCCGCCGGGCCCATGAGCTCGAGGCGGAACGCCGGGCCCTGGAAAGTGGGCCGCCGACCACGGCTACCTCAAGCACGCCGATGACAGGACATCTACGTGCCCCTCAGTGGCTTCGACCGGCCGTTCGTCGACGGCGCCTGCGTCGAGCTCCAAGTCGAGGTCAAGGGGTACCTTTGCCCGCAGCCTTGCCACGGTGCACCTTCAGCCCTCCCAGGCGAAACGGGCCACCGACGCGAGGGCTGGGACCCCACCCGATTGGCGGCTGTTCGCCCTCCTCGGCGCCGGAACCAAGAACCCCGACGAGCAGGTCTGCACACCCGACGAGGTCGTGGAGTTGCTCCGCAACGGGGGCATTCAGGTCAACGGCGGCTGGCCCGGAGGATGATCTCCCCGCGCCGCCACCAAGCGGGCTGCGTGTCATCGACGACGAGGCGTGCACAGCCGACATCCCTCACCGTCTTACGGTCCCTCGCTGCCGGCCGGTCAGGTAACCCCGGTTCGCGTGATCATGGGGTAATTGTGGGTCGGCCCACGGGCCGCCGATCACCGCAAGCGTGACAAGGCCACCCGGGAGCGCTCGTGGCCCCACATCCGAGCCGCCGTCAAAAGGCGACCATCGCCGCCAACGCTGCCGGTGTTGCCCCCAACTTGGTGGCCGAGCACACGTCACCCTCATCGGCGACCCCGTCGACGAGCTCGTCCGAGACGTCGAAGAGCTCACACCGGCGTCACTCGCCGAACGGCTCCACGCCGGACGCCGCTTTGCGGTCATCACCCCTGCGGAAGACGCCCACCTCGCCGCTGCCGGCATCAAGCAGAACATGCCGGCACGTCGGGTCGAAGGCGACGACCCCCTGGGCCCGGGACACCCGCGCCTGAGCCACCTGCCGCTGTCGGCAGCGTCGACCAAGCCATCGACTCAGCCGACTTTCTCGCCCGGACCGGTGCCACCCGAGCGCTGCGCCAGCTCTCGAAGATCCTCCCTGGCCGAACCACTCATGCGCAAGGCACATACTCCTACGTGCCGTTTTGCGTTACCGGTCGTCCCGCGGGTCGGCGTTCTGCACGTGCGATCGGCATCGACGTCGGACCACCTGCACGAGCCGACCGAGATGCCAGACGGCAGCCAAGGAACCGTCGATCTGGCGCTGCGACCCGATCAAAACCTTGCTGGTGTCGGGACCAGAAGGATCCTTGGGAGTGTGCGGCTTCACTCGGCGGAGACCGGTGCGACCCGACCGGAAGGCTGTCGCGGATAGCCCCCCTTCACCGAGCAGTCACCGGACGGCCTTTACGGGGACACCTCCGCCAGCGGTCCCCGCCTGAGGGGCGGCGTCGCCGTAGAGAGTTCGGCTAACGGACGCTCGGGAGAGGCGGGCGAGGACTGGTCTGATACTGCAGCCACGGTTGCTGTCGGTGGGGCGAGGAAGGGCGATCAACGTCCGGGACCCCCGCTCGCGGCCGCAAGCAGCTGAGGTCCTCGGCTCGCAGCCCCGCGAGCAGCAATCGCACCATGCGCTCCGCGCGTCCAGAACTCTCGATCACGGCTGGGCCGCCCGTCTGGCAGAGGTTCGCGACTGCGCCGAGGAACTCGCTTGCGTCGACGTCCTGGCTGATCTCCCCGGATTCAGTCGCAGCGACAAGCAGTCGCTCGAGCGTTGGCGCGAGGCGCGTCGAGAAGTACTCGGCGAGCGGCTCATACGCGGAATCTCCGGAGTGCAGCGCTGCTGCGAGCCCACGTTTGGTGGCAACGAATTGGGTGTAACGCATGATCCACCGGTCGAGCGCTTCGCCGGGAGGGTACACGACCTCGATCTCGGCCGCAGCCGCGACGCACGCGTCCATCTCGCGTCGGAACACTGCCGAGATGAGGTCAGATCGGAGCGGGAAGTGTCGGTAGAGCGTGCCGACCCCGACGCCCGCTCGCTCGGCGATTGACCGTACGGGCGCGTCCACGCCTGACTCGGAGAAGACAGCCTTCGCCGCCTCCAGTCACGCGTCGACGTTCTGCCGCGCATCGGCGCGCATCCGGCGTGGTTCCCCGCTTGCTGAGCTCGTGACGGTCCTCGCGGTGGAAGGCAAACGACATCTTTCTTTGTAGATGGAACACAATTCCGGTTATAGTGCTAACGTAAGGGAACATTGTTCCGGTATACAGTAGCGCTGATCCGGACGGCAGTTCCGATTATCCGATCGTACGGCACCGTCCCGTCGGGTGCCCCGATGACGAGCCCCAGGAGCAGACAGCATGAAGTACCGCACACTTGGCCGCACCGGCATCAAGGTGACCCCGTACGCGCTCGGCGCGATGATGCTCGGGGCCCTCGGCAACCCGGACCGACAGGAGGGCATCCGCATCATCCACCGGGCACTTGACGCCGGCATCAATTTCGTGGACACCGCCGACCGCTACGGGGACTCGGAGGAAGTCGTCGGCGAGGCGCTCAAGGGCCGCCGCGACGAGGTCGTTCTCGCCACAAAGTTCTGGGGGCCGGTCGACGACGACGTCAACCATCGCGGCGGCTCTCGCCGCTGGATCATGGAGGCCGTCGAGCGTTCGCTCCGCCGCCTGCAGACCGACCACATCGACCTCTACCAGCTGCACCGGCCGGACCCGGACACCGATATCGACGAGACGCTCTCCGCGCTCACTGACCTCGTTCGCCAGGGCAAGGTCCGCGCGATCGGCACGTCGTCGATGCGCGGGTCGGAGATCGTCGAGGCCCAGTGGATGTCCGATCGCCGCGGGTTCGAGCGATTCCGCACGGAGCAGCCGAACTACTCGATCCTCGACCGCGAGATCGAGCGCGAGATCCTCCCCGTGGCCGAACGCTACGGCATGGGAACGCTCGTCTACAGCCCACTTGCCGGTGGCGCACTGACGGGTCGTTATCGGGCGGGGCAGGAAAACGACAACTTCCGTTCCACGAAGACCGGCATGCGCCACTTTCGGGACGAGCGCCGTCTCGCCGCCGTCGAAGAGCTCATCGCGTTCTCCGCCGAAGTTGGTGTGAAGCTCACGCACCTCGCGATGGCGTTCGTCATCGCGCACCCGGGGGTCACCTCCACGATCGCCGGGCCGCGCACGATGGAGCAGCTGGAGGACACGCTTGCCGGGATCGACGTCGCGCTGTCGGACGAGGTCCTCGACCGCATCGACGAGATTGTCCCGCCCGGGGAGAGCATCGGTGCGATGGACATGGTCTACCGCGGCCCGGAAGTCGACGACCAGACCATGCGCCGCCGTCCGGCCGCACAGCGTTCGGCTGCTTGACCCAGCGGCGAGCACGAGAGGCGATCCGAGTCCCGCACCCTTCCTCGATAGCGCGGCCGGTGTATCCCGCGGAACGCGGCACGTCAAGGATGGGTCGCCACGCCGTGTGAGAGCTCCTGCTCAACGGACAGGCATGTCCCGTATGACGATCCCCATTCGGTCCTGGGCTGGCCGTTCACCGATGTCCGACCTATGGGCTCTGAAGGGCGGCGACTACCTGCCTGGGGGCTGGATTGACGATTGGGCTCCCATCGATGACGACGGTTGGTACCGTCTCGTTGCCGTTAGCCACCGACCGGACATAGGCGGCTGCGTCGGAGTCCGTCCATATGTTGATTCGCTGTACCGAGAGATGCCGCCACCTCAGGACAACACGCATTCGGATGCAATACACGCAGCCCGGTCGCCAGTACAACGTCACCCGCTGATTGGCCCCGGTCGTCTCGGTGGAACCGTTCACGGGGTCAGTCAATCACGGCCCGAGGGACCAGCTGACGCCGGCCATTGAGCAGCGAATCAGCCCGAGAGAGCCCGACCCAACAACCCCGCAGCGTCTCGGTCCCGCTCCGGCGGTACACCCGAAGCGTGGTGCTGGCCTCCTTGTGCCTCCAAAACACCCTCTGAACTGGTGCGCCCCCCGGGATTTGAACCCGGAACCTGCGGATTAAGAGTCCGTTGCTCTGCCGTTGAGCTAGAGGCGCCTAATGACAACCGTACTGCGCCCGGGAGGCCTGGCCTGCAGGATTCCCCGGGGGCATGAGGGTGACCGACGGGGCTCGAACCCGCGACCTCCGGGGCCACATCCCGGCGCTCTGCCAACTGAGCTACGGCCACCAAGGAGTCTCTAGTGTGGCACAGACCGCTGGTGGTGCGGACCGTGGCGGTAGCCTTCTCCGTCTGGCCCCTGTAGCTCAACTGGATAGAGCAGATGGTTTCTACCCATCAGGTTGCGCGTTCGAGTCGTGCCGGGGGCGCCAGAGCCGGGTAGCGCACGGTGACCGCTCCGTCACCGCCCGCCGGAATCCGTCCGTGCCCCTTCCCTTTGGTCCACCCACTCACCTACTCTGGCGCAATCGAATTCCGTGGATCGACCCTGCGACGAACCCGGACTACGGCCAACCGAGGGGTGCTCGACTGGCGGTGTGGTCCATCGGCGCGCCTGCGCTTGCGGCTGCAGGCCGTCCCCACCCGTCTGCGTTCGGCCGGACTGCCCCTGGCCGTCGCCGTCGTGGCCCTTGTGGGCATGGTCAGCCTTCCCGGTGCCTCGGCGCTGGGCTCCGGCCTGCCGTCCCCGACCCCACACTTGAACGGGTCCAGCTTCACCGAGACGTGGACCACCGGCAATCTGCCTGACGTGGGCGGTCCCATCGCCCTCTCGTCGCCGATTCCGGTGACCCTGGGCGGGCAGGCCTCGGTGGTGGTGGGGGACCGCACAGGCAACCTCTTCGCCTACCACCTGGGCGGATCGGCCCCCGTGGCCGTCTCGGGGTGGCCGGCTACCAACGAGAGCGGTCCCATCGATTCCACCCCGTCCATCGCCGCCTCGGGGGGCCAGACCGCAGTGCTGGTGGGTTCGGGCAACGACGGCGACCCCGTTCCCGGTGGCTACACGGCGTTTTCCACCTCGGGATCCCAGAAGTGGTTTACCCAGGTGGTCAATCCCCCGAGCGACACGGCCCCGGCCGGGGGTGTGCAGGCCGGCATCACGGTGGGGTCGCTGCAATCTGGCGGCCTGGACGCGGTGGCCGGGTCTCTCGGTCAGGTCTCCTACGCCCTTGATGCCACCACCGGTACCCCGCTGACCGGATGGCCGTTCCTCAACTCGGACAGCACCCACTCCACGGCGGCCCTGGGCGACCTGTACGGCACCGGCCAGACCGAGATCATCGACGGAGGCGACCAGACGGCCGGGCTGGCCGGTGGCCAGCAGTATGTCAACGGGGGCCACCTACGCATCCTCAGCGCCCAGGGAAACCAGATCTGCCGGGCCGACACCACCCAGGTGGTGGACTCGTCCCCAGCCGTTGGGGGGTTCCTCCCCGGTGGGGCCACGGGCATTGTGGTCGGCACCGGGGGTTTCTTTGCCAACGCCTCGGACTCCGACACCCTCAAGGCCTACAACAACCGCTGCCAGCTGCAGTGGTCCAGCACCCTCGACGGTGACACCTTCTCGTCACCGGCCCTCTCCGATGTCCTGGGCAACGGTGCCCTCCAAGTCGTCGAGGGGACCGATCTCGACGTCTACGGGGGTTCGGTCTGGGTCCTCAACGCCGCCACCGGTCAGAAGATCTGGGAGGTCAGCGGTATCAACCGGGTCATCGGCTCGGTGGTCACCGCCGATCTGAGCGGGTCCGGCTACGACGACGTCATCGTCCCCACCATCTCGGGAACCCTGGTGCTCGACGGCCGGACCGGTGCTCAGATCGCCGACCTCAGCCCCAACCTCGGCTTGCAGAACTCCCCGCTCATCACCGATGACCCCAACGGGACCATCGGGATCACCCTGGCCGGTTACGTGCACTCGTCACAGTCGGCGTTCGGTGTGGGGGAGATCGACCACTACGAGATCCCCGGCTCGGACGGTGCCGCCGCCGTCGGAGGGGCGGCCTGGCCGATGTTCCACCATGACCCCCAGCTGACCGGGAACGCCGGGGGCACGACGCCGGCCGGCTCCATTCCGGCCTGCTCGGTCCCCTCGGCGGCATATTCCGGCTACCGCCTCGCTGCCGCCGACGGCGGCATCTTCACCTTCGGCACCCTGCCCTTCTGTGGGTCCACCGGCGGAACCCACCTCAACGCCCCGGTGGTGGGCATGGCCATGGCACCGGGTTCGGGGGGGTACTGGCTGGTGGCCGCCGACGGCGGCGTGTTCTCTTTCGGAAGCGCAGGGTTCTTCGGGTCGACGGGTGGCATCCACCTGAACGCGCCCATCGTCGGGATGGCCGCCACCCCCGACGGCCAGGGCTACTGGCTCGTGGCCTCCGACGGCGGTGTGTTCTCCTTCGGTGACGCCGCCTTCCTCGGCTCCATGGGTGGGAGGCACCTCAACAGCCCGGTGGTCGGGATGTCGTCCTCGACGGACGGCAACGGATACTTCCTGGTGGCCGCCGACGGCGGCATCTTCGCCTTCGGTGACGCCGTCTTTGCCGGCTCCGAAGGGGGGACCCGGCTCAACCAGCCGGTGGTGGGCACGACCAACGACCCCAATACCGGCGGCTACTGGGAGGTGGCCGCCGACGGCGGCGTGTTCTCCTTCGGTGGGGCCCCGTTCTACGGCTCCACCGGCAACATCCACCTCAACGCGCCCATCGTGGGCTTGGCCGGGACCTCGAACGGGAGCGGCTACCGGTTCGCCGCCTCCGACGGGGGCGTGTTCAGCTACTCGGCCCCCTTCTTGGGCTCCATGGGGGCGGTCCGGCTGGCCCAACCGGTGGTGGCCATGGCCGGCACCTGATCCCGAGCGTGGCCCTGGCCTCGCCCTGGGTGGGCGGGCGTAGACTTCGCCGATGACCGACGTCCTGGCCGTGGCCAACCAGAAGGGGGGCGTGGCCAAGACGACCACGGTCCACTCCCTCGGGGTGGCCTCGGCCGAGCTCGGACGGCGGACCCTGGTCGTCGATCTCGATCCTCAGGCGTGCCTGACCTACTCGCTGGGCTTCGATCCCGACGGCCTGGACCGGTCGCTCCATGACGTCTTCGTCCGTCGGGACAGTGTGGCCGAGGTGGTCCGCCCCGTACCCGGGGTGGCCCTGCTCGACGTCCTCCCGGCCACCATCGACCTGGCCGGTTCGGAGGTCCACCTGCTGACCCGGACCGGACGCGAGCACGTGCTGGAGCGGGCCCTCGAACCGGTGCTGGCCAACTACGACCTGATCCTGATCGACTGCCCACCGTCCCTCGGCGTCCTCACCATCAACGGCCTCACGGCAGCCAATGCCGTCCTGATCCCGCTCCAGTGCGAGGCGCTCTCCCACCGAGGTGTCGGGCAGCTGCTCGAGACCATCGAGGACGTCCGGGCCTTCGCCAACAGCGATCTGGCCGTCCGCGGCATCATCGCCACCATGTACGACGACCGGACCCGGCACGCCCGGCACATCATCGAAGAGGTCGAGTCCCGGTACGGGATCCCCGTCCTCCAGCCACCGGTGCGCAAGTCGATCCGCTTCGCCGAGGCCCCGGCCCGGGGGAAGTCCATTCTCCAGCACGCTCCCAACTCTCCGGGTGCGCAGGCCTACCGCCAACTGGCCCGGACCTTGCTCGACACGGTCGTGGTCACCGGCACCGTCGGCTAGTGGCCACCGGACCCGACCCCCTGGGCAAACGGGCGCTCTACTGGCTTCCCGTGGACGAACAGGCGGTCGAGGGGGACGGCTACCGGCCCCGTCCACGCCCCGCCGTGGGTGCCGACTCGGTCCAGCTGGACCCCGATCGACGGCATGCCCGTCCCTCCGGCAAGCACGCCCTGTTCTCGGCGGCGACACCAGCCGGTGAGGAGGAAGGGGCGATGGACACGGTCGCCGGCCCCGTCCCCTCCCGGGGCCTGCTCGTCGTGGCCTGTTCGTCCTGCGGCTCGGTGACCCGTATCGGGATCCTCGACTTCCTCCGGCTCCAGTTCCCCTTCGGTGCCTGGCTGCCGCGTCGGGTCTTCGACCGGTGGATGACCTGCCCGGCGTGCCGCCGCCGTACGTGGACCAGCGTGACGCTGGCATCGTGACCCCGCCACCGCGGACCGCCGGTCCGATGACCTACCCCGGTCCGGTCCCTCCGTGGGCGACGTGAGGAGGGCCCAGACATGACCGCACCGCTCCTCTTCGCCGCCACCACCTCGAGCACCAACCCCGGTGGGATCACCGGGTGGCTGCTCCACTTCCACGGCCCTACGGCCTACGTCATCGTCGGGTTCCTGGCCTTCGCCGAGGCCGCCCTCCTCGTGGGCTTCTTCATCCCCGGGGAGACGGCGGTGGTCATCGGCGGGGTCCTGGCCGGCCTCGGTGCTGTGAACCTCGAAGTCATGATGGTCGTCGTGGTGGTGTGCGCCATCGTCGGGGACTCGGTCGGGTTCGAGGTGGGAAAGCGGGCCGGTCCCTACCTGCTCGAGCGACGCCCGCTCAAGGGGAACGCGGCGGTGCGCCGGACCATGGGCATGCTGGAGCACTACGGGGGACCCGCCGTCTTCCTCGGGCGGTTCGTGGCCTTCGCCCGGGCCCTCATCCCGGGCCTCGCCGGCATGAGTGGCCTCCGCTACCGGGTGTTCCTCTTCTATAACGCCATGGGCGGGATCATCTGGGGCGTGGGTTACACCCTCCTCGGGTACGCCGTCGGACTCTCCTTCGAGAAGATCCTGAGTGAGGTCGGGCTCTGGTCACTGGCCGGCGTGGGCGCCATCGTGGTGGTGGCCGTTGTGGTGCGCTTCGTGTTCAAGCGCCACGAGCGCCAACGCCTGGCCGACCAGTTCGACGGTGATGCTGGGGGAGCGGATCCCGCTGGTGGGGCCGGTCCTGTCGGAGGAGACGGTCCTGTCAAGCCAGTCGGTGCCGCTGACGGAGAGGGTGCTGCTGACGGAGCCAGCCACGGGACGGCCGGCCCGGTCTGATCCCCTTCCGCTCAGCCCGTCTCGGGGTGGGTGGGCGTGGTGCCGTTGGCCAGCAGGTTGTCGAACCCGTCCGGGATGGACAGCATCCCCGGGGCCGTGCCCGAGACGTCGGTGATCCCGTACTGCCAGACGATGGCGTCGAGGGTGGGGTCGATGACCACTACCCGGTTGCGGTAGTCGTCGTTGACCATGATGAGGCCGTTCGGGAGCCGCTCGGCCAGCGACGGTTTCTTCAGGGCGCCGTCGCCGGACTGGGCGTCGTAGATCCAGGTGACCTGGCCCTGCCGGGTGAACTCCAGGATCCGGCCCTCGGCCGGCGGGTCGTAATCGGTCATCAGATAGCTGTTGGGTCCCAGTTGCTGGGGGTCCGACGGGTAGTTGACCGACGTCATGTGCACGGTCCACACCAGGGCGCCCTTGGGGGTGTACTCGTCGATCCATGAGCCGTTGATCTCCGAGACCAGGACGTCGCCGTTGGCCAACGGGGTGTCCCCGTTCGGGTAGGCGATCGATGTGGGTGGGACATGGGCATCGGCGCCGTTGCCGATCTGCGAGACGATCTGGCCCTGGGGGGAGATGAACAGGATCCGGTTGTTCGAGGCGTCGGCCACGGTGATCACGCCGGACTTGAGCAGGTAGGCGTCGTCGGGCTGGTTGAGGTACCCGGCCGTGGCCCCGGGCACGCCGGGGTGGCCGTACTGCCAGAGGATCTTCCCCGACGGATAACCGATCTCCACGATGGTGTGGTTGTCCTCCTGATTGGAGATGATCCCCGTACCCCCCCGGATGAAGAAGGCGTCGTCGGGGAAGTAGAAGCCCCCCGGAGGCGGGGGCATGGTGGCCGAGGGGTACTGCCAGATGAGGTTGCGGGCGGTGTCCAGAGCCACCAGGCGGTCGTTGCCCCGGTCGGCGATGAGCAGTGTGCCCACGTAGGGCGCCCCGGAGCCCGGGGTCCCCGCCGGGCCTCCGTAGCGGCTGGGCCGGAGCGAGATCACCGACTGGAGCGATCCCGAGGCCACGCCGGCCTGGTCGTTGCCGGTCTGGGAGGTCACCTCGCCGCCCACCAGGTAGCCCACAGCACCCGAACCCGATCCGACGGTGGAGTACCCGCCGAAGGCGTCGGCCTGGGGCAGGAGCCCGGCGTTGAGCACCCGTGCCCTGGACGGCACGAAGGCGCTGATCCCGGTCAGGGTCGGGCCGCCCGGGGACTGCCCCCCGGCCACGTAGACGGTGGTGCCGAGGAGGAAGGCGGCGGCCCCGTAGAGCGCCTGGGGGAGGTGGCCGACGACGGTGGCCTTGTGCGTGGACGGATCGATCTTCTGGATGGCGTTGGTAGCCGTGGTGGCCGACCCCGACGACGCCGTCTCCCCCCCGAAGGCATAGATCATGCCGCCGGCGGCCACGACCGCCGGGTACCGGACGGGCACCGGGAGCGTGGCCACCGTCGTGAAGTGGCGTCCGTCGGTGGTGGCCAGGACGCCGGGTAGGTAGGTGGTGCCGTCGTACCCTCCCACCAGGTAGGCCGTCGACGTAGCGCTGCTCCCGTGCCCTCCGGTGATGGTGGCCACAGCCAGGTCCGAGCGGGGCTGGGGGAGCTGTCCCACCGTCGTGCCCGCCGGTCCGGTGGCCCCGGGTTTGGTTGGCGCCGTCACGGCCTGGACGGTGGCCACGGTGTTGGGTGAGCCGCCCCCGAAGACGTAGGTGGTCCGGCCCAGGGTGGCCGACGCCGCGTCGTGGACCGGATCGGCCAACGCCGTGGCCGGGACCATGGCTCCGCTGACCGGGGTGATCGAGGTGACGGTGGGGAGTGACGTCCCTGACGGGGTGATGCCGCCGAGGACGGTCAGGCCGGCCCCGTTGGTCACCACCGTCTCACGCGAGAGGGGTGCGGCCAGGGGCCAGGCCTCGATACCGGCCTCGATCGACGGCGGACCCGAGGCGTGGCCGCGCGTGACGGTATTCGAGGGCTTGGCCGACGCCGACGCGGCGGTGCTGGGAGCGGGTGCGCTGGACGACGTGGTCCGGGTGGAGGCGGTCGGCGAGGAACCGCCCTGGACCACGACCACGATCACGCCGACGAGCACGAGCACGACGAGGGCGCCGATGGTGGCGAATCGACGCCGTTGCCGCTGGATGCGCCGGGCCCGTCGGGCCTGCTGGGCTCGACGGGTCTCGTCGTGATCGGCCGCCATCAGGCGGAGGCCACGAAGAAACGGGCCGGCTCGGTCCCCTGGCGTCGGATGCGGTCCTCCAGTTCGAGCAGGATGCAGTGGGCCACGGTCTCCCCGTTCGCCTGACGCTGCATGAAGCCTTGGATCTCGTCCCAGGGCCGGGACCAGTGGAGCCGCAGGGTGATCTCCCAGGCCGTGGAGCCCGGGTGCTCGGTCACCACCTGCTCGATCTCGTCCAGACGCTCGGCGTGGTGGGCGATGAGTTCGTCGAGCCGGCCCTGCAGGTCGGCGAACCGGTACTCATGGGCCGGGAGGACCTCCTCGGTCCAGAGGTCCTTGAGCTTGGCCAGCGACTCCAGAAAGTCCCCCAGGGGATTGGCGACCTGCTGGGAGTGGGCCGAGATGTTCGGGGTGATCCTGGGCAGCACGTGGTCCCCCGAGATGAGGAGGTGGCGCTCGTCGCTGTAGAAGCAGACGTGTCCCGGGGAGTGGCCCGGGGTCCAGATGGTGCGCAGCGGCCAGCCGGGGAGGTCGATGGCCTCACCGTCCTCGAAGAGGACGTCGGGAACCGCCATGGTGACCATCGACTTGACGGCCATGGACGACGTGGCCAGATCCGGGAGCTTGTCGGTGGGCACGCCCGACTCGGCCAGGAAGTGGGACATGGAGGCGACCAGCTCGTCGGTGTCGCCGTACCGGGCCTCGAGCATGACGGCGTCGGCCGGGTGCAGGCCGATCCACGCCCCCGAGGCCTCCCGCACCCGCCCGGCCAGTCCGTAGTGGTCGGGATGGATGTGGGTGACCATCACGGCCCTGACGTCGGCCATGCTCCCACCGGCGGTGGCCAGTCCGTCACTGAGTGCGGACCACGCATCATCGGTGTTCCAGCCGGCATCGACCAGGGCCACGCCCCCTCCGTCGAGTTCGAGGGCGTAGACGAGCACGTAGCGCAGGGGGTTGTTGGGGATGGGGACCGGAATCGACCACAGACCGGGCCGAACTTCCTCCACTGGTGGCATCACCTTCTGGTCCCAGGCAGACTTCTGCGCTGTGCCGGTGACGACGACCACGACAGGCACGGTACACGGCACGACGGTCCAGGTGGTCGCATCCACCGGCCCCCGGTGGCGGTTACCAGGGGCCCGAGCAGGCCGGATGAGCCGGTCTCCGCACCGGTCCGGGCCGCAAATCCTTGAAGTGTGCAGGGAAGGTGCCTACCATGCGTGCCAGCACCAGGCCTCGGCAGTCGGCGACGGGCCACGGAAATCGAGTAGGACGAGGAGTCATGACCGATCGTCCCGAGGGAGGCATCGTGGAGCGTCGTAACGGCGGTGGGGCCACTGTGGCCGGACCCGTGCCACCGACGGCGCCCGCCGCTCGCCCACGACGTGGCCCGGGTGGGCGACGATGATCACCTACGCCAACTGGCGGCACCGGTGCACGGCATTCGTGGCCCTGTGGCCCGAGCCCTTCTTCGAGGTCGACGGCGCGGGCACCGTCATCGAGTGGAATCCCCGGGCCGAGGAGGTCTACGGCTGGCCGCGCCACGAGGTGGTCGGCCGGTCGGCGACCGAGACGGTGCTGCCGGCCGAACTCGGGGACCGCACCTTCCTCGATGCGGCAGCGGAGCCCACCGCGCTCCTCGACCCCCTGAGCAACGGAGCGGGCAACGGCCTCCACCGGCGCTTCGAGCTCGTCCACCGGGAGGGCCATCGGATTCCGAGTGAGGGACGACTGTTCGTGACGGGCCAGGGTGCCGCCCGCTGTGTCGGTGGCTTCGTGCGTCCGGCGGTGACGGCGACCGCGGCGACCGACGGGCCGGGCCCCAGCATCTGGCGGGAACGGGCCCGCCGGGAGGACCCGCTCACCGGCCTGCCCAACCGGGTCGAGTTCGGTGATCGCCTGGCCGAAGCGGTGGGCGACGCGCAGGGGGTACCCGGGTCGGTGGCCGTGGTCCTGATCGACCTCGACCGGTTCAAGACCATCAACAACACCATGGGCCACGACTTCGGGGACCTGGTGCTGGCGTCGGTGGCCGCCCGTCTCCAGCAGGTGGCCGGGGACGCCGAGCTCATCGCCCGATTCGGCGGGGACGAGTTCCTCGCCCTCTTCGCCAACCTGGCCGGTACCGCCCACCTGAACGCCACGGCCTTCATCGAACGGGTGCGGAGCACGCTGGCCGAGCCGTTCGTGGTCGAGGGGACCGAGGTGTTCCTCGACGCCTCGATGGGCGTGGCCCTCAACACGTTCGGCGTGGACGACACCGCCGAACTGCTGTCCAACGCTGAGGCCGCCATGTACCAGGCCAAGGACCGGGGCGGCTCCGGGGCCGAGACCTTCGGTGAGTCCATGCGGATCGAGGTCCTCGACCGAATGTCCACCGAGCACTCGCTCCACCGGGCCCTGGAACGGAGCGAGCTCATGCTCCACTACCAGCCGGTGGTGGAGCTGGAGGGCGTGACCACGGTCGGCGTGGAGGCCCTGGTCCGCTGGCAGCACCCGGCCCAGGGTCTGGTGTCCCCCTACCGATTCATCCCGGTGGCCGAGGAGAGCGGACTCATCATCCCCATCGGGGCCTGGGTCCTCGAAGAGGCGTGCCATCAGCTCCAGAACTGGCAGCACCCCGGCCAGGCCGGCCCCCACGGCTCGATGGAGGTCAACCTGTCCGCCCGTCAGATCGACGACCCCCGGATCGTCCGGACCGTGGAGCAGATCCTGGAGCGGACGGGTCTCGCCCCCGAGCACCTGACCCTGGAGATCACCGAGAGCGCGCTGATGAAGAACGCCGCGTCCGCCCTGGCTGTGCTGTCGGCACTGAAGGAGCTCGGCGTCGAGCTGGCCATCGACGACTTCGGCACCGGCTACTCCTCGCTGACCTACCTCCAGCGCTTCCCGCTGGACATCTTGAAGGTGGACCGGTCCTTCGTCGAGGAGCTGGGTGTGAGCGTGGAGGGCGAGGAGATCGTCTCGGCGGTCATCAACCTGGCCCACGCCCTCGGCCTCAAGGTGGTGGCCGAAGGGGTGGAGACCGCCCTGCAGCTGGAGGTGCTCCAGTCCTTCGAGTGTGATCTGGCCCAGGGCTACCTCTTCTCCAAGCCATTGCCGGCCAGCGAGATCGAGGCCAGCTTCGGCCTACCCCTCAGCGCCTGAGCCACCGGGAGTGCCGTCAAGCCCACCCAGTCGGGACGGCGGGATTTGAACCCGCGACCTCCTGCTCCCAAAGCAGGCGCGCTGCCAAGCTGCGCTACGTCCCGTGCTGCGGCCGGCCCGAGGGGCCGTCCGCCACGGGCACCAGCGTAGGCCACCGGGAGGCCCACTTTTCCTCCGCTCCACGGTTGCCGGTAGCGTCTCGCCGGTGCCAACCGTGCGTGTCGCCGTCTTCGACCTGGGCAGCAGCTCGTTCCACCTGATGGTGGTGGACGCCTCCCGCCAGGGTCTGCTGACACCGGTCCTGCGCCGCCGCTCGTTCCTCCATCTCGGGACCGAGGTGGCCCGCACCGGGGGCGTGCCCGCCGACCGGGCGGCCTCGGCGGTCCGGACGGTGCGGCGGCTGCGGGCAGCGGCCGACGACGCCGGTGCCGACGTGGTGGTGGCCCTGGCCACGGCGGCCCTGCGCGACGCGGCCAACGGCACCAAGCTCCTCGGGCGCTTCGAGCAGGTGCTCGGGAGCTCCATCACGCTCCTGACCGGCGAGGAGGAGGCCCGCCTGTGCTTTCTCGGCCAGCGGGCCGGTGTCTGGGTGGGGGCCGAGCCGGTGCTCGGCCTCGATCTCGGGGGTGGCAGCCTCGAGGCGGGCATCGGGACCATCGACGAAGTGTCCGACGTGGCCAGTGTGGCCCTCGGGACGGCCCGCCTGCGGGGCGAGCTGGGCACCGGGGAGCTCCTGTCCCCGGCCGACCGGGTGGCGGTGACCGACGTGACCCTGGAGCGATCGCAACCCATCGCCACCATGTTGGCCCGGAACCCCGCTGCCGCGGCCCGGGTCATCGCCAGCGGCGGGACGGTGCGGGCCCTGGCCCGCCTGGCCGTCGTGTTGCACCGCCCCCTCGGGCCGCACGGCTCCTCGTCGTCGGTCCAGGTGAACCAGCTGGAGCTCCCGGCCGGGCAGATCCACCAGCTGGCCGATCGCCTCTCGACCATGGACCTCGACGCCCGGCTGGCCCTCCCGGGGATCCACGCCCGGCGTGCCCCGCTACTCCCCGTGGGGGCCGTGGTCTTCTCCACGCTCGTCGAGCACCTGGGACTGCAACGCCTGGTGGTGAGCGACTGGGGACTGCGAGAGGGCGCCGTGATCGGCGCCCTCTCGCTCACTACCGGTCGGAACGAGCCTCCGGGCTGAAACCACCCGGGCCCGTGCCGGTCACGCCTTCTTGCCCAGGATCCTGTTCATCCCGGTCCCGCAGACGGGGCACTTGCCCTTGGCCGAACGCCGGCCGTTGGCCATCTCGACCTCTTCGCCTTCGAACTGCCGCTTTTCTCGGCATTTCACGCAGTATCCCTCGTACGACGCCATGGTTCCTCCTCAACGATTCGCTGGTCTCGATCCGGTGATCGGATGGACCGAACGTACCGGGCCACGCCTGGGGAGGGGGGGATAGGCGGCCTGATTGCTAGCTATAGTTAGCAGCGCGAGCTGGGACCGCGGTCAGGCCGGGTCGTCGTCGACGACCGGACGGCCATCGGCAACGGAGATATCGACCATCATGGTCTCGATGTCCTTGGCCGGCAGCGGGGGACTGAAGAAGTAGCCCTGAGCCGTGGTGCAGCCCCGCTGGAGCAGGACCCGGCTCTGCACCGACGTCTCGACGCCCTCGGCCACACAGTCCAACCCGAGGCGGGCGGCCATCGAGATGATGGCGGAGACCAGCGAGTTGTTGTCGGCGTCGGGTCCCAGCACCTGCACGAAGGACTGGTCGATCTTGAGCGTGCTCACCGGGAAGGCCCCGATCCGGTTGAGTGACGAGTTCCCCGTTCCGAAGTCGTCGATGGTGAACCGCACGCCGAGGCGCCGGAGCCGCTCGATGGTGGCCCGGGCCGGTCCGAGCGTGTCCAGCACCACCCGCTCGGTGATCTCCAGTTCCAGGAGGGACGGGTCGATGCCGGTCTCCATCAGGGCCCGGTGGATGTTGTCGAACAGTTCGGGGTTGGACAGGTCCCGGGAGGCCAGGTTGACCGATACCCGGAGCGGGGGGAGTCCGTCGTCGAGCCAGGCCCGGGCCTGCCGGCACGTCTCGTCCAGGACCCAGGTGTCGAGGGCCACGATGATGTCGGTGCGTTCGGCCATGGAGATGAACGACGAGGGCTCGAGGACGCCCAGGGTGGGGTGGTTCCAGCGGATGAGGGCCTCCACGCCCACCACCTGGGACGTGCGCAGGTCGATGTAGGGCTGGTAGAGGAGGAAGAACTCGTGGTGTTCGAGGGCGTGGACCAGGTCGGCATGGAGCGTGGCCTCGTCGACGGCCAGGCGCCCCCGGGCCGAGTTGACCAGGGACCCGGAGTACATCTGGAAGGCGTTGCGGCCCCGGTCCTTGGCCCGGTACATAGCCTCGTCGGCTCGACTCAGCAGTTCGTCGTAGGAGTCGCCATGGTCGGGGGCCATGGCGATGCCGATGGAGCCCGACGTCTCCACCGGCTCGCCGAAGACCATGAACGGGGAGGCCAACGCCTCCAGCGACCGTTGGGCGAGCTGGTCGATGGCCAGCTGGTCGGCCAGACCGGGCAGGAGGATGGCGAACTCGTCGCCTCCCACCCGGGCCACCGTGTCCTGGGCCCGGACCGTGTCCACCAGCCGCTGGCTCACCTGGCGGATGAGGTCGTCCCCGGCGGCGTGGCCCAGCGTGTCGTTGACCGTCTTGAAGTGGTCGAGGTCAACGAAGAACATGCACACCGGCTCACCCACCCGCCGGGAGCGCACCAGCTCCTGTTCCACCCGGTCCTCGAAGAGGCGACGGTTGGGCAGCCCGGTGAGGGCGTCGTGCCAGGCCATGTGCGAGACCTTCTCCAGCAGCTCGAGGTTCTGGAGGGCCGTGGCCGCCTGGTCGGCCAGACCCGAGAGCCGTTCGTGGAGGTCGGGGTCGTGGATGGAGGCCGTTGGGGTGGCCGTGCCGAAGTTGGCCGCGATGACCCCGAGGAACTCACCGGCGGCGAAGAGCGGCGCGACCACCGATGCCGCCGTCCCCGACCGGTCGAGGAGATTCTGCAAGAAGGGGTCCTCGGTAGCGGAGTCGAGCACCATCACCTGGTGCTCCTTCATCATCCGCTTGATGGCGGTGGCGTCGGTGCGGATGGTCAGGGGTTCGTCGGTGCCGTACTCGGGAGTCGGGCCGACTCCGATGGCACCGGAACCCACCGGTGGCTTCCCGGCCACGCCGTGGGGTGGCCGGATGGGGAGGATGGGGCCGTGGTAGGCGCCGGGAGCCTCGAGTCCAGCCGTCCTGGCCCGGGGGAGGAGCTGGCCCGTGGTGGCGTCCCAGAGGTAGACCGTGGCCTGGTCGCACTGAGTCACGGCCGGGATGGTGTCCGCCAGGAGCTGCACCAGCTCGGCCAAGGTGGTGACCCCGGAGAGGGACTCCGAGAAGGACAGCAGGGTGCGGGCTGTGGCGTCGCTCCGCTTGGCGTCGGTCAGCACGCTGAAGATGTCCAGGGCGGTGGCGGCGTACTCGGCGTAGAGGTTGAGCACCCGGGACTCCCAGGGGGAGACCGCGGCGTCGGGGGGTGGGAACTCGACCAGTCGGCCGTAGCGGCGGCGGGACGAGGCGATGTCCACCACGACGTAGGACCCGTTGCCCTCGCCGGGGTGGTCGCGCCACAGCTCGGCCGCCAGCCGCTGGGCCTCCCCGGACTCGAGACCACGGTGGTGTAGCTGGATCGGCGTCCCGGGCCGGACCCGCACCATCAAGAGGTAGCGGTGGGCCGAGACCACGGCGTCCGCCCGGGAGGCGATCTGGGCCAGCAGGGTCTCGACGTCATCATCCAGCAGCTCGAGTGACGTGGCGAAGGCCCCCTCGACCAGCACGCTCATCCGGTTGAGCTGCTCGCGCAGCTCGGCCGCCGACTGCCCGGCCCGCACGAGCTCTTCGGTGGCGACCGGGGCCACCTCGTTCCGCTCGGCATCCACGGGCTCAGTCACGTCCGGGACGGCTACCACCGGGACGGTGTCATTCGGGCCGGCCGCCGTGGCGTCGGCCTCCGAGGCCTCCCAGCTGATGGCGTAGAGACACCGGTGACCCCCCCGTGCGCCGCACTCGGTCTCGGTGATGAGGGCAGGGTCGCCCCCGAACAGGCACGGCACTTGGGACAGCAGACCCCGGGTCATTTCACACAGGTGGGCATGCCGGCTCTGCTCCCGACGGGCCACCACTTCGACCAGGGCGTGGTCGGCGGCGATCTCCAAGGTGGTGGCCGACGCCGTCGACTCGAAGCGCTCGACCAGCGGCTCGATGTGCTTCAGGACCTCGGAGGTCGAGCCGAGCTCGCGCAGCCGATCGGTGAAGGGTCCGGCATCGGGTGTGAAGAGGAGCACCTCGCCGACGTGGAGTCCGACGGCGCCGTC
Source organism: uncultured Acidimicrobiaceae bacterium (assembly GCA_963738545.1). Lineage (GTDB taxonomy): Bacteria > Actinomycetota > Acidimicrobiia > Acidimicrobiales > RAAP-2 > Bog-756. The sequence goes on from CAVTXA010000009.1 coordinate 19,814, forward strand.
CCCGGTCACCAGTGCTGCGGCGTTGAGCAGCGCCACGGTCTGGGTGAGTGAACTCCACCGGTCGGGGTCGGCCAACTCGGCGAACGTACGCCGCTCTCCGGCCAGGGCCAGGGTCTGGGCCACACCGGCTTCACCGCTGTGGGCCAGGACCATGCCGATCAGCACGTGGACAGCAGCACCGGAGACATCTCGGCCGTTCCCGGCCCCGTGCCTCACAACTGCCACGTCAATGGACATCGCTGGTCATTCGCTCCTCGACACCGACGCCGCCCCTCGAACCGGTGCTTCGCTCCCTCTCGCTCCACCCTGCATCTCCACCCTGTACCTTCGACCGGTCGGTGTCAGTTCTTTACCGCTCATTGCCCCGAATTCGGGCGGCGTGCGGCCCGAAATCGCCCACCTGAACGCAGGTTTGCGTCGGGGGGCAACCCGTTCGGACCGGGGGATCGGGGAAGCCGCGGGTGGCGCTCGTGGCTGCGGTCGGCAGCGGACGTCGGGGAACCGGGGCCCCTACACTGTGCCCATGAGTATCTACGACCCTCCTCTGCACACACTCGACGGCGCTCCGACCTCCCTCGGCGCCTTCCGGGGCAAGGCCCTCTTGGTGGTCAATGTGGCCTCCAAGTGCGGCCTCACCCCCCAATACGAGGGGTTGGAGCGTCTCCAGAAGACGTACGGAGACAAGGGGTTCACCGTGCTCGGCTTCCCGTGCAATCAGTTCGGGGAGCAGGAACCCGGGTCCTCCGAGGAGATCGCCACCTTCTGTTCGGCCACCTACGGGGTCACCTTCCCCATGTTCGAGAAGGTGGACGTGAACGGCGACCACCGGAATCCCGTCTACGAGGAGCTCGTGGCGTTCCCCGATGCCGAGGGCGAAGCCGGGGACATCCAGTGGAACTTCGAGAAGTTCCTCGTGTCTCCGGAAGGGGAGATCGTGCAGCGCTTCCGTCCCATGGTCGATCCCGAGGCGCCTGAAGTCACCGACGCCATCGAGGCGGCCCTGCCGGGCTGACCGGCCGGCCCCGAAGGCGTATCGGCACCGTGGGGGAGCCAGCACCAGGTCGGCACGAGCCGATCATCGACGAGCTCACCGAGGTGTGGGCCTCCATCGTCACCGCCTGCGCCCAGCTGGATGACGAGCAGTGGGGCCGGCCCACCGACTGTCCGGGTTGGTCGGTCAAGGACAACCTCTCCCACCTCATCGGCATCGAGCGGATGCTGCTCGGGGATCCGTCGCCGCCGGCCCTGAGCCAGGTTCCCCCCCACGTCCGCAACTCGTTCGGGGAGCTGAACGAGGCGTGGGTCGAGGCCCGGCGCCCCGTACCCGGGGCCGAGGTGCTGGCCGAGTTCGTGGACACCACCAACCGGCGCATCGATGCCCTGGTGGCCATGACCGCCGACGCGTTCGACGTCGTGGGCTGGAGCCCGGTGGGCGACGTCCCTTACCGTGAGTTCATGGCCACCCGGGTCATCGACACCTGGGCGCATGAGCAGGACATGCGACGGGCCCTTGCTCGGCCGGGGGGTCGCAACGGTGCCGGTGAGCGACTGGTGCTCGACCGCTGCGAGCAGACCATGCCCTATGTGGTGGGCAAGAAGGTCGGTCCGCCCGACGGGACCTCGGTGCTGTTCTCGGTGAGCGGGGTGATGGGCCGGCACATCCTGGTGACGGTGGCCGGCGGACGGGCCGCGGCCGCGCCGGTTCCCCCATCCACGCCGCCGACGGTGACCCTGACCATGGACCAGGACGAGTTCTGGCGACGGTGCTACGGCCGGTTGGGCCCCGAGGACATCGGCCCGACGGGTCCGGTGGCCATGGGAGGCGACCTCGACCTGGGCCGTCGGGTGCTGGCCGGCATGGCGTTCATGATCTGACCACGGCCGGGCCCCGGCGCTCGGGCGACACGGAGACCGAGCGGAGACGGCGCGGAAAGTTCGGCGGCCCGGTGCCAGTACACTCACCTATTCGTATGCGAGCCACAGCTGCGCCCGAGGAGGGCAACAAGGTCCGTCTGTCCGTCGAGATCGACGAGACCGAGATCGACAAGGCCCTCGACGAGGTGATGCGCCGGTTGTCCCGCGAGGTCCGGGTGCCCGGCTTCCGTCCCGGGAAGGTGCCCCGTCGGGTGATCGAGGCCCGGATGGGGGGGGCGACCGCCCTGCGGGGCGAGGCCCTCCGGGAGGCGCTGCCCGACTTCTACGCCCAGGCCGTCTCCGACACTGAGGTCGATCCCATCGACCAACCCGAGATCGACATCACCTCGGGGGACGAGTCGGGCCCGGTCTCCTTCGACGCCGTGGTGCTGGTCCGTCCGACCGTCGGTATCCCCGGCTACCAGGGCCTGGTGGTCACGCTCCCCAGTCTCGACGTCACCGACGAGGAGGTCGCCGCCCAGATCGACCGCCTCCGGGCCACGTCGGGGGAGCTGGTGGAGGTGTCCCGTCCGGCCCAGGACGGCGACCAGGTGACCATCGACATCCACGGCACCCGGGCCGACAGCATCGGTGGGGACGACAACGATCTCGACGCCGAGGACTTCCTCTACGAGGTGGGCAGCGGCACGGTGGTGCCCGAGCTCGACGACCAGCTGCGCGGGGCCAAGACCGGTGACATCTTCACCTTCGACTCCACCCTGGAGGCCCTGGGCCAGACCGTCTCGTTCAAGGTGCTGGTGAAGGACGTGAAGGAGCTGGTTCTCCCCGAGGTGACCGACGAGTGGGCCTCGGAGGCATCCGAGTTCGAGACGGCCGAGGAGCTGACTGCCGATGTCACCGAGCGGCTGCGCCAGCGCCACGTGGTCCAGGCTCAGGCGTCCCTCCAGCAGAAGACGGCCGAAGCCCTGGTCGAACTGGTCACTGAGGACATCCCCGAGCAGCTGGTGGTCGAGGAGCTCCGCGAGCGCATCCACGACCTCAACCACCGTCTGGACGCGCAGGGGATGAGCCTGGGTCAGTTCCTGGCCGCCACCGGGCGTGACGAGCAGGAGTTCCTCGACGAGCTGCGGGTCGGGGCCCTCCAGAGCGTCAAGGTCGATCTGGCCCTGCGGGCCCTGGTGGAGGCCGAGGCCATCGAGGTCACCGACGAGGAGCTGGACGAGGAACTCTCGGCCATGGGCGAGCGGCTGGAGATGGACGCCGACGAGGTTCGCGACCAGTTGGAACGGGCCGGACGCCTTCCGGCGGTACGCTCGGACCGGCGCAAGGCCAAGGCCATGCGTTGGCTCGTCGACAACGTCGAGTTGGTCGATGAGGAGGGGGCGCCAGTGTCACGGGACGATCTGTTGGTGAACCAGGGTGAGGAGGACTCGGAGTGAGTACCACGGAGGGAATCAGGACGATGGACGCGCAGGCCTACAGCGTGCCGTGGGTCGTCGAGTCCACCAGCCGGGGAGAGCGGAACTACGACCTCTACTCGCGTCTGTTGCGGGAGCGGATCATCTTCCTCGGGACGCCGATCAACGACACGGTGGCCAACCTGGTCTGCGCGCAGTTGCTGTTCCTCGAGTCCGAGGAGGCGGACAAGGACATCCACCTCTACATCAACTCGCCGGGCGGTGACATCACGGCGCTGTTCGCCATCTACGACACCATGAAGTACATCAAGCCGGACATGTCCACGTTCTGCTTCGGCCAGGCCGCCTCGGCCGCCGCCGTGCTGCTCGGGGCGGGAACACGGGGCAAGCGGTTCGCCCTGCCCCACGCCCGCATCCTCTTGCACCAGCCTTTCGGCGGCGTCGAGGGTCAGGCCAGCGACATCGAGCTCCAGGCCAAGGAGATCCTGCGCATGCGCGATCTGCTCAACGGCATGCTGGCCGACGACACCGGGCAGACCACCGAGCGGGTCAGCAAGGACACCGACCGGGACTTCATTATGACGGCCGAGGAGGCTGTCAAGTACGGCCTCATCGACGAGGTCATCACGGCCCGGGACTCCTTGCCTATGGAGGCCATGGGCGCGGCCTAGCCGCTCGGAGCAGGTCCGGGCCGACAGGACCGACGTGGGGTGGACCAGCCGCTAGGGTTGGGGCACTGCATCGCAGGGTCGACCACGGTCACCTGGGACCGGGGGAAGGCACGGGGGAGTACCAAGGCCCGTCGGCCCGGGTCGGATGACAACAGGTAGCACGAACGGTTGATCAACCAAGAACCGCTGACAGAAGGACACGAGGAACCGACGTGGCGAAGTTCGGAGACGGTGGCGATCTGGTGAAGTGCAGCTTCTGCGGGAAGTCGCAGAAGCAGGTGAAGAAGCTGATCGCCGGCCCCGGTGTGTACATCTGCGATGAGTGCATCGAGCTGTGCAACGACATCATCGCCGAGGAGCTCGCCGACACCACCGAGCTGTCCTTCGAGGAGCTACCCAAGCCCAAGGAGATCTTCGAGTTCCTGAACGACTACGTCATTGGTCAGGAGTACGCCAAGAAGATCCTGTCGGTGGCGGTCTACAACCACTACAAGCGGGTCCAGGCGGGGAGCAACGGCTCCCATGACAATGAGGTGGAGCTGGCCAAGTCCAACATCCTCCTCCTCGGCCCGACCGGCTGCGGCAAGACGCTGCTGGCCCAGACCCTGGCCCGCATGCTCAACGTGCCCTTCGCCATCGCCGATGCCACCGCCCTCACCGAGGCGGGGTACGTGGGCGAGGACGTCGAGAACATCCTCTTGAAGCTCATCCAGGCCGCCGACTACGACGTGAAGCGGGCCGAGACCGGGATCATCTACATCGACGAGATCGACAAGATCGCCCGGAAGTCGGAGAACCCGTCGATCACCCGGGACGTCTCGGGTGAAGGCGTCCAACAGGCCCTGTTGAAGATCCTCGAGGGCACCACGGCGTCGGTCCCACCCCAGGGGGGGCGGAAGCATCCCCATCAGGAGTTCATCCAGATCGACACCACCAACATCCTGTTCATCTGCGGTGGTGCCTTCGCCGGGATCGACACCATCATCGAGAACCGCATCGGCCGCAAGGGGATGGGGTTCCGGGCCGAGGTGCGCAAGGCCGCCGAGCGGGACGACTCCGAGCTGTTGCGCCACGTGCTGCCCGAGGACCTCATGAAGTTCGGGCTGATCCCCGAGTTCATCGGGCGACTCCCGGTGGTCAGTGCCGTCTCCCACCTGTACAAGGACGCCCTCATCCAGATCCTGGTGGAGCCCAAGAACGCGCTCACCCGACAGTACAAGCGGACCTTCGAGCTCGACCACATCGAGCTGGAACTGACCGACGACGCCCTCGAGGCCGTGGCCGAGCAGGCCCTGCTGCGGGGGACCGGCGCCCGGGGCCTGCGGGCCATCCTGGAAGAGGTCCTGCTCGAGGTGATGTACGACCTGCCCAGCCGCACCGACATCTCCAAGTGCGTGGTGGACCGGGCCGTGGTGCTCGACAAGGTCCATCCCACCCTGGTGCCCCTCAACAGCCCTCCGGCCAAGTCCACCCGCAGCCGCCGGGCCGCCTCCTAGGGTCTGTCCGACCGGCGCTGACGGCGCGCCGAACTGGCGCCCCCACTCGGTCCCCTTCACCGTGCCCTTCGACGATCTCCCCGAGGCCCTCGCCTGGCTGGACTCGCACATCGACTTCGAGTCGACCATGCCGACGAGGCGGTCGCTGCCCACCCTCGACCGCATGCGGGCGCTCATGGCCCTGCTGGGCGATCCCCAACTGGCCTACCGCTCGGTGCACATCACCGGGACCAACGGCAAGGGGTCGACGGTGGCCATGACCACGGCGCTCTTCGGGGCCCAGGGACTGACCGTGGGCACCTACACCAGCCCCAACCTGAGCCGGGTCAACGAGCGCCTGGCCCGCAACGGCGAGCCCATCGATGACGACGCCTTCCTCGAGGTGCTGGAGGGCCTGGCCCGCCTCGAGCAGATGCTGGAGGATCCGCCCACGCGCTTCGAGCTCCTCACCGCCGCCGCACTGGCGTGGTTCGCCGACGAGGCCGTGGACGTGGCCGTGGTCGAGGTGGGGCTGGGTGGCCGGTGGGACTGCACCAACGTCGTCGACGGCGATGTGGCCGTCCTGACCAACGTGAGCTTCGACCACACCGAGGTGCTGGGTCCCACCTTGGAGGACATCGCCCGGGACAAGTCGGGCATCATCAAGGCCGGCAGCCGGGTCATCGTGGGCGAGTCCGACCCCACCTTGGTGGCCCTCTTCCGCCAAGCCGCCACCGACGTGGGCGCGGACGCCGTGTGGCAGCGGGGCATCGACTTCGCCTGCACGGCCAACCGCCTGGCCGTGGGCGGACGGCTGATCGACGTGCGGACCCCGGGCGCGGCCTATGGCGAACTCCTGGTACCGCTGCACGGCGCCCACCAGGGTGACAACGCCTCGGCGGCGCTGGCCGCGGTGGAGGCCTTCTTCGACGCCCCGCTGCACGAGGACGTCGTCGAAGAGGCGTTCGCCTCGGTGCGGGTGCCGGGTCGCCTCGAGGTGGTCGGGCGCCGTCCGCTGGTCGTCGTGGACGGGGCCCACAACGTGGCCGGCATGCTCGTCCTCGCCCGCTCGCTGGACGAGGAGTTCGCCGTCGACGGGGAGGCGCAGGCGGTCGTCGGCATGCTCACCGGCCGGGATCCGGTGGCCATGCTGGGCGCCCTCGTCGCCGTGGGGGTCACGTCGGTGGTGGCCTGTGCGCCGGACTCGCCCCGGGCCCTCCCTGCCGAGGTGGTGGCCGAGGCGGCGATCGGGTTGGGCATGGAGGCCCTGGTGGTGCCGTCGCCACGGGATGCCGTGCGGACGGCGGTCGGCCGGGCCGGTCCGGACGACCGGGTGGTGGTGTGCGGCTCGCTGTACGTGGTGGCCGAGGCCCGCCGGGTGCTGTCAGGTGGCGCCGCCTGAGCGACGGGGCGTGGCGGCCCCGGCCCGGTGCCGCGGGTTCCCGACCTTCGACTAGCCTGCCTCGCTCGTGGGACGAACTCTGGTCATCTGCAAGCCCGACGCCGTGGAACGCGGACTGGTGGGCGAGATCATCGGCCGCCTCGAGGCCAAGGGCCTGGCCCTGGTGGCGGTGGAGCACCGGACCGTATCGGTCGAGGTGGCCTCGGTCCACTACGCCGAACACGAGGGGAAGCCGTTCTTTCCCGACCTGGTGGCCTTCATCACCCGGTCCCCGGTGGTGGCCATGGTGGTCGAGGGGCCTGACGAGACCTACAAGGTGGTGCGCACCCTGATGGGGGCCACCAATCCGGTCGAGGCCGCGCCGGGCACCATCCGGGGTGACCTGGCCATCGAGATGAGCGAGAACCTCATCCACGGCTCCGACTCGCCCGAGTCGGCGGCCCGGGAGATCGAACTGTTCTTTCCCGGCCTGGCCTGAGGCCGGCCCCACCTGGGAGGAGGCCGGCGTCGCCGGTCGGGCGGAGGGTTATCTCTGACCAGGAGATAGTCTCAAGGGACGGGTCGAGGTGCCTCGAGGGCGACCTTGTGCCCACCCCCCGATTCCCGTAGCCTGAACGTAGATGCCGCCCGGTTCGAAGACCTCGGATCCCGGCACCCACACGACAAGCGGAACCCCTGTGTGGTCACTCGCACTCGAACAGTCCCGACCGAACACCGACGGAGGAGTGCATCCCTGATGCGCGACAACAGCTTTTCACTGTTAGGACGAGACATGGCGGTCGACCTTGGGACGGCGAACACCCTGGTGTACGTGCGGGGCCGGGGCATCGTGCTGAACGAGCCCTCGGTAGTGGCGGTCAACGTGAAAGACGGTCGCCCGCTGGCCGTCGGGGCCGAGGCCAAGAGGATGATCGGCCGCACGCCCAGCCACATCCAGGCCATCCGCCCGCTGAAGGACGGGGTCATCGCCGACTTCGAGATCTGCGAGAAGATGCTCCGCTACTTCATCCACCGGGTCCACCAGCGCCGTTTCGCCAAGCCGCGCATGGTGATCTGCGTGCCGTCGGGCATCACCGGTGTCGAGCAGCGCGCCGTGATGGAGGCCGCCGAGTACGCCGGGGCCCGCAAGGCCTACATCATCGAGGAGCCCATGGCCGCCGCCATCGGCGCGGGCCTGCCCGTGCACGAGCCCACCGGCAACATGGTGGTCGACATCGGCGGTGGCACCACCGAGGTGGCCGTCATCTCCCTCGGAGGCATCGTCACCAGCCAGTCCATCCGTATCGGTGGCGACGAGCTCGACGAGGCCATCGTGTCCTTCGTCAAGAAGGAGTACAGCCTGGCTCTGGGTGAGCGCACGGCCGAGGAGATCAAGATCGCCCTCGGCTCGGCCTACGAGTTGGAAGAGGAGCTTCACGCCGAGATCCGGGGTCGTGACCTGGTCACCGGCCTCCCGAAGACCGTGGTGATCTCGACCCAGGAGATCCGCAAGGCCATCGACGAGCCGGTGTCGGCCATCGTCGACGCCGTGAAGGTGACGCTCGACCGGACGCCGCCCGAGCTGGCCGCCGACATCATGGAGCAGGGCATCGTCCTCACCGGGGGCGGCGCCCTGTTGCACGGGCTGGACAGCCGGCTCACCCAGGAAACGGGCATGCCCATCGTGGTGGCCCGCGATCCTCTGAACTGTGTCGCCATAGGCAGTGGGCAGTGCCTCGAGGAGTTCGAGGCCCTGAAGCAGGTCCTCATCACCTCCTCGGCGCGCTGAACGACCGGGGGGCTCCTGACCTGTGGCGACGCCGCGGCGGTCCCGCCGTCCCCGCACCACACTGCTGATCCTGGTGCTGGCCTCCATCACCATCATCACCCTGGACGCCAGGGGCGGGTTCCACCGGATCACCTCGGGACTCCGGACGGTGGCGTCCGACGCCTTCTCCCCGGTCCGGTCCGGTGTGGACGACATCACCGAGCCGGTGGGCAGCTTCCTCGCCGGTGCCGTCCACTACGGCGCCGTGCGCCAACAGAACCAGAAGCTGCAGGCCGAGATCGACCAGCTGCGGTCGGCCCGCACCACCCAGGTGGACACCGAGCAGCGGCTCAAACAGCTGAGCGCCCTGCTCCACCTCCCGTTCGTGGGCAACTACGAGACGGTGCCGGCCGAGGTCACCAACTACGGGACCAGTGACTTCGCCGCCACCGTGGACATCAGCGTGGGACGCGACGACGGGGTGCAGCTGAACATGCCGGTGGTGGGCATGGGGGGACTGGTCGGCCAGGTGGTGCAGGCCAACCACAGCACCTCGACCGTGCGCCTGATCACCGACGGGCAGTCCCAGATCGGGGTGCGCTTCGGAGCCGGGGCGAACTCCCTGGCCGTGATCAGCGGCCACGGACCGGGCAAGCCCCTCTCCGCCGCCCTGGTCCCGACCAACACCGTGCTCCCCCCGGGCACCACGTTCATCACGAGTGGCCTGCCCAACGCCGACTTCCCCGGGGACATCCCCGTGGCCACGGTGACCTCGACCAGCAACGGCACCACCGCCTCGCAGGAGTCGGTGAACCTCCAGCCGTTGGCCGACCTGAGCCATCTCCGCTACGTGTCCGTGGTCATCTACGGGCCGTCCTCGTGATGCGGCCGTCGCCACCGAGGAACGGGCCCCGGAGCCACCGGAGGTGACGGTCCGGGAGGCCACGCGGGTCACCCTGGTCGTGGCCCTGTTCGTGACCGTGCAGCAGACGCTGGTGTTGGACCTCCGCCTGGGCACGGTCCACCCCGACATCATGGTCCTGCTGCCCATCGTGGCCGGGCTGGTGGGGGGGCCGGGCACCGGTGCGTCCATGGGCTTCGGGGCCGGACTGGCCGCCGACCTGTTCTTGCCCACCCCCTTCGGGCTCTCGGCCCTGGTGGGGTGCCTGCTCGGCTTCACCGTCGGGGTTACCACCCTGGCCCTGGACCGCACGGCGGGCTGGCTGCCCCCAGTGGTGGCCTTCGGTGGTAGCGCCCTTTACGAGGTCGTCTACGCCGTGCTGGGGTCCGTGCTCGGCCAGCCCCAGATGATCCACGTCGACCTGACCCGGGTGGTGCTGGTGGTGGCCGTGGTCAACGCCGTGCTGGCGCTGCCTGCCGTCCGCCTGGTGGGCTGGGCGCTGCCGGCGGCCTCGACCGAGGGCGTGCCCACCTCGACGGTGTCCTCGGGCAGTCTCCGGTGAGCGGGCCGGGGGGCCGCGTACCCAACGGCCACCGGTCAAGCGATACTGGTCGGCCGTGAGCCGATCCCTGCGCCACCCGTTTAAGGGATCCCACCACTACCTGCGGGCCGACAAGGACCGCAGCCCTCGTCGGCGGAAGTCCCGGCAGCCGAGGATGCGCCAGAGCCGCTTCTCGATGGAGTCCATGCTCGACGCCCCGGACTCGAGCTCCTCGCGCCCCGGCCTCCGCCTGCGCATCGCCGGGCTGGTGGTGGCCGGGCTCTTCGCCCTGCTCGGCCTGCGGCTGTGGGCCCTCACCGTGCTCCAGGCGCCGGCCGCCGCCCAGGCGGTGGCCGTCAACCAGATCCGGTCCGTGCCCGTCGAGCCCACCCGTGGCCTCATCCTCGACCGCTCGGGGAACCCCCTGGTGAGCAACCTGGTGGTCGAGCAGATCACCCTGTCCCGGGCCGCGGCCACGGACCACCCCGAGGTGGTGGGACGCCTCGCCGCACTGATCGGCCAGACCACCGCACAGGTCCAGGCCACCATCGCCGACCCCCGCTACAGCCCCTACCTGCCCGTGCCCGTGCTGACCAACGCCCCCAAGGCCGACATCCTCTACATCAGCGAGCACCAGGACGACTTCCCCGGCGTGGCCTCGGTCCAGACCACCGAGCGGACCTATCCCCAAGGCGAGCTCCCGGGTCCGGCCCAGGACGACTATCCCGCCTCCCAGACCCTGGGCTACGTGTCCACCATCAACGCCACCGAGCTGAAGGACGAGGCGTCCAAGGGGTACCAGGCCGGTGACGCCTACGGTCAGTCCGGCCTCGAGTACCAGTACGAGTCCGAGCTGCGGGGCTCCCCGGGCACCCAGGAGATCGAGGTGACCCCCTCGGGCAAGGTGGCGGGCACGGTCAAGACCACCCCGGCCGTGGCCGGCGACAACCTGGTCACCAACCTCGACACCAACCTCCAACAGGTGGCCGACAACGCCCTGGCCTCCCAGATCCTCCAGCTGCGCAAGACCTACGACAAGCAGTGCAACAACAACACCGGCTGCTACCCGGCCGCCACCGGTGGGGCGGTCATCGTCATGAGCCCCCAGACCGGGGCCGTCTACGCCATGTCCTCGTACCCGTCCTACAACCTCTCGGAGTGGGTCGGTGGCCTGAGCGCGGCCCAAAACGAGATGCTGTTCGGCCCGAACAACGGTGAGCCCTCCCTCAACCGGGCCATCGAGGGCCAGTACATCCCGGGCTCCACCTTCAAGCTCAACACCGCCACCGCGGCCCTCAACGCCGGCCTCATCACGCCCAGCACCCCGTTCTACGACACCGGGACCTTCAAGACGCCGGACTGCCAGTACAACAGCACGACGTGCGTCTTCCACAACAGCACCGGCGACCCCACCGGTACCTACGACGTGACCTCGGCCCTCACCGTGTCGAGCGACGACTTCTTCTACAACCTGGGCTACCTCTTCTACGCCCGGGCGGCCCAGTACGGCCAGACCCCCATCCAGGACACGGCGGCCCAGTACAGCCTGGGCCAGCTGACCGGCATCGACCTGCCCGGCGAGGTCCAGGGCCGGGTGGACAGCCAGGCCGAGCGGGTCAAGCTCCACGCCGAGGCGCCCAAGGCCTTCCCCAACACCCAGTGGTACACGGGGGACAACATCGAGATGGCCTTCGGCCAGGGCGGCACCTACATCACCCCCATCGAGCAGGCCGTGGCCTACTCCACCTTCGCCAACGGTGGCACCCGCTACGTTCCCCAGGTGGCGGCGTCCATCGTCTCCCCGACCGGCGCCGTGGTCAAGAAGTTCACCCCCCAGGTGGCCGGGCACGTGGCCATCTCGCCGACCAACTACCAGGCCATGCTGTCCGGGTTCGAGGGCGTGGTGAACAACCGTCAGGGCACCGCCTTCGGTGTGCCCGGACTCGCCAGCTTCCCCGGCGGCCTGGCCGGGAAGACCGGGACCGCCGACACCGAGCCGGGCAAGGAGCCCACCGCCTGGTTCGTGGGCTGGGGGCCGACGGCCACGGCCGCCCAGTACGTGGTGGTGTGCGTCATCGACCAGGCCGGGTTCGGTGCCACCGCCTCGGCCCCGGTGGTGGGTCAGATCTTCAACTACCTGGCCACCCACCCGATAGCCCCGGCGAACATCACCCCAGCTCAGAAGGTGTATCAAGCGACGACGGGGGTGCCGCTGCCCACGCCTTCGACCACCACCACCACGAGCACCACCCAGCCGGGTGCCACCACCGCCACCACCGGCGCGTCGGGAGCCACCGCCGCCGGCGGATGAGCCCGGAGGGGGCCGGCGGTCCGACCCCCGCGCCGGCTGGCCCTAGGATGACGGGGGAGATGCAGTCCCTCTGGCCACGGGTCGAGCCCCTCTTGTCCGGGGTCGAGAAGCCCGCCCGCTACATCGGCGGCGAGCTGGGCGCCCAGGTGCCCGAGCACGACGACGCCTCGGTGGCCTGGCTCCTCATCTACCCCGACACCTACGAGATCGGCCTGCCCAACCAGGGTCTCCAGATCCTCTACGAGATCCTCAACGAGCGGGACGACGCCGTGGCCGAGCGCACCTACGCCCCGTGGGTGGACATGGAGGCGGCCATGCGGTCGGTCGGCCTCCCGCTGTTCTCGCTGGAGAACCACCTGCCCGCCGCGGCCTTCGATGTGCTGGCCTTCAACCTCTCGGCCGAACTGGTCTACACCAACGTCCTCAACCTGATCGACCTGGCCGGCCTGGCTGTCCGGTCGGCCGAGCGAGCCCCGGGGGACCCGTTGGTGGTGGCCGGCGGCCACTGTGCCTTCAACCCCGAGCCACTGGCCGACTTCGTGGACTGCTTCGTCCTCGGGGACGGCGAGGAGGCGGTGGGGGAGATGAACGCCGTGATCGCCGCGTGGAAGGCAGAGGGCACCGGCGGGGGTCGGCCCGACGCGTCCAGCGACCGCCTGTCGCTCCTCCGGGCCCTGGCCCAGGTGGAGGGCGTCTACGTCCCGGCCTGCTACCAGCCGACCTACGCCGCGGCGGCGACGGTCGCCCCCCACGCCACCCTTCCCCGACTGGTTCGGACGGACCCGATCTTCCCTGAGACACCCGAGCGGGTGCAGAAGCGGACCATCGCCGACCTGGGCCAGTGGCCCTACCCCAAGCACCAGCTGGTGCCGCTGATCGAGGTGGTCCACGACCGGCTCAACGTCGAGCTGTTCCGGGGCTGCACGCGGGGGTGCCGGTTCTGCCAGGCCGGCATGATCACCCGCCCGGTGCGGGAGCGGCCCGCCGACCAGGTCCGGACCATGGTCATGGACGGCCTGGCCCGCACCGGCTACGACGAGGTGGCCCTGACCTCCCTGTCCAGTGCCGACTACTCGGGTATCGAGGACACCGTCACCTCCATCATCGACGACCCCTCGTGCTCGGGCCAGGTGTCGGTCAGCCTGCCCAGCCTCCGGGTGGACGCCTTCACCGTGGGCACGGCGGCCCAGATCCAGCGGGTCCGCCGCACCGGCCTGACCTTCGCCCCCGAGGGGGGGACCTGGCGGATGCGCCAGGTGATCAACAAGCTGATCCTGGAAGAGGACCTCTACGCCGCGGTCGACGCCGCCTTCAGTCAGGGGTGGAAGCGGGTCAAGCTGTACTTCCTCATCGGCCTGCCCACCGAGACCGACGAGGACACCCTGGGAATCGTGGCCCTGGCCAAGCAGTGCGTGGCCATCGGGAAGCGCTACCACAAAGGGGTCACGGTGACCGCTTCGGTCGGGGGCTTCGTGCCCAAGGTGCAGACCCCGTTCCAGTGGTTCGGGCAGAACACCATCGAGGAGCTCACTCGCAAGGTCCACCTGCTCCGGGACGCCGCCCGACCCGTCCGGGGCCTGACCATCCGGTGGCACGACCCCAAGGCCACCGCGGCCGAAGGGGTGGTGAGCCGGGGGGACCGTCGGATGGGCCCGGTCATCGAGCAGGTGTGGCGGCGGGGTGGCACCTTCCAGGAGTGGACCGAGCACTTCGACCTCTCCTTGTGGACCGAAGCCCTGGCCGACCACGGCATGTCCCTCGAGGACACGGTGTACCGGCACCGCACCGAGGACGAGGCCCTGCCCTGGGACCACCTCTCGGCCGGCCTCCACCGGGACTTCCTGTGGCAGGACTGGCTCGACGCCCTGGCCCAGCACGGCCTACCCGACTGCCGCTGGACCCCCTGCTACGACTGCGGCGCCTGTACCGGCTTCGGCATCGAGCATGTGGTGGCCTCCGCCGTCCCCCCGGCCGGTGGGAGCCAGGGCACGGGCCAGGATCTCTCGACCGGGGGCCAGGTACCGGTACGATTTCTCACCACGGTGCCGTCCGGCGCCGGTTCGGCCCCCGGGCCGGACGCAGCGATCGCCGCCCGAGCCGTGGCGCCAGTGGGAGAGGGGAGCAGCTGAGATGCGCATTCGCTTCCGTTTCGCCAAGCTCGGCAAGATCCGCTTCACCAGCCAGCGCGACGTGGCCCGCATGTGGGAGCGCGCCCTGCGCCGCGCCACCCTGCCGCTGGCCTACACCGAGGGATTCTCGCCCCGACCCCAGCTGAGCTTCGGCCTGGCGCTGCCCACCGGCTGCGAGTCCCTGGCCGAGTACCTCGACGTCGTGCTCGACGACGCCCGGCCCGAGACCGCCGGGGTGGCGTTGGCTGCCCTGCCCGCCCGACTGTCCGGACTGCTGCCCGAGGGCATCGACGTGGAGGCAGCGGCCCTGGTCGAGCGTCGGGACGGCTCCCTCCAACAGCAGGTCACGTCGTGCACGTGGACCATGTGGCTCGCCGGGATGAGCGAGGACGCCCTGGCCGCACGGGTGGAGGCCCTGCTGGCTGCGGACTCGGTCCCCATCACGCGTGAGCGCAAGGGCCGTCAGGAGCAGGACGACCTGCGACCGTCGGTCCTCTCGCTGGCCGTGGACCGGGGTCCGTCCGGCCCGGCGTCGGACCGGGTACCGTCCGGGGGGATCCCCACCCGGCCCTCGGTCGCCGTGGTGGCCGAACTGGCCTGCCAGCCCCGTGGTGTCCGACCCATCGAGTTGGTGAGGGGACTGATCGCCGTCTCCGGCCGTGCGGCCGACGACGGAGTGGAAGAAGCGCCCGGCCGAGACGGCCTCGGCACGGGAGTCCCGGTCCTCGACCGGGCATGCAGAACGCAGCAATGGATCGAGCGCGACGGCCGACGGGAGGAGCCTCTCGTCAGCGGGGGGATCATCCCCGGCGCCGACCGCGCCGTGCACGCCCTCGAGCGTGCCTCATGAGCAGTATCGGAAGGGAATTCGATGTCAGATGGAGCAACCGGGCAACCGGTGGAGGTCCCGGCGGATGCGCCCGGATCGTCGACCGCGTCCCGAACCACGTCAGGGCCCGCCGGAACGGCGGGAAACACCGGATCGACCCCGGAGGGCCGCCCCGAGGGTGACCGCTCCGGTCCGGGTGCCGACTCCGGACCGGGTGGGGAAGAAGGGTCCGCCCGGGGAAGCGCACCCAACCGCCGGCGCCGCGGGTCACGGGGAGGCCGCGGGCGGGGGCGTCCGGCCGGATCCGACCCGACCGCCGAGCCGGGTGAGGCCGATCCGTCGGCGTCGTCGGACGAGGGTGCGCGGGCGTCGGCCGAACCCGCGCAACCCGCAGCGACACGAGCGGCTCCGTCGGCTCCGGTGGGCGCCTCAGAGCCAGGTGCATCGGTTGCGGCGACTGGGGCGTCGATCAGCGACGTGAGCGCGCCTCCTCGAGCGGTTCCGGAGCGTCCGAAGATCGGTGACACCCGCCCGGCCCGCCCACCCGTGGGCACGGGCGCCGCCGCGTCCGGGGAACCAGCTGAGGCCGTGCCCACCGGGGGGTCGTCAGGCTCGCGGAACCAGGGCCGATCGTCGGGAGGGGGCCGGTCCCGCTCGCGGCACGGCTCCGGGGAGAAGACCGGTGCCGACCGTGCCACCACCGCCACGACCGAGGCGGCGGTGGTCGCCGCCAACGGCTCGGGCGGGGGCACCAACGGCCGGAGCGGTTCGGGGGGGAAGCCCCGGGCCGACAACAACGGCCCGAAGACCGAGGGGCGTCGGGGGGGTCGCGAACGCCGGGGCAAGGCGGTCGGCCGCTACATGATCTGCGTGCACGTACGCCCCGAGATGACCCAGATCGCCCTCCTCGAGGGGCGCACCCTGGTGGAGCACTACATCTCCCGGGCCTCCGACGACGCCACCCAGATCGACGGCAACATCTACCGGGGCCGGGTCCAGAACGTGCTGCCCGGCATGGAGGCGGCCTTCATCGACATCGGGACGCCGAAGAACGCCGTCCTCTACCACGGCGACGTACGCTACGACACCGACGACGTGGAGTCCCCCTCGTCGGGCCAGCCCCGGATCGAGCAGCTGCTGCGCCCGGGCCAGACCATCCTCTGCCAGGTGACCAAGAACCCCATCGGGGCCAAGGGCGCCCGGCTCACCCAAGAGGTGTCGATCCCCGGGCGGTTCGTGGTCCTCGTCCCCAACAGCACCGCGTACGGCATCTCCAAGCGTCTGGAGGACGCCGAGCGCAAGCGGCTGCGTCGCATCGTCGACGCCGTCCGGCCCGAGGGCCACGGGCTGATCGTCCGTACGGCGGCCGCCGGGGCGAGCGCCGAGGAGCTGGGCAACGACGTCGAGCGCCTGGTGGAGCAGTGGGAGGCCATCGCCTCCCAGGCCACCAAGGGCCAGGGCCCGGCTCTGCTCTACCGCGAGCCGGCCATCGCCGTCCGGGTCATCCGCGAGGAGCTCAACCGCGAGTACCGGGCGGTGGTCATCGACGACCTGGCCCTCTACGAGCAGGTGCGCGACTACGTGGGCGCCGTCAACCCCGAACTGGCCGACCGGGTGGAGTATTTCGACCCCGAGGCCGAGGCCCTGCCGGTGTTCGAGCGGTACCACGTCCACGAGCAGCTCCACAAGGCGCTGGACCGCAAGGTCTTCCTGCCGTCGGGGGGCTCACTGGTCATCGACCGGACCGAGGCCCTCACCGTCATCGACGTCAACACGGGGAAGAACGTGGGGACCACCAACCTGGAGGAGACCGTCTACCGGAACAACCTGGAGGCGGCCGAGGAGGTGGCCCGCCAGCTGCGGCTGCGGGACATCGGGGGGATCATCGTCATCGACTTCATCGACATGGAGATCCGGGAGAACCGGGACAAGGTGGGCTCGGCCCTGCGCTCCGCCCTGGCCCGGGACAAGACCCGCACCCAGGTCTTCGACATCTCCGAGCTGGGTCTTGTCGAGATGACCAGGAAGCGGGTGTCCGAGGGCCTGATCGAGTCCATGTCCACCACCTGTGAGGTGTGCGGGGGACGTGGCATCGTCTTCGACGATCCGGAGCTGTGACCGCCATCTCGCCCTAGTGGAGTCCGCCCTGTAGTCCGAGCGGTGACCGCCCTGTAGTAGAGTCGCATCCCTATGTACGCCGTGATCAAAACCGGAGGAAAGCAGGAGCGGGTGGCCGAGGGCCAGACGCTCCGGGTCGAGCTGCTCGGGGAGACCCCGGGCTCGGAGGTGACCTTCACCCCGGTCCTGGTGGTCGACGGTGACACCGTCCTGGCCACCCCGGCCCAGCTGGAGGGTTCGTCGGTCACGGCCACGGTGGTGGGCGAGGAGCTCGGTCCCAAGATCCGGGGCTTCACCTACAAGAACAAGTCCAACCAGAGCACCCGCTGGGGTCACCGGCAGCGGTACTCCACCATCGCCATCACGGCGATCAGCGCGGCCGGCTAGAGCCGCCCGGAACGATCGAGAGTCAAGGAGCACTTCGATGTCGAAGACCAAAGGTGGCGGTTCCACCCGCAACGGACGCGATTCCAACGCCCAGCGCCTGGGCGTGAAGACCTTCGGCGGCACCGAGGTGCGGGCCGGGGCCATCCTGGTGCGCCAGCGGGGCACCAAGTTCCATCCCGGCCTCAACGTGGGCCTCGGCGGCGACGACACCCTCTTCGCCCTCGCCGACGGCACGGTGCAGTTCTCCAGCCGCAAGGGCCGCAAGCTGATCGACGTCGTCGCCGGCGACGAGGCCTGACGCCCGGACCGCCACCGTCGGCGCCCTCACCGGCCTGACGCGCAACGTTCACCGGGCGACGCGGCCGTCGGGCCGACCCAGACGGTACGCTCCCGGTCATGGCCAGCCCCGACACCCTCGCCGCGGGTACGCCCCGGCCCGAACCCACCCGGGCCCTCGCCTTCCAGGGGTGCGTCAACTTCCGTGACCTGGGTGGCTACACCACGGCGGACGGCATGGCCGTCGGCTGGCGCCGGCTGTTCCGGGCCGACGGGTTGCACCGGCTGACCGAGGCCGACCGGAGCCAGCTGATCGACCTCGGGGTGGCCACCGTCATCGACCTGCGGACCGTCGACGAGGCGGAGCAGCGGGGAAGGTTCCCGGTGGAGGAGGTCCCGGTGCGCTACGTGGACCTGCCCCTCACCGACGTCCTGCCCACCACCGAGGAGATGCCCTCCTGGGCCGAGGCCTCCTACGTCGCCTCGCGCTACGCCCTGATGGTCTCCGAGGGGGCTCCCGCCCTGACCGGCGCCTTTGCCGCCCTGGCTTCGGGCGGCTCGCTCCCGGCCGTCTTCCACTGCAGCGCCGGCAAGGACCGCACCGGGGTACTCTCGGCCCTGATCCTGGCCTTCCTCGGGGTGCCCGACGAGACCATCGTCGCCGACTACACCCTGTCCGGCCCGGCCATGGAGCACCTGCTCGATCGGCTGAAGGCCGAGTATCCCGACGCCGTCGAGGACGTGATGCGCTACGCCCCGGCCGTCCTCCAGGTGCGCCCCGAGACCATGGAGGAGTTCCTCGCCTCCCTACGCCACCGGTACGGGACCTACGAGGACCTGGCCGTGTCGCTGGGCGTCACCGACGCCGTCGCCACCCTGCGCCGGACCGTCCTCGTCCCCGCCTGAGGGGACCCCTTCAGGAGGCCGGCCCCGGCCTATCGGTAGGATCCACCCCATGTCCGGCTTCGTCGATGAGGCGCAACTCCACGTGAAGGCCGGTGACGGCGGCGCCGGGGCGGTGTCCTTCCGGCGGGAGGCCCACGTGGACAAGGGGGGCCCCGACGGCGGCGACGGCGGCCGTGGGGGCAACGTCTGGCTGGTGGCCAGCCACAACCAGTCCTCGCTCCTCGGCTTCCGGGACCACCCCCACCGGCGGGGCGGCGACGGGGGGCACGGAGGCGGTAAGAAGAAGCACGGGGCCCGGGGCGACGACCTCGAGGTACCCGTCCCGGTGGGCACCCGGGCCCACGGTCCCGACGGCGAGCTGCTCGTCGACCTGGTCGGGGTGGGCGACCGCTGGCTGGCCGGGGAAGGCGGGCGCGGGGGCCGGGGCAACGCCAGCTTCCTCACCAACCGGCGCCGGGCACCGGCCTTCGCCGAGCAGGGGGAGAAGGGCCACGAGCAGTGGTACGACCTCGAGTTGGCCCTGGTGGCCGACGTGGCTCTGGTGGGGCTGCCCAACGTGGGCAAGTCGACCCTCATCTCCCGGATCTCGGCAGCCAAGCCCAAGATCGCCGACTACCCCTTCACCACCCTCGAGCCCCACTTGGGCGTGGTGCGGGCCGGCGACGGCTCCGACTTCACCGTGGCCGACATCCCCGGGCTGGTGGAGGGCGCCGCCGAGGGTAAGGGCCTCGGCCACCGGTTCCTCCGCCACATCACCCGGTCACGGGTGCTGGTGGTGCTGGTGGAGCTAGACCCGGTCACCGGCGTTCCGCCCGCCGACCAGCTGGCCATCCTGCTCACCGAACTCGGCCGCTACCAGCCCGATCTCCTCGACCGCCCCCGGGTCGTGGTGGGATCCAAGGCCGACATGGTCGGCTTCGGGGCCACCGCCGGGGCGACCGACGGCACCGACGGCACCGACGGCACCGACGCCGAGGGTCCCGGGCCCTTCGCCCCCGACCTGGTCATCTCGGCGGTCACCGGGGCGGGCATCCGCGAGCTGGTGGGTCGCCTCAGCCAGCTGGTGGACGAGGCCCGGGTCGAGGCCCCCGAGGCGGACTCGACCATCGTGATCCACCATCCCCTGCCCGAGGGGTTCTCCGTGGAGCGGCTCGGCGAAGGCGAGTTCCGGGTGGTGGGCCGGGTGGCCGAGCGGGTCGTGGCCCTCAACGACCTGACCACCGACGAGGCCGCCGACTACGTGCAGGGCCGGCTGCGGCGGATCGGGGTGGACCGGGCCCTGGCCCGGGCCGGGGCCCGTGACGGCGACGAGGTCCACATCGGGACGCTGTCGTTCACCTGGTACCGGGACCAGCCCGAGTTCACCGGGCAGCCGGCCTCCCGGCGCAAGCGGTCGTGACCGCCACCACCCCGGCCACCACCACCGGGACCGTGGTGGTCAAGATCGGCACGTCATCGCTCACCACCGCCGAGGGTGGGGTGGACGCCGCCGCCATCGAGAAGCTGGCCGCCGAGGTGGCCGGGGCGCGCCGGGCCGGCCACCGGGTGGTCGTGGTGAGCTCGGGGGCCATCGCCGCCGGGTGGGGTGCCCTGGCCCCGGACCGCCGCCGTCCCTCGGACCTGGCCACCCTCCAGGCCGTGGCCGCCGTGGGCCAACATCGACTGATGCAGGTCTGGAGCCACTCCCTCGAGCAACACGGCCTGGTGGCCGGCCAGGTGCTCTTGGCCCCACTCGACTTCGTGCACCGCAGCCAGTACCTCCACGCCCGCCAGACCCTGGCCAAGCTGCTGGAGCTGGGTGTGGTGCCCGTGGTCAACGAGAACGACGCCGTGGCCGACGAGGAGATCCGGTTCGGGGACAACGACCGCCTGGCCGCCCTGGTGGCCCATCTGGTCGGGGCCGAGGTGCTGGTCCTGTTGACCGACACCGCCGGCCTGCTCACCGAGGACCCCCGCCTCACCAGCACGGGCTCCCTCATCGAGGAGGTGGTCGAGATCGATCACGAGCTGGAGCGGATCGCCGGTGGCCCGGGATCCGATCGGGGGAGCGGGGGCATGGGGTCCAAGCTGGCCGCGGCCAAGATCGCCGTGTGGTCGGGGGTGGAGGCCGTCATCGCTGACGCCTCCCGTCCCGACGTGCTGGCCGCCGTCCTGGCGTCGGCCCCGGCCGTGGGCACCCGCTTCCGGCCGAGGGAGCGCCGCCTGCCCGCCCGCAAGCTGTGGATCGCCTTCGCCGTCGGATCGTCCGGCACCATCGTGGTCGACCCCGGGGCCCGGCGGGCCCTGGTGGAGCGGGGCCGGTCCCTGCTCACCGCCGGGGTCCTCTCGACCCGGGGGGGCTTCGCCGTGGACGACGCGGTGGAGATCGCCGACCCCGACGGACAGGTCTTCGCCAAGGGTCTGGTGGGTCAGTCCGCCGCCGACGTCGACCAGTGGGCCGGACAGCGCTCCGACCAACTGCCCGACGACGTGCCCGCCGAGGTGGTCCACCGGGACGACCTGGTGGTGTTGGTGTAACCACCGGTGCCCGGGGCCCGGGGCCCGGTGGTGCGGCAGTGGTGCGGCAGCAGGGCCTGAGCAGGCCGGTTCGCCGGGGCCCACGGTCCGGCAAGTACGCTGACACGGTGCCAACGAGCCCATCCACCCCGATGCCCGCCCTGGGGCAGCGCGCCAAGACGGCCAGCCGGCTGGTGGCTCGTGCCTCCTCGGCCGCCCGTAACGAGGCCCTCCACCGGGCCGCCGAACTGCTGGAGGAGCGCACCGCCGCCATCCTGTCGGCCAACGCCGATGACATGGCCCGGGCCGAGCGGGCCGGAGCCGACCCGACGTCCCTCGACCGCCTCCGCCTCGACACCCGTCGCCTGGAGGCCATGGCCGACGGACTCCGCACCGTGGCGGGCCTGCCCGATCCGGTGGGGGAGATCGTCGAGGGCTGGGTCCGTCCCAACGGTCTCCGGGTGGAGCGGGTGCGGGTCCCCCTCGGCGTGGTGGGCATCATCTACGAGAACCGTCCCAATGTGACCAGCGACGCCGCCGCCCTGTGCCTGAAGGCGGGCAACGCCGTGCTCCTGCGGGGCTCGTCCTCGGCCATCGACTCCAACCGGGCCATCGCCTCGGCCCTGCGGGACGGGTTGGACAAGGCAGGGATGCCGACCGACGCGGTGATCCTGGTGGAGGACACCAGCCGGGACTCGGCGGTGGCCTTCATGCAGCTCGAGGGGTCCATCGACTGCCTCATCCCGAGGGGTGGGCCCTCCCTGTTGGCCTCGGTGCTCGAACACGCCACCGTGCCCTACGTCCTCGACGGCGCCGGCAACTGCCACGTCTACGTGGACCGTGCCGCCGACCTGGGCATGGCCGAGTCGATCGTGGTCAACGCCAAGACCCAGCGGCCCGGGGTCTGCAACAGCGCCGAGACCGTGCTGGTCCACCGGGACGTGGCCGACGCCTTCCTGCCCCGCCTGGCCCGGGGACTGGCCGGTGTCACCCTGCTCGGCGACGCCCGGGTGCGGTCCGTGCTCCCTGATATCAGCGATGCCACCGACGAGGACTTCGCCACCGAGTTCCTCGGCCTGACTCTGTCGGTGGGGGTGGTCGATGACCTCGACGCCGCCATCGACCACATCGCCCGGTTCAGCTCGGGGCACTCCGAGGCCATCGTCACCGGCGACCTGGGGGCGGCCGACCGGTTCACCGCCGAGGTGGACGCCGCCGCCGTGCTGGTCAACGCCTCCACCCGCTTCATCGACGGCGAGGAGCTCGGCCTGGGAGCGGAGATCGGCATCTCCACCCAGAAGCTCCACGCCCGGGGGCCGATGGGACTGGCCGCCCTGACCTCGGTCAAGTACGTGGTCCGGGGCTCCGGCCAGGTGCGGTCATGACCGGCGTGGCCGACCCGGTCGGCCCCCTGCACTCCACCGAGGAGATCACCACCGGGTTCCCGGTGGCCGGCGCCCCCCGGTTCGACTCCATCGACGCCGTGCGGCAAGGCCTGGCCGGGGTGGACTACCTGGCCGACGACGGGATCTCCGGGGTGGTCTTCCTGGCCGACCGCCTGGCCAAGCCGGTCCTCGTCGAGGGCCCGGCCGGGACGGGCAAGACCGAGCTGGCCAAGTCGGTGGCCCGCCTCACCGGGAGCCGGCTCATCCGGCTCCAGTGCTACGAGGGCCTCGACGAGTCCAAGGCCCTCTACGAGTGGAACTACAAAAAGCAGCTGCTGCGCATCCAGGCCGACTCCGGCCAGTCGTGGGAGCAGCTCGAAGACGACATCTTCAGCGAGGAGTTCCTGCTCACCCGCCCGCTGCTGGAGGCCATCCGCTCCCCGGAGCCGGTGGTGCTCCTGGTGGACGAGGTGGACCGGGTGGAGCTCGAGACCGAGGCCCTCCTCCTCGAGATCCTCTCGGAGTATCAGGTGTCCATCCCCGAGCTGGGCACCGTGCGGGCCACCCAGATCCCGCTGGTCTTCCTGACCTCCAACAACACCCGCGAGCTGTCCGAGGCCCTCAAGCGGCGGTGCCTGTACCTGCACATCGACTACCCGCAGCTGGACCGGGAGCGGGCCATCATCGAGACCCGGGTGCCGGGCATCAGCCAGTCGCTGGCCGACCAGGTGGCCCGGATCGTGCGCTCCATCCGGACCCTGGACCTGAAGAAGGACCCCTCGGTGTCCGAGACCCTGGACTGGGCCCGCACCCTCGTGGTGCTCGGGGTGGAGTCGATCGACGTGGAGCAGGCCCGCGACACGCTGCACATCCTGCTCAAGTACCAGACGGACATCGAGCGGGCCGCCAAGGAGCTGGCCGGGGTGGAGTCACCCGACTGAGGTCGGGGACCGCGCCATGCTCGACCTCCTCACCGGCTTCGTGGGTGAACTGCGCGCCGCCGGCATCCCCGTCTCGCTCACCGAGCACCTCGATGCCGCCGAGGCGCTGCGCCACGTGCCCATGGAGGACCGGGAGGCCATCAAGTACACCCTCGGGGCCAGCCTGGTGAAGTCGTCGGCCCACTGGCGGGCCTACGAGACGGCCTTCGAGATCTACTTCTCGTTGCGGGGCCCCGAGTACCGGATCGACGACGACCAGGACGAGGCGGGGGCGCTGGAGACCGACGACGCCGGCCGGATGAACGGCCAGGGCCGACAGCAGGGCCAAGGCCGTGGCCGGGGGAGTGGCGGCGGGGAGGGGATGACCCCCGAGGAGTTGGCCGACCTCTTGTACAAGGCGCTGCTCGGGGCCAACGACGCCATGGTGGCCGCCGTGGCCCGCCAGGCCGTCAGCCGCTACGCCGGCATGGAGGCGGGCCGTCCCGTCGGGGGGACCTACTACCTCTACCGGACGCTCCGGAACCTCGACCTCGATGGCGTGCTGGAGCGACTCATGGCCGAGGCCCGGTCGTCGACCCGGGCCCTCAACGACGAGGTTTCGGCGGCGGCCGAGGCCCCGCCGGTCACGCTGACGTCCCTGGAGGAGCGGCTGCTCCGAGACGAGTTCCAGTCCCGCATCGACCAGTTGCGCGCCGAGATCGAGAACGAGATCCGCCGTCGGCTGGTGGCCGACCGGGGGAGCGAGGCCCTGGCCAAGTCGCTGCGCAAGCCTCTGCCCGAGGACATCGACGTCATGCACGCCACCCGGGACGAGTTGGTGGCCCTGCGCAAGGCCCTGGTGCCCCTGTCCCGCAAGCTGGCCGTCCGCCTGGCCCGCAAGCGGCGGCACGGCCGGAAGGGTCCGCTCGACTTCCGCTCCACGGTGCGGCACTCGCTGTCGACGGGCGGGGTGCCCGTCGACCCCAAGTTCCGGTACCCGCGGCCGTCCAAACCCGAGATCGTGGTCATCGCCGACATCTCGGGATCGGTGGCCAGTTTCGCCCGCTTCACCCTGCACCTGGTCCACGCCATCAGCTCGCAGTTCTCCAAGGTGCGCAGCTTCGTCTTCATCGACGGCATCGATGAGGTGAGCCGGTTCTTCGACCGGGTCGACGACCCCACCGACGCCGTCCAGCGCATCAACACCGAGGCCGACGTCATCTGGGTCGACGGCCACTCGGACTACGGGCATGCCTTCACCGTGTTCTGGGAGAAGTGGGGTGAGGAGATCACCCCTCGCTCCAGCGTGCTGTTGCTCGGGGACGCCCGCAACAACTACCACGCCTCCCAGGCCTGGGTGGTCAAGGAGCTCCGGGCCCGGGCCCGGCACGTCTACTGGCTGAACCCCGAGCCCCGGGCCTACTGGAACTCGGGTGACTCCATCGTGGGCGAGTACGCCGTGCACTGTGACGACGTGGTCGAATGCCGCACCCTGCGCCAGCTCGAGCAGTTCGTCGGGAACCTGGCGTGACCCCGGCACCCGATGGGTTCGACGCTCTGGCCGGGGCCGGTGGCGACGCTCCGGCCGACACCCCGGCCCCCGCCGTTCCGGCGGGCATCCGCACCATCGCCCCGGGCTCGCCCGGGGCCACCCGGATCGTGCTCGTGCGCCACGGCGAGGCGGTGTGCAACGTCTCGGGGGTGTGCGGTGGGGTCATCGGCTGCACCGGCCTAACCGACCTCGGTCGCCGCCAGGTGTCGCTGCTCCGGGACCGGCTGGCCCTCACCGGGGAGCTGGCCGGGACCGACGCCCTCTACGCCAGCGTGCTGCCCCGGGCCATCGAGACGGCCGAACTGCTGGCGCCGGCCCTGGTGGCCCCCGACGGCGACGGGGACCGGGCCAAGCCGCCGCGACCGGTCCTCGAGTGCGGTCTGTGCGAGCTCCACCCCGGGGAGGCCGACGGCCTCAGCTGGAAGCAGTACTCCGAGCGGTTCGGGGCCCTCGACTGGGACGCCGACCCCCATCAGGCCATCGCCCCCGGGGGCGAGAGCTGGTCCGGCTTCGTGCGCCGGGTGGCCGGCTCCCTCGACGACGTGGCCGCCGCCCATCCCGGTCAGCTGGTGGTGGTGGCCTGCCACGCCGGGGTCATCGAGGCCTCGCTGCTGGCCAAGGTGCCGGTGGCGGGCGGCCTCGACGGCGCCCGTCTCCAGCTGCGCACCCGGCACGCCTCCCTCACCACCTGGGAGGAGGACGGCGGACGCTGGCGGCTGCTCGGCTACAACGACGCCTCCCACCTCGCCGTGCTCGAGTCGGCCGGGTGACGCCGACCGGACGGGATCCGTCCGACCGGCGGTAGGTTGCCCGTCGATGGGCTGACGAGTCCCGGGGAGGACGGCATGGAGATCACCATCATCGGCACGGGATTCATCGGCACGACGCTGGGTCGGGCCCTCGCCGACGCCGGCCACCACGTCACGTTCGGCTCCCGGCACCCCGAGGACCACGGTGCCGTCGATGTGCCCGGGGCCGACGTCGCCCCGATCGGGGAGGCCCTGGCCGGACCGGACGTCGTCATCCTGGCCGTCCCCGGCCCGGCGGTGGCCGAGCTCGGGGCCGCCCACGCCTCCGCCCTGGCCGGCACGCTGGTCATCGACGCCACCAATCGGATGGGGGCACCTGCGGCCAACAGCCGGTCCGACCTGCCCCCGACCGTGCGCTACGCCCGCGCCTTCAACACCCTTGGTGGCGAGAACATGGCCGACCCCGTGTTCGCCGACGGGCCCGCCGACCTGTTCTTCTCGGCCCCGGTCGGCGACCGCCCGACCGTGGAGACGGTCATCGAGGGCGTGGGACTCCGGCCCGTCTATGTCGGCGAGGACCAAGAGGCCCTCATCGACTCCCTCTTCCAGCTCTGGATCGCCCTGGCCATCACCCAGGGTCGGGGACGCCGGCTGGCCCTCCGCCTGCTCGACCACTGATCGCCAACGGGGCGGTCCGGCGAGACGCCCGGCCTAGCAGGCGAAGTCGTCGTCGTAGGCCGTGTTCATGCCGCCGTAGGGGGTGGGGAAGCTGGGTGAGCTGTACTGGGCCAGCTGCACCGGCCCGGTGGGCAGTCCGGAGTACTGCGACTTGACCCCCTGGCAGGTCTGCGTCGGGTTGGGCCCCCAGTCCGCCGCCCAGTAGGGCACGGCCGGGGTGTAGTTGCCCACGATGCTCTTCCACACCGCAGGACTGGCGTAGATCCCCACCCCGTTCAGACCCTCGTAATGCAGACCGTCGATGGCCCCCTGGACGAGGGCGGAGCTGGCTGTCGTCTGGTTCTTCAAGGAGTTGTCCTCGACATCCAGCCACCAGGCCACCGAGGTGTTGACCCCGGCCGCCTGGGCCTTGGTGAAGGCGTCCAACGCCGTGTTGAAGCCGAAGTTGCAGGCCGGTTGGGAGCCGGTGAAGGCACAGGCCGGATCGCCCGACGTGGCGTCGACCCCGTTGGTCAGGTACACGTAGAGGTTGAGACCGGCCCCGGCCCACGCCGCCTCGGTGGTCAGGCAGCGGTTGACCGGCGCCTTGGACCCGCCGACCACTTCGACCACGCCGATGGTGTGGGGGGAGGGTGGGAGGCCGCTCGCCGTCCCCGGGCACTGGTAGTTGGAGATGTCGTAGCCGTAGGAGCCCGAGGGGTAGGACGAGCCGGTGAAGCTGCCGTTGCCGATGGCCTCGGCCATGCCCACGATGGGCCGGTTGAGGACCTGGGGTGCCGATCCCCAGTAGGTGGCGTCGCCGTAGGCCGACACGGCACCGTTGTTGTTGGCGAACCAGTAGCCCCCACCGTCCGAGGTCCCCGTGATGGCCACGATGGGCCGGCTCTGGGGAACGTCGCCCAGCGACCCGTCGAAGGCGGCGTCGCCGAAGGCGAACACCCCACCGTCCGAAGCGGTGAACCAGTAGCCCTTGCCGCTGGCTGTCGCCGTCATGCCCACGATGGGCTTGTTGAGGTGGATGTTGCCCGTAGACCCGTAGAACTGGGCGTCACCGAACGAGAAGATGCCCCCGTCGGCGGCCACCAGCCAGTAGCCGCCACCGTCGGGTGTCGCCGCCATGCCCACGATGGGCTGGTTCAGGTGGGAGCCACCCATCGACCCGTAGAACGGGGCGCTGCCGAACGAGAAGATCCCGCCGTCCGAGGCCACCAGCCAGTAGCCGGCGCTGTTGGGCGCGGCGGCCATGCCCACGATGGGCTGGTTCAGGTGCGACCCACCCATCGACCCGTAGAACGGGGCGCTGCCGAACGAGAAGATCCCGCCGTCCGAGGCCACCAGCCAGTAGCCGGCGCTGTTGGCTGATCCCGCCATGCCCACGATGGGCTGGTTGAGGTGGATGTTGCCGGTGGATCCGTAGAACGGGGCCCCGCCGAAGGAGAAGATGCCGCCGTCCGAGGCCACGAGCCAGTAGGCCGAGATGCCCGTCGTGTGGGCCACCGGCGTGACGGAGGGCGCCGGGGTCGACCCGCTCGCCGCGGTGGCCGCCGTGGCGGGAAGCACCAGGGCGGCCAGCATGAAGATGGCGGCTGCGGCCGTCATCAGCGGGCCCGGACCGTGGCCGTGCCGTCCGGGAACCGTGGCTCGAGCGGACCCGTGACGCTGCGTGCGGACGAAGGGCATGGTGAAGGGCATCTCCCGGGTTCGACGTGGCGGGGCGAGCCGACGACGGTCAGTCGTGGCTGGATGCCGAGGCAGCGGCATCCAAGGTGCCCCTGAACCGGACCAGTCTCGTTGCTGGGGGGAGAGTGGTCAATGACCCCCCTCGGTTCGGGAGGGGGTCCCTGGTCAGGAGCACAAGCGCCTGGCCGGATCGCCGCTCAGCCGCGCAGGAGTTCGGCCGGATCGCTGGTCAGCCGCGCAGGAACTTGGCCGGATCGCTGGTCAGCCGTGCAGGAGCTCGGCCGGATCGCTGGTCAGCCGCGCAGGAGGTCTGCCGGATCGCTGGTCAGCCGCGCAGGAGCTCGGCGACGCCGAACGCCAGGTCCAGGGACTGGCGGCCGTTGAGCCGGGGGTCGCAGGTCGTGGTGTAGCGCTGGTGGAGCTGGTCCTCCAGAATGTCCTCGACCCCACCGAGGCACTCGGTCACGTCGTCACCGGTCAGCTCCACGTGGACCCCACCCGGCCAGGTGCCGACTTCGCGGTGGGCGGAGAAGAAGCCCTTGAGTTCACCGATGATGTCATCGAAGCGCCGGGTCTTTTGGCCTCCCTCGGCGGTGAAGGTGTTCCCGTGCATCGGATCACAGACCCACACCACCGGGTGGCCCTCGTCCCGCACGGCCGAGAGGAGCGGAGGGAGCCCGGCCTCGACGGCATCCACGCCCATCCTCGTGATGAGGGTCAGGCGCCCGGGGACGCGTTCAGGATTGAGGCGCTCGCAGAGGGCGATGACGTCGTCGGGGGTCGCCGACGGTCCGATCTTCGAACCCACCGGGTTGTGGATTCCCGAGAGGAACTCGCAGTGGGCACCGTCCAGCTGTCGGGTGCGCTCGCCCACCCACAGCATGTGGGCGGAGCAGTCGTACCACTGGTCGGTCAGGGAGTCCCGACGGGTCAGCGCCTCCTCGTAGTCGAGGATCAGCGCTTCGTGGCTGGTCCAGAAGTCCACCTGGTGCAGCGTGTCCTCGGCGGTGAGGTTGATCCCGCAGGCGGCCATGAAGCGGAGGGCCCGGTCGATGCCCTCGGCGATGTCCTCGAACTGCTGGCCCTCGGTCGACGAGGCCACGAACTCCTGGTTCCACTGGTGGATCTGGGAGAGATCGGCAAAGCCGCCCTTCGTGAAGGCCCGAAGCAGGTTGAGGGTCGAGACCGACTGCTGGTAGGCGGCCACCAGACGGGAGGGGTCGGGTACCCGGGCACCCCGCACGGGCAGGTCGTCGTTGACCATGTGGCCCCGGAAGGAGTCGAGGACCTGGCCCCCGACCACCTCGGTGGGGGAGCTCCGGGGCTTGGCGAACTGGCCGGCGATCCGGCCCAGCTTGACCACGGGAAGGCCGGCCCCATAGGTCAGGACCACGGCCATCTGCAGGATGATCTTGAGCTTGTCGCGGATGGCATCGGCGCTGAACTCGGCGAACGACTCGGCACAGTCACCGGCCTGCAGGACGAAAGCCCGGCCCCCGGCCGCCTCGCCCAGTCCCCGGGTCAGGTGGCGCGCCTCACCGGCGAACACCAGGGGTGGGAGCGCCGAGAGTTGGGAGTGGACCCGCTTGAGCTCGCCCTCATCGGGCCAGACCGGCTGTTGGGCGGCCGGATGGGACCGCCAGGAGTCGGGGGTCCAGCCGGTGGAGGAGTCGTGTGCCACCTCTCCAGCGTAAAGCCTCCCGACGTAGGCTCGGGACATGCCTCCCTTCCGCTTCGGAGTCCAGCTGTCCAAGGCCGAGAGCGCGGCGGCCTGGCGGTCCACCGCCCGCGCCGTCGAGGACCTCGGGTACTCCACCCTGTTCATCCCCGACCACTTCGAGGACCAGTTCGGGCCGCTGGTCGCCCTGACCGTGGCCGCCGAGGCCACCACCACCCTCCGGGTCGGATCCCTCGTCTTCGGCAACGACTACCGCCACCCCGTGGTCTTGGCCAAGGAGGTGGCCACCCTCGACGTGCTCTCCGGCGGCAGGGTGGAGTTCGGGCTGGGCGCGGGCTGGATGACCTCGGACTACGAGCAGGCGGGCATCACCTCTGACCCGCCCGGCGTGCGCATCTCCCGGATGGCGGAGAGCCTGACCGTCCTCAAGTCCCTGTGGTCCACCGGCGAGGCCACCTTCCAGGGTGAGCATTACCAGGTGGCAGGCGCCCTGGGCACCCCGATGCCGGTGCAGCGTCCCCACCCACCCATCATCATCGGTGGTGGCGGCCGGCGTGTCCTCGGCATCGCCGCCCGCGAGGCCGACATCGTGGGGGTCAACCCCAGCCTGGCCGCCGGCTATGTCGGGCCCGAGGTGCTCGAGACCACGACCAAGGAGTACTACCACCAGCGCATCGAGTGGGTCCGCGAGGCCGCCGGCGCCCGGTTCGACCAGCTCGAGCTGCAGGTCCTCACCTTCGTGGTCCAGGTGGTGCCCGACCGGGATGACGCCATCGCCCGCCTGGCCGGTGCCTTATCGGTGACCCCCGATCAGATCGAGGGCACGCCCATCGTCCTCATCGGCACCACCGAGGAGATCGTCGACATCCTCCGCCAGCGGCGCGAGGAGTTCGGGTTCTCCTACATCGTGGTCCACGAGGCCGAGATGGAGGCGCTGGCTCCGGTGGTGGCCACCCTGGCCGGGACCTAGGAGTGCCCGAGTCGGGACCGGCCATCGGGATCTTCGGGGGTACGTTCGATCCCATCCACACCGCCCACCTGGAGCTGGCCGAGCTGGTGCGGGTCACCCTCAACCTGGACGAGATGTTGCTGGTTGTGGCCAATCAGCCCTGGCAGAAGGAGGGGGCGCGGATGGTCACGCCGGCCGAGGACCGCTTCGCCCTGGTCGAGGCGGCGGCGCGGGGGTGGCCCGGCCTGTCGCCCAGTCGCATCGAGATCGACCGGGGCGGTCCCTCCTACACCGTCGACACTGTCCACCAGCTGTTGGCCGACCAGCCGGGGTCCCGGATCACCCTGGTGGTCGGGTCCGACGTCGTGGCCGGCCTCCGGACCTGGCACCACGAGGCCGAGCTCCGGGACCTGGTCACGCTGGCCGTCGTGGGACGCCCCGGAGCGGAGCTAGACGGACCGCCGCCGGGCTGGCGGGCCGTCACCGTCCCGGCGGCCCCGTTCGATGTGTCGAGCACCGAGTTGCGCCGACGCCTCGAGGAGGGCGGATCGGTCGAGGGGCTGGTGCCCGAGGCGGTGATCCGTTGCATCCGTCAACGGGGTCTGTACGCTACGGACAGATGAGCGTGCGGCCGACGCAAACCAAGTCCGGGTACCCCAGACGGACGAGGCAGCCGTACCCGACCGGTGACCAGGCTCCCGCCGGGCCGGAGGCCTCGGACGATCAGGCCACGGGGGAACCGACCGACCCGGATCCGGCAGGCCCGGCGTCGGCTCCCGAGGTCGCCCCCCGGCCGCCAGACCGGAAATCCCAGCGCGCCGCCCGCCGCACCCGGCGCAACCTGGCCATCGTCTGTGGTCTCGTGGTGGCGCTGTGCCTGATCCTCACTATCCTGATCGTGGACATGGCACGCAACCGCACCTCGGGACCCCTGTTCGTGGTGAGCCCGGTGGCGCTGTCCACCGGGCTGCCCCGGTCTGTCGATGTTCCGTCCCTCACCCCCAACCACCCGTTCCGCGACGCCCCGGCGTCAGAAGGAGGCAACCCTTGACCTCACTCAGTACCGCCACCGTCGTCGGCGACGCCGCTCCGGCCGTTCCCGAGGAGTCGCTCGTGGCCGCGCGCGCCGCCGAGGCCAAATCGGGCGAGGACACCGCCGTGCTGGCCATGGGCGAGCTCCTCGGCCTCACCGACGCCTTCGTCATCACCAGTGGTCGCAACTCGCGGCAGGTGAAGACCATCGTCGACGAGGTGGAGCGGCAGGTGGGTGAGGGGTACGGTCGCAAGCCCGTGCGGGTGGAGGGCCTCAACGACGCCCGCTGGGTGCTGATGGACTACGGGGACTTCCTGGTGCATGTGTTCCTCGACGAGGCCCGCGAGTTCTACGACCTCGAGCACCTCTGGGTCGACGCTCCCCGGGTCGCCTGGTCGGCGGACGCACCGGCGGGAACGGGCACGCCGCCCGATCTCTCGTTGACCCCCGACCCCCGGTAGTCAGAACACCGGGGCCTGGGGCAGGTACGAGGTCCGGTCCACCGGGCCGGGCACCGTCGCCCCATTGGCCGTTGGCACCTCGATGGGCTGGTCGCCGATCTGGAAGACCACACCGGTGACACCGGGCAGTTGGGTGGCGGTGTAGACGACCTGGGCGATGGCCAGGGTCTGGTTGGCCCCCACCACCTGGATGGGATTGGTGGCGAAGTCGATGGTGGCGATGCCTGCGGTGACCTTGGCCGACACCTTGGTCTGGGCGGGGGTGAGGAAGGTCTGGAGCCCGCTGGCCGACTCGCCCGCCTTCGGACCCTCGAGCAGTGCCTCGAGGACCTCGGTGAGGGTGGCGCTCAGGGTGGTGGCGGCGGGGATGCCCCGGGTCACGGGGGCCACGGTCTGGGTGGGGGCCACCAGGAAGATCAACTCGGGCACAGCCACGGCCTGGGGCAGCGTGGAACTCGACGTGGTGGGACGGGCCGGGCTGAGGAGGTGGAACGGGACGTCCTTCTTGCTGATGGCGGTCGGCCCCCCCGTGGTCGGGATGCCGCAGGCGGCCGTGGCCACGCAGACCACCAGTACCAGTCCGGCCGCCATTCTCGTTCCGGTGCCACTGGCGCCGCGGACGCCGGCCCAACGACTCCGTCCACGCGGGCCGGGCCGGCCA
This sequence comes from uncultured Acidimicrobiaceae bacterium, assembly GCA_963738545.1. GTDB lineage: Bacteria > Actinomycetota > Acidimicrobiia > Acidimicrobiales > RAAP-2 > Bog-756. The sequence goes on from CAVTXA010000009.1 coordinate 53,042, forward strand.
TGGGGACACGGGGGTCGGTGCGTCATCCCCGGCCCTGCTCGTCATGGGGCTCCAGCGGCAGCTCGATGACGAACCGTGAGCCGCGCACCGGCGCCTCCTCGATCCAGATGGCCCCACCGTGCAGCCGCACGTGCTCAGCCACCAGCGAGAGTCCGAGCCCGGTGCCTTCGCTCGACTCGCGCCGGCCGGCCCGGCTGCCCCGGTAGAAGCGCTCGAAGAGATGGGTGCGGTCAGCCTCGGGCACCCCGGGCCCCTGGTCCTCCACGATGACCCGGATGCTGCGGGCCGGGGTGTCGATCGCAGTCGGGTGGCGGGCCACCACGACTCGGGTCACCCCGCCGGCATACAGCGTGGCGTTCTCCACCAGATTGGCCATCACCCGTTCGAACCGGCGCTTGTCCACCCGCAGGCGGAGCCCCTCCACGCCCGGCTCGACCTCCACCGGAAAGACCACCGCGGCCCGGTGACCGTCCTCGCCCACGGGGGCCGAGGCACCGACGGCCCGACGTACGAGCTCGCCGGGGTCCACCTCGTCGAGGGAGAGCTCGGCCGAGCCGGCATCGAACCGGGAGATCTCGAGGAGGTCGTCCACCATCCGGGTGAACCGCTTGAGGTCTGCGTCCAACAGATCGAGGGCGCTGCGGGCCCGGGGACTCAACTCGTCACGGTGCCCGTCGAGAACGCCCACCGTGGCCGACAGGGTGGTCAGCGGGGAGCGGAGCTCGTGGCTCACATCCGAGGTGAACCGGGCCTCTCGCTCGATCCGCTCCTGGACGTTGGCCGTCATCCGGTTGAAGGCCGAGGCCAACTCCAAGAGGTCCACATCGTCTCCGGCTTCGACTCGTGTATCCAGCTGGCCCCCGGCGATGGCCACGGCGGCGTCGGTGACCCCGGCCAAGGGTCGCAGGGCGCGGCCACTGGCCCAGCGCCCCAGCAGCGCCCCGGCCAACGTGGTGACCAGGGCCGCGGCGGCGAGAGCAAACGCGAGGGTCCGCAACGTGCTGGCCAGTTCGTCAAGCGAGAACACCTCGAAGTAGGCGGCATGTTCGGCCGGGAGCGGCACGCCGATCACGATCTGGGGGGAGTCGCCCAGGGCGAAGTACTGGGAAGCCGGGGTGCCGTGGAGTACGAGGGTCCGCAGGTCGGCCGGGATGGCACTCTGGCCCACCTGGATGGGGCTGGTGGCGTACCACTTGCCCCCGGCGTGGAGGACCGAGAGGGAGCCGGGCAGCGTGTCGATGGAGCCGATCAGCTGGTCGACCTGGGTCCCCGAGGGCTGGGTGCCCGCAGACGGCAGGGCGCTCTTGATGAGGGAGGCGTTGGCGAAGGCCTGGCGCTGGTCGGTGCTCTGGTGCTCGTTCAGGAAGCTCTGCCGGGCGGCGAAGTAGGTGATGCCGGCCATGACGGCGGACAGGGCGAAGGCGCCGATGGCGAAGGTGAGCGTGACCCGGGCACGCAGACCGAGGTTGCGGGACAGCTGGGTACGGTGGCGCCGACGCGTTGGGGTCTCCAGCACCATCGGCTGACTGGCGGGCGGCGCTGGGTCGCGGGCGTCCGGCGCGGTTGGGGACTCCGCCGGTGCCACGGGTCAGACCGCCAGTTTGTAGCCCATGCCCCGGACCGTCAGGATGAAGCGGGGATTGGCCGGATCGGGCTCCACCTTGGTCCGCAGCCGCCGCACGTGGACGTCGACCAGCCGTCCGTCGCCGAAGTAGTCGTACCCCCAGACCTGCTCGAGCAGGTGCTCGCGGCTGAGGACCTTGCCCGGATGGTTGGCCAGCTCGCACAGGAGCCGGAACTCGGTGCGTGTGCAGTGGACCTCTTCACCGTGGCGTCGCACGACGCCGGCATCGGGTTCGATCTCGACATCACCGAAGCTGAGGACGGAGTCGCCGGCGGCATCGGGACGGGATCGCCGCAGGAGGGCCCGGATGCGGGCGGCGAGCTCCTTGGCCACGAAGGGTTTGGTCACGTAATCATCCGCCCCGGCCTCGAGTCCGGCCACCACATCGTGGGTGTCGGAGCGGGCCGTGACCATGATGATGGGCACGGTGCTCTGGTGGCGGAGGGTCCGGCACGCCTCGAAGCCGTCGATGCCCGGCAGCATGAGGTCGATGAGGACCAGTTCGAAGGGCTCTTCGGCGAAGCGGCCCACGGCCTCTTCGCCGCTGGCCACGTCCTCCACCGTGTACCCCTCGTCCTCCAGGGCCAGGCGCATGGAGGACCGGATCCGCTCGTCGTCCTCGACGATCAGGATGCGGCTCATGCTCCGATCATGGCACGACCGTCACGCCCATCGGGGGCAGTCGGGCGGGCCCGGTCAGGACTTGAGCCAGATCTGGGTGGGGTAGATCGAGCCACCGATCAAGGGGAACGCCTTGCCCCCGGCCGGCGTGGTCGGGTTGGCGAAGTTCTGCACTTTGGACTGGGCGGCGACGGCCCAGGTGGCCCGGTCGAACCAGACGTAGGGGATGTCCTGGCCCATCAACTTGCTGACCTGCTGGTAGGCGGCGGTCTGGTCGGCCTTGGCAGGCGACTGCCGCCCCTTCAGCAGCGCAGCCTGCATCTTGGGGTCGGTGTTGCGGGCCATGTTGATCGAGAACACCGGGGTGTTGGCGTTGGTGGGGCTCCAGAAGATGTAGTTGAGATCGGGGTTGACCGCCCCGAACTGCCGCCACACCTGGGCCTGGAACGAACCGAGCAGGGCCGTGTTGATGATGTTGGCCTGCTGGATGGGTGTCAGCGTGACCTGCATGCCCACCGTCTGGAGCTGCTGTTGGAGGTACTCGGCGATCTTCGTGGTGCTGGCGTCGGGGGTGTGGTTGAGGGTGAACGACACCGGCTTCCCGGTCGACTGGGCCACCTGCTTGACCAGCGCCCTGGCCTTGGAGGCGTTGTAGACCGGGTAGCCGTTGTTGGCCACGAAGTAGGGGGAGCCCTTGGCGAACGGCCCGTTGGAGGTGGCGTTCACGCCCTTGTCGATGACCTGCACGTACTGGGCCGAGCTGACGGCGTAGGCCATGGCCTGGCGCAGCTTCAGGTTGTTGAAGGGGGGCTTGGACAGATTGAGGAGGATGCAGCCCATGTCCGGTTCGCCGGCCACGTTCTTCGAGTCGTCGATGTAGGCCAGGGAGGAGTTGGCCCGCAGCTGGGTGATCACCTCGGGCGTGTCGGAGTGCATGATGTCCACCGAACCCGAGTTGAGGCTGGCCAGGAGCTGGTCCGGGTCGGGGATGGGCTTGTAGGTGATGGAGTCGAGGTAGGGGAGGCCCGGGCGCCAGTAGTGGGGATTCTTGGTGGCGGTGAAGTGGTCGTTGGGCGTCCACTCCTGGAAGACGAACGGACCGGTGCCCACCGGGTTGGTCTGGCTGTTGGTGGCCAGCCACGTGGGCTCGGCGATGAAGGCGAACTGACCGCCGATCCCGCCGGTCAGGTAGTAGTTGAAGGGCACCCACGGTGACTTCATGGTCAGCGTCACCACCAGGGGGCTGGTCACGGTGACGGTGGCCAGGTTGGTGAGGGCGGGTCCGGTGAGCGTGGAGGTCTTGTGGGCGTTGAAGTTGGCGGCCACGGCGGCGGCGTCGCAGGGGGCCCCGTTGTGGAACTTCAGGTTGGGCCGCATGGTGATGGTCCACACCGTGTAGTCGGCATTGGCGGTGACCGACTGGGCCAGGTAGGGCTGGGGGACACCCGAGGCACTGAGGATCATCAGCGAGTCGAACACGGTGCGGGCGTAGATGATCCCGACCTCGTCGAAGGTGCCCTGGGTGGGGGAGAACCCCTTCTCCTCGGCGTCCACCCCGAAGATCAGCGAGCCGCCCTTCGTGGGCTTGGCCGTTGACACCCCGTTGGGGTGGGAGGCGTCGGCCGAGGAGCCCGATCCCGAGCCTTTGGACGGCCCCGAAGCAGACCCCGAGCCCCGGCTGGCTAGGAGGCCTCCGGTGGTGGCCACCACGGCAAGGCCGGCCCCGGTGGCCGTCCCGCGGGCCAGAAAGGATCGGCGGTCGATGCGATCAGTCATGTTCCCCCCTTGTCCGTCGCCGGAAGGCTTCCGTCGTCGGCGTCAATCCGTCGTGTGCACCTGCACCTGCACCTGCACCTGCAACTGCGTGGCCACCAGGGTGGCGCCATCGCCGGTCTGACCAGCGACGGCATGACGATAGCCCTACCCAGGTGCGGTTGCCCGGCACCCCCGCTAGTGCTTCGGCGGGCCCCGACTCGGGTCGTCCGTCACCGCCCCGGGCCCACGCCGTCCCGTGGGTCGTCCGGAGGGCCTCCCCATCGGCCCCCGGGGCCGCCCCGCGTCCCCGGTGGGGACGCGGCCCGGTCTGCTGGGACCGACGGCTGGCCGACCCCACCAGGTCGGCCGGCGTGCTGGGGTGGATGTCCATCGGGGTCCCGAGGTGGCCGATCGCCTCCGGCGGGGATACGCCTCCGCCGAGAGTCCGACCGATACGCTGGATCGGTGCCCTGGGAGATCGATGCCTACCGCCGGTCGGTGGGCGGGCTGTCCCCGGCCTCGGTCCGGGCCTACGCCACCGACGCCGGCCGGTTCGCCGAGTGGGCCGAGCGTGGTGGGGCGCAGGGGCCGGCCGACGTCGACCGGATCATCCTCCGGCGGTACCTGGCCTTCCTGGCCACCCGGCGCTACTCGAAGGCCACCATCGCCCGCACCGCCGCCTCCCTCCGCTCCTACTTCGGCTGGTGCACGACCCGGGGGCTGATCACCACCGACCCCTCGTCCCGGCTCTCGGCCCCCGCCCCCGACTCCCGCCTGCCCCGGGTGCTCGGCCACGCCGAGCTGGACCATCTGTTGGAACCCGACCCCGAGCCCGGGACGGGCCAGCCCGCCGAGATCGACCGGCGCGACGACGCCGTGCTGGAGCTGCTCTACGGGAGTGGGATCCGGGTGGCCGAGCTGTGCGGCCTCGACGTGGCTGACGTGGACCTGCCCCACCGAGTGGTCAGCGTGCTCGGCAAGGGGAACAAGGAGCGCCAGGTGCTGATCCACGATCGCTGCGCTTCGGCCCTCGAGGCGTGGCTCGGTGGTCCCCGGGCGACCCTGGCCACCGGGGAAAGCCCAGCCCAGGCCCTGTTCTACAACCGGCGGGGGCACCGGCTCGGGCCCCGGGACGTACGGCGGATACTCGACCGTCGTTCACCGGTTCCCACCCACCCCCATGCCCTTCGCCACAGCTTCGCCACCCACCTGCTGGATGGAGGCGCCGACCTGCGGGTTGTACAGGAACTTCTGGGTCACGCCAGTCTTCAGACCACACAGGTCTACACTCATGTAAGCAAAGAGCGGCTGCTCACCGTGTATTCGGGAACCCATCCACGGGCCTAAGGGGACAATTGCCTACGAAATTGGACACGGCGGGACACGGCATCGACGGGTTGTGGGCCGAGTACAAGAAGACCGGCAACCGTGCCCTGCGGGATCAGTTGATCGTCCACTACGCCCCGGTGGTCAAGTACGTGGCCGGACGGGTGTCGGTGGGGTTGCCCCGCCACGTGGACGAGGCCGACCTGGCCAGCTACGGCATCATCGGTCTCATCGACGCCATCGAACGATTCGAGCCGCAGCGCAACATCAAGTTCGAGACCTACGCCATCCCCCGCATCAAGGGCGCCATCATCGACGAGTTGCGTTCGATCGACTGGGTGCCGAGGTCGGTCCGAGCCAAGGCCCGGGCCGTCGAGCAGTCCTACTCCAAGCTCGAGGCCACGCTGCACCGGACGCCGACCGACGCCGAGGTGGCCGCCGACCTCGAGATGACCGACGCCGAGTTCCAGACGGCGCTGCGCAAGATCTCCTTCGTCGGTGTGGTCGCCCTCGACGAGGTGTTCCGGGGCGGGGACCGCTCGGATCGCTCCACGCTGGGCGAGACCCTGCCCGACAGCACGGCCGGGCCGATGGACACCTTCGAGGTGAAGGAGACCAAGGAGGCGTTGATCAACGCCGTGGGCCAGATGGCCGAGCGGGAGAAGACGGTCCTCACCCTCTACTACTACGAAGGTCTGACCCTGGCCGAGATCGGCGACATCCTCGGCGTGACCGAGTCCCGGGTGTGCCAGATCCACACCAAGGCGGTACTGCAGCTGCGGGCCAAGCTCGCCGATCGCCCCGAGGCGGCGGGCCGGCGGGCACCCACACCCAAGACGAAGTCGTCGACGGGCACGAGCGGCGAGGGCACCGCCGGTCGTCGCGGCGCGGAGACCAAAGCGGGCGGCACGGCCGCTGCGGGGGCCAAGGCGCCCAAACGGGTACCGACCTCGGCCACCGGCTGAGGCCACCACCCGCCCCGGACCCACGCGAGTGGAGCGTCGGGGGTCGAGGCACTACCATGGAGGGGCCTCGTCAACCGGCGAGGCGCACGAGCGGTATCGAAGCCGTACCCGGCCGCGTCCACGGTCGCCCCTCACCAGGGGCGTTGTGGTCGGGATGAACCAACCGTCATGAAGGAGCAGTCAGATGGCCGTCGTCACCATGAAGCAGTTGCTGGGCGCGGGTGTCCACTTTGGGCACCAGACCCGCCGGTGGAACCCGAAGATGCGTCGGTTCATCCTCGGCGAGCGGAACGGGATCTACCTGATCGACCTCCGCCAGACCATGAAGGGCATCGAGGAGTCCTACGGGTACATCCGTGACCTGGTGGCCGGGGGCGGGACCATCCTCTTCGTGGGCACCAAGAAGCAGACCCAGGGCCCGGTGGCCATCTACGCGGACGCCTGCGGTATGCCCTACGTGAACGAGCGCTGGCTGGGCGGCATGCTCACCAACTTCCAGACGGTCTCGACGAGGGTGAAGCGCATGAAGGAGTTCGAGGCCATGCAGAAGGCCGGCGACTTCGACGCCATGCCCAAGAAGGAGGCCCTGCGCCACACTCGTGAGCTCGAGAAGCTCCAGCGGAACCTGGGCGGCATCCGGGGACTGGACAAGCTGCCCGACGCCATCTTCGTCATCGACACCAAGAAGGAACACATCGCGGTGACCGAGGCCAACAAGCTCGGCCTGCCGGTCGTGGCCGTGGTCGACACCAACTGTGACCCCGACGTGATCACCCACGTCATCCCCGGGAACGACGACGCCATCCGGTCGGGAGCACTGCTCTGCCGAGTCGTGGCCGACGCGGTCGTCGAGGGCAGGTTCATCGCCCAGCAGCGGCCGGCGCCGGCGGCAGCGGCCGCTGCCCCCAGCTCTGCTCCGATCCCACCGCCGCCCGCCACGCCACCGGCCGCGGTCGCCCCGGAGGCAACTCCCGCCGACACGCCGGCCGCGCCCGAGGCCACCACAGCCGAGGCGGTAGCCGCCGCGCCTGCCGTCGACACCGCGCCACCCGCAGCCACGCCACCTGCAGCCACCGCACCTGAGCCGGCGGCGGCCGAGACGCCCGTGGCCGCCACACCCGCCCCTGAGGCCCCTGCCGCCCCAGCCCCCGAGGTTGCCGCGGAGGCGCCGGCCGCACCGACCGAGGAGGTCTGACCGTGCCCGACTTCACCGCCAAGGACGTCCAGAAGCTGCGCCAGCTCACCGGCGTGGGCATGCTCGACGCCAAGAAGGCCCTCGACGAGAACGGGGGCGACATGGACAAGGCCATCACCTGGCTCCGTGAGCAGGGACTGGCCAGCCAGGCCAAGCGGGCCGACCGCGAGGCATCGGAAGGAGCGGTGGCCATCGGCCACGCCGACGGCGTGGCCTCCATCGTCCAGTTGCGTTCGGAGACCGACTTCGTGGCCAAGTCCGACCAGTTCGTGGCCTTCGTGGCCACGCTGGCCGACCTGGTGGCCGCCGACGGCGAGGCCGCCGTGGCCGCCAAGGCCGACGAGATCGACACGCTCAAGATCACCCTCAAGGAGAACATCTCGGTAGGCCAGGTCGTCCGCATCGAGGCCCCGCCGGGCGGGGTGGTCGACTCCTACCTCCACCTCCAGGCCGGCCGCGGCGTCAACGCCGTGGTGGTGGCGCTCGCCGGCGGATCGGAGGCGCTGGCCCATGACATCGCCGCCCACATCGCCTTCGCCCGCCCCTCGTACATCACCCGGGACGAGGTCCCCGAGTCCGAGGTGGAGGCCGAGCGGGAGACCGTCGAGAAGATCGCCCGCAACGAGGGGAAGCCCGACGCCGCGCTGCCCAAGATCGTCGAGGGACGGCTGAACGGCTGGTACAAGGAACGGGTGCTCGTCGACCAGGCCTACGTGAAGGACGAGAAGCAGACCATCGCCACGCTCCTCGGATCCGCCTCGGTGACTGCATTCGCCCAGGTCGTCGTGGGCGACTGAGTCAGCGGTGGGTGAGCGTCGTCGCATCGTCCTGAAGATGTCCGGGGAGGCCCTGGCCTCCTCGGCCTCCGACGAGACCATCGACGCCGCCGTGGTCGAGCAGCTCGCCGTCGAGATCGCCCACACCCGGGATGCCTTCGACCTCGAACTGGCCGTGATGGTCGGGGGTGGGAACATCTGGCGGGGCACCACCGGGGCCGGGGCGGGCATGGACCGGGCCACCTCCGACGCGATGGGCATGCTGGGTACGGTGATCAACGCCCTGGCCCTCCAGGACGCCCTCGAGCACCACGGCCAGCCCACCCGGGTGCTCTCGGCCATCCAGATGGCTGAAGTGGCCGAGCCCTACATCCGGCGTCGGGCCATCCGCCACATCGAGAAGGGTCGCGTGGTGGTCTTCGCCGCGGGCATGGGCAATCCGTACTTCACCACGGACACCTCGGCCGCGCTCCGCGCCGCCGAGATCGAGGCCGATCTGCTGGCCAAGGGCACCCACGGCGGCGTGGACGGCGTCTACAGCGCCGACCCCCGGATCGACCCGGACGCCACCCGCTTCGACGAGGTCTCGTTCATGGAGGTGGTGTCGAAGGACCTCCGGGTGATGGACCTGACCGCCATCACCTTCTGCATGGACAACGGCCTCCCCATCCGGGTGTTCGACCTCATGGAGCCAGGCAACATCAAACGTGCCCTCGGCGGCGAGTCCATCGGGACACTGGTCCGATGAATTCCCAGGTGATGCACTCATCCGGGTGGGCGACCACCCTGCTGGCTACGCTGGTCCGCTGATGGACGACGACCTGATCGCGCTGGTGGTGGGCGATGCCCGCGAGCACATGAGCAAGGCCGTGGACCACACCCAGGCCGAGTTCGGTTCCATCCGAACGGGACGGGCCACGCCGGCTCTGGTCGAGCACCTGAAGGTGGACTACTACGGCACCGAGACCGAGCTCCGGCAGCTGGCCGGGTTCAGCGTCCCCGAGGCCCGCCTGCTCGTGGTCTCGCCCTACGACAAGGGCTCACTGAACGATATCGAGCGCGCCCTTCAGACCTCTGACCTGGGCATCACCCCGTCCAACGACGGGACGGTGATCCGGCTCTCGTTCCCCATCCCCACTGAGCAACGCCGCAAGGAGTTGGTCAAGGTGGTCAAGCAGAAGGCGGAGGACGGACGGGTGACGGTGCGCAATCTCCGCCGGGCGGCCCGCCACGACCTCGATGCCATGCAGAAGGACGGCGAGCTGTCGAGCGACGAGTTGGAGCGGGTGGAAAAGGACCTCGACAAGATCACCCAGGATCACGTGGCCGCCATCGACCGGCTGCTCGCCCACAAAGAACAAGAGCTCCTCGAGATCTGACACCGGGCGGCCCCGGGCCGCCGTGGTGGATGGAAGGACACAACTGACGTGGACGACGTCCCAGAGGGAGAGGATGACGTGACCCGAGCGGACACTCCCGTGACGCGGCGCGACACCGCCGGGGCGGCCACCGGACCGGCCACCGACCGCGTCCGCATCGTCGGGGCCGAGCCTGCCGGCGAGATCACCGGAGAGCTCCCGATCGTCCACCGTGAGGCCGACCCCGTCGTGGAGGGGGACAGCGAACCGGCGGACCGGGACGAGGGTGACCCCGGTGCGGTCGCACCTCACGTGGTGCCGGTGGAGTCGCCCTTCGACCAGCCCACCGTCCACCTGATTGACGAACCGGCCGAGCCGGGTAAGGGCGGACCGGTGATCGACCCGGTGCGTCCCGGTGAGACCGCGGTGCCCGGGGCCACGGCCACCCCCACCGAATTGCCCCACTGGACCGAGCCGCCCACCGGGCAGGTGCCGGCGGTGCTCTCGCGCGACAACGGCGACGAGTCGACGGGTCCGACCATCGGGGCACCCACCTGGCGCGAGGAGGATGCCGACTGGGTGGCCCACGAGGAGGAGTTCGACCCGGCCATGTTCGCCGGCGAGGAGGACGAACTGGCCCTCGGATCCCTGGACGAGACCGACAGCACCGACGCCGACCGGCGTCCCTGGGAGTTCGACCTCGACTCGTCCCCCCACCCGACCGGCCCGGTGCAACGGGTGAGCGCCCCGGTGGACGACCCGGCCACCTCAGGCGGGGACCCCATCACCGAGCCCACGGAGGTGGTGACCCCGACGCCCCGGGCCAAAGCAGCGACCGCCGGCCCCCAGGAGCACGACGAGAAGGGCCCCGCCGAGTCCTCCGAACCCACCACCGTCGTGCCGAGCGCCGCCGTGGCCTCCCTGGCGGCCGAGCGGGCCACGGCCGGCCGCCTCGTGGCGGACGACCCGACCGATCTCGACGGCCCCGGCGATGAGGAGCTGTTCGCCGACAAGCCGTTGCCGACAGGATCGACCCGTCTCGGGCGGGCCCGTCGGGCGGGCCTGCTACCGGCCCGGCTGCGGGCCAAGCGCCCCGAGGACGTCGGCGTCACCCCGGACACGCCGCTGGCCGCCGAACCCCCCGGGGCCTCGGTGACCGAGGTGCCGGGTGCCGGTCGCAAGCGGGTCGGCGTGGCCGGACTGGCCGCGGCCGATCGCACCGCCGAGCGGGCCCAGGACGCCGCTGCCGATGAGGCCAGGGCCGGTGCCGGTGCCGTTGCTGCCGAAGGCGTGGCCGTCGCCGCGGCGACGACCGCCACCCGCCGCCGCTCCCTCCGACGGCCCCAGTCGGAGAGGTCTGCGCCGGCAGCCACGTCCGACGAGTCGGAAGGGCCGACCGGAGGAGGCCCTCCCGCTCCACGGGCCCCACGACGACCACCCTCGGACCCCAGCCGTCCCGCACCCGGCGGGAGCTCGATCGGGATCCGCGTGGGCACCGGAGTCGCCGCGGCCGTCGTCGCCCTCTTGGCCTTCAAGCTCGGCACCGTACCGTCGGTGGTCCTGAGCGCCATCGTCGTCACCTTCGCCGCCGGGGAGTGCTTCGGCGTCCTGCGTCGGGCCGGCTACCACCCGGCCAGCCTGCTCGGACTGGTGGGAACGATCTCGCTGATGGTCGGGGCCTACGCCAAGGGCGTCGCTGCCCTCCCGCTGGTGCTGGTGCTGATCACCGTGTTCACCCTCATCTGGTACCTCTTCGGCATCGAACGGGGCTCCCCGGTGGCCGGCACGGCCGCCACCCTGCTCACAGTGGGCTGGGTGTCCCTGCTCGGGGCCTACGCCGGCCTCCTGCTGTCCCCCTCCAGCTTCCCCGACCGGCACGGCATCGCCTTCCTGCTCGGGGCCATCATCGCCACGGTGGCCAACGACGTCGGCGCCCTGGTCATCGGGGGGTGGCTGGGGAGCCGACCCCTGGCTCCCAAGATCAGTCCCAACAAGACCTGGGAAGGCCTGTTCGGTGGCGCCGTCTTCTCCATCCTCTTCTCCACCGTGGTGGTGGGTTCCATCCACCCATGGAGCGCTTCCAACGCCGCCCTGCTCGGCGTGGTCGTGGCCGTGGTGGCGCCCCTCGGTGACCTGTGCGAATCCCTGCTCAAGCGGGATCTCGGGTTGAAGGACATGGGCAGGCTGCTCCCGGGCCACGGGGGGGTGCTCGACCGGGTGGATGCGCTGCTGTTCGTGCTGCCGGCCACCTACTACCTGGTCCGCGCCCTGAACATTGCCTGAACTTCGGGCAGGCTAGGGGGATGGATTCCGCGAGCAGGGGCACCGGGACGGTCGGCTCAGCGGGGCCGGCGGGAGCGGGACATCACGCGTGGCCGGATCCGGGGACCCCGGTCACCGTGAGCCTGGTCGGCTCGACGGGGTCCATCGGCCGACAGGCCATCGAGGTCATGGAAGCATGCCCGGAGCGCTTCGAGGTGGTGGCGCTGGGGGCCCACCGCTCCGTCGACCGGCTGGTGGCCCAGGCCGCTCGCCTCCACCCTTCGGTGGTGGCCATCGGGGACCCGAGCAGAGCGGCCGAGCTGTCCGACCGCCTCGGCCCGGGGGTGGAGGTGGTGGCGGGCACTGAGGGACTGGCCCACATCGCCACCCTGGCCGACGTGGCCGTCAACGGCGTGGTCGGCTTCGCCGGCCTGGAGGTCACCCTGGCCGCCCTCGATGCCGGGCGCCGACTGGCCCTGGCCAACAAGGAGTCCATCATCGCCGGGGCCCCGCTCGTCCAGCGGTCGCGTCGGACCCCGGGTGCCGAGCTCCTCCCGGTCGACTCCGAGCACTGCGCCATCCACCAGTGCCTGCGGGCCGGTGATCCTGCCGGCGTGGCCCGCCTCCTCCTCACCGCCTCGGGAGGGCCGTTCCGGGGCATGACCCCGGCCGCCCTGGCGGCGGTCACCGTCGACGAGGCGCTCGCCCATCCCACCTGGTCCATGGGACCGAAGATCACGGTGGACTCCTCGACCCTGATGAACAAGGGCCTCGAGGTCATCGAGGCCCACGAGCTGTTCGGCGTGCCTTACGACGCCATCGACGTGGTCGTCCATCCCCAGTCGATCGTCCACTCCATGGTGGAGTTCGTCGACGGCGCCGCCGTGGCCCAGCTGTCGATGCCGGACATGCGCCTGCCCATCGGCTACGCCCTGGCCTATCCCGAGCGGCTGCCGGTGGCCTACGGGGCCATCGACTGGACCAAGCTCGCCGTGCTCGAGTTCGAGGAGCCCGACCGCATGGTCTTCCCGTGCCTGGGGCTGGCCTACCGGGCGGGACGGACCGGTGACCTCGCTCCGGCATGGCTGAACGCCGCCAACGAGGTGGCCGTGGCGGCGTTCCTCGCCGGCCGCATCGGATGGCCGTCCATCGCTGAGGTGGTGGAGCGCACCCTCGACCGTTACGAGACGCCGTCCCCGGCAGGCGCCGCTGCCGGCCCGGAGCGCAGCGTGGAGGACGTCCTCGACGCCGACGCCAGCGCCCGACGAGTGGCCGAATCGGTGGTCTCGGGACGGGAGGCGGTGGCGTGAGCACGACCGACCTGCGTCCACCGCTGGCGCCGGCTGCGGGTCCACCCCCACCCGCCGGGGGGTCCGCGCCCGCCGAGAAGTCGCCCCGACGTCTGGCCGCCGAGCTGATCGCCGGCCTGGTGGTCATCGTGGCCCTGGCCGTGGCCACCGGCTATGTGGACCTGCTCATCGTGGTCGTCTCCATCATCGTCATCGTCATGCTCCACGAGCTCGGCCACTTCGTCGTGGCCAAGCGCAGTGGGATGAAGGTGACCGAGTACTTCATCGGGTTCGGCCCCCGGCTGTGGTCCTTCCGACGGGGCGAGACCGAGTACGGCATCAAGGCCCTCCCCCTCGGGGGCTACGTGAAGATCCCCGGCATGACCAACCTGGAGGAGGTGGACCCGGCCGACGAGGGCCGCCTCTACCGGGACAAGCCCTTCCACTCCCGGCTGGGCGTGGCCGTGGCCGGCTCGGCCGTCCACTTCTTCTTGGCCTTCGTGCTCCTGTTCGTGCTCTTCACCTTCGTCGGGGTGGCCAACTCGTCCAGCGTGCAGATCGAGGGGCTCAACCCGGTGGGCGGCAGGGCCGGCCCGGCGGCCGTCGGGGGCATCCGGCCGGGCGACGTCGTGGTGTCGGTCGACGGCGCGCCCATCGGCGGGAGCGTGACCGCCCTGACCAAGGCCATCAACGACCATCCCGGGGTGCCCGTCACCGTGGTGGTGGACCGGGGCGGCGCCGACAAGGCCCTGACCGTGACCCCGGTCGACGGCCGGACGCTCCACGAGAAGGGCTCGAAGCCGCCGCCGGGGACGGCACCCTACGGCCTGATCGGCGTGAGCCTGGGATCACCCGTGCAGACCCGGTCGGCCCTCCACGGGGTGTCCTCGGCCGGCGCGCAGCTCGGGAGCCTGGCCTGGTCCTCGGTGACCAGCATCGGCCATCTGTTCTCACCCAGCGGGGTGGCCAGTCGCTTCGACCAGGTGACCAGCGCCAAGGACGCCAGCCAGGCCGCGGCCAACGGCACCCGGGCCTCATCCATCGTGGGGATCGGCGGGGTGGCCACCGACGCCCTCCACGCCGGGATCGGGGACTACCTGTACATCCTCATCGTCATCAACATCTTCTTCGGGGTTTTCAACCTCTTCCCCATGCTGCCCCTCGACGGTGGTCATGTGGCCATCGCCGTGTACGAGAAGATCCGCACCGGGAAGCGCAAGGTCCTCTACCACGCCGACGTGGCCAAGCTGATGCCCTTCACCTGGCTCTTCATGCTGTTCCTGGCCATCCTCATCGTGCCCGCCCTGCTCACCGACATCCTGCATCCGGCGGCCAACCCCTTCGGGTAGGTCCCCGGGCCCGGGCCGCCCGGAGTGAACCGACGAGGCCCCGGTAGCATGGGGTGCATGGGACGTACGGCCTGGACCATGACGGAGCGGAGGCCCACCCGCCAGATCAGTGTCGGGGGCGTGGCCGTCGGGGGTGGGGCCCCGATCACGGTGCAGTCCATGACCACCACCAAGACGGCCGACGCCGAGGCCACCCTGACCCAGATCTACGCCCTGGCCGCCGCCGGCGCCGATCTTGTCCGGTGCACCTGCAACGAAGAGGCTGCCGCTGAGGGCCTGGCCCGGATCGTGCCGCGGTCCCCGGTGCCGATCATCGCCGACATCCACTTCCACCACGAGATGGCCCTGGCCGCCCTCGAGGCCGGCGTGCAGGGTCTCCGCCTCAATCCGGGGAATCTCCGGAAGGCCCACGAGATCAAGCAGGTGGCCGCCGAGGCCAAGGACCGCGGCGTTCCGATCCGCATCGGGGTCAACGCCGGCTCCCTCCATCCCGACCTCTACAAGCGGTTCGGGGGGGCCACGCCCGAGGCCCTCGTGGAGTCGGCCCGCATGGAGCTGGCCTACTTCGCCGAGGTGGGCTTCGACGACGTCAAGATCTCGGTCAAGGCCTCCTCGGTGCCCCTCATGATCGAGTCGTACCGCCTGGCGTCGGAGACCTTCGACCACCCCCTCCACCTCGGGGTCACCGAGGCCGGCCCGCCGCCGGCCGGCCTCTTGAAGGGCACGGCCGGGATCGCCACGCTCCTGGCCGAGGGGATCGGGGACACCATCCGGTACTCCCTCACCGCTGACCCCGTGGAGGAGGCCCGGGCCGGACGCCAGCTGCTGGAGGCCTTGGGCCTGCGGGAGCGCAAGGGCCTCGACCTCATCGCTTGCCCCAGTTGCGGACGGGCCGAGATCGACGTGATCGCCGTGGCCAAGGCGGCCCAGGAGGCGCTGGAGGACCGGAACCTGCCCATCCAGGTGGCCGTGATGGGCTGTGTGGTCAACGGACCCGGGGAGGCCCGGGAGGCCGATCTGGGCATCGCCGCCGGACGAAAGCGCGGTCACCTGTTCATCAAGGGGAAGATCGTCCGGGTGGTCCCCGAGGACGAAATGGTCGAGGCCCTGGTGGCCGAGGCCGAGCAGTTGGTGGCCGAGGGAGTGGAGGCCCGACTGGCCAAGGCCGACGCCGGCGCCGAGGCCGAGGCCGAGGCCGACCGGCGGGCCCTCATCGACGCCAAGGGCGAGGACGCCAACGCGTCGGAGACCAAGGTCGAGCTCATCCGCAAGAAGTACGGCACCGACACCGACGCCAACTGAGCTGATCGTCGCCCGGTGGCGACGGTGCCGCTTCGGTGTCCGAGGCGCCGGCGCCCGCGGGGGCCCACAGCGTGGACGGTAGGATCGCCCACCATGCGCATGTCCCGGCTCCTCGTCCGCACCCTGCGAGAGGCACCGGCCGACGCCGAGGTGGCCAGCCATCAGCTGCTGGTGCGGGCCGGCTACATCCGCCGGCTGGCCTCGGGGGTCTACTCGTTCCTGCCTCTCGGGATGCGGGTGCTGGCCCGGGTGGAGCGGATCATCCGGGAGGAGCTCGACGCCGCCGGCTGCCAGGAGGTCCTCCTTCCCGCCCTCCATCCCATCGAGCTGTGGGAGCAGTCCGGCCGGGCCGCCCTGTTCGGCAGCGACCTCCTCCCGGCCATGACGGTGGATGCCCGCGGCGGCACCTTCGTCCTCGGGCCCACCCATGAGGAGGTGGTCACCGTCACTGTCGGCGCCGAGGTCGAGTCGTACCGGCAGCTGCCCCTCACCGTCTACCAGATCCAGGTCAAGTTCCGGGACGAGGCCCGGCCCCGTTTCGGTCTGCTCCGGACCCGTGAGCTGATCATGGCCGACGCCTACTCCTTCGACGTGGACAAGGAGGCCATGCAGGCCTCCTACCGTTCGGTGTTCGAGGCCTACCTCAAGATCTTCGCCCGCCTGGGACTGGACGTGAGTCCGGTGGAGGCGGAGTCGGGCGCCATCGGCGGGGACGTCAACCACGAGTTCATGGTGCCCTCCTCGGTGGGTGAGGACGAGTTCGTGTCCTGCCCGGCCTGCGGCTACGCCGCCAATGTCGAGGCGGCCACCCGCGGGGGGAGGAACCCGACACCGAGCGCGGTGACCTGGGATCGGCCCCACCGGTGGTCGAGCACCACACCCCCGACCGTCCGGGGATCCACCAGGTCGTCGAGTTCCTCGACGACCCCGCCGTCACCGAGGCATCGACGCTCAAGAGCCTGGCCGTGGTGGACGCCGAGGGTCGGCCCACCCTGCTCCTGCTGCCCGGTGACCGCGAGGCCCGGCTGCCGAGCGGGTGGCGGTTATTCGAGGACGCCGACTTCGCCGCCCACCCTTCCCTGATCAAGGGGTACATCGGGCCCCATGGGCACGGCGAGGGCGGGGACGGCATCCGGGTGGTGGCCGACGGAGGCGTGGGTCGCCCGGGTCCGTGGATCACCGGCGGCAACAGGAGGGACCACCACATGGGCGGCATGGTCCTCGGCCGCGACTTCACCGTCGACGAATGGGGATCGTTCGCCCAGGTGGTCTCGGGGGACCTCTGTCCCCGTTGCGGGGAGGCGGTGACGCTGGTGCGGTCGGTGGAGGCGGCGCACACCTTCCAGCTGGGCTACAAGTACTCCGAGGTCATGCCCGGCTCGAGCTTCGTCGCCGAGGACGGGAGCGAGGCCATCTTCTCCATGGGCTGTTACGGCATGGGGGTCAGTCGGCTGCTGGCCGTCGTGGCCGAGGAGCACCACGACGACCGGGGCCTGGCCTGGCCCGCCGAGGTGGCCCCGTTCCGGGTCCACCTGGCTGCCCTGGGCGCCGGGCGCTCGGCCGAGGTGGCCGTCGCCGCCGAGGAGCTCTACCGACGCCTGGTGGAGGGCGGGGTCGACGTCCTCTACGACGACCGGGACGTCTCGCCGGGAGTCAAGTTCGCCGATGCCGACCTGTTGGGGGTGCCGGTCCGCCTGGTGGTCGGGGCCAAGGGCCTGGCCCGGGGCGTGGTGGAGTGGCGGTCCCGGACGACGGGGGAGGAGCGGGAGCTCCCCGTGGACAGCCCCGTCTCGGCCCTCTCGGCCGGTTGAGGACCCAGGGGCCCGGCCGGTCCCGCCAGGCACGACGGCGGGACCCCTGTGGGGCCCCGCCGCCGATTGTTTGAGGGTGAAACCGCACGTCAGGGCGCACGCGGATCGGGGCTGTCGCTGCTATACTTTTAGATCTGCCGTTCGGTTGGAGTGAAGTGACGCTGAAGAGAGCGTGGGCGGACAGCCCACGCTTTTGTTTTGGTCCGAAACGCTCCATCGGAGGGGCAGGGCAGACAACAAAAGCAGTGAAAACGCAGGATAGACGCCCTGATCGAGACCACGCACCGGAAGGAGGCAGCGCCCATGACCGAAGAACTGTTCACCCAGCTCCATCCGGTCATCGCCGCCGCCCACCTCGAGCTGGTCGACGTGGAACTGCGCTCGGGTGTGCTGTTGGTGACCGTGGACCGCGAAGGTGGCGTTGACCTCGAGGCCCTGACCGACGCCAACCGTGCCGTGTCGAGCGTGCTGGACGAGTTGGATCCCATTCCGGGGCGGTACACCCTCGAGGTGTCGAGTCCCGGGGTGGAGCGGACGCTCCGCACGCCGGCCCACTTCGCCAAGGCGATCGGGGAGACGGTGACGGTCAAGACCCGGCCCCAGGTTCCCGGTGACCGCCGGCGCCGGGGGGTGCTGGTGGCCGCGGACGACCAGGGCCTGACCCTGCACGAGGAGGGTGGTCAGGACGGGGACGTCCGTCTGGCCTACTCGGACATCGACAAGGCCCGCACGGTCTTTGTCTGGGGCCCGGAGAACAAAGCCGGGAAGCAGGCCGTCGGGAAGAAGGCAGGCCCGAAGGGGGGCCGCCAGGCCGGTTCCGGCCGGCCGAAGGCCGACCCGGGCCCGGGCGAGGGGGAGGCCGACATCTCGGCGGCGGCGACCGAGAACAGGACGACGCAGAACAGGACGACGGAGATGAAGAGGAAGCAGGTCGTATCCCCATGAGCAAGCCCAATTTCGAATTCCTCGACGCGCTGGGTCAGATCGCGCGCGACAAGGGCATCTCGGTGGAGACGCTGCTCGATGCCCTGGCCAATGCCCTCGTGGCCGCGTACAAGCGCATGCCCGACGCCGCCGAGGAGGCCGTGGTCACCATCGACCCCGAGTCGGGGGAGATCCGCGTCTACGGCCAGGAGCTCGACGAGGACGGCAACGTCACCCGGGAGTGGGACGACACCCCCGACGACTTCGGGCGGATCGCCGCCCAGACGGCCAAGCAGGTCATCCTGCAGCGGATCCGCGAGGTGGAGCGGGACCTCAAATACGAGGAGTACGCCGGGCGTGAGGGTGACATCGTCACCGGCATCGTCCAGCAGACCGACAACCGCTACACCCTCCTCGACCTGGGCAAGGTGGAAGCGCTGCTGCCCCAGGCCGAGCAGGTGTCCTACGAGCGCTACGAGCACGGCGCCCGTCTGAAGGCCTACATCGTGGAGGTCCGCAAGACCACCAAGGGTCCCCAGATCGTGGTGAGCCGCAGTCACCCCGGGCTGATCAAGCGCCTCTTCGAGCTCGAGGTCCCCGAGATCTCCTCGGGAGCCGTCGAGATCAAGGCCGCCGCCCGCGAGCCCGGTCACCGCACCAAGATCGCCGTGTGGTCGAACGACCCCAACGTGGACCCGGTAGGGGCGTGTGTGGGAGCCCGGGGGTCGAGGGTGCGCATGGTGACCAACGAGCTCCGTGGCGAGCGGGTGGACGTGGTGCCGTTCTCGGACGATCCGGTCGAGCTGATCCAGTCGGCCCTGGCCCCGGCACGGGTCCGCGAGGTCCGGCTCGACGACGACACCGGTACGGCGACCGTCATCGTGAGCGACTACCAGCTGTCGCTGGCCATCGGCAAGGAAGGGCAGAACGCTCGCCTGGCCGCCCGGCTGACGGGCTGGCGCATCGACATCAAGAGCGAGACCCAGTTGGCCGATGAGGAGTCGGGCTACGCCGGCGAGGAGTGGGCCGAGGGCGAGTGGATCCAGAACGAGGCGGGCGAGATGGTGTGGCAGCCGGCGGAGGGGGGCACCGCCGTGTCGGCCACCGAGTGGTCCCAGGGCGCCGAGGGCGTGGAGGGGGCCGACGGCGCCGCGCCGGTGACTCCCGACGCGCCATCCGCTGCCGGCGCCCCCGGAGACGACCCCGCCGCCACCGAGTCGGATCCAGCCGCCACCGACGGTTTGTCCCCCGACCGTGGTTCGATCGACACCGACGGCGAGCCGACGCCGGCCGGAGACCCGGTGGAGGCTTCGGTGTCCACGGCGGGCGAGGGGGCGCAGGCATAGCGCCGGTTCGAACGTGCATCGGGTGCCGTCGGACCGGTCCGGTCGACGGACTGGTCCGGGTGGTCCGCCTGGACGACGGCTCGCTGGCCGTGGGCCAGGCCGGTCGGGGACGCGGAGCCTGGTTGTGCCGGGAGTCGCCCCGGTGCCTCGACCAGGCCGTGAAGCGTCGGGCGTTCGAGCGGGCGCTGCGGGGCCACGTCGACCATCGCCAGGTGGAGGTGATCCGGGTCGCTCTCGGGTCCGGGTCCGACGTGTCGTCAGGAGTGGGCTCGGAAAGTCCGGTCCTGTGATGTGCGAGGATAGAGGGTCGTATGTGCGTATCGGCACGTACGACGTGTAAGGAAGGGCAGTAACAGCCGTTGCCGAAGAAGATCCGGGTCTATGAGCTCGCACACGAGCTCGGACTGACCAACAAAGAGGCGCTCGACCTGTGCCTGTCCCTCGGGATGGGTGTCAAGAGCCATTCCTCGTCCATCGAGGACGCGCAGGCCGACCGCGCCCGCAGAAAGGCTGACCGTGAGGGCCTCCGCCGCCCGGTGCAGCCCGAGGAGCCCGCTGCGCCGGCCAAGAAGGCGGCCGCCACCAAGAAGGCGGCAGCGAAGAAGGTCGCCGCCGACTCGGGCGCCGACGCCGACCCACGGTCGGACCTGACTCCGTCCGACGGACCGACCCCCGCCTCGGTGGGCGGTGACGGGCCCCCGGCACCGATGCCCGACGCCCCGTCCACGACACCGATCAAGCGGACCGGCGCCCGGCTGGTGACCAGCCGACCGGCGTCCGAGCAGGCTCCCGCCCCGAGCCGGGCCCCGTCTCCGGCCCCGGCGGCACCCGTCCGTCCGGCAGCCCCGGTGGCTCCGGCCGCCCGACCGGCCGCTCCCGCTCCCGTGGCCCCCGTCGCTCCGGCGGCCCAGGCCCCGGCGGTCGCAGCCCCCGCCGCACCGCCTGCGGCATCACCTTCCCCCGCGGTGGCACCGACCACTCCGGCCGCCCCCGCACCGGCGCCCGCAGCCGCACCGGTGGCTCCCCGGCCTCCCGCGCCGCCCCAGGTGGCGGCCAGCGCAGCCGCTCCTCCGGTGGCCCCACCCTCGGCGCCCGTGCACCCACCCACCAGCGCCTCGGGTCGTCCGATCCCGCCACCACCCGGTGGTCCACCCCGTTCGGTGACCGGCAAGCCCATTCCCCCGCCTCCGGGAGCTGGAGGACGCCGTCCCGCCCCGGGTAGTTCCCGTCCCGGTGGTCCCGGTGGATTTGCCGGTCGATCCGGTGGACCGGGCGCGTCCGGCGGTCGCCCCGGCGGGCCCACCCGCACCGGTGGTCCGAGCGGTGGCGGTGGCTTCGGGGCCCGTCCTGGCGGCGGTTCCAGCGGAGGCTACGGCGGCCGTCCCGGTGGAGGCCCTGGAGGTGGACCGGGCGGCGGTCCCGGGGGTCCCGGTGGACCCGGGGGCCGAGGAGGACCCGGCGTCGGCCGTGGCCGTCCCAACCAGCGTCGTCCCCGCCGTCGCCGTCGCAACCTCGAAGAGCTCGAGCCCACCCAGCTCACGGCGTATGCCCCGTCGACGGCGCCCGTGCCCGACACCGAGGTCATCATCGAGCGCGGCTCGACCGCCCGTGACCTGGGCCCCAAGCTGAACCGTTCGGCCGGGGACGTCATCCGGTTCCTCCTGCTGCAAGGGGAGATGGTCACGGCCACCCAGTCGCTCACCGACGACATGATCGACCTGTTCGCGGCCGAGCTGGGTGCCGAGGTGCGCCTGGTGGATCCGGGTGAGGAGCGCGAGGCGGAGCTCCTGGCCAAGTTCTTCGACGATGACGACGACGAGGAGGACGAGGCCGATCTGCGGCCGCGGCCCCCGGTGGTCACGGTCATGGGCCACGTCGACCACGGCAAGACGCTCCTGTTGGACCGGATCCGTTCGGCCAACGTGGTGGCCGGCGAGGCCGGAGGCATCACCCAGCACATCGGTGCCTACCAGGTCGACTGGAACGGCCACCCGATCACCTTCATCGACACCCCGGGCCACGAGGCGTTCACCGCCATGCGGGCCCGCGGGGCCGAGGTCACCGACATCGTCGTGCTCGTGGTGGCGGCCGACGACGGGGTGATGCCCCAGACGATCGAGGCCATCGACCACGCCAAGGCGGCCGATGTGCCCATCGTGGTGGCCGTCAACAAGATCGACCGCGAGGAGGCTGACCCCAATCGGGTGCTGCAGCAGCTGTCCGAGCACGGTCTGGTACCCGAGGCCTGGGGCGGCGACACCATCACGGTCGAGATCTCGGCCCTGCAGAACCTGGGCATCGAGGACCTGCTGGAGCAGATCATCCTGGTGGCTGAAGTCGAAGAGCTCGTGGCCTCCCCGGAGGGACGGGCGCGGGGTGTGGTCCTCGAGGCCGAGTTGGAGATCGGCCGCGGTCCGGTGGCCTCGGTCATCGTGGAACGCGGCACCCTGCGGGTGGGCGACCCCATCGTGGCCGGAGCGGCCTGGGGCAAGGTCAAGGCCCTGGTCGACGACCACGGCGAACAGATCAAAGAGGCCCCTCCCTCCACGCCCGTGCAGGTCCTGGGGTTCTCCGAGCCCCCCGAGGCCGGCGACGAGTTCCGGGTGGCTCCGGAGCTGGCCCAGGCCCGCACCATCGGCGAGGCCCGTGCCCACCGCTACCGGGTGGCCGGCCATGTGCCCGCAGCCACCTCGGCACTGGGCGGAGCCAAGCTGGAGGATCTGTTCGAGCAGATCCAGCGGGGCGAGACGGCCACCCTCAACCTCATCTTGAAGGCCGACGTGCGCGGCTCGCTGGAGGCCGTCACCGAGAGCCTCCGCAAGCTGGAGCGCGAGGACGTGAAGCTCAGCTTCGTCCACCGAGGGGTGGGCGGGATCACCGAGTCGGACGTGGAGCTGGCCCAGGCTTCGGCGGCCACCATGATCGGGTTCAACGTCCGTCCCGACCGCCGTGCCCGGGAGATGGCGGCCAAGGTCGGCGTGGAGATCCGCCTCTACGAGATCATCTACAAGCTGCTCGAGGATCTCGAGGCGGCCATGCTCGGGCTGCTGTCGCCGGTCTACGAGGAGATCGTCACCGGCGAGGCCGAGGTGCGCCAGGTCTTCCGGGTCCCCCGGATCGGCGCCATCGCCGGTTGCTACGTCCGAGAGGGTGTCATCACCAGGGGCTCCAAGGTCCGGTTCCTCCGGGACGGAGCCATCATCTGGAAAGGCGCCATCACCTCGCTCCGCCGGTTCAAGGACGACGCCCGTGAGGTGCAGGCCGGCTTCGAGTGCGGGATCGGCCTCTCCGACTACCAGGACCTCAAAGAGGGCGACATCATCGAGACGTTCGACGAGCGGGAGATCCCCCGGACCTAGTGACGGTTGTCGCCCGGTAGCGGGCGGCTCCGTCCCGGGTGACCGGTGGGAGCAGCGTTACGGTGTCGGCCCGTCGCAACGACAATCGGGGAGCCGCCCCCTACGCCCGGTCGCTCCGGGTCAACCAGGTCCTCCGCCAGGTGCTGGGCGAGGAGCTGGAGCGGTTGGCCGACGCCGACGAGCGCCTGAGGCTGGTCACCGTGACCTCGGTGGACACGGCTCCCGACCTGCGACACGCCACCGTCTACCTGAGCTCACTGACCGATGACTCGGCCGCCGCCCTGGCCGAGCGTAGGACCCAGCTGCAGCGGGCGCTGGGCCGCCAGGTCCGGATGAAGCGCACACCGCTGCTGGAGTTCGCCGTCGACCCGGCCGTCGTGGCCGGGGGGAGGGTGGAGGACGTGCTGCGCCGGATCCGGGACAGCGAGGCCGGATCCGCAGGGGCCGATGCGCCCGGGAAGCCCGACGGTCCGGACGGCGCCGAGCGGTGAGCCCGGCCGAGTCCGAGACCGTCACCGGTCTGGTTGTGGTGGACAAGGAGGCGGGCTGGACCTCCCACGACGTGGTGGCCCGCTGCCGGCGGATCTTCGGGCAGCGACGGGTGGGACACGCCGGCACCCTCGATCCCGACGCCACCGGTGTCCTGCTGGTGGGCCTCGGACGCGCCACCCGACTGATGCGCTTCCTCACCGCCCTGCCCAAGACCTACGAGGGTGAGGTGGTGCTGGGCACGGCCACCTCGACGCTCGACGCCAGCGGGGAGGTCACCGGGACCTGGGACATGGACGGGGTGGGTCTGTCCGACGTGCGGTCGGCAGCGGTGGCCCTGACCGGGGACATTGAGCAGATCCCGCCCATGGTGTCCGCGCTCAAGGTCGACGGACGCCGCCTGCATGCCCTGGCCCGCGAGGGGATCGAGGTGGAACGGGCCGCCCGCCCGGTCACCGTCCATCGCTTCGACGTGGCCCCCGGCCTAGAGCCCGGCGTGTTCCGGGTGGTGGTGGAGTGCTCCTCGGGCACCTACATCCGGACCCTGGCCGCCGACCTGGGCACGGCCCTCGGGGGCGGGGCCCACCTCCGCAACCTCCGGCGGACCCGTATCGGGTCGTTCACCGTGGAGGACGCCCGGGTGGTCGACGAGCTGACCCCGGCGGTGGTGCTCTCGCCGGCCCAGGCCCTGCGCGACCTGGACCAGGTGGAGGTGACAGCCGAGATCCAGCAGCACATCGCCCGCGGACTGCCGCTCGACCGGGTGCCCCTCGGCGTCTCGGGCGACGGTCCCTGGGGACTGGTCGACGGAGGCCACCGGCTGCTGGCCGTGTACGAGGCCACCGAGACCGACCGCATCCGGCCGTCGGTCGTCCTCGAGTCGGCCGGATGACCCCGGCCAACCTTCCTCGGCCGGTCCGCAGGGGCGCGTCGGCGTCGGCGGTAACCTTCCCCGGGTGATGGACATCGTGACCGACCTCTCGACCTGCCTCCCGCCGGACGGGGGATCAGCGGTGACCATCGGGGCCTACGACGGTGTCCATCTGGGCCACCGGGCCCTCCTCGCCGAACTGGCCGACCGCGCCCGCTCGAACGGGCTGACCACCGCAGTGGTCACCTTCGACCGTCATCCGGCCACGGTGGTGCGACCCGAATCCGCCCCCCGCCTCCTCTGCGACCTCGACCAGAAGCTCGAGCTCCTGGAGTCGGCCGGCGTGGAGCGCACCGTCGTGATCCGCTTCGATGCTGAGCGGGCCAACGAGACGGCCGAGGCGTTCGTGGACACCATCCTGGTGGAGGCCCTAGGCGCCCGGCTGGTGGTGGTGGGGGAGGACTTCCACTTCGGCCACGGGCGCAAGGGCAACGTCGCCCTGCTCGCCGAGAGAGGTGCCACGGCCGGCTTCGAGGTCGACGGGATCGCCCTGCGGGGTGCGTCCGGTGGTGACGGGGAGGCCCTCGAGCCCATCTCCTCCACCCGCATCCGCAGCCTGGTGTCCGAGGGCCGGGTGGAGGATGCGGCCGTGTTGTTGGGCCGACCCCACCAGGTCCGGGGCGTCGTGGCCCACGGCGACCGGCGGGGCGGGGCCGAACTGGGGTTCCCCACGGCCAACGTCGACGTGCCCGACGCCATCTGCCTGCCGGGGGCCGGGACCTACGCCGGGTGGTACGAGCGGGCCGACGGGTCGGTGTGGCCGACGGCCATCTCGGTGGGCCGGCGGCCCACCTTCTACGGGACCGACGGGGAGCTGCTCGTCGAGGCCCACCTGCTCGACTTCTCCGGTGACCTCTACGGGGAGCAGGCCCGGGTGTCCTTCGTGGCCCGACTGCATGACGACATCGCCTTCACCTCCGCCGAGTCCCTCATCGAGCAGATCGGCCGGGACGTCGAGCGCACCCGCTCACTGCTGTCGCCGGGCGACTGAGGACGGACCCGGCCCTACGGCCGGGGCCGTCCCGCGGTCAGGCCGTGGCCGTGTCCCCGAGGAGCTCGGTCCGCAGCTCCCGCTTCAGCACCTTGCCGGCCGGGTTGCGGGGGAGGGGCTCGGCCCGGAACCAGAACCGAGAGGGCACGTTGAAGGCGGCCAGGCGCTCCCCGACGAAACGGGCCAGCTCGTCGGCCCCCACGTCCAGTCCGGGTCGCAGCACCACGACCGCCCCGACCTCCTCGCCGAGGACGGGGTGGGGCACCCCGATGACCGCGCAGTCGGCCACGGCCGGATGCTCGAAGAGGGCGGCCTCCACCTCGACGCAGTAGACGTTCTCCCCGCCCCGGATGATCATGTCCTTGGCCCGGTCGACGATGTGGACGAACCCCTCCTCGTCGATGCGGGCCACGTCCCCGGTGTGGAGCCAACCCCGGGTGAAGGTGAGGGCGGACTCCTCGGGTCGGTTCCAGTAGCCCCGCACCACATTCGGTCCCTTGATCCACAGCTCCCCGGTGCGGGCGGGGTCGACGGTCTGGTCGGTCGGCGGCTCCTCGCCCCCGTACTCTTCGGGCACCACGGCCACGTCGCACACCGGGGCCGGCGGGCCCACGCTGTCCGGCTTGCGGACGTAGTCGTCGCCGGCGTTCATGGTGGTCATGGCCGAGGTCTCGGTCAGGCCGTAGCCGTTGCCCGGGGCGCCGCCGGGGAAGTGCTCTTTGATCCGTCGGACGAGGTCGGGGGGGCACGGTGCCCCGCCGTAGGAGATGGACTTGACCGACGAGGTGTCGGTGGTGGCGAAGTTGGGGGAGTCGATGACCTGCATGACCATGGCCGGCACGCCACCGAAGATGGTGACGTGCTCCCGTTCGATCAGCTCGAGGGCCCGCTCGGGGTCGAAGTGGTGCATCATCACCAGCTTGCCCCCGGCGGCCGTGTTGGTGACCAGCACGGCGTGGCACCCGGTGGCGTGGAAGAGGGGCACCGACAAGAGGTTGGCGTTCTGGCCCCCCGAACCGGACTCACTGGCGTCCTTGGGCCGCCGCATCGTCCCCACCACGGAAATGAAGAACAGGTTCATCAGGTTGGAGGCGCTGTTGCGGTGGGTCCCGACCGCTCCCTTGGGCCGGCCGGTGGTGCCCGAGGTGTAGAAGATGGTGGCGTCGTCATCGGGGTCGATCGTCACGTCGGGAAGGACGCCCGGATCGGGCAGATCGGCGACGACGTCGGCGAAGGGGATGACCGGCACTGGGGTTGCCCCGGGCCGCTCTTCGATCGATCCGGTGGCGGCCTTGCGTCCCCCGGCGGGGTCGTGTTCCTCGCAGCACACGATCATGGTGCGGAGCTCGGGAACCTCGCCCAGATGGGGGCGGATCCGGTCCTTTCGCTCCTCGTCCACGAAGACCACAGTGGTGCCCGAGTCGCTGAGGCCGTAGGCCAGCTCGGCACCGGTCCACCAGGCGTTGAGTGGGACCACCACGGCTCCGGCAGCGATGGCGGCCCAGAAGGCGGTCACCCATTCGGGCAGGTTGCGCATGGCGATGGCCACCCGGTCGCCGGGACGGATCCCGAACCGGTCGATCAGGGCGTGGGCCAGGCCGGCCGTTGCCCGGAAGTGCTCGGCGAACGTGATCCGCTCGTCCTCGTAGACGAGGAAGGTCTGGTCACCGTGGAGGGCAGACATCTCGAGGACGGAGCGTAAGGTCGCCGGCGCCTTCTTCCAGGTCCGGGTGGGGACACCTCGGATGGTCAGGGTCTCCATCTCGAAACCCTGACCGGGTGCGGTGAGGGTGGCGGTGGCCTCGGCCATGGTGGGCAGGGCCGGGGACTCGGGCGACGGTGCGGGTTCCGGTTGGGATGGTAGGGCCATCGAAGCTCCTCTCAGTGGTGGCGGCCCGGTCGACCCCGGTGACCGGGGGACCGTGATGGTGGCGTGGCGCCGTCGGCGGTGACGGGTGGGGGTGTCGGCACTACGTGGGAGGCACGTCCCGGAAGACATGGGCGCGGTAGAAGGCCAGCTCGGCGACGCTCTCGCGGATATCGTCCATGGCCCGGTGACCGCCAGCCTTGGTCGGGGCGTCCTTCATGATCCCGGGATACCAGCGACGGGCCAGCTCCTTGACCGTCGAGACGTCAACCGATCGGTAGTGGAGGAACTCCTCGATCTCGGGGAGCTGAGCGGCCAGGAACCGGCGGTCGGTGCCGATCGAGTTGCCGGCCAAGGGAACGGTCCGGGCCTTGTTCACGTGGGACCGGATGAAGGCCAAGGTGGCGTCCCCGGCTTCGGCCAGTGTGGTGTCCGAGGCGCCGATCTCAGCCAGGAGGCCGCTCTTGGTGTGCATCCCCCGGACGAAGTCGTCCATGCCGTCGAGCTGCTCGGGGGTGGCCGCCACCACCAGATCGGGTCCCTCGGCCACGATGGCCAGGTCATCGTCGGTGATCAGCGTGGCCACCTCGACGATGACATGACGTTCCACGTCGAGCCCGGTCATCTCGAGGTCCATCCACACCAGCACGCTGTGACGCTACCGGTTGCGCACGAGCCGGGTAGCTGACGACCCGTCAGATACCCGGCCCCCGTTGTGTCGCGCACCGGTGGGGCGCCTGACGACCGCCTCTCGGCCGCTCGGGTGTCGGCGGGTGCCGGCGAGGAGCGATAGCGTCCGGGCGGGGAGAAAGTGGAGGCGTCCGGTGGCTCCGGCGAGACACAACGGCATCGATGGGGCCACAGACGCGGTTGTCCTCGCGCCCCCGCCGGCCCACCCGGTCGTCGTGCCCGTGGTCCGACTCGACCCTGATCTCCCCCTGCCCGGCTACGCCCGAGAGGGGGACGCCGGTGCCGACCTCGTGGCCCGGACGGCGGTGACCCTCGCCCCGGCCGGTGGCCGGGCGCTGGTGCCCACGGGCATCGCCCTCGCCATTCCCCCCGGTTACGCCGGCTTCGTCCAGCCGAGGAGCGGACTAGCGCTGCGCCACGGTGTGACCTGTCTCAACACCCCGGGGCTCATCGACTCGGGTTATCGCGACGAACTGGCCGTCCTGCTGGTCAACACCGATCCGGCCACTGCCTACGAGGTCCAGCGCGGGGACCGTATCGCCCAGCTGGTGATCCAGCGGGTGGAGGCGGCGGACTTCGTCGAGGTCGAGGAGTTGGACGCCAGCCAGCGGGGGCTCGGTGGCTTCGGGTCCACAGGTCGGTAGGGGCCGTGGACCGACTGACGGGCCTCGACGGGGCGTTCCTCTCCCTGGAGTCGCCGACGACCCACCTCCAGATTCTTGGGGCCCTGGTCTTCGACCCCACCGAGGTGGAAGGAGGCGTCGACTTCTGGGCGGTCCGGAGCCTCATCGCCGACCGACTCGGGTTGGTGCCCCCGTTCCGTCAGCGGATGGTGGAGGTTCCCTTCGGCCTCCAGCACCCGGCCATGGTCGACGACCCCGACTTCGACCTCGACTTCCACGTCCGCCGGGCACGGCTCCCCGAACCCGGTGGACGAGCCGAGCTGGCCGCCCTCGTGGCGGAGCTGGCCTCGCGTCCCTTGGACCGGGGACGACCCCTGTGGGAGTTCCATGTGGTCGAGGGCCTGGAACACGGCCGCCTGGCCATCGTCCCCAAGGTGCACCACGCCATTATCGACGGGGTGTCCGGGGCCCAGGTGATGGCGGCGTTCTTCGACCTGTCGCCGGTGCCGGCCCCGGTCCCGCTGTTCGGCCGTCCCGCTGATGGCCGGGCGACGGGCCCGACGCACGCCGGGACACCGCCGGTGAGCGGAGGAGCGCGGTCGGGGACCGAGGACCCACGGTGGTCGCCCGACTCCCTCCCCGGTGAATGGGAGCGATGGCGGGACGTGCTTGGCTCGCTGCCCGGTCACGCCGATGTCGTGGTGCGCACGGTGAGCCGGAGTATCTCGACCATGCGGGGCCTCAGCGCACGCAACCGGGATGAGCCCGGCCCGGTGCCGCCCGCTCCCTTCGAGGCGCCCCGGACATCGATCAACCGCGCCATCTCCCCCCACCGGCGGGTGGCACTGGCCGAGCTGTCGATGAACGACGTGAACCGGGTGCGACAGGTCCTCGGCGGCACGAACAACGACGTGGTGCTGGCGGTGACTTCGGGAGCCCTCCGCGCATTCTTCGCCGCCCGTGGTGAGCAGCCGGAGTCCTCGCTGGTCGGAATGGTTCCCGTGTCGGTGCGCACCGAGGAGGAGGACGGCACCCTGGGGAACCGGGTCTCGGCCATGCTGGTGTCGTTGGCCACCACGGTCGAGGACCCGGTGGCGCGGCTGCGGCGCATCGTCGAGGAGAGTCGGAGGGCCAAGGAGCACCGTCGGCTCGTCGACCCCGGCGTGTTTGCCGGCTGGGCCCAGTCCCTGGTGCCATCGGTGGCCACCCGGCTGACTCGACTGATCACCAATCTCCGGGTGTTCGACCACGTGGCGCCGCTGTTCAACCTCATCGTGTCCAACGTTCCGGGTCCGGACTTCCCCCTCTACCTGGCCGGTGCGCGCATGGTGTCCATGTATCCCCTCGGGCCGATCATCGAGGGGGTCGGGATGAACGTCACCGTCTTCTCCTACCTGGACAGCCTGTACGTCGGCGTGCAGGGTTGCCGAGTTCTGGTTCCGGACATCGAGGCCATGGCCCAGGCCATGGAGGCGTCGTTGGCGGAGCTGGTCGGACGGGCCAACCGCCGAGATCGTCCTGTGCCCTGGTGGCATGCTGAACTACCAGCGTAAGGGGGGTATGGTCGCGTTCGGCGGTTCCGTGGAACGCCGTGGTCTGTTGGTCGAGGACCGGGCCGCAACGGTCCGGCGAGGGAGGTTCTGCTTGCTCTACTGCTAGGGTGATGGCCTCACGCGGACGTGGCTCAGCTGGTAGAGCATCACCTTGCCAAGGTGAGGGTCGCGGGTTCGAATCCCGTCGTCCGCTCCAAACGAAAGCCCAGTACAACTGGTGTTTTCGGCACCGTACGGGGCATTGCAGGACTGATGGATTAGGCGTCCATCGCGGCGGCTATCGTGCGAGTCGATGGGGATCACCGTGGCATTCGTGGCCAGTTCTGCCAAGGCATCGGCCAGAACTCGGTCCCGATCCGCGGTTGCGTGCTGATAGCGAAGAGCGGCAGCGGGGGAGGAGTGGCCACCCCGGTGCATCAGTTCCGCGGTCGAGGCTCCGGTGGCCGCTGCAAGAGTCAGCCCGGTGTGTCGCAGGTCATGGAATCGGAGATCGGGTCGGCCAATGGTCAGACGTGCTCGGCCCCACCAGCGGGTGATGACCTGGTTTCCCACGGGCAGCACGTAGGCGTCAGGGTCGGCCTCGGTGAAGTGGTCGAGATGGTGCTCCAGCGGACCGAGGACATTGCTTGGGATGGTGATGGTTCGGCGTCCCGCCTCGGACTTCGGCGCTTTGACGATCTCCACCCCGGACATCTTGACGCCTCGGGTCACGGATACCTGGACGGTTCCCCTCAGGAGATCCACGTCCCGGCGTCTCAGTCCCAGGACCTCAGCCCGCCTCAGTTGGCAGTAGGTGGCCAGTAGGACGGCGATCCGTAGGCGATCAGGCATCGCCTCGGCCAGGGCTGCTACCTCGGCAATGGTGGCGACAGAGCGCTCTGTGGCCTTCTCCGAGGATGCGCCGGGGACCCGGCAAGGCGACTGGATGATGATCCCGTCCGTGACTGCCGTCTTCATGATGGTTGCAAAGATTCGATAGCACTTGGCCGCCGTCGAGGGGGTCTCCTTGGCCAGTTGGGAATGCCACGACCGGACAGCGGACACCGTCACCGCTCCCATGGAGATGGAGCCGAAGCGGGGGAGGATGTGCCGGTCGAGGTCGTAGCGGTAGAGCTCAGCCGTCCTGGTGGCCAGGTCGACTCGTTCGCCTAGCCACTGGTTGGCGTACTCCTTGACCGTGATCTCGGCCCGCCTGGGGTCGATGGCCACGCCTCGGACCTTGTCGGCCTCGGTGGTTGAAGCGTAGGAATCGGCGTCCTTCCGGCGCTTGAAGGTCTTGGTCACGACCCGGCCCCCGATGCGGGTTCTGACGTCGTACCGGTACGTCCCGGCCTGTGTGATCCGCTTTGTGATTTGCGCCATGTGAGCCTCCTCCGTTTCCCGAAGAGTAGGGGAGGGGTGTCAACGACTCAGGCACCCTTGGGCAGCATCTCCGGGATGAACAGGTCATTAGCCCCTTTGTCTGGAGATCGGTTAACCCGACCTTCAGCGCATGTTGGGCGATCGATTCAATCTCGCCGTCAGTAAACAAGGGGGCGTTCTTACCCTCCTGGACTATGCGTTGCTTGGTGTTCATGGGTGAATCCTTCCTATGCGGCCTGGGTTAGGGCTTTCTGCCCCAGCTCAGGCTGGATAAGTGTGTTCCAGAGATCCGATACGTCGGGATGTTCCGCGGTGTATTGAGTCGCCCAGGCCGTGAAGCTCTGCTGCATTGCCGCTTGGTTCTGGGTGTTCGTATACGAGTAATTCCCTTGGGTGGACGGAATACGCCTGTTCGTAGTTCTGGAAGCCACTCATCAGCACCGAAATGTGCTCCGTCTGGGGGCTCTGAGGAGCAGACGGGAGGGCCTGTTGGATCTCTCTGAGCGTGTCGACTCTTTTGACGGCTGCGCCTCCCGTGGTCATGTAGTCCGCGAAGGTCGGGTTCTGCGCCATGAACGTGGCCTTCCACGCGTCGTAGGACTCCCGCATCTGCGTCCGGGTGGCAGAGGACGAGGTCGCGTTATACGCGTTGTAGTAGTTGGATTCCGACTCGTAGTAGGTGCTCGCAGCCTGGGAACGGATGAGGTCGTTCAGGAAGTCCGCTGGGAATTTCTCCGCTCGCATCCCATAAGACAACTGCTCCCGGTACACCGTGGGGTCGTAGGGCTCGTTACCTGTCGTGCGAGGAATGAACCAGCCGCTGGCAAGCGGGTAGTTCTTCACAAACTCCTGGTTCGCGGTCATGAACTGCTGAGCGCCTTGGGTGCTCGGTAGCCCCGGAACATCGCCGGTCGAGGAACTGGCGAAGACTGTGTACGGGGTGGCGTCCGGGTGCTCCTTGATGAACTCGCTGATCGCATCGTTATAGGGAAGTTCGCTCATCAACTGCTGAAGGCGCGAGTCCAGGTTCTTCGTGTCGAAATCCTGCGGTAGGAGTGGCGGGAGCGACAAACCCGAGCATGGCTTTGGTCAGGAACAGACTTCTGGTCCAAGAGGTGACTCGGTTGATGTACTGCTGCTTCTGCTCCGTGGTGGCGTTCTCTGGCAGACCGTGGCCGTTGACCGCAAGGAGCTGCATCGCCTTGACCATGGAGGCAGAGAACTCACCGGAGCTATTGGGTGACCCTTGGACTGCGGTGAGAAGCCGGGAGACGGTCGACGGCATGATCTGATCCAAGTACCCGGTAGAAGCTCCGCCCTGGAGAAGCGCCTGCTGAGCGGGCTGCAACTCGGGGAACCAGCCGGCCAAAGCTTTGAGGGGAATGGCGACGGTCGGCCCCACGCTTGGGGTGGTGGGATTGTTCAATCCCGGCATCAAACCCGACACTTCCCCGGTGAAAGGCACCGAGATGGGCAGGTTGGCTCCGATGTGGAACTTCGACAGTGTTCCCGCTACCAACGAGGTCGCGTACTGAGATCCGGGGTAGTAGAAGACGTCGTTTCCTTGTGCGTCCTTGTGGATGAAGCCGGAACTTTGGAGGCCCTGCATCATGAGTTGGGCCTTGCGAATGCCATCGGGGGAGTCCACGAAGGTCCTTCCCCACCGTTTGATGAACTGGTCTTGGGCGAACAGGAACGGCATCGCTGTCCGATGGAGGATCTCAAACTGAGAGCGGATCTCCGGGCTGTGAATGAAGGGCTTGACTCTCCCCATGGCTGCCTTTGCGGCCATATCACTGGCGAGCGGTTCGGCCAGCTCCGCGTTCCCTCCGGTCTTGGCCAGGGCGACAACCCGCGCCTTGGCCAGTTCCTCCGTGTAGGCGTGCAGGGTGATGGGTTCCCGGCTGAGCCAGTCAATCTGGCGGGACAGGAGATGAAATCCCTTGGAAACCAACTGGTCGACCTTGGGCACGGCGATCAGCTCGGGACCGAAGGCACCCATGGGTCGGTCGTTGGGGTGGACCTTCTCCAGCGTGCTCATATCGGGGGCCACGCCATGTGTTTGCATGTGTGAAATCACGTCCTTCATAGGCCCGGAGGTGGCGTCCTCGGCGGTGACGTTGCCGTCCTCCTTCAGCGCCTGGTGGACTCCCTCCACGACCTTCGATGCCCAGTTGTGTAGGGCTTCGTCCCTGGTCGCGTTCACTCCTACGGTCCGGTCGACCTCGTCGGGGACGGTGCTCCAACGGGGGGACTTCTTCATCTCCTCGTCGTAGGTTCCTGATTTCATGGCGTCGAACACATGCTGAGCCTGGGCGGCCTTGTCCTCGCCCATGTGGTCGAGGACCACGCGTGAGAACGGACCTTGAGCCTTCTGATTGAGCTGGAACCACCACTTCTGCATGAAGAGGGGATCGGACTGCATGGTCTCGCGGTAGACACCGGATCGCTTGAGGTCGACTGCCGCCCCTCCACCGATGGCGACCTTGGCGAACTGGTCGGGATCGCCACTGGCCCCGCCGTGGGCAACCGAGGCGATGTTGTCGAACAGGGCAGAATCACCGGTCCACTGGTGGTCATAGAAGGACTTCGCCCCATCGAGGTACTGGGGGAGGGTCAGAGCGCCTCCACCGGCCTTGTAGAGGGCGTGGGCGGCGTGTGAGTAGACCAGGGAGGCCACGTCGTTGGCTGTGCGTACCTTGGCCAGAAGTTCCGGGGGGACTCGGTTGGTTATTGCTGCGAGAGCGGAGCCAATCTTCCCTTCGATTCGCCCGTGGTAGAGCGAGTTGTAGGGGAGGATGTCGGAGGTGTCCTTCCCCGCTTCGGTCATGGAGTCGAAGGTCTTCCAGTAGGACTCTTCCGAGGCGTCCATGAACGCCTTCTTGGCCGCGGTTCTTGCGAGGAGGTAGGAACCTAAGCCGTTACGGAGGACGGACCCGAAGGCTTCATCGGAGAGGGCGACACGGAAGGCGAACCCCGGCCTGAGAAGAACCGCGGCTTTCCAATACTGCATGAACTTGTCCATGGTGTCGGGAAGCTTCCCCATCCCCAACCGCTGGTAGAAAGCGTCCCGCTTGGCTGCGGCCTGCACATCACGGAAGGACGGAACGCTGACGTTGTGGGACATCTGGTTCAGGTCGATGCCCGAACGGGTGCCGTCACCGAACTTGTCTATTCCACCGGTTGCGTAGGCCCCAGCGTGGAAGGTGTCGTCAATGGTGCCTTCGATCTCCTTGGCCGCGTCAGACATCGGGTCGATGCCGGCGTGAACCAGCATCTGGTTCACCGCCCCTTGTAGAGCTTGAACCGTTGTCCCAGGTCATCGGTAGCGAGGAACAGGTCGGTGAGCTTGTCCACTTGGTACGAAGGCAGGGAGTTGGAGAGCATGCGTTTGAACATCACCGGGGCGTCGTCTGAAGTGAGATCCATGACACCGGACTCGGGAGTCAACTGCGTCATCTGCTTCACCCACCGGGCGGGGAGGGTCAAGCCTTTGACGCCGAGATTGGCCAGTCTTCCCCTGACCTGACGGTCGAGGGGCATCCCGTCAGGGTGGGCCAGGTCGTCGGCGGTGCCTGGCAATCCGTGCAGTGAATCGAGGGCGATGGTCGCCCATCTCTGTCCCGGTGGAGATGTCCTCGGGAGCGAAGGCGTGACCGGAGAGGCTCGGTCCTTTGTCCGACAGCCAGTCGATGGACTTGGCCAGCAATCCCTTGGCCTGCATCTTTGCCAGGCCGATGGGGGAGAGGGCTGGAAGCATGGCGGTTCCGGCGTGCTGCATGGCGGCCTTACCCTCCATGACAGCTTTGACCCCGGCTTCGGACGCGAACCAATGGGCCAGGGACTCGGCATCGTTGACCCCGGCGTCGGAGAGCTGCTGCCCGATGCTCAGCACCCGCGGGTCGTATCGCTCGGCTGCGGAGATCCCGTCCCGTTGGATGACGTTTCCGATGGTCTGGAACCACCGCTGTACGTCTGAGTTCTGGAGGCGTGCGGCGTAGGCAGTGGTGTCGGGGATGGCGTAAGCCTGGGCCCTCACCACATCTCCGGTCCCCGGCCCCCGAGAGGCTGGCCGGTTACGGGGATGGGGTCTCCCCCCTCAGGACTGGTGACGGTCTCCAGATGACGCTCGGCGGCGATTTCCGGGTTCAGTCGTCCGAGTTCGTCCAGATGTTCCGCTGCATCGGCTGCGGTAACTCCCTTGATCCCCAGGCGGTAGGCGTCGGCAATGCCGCCGATCTTCATTGTGGGATCAGCGGCCACGTCGTAGGCGGCGTCGATTCCTCCCGAAAGGAGCTTCCCCTGCGTTGGGTGGTCGACAATGAACTTCTGGCCCACAGCCTCCCGTCCGACGCTCATGTGGGCGGCGTTCAACTGTTGGACGGCCGACTTCACTTCGGGGGATTGGATCTGGGTTACGAGAGCCTGCCTCTGAGCAGCTGGTGTGCTGCTGACGAGGGATTGCTCAGAGTCTCCGGAGGCGATGGCCTTCGCTACCTTGAAGGTTGAGGGGTTCATGGTCTTCTGAATCGCGGCCTCAATGGCCGGATCGAACGTCTGCTCACCGTTTGAGGTTTCTCGCCAGTCCCTGGCCCACTCGGAGGGACTGAACATCAAACCGAAGGAAGCCCACCCACCTCCGGCCCCGGCACCTCGGGCCTGATTTGCCACCTGCGAGATTGACTCCCCGCTTTGGAGCATGGCGTCTTCGGAGTTGACATGCCCGGCGCGGATGGTGTGCTGGATGGCTCTCAAGGGCACGCCCAAGACGGTCAGGGGTTCCTTAGCCAGGCTCTTGCCCACCTGACCGACGAAACTCAGGGCAGAACTGGCGTCCTTCGTGACGTCTCCGAGGACGTGCCCCCAGAAGCCTGTGGGGTGGGCTGTGGCGGGGTCGGGGGGTGGCGAGTAGCCCAACGAGACAAGACGTCCTTGTTCGGCGTGGTTGGCTCCGTTCCAGTAGGACAACTGCTGGGAGATCGGGGCTTTGCGGAGCCCGTCGACCAAGTTTGTGGTGTTGCCGACATTGGCGGTGGCTGCGGCGTACTGCACGGCTTGCTGGTTGTTGGTGCTTGCCACTCCCGCCGAGACGGCTGTGCCGGCGTCGAGGTTGGGGGCAACGCCGATTGCGGCCTGGATCTGATCGGGGGTCGGCACTAGAACGGCCTCGCCGCTGAGGTGACGTTCGGGTCAGAGCCGAGGGGGCGAGCGTTGGTCCCGTTGCTTGAGAAGGCGTTCATCATCAGGGCCGCGGCATTGGAGACCTGATGGGCCAGGTAGGCGTTGGTGTCGTTGTTGACGGCATAGTTCCCGGCTGCAGCGGTCGGAGAGGCGATGCCCTGAATCTCGGGGATGTTGTTCTGGTCTACGAAGGTGACCCCGTTCGGATTGACCGAAGACGCGTGCTGCTGTTGGAGCGTCTGGTACTGAGAGGTGAAATCTGCAAGTTGGGCGGCAGAAGGGGCGAAGCCGAGATCTGCCTCAAACGCTGACCGCAGATCGGGCGCGAGTTGTCCTTGGGTGTCCTGAATGACCTGGGTGGCTTGTTTCGCCGCCGCGGTCCCAGATGCGTTTTCAGCGTCGGAGAGTGTCTGACCAGGCTGGTAGGACGGATTCCCCGCTGCCTGCTTGCTCAGGAACTGGCTCCAATTGACGAGTTGTCCCTGAGCGTTCGCCGCCGAGGTGGCCTGAAGAGCCTGTCCAAGCGCCTTGATCGTGTAGGTGTCGAGGTTGCCCTCTTTGATCTTGGTCGGGTCATTGGTCTCTGGCGCGTCATAGAAGCCCGCCTGGAGAAGCTGAGCCTGAAGTTGGGAGACGGCGGTGGTGGACTTGAGCGCCCCGAGGATTCCCGTGGCGACCTTCTGCCATGGCTGATACTGGGCGTTCGTCTTCGACGTCGTGTCGTTGGTGGGGACGTGCAGCGCGTCGGCAATTTCGTGCCCATGCGGTCGGGTCGTCAAGGGACTTCGGAGCCTTGTAGCCGATATCCGCCTCTCCGGGAGCGAGGTTTGCTCCGGTGACGTGGGCGACGATCTGGCCGAACACGGCATTGTCGAGGGATTGCGAGGACTCGGGAGAGCCCTTTTTGCCCTTGATGGGAGCCATTTCCTGGGAAATGCCGTACTTGGGGGCAAGGAACGCAATAATCTGCTCTTCCTTGCTCTGACCCTTTACCGGCTTGAGTCCCAAGCGCTGGGCGATGTTTCCGACCAGGACGTTGGGAGACAACTGCGATATGTGCTGGTCGCTCGTTGACCCCACGTAGAGCTGCTGACTGTCGGTGTTCTGGTCATAGCCCCAAGTCGCAGGGGACGAGACGGGGTTGATCCAGGACCGAATCGGCTGATCGGTGACGTTGGCGGCGTCGGGGTTCTGACCAGCGCCCCCCGCTGCTCCTCCGGGGGAGCCCTGGAATGTCCCTAGACCTCCCGATGCGTTGGTCGATCCTCCTGCGGTCCACGCCTGGCTGACTGGTGCTTTTGTTGCCATTAGTTCATCTCCTGGGGTTATCGGAATGAAGAAGAGTTACCGCTTTACGGCCCCGAACGACTGCTCAATCTGATTAACCAATGAGTACGCCTGGTCAATCGCACCCTGCGTCTTGGAGAATCCGAAGGCCGGGTTCTGCATCAGGTTCTTGTTGAACTGGTCGGTGTTGACCGGAGTCTTGGTGCCGTCCGGATTGGTCGTGAGAAGAGCGGCCTGGTACTTGGGGTCGGTCCAATCAACCGTCCCTGACAAGGAAAGGGTCTTCTGGGCTTGTGCGGTGTAGGGCTGGAGCCATTGTTGGGGAGTCATGCCCTGGTCGATGGCGGTTTTCATCCACGGATACTGAATGGCTGCCTGTTGCCCGAGGTAGTTCGAGAGGGACGACTGAAGCTGCTGAGCGGTCCAGCCCGAATGAACCGCGTCGGTTGTCCACCAGTCGATCATCGATGAATCCGCGGTCTGGAGGTACTGCCCAGCAACGTTTTGGATGGTCTGCATGAAGGTGGCCGCATCGCCCTGGTTGGTGGTGCCGTAAGGGGTCCCGGTGGCGTCGTAGGCCTGTTGAGTGTGCTGCTGGATCTCCTGCGTGTTCCATTGGCCGATGGCTGCCTGAGTGGCGAGGCTGGTCAACTGTGCGTCGCTGAGATTCACCCCAGATATCTGGGCGTACTAGGTGACCAACCCCTTGTTCTGGTCAATCAGGTTGTTGTAGGAGGCCGGGTCGGTTTTCTGGAGGTTGATAATTGAACCGGCTTGAGCGCCGTACTGCTGCCACCACTGGGTCTGATAGAGAGCGCCGTCGATCTGCCCCTGCCCCCAGCCATTGACGGCAGCGGAGACGAGAATGGCCTTCAGCTCGGGGATGTCGAGCATCCACGCGACGTCGGCGTAGCTGCTCTGCACGTAGGCGTACGCTCCGCCGTTCGTATTGAACTGCTGCATGGCCCAGGCTTCCTGCTGGGCTACCGAGTCGGTGGCTTCGTTGGGATCGGCGTTTACGTTGGCCGGGGGTGCTCCCAGTGGGTCAACAATTCCATTTGCCATTTCGGGCTCCTATCTGAATCAGCGGATGTAGATCGAGCCGGCCAAAGTTCCGGCTCCGACGACCTTGACGTAGATCCCCCCGTTGACGTGGACGTCGGGAAGGTCGCCTAGTGGGGTGGAACCGAGGGCGGCGAGTTGGAAGACAGCGACCACATTCCCTGTGGCACTCCCTCCGTCTCTGATCTCTATGCGTGTCGCGGTGCCTGCTGTCTCTGCAATCGAGACTCCCGAAAGGGTGGCGTAGCCCGAAGTGGGTTGAGGCCCGACCTGCGCCGATGCTCCAGCGGTTGCGGGACACGGGAAGGGTGTTGAGAAGCTGCTTAGCTGGCTCATCAATCTCCCCTGACGGGAAGTCCCCAGTTGCGGGCCATGTTGCGGACCTCTTCCGCTGATGGTTCAGGGTTTGCGGTCCAGATCTCCGAGCCGTTCAACGCGCTACGGAACAGGTTGCCCATCGGACCGTCCATCTCAACCCCGGATTCCATGATGGCGATCTCCCGCTTGGCGTTTCTGAGTCGCTCTTCGGTCTCTTCGACGTTTGCTGTCCGACCGATATCGGCCAACCTCCTCAACTCCCTGATATCGGTGATCTCTGACTCGTCGTCGCTTTCGGGTAACTCTGGGCTGGCGCTATAGGGGTTGTAATTCCTCTGCCCGGTCATCGGCCGCTGCCCTTCTTCGGAAGGACTTTGCCCGTGCTGGCATTCGGAGGCTTGATCGTGGATGGCGCTACCCACGGCTCGACGTTGACATGGCCTGGCGCTTCCGCAGCGAACTTCGGTGCAGCGTTGAAAGGTCCCGTGGTAGGCCGCTTAGGGGCGCTCAGGATGGATTTGTCGATGGGATCGATCGTCTTCTTGTTGGGCGGCGTGCTCCCAGGTTCGGGGTGGCCTTGTGAGCCGCGGTGACCTTGGTCTTACCTGCGGGCGGGACGTGTGCCGGGGGTGGCTTCCTGAACGGTGTGGGTGCCTTCTTCGGTGGCATTGAATGTCCTTTCGATTGAGGGTGAAAGATTTTCGGAGAGCTGTCGACAGCGCTGACCTGCAACCGACAGCCCCCCGAAACTGGGCTACCGACTGGGACGCCGAAGACGGTGGTTTTTGCGCCGGTCCAGATGAAGCGGGGGTCTCCCTGATGGGCACGGAGCGCGGCTCGCCGGATGTACTCGCCGCCTATGTCCTCGTCCCTGGCTCCGGCATCCATTCCGTCTTTGAGGACCTGGCGAACGAGATCCCTCGGGCCGACAGAGTTGGGGTCGTACGTCGGTTCGGGTTCCTGACCGGGGCTCTCCGGGGTCTGCTCAGCCTGCTCGGCTATCTGTCGACGGTGCTCGTTCACCATCTGAATTTCGTCTGGGGTCGAATTCGTCGGTAGTGGCCATGGTTTTCAATCTCCTGTCTCTTGGTTTGGTTGCATCTGAATCTCGCGGCCCCCGGCAAGGCTCCGCCAGGGTGTCCACGTCGTGGGCCAGACCTGCGCCAGCGGGGGGTGCCAACCTGGGGCGTCGGGTTGCTGCCGATTGGCAACGACCTTTGGGGCCTCTTCCACCACTGCGGTGTCCCTCATAACCACCACTCGCCTAGCGGGAACACGGATCTGGGTCACCTCGCCACCCCCCACGGTTCCTCGTCGTAGAGATCCGGCTCATCGGGAGGAAGCGGGACTTCCTCCGCTTTGTCCGCTTTGTCCGCATGAGAGCTAAGCACCGTCACCTTGCGAGGTCGCCCATCGGTCTTCTCTTCACGAGTGGCGATAAGACCCTTGCGGTCGAGATAGTCGAGCGCGGCACGCAACTCGCCAGCCGTTGCGTGTCCAGCGCAAGCCCTGTCCAGGCCCCGACCATCAAGACCTGCGGCTCCTGCGGCATCGAGAGCAGCCTTGATCTTGTCTGCCACGGGGTTACCGGACAGATCTCCAAAGATGTAGGCCGCCGACTGGCGGCAGTACTCCCAGACGGACCACGCGGCCTCCAGATGGCACAGCTCGATCACCTTGGACCCGTCCGTCAGCGTGTACAGAACGGAGAGACGGAGTACCTGGGCGGCGTCCCGGCCGATGACCGCAGCCAAAAGACCTCCCGGCTCGTCGTCGGCCATCTTGTAGTACAGGGTCTCCCATCGCCTCTCGGCTTCAGGAGATCGGGAGAGGATTCCTAAGCTACGGGCCTTCCCTAGGGCGTCACGTGTCTTCTTGCCGAGGCGACCGATAGCGTCGCTGCCGAGTTTGCCCCCTGACGGCAGGAACTTGGACCTCCGGACCATTACGAAGCAGTGGCGGTTGGCGTACCCGTTCGCCATCTCCACGTCGGTGAGCTTGGCCCGCAGTTCCTCCTGCGTCACGTGACCGAGCATCGAGACGGAGGCGTTGTCGGCGGTGACCGTTCCGGACCCACGGGTCCTGACGGCCAGGGTTTCGCCGTCCCATGCCTGGCGAAGAAGCGGGGAGAGAGTGGACCCATCACGCTTGCCAACTCCGAGAATCCGTGCCCACTCTGGCTCGTAAACCAGAAGTCGGCCCTCGGAGTCGTCAGCGGCAGCGGCATCGACCAGGGCCTCCCCGGAGCCAAATCCCCCGACGATCCCCTTCTCCACAAAACGCCCATCAGCCTCAGCGAAGATACGTCGCACCTGCGCCCAGGTTGTCCCCTTCCTGGCTTTGCTGGAGTCACCGACCATCACGGAAAAAAGACGACCGGGGTGTGGTGCCCCTTCTGCTTCTGCGTGAGGATCACGCCCGACAGCGGCTCCAAAGGCGGTGAGGTAAGTGACCAGGAGCCCGACCGGGTCTGACTCCGTTTGCTCCTTCAGCGTCCTCACAACCTCTCCCGGCAAGCCGTACCAAGCGGCGTCCTTCATCGCCGGCCAGCCTGGTGGGGGCTGCGGACAAAGCGGAACATGCGGAAGAAGCCCACTTGCGGCGGACCCAGAATGCGGATTAAGCGGAATTGGGTCTGGGGTGCCGAGACCATGCAAGTGCTCAATCCGCTGGTGGAGCGCAGTGAACGCTGCGCTTGTAGCGGGGTCAGCGCTAGCGGTGAGCTGTCGTTCTTGCATACTCATGGGATTTGCTCGCCCATGAAGTAACGCTCCAACTGGGCGATCCTGTCTTCCAATCGGGCGATGCGGGTTAGGAGGTCGCCTTCATTCCGGCACTTCTTCTCGTAGTCGGAGAAGTACTTTGTGGCACCCCTTACGCTATTGTTGGGACGGGTCGTGGAGGACCTAACTTGTGAGCCAGCGCCGCCATTAGGCGGCGCTGCTCCGCGTTCGGGCCTCATTTGCCCTCAGCCATTTTCCGGGCCATGAAATCATCCAGCGCTTCGGCAGCGATCAACCGACGAGCCCCGATGGTGAAGCTCTTCAGTTCCCCGGTGCCGATCAGCTCGTAGGTCTTTGTCAGCCCAAGCCCCAGCTTCTGAGCGGCAGTCGGGACTCCGAAGGCAAGTGGTTCGGCGTCGGGGTGGCGACGTTGGGCACGGTTTACACCTGGCGTCTGGGCCAGGATTTGGGAGATGGTCACAGGCTGTACCTCCTGGAAATGGGGTATATCGACAAGGTGCCAAGACCACTATGACGGCCTCCAGCACCGAGCGCAATCACCTATGAAGGCCTGCGGGTGTCTACGATTTGTCACGAAAAGGAAGTAACTGTTTGAAGTTGCCTCCAAGCGCCGGTATATGCCGGTTTAGAGTGGCAAGAACGAGCAAAATCCGACAGAAAAAACTTTGATAAATCTTCAGATTTCTTTGTCTGGCTGTGTTGTCCGTGCCTGGGTCGGGCCGCCCGACCTGGGATGAAGGCTCTGGGCGCGGCGGCCGCACCTGGGCTGGAGCCTCCAGCCTGGGGTTGGGGGGTGGAAAATCCTCTCCTTGGTTACCTTTGAAGAATCGACTTGCGGATGACACATACCCGGTTCTCAACCGCGCTGGCTTTCGGCTTGGCTGACTTGGCTACCGCTGAGAGTTGTCGAGCCAGCCGCAAAGAACTGATGACTATGGGGTGGTCCGAGGTCACCATCCGTAGGGATGTCGAGAGTGGTGTGTGTTGGGTGGATCACACCCCCCGGATTGCCTGTTGTACCTGTTGACCTGCTGTGTTACACTAATCGTGAGTAGAGTAACGGACAGGAGGCGGAAATGGGACAGTCCAAGCAACGGGTGATCGGCTACCTCAGAGTGTCGACAGCGGGACAGGCGAAGGATGGATTCGGACTAGCGGCCCAGCGAACCGAGATCACCTCGTTCGCTAAGGCCAATGGTCTGACCGTGACCGCGTGGTACCAGGACGCCGGCCTATCGGGCACCTTGGATGCCGTAGACCGTCCGGGGCTCACTGACGCTGTAGCGGCCCTACAACCTCCACCAGAGGCCACAGGGCTCGTTGTAGCTCGCCTGGACCGACTGGCTCGCAAGCTGCATATCCAGGAGTCCATCCTGCAAAGCGTCTGGCGTGCGAAGGGGAAGGTCTACTCCGCTGACACCGGGGAGATCCTGGAGGACGACCCCGACGACCCGAT
This sequence comes from uncultured Acidimicrobiaceae bacterium, assembly GCA_963738545.1. Taxonomy (GTDB): domain Bacteria; phylum Actinomycetota; class Acidimicrobiia; order Acidimicrobiales; family RAAP-2; genus Bog-756. The sequence goes on from CAVTXA010000009.1 coordinate 96,858, forward strand.
GCGGACGTTCTTCCGTCAGGTGATGGGAGGTATCGCCCAGCTCGACCGAGCGACCACCATCAAGAAGCTGAGGGACGGCAGGCGGGCAAAGGTTGCAGAGGGTGGCTACGGGGGCGGTAGGCCCGCCTACGGCCTGAAGGCAGAGGGCAAGGAACTGGTCACCAACCCTGAGGAAGAGGCGATCCTGACGAAGGTGAAGGCCCTACGGGGGAAGGGTGCCAGGCTACCGGGAGATCGGTGCGGGACTAGTCGAGGCTGGTCTGATGCCACGCTCGGGCAAGGAGTGGAACCCAACCAAATACGGAGAATCGCTCAGAAGTGTGGGGTTGCCTGAGAGTCAGAGTGATTCGCTTTGATTCGGTGTGACTTCAGAGAAAAACTTTGAATCGCTTTTTAAGTTGCTGGCAGTGAGCGGGTGGAAGTCCAGGTCAGTACTTGTACACCGTGTCTGAATCATTACTTCTTGTCTGCGGAAACCCAGACAAAAACTGTGACCCTGTCTAGTTGCTATTCATATAGGTGGAACTGGCACTTACGAGGCTCTGAACTGGGACGATACGACTGGCTTGGGAATCAGAGGATTGCCGCTGACGTAGCGTTACGCTGTACATATGTCTCCCCAGCCACGAATGGGCCGTCCTAAGACCACCTGGAAGCCGGAAAAGGACGCCTTCGTCAGTCACGCTAGGAACTCGAACGTAACGGAGAACATCCTGGCTATGGTCCTGGCTGGTGCCCACAACTACCCGAACCCGGCCATTCGACTCTCTGTCACTGATGCTGTGCTGCACCTTGAACCTGAGTTGAGATTGGCACGTCAGGGCGCGGTCATGGAACTCAGGGAGATTGGCCGCAGTTGGGTGGAGATCGGTAAGGTTTTGGGCGTGAGCCGACAGAGGGCTTGGCAGATCGGAAACGGGCGATGAGGGCCTACGGCTCCACTCCCAACGAGGCGGCCACCGTGCGGCTCGTCAAGTACCTACGGGAGCGGGGAAAGTCCTACCGGGCCATTGGCTGGGAGCTTCTCAGAGCCGGCCACCGTCCCCGCTCGGGCGAGATCTGGCACGCCAACACCATCCGGCGCATAGCCCAGCGTTGACGCGAAAAACCCCCGGGATTGGCACCGGGGGGTCTCGCACAGGCAGACCGAATTTTAGGCGGCGCTGCGTCCCCCCATCACTCTCAGGATGTCGATCGCCTCACCGAAGTCCCCTAGGTCCCGGAGGTCGATGTCGAGGTCGTTGAGCAGGTCGAGGATCTCCTGGCTGAAGTGGTGGCGCTCGGCCAGGTCTTCAAGTCCTCGGATCTCCCCGGCCGTGACGTAGGTGGTGGCCGAAAGATGGCCGGAGTAGGTGCTGGGGTCCGTCGTTCATCGAACGAACTCGTCATGAAGTTCGCGGACGCTGTCACTGGGCTTGCTGGTCTTGTACCAACCGCACTTGCAAAGCTTGCTCTTCGTGGTCATGTGCGCTCCTAAATGGTAACGCCCTCGCCTCGTCATTATGCACACCATAACCCCAGGTGACAAGCTTATTCGCCTGAATCATCATAACAAATCATTTTCAGCCAGATACAGTTAAAACCAAGCACCGCTATTAGACGTAATCGTCCGAGGAACAGGCAGTATTCACGCAGGAGTCGCTTCCTGACCTCGATAGCTTGATCCGCTCGACGTGGCTGGTCCCTCCCCAGACGCCGACGATCGTCATATCGGCCATGGCGTAGGCCAGGCACTCGGCTGCAACGGGACAAGTGGCGCACACAGCCTTGGCTGGCCTGATGTCCTGGCCCCGCTCAGGGAAGTACGAGGTTGTATCGGTTTGGTGACACGATCCTTTGCTCATCCACTCGGGCCTACGGGTGAGATCGGCAAACGTGGCCAGCTCGGGCGCTTCGGGTTTCATCAGCCAAAGGGTGTCGGCAAGGGCCATCGACCTGAAGAGTACAGGCGAACGCGCGTTCGATGATGGACCCCAGATTGCCAGGAGGACCCCACAGGATTGCTCCTAAGCCCCGCAACGCCTGTGGGTGGAGGTTGGGTGCCGGGGACAGCGCAGCCCTGAAACGGCTGAGGCTGGCAGCGGGGGAGTGATGACGGGAGGCTCTACTGCGTAATCTTGCGCAGTAGCTAGACCGCTCTCCATCGCGCGTCCATCGCGCGGTCGCAGCCAATCGCCATGGTTCGCCATAGTTCGGACATTACCTCTGACCTGCCGTAATGGTTCGCAGCGGTTCGCCACCATTCAGTATTTTCACCTTGCCAAGGTGAGGGTCGCGGGTTCGAATCCCGTCGTCCGCTCCAACATTCGCCCTCCGCCCTTGGTCGCGGGGTGTGCGGCTACTCGAGTCCTAGCCGCACCCTGAGCGGTAACCAGCTCAGGACCTTCGTCCGGGACAGATCCGCTCTCGTTCAGCAACGCAGTTGAGAAGGACCTCGTCTGGTATGAGCTCAGGCGGCGGGAAGCCAGGTGGAGGTGCCGACGGGTCGAGAACCCCCTGCTCGCCTGCGACCGACGCGGGCCCGGTGACGGGATCCACCAGTACCGATCAGGTGGGAGGTCGCCCGCTGATCGCTGGCATACTGCGCTGATGGAAGAGGAGTCGGTCTGGCGTTCCGGAAACGTGCGGGCTGCGGTCAATGCTCGCCCGTCACAGAGGCCAACCGAGGTCTGCGCTCGAGCCTCAACGGGAGGAGACTGATGGAGCCGATCCCGGCATCGGACGTCAGTGGGGTTCACTTCGATGAGACGACCGACGTGGTCGTCGTCGGTTTGGGCGTTGCGGGCACGTCGGCGGTTATCGGAGCGCGGCAGGCTGGAGCGGACGTACTGGCCGTCGAACGGAGCGGAGGGCCAGGAGGGACGTCGGCCCACTCCGGCGGCCTCATCTACCTGGGGGGCGGCACGGCCCTCCAGAGCGCCTGTGGCTTCCACGACTCACCGGAGAACATGGCCACGTTCCTCCGAGCGTCCCTTGGGCCCGGCGACGACGACCGCGTGGAGGCCTATTGCGAGGGTTCGCCGGAGCACTTCGACTGGTTGGTCTCGATCGGGGTGCCCTTCCGAGCCTCATTCTGCAACGAGCCGAACCGCGAATCGGCAGACGACGCCGGACTGCTCTTTAGCGGCGGTGAGGACAGCTATCCCTTTGATGAGATAGCGGTCGCCGTGCCGCGTGGTCACAAGCCACAGTGCATCGACTCCGCCGGGGGCTTCCTCATGGATCGGCTCGGGGGGGCGGTAGCGACGAGCGGCGCCCGGGTAGTGACCGGAGCCAGCGCAGAGGCGTTGGTAGTCGACAGCGGTGACGTGGTCGGCGTGCTGGCGAGGACCGATGACGGACCACGTGCCATCCGGTCCCGTGGTGGGGTGATCCTGGCCACCGGCGGTTTCATCCATAACGAGTCGATGGTCGCCGAGTACTGTCCCCTGGCCCACATTCCGGACCCGGCCTGGCGGATCGGGACGCCGAACGATGACGGCCGCGGGATCCGCCTAGGCGTGGGTGCCGACGCCGCGACCACCAGGCTCGACTCCTTCGAGTGTGCGTTGCCCCTCGGGCCACCCCACCGTCTGGCACGGGGAATCCTCGTGAATCGCGACGGTGAGCGATTCATCAACGAGGATGCGTACACCGGTCGCATCGGGCTCCACGCCCTGCGTGACCAGGACGGCGTCGTCCACATGATCACCGACGACGTGATTCATGAGCCGAACGCAATCGGACTCCGGATCGGCTATGCCGCCGCCAGCCCGGAGGAGCTGGCCATCGATCTCGGGATTCCACCGGACGCCCTCGCTCGCACGGTACGCGAGTACAACGAGGCTGCGAGCCGCGGTGACGACCCGGCGTTCCACAAGCGGGCGCCCTTCCTGCAACCCATCGGGCTGCCTCCGGCGAGTGGTATCGGTGCTATCGACCTGCGCGTCGACCACGGTGCGATCTACGCAACGTTCACATTGGGCGGTCTGGTCACCGACCCGAACGGCGCGGCGCTCGACCGGGAGGGTCGTCCCATCTCGGGCCTCTTCGCCGCCGGCCGGACCGCCGCCAGCCTTGCCGCCCACCACTACGCCAGCGGGATCAGCCTTGGCGACGGTTCGTTCTTCGGCCGACGCGCCGGCCGCCAGGCGGCAGCCCATGCTCGAACGGACCCATCCTCGCTGCCCAAGGGCCCAGCCGTCCCGTAGCGATCGATGGGCGGGTGGACTGGTAAATCGCACCGCCCCCTCCCTCGTGGACGACGGTCCCGAAATCATCCTGACCAGCCAGAGCAGTCGAAGCCGTCCGATCAGGGCGTTGGCCGAGGTGGGGGAGCGGGCTGGCCTCCCGTCGTCCCCTCCCAGTGTCCCACCATCGAGTCTGCTCGGGGTCGAGGCTGTGGGGCGGCCCGACCGCTTCGTGCCCCCCCACGGGGTAGAACCTGTCCTATGGATCCTGCACCCTCTATGGCAATGCCCTCCAATCACACGTCGGGTGGGGGTGTGTTGATGGGTCGTGATGATGCGATGCACCAGATGGTGGTGTTCGAGGATCCACAGTGCCCGTACTGCCGTCAGTTCGAGGAAGCCTGTGGGGACGTACTGCGATCCGGATGGGAAGCCGGCACCCTGGCCGTCGAATTCCGGATGCGATGCTTCCTGGGAGTCGAGTCGGTGCGCGCGAACAATGCCCTGGCGCTTGCTGCCGAAGCCAACCGCTTCGACGAACTCCGTCGGGAGCTCTTCGCTTCCCAACCGCGAGAGGGGACGGGTGGTTTCACGACGGGCGACCTTCGCTCATTCGGCCGACGTGCCGGTCTGACCAGCGAATCCTACGTAACCGGTGTCGACGAGGGCCGTTACGAGCCCTGGGTCAGGGCGGTGGAGACGACCTTCGAGGGGCAAGATCCGAACGGCACCCCTGCTGCCTGGCTTGATGGCCAGCCGGTCGATCCGGGCGTACTGGGTGACCCGAGGGCCCTCGGTGTCCTCGTCGCGTCGACTCGAAGTGACTAGATCGTCCGCCCGAGCCCCGATCAGAGTCGGGTGCCCCCGGCTTGCTCTGCCTCCTCGATCGTCAGCTCAGCGGTGGGATCCGCCTCCAGGCGATCGTCGGGGATGGGTGCTCCGCTCTTGACGGAAACACCGTACGTGCCTGCGTCGATTCGTTGTTCGGCACGGTCGATGGCCGCGAGGTGGTCCTGGAGCTCGGCGATGACCGACTCATCGGTCCCCTCCGCCGTGAGCGGCTCCGCCGAATCGAACATGTCTCCAGGCTGGTTGGCGGCTTCGTGATCCGCCCGGTCCCTCCCCCTCATGTCCGCCAGCAGATCGCTCGTCTTCTGGCGATCGGTCTCGAGTAGTTCCCTGGCCCTGGCACTGTCCATGGTTGCTCCTCAACCTGGTCGCGAGATTCGTGCCCACTGTAGCCATCACCGGTATCAGCACACGGGGGAATGCCCGGGCGGGACCTCGCTGGTGCTCGGATTGGAAGCGGGTCAGAAGCAGTGCCATGGGCGGTCGGAGCCGACGACTCCCGCACCGCTCATCGTCGGATTGCGGCGGAAACTACCTTCTCCTGTGCTGATAACCACGCTTGACGTAGTATCCCTTTATGTCTGAATCTCATCCCCCGGCGGCGGCGTACGACGCGGAGGCCGTCCAGGCTAAATACCTGGCCGAGCGGGACAAGCGGCTGGTCCCCGACCGTGCCGCCATCCGTGACCTGACGACCGACGAGTACTTCGCCCGCTACCGCGACGACCCCTTCACGCCGGTGGCCGACCGTCCGCCGGTCGTCGACGAGGTCGACGTGGTGATCGTCGGCGGAGGGATCGCCGGGGTCCTCGCCGGAGCCCAACTCCGCAAGGCCGGAGTAGGCCGGATCCGCATCGTCGACCAGGCGGGCGGGATCGGAGGTACCTGGTACTGGAACCGCTATCCCGGGGTGATGTGCGACGTCGAGTCGTATATCTACATGCCGATGCTCGAAGAGCTCGGCTACGTCCCCACCAAGCGCTATGCCTTCGGCGAGGAGATCCGCACCCACCTCGAAGCCATCGCCGATCGGTTCGAGCTGCAAGACGACGCCCTGTTCCACACCGGGGTCACCCGGGCCGAATGGCGGGAGGACTCAGCCCGTTGGCAGATCACCACGGACCGCAACGACAAGGTCACCAGCCGCTGGTACGTGCTGGCCGTGGGGATCCTCAACCTCATGAAGCTGCCCGTCATCCCGGGCATGGAGGACTTCGCCGGCCGATCGTTCCACACGGCCCGATGGGACTACGGGTACACCGGCGGTGGACCCGACGAGCCTCTGACCGGCTTGTCGGACAAGGTCGTCGGCCTGTTTGGCACCGGCGCCACCGGTATCCAGTGCGTGCCACCGCTAGCCGAGTCGGCGAAACAGCTCTTCGTCTTCCAGCGAACCCCCTCGGCCGTCGGCGAGCGGGGCAACCGGCCCACCGATCCCGACTTCGCCCAAGGGCTTGAGCCGGGCTGGCAGCGGGCCCGCATGGACAACTTCCAAGGGATCATCATGGGCCGCCCCGTCGGTGCCGACGAGGTGGACGACGGATGGACGCGTGACTATGCCGCCATCCAACATCCACCGCGCCACGAGGGAATGACACCGGCCGAATTCATGCGGGGGGCCGAGGAGCTCGACTACGGGATCATGGAGGCCCACCGACGACGGGTGGAAGAACTGGTGATGGATCCGGCCACGGCCGAGATCGTCAAGCCCTACTACCGGTACCTCTGCAAACGTCCGTGCTTCCATGACGAGTACCTCCCGGCCCTCAACAATCCCAATGTCACCCTGGTCGACTGCCCCGCCGGAATCGATCGGATCACCCCGGAGGGCCCGGTTGTCAACGGGAAGCAGTACGAGGTCGACTGCCTCATCTATGGCACCGGCTTCGAGGCCGAGCTCACGCCGCTGTACCGTCGGGCCGGTCACGAGATCGTGGGTCGCGGAGGCATTACGTTGGCCGAGAAGTGGGCCGAGGGTGCCTCCAGCCTGTTCGGGATGATGACCCGTGGCTTCCCCAACCTGTTTGTCATGCCGGCACCGGGACAGCAAGCCGTGGTGACGGTCAACTACACGCAGCTCGCCGTGCTCGGGGCCGAGTTCATCGGCAAGACCGTCGGGCTACTCGAGAAGAAGGGCGTCGGGGTCGTCGATGTCAGTGCCGAAGCCGAAGAGGGGTGGACTCACGAGGTCGTGTCCACCCACGTCGACAGCAGCGGCGTCATGTCCGCCTGTACGCCCTCACGGATCAACAACGAGGGCCATCCCGAGGCGCTGAACCCCCGCAACGGGAACTACGGCCGCGGGTTCGGTGACTGGTTCTCCTACCGCGACCTGCTTGAGGCCTGGCTTGAGGCCGGGAGTTTCGAAGGTCTCGAGCTCACGGTCCCATCGACGGCGTCGTGACTGGGCGTCAGCGCGTCGCCGTCGTCACCGGCGGAGGGGGAGGAATCGGGGCGGCGATCGCCGAGGAGCTCGGGCGGGAGGGCTGGTTCGTGGTCACCGTCGACCCGCTCGTGACCCTCGACGGTTCTGCGCCGCTTCCCGAAACCGAGGAGACCACGGCCGGCCGGATCGTGGCGGCGGGTGGCTCGGCCCGGGCCTCGTCGGTGTCGGTCACGGATGGTCAGGCAGTCCACGACCTGTTCGCCGGGCTGGTCGACGAGCACGGTGGACTCGATGCCGTCGTCAACGTCGCCGGCATCACGCGGCAGACCTACTTCGGCAAGGGCACCGAGGAGGACTGGCTGGCCGTGCTCTCCGTGCACCTCGACGGCTATCTGAACATCCTCGGGGCGGCGCTGCCGCTCATGGCTGCGGCCGGACATGGCCATGTCGTCGGCGTCACCTCCGGCTCGGGGTGGCGCGCCGCCGACGCTGGTGCGTACAGCCGTGCCAAGCGCGCCGTCGCCGCCCTCACGTGGCAGCTGGGCCCGCAGGTACCACCGGGCGTGACCGTCAACGCCCTGTCGCCCATCGCCGCCACGCGGATGATGGCTTCCGCCCTGGAGCGGGCCCGGAAGGCGGGCCAGTCGGGCGGTGGGGGCATCTCCTTTCTCACGGTGGCGGGTCCTGAAGACCTGGGGCCGGTGGGTGCGTATCTCGCCGATGAGGCGTTCGGGTGGTGCAGCGGCCGGGTGCTCTTCGCCGGCGGGTCGGAGGTGGCGATCGTCGACGAGCCCCGCCTTCTCGAAGTGGTGCGCACCGACGGGGTGCATTCCCTCGCCCGGGTGCTCGAGGATGTCGTTCCCCGGGCTTTCGCCAAAGCGGAGGGGAGCCAGATGAGCGGGGGGGGCAGCAACCCTCGGTTCGGAGCCATCTTCGCCGAGCCTCCGCCCGCCGAGCTGGCATCGTCTGGTGTGCGGTCCTGTGCCCTGGTCGCCGACAACCCCTCGATGGCCGCCTCGGTGACCACTGCCCTCGGGGAGCGGTCCATCATCTGCCACCAGGTCGAGGTGGCTCACGGCTTCGGGGACCCGGGCAAGGCGCTGCGTTCCGCAGTCGAGACCGTAGGACCGATCGACGCGATCGTCGTCGCACTCGACGGCGGCCGGACCAGGTCCCGTGCGTCGCAGGGTTGGGAGGTGGTGCTCGACGAGCACCGCGGGATCGTCAAGGACCTCCACACTGACGCAGGATGGTCACGGGCGACCGCCGACTATGCCGCCGACGCCGACCGGCCCGTTCGTCTGGTGACACTCACCGACGCCACCACCTCTGGGGGTCGAAGCCGCGCCCAGGCCTCGGTGCAGCAGGCCCGCATCGCCGCTAGCGCCACCGAGGGACGTGTCACCGCCTTCGCTGCCAGCATCGAGGCATCGGCGGAGCGAGCCGGTGCATCGGCCGGACAGCTGGTCGCCCACCTCGTCAGCCACCCGGAAGCCTCAGCGCTCGCTGGTGCGGAGTTGGTGGTGGGTGCGGGTTGGATCGGCCTTCGCAGCCACCCCCGCCCCATCGGCAGCGTCACCTACGGCGGTCCTGCCGTCCCCGAGTGGCTCGACGGCACGCTCCGGCAGATCGTAGGCGCCACTGCTCCTCCGTCAGCGGTGGAGCTCTGATGTCCGGGCAGCCCACGCGGGTGGTCGACGCCCATGTGCACCTCTGGGACCCCGCCCGGACCGACTGGTATCCCTATCTGTCCCATCCGCCGTCCCCGGGAGCGGGTGATGTGTCCGGGATGTACCGCCGCTTCGACGTCGACATCTACCGCACCGAAGCAGCCAGATGGAACGTCGAGAAGTTCGTCAACGTCGCCGCGGCCACCGGCCGCCACTCGATCGACGAAACCCGTGAACTCGATGCCCACGCCCGTGACCGCGGTGGCCCCGACGCCATCATTGGAGGCCTGCCGCCGACTGACACCGTGGCCGAGGCCGTCGAGCTGCTCGACCGGCAGATGACCGCGTCGCGTTTTCGGGGGGTCCGCCCGATGGGTATCCACGAAGGGCCGCTTCCCGCCGTCGATGTACTGCGGGCCCTCCAGGAGCGGAACCTCGTCTTCGAGCTGATGACCCACACCGATCAGCTGCGAGAGGCGGCGACGGGGCTGGCCGGCTTTGGCGATCTGAGCGTTGTCGTCGAGCACACGGGATGGCCCCGCACCGACTCCGATGAGGAGCGGGAGCTCTGGCAGACGGGCATCGACGCGTTGGCCGATCTGGGGGCCAATGTGGTGTGCAAGCTCTCGGGTCTGGCCATGCCGTTCGGCTCCATGGACGCCGATGATCTTGCGCCTTGGCTCGAGTACGCCATCGAGTCCTTCGGCGTCGACCGCTGCATGTTCGCCAGTAATTTTCCCGTCGACTCGATGTTCGGCACCTTCGACGACCTCTACGGTGCCTACAGCCGGGTGACCTCTGGCCTAGACAGCGCCTCCCGTGAGCGGCTCTTTGCCGGGAACGCCGAGCGTGTCTATCGCATGTAGGGGCGCCCGGACCATCGTGGCGAGTGAGGGATGGACAGCCTTGATCGGTGAGGTGGTAGCACTGGTGCCCGTGATCAGGGCCAGGAGGCGGTGCGTGCGGCGTTCGCAGGGTGGGCATTTGTGAGGGGGTGGATCCGGCGGACCGTCGGTACTCTCCGTCCTGGCGGCCCGCGCCCTGAAGGTACGGAACCGGGTGTCACGCTGACCGGAGGCCAGCCCCGCTCCGAGGTCGGTCGGTAGTGCCGCTGGTCGGTGGTGTCGATTCCTCGACCCAGACCACCAAGGTCGAGCTACGCGACCTGGAGTCGGGATCGCTGCTCGGTTCCGGTCGGGCCCCCCATCCGGCTACTACACCACCGAGGAGCGAACAAGATCCGGCGGCGTGGTGGAGCGCCCTGGTGCTGGCCATGGGCCGGGCGCTGACCGACGCCGCCTCTCGCGGCGCCCGGGCCACTGACGTGGTGGCCCTGGCGGTGGCCGCACAGCAGCACGGTCTCGTCACCCTCGGGGAGGGCGGTGCCGTGATCCGACCGGCGAAGCTCTGGAACGACACGGAGTCGGCATCCGATGCCCGGAGGCTGCTCGACCGGCTCGGTCCCGCGGCCTGGGCGGAGGCGTGTGGCAGCGTCCCCGTGGCCGCCTTCACCGTCACCAAGCTGGCGTGGCTCCGTCGGCGGGAGCCAGAGGTGTTCGCACGGATCGCCTCGGTCATGTTGCCCCACGACTGGCTGACGTACCGGCTGACCGGAGCGCGGGTGACGGACAGAGGTGACGCCTCGGGCACCGGCTACTGGTCCCCGGCCGACGACCGCTACCGGTTCGACCTGCTCGACCTGGTCGACGACCGCATCGACTGGCCTCCTCGACTGCCCGTCGTCCGACCCGCCGACGCCGTGGCGGGGGTGCTGCTGGCCTCACCGGCGGCCGAGCTCGGCCTCGCCGCCGGCATCCCCGTGGCCGTCGGCACCGGCGACAACATGGCCGGCGCGTTGGGCATCGGCATGGCCACGGGCGATGTCGCCGTCTCGTTGGGTACGTCGGGAACGTTCTACGCCCTCCACGACCGTCCCACCCACGATATTTCGGGGGCGGTCGCCGGTTTCGCCGATGCCACGGACCGCTTCCTTCCCCTCGTCTGCACCCTCAACGCCACCCTCGTGACCGACGCTGTGGCCAGGCTGCTCTCGGTTGATCACTCCGCCCTCGATGCGCTGGCCCTCGCCGCCCCCCCGGGCAGCGGGGGTATGGTCATGGTCCCGTACCTGGCCGGCGAGCGCACGCCCAATCGACCGGAGGCCACCGGGTCACTCCACGGCATCCGACCCGACGCCACCCCGGCTCTGGTAGCCCGAGCGGCGTTCGAAGGTGTGGTCTGCGGCCTCCTCGAGGGGGGAGACGCGCTCACCGCCAACGGCGTCTCCCTGGCCGGCGGCAGGATGATCGTCCTCGGAGGTGGTGCGCGCTCGGCCGCCTATCTGGACGTGTTGGCGGGGCTGGCCGGACGCCCGGTGTCGATCCCGTCCGTTCCCGAGCCTGTGGCCAGGGGGGCCGCCGTCCTGGCAGCCGCGGCCACGACGCCTTCAGGGGTCGGCCCGGTACTCGAGGCCTGGGACACAGACCCTTGGGCTACCGTGGACCCCTCGATCGACCCGGAGCGGGCACGGTCGATCCGCCGTCGGTACGCCGAGTCGGCGGCCGAGCAGGGGCGTAGCGCCGGCGACATGTAGCGGCCACCCGGCCGTGCCCGGTTCCGTGTTCTGGCCTCGTCAACGCCATGGTCTGCACCGCGACAGGGAGAGTGGCACGCTGTCAGGGGAGCGACTGCCGACGAGAGCCCGAGGAGGCGGCATCATGACCGACGACTACCAACCGGTGCCCGAGGACCATTTCACGTTCGGACTGTGGACCGTGGGCAATCCGGGCCGGGACCCGTTCGGACACGAGACCCGGGCACCACTCGATCCGGTCGACACCGTCCACCGGCTGAGCGATCTCGGCGCCTATGGAGTGAGTTTCCACGACGACGACCTGGTGCCACCCGGCTCGTCGCCGGCCGAGCGGGGGGATGTGGTCAAACGGTTCCGCCGTGCCCTCGACGCGACCGGCCTCAAGGTGCCCATGGCCACCACCAATCTCTTCTCGCGCCCCGTGTTCAAGGAGGGCGCTTTCACGGCCAACGACCCCGAGGTGCGACGGTTCGCCGTGGCCAAGGCTCTCGATGCCATCGACCTCGGGGTGGAGTTGGGGGCGACGGTCTTCGTCCTGTGGGGTGGAAGGGAAGGCGTCGAGGCCGAGGCGGCCAAGGACGTCCGCGGCGCCCTCGATCGGTACGCGGAAGCCGTCAACTTGTGCTGTTCCTATGTCCGGGAGCGGGGTTACGAGCTCCGGTTCGCTCTGGAGCCGAAGCCCAACGAGCCCCGAGGCGACATCTTCCTGCCCACCGTCGGCCACGCCCTGGCCTTCATCCACGAGTTGGAGTGGCCCGAGATGGTCGGCGTGAATCCCGAGTTCGCCCACGAGACCATGAGTGGACTCTCGTTCACCCACGCGGTGGCCCAGGCCCTGTGGCAGGGCAAGCTCTTCCACATCGACCTCAACGCCCAGCGGATCGGCAAGTTCGACCAGGACTACCGGTTCGGCTCCGAAGGGATCCGGGACGCCTTCTACCTGGTGAAGCTCTTGGAGGATGCTGGATGGGAGGGTATGCGCCACTTCGATGCCCACGCCTATCGGACCGATGACGCCGACGGGGTGTGGGACTTCGCCCGGGGATGCATGAGGAACTACCTCATCCTGCGGGAGAAGGTCCGACAGTTCCACGACGACCAAGCGATCGCCGAGGCCCTCGTCGTTGCCGGCGTGCCGGCGATCTTCGAGCCGACCTCACCCGATGGGCTGGGGGCCGATGCCGTCGCCGCTCTGCGGGCCTCGGCCGGAGCGACATCTGAAGTCGAGCTCGGGGCCACCGGCTACGGGCACGAGCGGCTCGATCAGCTGGCCACCGAGCTTCTGCTCGGCGTCCGTCCCCGCACCTGACCGCCCGTCACCGTTCGCCCCATCTCACGCCCTGGTGGACGGACGCCGGGCCGGGTGCCTTCGCTTGCAGAAGGCAGAGGGGCCCGGCGGAGGCCGTGGTGACCCGTGAGCGTCACGCTCCGGTGGGGGAGTGGTCCTCGCCCCAGCTGACGATGTCATCGGCATGCTCGTCCCAGTGATCGAGGGACACGACCTCGGCCAGAGGTCGCCGACGGACCGGACCGTGACGGCCGCGGGGCCATCCGACCACGACGTGCCCGGCGAGCATCCAGTCCTCGGGCACTCCGACGGCCTCGCGGAGCAAGGGCTCCCCACCGTAGGAGGCCCAACTGGTCAGACAGGCGCCGAGGCCGAGGGCCCGGGCGGCAAGGAGGAAGTTCTGCATGGCCGGAAAGATCGAGCCTCCGAGGAGCAGCTCCGAGGCCGTCGGGTAGCGCTTCTGGGTGAAGAGCACCGACGTGAACTCCCCGGCCCGGTCGTGGAGCTCGTAGGTGGCCCGGTTGGTGCGGGCCTTGCGGCTGTGGTCGTCGTCATCCGGTCGGGTCATTCCGTAGACCGGCTCGATCACCTCCAGGGCCTGGGCGGCCGCCAGGGCCACCACGGCCCGCTGCTCGGCCGACCGGAGCACGATGAAGCGCCAACCCTGGGCGTTGGCGCCCGATGGTGCCCACGTGGCGGCCTGAAGGCACCGGGCCAGGGTGGCGTTACCGACGGGCTCGTCGGTGAAGCGGCGGATGGTCCTCGTCGTCGACAGGACCGCCCAGATGTCGGTTGTCGGCTCGCTCATGACCGGATCATCGCCTCGCCGGTCCCTGCTCCTGGTCGGTCGCGGCACGGGCCGGAAGGACAGCACCGGTTCCGGAGGAGCGGAAATCGGTAGGCAGGCCGTGCGCACGGTCGTGGGTCGACGAGAGGGAGGGGGTGCGTGGTCCCGGCCGGCCGATCACGATCACGTGGTCGGCGTGAATTCGAGGTGGAGCTGCGTCAGCCCCCGGAGGATGAAGGTGGGGACGTACTGGAATCGACGGGCGCCTGGCGGGCCGTGGTGTTCCTCGGAAAGACGGATGTCCGTTGTCCGGTCGAGGATGCGCTCCAGACTGACCTTGGCCTCGGTCCGGGCCAGCGGGGCCCCGGGACAGGTGTGGATACCCCGGCCGAAGGCCAGGTGATGGCGGGCATTCTCCCGTTCGGGGTCGAACGTCGCCGGGTCGTCGAAGCGCCGGGGGTCGCGGTTGGCCGCCGCGTTGATCAGCATGACCGTCGTGCCGGCGGGGAGTTCGACCCCTCCGACGGTCGTGGGCACCCTCGACAGCCGGAAGTCGCCCTTGATGGGACTCTCCATCCGGAGAGTCTCCTCGATGAAGTTGGGGATCCGTTGGTGGTCATCGCGCAGGAGCTGTTGCAACTCGGGGTCCTCGGCAATGAGTTGGAGAGCCGAGCCCAGCAGGCGGACGGTGGTCTCTTGTCCGGCGGCGAACAGGTTGGCAGCCACCCGCACGACGTCGATGACCTCAGGGATCGTTCCGTCCGGGAAGGTGGCGGTGGCCAGCCCGGTCAGGACGTCGTCTCGTGGGGTGAGGCGACGGTCCTCGACATAGTGAGTGAACTGTTGGTAGAGGTACTCGAGGGGTGAGAGGGCCAGGGTCTCCTCGCTGGTACTCCCGACGGCCCCGTGGCCGGCTTGGCCCCGCAGGAGCGCCTCGACGAAGTGGGGGTGGTCCTCCTCGGGCACACCGAGGAGGTCGGCGATGACCAGCATGGCGAACGGACCGGCGAACTCACTGATGTACTCGCACTTGCCGCGGGCGAGGAAGGTGTCGATCTGCCGGTCGGCCAGCCGCCACATGAACGCCTCGTTCCCCCGCAGCCGCTTGGGCGTGATCAAACGCATGAGCAGGGCACGGTGATCGGTGTGCTTGGGCGGGTCGAACGTCGGGAGTTGGTCGCTCATGGGGAGTTCGTCACGATGCTCCTCGATCAGCGCACTGATGTCATCGCCGTCGAGCGGCACCGGGAACCCGGGGAATGGTCCGGTCACCGAGGTGCACGAGGAGAACGTGTCAGCGTCGTTGTAGACGGCCATCACCTCCTCGTACCCGGTGATCATCACCACGTCGTGGTGGGGCTCGGCCGTGACCGGACATTGCGCTCGAAGGGATTCGAAGTAGGGGTAGGGATCGACGAGCAGGTCGTCATCCCGGAAGAAGTCGATGGCGTCGAACTCACTCACTGTCTTCACTGCTCTCCTCGTTTTGCCCTGTGAACTCGTCGAACGCCACCCATGATGGTCGCAGCGACAAGGTGCAGAGGCGGCCACGTAAATTATGTAAGTTATATTCTGCAAAACGATAAGCGGATTCTTGCAGGCAAGCAAGCGTGGGCTGGGGTACTACCGACCAGGGTCTGGCGCAGCCGCACGGGCGAGCATGGCCCGCGTGCCGGTCTCGGTGGGCGATCCCTGGAGGACGGACCGCGGCACGACCACGCCCCAGACCAAGTCGATCCGGACTCGCTCTCGAGTGCGTGCGGTCGAGCCAACCGAAGCCTCCACCAACGAACGGAGCACGTCATGGAAGAGAACGACGGTCTGGCCAAGGCCCGGGAACTGCGCCGGGCCATGCTCGGAGACGCCTACGTCGACGCCCAGGCTACCGACCCGAACCCGGTGATGGGGGAGTTCCAGGACTACATCACCTCGATGGCCTGGGGCGTGTGGGCCCGGGGTGGGGCACTCAGCCCACGTGACCGAAGTCTGTTGGTTCTGGCCATGACGGCCGCCCTCGGACGCATGGAGGAGTTCCGCCTCCACGCCGGAGCGACGCTCCGGACGGGTGTCACCGACGAGGAGCTCGACGAGCTGCTCTTCCAGGTGGCCGCCTACTGCGGTGCGCCCGCGGGTATCGCCGCCAAGCGTTCCCTCCAGGCGGTACGGGCCGAGCGGGAGGCAACGTGAAACCAGCAACCGTCGGATTTGTCGGTCTCGGCAACATGGGCAGCGCGCTGGCCACCAATCTTGTTGCCGCGGGGCATGACGTTCTGGCCTTCGATGTGAGCGGACCGGAGCGGTGCCCCGAGGGGGCGCGGTTCGCCGTCGACGTGGCCCACGTGGCCGACGGCGCCGGGATCGTCGTTCTCAGCCTGCCCGATGGCTCGGTGTCCGAGCTCGTGGCCCAGGAGATCCTCGAATCGGCGGGCCGGCGCACCACCCACGTGGTGGACACGTCCACGATCGGCGTAGCCAACGCCCGGTCCCTCGATGCGCTGCTGGCCGATGCCGGGCTGTCCTATGTCGACGCCCCGGTATCCGGCGGTGTGGCCGGGGCCAGGGCCCGCACGCTGACCGTCATGTACGCAGGATCGGACCCGGCGTGTGCTGCCGTCGAGCCTGTCCTCGCCGACCTGAGCGATCGGCGTCGCCGGGTCGGTGAACGGCCCGGGATGGCCCAGGCCCTTAAGTTGGCCAACAACTTCCTGTCGGCCACGGCCCTGGCCGCCACCAGCGAGGCCGTGGCCTTCGGCCTGTCGGTCGGGCTGGACATGGGGACGATGCTCGAGGTGCTGAACGCCTCGAGTGGACAGAGCGCGGCCACGACGGACAAGTTCCCCAACCACGTACAGACCGGCCGGTACGCCTCCGGGTTCGCCAACTCGTTGATGTGCAAGGACATCGCCCTGTACCTCGGTGCCGTCGAGACCCAGGCGGCTCCGTCGGCCATCGGCCGAGTGACCGCGTCGGTGTGGGAACGCTTCGCCGCCACCGAACCGGGCGTCGATTTCACCCGCATCTTCCCCTTCGTCCAGGAATCGTGACCGACGATGGGTCCTGGCCTCGACCGACGGCGAGGAACAGGCGCACGGCTCGGGTTCGACAAGCCTGTGTCGGCCGGGTGCCCCACGTCGCCGGGCGATGGCGCGAGCCGATCCCTCCCCGGGGGGCGGTGCCGACTGAGTACGCTTGGCCGGTGACCAGAACGAACCTCTCCCATCTGACCGACACCCGGACGATCCCGTGAGCCTCACCACCGAGGTGCAGGACGGGGTGCTCGTGGCGTCGATCGACGACGGGAAGGCCAACGCCCTTACCTTCGATCTCGTCGACGATCTTCGAGGAGCCGTGGCGTCGGCCGTAGGCCAGGGCCAGCCCCTCCTCGTCACCGGCCGGGACGGATGCTTCTCGGCCGGGTTCGACCTAGCGGTCATGAACGGGGACGACCAGGAGCGGGCGGCGGCCCTCTTCGCTGCTGGAGCGATTCTCTACCGGGAGATCATCGAGGCCCCGGTGCCCGTCGTGGCGTCGTGCACCGGCCATGCCCTCGCCGGTGGGGCCATCCTCTTGCTGTGTGCGGACCACCGGATCGGCCGTTCCGGTCCCTACAAGGTGGGACTCAACGAGGTGGGCATCGGTATGGCCCTCCCCGCCTTCGCCGTCTCGATTGCCACCCACCGGCTAGAGCCTCGGTACCTCACCTCGGTGACCATGTTCGCCGAGATCGGTGATCCCGAGCGGGCCGAGGCCATGGGGTTCCTCGACGACGTGGTTGCCGATCCCTTGCCGCAGGCGCTGTCGTTCGCGGCGTCGCTGGCCCAGCTACCCCACGAGGCGTTCGCCACCACCAAGCGGCGCATCCGTCGGGGCCTCACCCAGGAGCTGACCGCGCTGGAGGGTTGATGAGCCGATGGTGGTGACCGTCTCGATCGCTGCCTGGGTGACCGTGGTGTTCTGCTAATTTCCAGGTCCGACGGACCGACTGGCCGTGCGATCTCTCGATCGTGCAACAGTGTGATTCCGGGGGCACCGTGCCCCGCCGGCATCGGCGCCGAGTCGATCGAGACGCGTGGTCCACCGCGGTGGAGCGCGGGGAGGAGTTGGCCACGTGGACCTCGACCCTTCTGAGGAACAGCGGCTCCTCATCGAGGCGTTCGGCGCCCTCTACGCCAAGCAGTCCTCACCGGAGCGAGTCCGTGCCGCCGAACCCTCGGGACACGACCCAGAACTCTGGGGGCGGCTCTGTGAGAACGGTGCCCTGGAGATGGCCGTCGACGAGGACTCCGGCGGGTGGGGAGCGTCCCTCCTGGATCTGGCCCTCGTGGCCGAACAGCACGGTCGATTTCTCGGTTCGGCACCGATCCTCGAGGCCCAGGTGGCGGCGCGGCTCCTGGCCCGTGTGGATAGCCCCGCCGCCCGGACGGCACTGGGTGTGGCGCTCAGTGGTGAGCGTTTGACCTCGTTGGCCCTCCATCCCCCCCGGGCCGGCGTCCTCGCCATGACGCCCTCGGGAGCGGTGGCCGACGCGGTGGTCTTCGTCGACCAGGGCCGGCTGTGGTCGACGGCGGGAGTGGCCGGTAATGCGGTGGCCAACCTCGGCTGTTTGCCCGTGGCCGATGTCCCGGTGGGGGATGCGCCCGTCCTGCTGGCCGACCGGCCCGGCGTGGACGAGCTGTTCGAACAGGCGCGTGACGAGTGGCTGGTGCTGATGGCCAACGCCCTGGCCGGGATGGGTGCCCGCGCCCTCGAGATCGGCGTGGCCTACGTGAAGGAGCGGCACGCCTTCGGGGTTCCCATCGGCTCGTTCCAGGCGGTGGCCCACGGCCTCGCTGATGCCGCCACCAGCGTGGACGGGGGCGGGCTGCTGGCCAGGGAGGCGGCGTGGGCGGCAGCCGAGGAGCCGGACCGGGCCCCCGAGCTCGCCGCCTTGGCCTGTGCCTTCAACGCCGAGGCGGCTCGCGAGGCCAGCTATCGGAGCCTGCATTACCACGGCGGGTACGGATTCATGCTGGAGTACGACATCCAGCTCTACTTCCGTCGAGCCAAGGCCTGGCCGGCCCAGTTCGCCGAGCCGGCCGCGCTTTATGCCCGAGCCGAGGGTCACCGTCTGTCGGCCCGGCAGGGGGGTGGGTGACCGTGGATTTCCGACTGGGTGAGCGAAGCGAGGTCTTCCGGCAGGAGGCCCGGGACTTCCTCGACGAGGTCCTCACCGATGAGGTGCGGGAGGAGATGGAGCGGACCGGGGTCCACCACAGTTGGCACTTCCACCGCAATCTGGTGGAGCGGGGCTGGCTGGCCCCAGGCTGGCCGAAGGAACTCGGGGGTCAGGGACGAGATCCCCTCGAGATGCTGGCTTTCATGGAGGAGTTCCACCGGGCCGGAGCCCCCACGTACGCCGTGGGCACCACATTGATGGTGGCCGGCATCATCCGGCACATCGGTACCGAGGAGCAGAAGCAGCTGGTCATCCCTCCGGCCCTGCGAGGGGAGATCATCATCGTCCTGGGCTTCACCGAGCCCGAGTCGGGCTCCGATGTGGCTGCCGCCCAGACCCGGGCGGTCCGGGACGGTGACGAGTGGGTGATCAACGGGCAGAAGATGTTCACCACCAACGCCCAGGAGGCCGACTACGTCTTCATGCTGACCAGGACCGATCCGGGAGTGGCCAAGCACAAGGGGTTGACCACCTTCCTCGTTCCCCTCCGCCAGCCCGGTGTGGAGATCCAGCCCGTGCGGACGCTCTCGGGCGAGCGGACCAACCTGACCTTCTACGCCGATGTCCGGGTGGACGACTCGCTGCGGATCGGTGAGGTGGACGGAGGGTGGGACGTGATGGGGGTGGGCCTGACGCTCGAGCGGGCGGGTGACCACGGGGGTGAGCTGATCCGCCTCCTCGAGGCCATGGAGGAATGGGCGACCACGACCGTCGACGAGACCGGCGTCCGGAGGGCCGACGATCCGGCTGTCCGCTCCCGGCTCGGGCGTGCCGCTGCGGAGAACGAGGTGACGACGCTGCTGTGCCGCCGGTCGGCCTGGATCTCCGCCTCGGGGGGGATGCCCGGAGTCGAGGGCTCGAAGAGCAAGTTGTTCGCCTCCGAGGCCCTGACCCGTCAGTCGGCCGACTTCGTGGACCTCCTCGGCCCGGACGGGATCCGCACCCAGGGGGACCCGTTGGCTCCCGCCGGCGGGGCCGCCGACTACGACTTCCGCTTCGCCCTGGGAACCACCACCTACGGGGGGACGAGCGAGGTCCAGCGCAACATCATCGCCCAACGGGGATTAGGCCTGCCCCGATCGCGGTGACCATCAGGCCCGCCTGTGCACCCGGCGTACCGTGGCCCCCAGGGGTGCGAGTCCCTCAGGCAGGCTGTTGCAAACCCAGGAGCTCGTACATGTTGCCTCCCATGATCTTCCTGACGGCCTCACGCGGATAGAGGCTCGAGACCTCTTCGGCCCACTCGAACGGCTCGGCCAGACCCTCGGGGTGGGGGTAGTCCGATCCGAACATGATGTGCTCGGGTGTCATCACGTCGATGAGTGCCTCGAGCGAGTCCTCCCAGAACGGATTGATGTAGATGTTCCGGAGAAAGACGTCGCGGGGGTGCTCGGCAAAGGCGTAGGGCATCTTGCCGTAGGTCTTCTCGAGCGACTTCAGGCACGGCAGGGCCCAACTCCCGCCGTTCTCGACGCTCATCAGACGTACCGTCGGGAACCGGCTCAGCATCCCGTGGCAGATGGCCGATGTCACGGTGTCGCTGATGGGTCGCCCCGTGTTGACGGCGTCGCTGAACGGGCGCGGGGCGAAGGGCTGCATGTCCCGTCCGTCCCCCTCCCACTCATTGGCATGGCGCTGATAGCCGGAGTCGGAGGCGTGCATGGCCACCAGCACCCCCGTCTCGGCCACCGTGGCCCAGAACGGGTCGAACTCGGCCAGGAAGGGCGACTTGGTGCCCCGTGTGCCGGCGACGGGCCCCGGTCGGAGCAGCACCACCTTCGCTCCTCGTTCTACGGCCCATTCGAGCTCGGCGATACCGCGCTCGGGTAGGCAGGGATTGACCACCGGGGTGGCGAAGATCCGGTGCTGGTAGTCGAAGGTCCACTCGTCGTGGAGCCACTGGTTGTAGGCGTGGATCACCGTGCACGTCATCTGCGGATCGTCCAGGAGATTGACCTCGATCAGGCTGGCCAGGGTCGGGAACATCAAGGCCGCGTCGACCCCCGTCTCATCGAGCAGGGCCAGGCGGGGTTCGGCCGATCGGAAGGCGTCGATGGCCGGGATTGGCTTACCGGCCATCTCCCGGAGGGTCTTGCCTTCGGTGTTGTGGCCGGAGAAGTAGTCGGCGAAGGCGCCCGGGGCTGCCACCACCTCGAAGGTCGGGTTGGGGATGGATTCGCTGATCTGGTTGGCGATGGCGATCTTCGTCCGCCCCTTGACCTGCACGTACTTGACGAAGCCGTCGAACTCCTTGGGCAGGTAGCGCGTGAGCGCGTCCTCGGTCTCGTAGAGATGGTTGTCGGCGTCAAAGATGGGACCTTCGTACCTAGCCACAGGAGCCTCGATTCTTCGGAAGAGGGCGGGGTGTGCGTGAGCGAACCGCGTGTGTGGTCATTGTCTACCCGATGGGGGTGAACTCGAGGAAGAGGCGGTCATGACCGCGCAGCATCCAGGTGGGGGTGTACTCCCAGTGGCGGTCACCGGCCGGCCCGTGGTGGGTGTCGGAGATGCGAATGTCTCCCATCCGGTCGAGGAGGCGTTGCAGGGAGACAGTGGCCTCCGCCCGGGCCAGGGGGGCACCAGCACAGGTGTGGATGCCGTGGCCGAAGGCGATGTGCTGGCGACCGTTTGGGCGGTCGAGGCGGAGCTCATCGGGATCCTCGAACTCCCGAGGGTCGCGGTTGGCCGCGCTGGGCAGGACCATGACCGTGCTACCCGCAGGGATCTCGGTGTCTCGGACCGTGGTCGGTGTGCGTGACAGCCGGAAAGTACCGTTGATGGGAGGTTGCAGGCGCAGGGACTCCTCGATGAAGGCGGGCACCAGGCCCCGGTCGTCCCGGAGCTGTTGTTGGAGGTCGGGGTGCTCGCCGAGGGTCATGAGGGCCGTACCCAACAGTCGGGCCGTCGTCTCCTGGCCGGCGGCGAACAGGTTGGAGGCGATCTTCATGACGTCTACGACGGGAGGGAGTGAACCGTCGGGGAAGGTCGCCGTGGCCAGCCCCGTCATCACATCGTCGCGCGGCTCCCGTCGCCGGTCCTCGATGTAGCGGGTGAACTGTGCGTAGAGGTACTCGAGGGGGCTGTGGGTCATCTCGACGGCGCCGGTGTGCGTGAGCTTCTCGAGAAACTCCGGATGATCCTCCTCGGGCACCCCGAGCAGATCGGCGATGACCAGCATGGTGTAAGGCTGGGCGTACTCGCCGACGAACTCACACTCGCCCCGGGCGTGGAACCCGTCGATCTGTTGGTCAGCAAGCCGTTGGAGGGCTGCCTCGTTCTCCTTCAATCGCTTCGGCGTGATCAACCGCATGAGGAGACCACGCTGGGCGGTGTGCTTGGGCGGATCGAAGGTGGGGAGTTGGTCACCGAAGGGAAGGTCGTCCCTGTAGGTCTCGATGATCTCGGTGACGTCGTCGCCCTCCAGGGGGACGGGGAACCTGGCGAACGGCCCGATAGCCGAGTTGCAAGCCGAGAAGGTGGCCTGGTCGTGATAGACCTCGACGGCCTCGTCGAAGCCCGTCACCATGAAGACGTGGCGGAACGGCTCTTGCGCGACCGGACAGCGGTCCCGGAGGTGGGCCAGGTACGGGTAGGGATTGTCGATGAGGTCCTTGGTTCCGAAGAAGTCAGTGTCGTCGAACGGCTCGTCGCTCACGGGTGCTCCGGGGTGGTCGTGGGCAGGTGCCCGGCGTGGATGGGTGGATATGTCTGGCGGTGACTTGCCGTGGCGCACCCCCAGGGTATGTTCGGTGGCCGCGCCGGACTCGTGGGAGACGGCAGCAGTGGACGGACGGGGCTCGTGGCCCGGTATCCGAAGCCACTCGAAAGGAACGGTCCGGTATGGGTGAGGAACTCTCGGGGAAGGTCGCCATCGTCACCGGAGGTGCCAGTGGGATCGGTCGCGCCACCGTCGAACGGTTTGCCGGTGAGGGCGCCAAGGTGGTCGTGGCCGACATCGATGCCGAGGGGGGTGAAGCGCTGGCGGCCGGGCTGGGGGACTCGGTGGTCTTCCGGCGGACTGACGTATCCGATGCCGACGACGTCCAAGGTCTGGTCGACGTGGCCGTAGAAACATTCGGTGGGCTGCATGTCATGGTCAACAACGCCGGCATCTCGAGCTCGTTCCGGCGCTTCCTCCGTGACGATCTCCGTGACTTCGACCGGGTGATGGCGGTGAACCTGTTCGGCGTGATCATCGGAACCCAGAGGGCCGGGCGGCACATGGCCCAGCACGGTGGTGGCTCGATCATCAATACTTCGTCGATCGGGGGACTCACCGGGGGTGGGCCACCGATCGCCTACCGCACGTCGAAGGCGGCCATCGTCCAGTTCAGCCGCATGGTGGCCACCGATCTGGCCGAGTTCGGCATTCGGGTCAACTGCATTGCCCCGGGCCACATCCCCACCGGCATCACCAACTACGACCTGGGGCCCACGATCGAAGCCGACCAGCCGCTCCAACGTCGGGGCACGCCCGAGGACGTGGCTGAGGCCGTGCTCTTCCTGGCCGGCGACCGCTCGGCTCAGATCACCGGGATCGTGGTCCCAGTGGACGGCGGGACGGTGGCCGGACGCCCGGTCCGTCAACCACCGACCCCCCAGGTCGGCACCAAGGACGACAGCACCAGCTGAGCGTCGTCCTCGGGCGACCGGTTCGGGGCTCATCCCGGTCCCCGCCCGTCTCGCACGGCTTGTTCGACGAGGCCGATCACCCAGGTGATCCCGCGGACGGCGCGGTCGTGGTCGATCTCCCAGTCGACGACCAGGCGCTCGTAGGTGGCGACGCTCCAGAGGGCGTCGAACACGGCGGCCACCACCGTCCGCTCCTCGCCGGTCCGCCGTCCCGCCGGCCCGGCGATGGCGGCCAGGAGGGACTCCTGTTGGCGCTCTTTGGCCACGGTCAGGGTCGGATCGAGCGGCGGCCTGGGCTCGCGCGGGTACTGGGCCACGTGGTCGAAGATCTGAGAGGCCACCGTGGCGATGTCCTCCAGTGCCATGCCGGCAAGGTCGATGCCGGCCTCTTGTTCGTTGCGATGCAGCACCGCGTCCCGGAGGCCGCGCTCACTTCCGAAATACCGGTACACGGTGCGTTCGTTGACGCCGGCCCGTTCGGCCACCGCTCGGACGGTCAGTCGCTTCCAGTCGCGCACCGAGGTGCGGTGGATGAGCTCTGAGCCGGCATCGAGGATCCGCTCGCGGGTCTCAGCCGCCCGTTCGCGGCGCAGGGTGCCGTCATAGGCCCTCCCGGATCGTTGCGGGGGATCGGACGTGTGCTTCTTGGCGGTGCGGATGGCGTCCATGTCGCTAGGCCAACTTTGCCGACCAACCTCCGTCGACCGGGATGACGGCACCGGTGACGAACGAGGCCCGGTCCGAGGCGAGGAAGGCGCCGACCTCGGCGACCTCCGGGGACTCTCCCGCTCGATTGAGGGCGGCCTTGGCGGCAATGTCAGGAATGAAGTCCTCCGCTCCCTGGGCCATGATCTCGGTGAGGATGAAGCCCGGACAGATGACGTTCACCCGAATTCCCCGCGTGCCGTATTCGATGGCCGCGGACTTGGATGCGCCGATGATGCCGTGCTTGGCCGCGGCGTAGACGCTGGTCCCGGCCGAGCCGTTGAGGCCACCGACCGACGACCAGTTGACGATGGAGCCGCCACCCGTCGGGAGCATGGTGCGAATCCCGTGCTTCATGCCCAAAAACACGCCCCGGAGGTCCACGTCCATGAGCCGGTCGTAGAGTTCCATGTCGAGATCGGCGAGCATGCACCCGTCGGCGATACCGGCCACGTTGAGGACGGCGTCCACCCGTCCGAACTGCGTCACCGCCGCAGCCATCAGCGCCTCGACCTGGTCCTCCTGGGTGACGTCGCAGTGCACGGGCAGGACATCGCCTCCGACCTCGTCGGCGGTGGTCTGTTCGGCGCCGCTGATGTCGGCCGCCACGACCTTGGCACCTTCCCGCACGAAGACCTTGACCGACGCTTTGGCCATGCCCGAACCTGCTCCGGTGATGACCGCCACCTTGCCGTCCAGCTCACCCATGTGAGGTCACCGGCAAGGGCCGGCACTCCGGAAGGGTTTGGCTCATCGGGGTGATCATGACGTGAACACAGGGAGCGTCTCCCAGCCCCGGACCGTCGAGGTGGGTGCCAGTGTGGCCCGGTCCATGTCGACCTCCCAGGTGGGGAAGCGGTTGAGGACCTCGTCGAGGGCGATCCGACCCTCGAGGCGGGCCAGGGCCGCTCCCAGGCAGAGATGGATGCCGTAACCGAAGGTGAGGGGCTTACCGTCGTTCCGGTGGATGTCGAAGGCGTCCCCGTCGGGGAACCGGCGGTCGTCGTGGTTGGCCGACGCCGGGATCAGCATCATGATGCTGCCCTCGGGCACCGTTTGGCCGTGGATCTCCACATCCTGGGTGACGTACCTGGCCGCGTGGGGTGCGGGCGTCTCGAAGCGGAGGAGCTCCTCGACGGCGCCCGGGATGAGAGCCCGGTCATCGACCAGCTCCTGTCGTTGGTCAGGATGGTCGGCCAGTACCTTGCCGGTCCAACCGATCAGGCGGCCGGTCGTCTCGTTGCCGGCACCGGTGATCACGCTGATATAGGTCAGTAGCTCGTCGCGGGTCAGGTGGCGGACGGTACCGGTCTCATCTTCGAACTCAGCCTGGAGGAGTTCGGTCATGATGTCGTCGGAGGGGTGGTCGGCCCGCCAGTCGATGTACTCGCCGAACATGTCCGTGGGGACGAAGTTCTCGGACACCTCCATGGGTTGCCCGGCCTCGGTGCGGAGGTTGGCGTCGACCTTGTCCCGCACGGCCTCCTGGTCTTGCTCGGGAATGCCGAGCAGCATGCCGATGACCCGCATGGGCATCTGCGCCCCGAGGTCGGCGATGAAGTCGAACTCCTCGGCTCCGATGAGTGGATCGAGGCTGCGGGCGCAGAACTCCCGGATCTGCGGTTCGAGGGCGGCCACCCGGTTGGGCGAGAACACACGGGACATCAGGCGTCGGTGGATGGTGTGCACCGGCGGGTCCTCGAAGATGAGCACCCCCGAGGGCATCTCGATGTTCGCCCGGATCAACTCGATGATGCCGCCCCGACCGGAGATGAAGGTCTTGGGGTCGAGGTAGCACCGTTCGACGTCCTCGAAGCGGCTGACGGCGTAGAAGTCGTGCTTCTCGTTGTAGTAGAGGGGAGCCTCCTCCCGCATCCGGCGGAAGACCGGGTACGGATCGGCGTCGATGCCCACGTCGTAGGGGTCGTAGTACACGTCGCTCGTGCTGTCGATGGTCACGCCATGCCTCCCCTTGCTTTCATGTCGTACTGTGACACTAAGCTGTCGGACGGTCAAGCGCAGCACCATGCTGCCGGCCGGGGACGGCCCGAGGGATGGGGGACGATGAAGACGCATGCGGCGGTCCTGTGGGGCCGGGAACAGGATTGGAAGATCGAGGAGATCGACCTCGATCCACCGGCGGCGAATGAGGTACTGGTCAAGTGGATGGCGGCTGGGCTGTGCCACTCCGACGAGCACCTGCAGTCGAGTGAGATGGGTTCGGAGGCGGGCAGCGGCCAACCGCCCAGGGCGGGTCTCTTTCCCATGGTGGGCGGCCATGAGGGGGGAGGGGTGGTGCTCGAGGTGGGTACGGGCGTCACCAGTCTCGAGCCCGGCGATCATGTGGCCGCCAGCTTCTTCCCCATCTGCGGTCGGTGCACCATGTGCATCACCGGGCACTCCAACCTCTGTGACCTCGGGGCGGCGACGTTCCTGCCCGGCCAGATCGCCGACGGCACCATCCGTTACCACCTTGATGGACGGTCGCTCAACGTGATGTCCAAACTGGGCACCTTCGCCGAGCACAGCGTCTGCCACGAGGCGTCGCTGGTCAAGGTCGACCCCGACGTCCCGTTGACCGCAGTGGCCCTGGTCTCCTGCGGGGTGGCCACCGGCTGGGGCTCGGCGGTCTATCGGGCCGAGGTAAAGCCAGGTGACACGGTGGTGGTGGTGGGCGTTGGGGGCGTCGGCATGAATGCCGTGCAGGGTGCCGCGATGGTCGGAGCGCTGAACATCGTGGCCGTGGACCCGGTGGAGTTCAAACAGAAGGCGGCACTCGACTTCGGAGCCACCCACACGGCGGCGTCCATGGAGGAGGCCCTTCCTATCGTGAAGGAGTTGACGCGCGGCCAGATGGCCAATGCGGTGATCATGGTGCCGGGTGTCATGTACGGGAACCTGATGGCCGGCGCCCTGGCCCTGACCGGGAAGGGGGGAACCTGCGTGGTCACCGGGGTCGCACCCCAGGTGCAGCTGGACGCCAGCGTGAACCTCTTCGACCTGGCCATGATGCAAAAGGAGATCAAGGGCGTGATCTTCGGGGCGGCCAACCCGCGGTTCGACATACCCAATCTCCTGGCCCTCTACATGTCGGGGCAGCTCAAGCTGGACGAACTGATCACCAACACGTACCGGCTGGACCAGATCAACCAGGGGTACCGGGACATGCTCGACGGTGTGAACCTCCGAGGCGTGGTCACCTTCGAGTGAGTGCCCACCTGCGCTCGGTCGGTCGGCGGCGCCGGACGGCCCCGGGCCCGACCGAAGCGCTCTTCGGTCCGGACGGGACACCGTCCGTTGTGGTCATCGGCGCCGGATTCGGGGGGATCGCCGCCGGCGTGAAGCTGAAGCGGTCCGGGTTTCATCGCTTCACCATCTACGAGTCCTCCCACGGGGTGGGCGGCACCTGGTGGGACAACACGTACCCGGGGGCGGAGGTGGACGTGCACTCCAACCTGTACCGCTTCTCGTTCAAGCCTTACGACTGGATCCGCACCCATGCCCGCCAACCTGAACTGCAGGCGTACATCGACGAGACCGTGGACCAGTTCGGCCTCCGCCCGCACCTCCGGCTGGGGGTCACCGTCCAGTCGGCCACGTGGGACGATCAACGACACCTGTGGACCGTCAGGACCGATGATGACGGCGTGGTCGAGTGCCATGTGGTCATCAGCGCCGTCGGCTTCCTCAACGTCCCCCGCTATCCCGACTGGCCCGGGTTGGACGAGTTCGGCGGTCCCACGTTCCACACCTCCAGGTGGGAGCACGACCAGGATCTGACCGACAAGGTCGTGGCCGTGGTGGGGACCGGCTCGACCGCCACCCAGGTGGTTCCGGCCATCCAGCCCGACGTGCGGACGCTCTACCTCTTCCAGAGGGAGCCGGGCTGGGTCATGCCCAAGGGGGAACGGGAGTTCACCGCGGCCGAGCGCTGTCAGCGGGGGCGCCCATGGCGACGGGCGCTGGATCGGGCCGCGTTGCGGTACACCCTCGAGCGGGGGCTCATCGGCGCGGCCACCTTCCGGCCCGGCACGAACCTGCACGGCAAGCGACAGCAGACTTGTCTCGACTACATCGCCCGGGAGTTCGCCGATCGGCCCGACCTGGCGAAGGCGGTCACCCCCTCCTATCCCTACCCGGGCAAGAGGCCGGTCATTGCCAGCACCTTTTACCCAGCCCTGAAGGCGCACAATGTGGAGCTGGTCCCGAGGGCCGTCTCCCGCGTGACCCGGACGGGCATTGTCGACGCCGACGGCGTCGAGCGCCGCGTAGATGTGATCGTGCTGGCCACCGGCTTCGAGGCGGCGGACTATCTGGCTCGTGTCCGGATCACCGGGCGGCGGGGCGAGACGCTCCAGGAGCACTGGGCAGGGGAGCCCCGGGCCTATCTCGGCATCACGGTGCCCGACTTCCCCAACTTCTTCATGCTCTACGGACCGGGTACCAACGGCGGCGAGCTGGTGTCCATGCTCGAGGCGCAGGCCGAGTACGCCGTGCGGGCGCTCAACCGGATGACCCGGCGTCGGGTCAGCGCCGTCGAAGTCAGGCCCGTCTTCGAGGCTCTGTGGTTCGTGTGGCTCCAGTCGAAGATGGAAGGGACGTCGTGGACCATGGCCAGCAACTACTTCCGTTCGTCTACGGGGAGGATCGTCACGCAGTGGCCTTCGGGGAACATGGTCTACCGGGTGGCGACCAAGGTCCTGGGCAGTGTCTCCGAGGCCACCCGGCGCAGAGACGATCCCGTGGCCTGGGTCCCGTGACCCCCCCTCGACCGATCGTCGTCGCCGGGGGAGCGGGCTCCCCGGGCGGAGGCCGAACCCTTTCCGTCCCAGGCGTGGATCACCATTCCCATCCGACAGAGGAGCCCACAGTGCCCATGAGTCTCGATATCGATCCGCTGGACCTGGTCGACCCGAAGCGCTTCGCCCTCCACGGCTATCCCCACGAGGTGTGGACCCGACTCCGCGCCGAGGCCCCGGTGGCCTACATCGAACCCCCGGGCTACCCACCCTTCTGGGCGGTGACCCGGCACGCCGACGTCCAGTACGCGGCCAGCCAACCCCAGCTGTTCTCAAGTGCCGGGGGGATCACCTTGGACATGGACTTGACGGGGATCGAGATGCCGGCGGAGATGATCGTCTATCTCGATCCCCCCGAACACGGACCCATGCGCCAGGTGGCCAACAAGACATTCCTGCGCAGTGCGGTCCGGGCCCGCAGCGAGGCGATCCACCGGATCGCCGCCGACCTCGTCGACCGGGCCTCGACCGGGGGCGAGATGGGCGAGTGCGACTTCGTCGACACCTTCGCCGCGCCGTTCCCGGTGGCGGTCATCTCGTGGGTACTCGGGGTGCCCCCGTCCGACTGGGAACACCACTTCCGTTGGACCAACGAAATCATCGGCAAGGACGATCCCGAGTACCGCCTCCCCGGGGAGAGCCCCGAACAGACCTCCATGCGGGCTCGTGGCGAGCTGCACCGCTACTTCAAGGGGATGGTGGAGGCCCGGCGGGAGCATCCCGAGGACGACCTGGTCACACAGCTGGTGCAGAGCGAGGTGAACGGCGCCCCCCTGACGCGCCAGCAGCTGGTGACTTACTGCGAGCTGCTCGTCGAGGCGGGAAACCAGACGACCCGGGACGCCATCGCCGGCGGCATGCAGGCCTTTTGCGAGTTCCCCGACCAGTGGGAGAAGTTGCAGGCCCACCCCGAGCTCCTTCCTGGAGCCGTGGAGGAGATCCTCCGCTGGGTCACCCCGATCAGCTACTTCTCGAGGACGGCCACCCAGGACTGTGAGCTCCACGGGGAGCAGATCCACGCCGGGGACAAAGTGGCGCTCTACTGGGCGTCGGCCAACCGGGACGAGGACGTGTTCGAGGACCCGTTCGAGTTCAGGATCGATCGTGAGCCGGGCCAGCCCGTGGTCTTCGGCTTCGGCCCGCACTTGTGCATGGGAGCGCACGTGGCCCGGGCTGAATTGCTGTCCATGTTCGGCCTCCTCATCGAGCGCATGGAGTTCTTCGAGCAGTCGGGACCCGTCGAACGTCTCAACTCCTCGGTCAACGGTGCCATCAAGCACCTGCCCATCCGGTACCGGCTCCGCTAGACCCGTCACCCCCGAGGCCGCCCGATCGGCGATGGCCACAAGGAAGGAAGACCAGCATGGACGAGACGAGCATCTACTCCTGCGACGATCACCTGGACCTGCGCTCGGTTCCTCCCGAGTTGTGGCAGAAACGGCTGCCCAAACAACTACTCGAACGGGGCCCGCGGGTGGTGCAAGGCGACGACGATCCCGTGTGGGTCTGCAACGACCGGGTCCTCGGCCGCAGTGGACTACCCCAGGGGGACAAGCTCGTGGTCCTCAGCGCCGTCAGCCGAGCCGGCCTCGACGACGACGGGTTCAGGGTGAGTGACCCGAAACTCCGACTCGAGGACATGGACCTCGACGGGGTGTGGGCCTCGGTCATCTACGGCCCCATACCCCTGACCCTCTCGATCCCCGAGCCGGACCTGCAGATCGCCTGCTATGCGGCCTGGAACGACTGGGCCATCGAGGAGTTCAACGCTTTCGCCCCCGACCGGCTGTGTGCCCTGCCGTTCCTGCCCAGTCACTCGCCCGAGGCGGCGGTCGCCGAACTCGAACGGGTGGCAGCCATGGGCCACCGGGGTGCCATCATCGACGTCTTCGACTTCGATGCAGGGGATCCGTCCTGGGACCGGCTGTGGTCCGCCGCCGAGCAGACCGGACTGCCCCTCAGCTTCCACATCAAAGAGGGGGCGTCTCCGAGGCTGAGCTACCAGGTGGGCAAATGGCAGTCGGCGGCCTTCGCCGCCCTGCTCCCCCTGCAACTGGACGAGGCGCTGGCCATCATGGTCTTCTCCGGTGCCCTCGAGCGCCATCCCGGTCTCAGCCTGGTGCTGGCCGAGGCGGGCGTGGGTTGGCTCCCCTATTTCCTCGCTCGCATGGACATGGAATGGGAGAACCTCCGGGACAAGATCGACGACGCTCCGAGCATCTCCCCGAGCGAACTCTTCAAGCGGCAGGTGATCGCCACCTTCGAAGAGGAGAGCCTGGCCTACCACTCCGTCCCGCAGCTCGGAGCCGACTCGTGCATGTGGGCGGCGGACTTTCCCCACACCGACAGCACGTTCCCCGAGTCCCGGCGCTCCATCGAGGAGACGCTCGGCATGCTCCCCGATGAGGATCGCCGCAAGATCACGGCGGTCAATTGCGCCAGTTTGTACGGCTTCGACTATGTCGTCTGACCATCGCCCGCCCGCGCCGACCGGAGTGATCAGCGTCTACCATTCGCTCGGCCTCGAGATGACCCAACGTCCGCAACTCGCTCGGGTCCAGCCCGGCGACCATATGATCAACGTCCATCGTCCCGAGCTCGGGCAGGGGGACGTGACCCTTCGGGCTGCGGCGGCCATTCACCCGTGGCTGGTCGGGCGGGGGTCATCGGGTGCGCAGAGCACCATGCTCACCGGCACAGGTGCCGACATCATCGAGGGCCCGGTGGAGCGCGAAGGAGGGCGCGGGACGCCCGCCTCGAGCGTCTACGTCCGCGACCCGGACGGCAATCTCATCGAACCCATGACCTATCCGGACGAGTCGAAGGAGCATGCACGTGTCAGCTGACCTGGTTATCCGCGGGGGCACCGTGGTCGACGGCACCGGAGAGACCGGTCGGGTGGCCGACGTGACGGTCACGGGCGGCCTGATCGAGGCGATCGGCCAGAACCTCGACGGGGTGGCGGAGCTGGATGCATCGGGGTGTGTCGTGGCCCCGGGCTTCATCGACATCCACACCCATTTCGACGCCCAGGTGTTCTGGGATCCCGAGCTCAAGCCATCCTCCTACCACGGAGTGACCACGGTGGTGGCGGGCAACTGTGGCTTCTCCATCGCCCCGTGCCGCCCCGAGCATCACGACGTGATCGTGCACACGTTGGAGAACGTGGAGGGGATGGACGCGGACACGCTGGCGGCCGGGATCGCCTGGGAGTTCGAGACCTTCCCCGACTACCTGGACCTGGTGGCCCGTCGGGGCACGGCCCTCAACTTCACCGCCTACATCGGGCACACCGCCCTGCGGCTGTACGTGATGGGGGACGCCGCCTACGAGCGGGCTGCCACCCCCGAGGAGATCGACCGCATGTGCCGACTGGTCGACGAAGCCCTGGACGTGGGGGCGGCCGGGCTCTCGACAAGCTTCTCGTTTGCCCACCGTGGTGTGGACGGCAAGCCGGTGCCGAGCCGCTTCGCCGAGATGGACGAGGTCGAGGCGCTGTTCATGACCGTGGGGAAGGCGGGCAAAGGCGTGGTCCTCGCTACGCCGGGCTGGCAGTGCGAGTACCCGGATATCTTCACCTGGCAGGCCCGGGTCGGCCGGCCGTTCACCTGCCCGCTCTTCGCCCTGTCCAACGGGAAGCACCGTGAGGTCGTCAGACTGCACGAAGAGGCTCTGGCCCGCGGGGGCAACGTGTGGCCGCAGGTGACCCCCCGCCCGCTCACCATGCAGTTCACCCTGGCCGATGCCTACAACCTCAACGTCGGTGCGGTGTTCGGCGAACTGATCAAGGTCAGTCCCGCCGTCCGGGTGGCCGCCTACCGCGATCAGGAATGGCGCACCCGGGCCTTCGAGGACCTGGAGCGCAACGAGGGAGGCATGAAGCCGCGCTGGGAGACCTTCGAGGTCTCCGAATCAGAGCGCCACCCCGAGCTGCTGGGGCGTCGGGTCACCGACATCGCCCGAGAGCGCGACATCAGTCCGTTGGACGTAATGTGCGAGCTGTCTCTGTCCGAGGACCTCACCACCCGATTCCGGGCGTATATCGCCAACGACGACCAGGCCGAGGTGGGGAGCTTGCTCACCGAAGATCACGTCGTCCTGGGCCTCACCGATGCCGGGGCCCACGTGGATCAGCTGTGCGACGCACCCCTTCCCACCGATCTGCTCGGCACCTGGGTACGCGAGCGGGAGCTCATGCCGCTGGAGCGGGCGGTCAGAAAACTGGCGGGCGAGCCCGCCGACATGTTCGGGTTCGAGGGTCGGGGCTATCTGCGCCCCGGCTACGCCGCCGACGTCACCGTGTTCGACCCGGACACCGTGGCCCCCGGGCCCCAGCGGCGAGTACGCGACCTGCCGGCCAACGGTGAGCGGCTGACCAACGAGGAGCCCACCGGGGTGCGGCACGTCCTGGTCAATGGGACCCTGATCCGGACCGACGAGCAACAGCTGGACCTGGAAGGGCTCCCGGGCACGCGCCCCACCCTGGTCTGAGAGGCCGAGGGAAGGTCACGATGCCGTCCTGAAGAACTCCCGGAGATCATCGACGAACAGTTCAGGCTGCTCCATGGCCGGGAAGTGGCCTCCTCGCTCCATGATCTGCCAGCGCACCACGTTGCACTGGCGCTCGACCCAGGAACGGGGCCAGCGCAGCACCTCTTTGGGATAGCGGGCCACACCGGTGGGCACGGTAACGAAGGGCGGTGGGCCGGCCGCACTGTTCCGGGTTTCCCAGTACAGGCGGGCCGCAGAGGTGCTGGTCTGGGTTACCCAGTAGAGCATCACGTTGGTGATGAGCTGGTCGCGGGTGAAGCAGGTCTCCGGGTTGCCGTCGCAGTCGCTCCAGGCCCGGAACTTCTCCACGATCCAGGCCAACAAGCCGGCCGGTGAGTCGTTGAGGGCGACACCGACTGTCTGCGGCTTGGTCCCCTGTTCATTGGCGTAGGCGGACTCCTCGGCGGCGAACTGCTTCATGACGGCCAGATCGACCTGCTCCTCCTCAGTGAGGGGGCCGGGATGCTCGGGTGGGATGCCCGGTGCCATGTTCAGGTGGATGGCCGAACAGTGGTCCGGATCGAGCCCTCCGATCCAGGTCGTGACCTGCGCCCCCCAATCACCGCCCTGGGCGAGGTAAGCGGGGTAGTCCAGTCGGGCCATCAGTTCGATGAAGGCCCGGGCGATCCGGGTGACGTCCCACCCCGGGGAACGCGGGGGGTCGGAGAATCCGTAGCCGGGCAATGAGGGGACGATGACGTGGAAGGCGTCGGTGGACCTGCCCCCGTGGGCCTCGGGGTCGGTGAGGCGGGGAATGACCTCGAAGAACTCGATGATCGAGCCCGGCCATCCGTGGGTGAGGAGCAGGGGCCGGGCATCCGGATGGGCGGACCGTGCGTGGATGAAGTGGATCGGCTGGCCGTCGATGGTGGTCCGAAAGTGGGGGTGCGCATTCAATCGTGCCTCGGCCGCGCGCCAGTCGTAGGTGTCGCGCCAGTACTCGACGAGTTCGCGCAGGTAGCCGACAGGCATGCCGTACTCCCAACCGGTCCCCTCGATCTGGTCGGGGAGGCGGGAGTGAACCAAGCGTTGTCGAAGGTCATGGAGCACGGCATCGTCCACCCGGATCGGATAGGCCTCGATTGACTCGCTCACCGCGTCCTCACCTGTTCCCGCAACTCACCTGTGCCTTCGTCCACGCTAGGTCGCCGCTCCGCCCAGATCGACCGTGATCAGCCGGTCCGTGAACCGCCAGCGGTCGTCGACCTTCTCGAAGGTGTCGCTGTACTGACCGGACAGGTCGACGGTGACCGGTGCACCCGGGGCCGAGCGGAGCACCGTCCAGCAGCAATGGGACCAGGCGGTGGTAGCGCCAGGCTCGACTCCGATGCACAGGTTAGTGATGAGGTGCTTGGTGCGGCCTGCGCCGTCCCGGGCCATCAGGCTCTCGTAGACCGGGCGCACCTCGGCCGTCCCCCGCAGGGTTGAACCGTTCGGCAGCGACCGCCACGTCGAGTGCTCGAAGAGCGCGACCACGGCGTCCACGTCACCTCCGTCGAGCAGGCGGGCATAGGAGTGCACCAAGGTAGTGATGGCATCTACGTCGGACACGGGAGCCCTCTTTCGGCCATCGGGTTCCCCGCGCCGAGCCGTCGGGGGGTAGCCCAGGGCTCAGCGACGACTGATGACATCTTCGCCGTAGCGCGCCAATGAGCTCTCGAACTCGGTGCCGAACAGGACCGACGGGATGAGGATCCGGGTCACTCCGGCCCGCCGGAGCGCCTCGACGGCGTCGAGGTCGTCGCGTCGACGTTGGTGCACTGCATGGTCACCTCGATCGCCTCGGGATCCCGGCCGGCCGCTTCGGCGCTGGTCCGGATGAGCTCGATCAACGGGGGAAGCTCGTCAGGACCGACACCCAACGGGAAGAAGCCGTCACCGATCCGTCCCGCCCGCCTGGCCGCAGCCGGGCTGTGCCCGCCGATGTGCACCGGGATGGTGCCACCCGGTGGCTGTGGTCGCAGGAAACAGTTGGCGAAGGTCGTCGTGGAGCCTTGGAAACTGGCCTGCTCCTCCGTCCACAGGGCCCGCATGGCGGCGATGGCCTCCTCCATCCTCTGGGCGCGGCCGGCAAAGGGGACCCCCAAGGCCTCGAACTCCTCTTCCAACCAGCCGATGCCCGCTCCCAGGATCATCCGGCCCCCCGAGAGGGAGTCCAGGGTGGCCAGCTCCTTGGCCAGGATCAGGGGATTGCGTTGGGGAACGATGAGGATGCCCGTACCCAGCCGCAGACTCGAGGTCCGAGCGGCAATGTACGCCAGCCAGATCAGTGGGTCGGGAAATACCGTTCCCTCCCCGGAGGGCAGTCGGCCCGACGGATCGTAGGGGTACGTCGACCGGTAGCCCCCGGGGACGACCACGTGGTCGACGGTCCAGATCGACTCGAATCCGGCACCCTCGGCGGCCTGAGCGAGGCGGACGGCCTCGGCAGCTTCGACATACGCCCCGATGTTGGCGAAGGCGATCCCGAACCTCATGGACTCCATGCCTGTGCGTCTCCCCGGTCTTTCCCGACCTCGATGGCCGGCGTCAGCATAGGGCACGACCTTTCGACGAACCGCCCCTGTTAGCGTTGCCCCATGACCGAGAGGGCAGGGACGTGAGCAGGGGCGATTCACCCGGAGGCGACGTGGTGGACCGTGACTCCTGCATGGGGTCGGGGAACTGCGTGTTCTGGGCTCCGGACGTGTTCGACCTCGACGACGACGGGATCGCCACGGTCGTCGGCGACGCCGCCGGGCGCGAAGAGGATGTCCGGAGGGCGGCGGCCAACTGTCCGACGTCAGCCATCCAGATCGACCGGCTCTTCACGTCCTGACCCGTCTCGTCGCGACCCGTCGATCGACCGGAGGCACCGCATGGGCACCTACAACCACACCGGACACGTGGTCACCGACCTCGAACGGTCCAAGGAGTTCTATCGGGCGGTCTTTGGCTTCCGGCTCTGGTACGAGATCAACCCACCCGACGTACCCACGGCCCAGCTGACTGGCCTGACGCCACCCATGGGGGTCACAGCCTCGTACCTGACGCTCGACGGCTTCGTGCTCGAGCTGATGCACTACGCCGCCGAGGGCGCCACCGCCCCCTACCGGGTCCGGACTATGAACGAGCCCGGGCTCACCCACCTGTCCCTCTCCGTCGACGATGTCCACCAGGCGGCACGACTGGCGGTCGAGTACGGCGGTCAGGTCATCGAGGAGAGTGACATTGGAGCGGCCCTGTTCATCCGTGATCCCGACGGTCAGCTCATCGAGCTCCTCCCCGTCTCCTACCGGGACCGGTTGCCACCCAAACCCTGACCGGAGAATCCTGTGGGGCAGCCTCCGGTGGAGCTGGTGACTACGCTGGCCGACGGCGATGCCCGAGACAAGGCCAGCCGGAGCCGACCATCGATGAGGAGTGCGACCCCATGACCCTGATGAGCGAAACCGCGGTTCCCCTGCGACACGCCGACCGCTTCTACATCGACGGCGAGTGGGTGGCCCCGTCGTCCGACGCCACCTTCGATGTGATCGACTCGGGTACCGAGCAGGTCTACTTCCGGGTGCCTGAGGCGCAGCCTGCGGACATCGACCGGGCCGTGAGTGCGGCCCGACGAGCCTTCGACGAAGGACCCTGGCCGACGATGAGCCACGGCGACCGGGCCGGGTTCCTCCGGGCCATCGCCGAAGGCTTGCGTGAGCGGGCCGAGGACATTGGACAGATCTGGCCCCGTGAGTCTGGTGTGCTCCACGTCATCGCCCGGCACAGCGCGGGGGGTACGGCCGCCTCCTTCGACTACTACGCCGGCCTGGCCGAGACCTTCCCGTTCGAGGAGCGGGCCCAGCCGCAGATGGGCAAATTCGGACTGTTGGTGCGCGAGCCGGTGGGGGTGGTCGGGGCCATTATCCCGTGGAACGCACCGATTGGCCTCATCACGTACAAGTTGGCCCCAGCCCTGCTGGCTGGCTGCACGGTGGTTCTCAAGTGCTCACCCGAGGCGCCGGGGGACGCCTATGTGGTGGCCGAGATCGCCGAATCCATCGGACTCCCGCCGGGAGTCCTGAACGTCGTGACCGCGGACCGCGAGGTGTCCGAGCTGCTCGTCCGGGATCCCCGGGTGGACAAGATCACCTTCACCGGGTCGACGGCGGCGGGGCGCCGTATCGCCTCCATCTGTGGTGAGCGCATCGCCCGGTGCACCCTCGAGTTGGGGGGCAAGTCAGCCGCCCTGATCCTCGACGACATGGACCTGGGCCAGGCGGCCAAGACGCTGGCCGGCGCCGAGTGCATGCTCTCGGGGCAGGTGTGCTCCTCACTCACCCGAATCGTCGTCTCCCGCAGCCGGCACGATGAACTGGTCGACGCGCTGGCCGACGCCTTCTCGCAGGTCCGCGTGGGCGATCCATTCGATCCGACCACCCAGATGGGTCCCCTCGTCTCGGGTCGTCAGCGGGACCGGGTGGAGGGCTACATCGCCCAGGGCGTGGAGCAGGGCGCCACCCTGGCCACCGGTGGTGGACGTCCGAAGGACCTCGACCGCGGCTACTACATCGAGCCCACTGTCTTCGGCAATGTGGACAATGCCTCGACCATCGCCCAGGAAGAGATCTTCGGACCGGTGCTGACGGTGATCCCCGCCGACGACGAGGAACAGATCGTGGCCGTGGCCAACGACACCATTTACGGTCTCAACGCCTCGGTGTTCACCCCCGACGTCGACCGGGCGCGCCAGGTGGCCCGCCGCCTGCGGTCGGGCACAGTCGGCCACAACGCCTTCCGCACCGACTTCGGCATCGCCTTCGGCGGCTTCAAGCAGTCCGGCATCGGCCGCGAGGGGGGCACCGAGGGACTCCTGCCCTTTCTCGAGACCAAGACGGTGATCCTGGAGGACACCCCGGCCGACTACCGCTGACCGCAGTGGGCGGAGCACGCCCGCGAGACTGGCATCCGGCATCGGGAAGGCGTTCTTCAGATACAAGAACAGCAATTTCGGGGGTGCCCACTAGTCCGGCGGTCCTGGTTGCTACTGTCGCCATTGCGTCCGGAGGCCGGCGGAGTGGGTTGCTGGACCGGCGACTGGGTGCTGGGGATCGGGGGAGAGGGGGAAAGCGGCTTCGGTGCATCTCGGTTGGCCCCTGCGCAGCGGCCACACGGGCGCCGGGGGTTACCGTTGGCGACGTGCCCCGACGTTCGTAGACAGGGTGCAGAATCTCGTATACGCTCATCGCCACATTGCCGGCTCCAAAAGCGGAATGGCCATACTGACAAAAAGAGAACACGTTTCGTGGCGTGCTCACCATTAAGGGGGAAGCAATGAAGGGGGACCAGATGAGGCGCAAGATCCGGGTCGGAGCGGGCATCCTGCTCACCGTGCTTCTCTCGGCCACGGCGATCGGTCTGACCACCGGCCAGGCCGGTGCCGCCACCGTTCGGGGATTCGACGGCAAGACGATCACCATCGGGGGTATGTGGGGTACGGCCAACTTCTCGGGCGCCCAGGTCGGGGCCGAGGGGTACATCAAGCAGATCAACCAGACCAACTACCTGCACGGGATCAAGCTCAAGTTCGCCGGCTACGTGAACGACAATAACGACCCGGCCACCGCCCTCTCGGCTGTACGTCAGCTGGTGAACCAGTACGGCGTCTTCGCTATCGTTCCCGACCTCTCGGCGGTCAACCCCGGCACCTATCTGACGTCGCAGAAGATCCTCTATGTCGGCGGCGGCTTCGACTACACCTACTGCTCCAACACCGTGACCACCAGCCTGTGGGGTTACTCGGCAGGCGGCTGTCTGGTGCCCCAGACCCCTCCGGTCGTCCCCAGTGTCTACGGGCAGTTCTACAACTATGTGAAGGCCAAGACGGGCAGTGCCCACCCGACCATGGCCGTCTTCTCCAACGACAACGCTTCGGGCTCCAACTCGGCCAAGACCGCCACGGTGGCGGCCAAGGGGGCCGGCTTCAACGTCGTTTACAACAAGGCCAGCATCCCGACGACGGCCAGCGACTACACCCCCTACGTCCAGCAGTTGATGACCGCTAGCAACGGCAAGCAGCCCCAGGCCATCGGCTGCCAGCTGACGGCCCAGTGCATCCCCATGTGGACGGCCCTCAAGAACGCCGGCTACACGGGCTCGTACTGGTCGCCGCTCGGACCGATTCCCGCCCTGTACTCGTCGATGCAGGGTTCGGTGACCAGCGCCACCTACAACAATGCGCCCAACCCGGGCCTGACAGCGATGCAGAACGCCATGAACTCCGTGGTACCCGGTACCCAACTGGCCTCGTACTCCAATGTGCCCTCGTACATCGACACGGCCATGTTCGCCACCGCCGTGCACACCGTGCAGGCCAAGAAACTGCCGATCACCCCGGCTAACGTCCGAAAGGTGCTGTCCACTATCAAGTGGGGGATCCCCAACCTGGTGGGCCCGATCTCGTATCCGGCCTCGACCGTGGCCGGAACCCCGTACTGCTCGGAGTTCCTGTCGTACACCGGATCCTCGGCCCAGCAGATCTACCCGTACTCCTGCAACTACAAGGTGTTCAAGGTGACCCCGGCCGCCGAGAAGGCGAGTTGACCGGTTGGCCACGCCCCGGCGAGATACCGGCAAGCCGACCGCGCTGAGCGGCGGGTCCGCGATGGACCGGGGCTTGGACGGTGAGTGATGTGGAGATGCTCCCGTCATCGGCCGAGCCACCGACCCCGTCCGCCATCCCCACTCTCGAACTGACCGACGTCTGTGTCCGCTTCGGCGGGATCACGGCGGTGTCCGAGGTCAGCCTGTCGGTACCGGCCGGACAGGTCTGTGGGCTCATCGGACCCAACGGTGCCGGCAAGACCACGCTGTTCGATGTGGTCTCGGGTGTTCGGCGACCCCAGTCGGGCCGGGTGCGCCTCGACGGGAGCGATGTGAGCAACGCCGATCCGGTGAGGCGGAGTCGGCTCGGGGTGCGCCGCACCTTCCAGCGGGTCCAGACCTACGGCTGGCTGACCGTCGAGGACAACGTATTGGCCGCCACGGAGTGGCACGGCGGCGGCGGCGGGGTGGTCGGCGACCTGGTCGGCTGGCGGGGCCGCCGCCGTCGGGAGCGTGAGCGCCGGGTGCTGGTCGACGCCGCCCTGGAGCGGTGTGGTCTGGTTTCGGTGCGCGGGGTCTTCGCCGGGTCCCTGCCCATCGGCACGGCCCGGATGGTCGAGTTCGCCCGGGCCACGGTCGAGCCCCCCAAACTCCTGTTGCTCGACGAGCCGGCATCGGGCCTCCACGCCGAAGAGGTCGATCGCCTCGGTCAACTCATCCAGGACTGCCGGTCGGCCACCGGCTGCAGTGTGCTCCTCGTCGAGCACAACGCTGGCTTCGTCATGACCCACTGCGATCGGGTCGTGGTTCTCAACCTGGGCTCCACGCTGGCCGACGGCACGCCGGACGAGGTGCAGAGCGACCCGGCGGTGCGGGGTGCGTACCTGGGCCATGTGGTCTGAGCGACATGGGGTCTGAGAGCGACATGGGGTCTGAGCGAGAGGGTGGTACCTGACCCATGGACAAGTTCCTGAGCCTGATCATCTCGGGCACGGTCACCGGTGGCATCTACTCGATCATGGCCTCGGGTCTGGTCCTCACCTACACCACGTCGGGCATCTTCAACTTCGCCCAGGGCGCCATCGCCTTCGCCGTGGCCTACTTCTACTACCAGCTCAATTCC
Organism: uncultured Acidimicrobiaceae bacterium; assembly: GCA_963738545.1. Taxonomy (GTDB): domain Bacteria; phylum Actinomycetota; class Acidimicrobiia; order Acidimicrobiales; family RAAP-2; genus Bog-756. The sequence continues at coordinate 138,192 of CAVTXA010000009.1, forward strand.
GGTGGGATGCCCATCATTCCGGCCGCCATCCTCTCCATCCTCATCTTTGCCCCCCTCATGGGTTTCGCCCTCGACCGGCTGCTCCTCCGGCGCCTCTCGGAGGCTCCGGTCTACGCCAAGGTGGTCGGGACCATCGGTCTGTTGGTGGCCATCCCGAACTTCATGCAGTGGGTGGTGGTCACCCTGGGCAACGGCGTCTTCCACGCCGGCTGGGTGGCCAACAAGGCGGACAACCAGGGGCTCTCCACGCCGGGACTGGGCCCCACCCCGGCCAAGGTGTTCCACGTCATGCAGGGGGTGGCCCTCACCTCGGACCAGTTGGCCGTGTTCGTCGCCGCCCTGGTCTCGGCAGCCGTGCTGTGGTTCGTCCTCCGCCACACCCGGATCGGCCTCGAGATGCGGGCGGTGGTCGACCGCAGGCACCTGGCCGGACTGAAAGGGGTGAGCGCCTCGAAGACCTCGGCGGTGGCCTGGGTTCTCACCACGGTGTTGGCCGGCCTAGGCGGCATCCTCATCTCCCCGCTGTTCACCTTGGACCCCATCGTCTTCACGCTGGTGGTACTGGGCTCACTGGCCGCCGTCGTGCTCGGGGGCCTGCGCTCCATCCCCATCGCCTTCGTCGGTGGCGTGCTGCTCGGCGTGGTCCAGAACCTGGTGGCCGGGTACTCGACGGCCTACCCCGGCTTCATCGCCAACCTGAACGGGCTGTCCAGCGCTGTGCCCTACGTGCTAGTCATCCTGCTCGGGCTGGTCATCGGACGCGACCGCTCCCGCCAGGCCGGCTCGGTGGCCGAGGACCGACCACCGAGTGACCACCGGGCGGGCATGTCCCTGCCCCGGCGGTGGTGGCCGTGGTTGACCTTCCTGTTCATTCTCCTCGGCTACTCCCTGCACTGGTTCCCGTCGTGGTTCCAGGCCACCAGCACCGCCCAGACGGCCATCGCCCAGGGACTGTCCATCTCGATCATCCTGCTGTCGTTCATCGTCGTGACCGGCATGGGCGGCATGGTCAGCCTGGCCCAGGCCACCTTCGTCACTGCCGGGGGCTTCGCCGCCGGTTGGGCCCTCAACCGCAACTGGGGGATCAACATCCCGCTCATCGCCTCGCACGGCCAGCTCAACTTCTTCTGGGCGGTGGTGATCGGGGGCATCGTGGCCGGCGTGATCGGGGCGCTGATCGCCTGGCCAGCCACCCGGCTCGGCGCCGTCTATCTGGCCATCTGGTCGCTGGCCGCCTGCCTGTTCTTCAGCCTGGTTCCCTTCGACACCCAAGCCATCGGGAACGGCCAGTCCGGCTGGACCATCCGGAGCCCGGCCCTCGACCTGTTCGGCTGGCAGCTCAACTTCGCCAACCTGAACGATCAGATCGTGCTGTTCATCGGGGTCTTCGGACTGATCACCGGGGTCATCTGGCTGTTCACCCACTCGGCCACCGGCCGCGCCACCCTGGCCGTGCGCAGTTCGCCAACGGCGGCCATGGCCGCGGGCATCAGGGCCAACCGGAACCGGATCCTCGTGTTCGCCCTCGCCGCCGGGATCGCCGGGATCGGTGGCGTCATGCTCAGCCTGTTCTCCTTCGCGGCCTCCAACTCGACGGCCCCGCCGCTCGAAGGGCTCACCTGGCTGGCCTTCGTGGTGGTCTTCGGGGTGCGCCGGCCGGGTGGGGCCCTGCTCGCCGGACTGGCCGTGGCCGCCGGCAGCCCGCTACTCAACCAGCTGACCAACTGGCTCCCGGGCCAGACCATCAACACCCTCATCTCCTCCCCCTACTTCCTCCCCATCCTCTTCGGCATGGGGGCCATCTCCCTGGCCCAGGAGCCCGACGGCATCCTGGCCCTGCGAGGCGGCAAGAAGCTGGCCAAGCGCCGGGCACGGACCCGGGCGACCGAGGAACCGGGGACGACCCCGGTCGAGTCCGCGCCGCCCGTGGTCCCGGTGGCTGCTGGCACCGCCGCCGTCGGAGGGTTCGAGCCCGAGGCCGCCCCGATCGAACTCGAAGTCTCCCTCGACGCCGCCCTCGCCGTGCAGGGTGTGGTGGCTGGTTACGACGATGCCGAGGTGCTCCACGGGGTCGGCCTCGAGCTCCGAGCCGGCGAGATCGTCGGTCTGCTCGGCGCCAACGGTGCCGGCAAGTCGTCACTCTGTGCGGTGATCGCCGGCCTGCTGGAGCCGACGGCGGGCAGTGTGCACCTCGCCGGTGTGGACCTGTCCGGGCTGCCCGCCTTCCGGCGGGCCCGCGCCGGTCTCGACCTGGTGCCTGAGGCCCGGGGCATCTTCCCCGGACTGACGGTCGAGGAGAACCTGACCCTCGCCCTGTCCGAGGAGGCCGACCGTCAACTCGCCTATGCCCGATTTCCGGTGCTCGCCGAGCGTCGGAGCCAGGTGGCGGGACTCCTCTCGGGTGGGGAGCAGCAGATGCTGGGACTGGCACCGGCGCTGGCCCGGCCCCCCAAGGTCTTCGTGGCCGACGAGCCGACCCTGGGGCTCGCCCCCCTGGCCGCCGCCGAAGTGATCCGGGCCATCGTCGAGCTGCGGGACAAGGGGAGCGCGGTGCTGTTGGTGGAGGAGAACGCCGAGAACGCCGTGGCCGTGGCCGATCGCCTGATCTTCATGGAGCTGGGCACGATCACCTGGACCGGACCGGCCAGCTCGCTCGACGTAGAGCAGCTTTCGGCCGTCTACCTGGGTGGTGGCCAGCCGGCGTCGGCGGCGACGGTCGACTCGGGACGGGACCCCGCACCCGACTCACTGGCCACGCCGTAGGGGCGCCCGTCGCCGGGCAGTAGCCCGGAGCCCGACGCGGGGATAGGATCATTACGTAGTTCCAAGAACAGCATTCTCGGGAGGGAAGCCATGCACGAGGTTGATGACCTCATCCTGATCAGCGTCGACGACCATGTCATCGAACCGCCCGATCTCTTCGTGGGGCATCTCGATGCCAAGTACCAGGACCGGGCCCCGAAACTCACCCGCAACGCCGAGGGCTCGGACGTCTGGACCTTCGGTCAGGTCGTCATGGAGACGGCGGCCCTCAACGCCGTGGCCGGACGTCCCAAAGAGGAGTACGGCCTCGAGCCCCAGAGTCTCGACGAGGTCCGCCCCGGCTGCTACGACGTGCACGAGCGGGTGAAGGACATGGACGCCGGGGGTGTGCTGGCCTCGATGAACTTTCCCTCGTTCCCCACCTTCACCGCACGCGTCTTCGCCAGCGACGACCCCGACCTGTCGCTCGCCTTGGTGCGCGCCTACAACGACTGGCACATCGACGAGTGGTGCGGGGCCTATCCCGAGCGGTTCATCCCCATGGCCGTGCCGGTGATCTGGGACGTCGAGGCGACCGCAGCGGAGATCCGTCGCACGGCGGCCAAGGGCTGCCACTCGCTCAGCTTCACGGAGAACCCCGCCGCCCTCGGCTATCCGAGTTTCCACGACGAGTACTGGGACCCGGTGTGGAAGGCGTGCTGTGACACGGGCACCGTGCTCTCGATCCACCTCGGCTCGTCGGGCCGGCTCTCCATCCCCGCCGTCGACTCGCCGCCCGATGTGATGATCACGCTGCAGCCCATGAACATCCAATCGGCGGCGGCCGATCTCTTGTGGTCACGCGTGCTGAAGAACTTCCCGGACCTCCGGGTGGCCCTGTCCGAGGGCGGGACCGGGTGGGTGCCGTACTTCCTCTCGCGGGTGGACCGGACCTTCGAGATGCACCACGCCTGGACCCTCCAGGACTTCGGAGGCCGTCTCCCCAGCGAGGTCTTCCGGGAGCACTTCCTGACCTGCTTCATCAGCGACCCGGTGGGCATCCAGCTGCGTGACGCCATTGGCATCGACAACATCGCCTGGGAGGCCGACTACCCGCACAGCGACTCCATGTGGCCTAGCGCCCCCGAGGAGCTCGAAACCGAGTTCACCAGGTACGCCGTCCCCGAGAGCGACGTCAAGAAGATGACGCATGAGAACGCCATGCGCTGGTACTCGTTCGACCCTTTCTCGCGGATCGCCAAAGAGGAAGCCACGGTGGGGGCGTTGCGTCGACGGGCGGCGGGCCATGACGTGTCCACTATGGCCCGGAGTACCCGGATCCGTACCGCAGACGAGAAGCTCGAAGGCTTCCGTGTCCGCGCCCGACGGGCCGTTGCCGCCGCCGGTTGAGCGCGTCCACACCTCCGCCGGGTCAGGCTCGGGCGCTCCTCGCCCGACTGGCTTCCTGGTCCCGCAACCAGTCACCCAGGGCGGCGCCGGCATCGAGCACGTGCGCCTCGGTCAGTGTCCGCGCCGTGGCCGCGTCGCCCCGGTCGACGGCCTCCAGCAGAACGGCGTGGTCGGCGCGGCTACGCCGGACCTGCTCGGGGAAGAGCTCGAAGTAGCTGGCCGGCACCACCCGGACGGCCTGGCGCAGGTAGGTCATGAGGCGGGGCGAGCCCGACGCTTGGTTGAGCGCCCGGTGGAAGCTCCAGTTGGCGGCGACCACATCCTCCGCCTGCACGACGGCCAGCGCCAGACGGTGCAACCGGTCGCGCTCGGGCTCCGTGATCCGTTCGGTCGCCCACTCCGCCGCTTTCCCCGACAGCGTGGCCAGTACGGCGAAGTTGTCCACGGCGTCCTCGGGAGTGATCCCAAGGACGGTGATGCCGCTGCGGGGCGTGACGGTGACCAGGCCCTCGTAGGAGAGCTCGAGGAGGGCCTCGCGCACCGGCGTGCGACTGGTCCCGAACTCCCGCGTGATCTCGTCGAGGTCGAGCCGTGTGCCCGGCCGCAGGCGACCGGTCAGGATGCGGTCACGCAGCTCACCGGCGGCCCGGGCCCGAACGGTTCCACCTATCGACTTGAAATCTGACATATCAGATACTACATTTCCAAAGACCCGCAACGCCAGCACAGTGGCGGCCTGCGGCAGTGAGGGCGGCGACGAGGAGTGTGTCCGAGACCATGGTGAAGCGGCAGATGTCCTTGGTGGGATTCATGCAGGCGGGGAGCACGACCGTGTACGCCGGATCGTGGCGTCATCCTGCCACCGAACACGGATTCCTGGACGCCTCCTACTACCAGAAGCTGGGCCGAACCCTCGAAGAGGGTTGCTTCGACATGATGTTCTTCGACGACCGCTTGGCCATGCCCGGCATCTACGGCGGCTCCGTGGCCGATGCCGTGCGCCTGGGGGCCCGGCCGGTCAAGTTGGACCTCAGCATCGTGCTGGGCATCGTGGCTGCCGCCACCGAGCGGATCGGTCTCGGGGCGACCTACTCGACCACCTACTATTCGCCCTTCCACGTGGCCCGGACCTTCGCCACCCTCGACCATCTGTCGGGCGGTCGGGCGGCGTGGAACATCGTCACCTCGGTCAATGACAGCGAGGCACAGAACTACGGCCTGAAGGAGCACCTCGCCCACGATGCCCGCTACGACCGGGCCGACGAGTTCCTCGAGGTGGCGACGGGTCTGTGGGACACCTGGGAGGACGACGCCCTGGTTCTCGACCGGGCCTCGGGCACCTTCGCCGATCCCGACAAGGTGCACGAACTCGACTACGAGGGGGAGTGGTTCAGCGCCCGGGGTCCCCTGACCGTGCCCCGGTCGCCCCAGGGCCGCCCGGTGCTCCTCCAGGCCGGGTCGTCGGGACGCGGCCGGGACTTCGCCGCACGCTGGGCCGAGCTCATCTTCACTGGCGACCCCGGCCTGGAGGTGGCCAAGACGCACTACAAGGAACAAAAAGAGGCCATCGCCGAGGCCGGGAGGGATCCGCACTCGGTGAAGATGCTGCCCATGGTGTACACCGTGGTGGGTGAGTCCCATGCCCACGCCGAGGAGCGTGAAGACCTGTTCCTCCATGCACTGGTCGATCCGCAGGCGTCGCTGTGCCTGCTGTCGGAGCTGATGAACTACGACTTCTCCGGCCTGCCCCTCGATGCCCCCATCACCGACGAGCTCATCGGGTCGGTCTCGGGCATCCGCGGTCTGGTCCAGAACCTGAGGAAGCACATCGGCGGTGACACGGTGACCCTCGCCGACCTCGCCGGGCACCGGGCCACCCTGCTCCAGGGCCCTCGTTTTGTCGGCACCGGGACCGAGGTGGCCGACCAGATGGAGGAGTGGATCGAGGCCGAGGCCTGCGACGGCTTCACCGTCGCCGCCACCCACACCCCGGGGGCCTACGAGGACGTCGTCCGCCTGGTGGTGCCCGAGCTCCAGCGCCGAGGGGTGTTCCGGGACCGGTACACCGGGGACACCCTGCGCGACACCCTCGGCCTGGCCCGCCCCGAGGCGGTCGTGCATGCCTGAGGCGGCGGGCCCGCTCCACGGCGTGCGGGTGGTGGACGCGGCGACCCTGGCCGCCGGTCCGCTGGTGGCCACGGCCATGGGCGAGTTCGGTGCTGACGTCATCAAAGTCGAGCAGCCCGGGGTGGGCGATCCACTGCGCACCTGGGGGGACCGCAAGGGCGAGATCGGCCTGGTCTGGAAGTCCATGAGCCGCAACAAGCGCTGCGTGACCCTGGACCTTCGCCAGAGTGAGGGCCAGGAGCTGTTCCACGGCCTGCTCGAGGTGAGCGACGTGCTGATCGTTGGCAACCGTCCGAGCGCCATGGTCCGCTGGGGGATCGACTACGAGTCGGTCCACGAGCGCCACCCACAGCTGGTCATGCTCCACGTGAGCGGGTTCGGACGCGGTGGACCCAAGAGCGACAGCCCCGGATTCGGCACCCTGGCCGAGGCCATGAGCGGGTTCGCCCACCTCACCGGTCAACCCGACGGACCTCCGACCCTGCCTCCGTTCATGTTGGCCGACGGTGTGGCTGCCCTGGCCGCCACCTATGCGGTGATGATGGCCCTCTACCACCGGGACGTCCACGGTGGCGGGGGCCAGTTGGTGGACGTCAACCTCATCGAGCCCCTGGCCCGCCTCATCGAGTCCTCGACCCTGGCCTACGACCAACTGGGCAAGATCACCGGCCGGGTCGGCAACCGCTTCGACGCCAGCGCACCTCGCAACGCCTACCGGACCGCCGACGACAAGTGGCTGGCCATCTCCAGTGCGTCACCCAACATCGCCGCCCGTGTCTACCGGGCCATCGACCGGCCCGATCTGGCTGAGAATCCCGACTACGTCGACTCCATTCCCCGCCAGCAGCGGGCCGGTGAGGTCGACAAGCTGGTGGCCGACTGGGTGGCCACCCGCACCCTGGCCGAGGCCATGACCGTCTTCGAGGCCGCCTCGGTGGCCGCCGCGCCCATCTACGACGCCGAGCAGCTGCGGGCCGATGAGCACCTGGTGGCTCGGGGTACGTTCGTCGAAATTGACGACCCCGATCTCGGGGCCATGACCGTGCAGGCCCCGGTGGCCGTCCTGACCGAGACGCCCGGCCGGGTCGACCATCTCGGCCGGTCGCTCGGGGCCGACAGCGATGACGTCTTCGGAGACCTGCTCGGCATCGATCCCGACCGGCTGGCCGCCCTCCGGGCGTCCGGCGTCATCTAAATCGTCCCGAGGAGGTAGTAGTGCCCGCACCGCGCGCCCGACGATCCGAGCTGGCCACCCCGGCCAGCAGCGAGCGGATGTGCGAGAAGGCGGCCAGTTCCGGCGCCGACCTCGTCTTTTTGGACCTGGAGGACGCCTGCGCCCCGGTGGTCAAAGAGGCGGCCAGGGCCACGGCGGTGGCTGCGCTGACCTCGTTCGACTGGGGCCGCACGGTTCGCGCCGTGCGGGTGAACGGCCTCGACACGCCGTGGTGCCACGGCGACATCATCGAGGTGGTGACCGGCGCCCGAGAGTCACTGGACGTGCTGATCGTGCCCAAGGCCCGATCGGCGCGGGACGTCTGGTGGGTCGACGTCCTTCTCACCCAGCTCGAGGCCGGGCTGGGGCTGACCAAGCGGATCGGCCTCGAGGTCCTCATCGAGGAGGCCGAGGGACTGTCCAACGCCCCCGAGATCGCCCGGGCGAGTGACCGACTGGAGGCCATCATCTTCGGCGCCGGCGACCTGTCGGCCTCCCTGCGGGCGCGGGTGGACGGGAACTTCGACCCGATCAGCGACTACCCGGGGGATTTCTGGCACTTCGCCCGGGTCCAGGTACTGGCAGCGGCCCGCGCCGCAGGCATTGACGCCATCGACGCCCCCCACCCGGCCTATCAGGACCCCGAGGGCTTTCGGCGGTCGGCGGTGCACGCCAGCCTCCTCGGCTTCGACGGCAAGTGGGCCATCCACCCCGACCAGATCGCCATCGCCCACGAGGTCTTCGCCCCGACCGAGGCCGAGATCGCCGAGGCCCGGGAGTCCATCGAGACCTACCGTCGATCGGAGGCGGACGGGGTCGGGGCCATCGGCCGGGACGGAAAGCTGGTCGACGCCGCCCACATGCGTCTGGCCGAGAACGTCTTGTACAAGGCGTCCCTGGCCGACGGACGCTGAGCCAAGACGAGGGGGAGGGATCGGACATGACCATTGAGGACAAGACGCCGTACCGGGTGGTCCAGTGGGCCACCGGCAACATCGGGACGCGATCGCTGCAGGGGGTGATCGGGCATGCCGACCTGTCGCTGGTCGGCCTCTACGTGTATGCACCGGACAAGGTGGGCCGGGATGCCGGCGAACTCGGCGGGACACCGCCCACCGGGGTCGTGGCCACCAACGACATCGAGGAGATCCTGGGGCTCGGCGCCGACTGCGTCCTGTACATGCCCCGGGCGCTGGATGTCGACGAGGTGTGTCGACTGCTGGCGTCCGGCGCCAACGTCGTGACCACCCGGGGGGAGTTCCACCATCCGGGCAGCATGGACACCGCCCTGAGGGAGCGGGTGGAGGCGGCCTGTGCGGCCGGTGGCACCTCGATCCATAGCACCGGCAGCAGCCCCGGGTTCATCTCCGAGGCGGTGCCGCTGGTCCTGACCTCGATCCAGCGGGAGCTCGACGGTCTCGTCATTGAAGAGTTCGCCGACCTGTCGAGGCGTGACTCGCCGGAGTTGCTCTTCGACCTGATGGGGTTCGGCACCGATCCCAGCACCTTCGATCCTGGTCGTTGGTCCCACGGCGCGGCGAGCTTCGGTCCGTCCCTGCGGCTGCTGGCCGAGGCCGTGGGCCTCCCCCTCGACACGGTGGAGGCCACCGGCGAGGTGGCGGTGGCCCGACGGGCGACCGAGATCGTGGCCGGACGCCTGGAGGTGGGCACCGTCGCCGCCCAGCGCATGAGGGTCGACGGTCTGCGTGACGGTCGCCCTCTGCTCACCTTCATGGCCAACTGGTACTGCACCGACGACCTCGAACCGGCCTGGGACCTCGGACCGACCGGCTGGAGGCTGACGGTCGCCGGCGACGCCCCCCTCAGTATCGACATGCGGTTCGACTTCCCGTTGGAGGAGATGGGCGCCTACACCCCCGGCTACACAGCCAACCGGGCCGTCAACGCTGTCGGCGTCGTGTGCCGGTCGTCGCCGGGCATCCGCACGACGGTGGATCTGCCCCAGGTGGTCGCCACGCTGCGGGACCCGGTGGGGTGAGGCCCCTGCCGGAGTTGACTCCGGCCACCCAGTGGTTCTGGACCTCGGGTGCCGATGGTCGCCTCCGGATCCAGGGCTGCACCGACTGCTCCACCCTCGTGCATCCACCCGTGCCCATCTGCCCGGTGTGCCGGAGTCGGGCATGGGAGCCCACCGTCGTGTCCGGCCGGGGCACGGTCATCGGGTACACGGTGAACCACCACCGGTGGCATCCGGACCTGCCGCCGCCCTACATCGTGGCCGTGGTGGCCCTGGCCGAGAACCCCGGGGTCCGGCTCACGACCACCCTCGTCGACTGTGACCCGAGTGAGGCGGCCATCGGTCAGGAGGTGGTGGTCCGGTTCGAGCACCACGAGGACGTGTGGCTGCCGCTCTTCGCTCCGACCGGTGTGATGGCCGCTGCCGATCCGGTCGCCGAGCCGAAGCGACTCCGTCCCCGCCCCGCGCTCGGCCACGACCGGTTCGAGCACCGCTCGGCGATCACCGGCGTGGGTCGCTCGGCCCTCGGGCGACGGCTGATGGTCGATCCCCTCTCGCTGACCGTCGACGCCTGCCTCGATGCCGTCGCCGACGCCGGGCTCGGGCTCGACGACATCGACGGCCTGTCGACCTACCCCGGGGCCGCCGGCATGGGCATGAGCGAGGGGGGGGTCAACGCCGTGGAGGAGGCCCTCCGTCTCCACCCCACCTGGATCAACGGGGGAGGCGACCTGCCCGGCCCGGGTGGTGCCGTGGTGGCCGCCATGCTGGCTGTGGCCTCCGGCCTGTGCCGCCACGTGCTGTGCTTCCGCACGGTGTGGGAGTCCACCTTCGCCACCCTCGGCCTGGCCGGCCCGGGCGGGGGCCGCTCGTCGGGCCCGTCGGCGTGGCGGGCGCCCTTCGGGGCCATCTCGGCGGCCAACTGGATTGCCATGAACGCCCAGCAGTACCTGCACCGCTACGGCGCCACCCGGGAGATGCTCGGCCTGATCGCCCTCAACGGCCGGGCCAACGCGGCGCGCAATCCCGCCGCCATCTACCGGGAGCCCATGACCATGGACGACTACCTCTCGGCCCGGCCGATCACCTCCCCCTTCGGCCTCTACGACTGCGACGTCCCGTGCGACGCGTCGATCGCCGTGGTGGTGTCGGACGTGTCGGCGGCGGGGGACCGGCCCCGACCGTCCATCCGCATCGAGGCGGTCGGGACCCAGATCCTCGAGCGCGTCTCGTGGGACCAAGGCACCATCACCCACGAACCCCAGGTCCTCGGCCAGGCGGCCCACCTCTGGTCGAGGACCTCCCTGCGTCCCGACGACGTCGACCTGGCCCTCCTGTACGACGGGTTCACGTTCAACGCCATCTCCTGGCTCGAGGCCCTCGGCTTCTGTGGCTTCGGGGAGGCCAACGACTGGCTGGACGGGGGGCGTCGCATCGCCCTGGACGGCGAACTGCCGGTCAATCCCCACGGGGGCCAGCTGTCGGAGGGACGGACCCACGGGTTCGGGTTCCTCTACGAGGCCGTCCAGCAGCTCCGGCACGACGCCGGCGAACGGCAGGTGCCAGGAGCCGAGACGGCTGTGGTGACCTCCGGGGGTGGCGTACCCTCAGGCGTCCTGCTCCTCCAACGCCACGGGTCCTGACCCTGCCGCCCGAGCCCGGCCGTACGGATGGCTGCCCTTGTCAAGCCTCGCTCTCTTTTTCTGGAAGTGATCCATTCACATGGACAAAACAACGTTTTCAGGGTAACTTCATCGGTCGACGTCGCGGCCAGCAAGGCTGCGGACGGCCGAGGCCATCTGAGACGGGGGAGTAGGGAGAGTCCATGCTGCTGGCGCTGAGCTCCGACCAGGAACTCTTCACGGAGACCACGGCCAAGCTGCTCGACGAGCTCGTCCCCGTGGGTGAGCTCCGCCGCCTGCGGGAGGACCCGGTCGGCTTTGACCACCAGTACTGGCGCCGGGGCGCCGAGCTGGGCTGGACCTCACTCCTGGTGGGGGTGAACCACGGCGGCGGCTCCATCGGGGAGCACGGCCTCGTCGACCTCGCCCTCGTCGCCTACGAGTTTGGGCGCCACGCCGCCCCGGGGCCCCTGGCCGTGGCCAATGTGGTGGCGGCCACCCTGTCGGACTCCGACCATGACGCCGGGGTCATCGAGGGCCTGGTGGCCGGGACCACCCTCGCCACCTGGTGCCTGGCCGAGCCGGTTCCCCATGACCGGCTGGGGAGTATCGCCCTCGACATTGCTCGGGAGGGCGACGAGGTGGTGCTGAACGGCACCAAGCGCCCTGTCGAGTCGGCGGGTGTGGCCGACCACCTGTTGGTCACCGGGCGCACCGGGGAGGGACTGACCCAGGTCCTGGTGCCGGCGGGCACCGCCGGGGTCACCATCGCCCCCATGGAGACCGTCGACATGACCCGGCGGTTCTCCACGGTCACCTTGGAAGACGTCCGGCTGTCCGCTGCATCCGTCGTAGGGAACGTCGGCTCAGCCGACGACCAGGTGGCCCGCCAGCTGGAGCGGGCCCTCGTGCTGACCTGTGCCGAGTCGGTCGGGGCCATGCAGGCCGCCTTCGACATGACCGTCGAGTGGGCCTTCGACCGGTACTCCTTCGGCCGGCCTCTTGCCTCCTACCAGGAGCTGAAGCACCGCTTCGCCGACATGAAGACGTGGCTGGAGGCCGGGCACGCCATCAGCGACTCGGCTACCCGGGCCGTGGCTGAGGGGTCGCCGAACGCAGCCGAGCTGGCGAGCACGGCCAAGGCGTTCATCGGCGACTACGGCAGCGAGCTCCTCCAGGACTGCGTGCAGATCCACGGCGGCATCGGCGTCACCTTCGAGCACGACCTCCACCTCTACCTGCGTCGCCACACCCTGGACCGGGCCCTCTACGGCACCCCGGCCGACCACCGGCAGCGCCTCTGCGACATCGTCGAGGAGCGGGAGCAGGTGGCATGAGCAGGCCGGGCACCATCACCAGCACGGGAGAGGGTCCGGACCTCGAGGACCTCGAGAGCTTCCGGGCCCGGGCCCGGGCCTTCGTCCGGGCCAACCTGAAGCCGGCCGACCCCGACACCATGGTCGGCCCATTGCGCAACGAGCGCACCGACGAGGAGGAGTTGGAAGCGGTGGCCCGGGAGCGGGAGGTCCAGCGCCTCTTGTTCGACGCCGGACTCGCCGGCATCTGCTTCCCGAAGGAGTACGGCGGCCAGGGACTCACCCGCGACCACCAGCGCAGCCCTCAACCAGGAGCTGACCGGCTTCGAGTACCCGTCCCGGCTCCAGGCCCCCACCTTCTCACCCTGTGCCGCCGTCCTGTTGGACTTCGGCACCGAGGAGCAGAAGCAGGCCCACATCCCGGCCATCTTGAAGGGTGAGGAGATCTGGATGCAGTTCCTCTCCGAGCCCAGCGGCGGCTCGGACGTCGCCGCCGCGTTGACCAGCGCCGTCCAAGACGGCGAGGAATGGGTGCTCAACGGCTCGAAGATCTGGACGACGGGGGCCTGGTGGTCGGACTGGGGCCTGTGCCTGGCCCGGACCAACTGGGACGTCCCCAAGCACCGGGGCCTCACCGTGTTCATCCTGCCCATCCGCCAGCCCGGCCTCGACGTCCACCGCATCGAGATGCTCAACGGCTCCAAGGAGTTCTGCCAGGAGTTCCTGACCGACGTCCGGGTGCCCGACTCCGATCGGGTGGGGGACATCGACGACGGCTGGACGGTCGGGACCCGCTGGATGTTCCACGAGCGCATGCTGACCAACTCGCCGCTGGTCACCGTCCCGGCCGGGATGACCCACGGCGGCGGCGACAAGCCGGTCACCGCCGTGGCCCGGGACGCCGGACGCCTGGACGACCCCTACGTGCGGGACCTGGTGGGGGAGGCCCACATGCTCGAGGTGGTCGACCGCCACCTCCGACGCCGGGTGGGCGAGGGGATCACCACCGGGGCCATGCCCGACCAGTCGGCGGCCATCGGCCGCCTGTTCACCGGGACCACCTCGGCCCGGGTCCGCAGCATCAACTTCGAGATCGCCGGGGCCGCCGGGGCGGCATGGACCGAGGACGACGGGGAGTTGGCTTTCGCCGGGCTCGGACTTCCTGATGCGCCAGGTGTCCTGCATCGGGGGCGGCACCACCGAGATGGCCCGCAACGTGATCAGCGAGCGGGTCCTCGGTATGCCCCGGGAGCGCTCCCAGGACCGGGACGTGGCCTTCCGGGACGTGCCCCGCAGCGCCACCACCCGGTCGTGAGTTGGGGCACGTCGCCTCCGGTGACCGTCGCCTGAACATCCGTCAACCACCAACCACGGGAGAGCGCCATGTCCCCACCTAGGCCGACCATGGGCCGCTGGTTCGAGGAGCTGAAGCCGGGGCTGGTCATCGACCACGCGGTGACGCGCACCATCACTGAGGCCGACAACACCCTCTTCTCGGTCCTGACCATGAACGCGCAGCCCCTCCACCTGGACGAATCGTTCGCCGCCACCACCGAGTTCGGCACCCGGCTGGTCAACAGCCTGTTCACCCTCTCGCTCCTCATCGGGCTGTCGGTCTACGAGACCACGCTGGGTACGACGGTGGCCAATCTGGGATTCGAGGAGATCGCCTTCCCGACCCCGGTCATCCCCGGTGACACGGTCCATGCCCAGACCGAGGTGGTCTCGTCGCGACCCTCAGCCTCCCGGCCCGGCCAGGGGATCGTGGTGTTCGAGCACCGGGCCTTCAACCAGAGGGACGAGCTGGTGGCCCGGTGCCGCCGTTCCGCCCTCATGTCCCGACGCCCGGCGTGAGCGACCGCTGGCGGAGCGTCCTGTTCGTACCGGGCAACCGTCCGGACCTGGCGGCCAAAGCCCCACGGTCCGAGCCCGACCTCGTCGTGCTCGACCTCGAGGACGCCGTGCCCGCGGCGGCCAAGGTCGACGCCCGTGGTCAGGTGGACGAAGCCGTGTCCGTCCTCTCCGGGACCGTGTCCGTGGCCGTGCGGGTGAACCCTCCGGGCACGCCGTGGTTCCGCGATGACGCAGCCGCCCTGCCCGAGGGACTCGTGGCCGTGGTGGTACCCAAGCTCGACTCCCGGAGGACGGTGGACGAGGTGGCCGACGCCGTGGCCGGCCGTCCGGTGGTGGCCGGCATCGAGACGGTGCGGGGTGTGGCCGATGCGCGAGAGGTGCTCGGTGCCCCGGTGGTGGCGTGCTACTTCGGCGCCGAGGACTACGTCGCCGACCTGGGCGGGGTGCGCACGGACACTAACGACGAGGTGGCCTCGGCCCGTGCCTGGGTGGCCATCGCCGCCCGCCTGGCCGGCGTGGCCGCCCTGGACATGGTCACGCTGTCGTTCGGCGACGAGGAGCGATTCCGTCGTGAGGCGGCCGGGGCCCGGGCCCTCGGTTACGCCGGCAAGCTGTGCATCCACCCCGCCCAGGTGCCCCTGGCCAACGAGGCCTTCCGCCCCTCCAAGGACGACGTGGACTGGGCCCGAAGGCTGCTGGCTGCCTTCCACGCGGCCGGAGGGATGACCATCGGGTTCGAGGGGCTGATGGTGGACGAGGTGGTCGCGGCGCGGGCGCGTGCCATCGTCGATGGAGCCGGCGCGGAGGGTGCCGGGGGCAATGGCTCCGGGGAGGGGCAGTGACCGACGCCCTCGAGGTGGTCTGGCGACCCCCGGCCGACGTGCGCCGGTCCACCGTGGTCGGCCGCTACCTCGACTGGCTGAGCCGGGAACGGGGTCTCGACTTCGAGTCGTACGCCGAATTGTGGCGGTGGTCGGTGGATCATCTCGACGCCTTCTGGTCATCGATCTGGTCGTTCTTCGACGTGCAGGCCTCAGCCCCCTACGACGTCGTGCTCCGCCACCCCTCCATGCCCGGCACCGAGTGGTTCCCCGGGGCCCGCCTGAACTACGCCGAGCGGGCCTTGGCCGGTAGCGGGGCCGGTCTGGCCGTCATCGCCCGCTCCCAGTACCGGGAGGAGCGTCGCGTCACCTGGGACCAGCTCCGCGACCAGGTGGCCAGGTGCCGGGCCGGCCTCGCCCGGTTGGGCGTGGGACGGGGCGACCGGGTGGCCGCCTACCTGCCCAACGGCCCCGAAGCCCTGGTGGGCTTCTTGGCCACGGCCAGCCTGGGTGCGGTGTGGTCCTCGTGTCCACCCGAGTTCGGGGTGCGCAGCGTGACCGATCGGTTCGGGCAGCTCGACCCGGTGGTGCTCCTCGTGGTCCGCACGTACCAGTACGGGGCGAAGCAGATTGACCGTTCGGCCGAGGTGGCGGCCATCGTCGACGCGCTGCCCACGGTGCGCACGGTGGTGGATCTCGACACCGGATGGGACGACCTGCTCAGCGAGCCGGCCGAGCTCACCTTCGACGCCGTGCCCTTCGACCACCCGCTGTACGTGCTCTTCTCCTCGGGGACCACCGGCCTGCCCAAGGCCATCATCCATGCGCACGGCGGCATCCTCCTCGAACATCTCAAGTCCCTCGCCCTCCATCACGACCTCGGGCCCGGTGATCGATTCTTCTGGTTCTCGACGACCGGGTGGATGATGTGGAACCTGCTGGTGTCGGGTCTCTGCGTGGGCGCGACCATCGTGCTGTTCGACGGTGATCCGGGGTGGCCGGACCGGGGGGCACTCTGGCGCCTGGCCGCCGAGACCGGCATCACCGTGTTCGGGGTCAGCGCCCCGTTCCTCCTGGCCTGTCGGAACGACGGCCTCGACCTTGCGACCTACGGCGATCTGTCGAGCGTGCGGTCGGTGGGTTCGACGGGTGCCCCGCTCCCCGCCGTCGGCTACCGGTGGGTGCACGAGCAGCTGCCGCACACCTGGCTGACCTCGGTGAGCGGCGGGACCGACGTGTGCACGGCCTTCGTCGGGGGCAGTCCGCTCCTCCCCGTGGTGGCCGGTGAGATCAGTGGTCGCTACCTGGGGGCGCGGGTCGAGGCCTACGACGACACCGGTCGGTCGGTGGTGGGGGAGCAGGGGGAGTTGGTGGTCACCGCCCCCATGCCCTCCATGCCCACCGGCCTGTGGGGTGATCGGGACGGCAGACGACTGCGCGATGCCTACTTCGACCGGTTCCCCGGCGTGTGGTGCCACGGCGACTGGATCACTATCACCGACCGGGGGTCGTGCGTGATCACCGGACGATCGGACGCCACGCTCAATCGGGGCGGCGTCCGCTTGGGCACGAGCGAGTTCTACGCCGTGGTCGAGGCCGTGCCCGGCATCGCCGACAGCCTGGTGGTCCACCTCGAGGACGCCGGGGGAGGGGTGGGGCGCCTCATGCTCTTCGTCCAGCTGGACGAAGGCAAGGTCCTCGACGCGGCCCTGATCGCCCGGATCAGGGCCGACCTGCGGTCGACCCTCTCGCCCCGCCATCTGCCCGATGACGTCCACGCCGTACCGGCCATACCCCGGACCCACTCGGGGAAGAAGCTGGAGGTTCCGGTGAAGCGCATCCTGGGCGGTGCGTCGGTGGCCGGAGTGGCCAGTGTCGGGTCCATGGCCGACCCGAGCGCCCTCGACCCCTTCGTCGAGATCAGCCGGCATCTCAGCTGACGAGCTGGGCCGGGGATGGCCGGAGCCCCATTCCGGACACAACTACTAGGGATTCCGACTATTGTCGGTCCGATGATGCCGTGACGGCGGTCGGCATCGTGGTCGTCGGGTCCCTTACCCCCCATGGGGAGCCGACCGTGCCAGTCGGGGCCGGTGCCACCGCCCCCCACGGTTCCCGTGTCCCGGCTGGCGCACCCCTCCGGTCTGGCGGGCGGTCGCATGGCCCAAGGGTCGGCGGCCCTCGGGTTCAGCGGTCGTAGGCGTAGAAGCCCTGGCCGCTCTTGCGGCCGAGGAGCCCTCCCTCGACCATCCGAGAGAGGAGGGGTGGCGGTGAGTAGAGGGCCTCTTTGAACTCCTCGTAGAGCGAGTGGGCGATGGCCTGGGTCGTGTCCAGGCCGATGAGGTCGGCCAGGCGCAGCGGCCCCATCGGGTGGGCGCAGCCCTCGACCATGGCCGTGTCGATGTGTTCGGCCGAAGCGAATCCCGACTCGAGCATGCGGATGGCCGAGAGCAGGTAGGGGATGAGGAGGGCATTGACCACGAATCCGGCCCGGTCCGGCGAGGTCACCACGGTCTTGCCCAGCTGGTCGGTGGCGAACGTCGTGGCCCGTTCGGAGGTGTCCGTGCTGGTCAGCAGGGAGGTAATGATCTCCACCAGGGACAGGACGGGCACGGGATTGAAGAAGTGGAGGCCGATGACCTGCTCGGGCCTGCGGGTGGCCATGGCCAGTTTCATGATGGGGATGGACGAGGTGTTGGTGGTGAAGATGGCGCTCACGTCCTCGACCACCTCGTCCAGTCGCCGTAGGACGGCGGTCTTGACATCCTCATCCTCGACGACGGCCTCGACCACCAGTTGCCGGTCGGCCAGGTCCTCAATGCGGGAGGTAAAGGTGATGCGCCCCAGGGCCTGCTTGGCCTCGAGCGGGTCGATCTTGCCCGAGGCGCCCGCCCGCTGGAGCGACCGCTCGATGCGGTCGCGTCCGCGCCCGAGGGCATCCTCGCCGGTCTCGCACACCACCACGTCGAGCCCCGATCGGGCCACCACCTCAGTGATACCCGAACCCATCAGTCCGCAGCCCACGACGCCGACCCGCTCGATCACACTCGTACTCACGACAGTGGCGCTCCTTCGCTCGGCGACAGGGCGCACCGCCGTTCCTGGTGCCGTCCCCGGTGCGAATCATAGGACATCAGAGTATTGGATCTCCGAATGATCGGATCCTGAGGTCACGGTACGATCTCACGGCATGACCCGACCCCTGGGCTTCGACGTCATCGAGGAAGCGCACCGACAGTGGTCGGCCCGATGGCCGGAGGCGGCCGACGCCATGGCCATGGCCACGTCGGTCATGCGGGCCCAGCAGATGATCCTGAGCTCCGTCGACGGTGCGCTCAAGCCCTTCGGTCTGACCTTCGCCCGCTACGAGGCCCTGGTCCTGCTGTCGTTCTCCCGGGCCGGGGAATTGCCTCTGGGCAAGATGGGCCAGCGCCTGATGATCCACCCCACCAGTGTCACCAACGTCATCGACCGCCTAGCCGAGGACCGACTGGTCGAACGGGTGCCCCACCCCGCTGACCGCCGCGCCACGCTGGCCCGGATCACGCCGGCGGGGCGCGCCCTGGCCGAACAGGCCAGCGAGGCGGTCAACCGGGTCTCATTCGGCCTGCAGGCGCTCACGCCCGAGGAGATGCACGATGTCGTCGGGACCGTCCGACACCTGCGCCTAGCCGCCCTCGACTTCGAAGTCTGAGCGGGTTCAGCCGGCCGGCCAGGCCAGGGACTTCACCTCGAGGTACTGGTCGAACCCGGCGATACCGTTCTGACGCCCGATGCCGCTGTCCTTGAAGCCACCGAAGGGGACGTCGGGGGCGTAGAAACCCCCACCGTTCACACCCACCGTGCCGGTGCGCAACCGACCGGCCACGGCCATGGCCCGATCCAGCGAACTGGAGACGACCCCACCGCTCAGGCCGTACTTGCTGTCGTTGGCGATGCGCACCGCGTCGTCGTCGTCTTCGTAGGGGATGACCACCAGGACGGGCCCGAAGATCTCCTCCTGGGCGATGGTCATGGAGTTGTCGACGTCGGTGAAGAGGGTGGGCTCCACGAACCAGCCCTGGGGCTGGTCGGCCGGCCGGCCCCCACCGAGGGCCAGCGTGGCTCCCTCCTCAACGCCCTTGTCGATGTAGCCGAGGACCCGGTTGCGCTGCTTTTCCGAAATGAGCGGGCCCATGAGGACGTCAGGGCGCTGGGGATCGCCGACGGGGATGCCACCCAGCATGGCCGTGAGCAGTTCGACGCCCTCGCCGTAGCGGGACCGGGGCAGCAGCATGCGGGTGGGGATGGCGCAGCCCTGCCCGGCGTGGGCGCACACGGCCAGGCCGGCCATCATGGCCGTCCCGAAGTCGGCGTCGTCGAGGACGACGGTGGCCGACTTCCCCCCGAGCTCGAGGAAGAGACGCTTGAGGGTGGCCGCCCCCTTCTCCATGATCCGCTTCCCGACCGCGGTCGAGCCGGTGAAGGAGATGAGGTCCACCTGAGGGGAGAGGGTCAGCTGCTCCCCGATCAGGTGGTCCGAGGACGTCACCACATTGACCACCCCGGCGGGGATGTCGGTGTGCTCGGCCACGATGCGGCCGAGCAGCGTGGCGTTCCACGGTGTGTCCGGTGCCGCTTTCAGCACCACCGTGTTCCCAGTGGCCAGGGCCTGGGCCAGCTTGGTAATGGACACCTCGAAGGGGAAGTTCCAGGGCACGATGGCTCCGACCACGCCGACAGGTTCTTTGACGATGCGGCGCGAGTTCAGGTTGCCGCGGAAGTCGATGGCGTCGGCCAGGTCCTCCTCCCAGACGAACTCGTCGATCAGCCGAGCCGGGTACGTGAGAGCCTCGAGCGGGGCGTCGAGCTGCGGCCCGAAGGTGAGCATGCGGGGGCAGCCCACTTCGAGGATGAGCTGTTCGCGCATCTCCTCGCGGTCGGCGGCCAGCGCTTGGTGCAGTTGCTCGAGGCAGTGACGGCGGAACGAACGATTGGTGGACCAGTCGGTCTCGTCAAAGGCCCGTCGGGCGGCGGCGATGGCCCGTCCCATGTCCTCGGGGGAGGCGTCGGCCACCCGACCGAGCTCCTCTTCGGTGGCCGGGTTCACGTTGGCGAACGTCTTGCCCCCGCTGGCCTCGACGAGCCTCCCGTCGATCAGCATCCTGGGCTCAGGGTTCACCTTCGTTGTCATGTCAACCTCCTGGTCTCGACCCTCGCCACCCGCGTCGTCCACCGGGGCCCCTGTGCCCGGCCGGCCGCCGTCCTGGCGTGGGTCGATAATAGCGTTCCGTGTGAGGAAGTGCCTTTGGTGGGACTATCGATAGTCAGGTTGTAGATTGAGCAGATGACGGTTATCGTCCCGGTTCGGCCCGACCGCCCGTGTGTCCCCGGCGGCCGGGGCGAGCACACGGAACAGGCCAGTTCGGCCAAACTGGGGCGACAGCGGAGACCAGGTCGTATCGGTCGTCCTACCGCCGTCCGGCCATCGATCAGAGGAGAGTCCCACCATGCCTGAAGCAGTGATCGTCTCGACGGCGCGCACCCCGATCGCCACGGCGTTCAAGGGCACACTGATCGACGTGGATCCCTTCGAGCTGGCCACCCACGTGGTGGCCGAGTCCGTGCAGCGGGCCGGCATCGATCCGTTGCTGATCGACGACGTGGTGATGGGGGAGAGCCTGTACGGCGGCGGCGACATCGCCCGCTATTCGGCCATCGAGGCCGGCCTGGTCCACGTTCCCGGCGTGGCCCACAACCGGCACTGTGCCTCGTCGCTGGCCGCCGTTCAGAGCGCGGCGGCGTCCATCCGGGCGGGGATGGACCGCGCCGTGATCGCCGGTGGGGCCTACTCCCAGTCCACCTCGCCCCGGTCCACCCGTCGGGTGCCGGGAACCGACGACTGGGCCGACTGGATGTCGCCCAGCCACCGTGACACGCCCGACGCCCCCAACATGGACATGTCCATCACCGTGGGCTGGAACGCCGCGGTCAGCGCCGGGGTCACCCGTGAGGAGATGGACGCCTGGGCCCTCCGCTCACACCAGCGTGCCGTGACGGCCATCGACGCCGGAAGCTTTACCGAGGAGATCGCCCCCCTCGAGGTCAACCGCCGGGACGGCACGACGATCTCCTTCGCCGTCGACGAGCATCCGAGGCGCGAGACGAGCATGGAGAAGTTGGGCTCGCTCAAGCCCCTGCACCCCGAGATCGAAGGGTTCAGCATCACCGCCGGCAACGCCGCCGGCGTCAACGACGGAGCCGCCGCCATGGTCATGGTCGAGGGGAGCCTGGCCGAGGAGCTCGGTCTCGCTCCGCTGGCTACCGTGAAGGCCTGGGCCTCCGCCGGCGTGCCACCCCACGACACCGGTCTGGCCCCGACCATCGCCATCCCCAAGGCCCTCCAACGCGCCGGCCTCGGCGTGGACGATGTCGACCTGTGGGAGATCAACGAGGCCTTCGCCTCCATGTGCGTGGCCACCACGCGCATCCTCGGGATCGATGAGGCCATTGTCAACGTGCTCGGCAGCGGGTGCAGCCTCGGCCACCCCATCGCCATGACCGGAGCGCGCATGGTCATCTCCTTGACCCACGAACTCCGACGTCGGGGCGGTGGGACCGGCGTGGCCGCCATGTGCGCCGGCGGCGGCATGTCGACGGCCGTGGTGCTGGAGGTGCCAGCCCCCTGACCGGCAGCCGGCCGGCGGCTGTCCTCAGGCGGCGGACGGCGGTGGGGCCACGGAGATGGACTTGACCTCGAGGTAGCCGTCGAGGCCCTCGTGTCCGAGCTCGCGCCCGATGCCGCTGGCCTTCATCCCGCCAAAGGGAGCGGCGGGATCCATGCTGTAGGGCTGGTTGACGCCGAACGAGCCGGTGCGGACCTTCCGGGCCACGTCGAGCCCTCGGGCGTCGTCGGCCGTCCACACCGACCCCGACAGGCCATAATCCGAGTCGTTGGCGATGCGCACGGCGTCGTCGGTGTCTCCGTAGGGGATGACCGAGAGGACCGGACCGAAGATCTCCTCTCGGGCGATGCGCATCCCGTTGTCGACCTCGGCGAACAGGGTCGGCTGCACATACCAGCCCCGGTCCAGACCCGTTGGCCGTCCGGCCCCTCCGACGACCAGGCGGGCACCCTCCTTCTCGCCGTCGTCGATGAAGCCCCGCACCCGCTCTTGCTGGCGTCGGCTGACCAGAGGGCCGATCTCGGTGGCCCGGTCGGACGGATCACCCACGGGCAGCTCCCGCACCATGGAGGCCAGTGCGTCGAGGTACTCGTCGTGCCGTGATGCCGGTACCAGCACCCTGGTCTGGGCCACGCACGCCTGGCCGCTGTTCATCAGACCGGCCACCCGTACCCCCTGGGCGACCTCGGCAGGGTCGGCGTCGTCGAGCACGATGGCGGCCGACTTGCCGCCCAGTTCCAGGCTTACCCGGGTGAGTGAGGCACCACAGGTGGCGGCCACCTGGCGGCCCGCCGACGTCGACCCGGTGAACGCCACCTTGTCCACGCCGGGGTGCCCGACCAGGAGCTCACCGACCTCGCGACCGCCGGGGAGGACGCTGACCAGGCCGGCGGGCAGGTCCAGCTCGTCGACCAGCTCGGCCAGGAGCAGGGCGTCCAGCGGGGTCTCGGGAGCGGGTTTGATGATGATGGGGCATCCGGCGATGAGGGCGGGGCCGAGCTTCCCGGCGATGAGGAACTGGGGCATGTTCCACGGGACGATGGCCACCACCACACCGACGGGGACCTTCTGGAGGATGAGGTCCTCCCCGTAGGCTCCGGGCCGGGTGCCCTCCCAGGCATAGGACTCGGCGATGTCGGCGAAGGTGTTCAAGAGCATCATGGGCAAGGTGGCCTGGGCGAACCTCGAGAACGAGGTGGGGGCGCCCATCTCGTTGGTGATGAGGGTGGCCATCTCCTTGCGCCGACCGGCATAGCGCTCGGCCAGCTGTCGCACGGCGGCGATCCGCTCCGACGGGTCGAGGCGTGGCCAAGGACCCTCATCGAAGGCCGACCGGGCGGCGGTGACCGCTCGGTCCACGTCCTCGGGGCCGGCCACCGGCACCGTGGCGATGACGGCTTCGGTGTGGGGGGAGACGACGTCGATGGTCTGGGTGGAGGTCGACGACGACCAGGCTCCACCCACGTACAGCTGTCCCGGCAATGCCATCGGCCCTCCTTCATCGGTAAAGTAGTTACCCTCAGGTAGAACTAGCATGGCACGAAAAAAAGAAGTAAGTTCTCTTTTCGCCAGTTCCAGCCAGGGAGGACCGACAGGCATGCGCATCGGCTTGATGATCGGCCCCGAGCGCGGCCGGTACCGGACCAAGGTGGAGCGACTCCTCGCCGATGCCCGCTGGGCCGAGGAGGCGGGCCTGGCCACCGTCTGGATTCCGCAGATCCCCGATGAGTTCGACGCCCTGACCGCAGCCACGCTTGTGGGTGCCGAGACGTCCCGCCTCGAGATCGGCACGGCGGTGGTGCCGGTCCAGCCCCGCCACCCCATCGCCCTGGCCCAGCACATCCTCTCCGTGCAGGCCGTCTGTGAGGGACGTCTGGCCATCGGCCTCGGCGTCTCCCACCACTGGATCATCGACGAGATGCTCGGTCTTCCCTACGAGCACCCCGTGGCCACCATGCGCGCCTACCTCGACGTGCTCGATCAGGCCCTGGCCGGCCCGGGCCCCGTCGATGTGGAGAACGACCTCTTCTCGGTGCACAACCCCCTCGACATCACCGACGTCGCCCCCACGGCGGTCCTCCTGGCCGCACTCGGGCCGCGCATGCTGCAGCTGTGCGGTGAGCGCGCCGATGGGACCATCTTGTGGATGGCCGACGAACGCGCCATCGGCACCTATGTCGTGCCCAACCTCACCCGAGCCGCCGAGGACGCCGGCCGTCCCGCCCCGCGGGTGGTGGCCGGGATCCCGGTGTGCCTGTGCGGCGACGACGAGATCGACGCCGCGGTGGTGCGGACCAATCGGCTCCTGTCCGAGGCCGAAGTATCGCCCAACTACCAGCGGCTGCTGGAGCAGGGTGACGCCCGGAGCGTCGGTGACATCCTGGTGGCCGGGAGCGAGGCGACCATCCGCCAGCGCCTGGCTGCCTTCGCCGACGCCGGCGTGACCGATCTTTCGGTGCGCGTGGTGCCGATCGGGGAAGGTCGTGACGAGCTCATCGCCTCGTCCAAGCGCACCCGCGGGCTGTTGGCGGCGCTGGCCGACGCCTTCTGATCCCACAGGTCGGACCGACGCACCGGGCGGGTGGTCACAGCGGGGGTAGGGACGGGAGCTGGCGGGTGGCCAGCAGTGACCGGCCCAACTCCCGGGTCAAGGCCCGTTCGGTGCCGAACAGCTGGTCGAGTACGAGGACGCGGCGCACATAGTGGTGGAAGTCGTGCTCAGTGGTGAAGCCGATGCCGGCCAGCACCTGCTGGCAGTGACGGGTAGCGGTCCGGGCACTCCGGCCGGCCAGGGCCTTGGCCCAGGCCGCCGAAGCTGGCGATCCTTCGTCCCAGGCCGAGTCCAACGCCGCCGCGGCGGCCTCTGTGCCCACCAGCGTGTCGGCCAGCCGGTGTCGGACGGCCTGGAAAGAGGCGATGGGCCGGTCGAACTGGACCCGATCCAGAGCGTGTCCCCGGGCGAGCTCCAGCATGGCCTTCGATGCGCCTACGAGCTCGTGGGCCAGGGCCAGTTGCGCCACGGCCACCGCGCTGGACCACCTGTCGGGCTCGAGGCGACGTGCCGACGTGACCGGGATGGCGTCGCCGGTCACCTCGACGAGGCCGAGTACCGGGTCGACACCGTGCACCGCCCGAAGACTCAGATGGGTCGTCGCCACCTCCACGACCAGCGCGTGGTCACCGGACTCGGCCACCACCCAGACGGCCGTGGTGTCGGCGAGTGACGCCGCCCCCACCCCTCGGACGACCAGAACCCCTGCGGCGACACGGCCGGGTGGCCCCCAGCCGCCGAGCACGGGCAGCACGGCTCCCGTCGACGGGTCGGTCGGCAACCCGAGGGCCGAACCGACCACGGCATGGATCGCCGATGCGGCGGTGTTGGCCAAGCCCAACTGCTCGAAGAGCGATGACACGGCCAGGCGCGGGTCGACCGACAGGGCCTCGGGCCAGCCGAGGTCCTCGAGGGCGGCGTCGAGAGCCGCTCCGCCGGCAGAGCCGCAGGCGCGGCGGAGGGTGTCGATGAACAGGCCCCGTTCGTCCCCGTCCATCACCGGTCAGCCCCGAGGTCGAGAAGGCGCCGGGCGATGATGTTCCGCTGGATCTCCGCCGTCCCGCCGTAGATGGTGGCCGCCCTGGAGTAGAGGTACTCCCTTCGCCACCGGTCACTGGTGCGGTCGTCACCACTGGCCACGTCGGATCCCAGCCCGTCGGCCACGAGGTCGAACACCGCCTGTTCGGCTGTGGCCACCAGCACCTTGTCGATAGAGGTCTCCGGCCCGAGGTGCTCACCCGAGGCCAGGCGGTGCTGCGTTGCCCGCGACCGGGCCCGCAGCGCGTAGAGCAGCTGGGCCACCTCGCCCACCGCAGTGGGGTCGAGCCTGTCCGGCGGCACGGTGTCGAGCAGCACCTGCAACCGTCGGTGGAGGTAGGCGGCACGGTGCCAGAGGGCGGTGCTGCGCTCGAAGGGGAGCAGGTCCATGGCCACCGCCCAGCCCTGGCCCTCGCCGCCCAATGTGCGGCCGAGGGGCACGGCCACATCGTCGAAGAAGACCTCCGAGAACTCGGGCGCCCCGTGCATGGTCTCGATGGGTCGCACCTCGATGCCCGGGCTGTCCATATCGACGAACAGGGCCGTGATCCCCCGGTGCGCCGATTCGGGGGTACCGGTGCGGGTGAGGAGCACGCAGCGCTGGGCGTACTGGGCCAGGCTGGTCCAGACCTTCTGCCCCCTGACCCGCCACACGTCGCCGTCGTGGGTGGCCCGGCAGGAGAGGGCGGCCAGGTTGCTGCCTGTGCCCGGCTCGGAGAAGCCCTGACACCACGTCTCGTCCCCACGCAGGAGCCGGGGGACCATGTCGGCGGCGAGGGACGGCTCGGCGTAGTCGATCATCGTCGGCGCCAGCACCTCGGTCATCGAGTAGATGCCCGGTTCCACCAGGTCCCGCGAGGTCAGCGCCTCGCCCAGATAGGCCCGGAGCAGCGTGGTCCCTCCGAGCCCGCCGACTCGTTCGGGCCATCCCCACCGCATCCAGCCGGCATCGAAGGTGAGACGCTTGACCCGGGACAGGTGGCCCATCTGGCCGTCGAGCGTGTCGTCCTCGCCCGGACGCGGTCGGAGTTCTGCTTCGTGCTCGGTGAGCCAGTCGTCCAATGACGACCGGAACGCGGCGAGCTCCATCAAGAGGCGGTGGGGGAGGGCCGGGTGGGGTCGTGGGCCCGTCCCGAGTCCTGGGCCCCGCTCTTGCGCAGGAACGTCATGGCCCGGGTCGCCAGTCTCCAGCCGTGCTCGGTGCGCCGGTAGGTGTCGGAGTAGTACCCGATGCGCATGGCATGGGTCTTCTGATCGACGAAGCACAGTGGCTGCTGGCCGGTACCTTCGTCGCCCTCAAGGTCGAAGACCGGCGGGCCCACCATGAACAGGCCCTTGGGGGCGGCCGCCACCAGGGTGGGGAAGTCGACCAGCGGGTACGTGTCCCCAAACGCGCTGTAGGTCCCGTCGGCGGTGAACACCTCCATCACCGCCTCGACATCGTCCCTCGTCATGCCGACGGCGTACCGGGCCAGCAGCTGCTGGAGTTCGATGACGTCGGCGATGGGCAGTTCGTTCATCGTCACTCCTCGTAACCGTAGGCCACCCGCACCAGGGGACTGGTGGGCACGGCCTGACAAGTGAGCACCCATCCACCGGCGACCTCGTCGTCGGTGAGGGCATTGTTGACATGCATGGAGGCCGTCCCCTCCAGCAGCCTGGCCATACAGGTGGCGCAACTGCCGGCCTCGCAGGAGAACGGGGGCGACATGCCCAATTGACGGGCCGTCTGCAGGATGGTCGTACCGGGCCGGTAGTCGGTGGACTCCGTGCGCCCGTCGAGTTCGATGGTGACCTGGGAGGGCACCAGGTCCCCGTTGTCCTCGTCCACCTCGGGCACCCACCCGTCGGGCGTGAACCGCTCGATGTGGATCCGGTCGGCATCGACGCCCCGGGCCAGCAGGGCTCCCTCCACGACGTCCATGAACGGACCCGGGCCACAGATGTAGAACTCGGGATCGTGACCGGCCTCGGTGAAGCGCCGAACGGCCTCTGCGTCGATGAGTCCCTGGTCGACGTCGAGGTGGTGGAGGACAGTGAGTCGATCCTCGTGGCGGTCCCCGAGGGCATCGATCTCGGTCCGGAAGATGATGGATTCCTCATCGCGGTTGGCGTAGAGGAGGCGTACCCGACGAGACGTCGTGGCCAGGGCCGTCTTGAGCAGAGAAAGCACCGGCGTGATCCCGCTCCCCGCACTGAGGGCGACGACGTCGCCCCCTCCGTCACCGAGTCGGAACACCCCGGCCGGTCGGGTCACCTCAATGACGTCGCCGGGGCTGAGGTGGTCGTTCAACCAGTTGGACACAACGCCGTCCGGCGTGCGCTTCACCGTCACCTTCAGTTCGGGATCCACCGCCGGAGAGGAGGACATCGAGTAGCAGCGGAGATGGGACTCTCCGTCGACCTTGACCCTGAAGGTGCAGAACTGGCCCGATTCGTAGGCGAACGCGGTGCGCAGGTCGGGGGGCACGTCGAGCACGAACGAACTCGCTTCCGCCGTCTCCCGCACGACATCGGCCACCCGGAGGCGATGGAACCCATGATCGGCCGGCACACCCGGGGCATCCGTCCTGGGTTCCGAGAGTGCCATGTTGACAAATGATAACGAAGTTCTCCTAGACTGGCAACGCAGCTTGGAGCTCGAGAAACCGGTGCGGACGGGCTTCGAACCGTGACCCGGATCGGGGCGCAGACCGGGGCAGACCAGGGCACAGGGACCAGAGCAAGGAGATCGAGTGGGGGGAATGGGGAGCATCGCCGGGGAGACATGGGGCGTACGGTCAGTACCCTCGGAGCTGGCCCGGGGGTACCGGGCCGAAGGCCACTGGACGGATGCCACGCTCGGAGCCATGGTGGCCGAGGGCCTCGCCGACAGGGGCCGGACGGTCTTCGAGGTCCACTCAGGCACCCGACCCTGGAAGGGCACCTTCGCCGACGTCGACCGGGCAGCTCGATCGCTGGCGTCGTCACTCCGGGCCGTCGGCGTCGGCCCCGGGGACGTCGTGGTTGTCCAGCTGCCCAACTGGCTCGAGGCCGGTGTGACCTTCTGGGCGGCGGCGTATCTCGGTGCCGTGGTAGTCCCCATCGTGCACTTCTACGGCGCCAAGGAGGTCGACTACATCCTGTCGGCCACCCGGCCCGATGTGGTGGTGACGGCTGAACGGTTCGGCCACAACGACTACCTGTCCACCTACTCCGAACTGTTGGCCCGACGACCGGGGCCGCGGTGGCTGGTGGTCGGCGACACCCCCGCATCCGGGCTCCCGGTGGGGGCGATCCCCTTCGCCTCCATGCTCGAGGCCGAGCCCATCGACGGCCCGGCCGCCGTGGACCCCGATGCACCGACCATCATCGCCTTTACCTCGGGGACCACTCGGGACCCGAAGGGCGTCGTGCACTCCCATCGCACCATCGGGTGCGAGACGCGCCAGCTCGACTACATGTTCCCGAAGGGTGGGCCGCCCCAGATCACCGGGGCCCCGGTGGGCCACTTCATCGGGATGGTCAACGCCTTCCTCATGCCGTTGCTCCGGGACCGCCCGGTCCACCTGGTGGACGTGTGGGACCCCGGTGAGGTACTCCGCCTCATCGCCGAGGAGGGCCTGGGCGTCGGCGGGGGTGCCACCTACTTCCTCACCAGCCTGCTCGACCATCCTGACTTCACCCCTGCGCACCTGGCCATGATGCCGTTCGCCGGGCTGGGTGGCTCAGCCGTGCCCGTGGCCGTCACCGAGCGGGCCACGAAGCTCGGCATCCGGGTGTTCCGCTCCTACGGCAGCACCGAGCACCCCTCCATCACCGGTTGCGTCCTCGATGATCCCGAGGAGAAGCGGCTGACCACCGACGGCCACCGCCTTCCGGGGGTGGAGCTCCGGCTCGACGCCAACGGCGAGATCGTGAGCCGGGGGCCGGACTGTTGCATGGGCTACACCGACGCCACGCTGACCGCCAAAGCTTTCGACGCCGACGGCTGGTACCGGACCGGGGACATCGGCGTGCTCGACGCCGACGGCTACCTGACCATCACCGACCGCATCTCGGACATCATCATCCGGGGCGGCGAGAACATCAGCGCCCAGGAGATCGAGGAGCTCTTGGCGGCGATGGAGGGAGTGACCGAGGTCGCCGTGGTGGCGGAAGCGGACGCCCGCCTCGGCGAGCACGCCGCCGCCGTGGTGAGTGTCCGAACGGGAGCGAGCCCTCCCACCTTGGACCAGGTCCGTGTCCACCTCGGCGCCGCCGGACTGGCCCGCCAGAAGTGGCCCGAGGCGGTCTACGAGATCGCCGAGTTCCCCCGCACCCCGTCGGGAAAGGTCCAAAAGTTCCGGCTGCGTCAGCTCCTGGGCGAGGGACGGCTCGGGACTGCTAAACAGTGAAAATAGGATTCTGGAAGATGAATAGTGTTCTTCTAGAGGATGCGAACCACGAAGGAGAACCACATGACCGTGGTCACCGCTGAGAAGCTGAGCGCCACCGTCGGCGCCGAAATCCTGGGCGTCGACCGCCGCCTGCTCCTGGAGGACGACGCCCTGCCTGCCTGGACACTCGCCGCCCTCGAGGACCACGGCGTCCTGGTCTTCAGGGACCTCCACATCGACGACGCCACGCAGGTCGCCTTCTCCAAGCGCCTCGGCCGGGTGGAGACCTTTGGAGCCGGCGAGTTTCCCGAGATCTTCCGGGTGACCCTCGACCCGACCAAGAACCGGGCCGCCGCCTACCTGCGGGGGACCTTCGACTGGCACATCGATGGATGCACCGACGATGTGCCCATCATGGCGACGCTCCTGGCCGCCCACGCGGTGGCCGAGTCGGGTGGGGAGACCGAGTTCGCCAGTACCTACGCGGCCTACGACGACCTCACCGACGAGGAGAAGCAGCGGTTCGGTTCGCTCCGCGTCGTCCACACCATCGAGGCCTCCATGCGGCTGGTGAACGACGATCCTTCGCCCGAGGAGGTGGCCCAGTGGCGAGCACGGCCGTCTAAGGAGCATCCCCTGGTCTGGACCCACGCGTCGGGCCGACGCTCACTGGTACTCGGGGCCACCACGTCCCACATCTCGGGCATGGACCGCGACGAGGGGCGGGCCCTCCTCGACGATCTGCTGGCCCGATCGACGTCCCCCGAGCGCGTCTACCGCCACGACTGGTCGGTCGGGGACCTGGTGATCTGGGACAACCGCGGCGTGCTGCACCGGGCGTGTCGCTACGACCCGACCTCGGCCCGGGACATGCACCGAACGACGCTCAGCGGCGATGAGGTGATCCAGTGACCCCGACCCGCGTGGCCATCGTCACCGGAGGCGGCTCGGGGATCGGCCTGGCCATCAGCCGGCGCCTGTCCGCCGACGGGAACGCCATCGCCATCTTCGACCGCGACGGAGCCACAGCCGAGGCCGCCGCCGCCGAGATCGTGGCCTCGGGTGGCTCCGCCGTCGGACTCACGGTCGATGTGACCGACCGGGCCCAGATCGACCAAGGGGTGGTCGACGCCGAGGAACGGCTGGGTGGCCGGCCGACGGTACTGGTCAACAGCGCCGGCCTGGACGGCTTCGACCCCTTTCTCAAGATCACCGCCGAGAAGTGGAACCGCATCCTGGCCGTCAATCTCACCGGGACCTTCGACTGCTGCCAGTCCGTCGTGCCGGGGATGATCGAGGAGGGCTGGGGCCGAATCGTGAACATCTCGTCCTCCAGCGCCCACGGTGGTCAGCCCATGATGACCCACTACGTGGCGTCCAAGGCCGGGGTGATGGGCTTCACCAAGGCCCTGGCCCTCGAGCTCGGTCCGAAGGGGATCACTGTCAACACCATCCCCCCCGGCTTCATCGACACCCCCATGCTCCGCAAGTCCGAGGCCCGAGGGCTGCTCGGGGAGGGTGTGGAGCACCATGCCGCCCTCACCCCCGTGCGTCGGGTGGGTACGGCCGAGGACATCGCCGCCGCCTGCTCCTTTCTGGTGAGCGACGAAGCCAGCTACATCACCGGCCAGGTCATCGGGGTCAACGGGGGGCGGAACACCTGATGGCCCGCATTCCACCGCTCCCCCCGGGCGAGTGGCCGCCGGAGATGCGCGACGCCCTGGCTGCCCTGCGCCCGGCCAATCCCAAGCACCCCTTCCCCTCTCGCAAGGAGGGCCGACCCAAGGGGCTCAACGTGTTGGGCACCATGGCCCACCATCCCGAGCTGGCCCGGGCCTTCCACACCTTCAACGGTTACATCCTCTTCGGCTCCACCCTCTCACCCCGCCAGCGGGAGCTGTTGGTCCTGCGGGTGGCCGCCGTGCGGGGCTCCGAGTATGAGTGGGCCCAGCACGCCGTCCTGGCCGGGGACGCCGGGATCGACGAGGACGAGGTGGCCCGCATCGCCCAGGGTCCTGACGCGCCGGGGTGGCCCACCCTGGACGGGGCCATGGTGAGGTCGGTCGACGAGCTCATCGCCGACGGGGCGGTGAGCGAGGCCACCTGGGAGCTGCTGGCCGCCGAGCTGGACGACCAGCAGCTCATGGACCTGGTGTTCACCGTGGGTGCCTACGAAATCCTGGCTATGGCCCTGCGGTCCTTCGCTGTCGAACTCGATGACGACCTCAAGCGGAAATGAGCTTCTGTTTTTTAAAGATTGCTGCTATCATGTCAATGGCACGACCGGACCTGGAGGAACGACATGGCGCACTTTGCCAAGCCCGCTGAAGGCAGTTGGACCGAGCACTACCCCGAACTGGGCACCGGCCCGGTGTCCTACGAGGACTCGATCTCACCGGACCACTACGAGCTCGAGCGCAAGGCCATCTTCGCCCGCACCTGGCTGAACGTGGGACGGGTGGAGCAGCTCCCCCGCAACGGCAGCTACTTCACCAAAGAGCTCGACGCTGCAGGGACCTCCCTGGTCATCGTCCGGGGCAAGGACGGGGCGATTCACGTCTTCCACAACATCTGTCGCCACCGGGGCAACAAGCTGGTCTGGAACGACTACCCGGGCGAGGAGACCAGCGGGACCTGTCGCCAGTTCACCTGCAAGTACCACGGATGGCGCTACGCCACCGAGGGCGACCTGACCTTCGTCCAGCAGGAGTCGGAGTTCTTCGACCTGGACAAAGCCGACTACGGCCTGGCCGGGGTGCAGGTGGAGACCTGGGAAGGGTTCATCTTCGTCAACCTCGATCCCGAGAACACCACATCACTGCGCGAGTACCTCGGGGAGTTCGGAGACGGCATCGCCGGCTACCCGTTCGGGGAGATGACCCAGGTCTACAAGTACCGGGCCGACGTCGGGGCCAACTGGAAGCTGTTCATCGACGCCTTCGCCGAGTTCTACCACGCACCGGTCTTGCACGCGAAGCAGGCCACGGCCGACGAGTCGCGCAAGCTCTCGGGCTACGGGTTCGAGGCGCTGGCCTACAAACTCGACGGTCCCCACGGCATGGTGTCGTCGTGGGGCGGCATGTCTCCACCGAAAGACCTCGACATGGTCAAACCCATCGAGCGGGTACTGAAGAGTGGGCTGTTCGGGCCGTGGACCAAGCCCGACATCGACGGACTGGACGAGCTGCCGGCGGCGGTGAACCCCGCCCACCACCGGGCCTGGGGCGTCGACACCTTCGTCTTCTTCCCCAACTTCATGCTGCTCATCTGGGAGCCCGGTTGGTACCTCACGTACCACTACTGGCCGACCTCCTACAACACGCACATCTTCGAGGGGACCCTCTACTTCGTGCCGCCGAAGACCGCTCGTGAGCGCCTCGAACAGGAGTTGGCCGCCGTCACCTTCAAGGAGTACGCCCTCCAGGACGGCAACACCCTGGAGGCCACCCAGACCATGCTCGAGTCACGGGCGGTCACCGAATTCCCCCTCAACGACCAAGAGATCCTCCTCCGCCAGCTGCACAAGACGGCGCGGGACTACGTGGCCGAGTACCAGCGCACGTACGCCACTCCGGTCCGGATCTCCAACGCCTCCTAGAACGCTGACGACTTCAAGACAAGGAACTGCGACCGAATGACCACGCTCCCCGCCGACTTCGCCGACCTCGAGCCCTTCGCTGATTGGGCACTGGCCACGGAGGCCGAACGCTACGAGAAGCGTCTGGCCAGCACCATGGATCAGCTCCAGGCGTTCTACGACGCGGCGTTCCCGCGACTCGCTGATGCCCTGGGCTATCTGGACGGGTTCGACCTGAACGCCCTCCCCGAAGAGGCCACCGCGCTGCTGTGGCTGTGCTACTCGCTGGTCAACGCCTCGTTCCCCGTGGAGGTCTGGCGTCAGCCCAGGGTGCCCGACAGTGGCGCGGCCAGTATGGACATGCTGGTGGAGCCGGTCGTCTGACCTCCTCGCCGGTCCCGCACCCGGTCCCATCCAGATCGCTCACCAGGGTCTCGGACCCGAGACCGCAGGGTTCCCCGGTCGTCGGTGGCCGGTGCTCCCTCGGGTACGCTCACCCGAGTGACGAACGACGAACTGGCAACCGAGGCGCTCGAGCCTGCCGGGCTGAGCCGGCGCGACCAGGCGGTGGCGCGGTCGCTCGACTCCGCCCGCCTGCGAGCCGAGAGCCGGGTCCAACGCTTCCTCGACGCAGCCTTCGAGCTCCTCACCTCCCGACCGGGGAGGGACTTCACCGTCCAAGAGGTGGTGGAGCGGTCCGGGCAGTCCCTCCACAGCTTCTATCAGTACTTCGGCGGTAAGCACGAGCTGCTCCTGGCCCTCATCGAGGAGTCGGTGCGCAAGACCACCGAGCATCTCGGCGTGGTGATCGCCGAAGAGGACGAACCCATCGAGCGCCTCCATGTCTTCGTGCTCGAGTACTACCGCATGTGTCGGCCCACCGAACCGGCCGACCGCGGCGCCAAACGTCAGGGACCGCTCGGGATGGCAGAGTTCGCCCAGCAGCTGCTCACCGAGCATCCGAAGGAGGCGGCCCGGGTGTTCGCCCCCCTCGTCTCGCTGTTCGAAGAGGTCCTCCAAGAGGCGGCCGACGCGGGATCGGTCCGGTCCGGCCTCCGGCACGGCCCGATCGTCGGCATCGTCCTCGAGGTGATCATGTTCAATACCTTCTCCTCGACCATCGGCGGCATGTCGCTCCGACACGCCGGTGGCGATTCGGGCGAGGATCTCTGGAACCTGATCATGAACGGCATCGGGACGGACGCCGCTCCCTGACCGCGGACGGGGCCGGCTCCGTCAGGCGACGATGTCGTTGCGGTAGACCTGGCCACCCTTCATCACAAAGTTGACGTGCTCGGTCACCCCGATGTCGGCCAGTGGGTCGCCGGGCACGGCGATGATGTCGGCCAGCAGCCCGGGTTCGAGGCGTCCCCGATCGTCGACGTCGATGAGCTCGGCGGCCACCGTGGTGGCGGCCCGGATCGCCTGAAGTGGGGACATGCCCCGGTCCACGAGGGCCAGCAGCTCCTTGGCGTTCTTGCCGTGGGGGATGGCCGGAGCGTCGGTGCCGCACGCGATACGGGCCCCTTTGGCGATGGCCTTGCTGACGGTCGCCTTGGCCCGGGGGAACACCTCGGCTGCCTTGGCCTGGAGCTCGGGAGGGGCATGAGACACGTCCATGCCGTCGGCCAGGTAGGTGGTGGGCACCAGGAACCGGTCCAGCTCGATGAACCGGTCGAGTGTCTCGTCGGTCATGAGTGAGCCGTGCTCGATGCAGTCGACTCCCACCTCGATGGCGGTGCGGATGCCGGCATCGCCGTGGGCGTGGGCGGCCACTCGCAGTCCGGCGCGATGGGCCTCGTCGACGATGGCCGCCAGCTCCTCGTCGGAGTACTGCTGGGCGCCGGCCGGACCAGTGTGGGACATCACCCCACCCGAGGCGCAGACCTTGATCAGCCTGGCCCCGTACTTGATCTGGTAGCGGACGGCCTTCCTGACCTCGCTGATGCCGTTGGCGATCCCCTCTTCCACGGTCAGCGGCATGATGTGAGGGGCGAGCGCCTGGAACATGGTCGGGTCCAGGTGACCACCGGTCGGACAGATGGCGTGGCCGGCGGGCACGATCCGTGGGCCCTCGAACCAGCCGAAGTCGATGGCCTTCATGAGGGAGACGTCGAGGAGCAGTCCACCGGTCTGGATGAACAGACCGAGGTTGCGCACGGTCGTGAACCCGGCCTGGAGGGTGCGCCGGGCATTGGCGACGGCCCGCAGCGTGCGCAGGGCCGGGTCGTCCTGCACGGCGTTGAGGGCACTGCGGTGGTCCGGTCCCCCGAGGAGGAGGTTGACCTCCATGTCCATCAGCCCGGGAAGGAGCGTCACATCGCCAAGATCGATCTCGACGGTACCCTCGGGCACCGTCGTGGGGTCCATCTCGAGGATGCGGTCCCCGCCGATGAGGAGATGGCCCGGCGCCACCAGGTCGCCGGTGACCACGTCCACCATGCGGGCACTGCGCAGACGGGTGTGTTCGGGAGGTCGGGGTCGGGGCATCGGGTGCTCCTTCAACGGCATGGAAGTCGGGTTGTCAGAAATTCAGCACATGATTGTTGAATCACAAGAGCCGCACTATCGTAGCAAGGTGGCGGGTCCCGCCGCCGGGGAGGGGAGGACCCATGGAGCACGATCTGGGCACCGCCATGCTGCGCTTCGAGCGGGCCGGGCCCATCGCCTGGTGCGTGATCGACCGGCCCCAGGCCAGGAACGCCCTGACACCGGCCATGTACTACGGCATCAAGCGGGCCGTGGGCCTCGTCAACCGTGACCCCGACCTGGCCGCGCTGATCATCACCGGGGTCGGGGATGTCTTCGCCCCCGGAGGCGATCTCGGTGGCCGTTCCGAACCGGGCGAGTCGGTGCCCGACCACGTGGGTCAGGACGTCCTGCCGTTCCTGGCCATCCGCGACAGCCGGGCACCCGTCATCGCCGCCGTCAACGGAATCTGCCAGGCCGGCGGACTCCTCATCGCCATGATGGCCGACATCGCTGTAGTCAGCGACCGGGCCTCGTTCCGGGTGCCCGAGCTGCTCCGGGGCATCCCCGACGCCACCTATGCCGCCGCCTTGCCCGCCCACGTGGGCATGGCCGTGGCCCGGGACCTCCTCCTCTCGGCGCGGCGCTTCGATGCGGCCGAGGCCTTGCGTATCGGCCTCATCTCCCGGGTGGTGCCCCATGACGACCTGCCGTTGGCGGCGCTGGAGGCCGCCCACCAGATCCTCCAGACCGCACCCGACGCCCGCACCCATGTGAAGCGGATGCTCAACGAGCGCTACGGCGACATCGACTACCAGACCATGTTCTGGTCGCTCGAGCACTCCGATGAGCCGCGAGAGGGTATGACGGCCTTCATGGAAAAACGGCCCCCGAGGTGGGTCCCAGCCGAGGAGCCACCAGCTTGAGAACGTCAGTCTCTCGAAGCTAGAGTGCCCATTGTCGATTCGTGGGTCTCCGGCTCTGTCCGCTTGGCCCGGTGGTTGGCATCAGTCCGGGGGAGCGCGGAACCGCTGTGCCCTGCCGTAGGGAGATCGTCGGAGGTGGCGCGTGACCGCAGTCCTGCAGGGTGTCCGGATCCTCGAGGTGGCCGAGCACACCTTCGTCCCCGCCGCATCGGCGCTGCTGTCCGACTGGGGCGCAGAGGTCATCAAGATCGAGCATGTGGAGCGGGGCGACGCCATGCGGGGTCTGGCGTCATCGGGTCTGGCCATCGTGCCCAGTGACGTTCACGCCCTCTTGGAACACTCCAACCGGGGAAAACAGAGCCTGGGGCTTGACCTCACCTCTCCCGACGGCCTGGAGATCCTCTACAAACTGGCGGCAACCGCCGATGTATTCCTCACCAACAAGCTGCCCAGCGTGCGCACCAAGCTGAAGGTCGGCGTCGACGAGATCCGTGCCCACAATCCCGACATCATCTATGTGAGGGGCACCGGTCAGGGGGAGCGTGGTCCCGACGCCGACAAGGGCTCCTACGACGCCCTGGCCTTCTGGGCCCGCTCCGGTATCGCCGTGGGAGCGAAACGGCCCGAGTACGACCTGGTGCCCGTGCCGCCGGCCCCTGGGTTCGGCGACTCGATCGGGGCCATGACCATCGCCGGTGGCATCATGGGCGCCCTGTTCCACCGCGAGCGGACCGGCGAGGCCACCATCGTCGACGTCTCCCTGCTCGGGGTCGGGATGTGGGCCATGGGTCAGGCGATGGCCCTTTCCCTCGTGCTGGACACGCCCTGGACGCCACCGCCGGCGGACCGCATCGGATCCAACCCGCTGTCGCGGAACTACGAGACCAAGGACGGTCGGACGCTGGCCTTCACCTGCCTTCAGCCGGCCAAGTACTGGCCGCCCATGTGCGAGGCCGTCGGCCGGCCCGAGCTGGCCGACGATCCCCTCTTCGCCGACTACGCGTCGCTCATGGCCAACAGCGGTGCCGCCGTCGAGATCCTGACCGAGATCTTCGCCTCGGCCACCTTGGCCGACTGGCGAGAGCGGCTCGACTCGTTCAGCGGCCAGTGGGCCGTGGTGCAGGACACGCTGGAGGCGGCAGCCGACCCCCAGTCGGTGGCCAACGGCTACATTCAGGAGTGCGAGACGTCGACCGGGACGCCGTTCAAACTGGTGGCCGCACCCGTCCAGTTCGACGAGGAGCCTGCCGCACCCAAGCGGGCCCCCGACTTCAACGAACACGGGGAGAGCATTCTCGCCGGCATCGGCCTGGACGAAGATGCCATCATCGACCTGAAGATCCGTGGGGTTGTCGCGTGACCACGGGTAACCACGACCAAGCAACCACCCCAAGACAGGAGAACCTGACATGACGCTCTTTGACGCATTTCGCTACGACGGGAAGCGGGTCCTGGTAGTCGGTGGCGCCACCGGCATGGGGGCGGCCGCCGCCCAGCTCGCCCTGGACGCCGGCGCCGAGGTCGTGGTCATGGACTTCGCCGAGATCAACCTGGAAGGTGCCAAGGCCATCCACGTGAACCTGGCCGAGCGAGACTCGATCGACACGGCACTGGCCGAGTGCGGGGGACCGGTGGACGTGCTCTTGTCCTGTGCCGGAGTGGCTGACGGCACGCCGGGTATCGAGCGCATCAACTTCATCGGCCATCGCTACATGATCGACAAGCTCATCGCTGAGGGGACGCTGGGCCGGGGAGGGTCCATCGGGTTCATCTCCTCGGCCGCCGGCCTCGGGTGGGAGACCAACCTCGCCGAGATCCAGGAGTTGCTGGCCATCAGCGACTGGGACGAGTCCGTAGCCTGGATCGAGGCTCACAACAAGGCTGACTACATGTCCACCAAGCAGATCATCTGCGCCTACGTGGCTGGCCAGGCCTTCCCCTTTCAACAGCAGGGCATCCGGATCAACGCCATCTGCCCCGGGCCCACGGACACGCCCCTGGCCCAGGCCAACAAGGACATGTGGCTCGGTTTCGGCGCAGACTACCGGGCCGAGGCCGGTATCGAGGCGGCCACACCGTTGGAGCAGGCGTACCCACTGGTCTTCCTGTGCAGCGACGCCGCCGCCGCCGTCAACGGCATCATCATGATCACCGACTCGGGCTACATCAGCTCGGGTCTCACCAGCTCATTTCCTGAGGCCACGGCCGCCGCCAACTTTCTGCTCGGACGATACTGAGTCAGCCTGGCGCGGCGGGCGCCCCTCCGGCCCCGGTCAGATCGGGGGCCGGGGGATGACGGCGACCGAGGGGATGTAGGAGCTGGCTCCGCACCGCAGGACGTTGTCGACAGCCTGGACGAGCTCGTCGATCTCGATGAGCGATCCGCTGATGAGGTTCCGGGCCTGCCAGATGGGGTGGAGCTCGGCGGCGAGGTCCCAGTCCCACCCATTGGCGAACTCGGTGCCCGAGGGACCTTCGCCGCCAGCACAGTCACCCACGATGACCCGGGTGAAGCCGATGGCGGGGTGTTCGGTCCGGTACACCTCGATCAGGCGCTCGAGGGCGGCCTTGCTGGTGGCGTAGGCGCCGAGCCCGTGCCACGGGGGGGTGAACGAGGCGCTGACGGACGAGAGGTAGGCGGCCACCCCCCGGGTCTCGGTGAGGTGGGGGACGGCCGCCGCGGTGATCAGTGCCGCCCCCACGACATTGGTGTTGAAGGTGTTGCGCCAGGTGTCACCGTCGATGTCGGCGATCCGTCCGAGGGGTCCCACCCCGGTGGCGTAAACGAGGGCATCGATCCCACCGAGGCCGTCGGCGGCCTCATCGATGGCCGCCCGGCACGACTGGTCGTCGGTGACGTCGCAGACGACGGCCAGTGAACCCGGGCCTGCCTCCTCGGCCGCCTCCACCAGACGGTCCTTGCGCCGGGCGAGCAACGCGACGGTTGCGCCCCGCTGGCCCAGTCCGGTGGCCAGTGAACGACCGAGACCGCTCGATGCACCGACGACGACGGTTCTCATGACGGGGTCTTCCTCTCTGCGGTGTACTCGTCTGCGGCGTGCTCGGCGATCGCTACGGCCGGGATCGATGGCCGACCCGTGACGTGACGGTACATGATCGGCTCAGGGGGTGACGACGGGCAGCTTGTCCCACCCGCGGACCGTCGACGTCCGGGTCTGGACGGCATGGTCCCAGTCCACCTCCCACGTCGGAAATCGCTGGAGGACCTCGTCCAGAGCGATGCGCCCCTCCATCCGGGCCAGGGCCGAGCCCAGGCAGAAGTGGATGCCGTAGCCAAAGGCCAGGTGGTGGTCGATGGTGCGGTGGATGTCGAACCGGTCGGCCTCGGGGAAGTGGCGCTCGTCACGGTTGCCCGAAGCCGTCAGCAGCAGCACGGTGCTCCCCGCGGGAATGGCCACGCCGTGGTGCTCGACATCCCGGGTCACGTAGCGGGCCTGGACCGGGGAAGGCGATTCGTAGCGCAACAGCTCCTCGATGGCGTTGGGCACGAGGCTCCGGTCCTCCACGAGCTGGCGACGCTGGTCGGGATGCTCGGCGAGCACCTTGCCCGTCCATCCGATGAGGCGGGCCGTGGTCTCGTTCCCGGCGGCGGCGATCAGGTTGACGTAGCTCAGCACCTCTTCCCGGGACAGCCGCCGCACGGTGCCGTCCACGTCCTCGAACTCGGCCTGCAGCAGTTCGGTCATCAGGTCGTCGGAGGGATGGGAGGCGCGCCACTCGATGTACTCGGCGAATCCCTCGGCGGCTGCCATGCCCTCGCTGTAGGCCTGGGTGAAGTCGGGCATGCCGCCCTCGGTGAGGCGGAGCCCCTCGTCGATCCGGTCCCGAATGGCCTCCTGGTCGGACTCGGGGATGCCCAGCAGCATGCCGATGGTGCGCATGGGCATCTGGGCGCCGAGGTCCTCGATGAAGTCGAACCCGTCCGTCCCGACCAGTGGGTCGAGGCTCCGGGCGCAGAAGTTCCGGATCTTGGGTTCGAGGGCGTTGATGGCCCGGGGGGTGAAGACACGGGACAGGATGCGGCGGTGGATGTCGTGGGTGGGAGGGTCCTCGAAGATGATCGATCCCGGAGGCAGGTCAATGTCGGCCTTGATGATCTCGAGCAGGGTTCCCTTGCTCGAGATGTAGGTCTCCCACTGCTTGGAGCAGGTGTCGACGTCGTCGAAGCGGGACAGGGCGTAGAAGTCGTAGCGTTCGTTGTAATAGGCCGGCTGTTCGTCCCGGAGCCGACGCCAGACCGGGTAAGGGTCGGTGTCGATCTC
The DNA here is from genome assembly GCA_963738545.1 of uncultured Acidimicrobiaceae bacterium. Classification (GTDB taxonomy): domain Bacteria; phylum Actinomycetota; class Acidimicrobiia; order Acidimicrobiales; family RAAP-2; genus Bog-756. The sequence continues at coordinate 179,142 of CAVTXA010000009.1, forward strand.
GAAGTCGTACGGGTCGTAGTAGATATCGGATTCCATCGTGGTCATCTGAGTCCCCATCGCTGTCCATGGTGGTCGGTCGACGCTGCGCCCCCGACTCCCCGTGCTCCGAACTGTCCCGCTGAGCTCACGCGCGGCGTACCGGCTGGTGGTCAGCCGACAAAACCAGCATGGCACAGAAAAAAGAAGACCGTTCTCAAAACAGCAGGTCGAAAGGGGATCGGATCGGCGCCGGCGGTGCCATCTCCGGAAGCGGACACCCGTGACCTGCGGAAACCCGGATCAGGTGAGGCGGACCAGCGCCAGGGTCATGGTCGGCAGCGGTGGCGGGAGTGGGGAAAAAACGATACTCTCCGAACGACGTAGGGCCATTCTCATGTGTGTGCGACGAAGGAAGTGAATCCATGGCTAGGCGAGCGCTGAGCACGCTGCGGTTCGATGCGGGCACCCCCCATCCCCAGGACCTGGCCGACTCGGTAGGCCAGGTGGGCGATCTCGAGAGCCTCCACGAAGAGTCGGTCGCCACGGTCGTGGGTGGAACCCTGGCCACGCCGACGACCATCGTCGACGCCGTCGCCCGGTGAACGACCTCGTCGGCGGTTCCCGGACGACTATTCCGGCCATCACGGCAGCGGCGGCGGCGCGGTTCGCCGAGTGCACCGCCATCGAGGACGGCACGACCCGACTGACCTACGCTGAGCTGTCCGAGGAGGCCCGAACGTTCGCCGCGGCCCTGGTGGCGTCGGGTATCGAGGCCGGTGACCGTGTAGCCGTCTGGGCCCCGAACAGTGCGGCGTGGGTGGTGACCTTGCTCGGCCTCTCCCAGGCCGGCGCCGTGCTCGTCCCCATCAACACCCGCTTCAAGGGCGGTGAGGCGGGCGAGATCCTGGGCCGGAGCCGGGCGCGCCTGCTGGTGACGGTGACCGACTTCCTCGGGACGGACTACGTGGCCATGCTGCGCGCCACCGGCCACGAGCTCCCCGATCTCGACACCGTGGTCGTGGCCCACGGTCCCGTGCCCGACCGAGCCGAGTCCTGGGGCACGTTCATGGCCCGGGCCACCGGGTCGGAACGGGTGGTGGTCGACCAACGGTGCTCGGAGCTCGGCCCCGATGATCCCTCGGACATCCTGTTCACGTCGGGAACCACGGGCGTGCCCAAAGGGGTGGTCATGACCCACGGCCGCACGCTGTGCGTGGCCACTGACTGGGTGGCCATGACCGGCCTCTCCCGTGAAGACCGGTACCTCATGGTCAACCCGTACTTTCACATGTTCGGGCTGAAGGCGGGCATCCTCGCCTGTGTGGCCAGCGGAGCCACCATGCTCCCCGAGGCGGTCTTCGACGTGGACCGGATCCTCGACCGTGTGGCCGAAGAACGGGTCACCGTGTTGCCGGGGCCTCCGACGCTGTACCAGTCCATCCTCGACCATCCGGCACGCCAGGCCCGCCGGCTCTCGACGCTGCGGGTGGCGGTCACCGGAGCGGCCGACATCCCCGTGGAACTGGTGCGCCGCGTCCTCGACGAGTTGCCCTTCACCACGGTGATCACCGGGTACGGGCTCACCGAGGCGGGAACGGCCGCAGCCACGTCGCCGGGGGACGACCCCGAGACCATCGCCACCACCGTCGGACGGCCCCGGCCCGGGTTCGAGCTGCGCATCGTGGGCGACGACGGCGACGTGGGGGTCGGCGTACCCGGCGAGGTGGTGCTTCGGGGTGGGAGCGTCATGGCCGGCTATCTCGACGACCCCGAGGCCACGAACGCCGCCCTCTCACCCGACGGGTGGCTGCGGACCGGCGACATCGGGGTCATCGACGAGTCCGGCTGTCTCGCCATCGTCGGGCGGGTCAAGGACATGTTCATCGTGGGTGGCTTCAACGCCTATCCGGCGGAGATCGAGAACTTCCTGCTCCGTCACCCCGACATCCGCCAGGCCGCGGTAATCGGCATTTCCGACGAACGCCTGGGCGAGGTGGGGATGGCCTTCGTCGTGACCGGGACGGGGACCGGCTCGCCCGCGGCCATCATCGACTGGTGCCGGGACCAGATGGCCAACTACAAGGTTCCACGGGAGGTGGCTATCGTCGACGAGATCCCGGTCAACGCCACCGGCAAGGTCATGAAGGACGTCCTGCGCCGGCAGGCCGAGGAGCGTCGGTCCGAGGCGTCGGGGTGAGCGTCGAACCCACGAAGCCGACCACTGGCCTCTCCGCCTTTGCCGGCCTCCGAGTGGTGGAGATGGGCGTGTGGGTGGCCGCCCCCTCGGCGGCCGCGCTGCTGGCCGACTGGGGCGCTGACGTCATCAAGGTGGAGGCGCCGGCCGGTGACCCCATGCGCCAGGTCTTCGGTTCGCTCGGCATCGAGAGCGACATGCCCAACCCGGCCTTCGCCCTGGACAACCGGGGCAAGCGCAGCGTCGTTCTCAACCTGCGCGAGGACGGGGACCGCCGTCACCTCGAGGACCTGCTCGATACGGCCGACGTGTTCATCAGCAATCTCCGGCCCGACTCGCTGGACGGCCTCGGACTGGAGCCCACCGCCACCCTGACCCGGCACCCCCGGCTGGTCTACTGCAGCATCAGCGGGTACGGCCTGCACGGCGAGGAGCGCGACCGCCCCACCTACGACATCGGGGCGTTCTGGGCCCGCTCGGGCCTGTCGGTCCAGATGGCCGACGCCGAGGGCAATCCGCTCAACGCCCGGGGGGGCATCGGGGACCACATCACCGGACTGGCCGCCTTGGGTGGACTCCTGGCCGCGGTGATGGAGCAGCGGGCCACCGGGCAAGGGCGGGTCGTCGAGGTGTCCCTACTCCGAACGGGCACCTATGTGCTGGGGTGGGACCTCGGCCTGCAGATGACCCTCGGCAAGGTGGCCCGGGCCGAGTCGCGGAACCGGAACCAGGCGCCGCTGATGAACCCGTACCGGGCCGGTGACGGCCGGTGGTTCTTCTTCACCGGACTCGAGGCGGCCCGCCACATCCCGGCCGTCTGCCGCTCCCTCGGCCGCCCCGACCTCCTCGACGACCCGCGCTTCGCCGACGCCGGAGCCATCCGGCGCAACCGCGCCGAGGTCATCGCCATCCTGGACGAGATCGTCGCCCAGCACCCCTTGGACGTCTGGGCCGAGCGGTTCGACCGCGAGGGCGTCTGGTGGGCACCGGCCCAGACCCCGGCCGAGGTCGTCATCGACCCCCAGCTCTTGGCCAACGGAGGCATCGCCGAGATCGACGGCGGGGACGCCGGTACGGTTCAGCGCTCGGTGAACGGGCCGGTGAGCTTCTCGGATGTCACTGGGCACCGGTATGCCCCGGTTCCCCGACTCGGACAGCACACCGAGGAGGTCCTGGCCGAGCTGGCCAACCGGGCCGATGACCCGGCACCGGGCCCTACCTAGTGCCGGGTTGGGCCTAGTGCCGAGCCCGGGCCAGGAGCCCGCGCGCAATGACCAGCCGCTGGATTTCGTTGGTGCCTTCACCGATGACCATCAGCGGTGCGTCGCGGTAGTACCGCTCCACCGGCAGATCGGTGGTGTAACCCACGCCACCGTGGATGCGCATGGCCTCGGTGGCCAACTCCAGGGCGGTCTCGCTGGCGAACAGCTTGGCCATCCCGGCCTCCACGTCGCAGCGCAGCCCGGCCATCTTGCGCTCGGCGGCGTTGCGGGTCAGCAGGCGGGACGCCTCCAGCCGGGTGGCCATGTCGGCCAGCTTGAGCTGGATGGCCTGGTGCTCGGCGATGGGCTTGCCGAAGGTGCTCCGCTCCTGGGCGTAGGTGAGGGCGGCATCGAAGGCGGCGCGGGCCACCCCGACGGCCCGGGAAGCGATGTTGATCCGCCCGACTTCGAGCACACCGAGGATCTGGGGCAGTCCCCGTCCCGGGTCGCCGATGAGGTTGGCGGCAGGCACCCGGTGGTCGGCGTAGGCCATCTCCACGGTCTCCACCCCCCGGTAGCCGAGCTTGCCGACGTGCTTGCTGACCGAGATCCCCTCGAAGCGGGGCCCGGGCTCCTTCTCCACGATGAACGCGGAGATGCCCTCCTCGGTGCGGGCGGCGAGGGCCACCACACCGGCGCGTTCGCCGTTGGTGACCCACGCCTTGGTCCCGTTGACCACGTACTCGTCCCCGTCCCGTCGGGCCTTGCAGGAGATGTTGCGGGTGTCGCTCCCGGCATCGGGCTCGGACAGCGACAGGGCGCCCCGGCGCTCGCCGGTCGCCATCACCGGCAGGAACCGCTGCTTTTGCACTTCGCTCCCGTGGGCCATGAGCAAGGTGGCGGCCATGGTGTGGGTGTTGATCACCCCGGTCAGACTCATCCACCCGTAGGCCAGCTCCTCGATGACGCCGATGTAGGTCAACAGGTCGAGCCCCAGCCCGCCATAGGCCTCGGGAATGGTGAGCCCGAAGAGCCCGAGGGCGCGCATCTGCTCGATGATCTCGGCGGGATAGCGGTCCTCGTGCTCGAATACGGAGGCGACGGGGATGACGTCTCGGGCGACGAATCGACGGACGGTTTCGATGATCTCCTCGCGCACGTCCTCGCTGGTGTTGGTGGCCGCGTCCATAGTCTGCATAACGGAGAAGTGTACCTCTGATAAATGTTGACGGTCGATCTCAAATTAGAGAAGAATGTTTCCAATGGAATCGGTCCCGATGCATGAGGCCCTCCGACGGGCCGCGCACCGATTCGGGGATCGCGACGCGCTGCGCTGCGGGGACGAGCACTGGTCGTTCCAAGATCTCGACGGCATGAGCAACGCCTTCGCCCGTCACCTGGCCGCCGCAGGTGTAGGCACCGGTGACCGCGTGGCCGTCATGATGGCCAACCGCATGGAGTTCATCGTGGTCGTCCACGCGGTCAGTCAGCTCGGTGGGGCGGCCGTGCTGATCAGCCCGGCGTGGAAGCGTGCTGAGGTCGGTCACGCCCTCTCCCTGACCGGGCCGGTGCATGCCGTGGCCGACGGGGATGCGTCGCCCATCCTCGAGGAGCTTCTGGGAGCGGAGGCCGTGACCGACCTCGACGATCCTGGGGTCGACCTCTCGCCCCTCGACCGGGCCGAGTTGCCGGCCGTCGTGGTGCAGGGTGACGACGAGTCGGTCCTCGTCTTCAGCTCGGGCACGACCGGGATGCCCAAGGCTGTCCGGCACACCCATGCCTCCATGGGCCTGGCTACCGAGCACTGGGTGACCGTGCTCGGCCTGGGTCCGGACGACCGGTTCCAGGTGGCCACACCGCCCTCCCACATCCTCGGCCTGCTGAACCTGCTGGCCGCCGTGTCCGCCGGAGCCACGGTCCGCCTGCATCGACGGTTCGATCTCGACGAGGTCCTCGCCCGGATCGCCAGCGAGAAGATGACCTTGGAGATGGCGGTGGCGCCCATCGCCCTGGCCTTGGCCAACCACCCCCGGCTCGAGGACCACGATCTCTCCTCGCTCCGCTACATCATGTGGGGTGCAACCCCAGTGACCGAAAGTGTCGCCGAGGTGGTGACCAAGCGCACCGGCGTGCGGTGGCTACCGGCCTACGGGGCCAGCGAGGTGCCGGTGATCGCGGCCAACCCCGTCGACCGTCCGGACGAGTGGCGTCTGGACTCGGCCGGGCTGCCGCCGACAGGGGTCGAACTTCGGATCGCCGACCTCGAGTCCGGCGAGGTCCTGCCCGCCGGGGGGATCGGGGAGATCCAGGTCATGACCAGGTCGGTGATGGCCGGCTACCTCCCCGACGAGGCGACACCCGACGCCTTCGCCGACGGCTGGTACCGGACGGGCGATGTCGGTTGGCTCGAACCCGAGGGTTGGGTCCATCTGACCGACCGGTCCAAGGAGATGATCAAGGTGAGCGGCTTCCAGGTGGCACCGGCCGAGGTGGAGGCCGTCCTGCTACGCCACCCGGCCGTGCTCGACTGTGCCGTGTTCGGCGTGGCCGACGAGCGGGCGGGCGAGGTGCCGGCGGCCGCCGTGGCCCTCGACCCGGATCTGCCGCTGGCCGACGGCGAACTCGAGGCCCTGGTGGCCGAGTCGCTGGCCACCTACAAACGCCTGCACTACCTCGTCGTGGTGGACGAGATCCCACGACTCCCGTCGGGCAAGGTCCTGCGGCGCACGCTCCGGGACGAGTGGTCGGACCCGCTGCGGGCGGGACGGACCGAGGACTGATGGACGTACGACTGTCACCCGAGCAGGAGGCCCTCCGGGACTCGGCCGTCCGGCTCGTCGACCAACTCGGCCCCCACGCGGTTGGAGACCTCGGCGATCCGGAACGGACGGCGAAGCTCGACGCCGCGGTCGCCGCAGCCGGATGGCGGGAGCTCCGGACCGCCGCCGACGGCGACGCACCCCTCGCCTCGGGCGTGGAGGTGGGCATCGTCGCCGAGGCGTTGGGTCGGAGGCTGGCCGACGTGTCATTCTTCGGTCCCACCATGGCCAGTGAGCTCCGGCGGATGGCCAGGGCCCCGGCCACGCGGGAACCCGAGACCGTGGTGTTCGACACCGGATTGACGTCGGTGGCCCGGATCGACGCGAGCGCAGGGGTCCATGGCGTGGCCATCGACGTCCAGGGGGCGTCGGCGGCCCTGCTGCTGATCGTCGGAGACGGAGACACCCATCTGGCCCAGGTGCCACTGCACCCGGATCCGGTGGGTGTCGATCTCACCCGACCGTCCTCGGTCCTCGACCCCTTGGCCGAGGCCGTCCCCGTGCCCGGGGCTACCCGTCCCGTCACCGAGGAGGCACTCGATCGATGGACGGCACTGGGGCTGGCGTTGGCCTGCGCCGACCTGGTCGGCACCATGGAGGGAGCGGTGCAACTGGCCACGGCCTATGCCACCGACCGCCACCAGTACGGTGCCGCCATTGGATCGTTCCAGGCTGTGCAGCACCTGTTGGCCGATGCCCACGTGCTGACCGAGGGTTCCCGCAGTGTGACCCTGCACGCCTCGTGGGCCGTGGACGAGTTGCCCACGGCCGACGCCCTGGCCGCGGCGGCGGTGGCCAAGGCCTACTGCGCCCGGGCCGCCCGGCAGGTGTGCGAGACGGTCATCCAGGTGCACGGGGGAATCGGGAACACCTGGGAGTGCCTGGCCCACGTGTATCTTCGGCGTTGCCTGCTCTCGGGCGATCTGCTCGGTGACGCCGAGGCCAGTCTGTCCCGGGTCCTCCACCATCGGGGCATCGGAGGTGATCATGGACTTCCGTGACTCACCCGAGGAGTCGGCGTTCCGCCAGCGGTTGCGGGAGTGGGTGGTGGATCACAACCCGGGTCTCCCGACCTCATCGACCGACGATGACTACTGGGCCGGCGTGGCGGCATGGCACCGGGCGCTCTACGACGCCGGATTCTTCGGCATGTCGTGGCCCACGGCCATCGGGGGCCAGGCGCTCCCGACGGTCTACGAGGTGATCGTCGACGAGGAACTCGCCCTAGCTGGGGCGCCGCCCCGACCAAGCCTCGGCTACCTGGTCCAGGGCATGCTCGAGCACGGGAGCGAGGCGATCCGACAGCGATTCCTCCCCGGCATCGTCAACGGGCGCGACCGGTGGTGCCAGGGGTTCAGCGAGCCCGATGCTGGATCCGATCTGGCCTCGTTGCGCACCCGGGCCGATCCATTGGGAGACGAGTTCGTCATCACGGGCCACAAGGTGTGGACGAGCTACTCCGACGACGCCGAGTGGTGCCTCCTCTTGGCCCGGACCGACCACGACGTGGCCAAGCACCGGGGCATCTCGGCCTTCGCCGTGCCCATGCACCAGCCCGGCATCGAGCAGCGACCGCTCCGGATGATCAACGGGGTGACCAAGGAGTTCGGCGAGGTGCTCTTCGACGGGGCCCGAGTCCCTGCCGCCAACATGATCGGGGAGCCGGGCGAGGGATGGCCGCTGGCGATGACCGTGGTCAGCCACGAGCGGGAGCCCGGCGAGCTCGGCTACGTGGCCCGGTACAGCAAGGTGGTCAACGATCTCACCCGCAAGGTGAAAGAGGAGGGCGGGAGCGTCCGACCCGAGCACGTGCGTGAGCTGGGCTGGGCCACGGTGGAAGTCGAGATGCTGCGTCTGCACGTGCGGCGGCGCCTCTCGGACCGGCTGGGCGGCATCACGCACGGACCGCAGGGCTCCGTGGACAAACTGCTCATGACCTGGGTGGAACAGGCCGTGGGTCATGCGTCTTTGAGTATCGGCGGTGCGGCCCACGGCGGTGGTGACGACACCCCGTTGAACACCTATCTGTACAGCAGAGCCCAGAGCGTCATGGGGGGGACCTCCCAGATCCAGCGGAACCTGGTGGCCCGCCGGATCCTCGGCCTGCCCGCGTCCTGACCGTGCCGCATCCGTCATCGATCCACCCCGAGCATCGTCGGCGTGGTAACCACTGGTAACGGGTTCACCCGGCCGCCATCGACTACCACCGCCCCGTCGCCCACCATCCGGAGGAACAGCATGCAACCGTCCACAAGGTCACGTCAGCCGATGGCCCGCCCGCCCGTCGTCGTGCCGTCACCATGACCCAGTACTCCGTCCCCGACGAGCTCGAGATCGAGATCGACGGACCGGTCCGCGTGGTCCGTTTGAACCGTCCCGACCAGCTCAACGCCACCAACCATGCGCTCCACCGCGGTCTGGCCGAACTGTTTCCCCAGATCGATGCCGACGTCGACGCCCGGGCCGTCGTACTCACCGGTAACGGCAAGGCGTTCTCCGCCGGCGGCGACTTTACCTATCTCGACGAGCTCTCCCGTGATGAGGATCGCCGGTCCGAGACCCTGGCCCACGGCCGTCAGATCGTCACCGGCATGGTCGGGTGCCGGGTGCCCATCGTGGCCGCAGTCAACGGGCCCGCCGTCGGATTGGGCTGCAGCCTGGTGGCGCTGTCCGACATCGTATTCATGGCCGAGAGCACGCACCTGGCCGATCCCCACGTGCTGATGGGCCTGGTGGCGGCCGACGGGGGCCCGGTGACCTGGCCGCTCATGATCAGTCTGCAGCTGGCCAAGGAGTACGCCCTCACCGGCGACCGCATCCCCGCCCAGCGGGCCGCACAGATCGGCCTGGTCAACCACGTCTGCCCGGATGACGAGGTGATGGACCAGGCCCTGGCCTGCGCGCACAAGATCGCCACCCTGCCCCGTCGGGCCGTGGAGGACACGAAGCGCATCCTCAATCTGCACCTGGAGCGAGCGGTCGTGGCCACGCTCGACTTCGCATTGAGTGCCGAGGACCGGTCCTTCACCTCACCCGAACTGCGCGCCAACCTGGATCGGCTTCTGGCCCGGGAGCCGAAGGCCTGAGACGCAACGGGGCGAACATCGTCAGGGTTCGTTTCGGATCCAGGGCCTGATACGCGCCGGACCAGGGATCTTCTCCGTTGGCCCGGGGCCTTGGTTGGCTCGGATAGAACTCCGTTCTCCTGATTCGATCCATGGGTCCCCCAGACAGGAGATTCCCCGTATACCCCTTCATCGGGTAGCATTTCCCCAGTGACAGAGTCCGAAGTGGCGGCCGACCCGCAGGAGCCAGACAGCCTCAGTTGGCGGGAACAGGCGGTGGCGCGATCGCTCGACTCCGCCCGGCTGCGGGCCGAGACCCGGGTGCAGCGATTCCTCGACGCCGCCATCGAGTTGTTCAACTCGGGGTCCGGCAAGGATTTCACCGTCCAAGAGGTGGTGGACCGCTCCGGCCAGTCCCTCCGCAGCTTCTACCAGTACTTCGGGGGCAAGCACGAGCTCCTGTTGGCCCTGTTCGAGGAGTCGGTGCGCACCACGACCGAGTACTTGCGCGACAAGGTGGCCGACGAGAACGATCCCCTGGAGCGCCTCCACTGCTTCGTGGTGGAGTACTACCGCCTGTGCCGGCCGGCGACCGAGGAGGGATCGTCGGTGCCCGGGCGAGCCCCGTTCATGGCCGAGTTCGCCCAACAGCTGCTGACCGAGCACCCGAAGGAAGCGGCCCGGGTCTTCTCGCCCCTCGTCACGCTGTTCGAGGAGGTCCTCGACGGGGCGGCGGCAGCCGGAGCCGTCCGCTCCGGACCCCGTCACGGACCGATCGTCGGTGTCGTGCTGGAGGCCATCATGTTCAACTCGTTTTCATCCACCATCGGCGGCCTGTCCGTCGACAGTGAAGGCCAGGGCACGGCCGAGGACCTGTGGGACCTGATCTTCCATGGCATCGGGACCGACGCCGCATCCTGATCAAGCAGGTTCCCGGATCGCCCGGACGTCAGAGGATCCACCCCTACCGCACTGGCCGCGGCCAGGAGCCGTCATGAGCAGGGAGCCGTCATGAGCAGGGAGGCGTCATGAAAGAGCAACGACGGTCACGGCGGATCGCCATGACCTCCGAGGAGCGGGACGCGTTCCTCGACGGGGAACGTACGTGCCGGGTGGCCACCACGGGGACCCACGGACCCCATCTGACTGCGCTGTGGTACGTCTGGGACGGTGAGGCCCTGTGGCTCACCTCCATCGTGAAGAGCCAACGTTGGACGGACCTCGAGCACGACCCGCGGATCAGTGTTTTGATCGATGCCGGCGACGGGTTCGGCGAGCTGCGCGGGGTGGAGATGAGAGGTCGGGCCGTGCCGGTGGGCGAGGTCCCCCGGACGGGTGAGCCCGTCGACGATCTCGTCGAACCGGAGCGTCGATTCGGCGACAAGTACGCCGGGGGGTCCTTCACCCACGACGGTCGGCATGCCTGGCTCCGCGTGGAGCCTGAGAAGATCGTCAGCTGGGACTTCCGCAAGATGGGCCAGGCCTGAGCCGATTCGACCGCGAACCCGGGAGGATCCGATGGGAGCCGACGTGGACGGAGGGCTGACCGTGAAGGCTGGGCTGCGATGAAGGCGGTGCGGAGTGTGGATGGGGGAGTGTCGGTGGTCGAGGTCGATGAGCCGCCCGGCATCGGAGAGGTCCTCGAGATGCGGGCGACCAGTGTCTGTGGCTCGGACCTGAGCTACATCCGCTTCGGGAGCCGGAACATCCTGGGCCACGAGCTCGCCGGCATCCGCGCCGATGGGTCCGCCGTGGTCGTCGAGGCCATCTACGGATGCCTGGCCTGTGACCAGTGTGAGCGCGGGGCCTACAACCTGTGTCCGACCCACGGTGAACGGGCGCTCGGCATTGGTGCCGACGGGGGGATGGTCGAGCACTTCCGTGTGCCGACCGAGCGCATCGTGCCCCTCCCCGCCGGGATCGACGTGCGTGACGGCTCCATCGTGGAGCCGGCTGCCGTCTCGTGGCACGCCGTGCGTCTCGCCGGCACCGGGCCGGGCAAACGGGTCGCCGTGGTCGGGGCCGGTGCTCTGGGACTGCTCGCCGTGGCCGGGGCCACGCACCAAGGAGGTGAGGAAATCGCCCTCGAGGCCCGCCATCCTCACCAGCGGGACGCCGGCGAGCGACTGGGTGCCCGGATCGGACCCGACGGCCTGTACGACGTGGTCGTCGAGGCGGCGGGAACCGCCGCCAGCCTGGCCCGCTGCGGCGAGTTGGTGGCGCCCGGTGGGACGATCGTCGTCCTCGGTGTTCACTTCGGCCCGGTGCAGCTGGACTGGATGCCGCTGTTCCACCGGGAGGCCCGGATCATTCCCTCGCTCGGGTACTGCGCCCACGCCGATGGACGGGAGATGGAGGACGCCGCCGCCATGCTGGCGGCGGATCCCGATATCGTCCGGACCCTCATCACGCACCGGTTCCCCATCGAGGATGCACCCGAGGCGTTCCGGGTTGCCGCCGATCGGACCGCTGGTGCAATCCGGGTGGTGATCGAGCCGTCCTGACCGGATGCGGCCGCCGGCGACCGGGACGGTGACGGCCGGGGCATCGAGGCGTTGCCCCTAGCTGGCGACGGATTCCTCCCGGATGCCGACGGCAGCGGTGTCGGGGGCCTCGCTCACCGGCTCGGCGACGTGAACGCGTGGACCCGACCGAAGGAGCGGTCCCAGTGCCGCGCCGGCCAGGGTCACGATGCCCGCCACCAGCATGGTGGTGTGCAGTCCGGTCATGAACGCCGCGTGGCTCCCCTGGGTGATGGCGTCGGCCACCTTCCCGGATGCCCCCGCGGGCACGGGCGCCAGTCCCTGGGAGACCACGGCACCATCCCGTCCCACCTTGTCGGCCAGGCCCGGGGGAACACCCCGGGACACCAGATCGGCGTGGAGCACGCTGGCCACCGAGGCGGCAAGGATGGACCCGCACACCGCTGTGCCGAGCACCCCACCGAGCTGGATCGACGTCGTCTGGATGCCACCGGCCACGCCGGCGTCGTCTTCGGGCGTGCTGCCGACGATGGCGTCGGTGGCCGATGTCACCACCAGACCGATGCCCAGTCCCAACAGGATGAACGGTGGCCACAGGTGAAGGTAGGACGAGTCGACCTGCAAGCCCAGGAGGGAGAACAGGGCCACCGACGAGGCCAGCAGCCCGACCGTGATGGGGAACCACGGCCCGAACCGGGTGGTGAGGCGGGCTCCCACCGGACCCGAGAAGGCGAAGGTGATGGTGAGGGGCAGAAGCCGCAACCCGGCTCCCACGGGGCTGAAGCCGTGAACGCTCTGCAGATAGAGGGAGATGAAGAACAGCACGCCGAACAAGGCGAAGAAGTTGAGCAGGACGATCACCGTGCTCAACGAGACCGCGCGCTGCCGGAAGATACGCAGCGGCACGAGAGGATCCCGGACTACCCGCTCCACGGCTACGAAGGCGGCCAGGAGGAGCAGGCCGGCGGCGATCACCCCGAGCGTCCGCGGACTGCCCCAGCCCCAGCTCTGGGCCTTGATCAGTCCATAGACGATGGCCAGCAGCCCGAGGGCCAGGGTGATGACACCGGGGATGTCGAACCGATGGCGGATCGACTCCATGGTCTCGTTCAACACCAGGGCACCGACCGCCAGGGCCACGGCCCCGATGGGGACGTTGATGTAGAACACGCTCTGCCACGAGATGTGCTCCACGAAGATCCCCCCGACGATGGGTCCGGCCGCCGTGGCCGTGGCCGAGGCGCTCACCCAGATCCCGACGGCCCGGTTCAACTCGTCGGGGGGGAAGGCGGCCCGGAGCAGAGCCAGGGTGTTGGGGAGGAGGAGCGCACCGCACGCCCCTTGGAGCCCCCGGAGGAGGATTACGCCGTCGATGGTCCCGACCAGACCGATGGCGAGGGAGGTGAGGGCGAAGCCGGCCACGCCGACGAGGAAGATCCGGCGGCGGCCGAACCGGTCCCCGAGCTTTCCCCCCAGGATCAACATCACGGCGATCACCAGGAGATAGGAGTTGGTGACCCACTGCAGGTCGGCCAGCGAGGCATGCAGGTCCTTGCCGATGTACGGGTTGGCCACGGCCACGACCGAACCGTCGATACCGACCATGATGACGCCCAGCGCCACGCTGATCAGGGTCAACCAGGGGTTCGCCCGCAGGCCCGCCCGCCTCGCCCTCCAGTCGGGTGCGACGGTCACGGCCGCCCTCCCGATGGTCCTTTATGGCGCATTACGCCAGTGTGGCAGAGTGTGCCAAAAGAGTGCAAAGCGGGTAGGCTGCCGCTAACGGCGAAGTGGGGGACTGATGACCAGCGGCCTGATCGAGCGCAACAAACAACGCACCCGTCGGGAGTTGGCGGAGGCGGCGGCCCGGCTCTTCTTGGAGCGTGGCTATCCCTCGACCACGGTCCAGGACATCGCCGACGCCGCCGATGTCTCGCCCCGTACCTTCTTCCGGTACTTCCCGTGCAAAGAGGACGTCATCACAGCCATCGCCAGCACCACGATGGACGATCTCCTCGACCATCTGGCCGACCACGATGACCAGGAGAGCCTCCGGGAGGTCCTCACAGCGATGCTCACCGCCTCCCTGGCTCCGGTGTGCGAGGACCCGGACTCGGCTCGGGCCTTCCAGTGGATGCTCCGGGATACCCCCGCCTTGCGGGGAAGGTGGTTAGAGGAGCAACGCCGGAACCGCGATCGACTGGCCGATGCTCTGGCCCCGTGGTTCGGAGACCACGACCATCCGCTCACCCCCCATCTGGTGGCCGGTGCCGCGCTGGTCGTCGTCGACGAGGTGATGACGTGTTGGGCCGACGATCCGTCCACCCCCGACCCCCTGGATCTCCTCGACCGGGCCCTTGCCATCCTCGACGGTCCGCTGCTCCGGCCCCTGGGTTCCTGACCGGGTGGGCAGGTAGCACGTCTACCCGAACGCCGGGAGCACCTCGTCCTCGAACAGCCGCAGGCTGGACCAGGCCAGATCGACAGGCATGCCCCCACACAGCGGGTGGAAGAAGGCAAAGGGGAACACCGAGGCCTTCTGCTCCTCCACGAACTGCTCGGGGCTCACCACCCGGTACTGGCCCGACGCACGCAGCGCGTCGGCGTCGGTCACGGTGTGGTACGGGCTGGCCACATCGTCCTGAGCCTGCCAGGCCCCGTAGGCGTTGGTCTCGTGCAGGAAGAACGGGGCCATGCGTTCCCAGCCCTCGTCGGGATCCTTGGCCAGGGCCACCACCACGTTGGGGCCGATGGGGCACTCACCGGGGTCGGGTCGTCCGAGGGCCACGACCTCGTCTCGGTAGTAGGTCCACACCTCGGGCACGCTCGGCACGAAACCATCGGCGATGCGGGCGGCCCGGACGGCGGCGGGTTTGCTGCTGCCGCCCAGTGAGATGGAGGGGCCGCCGGGTCGGTAGGGTGCCGGGGTGAGGTGGACGGTCCGGTCCCGGTAGTCGAACGGCTGGCCGGTGAAGGCGCTCTTCAGTACGGCCACCGTCTCGGTCACCCGTGCACCCCGCTCGTTCATGGGGACATCGAACATGGCGAACTCCTCGTGCACGTAGCCGCCGCCGACGATGAGGTCCACCCGGCCGCGGCTCAGGATGTCGAGGACGATGAGGTCCTCGGCCAGGCGCAGTGGGTCGTGGAACGGGGCGATGAGAGCGGCGATGTTCAACCGGACCGTCGTCGTCCGGGCCGCCATCGCCGCCACCATCAGGATCGGGCTGGGGAGGTAGCCATCGGGTGACCCGTGATGTTCAGAAACGGCGATGGTCACGCACCCCAGACGGTCGGCCCACTCGGCCATGTCCAGGGCCGCGGCATAGCGGTCGGCCATCGTGGTGTCAGCATGGTGCGGGTTCCGGAAGTCGAAGCGCAGGCCGAAGAGCACTGCGTGAGCCTAGATCCCGAACAAGCCCTGCCGTGGACCAGACTCGTGGACTGCACCACGATGGTGCCGCAGCGAGGCGTCGATGAAAGGAATCACCACCATGGCGACGTATGTACTGGTGCACGGAGGCGGTCACGGTGGCTGGTGCTACCAGCGTGTGGCCAGACTCCTCCGATCGGCCGGCCATGAGGTGTACACCCCCACGCTCACCGGGTTGGGGGAGCGCTCCCATCTGGTGAGTGGGCAGGTCGACCTCGACCTCCACATCAGGGACATCGTGGCGGTGCTGGAGTTCGAGGATCTCCACGATGTGATCCTGGTGGGTCACAGCTACGGCGGCATGGTGATCACCGGGGCGGCAGATCGGGCGGCTGCCCGAGTCGGTCGCCTCGTCTACCTGGACGCGGCGAATCCGGTCGACGGCCAGTCGTTGGTCGACGTGGCCGGTCCCGTGATCGAGATGGTGCGTCCGCTGGGGGCCACGATCGACGGCGTGGAGCTGGTGCTGCTGCCGTCACCGGACGCGGGCCTGCTCTACGGGGTGACGGACCAGGCGGACCTGGCCTGGATGGCGGACCGATTGACCGGCCATCCCTGGGCGTGCTTCGAGCAACCGCTCATCCTCACCGACGAGGCCGGACGTTCGTCGATCCCCCAGTACCACATCGTGTGCACCTCGACCTTGGCCACCCGAGACGAGCAGCTCATGGGCGAGGCCCGTGCCGAAGGAAGGCTGTGGGCCATCGACACCGGACACGATCTGATGATCACGGAGCCCGAGAAGGTCACCGAGGCCCTACTCGAGGTGGCCGCAGGGTGACGAGGGTCGACAGGCCTCCTCGGTCGTGCCACTACCTGCCACCCGGGAACCGGGACGGGGCCGTCAGCCGGCGCCGGGTTCACCGAGGGGGAACACGGCATCCCCTCCTTCGAGGCGGGCGAGGACCGCATCGATCGTCGCCCGGACCGTGAGTCCGGAGGTGTCGACGACGTGGGACTCGTACGGTCCCAGATCGGCGAAGCGCTCCCACATGAAACGGACCGGCCCGTCCTCGGTGAGGGGCGGATGTCCAGGGTTGCGCTCGGCCCCCACCCTGCCTCTGGCCCGCGACAGACAGTTGGAGAGGTCGGGCCTGAGCACGAGATAGTGGGTCGGAATGTTGACGGCGCGCAGCTCCTTGCGGACGAGGTCGACGTGCCAAGGACCCACGACCCCTTCGACGACCGTCGTGAACCCACCGAGCACCAGACGGGTGGCCGCCGCCATGACGGCCGCCACCACCGCCCGGTTCTGAGGGTCGGCGTCCGTCTCCCACTGCGGGACGAACCCGTTGACGATGGTGGTCCAGAACCAGTCGGACTCGAGGCAGGCCGAGCGGGTGAACCGGTCGGCGACCAACCGGCCCACCGTGGACTTTCCGGCACCGGGCGGGCCGGTGAGGATCACCAGGAACGGCTCGTCCATGGGTGCCCACGGTAGTGGGTGGCCCCGCCAGTCATCGGCTTCGCGACCGGTTGGCCGGATCCGACAACCGGCTGTGGTCCACGCACTCGGCCCGTGTGTGCCTGGCCCGGACACGCCCAGGGGATCGCCTGCTCCTGTCCGTGTTCTCTCGACCACGGTGCGCACTGAGCGCTATCCACAAGCGCCGGACAGCGTCATGATGGTTCTCGAGTCCCAGGTCCGATCGGCAGAGATCGGGCACCGGGCGGCAGTACTTCAGGGGCAATGCGGAGGGGCAGTCGGTGAACGAGTTTCGCGAGTGGGAATCAGGGGTCACCCCTGTGTTGCATGCGGCGATGGCCTCGCTGAACGCCTGTGATCGGGCGTGTGAGTCCCAGTGGACCCCGGCGCTCATCGCCCATGCCGACCAGCTCGAGGCGGCGGCGCGCTCACTGGCCGTCTGGCTGGAAGGCCGTCGCTGCCCCTACGCCGACCTCGACCGCCTGCTCGCCTCCATGGCCCGTGCCTACACCTATCTCGCCGGAAGCATGAAAGAGATGGTGGCGTCCGAGTCGGAGGGGGCCTGGGGCGAGCTCATGAGGGACCTGAAGGGTGTGCACGGGTCCGTGGCCCGGGTCCTGACCGCCATGTACCGGGAGTCCATCCGCCAGGCCTGAGTCGGCTCGCCGGTCATTCCCGCCCGGTCGCCTCATCAATGCGGACGACACGGGCCCAGTCGGGGACGGCGTACCCGTCGAGGTGGGCGCGCGACTGGGTGAGAATGCCGATCACCACCCTGATCCCCTTGGGTGGTGCCGACGGCCAGGGCGTGAACCCGTCGGTGAGCACGATGACGACCGCCGGCCTCGGCCGGAGGGAGGCCGCGGCCGAGATGCCCGCGCCCATGTCCGTGCCGCCGCCGCCGGCCAGTTCGACCTGACTGGCCCGTGACACCCGGCTTACCGCGTGGACGTTGGTATCCACGGCGAGCACGCGAACCTGGGTCTGCCGCAGTCCGGCCCGGGCGAGGATCCCCTCGACCTCGGACAGGGCTCGGGCCAACAATTCTTCGTGCATCGACCCCGAGGTGTCGCACACGATGGCCACGTTCGGCACCGGCCGGTGCATCGAAGGGAGCACGACACGCGGCACCGAACGTTGACGACGGGAGGGCCGGCGGTAGGTGTAGTCCACGTTCCCGGCCACACTGGCCAGGCTGGCTCGGATCTCGGCGGCCAGCACCCGTCGCCAGTCCACCCGCGACGGGAGTACCTCCTGGGCCCAGCGCATCCACCCCCCCGGGACCGTCCCCGGATGCATGGCGGCATGGCGTTGGATGTCGGCGGCAACGCCCAGCCGGAGAAGCTGGGCCTGACCCGGAGCGAGGCCGCCGTTCTCGTCGCCGTCACGGTCCCAGGGTCGGTCACCATTGTCGCATCCTGAGCCGCAGTCCCAGTGGCGCGGTCCCGGCCCGATGGCGCCGAAATAGTGCTCGGCCAGTTCGCCGTCGGTGCACCCCAAGGCCGACGGGAGGTCGGGGGCAACGGCGGGGACGAGACCGGCTCCCTGGAGGTCGTCATTGAGCTCGGCGTCGGACGCCCTATTCCACTGCGCCCGGGCATCGTCCTCCTCAACGCGGACGGTCCTGGCCCGGTCGGCGTGCTCCCGGACCAGGTGGCCGGTGAGGTGGATGAGAAGACGGCCCAGCTCATCCACCGCCAGTCCTTGCACGCACGCTGGGTCGGCGATGAGGTGCCAGGACCGATCGACGGCGATCGTCCCACTGTCCGGCTCAGACTCGATGGACAGGGCAAAGAGAGCGCTGGCCAGATAGGGCAACCGGTTCGATGCCCACAGGCGGGCGGCGGCCAGGGCGTGAAGGTCATCGGGCACGGGTCGGTGGTCGGGTCAGTCGAGAAGTCCCGCGTCCCGGAGCAGGGGGGCGAACGCACTCACCTGGGGTGGGATGGGGGCTCCCGGAGGTCGGCAGCGGGCCAAGGTGCGTGCCGCCGCCGCGGCCACGTCGGGCGCCCGAGCGCCGGCATGCCCGAAGACCACCCAACCGGCCTCCCAACGTTCAGGCGTGGGGTCCGCGGACACGGCGGCGGCGATCGACGACAGTGCGGCGTAGGCGCGATCGCCCCGCTCGGGGAGGGTGAACGAGTCCGGGTCGGCGAGCACCGCCTCGGGGTCGGGGAGATCGGCCTCGACCAGCCAGGTCAGGAACTCGACCCCCGGACCCTGGCCGACCGCCCCACGGACGAGGAGCGATCGGGCGGCATCACCCACGGCGTGCATGTCCGCCGCGGCCAGCAAGCGGGCCGCCATATCCCAGGTACGCGGGCTGGGCCACGCCCGCCCGGCGCCGGCGGTGTCACCGGGGACCTCGATGGCCAGGGCGGGCCGCACGGTGATGAAGCCGGCCACCCAGCTCCGGGCCACACCCACGTGCCGCTCCCAACCGGTGGCGCGACCGGGGGGCGCCGGCGTGGCCCATCCCGAGGTGAATCCGTCGGCCAGCCGCCGGGCATCGACCGGCCAGTCGAGGTGACAGAACCGGTTGGCCAACGGCGCCGACAGGTCCCATCCGTCGGCAGCCTGTTCCGGAGGGTTGGCTGCAGCCACGACGGCGATCTCGTCGGGGAGGACGAGGTCCCCGACCGTGCGTTCCAGGACCACCCGGAGGAGCGCGGCCTGCACCGCGGGGGGAGCCGTCGAGACCTCGTCGAAGAAGAGCAGCCCGTGACCGGCCTGGGCGAGGCGCCGAGCCCACCGGGGCGGAGCGAAATCGACATGGGCCGGGGCACCATCGCCACCGCTGACGATGGGAAGGCCGGCAAAGTCGGAGGGCTCGCGGATGGAGGCGATGACCGTCTCGCAGGGCCAGCCCGCCGCGGCCGCCATGGCCTGCACCACCGAGGTCTTGCCCGTTCCCGGGGCTCCCCAGAGGAGGACCGGCACCCGGGCGGCGATGGCCGCCCCCAACGCCTCGGTCACCACCGACTGATCGTCCATACCACCCAGTGTGCACGAGATCGCCCCGGGCTGGGCCCGCCGGGGGACGGACCGACGCGCGAGAGTGGGGGCGATGAGTGAGGATGTCGACGGAGAGCTGTACCTGCGTCTGTTCCTCGAGCGTGCCCTCTTGGAGCCCGGTCAGTTCCGTGGACGCCCGCCATGGGACCAGCCCGGTAGTGATGTCGCCGCCACACTGGTGGCGGTGGAGGCATTGGACGCCGACCGGGCCCAGCAGATCGTCGACGACTACGCCGTGGCCCAGGGGGTGAGGGGCAACGGCCGACCGATGCACCGGATGGGGGCGTTCCGGCACCCGCCTGGCAAGCGCTTGGCCCTGACGGCACCGCGGGTCGATGCCACGGGCTGGGTGTTGACCCCGGACTGGGGAACGGTCGAGATCCACTACGTGGCTCTCGGCGACCGCAACGCGTCCCTGGCCGTTACCGTGCTCGAATCTGCACCGGGGGCGTTGGCTCAGGCCCAGGGCCTTCAGGGCATGCCGATGACGCAGGCCACGGTGACCGATGACCGGGGCACCACCGAGACCGCACACTTCAGCGGCGGCGGGGGGTCGTCTGGATTCAACGGCGTCCTCGTCACGCAGGGGCCGCTGTCCCGATCGACTCGGTGGATCGAACTCGGACCCGAGAGGATCGAACTCGGCGATCCGCGTCCGGCGGCCACGGCGGTGGTCGAGACATTGCCACCGATGGCTCCGGCGGCCCGCCACCTCTGGCGGCGGGTCGGTGACTTCCACCACGGGCGGACTCGGGGCCCCGGAACGCCGGTGGAGACCACCATCGACACGCTGGTGGCGGTGGGCGAGCTGACGCGGGAGGATCCTCTGGTTGACGAGATCCTGGAGGTGGCTGCGGCCCTGTCGGGACGCCCCAACGCTCCGGCCACAACGCACCAGCCGTGGGCCTCGATCATGTCGGGTGCATTTAGCGGTGACGGACCCGAGGGCGCTGTGGCCATCGGTGTTGTCACCGATCCGGTAGATGGGACCGTGGTCAGCCTGGACGGCCTGGTCTCCACGGCCGGCCTGTTCTCGGTCCGCGTGAGCGTCACGCCGGGGGAGGAGCTCTCCCCGTTCTCGCTGAGCGTGGGCGTGAGGGGTGCGTCTCTGGAGTGGTTCGCCGAGGACGATCTCGGAAATCACTACGTCGGCCGCGTGAACCAGTGGGGTGGAAGCCCCGACCTGAGCGAGGGGGCCATCGAGTTCTGGCCGGCGCTCCGCTCCGAGGCCACATCGTTGCGCTTGACGGCCACGGCCTCCACGGAACGCGCCGTGATCACTGTCCCTCTCCCGGCATGGGGCGCCGGGTCATGAGGGCCTACTCATGAGGGGCGGCTCATGAGTAGGGAGTGGTGGGACGGCTTGCTGCCCGTCGAGGTGCGATTGGATTGCTCGGGGGGAACCCACGCCGTCCGTTGGGAGGATGGGGTGCTGACGGCTTCGGACCACGAGGACCCCACCGCCGAGCGGGCCTTGGCCGCCTTGGGCGGGGAGCGGACCCGGTGCATCGAGCTGCTCGACACCTGGGCCCGCCACGCGGACGACCTGCGGGTCCTCACCATCACGTCACGTGGGGCATCGGACCCCGTCCACCCAGACGCCGAAAGCCGCTTCGTCTCGACCGTGTCGGGGATGCCTCGACCCGGCGTCCAGGGTGTCGCCATGACCGTGGTCCGACCGGCCGCGGCCGGGTGGGTCTCCTACGCGCCGCTGTCGACGACGCAGCCGATCGGTGGGCGGCCGGGCCTGCCGTCAGATGACATCCTCGATCTCCTCTCCCTCAGTGGCGCGCTGACCCAGCGGCTGGTGGCTCAGATCATCGCCAGCTGGGCGGCGCGCCTGGCCGGTGACGAGCAAGGGGGGATAGATCCCCACGGCCCCGCCCTCACTGCGGCACTCTACGGCCGGGTGGTGGCATCGGTCCGCACCTGGCTGGGGGAAGCGGGGAGCACAGTGGAGCTCGAGATGATCGCCCCCACCACAACCCCTTCGATGGCTCGTCGAGACGGAGTCGTCGTTGCTCACCTCCCCTTTGCGTGGCTGTCGGACATCTGGGTCAAGGACCTTGCCGTGGTCCTCGGTCGATTTGCTCTGGGCACTGTCGAGTCGGATCCGGGCCGACTACGCCTCTCGACCGTCGGCCCAGACTGCACCGACGTGCGGCCGGTTACGGTCAGCCTGGAGTAGAGGCGGGCCGTCCGTACTGCGCTCGTGCACAGGCGCACGATTCCGGTGTTCCCCCGGCCCGTCCTCGACACGGGGGGAGCGCTACGCTCTGCCTACCTGTCGTTGCGCAGGTCAAGGAGGTGTCGCCGTGGCCGAGAACCTGTGGCTCGAAGAGGGACCATCCAGCCAGCCCTCCGGCCAACGGCGGCGTGGCACGGGGATCGTGGTGGCCGCAGCCATCTGTCTGGTGGTCGTGTCCGTTCCCGTCGCTCTTGTGGTCAGCGGGGGACCGGGATCCAGCTCGGCCGGGCCCCGTCAGCCCGCCAGCGTCGGACACGGAAAGTCGGCGCCGGTCCTCCTCGGTGCGCTCAACGCCACCACCGATTCGGGGAACTTCGACGTCAGTTACTCGTTCGGCGGCCTGTCCGGGGCCTCCACGACGCAGACGACCACAACCGGCTGCGCGGCAGTGGGCGCCGCCCGGACCTCCGCGTCTAACGCCCTTGCCGGCTCGGCGGCCGAGACCACCCCTCCGTCGGTGATGTGTGTGAGCGGTCCTCCCGCCGGTTCACAGCCGGTCACCGGGACGGCGACGATCGACCTGGCACCCTTTGCCATGGTGGCCACGTCGGACGTCAGCGGATTCGGAACCATCGTGCTGCGGGACGACGGCACCGACGTGTGGGAGGAGGGAGGTGGGGACTACGGGTTGACACCGGGATCAACCGACTCGGGGCCGGGCTCATCGCTCACCGGATTCGCCGGCTTGGTGGAAGGCACGCTCGGACCACGCCAGGGTCCCCTTGCCATGCTGGGCCTGGCCAGTCCGACCGGCTACCTGAACCTCGATCCGGCGGAGACATCGAGCGCCAACCTGATCGGCACGAGCACGGTGTCCACGATCCCGGTGGACGTCTATCAGATCGTCCAGACGCCCGACCAAGTCGCACAAGTCCCCGGATTGACCGATCAGGAACAACAGGCCGTCGCCGCGGCCATGCAGTTGCTCGTCCAGCAGGGCTATACCGGGTCCACGGTTCTGGTGTCGGTCGACGCAGCCGGGTTCATCCGCCGGACGGAGACCACCGACCATTTCGCCGACGGCTCCACGCTGCACAGCGAAGCCGAGTTCTCCAACTTCGGATGCGCGGGGATGGTCCTGATGCCTGGCCAGTCGGGCTCATCGACGCCACCGACAGGATGTACCTCCCCCGATAATCCGTCGGCGACGACCGCTCCCTCGTCGACGGCGCCTTCCACGACGGCGCCTCTTGTGCTTGGTCCCGCCGCGTCGCCGACGACACCCCCATCGTCGACCACGATCCCGGTCACGCCTTCGACGACCAGTACGACGGCGCCGGAGCCCACATCGGTCCCGTCGAGTACCACCTCGACCACGTCACACTCCTGACCCCGGCTGGGAGACCCTGCTGCTTATGCCCTCTTCGGCGGGCGCCGAAGCCGGATGGGTCAGTGGGTGGCGCGAACGGGCGCTCTGACGGGGCCGTCTTCTTCGTCGGTGGAGTGGGCGCCACTCCCCTCGGACAAGGCTCCTTCGAGTATCAACCTGCGGGCACGACGACCGGCCTCCATGACCCGATCGGCCTGGGCCGGTGCGACCGTCGCCGTTCCATAGGAGGCCCGTTCGAGTACCTCCGCCACCGATCTCAGATCCTCGATCGTGGCGCGGGCCCGCTCGCCGGGATGGCTGGTGGCCAGATCCCGGACATGGCCCATCGGCGTTCGCCACCGCGGCCGGGCGAGTCCCCGACGGGTGAGCGCCCGGTCGAGCGATCGCCAGGACCCGACCACCTGGTGTACGGGGGATCGGCGACGCCTTCGCCGGAGAACGAACACCGACGCGACGACGACCGCAACCCCCACGAGGGCGAGCACGACACCCAGGATGATGTCGTCCCCCGCCGGACGGTTTGATCCGCCCCTCGTCGACGGTGGACGTGGAGGCGTGGTGACCGGCACGGTGGGCGAGGGGATCGACACCGGGGGTCGGGTTTCCGGCGTGGTGGGGACGGGTCGACCCAGAGCGGCGGGACCCAGGACTCCGGGTGGTGCCAGTTCCCCCGAGGGGAGGCTAGGGGTGGGCTCGAAAGACACCCAGCTCCCGTTCATCAGCACCTGGGGCCAAGCATGCGCGTCACTGCCGCGCACCACGGTCATCCCGTGTCCGGCCCGTCCGGGCGTGAAGCCGATGGCCACCCGGGTGGGTAGGCCCGACGCCCGGGCCAGCATGGCGAAGGCTCCGGCGAACTGCTCACAGGTTCCGGTACGGGTACGGGTGAGGAACGTCACGAGCGGGTTGGTACCCGCGGGTGGCGAAGCATCGACGTTGTAGCGGAACCGGCCCGAGCGGAAGTAGTCGACCAGCGCCTCGGCCTTGTCGAGGACGGTTGTCTGCCCTCCGGTAATGGACTGGGCCAGCGCCTGGACACCGGAGGGGAGTGGTCCGGTGGCGGTGAAGTCGGCGGCGGCGGTGTCGGTCCCCGCGGCTCCGGTGGTATCGGTGATCGGGGAGGGGACCACAGCCCTGGCCGCGTAGGTGCTCCCCACGTCATACGAACTGGTGGCGACCACGCCGGAGGGCGTGATCACGGGGGAGGTCGATCCGGAGGCCAGGACGGTCGAAGGGGGCACAGGTAGGAGGCGTCCGCTGTAGGTGAACAGGGTCACAACTGCAGCGAACGTGGCTGACCCGGAAGGCGATTCATTCACCTGGGGGGGCGCCGATCCCTCGAGCAGTGCCGACGTGGCCGGGTCGGGCAGCCAGCGTCCTCCCGAGAAGACGGTCAGCGACGTGACCTGCCAGTAGGTCGGGACTGAGGTCGTGGCCCGGAACAGCACGACGTGGGCGTCCCTCGTCTCGACGCCGGTCAGATCGGTGGCCAGCGTCAACGCCGAGGGAGCCACTTCGGAAAGGGCGGCGCCATGCGTGGCCGGTGCCCCAGAACCTGCTTCGGCGGTCCAGCCCAGAGCGACTGCGGCCAGAGCCAAGGAGATCCCCCCGACGACAAGCGCCAGGCCGTCTCGGGGCAACAGGCTGCTGCCCAGCACCAGGAAGCCGCAACCTCCGAGCACCAGGCCGGCGAGAGCAGCACCCGTGGCAGGGAGAAGCGTGGCCGACCACACCACGAGGGCGGCGGCGGGGACCAGTGAGAGAGCCGGGTACCGGATCCCGAGGCCCCGTCCACCGACCGCGGCCAGGCCGGCCACCAGTGCTCCGAGGGCGAGGACACCGGAGGTGTGGGGAAGGGGTGGGCGGAACCGTTCGAGGGTGCCCCGGGTCGTCTGCAGTGAGCGGTGCAGGGAAGCGAGCTGGTGGTACGTGGGCACCCATGACCCCGTTGCCGCATGGATACCCCAAACCAGTGCGCTCACCCCAACGGCCAAGGCGCCTACGGTCACGGCCAGTGCCGGTCGGCGTCGGAGGGCCGCCACCACCACCGTGCCGACGACGGCAGTGACCACGGTGGCGGCGAGAGCATCCGATCCCAAACGGCCCAACGCATAGGCGGCCACCAGTGCTGCTCCTCCCATACCGGCCTCGCTCGTCCACCGGTCGCTCACACGACCACCACCCTTGGTCCGGAGAGTCCGATGACTGCCCTCTCTGCTCCGCCCATCACCGGGTCCCTCGGGTCCAGCCGCTCGGCACCCGTGCGGGTGGTGAGCAGCAACGAATCCTTGGGGGCAGGGGCCATCCCTGCCCGGGTGTCATTCCCCTGGGGCTGCAACGCCGCGAGTACCAGGCGGACCTCGGCCCGTCCCCGCTCACCGGGAGCGAATGCGTAGTGCCGACCTGACAACGTGTGCAGCTGGGCCGACCGACCGGTTTCGATGGCCTTGGTCAGGATCCACAGGACGGTGGCAACCAACTGCTCGAAGTCAGGCCGGCGATGTACACCAACACGGTCGTCGATCACGATGGACAGGACCAGGGTCCCTTCAGCGCCGAAGTGACGAACGAACCACGTTCCGTACCGGGCCTTGGCCGACCAGTCGAGAAGGCTCAGCCGGTCGCCGGGGACGTAGGGCCGGATGCCCTCGAGATCGCCGATGCCGCCTCCCGCCGACGAGTGTCCCGGCGCGTCGGCACCGATGCCGGTTGCGACGAGCTCGGGAAGGTCCTCCCCCGTCACCGCCGGTGCCGGATGGACCACGGCCGTCATCGCCGGAGTGGACGGGCCGGTGACCCCGAACAGGCCGAACGGGTCCGTGGCCCAGGCCGATTGAGGCGGGAGCTCGAAGACACCCCGCCGTCCGGTGGGGACAGGGAGGAGGCAGGTCTCCGTCCGCCCCGGTGCGGGAGTGGGTAGGGCCGACAGTGAGCGTGCCGAGGGTGCGAGCCGACCCTGACGCCGAACCCCGTCGGACTTGGCACCGCGGACGGTCCAACGGTGTTCGGTCGGCGCCAGTCCGAGGGGAGGGGGGGCGTGCCCGGGCGAAGCTCGATGGGTCATCGACAGGTGGACCTGCATCTCGCCCCCCACTTCGACGGTCCCCGGTTCGACGTGGGCGTGGAACTCAGTGGTTGCCATCGCCGACCGCGCCCGGCGGTCGGCCAGCCATGGTCCCAGCAAGAGGGGAATGCCGAGGGTGACCGCCAGTGGTGTCAGTTCTGGCGTAGAGGTCAACGTGGCGACCACTACGACGAGACCGAAGGTGGCAAAGACAGCCAGACCCCGGGCGGTCACTCGGGGGGCGGAACGCGGCATGAACTGCTCAGTCGTCTCGGAGAGGCACGGCGATGGACGCCGTCAGCTCGGCCACCAGTGCCTCGCCCTCATCACCGTTCACCTCCACTCCCGGCCGCAACAGCAGCCGATGGGCCAAGGCGGGGACGGCGGCGTCCTGGACGTCGTCAGGGGTTATGAAGCGTCGGTCGGCCGCCACGGCTAGCGCGGCGGCTACTCGCATCAAGGCGAGCGCGGCTCTCGGCGAGGCGCCCACGGCGATCTGGGGATGAGTCCTCGTCGCTTCGATGAGGTCCAGTGCGTAGCTTCGCACGACAGGGTCCACATGAACAGCGCCGACCACGCCCATGAGGTTCTCGAGGGCCGCGGGTGTGGCCGACGGCTCAATACGTCGGACGGTGTCGGCGGGATCCGGTCCCTCCAGCATGAGATCCATCTGGTTGCGGCTGGGGTAGCCCAACGTCAGCCGCACGAGGAACCGGTCCCGCTGACCGTGGGGGAGTGGTGAGGTGCCGGTGGCATCGAAGGGGTTTTGGGTGGCCAGTACGAAGAAGGGATCGGGGAGCGCGTGGGTGGCTCCGTCCACACTCACCTGGTGCTCTTCCATCGCTTCGAGCAGCGCCGACTGAGCCCTCGGAGAGGCGCGGTTCAGCTCGTCGGCCATGAGGATATTGGTGAAGACGGGCCCGGGGCGGAAGACCGGCTCGGATCCATCGGGGCCGAGCACCGTGGCCCCGACGACATCGGCGGGTAGGAGGTCGGCCGTGCACTGCAGACGGTGGAATCCGAGACCCAGGGCTCCGGCCATCGCCTTGGCCAACGTGGTCTTGCCCAGCCCGGGGTGGTCTTCCACCAAGAGATGACCGCGGGCGGCCACACAGGCCACCGCCAGTCGGATCGTCGAAGGGTGGGTGGCGACGACGGCCGCAACCGACTGCTCCAGAGCCGCAAAGGTGCGAGTGGCACCGGCTTGGTTCCCAGACGCTACCCGTGAGTCTGAAACCTGCTGATCCGAGTGGGCCACCGTCTTCTCCCGACGTCGTGGGGATGCCGCCCACCTGGCGGGTGACCCGCCCGGGCGGGAGCGCGAGGTGAGGCAGTTGGCATGTGTCGGCCAAGCCTACGGGTTCTCTGGGATCGGATGCCGTCCCGGTGATCCGGGTTCGGTCCGGTATGGTTGCGCCGGGTGATCGTTCTCCGGAGATAGGGGAGATGAGAGTGGCCGACGGTGGACTTTGGCTCGACGAGGAGCCCCACGGACATCCCGCCCGGACGTCGCCATGGCGTCGGTGGGCAGTGGCGGGCACCGTGGCGGCGGTCCTCACGGCGGTGGCGGTGCCCGTGGCCCTCATGGCCGGAGGTCCTCAGCGATCGGACGCCTCCCGCACCACGGCCCGAGATCCCCAATCGGAACACGGACCAGCCGAGCATGTGGTGCTCGCCGCGCTCAGTGCGACCACCGACACGGGGAGCTTCGACTTCTCCTACACCATCCACAGCACACCGGCGACGGGTACCGGTACCACGCCGACCACGGTATGCCAGGAACAACAGGTACCGGTCCCGAATGGTGCGCCATCGATCGGCAGTGGGACCACCGGGGGTGGCGTGCTCGCGCCGTCCGTGGCCACGGCCACCGCAGTCGGGTCGTCGGCGGCGGCGGCGGCGGGATCGGGATCCGGATCGGGAGACGCGATCTCCAGCGCGGGAGCGCCGCCGCCCGGTGTGACGTGGAGGTGGGAGAAGGTCTGTACAGGAACAGCGGTGCCACCCGACCCGGTCGTTCAGGGCAGTGGCGTCATCAACACCAATCCGCTTGCCATGGTGGCCTCCGCCGACATCGGCGGGGGACTCGATGTCACCGTGCGGGTCAACGATGCCAGCGTCTACGAAGAGGGTTCGAACGACACCGGACTGGCTCCCCAGCCCAGCGACACTCCCGGCCCCGGTAACAGCCTTCCCCAGTTTGCCGGCATCACCGAAGGCACGCTGGGAAGTCGAGAGGGGGCCGTCGCCATGATGGGGATGGCCAGCCCGACGGGCTACCTCGACCTGATCGCTCCAGCCATCACCGCGGCGGGGGAGACAGGTACGGGGACAGTCGGCGGTGTGGCGGTGACGAACTACCAGATCACCAACGATCTCAACCAGTTGGCTGGTGCGGCGGGGACGTCGCCAGCGGAATCTCAGACCATCTCAGCGGCACTCGACCTCCTCGATACCCAGGGCTACACGTCGAACGATGTGGTGGTCTCCGTCGACGGGTCCGGCTTCATCCGACAGGTTCGATCAACCGATGTGTTCGGCGACGGCGGCACCGTCACCCTCGAAGCCACATTCTCGGACTTCGGATGCGCCGGAACCATCCTCATGCCTGGCCAGACCGGCTCAGGCGTGCCGCCCGTGAGCTGTACGCCTCCCACCGGGACATCAGCGACCGCCACCACGTCGACAACCAGCGTGGCTGCGCCCGATCCCATCGCTACGTCACCGAGCCCATCCTCCTCGACCACGAACGCGGCCGGTCCCAGCCCGACCGTTCCACCGGCGACTTCGACCACGACGACGCTGAACGGCACGAATGGCTCGCCCACGCCCTCGACCTCGACCTCGACGCCGAACTCGTCCCCGTAGCAGCCCCCAGAATCGCCAATCCTCCGCATCTTCGCGGCCTCTCGTCGGCGATCGCCCTGGTGGCGGTGGGATCGGTTGTTCTGGCTCATCGTTCCAGTTCAGGGGGTCTCCTGATCCAGGTCGGGCGAACCGGGAACTCGGTGGCCTTGCTCCGACGGATCGGGTTCAGGTAAGAAGCGGGATGCCGGAACCCCGTATGGTCGACCCCAGGTGCCGCTGGGAGATGTTCGCCTCGGGCGAGTGGCAGCGGTGCGGGAAGCCGCGTCGCCACGAGGGAGCTCATCAGATCGGTTCGGTCACCATCGGGACCCGCGCTCTGATCCGCCTGCGCATGCAGCGGCAACCCACGGTCCGAAGGGCGAAGACCCGACCCCAGGTGTGATCCTTACCGGTCGACCCGGGCATCAGGGCGGCCGCACCATCGGAGTCCAATGTCGCCAGCGCTCCACCCGAATACCGGTTGTCGTCGGTTACCTCGATCACGTGCCGGGCGGCATGTCCTGGCGAGCGTCCTCCGCACCCAACTCCGCCTCGGCGAGGGGGATCAATCCCTCGAGATGACCGTGGAACATGTCGACGGTCAGCGTCCGGTCCGTGGGCCTCCGCCGCCATCTGGTCTCGATCAGGCCTGTCGCGGCCACGTCGGCCAGGACGTCATACTCCTGTTCGGTCAGCTACATCGTGGTGAGGTTGACCAGGGCGGGAGAGTCGGGGTCTCGTCGGATCTTCTGGCCGAGCGTCCGGACGACCCCATCGGGAGAGCGCACCAGACGATGTCGGAGGTGGGTTCCTTTGAGGTACCGACCGACGATTTCGACCGGCTCGCCCCGTTCCCCGGGGGCCGTCTCGACGAGCTAACGCTGTTCACGCTCGAGGTGGGCGTACCGACCCTCCCCAGGGCCGTGGGACGATATCGACCCGGAGCTTCCTCAGGACTCCAACAGGGCGTGGACGGCGCTCCTGAGCAGGTCCCCGAGCTCCTCGGCCGGAATCCCCGAGAAGGCGTCGCCGGACAGCGCCAGTCCACCCACGACCGCCCCGAAGGCGCACGACATGCGAACCCGCGTCTCGACAGGCAGCTCCTCGTTCGACAGGGCCTGGCGGAAGCGCATCTGCAGATCCTCGTGGTCAGCCTCGTTCCTGCCCCGGTGCAGCGCCTCGATGGCCGCCTGGTTGCGCTCGTGGAGGATGAAGAGGGCACGTTGTTCGAGCATCTGGTCGATCAACTGATCCAGGAGCTGCATCCACAGGCGGGGCGAGGCACTGTCGTCACCGAGTGCGTGCAGCGCCTCGCGCCCGAACTCATGGAGCCGCATGTGCAGCGCCATGAGGATGTCCCCCTTGCTGGCGAAGTGGTAGTAGATCGCCGCCTTGGTGAAGCCGAGTCGTTCGGCGATCTGACGCAGGGAGGTCTTGTCGTACCCCTGATCGGTGAAGAGCTCCAGGGAGACGTTGAGGATCCGCTCCCGGGTAGAGGCCGGCTCATCGTCCCCATCCTCTGTCCCGTCGCCGGATGGCCACTCACTGCGCAGAACCATACGGATACCTTACTTGACGACCAGTAAGTGAGGTGCCTACCATCGCCTAGGCCGTTGACTTGCTGACCGGCCGGTAAGGAGCCATCGTGCCACAAGAAGCAACCATCCATGCTGAGGGACTGGTCAAGGCCTACGGCCAGACCATGGCCCTCGCCGGGGTGGATCTCGAGGTGGCGGCCGGTTCCATCCTCTCGGTACTCGGTCCCAACGGGGCGGGCAAGACCACCGCGGTCCGCATCCTGACCACATTGACCACACCTGATGCCGGGTCTGCCCGGGTAGCCGGTTACGACGTGGTTCACGACGCGGCCGCCGTGCAGCGCAGCATCGGTGTCACCGCTCAGGACGCCACCGTGGATGAACTGCTCACCGGGCGCCAGAACCTGGTGATGGTGGGACGACTGAGCGGCCTCCGGCGTGCCGACGCGCGTGCCCGCGCCACGGAGTTGCTGGACCAATTCGACCTGACGGATGCCGCCGACCGGATTCTGCGCGGGTACTCCGGAGGCATGCGCCGTCGCCTCGATCTGGCCGCGGGTCTGGTCACACGGCCGCCCGTGCTCTTCCTCGACGAGCCCACGACCGGGCTCGACCCGACCAGCAGGGTCCGCATGTGGGACGTCATCCGTCTCCTGGTGGCCGACGGGGTGACCCTGTTGCTCACCACGCAGTACCTCGATGAGGCCGACGAGCTCGCCGACCGGATCGTGGTCATCGATCACGGCCGGGTGATCGCCGAGGGAACCTCGGCCTCACTGAAGGCCGATACCGGTGGGGCTCGACTCGAGGTCACCTTGAGCATGCCCTCGCCGGCGGCTCCCGCCGCCCTGGAAGCTTTCGTGGCCGGCCCGGTCCACGTGAGCCACGACGGACGCCGTCTGCGGGCTCCGGTACGCAACGCCACCGGGCTCGCCACCACCGTGGTGCGCGCCCTCGACCAGGCCGGCATTGCCGTCGACGACGTCGAAGTGCGCCAACCCTCGCTGGACGACGTGTTCTTCGCTCTGACCGGCCATCCGACCAAGGAGGACGACGACAGCGAATCCGCTGAACCGACTCCGACGCCGGTGGGTGCGATCCGATGACGACGGCCACCATACCCATGCCGGTGGTAATGGACAGGCGGCCGCGGGTCCCCGGAGCCCTCCGGAGGCTGTGCGACGTGCTGGTGCTGACCAGTCGGAATCTGGTCCACATCGCACGTGAGCCACTGCAGCTCTCCGACGTCACCGTCCAGCCCGTGCTGTTCACCCTGCTGTTCGTCTACGTATTCGGCGCCGGGGTCGTGCTCCCGGGGGGCGGAAGCTACACCGACTTCGCCATTGCCGGCCTCCTCGCTCTCAACCTGACGACCTCGTCCATGGGCACTGCCGTCGGGTTGAGCACCGACCTCAACAGCGGTGTGATCGACCGGTTCCGGACGCTGCCCATGTGGCGTCCGGCCGTACTCGTCGGTCGCTCCCTAGCCGATCTGGCCACGGCGCTGATCTGCACCATCATCGTCGCCGCCACGGGACTGGCCATCGGGTGGCGGCCCGGTGGGAGCGCCCTCGCCACCCTGGCCGGGTTCGGCCTCTTCTTATTGTTCAGCTACGCGCTGTCCTGGGGCTGTGCGTGCCTGGGCATGGTCAGCAAGGGTCCGGAGTCGGCCCAGGGGGTCGGTCTGGTGATCCTCTTCCCGCTGGCCATCGTCTCCAACGCCCTCGTCCCCACCCAACGCATGCCCACGGCACTCCGGGTGGTCGCTGATTGGAACCCGGTGAGTGCGGTGAGCTCGGCGGCCCGCCAGCTTTGGCACAATCCGAATCCGTCGGCATCGATCCACGCCTGGCCGATGCAGCACCCCGAGCTGGCCTCCGTGCTCTGGTGCGCTGGGCTCATCATCGTCTTCGCCCCGCTGGCCACCATCCTGTACCGACGGCGGACGGCGGACTGAACCCACTCGGGCTGCGGCCCGGGGACGCGTCCTCCCGGCCTGGTGGCGATCTCGGTGGGCGTCGCCCTACGCTGACCAGTGATGGCTGGTCGGCCCGGGCGCAGATGGTTCGCCCCACCGAGATGGTGGGACGAAGTGGTCAACTGGACCGAGCGACGCGCCGAGCGTCGGGCCCAGAGCCCGGCCGAGCGCCTGGGCCTGGCCGAGAAGCGCCTGGCCAAGACCCTCGAGCGACGAGGTCCCGACTCCTGGAGGACCATCAACGCCATGGAGGCGGTGGCCAAGTACCGGGAAGCCGAGGACCGCTACCGCGAGGCACTGCCCCTCCGAAAGCAGGTCGTGACCGGCCGGCGCCAGCAGCTCGGGCCGGAGCACCAGCTGACGCTGGCGGCCGAGGCCAGGCTGGCCGTTACCTACATCGAGCTCAAGCGGGCTGACCGGGCCAAGCCCCTCCTCGTCCACGTACACGAGGGGCTCGCCGCTGCCCAGGGGGTCGACGACGCCACCGTGTTGGCCGTGACCGAACGACTGGCGGACGTGGACCTGTCACTCCAGCAGTACGAGGCCGCGGACGCGTTGCTCCGGGAGGTCATGTCCCGCTACGGGGAACGGGGTGACGAGGTGGCCGGCTCGGCCGTCGGCATCAAACTCGGTACCTCACTCATCCGGCAAGGCCGGTACAGCGAGGCAGCCGACTTGTTGCGCTCCGTAGTGGAGGTCCGCGCCCGGGTGCTCGGCACCGATCACCCGGACACGCTGGTTTCGTTACGGAACCTGGCCTCGGCCCTGGTCTGGTCACGGGAGTTCGCTGAAGCCAGCATCGTGGCCCGCAACCTCCTGGCCGCCACGATCCGGACGCAAGGCCCCGATCATGCGGACACGTTGGACGTGGAACGCCTGGTGGAGGACATCGACCGGCGGCTCGACGCCTGGTGATGTCCGTGACGGGCTGAGCGCTCCAACGAACGGACACCGTTCCCGGTCACCAGGAGGTCCGGAGTCGCCGGTGGGTCAGCCGACCAGCCCGTCGGTGAGCGGTCCGATGCCGGCCAGCCTGGCGGCCAGCGACTCGGAGAGGTGGTGACGGGCCGCCAAGGCGTCGGGATCGGTGTAGCTGATCCTGGTCCGGCCGTCGTCGTCCCACACCAGGACTTTGAGCGGGAGGTCCAGAGCGGCCAGGGGGGCTGCCTGCATCACGGGCGTCCCGGCGATCGGGCTGCCGAAGATCACCACCACGGTGTCGCGCAGTTCAAGACCGTGCTGCCGGGCCTCACCACCGTGGTCGATGGTGGCGAAGACGGTCATCCCGAGGTCCTGCACCGAGCGGATCAGTGCGGCCACCGTGGTCGTCACCGAGCCGGTCGCTGTCTTGGTGATGATCCCGTCCACATTCTGGCTGGCATTGCTCTCCGACATCGACGGTTCCTTCCTGTCTCGACCGTAGTCCGGCGCCACGGTTGTCCAGCGGGAGGCTATCGGCCCTCCGTCTTGAGTCGGCGATCGGGGTCACGCCGCCTGCTCGGGGTGGGCCACCGCTCGGCCCGGGGTCACCGGTTTGCCACCGGATGGTAAGGGAGATCCCCGATGGCTAACCGTCAGGCCGGCAAGACGTACCATCGGAAGGGAGCACCACCATGACGACAGTGCGGTTCGAAGTGACCCGGGGAGGTGGCGGCGCCTCTGGCCACGGTGTTCGCACTGCTGGGTGATCCCAAGGGTCACGTGGCCATCGACAGTTCGGGGAGGCTGCAGCCGGCGGAGGGGGACGCCGCCCGACAGGTGGGCGACGAGTTCATCGTGCACATGGATCGGGAGGCGCTCAACGACTTTCCGGGGGGAAAGTACGACGTAACGGTCGTCATCACCCGGTTCGACGAGGACGCCCTCATCGAATGGACCATCTCCGGGGCCATTCAGCCACCCATCAGGCACCTCTACGGCGCTCGCCTCGGGCCCGCTGATACGGGAACCAAGGTCACCTCGTACTTCGACCGGAGCGAGATCGACAAGACGACGTAACGGTCAGCGGGCATGTTCCCTGTCATTCACGAGTCGCTCTGAGGGCCACACTGGGCATCCTGGCCCGGACGGTGGAGTAGATCCGTCGGTGCGGTGGGAACGCCCGCTCTTCAGGAGGATGCGCCCACGGCGTCGAGCACGTGGTACCCGCAGTTGTAGCCGGGGATGAAGGTGATCCCGGGTCCGCCGTGGCAGCCCGCGCCGCAGAGATAGAGCCCGTCGACGGGTATCGGATCGTCGGGCCACCCTGCCGGCCCGGGACGGAACGGCCCCATGAATTCGGGCTGAAGCAGACCGTGGGTGAAGTCTCCGTCCGTGCATCCGAACATCAGCTCATAGGTGTACGCCGGATAGTTGATCTGCCGCTCGATGAGTTCCGGGAAGTTGGGGGCCCGCTCGGTGATGGTGGCGACGATGCGCTCGGCCATCTCGTCCCGCAGTCGGGCACGTCCGGCGTTGTCCGCTCCGATCGGGGCGTAGAAGGCGAAGGTGCTGGCGGCGTGCTTTCCGGGAGGGGCCAGCTCGGGGTCGCGCAGCGTCGAGATGGCCAAATTGCATGACGGCCACGGTGGAACGAGGCCGCGCTCGATGCCCTCGAAGTCGAGCTGCATCTGCTCGGCCGTCCCGAAGAACGTGACGTTCTGGCGGAGATCGTCGTCGTTCAGCACCTCGTAGGGCGCCGCGAACTCGGGCAGCCCACTCAGGGCGAAGTGCATCTGGAAGTAGGCGGCCCGATGGTCGATGGCATCGATCCGTCGGGCAAACTCGTCAGGCAGCAACGCCCGGTCGAGGAGCTGGGTGAAGGTGGCCGTGGGGTCGAGGTTGGACACCACGATCGGCGCCGTGACCACCTCGCCGTTGCCCAGGTCCACACCGTGGACCTTGCCGTTCGACACGACGATGGTGGAGACCTTGGCGTGACGCCGGAGCTCGCCACCGTGCTTCTCGAACAGTCCGAGCAGATGGTCCGAGAGGGTACCGATACCTCCGCGCACCTTGGCCATGGTGGCGTCGGTCGGGGACGCCAGGGCGAAGGCCAGGCAGAGCGCGCTTCCCGGCGTCGCCGGGCCCCGGTAGGTGGAGTTGACCGAGAGGAAGGCGAGCATGCTGCGGACCTGTGCGTGGCGTTCCCGGTCGGGCAGGAACTCGTCGACCACGTCCATGACGCTCCCGAACATGGCGGTCCGGATGGCTTGGCGCTCCTTCTCGTTCGATGCGCACGCCCACATCTCGTCCAGGGACTTCGGCGGCTTGCGCACGTCGAACCGTCCGATGGCCCGGGCGGGCGCCTCGGCCCACCCGGCCACTTCGGCCATGCCCAGCACGGCCTCGAGGCCCAGGACCTCACTGAGGTGCTCGAGCAGCCGCTCGGGATCGCTGTAGAGCAGGAGCGGTGGCTGACCGTCCGTTCCGATGGCGGCCGACTGCACCTCGGGCTCGTAGATGGGGCAGGACACGAAGCCGAGGTCGTCGAAGATCTCGGTGGGGATGGGGAACTGGATGGACCCGGCGAGCTCGAAGCGAAAGCCGCGGACCAACTCGTTCGTCGAGGCCATGCCCCCGATGAAGTGGTTCTTCTCGAGGCAGAGCACCCGCATACCCCCCCGGGCCATGACAGCGGCGGCGGTGAGGCCGTTGTGTCCTGCACCGATGACAATGGCGTCGTAGTCCGGCATTCTGGTCACCGTAGTGCAGCCCCAGAGTCCGGGTTCGTCCTCAAGGGCGCGTCGAGAGGCTGGGGTACCGTGACGGCCATGGCCGGTGAGATGCGAACCTTCCGGGTCGAGGTGGGTGAGGAGGATCTCACCCAACTGCGGGACCGGCTCCGGGCGACCCATTGGCCCGATCCCGAGACGGTGGAGGACTGGTCCCAAGGCGTCCCGCTGGCCTACCTCGACGAGCTGTGCCGGTACTGGGCCGAGGAGTACGACTGGCGCAGAGCCGAGGCCGGCCTCAACGCCTTCCCCCAGGTGTTGACTGAGATCGATGGCCTCGACATCCACGCGCTCCATGTCCGGTCGCCGGAGCCGGAAGCGCTACCACTGATCATCACCCACGGTTGGCCGGGTTCGGTGGTGGAGTTTTTGAAGGTCATCGGGCCGTTGACCGATCCGGTGGGCCACGGTGGGGACGCCACCGACGCCTTCCATGTGGTCTGTCCGTCCCTGCCCGGCTATGGCTTCAGCGGTAAACCCGCTACGGCAGGCTGGGGGGTCGGCCGCATCGCCTCGGCCTGGTCCGAGCTGATGGTCCGCCTGGGCTATACCCGCTACGGGGCCCAGGGAGGGGACTGGGGTTCGGCCGTCGCCACGGCCCTGGCACGGCAGGATCCCGACCACCTGGCCGGGATCCACCTGAACATGCCCGTGGTGCCCTTCGGGTCGATCGACATGACGGACATGACGCCGCGGGAGCGGGCGGCTATGGACTCGCTGGCCGAGTACCAGCGCCAGGAGTCCGGCTACGCCAAACAGCAGTCGACCCGGCCCCAGACCCTCGGCTACGCGCTGGCAGACTCGCCGGCAGCCCAGTGTGCCTGGATCGTGGAGAAGTTCGCGGCCTGGACCGACGGTGACGGCCACCCCGAGGGTGCGCTCACCCGGGACGAGATCCTCGACAACGTCATGCTCTACTGGTTGACCGGGTCCGGGGCCTCATCGGCCCGGTTGTACTGGGAGAGCTTCGGCTCGGATCTGGGTGGGGGAGCGAGAGAGCCTGTCGCTGTCCCCACCGGGTGCTCGATCTATCCAAGAGAGATCATCAGGATCTCGCGCCGGTGGGCCGAGAGCGGGTTCTCCGACATCCGCTACTGGAACGAGTTGGACCGGGGTGGTCACTTCGCCGCCTTCGAACAGCCCGAACTGTTCGTCGAGGAGCTCCGGTCCTTCTTCCGGCTGGTCCGCTGAGAGGCTCTCGTCGAGAGCCGGAGGCGTCGACCACGTGCTGCTACCGCCGTCAGGAGCAGCACCGTCCCTGAAGGTCGGGGTGGTGGGGACGCGACCCGGCCGGAGCAGAGGGCTGCTCCGGCCGGGTCGGTGATGCTGTGAAGAGGCGTGAAGCCTCCGGTGCTGCGACTACCAGCCCGTCGCTGCGATGATCGGCGCATTCAGGTGCGTGCCGCTCATGCCTCCGTCATTCGGTGCGTCACCGAAGTTGACGACGGCGCCGTTGGCCATGGCCACCCAGTAGCCCCCACCGGTCGACGTGGCGAAGATGGCTGTCGCCGGATTCAAGGCGTTGGCGGATCCCGTGGCCCCACCCAGGTTGACGGCGTCACCGTAGCTGTAGACGGTGCCGTCGGCGGTGAGGATCCAGTAGCCCTTGCCGTCATTGGTGCTGACCGCTGAGGTCACCGGTGAGCTCTGCGGCCCTGGTGCCCCGAGGTAGCCGGCGTCGCCGAACCCGTAGACGTGGCCGGTGGTCGTCACCAGCCAGTAGCCGTTGCCGGTGCCGTCGGGCATGACGGCCACGGCGGAACCCGAGCACCCTCCGATGGACGGGCAGGAACCGTTGAACTTGGCGTCACCGAAGGCGAAGACACCGCCGTCGGCTCCCACCATGAAGTAACCCTGGTGGGTTGCGGACGGCACCATGCCCACGATGGGCGCCGCCAGCTTCCGTCCCCCTCCGGGATAGCCGAAGGGCAGGATGCCCAAGCCGGGGATGGAGCCCTCGAAGGGGGCGTTGCCGAAGGCGAAGATGCCACCGTCGGAGGCGTCGAGCCAGTAGCCCTGGTCGCCCACCGTCGGGGTGATGCCCACGACGGGCCGGTTGAGGTGGATGTTGCCCGTGGAGCCCCAGAACTGGGCCGAGCCGAAGGTGAAGATGCCGCCGTCACCGCCGACCAGCCAGTAGCCGTGGGCCCCCGACGGCGACGGCGACGGCGACGGCGACGTGACCGGTGCCGGTGTCACCGTCTCGGCGAAAGTGGCTGACAGAGCGCCCGATGTGGCGGTCACCGTGAAGGTGCCGGCGGTGCCGCCGGCGGTAAGCGCCGGGGCGGTGGCGATACCGGTGGCGCCGCTGAGGGCTGTCACCTGTGTCGGGCCGCCGAAGCTGGCGGTGGCCGACCCGGGCACGACGGTGAACACCACAGGGATGCCCGCCTGATCGACGGCAGCGGCGGACGAGTCCTTGAGGCCGGCGCCGAGATGGGTCGGGAACGCCGTGCCTGCGGTGACGCTCTGGTTGTTACCACCCGTGGCCAGGAGCTGCGTTGCCGGTGCACCGATGGTGACGGTGCTGGTTGTCGGCGTGGTGTCAGTCGAGGTGGAGACGCCCACCGTGATGTTGCCGGCAGCGGGATTGACCACCCCAGTAGCGGTGATCGAGACCGCGGCTCCGGGGGCAATGCTGGTCAGCAGCTGGGTGCCCGTGCCAAGTGGAGACGGCACGGTCAAGGTCACACTGGACCCGGACGCCGAGACGCCGGTGATCGGGGCCTTCCGTCCCGCCGCGTCGATGGCGTACGAAGTGCCCGCAGCCAGACCGGTGATAGTGATGGTGCCGGTGCCCACTGGCAGGGCCGTGGTCGGCTTGAAGGCGACGGTGTCCGTGGCGGTGGCGCCGGGCGCGAACGAAGTGGCCGTCACGACGACCGATGTCACCGAAGCCGCTCCGGCGGCCGAGGCGGTTCCGACGAGTGCCGTGACTACTGAGGCCGCGATCACCGCCAGCTTTATCGTGCGGAATCTCTGCATGGATACTCCTTTTCGTGCCGAGCATCCATCGAGGACACCCCTGCCAATGTTGTTGATGGTGTTGAGGACAAGACCCTCTGTTGCGCGTTGCGTTCAGGCGATGGCGGCATGCCGCAGCGCGGCCGAGAACGATCCGCCGACGGAGACGTTCTGATGAAGGGCTTCGGAGGACAGCACGTCGCCGAACGTCAGGCGCATCCCGATGACCGTGTGCCGGGAGAACGACCCCGCACGATCAGAGGACCCGATGCCCTTCGGAACCACTGTCCTTGCCCCTTGCCCCACTGCTGCACCCCTGCCCGTACTGACTCACTTCTGCTGCTGCAAGACGCAACATATGACACGGACCGTGGGTGTGCAATGACCTGGCGCACTATCCGGCGATAAAGATTTCAGATCCCACGTGACGTGTTTGGACGACCACTCAACGCCCCGCGATCGGAGGGCTCATGGGACCGCTGAGGTCGGGTCCCCGGCCCATCGTTCGGCTGCCATGCCTCGTTCATGGGCCCTCTCGCCGAGGTGTCGACTTAGAGGCCCGCTCGCTGCGGCCTGGATAGATTGGCCGGGTGGTTGCCACCAAGGGGGAGATGATGGGATGGCTCCGTGCCGGCGTCGGGGTCGGGCTCGTGGTGCTGCCCGGTCGGTTCCTCCGCATCTCGGGTCGGGAGGCACCCACCCCCGTAGCCATCCTGCTGATACGGACCATCGGCATTCGAGACCTGGTCCTGGGCATCGGCACGGTCACCGCCGCTCGTGGCGGTGCTCACGGTGACCTGCGCCGTTGGACGTCGGCGGCCCTGGCCAGCGACTCCCTCGACGTGGGCGCCAGCCTGGTCGCGGCCCGCGCCATCGGCCGGGCGGAGTCGGCCGGGGCGGCCGCTGCCGCGCTGCTGTTCGCCGTCGGTGACACCCTGGTGCTGAGCTCGCTGGGTGGGTCGGTCCCCCCCGACTCCGACGGGCAGGCGGTCCGCTGACCTCCCGCCGGGCCACGGACGAGGAGGTCGACACTTGGAAGGAGCATGGCTGGGTGCTCCTCGAAGGACTCGTTGATGCCGCCGAGATCGAGGCCGCCGCCGATGATCTGCACCGGGTCTTCCCCTCCTCCGAGGAGTACCACGCCGATCCCGAGGGGGTGACCCGCCAGTGGCTGGGAACACGTCGCGATCCCACCGAAGAGTTCGCCTGGCCGGATGAGGGTCCCGGTTTCCGTGGCGAGCAGCACCGCTGGGGTTCGGTCTTCCCCTTTGCCGGCTCGGGTGCACTCAACCGCCTGGTCGTCCACCCGTCCATCGTCGACTTCGCCGAGCGGTCACTCGGGACCGACGACATCCGGTTGTACCAGGCGCGCGCCAGCGCCAAATACTCGGGCCTCACCAACTACGAACAGCCCATGCACACCGACCGCAATCACTCGTGGCTTCCGGCGGGCACCTCGTCCCCCTGGTGGAACCTCGAGGGGTTTCTCTACCTCTCCGATGTCGACGAGAACGACAACCCCACCCGACTGGTTTCCGTCCGGGACTCGAGCCACCTGGGCGAGGCCCACCCGGTGGTCATGCCGGACCGGCATCCCTCGCTCTACCGGGCGGAACGACGGGCCAGCGGCGTGCGCGGCTCCTATCTGGCATACCGGTCGGACGTCTTCCACCGCGGCGCGCCGTTCGAGTCGGAGTCCACGGCCCGATTCGTGTTGGCGTTGGCCTTCAAGCGGGCCGGGCACGACTGGATCGGTTACGACCAGGCCCAGTCGGACGCCACCGGGCCGGCGTGGCGGTCGTTCGCCGAGCAGTGCACGCCTCGCCAGCTGGCCCTGTTCGGGTTTCCCCACCCGGGCCACCCCATCTGGAGCGAGGCCCTGTTGGACGAGGTGGCCATCCGCTATCCCCGGCTGGACCTCACGCCGTGGCGGGTGGCGATTCCCACACCCACGGGCTGACCGACGGGCAGCGCCCCGGCCCCGACCGCATCGGTCGGGACTGAAGGTGGCCGACTTCGTTCTCGTCGGGTCGTGACGGGCGGCGTCGGCATACCGGAAGGACGGTCGGGTGTTCTCCCAGGCCAGAGCACCATTTCTGGCTGATACCGCCCCCGAAACGACCCCCTTCGGTTCAAGACCCCGCGCTCGGATGCCGATATTCCAACCATCGAGCCAACGGGGGGTCCCATGCTCCATCTCGCATCCGCGAGGCGTCTCGCCTCTGCCCTTGTCGCACTCCTGGTCCTTTCCGCCGTGGTAGTGGCCGCCCATGCGCCAGCGCCCCAGGCCGCCACTCCGGTGGTTCGTGCCGCCTTTTACTACCCGTGGTACCCCGACGCCTGGAACCAGTCCGGCGTCGATCCCTTCAGCCAGTATCAGCCCTCCGCGGGCTACTACTCGTCCTCCGACCCGACCGTGGTCCGACAGCAGATCGCGGCCATGCAGTACGGGAACCTCGGTGCGGGGATCATCTCGTGGTGGGGACAGGGTTCCCAGGAGGACAGCGTGGTGCCCACCGATCTGGCCGCGGCCGACGGTACCGGTTTCAAGTGGTCGCTCTACTACGAGCCCGAGGGCTATGGCGACCCAAGTGTGACCCAGATCCAGAGCGACCTGAGCTACATCAAGGCGAGGTACGCCGGCAATCCGAACTACCTGAGCATCGACGGGAAACCGGTGATCTTCGTCTACGCCGACCCGTCCGACGGGTGCGGGATGGCGCAGCGGTGGAGCCAGGCCAACGCCACCGAGGGGTTCTACACCGTGCTCAAGGTGTTCAGCGGCTACACCACCTGTGCGGCGGACGCCAGCTCGTGGCACCAGTACGCACCCTCCAGCGCCGAGGACCACCAGGCGGGCTACTCGTTCTCCATCTCGCCTGGGTTCTACAAGAGCGGCGAGTCTTCGCCCCGGTTGGCCCGGAACCTCACCACGTGGGCACAGAACGTGCATGACATGGTGGCCAGCAACGAGCCCCTGCAGCTCATCACCACGTTCAACGAGTGGGGTGAGGGCACCGCCGTCGAGTCCGGCACCGACTGGGCCAGCGTGAGCGGATACGGGAGCTATCTGGACATCATGCACAACGAGATTCCGCCCCCGACCACCCCGGTCGATCCGGGAGGCGCCACCGGCGCCGTCGGTACCACGCCGAGCACACCGTCGACCCCGACCCCGACGCCACCCACCTCACCGTCAGCTCCGGTCACCATCTCGGGTGTGGCCACCGCGGGTACCTACGTTCAGGTGGGGGCACCGGGTGCCAACTTCAACGGCGTCAGCCCGCTCAATGCCTCGGCGAAGTCGTACCGCGGCCTGCTCCAGTTCGGTCCGGTGCTGCCGGCCGGCGCGACCGTCCTCGGCGCCACGCTGACCATCGATCCCCTGGCCACCAAGGGTGGGTCCTTTGCCGTCAGCGCCGAGGGCGCCTACGACCCCGCGGCCGTCACATGGGCCACCCAGCCGCCGAGGACCGGAGTGCTGCTGGGGACCTCCACCCCACCGGTGGCCAAC
Organism: uncultured Acidimicrobiaceae bacterium; assembly: GCA_963738545.1. Lineage (GTDB taxonomy): Bacteria > Actinomycetota > Acidimicrobiia > Acidimicrobiales > RAAP-2 > Bog-756. The sequence goes on from CAVTXA010000009.1 coordinate 221,954, forward strand.
GTCCCGCTGAGCATTCCCCTGTCCGGTATCCCGTTCGGGTCGCCGACGGGCCTCGCTGTGACCTTCACCACCCCGGGCGTCATCGAGCGGTTCGCCGGAGTGGGCACCGTCAACGCCCCGGTGCTCACGATCGAGTACGCCGTCGGCGGCGCGTCGAACTCGGGTGGCTCCACCACCACGACCACGACCACGACCGCGGTGCCGCCGACCACGACGACCTCATCCACCACCACCTCGACCTCATCCACGACGACGTCCACCACCACCACGACCACGACGCCCGGCTCCGGCACCACCTGGTGTGGCACTCGGACCGGGGCACCGGCCACCTCCAAGGTCATGGTCATCTGGGAGGAGAACCACAGCGCCAGCGCCATCACCCCGTCGGCGGCACCGCATATCAGCGCCTACGCCGCAGCCTGCGGTCTGGCCACCGACTACCAGTCCCTGACCCACCCGAGCCTGCCCAACTATCTGGCGGCCACCTCGGGTGTCAGCTATGCCAGCTCGCCGTGGAACAGTGACTGCCAGGCCACCAGCTGCACGACCGCCGCCGAGAATCTCTTCGACCAGGTGGGCCCGTCGGGATGGAAGGGGTACGCCGAGTCCATGACCTCGGCCTGCCAGCGCTCGAACAGCGGCGAGTACGTGAGCCGCCACAATCCGGCGGTGTACTACACCGACCTCGGTGCGGCCTGTGCCGCCGACGACGTACCGCTCGGCACCACCACCGGTGGCAGCCTCCTGAGCGATGTTCAGGCGGGGACCCTACCGACGGTCAGCACGGTGACGCCGAACCTCATCGACGACATGCATGACGGCACCGTGGCCGAGGGCGACACCTGGCTGAGCCAGTGGATCCCGGTGATCACCGCCGGTCCGGACTACCGCTCCGGCCACCTCACCGTGGTCATCGCATGGGACGAGGGGTCGGGCGCTGGGAACGTGGCGAGCACCGTGGACGCCATCGTGATGTCGCCCTACGTCCAGGCGGGGACGCGCTCGGCCACCCTGTTCACCCACTACAGCCTGCTGAAGGCCGAAGAGGACGTCGCCGGCGTGCCCGAACTCGGCCTGGCCGTCACGGCCAACAGCCTGCGGACGGCGTTCGGGTTCTGAGCCGCAGGACCTGACGTCACGTGCCGGTCAGCTTCGACACCACCGGGCCGAGGTCCTCCCAGCAGTCGGCCTCGATGGACCAGTAGGAGATCCCGTACTCCTGGCGCCTCCACTCCAACTCCTCGGCCATCTCGTCCAACGTGCCCAAGAGGGCGAGGGGGATGTGGAGCGCGTCATCCGGACTGATGCCGAAGTGAGGGGCCATGGCCTCGGCCATGCCGGTCGCCTCGTCGGTGATCATCACAAAGCCGATGAGGGCGTTCAGCTCGAGGCTGTCGAACCGATCCCCGGCCGCCTCACGGACCCAGGCCACCTTTTCTCGGGTCCGTTCCGGGGAGGCGTTGGGCGCCGTCTCCGGCCCGCCCGTGCCCTCCCGGAGATTGACGTTGATGCTGACGATGTCGGCATGCTGGGCGGCGAAGGACAACACCCGTTTGCCACCGCCACCGATGATGAGCGGTGGTCCCGGATGTTGCACGGGCCGGGGTAGCAGGGTGTGCTCGGTGATCTGGTAGTAGGAGCCGTCGAACGAGAAGGGCCCGTCGGCGTGGAGCAGGCCCTGGATGACCTGGACCGCCTCTTCGAACCGCTCCACCCGGACCCGTGGCGTGTCGTAGGAGATACCGGCCTGTTCGTAGTCCGTCCGCATCCAGCCCGCACCCAGACTGAGTTCGAATCTCCCTTCGCTGAGTACGTCGAGGGTGGCGGCCTCTTTGGCCAGGACGACGGGATGCCGATAGTCGTTGCCGAAGACCAGCGAGCCCATGCGCAGCGTGGTGGTGGCCCCGGCCACCGCAGCCAGGGCCGGGACCGGGGCCAGCTGATCCCCGAAGTGGTCGGGCATGAGCAGGGCCGAGTAGCCGAGGTCCTCGGCGCGTCGGGCCTGTTCGGCCCAGGATCGGGCGGTGACGTCAGGGGTGGTGCTCAGCTGCGCGGCGAATCGGAACGGGTGGTCATGGGCCATGGGGTCATCCTGCCCCAACCGGACGGGCCGGTGCAGACGGTCGCTCCCTGGACGGTGACCGCGTACAGTGCGTCCATGAGCGGCCCGGACGCCGTTGGCTTCGAGTCGTTCTCCCGGGAGGAGTGGATCGAGCGCGGCCGTGAGGTGGACCCCTCCCCGTTCCCACCGTGGTCCCCGGAGGCCGATGACGGGGTGGGGGTCGATACCCATGAGGTGCTCGACGTCTACGCCCCGCTGGCCCGGTGGATCGAAGGACGCCTGGCGATGCTCAATCGTCCCCACACCGCGGTGGTGGGCATCACGGGCAGCGTGGCCGTGGGCAAGAGCACCACGGCCCGCATCCTGCAGGGTCTGCTGCACCGTGCCCCCTCACGTCCGAGCGTCGAGCTCCTCGCCACCGACGGCTTCCTGCTCCCGAATCGGGAGCTCGACCGGCTGGGCATCGCCGATCGGAAGGGGTTTCCCGAGAGCTACGACCATCGGGCGCTGGTGGACGCCCTCGTAGCGGTCCGGGCCGGTCGTGAGGTCGTGGTCCCTGTGTACTCGCACCGTGACTACGACATCGTCCCGGGAGCCGGGCAACGGATCGTCGCTCACGATGTCCTGGTGATCGAAGGCCTGACCGTGCTGCAGGCGACGCCGGAGACCGGATCCAGCCCGGCGATCGACGTCTTCGGGCTCGTTGACGTGGGCATCTACGTCGACGCCGCGGAGGATGATGTCGCCCGCTGGCACACCCGACGGCTCATGGCGCTCCGGTCCGGTGACGGTGGCGGGCACAGCGCGTTCCTGGCGTGGTTCACGTCACTCTCGGAGGCCGAGGCCGATCAGGTGGCCGCCTCGTCGTGGTCGGCCATCAATCTGGTGAACCTCCGGGAGCACGTGGCCCCGACCCGCGACCGCGCCGATCTGATCGTGGAGAAGGGCCCGGACCACCGGGCCCAGCGGATCCTCGTCCGGACGACAACCGGCACCCAACGGGGCCGCTGACCACCGTCAGGGGCGCACGGGTTCGGTGGGGCAACCGATCAGGTCCACACCGTCACGGACGAACTCCGAGCCGCGGTCGGGCCCCCAGACCAGGGTGCGGATACCCCGGGCGAACTGAGGGTCGCTCCAGTTCCACAGGTTCGACGGATGAGCGTCCACGTTGACCGGCTCGTTGTTCCAGCACCACGCCGACCGCAGAATGGCGCCCTGGGCGTTGACGGCCACGCTCCAGACCAAGGCGGCGACGGTCAGCGCCACCAGGACCCGGCGCCAACGGAGCGACGGCGGGGTACCCACCGCCCGCCGGCCGGTGACCGGTGCCCCGCTCGTGGCCGGCGGGTCGGGATCCGGGTGGGCCCGGGCTGGTGCCACCCAACGGGCCAGCACCTCCACCGCGGGCAGGGCCAACACCACGAAGACGGGCATGAGGTCGGTGAAGAAGCGTGGCCCGAAGGAGTCCCCACCCCACCAGTGTTTGAACGCCGAGATGACGACCCAGTGGACGATGGGTATGACTGCCAGCGCCTTCCAGAACGCCGTGAGCTCCCCTGCCCGCCACCGGACGACCACACCGATGACGGAGAGGATGACCAGGGGACAGAAGATGAACAGTCCTCGGGCCGGGCTCACCAGGTTGCCGGCCAGGGCCACGCCCATGGTTCCCGAGACGTTGAAGGCCTGCCCGCCGGTGTAGTACGGGGTGAGCGGCTGGTGGTAGTAGACCAGGTCGACGGCCACCAGGATGGCCAACGGGGGGATGGCACCGGCCACCACGGTCAGGAGGTGCCGACGCTCGGCCACCAGCACCCAGACGGCCATGACGATGATGATGATGGAGTCGGTGGGGCGCATGGCGTAGCTGGCGGCGAAGGCCGCTCCCATCCCGGCCCATCCCCGCTGGCCGCTCTGGGCCCGCAGGGCGCACAGGAGCCCCACGGCGATACAGAGCATGGACGGGCCGTGCTGCCACATGGCCCGGCTGGCTGTGGACCATGCCGGCGTGGCCAGGGCGAAGGTGAGGGCCACGGCCACCGACCACCGGCGGCGCCGGGATGCCGGCTGCAGGCGTAGGACCCGCAGGGCGATGAAGTAGACCACCACGGTGGCTGCCGCCACCACCGCGGCCATCGAGATCACCTGGAGGCCCCAGTCGTGTCCCGACCGCACCATGGCCACGCTGCCCTCGGTCAGGCCGAGCTTGTGCAGCACGTCGTCGGCGATGACCCACGGCACGGCGAACAGGGAGACGGCCCACGGGAAGAGCGGGTAGGTGTGTCCGTTGACCACGCTGACGGCGTAGCCGGGGTCGGGCAGAGGCTGGAAGTGGTCGAGGCTCAACGAACGGTTGTGGACCATGCTGACGGCGACGCTGACGGCGCGGATGGGGTCTGCAGTCATGCCGCTGGGGCTGGCCAGGTCGATGGCGAAGACCACGGCGGCGAGGATCGCGGCGATGATCCGGTTGCCGGTGACCGGTTCGTCGTGGTCGACGGTTGTCTCGAGGATGGCCGTCTCGCTCATACCCAGCGCCACCGGGACAGGCCGCATGGCGGCGGTGGGCCGTCGAAACTGGGCACCGCGGGACCCTACCAGCGGCTCCCCGCCGGGTCCCGCACCCCGGCCCCGGCGGTGCGGCCTGCCGACGACCGGTCAGTGCTGGCGGGGCGAGATGCCCGTCCCGGCCACCTCGCGGAGCAGGTCCTCGTAGCGCGCCAGGACGGTCGGCCACGCGTACTCCCGTTCCACGTGGGCCCGCCCGGCGCGTCCGAGGGCGTCCCCCAGATCCGGCGAACCGGTCACCAGGTCGAGCGCCGCCTCGAACTCGGCGAACCCTGAGTACCACACGCCTCCGCCGCTTCGACGGACCTGGCCCACGAGGACCTCGGTGCGGCCCTGGGCCACCACCGGACGACCCTGCGCCCACGCCTCGGTGAGGACCATGGAGAAGCTCTCGAAGAACGAGGGTTGGGCCAGCGCCACCGAACCGGCCAGTGCGTCGCCCCGGGTGGCATCGTCGACGAACCCGGAATAGACGATGTCGGGATGGGACCGTCGGTCCTCGGCCGGACCCACCATGACCAGCGCCAACGGACCGGGCCGGCGTTCCTTGTACGCCTTGAAGAACTCGACGAGCTCCTCGGATCCCTTGCCGGCCTCGACCCGACCTACGAACACCAGGTAGGGCCGGTCGCCGAGGTCGAATCGGGTGCGGAAGCGGTCACCGTCACCGGGGGAGTCGAGGTCGACACCGATCCCGATCACCCGGCCCCGCCGGGGGGCCCTCCGCCTGACCAGCAAGTCCCGCTCCTCCTCGGTGAACCACACATAGCGGGTGGGGAGCGGGAAGAGGTCGTCGAAGACCGGGAGCCAGAACGCCGGCTCGTCGTGAGCGGTGGCGTGGAGCACCGTCGGCGTCCGTGTCGCGGTGACCGGAAGGCCGGCCCACGTCGGGGTGTAGAGGTAGGAGAAGTGGACGACCACGTCGAAGTCGCCCGCCCGCTCGGCCAGCCAGGTCTCCAGGCCGGGGAGGTCGGGTCCCTGGAGATGCCGCCACCGGTCCTGCTCCGCCACCGGGGCCAGCGTGTCGCTCCACAGCACATGCACCGTCATCGCCTCGAACGCACCGTTGTCACGGGGTGCCCGCACCCCGAGTCGATGGACCTCTACCCCGTCCAGCCCGGTGGAGCCGGGGGGGTAGACGTCGGCCCAGTCGTGCGGGCTCTGGGCCCGACTGGTCAGTACCTCGACGTGGTGTCCGCGGTGGGCCAGCCGGGTGGCGAACTGTCGACAGCAGAGTTCGGCCCCCCCGGCCACCTCCACGCCGAACCGTTGCACCACGAAGAGGATCCGGAGCGGTCGGTCGGGGCCGGGCGCTGGACGGCGGCTCGGGACGAGGTCCGCCCCCCGGGCCACCAGGCGCCGCAGGCGGGCCCGCCGGCCCGTGGTGGCGAACTGGGGACGCCGGCCCCCCGGCCCGGCCCGCACGGCCACCATGGTTCGGCCGTGGGCATCGAGCCGATCCTCCAGGCCGGGCTCGTACCGTCCCTCGGCCCGGCGTCGGCCCACGGTGGTCCGGATGCCGTCGTGGAGGTCATCGGCCGTGGGCACCGGTCCACCGGGATGGGAACCCTCAGCCACCGAGTCGGCCCCCCGGTCGATACGGACCGTCATCCCAGGCCACGTCGGCACCGGCCCAGCGGTCCCAGATCTCGGTGGCCCCCACACTCGACCGTCGTGTCAGCTGGGAACGAGAGGTCAGCGCCCAGGGCAGGTGGGTCAGCATGCCCCGACGGATGCCGTGGTCGGGGCCGTCCACGATCCGGCGTCGGACCTCCCTGGCCATGACCGCGGCCGGGGCGTTGCGCACCAGGGTGAGGAGCCGATTGCGTTCGCCGAGGACCCTGACCCGGTCACCCAGGGTGACCTCGGAGGTCACGGACCGGCGATGGGAGACCGAACTCCCCGGATGGTAGACCAGACGCAGGCCTAGGCGGCGGGCCCGCCAGCTCCAGTCGGTGTCCTCGTAGTAGGCGAAGAACGGCTCGGGGAACAGCCCCACCCGGTCGAGGACCTCGGCGCGGACGGCCATGGCCGTGCCACTCGTCCCGAAGACCTCCCTCGGCTGGTCCCACCGGCCGTCGTCGGGGGACTCCAGGCCATGGTCACCCGAGTAGCCATCGGACCGGAGGAACAGCCCGGTGTTGTTGATCAGCCGACACACGGCGGACACCGCCACCTCCTCGTCCCCGTCGAGGAGGACGGTCGCATCGGTGCGAGGTCCGGGGAGGGGGACGTAGTAGGGCTTGCCCGGTCGCGTCCACCGCCACCGGGCCGCTCGCCCCTCGGCGGGGCCCGACTCCAGGCGGTGGATGCCGGGACCGACCAGCCGGTCGAGCACCTCGGTCCCGTCGTGTCGGACCGAGGTGAGCCGGCGGCCGAGCTGGCGGGTGTCCCCCGGGGCGCTCCAGGCCTCCTCGGAGGGAAGCACCTGGCCGTACCACCCCTCGAGCAGCACCTTGGGGGTCACCGCCGCCACCGATCGATCGGCCAGGGCGTCCTCGGCCTCATCGAGCCAGGAAGTTCCGGCCACGGCATCGTCATTGAGCAGGGCCACGACATCCCCGGTGGCCTGACGGATGCCCCGGTTGGCCCCGCCGGCGAATCCCTGGTTCTCACCGTTCCTGACCACCGTGGCACCGAACCGTCGGGCGAGGACCGAGACCTCGGCACCTTCCGAACCGTTGTCCACCACGACCAGCTGGTCGGCCTGGTCCCTCACCGACCCAAGGCACGGCTCGAGCCAGTCCCCGCACCGCATCGAGACCACCACGACCGAACGGCTCATGAGGCGACCGGCCTGACCGCCTCCGACGGGACCAGGTCCAACAGCGCCAGGAGGTGTCGGGCCTCCTGGTCGAAGCTCCGGGCCGCCACATAGGCGAGGCCCTCGGCCACCCGTCTCGCCCGCTCGTCGTGATCATGGAGGAGTTCGGACACAGCCTCGGCCAGGTCGGCGGCGCTGGCCTCCACCGGTACCTTGGCCACGAAGTCGGGCAGTTGGCGGGCCGGCCCGACATCGGTCACCACGGTGGCCACGCCGTGGGTCAGGCTGTCGGCCACCGCCGCGGAGGTCTCGCCGTTGCTGCCGGCCCGCAGCTGCACGGCCACCGAGGCCCGGTCCAGCCACGACTCGTACTCGTCGTCGTCGACGGTCCCGGTGAAGGTCACCGCCCCGGCCACCCCCAGACGCACGGCCAGCGAGTGGTACCGCTCCCGCAGGGCCGGGTCGATCGGTCCCACGAACGCCAACCGGGTGGCGGCGTCGTTCCGGTGGACCAGCGCGAACGCCGAGACCACCAGCTCGGGCTGCTTGACCGCGTTGACCAGCCCGAAGGTGCAGACCAGGCCGGGCACCTCGAGGCGGGGCTGGCGCGGTGTCGGCGGAGGGTAGGCGAAGGGGGAGACGACGATGTTGCCTCGGTCCTCCACACGGGCTTCCCCGCGGGCCAGGTCGGCTGCGAACTCGGAGGTGACGATGAAGGGTCGGGCCAGGCCGATGAGCTCGCGGGCCAGGTACACCCCTCGGGCCTCGGCCTCCAGGGTCGGCAACCAACCGTCGGTGAGCCATGCCTCGGTGGCTCCCTCGTAGAGGCCGCCGAGGACGGTGGCGATGCCCTCGGGGACCGCACCCCGTGCCGCCCCGTGTCGGTACAGGCCGTTGAGCCGCACCTCGTGAGCCAGCACGGCGGCGGGCATCCCGTGCCGACGCACCAGGGACAAGGCTCCGGCGTGATGCTCGCTGTTGCCGATGCAGGCAATGACGGCGTCGTAGCCCCCTCGGGCCGAATCGACGACGGGCAGGGACCAGGCCGGGAAGGACGAGAACTCCGGGTCGTCCAGGGCGGCCCCGGGGTTGTCCCCGTCGACGAACACCTCGACCTCGACGGTCTTGGCCAGGGACCTGGCCAATCGCCGTGAGTAGGAGGCCACCCCGGTGGTGGCCGGGGGCCACGGGGTCACCAGGGCCACCAACGGGCGTCGACGCCAGGCGGCCGGTCGCCGCCGGTCCTGCCCTCCGGGGCGGGTGCTCAGGTCCCGGTAGACCGCGGCGGCACGGTCGGCCACGTCAGACCACAGGGGACGGGCCGCCGCCGACCACCGGAGTAATCGTTGCCGGTGGGTCTCGTCGAGCAGGGCGCGCTCCAGGGCCCCGGCCATGCTGTCGATGTCCGACGGGTCGAAGGTGGCCTCCGGGGCCACCAGCTCCTTGAGCGACGAGGTGTTCGAGGCCACCACGGGCGCCCCGCAGGCCATGGCCTCGACCACGGGCAGGCCGTATCCCTCGTAGAAGGAGGGGTAGGCCACCAAGGTGGCGCTCCGGTACAGGTGGACGAGCGTCGCGTCGGTGACCTGTCCGGTGAGGAGCAGCTCGGCTTCGGAGAGCCCCAGGCTCCGTCCCAGCACCTCGTAGTGGTTCTGCTCCAGGGGCTGGAGACGGCACACCAGCACCAGCTGGTGCTGATGTCGTACGTCGTGAGGGAGACGGGCGAACGCCTCGATGAGTCCCTCGATGTTCTTCCTGGGCTCGACGGCGCCGTTGTAGACCACGGTCCGGTGTCCCAGTCCGGGGACGGCGGACCGGGCCAGTTCGGACTCCCGTCGTTGATCGCCTCCGGGACGGAAGGCGTCCGAGCACGCCGCCCCGACCACGGTCAGCCGGTGGTCGGGAACGCCGAGGAGATCGGCGACGTCGTCCGCGGCCGAACGGGACAGGGTCATCACGTGATCGGCGGCCCGGATCAGTTCCCGTCGGGCCCGGTAGCGGTGCCGGACTCCCGGATCGATCAGGTAGGTGTCGGGAAAGATCTCGGGGATGAGGTCGTAGACCGTGACCACCAGTCGGCGACCGCTCCTCGACGCCTCCCGTGGCCAGATCCGCCGGACCGGCGTCTCGATGTCGAACGGGGACAGGGCGTGGAACACCCCACCGGCCCGGTCCCAGCGGGGAACGGCCGTTACCACGCCGCCGGCCAACGCCTCGGGCAGCGCGGTGACCGGAGGGAGGTCCGAGCGCACGAGGACCTGGTCGACCAGGTCCGGAGCCGTCCGGATCAGGGCGGCGGTGAAGTCGAGGGCGTAGCGGGCCACCCCTCGCTCCCGGTAGGTCGGACTCTGCGCCGCTTGGATGTCCAGTACGACCGGAGCGTCGGCGAGCGCGGGCGTCAAGAGGGTGGTTCCGGCTGACCCGGGGAGCGGCCCAGGCGGCGGAGCTCCTCGTGTAGCGCCTCGGTCTCCGCGCTCAGCCGGGTCAGGCTCCGGCCGAGGGCTTCAGCCACCTGGTCGTTGGCGTCGGCCAGGTCTCCGAGGACCCGCCGCAACTCCTCGGTGGCCTCCCCGAACGAGGCGACCAGTCTGATCGAGGCGTTCTCGACCTCCTGAGCCACGACACGCCGGACCGGCTCCACGAAGAATCGGTCATGCCAGGAGCGCACGAACCCTCCCGAAGCCATGGCCAGCATCGTACCCGCCGGCCTCGGCCCGGGTGGGACGGTGGACGCGTGAGGGTCGGTCGCCTAGAGCTGGAAGCGTTGGAAGAATGACCACATGAGCGAGGTGGCGTCGATCTGGAACGTCGTGGGGCCGTCCGTGGCACTCTCGGCCTCGCTGGACAGGCTCCCCGGCCAGGTGTGCCCGCCCCCGACGACCGTGTAGAACAGCACGTCGATTCCGGCCGGGCACCGGTAGTTGTGCTCGATGACCTGGTTGGCCACCTCGGTATCGACCGATCGGGTGGCGCACCCGTCCCGGGTGGCCCACTCCCGCACGACCGTCGGGATGGGCGTCGGGGTCGCCTCGGTGTCGTCGAGGAGTTGGCTGAGGTTGGCGCTACCCGTCCCCCCGGTGAACGGCAGGATCGGATCGGCTGTTCCGTGGAAGGTGATGATCGGCACGGGGCGGACGGTCGAGCACTCGGTGGGCAGCTGCAGGCCGGACACGGCTCCGATGGCCGTGATGCGGTCCGACAGGGAACAGGCCAGAGCGGAAGCCATGTAGGCCCCGTCGGAGAAACCGCTGGCGTACACCCTCGAGGTGTCGATGCACTGGGTAGCCTCGACCTGATCCAGCAGGGCGGTGACGAAGGCCAGGTCGGGGTTGGACGAGACGAGGCTGGTCATGTCCCACCGCACCGGGTCCCCGGTGCCTTCGGGAAAGGCGACCACGAACCCCTGGGTCTGCCCGAGGGTTCCGAACTGCGACATGTCGGCCTGCACCGTGGCGCTCTCACCGAGCCCGGCGAAGTCGAGCACCAGTGGACGGGGGATGGGGGCGGAAGGGGAAGTCGATGTGCCCACGACGGTGGGGCTGGGATCGGGGCTGTCGGGGGAGGGTGTGGTGAGGAGGTACCAACGGGGGGATCCCCCGACGACGAGACCCTGGAGCAGATCGGTGGCCGGTCCCGTCGGGGCCACGGCGCAGCCCGCCGAAGGTACCGGGGCTCCCTGTCCGGCGGAGTTCTGGGTCACCGGCTGGGCCTCGACGGCTTGGGGGGTGGACGATCCCGATGCCGGCGATGATGCCGAGGCGGCCGAAGCCGGCGCGGGAGTCGGTGCCGGAGCGGCCCCGCTAGACGCCAGGCAGCCGGCACTGAGGGCGCCGGCCGCCACACACAGCGCGGCCGCAGCCACGTACCATCGCCTCCTGCTCCCCTCGCTCACCTAGTGAAGCGAACCACACCCTTCGCGCCACCGGCCAGGGGTGACGCCTCTCCGTGGTCGCTTCACTGCGGTGAGCATTGGTCCGACAGACAGATGGCCATCAACAACCCCTGAGCACGCCATCGGTGCCGGGTGGGCGAGGTCGGCAGTGGGGAGCCTCGGTTCGGTCGGGTTGTTACGCTTCGGGAATGGCACCGACCCGGAGCAACCAGTGATCGCACTTCTGTCCTCGATCGTCGCCCTGACCGGCGCCCGGGTCGCTTTGACGTCGGTGATCGGCTTCATCCTGTGGATCCTGATCATGGCGTGGATCTACAACATCGCCAAGCGCAAGGGGCGCCACGCGCTCCTCTGGCTGATCTTCGGGTTCTTCTTCTCCCTGATCGCCCTCATCATCGTGGCCCTCCTCCCGTCCAAGCGGACCACCGCGTCCTACCAGCAGTAAGAGGACACGAATCTGGGCCTCCCGTTGGACGCCGGGCGGCCGGTGGGACGGTCAGGAGCGACCGGACTCCAACACGCCCAGCTCGGCCAGGAAGCGGTCACGGAACGCGTCGAACGCAGGGCCCCCGACCCGACGCGGTCGTGGGAGGTCGATGGCCAGGTCGAGTGAGATCCTTCCCCCGGTGAGGACGAGCACACGGTCGGCCAGCAACACGGCTTCTTCGACATCGTGGGTGACCAAGAGGACGCCGGGACGGTGCCGTGCGCACAGTTCGGCCACCAGCGCCTGCATCTTGAGGCGGGTGAGGGCGTCGAGTGCGGCGAACGGCTCGTCCAAGAGAAGCAGCCGCGGCTGCCGCACGAGAGCCCGGGCCAGGGCCACGCGCTGTGCCTCACCGCCCGAGAGGGTCCCGGGCCAGGCGTCGGCGTGGTCAGCCAGCCCCACCTCGGCGAGTGCGGCCACCGCGTCCTGACGGTTCGCTGTTCTTCGTGGTTGACCGATGATGACGTTGCGCCACACTTTCATCGATGCCACCAAACGCGGTTCCTGGAAAACGGTGGTGCGGGCCTCAGGAACGAAGACGTCGCCCCCTGACGTCGACTCCAGTCCGAGAAGGACGCGCAATAACGTGGTCTTCCCGCTTCCCGAGGCACCCAGGAGCGCCACGAACTGACCTTGTTCAATGGTCAGGTCGAAGTCGGCCAACACTGTGTGGTCGCCGAAGCTCTTGGTCACCTTCCGGGCGATGACCGCTGGGGTCATCGAAGGTTCCCTCTGGATCTCGACCGCGGTCATCGAACGGCCAGGTGCAGCCGCCAGGGCATGGTCAAGCGCTCGAGGAACCGGACCATCAGGTCGGCGAAGATTCCCAGGAGGGCGTAGAGGATGATGCACACCACCAGGACCGGGGTGTTCTGCAGGGCGGAAGCCTGGCTGGCTAGCGCCCCGATGCCCAGGTTGGCGTTGATGGTCTCGGCGAAGACGAGGGCGATGATGGAGATGCCGGTGGAGTACCGGAGTCCGGTCAGGATCGAGGGCATGGCGAGAGGGATGACCACCTGGCGCACTAGATGCCGTCCTCGGAGCCCGAAGCTCCGAGCCGCTTCGACCACTTTGCGGTCGACATTGCGCACGCCGTTCGACGTGTTCAGGTACATCGGGAACAGAGTGGCCAGCGCGATCAGCGCCACCTTGGCCGACTCGTCGATTCCAAACCAGATGATGAACAAGAAGATGACCGCCGGGAACGGAACGGTCCGGAGCATCTGCATCGATGAATCGAGCAGCTCCTCGCCCAGGGTCCACAAGCCGGTCGTGATACCGAGGAGGAGGCCGATGGTCCCGCCGATGGCCAGACCTACAGCTGCCCGAGCGAGGGAGATCCCGATGTCCCCAAGCAGGTCCTGATGGGCGAACAGCGTGATCATGGTCTTCCACGTGACGACGGGCGAAGACAGTTGGGTGGGTGGAACCGTCCCGGTCCCCGTGAGCAGCCACCACAGACCGAAAATTCCCAAGGGGACGAGGGCCCGAAGCGCCAGGGACACGGGGCCACTCCGTGGCGCCCGCTGCGGAACGTCGGGCCGGACGAGGCCGACGCCGACCTCCGCGGCGAGTGCGGCGCCGTCGCTGCCGGTCTCGACTGGCCGGGCGGGTGGCGCGCCGGGACGCTGGGCGAGATCGGTCATGACGCCCCAGTGTTCTGCGACGGGGCCATCAGTTGAGTCCTGACTGCTTCGAGATGACCTTGTTGTAGGGAAGGTCGAACACGGAGGCCACGTTCACCTTCTGGGTGATTAACCCCAGCTGTTGAAACGTGTCCGCCTCCTTCTGCTGGTACGCGATGATGGCCGGGGTGATCGGGGTCCCGACCATCTGCACCGACTTCACGGCAGTGAGGGCCTCGGCCAGGGGAATCCCGAATGTCTTGGAGTAGGTCTGGGCGGCGAGGAGTGGCTTTTTGGCCAGCACGGCCTGGGCCGCATAGAAGCGCTTGATGAAGTCGGCGATAGCGGCGGCCTTGTTGGGGTTGGCCAGGGCAGACTCGCTGGCCGTCAGGTAGCCGAGGTTCTGGATGTAGCCAGCCCCGCTCACCAGCTGGGTTACCTTGCCCGTGGCCAGGTCCCCGGCTACGAGAGGCTGGGGAACCACCGCGGCGTCTACCTGACCGGCGGTCACCGCGGTCGAGCCGTTGACGAAGGACAGGTTGTCAATGGTCACTGCGTCGTAGGGAACGCCCGCCTTCTTCAGGATCTGGACAATGAGGTACTGGGCGATGGTGCCCTCCTGCACGGCGATCCCGTGGCCACGGAGCTGGGAGACCTTCTTGATGGGGGAGCCCTTGGGCACGAGAATGGCGTACGGCGACGCGGAGGGAACGGAACCCTCGGTGGCCGCCACCACCTTGATGGGATCGCCAGCGGCCTGAGCGAAGATGGTCGGGGTCTCCGCCATGTCCCCAAGATCGACGGAACCGCCAGTCTCGGCGGCCACGATTGGTGGTCCACCGACGAACTGGCTCCAACTCACTGTGTAGGGCGCACCCTTCAGGGCATTCGTGGCGGCGAACACCGTCTCGTACTGTTTGAACTGGTCAGCGACGTTGATGGTCACGCCGGCGGGTTTGCCGGGCGTCGAAGCGCCCGCAACCGGCTGGCCAGAGACGACAACGCCTCCCGTCGCCGCCAGGGTAAGGGCCAAGCCGACGAGGTTGGTGGTCGCTCGTCTGCGCCGTTTCGGATGGTTCGTGGTGTGGTGCTGCATCGTCTTCCTTCTGTCGGTGGTGCTATCGCGGTCGTGTAGCCACTGCTTGTTCGTCGTGTGCCGTCGGGGCCGACCGGAGCCGGAGCGCGCCCTACCACTCCGCGCCTGACCGGGTCCGGAGTGGAGGACGGTTCGACGGTGGGGTGCCTGACCGGGTCCGGAGTGGAGGACGGTTCGACGGTGGGGTGCCTTCGGACGTCCCGAAGGTCAGAAGGGCTGGTCGCCTCGGATCGTGACGCGCTGGATGACCCGGTGGGCGTCCCCGTAGTCGCCGATGGCGTAGTGCATGGTGGTCCGGTTGTCCCAGAAGCCGAGGTCGCCTTCGTCCCACTGGTAGCGGACCACATATTCAGGAGTGGCCATATGGGCGTAGAGGAAGTCGAGCAGCGTGTCGCTCTCCCTCCCTGACAGTCCTTTGATCCTCACCGTGAAACCAGGGTTCACGAAGAGGCTCCGCCGACCGGTTTCAGGGTGGGTACGCACCACCGGATGCTCGGCGGGGATCAGCTCGGTGAACGCCTGACCGTCCCACTCGCCTTGGCCCACGTACTCGAGCAACTTGCCAAAGCGGCGAGAGCCATCGTGCACGGCGGTCAGTCTGTCAACCAGGTCCTTGAAGGGTTGCGAGAGTCCCTCATAGGCCGCCTGGGTGTCGGCCCACAGGGTGTCTCCTCCGGCCTCGGGGATGACGATGGCGTTGAGGATGGACCCGAGCGGCGGGGTGTTCATGAAGGTCACGTCGGTGTGCCACTTCTCACCGCCCCCGTACTCGCTCTCCTCTTTGCCGGCTGCCAGCATCTCGCGCACCTTGGAGTAGTCGATCTCGAAGACCTCCTTGTGGTCCCCGATGCCGGGTACCACCGGATGCGCGTTGGTGATCTCCCCGAAGTAGGTGGCGAACTGCTTGTGTTCATCAGGGTCGAGGTGCGCTCCGGGGAAGAAGACGACCTTGTAGTCGAGCAGCGCCCGTCGGATGGCGGCCACCGTGTCGTGACCTAGCGGGTCATGGAGGTTGAGCCCTCGAATCTCTGCGCCGATGGTTCCCGAGAGGGGGGCGATATCGAGGGCGAGGTTGGTGGCGATGGTGGTCATGGGTTCCTCGGGGCTTGGAGTGGTGTGGTGTGGTCTGCACTGAGCTGATGTCAGCAGGCGTCTAATGATGACTAATCCCATAGAGATTGTCAACTTCGGACTGGCGCTGGGCGTATCCGGTCGGCGCGTGGCCCGAGCCAGGATCGTGCGCCCGGATCGGTTTGGTCTGGGTTGCGCTGAGGGTTCACGATCCTCGAGCGCATCCGGGCAGGCATCGCCCACCGTGTCGCCCGGTTCGGCCGGCATTGCACGTAGAGTGTGGTGTCACCCTCGGTTCGGGCCGGCGAGGCGTGCGACGCTCTCCGGTCCTCGTCGATTGACGGGTCCTGTCCTCGCCCCGACCAGCGCAGCGGTCGACCGTGCCCTGACTGTCTTCTTCCGCCACCGTGCCACGAGGCACCGACCGAGAGACCCATCATGGACACGGCATTCGAGGATCCACCCTCTGCGTTCTCGAACCGTGCGGACTTTGCCGAACTGTCGCGCCGGGTCCGTGACGACGGGTTACTGGACCGGCGACGGAGCTACTACTCGACGAAGATCGCCCTGTCCGTCAGCGCCCTCTTGGCCAGTGCCCTCGCCGTGGTCCTCGTGGGGAACTCGTGGTGGGTCCTCGTGGTGGCCGCCGTACTGGCCTTCGTCCTCACCCAACTGGGGTTCATCGGACACGACGCCGGTCACCGCCAGATCTGCTCGCGACGCCGGGACAACGACCTCATCGGACTGGTGGTGGCCAATCTGTTCGTCGGGTTCAGCTTCGGGTGGTGGGTGAACAAGCACAATCGCCACCATGCCCACACCCAGCGCCTCGACCGGGACCCCGATCTGGTGCCGGGCGCCCTGGTCTACACGCCGGACCAGGCCAGGAGCCGTCGGTGGGTCGGTCGCGAGTTCGCCCGTTCGCAGGTGCTGATGCTCGTGCCCCTGCTGTTCCTCGAGGCCCTCAACCTCCATGTGGCCAGCATCATCTCGTTGTCCCGCCGCCGGGACCGCGGTGCGGTTGTCGAAGCCGGGCTGCTGGTCCTCCATGTGCTTCTCTTCTTCGTCGCCCCGTTCCTCCTCCTCTCGCCCTTGCGGGCGGTGGGGTTCATCCTCGTGACCCAGGCGCTGTTCGGCTTCTACCTGGGTGTGAGCTTCATCACCAACCACGTGGGCATGCCCACGCTGGTGGGGACCGACGAGTTGGGGTTCCTCCGCCGGCAGGTGCTGACCTCGCGCAACCTAACCGGTCCGACCTTCAACGGCTTCCTGTTCGGGGGACTGGACACCCAGATCGAGCACCATCTCTTCCCCTCGATGCCCCGGGCAAATCTCCGCCGAGCTCGCAAACTGGTGCGCCCGTTCTGTGACGAGCGACGTATCCACTATGCCGAGCAGAGTCCGTGGAGCGCCTGGCACGAGGTACTGGTCCATCTCCGTCGGGCCGGAACCGGTCGGTCGATCTCCGTCATCGACTGATCGTCACCGTGCTGGGCCGCCCCGAGGCACGATCGACGGGTCGCCGAGGGTGCCCGTCCTTGCTCCCGGGCCTGGTGGGTCCGACCCTGATAGCGTCCTCCTCAGCAGCAAAGGCAGTGCCTCGGGGAAGCCGGTCGAAGTCCGGCGCTGGTCCGCAACCGTAGGTGGTGAACGAGGGTGTTCATCACGAGCCGGGATACCGATCCACCGCTTGGTTGAGTCCATACCCGTCGAGAATTGCGGCAGGGACTCGGTTGGTCACGGGCCCGTTAGGCGTCTGGGGCTTCCGGGTCGTTGTCCGGAAGTGAGGATCACCCCATGTCCATCAAACGCCTCCTGGCTCCGATCGCTCTCGCCGTCGGCCTGCTGGTGGCCGTCGTCGCGGCACCGACGACGGCCAGCGCCACGACCGCCTTCCCGCAGGCCGCCTCGGCTCAGGGTGGGGCGGACTGGTTGGCCGGTCAACTGACGGCCGGCGGCTACATCCCGTCGACCACGACCCCGGGAACCGCCGACCTTTCGGGGACGGCCAACGCTGTTCTGGCCTTGGCTGCGGCCGGCACGGATTCGGGGAACGCCTACAGCGCCCTCGGCTACCTGGCCAACAACATTGATGCCTACGTCACATCCGGGGGTGTCGATGGACCCGGACAGCTGGCCCTTCTCATCTTGGATGTCCATGCCTTGGGAGACAATCCCTACGCCTTCGGCGGCACCAACCTGGTGGCTCGGCTCTTGGCCACCCAGCAGACGACGGGTCCCGACAGCGGGCTGTTCGGCACCGAGAACCAGGCCGCCAACTACGACGCCGGGAACTATCAGCAGGGCCTGGCTCTGGCCGCACTGGCCGCCGCCGGGGTGACGGGCACCACGGCAGTCCACGCCGGCGTCTCCTGGCTCACGGCCGAGCAGTGCACGGACGGGGGCTGGACCACTCCAGACAACACCAACAACCCCTGCAGCGGCATCCCCACCAACTTCGCCGGGCCGGACACCAATTCGACGGCGCTGGCCGTCGAGGGCCTGGTTGCCCAGGGCGCGGTCACGGCCACCATCTCGACCAGGGCCCAGCTCTTCCTCACGACCGGTCAGGTCGGCGACGGGGGCTGGTCCCTCTACCCGAACAGTGTGGGCGCACCCCAGGCCACCGACCCCGACTCGACGGCGCTGGTCATCCAGTCCCTGGTCGCCCTCGGGCTCTCACCCGTGGCCCCGACGTTCCAGAAGGGGGCGGCCAATCCGGTCACGGCGCTGACCTCCTACCAGATCACCTCGGGTGCCGGCATCGGTGCGTTCACCTTTCCCGGTCAACCCGGCCCGAATCTCCTGGCCACGTACCAGTCGGTCCCCGCCATCGCCGGCAAGGCCGTTCCCTTCGTGGCGTCCTTTGCCCAGAGCGGCTACTGGTTGGCGGCTTCGGACGGAGGCGTCTTCAATTACGGTAACGCCACCTTCGAGGGATCCCACGGCGGGTCACCCCTGAACAAGCCCATCGTGGGCATGGCATCCACGCCGGACGGCAAGGGCTATTGGCTGGTGGCCTCCGATGGCGGCATCTTCACCTACGGGGACGCCACCTTCGAGGGATCCCACGGCGGGTCACCCCTGAACAAGCCCATCGTGGGCATGGCATCCACGCCGGACGGCAAGGGCTATTGGCTGGTGGCCTCCGATGGCGGCATCTTCACCTACGGGGACGCCCCTTCGAGGGATCCCACGGCGGGTCACCCCTGAACAAGCCCATCGTGGGCATGGCATCCACGCCGGACGGCAAGGGCTATTGGCTGGTGGCCTCCGATGGCGGCATCTTCACCTACGGGGACGCCACCTTCGAGGGCTCCCACGGCGGGTCACCCCTGAACAAGCCCATCGTGGGCATGGCATCCACGCCGGACGGCAAGGGCTACTGGCTGGTGGCCTCCGATGGCGGCATCTTCACCTACGGGGACGCTCCCTTCGAGGGCTCCCACGGCGGGTCACCCCTGAACAAGCCCATCGTGGGCATGGCATCCACGCCGGACGGCAAGGGCTACTGGCTGGTGGCCTCCGATGGCGGCATCTTCAACTACGGGGACGCTCCCTTCGAGGGTTCACTGGGTGGGAACCCACTGAACGCGCCCATCGTGGCCATGACCTCGAGCGCGGCCCAGACAGGATGACGGCCGGGCCCCGGCGACGCCGGAGGAGCGTGGTGTCGGCCCTCCTGTTCATCGGGGCGGCCTCGGCCGCCCTGGCGGCAGGGGGGCCCGACGCCCTGGTCCCCTTCTCTGATGCCGCCGGGGCCGCCACGCAGGTGAGCGTGGCCTTCGTCATCGATTTCGGCTCCCTGGGCTCCCCGGTCGTCGGCTGTGTTCAGGTCCCGTCGAGCGACAACGGGTACTACGCCCTCGCCGCATTCACCGCCGAACGGGGCGAGGCCACCCCGATCTACAACAACGCCGGTCTCCTCTGTTCCATCAACGGTGAGCCGGCCAACGCACCCACGGTCTGTGGGGATCGGGTGCCGGGAGGCTACGACTATTGGTCGTACTGGCACGGCACGACCGGCTCATGGGTCTATGCCAGCACCGGTGCGTCCGCCACCGTCGAGAACGGTGATGTCGAGGGTTGGCGGTACGAGACCGAGGCGGCATCGAATCCCAACGATCCGCCCCCTGGGCCTCCACCCAGCTATGCCAGCATCTGCGGTTCCGTGTCGGCACCGTCGACAACAGCTCCCGGTCCTGCGACCACGCTGGCTCCTGTCGTGGTGACGCCGACGGCACCAGGGTCCGGTGGCGGGTCCGTGGTGCCGAGGGGATCGGAGGTCGCACCGGGGACCTCCGCACCGACCACCACCGGGGGAGGGGCGTCGTCCGCATCGGCGGTGCCGACCACGACCACGAGCGTCCCCGGCCGTGAGACCACCGTGCCGCCCGGCTCCTCGGCTTCGCCCGGGGCCCAATCCCAGTCGCTGCGGGCCGCAGACACGGCCGACCACCAGGGCTCGGGCGGGGGCACCGTCCCCGCGCTCATCGGGGCACTCCTGGTGCTGGCCCTGGCCGCGGGGGCGATCGTCGGGTGGCGGCGACGGGCCCGTCCGCAATGACCCGCAGGTCCACCTCGTCCGGGCGCCGTGGTCTCCACCCGGCGGCCTGGTGGCTGTGGGCCGCATGCCTGGCCGGCGCCGCCACCCGGACGACCAACCCGATGCTGCTGGCCCTCATCGCCGCCGTGGCCGCCTTCGTGGTGTCGGCCCGGCGCACCACGGCTCCGTGGTCCCGTTCGATCGTGTTCTTCTTCCGGATGGGTGTCGTGGTCATCGTGGTCCGGGTGGTGGTGCAGGTCCTCTTCGGCGACCGACTCCCCGGCCACGTGCTGTTCACCCTCCCGCAGGTTCCGCTGCCGTCGTGGGCCGCCGGGGTCAGCATCGGCGGTCAGGTGACGGCCGAATCGGTCATTCAGGCCGCGGTGGACGGCCTGCGCCTCGCCGTCATCCTGATCTGCTTCGGTGCAGCCAACTCCCTGGCCAGCCCGTACCGGCTCCTTCGCTGTCTACCGGCCATCCTCTACGAGGCCGGCGTGGCGGTGACCGTGTCGTTGGCCTTCGCCCCCGAGGTGGTCATGGCCATCGCCACGGTGCGCGACGCCCGTCGGCTCCGGGGTCGACCGACCCGGGGGGTGGCCGGACTGCGCGGCATGGCCATACCGGTGCTGGAGAGCGCGCTCGACCGGTCGCTGCAGCTGGCGTCGTCCATGGATGCTCGGGGCTACGGCCGAAGGGTGGCGGTGCCATCAGGCACCCGACGGTGGGGCACCGGGTCCACGGCGGCGGGACTCCTGCTCGTACTGGTGGGGGTCTACGGGCTGCTCGACACGGGATCGCTCCCGGCCGGTGGCGTGCCCTTCGTGGCCGTAGGTGCGGTGCTGGTGGGCGTGGGCATGGCCGTGGGGGGGCGCCGCACCAATCGGACCCGCTACCGTCCCGACGTCTGGAGGACGGCGGAGTGGCTGGTGGTCGGCTCGGGTGTGGTCGCCCTCGCCGGTCTCATCGTCGCCGGCGTGGCCGGGGTCCCCGGTCTGCAGCTTGTGATCACGCCGCTGCACTTCCCTGAGCTTCCCCTCCTGCCCACCGTGGGAATCCTGGTCGGGTTGGTCCCCGCCGTGGCCGCACCGGCGCCACCGACCTTCCCGACCGCCAGACGTGCGCAGACAATCCCAGACGGTCGTCCCGAGCCCGCTGCCCGTGCCGACCTGCCGGCTGCGTCCACCCCATGGGTCGGCCCGGTGGAGCCCGTCGAGCCCGTAGAGGGGAGCCGGACATGATCCGGTTCTCCGACGTCTCCTTCACCTACGACGGGTCTGACCGGCCGACCCTCGCCCACGTCGACCTGTCCATCGAGGAAGGGGAGCTCTGCCTCGTGGTGGGACAGACCGGGTCGGGAAAGACGACCCTGCTCCGGGCCATCAACGGGCTCGTGCCCCATTTCACCGGGGGCCACCTGGGCGGCGACGTCAGTGTCGGGGGACGGTCCACCCGCGAGTTCCCACCCCGGGAGTTGGCCGACCTCGTCGGCGTGGTGGGCCAGAACCCGGCCACCAGCTTCGTCACCGACACGGTCGAGGACGAGCTGGCCTACACCATGGAGAACCTGGGTATTGCCCCCGAGGCCATGCGCCGCAGGGTCGAGGACACGCTCGACCTGCTCGGACTGCACGAGCTGCGGGATCGTCCCCTGTCCACGCTCTCGGGAGGCCAACAGCAGCGGGTGGCGATCGGTGCCGTCCTGAGCGCCTCGCCACGGGTCCTGGTCCTCGACGAGCCGACGTCGGCCCTCGACCCCGCGGCCGCCGAGGAGGTGTTGGGCTCCCTCACGAGACTGGTCCACGACGTGGGCATGACGGTGGTCCTGGCCGAGCACCGCCTCGAGCGGGTCATTCCCTTCGCCGACCGGGTGGTGCTGGTGCCGGGTGGGGGGGAGCCACTGGTGACTGGGCCTACAGCCGAGATCATGGCCACCTCGCCGGTGGCCCCTCCGCTGGTCGAGCTGGCCCGATTGGCGGGTTGGTCACCGGTGCCGCTCTCGGTGCGTGACGCCCGCCGACTGTCCGGACCGTTGCGTCAGCAGCTGACCGGTGCCCCTCCCGCATCGACCCCCGTGGACGGTGGGGGAGGGGCCGGGCCCGAGTCGACCCCTGTTGTCCGGCTCGACCGTGTGCGTGTCGACTACGGCCCCGTGGTGGCCCTCGACCGCGTCTCGGTCGAGATGAGGGCGGGCGAGGTGGTGGCCCTGATGGGCCGGAACGGGTCGGGCAAGTCCACGCTGTTGGCCCAGCTGGCCGGCCTGCGTTCGCCCACCGACGGTCGGGTTTCGGTGGCGGGTCAACAGCCGACCGACCTGGCCGCCCGCAAGCTCATCACGGTGGTGGGGCTGGTCCCCCAGGATGCCGGGTCCCTGCTCTACGGCGAGACGGTGGCCGACGAGTGTGCCACCGCCGACCGCGAGACGGGGTTGGCTTCTGGCACCACGGCCTCGATGCTGGACGAGATCGTGCCGGGCATGCCCCGCCACCGGCATCCCCGCGACCTCTCCGAGGGTCAGCGGCTGGCCCTGGCTCTCGCCATCGTGCTGGCCCCGGGGCCGGCGGTCGTCCTCCTCGACGAGCCCACCCGGGGTCTCGACTATCCCAGCAAGGAGCGGCTGGTCACCGTCCTCCGGAAGCTGGCGGCCAACGGGGACTGCGTGGTGGTGGCCACTCACGACGTGGAGCTGGTCGCCCAGGTGGCCACCCGGGCTGTGGTCCTGGCCGAGGGCGAGATCGTGGCCGACGGGCCGGCCCGGGACGTGGTGTGCCACTCGCCGGTCTTCGCTCCTCAGGTGGCCAAGGTGCTGGCCCCCGAGCCGTGGCTGACCGTGGACGAGGTCCGCACCGCACTCGGAGGTCGACACCGTGACCCGTGAGCCATCGGTCCATGACGCGACGGTCGACGACGCAACGGTCGATGACGCATCGACGCGCCGACCGACGGCGCGCTCGACGGCCATCCGGCTGAGACCACGGGCTTCGGTGATCCTGGCCGTGACTTCCTTGATCGGGGTGGCCGCCTTCTGTTGGCCCCTGGTCATCCAAGGCCACGCCGGGGCCAACCAGGCCCATTCCGCCGACGCTCCCTGGCTCTTCGTGGCCGTCCTGCCCCTCCTCCTCGCCGTGATCCTGGGCGAGATGGCCGAGGGGACGTTGGACGCCAAGGCCATCGCCCTGCTCGGGATCCTGGCCGCCTGTGGGGCGGCCCTCCGTATCCCGAGCCCGGGGATCGCCGGCTTCGAGCCGGTCTTCTTCTTGTTGATCCCCTCCGGGCGCGTGTTCGGGCGGGGCTTCGGGTTCGTGCTCGGTGCGGTGACCATCGCCGCCTCGGCGCTGATCACTGGTGGGATCGGTCCCTGGCTTCCCTTCCAGATGTTCGGGGCGGCCTGGATGGGATTCGGGGCCGGCTGCCTTCCACCGCTCAAAGGGCGGGCCGAGTTGGCCATGCTCGCCGGCTACGCCGCCGTCTCGGCTGTGCTCTACGGGACGCTGCTCAATCTCTGGTTCTGGCCCTTCGGTGCCGGGACCTCGACCAGCTTCTCGTTCTCGCCCGGGGCCGGAGCGCTCGTCAACCTCCACCGCTTCGTGCTCTTCGACCTCACCACGTCACTGGGATTCGACATCTCGAGGGCCGTGACCAACGCCGTGCTCGTGCTCCTGCTGGGTCGCCCGGTGATGGCCGCCCTCCGCCGGGCCTCGAGACGGGCGGCGTTCGACGCGCCGGTGGTCTACCACTGAGCCACGGTCCCGGCGCTGCCCCCTCGCTCAGGTCCGGTGCACCATGTGGTCGACGAATGCCAGCTTGCGGATGACCTTCGGGGCCAGCACGAACGGGTAGAGGTCGTCGTGTCCCATGGACCGGTTGATCTGGTTGAGGGCGTAGGAGAGCTCCAGCCAGTTGTCGACCACCTCCCCGAACGAGGTGGTGCTGTCCGGCCTGGTGGGGTGGGCTCCGGTCCGATGGGCCCGGCGCTGTCCATTCGCGATGGTGGCGCCCAGTCCGAAGCTGTCGGCCGTCTGCAGCGTGTCGAGGATGTGGAGGTAGTGGGCGAAGGTCTCGGCCCAGTCCTCGAAGGGGTGCATGGTGGCGTAGTGGCTGATGTGGGTGCCCGACCAGGACCGGTCGAGGTCCGGGGGGGCGTCGTAGTGCCGCTTCACGGCCAGGGCGTAGTCCTCGCGGTCGTCACCGAACAACACCCGGCACGCCTCCAGGACGTCGGGGTCGTTGACCAGGATGGGCCAGTAGTAGTGGCCGATCTCGTGCCGGAAGTGGCCGAGCAGTGTGCGGTAGGGCTCGCTCAACTGCTGACGAAGGTGCTCTCGGTGCTCGGGGTCGGCTTCGGCGAGGTCCAGGGTGATGACGCCGTTGTCATGGCCGGTGATGACTTTGGTCGCGGCGCTGGAGAGGAGGTCGAAGGCCAGACCCTTCCCGGCCTGCTCGTCCCGGGGCACGATGGGAAGTCCCAGCTCGGCCAGTTGGAAGATGAGCCGACGTTTGGCCATCTCGCCGTGCAGCAGTTCAGCAACACCTTCGGTGTCGCCGTCCGCCGGACGGGTCCGGGTCAGCACGCACGACTCGCAGAGGGCGTTGCTCCCGGCGGGTACGAGCCAGTTGCACCCGGTGACCACGTGGGTGGCGCAGCGCTGCCAGGCACGGACAGGACTGCTCAGATCGACGAGATGGTCCGGGGCCACCTCGGTCAGGGCCACCACGTCGCGACGCTGGTGGACATAACCGAGCGGCGAGTGGCACCGAAGGCACTGGCTGTTGTCGAAGAACACCAGTTGGCCGCAGCTGTCACACGTGAACACGCGCATGGGTGGAACATCCGATCCGGGGCGTGGCCCCTGGGAGGTGGGAGGTGATCGACGCTACCCGTCTCCTGGGCGTTCCAACCCTCCGGCTTCGCCGTTCAATACGAACACCTGTTCGTCTATGCTCGCACCCTGATGGCGCTGTGGCAGCAGTCCCTGTTCGACCAGGGCGGTGAGGTGACGATCGGGCCCGTGCCTCCCACCGGGGGGAGGACGGCGCTCGGCGGGGGGGCCTGGCTCGAGTACCACCCGGGCTGGGTCGGACGACACGACCTCCTGTTCGAGTACCTCGCCGGGATCGTCCCGTGGCGGCTCGAGGAACGGCCGATGTACGACCGCACCGTGCTGGTTCCCAGGCTGGTCGCCTCCTACCCTGAGGGCGGGTGCCTCCCTCACCCCGCCCTCTCCGAGGCCCGGGGGCACCTCAACCGGCAGTTCGGGGACGGTGCCGGCGGGGAGCTGCGCACCACCGGGCTGTGCTTCTACCGCGACGGGCGCGACAGCGTGGCCTGGCACAGCGACCGCATCGGGCGCCACACCGTGTCCGACACGGTGGTGGCCATCGTCTCCCTCGGTGGACGCCGGACGTTTCTCCTCCGTCCCATGTCGGGTGGCCCCGCCCTGCGCCACCGCCTCGGGGACGGCGACCTCCTCGTCATGGGCGGACAGTTCCAGCAGACGTGGGAGCACTGCGTGCCTAAGACGGGGAGACCCGTAGGGCCCAGGATCAGCGTGCAGTTCCGCACCCGCGGGGCCGCCTGACGGATCGGCCACGGGTTCTTGTACCCTGGCCGGGGTGACGGATTCGCCCGACCCCTCGGGTGGACCCAGACGGCGAGACGACGAGGAGAGCCATGGCCCAGAGCGCAGGTCTGCACGAGCCCGAGGACCGCCTGCCGTCGAGCACCATCGACCGGCACCGTGCCCTGGCGTCGATCCAAGAGGAGCTGGAGGCCGTCGACTGGTACGACCAGCGGGTCGAGGCCACCGAGAACGCCGAGTTGGCCGAGGTCCTGGCCCACAACCGGGACGAGGAGAAGGAACACGCCGCCATGACCCTCGAGTGGCTGCGGAGGAACGACCCGGTGCTCGACCGCCACCTGCGGACCTACCTGTTCACCTCGGATCCCGTGGTGGCCATCGAGGGTGCCGCCGCCGAAGACGATGGTGGTCCCCACTCGCTGGGCATCGGCGACCTCCGCCCGTAGGGGTCCGGCCTGCTCAGGCCAGCTCGAAGGGCTGGCGCCGGTCATCCACCGGCAGGTCCCCGCCCACCGTGGCGGTCACGTCGAGGGACTCGAGGGTGGCGATGCCACTGAGGACCGAGGCGAAGGCGGTGTCGGCGGCGTCCCGGCCGGTGGCGATGCGGACCATGGCCGGCCGGGGGGCCAGGTCGGTGGCGTCGTAGGCGTACCACCGACCGTGCTCGATGA
The DNA here is from genome assembly GCA_963738545.1 of uncultured Acidimicrobiaceae bacterium. Classification (GTDB taxonomy): domain Bacteria; phylum Actinomycetota; class Acidimicrobiia; order Acidimicrobiales; family RAAP-2; genus Bog-756. Next base: position 248,315 of record CAVTXA010000009.1, read on the forward strand.
TCTCGAAGACGGCGTGGAAGTCCATGGGGAAGAGGCCCGGGGCGTAGACGGAGGTGAACCGGGCCGGGATGCCCACCGCCCGGCAGAGGGCTACCCCCAGATGGGCGAAGTCGCGGCAGGTGCCCATGCCGGTGAGGAGGGTGTGCTCCGCCGAGTCGTGCACCGAGCTCGATCCGGCCACGTAGCCCACCCGCTCGCGGATCCACTCGGTAATGGCCTGGACCCGAGCGTCCACCGACGACTCCACCCCGAACTCGGCCACGGCGAAGCCCACCAGATGGTCCGAGGGGCAGTACCGACTGGGACGCAGGTACACCAGTCTCGAGTTGGCCGCGGCCAGCTCGGGTCCGCCGGGGTCCCCTCCGGTCGCCGGGTCCCGAGGCGAGCAGGGCTCGGTGGACGGCGGGGGCACGGCCTGGATCTCGGCCCGGTAGGAGACATGGAGGCGTCCGACCGGCGCGGCCAGCACCTGGGACCTGGTCCCGTTCGGACCGAGCAGCTCGGTGGTGACGAGTGGCTCTCCTTCACTGCGGGGGTCGAACCGCTCGGAGAGGACGGTACCGGCCGAGGCCGACGAGGTGATCTGGAGCACCACCTCGGCGGGCTCCGCCACCCAGAATCCCAGCTCGCAGGAGAGCACCCGTCGATCGTCGGGGTCGCCGCCGGACTCTGGGGATGGCGGGAAACCGGTCTGACCCATCTCTGAGCTTCCCACACGGCGGGTGGGTGCGATGTCGAACCGGAGGGCGAAGCCACCGGCGTGTCGGTGCCGTAGGGTCGATCCGTGCCACCCCCCGCTGCCGAGTCGACCGCACCGTTCGCTCCCGGCTCGGTGTCCATGCGCCTGTATCCCCACAACGAGTTGCCGGCGGCCGAGGTGGTGGCCGAGCTCTGCGCCCAGGCTGGACTGGCGCTGGGCGCGGGGTTCGACGGCGTGATGACCAGCGAGCACCACGGCGGCTTCCCCGGGTATCTCCCCAATCCCCAGCAGGTGTCGTCCTTCATCCTCGACGACCATCCCAGCGGGTGGGCGGCGGCGTGTCCGCTACTCCTCCCGATCCGACCCACCGTGCTGGTGGCCGAGGAGACGGCGTGGCTGTCCGCCCGTCATCCGGGCCGGGTGGGCCTCGGCGTCGCTGCCGGCGCGCTGCCCCTGGACTATGACGCCATGGGGAGCGACCGGTCATCGGCACCGGCCCGGTTCGCCGACCAGCTCCCCCGACTGGTGGGCATGCTCGAGGGTCGTGGCCTCGGACCGCTGGCCGGGGACCCGGCCCTCGCCCGGTGCGCGGAGCATCCGGTTCCCGTGCTCAGCGCGGCGGTGTCACCGGCGGCGGCCCGACGGGCGGCTGCCGCCGGGGCCGGGATCCTCATGGAGGGGATGTCCGCACCCGAGCGGCTGGCCCGGGTCACCGCGGCCTATGACGAGGCCGGCGGCGTGGGGGCGAAGGTCCTCATCCGAAGGGTCTGGCTGGGCGACCTCCCCACCGCGCTGGTCGACCGGCAGCGCCGGGTCTACGACGGCGTGACGGGTGATCCTGCCGCCTTCGGGGCCGACCAGACCGTGGTGGCCGACGACGCCACGGGCCTGGCCGAGCGACTGGCCGACGTGGTGCGGGTGACGGGCGCCTCGTCGATCGACCTCCGGGTCCACCTCCCCGGGATCCCCTCCGAATGGGTGCGCGGCCAGATCGCCGAGCTGGGAACGGCGGTGGTACCACGGTTGCAAGAGGCGTGGTCCTCCTGACCCGGGCGTGCCCCCAGCGTGTCTAGAGGCGGGAGTAGGTGGCCGCCTCGTCTTCGAAGCGGCGGGAGGCCTCGGGGCTGACCGAGGGCCGGGTGAGGTCCACCGCGGCCAGTACGTCGGCCGCCAGGATCTCCGGCTCGCCCCCGGCCAGGGCCCGGTCGAAGGCCAGCTGCGCGCTGCGCTGGGCCACCAGGGCGAAGTCGGCTGGGGTGAAGCCGGCGGTCCGTGCCGCCACCTCCTCCGGTTTGCCGGCGGGCAGGAACTCGGCGACCAGGTCGGCACGTTCGGACTCGTCGGGTGCACCCACCGGGATGACCAGATCGAACCGGCCCGGCCGCAGGAGCGCCTGGTCGATGGCGGCGATGGAGTTGGTGGCCATGACCATGAGTCGGTCGGGGTGGGCCTTGAACACGGGGATGACCTTCAAGAGCTCGTTGACCAGCGGTTGGCTGTCGGGACGGTCGGCTCGATCCGAGGCGATCTCGTCGGCCTCGTCGATGAAGCACACCAGCCGGTCCACCCGCCCGAGCTCGGCGAGGCTGTCTCTCAGGGCCCGGGCGCCCTCGACGCCCTGTCCCAGCAGCGAAGGGTGGAGTTCGACGAAGGCCCAGGACAGTCGGGAGGCGATGGCCCGGGCAAACGAGGTCTTCCCGGTACCGGGGGGACCGAAGAGGAGCACCGCGGCCGGCGGCACGAGCCCGAGCTGGTCGGCCAGTTCGGTGTGGGCCAGGGGCGCCACCACCCGCCGGTCCAAGAGGCCCTTGGCCGTCGAGAACCCCTTCATCGACTCCCACAGGCCGGCGGCGGGCACGTGGCCCCCGAACCGCTCGACGATGGCCAGCTCCTCGGGCACCATCGAGGCGTCGCGGCTGTAGAGGTCCAGCCCGTCGCGCCGGGTGAATCCCTGGTTGGCGAAGGCCGACTCGCCGACCTGGCCCGGGCTGATGAGGGCCAGGAGTCGACGGCCCCCACGGTGGATGATCTCCTGGTCCAACTCGCGCAGCAGTCCCGAGCCGATGCCAAGGTGGCGCCAGTCGGGGTGGAGGGCCAGCATCATCAGGTGGGCGTCGGTGCCGTCCACCCGGGCCACCACGGCCCCGACCACTGTGCCCCCCGGCGAGACGGCAACGACGGCAGGCTGGTGCTCGTGGAGGGCCTCGACCACATCACTGCGGCTGTAGGCGGCCCCGGTGCCCGAACCGGACAGGTCGATCAGCCGGACGATCTCCTCGAAGGGGATAGCCGGGTCACGGTAGTCGAGCGTCAGGGCCCGCCACTGGTGCTTCAACCGTCGAACCTCCCCCTGGACTGCGCCTGATCCTACTCCCGGCGGGGCCGGTTGACCCGGTGCGGGGTACGGCCCACACTGAGGGCCGGCCCATGGGGGGCCAGAAGGAGCCGGTGCCATGGGACAGTGGAGCAGGGCCGAGATCGAAGCGGCGTTCACCGAGTATCAGCGCAAGGCGGCCGATGCCGGTGCGTCGGGTGACTGGCGGGAGTGGACCGACCAGTTCACCGAGGACGCCACCTACATCGAGCACCACTACGGACAGTTCGAAGGGCGCGAGGCCATCCACCAGTGGATCAGCGCCACGATGTCGGAGTACCCCGGGCGCGACATGCCCGAGTTCCCCATCGAGTGGTATGTCATCGACGAGGACCGGGGCTGGGTCGTGTGCCAGGTGTGGAACCGGATGAAGGACCCCGGGGACGGGAGCGTCCACCAGGAGTACAACTTCACCCTCCTCAAGTACGCAGGCGACGGCCTGTGGTCCTACGAGGAGGATGTGTACAACCCCATGCGGTTCGGGGCCATGGTGGCCGGCTGGGAGGCAGCCCGGTCGGCGGCCGGGGCCTGAGGGGGACGGGCACGACCGAGGCGTCGGCACTACGGTTCTGGCGTGGAGCAACGGCGTCTGGGCAGAACCGAGCACCGTTCCTCGGTGGCCATCCTCGGTGGGGCAGCCCTGTGGGACGGTGACCCCGAGATCGCCGCGTCGGCCCTGTCGGACGCGCTGGCGGCGGGGGTCAACCATCTGGATGTGGCCCCCCAGTACGGCCGGGCCCAGGAACTGCTGGGTCCGTTGATTCCTGCGGTGCGGGACCGGCTGTTCGTGGCGTGCAAGACCCTGCGGCACAGCAGCGATGGGGTGCGGGCCCAGCTGGAGGAGTCCCTGACCCTGCTCGGCTGCCAGTCCTTCGATCTCTACCAGATGCACGCGGTGACCGATCTGGCGGAGCTGGACGCGCGGGCCGGCGCGGCCGAGGCCATCCTGGCCGCCCGGGACGAGGGTCTGTGCCGGTTCGTGGGGATCACCGGCCACGAGCTCACCGCGCCGGCCGCCCACCTGGAGGCCCTCCGACGCTACGACCTCGATACGGTGATGTTCCCCGTCAACCCGCAGCTGTGGTCGGACCCCACCTACCGGAGGGACGCCGAAGCCCTGCTGGACTACACCGGGCACCACGACGTGGGCGTCATGGCCATCAAGGCGGTGGCGGCGCGTCCGTGGGCCGATCGGGAGCACACCTCGTCCACCTGGTATCAGCCCTACACCGCGGCCGACGATGTGGCCCGTGGCGTCGACTTCGCCCTCTCCACCCCCGGGGTGCACGCCTTCTGCACACCGGGCGACACTCGGGTCCTGCGGACGGCACTGGCCGCGGCGGCGTCCCACGTCCCCATGGACCCCGGAGCGAGGGACGATGCTGTCCGGTCGGTGGCCGACGAGACCAGCATCTTCCCCATGCCGACGGCGTGAGCCCGTCGGTGGACGGGGCGACCGGCCCACCTGCATCGATGGCCGGTGCTCGCCTCACCGTGGTGGCACCGGTGCAGGGGACGGTGGTCCTGGTCCCGGTGGCGTCCGGAGGAGCGGTGGCCGAGGGAGCATCACTGCTCATCCTCGAGTCCATGAAGATGGAGCACGTGGTCCGGTCTCCGGTCACCGGTGTCGTGGTGGGGTTGGACGTCGAGGTAGGGGCAGTGGTGGCCGTAGGGGATGCCCTGGCCGTGGTCGAGGCGGGCGACGGCGTCTCCGCGGCGGATCTTCCCTCCGAGGAGCTCGATCCCGCGACGGTGCGACCGGACCTCGAGGAGCTGCTCGTCCGGCAGCGGGGTGTCCTCGACGCCGGGCGGCCCGAGGTCGTCGAACGTCGGCATCTCGCCGGGCGACGCACGGCGCGAGAGAACATCGACGACCTCTGTGACGCTGGGAGCTTCACCGAGTACGGGTCGTTGGCCATCGCTGCCCAACGGGGCCGACGACCGCTGGAGGAGCTGATCGCCCGCACACCGGCCGACGGTCTGGTGGCCGGTGTCGGTCGCATCAACGGTGGCCAGTTCGACGACCAACGGTCCCGCTGCGCCGTGCTGGCCTACGACTACACGGTCATGGCCGGTACCCAGGGAGCCCAGAACCACCGGAAGAAGGACCGCCTCTTCGAGCTGGTCCGACGGTTGCGACTGCCGGTGGTGCTCTTCGCCGAGGGCGGCGGCGGCCGGCCCGGGGACACCGACTACGCCGTCATCACCGGGCTGGATACCATGGCCTTCGCCGAGTTCGGCGGCCTGAGCGGCCTGGTTCCGCTGGTCGGGGTGGTCTCGGGATTCTGCTTTGCCGGCAACGCCGCTCTGCTCGGCTGCTGCGACGTCATCATCGCCACGCCGGGCACGTCCATCGGCATGGGGGGCCCGGCCATGATCGAAGGCGGCGGACTGGGCACGGTCCGACCCGAGGACATCGGGCCGCTGGAGGTCCAGGTGGGGAACGGGGTGGTCGACGTGGTGGCCGAGGACGAGTCCGACGCCGTCCGCCTGGCCCGTCAGTATCTGTCGTACTTCCAGGGGACCACCGCCGACTGGTCGTGTGCCGACCAGCGCCTGCTCCGGTCAGCCGTACCCGCCGAACGGCTGCGGGTCTACGACAGTCGCCAGCTCATCGACACCCTGGCCGACACCGGCTCGGTGCTGGAGCTCCGCCGGGGGTTCGGAGCGGGCATGATCACCGCGCTGGCCAGGGTGGAGGGTCGCCCGATCGGCCTGGTGGCCAACAACCCCGCCCACCTGGGTGGAGCCATCGACCGGGACGGCGCCGACAAGGCGGCCCGGTTCCTGCAGTTGTGCGACGCCCACGACGTCCCCATCCTGTTCCTGTGTGACACGCCGGGGTTCATGGTGGGCCCCGAGGCCGAGGAGACCGCCCAGGTGCGGCACTTCAGCCGGCTCTTCGTGACCGGGGCCAGCCTCACGGTCCCCTTCTTCACCATCGTGTTGCGCAAGGGCTACGGCCTCGGCGCCCAGGCCATGGCCGGGGGCAGCTTCCGGTCACCGATCTTCACGGTGGCCTGGCCGAGCGGCGAGTTCGGGGGCATGGGACTGGAGGGAGCGGTGCGTCTCGGGTTCCGACGGGAGCTGGAGGCGGTCGAGGACCCCGAGGCGCGAGATGCCCTCTTCGCCACCATGGTCGACCGGGCCTACCAGCACGGCAGGGCCATCAATGTGGCCACGGCCTACGAGATCGACGACGTCATCGATCCGGCCGACTCCCGGCGTCGCATCGTCGAGGCCCTCCGTTCGGTGCCTCCGCCCACCCCCCGCACCGGCAAGAAGCGGAGCTGCGTCGACACCTGGTGACCGAGGGCGTCGCCGCCGGGGCCGGTCGGCCGTCGGCCCGGTGCCCGGTCAGGGCGTGGGCAGGATCTCGTCGGTGAACCGACGGACCGCCTCCCAGGCTCGCACGGCCTCGGGCACCCCCAGGGCGACCAGTCCCTGGACGCCATGCACCCCTCCGGCGACCACGTCGAGCCGGGCGTCCACCCCGACCGCCTGAGCGCGGCGGACCATCTCTTCGGCGTCCAGGCGGCAGAGATCGGTTTCGCCCACCTGGGCCAGGAGTGGAGGGAGCCCGGCGAGATCGCCCCGGGCCGGCGAGGCCCACGGGGCCCGGAGATCACCGCCCGGGCCCACGTAGTCCCGTGCCCGGGCCCGGAGGAACCCCTCGGTGATGAACGCGTCCCGGAGTGAGGGAGGAGTCGGGCCGTAGCCGGCCGTGTCGAGGTCCACCCATCCGGAGAGGCTGACCACACCGGCGGGATGGGGCAGGCCCTCGTAGTGGGCGGCCATCACGGTGCTGAGGGCCAGGCCACCGCCACAGGAGTCCCCGATGCACACCAACCGGTGCGGATCGTGGCCGGAGCCGATCATGGTGCGGTAGACCGAGAGGCAGTCGAGGAGCGCAGCCGGGCCGGGGTGCTCGGGAGCCAGCCGGTAGTCCACGGTGACCACGGGGAGCCCGGTCCACTCGGCGATGAACTCGGCGTAAAAGAGGTAGGCCTCGAGGTCGCAGGACACGAACGCCCCTCCGTGGACGAAGAGGGCCAGGCCGCGCGAGGCATCGCTGGTCGGTCGGTCCAACCGGCCGGTGCGCACCCCTCCCATGGCCGCGAGGTGCACCTCGGTGTCGTGGGCCAGGGGGTGGCCGTGGAGGGGGGCCATGGCCACCCGGGTGTCGGTGACATCGTCGTGGGGTGAGGCGAAGTCCTCGGGCATGCCGTCCACGACGGAGCGGAGGAGATCACTCGTCATCGCCGTCGCCATCCCGGATCACCAGTCATCCCGGTGGATCCGTCAGGTGGGATCGGGCCGGTCCCGGTAGATCACCACGGGGGAGGCGGCATGGGAGGCGCAGTGCTGGCTGACCGAACCGAGGAGCATGCCGGAGAACGCCCCGTGGCCTCGGCTGCCCACCACGAGGAGGTCGGCATGCCTCGACGCCTCCACCAGGGCCTCGGCAGGATGGCCCTCCACGATCCGGTTCCGAACGGCCACCGAGGGGTGCGCGTCGGCCACCGGTTGGACGAGGGATTCGAGCATCGTCCGGGCGTCGCCGGCCGGGTCGTAGCCCTCGGGGAAGGGAATGACCGGACCGATGCCGGTGGGCCACTGCCAGGTGGTCACGGCCTCGATGTTGGCGCCGATCCGCGCGGCGAGGCCGGCGGCCCACTCGAGGGCGGACACCGACGTGTCGGACCCGTCCACGCCCACCACGATCCGCTGGATGTCTCCCTCGTCCGCCCCGGGTCCATCGCCGTCTTCGGTCTGGGACACGATGGCCCTCCTTGTCGGGTGCTCGTCATCTCCGTCGTGGTCGGCGACGTCTTGTGGAACTGGCCGCCGAGCCCGTTCCACCATGCCACGCCCGGACCACGAGTGTGCTCACGGGGCCCGGTCGAGGCTCTCTTTCCTGCGGGAGGCCACTTCGTCGATCTGCTCCATCCCCGGCCCTCCCGATGACGGGCCTTCACCAGACGGCTCGGCTCCGACCAGCGCGCCGAAGGTGGCCCGCACCGAGGTCCGAAGGGCATCGAGGTCGTACCCGCCCTCGAGGAACAGCACCAGGCGCCCGGGGACGGGAGCGTATCCCGCCACCACCGTGGCCAGCTCGGCGAAGTCGGCGTCGGTGAGGGCGAGGTCGGCCAAGGGGTCGGCCCGATGGGCATCGAAGCCCGCCGACACCAGCACCCAGGTCGGAGCGAACGCCTCCACGGCGGGTGTGACCAGACGGTCGAACGCCCGGCGCAGGACGTCGCCGGTGGCCCCGGCGGGCAGGGGCACGTTGAGCGTCGTGCCCGGGGCGCCGGAGCCGCCGACATCCGACGCCCTGCCGGTACCGGGATAGCTCGGCCACTGGTGCGTCGACACGTAGAGGACCTTCGGCTCGTCCCAGAAGAGGGCCTCGGTGCCGTTCCCGTGATGGACGTCCCAGTCGACGATCAACACCCGCTCGCCCGCCGCGGCCAGGGATGCGGCCGCAACCGCCACGTTGTTGACGAGGCAGAAACCCATGGAGCGGTCGGCCAGGGCGTGGTGGCCGGGCGGTCGGGCCACCACGAAGGCCAGGTCGCCCCGGCCCCGCTGGAGCTCGTCGATGGCCACCAAGCCGGCACCGGCAGCCCGCGTGGCGATGGCCCAGGACTCCGACGTGGCGTAGGTGTCGGCGTCGATGGAGCCACCACCTTGCTCGCAGAACGAGAGGAGTTGCCCGAGATGGAGATCGGTGTGGACCCTTCCGAGCTCGAGGAGTCCGGCCGGACGAGGGGTCACGGTCACGAGGTCGGCACCGAGATCGAGGTCGGCGAGTCCCTCCATCACGGCGGCCACCCGGGCCGGCCGCTCCGGGTGGCCGGGATCGGCGTGCTCCTCACCCGCCTCGGGGCCGATGACGGTCAGCACCTCGGCCCGCCGTGATGATGCCGTGGGCAGATGATCACCGGTTGCTCCTTCGGTCGGTGGCCCCGGCATCCGTGCTGCCTCGGCCCCCACAGAGTCTGCCCCAGTCCGGCCGGGCCCCGGGACGCGCCAGGTCGTCGCGCCCGACGGAGCCGCCCGTCTTCGCCGTACCCGGGGTGCCGCCACGCCGGAGCCTAAAGTGAACCGATGTCCACGAGGCCGTCGGGGGATGGGGGAGCGTGACGACCGCCTCGGTCACCACCCTGGTCCTCATCGCCCTGGCCGCGGTTCTCGCCCCGGTGCTCTCCGAGCTCACCGGGGCCATCGCCATTCCCGAGATCGTGATTCAGATCGGTCTCGGGATCCTCATGGGCCCCTACGTGCTCAACATCGCCCATGTGAGCGGCGTGGTCACCGGCCTCTCTGACCTGGGCCTCACCTTCCTGATCTTCCTGGCCGGCTATGAACTGGACCTCCAGAAGATACGGGGCCGACCGCTCGAGCTGGCTCTGGCCGGCTGGGCCATCTCGTTGGTCATCGGACTCGGCGCGGCATTCGCCCTGGTCTCCTCAGGCCTGGCCCGGGACACCGTGGTCGTGGGTCTGGCCCTCACCACCACGGCACTCGGGACCCTGGTCCCGATGCTCCGCGACGCCCGCGTCATGGACACCCGGTTCGGCGCGTACATCTCGGCGATCGGCACCGTGGGGGAGTTCGGCCCCATCGTGGCCGTGGCCCTGTTGTTGACCAACAAGGACCCGCTGTTGACCTCGCTCCTGCTGGTGGCGTTCATCTCCCTGGCCGTGGCCACGGTGCTGTTGGCGGCGAGAGCCCAGCCACCCCGTCTGGTGCACATGCTGAGCCGACATCTCGAATCGAGTGCACAGCTGCCCGTCCGGGTGGCGCTGCTGTTCATCGTGCTGCTCGTGCTGCTGGCCGAGACGCTCGGTCTCGATGTGCTCCTCGGTGCGTTCGCGGCCGGCATCGTCGTCCGCCTGTTCTCGGCTGGGGGGGAGATCGCCGCAGTGCGGGGAAAGCTGGAAGCCATCGGATTCGGCTTCCTCATCCCCGTCTTCTTCGTGGTCAGCGGCATCCAGTTCGACCTCCACGTGTTCGTCGTGGACCCGAAGTCGCTGTGGCGGGTGGGTCTGTTCCTGGTGCTGATGCTGGCGGCCCGCGGCGCCCCGATCTTCCTCATCTACCTGAGGGTCCTCACCCCGCCCGAACGGGTGCCGATGGCCCTGCTCTCCGCCACCGGGCTGCCCCTGATCGTCGTCATCACCAGCATTGCCCTGTCGGAGGGGAAGATGCTGGCCGTCAATGCCGCCTCCCTGGTGGCGGCGGGCATGCTCTCGGTGCTGCTGTTCCCGGCCATCGGACTGTGGCGCATGCGCACTGCCGGCCTCGCCGTGGCCATCACCGACCAGGACCCGGCCGACCCGGACGGTGCGGAGGTCTCCGGGCCGTTGGTGACTGACTCCTCGACCGAGGCCGACACCCCGGACGGCCCCGAGCACCCGCCGACCGCCTGAGCGACCCCCGGCCGGCTCAGGTGGTCAGGGTGTGTCGTTCTGGACGGTGAACCAGTCCCGGGCCTCGAGATAGGACGAGAAGGCCGTAGCGATGGCGTCGATGTCCTCGGCCCGCTTGGGCCGCTGGACCTCGTAGACGTGCGGGAACTCCAGCCACCCGGTGACCAGCTCCCACAGCCGCAGTGCCGCGTCACCCGTCGGTGGGTCGACCAGGACCGGCCCGAACAGCGCCTGACCGTCATCGAAGACGAGGGTCGGGACACCAAAACCTCCCTTGGACACGACCAGGTCGTGCTCGGCACGGACCTCGTCACCGGTGGAGGGATCCCCGATGGCGGTGGCCACGATGCCCGGGTCGAGACCCATCTCGGACAGGAGCGCCTCGGCGACGTCGGGACGGTGGGGCTTGCGCCCCTCCTCGTGGAGGGCGCGTCCGGCCACCTGGTACCACCGGTCGAGAAGCTCCGGGTCCTTCCGGCGAAGGAGGGCACCGATCCGCATCATCGACCAGCCGTAGGACCACTCCCGCTCCCAGGGGTGCTTCTTGCCCTCGGCCCGGTTGATCTCCTCGAGGCTGAAGAACCGCCACCGGACGTCGAGTCCGGACCGGTCCCGGACCTCGCGGATCCACAGGGACGTCTGGTACGCGTAGGGGCACATGATGTCGAAGTGGAAGTCGACCGCCCATGGTGGGTCAGGCACCTTCGAACTGCTCATGGCCAACCTCCTTCGTCCCGTCGGCGTCGATCCTCCGACCCGTTCACGGTACCCGGTCGGTCCCGTCGGCCCCGAGTCCGGTGGCCAGCCCGACGAAGCGGGCCGCCGCCGGGGCCAGCGTTCCGCTCCGGTGGATGAGGGCGATACTCCGTTCCACCGCCGGGGTCGGGCGGGCCACGGTCGCACCTAGAGCCCCCGCCACTGCGGCGATGGGCTCGGGGACCAGCGCCGCCCCGGCCCCGGCCAGCACCAGAGCCAAGATGGCGTCCCGTTGGGCGGTGACCACCGCTACCCGAGGCTCCACCCCCGCGCCGGTGAAGCCCTCGTCGAGGAGGCGGCGGGTGGAGGTCCCCACCGGAGCGGCCACGAACGGCGTGTGGGCCAGATCGGCCAGGGCCACCTCGGGGAGCGCCGTGTGGAGACCGGGACGACCGGCGGCTCCGACCCCGACCGCTTCGCCGATGGGATTGCCCCAACCGCCCAGTCCGGGCGGGAGGATGAGCAGGAGCGCCTGGCTCCCGATGATCCGGCTGGTCAGATCGGAGGGCGTTTCGGTCGACTCGGTGATCCCTGCCTCACAGCGCCCGTCGCGCACCATGGCCACCAGGTCCGACGAGTCCTCGGGGGCGGCAAGGTCCACATCCACCCCCGGGTACCGCCGCCGGAACCGCCCCACCAGATCCGCCAGGGGATCGGCGGCCAACGTGGGGAGACTGGCCAGGGCCAGCGTGCCGGACCGCACACCGGCCACGGCGGCCACCGCCGCCCGTCCGGTCTCGACGTCGCGGAGGGCCTGTCGGGCCGGACCCACGAGCGCCTCGCCGGCCGCGGTCAGGTGGACCCGTCGCCCCACTCGGGCGAAGAGCCTCACCGCCAGTTCGCGTTCCAACTCCTTGACGGCCAGGGAGAGGGCGGGTTGGCTCACGTCCATCTCGTCGGCGGCCGCGGTGAAACCACCGTGGTCGACGACGGCCAGAAAGTAGGTCAGCCGGCGGAGATCCATAAGTAAATCATATCAATATCATGAGTTGCATCTATTCGACTTCTGGATAGCCGGTGGCCACACTGGATCGTGATGGGCGCGGCGATCGTCAGTGAGGAACGGGCCAACGGTTGGCACCAGCTGACCGTCGAGCCCAGACGCCCCGCGGTGGTCCGGAGGCTTCCCCGGGGCTACCTGCTGGCGGTGGCGGCGGTGTGCGTGGGCGCATTCATGGGCCAGCTGGACGCCAGCATCGTCACCCTGGCCTTTCCGGCCCTCGAGCGGTCGTTCCACACCGGGGTGGCTTCGGTCAGTTGGGTGGGACTCAGCTACCTGTTGGTACTGGTGGCCACCGTGGCCGCCGTGGGGCGGTTTGCCGACATGGTGGGCAGGAAGCTGCTCTACCTCTACGGCTTCGTCATCTTCATCGCCGGATCGGTGCTCTGTGCCGCCGCCCCCTCCCTCCTGGCCCTGGACGCCTTCCGGGCCGTCCAGGCTGTCGGTGCGGCCATGCTGCAGGCCAACAGCGTGGCCATCATCGCCTTGGCCGTTCCCCGGCGGCGCCTGGGGCGCGCCCTCGGGATCCAAGGGGCGGCCCAGGCCCTCGGACTCGCCCTCGGCCCCACGGTCGGGGGGCTCCTGTTGGCCGCCGGTGGGTGGCGCCTGCTCTTCCTCGTCAATGTCCCCGTTGGTCTGGTGGGACTGGTGGCGGCGCTGCTGTTCGTCCCCCGAAGCACCCACCTCCAGGGGCGGGTCGAGTTCGACTGGGCGGGGTTCGCCCTCTTCTTCCCGGCCGTTGCCGGCCTGGTCTTCGCCATCTCGCAGGGAAACCACCAGGGATGGACCTCGCCGATCATCGTGGCCTCGATGATCGCCGCCCTCGGCCTCGGCGCTGGCTTCGTGATGCGGGAGCGACGGTGCCCGAACCCCATGGTCGACCTCTCGATGTTCCGTCGGATGCGATTCACCTCCGGGGTGTCGAGCAGCCTGCTGGCCTTCCTGGTGCTGTTCGGGGTGCTGGTCGTGGTGCCGTTCTTGCTGGAGCGGGCGGACGGATTCGGGACGGTGCGGACGGGGCTCGAGCTCATGGTCATGCCCCTGGCCCTCGGTCTGGTGGCTCCCTTCTCGGGACGGATGGCCGACGCTTTGGGCGTGCGCCGACCGGCGGTTGCCGGCCTGTGCATGACGGCGGCAGGGTTGGTGCTCTTGTCCTGGCTCCGACCCCCGACTCCGGGATTCCTGGCCTTGCTGGCCCTGACCGGAGCCGGGCTGGGGCTGTTCATCGCCCCCAACAACGCTGGGATCATGGCCGCAGTGCCGGCACCGCAGTCCGGTCTGGCCTCCGGCCTGCTCAACATGAGCCGGGGGCTGGGGACGGCGATGGGCCTGGCCGTGACCACGGCCGTCTTCACTACCCTCGGGGGGGACGGTGGCACGCCCTCAGAGGTCCGCTCGGCGGTGGCGGTCACCTTCTCGGTTCTGGCGGGCGTCGCTCTGGTCGCGGGGATGATCACCGCCCTCGGATCCAGTGCGGAACCACTGCGAGCACGGTGTCACGACGAGGTGGTGACACCGGTCCCCGACTGACCGGTGGTGCCCAATCTCCCTCCCCGGGCCCGCCGGTCGGGTCGGCCTGTCGGTGAAGAGGGTGGAGCCTCCGCTCCTAGTTCAAAAGTGGCCGAGCACCGGGTGGGGAACGTAGGGCTCCTCGAGACGGGCCATGTCGTCGTCGGTCAAGGTCAGCTCCTCGGCGGCGAGGGCGTCGGCCAGGTGCGACGGCTTGGTGGCACCGATGATGGGTGCGGTGACGCCGGCCCTGGCCAGCACCCAGGCCAGGGCCACCTGGGCCGGTGGCACTCCGTACCCGGTGGCCACCTCTTCCACCCGTTCCACGACGTCGAAGTCCGTGGGCTGGCTGTAGAGGTAGTCGGTGAAGGGATCGGTGTCCGAGCGGGTGGTCCGGTGCTCCCCGGTACGGCTCCGGTTCCCGGCCAGGACGCCTCGGGCCAGGGGGCTCCAGGGGATGATCCCGACACCCTGGTGGATGCACTGGGGGATCATCTCTCGCTCCTCCTCACGGTAGATCAAGTTGTAGTGCGGCTGCATGGAGACGAACCGGGTGCCGTGGTCACGGTCGGCCACGCGCTGCGCCTCGGCGAACTGCCAGGCGAACATGCTGCTGGCGCCGATGTAGCGCGCCTTGCCGGCGCGGACCACGTCGTGCAGCGCCCCCATCGTCTCCTCGATCGGGGTCCGGGGGTCCCAGCGGTGGATCTGATACAGGTCCACGTACTCGAGGCCCAGGCGGGCGAGTGAGGCATCGATGCCGGCCAGGATGTGCTTGCGGGACAGGCCTCCACCGTTCTCACCTGGGGTGACCGGCATGAAGACCTTGGTCGCCACCACCATCTCCTCCCGGCTCAAGTACTTGGGCAGTAGGCGTCCGGTGGCCACCTCGCTGGCTCCCCCCGAATAGGTGTCGGCGGTGTCGAAGAAGGTGATGCCACCCTCCACTGCCGCCCGGACGATGGGTTCGGCCTGGTCCTCGTCGAGTACCCACGGGCGGTCGCTGTCGTTGCCGAAACTCATCATCCCGAGGCACACCCGCGAGACCCGCAAGCCGGTCGTTCCCAGGTTCGTGTAGCGCACTGGTTCCTCCTATCGGCGGTGACCCCGGGTCGGTTACCCGGTGACGTCGGACCACTGATGACCCTATCGGGGACGTGCGCTCGGACGTGTGGGGATAGGCGGTCCGGGTGGAGCGGGCGACGACCGTGGCCCGACCGGCCCCGCGGTCGAAGCCCGGGACCGGGTCTACGTCATTGAACTGGGAGTATCGGCTTCCCCATTTCTCAGAAACCTCACAGGTGACTGTGGCCTGGCGTCAATGTTTGCTCGTTTGGATGGCCCAGCCACCCAGCGGCGGGCCCTGATCGGCCCCGCTCGGGACCTGGGCCCGAGACGGCCCCGTACCGGTGACCGGACAGCAACCCGACAAGTGAGGCGTAGGTGGGTACCAAACGCAGGAGGTGGTTCACCCGGAGGCCCGCCATCGTCACGGCCGCCGTGGTCGTGGCCGTGGCTGCCGGGTTGGGCATCTGGTTGGCCACCACCAGCTCGAGTGCCTCCCCGCTCATCACCACGACCACCGCCGTGGAGACGGTGGCGACGGGGACCATCACCCAGGCCGTGTCCTCGTCAGGGACCATCGAGCCCGCTGAACAGGCCAGCCTCAATTTCGGCCAGTCCGGGCGCGTCACCGCCGTGGACGTGAGCGCCGGCCAGACGGTGAGTGCGGGTCAGGCGCTGGCCGCCATCGACGACACCTCGTTGACCGCCTCGTTGGCCCAGGCCCAGGCCAGTCTGGCCAACGACCAGGCCCAGCTGGCCACCGACCAGGGCGATGGTGCCTCGTCGGCCCAGATCGCCTCCGACCAGGCCGGCATCCTGGTGGCTCAGAACCAGGTCAGCAGTGCGCAGACCGCGCTTGACCAGGCCACGTTGACATCGACCATCGCCGGCACCGTGGCATCGATCAGCCTGACCGTGGGACAGCAGGTCACCGGGACGTCGTCGTCGTCCGGCTCGGGGGGCTCCTCGTCGTCCTCGACGGGCTCGACGGGTTCGTCGGGTGGGGGCTCCTTCGCCGGCAGCGGAGCGTCCTCGAGTCTCGGCAGCAGCGCATCCTCGGCCACCTCCACCTCGACCTCGTCAGGGTCCAGTTCGTCGACGGCACAGGTCGTCGTGGTGTCCACCGGGTCCTACATCGTCAACGCCACGGTGGACAGCACCCAAGTGGGTCAGCTGAAGGTGGGGGATCAGGCCACCATCACCGTCTCCGGATCCACCACCCCCATCTACGGCACGGTGGGCTCGATCGGGCTGCTGGCCTCGACCACGTCCGGTGTGGCGAGCTTCCCCGTCGTCATCGATGTGACCGGGAGCCCTACGGGCATCTACGGGGGGTCGAGCGCCACCGTGTCGATCATCACCGAAGAGCTCCAAGACGTCGTGGTCGTTCCCACCGGGGCCATCCACTACAGCGGCAACGGCACCACGGTGACGCTCGATGCCGACGGCACGAAGACCAGCCGGACCGTCCAGATCGGGGCGGCTTCGGGCGGTGACACCCAGATCACCAGCGGACTGTCGGTGGGTGACAAGGTCGAGGTCACCACGGTCACCTTCCACGGTGGTCTCGGCGCCGGCACCGGCCGGTCGGGTCTCTTCGGCGGAACGGGTGGTGGATTCGGGGGAGGCGGCTTCGGTGGTGCGGGCCGATTCAGTGGTGGCGGAGGGTTCGGGGGATGACGCCGCGACGATCGGATGCCCCAGAGCCGCCGCCCGCCGCCCGCGCCCCCCTCGGCGGTCCGGGCTCCTCAGGGGGCGAGGACACGGCCGAGGTGTGGGTCGAGCGCACCGACACGCACCGCCTCGTCCGTCCCGCCGTCATCGACGTCACCCACGTCACGAAGACCTACTCGACGGGCGTTCTGGAGGTCGAGGCCCTCCGCGGCGTCTCGTTCTCCATCGACACCGGTGAGTACGTGGCCATCATGGGCCCCTCCGGTTCGGGCAAGTCGACCCTCATGCACATCCTGGGCTGCCTAGACGTACCGACCTCGGGTCGCTTCCGCCTGGCCGGCGAGGACGTAAGCACGATGAGCGAGGACGAACTGGCCCATGTCCGAAACCGGCGGATCGGCTTCGTCTTCCAGCAGTTCAACCTCCTGGCGTCGCTGTCGGCCTGGCGGAACGTCGAGCTCCCTCTGGTCTACGCCGGGATCGACCGACAGTCCCGCAAGGCACAGGCCCTGGCCGCGCTGGAGCGGGTCGGGCTCGCCGATCGGATCGAGCACCGACCCGGTGAGCTGTCCGGCGGCCAGCAGCAACGGGTGGCCGTGGCCCGCGCGCTGGTCACCGATCCGGCCCTGATCCTGGCCGACGAGCCGACGGGCAACCTCGACTCGGTCTCGGCCCGGGAGGTCCTGGACCTGCTGGACGAGCTCCACGGCAGTGGTCGGACCATCGTCCTCATCACCCACGACGCCGACGTCGCCCGTTCCGCCGAGCGGACGATGGGTATCCGGGACGGTCAGGTGTTCGATGCCGTGGCCACCGGGGCCGGGACCGGTGCCCGTTGAACATCCTCGAGACGTTCCGCACGGCGGCCGAGGCCGTCATCACGAGACGGCTGCGGTCGAGCCTCACCGTGCTCGGCATCATGATCGGGATCGCCGCTGTGGTCCTGACCGTGGGGCTGGGTGAAGGGGCCCAGCAGCAGGTCAGTTCCGAGATCACGGCTCTCGGGTCGAATCTGTTGACCATCTCGCCGGGAAGCACCACGTCGAGCTCGGGTATCCGGGGCGGATTCGGCTCGGCCGACACGCTGACCACCGCGGACGCCACCGCCCTGTCGTCGAAGACCGTGGCCCCCGATGTGGGCGCGGTGGCCCCCACCACCTCGGCGTCGGAGAGCCTGGTGGCCGGCACCACGAACTGGACCACCACCGTGGTCGGAACCAACCCCTCGTGGCTCACGGTGCGGGGTCGCTCGATGACCGAAGGCCGGTTCATCGCCGGACACGACCTGAGCACGCGTGCCGACGTGGTCGTCCTGGGTTCGACCACGGCCGAAGAGCTCTTCGGGCCTCGTGACGCCATCGGCCAGGCGGTCACCATCAACGGCGTGCCGATGTCGGTGATCGGCATCCTCAACACCGTGGGCTCGTCCGGCTCCTCGAGCTCGACCACCGCCGACCAGGACGACCAGGCGATCGTGCCCATCACCACCGCCTCGACCCAGCTGTTCGGAGGCACCACCCGCAACTCGGTAGGGGAGATCCTCGTACAGGCCACATCGTCCTCGACCCTGTCGGCCGCCTACCAGGAGTCCGATGCCGAGCTGCTCAGCCTGAACGGTGTCACCACGTCATCGGACGCACCCTTCACCATCGAGCCCGAGACATCACTGGTGAGCACGGCCACCTCCGTGGACAGGACGCTCACCGTCCTGTTGGGGGGCATCGCCGGCATCTCCCTGCTGGTCGGCGGCATCGGGGTGATGAACATCATGCTCGTCTCGGTCACCGAGCGCATCCGGGAGATCGGCCTGCGTAAGGCCCTGGGTGCCACACCCCGGGTGATCCGTCGCCAGTTCCTGGTCGAGGCATCAGTGCTCGGGCTTGCCGGAGGCGTGCTCGGTGCCGGGCTCGGCCTGCTGGTGGCGTGGATCCTGCCCCACTTCATCACCGATCCCATCACCATCTCGCCGGTGGCCATGGCCGCGGCCATCGTCGTCGCCGTCGGCATCGGGGTGGCGTTCGGGGTCTATCCCGCCGGCCGCGCCGCCAAACTCCCGCCTATCGACGCCCTCCGGAGCGAGTAACCGGCAGGGAGGAACCCGACGACGTTGACGACCACAACCCTCGAGACCACGGCTCCATCACGACCCATCACGACCCACAAGACCCATCACACAAGGAACGGCAAGGACAGCAATGAGTAACGCATCGAGATCACTTCGAGACCAAACCATCGGTGTCGGGCGTCGCACCCGTGCACCGGGCATGCGACGGACTCTGGCCCTCTCGGCCATCGGCACCGCCGCCGCCCTCGTGGCCTTGGGTGCCAGCACGCCGGCATTTGCCGCCTCGACGGGGGGAAGTGCCGCGGGTGGCCCCGGGGGAGGCGGCCGGTTCCCCGGGGCGACCGGCACCATCGCCGCCATCAACGGCACCTCGCTCGAGGTGCAGAACCCCCAGACCGGGCAGACCACCGTGACGTACACCCCGACCACGACCTTCCAGCAGACGGTGACGGCGAACGCCTCGACGGTCACCGTGGGTGCGTGCCTCACGGCCACCGGCAAACCGACATCCGGGAAGACGTCCAAGCAGTCCACCAAGACGCCCCTGCGCACGTTCGGCGAGCCGGTGACCGCATCGGTCGTCTCGATCACCCAGCCGACGTCGGGCACCTGCACCAGTGGATTCGGAGGATTCGGCGGCGGCGGTGGGCCCGGCGGGTTTCCCCGGTCCGGTGGGGCCAGGGGCGGGTTCGGTGGCGAATTTCCCGGTGGCGGGCAGCGCCCGCCCGGCGGCTCGTTCGGGGGTCGTGGCGCTGGGCAGTTCGGCGTGGCCTCAGGATCGGTCACGGCCGTGAAGGGATCCAAGGTGACGGTCAGGGAGAGCGATCCGGCCACCAAGAAGACGTCGAACGTCGTGGTCACCCTCACCTCGTCGACCACCTTCACCGAGCGCCAGGCCGCGGCGGCCAGTGACCTGGCCGTGGGCAAATGCGCCAGCTCCGTTGGGAGCGCGGACACCACCGGCGCGGTGACCGCCACCTCCATCACCATCTCCACTCCCGGCGCCAACGGCTGCACCGGTGGCTTCGGTGGCTTCCGTGGCGCCGCCGGTGCATGACCCGGCCGCGCCGGAGGACGGGACCGTGATCGCGGTCGCCAACGACGAGGAGCCCGAATCCGCCGCCCTCGGCGCGGTGACGGATCCCGATCCCACCCAGCCCACCCAGACGGAGCAGGAAGCCGAGCGGTCCCCGACCGGTGGCCCGGGCCAAGGGCGTTGGGGACCCGGGTGGTTCTCCCCATTCCGTGCCGTCGTGCTCGTCGTGCTGTTGGTGGCCGGAGGCATCGCCTGGGACGTAACCCGAGGGTCGTCGCCCACCTACCGGACGGCGTTGGTCGCCACCGGTACGGTGGAGTCCACCTTGGACTCGGTGGGCACCATCACGCCGGTCAGCCAAGCCGACCTGAACTTCAACGTCTCGGGGACGGTCAGCACCGTCGACGTGGCGGTGGGACAGACCGTGACGCAGGGTCAGACGTTGGCATCGCTCGACCTTGCCGCGCTCAACGCCACGGTGGACTCGGCCCAGGCGTCGGTGGCCTCGGCCAAGGCCACCCTGGCCAGCGCCGAAGCCAGTGAGACGGCGACGACCACTACCTCGTCGACCGCGGCGACGGTGTCGCACGCCACCACCTCCACGACACCGACTACGGCACCGGCGGCATCGGGCGGGTCGTCGTCCACCGCCACGGTGGCGCCGCTGCAGGCCACCTTGGTCACCGATCAGACCGAGCTCGACGCGGACTCGAACGTGGCCGGGTCGAGCCTCCAGCAGGCCACGGCGGTCTGCGGGTCCGGATCGACACCCACGACGACGACCACTTCCACCACGACGCCCGCCGGCGGTGCCACGACCACCTGTTCGACGGCGCTGGCCCAGGCTTCGTCGGCCCAGACCAAGGTGGCGGCGGACATCAAGCAGGTCGCGGAGGACGAACGCGCCCTCACCGCCGCGCTCGAATCATCAGGTGGCTCGTCCGGCTCCTCCTCACCCGGGACCACCGGTTCGTCGGCGTCGACGTCTTCGGGCACCACCGGCACGACCCCGGTCTCGACGACGTCGGGCGGCACGACGTCGTCCACGCCGTCCTCGGGCGGCACGACGTCGTCCACGCCGTCCTCGGGCACCGGTGGCCAGGCGACGAAGAAGGCCACGCCCCAGCAGATCGCCGTGGACCAAGCCTCGGTGGACACCGCCGAGGCAAACCTGACCGACGCCCAGCAGGCCGTGGCCGGGGCCAACTTGGTCAGCACCATCGCCGGCACGGTGGCCTCGGTAACCATCGCCGCCGGCGACTCGGTCACGGCCGGCTCCACCTCGTCGACAGCGCAGATCGTGGTCATCGGCAAGGGGTCGTCCTACGACCTGACCACGAGCATCGCCGTGACCGACATCGGGAACGTGGCCGTAGGCCAGCAGGCCCGGGTCACGCCGGACTCCACCAACACCGTGGTGGACGGCCACGTGGCCGGTATCGGCGTGGTGGCCGACAGTGGATCGACCACCACGACGTACCCGGTGACCATCGCCCTCGACTCTCCCGACCTGGGTCAGCTGTCCGGTGTCGACGCCGATGTGCAGATCATCACCCAGCGCTCGGTGGACGTCACCACCGTCCCTTCGTCGGCCATCCGCACCGTGGGCACCATCCACCTCGTGACCCAGGTGAAGGACGGCAAACCGGCGCCCGTGCGGGTGACTCTGGGAACGGTCGGTGACATTTTGACCCAGGTGACGTCGGGGGTCTCCACGGGCGACCTGGTCTCCCTGGCCAATCTCCAGGAGCCGCTGCCCTCCACCTCGTCGACGACCAGTCGCGGTGGATTCGGTGGATTCGGCGCCGGTGCGGGTGGCTTCGGCGGCGGTGTGGGTGGGGCGGGTGGCTTCGGCGGGGCCGGCGGCTTCGGTGGGAGGTTCGGAGGGTGACGCTTCCCTCCGGGTGAAGGCACCGGATCCTCCCTCGACGCTGACCGGCCCGGCCGGCGGATTCGTGCCTGCGCTCGCCTGCCCCTACGGCGTCGTGATCCGCCTCCCGGAACGGCGGACGTGCGGGGAACTCCCTCCGATCGACCGCCGGTCGGATCGACTCCCGGTCTCGACGGCCACACGGGATAGCGTTCCCGGGGTGATCGACGACGAACTGGTGGCCGAGGCGGTGCAGGACACCTCGGTGCGCCGCTTGCAGCACGCCTACGCCGACGTGGTCAACCGCAGAGCCTGGCCGGAGATGGAGCGTCTCTTCCTGCCCGACGCCACGGTGACCCTGGACCTCCGGGCCGGTGAGCCGCTCGTGCTCACCGGAGGAACGGAGGTGGGGGAGTTCATCGACAAGGCCATCGAGCGCTTCGAGTTCTTCGAGTTCGTCATCCTCAACGCCCATATCGACTTCCCCGACGGCACCGGGGCGGGTGTCGCCGTCAGCCGATTGTTCATGAGTGAGATCCGCCAGGATCGTGACAGTGGACGTTGGACGACGGTCTACGGCGTCTACCACGACCGCTATGTCCTCCGTTCCGGCCGGTGGTGGATCGCCGAGCGGAGGTATCACTCGCTGGCCCGGCGAGCCCGGGACCTGGACACGTTCCCCTTCCCCTCCGAACCGGGACTCGTGGTTCCGGGAATCTCCCCCTGAGCCCCTCGGGTCGGGCATCATCACCGGCGGTCGGCGGGCATGGCACCATCATGAGCATGCCGCTCTTGGTGGTACGCCACGCCCATGCCGGAAGACGGAGTGCCTACAAGGGTGACGACCGGGCCCGCCCTCTGTCGCCGCGGGGCGTGGTTCGGGCCCGTGAACTGGTCCTGCTGCTCAGTGAGTACCGTCCCCAGCGGATCCTCTCCAGCCCGTATGTCCGCTGCTGTGCCACCGTGCAGCCACTGGCCGAGTCGCTGGGTCTGGCGGTGGAGTCGGTCGATGAACTGGCCGAGGGGCACGGAGCCGATGCCGTCCGGTTGCTGGCCACCATGGCCGGGGAGTCGGCTGTCCTGTGCACCCACGGCGATGTCGCCACGGAAATGCTCGAATTCTTGGTCCCCGACGCGAAGGATCCCGAACGCAGGATCCACCGACTGCAGAAGGGCGAGGTCTGGGTGGTGCAGTCGACCGGTACCCGACCGGTCATCGTCCAACACCTCCGGCGCTTGCCCGCTTCGGGGCAGAGGCCGACGGAGGGTGCCTGACCGCTACGCTGGCCGGGTCATGGACGCCCCCAACCGGTTCGATCCGGCCTCTGTCGGGGACTTTCGGGTGCTGGGCCGGACCTTCGATGGCGATACGGGCGTGGTGTCGCTCCGCTATGCGCTCGGCGAACAGCTGACCTTCACCGAGACCCTCACCTTCGAGACGCCCTTCACACGGGAACGGGACCTCGACGCGCCGGGCCTACACCGTGCGCTGCTCCACCTGCAGGTGGCCGCGGGGACCAGCTACTACAAGGCCGCTGCCCCTCCCGAGGTGATCATCGAGGGCGAGAGCCTGACCGACATGGAGCGGGAGTTCCACCACCACCTCTACGACGATGGCCTCCGTGAGTTCGCCGTCACGAACGGTCTCGTCGTACCGCGGCCGGTGACCATCCGAGCCGAAGCCGGGCCGATCCCTGACCGGAGTGCGACCCGAGCCCCGTCGGGGCCGGGTGGCCTGCTCGTCCCGATCGGGGGTGGCAAGGACTCGATGGTCCTGATCGAAGCGGTGAAGCACCTCGCTCCCCGTCTGTTCGCCGTCAACCCCCATCCTCTGGTCCTCGACCTCGCCCGACGGGCCGGCCTCGATCTGATCGTGGTGCGACGTCGGATCGATCCCGGTCTCGGTTCCCTCAACGCGTCGGGAGCGCTCAACGGACACGTTCCCATCACCGCCATCATCTCGCTCATCGCCGTGGTCGGCAGCTTCTTGTACGACTACGACGTGATCGCCATGGCCGTGGAGCGATCGGCGAGTGAGGAGACGGTGCTCGTTGACGGCGTCCCCGTCAACCACCAGTACTCGAAGAGCCTCGAGTTCGAACTCCTGTTCCGGGAGCTCATCACCACCTCGGTCGATCCCGCCCTCCACTACGGCTCGGCGCTCCGTCCCTACTCGGAGCTGGCCATCGCCAGCGCCTTCGCCCGCCTGACCGAGTACCACGCCACGTTCTGCTCCTGTAACTCGGCCTTCCGGCAGGCGGCGGCCGCGGGAGACCGTTGGTGTGGTCACTGCCCGAAGTGCCGCTTCGTCGCCTTGATGCTGGCACCGTTCATGGACCGCCACGAGCTGGCCGGCATCCTCGGTCGGGATCTGTTCGAGGATCCCGGCCAGGTCGAGGGGTTCGCCGCGCTGATGAGTGATGAGGACAAGCCCTTCGAGTGCGTGGGCGAGCGACGCGAGTCGGCCGCCGCCATGCACATGCTCTCGACCCGACCCGGGTGGTCCGATACTCCGGTGGTTCTGGCGCTGGCTGCTCGGGCCCGGGCCCTCGTCGACGACGATGACGTGACGGCCCAGCTGACACCGTCGGCCGCACTGTCCGGTCCTGACGACGGGGTGGCCGACGCCGTCCGGCGGTTCCTGGCCGGGTCGACATGACCCTCGACGAGGTGTGTGCCCGACGGGTGGCCGTCTGGGGTCTGGGGGCCGAAGGGCTGTCCTTGGCCCGCCTCTTCGAGGACCGCCACGCCGATGTGCAGTTCATCGACGACCGACCCGAGGCCGCCGCCGCCCGACTCGAGGAGCAGGTGGGCGTGGGCCATCCGGTGTTGGCGCCGGCTGACGTTCCCTGGGCCGAGATCGATGTCGTGCTCCGTTCGCCGGGGGTGAGCCGGTACCGCCCCGAGCTGGAGGCGGCTCGGGCCACCGGCACCACCGTGACCACGGCGATGGCCCTCTGGCTCGAGGACTTCGCCGATGCCCGTGTGGTCGCCATCACCGGCACCAAGGGGAAGAGCACCACCGCGGCACTGACGGCAGCGATCCTGGGCCACGACGGATCGGATGTGGCACTGATCGGGAACATCGGCGTGCCGGTGGTGGAGCGGTACGGGATGCCCCTGGCCGACGCCTACGTGGTCGAGGTGTCCTCGTACCAGGCGGCTGACGTGCAGGTGAGCCCGGGACTCGTCGTGCTCACCAGCCTGGCGCCTGATCACCTCGACTGGCATCGGAGCGAGGAGGCCTACTACCGCGACAAACTCCGACTGGTCGACGCCGGTCCGCCCGGCCTCCTGGCTGTCAACGCTCGGAGCGACGAAGCCGTGCGACGGACGGCAGGGCATCCAAGGCGCACGCTGTTCGGCCCTTCCGGCCGGGTGACGGTGGACCGATCAGCGGTGGTTTCCATCGACGGCGAGCCCCTGGTGGACGGGTCGGGGCTCAGCCTCCTCGGCGCCCACAACCTGGACAACCTGTGTGGTGCCATCACCGGGGCCATGTTGCTCGACGGGAGCCCGCCGTCGGCGTCGACGCTGGAGGAGGTGGTGGCGAGTTTCGACGGGCTGCCGTCACGGTGCCAGATGGTGGGCGAACGCGGCGGCCTGACCTTCGTCGATGATGCCCTGGCCTCCAACCCGTTTGCCTCGGCCGCCTCGATCGGGGCCTTTCCCGGTCGTGCGCTCACCGTCATCCTCGGTGGTGCCGACCGCGGTGTCGATCCCGGCGGCCTGGCCGAGGTCCTGGCCCGGCGTCGTCCCACGCCCGGGGTGGTGGTCATCCCTCCGGGTTCGGAGCGCCT
The DNA here is from genome assembly GCA_963738545.1 of uncultured Acidimicrobiaceae bacterium. GTDB lineage: Bacteria > Actinomycetota > Acidimicrobiia > Acidimicrobiales > RAAP-2 > Bog-756. The sequence continues at coordinate 273,600 of CAVTXA010000009.1, forward strand.
GGTGGAAGCGCTGACCGTTCGGGCGGACGAGGTCGGGACGTCGGTGGCTGTGGCGCTAGCTGCCGATGTGGCCGCGGGTGTCGACCTGGCCGTGGCCATGACCCCCCCGGGAGGAGTGGTGCTGTTCTCACCTGCCGCACCCACCCCCGAGGGTGAGGGCGGCTATGCCACCCGGAGTCGGGAGTTCGTGGCCGCGGCCGGCCTGGCCCGTGGGGGCTCACGGTCATCGCGTCGGAATGCCTAGAGTGACTGGGTGCCGTCGGCGCGCCGTCAGGCGACAGGGCACGGAGTCGAAGGACGGGGGAAGAGCGCCATGACGACCATCACCATCATCGACACCGATGTGCGCACCGTGGAGGCCACCGTCGATGTCGACCGGGGCACGTTTCTGATCGACGTCGATCGACTGCCCGATGCACTGGCATGGGAGCTCAAGCCCCACGGTCTGTGCCAGGCGAGCACCTGCGTGCCCGTGCCCGACGTGGACGCCTTGCTGGTGGACGGACGCTTGGACCTGGCCGCAGTGGCCACCGCGCTCGGGCGTCCGACCGTGATCGATCTCGAGGCCGGCCTCATGGCCGTGGCCCTGTCGGCCGAGCTTCGGCGACAGGCGCTGGAGGACCTGCGGGCGCCCGGCTTCGAGCTCCCTGATGTCGACGGCACCATGCACCGGTTGCAGGAGTGGGCAGGCAAGAAGAAGGCCCTGGTCACCTTCTCGAGTTGGTGCGGGTGCCGTTACGACCTTCCCGGTTGGCAGTCCCTCCACGACGAACTGGAGTCCGAGGGCTTCACTGTCGTGGCCGTGGCCATCGACCAGTCGGCGGACGACGTGCGGCCGTGGGTCGACGGGATCACCATGCCCGTGCTCTACGACCCCCAGCACGTGCTCACCGAGTCCTACGCCATCTCCAACGTACCGACGGTGGTGTGGATCGATGAGGAGGACAACATCGCCCGCCCCAACGGACTCGCCCACGGCACCGATCTCTTTACCGAGTTCACCGGCGTGGAGTCCGGCCCCCACCTCGATGAGATCCGCCGATGGGCCCGGGACGGCACCATTCCGGTGACCGAGGACCAGGCTCGGGGTGCCGTCGGCGATCTCTCCGAGGACGAGGTGCTGGCCCGGCTGCACTTCCGGGTGGCCGCTGAGGCCCACCGCCAGGGGCTGGAGGCAGTCACCAGGCACCATGTCGACCGGGCCTCGGCGCTGGCACCCGACGACTTCACCATCTGGCGAGCCGGCATGCCCCTCGTGGGTGAAGACCCCTTTGGCGATGCCATGCTGGCCAAGTACGACGAGTGGAAGCAGAAGGGCATGCCCTACCACGGCCTCCCCGCGGTGGACGCGAGCGGCGGTCGCCCCCTGAGCGATCGCGTCCCGGGTACGGCACACCCCGGTGTCGGTGGCCTACGTTTGCCCCATGATCCGTTTTGACGTCGGCGACGACAGCGTCGCCCGCCTGGTACTCGACCGGCCCGAGGCCAAGAACGCCCTGACCCCCGAGATGCGTGACGACATCGTGGCGCGGGTCCGTCAGGTCCGAGCCGATCCGGACGTCCGGGCCCTCCTCATCACCGGCTCCGGGGACGCCTTCTGCGCCGGCATGGACCTCCGCCAGTCCACGGTGGCGGGCTCGGGCGGCGAGGGCTTCAACCCGCGTACCACCAGCGAGGCCCTGCGCAACGGGGTACAGGCCTTCATCCGCGAACTCTGGGAGCTGGACAAGCCCACAGTGGCCGCGGTCAACGGAACGGCGGTGGGCCCCGGTGCCCACCTGGCCCTGGCCTGCGACTTCGTGCTCCTGCACGAGGAGGCCCGGTTCGTCTGGTCCTTCGCCCGGTGGGGACTGGTCGTCGACGCCGGGGGTGCCTATCTCCTGCCCCGACTGGTCGGACTGCCACGGGCCAAGGCCATGGTCATGCTCGGCGACGGGGCCAAGGGTGCCGAGGCGGTCGACCTGGGTCTGGCCTACCGCTGCCTGCCCACCGCCGAGGAGCTGGCCACCGAGGCTGACGCGCTGGCCGTCCGGCTGGCCGCCGGCCCCATCCGGTCCATGGGCCTGTCCAAGCAGCTGCTCAACACCACCTTCGAGACCGGGCTGTCCGCATCGCTCGACCGTGAGGCCCAGGCCCAGGCCATGGCGGCCGTCTCGGCCGAGATGGCCGAGGGGATGGCGGCCTTCGCCGAGAAGCGGACGCCTGACTTCCGTCACGCCCGCTGAGTGGCCGACGTCGGCTCTCGGGGCCGGGGTTTGCGGTCGAGCGGACCGGAGCGAGATACTCTTCAGCCGGAAAGCAGATTCTCCGGGCGCCCCGGCCGATCATGGGCTCCGTATGACCCGAGAACGATGGGCCGGTGGGGCGAGGAAGCGGACCGGCGAGGTGATGGGTTCCGATGCCGTCTCCCGGACGCGGTCCGACCTCCGGATCCGTCCCGCGGGCCGGGCAGGACCAGCGATGAACGACGACCGATGCATGACCAGTAGGGACCGATGCATGACCAGTAGGGAAGGGCACTGACCGTGGACTTCGGACTGACCGACGACCAGCAGCTGTTTCACGAGACGACTCGGAAGTTCCTGGAGGTCACCAGCCCCCTCGATGCCGTCCGTCGGGTCGCGAGCGACGAGCCCGACGGCTTCGATCGGGCGTGGTGGCGTCGGGGGGCGGAGTTGGGCTGGGTGTCGATGCTGGTGGCCGAGGAGCACGGTGGTGGCTCGGTCTCGGGCGGGGGACTCGCCGACCTGGCCATCGTGGCCGAGGAGTTCGGTCGTCTGGTCACCCCGGGCCCGCTCATCCCCACCAACGTGGTGGCCGGCGCCCTGTCCCGGAGCGGGGGGCCCGCCCACCACAAGCTCCTGGACGGCCTGGTGGGAGGAGAGACGATCGCCTCGTGGTGCCCCCCGGGCGATGCCGTCCACGAGGGGTTGCGGGTGACGGCCCACGGTGGCGGCTTCCGCATCGAGGGGACGTCAAGCCCGGTGGAGGCCGCGGCCCAGGCCGACCTCCTGTTGGTGACCGCCCGTTCCGACGATGGTCTGTCCCAGTTCGTGGTGCCCTCGGGAACGCCCGGTCTCACCACTCATCCGGCCGAGAGCATCGACCTGGTGCGACGGTTCGCCACGCTCGGGTTCGACGGTGTGGAGGTCGGCGCCGACAGTCTGGTGGGGCAGGTGGGCCAGGCCGACCTCGACGTGGAGCGTCAGCTCCACGACGCCGTGGTGCTCCAGTGCGCCGAGATGGTCGGTGCCATCGACCAGGTATTCACCTTCACGGTGGCGTACGCCGAGGATCGCTATTCGTTCGGCCGGCCGCTGGTGTCCTATCAGGCCCTCAAGCACCGGTTCGCCGACATGAAGATGTGGATCGAGGCTTCCCACGCCACCGCGGGGGCGGCGGCCAGGGCGGTGGATTCGGGCTCCTCGCACGCCGATGAGTTGGTCAGCGTGGCCAAGTCGTACATCGGGGATCATGCTCCGTTCCTCCTCCAAGAGTGCGTGCAACTCCACGGGGGCATCGGGGTGACCTGGGACCACGACCTCCATCTGTATCTGCGCCGGGTGGTCCTCGACCGGTCCCAGTTCGGGACCCCACGGGACCACCGGGAGCGCATCGTCGCAGGGATCGGAGTCTGAGATGAGTGACGAGAGCGTGCAAGACGCACCGGCGGATGCCGGGGAGCTGGAGACGTTCCGGCTCGCAGCCCGGGCCTGGTTGGCCGACCACATGCCCCGGCTGCCCGCGGGCACCGACAACTGGCACATGACCGTCCAGGACGAGATGGCCGTGGAGGCCCGTGCCCTGCAGCGGACCCTGTTCGACGGGGGCTACGCCGGGATCTGCTACCCGGTCGAATACGGGGGCCGGGGCCTGACCCGGGCCCACCAGCGTGCCTTCACCCAGGAATCGGTGGGCTACCGGATGCCCACCACCTTCAACGTGCCCACCCTCACCATCCTGGCCCCCACCATCCTCGATTTCGGGACCGAGGAGCAGAAGCTCCGGCACATCCCGGCCATCCTGGCCGGGGAGGAGCTCTGGGTGCAGTTCCTCTCCGAGCCGAGCGGGGGCTCGGACCTGGCCGGGCTGGTTACCACGGCCACCCGCGACGGTGATGTCTTCTCCCTCAACGGGTCCAAGATCTGGAGCTCGGGAGCCTTCCGGGCCGACTATGCGCTGTGCCTGGCCCGCACGGATGCCAGCGTGCCCAAGCACCAGGGGCTGACCATGTTCATCCTCAAGATCCACCAGCCGGGCATCGAGGTCCAGCGGATCAAGATGATCAACGGCACGGCCGAGTTCTGCCAGGAGTACTTCGACGACGTGCTGGTGCCGGTGGCGGACGCCCTCGGGGGGATCAATGACGGCTGGACGGTGGCATCACGGCTCCTCTTCCACGAACGGGATGCCGTGGGCGGAGGCTCGCCCTACTCCAGCGGGTTGGGTGTGGGCAACGCCGCCAGTGGCGGACAGCGCTCCGACCTCGAGGACCTGGCCCGGGCCACGGGCCAGACCGGCGATCCGGTGGTGCGCCAGCTGCTGGGCGAGGCCCGGGCCAACGACCGGGTCCAACAGCAGCTCATGGAGCGCGTGGCCCAGGGCATCCGCACCGGGGCCATGCCCGGCCCGGCCGGTGCGCTCACCCGGCTCTACGCCGCAGTCAACTCCGAACGCCGGTACGACATCGGCCTGGAGATCGCCGGCCAGGGCGGGGGCGCGTGGCCCACGGGCGACCCGGCGGGAGCGACCTCGGTGGCGTGGCTGTCCCGGCAGAGCAACAGCCTGGGCGGGGGGAGCAACGAGATGCAGCGCAACATCATCAGCGAGCGTGTCCTCGGGATGCCCCGGGAGTTCGCCGCCGACCGCGACCTACCCTTCGACCAGGTCCGCCACAACCGGTCCCCCCAGCGCTCCACCTGAGCCACCGGCCCTGGGCACGGCGACGGCGGCCGGCTGTGTACCGACCGCCGAGGTGATCAGGCGGCCTGATCCAGTTTCATTAGCCGGTTGAGGTTGCCGCCCATGATCTTGGCCACGTCCTCGTGGGGGAGCGACGAGAGCTCGTCCACGAAGCTCAACGGCTCGGCCAGGCCCTCAGGGTGGGGGTAGTCCGAACCGAAGAGCACCCGGTCGGCCCCGAGTAGCTCCACCAGACCGATGGGATCCTCCTCGTGGAAGGGGTGGACGTAGATGTTCCGCTTGAACGCCTCGACCGGGTCCTCGGCGAAGGCCTTGGGCGCTACCGAGTAGGCGTGCTCCAGGTCCCGCAGCAGGGGGCGCACCCAGCCGCTGCCGTTCTCCACCGGGGCGAACCGGAGGGTCGGGAACCGGCTGCACAGGCCGTGGCCGATGAGGGAGGCGACAGTGTCGGTGATGGGCCGGCTCATGTGGGAGACGATGGCCTGGAAGCCCGAGCCCCCCTTGAACGGGGTCATCTCGTCGGTGACGCCCTCCCACTCGTTCATGTACCGCTGGTACCCGGAGTCCGAGGCGTGCATCCCCACGGGGATGTCGGCCTCGGCCACCAGCTTCCAGAACGGGTCGAACTCGGGCAGGGCCGGGGAGCGGGGTCCCAGGTAGCCCGACACCGGAGCGGGACGGATGAGCACGATCTTGGCCCCGTGGTCGAGCACCCACTCCAGCTCCTCGATGGCCTTGTCCACGATGCCCAGATGGATCACCGGGGTGGGGAAGATGCGGTTCTCGTAGTTGAAGGTCCAGTGCTCGGCCATCCACTGGTTGAGGGCGTGGACGACGGCGTGGGTGGCCAGGGGGTCGCCCCGGAGCCGCTCCTCCAAGAGACTGGCCAGGGTGGGCCACATGAGGGCCCGGTCGAGACCGAGCTCGTCCATCAGCTCCAGACGGGGCCCGGGCTCCATGAAGGCGGGGAGAGACCGGATGGGCTTGCCCATGATCTCCCGACGGCTCTTCCCCTCGGGATTCCCGCTTCGGAAGTACTCCTCTTGGGCCCCGGGTGCGGCCACCACCGAGAAGGTGGGGTTGGGGATGTACTCGCTGATCTGGCCCTTGAGGGCGATCTTGGTGCGCCCGTTGACCTCGACGTACTGGACCAGTCCGGTGTACTCGGAGGGGAGGTACTTGGTGAAGGCGTCCGTGGTCTCGTACATGTGGTTGTCCGCGTCGAAGACCGGGAAGTCGATCACTGGTGCCATGGTCATGCTCCTTCTGCTCTCCGGAGACCGGCTCGGACCCCGCGGGCGGGACGGTATCGCTCCGGTGGCGAGCGACGTGATACGCCCCCTCTCACACCAAGCTAACAGTCCTCAATGTCAGGTGGAAATGACCTTTGCGCTACCATCCCACCGTTCCGGTGGAGCTGCGCCACGTGTTGGGGGTCAGAGGTTGGGCGATGAGGGCGTGACCACGGCTGCGGCCGGCAAGGACGCGGTTCCCTACGGGACCCGGCTCGGCCACCTGGCCGATGCGTTGGGGGACGCCACCGCGGTCACGTTCGTCGATGTCGACGGGGTCGAGCAGACCGTCAGCTGGCGCCAGCTCGACACCCGGTCCACCCAGTTGGCCCACCGGCTGTCCGAGCGGGGCCTCGGGGTCGGGGACCGGCTGGCCGTCGGCCTGCCCAACTCCATCGAGCACCTCTACGCCGGGTTCGCCGGCTGGAAGGTCGGCGCCACGGTGGTGCCGGTGCGCTGGGACCTGCCGGAGTGGGAGAGGAGCCGCCTCCTCGAGGTGCTGGATCCGACCGTGGTCATCGGGACCGAGCAGATCGGGCTGGTGGAGGAAAGCGTCGATGCCCCGGTCACCCGACTGCCCGAGGTGATCGCCCCACGGGGCTCCGGCGTGTGCAGCTCGGGCTCCACGGGGACGCCCAAGGTGATCCTGGGGCTCATCCCGGCCGTCTTCCTGCTCTCCACCAACGTGACCTCCATGGTCGTGGCCGACTTCGGACCCATGGAGCGACCCCAGCTGGTTCTGTGCCCGGCGCCGCTCTACCACACCAACGGATTCACGGCCTTCCGCACCCTGCTCGGGGGCGATCCCATCGTCCTGCTGGAACGGTTCAAGGCCCCACTGGTGTTGGATCTCATCGAGCGCCACCGGATCACCGGGTTCATCGCCGCCACACCCATGCTGCAACGACTGGCCCAGGTCCCCGGGGTCGAGGACCGCGACCTGTCCAGCCTGACCTGGGTCCAACAGGGGGCCTCGCCCCTGCCCGTCTGGCTCGGCCATCGCTGGATCGAACTGGTGGGGCCGGAGCACTTCTACATGTCCTACGGCGCGTCGGAGAGCTTCGGCATCGTGGTATGTCGCGGCGACCAGTGGCTGGCCCACCCGGGCACCCTGGGGCGGGGCATGTCCGGGACGGAGATCGACGTGCGGTCGGAGTCCGGTGAGTCGCTGCCGGCCGGGGAGATCGGGGGCATCTACCTGCGGACCCCGACCGGGCCGCTGGCCACCTACGTGGGGAGCGACGTTAAGCCCATGGACACCGCCACCGACGGGTTCACCTCGGTGGGGGACCTCGGCTGGCTGGACGAGGACGGCTTCCTCTTCATGGCCGACCGGCGGGTGGACATGATCGTGACCGGGGCGGTCAACGTCTTCCCCGCCGAGGTGGAGGCGGCCCTGAGTGAGCACCCAGGTATCGCCGATGTGGTGGTGGTGGGACTGCGTGACCCCGAGTGGGGCCGGCGCGTCCATGCCATCGTGCAGTCTTCGGACCCCGACCTCGGCGCCGAGGGGGTCATCGCCTTCGCCCGGGAGCGCCTGGCTTCCTACAAGGTGCCCAAGTCGGTCGAGTTCGTCGAGTCGATCCCCCGGAGCGAGGCCATGAAGTTCAACCGGGCCGCCCTGGTGGAGGAGCGCGACGGGCCCGGGCTCGAGCCGTCGGTTCCCCGGGCTGCCCGCACCACCGACGGGGGCCGGTGACGATCACGGGGGGCCACCGCCACCGCGGAGGGGTGCGTGGCCGAGGTATAGCGTGGTCGGGCCGACCGGTGACCTCGGTGGGGCCCTTGGTCACAGGACGCAGAGAGACAGCTCAGGCGGCGACGGGCCGTGACAGCGGCGTGCAGTGACAGCGACGTGCAGTGACAGCGATGCGTAACGACAACGAGGAGTAGAGAGCCATGGCCGATGCCCCACAGCAAGGGAAGTACATCTCCTACGAGGAGCTGGACGACGGCGCCATCGTGCGCATCCTGCTCAACCGTCCCTCGACCCGGAACGCCCAGAACCGGGGCCTGTTGGTGGAGTTGGACGAGGCCTTCCTCCGGGCCGAGGAGGACGACAAGGTACGGGTCGTGATCCTGGGTGGGGTCGGCCCACTCTTCTCCTCCGGCCACGACATGGGGTCCAAGGAGGCCGCCGCCGAGCGGACACCCGGTCCCGATCAGCACCATTCGGTCACCGTCAACGGTGGCACCCGGGTGGGTGCCGAGCAACGGATGCTCCAGGAGTGGCACTACTACTTCACCAACACCATGCGTTGGCGGAACCTCCGCAAGATCACCGTGGCCCAGGTGCAGGGCACGGTGTACGCGGCCGGACTCATGCTCATGTGGGCGTGCGACCTCATCGTGGCCGCTGACAACGTGTACTTCGCCGACGTGGTGGGCACGCGGCTCGGGATGTGCGGGGTGGAGTACTTCGGCCATCCCTGGGAGTTCGGCCCCCGGCGGACCAAAGAGCTCATGCTCACCGGGGACGCCATCGACGTCGACGAGGCCCACCGCCTGGGCATGGTCTCCAAGGTCTTTCCCCTGGACGACCTCGAGGAGCGCACGCTGGCCTACGCCCGCCGCATTGCCGAGCTCCCCACCATGACCGCCCTCCTCATCAAGGAGTCAGTCAACCAGACGGTGGACAACATGGGCTTCTACAACTCGCTCCAGGCCTGCTTCACGCTGCATCAGCTCAATCACTCGCACTGGGCCGAGATCCATGAGTCCAAGTACCCGGTGGCCGAGGAGCAGGATGGCATCGCCAGCTGGAAGACGGCCCCGCCCGTCCGCCTCTCGGAGAAAGACGCGGTGGAAGGACCCGTGCCGGCGCGCTGAGTGGGCGCAGGACCGGACGAGACCACGTGAGGCTCCGCACCACCTACCGGCAGGCTGGCGCGGCCCGCTACCTTCGGCCCGGGGGGGCCTGGGACGTACCCACCCTCGACGCCCTGTTGTCCTCCCCGCGCGACGCCACCGGCCTGGCCGTCGTGGACGGGGAGATGGCGATCGACGCCGGCACCCTCGACCAGGTGGTGTCCGCGGTGGCCGGCGGCCTCCGTCGGCGCGGCGTGCGGCGAGGCGACGTGGTGGCCTGGCAGCTGCCCAACTGGTGGGAGGCCCTGGTGCTGTTCCGGGCGTGCTGGCGGTCGGGCGCGGTGGCCGCGCCCATCCACCACCAGGTGGGGCCGACCGAGGTGGCCCGGGTGCTCGAGGATCTCGGCCCGGCCCTGACGCTAAGCACGCCGGGACAGCCGCTGGCCGGGCTGGTCGACGCCATCGGGGTGCGGACGGGCGACGCCCGGTTCGACGATCTGTTGGGCGCGCCTCCGCTCGCCGCCGGCGCCGCCCGGGGTTCCGATCTGGCGGTCATCCTGTTCACCTCGGGGTCCACCGGTCATCCCAAGGCGGTGCTCCACACCCAACGGGGCCTGGCCTACAAGGCCCGGTCGATGGCCCAGGCCCACGGTCTCACCGCCACCGATGTGGCCCTCATGCCCTCGCCGCTCGCCCATGTGTCCGGGCTGCTCAACTCGATCCTGGTGCCGGGAGCGGCAGCCATGACCGTGGTGCTCATGGAGAAGTGGGACGCCGAGCGGGGCGTCCGCCTCGTCAACCGCCATCGGGCCTCGTTCATGATCGGCCCACCGACGCTGTTCGTCGGGATGATGGACGTTCCCGGCTACGAGGACCAGGTTCAGAGCCTGCGCCTGCTGTCGTGCGGCTCCATGGGCGTCACCCCCGAGTTCATCGACTCCGCCCGCCTGGCCTTCGGGGCAGCGGTCAAGCGGACCTACGGATCGACCGAGGCCCCGACCATCACCACCAGCACCTCCGAGGACCCGCCGGAGCGGGCCCGCGACACGGACGGCCACCCGCTGGGGGAAGCCGAGGTGCGGGTGGTGGACCCGGCCACGGACCGGCCGGTCCCCACCGGCGAGAAAGGCGAGGTCCTGGTGCGAGGCCCCGAGCTCTTCGTCGGGTACGGGAAGGAGGATCAGACCCGGGCGGCCGTGCGGCGGGGCTGGTTCGCCACCGGCGATCTCGGGGTCCTCCATGCGGACGGCTGCCTGTCCATCGTGGGCCGCCTGAAGGAGTTGATCATCCGCGGCGGCGAGAACATTGCCTCTGCCGAGGTAGAACGGGTCCTGGAGCAGCACCCCGACGTCCGCCAGGCCGTGGTGGTGGGATGCCCCGACCGGCGGCTGGGCGAGCGGGTCGCCGCCTTCGTGGTGGGGAGCGCGGCCGTTGACGTGGACGAGTGCCGGCGGTGGTTCGCCGATCAGGGCATGGCCCGGTTCAAGACCCCCGAGGTGGTCGTGCACCTGGAGGAGATCCCGGTGCTCGGGGTGGGAAAGCCGGACCGCCAGGCCCTCCGGGCCCGGGCCGCGGCGCTCACCGTGCCCCAACGCTGACCGGAACAGTCCAATCGAGCGAGTCGAAGCCAACAAGTCGAAACACAAACCCGAAGCAACGGAACAGAGCGAGGTCAGGATGGAAGCGGAAATCGTGTCGTGGGGTGTCTACCTGCCGTACTGGCGGCTGGAGCGGCAGGCCATCGGCCGCGCCTTCGGGACGCCCACGGGCAAGGGGCAGCGGGCGGTGGCCTCCTACGACGAGGACACCACGTCGATGGCCGTGGAGGCCGGCCGCCGTGCCCTGGCCGTGACCGGTGTCCCCGAGCCCGGGGACCTGTTCTTCTCCACGCCGGCGCCGGCCTACCTGGACAAGACCAACGCCACCACGGTCCACGCCGCCCTGGGCCTGTCCGAGAATGCCGGCGCCTACGACCTGTGTGGCTCGGTACGTTCGGGCTGGGCCACCGTCCAGCTGGCCTCGCTGGCCGGATCCCGGGCCCCGGCCCTGGCCGTGGTCTCGGACCTCCGCACCGGCCTTCCCGGAGGTCCCGACGAGACTCAGGGGGGTGACGGCGCGGTGGCCTTCGTGTTCGCCCCCGGAGGCGGGGTGACTGAGCAATTGGGCCACGCAGCGACCACCGACGAGTTCCTCGACCGGTGGCGGGTTCCGGGCGAGACCGCCTCACGCCAGTGGGAGGACCGCTTCGGCGAGGAGGCCTATCTGCCCCTGGCCCGCTCGGTCTTCCGCCGGGCCCTCGACGCCGCCGGCATCACGGCCGCCGACATCGACCACCTGATCGTCACCGGGCTGCACGCCCGAGCCGTGGCCGGCCTGAAGAAGGCCTTCGGCGTACCCGCTGACCGGGTGGCACCCGACCATGCTGGGGCGATCGGCAATCTCGGGGCGGCCCAGTCCGGCCTGCAGCTGGCCGACGTGCTGGAGCGCGCCTCGGTGGGCCAGATCATCGTGGTGGTGGAAGTGGCCGACGGGGCCGACGCCGTGGTGTTCCGCACCACGGCCGCCCTCACCGCCGTCCAGGAGACCCGTCGGGAGGCCGGGCTCCGGCCCGTGGCCGAGCTGGTGGCCGAGGGGAGGTCGGACCTGCCCTACGCCGTGTTCCTCTCGTGGCGGGGCCAGCTGCACCGGGAACCGCCTCGGCGTCCCGACCCCGAGCGGCCCGACGCACCGGCCAGCCTGCGGGGCGAGGGGTGGAAGTTCGGGTTCAACGCCAGCCGGTGCACGGCCTGTGGGTTCCGCCACCTCCCGCCGACCCGTATCTGTCTCTCGTGCCAGGCCGTCGACCAGATGGTGCCCGAGCGTATGGCCGACCTCGAGGGCACGGTGGCCACCTGGACCATCGACCACCTCGCCTTCAGCCTCTCGCCCCCTCTGGTCGGTGCGGTCATCGACTTCGACGGTGGAGGTCGCTACCGGGGCGAGATGACCGACGTGGACCCGGGGGCCGTGGCTGTGGGCACGAGGGTGGCCATGACCTTCCGGCGCCTCTACAGCACCGACGGCGTCCACAACTACTTCTGGAAGGCCAGACCGGTGAGCAACGGTACGCTTGGGGGGCCGGAGCCCGAGTCGTCGGGTGCCAACCGAGGAGAAGGAGCCGTGGTGTCATGACCAGTTCGGGAATCCGCGACCGGGTGGCCATCGTGGGGATGGGCTGCACCCGCTTCGGCGAGCTCTGGGACCAGGGCACCAACGACCTCCTGACTGACGCAGCCGTCGAGTGCACCACCTCGGCCGGGGTGGCCATCGACGCCATCGACGCCTTCTGGCTGGGCACCCTCGGCGCCGGCAACTCCGGGATCACCTTGTCCAAGCCTCTGAAGATCGGGTACAAGCCGGTCACCCGGGTGGAGAACTTCTGCGCCACCGGATCCGAGGCCTTCCGTAACGCCTGTTACGCCGTCGCCTCGGGCGCCTACGAGCTGGTGATGGCCATCGGCGTGGAGAAGCTGAAGGACTCGGGCTACTCGGGCCTGACCGGCATCCACAAGGTCGGTGACGGGACCAACGCCTCCCTCAGTTCGCCGGCGGCGTTCTCGTTCCTGGTCCCGGCCTACTGCCACAAGTACGGCGTGGACCCCGACGAGATGGGCTCGGTGCTCAACCGGATCGCCTGGAAGAACCACCAGAACGGGGCGGTCAACCCACGGGCCCAGTACCAAAAAGAGGTCTCACTCGAGAAGATCGCCGCCTCGCCCCGGGTGGCCGGCCAACTCGGGGTGTTCGACTGCAGCGGCGTCAGCGACGGGGCGGCGGCGGCCCTGATCTGCCGGGCCGAGGACGCCTACAAGTACACCGACTCCCCGTTGTACGTGAAGGGCCTCAGCCTGGTGGCCGGACCGGCGGCGGGCGCCATCGACCCGGAGTACGACTACACCACCTTCGAAGAGGTGGTCCGTTCGGCGGCGGACGCCTACCAGCAGGCCGGGGTGACCGATCCCCGGTCCCAGCTGGCCATGGCCGAGGTGCACGACTGCTTCACGCCCACCGAGCTGGTGCTCATGGAGGATCTGGGCTTCGCCGAGCGGGGTACGGCGTGGAAGGAGGTCATGGCCGGGACCTACGACCGAGACGGTGAGCTCCCGGTCAACCCCGACGGCGGTCTCAAGAGCTTCGGGCACCCCATCGGGGCCACCGGGCTGCGCATGCTGTTCGAGTGCTGGTTGCAGCTCCGCCGAGAGGCCCCGCCCGAGCGCCAGATCGCCACCGTGACCGAGGGTGGGCGCACCCTGGGGCTCACCCACAACCTGGGCGGGGCCCCGGGCGAGTGTGTCAGCTTCGTGGGCGTGGTCGGCACCGAGCCCTCGGACTGAGTATGGCCTCCTCCTCCGGGCACGATCCCGCCGCCGAGTCCGAGGACCAGGCCGCCCTCCGCCAACTAGCCCGCGAGGTGGCCGCTCGGGAGGTGGCCCCGAGGGCGGCCGAGCACGACGAGTCCGGTGAGGTGCCCCGGGAGGCCATCGCGGCCATGGCCGCCGCCGACCTCTTCCGCATCACCATCGGCGAACGGTGGGGCGGCCTGGGCCTGGGGGACGTGGAGGCCGCCATCGTCCTCGAGGAGATCGCCCGGCACGATGTGTCGACGGCCATCTGCTGCCAGCTGGCCTTCAACGGCCCGGCCCGCGGCATCGAACATCTGGGATCGGACGCCCTGAAGGACCGGTGGCTGCCGGTGGTGGCCGACGGTGAGGCAATCATCAGCATCGGCATCACCGAGCCCGACGCCGGCTCCGCCGTGCAGGGGATGCGGACCGCCCTCAAGCCGGACGGCCCGGGAGCCTGGCGGCTCGACGGCTACAAGAACTACTCCACCCTGGGGCATGCCGCCTCGGCCGTGCTGGTCTGGTGCCGTTGGCCTGGAGGCGAGGGTGCCCGGGGGATCGGGGCGGTGATCGTCCCCATGGACCGCGAGGGGGTGTCGCTGGTCGGACGCCACCGGGGTATGGGGATCCACGCCGCCACCGAGTCCGAGATCGCCTTCGACGGTGTGGCCATCACCGCGGATGACGTTTTGGTACCCGGGGACCCGGCCTCGGGTGAGCCCTTCAAGCTGCTCCTGTCCCACCTCAACCACGAGCGGTGCGGGAACGCGGCCATGTGCGTGGGTGCGGCCCAGGGGGCCTTGGAGCGCGCCGCCGCCTACATGCGGGACAGGGTCATCGGCGGACGACCCATCGCCGACCTCCAGGGACTGCAATGGAAGCTGGCCGACATGGCCGTGGCTCTGGAGGGGGCCCGTCTGCTGCTGGGCCGAGCCGTGCGCCTGGCCGGCCCCGGCGGCACGCCGCCGGCCCTCGAGACGGCCATGGCCAAGACCGCGGCCAACCTGGCGGCCAAGTACGTCTGCGACGAGGCCATCCAGATTCACGGGGGCTACGGCTACAGCCGCGAATACCCCCTCGAGCGGGCCTACCGGGACATCCGGGGCCTGTGCATCGGGGCCGGGACCATCGAGGCCCAGCGCAACTACATCGGCTCCAGCGTGGCCGCGGGCCGGACCACGACCTCTCCCGGCTGGATCCCCGGCTCGGATCTCTGAGTACGGACCACGTCCGGGTACCCCCCGTCGCCGTCGCCCGTGCCGTTCACCTCGGACGGAAGACGTTGTCGACGGTGACCCCCTGGTGTACCGTGAGGCGCTCCGTCGACCGGTCCACGGGGGTGCCTCGGGCCCTCCGCCGACCGCGCAGGCACCGTGACGAGAGAAGGGGGACTCCTTGAGTGCAGCCGGTTCGTATGAAGGACACCGCACCATCGTGTGCGGCGGGGGAGGAGCCGGCATGGGGGCCGCGGTGGTCCGCCAACTCGAGCCCCTGGGGGCCGAGATCCACGTCATCGACCTGAAGAAGCCCCCGGTTCCGGTGGCCGGCTTCCATGCCGTCGACCTGATGGATCCCGCGGCCACGGCGGCCGCGGTGGAGGCCATCGGCGGGCGCATCGACTCGCTCTTCAACTGTGCCGGTCTCCCCGGTGGCAGGTTCTCGGACCTCGACACCATGCTGGTCAACTCGTCGGGCAGCGACACCTGGCCGACCTGGTGGTCGAGCGCATGGAGCCGGGTGGGGCCATCGCCAGCATCTCGTCGGGGGCGGGGGCGGGGTGGCAGGGGAACATCGAGAAGTGGATGCCCCTCGTGACCACCGAGGGCTTTGCCGCCGGCAAGCAGTGGCTGGAGGAGCACCCGGGCGAGATCGCCAGCGGCTACGCACCGTCGAAGGAGGCCATCATCGTCTGGACGGTGTGGCGCTCTCTGGCGCTGGCCGAGAGGGGCATACGGGTCAACTGCACCCTTCCCGGACCGACCGACACCCCGATGATGCCGGACTTCGAGGAACAGATGGGCAAGGCCTTCATGGACAACTACCCCATCCCCCTGGGCCATCGCCAGACGCCTGACGAGCAGGCCGCCCCCCTGGTGTTCCTCAACTCTCCGGCGGCGTCCGCCATCACCGGGGAGAGCATCCTGACCGATGGCGGCACCATGGCCGCCCTGTCCGTCGGCACGCTGGACGTGTCGGCCTTCGGGTTTTGAGTACCACCTCGGGGGCCGTGCCCGGTGCGGGTGGGGCCTTCGATCTCACCGAGTCCGGGGAGCACCGGTTCGTGGCCGGGAACCTGGGCGACCCCGGGGCACGGGACGTCGTGTACGGCGGCCAGCTGCTGGCCCAGATGATCCTGGCCTCGGACAGGGTCGGCGCCGACAAGGACGTGGCCTCCATCCACACCATCTTCGCCCGCAGCGCCAAGGTGTCGGATCCCGTGGAGATCGATGTCGACGTGATTCACGACGGACGGACGATGGGCAGCCATTCCGTCGTCGTGCACCAAGGAGAGCGGGTGTGTGCCCAGGGCCTCATTCTGCGGCGGCTCGACGCCCCCGACCTGATCCGTCACCAGCCGGACATGCCCGACGTGGCCGGGCCCGAGGACTCCCCGGACACCGGACAGGGAGGTCTCCTCGCCCCCGGGTCCGACCTGCGCGTCGTCGGCGGAGTGAACACCTGGGATCCCGATGCGCCGGTGGCCCCGGCCGAACTGTTCGCCTGGGTCCGTCTGCCCGCCGGGACCGACGACCCAGCCATGGCCCAGGCCATGCTGGCCTACGGCACCGACGGGTTCCTGATCGGGACGGCCATGCTTCCTCATACCGGGGTGGGGCAGAACATGGCCCACCGCAACATCGCCACCGGGGTGGTGTCACACACCTTGACGTTCCACGAGCCGGTTCCCGCCGGTGAGTGGCTGCTGCTGGCCCACGAGAGCCCGTACGCCGGGCGTGGGGCCAGCTACGGCCGGGCGCACGTCTTCACCCGGGACGGCGCTCTGGTGGCGTCGTTCGTGCAGGAGAACATGATCCGGGACACGGGTCCGACCGACCACTGAGCCCCGGTCTCAGCGCAGGCGCCACTCGATGCGCTTGCCGGTGGTGAACCGCTCCTGGCCTTCTTCGAGGAGGGCGCGGTCGGTTCCTACGTGGGTGAAGAGGAAGGCGTGGTCGAGGGCCTGGCGACGGGAGACTTCGAGTCCCATCCACATGGCCCGGAGCGTTCCCTGCTCAGCCAGGGCGGGCTGGTCAGCGATGGCCCGGGCCGCCCACTCGGTGCGCTCGCGGAGCTCGCCGGCGGGGGCCACCTCGGTGACGAAGCCGATCTGGTGGGCCCGGGTAGCCGACATGCGTTCGTGCGCTCCCAGCAGGGCGAGGCGCATGACCTCTTGGAACGGCATCTTGTGGAGCAGGAAGATGGGCTCAAAGGCGGCGGGCATGCCGTAGGTCACGTGGGGATCGAAGAACGTGGCGTGCTCGGCGGCGATGATGAAGTCCACCTCGCCGAGGATGTAGAAGGCCCCGCCGCAGGCCATGCCGTTGACGGCGGCGATGACCGGCTTCCACAGGTCGTTCGACTTGGGACACACGCTCTTGCCCGGGTCGTCGAAGTCCCACGGGGTGTTGTAACCGGGGAGCTTGCCGGGGGGCAGGTCGTCGAAGGAGCCGACCCCCTCGCGATCCAGCCCCGTGCAGAAGGCCTTGTCCCCGCTTCCGGTGAGCACGATGCACCGGACGTCATCGTTGGTGCGGAGCATCAACCACAGCTGCCGTAGCTCCTGTTGCATCGTGGTGTCGAAGGCGTTGAGCGCCTCGGGTCGGTTGAGGGTGACCCATGCCACGCCATCGGATTCGTCGTACAGAAGGGTGTCGAAGTCGGGCATGGCGGCCATGGTACCGGCCACGACCGGATGACCGTCGAGCCACCACCAGGGCTGGGCGCTCCGAGGTCAGCGTGCGAGGGCGTCGACGAACAGGGTCCGAGACAGCTCCCACCACTCCCGCCGTCGGTCATAGCGCTGCATACCGCCCATCGCCTCGAGGGCGCGGATGAAGTTCTCGTCCCCGGCGGCGGCTCGACGCCTCACGAACTCGCCTCCTTGGTGCATGGACCGGTCGAGACAGCCCATCAGCTGCTGTCGTTGCCTCGATCCCAGCCCGTAGGTGTCGGCGATCAGACCGAGGCGATCGGCCCGGCGTGGCTCCAGCCATCCGAGCCGGGCGGCGCTCAGGTCGTCGTCGACCGGGACGCACATCCGGGCGAACTGGGCCAGATCGTGGACCGGCCGGCCGGGGGCGGCAAAATCGAAATCGAGCAGGCCCACGGCCACACCACCTCGAAAGACCACGTTCTCCAGGCAGACGTCGTTGTGGCACACCACGGTGCCGCCATGGGGATCGGCCAGCTCGGTGCTCCAGGACCCCGGGCGCGGATCGACCGAGGCCGAGGCGCGGTGGAAGGCGGCCATCAGCCCGGTGACCGACGCCAGGACGGCATCGGACTGGGCCCAGGCCGGGTAGGGCGGGAGGGGCACATCACCTTCGATGAAGACCAGGCGCTCCCGTCCGTCCGGGTCGAAGCCGTCGGGCAACGAGGCACCGGTGAACCCGGTGGCCCGCAGGTCGGTCAGGAAGGCGTGGATCGAGAGCGAGTGTGGATTCGACGGCCGGAGCACCAGCTCCCCCCGCCTGGTGACCCGACCGGCGTTGGCCACGCCGCCGTGCAACTCCTGTTCCATGGGTCCTCCCCGCAGCGTCGCCCGGTCGTGACCCGCAGGTTCAGGTCGCCTCGGAGAGCATGGCCGTGATCTGGGCCAGGTCGAAGTAGTCCCGCCAGGCGCAGATCTTCCCGTCACGGATCTCGAAGGTGCCCATGACCGGAAGGGGAGCGACGACCTGGCCCACGGTGAAGGTGTCGATGCGCTCGGTCAGGACCACGTTGCCCGCCACGGCCAGGTGCAGGGTCTCGATGGTCATGCTCTCGCACATGCCGAAGAACCCCTCGATGAACGCCATGGTGGCGTCGATGCCCACGGCCGGGTCCAACGGGATGTTGTGGTAGACGACGTCCTCGGTGAAGTAGGGGCGTAGGGCCTCCGTGTCGCGCCCGTCGAAGACAGCGCAGAAGGCACGCACCACTCGCTCGGCTTCCTCTTCCGTTCCCATCACGCACCTCCGACGTCGGGCGAAGGACTCAGGGTAGCGAATCCCCGGCGGACGGGCCCGACTCGGCGGTCGACTTGAGCGCGGCCAGGGTCCGCTCCATCCCCTGGCGGGTGTAGTCGGCGTCATGGTCCACCCCGGTCGCCAGCCGTCCGAGGAGCCTCACCACCGCGCCCCGCCGATCGTCCCAGGTCTCGGTCACCCGACAGCCCCCAGCGGTGGGTTCGAACCGGTAGTGCCACTCGCTGCTCGGGAGCCCCAACACGGTGACACGGAAGCTGAACAGGCGTCCGGGGTCCGACGCCAGCACCCGTCCCGTCGTCGTCCAGGTCCGGGATCCGTTACGGTTCCTCCCCCGGAACGCCGCACCCGGATGGGCGCCGGTGGCGCCGCCGGTCCAGGTCGCCCCCTCGTTCTCGGGCGACCACTCGCCCATCCGGGTGATGTCCGAGACCATCGCCCACACCTGCTCGGCGGGCGCACCCACCGCTCGGGTCACGCTCACCGGCTCGGGCACGGGACCCCCCTCTCCCCAACGGTCGGGTACACGGGGCCAGTGTGCCACGCCCTCCATCGGGGCCGCTCCCGGTGCGTGGACATCCGGCCCGGTAGAGTGACTCCGTTTGACCTACTCCACGACAGCCAGTGGACCCCGGGGGGACGCCGCCGATCCGCCGGCCGGCCCGACCGGCGCCGACCGCCGCATCACGCCACTGGACGGTGTGCGCGGTGTGGCCATCCTGGCCATCATGGCCTACCACTCGGGTGTGCCCGGCATCGCCGTGGGCGGGTACTTCAGCCAGGACGCCTTCTTCGTGCTCTCGGGCCTGGTCATCACGTTGATCCTGCTCCGGGAGTGGCAGGGGACCCGGCAGATCCGACTCGGCAGGTTCTACGCCGGACGGATCCGACGCCTGCTGCCCGCCCTGTTCGTGATGTTGATCTCGGTGACCCTCTTCGTGAACTTCGTGGCGCCGCCGGGGCAGTACCCCGGCTACCGCCAGGATGCCCTCGCCGTCCTGGGCTACTTCAGCAACTGGCACTTCATCGCCACCGGCACCAACTACTTCGCCTTGAGCGCCGCGCCCTCGCTGCTGACCCACACCTGGTCGCTGGCCATCGAAGAGCAGTTCTACCTGGTCTGGCCGCTGATCCTCATGGCCGTGCTGGGGCTGTGCCGGGCGCACCGTCGAGCGGGTCTCTATGCAGTCTTCGCCGTGTCGATGGGCGGAGCCCTCCTGTCCACGGCGTGGATGGCCCGCCTCTACCGTTCGGGGTCCTCGTCGACCCGCCTGTACTACGGGACCGATACGCACGCTCAGTCGATCATGGTGGGCTGCGCCCTGGCCGCGCTGCTCACCCTGATCAGAGTCCACCGACACGACGACGCCCTGGTGCCGCTGGCCCGATCCTCCCGCGCCCTCGGCATCCTCTCGGGAGCGGGCGTGCTCGCCGCGGTGGCCCTCGGCTGGCAGTGGACGCACATGGGCAGTCGCGGTCCGGCGGCCTACGAGGGCGGCTTCCTCCTGGGTGCACTGCTGACAGCGATCGTGCTGGCCTCGGTGGCCTGCGCCCCGAAGGGTCCTCTGGCTGTCGTGCTGTCGTGGCCCGTGCTCACGTATCTCGGCACCATCTCCTACGGCATGTACCTGTGGTACTTCCCCGTATTCCAGGTCATCGACGAAGCCCGGACCCACCGGACGGGCCTCAGCCTGTTCGCCATCCGGGTCGCCGCGGACATCGCCATCGCCACGGTCTCGTACTTCCTGGTCGAGCAGCCCATACGCCACGGCGGCCTGTTCCGCGCCCCCGGCACCCAGTGGGTCCCCCGAGTGCGGACGCTCGGGCTGCTGGCCTCGTCCCTGGCCGTCACCCTGGCCGTGGTCGTGGGGACGACCGCCGGTTCGTCGGCCTCGTTCGCCATCCCGGTGTCTGCCGCCCGGTCGTCCCTGATCCCGCCCCCGCCCCCCGGCGCAACCGTCACCAGGCTGCTGGTAGTGGGTGACTCCACGGCGCTGACCCTCGGGGCGGCGCTCCCCACCGTGGGCCGGGGCTGGGACGCCTCCATCGACGAAGAGGGCACCATCGGGTGCGGGGTGGCCATCGGCCCGCTCGTCTTGGACCACGGGGTGACCGGCCCGCCCGGTGCGCCCTGCGACAGTGCCACGCCGGCCAGCGCCCAGTGGCCAGCCCACCTCAAAGCCTTGGTGGACAGCGACCACCCCGATGTGGTGGCCCTCCTGGCCGGCCGCTGGGAGGTCACCGACCGGATCTACGACGGGCAGTGGACGAACATTCTGGCCCCGGCCTTCCAGCAGTACGTGCGGGACCAGCTCCGCCTGGCGGTCCAGATCGGGACGGCCTCGGGTGCGCACATGGTGCTGCTCACCGCGCCGTGTTACTCCAGTGGTGAGCAGCCCGACGGGTCACCGTGGCCCGAGGACGCTCCGGTCCGGGTCCAGGCCTACAACGAGCAGCTGTACAGGGTGGCCGCCGAGTTCCCATCCCAGGCCTCGGTGGTCAACCTTAACGCCATGATGTGCCCCGGGGGAGCGTTCGAGTCGACCATCGACGGGGTGACCGTCCGGGCGCCCGACGGCGTCCACTTCCCGTACTTCCAGTTCGGCGATCCTGAGGCGTCGGCGCCCGACACGGTGACCCAGGTCAATGCCTTCGCCGCCTGGATCGGGCCCAAGCTCATGCCGTTGCTCGTGGCCGGGGCGGACACCTCGACCGACTGACGTCGCTCCGCCGCCGAGCGGTCGGGACCCAGGGCTCCCGTGACGGTGGTTCAATGACAGTGCTCGGCCGAGGGCGGTAGGTCGAGGGCCGGATTGCGGTCGAAGAACCCGACCGGGATCAGATGGAACCCGCAGTACTCGACGGGCATGACCGGCCAGTCCTCCGGACGAGGGGAGTGGCTGACCCCGAAGGTGTGCCACACCACGATGGGCGTGTCGACCAGGGGCCGGTCGGCGGCGGTCCACGCCGGCAGCCCGTCCCCGCCGGCGTGCTGGTTGGGGTAGTCGCCTGCCGCCCGCCGCTCATCGGGGGCATAGGGGGTCACCCACAGGTTGTGCCGGGCGAACCCGGCCCGCCTCCCGATGCTCGAGTCGGGCTGGGCCAGGAGGGTGGGTGTGGCGCCAGGGAGGAGTTTGTAGGCGACCGGCCGATCGAGGCCGTTGCGCATCGCCGGGTTCACGAACCGCCAATGGCGACCACTGGCCGCGTCCACGTCCCGCTGGGCCTCGGACTCACGCTCCAACCGCGTGGCGCGCTGGCGAAAGGCGTTGCCCCACGGATTGTCGCCGCCGCCCGGCACGGTCTCGAAGCAGACCTCGTAGACCTCGTTGACCGGTCCGTCGACCGTGAGGTCCAGGCGGGCACAGAACAGATGCTGGTGGAAAGGGGCGACCAACCCCGGCGCCACCACCGACCCGAAGTCGGACGTCTGGCCCGGCGCCACGGCCTGGGTGGACATGATGCCGGTCAGCTTGACCTCGAGCTGGATGGTGCCGTCGAGATAGAAGTACCAGTAGAAGCCGTACTCATAGTTGCCCACGGTGGCGATGGAGGACACCACGAGCCGCCGTGACCGTCGGACCTCGGTGTGGGCCGTGTTCATGTCCTGGTGCTTCCAGAGGATCCCATAGTCCTCCTCATGGATACATACGGCGTTCTCGATCACGTACGGCGTACCGTGCTCGCTGCAGAACACGGCGTCGAGGTACGTGATCTCTCCGAGGCAGTCGCAGCCGAGGGTCAGCGAGTTGGCCATCCGGCCCAGCCCCCACTCGCCGACGTCGAAGGCGTTCTTCCATCCGTGCATGGGACCGGGATCGCCGTAGGGCACGACCATCTCGCTGACGGCGGCCCGGTGGAGGATGGGGCGCAGGCCCCCGTCGTCGTAGCCGATGCTGCGCAGGACGAGGCCTTCGAGGGGCTCCATGGCCACGCGCATGGTCCAGTGCTGCCAGGTGAGGAGGTTGCCTTCCAGGGTGAAGCTGGGACCCTCGGGCTGGACGATGTCCAGGGGACGGAGCCCGGTCCGCAGGGGCTGGTGGTCCTCGGGCCGATAGCTGCCCCGCTCCGGCGGCAGGGGCACCACCCCGAAGTCCTGAACCTCCAGGACCTCGCCCCGGGCGGCATCCACGGTGGCCAGCACCCCTTCCACGGGACGCGCGTAGCCGTTGTCGGACGGCTCCTCCCGGTAGTACGAAAGACACCGGGCGATCCGACGGCCCTCCTCCTGCGGGTTCCCGAAGTTGCCGGTGGGCCACGGGTCGATCTGGACTTTCTCGAAATCGGTGATGCCGCGCCGGAGCATCGCTCCTTGCCACTCCTTGTTCTCGCGCAGGGCCAGGATGGCCCGATACGAGTCGTCGAAGAGCAGGGCCGGCCGGACCCCTGTGCGAGGCGTCCACTCGACGATGGCGGCCGTGATGAGGTCGACGACCACCTCGACGAGGTCGGCCTCGGGCCCAGGGAGCAGGATCAGCCGGACCCTCCGGTTCACGGGGTCGCCGGGTCGATGGGCCTCGACGGCCACCCGGCTGGGCTCGTCCAGGGTGACCCCGGCGAAGAGGACGCCGTCGGCCACCCGACCGCTCGCTCGGACCACCGAGACCGCCGTGCGGATCTCCTCGGCCTCGAGTGCGTCCAGGGGATGGGCGACGGTCGGGGCCACGTCAACCACGGCCAGCCTCCCCCCGATGCGCCCGCCGCCTCCGCCCGCCCCCTGCTGGCCCGGTGACTCCCGGCATGTGCTCTCCTTCGTTCCCCGCACCGAGGACGCGTTCCGGCACCCCTCCGAGCGGGGCCGGTAGTCTCGGCGACGATGACAGAACGTACCGCGGGTCCGGTGCGGGGGGTGACGGACCACGCCAGGGAGGGTCCTGATCGTCCCGCCATCATCGCCGGCGACACCGTGCGCACCTACGGCCAGCTGAACAACCGCTCCCTGCACCTGGCCTCGGTCCTGGCCGGGCTCGGGGCGGGTCCGGGCCGACCGGTGGCCGCCGTCCTGCCCAACGGGGTCGAGATCTTCGAAGTGGCCACCGCAGCCTCCATGCTCGACGCGCCATTCCTCCCGGTCAACTGGCATCTCCGGGCCGACGAGCTCGCCTTCATCCTGAAGGACGCCGATGTGGCCGTGGTGGTGGGCCACGAGGCTATCGACGGGGAGCTCCACCGGGGCCTCGAGGGACTCGGGGTGCCGAGGCTGTCGGTCGGCCGGGACTACGAAGGGCGGCTGGCCGCTGCCGACCCCCTGCTCGGAGGTGACAGCGGCGGGAGTCCCGAGCTGATGTTCTACACGTCGGGCACCACGGCCCGGCCCAAGGGGGTCGTGCACGGCGCGCTGGCCGACCGCCAGGGCCGCAGCCGGGGGATGGAGGGACAGGTGGCCCTGTGGGGGTGGACCGAGAACGACGTCTATGTGATGAGTGGACCCGCCTACCACGCCTCCCACCTGGGATGGTCCCTCTGCGCCCTCTTCGTGGGTGCGCTCACCGTCGTCAACGAGCAGTTCGAGGCCCGCGCCTGGCTGGGTGAGGTGGCCCGGCACCGGGGGACGCGGACCTTCATGGTGCCCGCCCATTTCATCAGGATCCTCGAGCTGTCCGAGAACGAGCGCTCCGGCATCGACGTGTCGAGCCTGCGCCTGGTGGTCCACGCTGCCGCACCCTGCCCGGTGGCGGTCAAGCAGCGGATGATGGAGGCCTTCCCGGGCGCCGAGATCCATGAGCTCTACGGGGCCAGCGAGGGGGGTGCGACCAAGATCTCGCCAGAAGAGTGGCTAGCCAAGCCGGGAAGTGTCGGCCGGCCGTGGCCCGGGGTGGAGATCAGGATTCTGGACGAGGCGGGCGGTGCCGTGGCCACCGGCCAGCCCGGCCTGGTCTACATCCGGCCGCCCGGGACCGTCCGGTTCCGCTACCGCAACGACGACGGGGCCACCGAGGAGGCCTGGCGTGACGACGCCTTCACCGTTGGGGACATCGGGTTCCTCGACGCCGACGGCTACCTCTTCATCACCGACCGGGTGTCGGACATGGTCCTGTGGGGCGGCGTGAACATCGCCCCCCGGGAGATCGAAGAGGTGCTCTACAGCCACCCGGCGGTGGTCGACTGCGTCGTGTTCGGGGTGCCCGACGAGCGTGACGGGGAGCACCTGGAGGCCATGGTCCAGCTCCGGCACCCGGTGGCAACCGACGAGCTGGCCGAGTACCTCGCCGACCGGCTGGCCAAGTACAAGGTCCCCCGCCACTGGGAGGTGGTGGACGAGCTCCCACGCGATCACAACGGCAAGGTTCGCAAGCGGCTGCTCGGGCAGGCCCGCGCCTCGGAGCGGGGGTAGGGGAGTGGCGCTCCGGGTCGTGATCGATCGAGAGCGGTGTGTAGGATCCGGCAACTGCCTCTACTGGGCCCCAGGGACGTTCGACCTCGACGACGACGGGGTGTCGACAGTCATCGATCCGGACGGGGATGACGAGGACCGGATCCGGGTGGCGGTCGAGGGCTGCCCCACCCGGGCCATCTCCCTCGAGGACCGGGGCGGGCCCGGTGCGGACGCCGCCGAACCACGAGAAGAATGCGCACACGAAGCGGTGAACGACACCAGGAACGAAGGGTGACCCCATGCCAATCGCACTGACCGACGAACACGAGGCGCAGCGCCTCTCGGCCCGGCGTTGGCTGGACACCCACTGTCCACCCGCCGTCCCCCGCGCCCTGCTCGATGCCGATGAGGAGAGCCTGCAGCCGGTCTGGAAGGCGATGGCCGCCGAGGGTTGGCTGGGTATCCACCTCCCCGAGGAGTTCGGGGGGCAGGGCTTCGGCCTCTTCGAACTGGCGGTCCTGCTCGAGGAGACCGGATGGTCGGTGGTCCCGGGTCCGCTGCTCCCAACCGTGGTCACCTCGGCCCTGGTGGCCGAGGCGTCCGCCGGGACCGACGGCTCGTTGGCCGCTGCCGTCCTCCCGGGCCTGGCCGATGGGACCCTCACCGCCGCCCTCTCCTTCGGGGACACCCATCTCGCGGTCGGGGAGGGCGGGCCCGACGGCGCCTTGGTGGTCTCGGGGACACTGCGACCGATCCTTGGGGCCTCGACGGCGTCGTTGGTGCTGGCGCCGGCCCGGGGCCTCGACGGCACGGAGACCTGGTGCATCCTCCGGGTCGACGGGCCGCATGCCGGGTCCGAGAGTCGTGTCCGGGTGGCTCCCCTGGGCAGCTTGGACCCCACCCGGCGGGTGGGTGTGGTGGAGGTGGATGCCTACGTGGTGCCGGCCGAGGACCAGCTCCCGTCCCTCACCACTCGCCGACTCCGCCAGGTCGTCACGGCCCTCCTGGCCGCCGAGCACGTGGGCGGTGCACGGTGGTGCCTCGAGACGGCCACCGAGTACGCCAAGGTCCGGGTGCAGTTCGGTCGGCCCATCGGGCAGTTCCAGGCGGTGAAGCACCGGTTGGCCGACATGGCGGTCCGGGTCGAGCAGATGACGGCGGTGGCGTGGGATGCCGCCGTGGCCGTGTCGGTGCACCCCGTCGGGGCCGGGCCGACCGATGGGGCCGACGACGCTGACGCAGGCGCCGAGTCCGACTCGGTGGAGCTGGCCACGGCCACGGCCGGGGCGCTCACCGTCGACGGGTACGCCCGTTCCTCCCAGGAGTGCCTCCAGCTCCTCGGTGGCATCGGCTTCACGTGGGAGCACGATCTCCACCTCCACTTCAAGCGGGCCCACGCCGACCGTCAGCTGGTCGGTGAGACCGACGCCTTCCGACACGAGGTGACCTCTGTGGCGCGCCGCGGGGTGCGGCGCCAGCTCACCGCCGACCTCCCCGACGAGGCCGAGGAGGCCCGGACGGCCCTGGCCCCGCTGATGGGCGAGCTCGCCGCCACGCCCGAGGAGAGCCGACGGGAGGCCCTGGTCGCCGCCGGTCTGGTGGTGCCCCACTGGCCCGCGCCGTGGGGCCGGGACGCCGGGGCCGTGGAGCAGGTGGTCATCGACGAGCAGTTGGCCGTGGTGGGCATCGCCCGTCCCCACATCGGGATCAGCGCCTGGGCCCTCCCGGTGATCATCGCCAGCGGGACCGAGGAGCAGCAGGAGCGGTGGGTTCGACCCTCCCTCCTCGGCAACTTGGCCTGGTGTCAGCTGTTCTCTGAGCCCGGAGCCGGGTCCGACCTGGCCAGTCTGACCACCCGGGCCGTCCGGACCGAGGGTGGATGGCTGCTGACGGGCCAGAAGGTGTGGACGTCAATGGCCGCCCAGGCCGACTGGGGTATCTGCCTGGCCCGGACAGATCCGTCGGCTCCCAAGCACGAGGGGATCACCTTTTTCATCGTGGACATGCACTCGTCCGGCCTCGACATCCGGCCCCTCCGGGAGATGACCGGAGCCGCCCTGTTCAACGAGGTCTTCCTCGACGAGGTGTTCGTGCCCGACGACTGCGTGATCGGCGAGGTGAACAGCGGTTGGGCCGCGGCCCGCATGACGCTGGCCAACGAGCGGATCTCGATGTCGTCGGGCTCCACCTACGGGATCGGCGTCGAGTCCCTGCTGCGCCTGGCCGAGAAGCGGGGAGACGCCATCTCGGCCGGTCTGCTGGTGCGGCTGGGCGGGCTGCTGGCCGAGGCCCAGTCCATCAGTCTGATGGCCCACCGGTCCACGCTGCTGGCCCTGGCCGGTGCCGACCCGGGAGCGGGGGCCGGGCTGCGCAAGCTGCTCGGCGCCGAGCACGAGCAGCGGGTCCAGGAACTGGGCCTGGCCATGCTCGGCGCCGAGGGGGCCACCACCGAAGGACGCTCGGAACGGTGGATCCAGGGGCTCTTGTTCACCCGGTGCCTGACCATCGCCGGGGGTACCAGTGAGGTGCAGCGCAACGTCATCGCCGAACGCATCCTCGGTCTGCCCCGCGACCCCGAGCCGGGGGGTTGAACCCGACGCCCTGATGCCGGCGCCCTCGGTGGCGCTCTTCCCTAGATGGTTCCCGCCCGCTGGGCTTCGGCGAACTCGTCGTCGGACAGGCCGACAAGGTCGCACCAGACCGAGCGGTTGTCCGCCCCCAGGAGCGGGGCGCCCGTCGGCACCGGTGCGGGGCGTCCGGTGAACCGGGGGAACGGCGCCTGCTGGCGGATCGGCCCCAACACCGGGTCGTCGACGGCCACCAGGTCCCCCCGGGCGGCCATATGGGGGTCGGTGAAGATGTCGGCGGCGCTGTAGGCCGTGCCCACCGGGACGTCGTGGGCGATGCACACCGCCTCGATCTCGGCGGCGTCCCGGGCCCTGGTCCAGGTGGCCACGATCCCGTTGATCTCGTCGGCGTGCTCGGACCGGAGGGCCAGGGTGCTGAAGCGGGGATCGGTGAGGAGGTCCTCACGGTCCATGGCCCGGCACAGCCGGCCGAAATTGGCGTCCGACCCACCGACGATGCAGATGTAGGCCCCGTCGTCGGTGGGGTAGTTGTCCAGGGGAGCGGAGTTGCGGAGGCGGTTGCCCTCCCGTCCCCGCACCGTCCCCAGCCGGTCGTAGCCGGCCAGCGTCCACTCGAGCACCCGCAGCACGGCGCCGTAGAGGGGGGCGTCGACGACCGAGCCGGTGCCACCTCCGTCGGCGGGGGACGCCAGGTCGCGTTGGTAGAGGCCGGCGACGGCGGCCATGGCGGCGAACACGCCGGTCAGGTAGTCCGAGATGGTCACGCCCGGACGCACCGGCGGCCGGTCGGGCTCCCCGGTCAGGTGAAGCAGGCCGCCGTAGGCGATGCCCAGGCGGTCGAGTCCGGGGCGGGACGAATAGGGGCCGTCCTGTCCGAAGACACTGATGCGCACGTAGACCAGGCGGGGGTCGAGGTCCCCCGGACCGAGATGCCACTTCTCCATGGTCCCGGGCCGGAAGTTCTCGCACACGACGTCGGACCGGGCGGCCAGCCGGCGGAAGAGCGCCTGGCCCTCGGGTGTCCGCAGGTCGCAGGTGGCGCCCCGTCGGCCGCGGCCTTCCACCGACCAGAACAGCGAGTACGGCTCACCGTCACCGTCACCGTCACCGTCGGGGTCCTCGGCCCGGGCGAAGGGTCCGATGGTGCGCATGAAGTCGCCGCGGCCCGGAAGCTCGACCTTGATGACCTCGGCGCCCAACTCGCCGAGGAGCCCGGCACAGAACGGGGCCGAGATACGGGTCCCCACATCGAGGACCCGGAGGCCGGTGAGGGGTCCCGCCCCGCCAGGGTGGGGCTCAGTGTGATCCGGGCTCACTCGCCGTCCGACCGGTCGCCCCGGTCGCGGTCGGCGAAGACCTCCTTCATGGAGCCCTTGGCCTTCCGCTCCTCCAGGGCCTGGGCCGCGGTGGCGGTGTTGTGCATCCAGTGATGGGCCATGAAGTGGTACTTCCACGAGTCGGACTTGCCCATGAGCTCGCCGGTGTGGTTGAGGGTGTCCTTGACCACCTGGGCGGTGGCCGGTGGGACGAGGGAGATGCGCTCGGCCAGGGCCCGGGTCTGTTCGGTCAGTTCGTCGCGGGGGACCACCCGGTTGACCAGGCCCAGGCGCCATGCCTCCTGGGCGTCGATGATGTCCCCGGTGAGGAGGAACTCCTTGGCCTTGCGGATGCCCAGCTCCCACGGCTCGACCAGCAGCTCCACTCCGGCCCCGGTCATGCGCAGGACCGGATTGGAGAACTTGGCGTCGTCGGCCGCCACGATCAGGTCGCACATACAGGCCAGCATGAGGCCGGCGGCCACGCAACTGCCCTGCACGGCGGCGATGGTGGGCTTGCGGAAATCGTGGATGCGCTTGCACCGGTCGTAGTACATGACCTGTTCGTGGTGCATCTTCCCTTCGGGGGTCTCTCGCATGAGCCGCCACTTGTCCGTCTCGCCGTCCCCGATCAGTGCCTTCAGGTCGTGGCCCGACGAGAAGTGCTTCCCGGCCCCGGCGAGGATCACCACCCGCACGGCGTCGTCGGCGTCGGCCCGGTCGAAGGCGTCGTCCATCTCGTCGATGAGCCGGGTGTCCTGGGCATTGGCCATCTCGGGGCGGTTCATGGTGATGGTGGCCACCGTGCCCTCCACCTCGTAGATGATCGCTTCGTACTTCATGGACCGTTCCTTCCCGATCGCCCCGCTTCTGCCCGGCCGGTGCCGGTCAGTCCCGGGGGAGCCCCAATACCCGCTCGCCGACCAGGGTGCGTTGCACCTCGTTGGTGCCGGCGAAGATCGACGAGGCCTGATAGTAGAGCCACGATCGCTGCCACATGCCGTCCCCCGGGTTGTCGGCGGCTCCCTGCCACAGGGCCGCCGCCGGACCCAGGACGGTCATGACCGTCTCGTGGAGGCGCTTGGACATCTCGCTCCAGTAGAGCTTGAGGGCGCTGCCCTCGGGCCCGGGGTGCTCACCCCGCTCCAGTCGGGTCAGCGTCCGCCAGTTGTGCAGCTGGAAGAGCTTGACCTCGATGTAGGCCTCGGCCAGCCGCTGTCGCACCTCGGGATCGGCGAAGCCCCCGGGCGCCGGCTGACCGGCGGCCAGCTCCAACAGCTCGGCCAGCAGCTGGACGTGGATCCCGAGCTGTCGGGGATTGACCCCCCGCTCGTGGGAGAGGGTGGAGTTGGCCACCGACCACCCGTTGCCCGCCACCCCGATGAGCTGGTCGTCGGGCACGAAGACCTCGTCCAGGACGACCTCGTTGAACTCGGCGTCCCCGGTGATCTGCACCAGGGGCCGGACCTCGACGCCATCGGCGTGCATGTCGATGACCAGGGAGGAGATCCCCAACTGGCGCTTGGGGGCATCGGGCTCGCTGCGGGCAAGGCACAGTCCCCAGTCGGCGAACTGGGCGTAGGAGGTCCACACCTTGTGCCCGGTGACCCGGAACCCACCGGCCACCCGCTCGGCCCTGGTGGTCAGTGAGGCCAGGTCACTGCCCGCTTCGGGCTCGCTGAAGAGCTGGCACCACAGCTCCTCGGCCCCGAGGATGGGCGGGAGCCACCGCCCCTGTTGTGCGGCCGTGCCGTGGGCGAACAGCGTGGGGCTGACCAGGTTGATCCCGATCCGACCGACCAGCTCGGGGGCCCGGGCCCGGGCCATCTCCTCGGTCACCAAGAAGTGCTCGGTGGCGCCGAGTCCCCGACCGCCCAACTCCTCGGGCCAGGTCACCCCGACCCAGCGGCCCTCGGCCAGCATCGACTGCCACCGGCGGCCGAAGGCCACCACCTCGGCCAGGTCCTGGGACCGCACGGGCGGCTCGGTGCCGTACTCCCAGGGGAGGTTGGTGACCAGCCAGGCCCGGAGGTCGGAGCGCAGTTCCTGCTGCGCCGCGGTCATATGGAGGTCCACCCCCGTCAGCTTGGCACAGGCCGGTCCGGCCCACGGGCCGATGCCGACACCCGGGGCCGGGGGACGATGGGCAGCGGTGCCGTCGCTCGGACCTATGCTTCGCCGCTGTGGAATTCGAACTCTCCTCCGACCAGCAGGACCTGGCCGCCGGCGCCGGGGCGCTGCTCGACGGCCTGGCCACCCGCGAGCGGATCCGGGCCTTCGTGGGCTCGGGGACGCCTGACGATGAGGGGGCGCGTGACGGCGGATTCGACACCCCACTGTGGAAGGCGATGGCCGAGCAGGGATGGCTGGGTGTGGAGCGACCCGAGGCGGTGGGCGGGCTCGGGATGGGCATGGTCGAGGTGGCCGTCCTCTGCGAGCAGCTCGGCCGGCGGACGGCCCCGGCTCCGTTTCTCGGCACGATCCTGGCCATGGCGGCCCTCCAGCGGGCCGGGGACGATGAGGCCGTGCCCGTCGGCGCCATCGCCGCGGCCCAGCAGTGGGCCGAGCGGCTGGCCGCCGGTGAGGCGGTGGGCACGCTGGCCTGGGCGGCCCGTCCCGGAACGGTTGTGGCCAGGTCGGAGGGGGACCGCTGGTTCCTCACCGGGCGCCCCGAGCCCACCTTGTACGCCGCGGAGGCCGACGTGGTCGTGGTGGTCACCGAGGACGCTGTCTTCACCGTGGCCCTCGCCGTCGGGGATCGTCCGGGCGTCGAGCCGGCCATGGACCGGACCCGCTCGCTGGCCTGGCTGCACCTCGATGACACCCCGGCCCACCGCATCGGTGGGATCGCGTCGGCCCGACTCGTGGTCGACCGGGCGGCGGTCGGCAGCGCCGCCGAGCTCCTGGGCACGGCGACCCATGCCCTGGACATGAGTGTGGAGTACGCCAAGATCCGTCGCCAGTTCGGGCACCCCATCGGTAGCTTCCAGGCCCTGAAGCACAAGCTGGCCGACGCCCTGGTCGACGTGGAAGCCATGCGATCGAGCGCGTACTACGCGTCCTGGTGCCTGGCCACCGGCGATCCCGAGGCCTCCCTGGCCGCGTCGATGGCCAAGGCCTGGTGCTCCGACGCCTCCCAGCGGGTCCTGGCCGCCGGCATGCAGGTCCACGGAGGCATCGGGTTCACCTGGGACCACGACATCCACCTCTCGCTGAAGCGGGCCCGACTGGACGCCGCCTCGTTCGGGACCGCCGCCTGGCACCGCGAGCGCATCGCCTCCCTGCTCGAGCAGCGCCTGGTGGACGGTATCGCCCCCATCTGAGCGCCTCGGCCGACGGGGTGCCTTCGACCGGTCTCGTTCAGCCGACGGCGGGGTCCTGCTGGATCTCGATGGTGTTGCCGGCCGGGTCCACGAACCAGATCTGGACCACCGGTCCCTGGGCCCCTTCCAGGTAGGGGATGCCGGACTCCTCGAGCTCGGCGATGGCGGCAGGCAGATCGTCGACGGCGAAGCAGACGTGAGGCCCGGTGGGCCTGATGGCGTCGGTGCCGGCGTCGGCGTCGACCAGGTGCAACTGGATCTCACCGGCGGCGAACCAGTGTCCCTCGACCCCGGGGATCACGGGACGGCTCTCGTCATCCAAGGCCAGGAGCCGACGGTAGAAGGCCACCGTCTCGTCGAGGTGGCCCTCCACGTTGACGCTGTGGTGCAGCGTTCTCGTTACCTTCACCGGGAGGATCCCTCGGGTGCCGGGGCCTCGACATGTCGGTCGGCGAACTGCTGACGCAGGCGCTCCTTGACCACCTTGCCGGTGGCGTTCCTCGGGAGGGCGTCGACGAACTCCCACTGGCGGGGGACCTTGTAGCGGGCCAGACGCTCGAGCGTGTGGTCGGCGAGCTCGTCGCCCGAG
Organism: uncultured Acidimicrobiaceae bacterium; assembly: GCA_963738545.1. Lineage (GTDB taxonomy): Bacteria > Actinomycetota > Acidimicrobiia > Acidimicrobiales > RAAP-2 > Bog-756. Next base: position 306,323 of record CAVTXA010000009.1, read on the forward strand.
GCCTTGTGGTCGGGCCGGAGGGCCACCACGGCCAGGAGGTCCTCACCCAACACCGGGTGGGGGATGCCGACCACCGCCACCTCGCGCACCGCGGGGTGGAGCTCGATGACGTGCTCGACGTCGGTGGGATAGATGTTGTTGCCACCCCTGATGATCACGTCCTTGGTGCGTCCGACGATGTAGAGGTAGCCGTCATCGTCGACCCGCCCCAGGTCGCCAGTGATGAGCCAGCCGTCCACCCACGTCCGGGAGCTGGCCCCGGGGTCGCCGTAGTACTCACGGGGCCGGCCGGGGATCCTCATCCGGACATTGCCGACCTCACCGTTGGGCATGGGTTGCCCGTCGTCGTCGACGCAGAGGATCTCCGCCGGTGGTGCCGGCTTCCCAACCGAGCCGGGTCGCTTGACCGCCTCGCCCGGTGGCATCAGGCAGTACACCGAGCCCGCCTCGGTCATGCCGTAGTTGTTGGACACGAGGGCGGTGGGCATCCGGTCCTGGAGGCGCTCCAGCACGAACGGGGCCAGGGGGGCGCTGCCCACGCTGCACAGCTGGACCGAGGTCAGGTCGGCCTCGTCGAACCGTGGGTGCTCGAGGAGGAGGTTGGCCATGGCCGGCACCAGGAAGACCGAGCCCGGTCGTTCCCTCTCCACGGTGTCGAGCCAGCTCCCGGCGTCGAACCTCGGCATGTACAGGGCGCGGAGGCCGAGTTTCATCGGGGTGTAGACGAAGGCGATGCCGGCGAAGGTGTAGGGCGGACTGGCGTGCATCCAGGCCCCACCGCTCCAGTTGGGCTCGGTGAAGGGCATGAGCGAGTAATTGTCGTGGCGGATGGCCACAGCCTTGGGATCCCCGGTGGTGCCCGAGGTGTAGAGGATGTCGGCCAGATCGCCGGGCTCCCTCGGCACCTGCAGGTAGTCGGTGTCGGCGCTCAGGATGTCGGACCACGCCACCGCGCCCGACTCGGAGGGGCCGGCGGGCAGCGGTTCCTCCACGCCTTCAGGCACGACGACCAGCACGGCCGGCCGCCGTTCGTCGTAGCGCGGCAGCAGCGCCACCTCGGTGATGGCTGCCGCCGCGCCGGAGTGGGCCAGCATGCGCTCGACCTCGGGTCGGGCCAGCTGGGGGTTGAACGGCACCGCCACGGCGCCCGCGCGGTGAATGGCGCTGTAGCTGGTCACCCACTGCAGGGCGTGGACCGGCTCAAGATGGATGGCCACCCGGTCGCCGGGTTCGACCCCGGCGTCGATGAGGCCGTGGGCCAGACGGGTGGCGTCGGTATCCCACTGCGCGAAGGTCAACGAGGAGCCGCCCACGACCGAGTAGGCCGTTTCGTCGCCGAAGGCCAGGGCGACGGCGTGGAGCTGCTCGGGGGGCAGCTGGAGTGGCCTGCTCATGTCGTCTACTTCTTGTTGCCCAGCAGGGCGTGGGCCGGCATGCCCACCGGCTGGAGGTGTTGGCCCAGTACCTCGTGGAAGTGCTCGGCCACCTCGGTGGGGGTCCACCCGCCCTCCCGCCACATGGTGGCCACCTGCCGCGGGGTCTGGAACACGGTGAACCCGTAGCCGGTGCGCCCGAAGACCTGGCCGTTGACGTCGGCGGCGGCCTCCGAGGCCAGGTAGGCCACCAACGGTGCGTTGAGGGCCGGATCCTGGTCGGCGGGCGCCTCCTCGTCGGCCAGACCCTGGGTCATCCGGGTCGCCCCGGCGGGGGCCATGGCGTTGACCGTGATGCCGTACTTGGCCAGTTCCACCGCCCACACGAAGGTCATCCCCATGATGGCGGCCTTGGCGGCGCCATAGTTGGTCTGGCCGAAGTTGCCCCGCAGGCCGGCCGAGGACGTGATGTTCACGATCCGGCCGTAGCCGGCCTCCTTCATGAGTGGCGCAGCGTGGCGCGCCGTGTTGAAGGTCCCCTTCTGGTGAACGGCCACCACGGCGTCGTAGTCGGCCTCGTCCATCTTGACCAGGGTCCGGTCGCGCACGATGCCGGCGTTGTTGACGAGGATGTCGATGGCGCCGAAGGTGTCCACGGCGGTGGCGATGATCCGACCGGCACCGTCGAAGTCATCGACCCGGTCTCGATTGGCCACGGCTGCACCTCCCCGTGACTCGATCTCCTTGACCACCTGATCGGCGGGATCCTCGGCCGTGCCCTCGCCGCCGAGCGACACCCCGATGTCATTGACGACGACCTTGGCGCCCTCGTCGGCCAGGCACAGGGCGATGGCCCGACCGATGCCGCGACCAGATCCGGTCACGACGGCGACTCTTCCCTCGAGCAAACTCATCGGGCCACTGTACGCGAACCCCGACGCAGCCGGCAGAGGGCCGGACGTGAGGACGGCGACGGCATTGCAACCGGGAGTGGCATCGCACCGCCATCGTCACCGTCACCGACGACGGCCCCGGTCCGACAGGAGGGCGCTAGCATCTCGGCGTTCCGCCGGGGCGCTGACCCGGCCCGTCACTGGAGGGTGCCATCCCCATGTCCTGTCCCCGCCCATCCGGGACGGCTGTGATCCGGCCATGACGGCGGAGGCTCAGGGACGCATCCGGGCCCGCCTCGGCGAACTGGGCCTCACCCTGCACGGCCCGCACCCCCCACACCATCCGCTCGACGCCGTCGTCGTGCATGGCGGGGTGGCCCGGACCTCGGGTCAACTACCGCGTATCGATGGCGAACTGACCTGCATCGGTACCCTCGGCGTCGACGTGACCGTCGAGGACGGGACCGCCGCCGCCGCCGTGTGCGCCCTCAACGCGCTGGCCGTCCTCGAGTCCGAGCTGGGCTCACTCGACCGGGTGGAACGGGTCCTGACCGTCACGGGGTTCGTGGCGTCGGCACCCGATTTCCACCAGCAGCCCGCCGTGGTGGACGGAGCCAGCGGCATCCTCTACGACGTCTTCGGGGAGGCCGGGCGCCACACCCGCTCGGCCCTGGGTGTGGCATCGCTGCCCCGGGGGGGCGCGGTGGAGATCGAAGTCACCGTGGCGGTACGGGACTGATGGGGGTTGCGGCCCGCCGAGCGATGAAGCCACCCATGGGGGGAGCCCGATGACCGACACGCAGATCGCGTCCGAACTCGGGGCACTGGGCGCGGCCACCCTCGGCGAGAGCGGAGGGCTGGGCATGCCTCCGAGGATCCGCCCGGCGTGGCCGGGAGCGGCCCTGGCCGCTCCCGCCTATCCGGTGCGCTGTACGCCCGGGGACAATCTGGCCATCCACATCGCCGTGACCACGGCACCAGCCGGTTCCGTGCTGGTCGTCGACGTGGGTCGGGTGCCCGATCGAGGCTATTGGGGCGAGGTCCTGACCACCGGAGCGCAATCCCGCGGATTGGCCGGTCTGGTCATCGACGGAGGGGTCCGTGACGTGGCCGCGCTGGAGCGCCTGGGCTTCCCGGTGTTCTCGGCCACCATCGCCCTCCCCGGTGCCACGAAGCAGGCCCGCGGCTCGGTGGGCACCACCACCACGGTGGCCGGGGTACCGGTCAGCCTGGGTGACTGGGTGGTGGCCGATGTGGACGGTGTGGTGGTGGTGCCGGGCGACGCCCTGGAGGCCATACTCGCCGCCGGTCGCCGGCGATCCGAGGCCGAGGTGGGCTACTTCACCGCCCTCCGTGACGGCTCCACCACCGTCGAACTTCTGGGTCTCGACGCATCGCTCATCGAGGTCGGCCCGGTCGACTGAACCACTCCCTCGGCGACAGCCGGTCCTCGGGTAAACGTCCCCAGACGTCAGAGCGAGTGCGTGGTGTAGTCGATGGGTCCGGATCCCTTCACACCGATGGCGAAGCAGAAGCAGTGGATGGCGGCATGGTCGCTCACCGGTCGGAGGCTGTGGACGGCGTCGGGCGGGATGTGGACCAGGTCGCCCTGGGCGATGGGCCGGTCCTCGTCCTCGATGGTCATGATGCCCCGGCCGCGCAGCACGTAATAGAACTCGTGGGTCGGATGGGAGTGGGGATCGACGTGCCCGCCTCCTTCCACGACGAACTCATTGACCAGCTCCAAGAAGCCACCGTCGGTGGCCTCTTTCATCTCCCGCGAGTTCACCATCCACCACACGGGCACGGTGCCGTTGTGCTCCACGACGGGAGCGACATCCTCGATGTTCCTTACGTCCATGGCCACGGGGCCTCCTCGGCTTCGTAGGGTTCCGGCCCCGATGTTAGGTTGCCTCGCGACACAGTAGATCCCCTCGGGAGTGTGCGACATGAGTGAGGAAGTCCGCCGGATCACCCCGGTGCCGCTGACCGGTGACGGGTGGGCACCCTTCGGTTGGCTCCCGGTGCGCGACACCGATCCGAGCGACGGGGACCACCGGCTCGAGTTCGCCTGGCAGGACGTCCACGTCAACCTCATCGGCCACCGTCGGGACGAGGTGCCCGAGGTGGCCGGTGGCCTGCGTTGTGACGTCCTGTTCCGGCACGCCACCCATACCCAGGTGGTGATGCCGCTGGATGTGGCCGCCGTGGTGGTGGTGGCTCCGGCCGCGCTGTCCATGACGGCGGCGACCGACGTCGACCAGGTTCGGGCCTTCGTGCTCGACACCCTCCAGCCCATCGTGCTCAACCGGGGCACCTGGCACTGGGGGCCGTATCCGGTGGGCGCCACGTCCGTCGAGCTCTTCAATGTCCAGGGCCTTCGTTACGCCGAGGACAACGAGAGCGTGGACCTCGGTGCCCTGAGGGCTCCGCTCGACGTCCTGATGGACTGACCGGCCCGCCACGGGTGGGTCGGGCTGGGTAACCTGCCCCATGGCCGAGGTGGGGATTGCGCTGAGCGACGCCGTGGAGCGGCACGTCCGTCCCGGTGACGCCGTCCATATCATGTTGGGCCACAGCCGGTGGACGGCGACGGCCCGAGAGCTGGCCCGCCAACAGTGGGGCACCGATGCCGGACTGACCCTGATCATGTCCAGCCTCGGCGCCCTCGGGGCCCTGTTCTTCCGGGGCCGGATGGTGCGTCGGGTGGTCACCGCCTACTCGGGCAACAGCTTCCCGTCCTACGCCCCGAACCCGATCTTCCAGGCGGGATACCAGTCCGGCGACGTGGACGTCGAGCACTGGTCGATCCTCACGCTGGCCCAGCGCCTGGAGGCCGCGGCCCGGGGACTGCCGGCGGTCGTCACCGGCTCCATTGCCGGCTCCAGCATGGCTGCCAACGATGCCTTCACCACGGTCGACTCCCCGTTCGGCCGCGTGGGGCTGGTCGCCCCCCTCGCACCCGATGTCGCCCTGCTGCACGCGGCCGTCTCGGACCGCCACGGGAACCTGGCCGTCTCCGAGCCTCTCCTCGAGGGGGTCTGGGGGGCCTGGGCGGCCCGCCGCGGTGTGGTGGCGACGGTGGAGGCGATTGTCGACGACCTCGACGAGCTTGGCCACCGGGTCAAGATCCCCGCCCACCGGGTCCTGGCCGTGGTCGAGGCACCCTTCGGCGCCCATCCCGGCGGGTGCTACGCCCCCGGGCTCCCGGTGACCGGCTACGGCGAGGACATCCCCTTTTGGATCGCCGCCGCCGCTGCCGCCCGAACGGACTTCGACGCCTGGGCACGGGAGCACGTCCTCGACCCACCGGACCACGCCGCCTACCTCCAGCACCTGGGCGATGACCGCCTCATCGGCCTCCGCCTCCTGGCCGATCCCGACTCGTGGCGGCGCGACGCGGAGGCCCATCCGCTGCCCACCGACGAACCGGTCAGCGAGTGGGAGGTGGCGGCCAGCCTGGGCGCACGCGAGGTCGGCGACGCCGTGGCCACCCATGGAGCCGACGCCGTCCTGGCCGGGGCCGGGGTGGCCAATCTGGCCGCCTGGGTGGCCGTGGCCCGGGCCCGGGCCGCCGGGACACCGGTCCATCTCACCGCCGAACTCGGTCTCTGGGGCTACACCCCTACGCCAGCCGATCCCTACATCTTCAATCACCGGGTCTTCCCCGGGACCGCCCTCCTGGCCGACGCCTCGACCGTCCTCGGCATGGTCGTCGGGGGACCGGGGACCACCACCATCGGGTGTCTGGGCGCCGCCGAGGTCGACCAGCATGGCAACCTCAACTCCACGTCACTCGGGGACGGGCGCTTCCTCGTCGGTTCTGGGGGCGCCAACGACGTGGTGAGCCGGGCCCGGGCCTGTGTGGTGGTAACCCTGGCCCGACCCCGTCGGCTCCCCGCCGACGTGGCCTACATCACCGCACCGGGGGAGCGGGTGAGGAGCGTGGTCACCGATCGGGGGGTGCTCCGGCGGATCGACGGGCGCCTGCAGGTGGCCGCGGTCCCCTCGGGCCCCGAACCGTTCGACGAGCGGGTCCGGGCCATGGTGGCCTCGTGTGGCTGGGATCCGGAGGTCGCCGGCGACGTCGGCGAGCTCGCCCCGGTGACCCCGTCCGAGGTGCAGGAACTGAGGGAGTTCGACCGCCAACGCCAGTTCCTCGGATGAGAATGACATTCTTTGGTCCAGATGAACAGCACCGTTCGGATTTCGCCAGTACCATGCTCCCAGCCTGATAGGCAGACGGTTGTTGACACACGTCACCTCCGTGTTTTAAGAACTGGCTCGACGTTCGGCCGTCCGGGGGGAGTTGCGCCGGCAACGAGCCATCGGGCAGGTGCGGCAACTAGGGAGGGTGGAACATGGGGAAGCGACGGGGGACACGAATGGTTGCCGGGGTGCTTGCGCTCGGCATGGCGCTGGCCGGAGGCACGACCATCGTGGCGGGCACAGGAGGGGCAGGTGCGGCCACGTCGGCCCCCGGCGTTTCGGCCACGCAAATCAACGTGGGGGCCATCTCCTCGCTGTCCGGTCCGCTGGCCGGCATCTTCGGGGGTCTGGCGCCCGGCATGATCGCCTACTTCAACACCCTCAACGCCCAGGGTGGCGTCAACGGTCGGAAGATCGTCCTCACCAACAACCTGGACGACGGCGGATCACCCACTCAGTTCACCCAGGACGTCCATACGTTGATCGACCAGGACCACGTCTTTGCCGCTGCGGCTTCGTCGGCTTGGTTCACCCCGGGGTACTTCGTCTCCACGAAGACCCCGACCTACGGCTACAACGTCTCAGCCAACTGGCAGAACGCGCCCAACCTGTTCGCCGTCGGAGGGTCGACCCAGGTCTACTCGGCCGGCTTCCCGCAGATGGCGTACTTCATCAAGAAGGTCGGGGCCAAGTCGGTGGCCTTCATCAGCTACGGGCCGTCCATCGCCTCGTCCTACGACGCGTGCAACGGGTATGCCAAGGGCATGAAGGCCAACGGAATCAATGTCAACTTCGTTGATGTGGGAGCCCAGCTCGGTGGCAGCTACTCATCCGACGCGCAACGGTTGCAGCAGGCCGGGTCCCAGCTGGTCATCACGTGCATGCAGGGATCGGACAACGTCACCCTGGCCCGGGCCATCCAGCAGTACGGGGTCAAGATCAAGCAGCTTTGGCTGAACGGCTACGACCAGACCCTGCTCAACACCAACAGCAGCCTGATGCAAGGGGTGTATCTCAACAACACCGGAACGCTGCCGTTCGAGGCGGCCAACACGGCCAAGTACGGGAACACCTACGCCGGCATGCAGGCGTACATCACGGCCATGAAGAAGTACGAGCCGAAGTTCATCTACAACGGGATCGCCCTCCAGGGCTGGCAGTCGGCCGCCCTCATCGCTGCCGGGGTCAAGGCGGCGGGAAACAACCTCACCCAGGCCAACGTGATCAGCGCTACCAACAAGATCACCAACTTCACCGGGGCGGGCATCTCCGCTCCCGTGGACTGGACCAAGCTCCACACCGGTGTCACCTGGCCGAGTTGCAGCGCGTACATCCAGGTTCAGGGAACCAAGTTCGTCCCGGTGTTCGGCAAGGGCAAGCAGATCTTCGTCTGCGTGGGCAAGAACGTGAAGAACCCGGTGCCGGTCACACCTCCGGCGGGCACTCCGGGCGCGTGACCCACTCACCGGCGCGGCATCGGTAGGGGTCGACAAAGGTTGGAGCACTTCCTGGGTTTCGCCATCCCCGGAGTCCCCTACGGCTGCACCTACGCCATCGTGGCCGTGGGTCTGGTCCTCACCTATCAGGCCACCGGGGTGTTCAACTTCGCCTACGGGGCACAGGCCTACATCTCGGCCTATGCGTTCACCAAGCTGGTACAGAACCAGCACATGCCGGTTGGAGTGGCCTTCGTGCTGTCGGTGCTGATCCTGGCCCCACTCCTGGGACTGGCCTTCGATCGGCTGCTGTTCTCGAAGATCCCCAACTCCAACACCATGGCCAAGCTGGTCACGGGGATCAGTCTGTTCGTGGGCATCCCCTCGTTGTTGTCCGTGGTATTCGGGAACGCCAACACCTACAGCCCACCGAGCATCCTGTTCGACCCCAACACGGTCTACTTCCGCGTCTTCGGCACGCCGGTCAACGGCATCTACATCACCACGGTGCTGACCACCGTGGTCATCCTGATCGCCCTGGTGGCGTTGATGCGCTTCACCAGCCTGGGCCTACAGATGCGCGGCGCGGTCGAGAGCCGGCGGCTTATCGAGCTGGACGGGGTCAACGCCGGACAGCGTCGTCGGTATGGCCTGGATGATCTCGGGGGTCATGGCCGGACTGGCCGGCGTGCTCCTCGCCCCCATCTACGGCGAGCTCCAGTTCAGCGACTACGCCGCCTTGATGGTGGCGGCCTTCGCCGCCGCCGCCTGGGCGGTGCTGCGGTCCATGCCCATTGCCGCCCTGGTCGCGGTGCTGATGGGCGTGGTCGCCACCACCCTCCAGGGCTACTTGCCGGTCAGCAGCGTGTGGTCCTCGGCCGTGCTGACCTCCCTGCCCTTCATCGTCCTGGTGGCCGCCCTGCTGATTGTCCCCGGACTGCGGACGTTGGACAGCACCAAGGACCCCCTCTCGTCGGTGGATCCACCCACACCGCCTTCGGCTGCCACTATCCGTGCCCCCCAAGTCGAGAAGTTCGCCCGGGTGGGTTGGTACGTGCTCCTCGGCGCCTTCGTGGTTTCGATGCTCACCTGGCTGCCCAGCACCTGGGAGAACGTCTTCAACGCCGGCCTGGTGTACTCGACGGTCTTCTTGTCCATCACCCTGATCACCGGCATGGGTGGCCAGCTCTCGCTGGCCCAAGCCACCCTGGCCGGGGTCGGAGCGTTCACCGCCGCCCAGCTGGCCAACCATTTCGGCCTGAACTTCCTACTCGGAGGTCTGGTCGGAGCGGTCGCCGCGGCGCTGGTCGCCACGGTGCTGGCCTTCGCCTCGGTCCGGCTCCGGGGTCTGGGTCTCGCCCTGCTCACCATCGCCGCCGCCCTGTTCTTCGATTACACGGTGTTCCCGCAGCTGACCAGTACCAACGGTGCGGCCCTGATCGTCAAACCACAATGGGTGGGTTTCGGCATCACCAACCCCAATGGCCACGCCTTCTTCGTCCTGGCCATGGTGGTGTTGCTGGTGTGCATCCTCGTGGTCCGGCTCATCCACCGGGGCACAACCGGCCGATTCCTCGGGGCCATGCGCGGCAGCGAGACGGCGGCAGCGGGTATGGGCATCAACCTGCGGTGGCAGCACATCGTGATCTTCGCCATCTCCGGCGCGGTCGCCGGCATCGGTGGCACCATGCTCTCCATCCAGCAGCAGCAGGTCAATCCGCAGCTGTTCGTATACGAGATTTCGCTGGTGTTCGTGGTGGTGGTGGTGACCACCGGGGCGAGCACGGTCGAGGGCGCCGTCCAGGCCGGATTCGGGTTCGTCGTCCTCCAGCAACTCCTGACCTACGTCCCGGCCCGCTTCGGAGGGAACAGTCTGGTGGTGGTGTTCTTCGCCTTCGGGGCCCTCACCTACGCTGGCCACCCCGAGGGAATTCTTGAGTATCAGAAGCGGCGATCCACGCTACGCATCCAGGGCATCTTGTTCAAGAACGCCGGCGTGGATCCGGGACCGTCCTCGGGAGGCACCGCGTTGGGGGCGGTGGGCTCCAAGGGCATCTCGCCCGGAGGGATCGGGGTCGATGCCTCACCGGCCGGGGCTGGCGAGCATGGCTGACGGCGCCGTGGCCGGGATCGCCAAGGGGGAGCGCCTCCTCGAGGTCAGCGGGGTGTCCAAGACATTCGGCGGCGTGGCCGCGGTCAGCGAGGTCACCCTCTCGGTGGCCCGGGGGGAGAGCGTGGGACTGGTCGGGCCCAACGGTGCCGGAAAGACCACGCTGTTCAACTGCGTTGGGGGCCAACTTCGTCCCGAGCAGGGTCGAGTGGAACTGGAGGGGACCGATCTGCTCGACCTCCCCACCTACAAACGGGCCCGGCTGGGCATCGGACGTACGTACCAACGGATCGAGGTCTTCCCCGACATGACGGTCTGGGATCACCTGCTGGTGGCGGTGCGGGCCCGATGGTGCACGGGGCGCATCTGGAAGGACCTGAGTCGGCGGAGTGCCCCGAGCGCCGAGGAGAAGGACCGGGTGGAGTCGGTCCTCGAGCTGGTGGGGATCGGACATCAGGCGGGTACCACGGTGTCGACGCTGGGGCTGGGTTCGTGCCGGTTGGTGGAGCTGGCCCGGGCCCTGGTCAGCGAGCCGGTGCTCCTGATGGCCGACGAACCTTCGTCGGGCCTGGATGTCCACGAGACCCACGAGCTGGCCAAGGTGCTCACCAAGCTGCAGCGCGAACGGGGTATGGCCATGCTGCTGGTCGAGCACGACCTGGGCATGGTCGGTGAGGTGGTGGACCGCACCGTGGTGATGAATCTGGGCGTGGTCATCGCCGACGGCACCTTCGACGAGGTCATGGCCGACCCGGCCGTCCGAGAGGCCTACCTGGGTGTGAAGGCATGACCGACCCGGCGGGTGGTTCGGCTACCGGGGCGGCAGTCCTCGTCGACCAGATGGGAGGCCCTGGTGGGTCCGGCGGCAGCACCGGGTCACCGGCCCTCGAGGTCGACCACATCAGTGCCAGTTACGGCCCCTACCGGGCCCTCTTCGATGTCAGCTTCACCGTGCCCGAGTCCGGGGTCACCGCCCTGATCGGCTCCAACGGTGCCGGCAAGTCGACCGTGTCCCGGGTGGTGACCGGCCTCTTGGCCAGCACCTCGGGTGCGGTCCGCCTGAGCGGGAGGGACGTCACCGGTCTGCCTGCCTACAAGATCGCCCGGGCCGGCGCCGCCCACGTACCCGAGGGCCGAGGGGTGTTCGCCAACCTCACCGTGGAGGAGAACCTCAAACTGGCGTTCCGCCAGCGCGGTGGCCGACAGAGTGTGCCCGGGTCGTTGGAGAAGGCCTATGCCTCGTTCCCGGTGCTCGGTACCCGCCGACGCCAGCAGGGGGGCACGCTGTCCGGGGGCGAGCAGCGCATCCTCTCGTTGGCCAAGGTGCTCGTCGAGCCCCCCCGCCTCCTGGTGGCCGACGAGATCTCCCTGGGTCTGGCCCCGGTGATGATCGACGCCGTCTACGACGGACTGCGCAAGATCAACGGAGCGGGCACCGCCCTGCTCATCGTGGAGCAGCAGGTGGACCGGGTGCTCGAGATCGCCCGCACGGCGGTGGTCCTGGAGCACGGTTCGGTGGCCTACAGCGGTCCCTCCGCCGGCGCCCTGGCCGCCGTGGAGCGGGTGCTGGCGTCCCGGGGGGAGCGAACCATCCTCACCGCCGAGCCGCATCCGGACGGCCCGCCGCCGGGGCCACCGGCCCGGCCGGACACGGGAGGCCCCCCTAGCGAGGGCGGCGCCGATGAGGGCCGGAACGGGGCGCACCGGTAGGTTGTCCTCGGACGGTGCCGGTCCGTCCGTGGGAACGTCAACAACGGAGGGAGAGGAACCACTGTGAGCAACAACGAGCGCGACGCCGTCATCGTCGACGTGGTGCGCACCACGATGGGCAAGCGCGGTGGGGCGCTGTCGCACTGGCACCCGGTGGACCTCCTGGGCTTCGCCCTGAACACGTTGGTCGACCGCACCGGCATCGATCCGGAGACCGTCGACGATGTGATCGGCGGGTGCGTCACCCAGTCGGGGGAGCAGGGCACCAACGTGACGAGGAATGGTTGGGTGGCCGCCGGGCTCCCCCAGAGCGTGCCGGCCACCACCGTCGACCGCCAGTGCGGCTCCTCGCAGCAGGCCATGCATTTCGCCGCCGCCGGGGTCAAGGCCGGACACTACGACCTGGTGGTGGCCTGCGGTGTCGAGTCGATGACGCGGGCACCCATGGCCTCCAACTCCCGGGGCGGCACGGGGCCCTTTCCTCCTTCGTTCCTGGAGGTCATCGACGGGAGGCTGTGGATGCAGTTCCGGGTGGCCCAGGTACTCGCCGACCGGTGGGGCGTCACCCGGGAGCAGATGGACGAGTACGCCCTGGAGAGCCACCGTCGGGCCGCGGCCTCGTGGGACTCGGGACACTTCGCCAACGAGACGGTGGCGGTGCCGCTGAAGGACGAGGACGGTGCCCTGACCGGCGAGCACCTCAGCGAGGACGAGGGTCTCCGCCGCAACGCCTCGCTCGAGGCGCTGGCCGGTCTACCCCCGGCCCAGAACTGGGAGCCGGAGACCGCACCGGACATCACAGCCGGCAACGCCTCCCAGATGACCGACGGGTCGGCCGCCATGCTCATCGCCGAGCGCTCGGTGGCCGAGCGGCTGGGGCTCCCCATCCGGGCCCGCTTCGCCCATGCCACGGTGGCGGCGGACGACGCCGCCATCGTCCTGTCCGCTCCCGTCCCGGCCACCCATCGGATCCTCGAGCGGTCGGGCATGAAAGTCGAGCAGTTCGACGCCATCGAGTGCAACGAGGCCTTCGCTGCCATCCCGCTGATGTGGAACGCCGCCTTCCACGCCGACCCCGAGAAGCTCAATCCCCGCGGGGGAGCCATCGCCATCGGCCATCCCCTGGGGGCCAGTGGGGTGCGGCTGGCGTCCACGCTGCTCAACCACCTCGAGGCCACCGGGGGGCGCTACGGCTTCCAGACCATGTGCGAGGGCGGCGGCCAGGCCAACGCCACGGTCATCGAGCGCCTGGCCTGACTGTCTGCCACCCGGTGCGGCCGGATGAGGGCTGATGGCCGGGCTCGGGCGCCTAGCCGTCCGTGGACGGCTGATCCCTTGACGCCAGGTAGGCCGCCGTGCCGGCCAGGAAGGCGTTGACGTCCTGGGCCTTGTTGGCGGCGAACTCGGCGAAGTAGCCGGGCACGTAGATGGCCAGTGATCGAGCGGCGATGCCCTCCAGAATGGTGCCGGCCGCCTCGGTCACGGTGATGGCGGGGACGTCGGCGGTGAACGCATCGTTGTCGGGCAGGGTGAACAGTTCGGTATCGACGACCCCGGGGTAGACCACCGACACCCGGATGCCCGACGCCCACAGGTCGACGGCCATGGACTCGGAGAAGACGGCCAGCGCCGCCTTGGACGCCGAGTAGGCCGATTCCCCGGGGGGGCTCAGCGTGGCCGCCACGGAAGCCACCGACACCACCGTCCCTGAGCCCCGTTGCAGCATGTGGGGGAGGAGGGCCAGGGTGAGACGGACCGGCGACAGGTAGTTGATGGCCATCACCGCCTCGACGGTGGCCGGGTCGAGGGCGGTCACGTGGCGACGCTTGGGGATCCCGGCGTTGTTCACCAGGATGTCGACGCCTCCCAGCTCCTCCACCGCCCGCGCGGCCAGGCGGTCGACGGCCCCCATGTCGGCCAGGTCCACCGTCCACATGATGGATCCCGGTGTGTGGGCCCGGCACCGCTCGACCACCTCGGCCAGTCGGTCCTCACGCCGGGCGGCTATGCCCACCGTCGCTCCGGCGGTGGCGAAGGCCTCGGCCAGACCGGCGCCGATGCCGGAGGAGCCCCCGGTGATCAGTACCCGCTTTCCGCCGAAGGCATCCTCGATCGTGTCGGCCATGCTTCCCCCTTCTGGCCACCCGTAGGCGGTGGCGTGAACTGCTGTCTCATCATGGTGCGGTCTTCATGGTGCTGCTCCGTCTTGATGGTGCTGCTCCGTCTGCATAGTGCTGCTCCGTACCCATGGGGCACGGAGCAGCGACGGGGAGAGCCGGATCAGCGGTTCTTCCACACCGGCGGGCGCTTCTCGGCGAAGGCCTTGGGGCCCTCGACGGCATCCTCGCTGGAGAACACCTCCGACGAGAGCGCCGACTCGATGCGGTAGGCCTCCTTCATGTCCACGGCCAACCCGGTGAGCACCGACTCTTTGGTCTTGCGGACGGCGAACGGGCCGTTGGCGGTGATCCGCCGGGCGTAGTCGAGGGCCCGCTCCATGACCTGGCCCGGGGCACACACCTCATTGAGCAGACCCATCTCGTAGGCCCGCTGGGCCGGGACCTGATCGGCACAGAGCAAGAGCTCCATGGCCGCCGGATAGGGGATCTGCCGGGGCAACCGGACGGTCGTGCCCCCGCCGGCGAACAGGCCGCGCTTGGGCTCCATCACCCCGAAGGTGGCGGTGTCGGCGGCGACCCGAAGATCACAGCCACCGAGCATCTCCATTCCTCCGGCCACGCAGGTCCCATTGATGGCGGCCACGATGGGTTTGTAGAGCTTCACGTTGCGGAGCACCGCCTTCGTGCCGTCGTCGAGCCGGTAGCCGTCGATCTCGGTGACCCCGGTCTCCTTCATGGTCGACGAGAGTTTGGTGATCTGGGGGATGTAGGTCTTGAGGTCGGCGCCCACGCAAAAGTCCGGACCCACGCCGGTGATGACGGCCACGAAGGCGTCGTCGTCCTCCCCGAAGCGCTCCCAGGCCAGCCGCAGCTGTTTGAAGTGGTCCATGTCCAGCGAGTTCCGGGCTTCGGGCCGGTCGATGGTGATACGGACGATGTGGTCGCTGCCGGGTTCGTAGTGGATCGTCATGGAGGTGCTCGCAGTTCTGGGTCGGGTGCGGTCGGTGGCGGGGTCTCTTGGGGCCGGTCCCCGTTGGATCAGTGATAGGCGATGGTGGCTCCTCGGTCCCCGGGCGCGAGCGTGACCGACTGGCCCACCAGGTCGAGGTCGGCCGGCGCCGGCCCGTCGAGTTGGGCGTAGGAGCGTGAGCCGTCGGGCAGGTCGCAGATGAGGGCGGTCGACTCCGGTCCCTGGCGGCTGTGCACGGTGGAGAACGTCACCACCCGGGCCGGCCCGTCGGCCTCGCCGGTCACCGGGACGGTGGGCAGCTCGCCGGCCGGGGAGCTGGGTCGGTAAGGGCGAGGCCTCGTCGACCACAGGCTGGCCGAGTGGCTGGTCATGTGCATCCCGATTCCCGACACCAGCCCGAGCGCGTCGGGATCGCCCCGCAGGGCGTCGACCATGGCGGCGAGGGCATGGGTGGAGTAGTTGCTGCCCGGACCGCCGTGGTAGGGGAGGCCCCCGGTCACGGTGGGGCGCCGACCGGGAGGGAGTCCGAGGACATCGGCGCCGAAGGAGAGGGAGCTGGCGAAACAGGAGTAGAGATCGAAGTAGGCCACCTCGTCGGCGTCCGTTCCCCCGAGGGCCGAGGTCATGGCCGAGGTCATGGCCGGCGATCGCCAGGGTTCCGGCCGGGCCGCCATGGTGCCCGGCTCCTCGGCGTAGCCGTCGCCCAGGAGGTAAACCCGCTGATCGGTCGGGACGCCCAGGGCGTCGGCCCGTTCCTCGGTGGCCAGCAGGACGGCGGCGGCCATGTCCACGTCCATGATGGCCGTCATGAGCTTGGTGTACGGGGTGGCCACCATCCGGTTGTCCGGCGTGACCGTGCTGATCTCCTCGGCCGTCCGGGCGATCGGAAACCAGGCGTACTCGGGTTGGGCGGCAGCCAGTTCGCTCATCGGGGCCAGCAGCCGGCCGATCTCGGTGCGGCGGTCCTCGATGGACTGTCCGAGGTGGCCCCGTCGGGCCGTGTCCAGGAGGGCAAAGGTCAGGTAGGCCTGGAAGATGCCGTTCTTCCGCTCGAGGCGGTCGATGGTGATCGGGTACGGCTTGGGCTGGTCGGGCGGGTAGGACCAGGCGGGCTCGGCCAGGTGGCGACGGGTGGCCAGGGCCTCGCCCCCCACCACCAGGGCCAGGTCCAGCTGTCCTCGGGCCATGGCCGCCGCCGCCTCGGAGGCCAGCTTCACCGGCACCGAACCCCCCAGGCCCGAGTAGGCCGCCAGGGCGGGGTCCGCCCCCAGGCGCTCGGACAGCCGCGCGCAGGGGTCGTCGTACTCCCACGACTGGCTGTAGACGATCTGGAGACTCTGGACCGCCTTCAGCGCGTCGGGGCAGCCGGCGTCCTCGGCGGCCTCACGGGCCAGTGACTCCCACATGGCCAGGGGCTCGGGTGCGGGCTCGTGGCGCCAGGTGCGTCGGGCCACCCCGATGATGCACGGCGCTCGCCGGTCGACGGCCACGTCAGCCGAGACGGGAGTGACCGGGGAGCTTGATGGCCCGATCGGCGATGATGTTCTTTTGAACCTCGGAGGAGCCTCCCCCGATCGTGCTGTACCGCTGGAACGAGTAGAGCCGGGTCCACTTGCCTCGGTCCACGGCGTCCGGGCCGCCCTTGGCCAGCACGCCCGCTGGCCCCAGCAGGTCGACCGAGAGCGCAGCCAGGGTCTGGGCCAGGGTGGACCACATGAGTTTGGCGAAGGGGACCTCGGGCCAGTTCTTCTCGCCCTTGATGATCTTGCTCAGGGCCCGCAGGGCCAGGAGCCGGGCGAGCTCGATGTCGGTCCACGCCCGGGCCAGGCGCTCCCGGATGGCCGGGTCGTCCAGGGCGCTCGGGTTGACCGAGCGGGCCGCGGTGACCATGGCGTTGAGGTCGGCCCCAAGCAGGGAGATCTGTCCGGCTATGCCCACGCGCTCGTGGCCCAGGGTGCCCATGGCCACCATCCACCCCTCGCCCTCGCCGCCCAACCGGCTGTCCACCGGTATCGAGGCGTCGTTGAAGAAGACCTCGTTGAACATCTCCTCGCCGGACATGTCGCGGATGGGTCGGGCCTCGATGCCCGGGGTGTGCATGTCGATGATGAAGGCTGTGATGCCCTCGTGCTTCGCCCCCCGTTCGATGGCGGTGGGGTCGGTGCGGAGGAGGAACAGCCCCCACCGGGCCAGGTGGGCCGTGGAGATCCAGATCTTCTGTCCGTTGACGATGTAGCGGTCCCCGTCGCGGATGGCGGTGGTGCGGAGGTTGGCCAGGTCGTTGCCGGCGTCGGGCTCGGAGAAGCCCTGGCACCAGTGGTCGGTGGCGTCCAGGATGGACGGGAGCCACCGTTCCTTCTGTTCGTCGGTGCCCCAGGCGATGATCATCGGACCGATCTGCCAGAGTCCGTTGGGGTTGAACAGGCCCGGGGTCCGGTACTCGGCGTTGACCTCGGAGTAGATGATCCGCTGCATGGCGGTGGCGTTGCGGCCCCCGTACTCCTCGGGCCAGTGCACGGCCGCCCAACGGCCCTCGTTGAGGACCCGCTGCCACGCCGCCCGGCGGTGCGCCGACTTTTCGCCGGTGATGGAGGCATCGTCGACCAGCTCCTCGCTGGCCAGGAACGGCGGCAGGTGCTCGTCGAGCCAGGCCCGCAGCTCGTCTCGGAACGCTTCATCTTCAGGTGCCAGGGCGAAGTCCACGAGTGGGGAGGATAGCCGCCGGGAGCCCGCTGGCGCCTCTCCAGGGGCAGCCAGGGGGCCTCTCCGTCCAGGTGTAGTGGGATTCTCCACCGGGGTGACCGCCACTGGCGGTGGTCGGCCGTTCGGTCTGCCGCCTCGACTGTCTCGGGCGACGGGCCGCTGTCTACACTGGCGCCAACATCAGCGACACCACTCCGGGGGTGGACAGTGGATTTCACGTTCGACGCCGAACAACTGGCCTTACAGGACGTGGCCCGGCGGGCCATGGGGGAGGTCGACGGTGACACCCTCCGTCGGCTGGCCGACGACCCGGTGGGGATCACGCCCGAGCTCTGGGACCGCCTGGTGACCCTGGGCTGGACGGGCATGCTCGTCCCCGGGGAGGGAGCCGGACTGCTGGAGACCTGCATCGTCTTGGAGCAGATGGGTCGGGTCCCGCTGCCCGGCCCCTTCTTCTCCTCGTCGGTGGCGGCCACACTGGCGGCCCGGGCCCTCGGTGCCGACGACCTCCTGGCCGGCCTGGCCTCGGGTCTCACCCGGGGCACGGTGGCCCTGCACGAGCAGGGGTACGGCCACCCGCTGGGCACGGTCCGCGCCCGGGCCCGTCGCAAGGGTTCGGGGTGGGTGGTGACCGGCACCAAGCCGTTGGTGCTCGACGGGCACACCGCCGACTGGGCCATCGTGGTGGCGCTGGCCGAAGAGGGGATCCGCTCGTTCCTGCTGCCCGCCCCCAAGGCCGAGGTGGTCCCCGGGCTCGACCCCACCCGCAAACTGGCCCGCCTGGTGCTCGACGAGGAGCCTGTCGAGCCGCTCGGGCCCGTGGGCGACCAGGCCGCCCTGTGGCGACGGGTGCTCGACGACATCTCGGTCGGCCTGGCCGCCGAGTTGATCGGGGTGTCCGACCGGGCCCTGGAGGAGGCCGTGGAGTACGCCAAGGTCCGGGTGGTCTTCGATCGCCCCATCGCCGAGTTCCAGTCGGTCAAGCACCGGATCGTGGACATGTACCAGGCCCTCGAGCTGGCCCGGGCCGGGGTGCACTTCGCCGCCTGGGCCTCGGACACCGACTCGCCGGAGCGCTCCCGGGCCGCCGCCATGGCCTCGGCCTACGCCTCGGAGGCGGCGGTCAAGGTGACCGGTGACAACATCCAGGTCCACGGAGGGGTGGGCTTCACCTGGTCCAACGACGCCCACTTCCTGTTCAAGCGGGCCAAGCAGAACGAGGTGCTGGTCGGTGGGACGGGGCACCAGTGGAGCCGTCTGTCCGACATCCTCGTCGACCACGTCTGAACCGGCCGGGCGGGGCTGAGGTACGTCGGTGGAGTTCCATCTCTTCTTGCCCCAGATGCGCCTCTCGCCCGAGGCGCTCCGGACGCGGGCCGAAGCCGCCGAGGCCGCCGGCTTCACCGGACTGGCCGTCATGGACCACCTGTTCCCACCGGGGGCGGCCGACCAGCCCATGTACGAGGCGCTGACCACGGTCACCTGGTTGGCCGCCGCGACCGATCGGCTGAAGCTCGGCCATCTGGTGCTGTGCGACTCCTTCCGTCACCCGGCGGTGCTGGCCCGTCAGGCCGTCACCCTCGACCATCTCTCGGGAGGCCGCTTCGAGCTCGGGATCGGGTCAGGCTCGACGCCGGGGGAGCTGGCCGCCTACGGGTTCCCCGCGGCCACGGGGGCCCAGCGGGTGGAGCGCCTGGCCGAGACGTTGGCGCTGCTCCGGGCGTTCTGGTCCGGAGAGCCCGTCCATCACCAGGGGACCAACTTCTCGGTCGACGGGGCCCGACAGCTGCCCACCCCCCTCGGCCGGTTGCCCATCGTGATCGGGGGCACCGGCCCGAAGACGATGGCCCTCGTGGCCGAGTACGCCGACTGGTGGAACGTGCCCATGCACCAGACCGACCGTCTGGCGTCGGCCCGTCTTGCCTCCGGCCCGGCCCGTGCCTCGATCCAGCTGCTCATCACCCTGGTCACCGACGAGCGGGAACGGAACACCGTGGAGGCCCTGGCCCGGCGGCGGTTCGGCGGGATGAGCGCCGAGGGCCACCTGGTGGGGAACCCCACTGAGCTCCTGGCCCGGCTCCAGGCGCTGGAGGCCGGGGGCGTGGAGCGGATCTACACCTGGTTCACGGACTTCGCCCCGCCTGCCACCCTGGATGCCTTCGGCCGGGAGGTCATCGACGCCTGGACCTGAGGCCGGGCGTCAGCCAGGTTCCCCGGCCTGGAGGATGGCGGCCACCTCGTCGGCCCGGGCCCGGAAGAAGTCCGACGGGTCGGCGTCGTCGAGCACGCCGGCCACGTACTCGAAGAACAGGCCCACCAGCAGGCTCCGCAGCATGCGGGCCAGCGCCGCCTGCTCGGCCGGTGTGCCGTAGTCGGACTCCTGCTCGCTGAGCCAGAGGGCCAACGACGCCTGGGTGGCGGCGAAGAGGTCGTTGCCCACGGCGTAGGCCGTGTCGTCCCCGCGCATCACCTCACCCATCATCAGCCGGATGAAGTCCTCGACCTCGAGCATGGACTGGAGGATGTCGTTGAGCAGATCGGCGAGGCCGGCGGCCGGGTCCCGGGAGAGGGAAGGCGGGGCGGCGTTGGGTCCGTCGACGAATCCCCGCTCTTCCAGGACGGCGACCAGCAGGTCCCGCTTGGACGGGAAGTAGTGGTACAGCGAGGCCACATTGAGCCCGGTGGCCGCGGCCAGGTTGCGCATGCTCGTCCCGTCCACCCCCTGGGTGGCCATGAGGGACAGAGCGGTGGAGAGGATGCGCTGACGCTGGTTGGAACCCTCGGGGCGATCGGGCGGCACTCGTTCGGGCGGCACTCGTTCGGGCGTTGGCATGCACCCATTGTGGACCCTGGCTCCGCGACCCCGACCATTTGGCCCGGGCGGGTCGCGTCCCCTTCCCAAACGAACGTTTGATGTAGAGTCGTAACAACGGCCACCGGGCCGCAAAGGGAAGGGTCCATGGCACTGCACACCGACGATCTCGTGGACGAGCGGACCGAACCGGTCCCGTTCGACCCGTTCGAGCTGGAGGACACGGTCTCGGGCGCCATCCGGGACCCCTACCCGCGCATGGCCGAGCTACGCCGCCAGTCGCCCGTCCACGTGGGCCCAGTCGACCTCGGTGACGGAGCGAACGCGGTGGACCCGTCGATTCCCCAACCGGTGACGGTTTTCGGCTTCGACGAGTCGGTGCAGGTCCTCCGGGACAACGAGACCTTCTCCTCCACGGTGTACGAGGGGATCATGGGTGCGGTCATGGGCCGGACCATCCTCCAGATGGACGAGCCCGAACACCGCCTGCACCGGGCCATGGTGTCGCCCACGTTCCGTTCCAAGGTGCTCGAGCAGTGGGAGGGCGACCTCGTCCAACGGGTGGTCAACGAGCTCATCGACGGCTTCGCCAACCGGGGCACGGCCGATCTAGTCCAGGAGCTGACCTTCAACTTCCCCGTCCAGGTGATCGCCCGCATCCTCGGGCTGCCCCGCTCGGACTTCCCCATGTTCCAGCGGTGGGCCATCGGGATCACCAGCGTGGCGTCCAACTGGGAACGGGGTATGGCGGCGTCCGAGGCGCTCCGCGACTACTTCGCCTGCGTGCTGGACGAGCGACGCAAGAAGCCGGCCGACGACCTGATCAGTCAGCTGCTCGTCGCCGAGGTGGACGGTCGCACCCTCGACGACGAGGAGATCTACTCGTTTCTCCGCCTGCTGCTGCCCGCCGGTGTGGAGACCACCTATCGGGCCTCGGGCAACATGCTCTACGGGCTCCTCACCAACCCCGACCAACTGGAGCGGGTGCGCGGCGACCGCTCCCTCGTACCGGATGCCTTCGAGGAGACCATCCGCTGGGAGCCCCCCGTCACGGTCATCCTGCGTCGGGCCACCCGGGACACCGAGGTGGGTGGCGTAGCTGTCGAGCAGGGTGCCGACGTGGCCCTGTTGCTCGGTTCGGCAAACCGGGACGAGCGCAAGTACGAGCACCCCGATGCCTTCGACGTGTTCCGGGCGTCACGGCAGAGCGTGGGATTCGGGTTCGGGGTGCACGTCTGCCTCGGTATGCACCTGGCCCGCATGGAGACCCGGGTCGCCATCAACACCCTGTTCGACCGGCTCCCCGACCTGGCTCTGGCTCCCGAGCCCGGCCAGGACCTGCACATCAAGGGCATGGCGTTCCGCTCGCCCATCGCCTTGCCCGTCGCCTTTTCGCCCTCGTAGGTGCGGCCCCTCGGCCCGTGTGGGCCAACTGTTGGCGCTCCGGCCGCCTTGTTATGGTGACCCGATGCCCGCCTGGTTGACCGACGAGGAGTTCGCCGTACTGTCGGCGGCGTGTGACTGTCTGATCCCGCCGTCGGACGGCGGCCCCGGTGCGGCCGAGGCCGGCGTGCCCGACTACATCGACCGGTTGCTCGGTGCGTTCACCTTCGACCCGCCGAGGATCTGGGCCGGGGGACCGACGTCGGGCCGCTATGGCGGGGAGGCGGCCTTCACCACCTTCCACCGCCTCACCGCGCTGGACGAGCTGGCCTGGCGGATGCGCATCGAAGGGTCGTGCGGCCAGCCCGAGCGCGAGTTCAACGGACCGGTGGTCGGGCTCCAGCAGCGCTACCGGGAGGGCCTGTCCGCCCTCGGCACCGACTTCACCGAGGTCGACGGGTCCGAGCAGGTGGCGCGCCTGGCCGCCCAGACTGACTTCACCGAGCTCCTCTACGGCCACGCCTGTGAGGGCATGTACGGCGCCCCCGAGTACGGGGGCAACCGTGACGGGCGGGCCTGGGCGGCCATCGGGTTCGACGGCGACGTGCAACCCCGAGGATGGACCGACGAGGAGGTCTCCAACCCGTGACCGTCGACGCAGTGGTCGTGGGATCGGGCCCGGGAGGGGCCACGGCCGCCGACGTGCTCACCGCCGCAGGATGGTCGGTGGTCATCGTCGAGAAGGGCCGCAACCATCTGCTCGACCCCGACAACCTCACGCAGCCGGCGTTCGACTACTCCAACGACGAGATCAAGTTCCACAACCGCTACTTCCTCGGCCCTGATCCCCTCATCGAACCCCGCACCTTCCGCACCGAGGAGGGGGACGGCGACCGCGTCCACGTCGGCGAGTTCAACTCCGTGCCGACCACCGTCGGCGGTGGTGGTGTGCACGCGGACGGCAAGGTGCCCCGGTTCCGGCCCGACGACTTCCGGCTTCTCTCGCAGTTCGGCCCCCAGCCCGGGGCCGAGGTGGCGGACTGGCCCCTCGACTACGACGAGCTCGAGCCCTACTACGCCGAGGTGGAGCGGGCCATCGGGGTGGCCGGCACCGAGGGATCCAATCCCTTCGCCGCGCCCCGTTCGGGGCCGTTCCCCATGCCTTCGGGAGCACCTATGTTCGGGGCCATCCGCTCCTCGGAGGCGGCCGAGAAGCTGGGCTACCACCCCTATCCGGCCCCGACCGCGGTCAACAGTGTCCCCTACGACTCGCGGCCGGCGTGCAACAACTGCGGCTTCTGTGCCTTCTTCGGCTGCCCCATCCACGCCAAAGGCGATCCCATCGCCATGCTGCAGCGCACCCTGGGGACGGGACGGGCCGAGCTTCTGGCCGAGACGTTCGTCTCCCGGGTGCGCATCGAGGGTCGCCGAGCGACCGGGGTCGATCTCGTGGGCCCCGACGGAACGGAGCGGTTTCTGGCCGCCCGCCACGTGATCGTGGCCGCCGGGGCCATCGAGACGCCCCGGCTCCTCCTCCTCTCCGGACTGGACCACCCCCTCATCGGCCGGTACCTGATGACCCACTTCCAGACCATCACGGCCGGCTCCATGCCCTACCGGACCTACGGGGAGCGAGGTCGGGCCGTGACCCACGTGCACGACGACATGATCGTGGGTGACGAGGCCTCTCGGGCGGCGGCCAAGGAGGCCGGCCTGCCCTGGATGCGCGGGGGACTGGTCGAACACAGCGGCGGCGGCCTGCCCATCATGGAGGCCAAGCACATGCCTTGGGGGGCGCACCACTCCGAGATCATGGCCACCTCACCCATCCGGCGGGGGCTGTGGGCCTTCATCATGCAAGGCGAGGACCTGCCCTACGCCACCAACCGGGTGGACCTCGACCCCACGGTGAAGGACGCCCGGGGCTTCCCGGTGGCCCGGGTCACCTACAAGCCGGGGAAGCACGAGCTGGTGGCCTCGGCCCACTACTCGCCGCGGCTGTTGGCCATCCTGGCCGAGATGGGGGCGCAGTGGTCGGCGGGCTCCACCTCGCCGGGGTCGGGCAACGCGTCGCTACCCGACGCCATCCCCGAGTCCCGGCACAACATGGGGACGGTCCGGATGGGACCGGATCCGGCCACGTCGGTGGTCGACCCCAGCGGACGTATCCACGATCTCGACAACGTGGTCATCGCCGACTCGTCGGTGTTCGTGACGTCGGCCGGCTACGGGCCCACGCTGACGCTGGCCGCCCTGGCCGCTCGGGCCGCCCACCTGATGGTCTGACCGCGCGCCGGAGGCCATCCTCAGCCCGCGCCGCGGGTGAGGAGCAGGGTGCCGGCGATGGGGCCGCCGCCGTTGCTCACCGCCGCCACCTCGGGGAGCGAGTCGCCCCGTCGGTACACCTGGCGGTCACCCCCCTGGCCCCGGAGCTGCACGCAGGCCTCGTGGATGAGCCCGAACCCGTGCAGCCGTCCTCCCGACAGCTGGCCACCCGCCGTGTTCAGGGGCAGGATCCCCTCCCGCGAGATGGCCGTACCTCCCTCGACGAAGCTCCCGCTCTCACCCCGGCCACAGAATCCCAGGGCCTCCAGCCACACCATGGCCAGGATGGAGAAGCCGTCATAGAGCTGGGCCACGTCGACATCCGTCGGCCGCAGGTCGGTCCGCTCCCACATCGATGCGGCGGCGTCCCGGGCGGCCATGGTGGTGGGATCGTCGAACTGGTCCCAGCTGGCCCGCCCCCGCAATGCCGTGCCCACGGCGTTGACGTGGCAGGCGGGGTGGGGGGCGTCGGGCGCGTAGTCCCGGTGGGAGACCACGAGCGCGGTGGAGCCGTCGCAGGGGGCGTCGCAGTCGAACAGGCACAGGGGGGTGGAGATCATGCGGGCGGCCAGATAGTCGTCGAGGGACAGGGGATCCCGGTAGATGGCCTTGGGGTTGAGCCCGGCGTTCCGGCGACCGTTGACGGCGATCTGGCCCAGTTGCTCCCGGGTCAGGTCGAACTCGTGCATCCGTCGTTCCGCCACCAGGGCCAGCCAGTTCACGGCCGACACCGCGCCGAAGGGCAGTGACCACTGGAGGAAGCCGGAGAACCTGGGCACGCCGCCACTCCCTCCGCCACTTCCCCCGATGCCCTGACGGCCACCGCTGCCCTGGGCGGTCGACTCCGACACCGTCCGGTAGACGAGGACGTGCCGGGCCAGGCCGGCGGCGACGGCCAGACAAGCGGCGATGACGGCGCGCATCTGGCCGGGACCCTCGCCACCGCCGTCGTGCCAATTCAGCCGGAGCCGGAGCGCGTCCTGGACCTCGGGGGAGCTCGGTCCACCGAAGCCGGCGGGACCGGCGCCCATGCCCGGATAGGTGGCCAGTCCGTCGATGTCGTCCCGCGTCAGCCCGGCGTCGGCCACTGCGGCCAGGCACGCCTCCACGGTGAGGTCGATGTCGGACCGCCCGAGGGGTCGTCCCACGGCCGACTGGCCGATTCCCGAGATGACCGCCTGGCGCTCGAGCGGGGGCCCGGCGATGGGGCTCATGGCGTCCCTCCGTCGGAGCCGTCCACCGGTCGGAACAAGGGGAGGTAGACGTCGTCGTTCTCCTCGAACACCACTTCGACGGCCATGCCGGTGCGGATGTCCTCGGGCTCCACGTCGACCAGGTTGGTGGTCAGCCGCACGCTCTCCTGCTCGTCGATGGCCACCAGGCCGATCACGTAGGGCTCGCTGCCCGGGATCCACCCGTGGACGTTCACGGTGTGGGCCACCACCGTGGCCCGACCGCTCACGACCTCGGGGGTGACGTCCTCGGAGAGGCACTCGGGGCATCGCGGGGCCGGAGGGTGCACGTAGGACCGGCAGTGACCGCAACGCAGGAACCGGAGGCGCCCGTCGGCCCCACTGGTCCAGAAGAACTCGTTGTCGCTGTCGACGCGCGGCAGGAGACGGAACGCGGGACCTCGGGCTGTCACGCGTGCACCCTAGGCGGAGCGAGGGGGCTGGTGCCGTTGCCCTCGGCGGCTCACCGTGTTCCCAGCACTTCGGGGTTGACCACGTGGAGGGGGCGGGCCCCGGCCATCAACCGGCACAGGTCGTCGGCGATGAGTCGGGTGTGATTGGCCTCGGTGTTGTAGGTGGCCCCTCCGATGTGCGGGGTAAGGACCACCGAGGGGAACCCGGTCAGCGGATGGTCGACGGCCAGCGACTCCCCCTCGAAGTGGTCGAGGCCGGCGGCGGCCACCTTTCCCGATGTCAGGGCCGCCACCAGGGCGTCGGTGTCGTGGAGGGCGGCCCGGGCGCTGTTGAGGAAGACCACACCGTCCCGCATGGCAGCGAACTGCTCGGCGCCGATCATGCCCATCGTCTCGGGGGTCACAGGCGCATGGAGGGACACCACGTCGGACCGCTCGAGGAGCTCCTCGAGCGACACGGTCGGCTCGTCGGCGTAAGGGTCGTAGGCGATGACCTCCATGCCCAGCCCCCGCAGGCGCCACCGGGTGGCCCGGGCCACGGCGCCCAACCCGACCAGGCCGGCGACCCGGCCGGCCACCTCCCAGGCCCGGAAGCGCTGGTAGGGGATGGTGCCGTCACGGTAGATCTCCCCGCGCCTGACGTCGGTGTCCGCCCCCACCACGCCGCGGGTGGCGGCGAAGAGGAGGGCCACCGTCAGCTCGGCCACGGCGTCGGCATTGCGCCCCGGGGCCCGGAGCACGGGGATGCCGGCGGCGGTGGCCGCCGGCACGTCCACGTTGGTGGGATCGCCCCGGCAGCTGCACACGGCCAGCAGCGGCTGCTCGAAGAGGGGTCCAGCGCACCGGTCGCTCTCCACCACGACGATCGTGGCGCCGAGCTCGCCCACCCGCTCGGCCAGCTGCTCGGCGTTGTAGATGCGGAGCGACGGCTGGTCCAGCCAGGAGTCCAGGGTCAGGTCGGCCAGCTCGCCGAGTAGATCGAGTCCGGGCCCGCGGACAGCGGCGGTCACCAAGGCCTTGGGTCGTTCGTTGGCCATGGTGGGGTTGACTCCTCGCTGCGGGCTCCGGATCTCCCGGGCTGGGCACGGCCTCGGGGCCGGTTCGCGTACATAATGGCGTCTCATGACGAGCTTGTCAGGTTTATGAGTCCGCCCTCGGGAGACGACTGCACCATCGGTGTGGATGTCGGCACCACCTCGGTGAAGGCGGTGGCCGTGGACGCCGAGGGTCGGGTGGTGGCCCGGACCCGGGTGCCCCATACCGTGGGCACGCCATCGGCCGACCTGCTGGAGCACGACGTCTCCCGGGCCTGGCGCCGCGGCCCGAGGAAGGCGTTCGCCGCGGTCTCCGAGGGGATGGACGGCCCGGCGGCCGGGGTGGTGGTCACCTCGATGGTCCCGTCCATCACGGCGGTGGACCGGCGCTACTCCCCGCTGCTCCCGGGCCTGCTCTACGGCGATGCCCGCGCCGCGGAGGCTGACGGAGCGGAGGGGATCGCCGGTGACGACGCCGACCTGGACCGCCGACAGTCGGCCGAGCGCTACCAGGGCCAGCGGATGCTGGCGTGGGCCGTGCATGAGCGTCCCGGGGCCCGGGGCTACTGGAACTGCCAGGCCACGGCCACCCACGCCCTGGCCGGGGTCCCGGCCGTGGACCAGGCCACGGCCACGTCATTCGGCGAGCTCTACCAGGGGGGCCGTTGGGATCCCGAGGCGCTCGGCGCCCTGGGCGTGGAGGAGAGCCAGCTGCCGGTGGTCGGCGGCATGGGCGAGGGGTTGGGCACCGTGCCCGGGTGCCCCACGGTCTTCGCCGGGGGGTCCATCGACGCCTTCTGCGAGCAGATCGTGGCCGGGGCCAACCAACCCGGCGACGTGCTGGTGATCTTCGGTGCCACCCTCATCGTCTGGGTGGTGGCCGAGGAGTGGCGCGACGTACCCGGTCTGACCACGCTCCCCAACATCATGGCCGGGCAGGTGATGATCGGGGGCCCGAGCAACGCCGGTGCCCTCTTCGCCGACTGGGCTCGGACCATGACCGGAGGAGCCCGCCCGAAGGCGTCCGACGGTGGTGCCGAGGCCGAAGAACCGCTCCGGCCGGGTGACCCGTCCCGGGTACCGGTGTGGCTGCCGTACCTCCGGGGGGAGCGCACCCCGTTCCACGACCCGACCCTGCGGTCCAGCCTGCACGGGCTGGACATCGCCCAGGGACCGGACTCGGTGGTCCGGGCGGCCCACGAGGCCAGTGGGTTCGTGATCCGTCGCATCATCGACCGGTCCGGCTTCGGGGCCAAGAGGATCGTGGCCACCGGTGGGGGCTCCCGCTCCCTGCCGTGGATGCAGGCGGTGGCCGATGCCACCGGTCTCCCCGTGGACACGGTGGCGGTGTCCGAGGGGGCGGCACTCGGGGCCGCCTTCCTGGCCCGTATGGCCGCCGGGCGGGAGACGTCGTTCGACGCCGCCGACGGCTGGTCCCGGTCGGGCCGCAGGATCGACCCCGACTCTCGCTGGACCGCCGCCGCCGACGGGCGGTTCCAGCAGTTTCTGGAGCTCGGCCCCCCAGGCTAGAATCTGACCCTCAACTTGAGGTTGAGGGTGTTCTCGTAATCTCCCGGCGCCGCATCGATCGATGCAGGTCAGCGCCGTGAGAGCGCCGCAATACCGGTCGGGCAGCGTGAGCGGACCCCGGTTCAGGCAGACTGGACGGCGGGCAGCCCGTTGGGCACGAAGGCGGCCTTGAGCACACCGCTCTCCTCCGGTCGGGCCAGGGTCTTGAGCGCTCCCCACCAGTCCTCCAGGGGATAGCGGTGGGTGACCATCGACGTCAGGTCGATCCGGCCGTCCCCCACCAGATCGAGGTAGTGCTCGATGGCATGGCGGCGGACACCCTCGAACTCCTCCATGGCGAAGGCGTTGGATCCCACCATGGTCAGTTCCTTGAAGTAGACGGGCGTCCACTCCCAGCGCCCGGGCACGGCCACGCCGGTGTAGACCAGCCGACCCCGTTCGGCCAGCACCCGCACGCCCACCTCGAAGGTCTCGGGTTTGGCCACCGAGTCGTAGACCACGTCGATGTGGCCCGGATGGGCCATGGGCAGGCCGTCGAGGGCGGCGTGGAGCACCCCGCCGGACCATTCGGCCAGGCGCTCGACCAGGGCCAGCCGGGGTTCGTGGGCGAAGACCTCCGAGGCCCCGAACTCCCTGGCCTTGTCGAACTGGGCCGGGAACCGGGCCACCACGCCCACCTCGACCTCGGGATAGAGGGTGTGGAGGATGGCCACGCTGGCCAGCCCCAGGGCGCCGGCTCCGAACACCAGGACCCTCCCGTGGGGCGGGGGTGGATGGCGGACGATGGCGTGGAAGGACACCGAGAAGGGGTCCGACAGCACGGCGGCCTCATCTGAGATGCCGTCGGGCACCGGGAAAAGCATGGACGAGTGGGTGGCCAGCAGCTCGGCCCACGCCCCCGGGGCCCCGGTCACGACGCCGATGTGCACGCCGGGGCTGATGTCCCCCTTGGTGAAGGACCAGCACATGTTGAGATCGCCGACCTGGCACGGTGGGCAGAGGGGCCGGATCCCTCGTGGGGCACAACTCAGCCAGGGGTTCAGGACAACCCGTTGTCCCACCTCCACGTCCCTAGCCTCGGGGCCCAGGGCCACCACCTCGGCCACCACCTCGTGACCGGGCACGTGGGGGAGCGACGAGAAGGCGGCCATCGGGTTGTCGATGTCCCCGTCATGGAAGTCCCCGAGCACCAGTTTGGCGTCCGAACCGCACACGCCCGAGAGGATCGGTCGGGTGACGACCCAGTCGGGATGGATGGGGTGGGCGTCGTCCATCTGGTGCAGGCCGAAGGGGAGAGCAGCCAGTTTTTCCTCGAGCTCGTCCGACGGTGTGGGCCGTCGCTCGTCGGGATCGGGACGGGCCCCGAACACGAGGGCCTTCACGACCGGCCCCCGGCGGCTTCCGGCGGACCGGCATCGGCCATGGCCCGCATGCCGGCCATGAACCCCTCGATGTCCTTCGTCTTCATCGCTACCACAGCTTTCAGGTCGGGAACGTAGTGCTCGAAGCGGTCGCTGGTGATGCTCTCCACGATGCCGACCGCACCTTCCTCGGGCGGGGCCAGCGGGCCCGAGTACGGAGCGGTGTCGTTGTCGGGCTGGTCCCAGATCTCGGTGTCGAAGGCGCCGGGCAGGACCAACTTCACCCGCACCCCGGTATCCCAGAGGTCGACGGCCAGGGACTCGCTCCAGCCGGCCAGGGCGAACTTCGAGGCGCTGTAGGCGGCCTCGGCGGTGATGCCCAGGCGCCCGCCCATGCTCGACACGTTGACGACGGTCCCCGAGCCGCGCTCGAGCATCCGGGGCAGGAGGGCCAAGGTGATGGCCACCGGTGAGTAGAAGTTGACGGTCATGGTCCGTTCGACCTCGGCCATGGTCAGTCGTTGGACCGGGCGGCGCATGGGTATGGCGGCGTTGTTGACCACCACGTCGAGGGGTCCCAGCTCGTCCCAGATCTGCAGGGCCAGTGACGCGGCGAGGTCGGTGTCGCCGAGATCGGCCGCCCACGCCCTCGACCGTGGCGCGGTCAGCCGGCAGTCCTCGGCCACCTCCTCGAGACGGTCGGCGCGGCGGGCCACCAGCGCCACCGTCGTTCCCCCCGCGGCCAGGAGTCGAGCCGTGGCCGCGCCGATGCCCGACGACGCGCCGGTCACGAGGGCCACGGCCCCCGGGCCCAGGGCTGGTGTGGTGCCGCCGGTCATGGTCGACGCGGGTGGAACGGACGCAGCGCAGTCGAAGGGCCGCGCCGTGATCGGATGGTGGTCGGGATCATGCGGCTGAGGATAGGTCGTCCCACCCCGGGGGTGGAGGGCTGAGCCGCCAGTACTGCTCGGGCACGGCCGCCGCCAGCTGCTCGGACAGGTGCAAGTCCCGCTCGAGCGGTCCGACCTGACTGGCGTAGCGCTGGATGGCAGCGCGCTTGGCCTCCATGTCCGGCCGGATGGGCACCACCGCCGGCGTCGGCCACAGGCCCCGGGCGAAGAGCGTGGCGATCCGTCGGGCCAGCATCCCGGGCAGGTGCTTGTAGCCGGCGTCCTCGTAGCAGAACCACTCCGGCCCGACCGGGTCGGCCGGGAGTCCGTCGCGGACCAGCAGACCGGCCTCGTGGGTCAACACGTGGTCCGGATGGGCCAGCCCCATGGGCAGGAAGACCGCCGTGGGGCGGGCATCCATCACGGCTGCCTCCAGCACCGGGGCCACGTCGGCCGCCGTGGGTTGGTCGTCGAGGTCCACGTACTGGTGATCGGGGAAGTCGAGCCACACCGGCTCCGCCCCCAGTGACGCCATGGCGGCCAGGTCCTCCTGCCGCCGGGCCCCGACGACATCGTCGCCGGTGGCGAACCCACTGGCGGCGTCCCAAGCCGTGACCTCGTCGGGGTAGGGGGTCGGCCGTCCAGCGAGCACGGTGATCACCGTGCTCCCGGGGTACGAGGTGAGGAGGTGGGCCGCACCGAGGGCGGCATCGTCGAGATGGGGGGAGACCACCGCCACGCGGTCCCACGTCGAGGGGTCGAGCAGCCCCCAGAGCTCCTGGTCCATGGGCGCAGCGTAGCGACGAGGCCCGGTGTGGTTCGGCCCGTTCAGCCGAGGGCCCGTCGGAGGAACCCGGCCATCCCGACGACGGTGAGCACGGCCAGGGACCCGATAGCCACCACGAAGCAGATCCAGGTCTGGATATGGGGGACGCCCGGAGCCATCAGGCCTCGGAGGCCCTCGCTCACATAGGTCATGGGATTGAGGGCGGAGACCACCTGGAACCAACGGAGGTCGCCGAGGGAGGGCCACGGGTACTGACTGGATCCGGTGAAGATGAGGGGGGTGATGACCAGCGTCAGGGCCACGCTGATCCGGTTGGGCGGGACATAGGTGCCGAGGATCAGACCCATGGCCGCACCGATGAGGGATCCGAGGACCACCATCACCACCACGGCCAGGGTCGTCGACGCCTGCCACGGGATGGAGCCCAGGATCAACACCCCGACGGGGAACATCACCGCCGCGGCCACGCACGCCCGCATGGCGGCGAAGATGACCTTCTCCACGGCCACCGCACGGATGGGGAGCGGAGCAAGGAGGCGATCCTCGATCTCGTTGCTGTAGGAGAACTCGATGACCAGGGGGAGGGCGGTGCTCTGCAGCCCTGTCAGCACGGCGGCCAGGGCCACCAGGCCGGGGAAGAGGACCTGTTCGTAGCCCGGTCGGGCGTAGCCCAGTTGGGTCAGCACCTTGCCGAACACGAAGAGCAGGAACAGCGGCTGCAGGATCACCTGGGCCAGGAAGACGGGGAACTCCCTGCCGGTGACGAAGAGGTCCCGCCGGAGAATGGCCAGGCCGGTCTTCCACGGTCCCCAGTGGGGGAGGTCCTCGAGGGTGGTGACGGGGGCGACGGGCTCGGCGGTCATGGTCATCGCAGTGCCCTCCCGGTCAGGTGGATGAAGACGTCCTCGAGGTTGGGCTCACCCAGTCGGGCATCGGTCAGCTTGCCGCCCGACGCGCTCGATGGCCTGGGCCACCGGGGCGACGAAGGCGGCTGCCTCGCCGTCCACGTAGATCCGGAAGCGCCATCCGGTCCCGGCCGGGTCGTCGAGTTCGTCGGCCTGGCTCACCCCGGGCAGGGCGGTGAGGGCGTCGCTGACCGTGGTCGCTTCGGCGCCGGGACCGGGCTCCACCGTGCAGTCGAGGGTCCGCTCACCGGTCATGCCCTTCACCAGGGCCCCCGGGGTGTCCAGCGCCAGGAGGGTGCCGTGGTCGATGATGGCCACCCGATCGCTCAGGGCCGCCGCCTCGTCCATGTCGTGGGTGGTGATGACCACAGTGGTCCCACCCGCCTTGAGCTCGGCGACCTTCTCCCACAAGAAGAGCCGGGCGGCCGGATCCAGGCCGGTCGACGGCTCGTCGAGGAAGAGCACGGCGGGGGAGTGCATCAGGGCCCGGGCGATCATCATGCGCTGGATCTGACCTCCCGAGAAGTCGTCGGGCCGACCGCCGGGCCGGTCGGCCAGCCCGAACTGCTCGAGGAGGGCGTCGGCCAGCTCCTGGCGGCGGGCCTTGGGCACGCCGTGGTAGCTGGCGTGGAAGAGTAGGTTCTGGCGCACCGAGAGCGACCGGTCCAGGTTGTTGATCTGGGGCACCACACCCAGCAGTCGGCGGGCTCCGACCGGGTCGGCCACCACGTCCACCCCGGCCACTACGGCGCGTCCGCCCGTGGGGCGGATCCGGGTGGTCAGGATCCCGATGGTGGTGGTCTTGCCGGCCCCGTTGGGACCGAGGAAGCCGAAGACCTCTCCCTGGTGCACCTGGAAGGTCACACCGGCCAACGAGTCCTTGGGGGCCTTGGGGTAGCGCTTGACCAGGTCGGTCACCTCGACGGCCACCGCCTGGGGCGGGATGGTGGGGGGTGTGGCCACCAGCAGGCCGGTCCCGTCGGCCACGCCCGGATCGGCGAGCCTGTCCCCGGTCCGATCGTCGGGTCCTGCGCTCATCTCCGGTGCTCTCCTTGCCGGGGACACCCCGACACCTCGTCGAACAGGCGGGGACCCCGGGCCCCCCATGCCTGGTTCCCGTGCCTTCGACGGGACCGTCACCAAACCTAACCAACCGACGGCGACCACCGACATTCCGCGCCGACTCGGCTGGCCTACCCGAGCGTCACGCCCCGCTCCGGGGGCGGCGATACGGTACGGGCGTCGAACAAGGAGTGAGGGCATGCCTGGGAGCAGTCGTTGGAACCCGCTGACCGGCCTGAACCGGTCGTGGGGTCACTTCATGCGACGATCGCGTGCCACCCAGGTCCGCACGCTGGCCATGATCGGGGCCATCCTCGTCGGCACCGTGGTGTGGATTGCCGGTGCCCCATCGAGCACGCCACCCGCCGCGGCGTCGAGCGGATCATCGGCCGGCTCCAACGGCTCGGGCCCCACTCCGGTGAGCGCGGCCAGCACGTCCTCCCGGGGGGTCAGCGCGCACACCATCAATGTGGTGCTGCCGGTGGTGTCCCTCACCTCCCTCGCCGGCAAGGAGGGTTTCGCCCAGGACGCCGAGTTCGGCGAACAGACCAAGGCCATCCTGCTCTTCGTCAAGCAGATCAACAAGACCGGGGGCATCAACGGCCGCAAGATCAACCCCATCATCGTCAACTTCGACCCCACCGACGAGTCGGCGATGCGCGCTCTGTGCAAGACGTGGACGGAGGGCTCGCCGGCGGCCTTCGCCGTCCTTGACGGCGTGGGAGACTGGTCCGGCGACAACCAGCTGTGCGTCACCCAGGAAGGCCACACCCCGATGATCGGGCAGTGGACCACCGTCACCAACTGGACGAACCAGGGCTCGCCGTACCTGTGGTGGACGGGACCGGACCAGGCCATTGTGCTCCAGGCCGTGGTCAACTGGGGACTCAGCGCCCAGTTGCTCGAGGGGAAGAAGGTCGGCATCATCGCCGGGGACCGTGCCTCGGACCAGCTGGCCCTGAAGCAGTACCTGCTCCCGGACCTGAGCAGAGCCGGCGTGACCCCCGTGGTCGAGACCATCGCCTCGGACCCCAACGACACCGCCACCACCGACACCCAGGCGCCCCTGGTGGTTCAGCAGCTCCGCAGCGCCGGGGTCACTTCGGTCATCCCCCTCATCCCCTTCAACGTGTTCTATCCGGTGCTGCAGGCCGAGACCGATCAGCAGTACTTCCCCCGCCTGCTCCTCAGCGACTACGAGTCGAGCATCGAGACGGCCCTCGGCCTCCTCCCCGTGCCGTACGCCAAGGCGCTCGACGGCCAGGAGGGCCTGACCACCGAGACCCTCAGTGGCGTCGACGACGACCGGCCCGCCAGTCAGGGTGGCTACGACACCGCGGTGCGGAGCTGCTGGGTGGTCTGGCACCAGGCCTACCCCCAGGTGCCCCCGGGCAACCTTTCCGACTTCATCGAGGAACAGGGGCCCGTCCAGGGCTGGTGTCAGGCCATCCGCCTGTTCGCCGCGGCGGCCAAGGCCGCCGGGCCCGACCTCAACCGCCGGACCTTCGTCACCGCGATGTCGAGGATCCGGAACTACCCGGGTACCAATACCCCGGTACTCAGTTTCGGACCCAACAAGCGGTACGGACCCACCCAGTACCAGGTGGTGAAGTTGCACATCAACTCGCCCGTGTCGACCGACTGCAAGCTGCCGAAGAACAACATCCCGCAGTTGACCTGCTGGGTGAACATCCAGCCCTTCGCCCCGCTCCCGACCGGATGACCGTGACCGTGGGCGACGGCCGCGAGTAGACAGGCCGATGGCTCCCTGCTCCCTCGCCGAGTGGCGACGACACACGGTGCCCCGGTACCGGGGCGACAGCTAGGGTGTCCGAGCGCGCCACGCCCCGAGACGATCCCTGGTGGACGTCCGGAGTGCTCTACCAGATCTACCCCCGGTCCTTCGCCGACACCAACGGGGATGGCGTCGGCGACCTACCCGGGATCATCGACCACCTCGACCACCTGGCGTGGTTGGGCGTCGACGGGATCTGGCTCAGCCCGGTCACCGTATCGCCCAACGCCGACTGGGGCTACGACGTGGCCGACTTCTCCGCCATCCAGCCGGACCTGGGCACGGCCGAGGACTTCGACCGCCTGATCGATGAGGCCCGCCGCCGCGGCCTGCGGGTGCTGATAGACTTGGTCCCCAACCACACCAGTGTGGAGCACCCATGGTTCGTGGACTCCCGTTCGTCGCGTGTGTCCCGGCACCGCGCCTGGTACGTGTGGGCCGATCCGAAGCCGGACGGAGGCCCACCCAACAACTGGGTCTCCAGCTTCGGGGGACCGGCCTGGACGCTCGACGCCACCACCGGTCAGTACTACCTCCACAATCACCTGGTCGAGCAGCCCGACCTCAACTGGTGGAACGAGGAGGTTCGCCAGGCCTTCGACGAGATCATGGCCTACTGGCTCGACCGTGGCGTGGCCGGCTTCCGGATCGACGTGTGCAACATCATCATCAAAGACGCCCTGCTGCGGGACAACCCGCCGGCGACCGAGTCCGATCCCCTGGACGTCCAGCTCTTCGGTCAGCGGCCCGTCTACAACGGGAACCGCCCCGAGGTCCATGAGGTGATCCGTCGGTGGCGGACCCTCGTCGACGGCTATCCCGACGGCGTCTTGGTGGGGGAGACGCCGGTCGAGCCGGTCTCCTCGTTGGCCCGCTACTACGGGAACGGGCATGACGAGCTCCACCTGGCCTTCAACTTCCCGTTCATCAGCGCCCCCCTGGCCGTGCACGAGATGCGAACCATCGTCGAGGATGTTGAGCGGGAGCTCCCCGACGGGGCGTGGCCGGTGTGGACGGGATCCAACCACGACATGTCGCGCTTCGCCTCGAGGTGGGCCGAGGGTGACCCGGCCCGAGCGCGGGTGGCACTCGTCATGCTGCTCGGCCTCCGGGGCACGCCGGTGCTCTACCAGGGTGACGAGATTGGCCAGACCGACGCCGTGCTGGCCCAGGTCGACCTGCGGGACCCGCTCGGTGTCCGCTACTGGCCGGCCTACGCCGGCCGGGACGGCATGCGCACACCCATGCCGTGGCGGGACGTCCCGGGTGGAGGATTCACCGAGGCCGGTGTGACGCCGTGGCTGCCCCTCGGCGACCTGTCCACGGCCAATGTCGAGGACCAGCGCGCCGACCCCGGCTCCATGCTCAACCTGGCCCGGGATCTCATCGCCTGGCGCAGGCGATCCCCGGACCTGCGGAGCGGCCCGTACCGGACCTTGGAGGCGACTCCGGGAACGTGGGCCTGGCGCCGGGGGGGACGGGTGACGGTGGCGGCCACCCTGTCGGACGGGCCCGGGACGGTTCCCGGTGTCGAGGGTGTGATCCGGGTCGCCACCGACCGCAGCCGCGAGGGCGAGGTGGTGGACGGCATCCTGGAGCTCGATGGCTGGGAGGCGGTCGTGGTGGACGGCGCCCAGCAGTGAGCCGGGTTCAGGGCGTGGGCGCCTCCGCGGTCAGCCAGGCCAAGCCGCCGGACAGGTGCCGCAGGTAGTCGGTGCTCTCCCAGGCGTGGGGGAAGTGACCGAGGGAGGTGGAGAAGACCCGTCCCGCCCCCTCGGTGAAGGACCACGACAGCGGGAGGCCGAACGGGGGAGGCACCGTCGTCGGCGCCTCGTCGGCGTCGGCCTCGTCGTCGAACAGTTCGCCGGGGCGGGCTCGCAGCAGCACGGTGGCGTCGGGTCGGAGCTCCCGGAACGTGTACACCTCGTCGTGCCAGTGCCAGGTCTTTCCGAGATGGGCCACGGCCGGATGGTCGGGCTCGACGATGTCGAGCGTGCACCACCGGGTCCACGGGTGCCCGTCGAAGCGTGCGCCGACCAGCAGGCGGTACTCCTCCCACCCGTAGCAGGCGTCGGTGGCCGAGTGCACGGCGAGAACCGAGGACTGGCCGGAGCGGACCGCCTCGAGCAGGAGGGAGCGCTGGTCCTCGGACCATGGCGTCTCCCCGATGGTGAACAGGGCGAGGACCCGGGTCGACTCCAGTGCCGATGGCTCGAGGTCGCGCACATCGGTGACCCGGCGGTAGGCGAGGCCGGCGGACTCGGCCAACTGGGCCATGGCCGTCGCCGACTGGTCGAGTACGCCGTGCACCCCGGCGGGTCCCCCCGCGTAGGGTGCGACCTGGGTGACGTAGAGGAGGGTCGGGTCGGCCACCGCCGGATCCTACCGCCGGCCCCGGCCCGGGCCCCGACCCGGGCGGCCAATTACGCTGGGAATTCATGGTGGAGGGGGTCGGCATGGTGGAGGGGGTCGGGGGCGCGCCGGAAGACCGGGAGCAGATCCGAACCACGAGGTCCAGGGTCCTCAGCCGACGCCAACTCCTGGGCGGGGGCCTGATCGGTGCGGCCGGCGCCGTGGTGGCGCCACTGGTGGTGGACGGTCCCAACGCTCAGTCGGGGGAGGGAGCGCACGGGCCGGTGGCCGGTGCCGCGGCGGTGGGGCCGGACGCCCCGGTCGAGCTCCGGGTGGACGGGCTGGCTGCTCCCCTCGGTCTGGCGGCCGACGACGTCTTCTTCTCCTGGCAGGTACGGGACGGACGGAGGGGAGCGCGCCAGAGCGCCTACCGCATCGAGGTTGCCGGTCCCGTCGGCCGATCCGGCCCGGCTCCGACCGTCTGGGACAGCGGTCGGGTCAGCTCGGCGGACCAGGCTTTCGTCCCCTATGCCGGCCCATCGCTCGCCCCCGACAGTGCCTACCGGTGG
Source organism: uncultured Acidimicrobiaceae bacterium (assembly GCA_963738545.1). GTDB lineage: Bacteria > Actinomycetota > Acidimicrobiia > Acidimicrobiales > RAAP-2 > Bog-756. The sequence goes on from CAVTXA010000009.1 coordinate 344,297, forward strand.
ACGGTGCAGACCTGGGATGCCTCGGGCCAATCGGGTCCCCGTTCGCCTCCGGCATCCTTTGAGACGGGCCTGCGCAACGAGGACTGGGGCGCGTCATGGATCACCCGGGTGGCCAGTGTGACGGCCGAGCCGTGCCAGTACACCTACGCGCGGACCGAGGCCATGCTGAGACCGGGAGCGATCGGGCGGGCCCGGGCCTACGTCTCGGGGGACCAGCAGTACGAGCTCTACGTGAACGGCGTGCGGGCGGGAAAGGGCCAGGCCTACAGCTATCCGGACTCGATGTACTACGAGGCACTCGACCTGACCGGGCTGCTACGGCCGGGGGCGGCCAATACCTTCGCCCTGGTGACCAACTGGCAGGGACCGACCAAGGGCCACCCGGCCGGCACGCCGGGGATGATCGCCCAGATCGTCGTCCACGGGCCCGACGGCCACGTGCAGCGGGTGGTCACCGACGGGACGTGGAAGGTGCAGGCGGGGGCCTGGCTTCCGGGGTCCCAGCGGGACCTCGAGGGCGATCTGGTCGACTACACCGAGACCATCGACGGGCCGGCCGAGCCGGTCGGTTGGAAGCTTCCGGGCTTCGACGACAGCGCGTGGACCCCGGCCACCGTCGTGGGACGGGCCCCCACCACACCCTGGACCCACCTGGTACCGGTGCGGACCCGCATCGTCGAAGAGCCGGTGCCGGCCGTCTCGCTGACGACCTTGGCCTCCGGCGCGGTGGTGGCCGACTTCGGGAAGGTGTACGCCGCCGTCCCGACGGTCACCTTCCACCAGGGGGTGGCGGGCCGGCTCATCACCATGCGGGCCGGCTTCCTGCTCGACGAGCCGGCGCCCGGTCAGCCATTCACCGGCGTGCCCGGCCAGGTGTCCACGGCCCACGGCACCCAGCACACCGACATGAGCTACAGCTACGTGCAGCGAGGCGGGGAGGAGGAGTTCCATCCTTTCGACTATCTGGGATTCCGCTACTTCCAAATCGACGATCCAGGTGAGACGCTCACCGCGTCCGACGTGGTGGCTCTGGCCCGTCACACCGCCACCCCGGACCAGGCCCCGGCGACGTTCTCCTCGTCCGAGCCGGTCATCGACGCCGAGTTCCAACTGGGCGCCCACTCCGCGCTCTACACCGCCCAGGAACAGTTCATCGACACGCCCACCCGGGAGAAGGGATCCTGGCTCTACGACGGAAGCAAGGAGTCGGCCACGGCCATGGCCGCCTTCGGGGAGCAGAACCTCACCCGTAAGTCCTTGACGGAGTTCGCCCAGTCCCAGAAGCGCTACTGGCCCAACGGGGCCGTGAACAAGATCTATCCAACCGGACTCGGGGCCCTCGACATCAACGAGTCGACGGAGATCTACGCCGAGTGGGTCTGGCAGTACTGGATGCACACGGGTGACCAGGCCCTGCTCCGAAGTGTCTACCCCGTGCTCCAGCGCATCGCCGACTACGTGCAGCGGGCCGTGGACCCGTCGACCGGGCTGGTCACGTCCCTACCGGCGACCAACAACTACTACCCGTTCCCGGTGGCGACCCGGCTCAACGTGCTCGGGGTCAACGTCTTCCGCCGGACGGCCGAGGTGGCCGAGGCGATCCTCCGTCCGGGGCGGGAGGTGGCTGGACAACGTCGCCGTCAGCTGGCGTTGGCCTCGGCCGTCAACCGCCACCTGGTCCGCTCCGACGGCACCTACGTCGACGGTCTGCTGGCCGGTGGGGTGCCCACATCCACTGCCTCCCAGACCTCCAGCGCCTGCGCGGTCGCCTACGGCATCGTCCCCGCCGAACGGTTGGCCGCGGTCGCCGCCTACGTCCGCGACCTCGGCATGCAGACCCCGCCGCAGAACGCCGGCGAAGTGTTGGCCACCCTGGCGGCGGCCGGCCTCCATGCCGACATGGTGGCGTTACTGGTGGACGTGTCCTCCGACGGGTGGGCCAACATCTTGGCCCGCGGGGCCACGTTCACCTGGGAGGTCTGGGACCCGTCCGACATCGTCGGTGACAGCATGTCCCACGGGTGGGGCTCCACCATGGTTCCCGAGATCCAGCGGTCGCTGCTCGGGGTCCGCCCGACGACACCGGGCTTCGCCTCATTCGATGTCGTCCCGCCCCCTTCCGGCCTCGACTGGGCACTGGGGACCGTTCCCACGACACGGGGGACCATCTCAGTGGCGTGGCGCCGACCCACGACGGCCGATCCCTCGCTCTCGGTGGACGTGGACGTTCCCGCCAACTCGACGGCCACGCTGACCGTGCCCGCCCGGGACCGTGCCGGCCTCCGTGAGGGCGGAATACCCATCGACCGCGCCCAGGGGGTGCGGGTCCTCGAGGTCGACGGAGGCACGGCCCGCATCGAGGTGGGAGCCGGGACCTACCGCCTGCGTAGCGCCACCGGGGCATGAACCGGCGTCCCGGACGGCTGCGCGTGGTGTCCCGGGTGGCGGCGGTCGTCCTGGCCACCGTGCCCGCGCTGGGGCTGGTGGACGTCGCGTCGGCATCCCCCGCGACCTCCCACGGGTTGACCACCGATCAGCTGGCTGCCGGTGCCGGCCACGCATGCGCGCCCACCGGCGGGAGGGCCCCGGCTGTGGACTGGTCGGCGCTGCACAACCCGGTCCTGGCCGCGGCGACCGGGGGCACGAAGGACGAGGCCGTCGTGTGGGCCGACGGGCACTGGCACCTCCTGTTCAGCTACGTGACCTACGATCCGTCGCTGCCCGGGGGGATCCGCTGGGACATCGCCACGGCCACCAGCACCGACCTGGTCCACTGGTCGGCCATCGACCCGTGGCCGGCCCAGGCGGGTGTGTACGGTGTGGCCTCGCCGGACATCGTCCGCCAACCGTCGGGGACCTATCTCGTCACCTACCAGTCCGACCCCGGGGCCCTGCCCCCGTCGTCGTCGGCGTCCCGGCTCTACTATCGGACATCGGCTGACCTGCGCCACTGGTCTGCGCCACGCGCCCTGGCCCACTCGTTGGCTCCGGCACCGACGGACCGGATGATCGACGGCGCCCTCGTCACGACCGGACACCAGTTGCTGTTGGGCTTCAAGTACTCGTCACCCACCCAACCTGACGTGTTCGAGCTGGCTCGCTCGGCCAGCGGTGGACCACAAGGTCCATGGCTCGTGGTGGGACGACCGGACATCCAGGTCGACGGAGGCACCGTCGAGAACTACGAGTTCGTCCGGGTGGGTGGCCTCTGGCGACTGATGGCCACCTCGGACAACCTCGACCAGCCCTGGCTGTTCACCCTGGCCGGCAACCCCGACCGGGCCCGGGGATGGCTGTCGTGGAGCCCGGGTCGCGAGCTGGTGGTACCGTCGCAGCCGTTCAACACCGGCCCGGGCCTGTCCAGTGTCGACTTCGAGCACGCCAACTCGTCGTTCCTGTGCGACGCCGGTGGACGGCCCGGCCACTTCATCTACCTCTTCTACGCCGGCAGCGACGAACTGACCCAGTTCGACGGATGGGGTCACGCCGACATCGGCGTGGCGCGCAGCACCGATCTGGTCCATTGGCAGGTTCCTCCGGGTTGAGGAGCGACACCCGCCCGTGCCATCGGCGACCCCGTCGCTGGTGGGGGCCGCTGGGTAGAGTGGGCCGCGGACGCCGACATCACCGCGCTGACCGCTGAGGGGAGACCACGTCATGCAGATCACCATCATCGGTGGCGGCAGCTACCAGTGGACACCTGAGCTCCTGGCCGACCTGCTCGGGATGCCGTCGCTCCAAGGCGCCCACTACGTGCTGGAGGACATCGACTCCGTCCCCTTGGAGAAGATGGTGGCGCTGGCCCGTCTGCTCGACGAGACCATGGGGTCCAAGGCGACCTTCGCCACCACCACCGACCAACTCCGCGCACTGGACGGTGCCGACTTCGTGATCGTCACCATCTCGACCGGTGGGTTCGAGTCGATGGCCCTCGACCTCGACATCCCGGCCCGGTACGGCATCCGTCAATCGGTGGGCGACACCGTGGGCCCGGGGGGGATCAGTCGCTCGCTGCGGAACATCCCCGTGCTGGTCAGCGTGGCCGAGGACATGGGGAAGGTCTGTCCCGATGCCTGGCTGCTCAACATCACCAATCCCATGACCTGCCTGACCCGTGCCGTGTGCAAGCAGACCTCGGTTCGTGCGGTGGGACTCTGCCACGAGGTGGGGAACTGGTCCATGGACTTCGCCATCGCCCTCGGCCGACCGGCCGAGTCGGTCCGGCCGACGGTGGCCGGCATCAACCATTTTCCCATCGTCACCGCCGTGCAGGTCGACGGTGAGGACGGCTTCGCCCTCCTGGCCGGGATGGTGGAGGCCGCCGGGGGACTATCGGCACTGGCTCCCCATCCCGGGCGGCCCGAGGCCGAGGCGTTCTCGGCCCTCGACTTCGTCCAACGCCATGCACTGAAGCTGACGCTGCTGGAGAAGTGGGGCGCGTTCCCGGCCGCCGGTGACCGTCACATCGCCGAGTTCCTGCCCTGGGTGCTGACCCCGGGATCGGACTGGGGTGGGGCGTTCAATGTCGAGCTGACCTCCATCACGACCCGCCAAGAGCATCAGGAGGGGTACATCGCCGACGTCGACGCCTGGTTGGGGGGCACCAAGAAGCTCCAGACCTGGTACTCAGGCGAGCTTCCTGCACTGGTCATCGACTCCCTGGTCACCGGCGAGCGCCGCGAGCTCCCGGCCAACATCCCCAATGTTGGCCAGGTGCCCGACGTGCCCCACGATGCCGTGGTGGAGTCGATCTGCGTGATCGACGACCAGGGCATCCGGGGCCGGGACGTGGCGGTGCTCCCACCGCCCTACGCCGAGCTGGTCCGTCGCCATGTGGCCGTCGGGGAGATGACCGTGGCCGCCGCCCTGGAAGGGAACCGTTCCCTGGCCGAGGCAGCCTTCTTCCTCGACCCGCTGGCCGGACGGGGTGACCTCCATCAGACCGAGTCCATGATCGACGAGCTCCTCACGGCCACCGCTCCCTGGTTGCCCCAGTTCGGCGGCTGACCGTCGTGTCGGACACCGAGACTCCGGCCGTCGCAACCCGGCGACGGCCGACTGGTCGGTCCGCACCGTCGTATCCCACTGACGTATCCCACTGACCGCTCGCTCGCCAACGACGCACCGACCGGTCCGCCATGATCGGTGGCGGGGGGGAGCGACCAGAGTTTGAGCACGAAGCAAGAAGAAGCAGTACGAGCACGAAGGAGGACCTGATGCGACTGGGCTTCGTCGGACTGGGGGCCATGGGCCTGCCCATGACCCGTCACCTGTTGGAGGCGGGCCACCAGGTCACCGTGGTGTCCCGCAGTCCGGGACCGGTGGCCCGGGCGGTGGCCCTCGGCGCCGTCGCGGCGGGCTCGCCCGCCGGGGTGGCGGCCGAGGCCGACGTGGTCATCCTCTGTGTACCCAGCTCGCCCCAGGTGGTCGAGGTGGTGGAGGACATGCTCCCGGTCCTGCGCCCAGGTCAGGTGGTCGTGGACTGCTCGACCATCGATCCCGACGTGGAACGGGCCCAGCACGAGCGGGTCCTGGCCGCCGGCGCCGGTTTTCTCGATGCCCCCCTGTCCGGCGGCACGGCCGGAGCGGAGCAGGGGACCCTGACCCTCATGGTCGGGGGTGAGGCGGAGACATTGGCCTCGACCCGGGAGGCGTTGGAACCCTTCGCCGGCCTCATCGTGCACGTCGGCGGTCCGGGGATGGGCCAGGTGGTCAAGCTGTGCAACAACCTGATCTACGCCGCCCAGATGCTGGCCACGGCCGAGGCCACCGCCCTGGCGGTCCGATCCGGGGTGGACATCGCCAAGCTCCATGAGGTGCTGGTCCACTCGACCGGGGACTGCGTGGCCGTGCGGACCCGACTGCCCGTCGCCGGCGTGTTGGAGGACAGCCCGGCCTCCAACGACTGGCGGCCCGGATTCATGACCGACCTGATGGCCAAGGACCTGGACCTGGCCCTGGCTTATGGCGCCCAGGCCGGCGTGCCCCTCAGCTCCACCGCCGTGGCCCGTCAGGCCCTCACCGCTGCTTCGACCGCCGGGTACGGCCGGGAGGACTTCTCCTCGCTGGCCAAAGTGGTGTTCGGTCTGGCCGGGCTGGCATGACCCTGGGACCGGGGATGGCGGAGTCCGGCGAAGGAGCCGGGGCTCCGCTGGTCACGCCGGCGGTGGTGCTGGCCGCCGACCACCGGGCCCGGGGGGTGATGACCATCGAGCGCTACGCCGACTATCTGGCGGCGCTGTCGGAGGCGCTGCCCCACTGCGACGGGATCCTGGCCACGGCCCAGCCGCTCGGCGACCTGGCCCGGCTCGACCGTCTGCGGCCGGGACAGCGCACCTATCTGTCCATCAACCGCACCGGGCTGGCCGGCACGGTGTTCGAACGGGACGACCGGCTGGTGGCCACGGTGGCCCGGGCCGCCTCTGACGGTTGGTCCGGGATCAAGCTGATGACCCGCATCGATCCCAGCGACCCCGGCGGAGCGGCCGCACTCGAGCTGCTGGGCCAGGTCCTCGAGGACGCCCGGGCGGCACGCCTGGAGGCCATGATCGAGCCGCTGTGGTGGCAGGACGGCAGGATGTCCCGGGTGACCGCCGACATCGTGGCCGCCGCCGTGATCGCCCATGACCTGGGGGCTCCGCTGCTGAAGGTGCCGGTCCCCGATGAGCGGCCGGGCACGGAGCGGATCAGGGCGGTCGACCGGGTGGTGGCCAGTGTCGGCGCCCCGGTGCTGTTCCTCGGCGGCCCGCACCGGGATCCCGGCGGAGACGGTGTGGTGGATGAGGCACGGGACGTCATGGCCGGGGGTGGTGCCGGTCTGGCCGTCGGTCGGGCCATCCTGGAGGAGCCGTCCCCTTCCGCCGCAGCGGAGGAGCTGGCCGCGGTGGTGCACGTCGGGTGATTCTCACCCTCGATTTTGGGACCAGCGTGACCAAGGCCGCACTGTGGGCGGCCGACGGGCTCGTGGCCCTCGAAGGCGTACCCGTCGAGACCAGCCACGCCGCCCTGGACCGGGCCGAACAGGACCCCGGCGCGTGGTGGCAGGCTCTGGACCAGGCGTGTGCCGCACTCCGCTCGGCCGAGCCGCGGGCCTTTGCCGCCGTCGACGTCGTCGGATGCACCGGGGCCCGCCAGACCGTGGTGTTGGCCGAGGCCGGGGGAGGGGCGCTCGGGCCGGCCATCGTCTGGTCCGATCGCCGTGCCGGGGCCGAGGCGGAGCAGCTTCGGCGAGGTCTGGGCTCGGTGGGAACCCGGCCACGATCGGGAATCGCCATCGACGCGGCGTCGGTGGCGGCCAAGCTGGCCTGGTTGGCGAGTCATGAACACGACCGCCTCGATGCCGCTGCGTGGCTGCTCGCCCCGCGTGACTACCTGGTGTGGACCATGACCGGGGTGGTGGCGACCGATCCCACCATGGCGTGGCGCTCGGGACTCTACGACGTCGACGGCACGCCCCTGCCCGAACTCGTGGGCGCGCACGGCTCGCTGTTGGCGCCCGTGGTCGCCCCCGACCACGTGGTCGGGGGACTCACGCCCAGCTCGGCCCGGTCCCTTGGGATGCGACCAGGTACGCCGGTGGTGATCGGGTGCGGGGACCGTGCCGCAGAAGTCATCGGCTCCGGGGCCACGACGGCGAGTCCCATGGTCAGCTGGGGGACGACGGCCAACGTGTCCGTCCCCGTCGGATCCGGCGGTGATGCCGAGGCCACGGCGCCCCGGGTGCCGGTCGGTGTCGTCCTGACGCGGAGTGCCACGGAGGGTTGGCTGCTCGAGGGTGGGGTCTCGGCGGCCGGAAGCCTCCTGGCCTGGCTGGGCACCGTGACCGGACGGACCGATCGGGAACTGGCCCGGATGGCCGCCACGAGCCCGGCCGGTGCCCGGGGCGTCGTAGCCGCCCCCTGGCTGGAGGGCGCACGGGCGCCGTGGTGGCGTGAGGACGCCGCCGCCGCCTTCGTGGGGCTGGGACCGACCCACACGGTGCCCGATCTGGCCCGCGCCATCTTCGAGTCGGTGGCCTGGGACGTCCTGCGCTGTCTGGACGTGATCGGGGCGACCGCAGAGGGTGAGCCGCCGGTGACGGGCCTGATGTCGACCGGTGGCGGATCGGCGATTCCCGTGTGGCTGGAGGTGCTGTCGGCTGTCACCGGCCTATCGGTGGCGGTCCGGCGCTCGGGCCAGGCCGCCTCGGCCGGAGCGGCACTGCTGGCCGCCCGGGCCGTCGGGCGGGACCTCACGCTGGACGAGCTCGATCCCGTGGTGACCGCCACGGTCCCCGACGCCGTCGCCGTCGCGACCTACCGCAGCCTCCGTGACCACGTCGACGCCGTGGCCGGCACGCTGGTGGATCTCGGAGCATCCCCGGTGAGGGCACCATGCATGTGACGCTGGCCTATGGACGGGACGGCCTCGACCTCGAGGTGCCCGATCTCGCCGAGGTGGTGGTGCCCGAGGACCCGGCCCCGCTGGATGACGAAGCCGGCGCCGTGAGGGACGCCCTACGCTCCCCGACATCGGGTCCGGCCCTCGAGGACCTGATCCGACCGGGGGAGCGGGTGGTGGTGGTTTTCCCGGACATCACCCGACCCATGCCCAACACCACGGTCCTGCCCCCCCTCCTGGCCGAGTTGGCGAGGGCCGGAGCTGGTCCCGGCCGGGTGGAGTTGATCTGTGCCACCGGCACGCACCGTCCGGCCACGCCCGAGGAGCTGGCCGTCCTGGTGGGCTCCGACATCGTCGCCGGCTACCGGATCCACCAACACCGGAGCGACGACGCCGACCACATCTCGGTGGGCGAGGTCGACGGCGTGCCCGTCCTCCTCGACCGCCGCTATGTCGAGGTGGACCGACGCATCCTCACCGGCTTCGTCGAACCCCACTTCTTCGCCGGATGGAGCGGTGGCCCGAAGGGGGCGTGTCCGGGCCTGGCCGCCACCACCACCATCCTCGAAGCCCACAGCCCCGAGCGCATCGCCGACCCCCGATCGACGTGGTTGACCCTGTCGGGCAACCCGGTGCATGAGTTCGTGGCCGCAGCCACCTCCCTGTGCCCGCCGGACCTGTCTGTCGATGTGACCATCGACACCCACCGTCGACTGACCGGGGTCTTCGCCGGACCGCTACCCGAAGGTCACCGCTCGGCGTGTGCCTACGCCGCACGACACGTCACCCGCACCGTGGGTGAACGGTTCGACGTGGTCGTGTCCACCAACGGTGGCCATCCCCTCGACCGCAACCTCTACCAGTCGGTCAAAGGCCTGGCCGCCGCCGAGCGGGTGGTGGCCGACGGAGGCATCATCCTCATGGCCACCGCGTGCCTCGACGGTGTCCCCGACGACGGCGCCTTCGCCCGCATCCTCGCCCAGTCCGAGGGGATCGAAGATCTGGTGTGGCCCGCGGGCCCCGGAGCCGTCGATGTCTGGCAGGCCCAGGTGCTGGGCCGCGTCCTGCGGCGGGCCGAGGTCCGGCTGTTCGCCGAGGGACTCTCTAACGACGAGATCCGCGCCGCCAAGATGGCCCCGGTCGACGATCTCCAGATGGCGTTGGACGCGGCACTGGCCGAGCGGGGGCCAGGGGCGAGGCTCTGCGTGCTGACCCAGGGGCCACTGACCGTGGCCACGCCGGCCGTCTGACCGGCCGGCCGCCGGCAAGGCCGGCGCCGGCACCGGGCACCGCGCTCCGTCGTCCCCGACCGAGGGATCGTGAACGGCCGAGGCGCCGACGATAGGGTGACACCTCAATGGCCGACCAGGTGGCGTTCGACTTCGCCGTGCCCGACGAACTCCTCCAGGAAGTCGTCGCCAAGAGTAGCAACCCGGAGGCCGTCGCCGATCTGGCCGCCATGCCCGGTACGGGCGACGGGAAGCCGCCCCCGCTGATCGGCATCCTCCATCAGTACGGCTACGCCCCCCTGGTGCTACTCACCATGGCGGCTCTCGTACCCGGCACGGTCGGGAACGGCATCTCGCTCATCGGAACCAACCTCGAGCACTCGTTCCACATCCATGACGCCGCGCTGGGCGCGGTGACCTTCGTGGGGGCGGTGGCCCAACTGCTCTGGGCCGTGCCCCTCGCCCTCTGGGCGGACCGGGGGAGTCGCAAGGTGGTGGCCGGGGTCGCCCTCCTCATCTTCTCGGTGTTCACGCCCCTGATGGCCCTGGCTCCCAACGTGTGGGCCTTCACCTTCCTCTACCTCATCGCCTCCATCGGCTCCGGCGTGAACAACACGGTCCACAACTCGTATCTGTCCGACGCGTACCCGACCGAGGGCCGGGGCCGGGTCTTCAGCTGGCACAACCTCTCGGACCCCCTGTCCCAGACGGTGGGGATCCTCATCTTCGGCCTGGTCGTCACCGTGGGCCACAACTGGCGATGGGGCATGTTGATCGCCCTCGCCGGGATCCCCATCGGGCTCTCGCTGTTCACCCTCCGGGAGCCGGAGAAGGGGGAGAACGAGTCCACCCACATCCTGAAGGCCTCGGGCATGGACCTGCACTCCCAGCAGAGTGACGCGCCCCGGGTCCTGCTGGGCTCGGCCGTGACCCGCCTGTTGCGCATCCGCTCCATCTACTACGAGCTGGTGGCGGTGGCCATCCTGGGCTTCGCCGGCACGGCCGCGCCTCTGTTCGGCAACCTGTACTTCGTGCGCCACTGGGGGCTCGACACGGCGCGGCGCAGCGAGATCTACTCGATCATCGGCCTGGCCGCCTTCCTCGGCCTGCCGTTGGCCTATGTCCTCGGGGACCGGTACTTCCGTCGGGCCCCCCAGCGGCCGTTGGCCATCGCCGGGTTCTGCATCGCCGCCTACGGGGGGCTGTACGTGGCCTCCCTCTACATGCCCCAGCTGTGGATGGTGGTGACGCTGCAGTTCCTGGCCAACGCGGCTGTGTCCCCGCTGGCCATCTGCATCTTCTTGACCCTGGCCGCCACGGCCCCCGCCGAGATGCGGACCATCTGCTTCGCTATGTTCGGCGTCTACTCCCTGGTGTTCGGGGGCTTCACCGGTGCCGTGCTCCTCGGGGCGGTCAGCGACGCCGTCGGCTACCGGAACGGACCGACGGTGGCCCTCACCATCGTGGGTCCGGTATGCGCCATCGGCGGGATCATGCTGCTGATCGGCTCCCGCTACGTGCGTCGGGACATCACCCTGGTCATCGAGGACGTTCTCGAACGCCACGCTGAGGGCCAGCGGCGCGCCGCCGGAGGGGATCTGCCCGCCCTGCAGGTCCACAACCTCGACTTCTACTACGGCTCGAACCAGGTGCTGTTCGACGTCAACCTCGAGGTGGCCCAGGGCGAGATCGTGGCCCTGTTGGGGACGAACGGCGCGGGCAAGTCGACGCTGCTGCGGGCCGTGGCCGGCCTGGACCATCCCCACCGGGGGGTGATCCGGCTGTTCGGGACCAACTGCACCTACCTCGAGCCCGAGCAGATCATCCATCAGGACGTGGCCCTGCTGGTGGGCGGGAAGATGACCTTCACCGGCCTCACGGTGAAGGACAACCTGGCCGTCGGGGCCCACTCGTTGCGGGGCCAGGGGAGCCGGGCCCGGGAGGCACTGGACGAGGCCATCGACCGGTTTCCCGAGCTGGCGTCCCGACTCAACCAGCCGGCCGGCACCCTCTCGGGCGGTGAGCAGCAGATGCTCGCTCTGGCCCGCGTCATGATGACCGGACCCAAGTTGCTCATGATCGACGAACTGGCCCTGGGCCTGGCGCCCAAGGCCGTTGACCGGCTCATGGCCATCGTGCGGGAGGTCAACGCCCAGGGGACCACGGTGGTCCTGGTCGAGCAGAGCGTGAACCGGGCCATGAGCCTGGCCGAGCGGGCCGTGTTCATCGAGCGGGGCGAGGTCCGCTTCGACGGCCGGACCGTCGACCTCATGGAGCGGTCCGATCTGCTGCGCCCGGTGTTCCTGGGGGCGGCCGTGGACGGCCTGGGCTAGCGACCACGGTGTCCATCCCGAGTTTCGTCCTCGTCCAGGGCGTCATTACCGGCCTCGGCTACGGCCTGTTGGCCATGGGCCTCGTCCTCATCTACCGCACCAACCGGGTGCTCAACTTCGCCCAGGGCCAGCTCGGCGTGGTGGCGGCGGTCTTCCTGGTCAAGTGCTTCTACGACTTCGGGTTCAACTACTGGTTCGCCCTCGTGATGGCGCTCGTCCTGGCCGCGGCGGTGGGAGCCCTCTCCGAGCTGTTGCTCCGGCGGCTGTTCAACCGGCCCCGGGTCCTCGTGATGGTGGCCACCATCGGGCTGAGCCAGGTGCTCTTCGTGTTCACCGCGCTGCCCTTCATCCGACCCAAGAACCTCTTCAAGCCCTTCCCGGTCCCCGTCGACGTCTCTTTCCACATCGGGACCTATCTCTTCACCCCGGGCCAGGTGGTGACCCTGGTGGTGGCGCCGTTGGTGGCCTTGTCCCTCGCCGCCTTCGTCAAGTGGTCGCCCTGGGGCCTGGCCATGCGGGCCATGGCCGAGAACGCCGACTCGGCCCGCCTGTCCGGGGTCTGGGTCCGACGCACCTCGACCGTGACGTGGACGCTGGCCGGGGTGCTGTCGGCCTTCGCCGCCATCCTGGCCGCCCCGGGCCAGACCTCCTCGCTGACCGAGGTGCTCAGTCCGGAGCTGCTGCTGTTGGCCCTGACCGCGGCGATGGTCGGCGCCATGGTCAACCTGACCGTGGCGTTCATCGCCGCCATCGGGGTGGGGGTCATCCAAGAGGTCCTGGTGTGGAACCTGTCCAGCACGGCCCAGGTGGACCTGGTGCTCTTCGCCCTGGTGCTGGTGGTGCTGCTGATCCGTATCGCCGCCCTGCCCACCGGGTCGCGGCGCGAGGATCGCTCCACCTGGATCGAGAGCTCCCGCAACCAGCGGCAGAACGACAGCCCGCTCCGCCGCCGGGTGGGTTCGGCCGGCGTGGTGCTGACCGTGGTGGTGGTCGCCCTCCTGCCGCTCGTGATCAGCGTGGGCCGTTCGTTCCTGCTCTCCCAGATCTGCATCTACGCCGTCATCGCCCTGTCTCTGACCGTGCTCACCGGGTGGGCGGGGCAGGTGTCCCTCGGCCAGTTCGGGCTGGTGGCGTGTGGGGCGCTGATGGCCACCCACCTCGGGACCAGCGTGCCCCTCGTCCTACTCATGCCCTTCGCCGGGGCGGTGACCGCGGTCATTGCCGTGGTGGTGGGACTGCCGGCCTTGCGGGTGCGTGGCCTGTACCTGGCCGTCAGCACCCTGGCCTTCAGTGTGTGGTTCATGCAGTCGGTGCTGTCCACCCCGTGCTGGGACCTGCCCGTGGTGGGCAAGTCCATGTGCACCGGCCTCCCCAATCCCCAGTCCACCCTCATCGCCAGCCCGAGCCTGTTCGGCATCCAGCTGACCTCGGCCCGGTCGTTCGCCTGGTTCTCCCTCGCCGTCCTCGTCCTCTCGGTGGTCATGGTGCGGATCTGGCGAGACCGGGGCGTGGCCCGCCGCCTGATGGCTGTGCGCGACAACGAGACCGGCGCCGGCGCCCTGGGCATCCCGTTGGCCCGGTCCAAGGTGCTGGCCTTCGCCCTGTCGGGGTTCATCGCCGGCTACGCCGGGGTGTGCCTGGCCTTCGCCACCCAGCGGTTTTCGACGTCCACCTTCGATCCGTCGTACTCCATCCTGGTGGTGTCGATGGTGGTCATCGGTGGGCTCGGTTCGATCGACGGGGCGGTCCTCGGGGCCGTGTACCTGGTGGGCATCCCGGCCGCTTTCGGCACGACCCCGACCATCCAGTTCCTGACCAGTGGCATCGGACTGCTGGCCTTCATCTTGTACCTGCCCGGAGGCCTCGCCGATCTGCTCCACCGCGTCGGTGACCTGGTCACCCAGGGCCTCGAGAAGCTCGTGTCGGGCCGTGAGCCCCCCGGTGGCGACGCCCGGCCCGGGTCCGATCCGGAGCCCGAGCCCGCTCGCGGCGCACCGGCCGGCCAGGCGGCGGGATGACCGTGGACGCGGAGGGGGACGCGGACGACGCGTCCGACGCCGGGCCGGCCCGCCTCGACGTCGAGGGGGTGGTGGTCGACTTCGGCGGGGTCCGGGCCGTCGACGGGGCCGGGCTGTCGGCCGAGCCCGGAGCCATCGTGGGGCTCATCGGCCCCAACGGCTCGGGCAAGACGACCATGCTCGACGTCATCTCGGGACTCGTCACCCCCCAGGCCGGATCGGTGCGCCTGGACGACGAGAGCCTGGTGGAGTACCTGCCCGAGGAGCGTGCGGCCCTCGGACTGGTGCGGTCGTTCCAGGACTGCCGCCTGTTCCCCGAGCTCTCGGTGGAGGACGTGCTGATGCTCACGCTGGACGCCCGCCGGCCGGTCAGCGTGGTGTCCTCGACCCTGCAGATGCCCTGGGCCCGCCGGTCGGAGCGGACCAAGCGGAGCGAGGTGGACCAGGTCATCGCCAGCTTCGGGATCGCCCGCTTTCGCCGCCACCGCATCGCCGAGCTCTCCACCGGCACTCGCCGGGTGGTGGATCTGGCGTCGGTGGTGCTGGCCCGTCCCCGCCTGCTCCTCCTGGACGAACCCACCGCGGGCATCGCCCAGCGGGAGGCGGAGGCCTTCGTCCCCCTGCTCCGGCGCCTCCACCAGTTGGCCGACACCACCATCGTGCTGGTCGAGCACGACGTGCCCCTGGTGTTCGCCCTGTGCACCCAGGTGGTGATGATGGAGACGGGCTCGGTGGTGTCCTCGGGCACGCCCGACGAGGTAGCCCGGGATCCCCGGGCCCTGGCCGCCTATCTCGGGGCCAGCGAGGAGGCCCTGGCCGTGTCCGGCGCCGTGCCGGGGACCACGGTGTCGGGCAACGGCGCATCGGGATGCGGCGGGGATCCGCCGGGAGATCGAGGACCAGGTGCTCCGGACGACCCGTCGCCTCTGGCCGGCCACTGAACGGGCGTCGACCGGTCGCCCGCGGTTCGACTGCTCAGCGGCGGGGCATGGCCGGGCCGTAGGGCACATCGCCCCGCAGGGTGACCCGGTGGGCGACACGGGTGGCGTCCCCGTAGTCGTCGAGGGCGTAGTGCAGCGTGGCCCGGTTGTCCCAGAAGGCGACCGACCCCGGGCGCCAGTGGAACCGACAGGTGAGCTCGGGCTGGACGCAGTGCCGGTAGAGGAGGTCGAGGATCCCGTCGCTCTCGTGCTTGGACAGACCCAGCAGGGACTGGGTGAACTGCGGATTGACGAACAGACCGTTGCGGCCGTTCTCGGGATGGGTACGGACCACCGGGTGGAGGGCGGGAAGGAGCTTTTCGTAGTGCTGTCCCTCCCAGTCGTAGCCCCCCCGGGCCTGGACGTCGGCGGCGAACCACGGATCGAAGTGGATGGCGATCAGCGAGTCGCACAGCGTGCGGACGGGGTCGGACAGACGGTCGTAGGCGTCCTGCAGGCTGGCCCAGGTGGTGTCCCCTCCGACCTCGGGGCATTCCAACATGTTGAGGATGGACCCGAAGGCCGGTGACTGGAGGAAGGTCACGTCGGTGTGCCACCAGCTGGCCCGGTCCTCACGCCCGTCGATGGCCAGGACCTCGGGGTTCCCCTCGATGGCCGGGATCACCGGATGACCCTCGGTCACCTCGCCGAACTGGCGGGCGAACGCGGCCTGCTGCTCGGGCGTCAGGTGCTGGTCCCGGAAGAAGATCACGTGGTGGGTGTTGAGGGCCTGGCGCACCTCGGTCACCACGCCCTCGGCCAGGGGGTGCGACAGGTCGATGCCGTGGATCTCGGCCCCGATGAGCGGTGAGAGGGGACGGATGTCCAGTTCGGTGGCGATGGCCATGGACCCAGTGTGCCCGAGGTCGGTGGCGTGCTCAACCGGTGTGGCAACGTGGAGGCGTCCACACCGACAGGAGGTCCGTGCATGAGTGGGTGGCCCGCCCCGCGGCGCAACTTCTCCCCGTGGTACCAGGCGGTCAGCCGTCTGATGGCCACCCAGGAGACCGACGGCCTCCCCGAGGACCCGATCGCCTTCGGGCCGTGGACCGAGCGCTTCCGCTCCCGGCTCGATGCCACGCTGGCGCCCTGGCCCGACCGGGTGCCCCTCGACGTGGAGGTGACCGAGGAGGTCTCGGTCGACGGGTACCGTCGGTCGAGAATCGTGTTCGACGTCGAGGCGGACATGTCGGTGCCGGCCTACCTGTTGGTGCCCGAGGACCGGGTGGCACCCGGATCGGCCGTGCTGGCCGTCCACGGGCACGGGCCGGGCAAGTCACGCGTCTGCGGCATCGACGATCCCGACGGCGCCCCAGGGAGCGACTACGCCGCCGCCCTGGCCCGACGCGGGCACGTGGTTCTGGCCCCGGACCTCCGGTGCTTCGGGGAGCGGGCCGACTGGAACCCCGACGACCACTACGCCTGTGACACCAATCTGGTCCACCAGGTCATGGCCGGATGGAATCCCCTGACCCAGAACCTCTGGGACCTGGGGCGGGCCCTCGACGTGCTCGAGGCCCACCCGCTGGTCGAGCCCTCCCGGCTGGGGGTGGCCGGCTTCTCCTACGGGGGGACCATGGCGCTCTTCCTGGCCGCCACCGACCGCCGGGTGGCGGCGGCGGTGGTGGCCGGTTACTTCTCGTCCTGGGCCGAGTCGCACAAGGTGCCGTGGAACATGTGCGGATCCCAGGTGCTCTTCGCCATGCTGGGGAGGATGGAGCACGTGGACCTGGGCGCCCTGGTGGCGCCCCGGCCGCTGCTGGTCGTGTCCGGTCGCGAGGACCTGCTCTTCCCAGTGGCCACGGCGGCGGCGGGCGTCGACCGGCTCCGCCCGATCTACGAGCGCCTGGGTGCCGGTGACCGCCTGATCCACGATCCCTTCGACGGTGAACACGAATGGCACGGGGACGTGGCCTATCCGTTCCTCGACCGGTGGCTCAACGACTGAGGAGCGCCGCCGAGTCGGCATCGAGGTACACCGTGGCGTGCGGGGTGCGCTGGAGGATGGAGGCCGGGCACGAGGTCGAGACCGGACCTTCGAGCGCGGCTCGGACTGGCGCGGCCTTGCGGGCCTCGGGCACCACGGCCAGGACCCGGTCGGCGCGGAGCAGTGCGGGGATGGTCACCGTCATGGCCTGGACCGGCACGTCCGCATCGGTCGGGAAGTGTCCCTCGTTGACCTGCTGGCGACGACACTCCTCGTCCAGGGTCACCACCTTGACGTCGAGGGGATCGTCGAAGTCGGCCACCGGCGGGTCGTTGAAGGCCAGGTGGCCGTTCTCGCCGATCCCGAGACAGCACAGGTCGAGGGGGTACTCCTCCAGCAGCGCGGCGTACCGGGGACACTCCGTTGCGGGCGGGGCCAGTCCGTCCAGGTAGTGGACGGAGTGGGGATGGGCCCGCGCCGCGATGCGATCGTGGATCCAGTGCCGGAATCCGGCGGGATGGTCGGGCCCGACACCCACGTACTCGTCCATGTGGAAGACCACGATCTCCGACCAGGGCACCGGGCGTTGCCCGCCCAGGAGGGCGTCGATGAACGCCAGTTGCGAGTTGCCGGTGGCGAACATGGCGTGGGCCACCCCGTGGCGGCCCACGGCGCCCTGCAGGATCTCGGCCGCCGCGTCGGCCGCGGCGGACGCGAGGTCGGCCGTCGTGGGGAGCACCGACACCTCGGGAGGGCCCATGGGGGCACTGTAGGTGACCCCGGTGGTCGGTGAGGGTGCCCTCGGCGTGATCGTCTGTGCGTGATGGGCGGGACGGATCTTGCGCGCTACGGTGCGCACCGGGCACGCTAGGCCCACCCACCGGAGCCATCGACGGTCTCCCGGACCGGGACGTTCGAAGACAGGGGAGGACCACCAGGTGGCTGACGACATCCTGAGCACGATCATCGGGAAGTCCACGGGGACCACGGTGGTCACCGTGGAGCGGGGTCAGCTGGCCCTGTTCGCCGACGCCGTGAAGGACGACAGTCCCATCTACCGGGACCTGCGGGCAGCCACCGACGCCGGTCTGGCCGGCATCCCGGCCCCCCCGACCTACCCCTTCGTCATGGGCAACTTCGGGGCCTTCCCCGAACTGCAGACGGCGGAGGCCCCGGTGGGCAACCCCATGGGTGAGGTGCTGGGTCCGCTCATGGCCAAGGGGGGCCTGATCCTCCACGGGGAACAGGAGTTCACCTACCACCGGCCCGTGCTGGCCGGTGATGTCCTCGTGGGGGAGGGAAGCGTCGTCGACGCCTACCAGAAGGAGTCCAAGGGCAAGACCATGACCTTCATCGTGGTCGAGACGGCATGGAGCGAGCAGTCCACCGGTGCGCCGGTGTGCACCTCACGGATGAACATCATCCACCGGATCTGATGGTCGCCGACCCGGCTGCGGCCGATCCACCGGTCCTCCGCCGGCTCGAGGGGGGCGTGGCCTGGATCACGCTCGACCGGCCGGAGGCGGGCAACGCCATCACCGCGGCCATGAGGGAGCAGCTCATCGCCTGGCTCGACGAGGCCTCGGCCGATCTGGCCGTCCGGGTCGTGGTCCTCACGGGATCGGGCGAGAAGGGCTTCTGCACGGGAGCCGATCTCCGCTCGTCGGGTCCCGCACCCGAGCGTCCGCCGGGCGCGCCCGAGCGCGCCGTGGGGGATGCGGCCCGGCTCATCCGCAACGGCTGGCAGCGCCTCATCTCTGCCGTGCTGGACTGCGAGAAGCCGGTGATCGCCGCGGTGAACGCCACGGCGGCCGGCGGTGGCATGCACCTGGCGCTGGCCTGCGACCTGGTCCTCGCGGCCGAGGAGGCCAAGTTCATCGAGGTGTTCGTCCGGCGGGGTATCGCCCCCGATGCCGGGGGCGCCTACCTCCTTCCCCGCCTGATCGGTCCGCAGCGGGCCAAGGAGCTCTTCTTCTTCGGGGACGACGTCCCCGCCGTCGAGGCCGAGCGATTGGGCCTGGTCAACCGGGTGGTCCCGCGGGACCAGCTCCTGGCCCTGGCCGGCGAGTGGGCGTCCCGACTGGCGTCCGGCCCCACCCGGGCCATCAGCGTGGCCAAGTATTTGACCAACCGGTCGCTCGAGTCCGACCGGACCACCGCCCTGTGGGACGAAGCGGTGGCCCAGGAGCTGGTCACCGGGACCGAGGACTGTCAAGAGGGTCTGGCGGCGTTTGCCGAGCGCCGGCCCCCGGTCTTCCGCGGCTGGTAGCCGACCGTGGGGGCCCCGGCCCGGGTAGAACCGGTTCTCGTTCGGCGGGGCCGAGATGGTAGAACCTGTGCTGTGTCGCCGCTCCTGACGTCCAGTCTGACGATCACTCGCCGGTCGGGGGACTGAGCATGTCCATCGGCATCCGCGACGAGCACGAGGAGCTCCGGTCCTCGCTGCAGCGGTGGGTCGACGCGCGCTGCCCACCCGAGGTGACCCGGGCCGCCCTCGACGCCGACGCCGACGTGCTGCCCGCGTTCTGGGCCGAGCTCGGGGCCCAGGGCACGCTGGGTATCCA
Source organism: uncultured Acidimicrobiaceae bacterium (assembly GCA_963738545.1). Classification (GTDB taxonomy): domain Bacteria; phylum Actinomycetota; class Acidimicrobiia; order Acidimicrobiales; family RAAP-2; genus Bog-756. Next base: position 363,727 of record CAVTXA010000009.1, read on the forward strand.
TATCGACGAGGGCCTCGGTGGCCAGGGGGCGGGCCTGGTGGAGCTGGCCGTCACCGCCGAGGTGCTGGGTCGGGCGGCCGCACCCGGACCCTGGGGCACCACGGCGGTCGTGGCCGCGGTGGTGGCCGAGTGCGGGGACCCCGAGCTGGCCAAGGTGATGCTGCCCCGACTGGTGGACGGGAGCGTGCCGGCCACGCTGGCCGTTCCCACGGCGGACCCCGACGGATCGCCACGGTCAGCGGCGGGGCTGACGTGGCGCACCGGGCCCGGCGGAACCCTCTCGGTCTCCGGTTCGGTCGGGCCGCTGCTCAACGGGGCCACGGCCTCGGCCGTCCTGGCCCCGGCGGCCAACCATGGCGATGTCCGCTGGCTCCTCGTCGAGCGGGGCCCGGGCGTGCAGGTGGAGCCGCAGCCCAGCTTCGATCCTTCGAGAAGGTCGGCCCGGTGGCTCCTCGAGGACGTTCCCGTGGCCGCCACCCATGTGCTCGCCCGGGCCACCACCGGCCGCATCCGGGACCTCTCTCTCGTGGTCCTCTCGGCCGAGGCAACCGGAGGGGCCCGCTGGTGCCTCGACACGGCCGCCGAACACGCCCGCACCCGTCAGCAGTTCGGCCGGCCCATCGGCCAGTTCCAAGGGGTCAAGCACCGGCTCGCCGACATGCTGGTGGCCGTGGAGCAGGCGGTGGCGGCGGTCTGGGACGCCGCCTCCGAGCTGGATCACGAGTCCTCCGCTGCGAGCGAGGCCGACCCCTCGCTCGGGTCAGGAACAGGTGGGCGTGCCTCCGATGAGGGGACACCGGGCCGCCTGGCCGTCCATCTGGCTGCCGCACTGGCCCTCGACGGCTACGTGGACGCGGCAAAGGGGGCCATCCAGCTGCTCGGCGGCATGGGGTTCACCTGGGAGCACGACGCCCACATCCACCTGCGGCGGTCGACCACGCTGCGCCAGATCATCGGGGGCACCGCCCCGTTGCGGGCCGAGGCGTCCCGCCTGGCCCTGGCCGGCCGCCGCCGACGGCTGAGCATCGAGTTGCCCCCCGAGGCGGAGCTCCTCCGTCGCGAGCTGACGCCCATCGTCGAGGCGATCGCCGCCATCGAGGACCCAGCCGAGCAGCGGAGGGCATTGGCCGACGACGGCCTGCTGACCCCTCATTGGCCCTCCCCGTTCGGGCGGGATGCCGGAGCCGTCGAACAGCTGGTCATCGATCAGGTCTGCGATGAGACCGGCCTCCGCCGACCAAACCTGGCCGTGGCCGCCTGGGCGCTCCCGACCATCATGGCCCACGGGACACCCGAGCAGACCGAGCGCTTCGTGGCCCCCACCCTCCGGGGCGACATCATCTGGTGCCAGTTGTTCAGCGAGCCCGGGGCTGGGTCCGACCTGGCCGCGCTCAGCACCCGGGCCACCAAGGTGGACGGAGGGTGGTCGCTGGACGGACAGAAGGTGTGGACCTCGGTGGCCACCCGGGCCCATATGGGCATCTGTCTGGCCCGGACCAATCCCGACGTCCCCAAGCACCAGGGCATCACCTACTTCCTCGTCGACATGCACTCGCCGGGCATCGAGGTCCGACCGCTGCGGGAGATCACCGGTGATGCGCTGTTCAACGAGGTCTTCTTCGACGGATGCTTCGTCCCCGACGACTGTGTGGTGGGCGAGATCGACGGGGGCTGGCGACTGGCCCGCACCACGCTGGCCAACGAGCGGGTGTCGCTGTCGAGCGACTCGGCGTTCGGTGGGGCACTCGAAGGGGTGCTGGCCCGGGTGGCCGCCGATCCCGATCGACAGGACCCGGTGACCCTCGATCGACTCGGTGAACTCTTGGCCGAGGCCCAGTCCCTCGCCCAGCTGGGGCTTCGGGCCACGCTGCGTTCGGTGGGCGGACTGCAGCCCGGTCCGGAGTCGAGCGTCCGCAAGCTGCTGGGCGCGGAGTTCGAACAGCGCGTGCACGAGTTCGGACTCGACTGCGCCGGTGCCGAGGGAGCGGTCACCGTAGGAGACGCCGCCGTGTCGGCCCACGGTGTCCTCCACAGCAAGTGCCTGACGATTGCCGGGGGGACGAGCGAGGTGCAGCGCAACGTCATCGGTGAGCGGTTGCTCGGTCTCCCGCGGGATCCCGAGCCCGGGCGATGAACCACCGGCGGGGCAGGAGCGGCCGGCCGGTCGGTGGGCGCGGGGCGGGCCAGCAGTCCCCGGCCAACGACGAGATAATGGAGTCGGGCCCGTTCATCGGGTCCCGGCACAAGCAGGGAGGTCGGATCAGTGGGTGACCAGGTGCTGTACTTCGAGGACGTCCATGAAGGGGACGAGGCGCCACAGCGCAGCCGGGTGCTCAACCGCACCGATCTGGTGATGTACGCCGGCGCGTCGAGTGACTACAACCCGATGCACCACGATGAGGTGAAGGCCCAGGCGGCCGGGCAGCCCAGTGTGTTCGGTCACGGCATGTTCTCCATGGGCTTCCTGGGCACGGCCATCACCGACTACGTGGGCGTCGGCAACGTCCGTCGCTACCAGGCCCGCTTCGCCAAGCAGACGTGGCCCGACGAGGAGCTCCTCACCAGGATCGTGGTCACCGGCAAGCGGACCGAGGGTGAGGATCACCTCGTCGACCTCGACGTCCGGCTCCACAACGCCGAGGGCGAGGAGAAGGTGGTCGGCGAGGCCACCGCCGTCGTTCCGAGCCGGGGGTGAGCCCCCAGGGCTGAAGTCCAGTGACGGGACCGTCCCGGTGGCCGGGTCCAGCCGCGAGGACCGCCGGGGGAGGGGGCGGTCCCAGACCGACCCCCCGCCAACCTGACGGACTACATGAAGCTGAACTTCGGGATGCCCGACGAGATGTCCTTGAACAGCTCACCTTTGGCCGCGGCCAGTTCCTCGGGGGTCCACATGGAGTCCCGGTGCACCTCGCCGATCGGGTGGAAGCCACCCATGGCCCAGATGTTGGCCCCGAAGACCACGAAGTTCTGGCCCGTCACGTCCGAGGCCTCGTCCGAGGCCAGGAACGTGACCAGTTGGGCGATGTTCTTCGGGTCCCACTCATCGAAGCCCTCGCCCGGCTTGGCCAGGCCTCCGAACAGGTTCTCGGTCATCCGGGTGCGGGCACGGGGTGAGATGGAGTTGACGGTCACGCCGTAGCGCTCGAGCTCCCGGGCCAGAACCCAGGTCATCGAGGCGATGCCGGCCTTGGCCGCCGAGTAGTTGGCCTGTCCGGCGTTCCCGTAGAGGCCGGCCTCGGACGAGGTGTTGATGATGCGGCCGCTGACCGTCTCGCCGGCCTTGGCCCGGTTCCTCCAGTAGACGGCGGCGTGGTGGGAGGGTGCGAAGTGCCCCTTCAGGTGCACTCTGATCACGTCGTCCCAGTCCGACTCGTCCATGTTGAAGCTCATCTTGTCCCGGAGGATGCCGGCGTTGTTGACCAGGATGTCGAGCTGGCCGAAGGTCTCGACGGCCTGGTCAACGAGCTCCTTGGCCCCTTGCCACGAGCTTACGTCGGAGGCGTTGATGGCACCGTCGCTTCCGGCGTCCTTGATCAGCTCGACCACTTGCTCGGCCGGGTTCTTCTCGCCGTCCTCACCCGGAGCGGTGGCGCCGACGTCGTTGACGATGACCTTGGCGCCCTCGGAGGCCAGCAGCAGCGCCTCCTCCCGTCCGATGCCGCGTCCTGCTCCGGTGACGATGGCCACCTTGCCGTCGAGCATTCCCATCATGTTCTCCTCTGTCTCGTTGCTGTCGTTGATCGCTGCGTCCACCATTCGGACACGTCGTGCCGGATGGGGGGATCCCCGTTCGCCGTCCCCGACGTCGGGTCCCTCCCGACCCGCTCCCCTCGAGCGGTTGGCCCCGGTCGGCCCGGGCATCCCGGGTGACCCCGAACCGGGGCGTTGGACGGAACCGGGGAAGCTTGGCCGAAACCTGCCCCCGACGGCAAGACAGGGGGTGCGCCCTCGGAGCGGGCGGGAGGGGGGCAGGGGAGCGCGATGGTACATTCGCAGAGGCTCGACAGCAGGTGAACGGAGACAGCGTGAGTGGTCAGGACCCGGCAGTGGACCCGGCAGTGGAGGAGCTGGACGAGCAGGACCACGGCGGCCAGGGGGCGGTGACCCGGGCCCTCCGTCAGGTCACGCCCCAGCTCCAGCGGGTTGAACGGAAGGCGCGTCGCGAGGCGAATCGCCTGGCCGGCCTGTCCTTCGAGCAGCTCGCCCCGAGAGAGGCCGTCCGGATGGCCTACAACGTGCTGCTCCGACGGGAGCCGGATGAGCCGCCATGGACCGAGCAGGCCGAGGCCATGGCCATCGGGGCGCTCTCGCACTACGACGTGGCCGACCGGGTCCGCTGCTCGAGCGAGTACCGGGTCCACGTGCCGGTCCTGCCCACCAACCTCCACGTGTCGCTCCACGCCAGCCGCAGCGAGTTCATCATCGGGCTGCCACCGGCCCGCCACATCGTGGACCTCGGAGGCGGCGCTACCTGGGACGCCCGGGGAGCCATGGTGGCCCTCGGCTACCCCTACGACTTCGACGAACTGGTCATCGTCGACCTGCCCCCCGACGACCGCCATCCGCTCTACCACTCCGAGCGGTTCGGAACCAGCGTCACTGACCGCGGCACCGTCCGCTACGAGTACCGGTCTATGGCCGACCTCTCGTTCGCCGCCGACGACACCGTTGATCTGATCTACAGCGGCCAGTCCATCGAGCACGTGACCGAAGACGACGGGGACATCGTCCTGAAGGAGTCGTTGCGGGTATTGAGGCCCGGGGGCATCATGGCCATCGACACGCCGAACGGACTGGTCTGCCGGCTCCAACAGGAGGGCTTCATCGACCCCGATCACAAGGTGGAGTACACCCTCGAGCAGTTGCGGGACAAGGTGACCAGGGCCGGGTTCACCGTACTGACCGAGCGGGGGCTCAACTGGGGGGGATCGGCCGTGGCCCGGGGCGAGTTCGACCCGGTCGCCCTGGCCGGGAACCGCGGCATCTTCTACGACGCCACCGGGTGCTACCTCCTGGCGATCATCATCCAGAAGCCCGAGTGAGCCTCAGGCCTCCACCGGCTCGAGGACGAAGACGGGGATCTGGCGTTCGGTGCGGGCCTGATAGTCGTCGTAGTCGGGGTAGGCGGCCACGGCGCGCTCCCACCAGAGGGCCTTCTCCTCCCCGGTGACCTCGCGCGCCGTCCGGTCCGACTTCGCCGGTCCGTCCTGCAACTCGACATGGGCATCGGCGACCAGGTTGAAGTACCAGAGCGGATGGGTGGGAGCGCCTCCCTGGGAGGCCACCACGGCGTAGGTCCCCTCGTGCTCGACCCGCATCAGCGGGGTCTTGCGGAGCTTGCCCGACGAGGCCCCCCGGCTGGTCAGGATGACCACGGGGAGGTCCCGCAAGGTCGTCCCCTCGAGTCCACCCGAGCCCTCGTAGAGTGCGACCTGGTCTCGGACCCACTGGGCCGAGCTGGGTTCATACTCACCGTCGAGAGGCATGGCCACCAGCCAACACCCCCTGACCGGATGGCCGCAACCCCGGGCCCGGTCCGATCGGGATCGACGATCCGGGAGACGGCTCCGTCGTGCGGGGCGAGAGCGTGCGGGCGAGAGGACTCGAACCTCCATCCCCGAAGGGACCGGGACCTAAACCCGGCGCGTCTGCCAATTCCGCCACGCCCGCGGCGCTGTGCAGCCTACCGAGCGGGAACCGGGGGTCGGTGACGGTGGCTCCCGGGTGGTCGAGCCAGGGGAGTGCTCGACCGGAGTGGTCACCTGGCTCCCCTGGACCCCTGGCTATAGTCGTTGCGTGCCACCAGCGCATGCTTCTACGCCCTCGGTGGTTCCCGTCGAGCCCACGCCGTCGACGGACGCCGCCCTCGACGACCCTGCCGCACGCGTCCGCTATCTGGCTGAGGTGATGCTCGAGATCGACGCCGAGGTCAGCCGGCGTCGGGCTTCGGGCGACCTCCCGGTGGGCCTCGAGCAGGAGCTCGATGAGCTCTTCCTCGAGTTCTCGCCGGTCGGCCTGCACGGGAAGGCCCGCCTCCGCGAGACGTTGTCCCTGGTGGACCGGTCGGCCTACGTGGACATCGCCGTCCCGGTGGCATCGCAGAAGGTCATCGGGACCTACGTCAAGCGGCTGATCCGCAAGTCGATGGGCTGGTACATCGGGTTCATCGTCCACCAGATCGTGAAGTTCGCCTGGTCGGTGTCGCGGATGCTCCATGTCGTGGTGGACCACGTCGAGGACCTCGAGGCCGCGGTCGAGGTGCAGCGCACCCCGCCCCTGCCTCCTTCGGTGGTGCCCGAAGCCGATCCCGGCGCCGCCTGGTGGGGCGCCGAAGCGGTCGCCGCCGTGTCCGGTGTCGACGGTCGCGTGCTCCACGCCGACTGCGGTGCTGGGAGCCTGCTCGACGCCCTGGTCGCCGCCGGGGTGGATGCCTACGGCGTGGACCCCGCCGCCTGGGTCACCGAGTCCGCCATCGGACGGGGACTCGACGTCCGTGCCGAGACGCTCCTCGACCATCTCGAGGTCGTGAGCGACGACGCTCTGGCCGGCATGGTGGTCACCGGCTCGGTGCAGTGGCTTCACCCCAACGAGCGCGACCGGCTGGTGCGTCTGGTGGGATCGCGCCTGGCCGTCGGGGGCGTACTGGTCCTCCACTCGGCCACGCCGGAATCCTGGATGGGCAGCATCTCCCCGGTGGTCAGCGACCTGGCCCCGGGACGACCGCTCCACGCCGAGACCTGGGGCCAGCTCCTCGGCGGCCACGGATTCGGGGTCACCGGGGTGACGTCGGGGGGCACCGACCGCCGGATCGCCCATGTCTCGGTGGCCAATCCCGATGCCGATGCCCTCAACGCCACCATCGACGCCGTCAACCAGGCGTTGCTGGGCCCGGGTGAGTACCTGCTGGTCGCCGTCCGGGAACGGTGACGTCACCCCGGCATGCCCGGCCCCTTGAGCACGGGCCCGTGATGTCTCCCGGGCGCAGCCGAAGCGTCCGAGCGTGAAGCTGGCCTTCGTCACGCCGCGCTACGGCACGGAGGTCATCGGCGGGGCCGAGGCGGCGGCCCGCATGCTGGCCGAGCGGCTGTGCCGGCGACCCGGTTGGGAGGTCGAGGTGCTGACCAGTTGCGCCATGGACCATCTCACCTGGGAGAACACCGAGCCGGCCGGCACCTCGTCGGTGAACGGTGTCACCGTGCACCGGTTTCCCACCGCCAGTCAGCGCCAGCTGGACTACTTCGACCTCGATGCCAAGATCCGCCTGGCCCCGTCGGCCGTGGGACTGGCCGAGGCCCGACGCTGGGTGGCATTGAACGGCCCCATGTGCCCGGGGTTGGTGGACGCCGTGGCCGCCACCGATGCGGATGTGGTGGCCTGCTACCCGTACCTCTTCGCCACCACCGTCGACGGGATCGCCGTCTCCCCGGTGCCCACCGTGCTCCATCCGGCCGCCCACGACGAGCCCGCGCTCTATCTGTCCGCCTTCCGTCAGAGCTTCCGCCACGTGGACGGGTTCGTCTACCACACCCAAGCCGAGCGCGACCTCATGGAGTACGCGTTCGGGAACGGCGCCAAACCCCAGATCGTCCTGGGACTGGGGGTGAACGACCCGGCCGGGGCCGGCCGTCGGGGAGGAGACATCCTCGGGCTGGGGGCGAGGCCGTACCTCTGCTACCTCGGGCGGGTGGACGAACACAAGGGCTGTGGGATGTTGGCCGAGTACTTCATCCGCTACAAGGAGCGCCACCCCGGCGACCTGGCCCTGGCCCTGGTCGGACCGGTGTCGGACAAGGCCCCCGACCACCCCGACATCGTGGTGACCGGAACCGTGTCCGAGGCGGACAAGTGGGACATCCTGGGCGGTGCCGAGGTCATGGTGAACCCGTCGGCCTATGAGTCCTTCTCCCTGGTGCTGTTGGAGTCCTGGTCCCTCGACGTCCCCGTCCTGGTCAACGCCTCGTGTGCCGCCACCGTGGAGCACTGTGAGCGTTCCGGGGGTGGACTGTGGTTCGAGTCCTTCCGATCCTTCGAGGTCATCGTGGAACGACTCGTGGGCGACGACGAGCTCCGACGCAGGTTGGCCGAGGCCGGCCGGAAGTACACCGAGCGGTACTACCGATGGCCGTCGATCATCGACCGCTACACGGCATTCCTGACCGAGGTGGTGGGCCGGGGCCACCACCGGCCGACCCGGGCGAAACGCCTGGTCCAGCCGGACGCCGGTCGGGAGTACGTCCGCGGGGGATGACCGCTCAACCAATCTGGCCAGGGTGATCGGCAGGCTCCGGTCCCATGTCCCCTACCACCCTCCCGGGACCCCAACCAGTAGGATCTGGGCCCATGGACCCCTCCTGTCTTCGCACCGCTCGTCCCCGCGCGGGCCGACCGACCCCAGGGTGCGGATTCTGCCCCGGTGGCCTCGGTGAACGAAGTGACCGACGGCCGATGACCGCGGTCGCCGCATTCGCCACGCCTTGCCCTGACATCGCCGTTCCGGCAGGTCAGATCGTGTACCTTGAAGAGATGGTGGCCGAGAGCGTTGCTTTCCGCGCCGGCCGGACCGTGGTGCCCTGTGCCAGCGGCTCAGTCCGCAGCCGGCGGTCCTCTGTCCACGGAGGCGGCCCCGATCGACGGCCGGCGACCGGAGCCGAATGAGCATGGCCAGCAAAGCAACGGCGTCCTCAGCCCCCGTCGCCGCACCACCGGCTCCACCGGCGCCCCCGTCCGCTCCGCCGCCGCCCGAACAGGTGGCCGATCTGTCGCCCATGGCCGAGGAGTCGACCAACGGGAGCGGCAGCCGGGAGGACCGGATCAAGGTGACCAGGGTCGTCTCGGCCCACATCAACGTCATGGCCCGCCTGGTCGAGATCTGGCGCTCACGCGAGCTCCTCGTCTACCTCGTACGCACCGAGATCAAGGTCAAGTACAAGAACTCGGTTCTGGGCCTCGTCTGGTCGATGATCGCCCCGGCCATGACCCTGGCCGTCTACACCGTGGTCTTCGGCGTCTTCCTGAAGAACGGCATCCCCAACTTCGTCATCTTCCTCTTCTCTGGCTTGTTGCTGTGGAATTTCTTCCAGACCGGGGTGATCGCCGCCACGGGCGTGGTGGTCAACAACGCCGGCCTGGTGAAGAAGGTCTCGTTCCCGAGGGAGATCCTGGCGCTGGCGGCCATCGGTTCGGCCGGCGTGTTCCTCTTCTTCCAGATCCTGGTGATGGCCATCTTCATGCTGGTGGTGAGCAACGCCCCGGCCTGGGGCCTGATGTGGCTGCTGGTGGTGGCCTTCGTGCCCTGCGTGGTGTTGAGTGCGGCGCTGGCCCTGCTGCTGGCGTCGGTCAACGTCTATCTCCGGGACACCCAGCACCTTATCGAGGTGCTGGTCGGAGCGGCCTGGTTCTGGGCCTGCCCCATCGTCTACTCCTATCAGCAGACGGTGTCGTCCAAGTTGGCGGAACACGGGATCACCTGGCTGTACTTCCTCAACCCGATGACTCCGTTGGTGATGACCTTCCAACGGGTGCTCTACGCCAAGACCGGATTGGTGACACTGACGAGTGCGGGTCATCCAAAAGAACAACTCCTGCCTTCGTGGGGCCCCATGACCTATGTCTGGGCCGACGCTGCCGTGCTCGGGCTGGGCGTGGTCCTGTTCTTCGTGGGGATGAACGTGTTCGGTCGGCTGGCCGGCAACTTCGCCGAGGAGCTCTGAACCGATGGGCAACACCGCCGTCGACGTGCAGGACGTCTCCAAACGCTTCCGCCTCTACCACGAGAAGTACACCTCGCTGAAGGAAAAGGTCATCCACATCGGCCGGACCCCCTACGAGGACCTCTGGGCGGTGAACGATGTGTCCTTCGATGTGAAGGAAGGGGAGACGGTCGGCATCCTCGGGCGCAACGGCTCGGGCAAGTCCACCCTCCTCAAGTGCATCTGCGGTGTCCTCCAGCCCACATCCGGACAGGTGGTGGTGCGGGGACAGTTGGCCGGTCTGCTCGAGCTCGGGGCGGGCTTCCAACAGGACCTCTCCGGACGGGAGAACATCTATCTCAACGGCTCCATGCTGGGCATGTCCAAGCGGGACGTGGACCGGGTCTTCGATGACATTGTGGAGTTCGCCGAGCTCGAGCAGTTCATCGACAACCAGGTCAAGTTCTACTCCTCGGGCATGTACGTGCGACTCGGCTTCGCCGTGGCCGTGAACGTGGACCCCGACGTGCTGGTCATCGACGAGGTCCTGGCCGTGGGGGACGAGCGCTTCCAACGCAAGTGCATGGACCGGATCCGGCTGTTCCAGAGCCAGGGCCGGACGATTCTGTTCGTGTCCCACTCGCCCGACCAGGTCCGGGCCATCTGCAACCGGGCCGTGGTGCTGAGTGGGGGGCAGATGATCGGGCTGGGTCCTCCGGGCGAGGCGGTGCGACTCTTCCGCGAGACGCTGCTCGAGGCGGGCGACACCCTCTCGATCTCCGAGCATGACGTACCACCCGAGGCGCCGCCCGAGGTCGAGCCCCCGCCGTTGGCGTACGGCACCCAGCCGGCGGATGCCCCCATCGTGGTGACGCCGGTCGACAATCGGCCGGTTCGGATCGCCGCCGTCACGGCTCGCCATCCCGGCACCGGGGAGCGCCCCTATCTCCTGACCGGCGAGCCGCTCACCGTCCGGGTGGAGTTCGAGGCCTCGTCGGCTACCGCCGGAGTGGTCTTCGTGCTCGAGATCCGCGATTCGACAGCCACCATGCTCCTCCGTACGGACACCGACCAGCTGGACGCCCACTACGACGTGCCCGAGGGGCCGGGCGCCGTCGAGTTCTCCTTCGACTCCATCCCCTTCCTGGACGGGGAGTACGACCTGGTCATAGGCATCCAGAGCAAGCTCGGCGGCGTCCAGTACGACTGGCAGGAGCCGGCCGCCCAGTTCGAGGTCATGAATCCGGGCAAGGCCGTTGGGTTCATCTCGATTCCCCATCGGGTCACCATGGTGTCGCCGGTCACCGAGGCCGGCTGAGCCACATCGACCGGGGTCGGGAGGTCCGGGTCACCGGTGCCGCCGTGCATCGGATGCACGGCCCCAGCCACTAGGCTCCCCAGCCATGGATGACAATCGCCAAATGCTTTTTCCCGCCCGCCTGAGTGACCTGCGGGACACCGAGGTCGAGATGAAGTCCGGTGCCGAGGTCGGCCCCGGCTCAGACATCTTCCAACGGCTCTTGAAGGAGCGCATCGTCTTCATCGGCTCGGCCATCGATCAGAACACGGCCAACCTGGTCTGCTCCCAGCTGATCCTGCTCGAGGCCGAGAACCAGGAGCGGGACATCTCCGTCTACATCAACTCACCCGGCGGCTCGGTGACCGACGGTCTGGCCATCTACGACACCATGCAGTACGTGCGGTGCGACGTCCGCACGATCTGCGTCGGCCTGGCCGCCTCCATGGGCCAGTTCCTGCTGTGTGCCGGAACCCCCGGCAAGCGATTCGCCCTTCCCCACAGCCGCATCCTGATGCACCAGCCCTCGGGTGGCATGCAGGGGCAGGCGTCGGACATCGCCATCCAGGCCGAGCAGATCATGTACCTGAAGCGCATGATGGCCGAGCGCATCGCCTTCCACACGGGACAGCCGGTCGAGCGGATCGAGGCCGACTCGGACCGCGACCGTTGGTTCACCGCCGACGAGGCCCGCGAGTACGGCTTCATCGACGAGGTGATCCAAAAGGACGCCATGGAGGTCCCCGCGGCGGTTGGTGCCGACTCCTCCAAGTAGTGCCATCCCGCATCGGCAACCGGCCGGTCCTGGCATTGATCGGCGCGGTGGCCGATCCTGTCGCGTGGAGGGTCCGAGCGGGCGGACCGAGGCAATGCGTCCGGTGATGGAGGCCCTCACCGTCCACCCCGCCATCCGTCGGTGAGCGTCGAGCGCATCGACCAGGTCATCCCCACCTTGGCCAGTCGGGATGCCATCGGTGGCCACACGGTGCAGCTGCGGGATCTGCTTCGCTCCCGCGGCTACCAGTCCGACATCTACTACGGCAACGCCTCACCCGACCGTCTCGACTTCGGCTATCCGGTCAGCCGACTGGGTGACCACCCGCCGGGCGGCCGGGTCCTCCTCTACCAACTGTCGATCGGCAGCGGGGTGGCTGACATCTTCCGGGAGCGCAACGAGCGCAAGTTCGTCAACTACCACAACATCACACCGGCCGATCTCCTCGAGGGCTGGATACCCGAAGTGGGGGAGGAGGTCCGTTGGGGGCGGGCCCAGCTCCGGGACCTGGCCCCGGTCACCGAGTTCGCCATCGCCGACTCGGAGTTCAACGAGGGGGAACTGCGCGCCGCCGGCTACCGGTCGACGACCACGCTGCCCATCCTGATCGACCTGGACTCCTTCGGCGGCGCCCCCGACCCCGCGCTCGCCGCTCGGCTGGCTGCGGCCAAGGCGGGAGGTGGCACCGACCTGTTGTTCGTGGGCAAGGTGTCCCCACACAAGGGCCAGGACGACCTCATCAAGTCCCTGGCCACCTACCGACAGCTCTACGACCCCAAGGCCCGGCTCCACGTGGTCGGGGGGTCCATCAGCGAGGAGTACTCGGTGGCCATCGGGCGGTTCGCCGACGAGTTGGGCCTGTCCGACGCGGTGGACATGGCCGGTGTGGTCACCCATGAGGAGCTCATCGCCTACTACGCCGCCGCCGACGTGTTCTGTTGCCTCTCCAACCACGAGGGATTCTGCGTCCCCCTGCTGGAGTCGATGTACCACCGCCTGCCCATCGTGGCCTTCGCCACCTCCGCCGTCCCCGAGACCGTGCAGGGGGCCGGACTGGTGCTGGCGGACAAGGCCCCGGGCCGGGTGGCCGCGGCCATCGACCGGGTGATCACCGACGACCGGCTCCGGGCAGTGCTGGCCGAGGCGGCATCCGAGCGCGTGGCGACGTTCGCCCTGCCCCGGGTCCAGGCCGGGTTCGCCGCCGCCATCGACGCGGCCTGCGCCACCTGAGCGCCCGCACTCCGGGGCATTGACCCTGGCCGGGTGGGACGGACGCGTCGGCGGGGAAGTTCGGGTTCAGTTATCCGGCGGTCGAGCCGATACCTAAGGGAGTCCTAACACCCGCGTGCCTGTTCGATCCTGCCCCTCGGCAACCGGGTCAGGTCCAGGCGCCATCGAACCGATGGAGTAGGTGGGGGCCCGCGAATCACCGGACGGCAGGATGAGGAGTGACGGCATGCAGGTAGGGCACGACAACGTCGGCGGATTGAGGGATCGGGTGCACGAGCAGGGCGCCCAGAGCACCGAACCCGACGCTCACGGCCATCGGGCCAAGGGCCACCGGGCCCGCGGGATCCCGATCTCCGTCGGTCTGATCGCCGCGCTGACGGTCCTCGGTGTGCCCCTCACTGCCGGTCTGTCCTCCCCGGCCGGGGCCGCGCCGGTGGCCCATGCCGCCCTCTCCATCTCGTTGCAGTGGCAGCAGATCGTCCCCGATGGCGGCTCTCCCATCGCCCAGAGTTCGCCCACCGTGGCCACCCTCGACGGGGGCGGCCCGTCGGTCGTCGTCGGCGACCGTGGCGGGAACGTGTGGGCGTTCCATCTGGCCAACGGCTCGACCACACCGGGCTGGCCGGCCCATACCGGCGCCCCCATCGACGCCACGCCGTCGGCCATGGCCAACGGCTCGGGTACGGACAACATCTTCGTCGACGCCGGCAACGCCTCGCAGCCCTCGGTTGGTGGGTACTACGCGTTCAACAATGCCGGTGGGCAGATCTGGCACGTCGGCGCCCCGGACCTCAACGGTCAGCACGGGGTCCAGGCTTCGCCGGCCGTCGGTGTGCTGAACGGGGTGCCCGCCGTCGTGGCACCGTCCCTCGGTCAGAACCAGTACGCCCTCAACGCCGGGAACGGGTCGACGCTCTCGGGATGGCCGTTCTTCACCGCCGACAGCAGCTTCAGCACCCCGTCCCTGGCCGATCTGTACGGCAACGGGCAGACCGAGATCGTGGAGGGGGGCGACTCGTCGCCGGGCCTGGCCTACGGAGTCAACTACACGGCGGGCGGTCATCTGCGGGTGCTCGGCGCCGGTGGCAACCTGATCTGTGACCATGACACCAACCAGACCGTGGACTCGTCCCCGGCCGTCGGGAACTTCCTCGGCGGTGGCGGGATCGGCATCACCTTCGGCACCGGCTCGTACTACGCGGGGGCGTCGGACACCAACACACTGTTCGCCTCGGATACGCACTGCAACATCGTGTGGCGCACCAACCTCGGGGGGAACACCGTCTCGAGCCCGGCCATCGGCGACCTCGAAGGTGACGGCAACGTCGAAGTGGTGGAGGGTGTCGACACGGGCTCGGGCGGTCTGGTCTACGCGCTCAACGGCCCCACGGGAACGCCGATGCCCGGGTGGCCCGTGGCCACGTCGGGCCGGATCATCGGCGGGGTGACCACGGCCGATCTCACCGGTGCGGGCTACAACGACGTCCTGGTGCCCACCACCGGCGGGCTGGTCATCTTCGACGGACGGACGGCCCAGGCCGTGGCCACGCTGGGATCCGGTTCATTCGGGACCCAGGCGGTGGCCCTCCAGAACTCGCCCCTGGTGACCACGGATCCCAACGGGACCATCGGAATCACCATCGCCGGCTACGACGGCAACAACGCCGGGGTCATCCAGCACTATGAGGTGAACGGAACCGGCGGGTTCTCGCTGGGTCGGAGGTCCTGGCCCCAGTTCCATCAGAACGCCCAGCTGACCGGCACGCTGACCCAACCGGCCCCCGGGCACCTGAACCAGCCCGTCGTGGGCATCGCATCCACACCCGACGGCAAGGGATACTGGGAGGTGGCATCCGACGGCGGGATCTTCGCCTTCGGCGATGCCGCCTTCTACGGCTCGATGGGAGGATCGCACCTCAACCGCCCGATCGTGGCCATCGCGTCCACGAGGGACGGAAAGGGGTACTGGGAGGTGGCGTCCGACGGTGGCGTCTTCTCCTTCGGGGACGCCGCCTTCCACGGGTCCACCGGCAACATCCATCTCAACCAGCCCATCGTGGGCATGGCGGCAACCCCTGACGGGGGCGGGTACTGGATGGTGGCCTCGGACGGAGGCATCTTCTCCTTCGGTGACGCCGCCTTCCGGGGCTCGACCGGAAACATCCACCTGAACCGACCGGTGGTGGGTATGTCGTCCACGTCCGACGGAGGCGGGTACTGGCTGGTGGCCACCGACGGAGGCATCTTCTCCTTCGGGGACGCGGCCTTCCACGGGTCCACCGGCAACATCCATCTCAACCAGCCCATCGTGGGCATGGCCACGTACAACAACGGCGGGTACTGGCTGGTGGCCACCGACGGAGGCATCTTCTCCTTCGGGGACGCCACCTTCCACGGGTCCACCGGCAACATCCATCTCAACCAGCCCATCGTGGGCATGGCCTCGAACAACAACAACGGGTACTGGATGGCGGCGTCCGACGGGGGCCTTTTCTCCTTCGGCACGGCTACCTTCTACGGCTCGGTCCCAGCGCTGTTCGCCGCAGCGGTGGGCACGGACTGAGCCAAACGTCAGTCGACGGGACCGTTGGTGCCTCAGGTGAGACCGAAACGAGGAGCAGCGCTCGAAGGACGCGGGCGGGGCCACGGTCGAGGTGACGGCCGGAGCACCCGACGCCGCGGGTGGTTGGTGACTGCAGCCGTGGCGGCGGGTGTGCTTGCCGCCTCGCTCGCGGGTGCTGTGGCCCCCTCCAACCCGGCGTCCGCCTATCCGTCGTCGTCGGTGACCATCGAGGGGCATGGCTACGGCCACGGACACGGGATGGGCCAGTGGGGGGCGCTGGGCTACGCCCTCGCCCAGACGCCGTACCAGAGCATCCTCGGGACGTACTACGGAGGGACGAGCCTGGTCGGTCTCACGGGTTTCCAGGAGGCCACGACGGTCCGGGTGGACATGACCGAGAACGACGGAAACCATGTGATCATCACCTCGGGCACGGGCTTCACCGTGGCCGGCGTAAGTGTGCCCGCCGGACAGGCTGCGCTGCTCACACCACAGAGTGGATCGTGGGCCGTATGGACGTCGCCGTCCTGCGCGGGGTTTCCGGACGGATCGTGGACGGAGGACGTCCCTTCGACGCTCAATCCCACGGCCACGGCCAACGATCCCACGCAGACCCTGACCCTGTGCCTGGGCGGCACCAGCAACGTGACCATGCACGGCTCCATCGAGGCCACGTACAACTCCAACGGCGCGCCCCGGACCGTGAACGAGGTCCCCTTGGAGCAGTACGTCGAAGGTGTGGTCCCCAACGAGTCCTCGGCGGGATGGGGATCGCTCGGGGGCGCCGGACCCCAGGGTGAGCCTTGGGGCTTCCAGGAGCTCGAGGCCCAGGCTGTGGCCGCCCGCTCCTACATGATGGCCAGCCCCGGTTCCTACGGTGGGTACGCCGATACCTGCGACCTCGCCTGTCAGACCTACCGGGGCACGCTCAACGAGAGCGGCATCACCGATGCCGCCGTCCAGGACACCATGGGCCAGGTGATGGAGTTCCCCGGCGGCACCATCGCCGCCACCCAGTACTCCGCCTCCACGGGTGGGTATACCAACCCCGGAGCCTTTCCCGGCGTGGCCGACTCCGGGGACTCGGTGTGCGTGCCCGGGGCGTGCAACCCGAACCACGACTGGACCACGACCGTCCCGGTGACGACCATCGACGCCACGTGGCCCCAGTTGGGCGTGCTGCAGTCCATCAGCATCACCGCACGCAACGGTGACGGGGACTGGGGCGGACGGGTCACGGCCATGACCCTGGTGGGCTCCAACCAGAACGTCTCGCTCACCGGTGACGCCTTCGCCGCCGGTCTCGGGCTCAGGTCGGACTGGTTCACCACGGCCACCACCTTGAACAGCCCGGCGGTGGCCATGGCCCGCACCCCGGACGGCGGCGGCTACTGGCTGGCCGGCGCCAACGGTGGCGTCAACGCCTTCGGTGACGCCGCGTACCTGGGGTCGGCCGACGGGTCACCGCTCAACCGGCCGGTCGTGGGCACGGCGGCCACCCACGACGGCGGTGGGTACTGGCTGGTGGCCACCGACGGCGGGATCTTCAGCTACGGGAATGCGTCCTTCTACGGATCGATGGGGGGCCAGCACCTCAACCTCCCCATCGTGGGCATGGCGGCCACCCCCGACGGGCACGGCTACTGGGAGGTGGCCTCGGACGGGGGCATCTTCACCTTCGGCGACGCCGGGTTCTACGGATCGATGGGGGGCCGGCATCTCAACCTCCCCATCGTGGGCATGGCCGCCACCCCCGACGGACACGGCTACTGGGAGGTGGCCTCGGACGGGGGCATCTTCACCTTCGGCGACGCTGGGTTCTACGGCTCTACGGGCAACATCCACCTCAACCGACCGGTGGTGGGGATGGCCGCCTCGCCGGACGGCGCCGGCTACTGGCTCGTGGCCACCGACGGCGGGATCTTCACGTTCGGCGACACCGGCTTCTACGGTTCGGCCGGGAACCTCACCCTGGTCAAGCCGGTGGTGGGCATGGCCCCCACCCCCGACGGCCACGGCTACTGGCTGGTGGCCTCCGACGGCGGGATCTTCACCTACGGCGACGCCCCCTTCGCGGGGTCAGGCGCAGGCTAGGTGTGCCGGACCACGGTCGGACCATGATGGCCCAGACGGGGGAGGTCACCTCGTAGTGTGCTGGATGCGATGGCACACGGCACCGAGGAGCAACCCGGATCGGCCCCGGAGGCGGGGGACCGAGCGGTGGCGGTAGGACCGAGCATCCCTGTCGTGGGCACGGCGGACGACCACCAGGCCGGCAACGGCCGGGACGACGAGGCGGGCCACGACGCCCAGGGCCCCCACCTCGGTCGCCATCGTCGGGCGGGCCAGCCCACCGATCCGCGTCGCGAGGCGAGGCGGGCGAGGGGAGGGCGCTGGCGGGCCATCGTCTTCGCCCCCGTCGGAGACGGCCAGACCCGTCGACGCGGCTCGGACGCCGTCAAACTGGGGCTGGCGGTCCTGGCCCTGCTCCTCTGCTGGCTCGGCACGAAGACCAACTCCGGACTCGAGCACACCATCGCCACCACCCTCGGTTCTCCCCCGAACGGCGTCCGCTGGCTGATCGCCTCCATCTGGTGGATCGCCTCGCTCGGGGTCGTTGCCGTAATCGCTGTCATGACCCTCATGTCGCGCCGGCTCTCCGCCATCCGGGACATCGCCATCTCGGGCGGGGCCGCATGGCTCGTATGCATCATCTCGGCGGTGCTGTTCGGCACCGACGGCGGGCGACCCCCGGCGTCGGGGTACACCCATGTGGACCTGGCCTTCCCCGTGGCCCGTGTGGCGGCGACCGTTGGCGTCGTCACCGCCGCCCTGCCGTACTTCAGCCGCTGGCTGCAGCTGCTCTTGGAGGCGGCCATCGGCCTGCTGGCCGTGGCCGCCGTGGTCAACGGCTCCGGTCTCCCGGTCTCCGTGCTGGCCAGCTTGGCCGTGGGGTGGGGGGTGACCGCTATCGTCCACCTCGTCTTCGGCTCGCCTCTGGGACTCCCTTCGACCGGAGAGGTCGAAGTCCTGTTGGACGATCTCCGCATGACGGTGGTCGACGTGACGGCCGCTCCCAAACAGGAGTGGGGTGTCGGGCGGTTCGGGGGCCTCATCGACGACGCCCCGGTCGACGTCTCGGTCTACGGACGGGACGCCTCCGATGCGCAGCTGCTGGCCAAGACGGCCCGATTCCTCTTCTACCGAGACTCGGGTCCGACCCTGGCCCTTACCCGGCGCCAACAGGTCGAGCACGAGGCCTATCTCACCTTGATGGCCGATCGGGCGGGTGCCCGTGTACCCGAAGTTCTGGCGGCCGGCCCGGCCGGCCCGGCCCGTGATGCGCTGTTGGTCACCCGTCCGCCGGTTGGCCGTCCACTCTCGACCTTCGCTCGGTACGTCCTGCCGGTGACAGCGGCGGACCTGGCCGCCACCGACGGAGTTCCGCCCGAAACCGAAACCGAAACTGGCTCCGCAGTTGCCACGGCTTTGGCTACGCCGGCCGAACCCGCTACCGACGAGGCCGACGACCCTGATCCCGGCACTGATACCTCCGGAGCCGGCTCTGATCAAAGTCCCACCATCACCGACACGGCCATCGACAATGTCTTCGGCCAGCTCCTCATCCTGCGGTCAACCCGCATCGCCCACGGGGCCCTCTCCATCGAGACCATCGTGGTGGACGACAGCGACGCTGCCGGGATCGTGGACTTCCGCACGGCCTCGACGGTGGCCTCGACGGACCTGCTCGACCGGGACACGGCTGCGGCCCTCGCTGCCCTCTCGGTGGTGGCCGGCCCGGAGCGAACGGTGGCCGCGGCGGTGCGGAGTCTCCCCCACGAAGTGGTGGTGAGCGCCCTGCCCTATCTGCAGCGGTCGGCCCTCGACCCGGTGGCGTCGCGCAGCCTGCGAGGCAAGAAGGCACTGCTGAAGGGCCTCCGGGAACAAGGCGCCGAGGCGGCGGGCGTGGAGGTGCCCAAGCTCGTCGAGCCCCGGCGCATCAGCTGGGTGACCCTGGCGCTGGTGGTGGGGACGCTGATCGGTGGGTGGGCCCTCATCGGCGTACTGATCAACGTGGGCAAGTCGTGGAGCACCATCACCGGGGCCGAGTGGGGTTGGGTCGTAGCCACCTTCGTCCTAGCCCAGGCGGCCTACCCGGCCATCGCCATCACCACCGTCGGGTCGGTGATCAACCCCCTCCCGTACGGTCGAACCGTGGCCCTGGAGCTGTCGGACACCTTCGTGGCCCTGGCCGGGGGGTCCATGGCCGTGCTGGCCACCCGGGTCCGGTTCTTCCAGCAGGAGGGGTACACCCCGACCGTGGCGGTGAGCTCGGGGGTGCTGGCCAGCACGGCCAGCTGGATCGTCAAAGGGGTGCTCTTCCTCATCGCCCTCCCGCTGGCCATCGGGAACCTGCACTTCAACGACACACCGTCCAGCGACAGCAGCTCGTCCAGCTCCAACCTGGTGTGGCTGATCGTGGTGGCGGTGGTGGTGGTGGGGGTTGCGCTCGGACTCGTCTTCGCCGTCCCCCGTTGGCGGCGCCTGGCTGCGGCCAAGCTCCGGCCCAAGGCATCCGAGGTCTGGGACCATCTGAAGCTTCTGGCCGCGCACCCGCGCAACCTGGTGGAGATCTTCGGGGGCAGCGCCGCAGCCCAGATCTTCGTGGCGCTGGCGCTCGGCACATCGCTCCACGCCTTCGGACAGCGACTCGACCTGGCCACCCTCATCGTGGTGCTCACCCTCGGTTCGATGCTGGGCGGCATCTCACCGGTGCCGGGCGGGATGGGCGTCGTCGAGGCGGGCATGATCATCGGGCTCACCGCGGCCGGGATCAACGAGACCGATGCGGTGGCCGCGGTGTTCGTCCAACGGCTGTTCACGGCGTACCTACCGCCCATCTGGGGCTGGTTCGTCCTGGTGTGGATGAGGAAGAAGGAGTACCTCTAACCGGCGGGGAGCTTCAGTGCGGCTCCGTGGCGTCGAGGCCGGGAAACTCCCGGAGCCGACCGAGATGGCCCAGGCGGCCCACGTTGACTCCCACATCTGCGGCTCGGAGCATGCGCAGGTCGCCCCGGCTGTTGCCGTAGGCCCAGAGTCGGTCGGGCCCGACCCCGGTATCGTCCATCCAGGCGCGCAGGCGACGGAGCTTCTCCTCGCCCCGGCAGTTGGCCCCTTCGTAGTGACCGGTCAGCCGTCCGTCCTCACCCACGGCCAGACGCGTGGCCACCACGCCGTCGGCACCGAGGAGCGACCCCGCCACCCGGACGTAGACCTCGGGCGAGGCGGACACGATGACCACCCGGTCCCCCCGGTCCCGGTGCCAATCGAAGCGTTGCCGTACGTCGGGACGCAGGTGCCGGGCCACATGGTGCCGGGCGAACCGCTCGGCGACCTCCTCCACCCGTGAGGAGGGGACACCACCCACCGTGCGCTGGAACAGCAGCTCCTTGGTCCGGTCGGCCGTCGTGCCGCCCACCACGGCGCCGTGGGCCAGGCGGGGGGCCAACACGGCGGTGACGGTCACCACGGTACGGAGGCCGCGCAGGGCCACCAGGAAGTCCATGACGCTGCCCCCCTCGGTCAGGGTCCCGTCGAAGTCGAAAGCAGCCACGTCGGCCATGGGCGCGGTACCGGTGGTCAGTGGTCGTGGCCGACGACGGCACCGCCCCGCCCCGATCCGGACGAGAAGCGGGCCGCACCGGCACCGGCGTCGGGGGAGCGCAGGCTGTCGAGGCCGTGGCGGAACTCGACCCGCAGGGCGTCCTCCACGGTGAGGCCGGACTGCTCCAGCGTCGACAGCCGATCGTTCCTCAGGCAGGTCTGGGGGAGGGCGTCGAGCTCGAGGGCCCACGCCACGGCGGCATCACGGGCCTCGCCCGCCGGCACCACCCGGTTGACCAGGCCCATGGCGAGGGCCTCGGTGGCCCCTACTTCGCGCCCCGTGAGGATGAGGTCGAGCGCCCGGCCCTCGCCGATCAGTCGAGGCAGGCGGACCGTTCCCCCGTCGATCAGGGGAACGCCGAACCGGCGGCAGAACACGCCGAAGGCCGCCTCATCGGTGGCGACGCGTAGGTCGCACCAGATGGCGAGCTCCAGGCCCCCGGCCACGGCGTAGCCCTCGACGGCGGCGATCACCGGCTTGCCCAGTGCCATCCGGGTGGGGCCCATGGGACCCGGACCGTCCTCGGATACCCGGTGCCGGTCGCCACCGGCCAGGGACTTGAGGTCGGCTCCGGCGCAGAACGTCCCGCCCGCGCCGGTCAGGACGGCCACCGATGTGCTGTCGTCCGCATCGAATGCCGTGAACGCCTCCAGGAGAGCCGTGGCCGTGGCCGGGTCGACGGCATTGCGCCGCTCCGGTCGGTCGATGGTCACCACCGTGACCGGTCCCTCGCGTTCCACCTTCACCGTCGTGTCCATGCCCCCAGCATGGTGGAACCGGCGGGGGAGGGCCAGGGCCCGGGTCGGATCGTCGGACCCGTGGCCGGTACGGGACGACCGCCTCCACGAGGGAGGAAACACGACTAACTCGGTCGACAATTGGCGCGGGACCGTCTATCCTGGCGGGGCGACGAGATCACGGCACCCGCCGGATCCGGTCCGCGTATTCGATGCATCGCACAACGAAGGAGCAATCCATGGCAATCCGTCTGGGCGACGAAGCCCCTGACTTCACCGCGGAGACCACCGAAGGCACGATCAACTTCCACGAGTATCTCGGGGACAGTTGGGGTGTCCTGTTCTCCCACCCGAAGGACTTCACCCCGATCTGCACCACCGAGCTGGGGGCCTTCTCCGCAGCCAAGGCCGAGTTCGACAAGCGTGACACCAAGCTCATCGGCCTCTCGGTCGACGACGTTACGTCCCATGGCAAGTGGGCCGGCGACATCGAGGAGACCCAAGGCACGGCACTCAACTTCCCCCTGATCGGCGACGAGGACCGCAAGGTGGCGGACCTCTACGACATGATCCATCCCAACGCCAACGACACCCTCACGGTGCGGTCGGTGTTCATCATCGGGCCCGACAAGAAGATCAAGCTGACACTGACCTATCCCGCTTCCACCGGTCGCAACGTGCAGGAGATCCTGCGAGTCCTCGACTCACTGCAGCTCACGGCGGACTACAAGGTGGCGACACCGGTGAACTGGAAGGACGGCGACGACGTGGTCATCGTCCCGGCCGTCTCCGACGAGGAGGCCAAGGAGCGCTTCCCCAAGGGCTTCAACGCCGTCAAGCCCTACCTCCGCATCACTCCTCAGCCCAACAAGTAGCCGAACCCGCCGGGCCCAGTTGCTCGGCCTCACCGATGGAGCGACCGGCCCCACCGCCACGGTGGGCCGGTCGCCCGTCGCGAGGCGCCGACCCCACCGCGACCTCCGAAGGGAGGGCCAGACCCCTCTTGACCAGGCACTCGGTGCGGGCCACAGGGGGGGATTGCGCCCGAGAACCCAGATCGGGTGCCGATCCTGCTACCATGGCAGTGCTGGCGTGTTGTGTCCGCCCGCCCTTTCCGAAAGACATCAGAGGTCGAATCCCCCTATGCCAGACAAGCAGGCCACCATCTCCGAGTACCGCCTCCACGAGACGGATACCGGATCACCGGAAGTGCAGATCGCCATCCTGAGCGAGCGCATCATCCACCTGACCGAGCATCTCAAGATCCACAAGGGAGACCACCACACCCGTCGTGGACTCCTGAAGCTGATCGGACGTCGTCGGCGACTGCTCGACTACGTCCGCAACAATGACGTCGAGCGCTACCGGGACATCATCGGTCGCCTCGGACTCCGCCGCTAGGCGGTAAGCATCCGCTCCGCCCGGCCTCGGCCGGGCGGTGGCAATTTCTCCTCCGGCTCGCTGCCGGGGGACCGCAGGCCGGCACCGTGTCGGCGTGCAGCAAGATCGGCCTGTCCAACCGGCGGGCCGGGACAACAAAACAACTGGACTTCCATCGAGGTCAGTCACCAGTTGCCGATCACCCCGACACCGCAGATCGTGCGGAGCCGGTGGGTGGTCGACAACTGGGAACTGGCTCGGGTCGTCCCCGAACAGACCAAGGAGCGTCATGTCAGACGCCATAACCGTGTCGGGGCCCATCAGTGGCACCGACCGCACACTTACATTCGAAGCCGGCAAGTTGGCCCAGTTGGCCGACGGGGCCGTCGTGGCCAGGATCGGTGACACCGTCCTGCTGGCCACCGCCACCGCATCCCGGTCCGTCCGGGAGGGAGCCGACTTCTTCCCGCTGACCGTGGACATCGAAGAGCGGACCTATGCCGCGGGCAAGATTCCCGGCTCGTTCTTCCGCCGGGAGGGAAAGTCCTCGGACCAGGCCATTTTGACCTGCCGGCTCATCGACCGCCCGCTGCGCCCGTCCTTCCCCAAGGGCTTCCGCAACGAGGTCCACGTGGTCGGGACCATTTTCGGTGCCGATCAGGTCAATCCCCACGACGTCCTGGCCATCAATGGGGCCTCGGCGGCCCTGATGATCTCAGGCATCCCCTTCGAGGGACCCATCGGGGCGGTTCGGGTGGCCTACTCCACCGACGGCCAGTGGATCCCCCATCCCACCTTCCAGGAGGGCGACGAGTCCACCTTCGAGCTCGTGGTGGCCGGTCGGGCCCTGTCCGACGCGGCCAACGCCGAGATCGCCATCATGATGGTCGAGGCCGGCGGATCCGAGCGGTCCTTCCAGTACTACGAGGAAGGCGCCCCCCAGGTCACCGAGGAGGTCCTGGCTGACGGCCTCGAGGCCGCCAAGACGTGGATCCGCGAGTCCATCGTCCTCCAGCGCCAGCTGGTGGAGAAGTGGGTGGCCGAGCGTGGCCCGGTGGAGATCATCCCGTACTCCACCTTCTCCGACTACGAGGACGATGTCTTCGAGCGGGTCCAGGCCGTGGGCAGCGACGCCATCGCCCAGGCCAACACCATCGTGGCCAAGGCCGAGCGCAACGCCGCCCTCGACGCCGCCTCGGCGTTCATCATCGAGGCCGTGGCTGCTGAGTTCCCCGAGCGTGGGGGCGAGATCAAGGCCGCCGTGCGGGGCCTGACCAAGAAGCTGGTCCGCAAGCGGATCGTGGAGGAGGGCCTGCGGATCGACGGGCGCACCACCACCGAGATCCGTCCGCTCTCGGCCGAGGTGGACCTGTTCCCCACGGCCCACGGATCGGCCCTGTTCCAGCGGGGAGAGACCCAGGTGCTCAACGTGACCACCCTGGGCATGCCCCGCATGAACCAGCTGCTCGACACCATCACGCCCGACGAGCACAAGCGGTACATGCACCACTACAACTTCCCGCCCTACTCCACCGGCGAGACCGGGTTCATGCGTGGACCCAAGCGCCGGGAGATCGGCCACGGTCTGTTGGCCGAGCGGGCCCTCCTGCCCGTGGTGCCCTACGAGGAGGACTTCCCCTACACCCTCCGCCTGGTCTCCGATGTGCTGACCTCCAACGGGTCCACGTCCATGGCCTCGGTGTGCGGATCCACCCTGTCGATGATGGCGGCCGGTGTGCCGCTGAAGGCCCCGGTGGCCGGTATCGCCATGGGCCTCGTCTACGACGGGGGAACCTACGTGACCCTCACTGACATCCTCGGAGCCGAGGACGCCTTCGGGGACATGGACTTCAAGGTGGCCGGGACGAAGGACGTGGTGACCGCCCTCCAGCTCGACACCAAGATCGACGGGCTTCCCCTCGACGTCCTCACCAAGGCACTGCTCCAGGCCAAGGACGCCCGCCTCAGCATCCTCGAGGTCATGGCCAGCGCCATCGCCGAGCCGCGCAGCGAGGTGGCCGAGTCGGCACCGAAGATCGTCTCCTTCGAGATCCCCATGGACAAGATCGGGGAGGTCATCGGACCCAAGGGCAAGGTCATCAACGCCCTCCAGCAGGAGACCGGGGCGGACATCGCCGTCGATGACGACGGCATGGTCGGCACCGTGACCATCGGGGCCAAGGACGGCACGGCCGTCGCCGAGGCCAGACGGCGCATCGAGACCATCCTCGACCCACCGCTGGCCGAAGTGGGCGCCACGTACCAGGGCAAGGTCGTCAACATCACCAAGTTCGGGGCGTTCGTCAACATCCTCCCGGGTCGGGACGGACTGCTGCACATCTCGAAGATCGGCCAGGGCAAGCGGGTCGAGCGGGTCGAAGACGTCCTGGAGCTCGGCCAACCGGTCGAGGTGAAGGTGGACGATATCGATCCCCAGGGCAAGGTCTCCCTGTCCCTGGCCGGAGAGGCTCCCGCGGGCGCCTCGTCGGGCGGCGAGAGTCGGAACGGCCGCAGCGAGGGCCGCGGCGACAGTGGTGGCCGTAGCGAGGGTCGCGGCGACGGTGGCGGCCGCAGCCGTCCGCGTGGTGACCACGCCGACCCGGGCGACGGTCCCGACCGCGGGCGTCGTGCGCCGGCAGCCAGCCCCGCCCCCTCCGGGGCCGCCTCGTTCGAGGCCGCCTTCGAGGAGGAGCTGGTCCAAGAGTTCGGCGATCTGGGTCCGTCCGTGGCCGAGACGTCCGACCGCCCCAGCGGGGGTGGCGGAGGCGGCCGGGGTGGTCGCCGTCGCCGTTGAGCGCGCGTGAGTGCCGGGTGACGATCCTCAGGATCGTCACCCGGTGATCCGCACCGAGACACTTCCGTCGGGCCTGGATCTGGTCACCGAGCGGATGGAAGAGGCCCGTTCGGTGTGCATCGGCTTCTGGGTCGGCACCGGATCGCGAGACGAAGAGGCCAGCCGGGCCGGCTCGTCCCACTTCCTCGAGCACCTGCTCTTCAAGGGCACGGCCGACCGGTCGGCCTCGGCCATCGCCGAGGCCGTCGACGAGGTCGGGGGCGACTTCAACGCCTTTACCACCAAGGAGTACACCTCCTTTTACATCCGACTGCTGGCTGAGCACCTCACCTTGGGCCTCGACATCCTCTCGGACATCATGTGGCGCCCGGCCCTCCGTCCCGCCGATCTGGACGCCGAGCGACAGGTCATCCTGGACGAGATCCTGATGCATGCCGACGAACCCTCGGACGAGGCCTCCGAGCAGAGCTCGGCTCTGCTCTTCCCGGACCACCCACTGGGCCGAGAGGTCCTCGGCACCCAGGAGTCGGTATCGGCCATGACGGCCGAGCGCATCGCCGAGTTCTTCGCCCTCCACTACCGTCCCGGCAACATGGTGGTGGCCGTGGCCGGGGACTTCGACCACCGTGAGGTGGCCGACGGACTCGACACCCGGTTCGCCGGCACCGGGGGAGGGGTCACCCCCGAACGACACGCTCCCGACCCCAAGGTCGAACCGTTGGCCGTGTCCCGCCGGGCCACCGAGCAGACCCACCTCGTCCTGGCATCCCGATCGGTCAACCGCCTGGATCCCCAGCGCTACGCCCTGGCCGTCGTCAACCACGTCCTGGGTGGCGGTCTGTCCAGCCGACTGTTCCAAGAGATCCGCGAGCGTCGGGGCCTGGCCTACTCGGTGTGGTCAGAGCGGGTGGCCTACCACGATGCGGGCTCGGTGAGCGTGGGGATGGGCACGGCTCCCGAGCACGTGGCCGAGGTGTTGGACATCGTCTCCTCCGAGTTGGACCGGCTGGGGGAGGAGGGCATCACCGAGCGGGAGCTAGCCATCGCCAAGGGGAACCTGCGGGCCGAGACCCTGTTGGCCTGTGAGGACTCCGGAGCCCGCATGAGCCGGATCGGGGCCGGCCTCCTGCTCCACGGCGAGGTCCTGACCGTGGACGAGGTGCTGGAGCGGGTGGCCGCCTTGACCCTGGAGGAGGTCCACCGTGCCGCCACCGAGCTGGTGGCGGCCCCCCGGACGTTGTCGGTGGTGGGGCCGTTCGACGAGTCCGACTTCGATCCCCGCTCCCTCCGCCTGGGCTGACCGGACCCGCCACCCGACCTGGCCCACCCTCCGGGGATCCCCGTGGCCACGACGGTAGGGTTGCCGACATGCGAGTCGGGGTGGTCGGAGCCGGAGGCAAGATGGGCCAAGAGGTGTGCCGGACGGTGCTCGGCCACCCCGATCTCTCACTGGTCGCTGCGGTGGACCCCCTCCTAGCCGGTGCCGCGCTCGGAACGGTGATCGGCACCGATGCCGGCCCACTGATCGTGTCGGGGGACCTCGGGGAGCTGGCCGTGGCCGAAGCCGAGGTGGTGGTGGACTTCACCCGCATCGACGCGGCCCGTCGCACCCTGGCCTACTGCGCCGAGGCCGGGATCCACGTGGTGGTGGGGACCACCGGGTTCACCGAGGACGACTACGACGACCTGCGTCGCCGGTTCGCCGGCCCCGGCTCGGGTGCAGCCAACTGCATCGTGGCGGCGAACTTCGCCATCGGGGCCGTCCTCATGATGCGGTTCGCCGAGATGGCCGCCCCGTACTTCAGCGGGGCCGAGATCGTGGAGCTCCATCACGACGGGAAGCTGGACGCGCCGTCGGGCACCGCCCTGGTCACTGCGGAGCGGATGGCCGCGGCCCGCACGGGTCCGGGTGCCTTCCGCCCCGACCCCACCGTGACGTCGGTGCTGGAGGGGAGCCGGGGCGGCGCGGGCCCGGCCGGGATCCGCATCCACTCGGTGCGTCTGGCCGGCCTGGTCGCCCACCAGGAGGTCATCCTCGGGGGCGCGGGACAGAGCTTGACCATCAGGCACGACTCCTACGACCGCTCGTCGTTCATGGACGGCGTGGTCCTGGCCGTGGTCTCGGTGGCGGGGCGCCCGGGTCTCACCCTCGGACTCGAGCCGTTGCTCGGGCTCTGAGGGCGCGGCCGGCCCGATGGACGACACCCGACAGCGGATCGTCGAGGCCACCTACGCGTGCGTGGCCCGCCGGGGCCTGGCCAAGACCACGATCGAGGACGCGGCGAGGGAGGCGGGCGTCTCTCGGGCCACGGTCTACCGTGCCTTCCCGGGCGGGCGCGAGGAGCTGATCAACGCCGTCGTGTCGTGGGGGATGCTGGAGTTCTTCGCCCGGCTCTACGAGCATGTCCAGGACGCCGATGGCCTCGAGCAGGTCATGGAGCGGGGGATCATGTTCGCCCACCGGGCCATCCTCGAGCACGATGTCCTGCAACGGGTCATGCAGACCGAGCCGGACAAGCTGCTCCCGGCCCTCACGGTCGAGAGCATCCGTATCCGCCAGGGCATCGCCACCTTCCTCGTGCCCTATCTGGCCCAGCGGGGCGTGGCCGGCGGGGTGGACCTCGACGAGGCGGCGGACTTCCTGGCCCGGATGGTCCTCTCGTACATGTCCGCCCCCGGGCGTTGGGACCTGGACGATCCGGACCAGGTGGCCCGTCTGGTGGAGTCCGAGCTCCTGGCCGGCGTGGTGGCGGGGCCGCCACCGGGCTCGGATCCCGTACGTCGTTGACAATGAGACAAATAACGACCTAGCGTTTCACCTGTGCACACACGGGGCGCGGCCCTCCAGCTAGTCGGCGGTGACGGGCTCGGTGGGTCGGGGCCGTCCGTCGACGATCGGGCGGATGTTGACGAGGCGTCGCCGCACCGTGTGCGGATCATCGACGGCACGTTGGCCTGCCTGGCCAGGCACGGAACCGCAAAGACCACGGTCGACGACGTGGCCCGGGAGGCGGGTGTCTCGCGGGCCACCGTCTACCGGGTGTTCCCCGGCGGCCGGGACCAGATCCTGTCCGCGGTGGTGGACACTGAGATGGCCCGGCTGTTCTCGGCCCTCGGGGTCCGACTGGGTACGGCCGACACGCTGACCGAAGCCCTGGTCGCAGGCATCGTCGAGGCGTCCTCCCGGATCCGCAACCACGCCGCCCTGGCGTACCTCGTCGCCCACGAGCCCGAGATGGTCCTCGCCCACCTGGCCTTCGACGAGTCAGATCGGCTGCTGACCACGGCATCCCGATTCACGGCACCCTTCTTGGCCCGGTGGATGAGCCCGGCGGAAGCGGAGCGGGTGGCGGAGTGGGCGACCCGCATCGTGCTGTCCTACGCCATCGCCCCGTCACCGCGCACGGACCTCACCGATCCGGTCGACGCCGAACGTCTCATCTCGACCTTCATGATCCCCGGGATCGAGGCGCTCCACGAGTCCGCCTCGCCCGTCCCCATCGTGATCACACCATTCGGCGAGACGGCTGCGGTCAAGGACTCGGCGGTCGGGACCGATAGATCGATGGACCCGTCGTCGGCCCGTGGGCCGTCGCGGCACGCCGTCCCGTCGCCGCAGGACGGCCACTCGCAGTACCGCAAGCAGACGCCGCACACCGAGCATGCCAAGGGAGACAGACCATGACGACCGAGATGAGCAGCACCGAGGAGATCATCGGAAGGGCCGAGATCGATGACTTCGAGGCGATTCTGTCGGTCGTCGGCGTCGAGGAGGCCAACGGGCTCCACGTGGTCCATTCGGACTACGACTCCATCTTCACCTGGGACTACGAGAAGGGCGCCCGGCCCAAGCTCAACAAGCTGTATGAGAAGGCCAAGGGGGCCCAGTGGAACGGTGAGACCGATCTGCCCTGGGACACCGACGTGGATCAGGAGAAGCTGGTCGTAGAGCAGGCCGAGGCCACCGGTGGGTTCGGCGCCGGCTTCGACCTGACCGGGACACCGGTCGAGTCGTGGGGCGACAAGGAGTGGATCCAGTTCGGGGTCGAGGGCCAGAACTGGACCCTGTCCCAGTTCCTCCACGGCGAGCAGGGCGCACTGATCTGCACGGCCAAGATCGTGGAGTCGGTGCCCTGGATCGACGCCAAGTACTACGCCTCCACGCAGGTGATGGACGAGGCCCGCCACGTCGAGGTGTTTGCCAAGTACCTCGACGACAAGCTGTCCGGCCACTACCCGGTCAACGCCCACCTGCGGATGCTGCTCGACGACATCATCGCCGACTCCCGCTGGGACCTCACCTATCTGGGCATGCAGATCATGGTGGAGGGCCTGGCCCTTGCCGCCTTCGGTCTCATGCATGCCCTCACCGCCGATCCCCTCTTGAAGAAGCTGCTGCGCTACGTGATGGCCGACGAGGCGCGCCATGTGGCGTTCGGGGTACTGAGCCTCCAGGAGTACTACGAGGGCCTGAGCGCGGCCGAGCTGCGGGAGCGCCAGGAGTTCGCTTTCGAGGCGGCGGTGAGGATGCGCGACCGGTTCCTCCAACAAGAGGTGTGGGACCGGATGGGCGTCGACCCGAAGACGGTGGTCCCCCTGGTCCAACAGGCCCCCGAGCGGGCCCAGTTCCAGGCACTGCTGTTCTCCAAGATCGTCCCCAACTGCAAGAAGCTCGGTCTCCTGGACGCCGCAGACGGCTGGCTGCGGACCAAGTTCACCGAGCTGGGCGTCATCGAGTTCGAGTCCTGGGTGGATACGGCCCAAGAGGTCGACGCCATGGCCTCGGGCCCACCGATGGACCGGGTCGACGCCTGATCCATCGACCCTCGTCAGGGGGTCCGTCGCCTCACCGGGCGCCGGTCCCGGGACCGCACACCCGGGCCTCGGGTGCCGGTCGTTGCGCCGGTCCGGCCGGCGGGTGCTGGTAGCCTGCGGTTTCGTGACGCCTTACCCGACCGCCGCGCCCCGCCCGAGAGCCTGAGCGTCGATGCCCCGATTCGGATCGGTCATCACCGCCATGGTCACCCCGTTCCACGCCGACGGATCGATCGACCTCGACACGGCGGGAACCCTCGCCCGCTACCTGGCCTCCACCGGTAGCGAGGGCCTGGTGCTGGCCGGATCCACCGGTGAGGGTTCGGTGCTCACCGACGCTGAGCGCATCGACCTGTTCCGAGCCGTGGTCGAGGCTGTCGACATCCCGGTGATCGCCTCGACCGGCACCAATGACACCGCCCACTCGGTGCAGATGACCAAGCTGGCCAAAGACGTCGGCGCCGACGGCATCCTGGCCGTGACCCCGTACTACAACCGCCCGTCACCGGCCGGGATCTCGGCCCACTTCCGGGCGATCGCCGACGCCACTGACCTGCCGATCCTCCTGTACGACATCCCTGTCCGCTCGGGCCGGCGGATCGGCGTCGAGCTCACCTTGGCACTGGCTCGTGACGTTCCGACCATCGTGGGCGTCAAGGACGCCACCGGGGACGTGTCCGCCGCCGCTGAGGTGGTGGCCGGGAGCCCGGACGGATTCGAGGTCTACTGCGGGGACGACTCCCTCACCCTGCCCTTCGCCTCCATCGGGTCGGTCGGCATCATCAGCGTGGCCGCCCACTGGGCCGGCCGCCAGTTCGGCGAGATGATCAGCCGCTTCCGTTCCGGCGATGTCGAGGGTGCCACCCGGACCAACCAGCATCTGGCCGAGTCCTACCGCTTCGAATCCTCCGATGAGTTCCCGAACCCCGTGCCGGCCAAGGCCGCCTGTCGATCGCTCGGCCTGGCTGTCGGTCAGTGCCGCCTGCCCAACGCCCCGGCCCCGACGGCGCTGGAGGATCGGGCTCAGGCCGTCATGTCGAGATTGAACCAGCATGAGCCGATGCACCAGACGGTTGTCTGACCGGGGGAGGTCGACCGAGGAAGCCGGTCAGACCGACTCGGGTTCGTCCGCAGCGGCAGAGAGAAGCGACCAGTGAACCGTCAGGGAGCACGCCGCGCCACCGAGGGCACCGGCGCCTCAGCGTCGTCCGCCGCGTCCGGGGCGAAGAAGGCCTCGCGCTCGCAGGCCAAGCAGACCGGAAAGAAGGCCAATGCGGCCAGTACGTCCCGGGCCGGCTCGGCGACCAGCGGCCCCGAGGCGCAGCCGGCCCGGCCGGCCCGCAAGCAACCGGGAGGGGGCGGTGGCGGTCGCCGCGGTGGCGGAGGCGGCGGTGGCTCGGCTGTGCGGATCGTCTTTTTGGGAGGCCTGGGGGAGATCGGGCGGAACTGCGCGTGCATCGAGGTCGACGGGCGGATCCTCGTCCTCGACGTCGGCATCATGTTCCCCGATCCCGACATGCCCGGGGTGGACCTGGTCCTGCCCGATCTGACCTACCTCCGGGAGAATGCCGACCGGGTCGACGGCGTGATCCTGACCCACGGGCACGAGGACCACACCGGAGGACTGGCGTACCTCCTGCGGGACTTCCCCGTAGCCATCTATGGCTCCGAGCTCACCTTGGCCCTGGCCCGAAACCGGGTCGACGAGGCGGGCATGACCGAGCGGGCCACGTTTGTCCCGGTCCGGGACGGAGAGCGACGGCGGATCGGGCCCTGCGACGTCGAGTTCATCCCGGTCACCCACTCGGTGCCCCACGCCTTCGCCACCGCCTTCCACACCCCCCAGGGGATCATCCTCCACTCGGGCGACTTCAAGATCGACCTCCATCCGGTCGACGGACGTCGGACCGACCTGGCCCGCATGGGGGCGCTGGCCTCCGACCCGGGCATTCGCCTCCTCCTCATCGACTCCACCAATGCCGAGGAGCCCGGCTTCACCCCCTCGGAGTCCACGGTGGGGGAGACCCTGCGCAAGGTCTTCTTGGCCCGGCCCGACCGCCGGTTCATCGTGACCTGCTTCGCCAGCCACATCCACCGGGTCCAGCAGGTGGCCGACGCTGCCATCGCCGGCGGCCGGAAGGTGGCCACCCTCGGTCGCTCCATGCAGAAGAACGTGGCCCTGGCCCGCAAGCTCGACCTCCTCCACATCCCCGACGGGTCACTGATCGACGTCGAGGACGTCGACCGGCTGGAGGACGGCCAGGTCTGCGTCATCTCGACCGGCTCCCAGGGCGAGCCCATGTCGGCTCTGTCCAAGCTGGCCACGGGCGAGAACCGGTTCTTCAAGCTCCGGGCCGACGACGTGGTGGTCATCAGCGCCCACCCCATCCCCGGCAACGAGTGGTCCGTGGGCCGGGTCATCGACAGCCTCCACCGCCTCAACGTGGAGGTCATCCACTCCGGCGTGGACTCGGTGCACGTGAGCGGCCACGCCCGCCAGGGAGAGCTGGCCACCCTCATGTCGGTGACCGAGCCCGAGTTCTTGATCCCGGTGCACGGGGAGTACCGGCACATGGCCAACCAGGTCCGGGTGGCCGAATCCATGGGCATCGTGGGCAACCGGGTGCTGCTGTGCGAGGACGGAGACGCCGTGCGGCTCGACGCCAACGGGCTCCACCGCGACGGCACCGTGCCGGGCGGCTACCTCTTCGTGGACGGGAGCTCGGTGGGCGACATCGGCCACGGGGTCCTCCGGGACCGCATGGTCCTGGCCGAGGAGGGCGTGGTCATGGCCGTGGCCACCGTCGACCTCAAGCGGGGGGAGGTGGTCGGGGTGCCCCAGATCGTGACCCGGGGCTGGGCCTACGACCACGACACCGAGATGCTCCTTGACGAGGCCCGGGTCCAGGTCACGCGGGCCCTCGAGAAGGCCCTGACCTCGGGAAGCCACGATCACGAGACGCTTAACCGGGTGGCCCGCAAGGCGCTGGGCCAGCTGGTGGGCAACCGGACGAGGCAGCGTCCGATGATCGTCCCGGTGATCGTCACGGTCTGACCAACCCCCGGTGTCCCCGTAATGGTGACCCTGCGGGACTACGCTGTTACGCACTGTGACGACCGCCACCAAGCGTCCGGCGGGCCGATCCGGGGCATCGCGGTCCAGAGGCGGGTCCGCGTCATCGGCTCGGTCGCGCTCGAGGTCCACGACATCCCACCGGCGGAGCCCTGCCCACCGGGGCCGCACCGAGCCGCCCGGCGTCCTCTCGGCCATGGGGGCGGTCGTGGCCAGTCACGCCACCGATCTGTGGGGTGTCGTCCTGGTCACCTTCGGTGTTCTCGCCGCCGTGGCCTTCTACGGTGGTGCCCACTCCCTCGGGCCCGCCGGTCACTGGGCGCGGGTGGGGATGGGGGACCTGTTGGGCTGGGGGCGCTTTCTCGTGCCGCTGGTGGCCGTCGCCATGGGACTCCTCCTCCTCGTCGGCTACCGGGTTGGTGACGAGGAGACCCGCTCCACCCCCGAGCCGGCCCGGGCCGTCATCGGTGCCTTCCTGGCGCTGCTGGCCGTGGCCGGCCTGGCCTCCCTCGGGGGAGGGTCCCCGCGACTGGGGGCGTCGACCGACCTGCTCTCCTCGGCCGGGGGCTGGGTCGGTGCACTGATCGGCAACCCCCTTCGTTCCGCCCTGGGCGGGTTCGGGGCCACCATCGTCCTGGTGGCGGTGGCCGTGGTGGCCATGGTCCTGTTCACCGGGGTCTCGGTGCGCACGGCCACGGGCGGCATGGTGGGTGTGGTCCGATGGACGGCGACGGTGGTACGGGAGCGGACCGCCACCGACGAGGACGACGAGGAAGCCTACGAAGAGGAGCTGTCCGAGGACGAACCCACCGATCCCTTCGGCCGTCGGGTGCCCGCGGCGCTGACCGAGGACGAGGACCTCGAAGAGGAGTACGAGGAAGAGGAGTACGACGAAGAAGAAGAGGAGGAGGAGGAAGAGGAAGAGGAGCCGGCAGTACCTGCGGCCACCGTCCGCGCCGAGAGCGGTACCCAGCTGGAGATGAAGCTGGGTCCATCGGTGGGTGACTGGCGCCTGCCACCGGCCAACCTCCTCAAGCGGGCCAAGGCCCAGGTCGTGGACGAGCGGGCCGTGGAGGCCGCGGGCACGTCCCTGGTGGCCGCACTGGCCGCCCACGGGGTGGACACCCGGTTGGTGGGCAGGACGGTCGGACCGTCGGTCACCCGCTACGAACTCGAACTCGGCGCCGGGGTGAAGGTGGCCCGGGTCACGTCCCTGTCCAAGGACATCGCCTACGCCATGGCGTCGCCAGACGTGCGGATCCTGGCTCCGATCCCGGGAAAGTCGGCCATCGGTGTGGAGGTGCCCAACCGGAACCGCCAACTGGTGGCCCTCGGGGACATCCTGGCGTCACCGGAGGCCGATCGGGCCGTGCACCCCCTCGAGGTGGCCCTGGGCCGGGACATCGCCGGTCGGGCCGTCATGGTCAATCTGGCCGAGATGCCCCACGTGCTGGTGTCGGGAGCCACGGGCTCGGGCAAGTCCTCGTGCATCAACTCCGTGCTGACCTCGATCCTCACCCGGGCCACCCCCGATCAGGTGCGCCTGATCCTCGTCGACCCCAAGCGGGTGGAGCTGGGCCAGTACAACGACCTTCCCCATCTGCTGACCCAGGTGGTGGTGGACCCGAAGAAGGCCGCCAACGCACTCAGTTGGGCCGTGACCGAGATGGAGCGTCGCTACGACCTGCTGGCCGAGGTCGGGATGCGCGACATCACCGGGTACAACGCCGCCTTCGACGAGGGCGGCCTGGCCGAGTTCGAGGAGGCCTACCGGCTGAGGATGCGGGGCACGGACAGCGACGATGAGGACGACGACGAGGAGGGCGAAGTCCGGTTCGCCCGGCTCCCGTTTATCCTGATCGTGGTGGACGAGCTGAACGACCTGATGATGGTGGCCGCCCGTGACGTGGAGGAGTCGGTGTGCCGGATCGCCCAGATGGCCAGGGCCGTCGGTATCCACCTGGTGCTGGCCACCCAGCGTCCCTCGGTGGACGTCATCACCGGTGTGATCAAGGCCAACATCCCCTCCCGCATGGCCTTTTCGGTGTCGTCGCTCGCCGACAGCCGGGTCATCCTCGACCAGCCCGGTGCTGAGCGCCTGATCGGGAAGGGGGACATGCTCCTGCTCTCGGCCTCGTCGTCGAACCCGCAGCGACTGCAGGGTCCCTGGGTCAGCGAGGAGGAAGTGCGGGCGGTGACGTCCCACTGGAAACGCCAGCGCCCGATGGAGGTCGTGGCCGACATCGAAGAGGTGGTGGGAAGTGAGGGGCCCCGGGCCGGGGGCGAGGATGGGGACGACGAACTGCTCGATCAGGCCATGGAACTGGTCGTCCGCTCCCAGCTGGGCTCCACCTCCATGCTGCAGCGCAAGCTCCGGGTCGGGTTTGCCCGGGCCGGGCGCCTGATGGATCTCATGGAACGGCGAGGCGTCGTCGGTCCCTCCGAGGGGTCCAAGGCGCGTGCCGTGCTCATGACCCCCGAGGAACTGGACGCCCGCTGACCGACGGCGACACCCCAGAGCCGACGCCTGATTCGTCGACCGAATCCGACGCCGGACAGGACTCGCCGGCGGCGGAGCCCGTCCCGACCGCCTCCGTGACCCCGACCGGCCTGGCCGGCGGGCCCTCGGGGTCGGTGCCCCTTCCGCCACCCCAGCTCGTGGACATCACCGCGCCCATCGACACCACCGGCACCATCACCCTGCCCGCTCGCGCCGAGCCGCAGGTGGCGGCGCCGATGGCGGCTGCCGCGGCCACGACGGCCGAGGCCCCACCCCCGGCTGGGGCCGCCCCCGAACCCCCGGCTGGAGCCGGGCCCGAGCCGGTGGCCACCGTCGAGGGAACGGCGCCATCGAGGCGAGGTAACCATCGGAGGAAGGGTCGTCGGTGGTTGGTGGTGACCATCGCCGTCGTGGTGGCCCTGGCGCTCGCCACGGCGGCATGGGCCGGTGCCCGTCGCATCAACCATCCTCTGGCGGCGCCGACCATCCAACTCGGCGTCCCGACGGCCGCCACCGTGGCCGGTGCCAGCCCGGCGCTGCCGTGGCCGGCCAAGGGTCAAGGGGCCGTCGCCGTTCCCGCCCTGGGCTACAGCGCACAGTCGGGTCTGGAGTCATCGGTGCCCATCGCCTCGCTGACCAAGATGACCAACGCCGTGGTGGTGCTGCGCGACCATCCGGTGGCCGCCGGGACCACCGGGCCGTCGATCACCATCACCGCCGCCGATGTCGCTGAGTACGACAACGAGCTCCACAACGACCAGTCGACCGTGCCCATCCGGAACGGCGAGGTGCTCACCGAGCTCCAGATGCTCGAGGCCATGTTGACCCAGTCGGCCAACGACATCGCCTACAGCCTGGCCATCTGGGACGCAGGCAGCATCCCGGCGTTCGTGGTCAAGATGAACGCCCTCGCCGCCTCACTCGGAGCCACGTCCACGCACTACGTGGACGCCAGCGGCTACGACCCCGGCTCCCAGTCCACGGCCTCCGATGTCCTCCGGGTCGCTGCCGCGGGCATGGCCGACCCCACCTTCGCCCAGGTGGTGGGCATGTCCTCGATCACCTTCCCCGGCGTGGGCACGCTCCCCAACGTGGTCAGCGAGATCGGGAGCAACGGGGTGATCGGCATCAAGTCCGGCTACACCTCCGAAGCGGGAGGATGCCTGGTCCTGGCCGCCGACAAGGTGGTGGGGAACCACTCCGTGCTGGTCCTCGAGGCAGTGCTGGGACAACCCACGCCCCCGCCCATCGTCCCGCCGACCACGACAACGACCGCTCCGAGGCCCCCGCCCACCACAACCACCACGACCACGCCTCCACCGGCACCCGGAGCCGTCCCGGCACCCACCACGACCGCGCCGCCGCCACCTCCGACGACGGTGCCGCGGCCGCCTCCCACGACGACCACCATCCCGCTGAACGATCTCGAGGTGCCGGATCCCCTCAAGTACACCCGACCGGTGGCTGAGGCACTCCTCCGGGCGGCGCTGGCCGGAGTGGTCTCCGTGCCGGTGGCCACGTCGGGTGCCAGCGTGGGCACGGCCACGGCCGAATGGGGAGGGCACCAGCACCAGGTGGCGGTGGTGGCGGCGCAGTCGGCGTCGCTGCTCGGCTGGCCGGGGCAACAGGTCACGGCGACGACCACACTGCTCCCGGTTCGCCCCGGGGGACCGCGGGGCAGCCGGGCGGGTGCGGCCCGGTTCACCCTCGGGTCCCAGACCGAGCTGGTGCCGCTGAAGTTGGGAGCCACGGTGCCCGAACCGTCGTGGTGGTGGCGCCTGGTCCACGGCTGAGTTCGGTGCCCGAGGCCCCGGTAGGGCGACGGCAGGATCGTCGGGGGCCGGCCTCGGTCGGCGCCACCCCGATGAAGGCGCTCGGAGCGGACCCTCTCGGAGTACGTTGTGCCTGTGCGCGCACGAGTCCCAGCGTCGTCGGCCAATCTCGGACCGGGCTTCGACACCCTGGCCATCGCCCTCGACCGCTATGTCGAGGTGGAGGTGGAGCCGGCCTCCAAGCTGATCGTCCGGTCCGAGGGCGAGGGAGCGGGACTGTCGGACGACCCCTCCCACCTGGCCGCCCGTGTGGCCATCGACGTGGCCGGCACCGATCGGCTGTCCATCACCGTGCGGTCCCAGATCCCCATCGCCCGAGGCCTGGGTTCCTCCGCGGCCCTGGCCGTAGCCGCAGCCGCTGCCGCCGGGGCCAGTGACCCGCTGGCCGTGGCCGCCCAGATGGACGGCCACCCCGACAACGCTGCCGCCTCCATGGTGGGGGGCCTGGTGGCGGCGGCCCGGGTCAGAGGGGGGGTGCAGGCCGTCCGACTCCCTCTCGACGTGAGCCTGGCCTTCGTGGTCATCGTGCCCGACGTCACCCTCTCCACGGCGCGGGCCCGCCTGGCCCTACCCACCGAGGTGAGCCGGGCCAGCGCGGCATTCAACCTGTCGCGGATGGCGCTGCTCATCGCCGGGCTGGCCGACAGCCGTGTCCTGATCCCCGAGGCCACCGAGGACCGGCTGCACCAGGACTACCGCAGCCCCCTGTTCCCGGCCGCCCCCAAACTCCTCGCCGAGATGGCCGCCGGAGGGGCCTTGGCCGTGTGCTGGTCCGGTGCCGGACCGTCTCTGCTCGGCATCACAAACGGCACCCAGGCCCATGCCGTCGAGGCCGCCGCCGTCGCCGCCCTGGACCAGGCCGACGTGCCCGGCCAGGTCATGATCCTGCACGCGGACATGCACGGGTTGATCCTCGACCGGACGGGTTCGGCCGAACTGTTCGACTTCGGCGCCGAGGAGTAGCCGGGCCGGGTCGGTCGGCCCCACCGCCGGAGTGGTCGTATCCTTGAGCCGTGACCATCTCCGACGCCGTGCCCGAACTCGGGCCGGTGAGCTCCGTCCCATCCGGCGGTCCGGCACGCACCTTTCACATCCGGACGTTTGGCTGCCAGATGAACGAGCATGACTCCGAGCGGTTGGCCGGGGTCCTGGTGGCCGACGGCATGGTGGCCACACCCGATCTGGAATCCGCCGACTTGGTGGTCTTCAACACCTGCTGTATCCGGGAGAACGCCGACAACAAGTTCTACGGTCACCTGGGCAATCTGAAGACGTTGCGGGAGAGCCGGCCGGACATGCAGATCGCCGTGGGCGGCTGCCTGGCCCAGATGGACGGGGAGCGGGTTCGCCAGCGGGCCGCCCACGTCGACGTGGTGTTCGGCACCCACAACCTGGGCCGGGCCCCCGAACTCCTGCGCCAGGCGGCGCGCACCGGGCCGGTGGTCGAGATCCTGGACGGTCCGCCCCCGGGGGCCGACCCCACCGGCACCGACCAGCAGGTCGCTGCGCTCAACGCCGTCCGGGACCTGCCCTATGCCGCCTGGGTGACCATCCAGATGGGGTGCGACAACTCCTGCGCCTTTTGCATCGTGCCCTCGGTG
Source organism: uncultured Acidimicrobiaceae bacterium (assembly GCA_963738545.1). Taxonomy (GTDB): domain Bacteria; phylum Actinomycetota; class Acidimicrobiia; order Acidimicrobiales; family RAAP-2; genus Bog-756. The sequence continues at coordinate 403,678 of CAVTXA010000009.1, forward strand.
AGGGGCGGTGAGGTGTCCCGTCCGTTCGACGAACTGGTGGACGAGGTCCGGTCCCTGGCCGACCGGGGTGTGACCGAGGTCAGCCTGCTGGGACAGAACGTGAACTCCTACGGACGGGACCTGACCCGCCGCCGCCCACTCTTCGCCGACCTGCTCCGCGCCGTCGGGGCGGTCGACGGGATCCGCCGGGTGCGGTTCACCAGTCCGCACCCGAAGGACCTCCGGCCCGAGACCATCGCCGCCATGGCCGAGACGGCCGAGGTCTGTGACCACCTCCACCTGCCCCTGCAGTCGGGGAGCGACACCGTGCTGGCCGCCATGCGGAGGGGCTACACGGCCGACCGCTACCTCACCCGGCTGGCCGCGGCCCGGGCCGCCATTCCCGACCTGGCGGTGACCACGGACATCATCGTGGGCTTTCCGGGCGAGACCGAGGATGATTTCGAACGGACCCTCGAGGTGGCGGCCGAGGCGTCCTACGACAGCGCCTACACCTTCATCTTCTCGCCCCGCCCCGGGACCCGCGCCGCATCGATGACCGACCGGTTCGTGCCCTCCGAGGTGGTGGCCGACCGTTTCGAGCGGCTCCGCACGGTCGTGGAGCGCTCGGCCCTGCTCCGGCACCGCCGTCGGGTCGGCCACCACGAAGAGGTCCTGGTGGAGGGTCCGTCAAAGCGGGATCCGTCGGTCATCACCGGACGCACCGGTCAGAACAAGCTCGTCCACTTCGAGGGCGTCGAGGGCCGGCCCATCCGGGAGGGGTCGTACGCCACCGTCGAGGTGGTCGCCGCCGCCCGCCACCACCTGTCCGGTGTCCTCGTGGACGTGACCTCCCCGCCGTCGCACCGGACCCGCATCCCGGTTGCCGGCCGTTGAGGGGCCGGGGCCGCGGCCCCGGGCCGGGGACGGGCTCCACGGGGCCGGTCCCGCACCGGTCGTGGCCCTGGTCGGACCCACGGCTTCGGGAAAGTCCGCGCTCGCCCTCGAGGTGGCCGTCCGGCTGAACGGCAGCCGCCGGCCCGAGGACGGCCGGCACCCTCGGGTGGAGTTGGTGTCGGTGGACTCCATGGCCGTCTACCAGGGGATGGACATCGGGACGGCCAAGCCGACTCCCGACGTGCGGGCCCGGGTGCCCTACCACCTCCTCGACCTGGTCGACCCGTCCGAGGAGTTCACGGTGCAGCAGTTCCAAACGGCCGCCCGTGCGGTCCTGGACGACCTTGAAGTGCGGGGGGTCTCGTCGCTGTTGGTCGGGGGGACGGGGCTCTACCTCCGATCCGTGGTGGACGACCTCACCTTCCCGGGCCGGTATCCCGAAGTGGCCGCCGACCTCACCGCACAGGTCGACCGGGCCGGACCTGGGGGGAGCGCCACCCGGCGTGAGGTGCTCGAGGGGATGCACCGCCGCCTGGCGGTGCTGGACCCGGTGGCCGCGGGCCGGATGGAGGCGACCAACGAGCGACGCCTGGTGCGCGCCCTCGAGGTGGCCGTGGGCTCGGGACGCCCGTTCTCCTCCTTCGGGCCCGGTCTCGAGCGGTACCCGCCGAGCCGGGTCACGCTCCTGGGCTGGGATCCGGAGCCCGAGCAGCTCGACGACCGGATCGCCCGACGCTTCGAGGACCTGATGGAGCGGGGGCTGCTGGACGAGGTCCGGGGCCTGGCCGCCCGGCCCGGGGGCCTGTCCCGCACCGCCCGCCAGGCGCTCGGCTACCGGGAGCTGCTGGCCCACGTCGAAGAGGGCCTAGCCGTGGACGAGGCCGTGACCCTGGCCGTCGGGCGGACCCGGACCTTCGCCCGGCGCCAGCGGGCGTGGTTCCGTCGTGATCCCCGTATCGTGTGGTTGGACAGGTGCGACGACCCGGTGGGTGCGATCGTGGCCACGCTGGGGAAGGTCCCCGAGGCCGGCGAGGGGGTGGGAGAATGACCGAGCACGAGATGACCCCCGTCGATCCCCACCACCCGTCCCTGCACCTGAGCAAGCACCATGGTGCCGGCAACGACTTCTTGGTGCTCGTCGACCTCGACGACCGGCAGGCCCTGGGCCCGGGTGCTGTCCGCACCCTGTGCGACCGCCGTCTCGGCGTGGGTGCCGATGGGTTGATCCGGATCGTGGCCGGCTCCGAAGGCGCCGACCTCACCATGGATCTCACCAACGCCGACGGAGGCACCGCGGAGATGAGCGGCAACGGCATGCGCTGCCTGGCCCAGGCCGCCGTGCGCGCCGGGCTGGTGCGGCCCCCGGCCTTCACCGTGGCCACGCCCGGTGGGGTACGGGTGGTGGAGTACCGGGTGGCAGCGGGGGCCGGGCCGGACTGGGCGTCGGTGGACATGGGCGAGGCGCACCTGGGCCGGGCGTGGCCGATCGGGGGGGTGGCCGACCGGGCCCGGCTGGTGGACGTGGGCAATCCCCATCTGGTGCTCGTGGTCGAGGACCCGGCGGAGACCGAGGTGGCGGCGCTGGGTCCGGCGCTCCAAGGGGAGTTCCCCGACGGTGTCAACGTCGAGTTCATCGCCGTCGGTCCCGTCGCCGACTCCCTCGTCCTGCGGGTGTGGGAGCGGGGGGTGGGTGAGACTCTCGCTTGTGGCACGGGCAGTGTGGCCGCCGCCGCCGCCGCCCACGACTGGGGTCTGGTGGGCACGACGGTGGAGGTGCGCAACCCGGGGGGCACCCTGTCGGTGGAGCTCGGACCGGACGCCGCCGCACTGAGTGGGCCAGTGGTCTTCGTGGCCGACGTCGATGTCCCAGCCGACCTGCTGGCCGGCAGCGGGTTGGACGACCCTGACGCCCGACCCGAGCCCCTGGCCACCGTGGCCGGTCGACGTCGATGACCCCGAACGACTCGGCGTTCACCGACACACTGATCTCTCGGACCGTCCGGGAGCGCATCGTGCTGGTCGGCGTGACCTTCCCCCACTCCACGCTGGCTGTCACCGAGGCCGGTCTCGACGAGTTGGAGCTGCTCGTGAACACGGCCGGTGCCGACGTGATGGAGCGCATCCTCCAGCGGCGCAGCACCCCCGACCCCGCCACCTACCTGGGCCGGGGAAAGGCCGAGGAGCTCCTGTCGGTCTGCCTGGCCGTCGACGCCGACACGGTGGTCTTCGACGACGACCTCTCACCGGCCCAGCAGCGCAATCTCGAGAAGATCCTGGGTCGCACGGCCATCGACCGGACGGCGGTGATCCTCGACATCTTCGCCCAGAACGCCCGGACCCCCGAGGGGCGGGCCCAGGTCGAGCTGGCCCTGCTCCGCTACCGCCTGCCGCGGCTGCGGGGACGGGGCCGGAGCTTCAGCCAGCAGGCCGGTGGCATCGGCACCCGGGGGCCCGGCGAGACGGCCCTCGAGGTCGACCGGCGGCGCCTGGTCCGCCGGATGACCCGGTTGGAGGCCGATCTGCGCCAGTTGGGCCAGACCCGCCGGACCCAGCGCAAGGGACGGGCTCGCTCGCGTCAGCGGACGGTGTCGCTGGTGGGGTACACCAACGCCGGGAAGTCCACCCTGCTCAACCGGATGTGCGGCTCGGACGTCCTGGTGCAGAACCGGTTGTTCTCCACCCTCGACCCCCGCACCCGCCAACTCGACCTCCCCGGCGGCGAGACCGTGCTCGTCACCGACACGGTGGGATTCGTCCGCAAGCTTCCCCACCAGGTCGTGGAGGCGTTCCGCTCCACCCTCGAAGAGGTGGCGGAGTCGGACCTCATCCTCCACGTGGTGGACGGCTCCGCCCCGGACTTCGAAGGGCAGGTGGACGCCGTGCGGACGGTGCTGGCCGAGATCGGTGCGGACGGTCTCCCCGAGCTGTTGGTGGTGAACAAGGCCGACGCCATCCTGGCCCGCCAGCAGAGGGATGGCGGGGCCGGTGAGGAGGCACGTCGGCTGATGGCCGCCCACGAAGGATCGGTCATGGTCTCGGCCCGGACGGGCCAGGGCCTGCCCGAACTCCTGGTGGCCATGGGGGACCGGCTCCGGGTCGGTGACCGGGTGGTGGAGTTGGACATCCCCTGGGCCCGGGGCGACGTCCTGGCCGCCGTACACCGGGAGGGTGAGATCGTGGGCGAGCAGGCCGGCGCGGAGTCCACCCGCATCCAGGTGGTCCTCGACGATGTCGGCAAGTCGCGCTTCGCCGCCTTCCTGGCGTCGTGACCGGAGCGGGGCGGGACACGGCGCCGCCGAGAGCGGGTTTCGAGCCACCGCCGTATCCCTACGACCGGCTCAACGGGGTGACGTCCGCCGCTGCGGCGCGTTTTGCCTCCGACGGGGGGCTGGTGGACTGCTCCATCGGCACACCCTGTGACCCGCCACCGCCGGCCGTTCTGGCCGCCATGGCCTCGTCGGGCACGGAGCGAGGTTACCCGACATCCCAGGGATCCCTGGCCTACCGCCGCTCGGCGGCGGCCTGGCTCGAGCGCCGGTTCGGCGTGGCTGTCGACCCCGACACCGAGCTGGCGGCGTGCGTGGGCACGAAGGAGTTCGTGGCCTCCACCGCTCAGTACCTGCGCCTGCGCACTCCCGACCGGGACACGGTCTTGTACCCGGCCGTCTCGTATCCGACCTACGCCATGGGAGCCCTTCTCGGCGGATGCCGGCCGGTGCCGGTGGCCGAGCTCCCCACCGGGGGCCTCGACCTGGCGTCGGTCGACCCGGACGACGTCGGCCGGGCGCTCCTCTTGTGGGCCAACTCCCCGGCCAATCCCTCCGGCGCGCTCACCGACCTGGGCGACGTGGCGCGGTGGGGGCGCCGCCACGGCATTCCGGTGTTCTCCGACGAGTGCTACGCCGAGTTCACCTGGGAGGGCCCGCCGGTCTCCGTGCTGGGCACGGGCACCGAGGGCGTGGTGGCGGTCCACTCGCTCTCCAAGCGGTCCAACCTGGCCGGGGTCAGGGCCGGCTTCTACGCCGGTGACCCGGATCTGGTCGGCTACCTCCTCGAGGTGCGCAAACACGCCGGCCTGATGGTCCCCGGCCCGGTCCAGGCCGCCGGTGTCGCCGCCTTCGACGACGACACCCACGTGGCGGCCCAGCGTCAGCGCTACCTCGATCGACTGGGCGTGCTGGCCGGTGTGCTCACCGCTTCGGGTGTGCCGTCGCCTCTGCCGGCCGGGGGGTTCTACCTGTGGGTCCCGGTACCCGAGCGATTCGACGACGGCGAAGCGGGAGGGGCCTGGTCCCTGACCGAGGCACTGGCCATGGAGGGTGGGATGCTGACCAGCCCGGGGGATCTCTACGGTCCCGACGGTGCCGGTCATGTGCGGGTGGCCGTGGTCCAGCCCATGGACCGGCTCGAGCTCGTGGCCCGGCGGCTGGGCGGCCGGCGTTTGCTGGCCCGATCGGCATCCTGAACCCGCTTCGACGTCCCGGCCGACCGGGTGCACAAGTGTTCGCAGGCGGCGGATGCACCACGGAGGCCTGGCCGGCGGACCGGGCTGCTGATCGAGGATTCACCCCGCCCGGCTTCGAACGGAGCCAGGGACGGCGATCGCAGCGGTAACGTCGAGCCATGGCAGACCTCCAGTCCCAGATCGACGAGCTGTGGTCCCGGGCCCCGGAGCTGGGTCCGGGCGATAGGGACGCCCTGGCCGTGGTCACCGAGGCCATCGACCTGCTCGACTCCGGCGAGGCCCGGGTGGCCGAGATCGACCCCGTCACCGACGAGGTGGTCGTGCACCAGTGGTTGAAGCAGGCCATCTTGCTCTTGTTCCGGCTCCGGGCCATGGAGACGACCGAACTCGGACCCTTCGAGTACGCCGACAAGCTCCCGCTCAAGTCGGGCTATGCCGCCTCCGGCGTCCGGGTGGTGCCCGGCGCCTCGGCCCGCTGGGGATCGTTTCTGGGCAACGGGGTCATCTGTATGCCCAGCTACGTCAACATCGGCGCCCGGGTGGGGGCGGGGACCATGGTCGACACCTGGGCGACGGTGGGGTCGTGCGCCCAGATCGGGGAGCAGGTCCACCTGTCGGGAGGGGTCGGCATCGGCGGCGTCCTGGAGCCGGCCCAGGCCGCACCGGTGATCATCGAGGACGAGGTCATGATCGGGAGTCGGTGCATGATCACCCAGGGAGCCCGAGTGGGGCGGGGGGCCGTGGTGGGGGAGGGCACCATCTTGAACCCGTCCATCCCGGTCATCGACGCGGCGTCCGGCGACGTGCTGAGTCGTGGCCACGTACCCCCCTGGTCGGTGGCCGTCCAGGCCTCGCGCCGCCGGGAGTTCCCCGGTGGCGAGTTCTTCCTCCCCTGCGTCCTGGTGATCAGGCGTCTGACGGAAGGGGAGCGCCACGACAAGGCCGAGCTGAACGAGATCCTGCGACAGCACGGCGTCTCTGCGTGACCGGAAGCGGACCGGTCGACGACGGGGCCATGCCCCGGGGCCTGCTCGGCCTGACCACGGCACTGGTCGCCATCCCCTCGGTGAGTCATGTGGAGGGCCCGATGGCCGACGCCGTGGAGGCTGCCCTCCGACTGTGTCCGTGGCTGTCGGTGGAACGGGTGGGGGACAACGTGGTGGCCCGGACCGACCTCGGCCGTGACCACCGCCTGCTCCTCACCGGCCATCTCGATACCGTGCCCCCCACCGGGGGCAACGAGGAGCCGCGGGTCGAGAACGACACCCTCTACGGCGTGGGCTCGGCGGACATGAAGGGTGGGCTGGCCGTCTTTCTCCACCTCGCCGGCACGGTTCGGGAGCCGGCGGTGGACGTGACATGGTGCTTCTACTCGGGCGAGGAGGTGGCCCAGGAGTTCAACGGCCTGCGTCATCTGTGGGAGCACCGGCCCGAGCTCTTGGCCGCCGATGCGGCCATCCTGGGCGAGCCGACCGGAGGGGCCGTCGAGGCCGGTTGCCAGGGCACGCTGCGGGTCCGTGTCTCCCTGGCCGGACGACGGGCCCATACGGCCCGCCCCTACGCGGGGCGCAACGCCATCCACCGTCTGGCCCCCCTCCTGGCCACGGTGGCCGCCTACGAGAGCCGTCGTCCGGTCCTGGACGGTTGCGAGTACGTGGAGCAGCTCCAGGCCGTCGAGGTCTCCGGCGGGGTGAGCGGCAATGTGGTGCCCGACGAGGCGTCAGTGCTCATCAACCACCGATTCGCCCCCGACCGGGGTCCCGAGGAGGCCGAGGCCTCTCTGCGGGACCTGCTCGGTCCCCACCTCGAGCCGGGCGACCGCTGGGAGCTGGTCGATGCCGCCGCCGGAGCACCGCCTTCGTTGGATCATCCCCTTCTGGCCGGGCTGGTCTCGGCCACCGGACAGGCACCGAGGGCCAAACAGGGATGGACGGACGCATCGTCCCTGTGGGCGCACGGGATACCGGCGGCCAACTTCGGTCCCGGGGACCCGCTGGTGGCCCACACGCCCGACGAGCACGTGTCGACGGCCGAGCTCGAGCAGGCCGCCACGGTGCTCGACCGGCTCCTCCGAGCCGAGACGTAGGGACGGGCCACCTGGCCTGAGTCAGCCGGGCCCACCGGACCGGTAGGGTCGATTCCATGACGATTCCCTCACGCACACTCGGCTCGACGGGACTGACGGTGTCGGCCGAGGGCCTCGGCTGTATGGGCATGAGCGAGTTCTACGGGAAGGGTGACGACGACGAGTCGATCGCCACCATCCACCGGGCCCTCGACCTCGGGGTCACCTTCCTCGACACGTCGGACATGTACGGCCCCTACCTCAACGAACAGCTGGTGGGTCGGGCGATCGCCGGTCGCCGGGACGAGGTGGTGCTGGCCACCAAGTTCGGTATCTCCCGGGGTCCGGACCCCGCCGACCGTGTCGTCCGGGGCGACCCGGCCTACGTCCGTCAGGCCTGCGACGCCTCGCTGGGCCGACTGGGCGTCAGCCATATCGATCTCTACTACCAGCACCGGACCGATGGGACCGTACCCATCGAAGAGACGGTGGGGGCCATGGCCGAGCTGGTGGCGGCGGGCAAAGTGCGCCACTTGGGCCTGTCCGAGGCGCTCCCCGACACCATGCGGAGGGCCTCGGCCGTACATCCCATCGCCGCGTTGCAGAGCGAGTGGTCGCTGTGGAGCAGGGACATCGAGGGTGCTGTCATCGACACGGCCCGGGATCTCGGCATCGGCATCGTGGCCTACAGCCCATTGGGCCGGGGCTTCCTCACCGGGCAGATCACCTCACCGGTCGATTTCCACGAGGGGGACTTCAGGGCCCATCTGCCCCGGTTCACCGGTGACAACTTCAGCCACAACATCGAACTGGTGGACAAGGTGCGCTCCCTCGCTGCAGAGAAGGGGTGCACGCCGGGTCAGTTGGCCCTGGCCTGGGTGCTCTCGCGCGGTGACGACGTGGTGCCGATTCCCGGGACCAAGCGCCGCACCTATCTCGAGGAGAACGTGGCTGCCGTCGCGGTGGAGCTGAGCGAGGGGGAACTGGCCTCCATCGAGAAGGTGTTTCCGGCGGGGGCGGGTGCTGGCGACCGCTATCCCGACATGAGCTCGATCGGGGTCATGTCGCCGAGGGCGTAGCCCGCCGGTTTCCGCACCACGATGGGTGGACCTCAGAGGCGACGGAGCACCGTCACGACCTTGCCGTAGATGGTGACCTGGTCCGGATCGAACTCCATGGGGGAGAGGCGCGCGTTGGCCGGGTTGAGGATCACCTTGCCGCCGCGGGTGGCGAACCGCTTCACGGTGGCTTCCCCGTCCGGGATGCCGGCCACCACCACGTCGCCCTGCTCGGCCTGGGGCTGCTGACGCACGACCACGAAGTCACCGTCCATGATGCCGGCGTCGATCATGGAGTCACCGCGCACCGTGACCATGAACAGGGTGCCGGTACCGGTGAAGTCCTCGGGCAGGGGATAGAGCTCCTCGACGTTCTCCTGGGCCAGGACCCCAGTCCCGGCGGCCACGTCACCCACCAGAGGCACGTGCCGGATCGGCCACGCGTCCATGATGACCTTCGACGACGGGTCGTAGCAGACCTCGATGGCTCGGGGCTTGGTGGGATCCCTCTTCAAGTACCCCTCTCGTTGGAGCACGGCCAGGTGGGCATGGACGGTGGAGGATGAGGTCAGGCCGACCGCCTCACCGATCTCCCGGACAGACGGGGGATAGCCGCGCTCTCTGACCGCCTCGGAGATGCAGTCCAGAATCTGCTTGCGCTTGGTGCTCAGTACCTGGGCCATGGCTCCCCTTATCGCATCGCGTGCCGCCGTTCGGCGAACGTCTGTTTGCATGAAGGTAGCGGGCCGGGCTGGTAAAAGCAAACATCCGTTCGACAAATCCCTTGACACCGAACAGACGTTCGTGATCACATGAGGGCATGACGAACACAGGTTCGATTGATACGGGCACCGGTTGGAGGGCGCTCTCTGCCCCCTCCCCGGCTCCGGCCGGACCGCCTCGGGCGATTCCAGCGAACCGACATCAGGGGTTCACCGGAAGCCCTCGCCGAGCCGGTGTCACACCCTCGAGATACAACGTCGCCATGGACACCGAAACGGCGCACACCTTGGAAGCAACAGTGGGTGGCCCGATACCGGCTTGCGCCGGGATCGACGAGAACGGGAGGTCACACCCATGACTGCTCTGTGGTTAGAGCCGGCACCGCGATCCCTTCGACCTGTCGGTCCTGACCAGGCAGCTGACCTGCGCCTGATCGGGGGCGGCACGACCGCCCCGGCCGAAGAATGGCCCGTTCCGAGCGAGGGGGGACCCTACGGCCTCCGCCTCGTCGAGGAGCCCCGGCACGGAGTCCGGACCCCCACTCGTCGTGGGCCGTCGACTGCGGTCCGCCGCCGCCGAACTCTTCTCGCCGCCATGGGGCTCCTCCTGGTCGGCCTCGCTCTTCCGCTGAGCGGAACCGGTGGTAACTCCCACGCCACTGGTTCCGCTCCGGCGGAGACCGGACGTCCGTTCACCTACACGGTGCGGTCCGGGGACACCCTCTGGACCATCGCCGAACGGGTGGACCCCAACGCCGACCCCCGGCCGCTGGTGGCACGGCTCGCCGCGCAGACAGGTTCGGACACCGTGGTGCCAGGGGAGCGGATCGTCCTTCCGTAGGGCGCCTGGGACCGGACCGTTCGACCGGTGGAGGACAGAGTGGCGAGGGCGTGGGTGCAGGGGTGGCGCACTAGCCTCGTGACGTGCGATGCCCGTGGTGCCTGGCCGACGACGATCGGGTGGTCGATTCGAGAGTGGCCGAAGACGGGACCGCCATCAGGCGACGCCGCGAGTGCTCGGTATGTGGTCGGCGGTACACCACGTTCGAACGGATCGACGAGATTCCCCTGATGGTCATCAAACGCTCGGGCGTGCGCCAGCCGTTCGACCAGGGAAAGCTGATCGACGGCCTCCGGTCGGCCACCAAGAACCGGCCCGTGTCAGAGGAGCAACTCGAAGTGTTGGCCCAGGAGGTCGAGGACGAACTGCGAGAAGAGGGGTCTGAACCCACCTCGGAACAGGTGGGACTGGCAGTGCTCGAGCGACTGCGGGTGCTCGATGAGGTGGCCTACCTCCGGTTTGCCAGCGTGTACAAGGGCTTCGAAGGGGTGGACGACTTCCGACGGGAGGTCGGACTCCTGACCAAGACCACCGCCCCCAAGCAACCGGAGGCTTAGGCCGTGGCTGAGCTCCTGGTCGATCCGCCAGAACGGGCCCTGGCCATCTACGCCCACCCGGACGACCCCGACGTCTCCTGTGGGGGCACGTTGGCCGCGTGGTCGAAGGCCGGGTGCGAGGTCCACATCCTCCTGTGCACCGACGGAGGCAAGGGGTCGTCCGATCCGGCCAGCGATGGAACGGAGCTGGTCGCCCGTCGGGCGTCCGAGTCGGCCGAGGCCGCCGGCCTCCTCGGTATCGCCGACCTGCGGTGCCTGAACCACCCCGACGGGGAACTGGTCGACAATCCGGGACTTCAGGAGGCCTTGGTGACCGAGGTGAGGGCCTTCCGACCCGATGTCGTCCTGTGCCCCGATCCGACGGCTGTGTTCTTCGGACAGGACTACTTCAATCATCGAGACCACCGGATCACCGGGATGGCGGCACTCGATGCGGTGGCCCCGGCAGCGGCACTGCCGCACTATTTCCCCCGGGCCGGGTCGGCGCACCAGGTCTCGACGGTTCTGATGTCGGGCACCCTCGAGCCGGATGTCTGGGTGGACATCTCCTCCACGGTGGACGCGAAGATGGAGGCGGTCGCCTGTCATCGCAGCCAGTTCCCCGACGGTGTGGCCTGGGCGTCGACTGCCGTCCGGTTGGGGGCTGAAGACGCAGGAAGGCAGGCCGGCGTGCCCTTCGCCGAAGGATTCAGGAGACTGCGCCTCGGTGGATGAGCGGTCCCTCCGGGAGCTGGGACCCGAGACGATCGGGGGTCTACGAGCCGTCCAGACCGAAGCTGAACGGGTGATCCTCCACGTCGACATGGATGCGTTCTTCGCATCGGTCGAGGTGCTCGACAATCCCGCCTTGACCGGTCTGCCGGTGATCGTCGGTGGATCGGGGGCCCGTGGGGTGGTGGCGGCCTGCACCTACGAGGCGCGCCGGTTCGGTGTGCACTCCGCCATGCCCTCGTCGGTGGCCCGGCGGTTGTGCCCGAACGCGGTGTTCGTCGACGGCCGGTTCCATCGCTATATCGAGGAGAGCGGCAAGCTGCACGCCATCTTCCAGTCGGTGACGCCCTTGGTCGAGGGCATCTCGCTCGATGAGGCGTTCCTCGACGTCACCGGCTCGAGACAACTCCTCGGTGACGGACCGACCATCGCCGCCACCATCCGCCGACGGGTGGCCGATGAACTCCGGCTCGACTGCTCGGTCGGGATCGGTCGGAGCAAGCTCATAGCCAAGTTGGCCTCTAAAGCAGCCAAGCCCTCGGCCTCGCCCAAGGGGGTCTCCCCTGGTGTCGGTGTGGTGGTCGTGCCGCCCGACCGAGAGCTGGCGTTCCTCCACCCGTTGCCGGTGCGGGCCCTGTGGGGGGTGGGGCCGGTCACCGGGCGGCGGCTCGAGTCGCTCGGGATCCTCACCGTGGGCGACATCGCCTCGCTGCCGGACGGGGCCCTCCAGCGCTATCTGGGGGTGGCGCAGGGAACGCACCTGGCCGAGTTGGCCTGGGGTCATGACCCCCGTCCGGTCGTGCCTGAGCAGGAGGCCAAGTCGATCGGTCACGAGGAGACCTTCGCCTCGGACATCTGGGACCGTGAGGACCTCCACAGTCACCTGCTCCGCATGGTGGACGCCTCGGCCACGGCACTGCGCCGGGCGGATCTGGCGGCCCGAACCGTCACCGTCAAGGTGAGGTTCTCTGATTTCTCGATGGTGACGCGGTCGCACTCGCTGGTCGCCCCCATCGACGCCTCGCCCGCCATCGGGGCGGTGGCCACGGCGCTGCTGGCGTCGGTGCCGGCCGATCAGGGCGTTCGCCTGCTCGGCGTGAGCCTGTCCGGATTCGGGAACTCCGACAGCGGCCTCCAGCTCACCCTCGACCTCGACCTCGATCCCGGAGGCCCCGGTGGCGTCGGCGACGGACCGGGCGGGAGCGACCGGGACCACGCTGAGGACGGCTCCTCGGACCGCCTCCTGCACGCCCAGGACGAGGCGGAGCGGATCCAGGGATCGTGGGCCACGATCACCTCGGCGGTCGATGCCATCCGGGACCGTTACGGCGGCTCCTCGGTCGGACCCGCATCCCTGGTGGGGGCCGACGGTCTGCGGCTGCGCCGGCGGGGGGAGGCCCAGTGGGGTCCAACCGCGCCCGGAGGGTCGAAAGATGGTGAAGGTTGACCCTCCAGCTTGTAATATGGTTCCGGTGTCTGGTCAACGATGCAGTATCCGGCGGATGAACGTTCCACCCGGTGCGGCATGTTTTCGAGTGGGGGATGCGCGAGGATGAGGTCAGCGATCACCGCTGGACACGGAGTTGGGTGGAGGGGACGAGTTCTTGCCGCTCTCTGAGCACGAACAACGCATTCTGCATGAGTTGGAGCAGTCCCTCTACCAGGAGGACCCTGGTTTCGCGGAACGGGTGCGCTCCGAGACCGTGTACCGACATGCCGGCCGCTACTGCATCTGGTCGGCCCTGGTCTTCGTGGCCGCCCTGGTGTTCATGTTCCTGACCTTCTCACGCTCGGTGGTGCTCGGGTTCGTCGGTGTGGTGGTCATGTTCCTGTCCGGTGTGGTCTTCGCCAACAACGCCCGGCGGATGGGGAAGGCGGGGATCGATGACATCTCCCGCTCCCTCCACAGCCGCAACCTGAGCAACTCGGTGCACGACCCGCGTGACTGGATCCGGGGTCGATTCCACCGCGACGAGTGACTCGCTCGCCCGACCGGCCCTTCTGACCGGATCGCCTGAACCACCGTTGCCGAGCGTCCCTGGTGCCGATCGGGTCCGACCTGGGGTTGGGGAGTCGCCGCCGGTCGTATCGGAACCCGTGGTCCTCGCCGTGGATATCGGCGGAACCAAGATGGCCGCCGCCATCGTCGACCCGGACGGGGCCATGCTGGCCGATGCCCGGATAGCGACGCCGTCCTCGGCCGATCCGGAAGAGGTGTTCGGAGCCCTGGTGGCGCTGACCGATCGGGTCCGGGCGGCCACCACCGCCGAGCCGGTGGTGTGCGGGGTGGGGTGCGGTGGGCCGATGACGGCCGGAGGCGCGACCGTGAGTCCCCTGAACATCGGTGCATGGATCCGGTTCCCGCTCCGGGACCGTCTCGCCGCGCGGGTCGGGCTGGCCGTCGCCGTGGACAATGACGCCAAGGCCCTGGCCCTCGGCGAAGGCTGGCTGGGTGCGGCACGGGGTTCGGCCAACTACATGGCCATGGTGGTGTCGACCGGGGTAGGAGGAGGCGTCGTGGTCGACGGACGCCTCCTCGACGGGGAGTCCGGAAACGCCGGTCACATTGGGCACGTGGTGGTCGAGCCCGATGGCCGCCCCTGCGCCTGTGGGGGCCGGGGCTGCCTCGAGGCCGAGGCCTCGGGGCTGTCGATCGAGCAGGTGACCGGGCACCCGGCCGCCGAGGCGCCCGAGTCGGTGCGTCGGCGGACCGGCAGGCTGGTCGGTCGGGCGGTGGCTTCGGTGTCCAACCTCCTCGACGTCGAGCTGACCGTGGTGGCCGGCTCGGTGGCCCTGGGCTTCGGCGCCACCTTCTTCGAGGCCGCCCAGGAGGAGCTGTCGAGCCGATCCCGCCTGGACTTCTCTCGCTCCGCCCGGATTATGCCGGGCGGCCTGGGCGCCCATGGGCCTCTGGTGGGGGCGGCGGCGGTGGGGCGGAATGCCTTTGCGGCACCGCCATCGGCGGCGGGTACCGCCTAATGGTCGACGAGTCCCAGGGAGAACACGGCCCACCGCTGCGCGACGTCGCCGCCGTGGCGTGGGCAGTGACGTGCCGACCCGGCCTGTGGTGGGCGGCCCTCGGTGCCCTCCGGCGACTGGCCGCACCGGGCTGGTGGCGCGCTCGTCCGCGGCTTCCCCTCCCCGACGGCCCGCTGTGGCGGTTCCGGATGGTCACCGCCTACGGCCGTCCCGACGCTGTCCCGGAGCGCTCCGACGTGCTCTCCTATCTCGAGTGGTGCCGGTCCACCTCACCTACCCGGCGCCGTCGTGAGGGGTACCCGACATCGACCGGGCCCGGGGATCGCCGGGACCCGACCCGATCGGGCTAATTTCCGGGTTGATGGATCGACGGTCGAAACACCAGGCGGCCTCGACGCCCCCGGGGGGACCAGCCCCGGGCTCGCCGGTCGCCGTCCGGTCGCCGATGTCGCCGTCGAGACGGGCCCTGGTCCTCAACGCCACCTTCGAGCCCCTGGGCATCGTGTCGTCCCGACGGGCGGTCCTGTTGGTCATCGACACGAAGGCCGAGCTGGTCCACACGACTGACCGGGTGTTCCGGGCGGAACGGTTGACCGTCCCCGAACCCTCCGTGGTGCGCCTCGTCCGCTACGTCCAGGTTCCGCGGCACTACCGAGTAGCCGTCAACCGCAGGACGGTCTTCGCCCGGGACGGATCGCGGTGCCAGTACTGCGGCTCGGCGGCGGAGAACCTCGATCACGTCATCCCGCGGAGCAAGGGAGGGCCCCACACGTGGGAGAACGTGGTGGCGGCCTGCCGCCGCTGCAACACCCGCAAGGAGGACCGCCTGCCCCACGAAGCGGGTATGACGTTGCGCTCCACACCGGTAGCCCCGCGTCACCGCGTACAGCTCCTGGCCCTGTGCGGCGGGGCCAGTGAGGACTGGAGCACCTACCTCGGTCCATCGACCGATCCCCGTCGCCAGCTGACGGCCTGAGCTCCCGCGCCGGGGGATCCTGAGGAGCGTGGCCGATGGACGGTGAGTGGAGGGTCGAGGAGCGGAACGACCAGGGGTCGCTGCTCCACGGCTCCTGGCCGAGCGTGGCCGAGCACCCCGGACGGCGGGCGGTGGCGGTGTGTCGGGTCACCGACGTGACGCTCGTCCTCGGTTCGACGCAGCCGGACCACGTGGTGGACCGCTCCGGTCTCGAGGCGGCCGGAGCCTCGGTGGTCCACCGCTCGTCGGGTGGGGGAGCGGTGCTGGTGACTCCCGACGACCCGGTGTGGGTGGACGTGTGGATCCCGACGGGGGACCCGCTGTGGAACCCGCAGGTCGACCGGGCCTTCGACTGGCTGGGTCGGGCCTGGGTGGAGGCGTTGGCGCGCACGGGGATCCCGGGCCTGACTGCGCACGCCGAGGGCTTTGTGGCGTGCACCCGGTGGTCGTCGCTGGTGTGCTTCGGCGGTGTGGGGGCCGGTGAGGTGGTCTCGGGGGACGGTCGCAAGGTGGTGGGGCTGGCGCAGCGGCGGAACCGACAGGGTGCGTGGTTCCACGGTGCCTGTGTGCTGCGCTGGGATCCGGTGCCCCTGGTGAAGCTTCTGGCCCTGGATCCGGCCGAGCGGCAGGCGGCGGCGGTCGGTCTCGGGGCGGCAGTCGCCGGTGCTGCCGATCTGGCCGACGAGCTCGGTGTGCCGGCTCCCGGGGGTCGGGCGCTGGCTCACTCCTTGATCGCTTCCCTCCCCTAGGGAAGGAGCGGCGGGCCGCCGTCGCCCCTTCCCTCACCCTCGCTCCGCCGCAGCCCCCACTCCGCCCCACCGGAGCCCCCACTCCGTCCCACCCCGGTGGAGCCCAGGACGCATCGTGCCCTGATGGCGCACCGGTACTCGTCTGACCTGGGCTTCAGCGTGCCGACCGCCGCCGGGCCGGTCCACCTTCCCGCGCCCCGTTGGGCTTGCTCCCGGACGCGAGGCCGGGATTCACCCTCGTTGACAGGCATCTTTCGTGCCCAGGTGGTTGACCAGTGGGGGACCGGGGCGTAAAGTGGCGCAAAGTGGTGTGAAAGGGAGGAACCTGAAACCTCAGGTTCTGGGCACTGCGGGGAGCATTGTGGGAGCAATCACCAGTGGCACGGTTCTTCGGCAGGTACGAGCACTCGCTCGACGACAAGGGAAGGGTGATCCTGCCGTCGAAGTTCCGCGGGCACTTCGAGCACGGGGGCTACCTGACCGAGTTCACGGACGGGTGCTTGTCGCTGTGGACGCCGGACCAGTTCGAGCAGCAGATGGAGTCGATGCTGGAGCGGGCCTCCACCTCCAAGAGCGAGCGGAACCTGGCCCGGTTGTGGGCATCAACGTCCCACGAGATGGAGATCGATCGGCAAGGCCGCATGGCCATTCCACTCCGACTCCGGGAGTACGCAGGCCTGGTGGGCGACGTCCTGGTGCTCGGGGCGATCGATCGGGTGGAGCTGTGGAATCGCGAGTCCTGGGACCAGAAGGTCCTGCCGGAGGAGGAGCGACTCACCCAGGGCGACGACGACTGAGTGCCGCCATGCGCCTCCATGTGGTCCGCCACCCCGTCGAGGGGCAGTTCGCCGCTCCACCGGTCCAGGGCATCGTCTCGGGCCGTGTCAGCCCGGACCACCCGAGCGTCGACCATCCCGCCGACGTCAGCCTCACCGCACTCGACAGTACCGCCCTCGACAGCACCCCCATCGGCGACGGCACCTTCCGAACGCTCCTCGGGCAAGCAGAGGGTGAACCCAGTGGGAGGCGAGTCATCACCTCGTCGGCGGCGACCAGGGTGTCGTCACCGTTCCGGGATGCGGACGGCTGGCGCCGTCCCACGCCCTACGAATCAGGTCTGGCCGCAGTGGCCAGGCACGACGTGCACATCGAACGAGTCTGGCCCATGCGCAGTCCCTCGACCGGAACCCTGGAAGTATCCTCCTCCGCCTACTTCCAGAGAGATCGTCGCGGAACTCCACCCGCAAGCATCATGCCGGTCGAGGGACTGCAGATGAGCCAGGACTTTCCCCATGAGCCGGTGATGGCCGAGGAGGTGGTGGGCCTGTTCGCCCCCGTGCCTCCCGGTCTCATCCTCGACACCACTCTCGGGGGCGGTGGGCACTCGGCCGCGCTACTCGATGCCCACCCTGGCATCGGGATCCTGGGCATCGACCGTGACCCGGCCGCCGTGGCCGCGGCCGCCGACACGCTCGCCCCCTACGGCCGCCGGGCGACCATCCGCAGGGCCCGTTTCGACGCCCTGGCCAGTGTGGTGGCCGACACCCAGACCGAGCTCGGCACCCCGCTCGAGGAGCGGGGCCTGAGCGGGGTGCTCTTCGACCTCGGGGTGAGCTCACCCCAGCTCGACGTGGCTGAGCGCGGATTCTCGTACCGCCGGGATGCCGTGCTGGACATGCGGATGGACCCGACGTCGGGGCTCACCGCTGCCGATGTGGTCAACGAGTTCGGCGAGGACCAGTTGGTGGAGCTGTTCACCGACAACGGCGAGGGCCGCTTCGCCCGTCGCATCGCACGCGCCCTGGTGGCCGCTCGGCCGGTGACCACCACGGGGCAGCTGGCCGATGTGGTCCGGGCGGCCATCCCCGCCGCCACCCGGCGCACGGGGGGCCATCCGGCCCGACGCGTCTTCCAGGCCATCCGAATCGCCGTGAACGAAGAACTGGACCAGCTCGAGCGGGCCCTGGACGACGCCCTGGCCCTGCTGCGCCCCGGTGGGCGCTGCGTGGTCATCTCCTACCACTCCGGCGAGGACCGCCTGGTCAAGACCACCTTCCACCGGGCCGCCACCGACAATTGCCAGTGCCCACCCGGGCTTCCCTGCGTGTGTGGAGCCGATCCCCAGTTCCGCCTGGTGACCCGGGGGGCCCGTCGGCCCACCGAGGAGGAGGTGGCCAGGAACCGTCGGGCCGAGGCCGCCCGTCTGCGGGTGATCGAGCGGATTCCCGCCGCCCTCGACCAGACCAGTGGCGAGGTGGCGTGATGGCTCCCGCCGGTACCGCGACAGCGCGGCGCGCCCCGGCGCGCCCGGGCCCCCGTCCGGCGCCGTCGGCCCCTCGCCGGCCGCCGCTGCGCCTGTTCGAGCCCGCGCCGCGCCGCCGCCCCGGTGCCCGCTCCGTTCAGCGCTCCACCATGTGGCTGTCGGGCCTCCTGATCGTCGGGAGCCTGCTGGCCGTGGTGGTCGGGGATGCCTTCGTCACGCAGGGTCAGGTCCGGCTGTCCACCACCCAAAAGGCCCTGATCGCCGCCCAGGCGACCCAGAAGAGCCTCCAGGTGGCCGTGGCGTGGAAGGCCGCGCCGCCGGTGGTGGTCAGTCAGGCCAAGAGTGAGGGCCTGGTGGCCGCCACCCAGGTGGTGTACCTGCCCCAGGTCCCCCTGGACGTCCCGCTCCCTCCGCCGCACATCGTGCCCTCGACCGTCCCAGCCTCGGCCACCACCACCCTCCCTCCGGCCAATGACACGCCGCCGGCCCCACCGGCGGCCAGCAAGCCGGCACCGGTGTCCTCGGCATCGGCAACCCCGTCCACGGCCCCGACCACCACGACGCCGGTCTTCAACCCGCCGACCTCCTCGTCCGTCCCCACGACGAGCGCCGCGGCCCAGCGGTGAGCCCGTCGATCCTGCTGGGTCGGCGCTCACGCGCCATGCGACTGGCTCTGGTGGTCATCTTCCTGGCCATGGTGGCCCAGTTGGTCAACGTGCAGGAGTTCTCTCACCACCACTACGCCACGCTGTCGGCCAGCGAGCTGACCCAGTCGGTGAGCGTGCCCGCCGTCCGGGGCGGCATCTACGACCGCAATGGCGAGGTGCTGGCCGAGTCGGTGACCAAACAGACCGTGGTGGCCGATCCCGAGCTCATCACCCATCCGGCCTCCACGGCCGACGCTTTGGCCCCGGTGCTGGGTGTCGACAACGCCACGCTCCGGGCCGAGCTCACCGAGAACTCAGGATTCGTCTATCTGGCCCACCGGGTCTCCGACAGCGTGGCGGCCAAGATCACCGCCCTCGGCCTCGCCGGGATCAACCTCGTGCCCGAGTCCCAGCGCGTACAGCCCGACGGCCAGCTGGCCCTCCCCGTTGTCGGGACCGTGAACTGGGCTGGAAACGGTGCCTCCGGGCTCGAATACCAGTACCAGTCGCTGCTGGCCGGCACCGACGGCTCCAAGAACCTCATGCAGGCCCCCGACGGGGCCACCATCCCGGGGTCGGGCAAGGCCTCGCAGGCATCGCAGCCCGGTGACGGGTTGGAGCTGACCATCGACGAGTCCGTCCAGTACGTGGCGGAACAGGCACTGGCCGCCGAGATCTCGGCGTCACACGCCTACAGCGGCACCGCCGTGGTGATGGACGTGAAGACGGGTGACATCCTGGCCATGGCCGACCTGCAGGCCACGACGGGTACGCCCACTACCGGGGCGAATCCGCCGGCGGGCACCGGGGCGGTGACGGTGGCCGACACCTCGAGCTCGGCCGGCCAGTCAACGTCCGGCCCGACACTGGTCTCCCAGGCCGACACCCTGCCCGCCGGGGTCAAGGAAGCACCCTCCAACACTGCGGTGACCGGGGTCTACGAGCCTGGGTCGGTGTTCAAGCTGGTGACCTTCTCGGCCGCGCTGGCCGCCGGCGTCACCACGCCCAATCAGGCGATCACCGTGCCGGCGTCACTGCCCATGGGCACCTATACCTTCCACGACGCCGAGGCCCACGGGACCGAGCGTCTCACCGCCAGCGGCATCCTGGCCCAGTCGTCCAACATCGGGACCATCGAGGTGGCCCAGTCGCTCGGCGAGAACCGGTTGCTGGCCCAGATCAGCAACCTCGGATTCGGCAAGCCGACCGGCCTGAGCTTCCCGGGGGAGTCCGAGGGACTGGTGCCCGGGGCGTCGGCCTGGACCGGGACCTCGATCGGCTCGACCCCGATCGGCCAGGACGACGCCGTGACCGCCCAACAGATCCTTGACGCCTACAACGCCGTGGCCAACGGCGGGGTCTTCGTGGCTCCACGCCTGGTCAGGGCCACGGTCGACCCCTCGGGAGCGGTGACGGCGGCCAAGGCCTCGCCCGCCCACCGTGTCATCGACCCGACCACCAACAATGAGCTGGTCCAGATGCTGGAGGGCGTGGTCGCCTCGGGGACGGGCACCGAGGCGGCCATCGACGGCTACACGGTGGCGGGCAAGACCGGCACCGCCCAGATTCCTGATCCGAACCACCTCGGCTACATCTCGGGCGCCTACGTGGGGTCGTTCGCCGGATTCGCCCCGGCCGAGAATCCCGTGCTCTCCGCCGTGGTGGTCCTCGACCACCCCACGCCCATCTACGGTGGTGCGGTGGCCGCCCCGGTGTTCTCGACGATCATGGCCTATGCCCTGCACCACTACGGCATCCCCACCACCGCTGCCGCCACCACCTCGGCCTCGAACTCGGCGGTCGGGGGCACCGGTACCATCTCGGTGCCGACCGGAGCGACCACGGAAGGGCCCTAGGTGGGCCCCCGCTGGTCACGCTCGTACCGATCCGCCGACCAGAGCCCCTGGACCACTTGCCCGTGCAGATGACCACCTTGCTCCACGACATCGACGCGGTCGAGGTGCGCGGGGATCCGGCCTCGACCGAGGTCACTTCCATTGAGTTCGACAGTCGACGGGTCCAGGCTGGGTCGCTGTTCTGCTGTGTGCCTGGCGCCCGGACCGACGGACACCTCCATGCCGCCGATGCGGTGGAGCGGGGGGCCACGGCCCTGTTGTGCGAGCACTTCCTCGACCTCGACGTGAGCCAGGCCCGCGTGGCCACCGGGGACCTGAGGCCGGCCATGGCCTCGGTCGCCTCGACGTTCTACGGACATCCGTCGCGGTCCCTGCGGATGGTGGGGGTCACCGGGACCAACGGCAAGACCACCGTGACCCACCTGGTGCGGTCGATCCTCGACCGGTCGGGCGTCCCTACCGGGATCATCGGCACCTTGGCCGGGGAGCGGACCACGCCTGAAGCGCCGGACCTCCAGCGTCTGCTGTCGGCCTTCCTGATCGAAGGCAGCCAGGCCGTGGCCATGGAGGTGTCCTCCCACGCCCTCACGCAGCACCGCGTGGACGCCATCGACTTCGAGGTGGCGGCCTTCACCAACCTCAGCCGTGACCACCTCGACCACCATGGCTCGATGGAGGAGTACTTCGCGGCCAAGGCCCGGCTCTTCGAGACCGGGCGGGTGAGGACGGCGGTCGTGGCCGTGGACGACCCCTGGGGTGGCCGGCTGGCGTCGTCCCTGGCGGGCCCGGTCGTCCCCGTCCGGTGGTCCGAGGCCACCTCGGTGCGAACGGCGGTGGGGTCGACGTCGTTCCTCTGGCGCGGACGTGCCGTCACCCTGCCGCTGACCGGCCGCTTCAACGTGGACAACGCCCTGATCGCCGCCACCGTGGCCACCGTGCTGGGGGTTGACGAGGACCGGGTGGTCGAGGGTCTCACCCACGCCGGGCCCGTCCCTGGACGGATGGAGGTGGTGGCCAACGACCCGTTCTCGGTCATCGTCGACTACGCCCACACGCCGGCCGGCCTCGAGGTGGCCCTGAACTCGGCCCGAGACCTGGCCGGCTCGGGCCGCGTGCTCTGCCTGTTCGGCTGTGGCGGCGATCGTGACCAGGGAAAACGTCCCGAGATGGGGGCGGTCTCGTCACGGCTGGCCGATGTGGTGGTCTTGACCTCCGACAATCCGAGGTCGGAGGATCCCCTCGCCGTCATCGAGCAGATCCGGACGGGACTCGGTACCGGGGCCGACGTGGTGGTCGAGCCCGACCGGGCCGAAGCCATCCGCCTGGCCGTCGGCCTGGCCCGTCCCGGCGATGTGGTGCTGGTCGCCGGCAAGGGCCACGAGACCACCCAGACCGAGGCCGGACACACCCGGCCGTTCGACGACCGGGTCGAGGCGCGCCGAGCGCTGGCCGGACGGACCGGGGGCACCCCGACGTGATCTCACTGATGACGTCGGGAGGCGTGGCGTTGTGGGTGGCGGTGCTGACCACCCCGGTGCTGATCCGTTGGCTGATCAAGAACAACATCGGCCAGCAGATCAGGGAGGACGGTCCCCAGGTCCACATCGCCAAGGCGGGGACCCCGACCATGGGCGGTATCGGCATCGTGGCCGCGGTGGTCATCGGCTACCTCACGGCCCACGCCATCCCCGGTGTCCACTTCTCACGGTCCGGCCTCCTCATCATGCTGGCCATCGTGGGGGCGGCGTCGATCGGATTCGCCGACGACTGGATCAAGGTCCGGCACCGCCGGAGCCTCGGCCTCAACAAGAGGACGAAGTTCGGAGCCCAGATCGGCCTGGGCCTGCTGTTCGCCCTCCTGGCCGTGTACTGGGCCCACGCCTCCACCACCCTCTCGTTCACCCGCTACGACTCCATTGGGCTGCACATGGGCACGGCCCTCTGGGTGATCTGGGCCACGGTCATCATCGCCGCCGCCGCCAACGCCGTGAACCTCACCGACGGGCTGGACGGACTGGCCGCCGGGTCGTCGACCTTCTGTTTCGCCTGCCTGGCCATCATCGGCTATTGGCAGTACCGCCATCTGGCCATCTACGAGGTGCACGACGCCCTCGACCTGGCCTTGGCCTCGGTCGCCCTGGCTGGCGCCTGTCTGGGCTTCCTGTGGTGGAACGCCGCCCCGGCCAAGATCTTCATGGGTGACACCGGGTCCCTGTCCATCGGCTCCGGTCTGGCCGCGCTCTGCCTCCTGATGAACCTGGACCTCCTGCTGGTGGTGATCGGGGGACTCTTCGTCATCGTCACGCTGTCGGTGGTGATCCAGGTGATCAGCTTCCGGGTCTTCCATCGGCGGGTGTTCCGCATGGCCCCGCTCCATCACCACTTCGAGCTGATGGGGTGGCCCGAGACCACGGTCATCGTCCGCTTCTGGATCCTGGCCGGACTGTTCGCCGCCCTCGGACTGGGCATCTTCTACGGGGACTTCCTCTCGGTGGGGAAGGTCTGATGCGCCGCGTAGACGGTCTGATGTCCGGTTGCGGCGACGGTCCGATGCTCAGAAGGGACGGTCCGATGCCCGGTTCCCCCTACCCGCCGGAGGCGGTGCACCGCCGGCCAAACGGGGGGTTCCACCACCGGGAGGCCCAGGTGGTGGAGGCTAGAGGGATGTGTCGGACCCACCTCACCCCACGAGTGCCCGTCGTTGCCCGTCCGAACCGAGGAGAGCACCGTGGCTGACCGAACCACCATCCCCCGGGCGGCGACCCGTGATCGCCATCCGTCGCGGCCGACGGTTGGCCTCGCCACGCCCTCAAGGGGGACCCCCGACCGGCCGGCCCGCTCCGCTCCCCGGCCCACGGACCGGCCCGCGGGGACCGGTCGCCCGTCCCGGCGGCTGCCCTCGGTCCTGCGCCGGAAGCACCGGGGTGCGGCGACGAAGGCCGCTCCGGCGGCCGAGGGGCCGGCGCTGCGTCGATGGCCGAACCGACCCCTCTGGTCCCTCCCCGGCCCCGACCGACGGGCTGGGTGGACCGCCTCGGGACGGCCCCGGCCATCGCCCTCCTCACCGTGGTGCTGTGCGCCTTCGGGCTGATCATGGTGGGATCGGCGTCACCGGTGATCTCCCTCAACTTCTACGGGTCGCCGTGGGCCATCTTCATCCGCCAGCTGCTGTGGATGGGGGTGGGGACCGGAGCCCTGCTCATCCTGGCCCGGGTGGACTACCGGAAGTGGCGGACCATCCGGGGACCGCTGGTCGTAGTGACCCTGGGGCTGCTGGTGCTGGTCCTCGTGCCCCACTTCGGCGTCAGCGCCGGGGGCTCGTCCCGGTGGATCGGCTTCGGCATGTTCCAGCTGCAGCCGTCCGAGCTGATGAAGCTGGCCCTGGCCGTCTTCGCCGCGGATCTGCTCACCCGTCGCGCCGACCGGTCGTCGGAGCCGAAGATGGTGATCGTCCCGGTGCTGGCCGTGCTCGGCATCTCCGGCCTCCTCATCCTGAAGCAGCCGGACATGGGAACGGCCCTCGTCCTGGCCTGTATCGCCTTCGGCATCCTGTTCATGGGCGGTGTGCCCATGGCCCCCATCCTGAAGATCCTGTTCGGCTTCGCCTGTCTGGCGGTCGTGGTCGGACTGGCCGACCCCTACCGGCGGGACCGGATCCTCTCGTTCCTCAATCCGGGGGCCAACAAGTCCGGCTCGGGGTACCAGGTCTGGCAATCGCTCATCGGCCTGGGCTCCGGTCACGTGTTCGGCCTGGGGCTCGGGGGCGGACGGTCGAAGTGGGGCCTGCTGCCCAACGCCCATACCGACTTCATCTTCTCGGTGGTAGGGGAGGAGCTGGGCCTGGTGGGCGCGGTCGTTCTGCTCGGTCTCTTCTTCGCGCTGGCCTGGTTCGGCCTGCGGGCCGCCACCCGGGCCCCGGACCGGTTCGGCAGCCTCCTGGCCGTGGGCATCACCACCTGGATCACCAGTCAGGCGCTCATCAACGTCGGGGCCGTGATCGGCGTCCTCCCGGTCACCGGCATTCCCCTGCCGTTCATCTCCTTCGGTGGATCGTCGCTGATCATCACCATGGCCGCCGTGGGCATCCTGCTCAACATCGCCTCGCACGAACGGGCGGTGCCCATTCCCCTCGGTCGGCGGCGGCGTCCATCGACGACGTGACCGGCCGACGGTACGCCCTGGTGGCGGGAGGGGGCACGGCCGGACACCTGCAGCCGGCGCTGGCCATCGCCGAGGCGCTGGTCGACGACGGGCACGAGCGTGGAACCATCGAGTTCGTGGGCTCGGCACGCGGCCAGGACCGACTCACGCTGGAGGGACGGGGGTTCCCGTTCACGCTGCTCCCGGGCCGGGGCATCGTCCGCAGCCTGCGGCCCCGGGCGATCATGGCCAACCTCGGCGCGGCGGCCGGCCTGGTCGTGGCCGTGGTGCGAGGGTTCGGCGTCGTGGCCCGGGCCCGGCCCCGGGTGGTCGTGTCGGTGGGTGGCTACGCCTCCCTGGCCGCCTCCGTGGCCGCCGTGGTGACGAGGGTGCCCCTGGTGCTCGTCAACGTGGATGCCGTGCCCGGCGCGGCCAATCGGCTGCTCGGAAGATTTGCCCGGGCCAGTGCCGTGGGCTGGGAGGGGAGCTCCCTGCCCCGGGCGGTGGTGACCGGGACGCCGGTGCGACCGGAGATCGCCGGGGTGCAGCGGGGCCCCGACGATCGGCGCACCGCCCGGCGCGTGCTCGGCCTGCCCGAGGAGCGGCCCACCGTGGCCGTCTTCGGGGGTTCCCTCGGTGCTCACCGCATCAACCGGGCGGTCCTCGACCTGTCCGAGAAGTGGCAGGACCGTGAGGACCGGTCGATCTACCACATCGTCGGCCGGCGGGAGTGGGACGAGGCCCTCTCGGTTCGGCCCGACACGACGGGTCTGGCCCTGGTCAGGGTGGCCTACGAGGACAGGATGGACGAGGTCTACCGCTCCGCCGACGTGGTGGTGTGCCGGGCCGGGGCCATGACGGTGGCCGAGCTGACCGTGGCCGGTGTGCCCTCGGTGCTGGTGCCGCTTCCCGGCGCTCCGGGCGACCACCAGACGGCCAATGCCCGGGTGCTGGAGCGGGCCGGTGCCGCCGTGCTCCTGCCCGATGACCGCTGTGACGCCGGTTCGCTGGCCACGGCCCTCGACGGACTGCTGGCCGAACCGTCGCTGCTGGTGTCGATGGGTCGGGCGGCAGCCGGCCTGGGCCGTCCCGACGCCGCCGCCGCCGGGGCCCGGCTGGTGGAGGCCAGTGCCGCTCCCGGTGCCGTCCACGGGGCCGGGGAGGGCCAGTGAGCTCCCACCGTGGGGCCGAGCTGCTCGCGAGGGGAGCAGGGCCGGTCACGGTGCATGTGGTGGGGATCGGTGGCGCCGGCATGAGCGCCATCGCCACCGTCCTCGACGCCATGGGCCACACGGTCACCGGGAGTGACCTGAAGGCGTCCGCGGTCACCGAGAGGCTCCAGCGGGCCGGGATCAAGGTGACCGTGGGCCATGCTGCGGCCAACGTCGGCGCCGCCGACCTGGTCACCGTGTCCTCAGCCATTCCCGAGGGAAACACCGAGGTCAGCGAGGCCCGAAGCCGCGGCATCACGGTGCTGTCGCGAGCGGAGTCGCTCGCCGCCATCGCCTCCCTGCGGCGATGCGTGGCCGTGGCCGGCACCCACGGCAAGACCACCACGGCCTCGATGCTGGCCCTGCTGCTGGTGGAGGCCGGGATCCGGCCCTCGTTCCTCATCGGGGGCGACGTCAACGAGATCGGCACCAACGCCGTCTGGGACGAGGGGGAGTGGCTGGTGGTGGAGGCCGACGAGAGCGACGGCACCTTCCTCTCGCTGGTGCCCGACATCGCCGTGGTCACCAACGTGGAGGCCGACCACCTGGACCACTACGGCACCTTCGACGCCGTCCGATCGGCGTTCGAGGCCTTCGTGGGCAGTGCCCGGCACCACCGGGTGGTGGGCGGCGACGGGGAGGTGGCCACGGCGATCGGCCGGGCCAGCGGAGCCGACCTCGTGGGCACGGAGCCGGACAGCACCTACCGGATGGTGGACGTCGAACTGTCCCGCAGCGCCGTGGCCTTCGACCTGGTCGGACCCGCCGGGGACGTCCTGGGACACCTGGGCGTCCCGGTCCCCGGGCTCCACAACGCCCGGAACGCCGCCGTGGCCGCCGTGGCCGCCCTGGCCGTGGGCGTCCCCTTCGACTCGGTGCGGCGGGCCCTGGCCCGATTCGCCGGCGTGGCCCGTCGGTTCGAGTTCCGGGGCACCGTGGACGGGATCACCTACGTGGACGACTACGCCCACCTGCCCAGTGAGGTCCGGGCCGCCCTGGCCGCGGCACGCAACGGCGCGTGGCCGCGGGTGGTCGCCGTGTTCCAGCCCCACCGCTACAGCCGCACCGCCGAGCTCTGGGCCGAGTTCGGCCGGTCGTTCGGCGACGCCGACGAAGTGGTCATCACGGACGTCTACGGAGCGGGCGAGAGTCCGGTGCCCGGGGTCACCGGGCGCCTGGTGGCCGACGCCATCCAACGGGAGGAGCCGGGCACCCCGGTCCACTACGTGGCCGGCCGGTCCGAGCTGCGCACCGTGGTCCAGGGCCTGCTGCGGCCCGGCGACCTGTGCTGCACCCTGGGGGCGGGCGACCTCACGTCGCTCCCCGACGAACTGATGTCCGATGCCCAGCGGTGACACCGTGCCCGGCGGTGCGCCGGCGTCGCGTGGCGACGCGGTGCTGACCGGCGAGGCGGTCCCGACCGGCCACGAGGCGGCGCGGCGTCGGTCGCTGGACGCCCTGGCCCGGGCGCTCGGGACGGCGGCGGTGCCCGACCGTCCCCTGGGTGCGCTGACCACCTACCGGGTCGGTGGGACGGCGGCACTGTTCGAAGAGGTAGTGGACGAGGAGCGGCTCGTGGAGGTGGCCAGGTGTGTGGCCGGGACCGACGTCCCGGTGCTGGTGCTCGGTCGGGGATCGAACCTGCTGGTGGCCGACCGGGGCTTCGACGGCCTGGTGGTCACGCTCGGCCCGGCCTTCGACACCGTCGCCTTCGACGGCACCGAGGCCCGGGCCGGGGCGGCCCTGAGCCTGCCGGTGCTGGCCCGGCGCTCGGTGGCGGCCGGCCTCACCGGCCTGGAGTGGGCCGTGGGCGTGCCCGGCTCGGTGGGGGGTGCCATCCGGATGAACGCCGGTGGCCACGGCTCGGATACCGTCGCCACGCTGGTGGAGTACCGGTGGGTCGATCTGTCCCGGGGTACAGGGGGCCGGTCGCCGGTCGGGGCGCTTCGGGCCGGCTACCGGCACACCGCCCTGACCCCGGCCCAGGTGGTCACGGAGGGGACGTTCCGTCTGCAGGCCGGTGAGGGGTCCGACGGGGCGGCCGCCATCGCCGAGATCGTCCGCTGGCGGCGGGCCAACCAGCCCGGGGGCAGCAATGCGGGCTCGGTCTTCGCCAATCCGGCCGACGATTCTGCCGGGCGCCTGATTGACGCCTGTGGGCTGAAGGGCCTCCGGGTGGGGACGGCCGAGGTCTCGACCAAGCATGCCAACTTCATCCAGGCCGATCCCGGGGGCTCGGCCGATGACGTCCGGGCGCTCATCGAGCACGTGCGGACGGTGGTGGCTGAGCGAACCGGCGTCCTGCTGCGCACCGAACTCCGGTTGGTGGGCTTCCCTGAGTCCGAGGAGGTCGTGCTATGAGCCCCGATGAACCCACCGAGGGCGGCCTCTCGCTCGAGGACGGACGGTCCGTTGACGAGCGCCCGGTCCACGAACGGTCCGCTGACGGACGTTCGGCTGACGACCTGCCGCCTGACGGGCTTTCCGATGACCAGCTCTCCGATGACGAGCTCTCCGATGACGAATGGCCCGTTGAGGATCTGCCCGCCGACGAACGGCCTGGTCAGGAGCTTGCCGTCGATGAGCCGGCGGCCCCCGGACGGCCCGGCGACGAGCGGGCGGTGCCCGTGGGCCCCCACCCCGACGACGATCCGCCGGTGGGGGGTGACGGCGAGGACACCGGGCCGGAGTTCGACACTGGACGGCCGACCATCGATCCCCGCATCCGCCAACGCCGGGTGGCCATCCGACGCAGCCAGGGGCGGCGACGGCTCCGCTGGATCGCGGGCGTCGCCGTCGTGGTCGTCCTGGTGCTGGGGGCGGTCGGCCTGGCCCACACCCCCTGGTTCGGGGCCCAGGCCGTCAGTGTGACCGGCGTCCACCCCCACACCCCCGATGCCGCCATCCTGACCGCTGCCGGACTCGAGCAGCATCCGCCGCTGATCAGCGTGAATCCTGGGGCCGTGGCCAAGAAGGTGGAGTCCCTGCCCTTCATCGCCACCGCCCGGGTCCGCCGTCACTGGCCCGACGGCGTGCAGATCGCCGTCACCGAGCGGGTGCCGGCGGTCGAGATGGCCGGGCCGGGCTCGTCCTGGTCCCTGTTGGACGGGCACGGACGCACGCTCCAGGTCGTGCCCAGCCGGGTTCCCGGCCTGGTGGTCTACATCGTCCGCACCGCCACGGCCGGGATCCCCCCGGCCCCCGTCGGGGAGTCGCTCCCCGCCGCTGCCGGTCCCGGTCTCGAGGTCAGCCGGAACCTGCCCCGGGCGTTCTCGTCCCAGGTGGTGTCGGTGACGGTGGCCGCCGACGGGTCCATCTCGATGGCCCTCGACTCGGGTGTCACGGTGCTCTTCGGCACCGACTCCGACCGAACGGCCAAGTATCAGGACATCGCCTCCATCATCGCCCACGGCACGCTGCACGCCACCTCGGTCATCGATGTGACGGTGCCGGAGTCGCCAACCGTGAGCGGCTGACGGAGACCCGCAGGTGACCTAGGGCTGAGATGTAGGGTCGTCCCGGGGTCCGACGCGTTTGGACAGTGCTTGACCAGGTACTCCGCTGACCGTATCGTGGGCGGCAACTCGCCGGTTGGAACGGTTTCAACCTTTGGTCGAGGGTAAGGGATTACATGACCGTTCCGGCGCAGAACAACTATTTCGCCGTCATCAAAGTCGTAGGGGTGGGTGGCGGCGGAGTGAATGCCGTCAACCGGATGATCGACGCCGGTCTGCGGGGCGTCGAGTTCATCGCCACCAATACCGACGCCCAGGCCCTCTTGATGAGCGATGCCGACCTCAAACTGGACATCGGGCGACAGCTCACCCGCGGTCTCGGGGCGGGAAGCGACCCCGAGGTCGGGCGGCTGGCCGCCGAGGAGCACCGCTCGGAGATCGAAGAGGCACTGAAGGGCGCCGACATGGTGTTCATCACCGCCGGCAAAGGCGGGGGCACCGGTACCGGAGCGGCCCCGGTGGTGGCCGAGATCGCCAAGTCGCTCGGTGCCCTGACCATCGGCGTCGTCACCCGTCCGTTCACCTTCGAGGGTCGGCGTCGTTCGGTCCAGGCCGAGGCCGGGATCCAGAACCTGAAGGAGAAGGTCGACACCCTCATCATCATCCCCAACGACCGGCTGCTCACGGTGTCCAACGAGAAGACCTCGATGGTCAACGCCTTCAAGATGGCCGACGAGGTCCTCATGCAGGGCGTCCAGGGGATCACCAGCCTGATCACCGTGCCCGGCCTGATCAACACCGACTTCGCCGACGTCAAGATGATCATGAGCAACGCCGGCACGGCCATCATGGGGATCGGTTCGGCCACCGGTGAGGGCCGGTCGGTCAATGCCGCCCGGGCCGCCATCACCAGCCCGCTCCTCGAGGCCTCCATCGAAGGGGCCCGGGGCATCCTCTTGAACATCGCCGGCGGGCCCGATCTCGGACTGTTCGAGGTCAACGAGGCCGCCGAGATCATCCACGGCGTGGCCCACCCGGACGCCAACATCATCTTCGGGAGCGTCATCGACGAGAACATGGGCGAGGAGGTCCGGGTCACGGTCATCGCCGCCGGCTTCGAGCGGTGGGAGGCCCAGGGGCGGGGCGGGGCCAGCCCCACCGAGTCGGCCGGTCCCCAAGAGACCCGGAGCCGAGTCTTGGGTGCCGAGACGGCGCACGAGGACATCTTCGCCACCCCGACCGACGACGACCTCGACCTGGGCGACGACGACTTCGACGTTCCCTCGTTCCTTCGCTGACGGATGCACTGACGGAGGCTTCCGCTCCGCTTCCCGTCGTCGGCGGCATCCGCGCCGCCTGGAGTGACGCCTCGGCCGGCGACCTGCGCCCGAATCCAGGCGGGGATGCCGGGGCGCTCGAGGGATGGGTGGCCAGGGCCACGGCCGGCCCCACCGGACCCGAGGTCGAGCGGGTGCACTGGATCCGACAGGTGCACGGGAGCGCGGTGCTGGTCGTCCCGGCCGATGATGGGCCGGGTATCACCGGCAGCGGCGCTCCGTCGGTGCGGCCCACTGCGATCCTGGGTGGTGAGGGCGACGCCCTGGTGTCGCTGGCCCCCTCCGTCGGCCTGGTCGTCCTCACCGCCGACTGCGCCTCGATCGCCCTGGGGAGCCCCGAGGGCGTCTTCGGGGCCGTCCACGCCGGCTGGCGGGGCCTCGTGGGCGGTGTGGTGGAGCACGCCGTCGGGGTCATGCGGGCGCACGGGGCCACCGAGGTGGTCGGGGTCCTCGGGCCCTGCATCCACCCCGAGTGCTATGAGTTCTCGCCTCCCGACCTGGATCGGGTGGCGGCACGCCTCGGGGATACGGTGCGGGCCGAAACGGCCACCGGACGGGCGGCCCTGGACCTCCCGGCCGCGGTGGCCGCCGCCCTGACCGCGGTGGGGGCCGACCTCCGCCTGGCCGCGACCTGTACGGGCTGCGGGGGCGACTACTTCTCCCACCGGGTCCGGGGTGACACCGGACGCCAGGCCCTGGTGGTCTGGTCCTCACCGGGGGAGCGCTCGGCGTGACCGGATCCCTCCTCCAGCCGGACGCCGACGGCTTCGAGGGTCGTCTGGAGGAGGTGCGTGCCCGGATCGCCACCTCGTCCCTGGACCCCGGGTCGGTCCGGTTGGTGGCCGTGACCAAGGGGTTCGGCCCCGAGGCGGCCCACCTGGCGCTGGCCGCGGGACTGACCGAGTTGGGGGAGAACTATGCCGACGAGCTGGTGGCCAAGGCCGGCCAGCTGGCTGGGGACCACCCGGGTGCCGTGCCTCCGGTCTGGCACTTCCTCGGGTCGGTCCAGCGCAACAAGGTGGCCCGGCTGGCCCCGGTCGTCTCGTGGTGGCAGGGTCTGGCCCGGGTCGAGGAGGGGCGGGCCATCGCCCGCCGGCACCCGGGCTCGTCCGTCCTCGTCCAGGTGGATGTGACCGGTCTGCCCGGGCGTGGGGGCTGCCCGCCGGCACAGGTGCCTGAGCTGGTGGCCGCTCTCCGGGACGAGGACCTGGTGGTGGCCGGGCTCATGGCCGTGGGCCCCCCGGGGCCGCCCGGGGCCTCCCGCCCGGCCTTCGCCCTGGTCTCGTCGATGGCCGACACCCTGGCGCTGCCCGTTCGCTCGATGGGGATGTCCGACGATCTCGAGGTGGCGCTGGCCGAGGGTTCGACGATGGTGCGGGTGGGTCGGGGCCTGTTCGGGGACCGACCGCCGGCCCGCCCATGAGTCGGGTCCATCCCGACGTCCCGGGGCGGGCTGGAGCGGCGTCGCCGAGCCCGGCACCGGGCGTGGCTCCGGGCCGGCCCGGCACCGTGGCCATCCACCGGTCACTGAAGCCACGCACTACGCTGTGCCGAGGAGGAAACGATGGCTGCTTCGTTCATGAAAAAGACCATGGCGTACCTGGGTCTTGTCGACGACGACTACGACGACTACGACGACTACGACCAGAGGTCGCCGTTGCCGTCGCCCTCGCCGGTCGGGCGGGTGACGCAACGTCCCAGCGGGGCCCTCGACGAGGTCGATGATCCTCCGGTCGCCTCGCCCAAGCCGCGTATCCGGACCCTCACCCGCGACGAGACGGCGGCCACGGCCGTGGCGGCGTCGGCCCCCACCATGAGTGCCCGCGCCGCGGTGGGCTCGTCGTCGGTGCGCCCCATCACCCCCGAGTCGGCCGGCGCCAGGGTGCACATCGTGGCGCCGGGTCGGTTCGCCGACGCCCAGGAGATCGCCAACCGACTGATGAACAACCAGCCGGTCATCGTCAACATGCAGAGTGCCGACCGGGATCTCCAGCGCCGGATGATCGACTTCTGCAGTGGGGTGACCTACGCACTGTCGGGAGGCATGGAGCGGGTGGCCGACGAGGTTTTCTTGCTCACCCCGTCCAACGTGAAGGTCTCCGACGAGGAGCGCCAGCGCCTGGCCGACCGCGGTCTGGTGAATCCCTGAGCCAGGATGGTGTGTGGCGCCCAACGTCGGGCCCACACGGGAAAGGGAGTGAGCCGGAATGATCGCACGACTCATCGTCCTCCTCCTCGAGCTGTTCATCATCGTCCTGATCGTCTATTCCATCCTGAGCTGGTACCTGGCCTACGCCCGGGTGTCCTACGACTCGCCGGCGTACAAGCTCAACCGGGTGCTCTCGTCCATCTGTGATCCGGTGCTCAATCCGATCCGCAAGATCATCCCTCCGGCCCGGATCGGGGGGGTCGGACTCGACCTCTCGGTCCTCATCCTGTTTCTGGTCATCCAGGTCATTCTCATCCCGGTGTTCCAGCACGGCTAGTTCGAAAATTTCTCGATGAATCCCTGGAACGGGCAGTGCGCGCCGCTAGCATGGTTCCATGGACGCTTCGCAATCTGCCCTCGATTCGCTCCGTACCGTCGAGTTCCGTGAGACCCTGAAGGGGTACCACCGGGACGACGTCGATGAATACCTCGAGAAGGCCGCGGTGGAAGCGGAGGGTCTCCAAGAGCAGCTCCGCCAGAGCGGTGAGCGCCTGCGCCAGGCGGCCGAGCGCATCTCGCAACTCGAGACCCAGCTGGAGCAGCAGCCGGCCCCGGTGGCCCGGGCCGACGCCTCGGTTCCCGACGACACGCTCCAGCGCACCCTCCTCCTGGCCCAGAAGTTCGTGGACGAGACGAAAGCCGACTCCGAGGCCCAGGCGGCCCGGGTCATCGCCGAGGCCGACGCCAAGGCCCGCCAGATCACCGAGCAGGCCCAGACCCAGGCCAGCCGGGCCGCGGCCGAGTCCGAGCAGCGGCTTCGGGAGGAGATCGCCCGACTGGAGGACTCACGGGGCCGGCTGTCCCGCGAGGTCGAGACCATGAACCGCCATCTCGAAGGTGAGCGAAGCCGGCTGCGCACGGCGCTGAGCGAGATCCTGCGCTGGGTGGACGAGAACGTGCAGCCGGGGTCCTCACCCGAGTCCGGACGACTGGTGCAGGACCAGGTCTCCCACCCGACCGGCCCGGTGCCCGCGCCGGCCCCGGCCGCATCGCCGGCCCCGGCCCCTGGCCCTGCCGTGCAGGGGGGTAACCGGCCTGTGGCCGCACCTCAGGCGACACCGGCGCCGGGCAGCGGCACCGGTCCCTCCGGCGAGGTCACCCAGATGCGTCCGGCCGGCGCCACCACCGGACCGGTGGCGGCCAAGGCCCCCCTGGCCCACTAGACCTCCGATCCACCGCTGACCGCCCGGTCGGCGCGCCACGTCCCGCATCCCGACGATCGGCTCCTGTCGTACCGGGGACCGGGGCCCAGGTCCGGGTGGGGTTCGGCGGGGGCGCGGATGTTCGAAGGACACGGTGGCCCCGCTATGGTCCTGGAGCCGGTTTGCTCTCGGGATTGCCGCCGTGAGCCGAGCACGGTATCGTCACCCGCCCGTCAGATGTCGGGAATACTCCTGGACCACTGCGTGCTGAGGAGCGTGGCCCGGAGGCGGCGCCACTATCGAAGGAGACCATTGTGACGGCAGCGAAGAAGGCGACAGCGCCCGCGCCGAAGAAGGCCTCGACAGCGAAGAAGGCGACACCGGCCAAGAAGAGCACGTCCAAGGCCACCGCGCCGGCGGCCAAGAAGGCGGCGTCCCCGGCCAAGAAGGCTCCGGCGAAGAAGGCGGCCGCCACCAAGACGGCGCCGGCCACCAAGACGGCCCCGGCCACCAAGGCTGTCACCGCCACCAAGAAGGCCGCCCCGTCTCCGGCACCGGCGGCCGAGACCAAGAAGGCCCCGGCGGCCAAGAAGGCTCCGGTGGTCCCCAAGCGACCCACGGTGGGGCCGTACGCCAAAGAGCCCAAGTTCCTCGAGGAGCAGCGCCAGCTGCTCATGGAGGAGCGCTCGATCTACAAGGGACAGGCCGTCGACCTCCGGGCCGAGGCCGACTCCCTGGCGCTCGAGCGCGAGCCCGGCGACGTCCAGTTCGACGAGGAGTCGGGCGAGGGCGGTACGGTGACCGTGGACCGGGAGCGCAACCTGGCCCTGTCCGCCCAGGCCTCGGCGGCGGTCGAGGAGATCGACGACGCCCTGCGCAAGATCGATCGGAAGACCTACGGAGGATGCGAGCGGTGCTACCAGCCCATCCCCAAGGCGCGTCTGCGGGCCCTGCCCTTCGCCCGGCTGTGCGTGGCCTGCAAGAGCGGTGGGTTGTCGCGCCGCTGAGCGGTGATCCCGCCGTGACCGAGGACCGCCTCGGGTTGCCCACGGGCGCCCGGCGCCTGGGGGTGGCGGTGGGTGTGATGATGGCGGTGGTGGTGGCGGATCAGGTGACCAAGTGGTGGGCCGTCACCCGCCTCGCCCATGGTTCCATCCACGTGATCGGCACGCTCGACCTCGAGCTGGCCCGCAACACGGGGGCGTCCTTCAGCCTGTTCCAGGGGAAGGCCTTCGTGCTGGTGCCGGTGGCCGTGGTGTTGGTGGCCGTGCTGGCGGTGATGGCGTGGAGGGCCCCCTCGGCCGGGCGTGCCGCCGTCTTCGGCCTGATCCTCGGTGGAGCGCTGGGCAATCTGTGCGACCGCTTCTTCCGGAACGACCACGGGGCGGTGGTGGACTTCGTGGCCCTCCACTTCTGGCCCACCTTCAACCTGGCCGACGCCTCGATCGTGGTGGGCTGTGTCCTCCTCCTCGTCTCCCTGGTGCGAGGGCCCCGGCTCCCGTGACCATCCTCACGGTCACGGTGCCGGCCTCACTCGACGGCGTGCGGGTCGACAAGGCGGTCTCGCTGGTGGCCGACCTGTCGCGTTCGACGGTCAACACCCTGGTCGACCAGGGCCGCATCACGATCGACGGGGTCACGGTCCGGAGCCGGAGCACGGCCCTCCGACCGGGCCAGGAGCTCGAGATCGACCGCGACGAGGAACGGCCCCCCGTCGTTCCGGTGGGTGACGACGGCGTGTCCTTCGAGGTGGTCTTCGCCGACCCGGAGATCGTCGTGGTGGACAAGCCCGCCGGCCTGGTCGTCCACCCCGGTCCGGGTCATCGGAGCGGCACACTGGTGCACGGCCTGTTGGCCCGGTTCCCCGACATCGGCTCCCTACCCGGTGCCGTCGGCTCGGACCCCGAGCGCCCGGGCATCGTGCACCGTCTCGACCGGGGCACCTCGGGCCTGATGGTGGTGGCACGCACGCCCCGGGCCTACCACTCGTTGGTCGAGCAGTTGAGCCGACGTGACGTGTCCCGCACCTACCGGGCCCTCGTCCTCGGCACGGTGGAGGGGGCCTCAGGTGTGGTCGACGCGCCCATCGGCCGGTCGGTCAGCTCACCGACCCGCATGGCCGTCTCCCGCAAGGGAAAAGAGGCCCGCACCCGCTACCACGTGGACCGGCGCTTCACCGAGCCGGCTCCCTCGACCCTGCTGACCGCCACGCTCGAGACGGGCCGCACCCATCAGATCCGTGTCCATCTGACGGCCATCGGCCATCCGGTGGTGGGCGACGACGTCTACTCGCAGGGCCGCTCCCTCCCCGGGGCGGTCATCACCCGCCCCTTCCTCCACGCATCGAGCCTCTCGTTGGTCCACCCGGGCACGGGGGAGACGGTGTCGTGGACGTCGCCACTCCCCGACGACCTCCAGCGCCAACTGGGGCTCTTGGGGGAGTGACGCCCCGCCGTCCCCTCAACGGGGCGGCGGGGTGCGGAGGCCTAGGGCAGATCGGGACCCCGGAGGCCCCAGAGGGACTCAGGCGGCCTCGTGCGCCGCTTCGAGCATCTCACTGTCCCCGAGGAGCTCGAGCGCCTCAGCCTCGGCCTGGCGGACCTTGCGCACGCCGATGCCCAACCGCTCGGCCGTCGTCTGCAGCGACGCCGGGTCGCTGCCGTCGAAGCCGAAGCGGTGACGGATGACCTGGCGCTGCAGATCGGTGAGCCGGTCTACGGCCTGACGGACGAGGTCGAGGGTCATGGAGGAGGCCACGTCGTCCTCGAAGTCGCTGAGGTCGGTGGACACCAGGTCCCCGAGCGTCGCCGTCGAGTCCGAGGTGGCCGGCTGGTCGAGGCTGGCCACCACCCGGGCCACCTGGGACAGGTCGGAGCGGACCTCGGCCGTGGTGTTGGTGGCGTTGTCCATCTCGTCGTCGGTGGGTGGGCGCTGGAACTGGTGGGTCAACTCCCACAGGGCGGCATCCACCTGCTGGTTCCGCTCGGCCACCTCCATGGGCAGCCGGATGGTCCGGCCGTGCTGCTGGACAGCACGCTGGAGGGCCTGACGGATCCACCACGTGGCGTAGGTGGAGAACCGGAAGCCACGCTCCCAGTCGAACTTGTCCACGGCCCGCATGAGGCCGAAGGTGCCCTCTTGGATCAGGTCGGGGAGGTCGACGCCCCGGTCCTGGTAGCGGCGGGCCCAGTGGACGACGAGTCGGAGGTTGGCCGCCACCATCTCGCGGCGGGCGGCCTCGTCCCCGGCGGCGACGCGCTTGGCCAGTTCGGTCTGGGCCTCGTGGTCGGGCAGGGGGTGGTGATCGAGGTCCCGGAGGAACAGGCCGAGGCTGTCGGCGTCCGAACCCCGGCTCCTACCGCCCGGCGCGACCATGCGGGCCGGACGCGCAGTCGCGGCCGTCTCCCGAGCTGTCGTAGCCGCTCCCGTCGTGCGGGAGGACTCCGTTCGAGCCCCTCGTTCCTTCTCCCTGCTCACCGTGCGAGTCGTCATCCCTCTCCTCATTCATCGTCATAGGGTCGACAGAACCTTTAACGCCAATTCCCTCCGAGACATTCCATCGGTGTGATTCGACCACCCACAACCCTTCCCACCTGCTCGGGAAGTACGCACAGCTTGCGTAGAAGGTGTTCGGAGTGGTCCGCTGTCCGGATGACCACCCCCGCCCCCCGCTGTGTCCTGATCCGCCACGGCGAGACCGCATGGAGCCTCGACGGTCGCCATACCGGCCGCACGGACATCCCCCTCCTCCCCGAGGGGGTCGCCCAGGCCAGGGCCCTCCGGCCCGTGCTGGAGGGACGCCCCTTCGCTGCCGTGCTGACCAGCCCCCTGCGCCGGGCCCGGGAGACCGCCGAACTGGCCGGATTCGGCCCCGGCGCGGTGGTCGACGAGGACCTGGCCGAGTGGGACTACGGGGCCTACGAGGGGGTGACCACCACCCAGATCCGGGTGGACCGCCCCGGATGGGAGCTGTTCGCCGACGGGGTCCCCGAGGGCGAGTCGGCCCCGGACGTGGCCGTGCGGGTGGACCGGGTCATCGCCAGGATCCGGTCCACGCCCGGTGACGTCGCCTGTGTGGCCCACAGCCACGTCCTCCGGGTCCTGGCCGCCCGATGGATCGGCCTGGACCCCGCGGTGGGACGGAGCCTGGTACTCGACCCCGCCGCCGTCAGCGAACTCGGTTGGGATCGTGAGCACCCCGTGCTGCTCTCCTGGAACTGGCACGGGGGGAGCGGGCGCTGACCGAGGCTCAGCCCCGTCTGGCCAGCCTCGTCCACTCAGGTCCCCCTGTTCAACGCCGATGCTCACTTCCGGGTGCGTCGCCCGCGCCGCCGGGCCGGCCGGTGTCAGCCGGGCCCCCGGAGCGCTCGGTGGCGGGGTGGCGATCGACCGGGCGGACCGGCTCGAGGGAGTCGGCGGGGAACAGGGTGCGGGGTCCGGTCCACCGGGCCGGGGGAGCGTTCACGGCGTCGGCCAGGGCGTAGGCCACCGATTCGTAGTTGACCCGCCAGCCCCGGAACTGGGGCCAGGCCTCGGCGGCGGACCGGGACATCGGGTAGTCGATGTCCTCCAGGCGCCGGTAGGCCGCGTCGAACTCCTCCTGCGGCAGGTGGATGGGGTCGTCGGCCCCGGGGTCCGGGTCGAAGGGCAGGCGGGCCACCTCGGCGATGTGGCGCAGACAGGTGAAGCCCATCCGGATGAGCATCTTGGCCTCGATGGGGGCCTGCTCAGGGTTGACGGCCACGGTCAGGGCGGCGGCGTCCAGGACGGCGATGAGGCTGACCACCCAGGAGTCCTGGGACCGGGGTGAGCGCAGGAAGAGCAGCGACGCGTAGCTGGTGTGGCTCTCGGCCACGTCGGCGGCCCACCGCTCCCACTCGGCGAACAGGCTGGCCAGGTTGTCGACGGCGCCGACCAGTTGGTGCCGGATCAGGAGCTCGGGACCCCAGGCCGGCGCACCGGCCCGGCTTCCGAGGAGTGTCACCAGGGTCTCGCGACGGTTGTAGGCGCCATAGAGCGTGGGCAGGTAGGCGATCTGGAGGGCCACCAGGACCAGGCCGGCACCGGCGGCGAGGAAGTCGACGGCCCGGGAACCACTCCCGTGGCTCAGGGCGAACCCGAGGGTGAAGACCGAGGACCCGGCCTGCGAGAAGGCCGCCGCCATCCCCGATCCGTCCACGCCGTAGTCGACGAAGGTGAAGCCCACGAGGGTGAGGAACAGCCATGTGGCCAGGAGCACCAGCAGGGCCACCGGTTCGCTCATGGCCAGGATCCGGTCGGACCCCGTGTAGTGGGGGGAGAGGCGGGCCACCCGGCGGAAGGCCGACCGGGAGACCCTCATGGGGTAGGTGACCAGGGCGGAGCCGGCCCGGGGCACGATGAGGACCCGAATGACACTGATCAGCGTGCCGAGGAGGATGACCACCCCGGCCAGGAGGGCGATGATGCGGGCGGCGTTCACGCCACGACGCTGACGACGATGACGGCGGAGGTCCGGGGAGGCTCAGACGGCACTCTGGCGCAGGGTGGGGACCCGGCCCTGGGCCCGGGCCACCATGTCGGCCAGATTGAACGAGTCGAGGTGGGTGCGCATGTGTTCGCCCACATCGGCCCACACGGTGAGGAGCACGCACTGGCCCTCGTGGTCACAGGCACCGTTCTCGTGGGGGAGGCCGAAGTCGCCGGCCACGATGGGACCGTCGACGGCGGAGACAATCTGGGAGAGGGTGATCTCCTCGGGCGGACGGGCGAGGACGTAGCCGCCGCCCACACCGCGTTTGGACCGGACCAGGCCCGCCCCTTTCAGGGCCAGGAGGATCTGCTCCAGGTAGGGCTGGGGCAGGCCCGTGCGCTCGGCGATGTCCCGCACCGCGGTGGGACCCTCCCCGTCGGTGTGGAGGGCCAGGGACAGGAGGGCACGGCTGGCGTAATCACCTCGGGTGGAAACCTTCACAGGGCCATGCTATTGCCTGGCCGGCCCGGACGAGCGATGGTCGCGTGGACCCTGACCGCTGGAGGGCCGGCCGGGAGGCCGCGCCCAGGCGTCAGCGGCCCCCGAGCTTGCCGCCGGCCAGATCCTCGGCCATGGCCCATCCGAAGGCCACCAACCGACCGCCGGCGGGGGCGTCCACCTCGGCGAAGAAGGCGCACATGTCCTCGTCGGCGCCGGCCTTGGGGCTGACGAAGTCGAAGCCACCCGACTCGCATCCGTCACCGGCCACCACGAAGGTGCGGTCGTCGATCCGGCCGTCGGCCCCGAACCGCTTGGCCAGTCGGCGACCCCACGCCCGCTCCTCGCCGGTGGCCTTGTGTCCGGGCCCGGGCACCACGTCGGTGAGCCCGCTGAAGGCCCGGAAGCCCTCGGCGGCCAGCAGGCGGGTGCCGACCAGGACGTCCTCGTCCGGGAAGGCCAGCAGGGCCCGGCGGTACTTGTCACCCATCATGGCCCGGAGCACGGTGTCGGCCCGGGAGGTCCGGTCCACGGTGGCCAGCCCGATGAGCAGGGAGGGGGTGCCGCCGATCCGCTCGAGCGTGGAGAAGGAGTAGCCGCGGAGCTTGGCACCGTCGCGGGCCCGGGTCACCAGTACCCACTCCTCCCGCTGTTTTGACAGGAATCCGATATCGAATCGAGGTTCCCGCTCAGCGCACAGGTCGGCCATTTCGGCCAGCTCGGCGTCACTGATCGATGTGCAGTCCTTGGTCTCCACCTGGATGGACATATGCCGTTCCGTACTCCTCGGTCTCCCTGCGGTGTCTACCGCCGGCCCCGGTCTGCCGTGGATTCCCCCTGTGCCGCCCCACCCCACGGGCCGGACGGGTTTGTGGGCCTCCACGCCAGGAGCCGTAACGACGATTTTACGGGATTTGGAGCCGTCTGTCGTATCCGGGGTCCCCAACCCCCTCGCGGACCCCCGCGTCTGACGGGTGAAGGGCCACGTCAGAGCGCATGCGGCGGGTCCTGACAGCCCGGTGAACTTTCTGACGAGCCGCCAGCTACGGGCCGTCTCCACCCAGCATCTCGACCGGTCAGACCTGGTTGGGCCCGCTCCGGCAGCGCCGCTGGAGCGGACGCCGGTCGACCGAGGCTCAGGAGCTCTGGATGGCGTCGGGCCCGAGCAGGACCCGGAGCTCACCGACGAGGCCGCGGCGGCTGTCCACGTTGAACTCGGAGGGCAGGCGCAGCACCTTCTCGCCGACGTGGAGGAAGACCGGGGAGTCCCCTGGGTGCTCACGCAGTAGGCGCTTCAACCGGTCGACCAGGTTGTCGGTCAGACGGTTGAGGGGAAGGGAGATCTGCAGGTCGGCGTTCCCGTCCACGGCCAGCACGGGCCGCTGCACCTCCATGCACACCAGTTTGAGCCGGTCGTCGCGCAGGTCCACCCGGCCCTTCAGGACGACCACGGCATCGTCGTCGAGCAGGGCCCCGTAGTCGGCCATCGATTTGGGGAAGACGAACACCTCGATGGAGGCGTTGAGGTCCTCCAGGACGAAGGTGGCCATGAGATCGCCCTTTTTCGTGTAGCGGCGCTTGAGCTCGGTGACCACCCCACCGACCAGTCGGACCTGGCCCTCCCCGCCGAAGCCACCGCCCGCCCCGCCCGACGGGTCGGGATCGATGTCTCGGAGCTCGGCCAGCGTGCAGTCGGTCAGGCGCCCGAGGGAGCCCTCGAGACCCATAAGCGGGTGGTCGCTGATGTAGAGACCGAGCATCTCTTTTTCGAAGGCCAGGCGCTGGCTCTTGTCGAACTCGGTGTCGGCGATGGGGATCCGCGTGTCGCCGAACCCGGTGGTCTGTCCCTCGGTCTCGGTCTCCAGGGAGGCGAACAGGGACACCACTCCGGCGTCGTGCTCCCGCCGACGCTCGAGGGTCCGGTCCACGATCTCCTCGTAGACCAGGCACAGACCCTGGCGGGGATGGCCGAGGGAGTCGAAGCCGCCCGCCTTGATGAGCGAGTCGAGGGTCCGCTTGTTGAGGACCTGGGGGTCGACCCGTTGACAGAAGTCGTAGAAGTCGGCGAAGGGTCCGGCCGCCTCCCGCTCGGCCACGATCAGCCCGACGAGGCCCTCGCCCACGTTGCGCACGGCGGCCAGGCCGAAGGTGATGGCCCCGGGCCGGTCGCCCTGGGCCCCGACGGTCCCCTCCCCGTCGGAGAAGTCGGCGGCGAACTCGGCCAGCGACCGGTTCACGTCGGGGACCAGCACCTCGATCCCCATCGTCCGGCACTCGGCCAGATAGACGGCCGTCTTGTCCTTGTTGTCCTTGACCGAGGTGAGCAGGCTGGCGAAGTACTCCACCGGGTAGTGGGCCTTCAGCCAGGCCGTCTGGTAGGCGATGAACCCGTAGCCGTAGGCGTGGGACTTGTTGAAGGCGTAGTCGGCGAAGGGCTCGATGATGTCGAACAGGTCGGTGCCCAGTGACTCCTCGTAGCCGGTGGCCACGCAGCCGGCCACGAACTTCTCCCGCTCGGCTTGGATGAGGGCCCGGATCTTCTTGCCGCACGCCTTGCGCAGGTTGTCGGCCTCGGACAGGTCGTAGCCGGCGATCTTCTGGGCCACCCGCATGACCGACTCCTGGTAGATCATCAGGCCGTAGGTGTCTCCGAGGACGTCCTCGAGGTCGGGGTGGAGGTAGCTCACCACCTGCCGACCGTTCTTCCGGTCGGCGTAGTCGCGGTGCATGTTGGCCGCCATCGGGCCGGGCCGGTACAGGGCCACCAGGGCGGCCACGTCGTCGAAGCTGGTGGGGGCCAGCGACCGCATGAGCGACCGCATGGGACCACCCTCGAGTTGGAAGACGCCCATCGAGTCGCCGCGGCACAGCATGGCGAAGGTGTCGGGGTCGTCGAGGGGGATGGTGTCGATGTCGGGCCGAGCGCCCGTGGAGACCTCGATGAGGTCGAGGGCCCGTTCGATGACCGAGAGGTTGCGCAGCCCGAGGAAGTCCATCTTCAACAGCCCGAGGTCCTCGACCCCGTGCATCTCGTATTGGGTGACGACCGGTGCGTCGTCGGGGTTGTTGCCGTCCGGCTTGCGCTGGACCGGGACGTACTCGGTCAGGGGCTCGTCGGTGATGACCACGGCGGCGGCATGGATACCGTCCTGGCGGCGGAGGCCCTCCAAGCCCTTGGCCACGTCGATGACCTTCTTGGCCTCGGCGTCGGTCTCGTACATGACCCGCAGCTCGCCGGCGGCGGCGAACCCGTCCTCGTGCCCCTCGGTGCGGTCGAGGCAGGCGGCCAACGGCGTGTCCCGTCCCATCAGGAGGGGGGGCATGGCCTTGGCGATCTTGTCGCCCACGATGTAGGGGTAGCCCAGCACCCGGGCGGCGTCGCGCACGGCGGCCCGGGCCTTGATGGTGGAGAAGGTGACGATCTGGGCCACGTGGTCCGACCCGTAGCGGTCGGCGGCGTACTTGATCATGTCGCCCCGGTATCGCTCGTCGAAGTCCATGTCGATGTCGGGCATCTGGATGCGGCCGGGATTGAGGAACCGCTCGAAGAGCAGGTCGTACTTGATGGGGTCGAGGTCGACGATCTGCAGGCAGTAGGCCACCAGACACCCGGCGGCCGAGCCCCGGCCGGGTCCCACCCGGATGCCCTTGGAGCGGGCGAAGCGGATGAGGTCCCACACCACGAGGAAGTAGGCCGAGAACCCCATGTCCCCGATGACCCCGAGCTCGTAGTCGAGGCGCTGCATGACCTCGGCCGGGACCGGGTGCCCGTAGCGCTCCTTGGCCCCGTCGATGCTGAGCTGGCGGAGGTAGCCGGCGGCCCGTTCCTCGTAGGTCACCCCCACGAACTCGTCGGGGACGGGGAACTTGGGCAGGCTGGGCCGACCGAAGTCGATCTCGACGTTGGCCCGCTCGGCGATCAGCAGGGTGTTGTCGCAGGCCTCGGGCAACTCGCTGAAGAGGTGGCGCATCTCGGCCGCCGACTTGAGGTAGTGCTCCTCGCCCTCGAACTTGAACCGCTTGGGATCCTCGATGAGGGCACCGGTCTGGACACAGAGGAGGGCGTCGTGGGCCACATGGTCCTCGCGGTGGGTGTAATGGCTGTCGTTGGTGGCCAGCAGCGGGGCACCGATGTGCCGGGCGATCTCCACGAGCGCCGGATTGGTCTTCTGCTGTTCGGGCAGCCCGTGATCTTGCAACTCGACGAAGAGATTGCCCTTGCCGAAGATGTCCTGGAGCCTCCCGGCCAGGGTCTCGGCTTTGATCCGGTCGTCAGCCAACAGGGCCTGGAGCACGACGCCGCCCAGGCAGCCGGTCGTGGCGATGAGTCCGGTGCTGTGGCGCTCCAGGAGTTCCCAGTCCAGTCGGGGCTTGTAGTAGTAGCCCTCGAGGTAGGCGGCCGAGGAGAGCTTCAGGAGGTTCCGGTACCCCTCAGTGGACTCGGCCAGCAGCGTCAGGTGGTAGTAGAGCTTCTCTCCACCGGCCACGTCACCACCGGTGTCGTCGACCTTGCCCTTGCGGACCGGTCGCTCGTGGCGGGACTCGGCGGCCATGTAGGCCTCGGTGCCGATGACCGGGTTGATGCCGGCGGCCCGGCAGGCGGCGTAGAAGTCGAGGACGCC
The DNA here is from genome assembly GCA_963738545.1 of uncultured Acidimicrobiaceae bacterium. Lineage (GTDB taxonomy): Bacteria > Actinomycetota > Acidimicrobiia > Acidimicrobiales > RAAP-2 > Bog-756. The sequence goes on from CAVTXA010000009.1 coordinate 448,509, forward strand.
GTACATGTTGCCGTGGTCGGTGATCCCGAGGGCCGGCTGCCCGTCGTCCACCGCCGCCTGCACCAGGTCCTTGACCCGGGCGGCACCGTCGAGCATCGAGAACTCGGTGTGGGTGTGCAGATGGGTGAACGACCGTGTCGCCAACGGGCGGATGCCTTCCTCGGTGTCGGGCTGCATGTGTGGCGGGCTGCGGGGTCTCGCCCGGGTTCTCCACAGGGTGTGGACGAGTTACAGCCGTGTCATTCCGACGATAGCGCGCGCCGGGTGAGTCCCGACACTGACCGTCATCGGTGCTGGTCGGCACGGGTGGGTTCAGAGATAGGTGCCCGGGCGACCCACATCGGGCGGTCCCTGGGGGAGGGAGCGCTGGCGCATCTCGTCCAACTGCGCCCGTGCCGCCACCTGCTGGGCCACCAGGGTGGCCTGGATGCCGTGGAAGAGGCCTTCCAGCCACCCGACCAGCTGCGCGTGAGCGATCCGGAGCTCGGCGTCGGACGGCGTCGGCGAGTCGAAGGGGATGGATACCCGGTCCAGCTCGGCCACCAGGTCGGGGGAGAGGCCTTCGGACAGCTCGCGGATCGACTGCTCGTAGATCTCCCGGAGGCGCCCCCGACTGGCCTCGTCCAGCGGGGCCAGTCGGACCTCCTCCAGCAGCTGCTTGACCATCGAGCCGATGCGGAGCAGTTTGGCCGGCTGCTCGATGGACTCGGTCCGGTCCCCGGGGTTCTCGTCGCCGTCCACCGCCTCGAGGGCGCCGTCGGGACCCGAGGGCGCAGCCGGCACCGCACCGTCGGTCCCCGGTGGGTCGACGATCTCGGGTCGCAGCGGGGTGGAGCCTGGCGTCGGCGGCGGGGCGGTCTCGGGGGTCTCGGAATCCATGGTCAGATGTTGCCATCCCTGGTCAGCGCGACCAAGGGGACGAGCATCTCGTCGGCGGTCAGGGAGCCGTGCCTCGACTGCAGTCGGCTCTCCCCGGTGTCGGCCGGATCCACGAAGGCGATCGGCTCGTGGGGGAGCAGGGCCACATCCCCGAGGCGGTCGATGAGCTCGTGGCGCAACGGTCCTCCGAAGACGCCGTCGTCGATGACCTGGTCGCGGGCCATCACCCATGTCGACGCTCCGTACCGCTCGGCCAGGGACTGTTCGAGGTCGGTGGCCGCCCCGGGCCGGGCGTGCACCCAGCGGAAGCGGCCCTCGCCGGAGAGGAACTGCACCGAGGCCATGACCTCGCGCCCGAGCAGCTCCACGTTCGGCCCCACGTCCACTTCCCCGTGGTCCGCCGTCACCAGGAGGGCGGCACCGGGGGGCAGCTGGTCCACCAGGTCACCCACCAGACGGTCCACCGCCACCAGTTCGGCGTCGTAGAGCTCGCCGAGCCCGTTCCCGTGGGCCACCTTGTCGAGACCGTCGTAGTAGGCGTAGACGAGGGGCTCGCCGTCCCGTAGGAGCCGTCCCACCTCGACAGGCAGCGACGAGAGCACGCCGTAGCCGTGGAGCGGGGAGTTCCCGAGATGGGCGGCGGTGAATCCGGTGCCCCCGAACTCGCTCTTGGACACCACCGGTACCGTGCGCGTGGCACCGGCGAACGAGGGGTAGGGCTGTAACCGGCGGGCCGGCACGTCCCGGCGCACGTCGCGGGCCAGGCCGCTCCCGAGGGTCCAGCGCAGCACGTTGAGAATCTGGTCGTCGAGGGCCAGGCGGTACCCCAACAGGCCGTGCTCGCTCGGCGGTCGCCCGGTGGTAATGGAGGTGAGGGCGCAGGCCGTGGTGGTCGGGGCCACCGAGGTGATGGGCCGGGTCATGCCGTCGGCCCCCGAGAGGGTGGGTGCCAACGCCGACCGGGCCCGTAGCTGTTCCCAGCCCAGGCCGTCCAGTACCAGCAGCACGACCTGGTCGGCGTGGCGGGCGACGGCCGGCATCCAATCGGTCCCGGCCTCGGGAGGGTCGTTGCCGGTGATGATTGAGGGGACCACGTTGGCGATGCAGGCGCCCCGGTAGTCGGGGAGCAGAGGGCTCGGGGTCATGGCCGGCCACCGAGGCGACAGTCGGGGACGGTCGAGGGGCGACGCACAGGCGTCGACCTTAGGCGACGTCGTGGGAGCGGCACTAGCTCCGAGGGAGCAGGGCCCGCACGGTCTTGTAGCAGTGGCCGTCGCGGGGCGTGGACACCGATACCAGGATGTAGTGCGGCTTGAACCCGAGCGCGGCGGCAAGATCCTTGCCCGTGAGGCGATCCCTCCGGGTCACGGCGAGGGCCCGGTCGGCGCCGACGTCCTCCACGGGCAGCCAGTTGTCACTGCGTCCCCATCCGAAGCGGATCCAAGTGGAGCGGTCCTCGATCCTGCGGAACAGGACAGGCCCCTTGGTCGGGACGACCAGGGCCAGCGACGGGCGGAACCCCCGGAACTCCCAGTAGGGGGCGGACGCGCCGGGGAATCCGAGGAGGTGCTCCTCCACCGGCGCCACCAGCTGATGGAGGAGCTTGCGCACCGGTCGCCCATGGAGTGTCCCCAGGTGACGGGGAAGTCCGGTGGCGGTGACGGCCTCGGGTTGTGCCAGGTCGTCCCGCTCGGGTTCCTCGGCCAGTTGGGCCTCGACCACGTCGAAGGGAGCGAGGTCCGGTCCGTGGTCTTCGGGCCAGGTGACCCGCACCCGGACCAGTGTTCCCGAGGCCAGGTCCACGCCGATGGTGTCCTCGGTGTGGCAGGCCAGCACCACGAAGGTCAGCGCGGTGCCACCCGCCACATCGATCCGGCCCCGGGGTCGGATGTTCCGGACGATGTCTCGGGCCGTGCCCGACCGTGGGCCGGGGGTGGTGGGATCGCTCATCGGACGTCACCGCCGGGCCCCAGGGCCGCCAACTGCTCCACCAGGGTGTCGACGTCGTCGGCCGGGAGCTGGCACGAGTAGTTCCGACACACGAAGGCTCGATTCTCCGAGCGGTCCTCCCAGAGGGGCGACACCGTCGGCTCACCCCAGGCCAGCACGGCCCCGGGAAGCCACCGGTCCCTCACGGCGTCCACCAGGTCGGGCCGGTCGCCGGTGATGACCACTTCGGTGAACCCGTCCATCAGGAACGAGGCGGTGAGCACGGTGTGGGCGAAGGCGGTGGGGTGACGGGTGAGCAGGTCCCCGAAGATCGACACGACCTCGCGGGCCGTGTCGGTGAACCGGTCCTGGCCGGTGAGGGACCCTAGGCGGGCCAGGGCCAGGGCAGCCACGGCGTTGGCCGAGGGCGTGGCACCGTCGAAGATGTCCTTGGTCCGCACGATCAGGGCCTCGGCGTCATGGCCGGTGGTGAAGAACCCTCCGCGGTCGTCGTCGTGGAAGAGCGCCAGCAGGGCGTCGGCCACCGTGACGGCCCGTTCGGTCCATGCGGCCGAGCCGGTCAGTTCGGCCAGGCGGGTGAAGCAGTCGACCAACCAGGCGTAGTCGGCGGCGTAGGCCAGATGTCGGGAACCCCCGTCCGCCTGCCAGCTGCGCCGCCAGCGACCGTCCTCACCGCACAGATGGGTCACCAGGAACTCGCCGATGGCCACGGCGGCATCCCGCCACGACGGGTTGCGGGTGCCGGCGGCCGCCTCGGCCAGGGCCGACGCGTACATGGCGTTCCACTCGGTCAGGACCTTGTCGTCCAGTCCCGGCCGGACCCGCCGGCTCCGTGCCTCGAAGAGCAGCGACCGACCCGACTCCACCGATTCGCTGCCCACGAGGGGCTGACCTGGGGGCCGACGCAGGATGGTGGTGCCCTCGAAGTTTCCCCCGGCGGACACCCCAAACCACCCCGACACCGCATCGGCCACCTCGTCCGCCGCGGCGCCATCTCCCAGGTCCACCCCGGCGTCCACGGCGGCGGCGACCTGGTCAGGGGTCCAGACGTAGAAGCGTCCCTCCACGCCCTCGGAGTCGGCGTCCTCGGCCGAGCACACGCCGCCGGCCGACGTCGTCAGGTCCCGACCGACGTAGGACACGATGCCCTCCATGACCCGGAGGTAGTCCTCCTTGCCGGTGGTCTGCCAGCCGTGCAGGTAGGCGCGGAGCAGCCCAGCCTGGTCGTAGAGCATCTTCTCGAAGTGGGGGACCAGCCACTCCCGGTCCGTTGAGTAGCGGGCGAACCCGCCGCCCAGGTGGTCGTGCAGGCCGCCGGCCGCCATGGCGTCGAGGGTCACGGTGGCCATGGCCAACGACCGCCGGCCGTCCGGTTCGGCCGGTTGTGACCGGGCATGACACAGGGCCACGTCCACCAGGGTGGGCTGGGGGAACTTGGGGGCAGCACCGAAGCCCCCCCATTCTTCGTCGAACCGGTCGGCCAGCTCGGTGGCGGCCCCGCCCAGCAGGTCGGGCCCGCGCCCGCCCCCAGCCGGCCCCTCCAGCCCGAACAGGGACGGCCGGTCGGCCCGGGAGGGGATGACCGATCGGGAGCGGATGGCGTCGGACAGCTCGTCGGCCTGGGTCTCCACCTCGTGACGCCGGTGCCGCCAGACGTCGTTGAGGGCGCCGAGCACGGTGCGGAACGACGGGGATCCCCCCCGGTCCGCCGGCGGGAAGTAGGTGCCGCCGAAGAACGGCCGTCGATCGGGGGTGAGGAACATGCTCATCGGCCATCCCCCCGAACCGGTGAGGGACTGGACGGCCTCCATGTAGACGGCATCGACATCCGGGCGCTCCTCTCGGTCCACCTTGACGGCGACGAAGGACGCGTTCAGCTCGTCGGCCGTGACCGGGTCCTCGAAGGACTCGTGGGCCATGACGTGGCACCAGTGGCAGGCCGAGTAGCCGATGGAGAGGAAGATGGGCTTGTCCTCGACGCGTGCCCGCTCGAAGGCCTCGTCACCCCACGGATACCAGTCGACCGGGTTGTCGGCGTGCTGGCGCAGATACGGGGAGGTCTCATCGGCCAGGCGGTTCGGGCTCACGCCGGTCAGCGTAGTGACTGGCGGGTCACGGCCCGGGGTCGACGGCGGGTGCGGGGGCCCAGGCCGACCGACTACTCGGCCCGCAGCAGGACCGCCGTGGGCGTCCGGGCCGCCGTGCGGCCGGGGATGGCGGCCACCACATTGGCCAGGACCAGGGCGCCCACGACGACCAGTCCCATCTGGAGGTCCGGGACCGTGGGTCGGGGCACGGCATAGATCTGTTCGGCGAAGAGCGTCCACAGCCAGCGTCCGACGATGATCCCGAAGGGCACGCCGACTACCGCGCCGACCACGGCGGCCACCGAGGCCTGCCAGGCCACCGTGGTGGCCAGCTGCCGGTGGGTGAATCCCAAGGTCTTCAGCAGAGCCAGGTCCCTCCTCCGTCGTCGGGTGGACGCCGCCAGGGTCAGCCCCAAGGCCACCACCGTGCCGGCCACGACGCCGCCGGCCAACAGGGCGGGCACGGCCCCGATGGCCCGGTAGTTGACGATCTCGGCCGGCTGCTGGACGGGCAGGACAGTGAAGGTCCCCCCGGCGTTGGGATCCATCTGTAGCGCGGCGGCGGTGGTGGCGGCGATACGCCGGAGCGACGACAGCCCGGCCGTGGCCGACACGCCGGGACGGAGTCGGATGACCATGGCGGCGGGCCCGTTGAGATTGGGATCGGGGCTGGACAGGGCGGCCCGGAACGACGCCGGCTCGATACTCGTCGACACCAGCGCCCCGGTGCCCATGGACGTGTGCAGCTGACCGGAGTTGCCGATGGCCGGCAGTGTGGCCGTCCCCACCACGGTGGCCGCTGTGAGGGGCACCTGGGTGACGCCGCCCCGGGAGGATCCGTAGCTGAGCTCGACGGTATCGCCGATGTGCACGTGCAGCTGCTCGAGGGTGGCGGCTCCCAGCACGATCTGGTGGCTCGCCTCCACCGGATGCCCGCTCAGGATCGGTGGACCGACGGCGGCTCGGCTGACGGCGAGCAGCGACGGCACCGTCTGGCCGTCGATCTGGATCTGTCCGAACCCGTAGCCGGTCCATGCGGCCACGTCCCGGTCCTGGTCCACCAGGCGCTGGGTCAGGGGAGGTACGTGCCCGCCACCCACCTCCTGGATGGCGTAGTTCCAGTTCCACCCGTAGAGGGCCGGGTGGGTCACCAGGGTGCGTAGGCCGCTCCCGAAGGTGAGCGTGGCCACTAGCAGGATGACGGCCAACACCGAACCCAGGAGGGCCGAACGCACCGGCACGGCGTTGCGGCTGGTATCCCGCTCGAGGGCGAACCGGATGCCCGTGACCGCCGGCAGGGTGAGCCCGGCGCTCGCCGCCGACCCCGCCGCGGCGGAGGCCTTCGGGTGGGCCACCCGATCCCGATGGCCCCGTCGGTTCGGGGACTGTCGGGAGGCCAGAGCGACGGTGACCGCCCCCAGCCCGACGACGAGGACGACCAGACCGCCCAGCACCGCCGTCCAGTCGATGGTCATTCCCGGAGCGGGGTCGACGGCGTGCACCGGCCCGATGGGAGAGAGGGGCGAGAGGGCCACGGCCACCACGGTGGCGAGGAGCGCCCCCACGATCACGGCACCGAGCGCTCCGATGAGCCCGTCCGATGTTGTCATCCGGGCGTCGGCGCCGAGGCTCCGCATGACCTCGAGCTCCTCGCCGGAGGACCGCAGCTGCCGACCGATGGCCTGTCCGCCGATGAGGAGGGTGGCCAGGGCGGCGATGATCCCGAACACGCCGAGGGCGATCGACTCGGGCTTGACCGACCGAGCCACCTGACCCTCGACCACCGAGGTGACGTGGAAGTTGTAGGTGTTGTCGGGAGGAAGGGAGTTGATGATCTCCTTCTCCACCGTGGCCACCCCGCCGCTGCCGTGGTCGAGCCGGAGGCTGTACTCGGTGTAGTAGGCCGCATCGGCCAGCAGTCGGGCGGTGAGCGCCGGCGTGAAGATCACGTCGCCCGGGTACTGGTCGACCTCGTCGCGGACCACCTGGTTGTTGAGCACCACGGTGCCGACCAAGGTGGCACGGGTCCGGAGGTAGGGCTGGACCCGCGGCGTCCCGAAGCCGGGCTCCGATGACTGCGCTGCGGTGAAGGCCCCCATGGAGAAGGACTCGCCCACGTGCCATCCGAGCAGCCCGGCCGCCTGGTCCGTGGCCACAAACTCGTCGGGGCGAGCGGGGTCGGCCAGGCGACCCCGGGTCACGGCCACCCGATCCTGGGTGAAGTACTCACCGTGGACCGAGCCCACGGTCTCCACCTGATTGGACTGCAAGGCCGGGGGGATGTCGGGGGCGCCATCCGCCTTCACCGGGGTGACGAAGACGGCTACGTTGCCGGCCACTCGCCGCACCCCGGGAAGGCGGGCGAGTTGGGCGGTCTGGTTCGGAGCGTACGGCTGGGTGGAGGTGGCGGCGACGTTCGTGATCTCCACCTGCAGGTCGGAGGCGTCCGAGCGGGCCAGGTAAGCCGCATAGGCCGACTGGGTGCGACGCGCTCCGGCCAACGAGCCCATGGCCAGGCCACCGACGAGCCCGACGAGGAGGATCACGGTCAGATAGCCGCCCCACCGACGGTGGAACGTGGTGCGGAACCGGTACCCGCAGACGTCGAGGACCGGACTGCTCACCGCGACACGTGGCCCGGTGGCGATGTCGGTGGTTGGTGCATCGCGCCCCCGTCGGCGGTCCGATCGGGCCCGGTGTGGGCCCTCTCCTGCACGGTACCGACGGATGGGGCGGCGGCCAAGGGCGTCAGCCGGTATCGGGGTGTCGTGCCAGCACCACTGTGGATCCCGGGACCCGAGGGCGGCTCAAGCCGTCGATCCTGCGTGTCGATGCAATTCTGCCGGGCCCGTTGAGTACTAGGCAGGACTCCGGGCCCGGCCCTTTCTACTCGTCGACGGCGCGGCGCTGGGGGATGTCGGGTCCAACGCGTCCGGCGTCCGCTCCGGTGCGGGCCCCGCTCAAGACGTTCCGACGATGGTCCGATACTCAATTGCCAGGCCCGGAGCAGTACCTCCGGTAACGCTCCGGGCCTGGTGCCCGCAACGCCGTCCTCCGGTCACCCCCGTCACCGCCGGGCCACGCTCAGAGCAGCGGGGGGATGACCGCTTCGACCACACTCGGTCCGGGAGTGGCCAGGGCCCGGGCCAGTTGGTCGCTGAACTGCTCGGCGGTGTCGGCCCGTTCGGCGTGGAGTCCCAAGCCGCGGGCCAGCTGGACGAAGTCGATGGGGGGCCGGCCGAGGTCGAGCATGTCTCGGGCCCGCGGCCCGGCGGCGTCGACGCCCACCCGGTCGAGCTCCATGTTGAGCACAGCGTAGGAGTGGTTGTTGAGCAGGATGGTGGTGACGTCGAGCCCTTCGCGGGCCATGGTCCACCACGACTGGAGCGTGTAGAGGGCGCTGCCGTCGGACTCGAGCGCCACCACCCGCCGATCGGGTGCGGCCACGGCGGCGCCCACCGCCACCGGGAGCCCCTGGCCGATGGCACCACCGGTGAGGCACAGCCAGTCGTGGGTCGGGGAGCCGGCCGTGGCCCCCGGGGCGAACAGTCCCGAGGTGTTGCCCTCATCCGAGACGATGGCCTCCTCAGGCAGCAGGGAGCCGAGGGCCTGGCAGACGGCCATGGCGTCGAGGGCGCCGGTGGGTGGCCCGGGATCGACGGCGGCGGCCCGCACCCCGGTCCCCGGCACCGCCCCGACCAGTGCCGACAGGGCGTCGATGGCGGCGTCCACGTCGTCGGCCGGACCGGCCACCCGATGGACGGTGCACCCCTCGGGCACCAGGTCACTGGGCTTCCCGGGATAGGCGAAGAAGGACACAGGCGAGGCGGCGTCGAGGAGCACCAGGTGGCGGACGCCCTCGAGCTGCAGGGCCGTGAACTCGGCCAGATAGGCCAGGCGGTCCACCTGGGGTCGACCCGCGCCGCGTTCCATCCGGGCCGGGAACGTCTCGGCGAAGAAACCCGCCCCCGTGGAGGCGGCCAGATCGGCCGCCCGGCTGAGGGCGGTACCCCGGCAGACCCGACCGCCGATGAGGAGGGCGGCGGGTTCCGACGAGCGGAGCGCCGCGGCCGCCGCGGCCACCACGGCTTCGTCCGGTGGTGCTCCGCGCCCGGCCATCGACGCCGGTCCCGACGCCACGACCCCCCCATCGCTCCAGGAGACGTCGGCCGGGAGGATCAGCGTGGCCACGCCGCCGGGTGGACCGTTGGCCGCCGCCAGGGAGGCCACCGCGTCGGCGCCTAGTGCCTCTGTGGACTCGGAGGTGTGGACAGACGTCGAGACGTTGCGGGCCACCGTCTCGATGTCCGACTGGAGCTGGGCGTCGTAGCGGCGGTGGCTGATGGCGTGGTCCCCGACGATGTTGACCACCGGGCTACGGGCCCGCCGGGCGTTGTGCAGGTTGGCCAGTCCGTTGCCGAGACCCGGGCCCAGGTGGAGCAGGGTGGCGGCGGGCCGTCCGGCGATGCGGGCGTACCCGTCGGCGGCACCGGTGGCCACCCCCTCGAACAGGGCCAGGACGCTGTGCATGGCCGTCACGTCGTCGAGGGCGGCGACGAAGTGCATCTCGGAGGTACCCGGATTCATGAAGCAGGTGTCCACCCCGTGGTCGACCAGGGTGCGGATCAGGGACTGGGCACCGTTCACCGGTGCCCTCCCGAAGCGGTGGCGGGGGCGGGATCGAAGATCGTGCCGGGATTGAGGATCCCCAGAGGGTCGAACGCGGCCTTGATGCGCCGCATGAGGTCCAACTTCACGGGGTCCTCGAGTTCGGCCAGGAAGCCCGCCTTCTGGGTGCCGATGCCGTGCTCCCCGGAGATGGCGCCGCCCAGGGCCAATCCCGAGACCATGAGGTCGTGGAGCAGGGTGTGGCGCACCGCGGTATCGGGTTGCCACACCGACAGGTGGACGTTGCCGTCCCCGGCGTGCCCGCAGCCGATGACCAGCGACGAGGTGGCGGCGGCCCGCTCGCCCACCGTGTCCAAGAAGGCGGGGATGGAGGCCCGGGGCACCACCACGTCGACGATGTCGTCGGCCCCGTTGGCCTTCGAGGCCCAAAAGGCGCGCTCCCGGGCGGTGATGAGCTGGGTACCGGCCTGGTCGGGCAGCACGTAGACGTCGAGGGCCCCGAGTCCGGCGATCCGCTCGGCCAGGGCCTCGGTGTCCTCCTCCAGGCGGGTGGCGTCGTGGTTCTCCAGCACGATCACCAGGTAGGCCAGGGCCTGCTCCTTGATGTCGTCGGGGATCCCGAGGTCGATGCCGGCGCTGGCCGTGATCCCGGCCATGGACACCAGGTCGATGTACTCCACCATGAGGGGCCCGACGCCGCTGGCGGCGATGGGGGGCACCGAGGAGGCGATGGCCTCGATGGTGGGGAACGGGGCCAGCAGCGTGGCGTGGTAGTCGGCTCGGGGGTGGAGCCGCAAAGTGGCCCGGGTGACCAGGGCCAGGGTGCCCTCGGATCCGATCACCAACTGGGTGAGGTCGTACCCGCTGGTCGACTTCACGTACTTGCCGCCGGCGCTGATCACCTCACCGGTGCCGAGGACCGCCTCGATGCCGAGGACGTGGTGCCGGGTCACCCCGTATTTGACCGCCCTCATACCCCCGGCGTTGGTGGCCACGTTCCCACCCAGGCTGGCCGACTGCTCGCCGGGGAACACCGGATAGACAAGACCGTGGGGAGTGAGCGCCGCGTCCAGTTCGGTGAGGGTGAGTCCGGGCTCGACCACGGCCACGTGGTTGTCGGTGTCGACCTCGAGGATCCGGTTCATCCGTTCGAACGAGACCACCACGCCTCCGGCCACCGGTGTGCAGGCCCCGGACAGTCCCGTGCCCGAGCCCCGTGGCGTGAGGGGGACGCCCTCGGCGCCGGCCGCCCGCACGATGTCGGCCACCTCATGGGTGGAACCGGGCCGGACTACCGCACGCGGACGCACGGGATGGCCGTCGAGCGCCTCGTCGTGGGTGGCGTCGTCACTGATGGCCTCGCCCACATCGACGTGGGCGTCCCCGACGATGGCGGCCAGCCGGTCTTCGATCACCGGCGCCGTTCAGCCCCCACCGAGGCCGAGGGCGTCGCCCACCGCGGCGATCCCCGACCGATCGGCGAAGGCGAAGCTGAAGATGACCTGATCGGCCCCGGCGGCGATGTGCCCGGCGACCAGATCGGGGATCTCGCCCGGCTGGCCGACCACGAACGCCGCCACCTCCTCGGCCGGTGCCCCTGCCGCCAGCACGGCCTTCATCTCGGCCGTGTTCTCCTCCGAGGTGGTGAGGATCAGAGGGGTCATCCACGTGATCTCGATCTCGGCGGGATCCCGACCCACGTCGGCACAGTGCTGGTGGAGCACCTCGATCTTGTGGGCCAGGGTGGCGGCGTCGCCGGTGACGTTGCACTGGTCGGCGTACCGGGCCACGAGCCGGAGCGTCCGCTTCTCGCCCCCGCCCCCGATGAGGATCCTCGGCCCGCCGGGCCGCACGGGCCGGGGCAGGTTGCGGGCGTGGTCGAGGGTGTAATGGCTGCCGCTGAAGCTGACGTCGTCCCCGGTGAACATGGCCCGGCACACCTGGACCGCCTCTTCCAGCATGTCCAGCCGGACCCGGTCACTCGGGTACTCGACGCCGAGGGCGCGATGCTCCACGTCGTACCAGGCACCGCCGATGCCGAGGATGGCCCGCCCCTTGGAGATCACGTCCAGGGTGGTGACGATCTTGGCGAGCAGCGCGGGGTTGCGGTAGGTCACCCCGGTGACCAGCGTGCCGAGCTGCACCCGCTCGGTGCGAGCGGCCAGTGCCCCGAGGAGGGTGTACGCCTCCAGCATGGGCTCGTCCGGCCCGCCGAGTGGCGGGAGCTGGAAGTAGTGGTCCATCACCCACACCGAGTCGAAGCCCGAGGTCTCGGCCGTGACCGCCAGCCCGGCCACATGATCGAAGAGGTCATCGGGAGCGAACCCGGAGAAGTTGGGGAGCTGCACACCGAAGGAGGTCATGAGGGCACGGTACCCCCACATGACCCGGTCAGGCGTCCCGGCGCACCAGCAGCCAGGCGCCCACGACCCCGAAGGCCACGGTGTAGAGGCCCAGCACGGCCGCGGCGGTCCAGGGGGCCATGAGCACCCCGGCGAAGTCGGTCTTGCGCGTGGTGACCACGATCATGGCCAGCCCCAGGTTCGAGGGCAGGTAGCGCTCGATGGGGTCGCTGAGGCTCGAGGGAAGGATCTGGACGATCAGGGGGAGCACCAACAGCAGCCCGACGTAGAGCGAGATGACCCCGGCGGTGTGCCGGAGGATGAAGCCGATGCCGAAGGCCAGGAGGGCGAGCAGGGTCAGGTAGATGCCACAGAGGAACACGGCCCTCAGCGCACCGGGGTCGGTGATGCTGACCACGGGGATGGTGGCGCTCTTGACCTGGGCGAGGATGGAGCTTCCGGCCGGGAGGGTCCGGCCGCCGTGGGCGGTGAGCACCACCTGGCCGACGAAGAAGGAGACGAACGCGGTGACCTCGGTGATGACGAAGACCACACCGGCGATCACGATGCCCTTGCCGTAGAGGACGGACATCCGGCGGGGGAGGGTGGCCAAGGTGGTGCGGACCGCCCCGGTGGCGTACTCGGAGGTCACGATCATGGCGCCCAGGACCCCGACGACGAACTGGGAGATGAACTCGCCGGTCTGCGAGAACCGCACCGGATCGAACTGGGCCCGGTCGACCAGGCCGAGGTGGGCCCAGCGTCCGGCCTCGATGTTGGACACGAGGGCGGAGAGCCCGACGCCGGCCACCACGATCACGGCGAGGGCCACCCAGGTGGACCGCACGGAGCGCAGCTTGGTCCATTCGGAGACCACGGACTGGGCCAGTCCGGCCCGACCGGACCGGCTGGCGGTAGCCGGGACCGATGAGGACGCCGGCTCCGGGTGCGGGGGGGTGGTGGTGGTCGTGCTCATGCCGACTCGGCCATGTCCGTGGAACCGTGGAAGTCGACGGCGTCCGACGTCAACTCCATGAAGACGTCTTCCAGGCTCGCCTGTTGCGGGCTCAGTTCGTGGAGGGGGATGTCCCCTGCGTGGGCCACATCGCCGATCTCGGCTGGCGTGGCCCGCGTCACCAGCAGGCCGCCGTCGTCCCGCGGCTCGACCGAGGCGCCGGCCTCCACCAGCAGCCCGGCCAGACGGCCGGCGTCGGGGGACCGCACCAGCACGGTGGCCTCGGTGTTGGAGTCGATGAAGTCCTGCACGGTGGTATCGGCGATCAGACTGCCGCGCCCGATGACCACCAGGTTGGTGGCGGTCAGGGCCATCTCGCTCATCAGGTGGCTGGAAACGAAGATGGTCCGGCCTTCGGCCGCCAGGGCTTTCAGCAGGTTCCGCACCCAGAGGATCCCCTCGGGATCGAGGCCATTGATCGGTTCGTCGAAGAGCAGCACGCCGGGATCGCCGAGGAGCGCCGAGGCGATGCCCAGGCGTTGGCTCATCCCGAGGGAGAACTTTCCCACCCGTCGTCCGGCCACCGCCGTCAGGCCGACTTGGTCGAGGACCTGATCGACGCGTCCCGCGGGAATGGCGTTGGACTGGGCCAGGCTGAGGAGGTGGTTCCGGGCGGACCGACCCGGATGGACGGCCTTGGCCTCGAGCAGGGCGCCCACCTCCCGCAACGGCCAGGGCAGATCGTGGTACCGGCGGCCGCCGAGGGTGACCGACCCGGCGTCGGGCCGGTCGAGCCCCAGGATCATCCGCATGGTGGTGGACTTGCCCGAACCGTTGGGACCGAGGAAGCCGGTGACCAGTCCGGGCTGCACCTCGAAGGTGAGACCGTCCACCGCTCGCGTCCGTCCGTAGCTCTTGGACAGGCCCGCGGCCTCGATCACCGGCACGTCCGATGACAGGGCATGACCCGACGGTACCAGCGCGCCTCGGCCGGTCCTCCCGACCCCGGGAGCGGAGGACCGGGCGAAGGGCCTAGGTCGCCCGGACGGTGAGGGCGCGACCGTTGTCGCGCATGACCTGTCGGATCTCCTGCTCGTCGAAGTCGTGGCGCCGCAGGTCCAGGGCGAAGTCGGTGGGCTCGGCCAGGCCTTCGGCATGGGGCCAGTCCGAACCGAACAGGAGGCGGTCGATGCCCAGCACCTCCTTCAGCTGTCCCATGTCGTCCTCGTAGAAGGGCGCCACCCAGATGTGGCGACGGAACGTCTCGACCGGATCGGAGGCGAACGCCGAGGGCATCTGCCCGTAGGCCTTCTTGAACTTCTTGACCAGGGCCGGGACCCATTCGGCCCCGGCCTCGATACTGGCCACCCGGACGTTGGGGAACCGGTCGAAGAGGCCCTGGCAGACCAGCGCGGCCATGGTCTCGAACGGAGGCCGGTCGGAGCTGATGACCGAGCGCAGTGGGGAGTGACGGAACGCCTCGAGGCTGCCGTAGGGCTCCCAGTCATTGATGTAACGGCCGTAGCCGGCATCGCCGGAATGGATGCCCACCGTCACGCCGGACTCGTTGACCAGGCCCCAGAACCGGTCGAAGCGTCGGTCGGCCGGTGAGGTGAACCCTCCCGGGGTGTGGGCCGGACCGCCCTTGATGCAGACGATCCGGGCGTCGGCGGCCAGGACCCGGGCCAACTCGTCGACCGCCGCCCCGGGGTCCACCAACGAGATCATGGGGGCGGCGAAGATGCGCTCGCGATAGGCGTAACCCCAGTCGTCCTCCAGCCAGCGGTTGAAGGCACTGAACGCGGCCACGCACGCCTCGGGGTCGGCGGCCAGGGCCTCTTCCATGCCCACGCCGAGGGTCGGGAAGAGGAAGCATCCGTCGAGGCCCTGGGCGTCCATGACCGCCAGTCGGGCGTCGCGGTCGCGGTACTCCGGTCGGATCGGCTCCAACTCGCCGAACAGGGCACGGATGTCCTGGTCGGCGGGATTGCGGCCCCGGAAGTACTCGTCCAGGCTGCCGGGCTTCGCCACCGGGTCGAAGGTGGGATTGGGAATGAACCGGTTGATCGTGCCGCCCACCAGCAGCCGCTGGCGCCCGTCGATCTGTGCCCACTGCATGGCCCGCTTGGCCATGGCCGGCTCGATATGGCGGGTGTAGGCGTCGGTGGCCTCGTAGTAGTGGTTGTCGGCATCGAAGGTGACGTAGTCCACCGCCCGGGTCCGCCCTCCTCCGGGTCCGGTCACTTCCTGGGTCGTCGCGGTGGTCACCGTCAGTCCAGTCCGAGGACCCGCAGGGCGTTGGTGCGGAGGAACTTGGGCCAGACCTCGTCTTTGAACCCGACGTCGGGGAGCTCGGTCATGACCCGCTCGATGGACAGGCCCATGGGGAAGTAGCCGGCGAAGATGATCTTGTCGGCCCCACGGGTGTTGGCGTAGTTGACGATGTCCTTCGGGTAGTACTTGGGGGCGAAGGCGCTCGTCGAGTAGTGCAGCCCCGGCCACTTGAGCATGAGCTTGACGGCCAGCTCGGTCCACGGTTCGCAGCCGTGCCGGGTCACGAAGACCAGATCGGGGAAGTCGAACATCACCTCATCGATGAGCTCCACGTGCTGGCACGCCGCCTTCAACCGGGGGCCGGGGATGCCGGCACAGCAGAACACGGGGAGGCCCAGCTCCACGGCTTTGGCGTAGAGGGGGTACATCTTCTTGTCGTTGATCGGCACCTGGGGGAAGGTGCCGGCCGGGAACACCCCGACGGCCCGTACCCCGTAGGTCTCGTACTCCTCGACGAGCTTCCGAATGCCCTGCATGCCTTCGTTGGGGTCGAAGGAGGACGAGGGGATGAACCGGTCGGGGTGGCGCTTCAGCGCCTCATCGCTGATCCCGGTGGGATCGCCCACACCGATCAGGCCCCGCTCGATGCCCCAGACGTCCATCTCCCGCAGCGTCACCCCGACCGGATCGTCGGCCCCCTCGAGCGACTTCCCGGTGCCGTCCTTGAACATGTACTCCACGGGGAAGTCGAACTGCTCTTTGGACTCGGTGTCTTTGGTCTGCCGGGTGATGAACCGGTAGACCTCCTTCATGTCGGGATGAGGGAACCCCACCATGGTGTCGACCACCCCAATGTCTGTCGGCATTGCCATCGGTGCCTCTTCCTCCCCCGGGCCGGCCCGAGCTGCTCGGGGTCGACATGATGCCGACGGCCCTGTCCACCGGGGATAGTAGAGCGCGTGGTCGACCCTCGGGGACGGTGCTCCCGGGTTCCCTTCGCTCCGCTGACCGGTGTCGGTTCACTGGGCCTACCGCGGCTCCCGCCCGCGGTCGGCCTCGGGGGCGGGTCTCTCCGGTGCCCCAGGTCTCGGGCATCCTGCCTAGGGTTGGCGGCCATGGAACTTCGACTGGACGGCAAAACGGCGCTGATCACCGGGGCGTCGCGAGGAATCGGGCAGGCCATAGCGGCATCGTTCGCCGAGGCCGGGGCGTCGGTGATGCTCTCCTCCCGCAAGGCCGACGCCCTGAGCCAGGCCAAGGCCGCCATCGACGGGGTGGCGGGGGACCGGGCCGGCGACGTGGCCTGGCACGTGGCCAACGCCGGGGATCCCGAGCAGGCCGAGGCGTGCGTAGCGGCGACCGTGGAGCGCTTCGGTTCGGTCGACATCCTGGTCAACAACGCCGCTACCAACCCTTACTACGGACCGATCATCGAGATCGACACGGCCCGGGCGGACAAGACCGTGAGGGTCAACCAGAGCGGCTATCTCGAGTGGGTCCAGGCAGCGTGGCGGGCCGGCATGTCCGAGCGGGGCGGGGTGGTCCTCAACCTGGCGTCCATCGGCGGCCTCACCGTGGAGGGGGGCATCGGCTGGTACAACGTGACCAAGGCGGCGGTCATCCATCTGACGAGTCAGTTGGCTGGGGAGGTGGGGCCCAGGGTGCGGGTCAATGCGCTGGCTCCCGGACTGGTCAAGACGGAGTTCGCCCGGGCCCTGTGGGAGTCGGCCGAGGACGCCATCGCCGATCGGATGCCGTTGCGGCGTCTGGGTGAGGCCGAGGACATCGCCAACGCCGCACTGTTCTTGTGCTCAGACGCGGCGTCGTGGATCACCGGCCATACCCTCGTCATCGACGGTGGGGCCATGTGCATCGCCAGTGGTGGGCTCTCGTAGGTGACCGACGGCCCTCGTCGGGCGCCCGGCCGGGGCCGGTCCCGCCGACGGCCCGGATTCAGCTCAGTTCGCTCCGCCTGACCTTGCCGCTGGCCGTGCGGGGGAGCGTGGCGACCACGATCAGCTGACGGGGGGCGTCCCAGGGCGAGAGCTCGTCGGCCACCAGCTCCCTCAGCTCCTCGAGACCCGGCGGTCGTTCCCGGTCGACGGGCACGACCCAGGCCACCACCCGCTCACCCCACTCGGGGTCCTTCCGTTTCCAGACAGCCACCTGATCGATGGCGGGGTGCCTGGCGAGGACCCGCTCGACGGGTGCCGGCCATACCTTCTCCCCCCCGCTCACGATCACCTCGGCGATCCGACCGAAGACCACGAGTGAACCGTCCGGCTCCACCCGACCCGAGTCGCCAGTGGGGAGCCAGCCGCCCTCGAGCTTCGGATCGGTCCCGTCGCGGTAGCACCGGAGCACCATGGGGCCGCGGACGAGAACCTCGCCGCTTTGGCCGGTACGTCCGTCCCCGATGCGCAGATCCACCCCATCGAGGGCGACGCCGTCGTAGACGATCCCTGAGCCGGTCTCGGTCATGCCGTAGGTGGTGATGACGTTGTCGGGCAGCGTGTCAGGCGGTGCGGCGCCACCGAGCAGTACCGCCCGGTAACCGCTGGTGTCGGTCCTTCGAAGGGCCGTGGCCACCAACGAGATCAGGGTGGCGCCCCCGACGACCAAGCGCTCCACGGTGTCGCTGTCGAACTCGGGGAGCACGGAGCAGGGGGTGCCGGTGACGAGGGACCGGGTCACCACCGAGAGCCCACCGATGTGGGCCAGGGGAAGGCAGGCCACCCAGTGGTCGGTGCCCGGGTCGACGCCGAGGCGGGTCGAACTGGCCCGGGCCGAGGCGATGACGGCGCCGTGGTCCAAGACGACGCCCTTGGCCCGGCCGGTGGTACCACTGGTGGCCACCACCAGTGCGTCCCCGGGCTCGGTGGGACGTCCGTTGGGACGGGGGTGCCGCCCACCGGCGTCGACCACGATCGTGGGACGGAGCTCGTCGACCAGGCGGGTGACGGCGGGGAGGGGGAGACGGGGGTCGATGGGGAGGACGGCATCGCCGGCCTCCCAGGCCGCTTCCAGCGCCTCGACGAAGCCCCGACCGCCCGGCAGGTCGAGCGCTACCAGCTCCGGCATGGGACTAGCCTAGGCGACCGTACGAGTGGTGACTCTAGGAGTGAATGGTCGAATGGTTGCATCCGAACCGGAGGAGCACGTGACACCGGCGGCCGAGGGCCCCGTCGAGACGGTGATCACCGGTCCTCCACTCGACCCGGTCGACCGGTTCCGCGGACTGCCCCTGCCCGCCTGGGAGCGCCGGGGCGACTACCGGGACATCACCTTCGACGTGGCCGAGGGGATGGCCAAGCTGACCATCGCCCGTCCCGAGGTCCGCAACGCCTTCCGGCCCCAGACCCTGTTCGAGCTGGCCGATGCCTTCAATGTGGCCCGTGACGATCCGTCGGTCGGCGTGGTCATCCTGACCGGCCAGGGCCCGGACGCCTTCTGTTCCGGCGGTGACCAGAAGATCCGCGGCGACGACGGCTACCTGGGCGACGATGCGGTGGCCGAACGGGGCATCGGTCGCCTCAACGTGCTGGATCTCCAGATCCAGATCCGGCGACTGCCCAAACCGGTGGTGGCCATGGTGGCCGGCTACGCCATCGGCGGGGGCCACATCCTCCACCTGGTCTGCGACCTGTCCATTGCCGCCGACAACGCCCGGTTCGGCCAGACGGGCCCGAAGGTGGGCAGCTTCGACGGTGGCTACGGGGCCAGCCTGCTGGCCCGCACCATCGGACTGAAGCGGGCCAAGGAGGTGTGGTTCCTCTGTCGGCAGTACGACGCAGCCACCGCACTGGATTGGGGGCTGGTCAACGAGGTGGTGCCCTTGGCCGAATTGGAGCACGAGACCGTGGCCTGGTGCCGTCAGATGCTCTCGCTCTCGCCTCTGGCCTTGCGGATGCTGAAGGGTGGGCTGCACGCCGCCGACGACGGGTTGGCCGGATTGCAGCAGTTCGCCGGGGACGCCACCATGCTCTTCTACATGAGCGAGGAGGGGCAGGAGGGACGCAACGCCTTCCAAGAGCACCGCCCGCCGGACTTCGGTCGCTTCCCGCGCCGCCCGTGAGCCGGGGTCCGGTCGGCCGGCTGCCGACGTGACGACGGAGGGCACCGCGGGTGCCGCCTCCGCCAATCCGGTGGCGCCGGGCCCGGTCAAGCGGTGGGTGCTCGGAGCCCGACCGCGGACGCTGCCCGCCGCCGTGGTGCCCGTCCTCGTGGGCACGGCCGCCGCCCATCCCTGGAGCCACCACGTGGGCTCGGTGACCGTGGGTCACGGCGACAACCGGTTCGTCTTCGTGGTCGCACCGCCCGAGGGACTCCAGATCAATGCCTGGTGGTGCGCCCTGGGCGCCCTGGTGGTGGCGCTGGCCATCCAGATCGGCACCAACTACGCCAACGACTACTCGGACGGCATCCGGGGAACCGACGACGTCCGGGTGGGCCCGGTGCGGCTGGTGGCCTCCGGCCTGGCGACGCCGGCGGCGGTGCGACGGGCGGCGCTGGCGTGCTTCGGGCTGGCCGCCGTGGTCGGCCTGGGTCTGGCCTGGGCGACCTCGTGGTGGATCCTGCTCGTGGGAGGGGCCTGTCTGCTGGCGGGCTGGTTCTACACGGGCGGCCCCCGGCCCTACGGCTACGCCGGCTTCGGTGAGCTGTTCGTATTCGTCTTCTTCGGCCTGGTGGCCACCGTGGGGACGTTTTACGTGCAGACCCTGCAGCTCGGGGTGACCGTGGTGTGGTTTGCCGCCGCCGCGGTCGGCCTGGTGGCGACGGCCCTCTTGTTGGCCAACAACCTCCGTGACATCGGGACCGACACCCTCAGTGGGAAGCGCACGCTGGCGGTCCGTCTCGGTCGGAGCCGTTGCGGCTGGCTCTATGTCGCCTGTGTCGTCCTCCCCTTCGCGGGGGTGCTGGTCTGGGGCCTGCTCTCGGTCACCGGAGCCGTCGGATCGGCCCGGCCGGGCATCGCCTTCCTGCCGCTCGCGGCCCTGCCGCTCGTGGCCGGGCCCGTACGCCTCGTACGCAGCGATGCCGACGGGCGGGCCCTCCTGCCGGTACTGGCCGCCACCGGCCGACTCCAGCTGGCGTTCGGTGTCGTGCTGTCGATCGCCCTGTGGCTGTGGATTCCACTCTGGATTCCCTCGGTGTCCGGGTGAGTCCGGGCCGGACTCACCCCGAGGAGCCACGGGCCAGATGGGCGCGCACCAGACCGGCGACCAGGGCGGGATGCTGGAGATGGGGCGCGTGACCGCTGTGCGGGACGACAGCCAGCGAGGCGCCGGCACCGACGGCATCAGCCAACCGGTGTCCCAGTTGGCTGAACTTCACGTCGTCCCCTCCGGCGACCACCAACACCGGCATGGTCAGGCGCCCCAGCTTCCCCCACAACGGCAGCTGGGTTCCGGTGCCCGCCCAACGGAGGCTCGAGGCCAGGCCCGGACCGGTATTGGCCAACCGCTCGGGCAACCCGTCGGCGCCCGGCTCGATCCCCGAGAACATGGGGTTGTCCATCCAGGCCCGGAGGAACTCCTCGACCGGCTGGCCGGGCCGGTCGGCGTCGATCGGATCGAGGCGATCGGCCAGCGCGCCGTCCGACCGCAGGCGATCGAGGCGCTCCTCGGAGCTCTCGATGCCGGCCGTGGCCGAGATGAGGATCAGGGAGTCGACCAGGTGGGGGCGGGCCAGAGCCAGATGGAGGCAGAACCGCGCCCCCATGGAGTACCCCAGGTACGCCGCCCGACCCCCGACGGCACCGAGTTGGAGGGCCCCGTCCACCAAGGTCGAGCGCACCGCCGCCGACCGCCCGTGGCCGGGCATGTCCACGGCCACCACCTGGTGGTCCCGGGCCAGGTCGTCGTCCATCCCGCCCCACACGTGCGACGTCTGGGTGAAACCGTGGGCCAGCACCAGGCGCGGCCCGGTGCCGCGCTCCTCGGCGTGGAGCACCGACGACGGCCCGTGGCCTGCGGGCTCGGTGGATGGGGTCTGTGGTGTCGGCATGGCGGACCCTGGTGAGCGTACCGAGCACGGCCGGCGAGCCCGGCCATGCCGACGTCCAGGCCGCGTTCGCCGCCACCCTGGTGGACGAGTGGGCGCGCGACGGCGTGGCCCATGCCGTGGTGTGCCCCGGATCCCGGTCGACGCCGCTGGCCCTGGCCCTGGCCGCCCATCCCGGGATGCAGGTCCATGTCCGTCTCGACGAGCGCTCGGCCGGCTTCACCGGGGTCGGTATCGGGCTGGCCACGGGGGTTCCCGCCGTGGTGCTCACCACCAGCGGCACCGCGGCGGTGGAGGTGCATGCTGCCGTGGTGGAGGCCGACCTCGCCCGGGTCCCGCTGTTGGTGTGCACGGCGGACCGCCCGCCGGAGCTGCGAGAGGTGGGTGCACCCCAGACCATCGACCAGACCCATCTGTACGGTCGATCGGTGCGCTGGTTCGTCGACCCGGGCGTGCCTGCCGTCGTGACCCGGACGTCATGGCGCTCCCTGGCCGCCCGGGCGGTGGCCGAGTCGACGTCGGGCACCGCCGGTCCCGGGCCCGTCCACCTGAACCTGCCGTTCCGCGAGCCACTGCTCGGTGACGCCCGAGGGGCGGGCGGTGTGACTCCTGGTCGGGCGGGCGGGGCACCCTGGCACCGCGTGACGGGTGGCAGCCCGACCCCCGCCGACGATTGGCTGCGTGACCGGACCGAAGCCGGCCCCCTCCTCGCGTCCCGACGCGGACTGGTCGTGGCGGGCGCCGGATGCGGGGAGGCTGAGGCGGTGCTCGCCCTGGGCGCCGCACTCGGTTGGCCGATTCTCGCCGACGCCAGGTCCGGACTGCGACGCGGACAGCCCGGCGTCATCGGGGCCGCCGACGGTATCCTCCGGTCGGAGCGTTTCGCTGACGGTCATCGCCCCGAGTGCGTCGTCATGCTCGGCGAACGCTGGGTGTCCAAAGTGGTCAACGGGTTCCTGGCCCGTGCCCTCGACGGGGGAGCGCACGCCCTCGTGATCGACCCGTGGGCTCGGTGGGCGGACCCCGACCGGGGGGCGGCCGAGTTCGTCCGGACCGATCCCGCACGCTTCGCGTGGGCGGTCGCCGAACGGATCGGTGGCGGTGCATCCGGCCGGACGGCGTCGGGCCCACCGGGTCCGTGGATGGTGGACTGGCAGCGGGCCGAGGACCGGGCCTGGGCGGTGGTGGCCACCGCCCTGGCCGATCACGAAGCGGGTATCAGCGAACCCGTCCTGGCGCACCGCCTGTTCGCCGGGCTACCCGACGACGCCACCTTGGTGGTGTCGTCGTCCATGCCCGTCCGGGACATCGAGTCCTTCGCCGCGCCGAGGGCCCGACCACCCCGCACGCTGGCCAACCGGGGGGCCAACGGCATCGACGGCGTGGTGTCCACGGCGGTGGGTGTGGCCCTGGCCGGACCGGGCCCCACCGTCGTCCTGGTCGGCGACCTCGCCTTCCTCCACGATGTATCGGCGCTGGTCACTGCGGAGGAGAGCGACCTGGACCTGACCGTGGTGGTGGCGGACAACCGGGGTGGGGGCATCTTCTCGTTCCTCGAGCCGGCGTCAGCGCTCGACGGTGCGACCTTCGAGACGCTGTTCGGGACACCTCAACGGCCCGATCCCGTCGCCGTGGCTGCCGGTTTCGGCTGGCCGGTCGACGACGTGACCGCCGTGTCGGGAGTAGGCGGTCTGGATGAGGTGCTGGCTCGGAGGGTGGCCGACGGGTCCCGAGGGGTCATCCGTGTACAGCTCCCCGGACGGTCCGCCAACGTGGACCTCCACCGGGAGCTCCACGCCGACATCGTCGCGGCGGTGGATGGGGAGTAACTGGCGGAGGGCCCTGTCGGACCCGGAAGCAGCTGGGCCCGGAAGCAGCAGGGCGGAATCAGCAGGGCGGAATCAGCAGGGCCGGGGGTCGTAGGGGGGAATCGGCGATGCCGGTGGTGTCGCCGCTGTGGGGGCGTGCTTCGTGGCCGGCGCGGTGGTCGCCGGTGCGGCCGTGGTTGGCGTGGTGGTGGGCACCGACAGGGTCAGGGCGTCGCCGTACTCGTTGATGGGTGGGGTGGTGATGGGCCCGAGCGGCCCCCCGAGGAATTGGGTGATCATCTGGGCAGCCTCGTCAGGTTGGACCACCTCCACGTCTCCGGCCTGGGGTGACTGGGCCCCGACCGTGGGGAGCGTGTACGCCTGGAGGTCGGATCCGGAGAAGGCGTGGTAGCGCTCGGCCAGGGAGAACAGGTCGGAGGGGGACAGCCCGTTGTCCTTGCTGAAGTCGTGGACCACCGAGGTGAGCAAGGTGTTCAGACTGAGGGGGTTGTAGGTCGACTTGGCCTTGTTCAGTGCGGCCGAGATGATCAGGTTCTGCCGCTGGATGCGGCCGATGTCCGAGCTGGGGTCCGAGTTCCATTCGCCGTTGGCGTAGTACTGGAAGTACCGGGACCGGGAGAGGGACAGGGCCTGGGACCCGTTGAGGACCTGGCAGCCGGCGGTCGGGATGTTCAGGCCCGAGTTGTTGTAGCAGACACCCGTGGAACAGTCCCGGTCGCGCACCGGGTAGGGGAAGTCCATGGAGACGCCCCCGAGGGCGTTGACGGCATCCTGCAGGCCGAAGAAGTTGATCACGATGTAGTGACTGATGGGGATGCCGAAGGTGTTCTGGATGGTCTGGATGAGCGCATCGGGCCCGCTTCCGAACGCGGCGTTGATCTTGTTGTCGCTGGACAGACCGGTGCTCGCCGGGACCCCGGAGAGGGTGACGTAGGTGTCGCGGGGGATCGACAGGGTGGAGGCGGTCCCCGTCGACGGGTCGACGTGGACGATCTTGATGGTGTCGCTGCGCTGCCCTCCGGCGTTGGTGGCGTTGCCGAACTGCTGCGCCTCGGCCGCCGTCTCGCCGACCCGACTGTCCGAGCCGATGAGGAGGAGGTTGTAGGGGGCCCCGTTGGCCGCCGCCACGCAGGTATCGCAGGGAGCCGAGGACACCTTGCTCCACTGGTAGCGGAAGTAGCCGTAGCCGATGGCCGCGATCAGGACCACGACCACGACCACGCCAACCAGGCCCCGCAGGATCCGCGCCGCGGGTCGACGTCGTTTCTTCGTGGCCCGGCGTCGCTCCCGTCGGGAGGGAATGGCCACCTGTCCGCTCAGGATGGGTCCTGGGAACTCAGGAGTGGAGCGGGTGGACCGGGGCGGTGGTGGGCTCGAGGCGCGCGGTTGACCCGTCGGACGACCCGACGATCGTCCGGTGGGACGGGAACCGCTCGATCTGGGTGGGTCGGTGGGGGGCAAGGTGGGTAGGGGTGTCGCTGATTGCGCCTGGGTTCCAAGCGGATGGCCACGTGCAGGGAGCCGTGCCGGGAAGGCGTCTCAGTTTCCCACGGAGGGACCCCTGAGGGGTGGCACCCTCGGCTCGGGCGCCAATTACGAGTCGACCGCCAGCCACGACCCGTGGAATCCGAACGGGACCCGGGCGGGCAGGTGCACCGTGGCCACCGGGGGACCGGCGAACGAGGTGGCGTCGAGAATGACCAGGTCGCTGGCGTCGGTGGTGGCGTCGTACACCACCGACAGCACCCAGCCCTCGTTCTCCCCCCGGCCGTCGGCGGCCCGAACGAACACCGGCTCACCGGGGAACCGGTGTGCTCCCGGGTCGAACCGGGTGGACTCGTCCCGTCCCAGGTCGTACTGGACCAGCCCCAGCTGGGAGGGCTCCTCGACCTGGTCCCCGAGGCGGACGCAGTAGCCGTAGCGGTGGGGCAGGCCGGCGACGGCATCGTCGATCCGCGGGAACTCGACCGGCACGTCGTCGAGGCGACGCTCCGCGATGCGCCCGGCCGCCGGGTCGATGGTCCAGCGGGCGAGCGTCGGGAGGTCCGAGGCGATGGCCCGTCCCGGCTCGGTGTCGAACGCCTGGTCGTAGCGGATGACATCCATGACCACGTTCGGGCCGTCGTCATAGGCGTTGAGCACGTGGAAGACGTAGACGGGATCGATGCCGATCCAGCGGACATCGGCGCCGCCTCCGTCCCGGGGCATCACGCCGACCCTGGCCCCGGCCTCGGGCACCCACCGGAAGGGGAGGGATCGGCCCATCGCCGCCAGGTCCAGGTCGAACACGACCGGGAGATCCAAGAAGACCACGCGTGACGCGGTGACGCCGAAGTCGTGGATCATCGTGGCCCGGGGGATGTCGATGGACTCGGTCTTCACGAGCCCGCCCGCGGCATCCACGACGTGATAGCGGAGGAAGGGAGGGCCGAAGACGTCGTACCCGAAGAAGATCAGCTCACCGGTGGACGGGTCGACCTTGGGGTGGGCGGTCATCGGTGAGCCCAGCCCACCGTCGAAGTCATGGACGCGGGCTCGGCCGAGATCGTCGGATACTGCGTGGGGGAATCCAGACTCCACCAGGGCCAGCGTGGTGCCGCCATGGCGGATGACGTGGGTATTCGCCCTTCCGTTGATGGGTTCGCTGGGCCCGGTCGGCGGAGGCGTCTCCAGCTCGGAGGCCAGGGACCGGGTCCGTACCCAGCGGTTGCGGTACCCGGTGGCCCGACCCTCCGACAGGGAGATGGCGTGGAGCATGCCGTCCCCACCGAACCAGTGGTAGTCGCTCTCGTCGGCGGGGAGGACGGCGGGGTTCGGTCCGTTGCGCAGCAGTCGACCGCACAGGTCGGGTGGGATCACGCCGGTGACGGGTAGGGGATGATCGTCGCTGCGCTCCACCATGACCGGGGCGTAGTTGCCGTGCAGATAGGGATTGGGCAGCGGGGACTCCTGGCCGGATGGTGGACCCGATGGCGGATCCTGGGGCTGGCATGGTTTCGGGTGTGGTGCCCGATCGTAGCGTCGGCGGGATTCGATGCTTGGGGGACACCAGCGCCGGTACGACCGGCCACCGGGGGATCCATCCGGGTCCGGCGACGTGGCAGGCTACGACCATGGCCCACTTCACCGAGGATCTTCGCTTTCGGGGGCTGATCCACCAGCTGACCGACCCCGAGATCGAGCGCCGCCTCGACACCGATCAGCTCACCGCCTACAGCGGGTTCGATCCGACGGCCGACAGTCTGCACGTGGGCCACCTGCTCCAAGTGTGCAACCTCCGTCGTCTGCAACTGGCCGGTCACCGTCCCATCGCCCTGGCCGGCGGGGGGACCGGCTTCGTGGGCGACCCGGGAGGCAAATCGGAGGAACGGTCGCTGCTCTCCTCCGAAGAGCTCCGGGCCAACCTCGAGGGGATCCGGGGACAGCTCGAGCGGTTCCTCGACTTCTCGGACACCGGAGGGGGGCCTCCGGCACTGCTGGTCAACAATGCCGACTGGCTAGAGCCCCTGACGCTGTTCGAGTTCCTCCGCGATGTCGGCAAGCACTTCACCGTCAACCAGATGGTGGGCAAGGACTCGGTCAAGTCCCGCCTGAGCCGAGCCGACCAGGGCATCTCCTACACGGAGTTCAGCTACATGCTGCTCCAGGCCTACGACTTCCTACACCTGTTCGATACCTACGGTTGCCAGCTGCAGCTGGGGGGCAGCGACCAGTGGGGGAACATCACCATGGGGATCGAGCTGGTGCGCAAGGTGCGCCAGCGCGAGGTGTGGGGCCTGACCACCCCGTTGGTGGTGAAGCCCGACGGCACCAAGTTCGGGAAGACCGAATCGGGGACCGTGTGGTTGGACGCCGGACGGACCAGCACCTACCGGCTGTACCAGTTCCTCCTGGGCAGCGAGGACACGGTCGTCGGCACGTACCTCCGCTACTTCACGTTCCTGGACCACGAGACCATCCTGGCCCTCGACGAGGCCACGGCCAGCCACCCGGAGCGACGCCAGGCGCAGCGGGAACTCGCCCGACAGGTCTGCACCATGGTGCACGGGCCGGGGGACACCGATCGGGCCGAGCGTGCCGCCGCCGCTCTGTTCAGCGAGGACGTGGCCCACCTGGACGAGCAGTCGATCCTCGACATCTTCGCCGACGCCCCGTCCACCCGGCTGACCCGCTCCCGTCTGGACCAGGCCGGAGCCGAGTTGGTCGACCTGATGGTGGAGACGCAGCTGGCCTCCTCCCGGGGGCGAGCCCGCACCACGATCGAGCAGGGGGGCGCCTACGTGAACAACGCCAGAGTGGAGGACGTGGCCCGGACCGTTGGCCCCGACGACCTCGTGGCCGGTCACTACCTCATCCTCCGCAGCGGAAAGAAGAACTACCACTTGGTGCGCTTCGACTGATGGGTGACAGCCCGGTTTTCTCTTGAGAGGCTGGGCTCCGAGCCGTCGTCGGGGTCCACCGAGCGGGAAGGCGTAGCCGACGGTCCTACACTGACGCCCATGAGCCCCCCTGCCGGACCATCCTCTGAGTTCTCGCCCGTCCGGTTGACCTCGGGCCTGCCCGAGACGGTCCTGCCCGAGGAGTCCGAGGCCGTGCGGGTCGGCCTGTCGTCGGCGTTGGCACAACCCGCGGACCGGCGTCGGCACGCCGTGGCCGACGTGGTGCGGTCCGAGCCCCGGTCCCAGGCAGCCTGGGCCGCCCTCGGCTCCCTGGCCCGGGACGACGTGGAGGCGTACGCCTGCTTCCGGGTCGGCTACCACCGGGGACTCGATGCCTTGCGGGCCGCCGGTTGGAAGGGCTCGGGACTGGTCCTGTGGACCCACGAGTCCAATCGGGGGTTCCTCCGGTGCCTCGACGGCCTGCGGTCCTCGGCCGGAGCGATCGGCGAGCACGACGAAGAAGAGCGGTGCGGGCAGTTCCTGCGACAGCTGGACCCGTCGTGGCGCCCTGACTGGACGGGCATTCCGGCCTAGTGAACCCCGGGGCCCTGTCACGGTCTGGGCCGTGGTCCCCGGGGCCACCGTCGGGCCCGTCACCTTCGACACGGACCCCTCCCGGCCGGGCGCGGCGAGGATCCCTGGCCCTGGCCCTGGGCCTCGCGGTGGTCCTCGCCTCCTCGCTGCTGGTCGGGTGCGCCGGACCCGAGGAGTCGGGCCCGGCCTCGGCCCGGGTGTCGGCCTGGCTGTCGGGAGCGGGCGCCGGCGCGGCCATCGGCACGCTCAGGGTCGACGCCGCCAACATCGACCACGCCTTGGCCCAGCATCAGCCGTCGGCAGCCATCAAGACGGTGTGCGCCCTGCTCACCAACGACGCCGAGACGGCCATCGGCAATCTGCCCACCCCCGACACCCTCCTCACCAACGACCTCAACAACGCGTACGAGAAGGCCGCTGCCGCCGGCGACGACTGCTACCAGGGCGCCGGGGTGAACCCGTCGCTGCTCCGTCGCTCGGCCGCCGAGCGCCTCGCCCTCCTGCCCCTGCTGACCACGGCAGTCGGCCGTATCGAATCCATCACCGGACACACCCCGTCCACCTCGACCACCCAGCCGGACGGATCCTGCGACGATCCCTTCGGCGGGTGCAACTAGGCCATGACGGTTCGGTCGACCCTCGACGCCGGGAGCCGGCTGCGATGCCGGTGAACGACGGTGACCGGGGCCCGGTGCCCGACGGTCGGGATCCTGACGCCTACGACCGCCTGCGCCGCCGGGTCCTGTGGTCGCTGCCCACCGGGCTCTTCGTGGTGGGGAGCAGGTCCGGTGCACGTCGGAACCTCATGACCTGCAACTGGGTGATGCAGGTGGCCGTGACCCCCAAGCTTGTGGCGGTGGCGGTGGAGCAGGGCTCGGTGACCCGGGAGCTCATCGCCGAGGGTGGGGGCTTCTCGGTCAGCGTCCTGGCCCGGGCCGACCGGGCGGTGGTGC
This sequence comes from uncultured Acidimicrobiaceae bacterium, assembly GCA_963738545.1. GTDB lineage: Bacteria > Actinomycetota > Acidimicrobiia > Acidimicrobiales > RAAP-2 > Bog-756. The sequence goes on from CAVTXA010000009.1 coordinate 477,383, forward strand.
GTCGGTTCGTGAAGCCGGTGGTGACGGTGGAGACCGACGTCGCCGGTGTCGCGGTGACCATGCAGGGGGAACCGGTCCTTGAGGTCGCCGGAGGGCTGCCCTGCCTGGTCTCGGCGGTGTCCTGGCTGTCCTGTCGGGTGCGCCACACCGGCGATTGGGGGACGTCGGACGGACCGGCCGCCAGCCACGTGCTGTTCGTGGGGGAGGTGGTCGACGTGGGGGAGCGGGAGCCGACCGGGGCCGACGGGGAGCCCCCGGAGATCCTGCGCATGGAGGACACCCGCATGAACTACGGCGGGTAGGCCCGGCCCTCCGGGCGCGGCCTCAGTCCCCGGCCGGCGGTTCCGAAGGGCGAAGGTCGATCCGCAGGGTGAGCACGCCGTCGTTCAGTTCGGCCACGGCGTCGCCCAGCATGGCGAAGTCCATGAAGTCGGCCCGGGCCTGCTCCTTGAAGCGCTCGCGATCGGGCCCCTCGACGGGGGGAAGCCCCCGGGACCGGACCGCATCAGCCCTGGCCCGGAAGCGTTCGACCATGGCCTGGGGGTCGAATTGTTCGGGCATCACCTGATGGTACCGGCCGTACCGATGTGCCACGACTGCAGACGCCCCGCACTACACTGGGAGCCGATCGGTGATCGGTGATCACCCGGGTTCGCCGTGTCGGGGGAATACCACCGCTGGTGGGGCAAGGAGTTGTTTCCGTGAAGAAGGGACGCCATCGCCGCTTCGAAGAGGCGCGCAGCTTGAAGCGTTCGGTCGCCACCGCCAACCGGCGCTGTCCCGAGTGCGGCGCCGAACCCGATGACAAGCACGCTTCGTGGTGCCTGGCCACCGAGGACGATTACGACGAGATTCTCGGCACCGCCCCGAAGGATCCGTCCTTCGCCGAGGACGACCCCCTGGCCGAATAGGCCCCGCGGTGGCCCTGAGCGGAGCTCAGGCCCCCCGGCTCCGCACGGTGGGGTGGGGAAGCAGCGTGACGGTGGCCCCCGGTGAGGTCCGCTCGTCGAGGTAGGCGGCCAGTCGTTTGTAGACCTTCTTGCCCGCCATGGTCTCGAGCTCGGTCTTCATGCTCACGTAGACCGGCTCGTGACCCACGAAGGCGGCCGGATCCTCGGTGCACCACCAGTGGAACTCCTCGCCGCCCTCCCCCCAGTGCCGGCGGTCCCATTGGCGGACCACCGAGGTGACCCGTCCGTCCGCCGCCGTCTCGTCCTCGCGGCGCAACGGGAGCTGCCAGCACACTTCGGGCTTGAGCTCGACGTGGCTGCGACCCTGGGCCTCGGCCGCCTTGTGCAGTGCGCACCCCGGTCCGGCCGGGAACCCCGGTCGGTTGAGGAAGATGCAGGCCCCGTCGACCAGCCGGGTGCCGAGGTCACCGTCGGCCAGCTTCTTCACCACGCCTTTTTGGCCCTGCTTGTGGAACTGCCACAGCTCGGGACCCAGTTCGCTCGCGGCGCGCTCCACGGCCCGGGCGTCCTTCTTGCCCGTGAAGTGGGCCCCGTAGGAGCAGCAGCCCTGGACCAGTTCGGGGGCGGGCCCGGTGAGGACCCCCTGACAGCCCTGTCCGAAGATGCACATCCAGGCACTGGCCAGGAAGGTCACATCGAACAGCCAGGTGCGCTCCTCGTCAGGGTCGTCGAAGCTGACCCACTCGTGGGACTCGGTGGGGACGTGCTTGTGGGATGGCGACACGCCCTTATGATGACAGGCATGAGCGAAGCCCGTGAGGACGTCAGGCCCGTGTTGAGCATCACCCCAGACGCCAGGGCCACCGTGCTCGAGGTGCTGTCCAGCGAGGCGGAGTCCGACACCCTGGCGTTGTGGCTCGAGATCAACGGGGAGAGCAACGGGGCCTACGCCTACGACATGTACTTCCAGGCCCTCGCCGACGCCGGCGTGGGCGATGTCGTCCAGCACGACGACGACCTTCCGGTGGTCGTCCCCCAGGCCAGCGTGGACCGGCTCCAGGGCGCCACGCTCGACTTCGTCACCGACGACTCGGGCGAGGGCGGCCTGGTCATCGTCAACCCCAACACGCCACCGGTGCCGACGCTGCAGGGACTCGGCGCGAGCCCCGAGGTCGACCTCTCCGATCCGTTGGCCCTCCAGGTGGTGTCGGTCCTCGACGAGCAGGTGAACCCGAGCATCGCCTCCCACGGAGGCCGGGCCGACCTGGTGGCTGTCAAGGACAAGTCCATCTACCTCCGCCTGAGTGGAGGTTGCCAGGGGTGCGGTATGGCCAAGGCCACGCTGACCCAGGGCATCGAGGTCATCCTCCGTGAGGCCATCCCCGAGATCGTCAACATCGTGGATGTCACCGATCACGCCGACGGGACCAACCCCTACTACGAGCCCTCGCACAGCTGACCGTCCGTCGGGCTCTCGTAGCCCGACTGACGGGTCACCTCCGATCGGCCGTCGACCCTGAGCGATGCGTCGCCGGCCAGGGCGCATGATGCCCGACTCCAGCATGCCCGTCCTGTACCTTTCCGGTGGTGGACACACTCCTGGTCGCCGGGACCACTCTGGCCGGCCTCGTCGTCGGAGCCGTGCTCGACCCCTACGGCCAGCGGGAGGCCGAGCGCAGCCGCCGTGAGGACGAGCGGCGTCGCGCCGAGCGCATCGCCGAGGCCGAAGCCGAGGAGGCAGCCGCGTCCCGCGCCGTCGCAGCCGAGCATGAGGGGGCACCCCACCACTCGGCCATCGAGCACGCCGAAGCAGTGATCGGGGAAGCCCTGGACGCCGCCGACGCCGATGACTCCGATGATCCGACCCCCGAGGACCGGACGGTGCCCAACCTCCTGCCCCAGGGGCTCTCGTCCCCTCGGACGGCCGCCGCCGCCGTGCTCACCGGGGCGCTCTTCGGACTGGCCGCGGTCCACTTCGGCCGTGACCTGACCCTGGCCCCGTACTGCGTGTTCTTCGCCCTGCTGGTGGTGATCTCGATCACCGACCTCTCCCACAGGCTGGTGCCGAGGCGACTGATCTACGGGGCCCTGGCGCTGATCGTGCCCCTGCTGGTGGCAGCGTCGGCCGTCGACCACACGTGGCACAGCCTGGATGGAGCACTGATCGGCGGCCTAGTGGCCTTCGGGCTCTTCTTCGCCGTCTGGTGGTTCATCCCCCGGGGGATGGGATTCGGCGACGTTCGCCTGGCCGGGGTCATCGGGCTCACCACGGGCTGGCTGAGCCTCCTCCACGCCTATGTGGCCTTCCTGGCCGGATTCCTCGTCGGGATGGTCTTCGGCCTCATCCTCATGGCGGTCTCCTCGGTCGGCCGCAAGACCCGCATCCCTTTTGCCCCCTCGCTCTCGGTGGGCGGGGTGATCGCTGTCTTCTGGGGCGCCCACATCGCCCAGAGCCTCTTCCACGCCGGTTCCTGACCCGGTGGTGCTCACCGCGGGGGCGTTCCGGGCCGGGGACGACCGGGCCCCCGAGTAGATTTGCCCAAATGCTCCGCTTCCTGACCGCCGGTGAATCGCACGGACGCGCCCTCGTGGTGATCGTCGAGGGCATGCCGTCCGGCCTGCTGGTGACGGCCGAGGACATCCAGCGGGGCCTGGCCCGTCGGCGTCTGGGATTCGGACGGGGCCCACGGATGCGGTTCGAGGCCGACGAGGTCACCCTGGTGGGCGGCGTCCGCCACGGCCGGACGCTGGGGTCCCCGGTGGCCGTGGAGATCGCCAACACCGAATGGCCCAAGTGGGAGACCGAGATGGCCCCAGGACCGGGCCTGCCCTCCAAGGTCCTGACCCAGCCGCGACCGGGCCATGCCGACCTGTCCGGCATGTTGAAGTACGGGCTCGATGACGCCCGGGACGTCCTCGAACGGGCCTCGGCCCGGGAGACGGCCGCCCGGGTGGCGGCGGGGACCCTGGCCAAGCTGTTGCTGGCCCAGATCGGGATCGACGTCCTCAGCCACATCGTGCAGCTGGGACCGGAGCGGGCCGAACCCGGCCCGCTGCCCACGGTGGAGGAACTGCTCCGGGTGGACGAGTCCCAGGTCCGGTGTATCGACCCCGCGGCCGAGGCCCGGATGGTCAAGGCGGTGAAGGCGGCGGCGAAGGTCGGCGACTCGCTCGGGGGCGTGGCCGAAGTCATCGCCTACGGGGTGCCGGTCGGTCTGGGTAGCCACGTGCACTGGGACCGCAAGCTGGACGCCCTGCTGGCCCAGGCCCTGATGAGCATCCAGGCCATCAAGGCCGTGGAGTTCGGGGACGGGTTCGAGCTGGCCGGTCGTCGGGGGTCCGAAGCCCATGACGCCATCCGGATGGCCGCCACCGACGGGGAGGTGGAGGGACTCCTCGGCGGGGGCTACGCCCGGGACACCCATCACGCCGGGGGCATCGAGGGTGGCATCTCCACCGGATCGCCCATCGTGGCCCGGGCCGCCATGAAGCCGCTGGCCACGCTCAACCGCCCGACCCTGGGCACGGTCGACGTGGTCACCAAGGAGTCCACGGTGTCGTTCAAGGAGCGGACCGACGTCACCGCGGTGCCGGCCATGGGCGTGGTGGCCGAGACCATGGTCTCCCTGGTGCTGGCGTCCGAGGCCCTCCGCAAGTTCGGGGGCGATTCCGTGTCGGAGTTCCGCCGCAACCGCCTCGGCTACCTGGCCGCGCTGGGTGACACCCCCTCGGCGGCCGGGGCGCCGCCGACCGATGGTTGACCGACTCATCCTGGTCGGCATGATGGGGGCGGGGAAGACCACCGTGGGCCGGCTGCTCGCCGAGCGGCTGGGATGGCGCTCGCTGGACTCCGACGCCCAGATCATGGAGGACACCGGCCACACCGTCCCCGAGCTCTTCGCCGAGCGGGGGGAGGCCGCCTTCCGGGCCGAGGAGGAGCGGGTGCTCAACGAGGCCCTCTCCGGCGACGAGCCCGTGGTGGTGTCGGCGGCCGGTGGCGTCGTCCTGTCGCCATCCAACCGGGAGCTGCTGGCCCGGTCGGGCACGGTGGTGTGGCTGCGGGCCGAGCCCGTGGTCCTGGCCGGCAGGGTGGGGGACGGCGCCGGGCGTCCTCTGCTGGACGACGATCCGGCATCGGCCCTGGTGGCGCTGTACGGGGTCCGACGGCCCCTCTACGAGTCGGTGGCCTCGCTGGTCGTGGACGTCGACGACCTGACCCCCGGCGAGGTGGTCGAGCGGATCCTGGCCGGGACCGGCCTCGGGACGCGAACCGGCGGTGTGCCGTGGAGGTGATCCCGGTGGAGCTGGGGGAGCGGGGCTACGACGTGGTGGTCGGCCACGGCGCCCGGCACCGTCTGGCCGAGATGGTGGCCGGAGCGGTCCCCGCTGCGGCCCGGGCTGCGGTGGTCACCCAGGCCGGGATCGGGGTGGACGTCGACCCCGGTCTCCCCGTCGAGCGCTTCACCGTCCCGGACGGCGAGGAGGCCAAGTCCCTGGCCGTGGTGGAGGAGTTGTGCCGGGGCTTCGCCCGGGCCGGGCTCAGTCGGGCCGACGTGATCGTGGCCGTGGGAGGAGGTGTGGTCACCGATCTGGCCGGATTCGCCGCCGCCTCGTTCCACCGGGGTACGGCGTACGTCAATGTGGCCACCACCCTGCTCGGTCAGGTGGACGCGGCCGTCGGGGGAAAGACCGGGGTCAATCTCCCGGAGGGGAAGAATCTGGTGGGGGCGTTCTGGCAGCCCCGCGCCGTGCTGTGCGACACCGAGGTGCTCACCACGCTGCCCCCGAGGGAGTGGGCCTCGGGCCGGGGCGAGATGGCCAAGTACGCCTTCCTCGGCGGGTTGACCGGCGGGGACGACGAGCCCGACGCCTCGCTGCTCGAGCTGCCGCTCGACGAGCAGGTGGCGCGGTGCGTGGCCATCAAGGCCGGCGTGGTGGCTACCGACGAGCGTGAGGGCAATCTGCGCATGCTGCTCAACTACGGCCATACGCTGGCCCACGCCCTGGAGGCCACGGCGTTCGACCCCGATGCCGGTTGGGACCTTCGCCACGGCGAGGCGGTGGCCATCGGACTGGTCTTCGCCGGCCAGTTGGCCCACCGGTTGGGACGGATCGACGCCGCCCGGGAACAGCGGCACCGGAGCGTGGTGGGTGGGTTCGACCTCTCGCCCCTGCTGCCCCATGACGCCGATCCCGAGCGTCTGACCTCGTTCATGGAGCGTGACAAGAAGGCCCATCACGACCTGACCTTCGTCCTGGACGGACCGGCGGGCGTTGAGGTGGTGCATGGCGTGGACCGGGCCGAGGTCGTCGCTACCCTGGCAGCCATGGAACGGACCCCGCCAGGACGACGCCCATGACCCCCGAGCCGCTGATCGTGCTCCTGTCCGGACCCAACCTCGACCTGCTGGGCGAGCGGGAGCCCTCGGTCTACGGCACGGCCACCCTCGCCGACCATGTGGCCGGGGCCACGTCGGTGGCCACCGGGTTGGGGTACGCCCTCGAGCACGACCAGACCAATCACGAAGGGGACCTGGTCGAGCTGGTCCATGCGGCCCGGGGACGGGCCGTGGCCATCATCATCAACGCCGGCGCCCTCTCCCACACCTCATGGTCGTTGCACGACGCCCTGGCCGCGTTCGATGGGGTGGTGGTCGAGCTGCACCTCTCCAACCCCGCCGCCCGTGAGCCCTTCCGGCACACCTCGGTGATCGCCCCGGTGGCCGACGGCTGCATCGCCGGATTCGGGGGCATCGGCTACGGGCTGGCCGTCGATGCCGTGCACCGCCTCCTCGGCCGAGCCGACGTCCGATGAGCACCGTGACCGGATCCGATCGGGTCCCCCTCCAGGTGACCGGGCGGCTGGACCGCCTCCGCACCCTCCTCGCCGAGGCCGGCGACGAGGGGCGTCCGGTCGGTGGCCTCCTCGTGACCACGCCGGCCAACATCCGGTGGCTCACCGGCTTCAGCGGATCGGCCGGGCTCTTGCTGGTGACCCCCGAGCGGGCGGTGCTGACCTCTGACGGCCGGTACCGGACCCAGTCCTCCGAACAGCTGACCGAGTCCGGCGTGGCCGCCGACGTCGACGTGGCCATCGGTGGGGTCCAGGCCCAGCGCGACGCGCTCCACCGAGCGGCGACGGGCCTCGCCGATCTGGGCCTCGAGGCCGATCACGTGACCTGGTCGGGCCAGCGCTCATGGGTCGAGGTCTTCGATCCGTCGCCGCTCGTCGCCACCCGGGGTCTCGTCGAGCGCCTGCGGGTGGTGAAAGACGCCGGCGAGGTGGCCCGCATGGAGCGGGCCGCCGCCATCGCCGACGAGGCCCTGGCCTCCGTGCTCCCCCTGTTGGCCGAGGTGGGCTCGTCCGCCGGCCAGTCGGGACGGGACGGAACGCTCACCGAGTCGCGGTTCGCCGCCGCCCTGGACCACGCCATGCGCCGGCTCGGGGCCGAGGACCGCGCGTTCGAGACGATCGTGGCCTCGGGGGAGAACTCGGCCAAGCCCCACGCCCGTCCCGGGGACCGGGTCATCCGCCCCGGGGACCCGGTGGTGGTGGACTTCGGGGCCATGTTCGAGGGCTACCGGTCCGACATGACCCGCACCTTCTGCGTGGGCGGCCCGCCCACCGGCGAACTGGCCACCGTGTTCGAGGTGGTGGCCGAGTCGCAGCGGCTGGGCGTGGCCCACGTCGAGCCCGGGGTGAGTGCCGGGTCCGTGGACCGGGCCTGTCGGGAGGCCATCGCCGCCTCCGGCTGGGCCGACCGCTTCGAGCACGGCACCGGGCACGGTGTCGGCCTCGACATCCACGAGGGGCCATCCGTCGGTCCGGGGTCGACTGCTATCCTCGAGCCCGGCACCGTGGTCACCGTGGAGCCTGGCGTGTACCTACCCGGGACCGGCGGGGTCCGTATCGAGGACACTCTCGTGGTGACGGAACACGGCAGCCGCTCACTCACCCGGTTCCCGAAGGAAGTTGCTGTCTGATGGCTGTCTCCACCAACGATCTGCGTAACGGCATGACCCTCAACCTGCCCGAGGGCCTGTTCGCGGTGGTCGAGTTCCAACACGTGAAGCCGGGCAAGGGCGGAGCGTTCGTCCGGACCAAACTGAAGAACTCACGGACCGGCGCGGTCATCGAGCGGACCTACCGGGCCGACGAGAAGCTCGAACAGGCCATCATCGACAAGCGCGAGATGCAGTTCCTCTACCGCGACGGCTCGGACTACGTGTTCATGGACACCTCGTCCTACGAGCAGCTCCAGGTGAACACCGGCCTCCTCGGGGACTCGGCCAACTATCTGAAGGAAGGCGACGACGCCGTCCTCCAGTTCTTCGGGTCCGAGATCGTCGGCGTCGACCTGCCCGCCTCCGTCGAGCTCACGGTGGCCGACACCGAGCCGGGACTGCAGGGGGACCGGGTGTCGGGGGCCCGGAAGCCCGCCACCTTGGAGACCGGCCTGGTCCTGCAGGTACCCCTGTTCGTCAACCCGGGGGAGAAGATCAAGGTCGACACCCGCACCGGGGAGTACCTCACGCGCGCCTGAGGGTCCCGACCGGGATCCGGCCCGTCCTCCAGCCGCCCCGGTCACCCTTCGCAGCCGGCGTCCGAGCCAGCACTCGCCCTCGTCACCACCCGTTTCACCAGCCATGGAATCCGCACCCCGCCACCAAGCCCGAGAACGGGCGCTGACCCTCCTCTACGAGGCGGAGCTCAAGGACTCCTCGCCCTCGGAGGTCGTGGCCGAACTGCTCATGGCCCCCGACGGGTACACCACCGGGCTGGTCGAGACCGTGGAGTCCCGCGGCCATGAGATCGACGCCATGATCGGCGATGCCGCCATCGGCTGGGACCTGGACCGCATGGCCGTGGTGGACCGCAATGTCCTCCGCCTGGCCGTGGCGGAGCTGCTGGACCGCCCCGAGGTCCCCACGGCAGTGATTCTCAACGAGGCCGTCGAGTTGGCCTCCGCCTACTCGACGGACGACTCGGGACGGTTCGTCAACGGCGTGCTGGCCACGCTGGCCACCCGCATCAGGCCGTGAACGGGCCACCCCCGGGTGGTCGACGACCGGGGGTGGGACGCCGGCCGACCACCGTGCCCGCGCAGCGGGTATAGTCGACACCTGACCGTGAAGCGGGTCCCGTGAGGCCCGTACGGACAGGAGGAAGCGTGGCCGAACGAGAGCGCAGTCATACCCGTCCGCGGGGTGCTGTCTTCGTTCCTCGAGCGCAAGTCATGTCGGCATCCGACGTGCACCGTGCCATCACCCGCATGGCCCACGAGATCGCCGAGCGCAACCGGGGGCTCGAGAAAGTCGTGCTGGTCGGCCTGCAGACCGGCGGCGTGGCCCTCGCCGAGCAGCTGTCGGCGGCGCTGGCCGAGGTGGAGGGGGCCACCATCCCGGTGGGCACACTGGACGTGGCCTTCTACCGCGACGACATCGGTCTGCGGCCTGTCCTGCCCGAGGCGGCCACCGACATCAGTTTCGACCTCACCGGCGCCACCGTGGTGCTGGTGGACGACGTCTTGTTCACCGGGCGCACGATCCGGGCCGCCCTCAACGCCCTGGGGGAGTACGGACGGGCCCAGAGGGTCGAACTGGCCGTCATGGTGGATCGGGGCCACCGTGAACTCCCCATCCGGCCGGACTATGTGGGGAAGAACCTGCCGACCAGGAGGGACGAGATGGTGGACGTCTCCACCGACGGCGTGTCGCTCGGGGAGCTGGTGAGCCGGTGAGTCCCTTCCCGGCCAACCTGTTGAGCATGGACGATCTCGACGCCGAGGGGATCGCCGAGGTGCTGGCCGTGGCCGACTCCTTCGTCGAGGTGGGGCGCCGGGCCAATCCCAAGGTGCCGGCCCTGCGGGGAAGGACGGTGGCCACCTTGTTCTTCGAGGACTCCACGCGGACCCGTATGTCCTTCGAGACGGCGGCCAAGCGGATGTCCGCCGATGTACTCTCCTTCGCCGCCGGCTCCTCGTCGCTGAAGAAGGGGGAGTCGCTGCGGGACACAGTCGAGACGATCGAAGCGATCGGCATCGACGCCGTCATCATCCGCCACGCCTCCTCGGGCGTCCCGGCCCGCGTGGCCGGCTGGGTCGACCACTGCTCGGTGATCAACGCCGGTGACGGCTGGCACCAACATCCCACCCAGGCCCTCTTGGACCTCTACACCGTCCGACAGGCCCTGGGCGGCGGTGATGCCGGCTTGGCCCGATTCGTCGGGCTCCAGGTCCTCATCGTGGGCGACATCCGCCACAGCCGGGTGGCCCGATCCCAGGTCACCGGCTACGCCGCTCTGGGGGCCGAGGTGACGCTGGTGGCCCCGGCCACCCTGCTCCCACCCTCCCTGGAGGGCTGGGCCATCGCCGGGGTCAGCCATCGTCTCGACGATGTCCTGGAGAAGGCCGACGTGGTCTCGCTGCTGCGGGTGCAGTCGGAGCGGGGGAGCGGGGCCTTCGTCCCCACCCTGCGGGAGTACACCGCCGGGTTCGGCCTGACCGGCCGCCGTGCCGCCATGCTCCAGGCCGGGGCCGTGATCCTCCATCCGGGTCCGATCGTGCGGGGGGTGGAGATCGCCTCGGACGTGGCCGAGCTGCCCGCTTCCCTGATCACCGAACAGGTGAGCAACGGGGTGGCCGTCCGCATGGCGGTGCTCTTCCTCCTGCTGGGCCAAGGGCCGGTCGAGGGGGCCCAGCGTGGCTGAGCGCCGGTCCGATACCACGGGCACGCCGACGAGCGTGCTCCTCCGGGGGGGAACGGTCGTCGATCAGACCGGCGAACGGGTGGCCGACGTGCTCGTCGTGGGCGACCGGGTGACCGAGGTCGGGACGCTCGACTCGTCGCCGGACGGCACCGTGGTGCTCGATGCCGGCGGCTGCGTGGTCTCGCCCGGCCTGGTCGACCTCCACACCCACCTGCGCCAACCGGGTCGGGAGGAGGCCGAGACCGTGGAGTCCGGGGCCCGGGCCGCCTCGCTGGGCGGATTCACCGCCATCGTGGCCATGCCCAACACCGAGCCCACCCTGGATTCGGCCGAGGCCGTCCGCACCGTCTACGACCTGGCCTCCGAGGTCACCACCGAGGTGGCGGTGGCCGGGGCCATCACCGTCGGACGTGCCGGTGAGCGCCTGTCGCCGATGGGTGAGCTCGCCGAACTGGGTGTCCGCCTCTTCACCGATGACGGCACCGGGGTGCAGTCGGCCGGACTCATGCGTCGGGCCCTCGAGTACGCCACCGGGCTCGGTGTGACCCTGGCCCAGCACTGTGAGGACGCCACCCTGGCCGCCGACGGAGCGATGCATGAAGGTGCGTGGTCCAGCCGTCTCGGGATCCCGGGCATGCCGTCGGTGGCTGAGGAGGTCATGGTGGCCCGGGACCTCGCCCTCGTTCGTGCCACCGGAGCCCGCATGCACTTCCTCCACCTGTCCACCGCAGGCTCCATCGAGCTCATCCGCCGGGCCAAGGCCGAGGGACTGCCGGTCACAGCCGAGGCGGCCCCCCACCACTTCACCCTGACCGACGCCTGTGCCTCCGGCTACGACCCGGTCTACAAGGTCAACCCCCCCTCCGTCCGACGTCGGATGTCGACGCGGTCAAAGCGGGACTGGCCGACGGCACGATCGACGCCATCGCCACGGACCACGCCCCGCATGCCCCCGAGACGAAGGACCTCCCGTTCGACCAGGCCCCGCCGGGCATGCTGGGCCTGCAGACAGCACTGTCCCTGGCCGTCACCGAACTGGAGCTGCCGCTGGAGCGGATCCTGGCCCTCATGAGCTGGCAACCGGCGGCCATCTGCGGACTCGACGACAAGCACGGCGGAAGCCAAGGAGGTCCGGTGGTCCCCGGTTCAGTGGCCAATCTCTGCATCATCGATCCCGCGGCGACCTGGGTCGTCGACCCCACGGCCCTGGCCAGTCGCAGTCGCAACTCGCCCTACGCCGCGATGAAGCTCACCGGGCGCATCCGCCACACGGTCTTCCGAGGCGAACCCGTGGTCATCGACGGGGTGGCCCAGCGATGAGCGGGCCCGGCAAGGGGGCCCGGCGATGAGCGGGCGCAGCGGACACCTGCACCGTGACGATGCCTTCTTGGTGCTGGCCGACGGCACCCGATTCGAGGGCGAGGCCATCGGGGCCGAGCCCGAGAATGGGGTGACGACGGGCGAAGCCGTCTTCAACACGGTGCTCTCGGGCTACCAGGAGGTGATCACCGATCCGTCCTATGCCGGCCAGGTGATCGCCTTCACGTACCCGCATATCGGGAACTACGGGGTCAATCCGGTCGATGACGAGGCCGCCCGCCCCCACTGCAACGGGGTCATCGTGCGGCACCTCACCGACCGGCCGAGCAATTGGCGATCGACCGAGTCGCTCGGGTCCTACCTCTCGAGGACGGGAGTGGCCGGCATCGCCGGCATCGACACCCGGAGACTCACCCGACACCTCCGTGACCGGGGTTCGATGCCCTGTGCCTTCGGCACCGCCGGGGCCGCCGACCTGTTGGCCGCGGCCGAAGCGGCCCCGTCGACCGAAGGTCGGGATCTTGTCGCCAGCGTCACCACCACCGAACTCGTGACCCGGGGGAGCGGCCCCTACCGGGTGGTGGCCTACGACTTCGGTATCAAAGAAGCCATGCTCCGCCAGCTCGGCGACCTGGCCACGGTGACCGTGGTGCCCGCCTCGACCCCGGCCGAGCAGGTGCTCGGGCTCGAGCCCGACGGCGTGTTCTTGTCCAACGGGCCGGGTGACCCGGCCGCCCTTTCCGGGATCGTGGCCGAGATCCGGACCCTGGCCGAAGACGGATCGGTTCCGGTGTTCGGGATCTGCCTCGGACACCAGCTGCTGGCCACGGCGCTCGGGGCCACCACCTTCAAACTGCCGTTCGGCCACCACGGCGGGAACCACCCGGTCCGGCGCATCTCGACAGGACGAGTCGAGATCACGTCACAGAACCACAACTACGCCGTGGCCGAAAGCTCCCTCACCACCTCGGAGATCACCCACGTGAACCTCAATGACGGCGTCATCGAGGGTCTCCGCAGCCCGGAGACCCCCGTGTTCAGCGTCCAGTACCACCCCGAGGCCGGGCCCGGCCCGCACGACGCCAGGTACCTCTTCGACGAGTTCCGGTTGCTGATGGACGCCACCGGGGCGCAGGGCTCACGCCGGCGGGGGGTGGGCTGATGCCGCGCCGCCACGACATCGAGTCCATCCTGGTCATCGGGTCGGGACCGATCGTGATCGGTCAGGCCTGCGAGTTCGACTACTCGGGCACCCAGGCCTGCCGGGTACTGGCCCAGGAGAAGTTCCGGGTGATCCTGGCCAACTCCAATCCGGCCACGATCATGACCGATCCGGCCATGGCCGACCGGACCTACGTGGAGCCGCTGGACCCCGACGTGCTGACGGCCATCATTGAGCGCGAGCGGCCGGACGCCCTGCTGCCCACGCTCGGCGGCCAGACCGCCCTCAATCTGACCATGACCCTGGCCGAGCGGGGGGTGCTGGACGCCTACGGCGTGGAGGTCATCGGGGCCAACGCCGAGGCCATCGCCACCGCCGAGGACCGGGAGCGGTTCAAGGCGGCCATGGAGGAGATCGGGCTGGCCGTCCCGTCCTCGGGCTTCGCCCACACCCTCGACGAGGCCCTGGTCATCGGCGAGTCGATCGGCTTCCCCATCATGGTGCGGCCCAGCTACATCCTGGGGGGCGCCGGCACCGGCATCGCCGTCGACCGGCAGGCCCTGGTCCGTCTGGCCGCCGAGGGCCTGGAGGCCTCACCCATCAGTGAGGTCCTGGTGGAGCAGTCGATCGCCGGTCAGAAGGAGTTCGAGCTGGAGGTGATGCGGGACAACGCCGACAACTGCGTGGTCATCTGCTCCATCGAGAACTTCGACCCCATGGGGGTGCACACCGGGGACTCCATCACCGTGGCCCCGGCCCAGACGCTGACCGATGTCGAGTACCAAGAGATGCGTGATGCCGCCTTCGCCTGTATCCGCCGGGTGGGCGTGGAGACCGGTGGCTCGAACGTGCAGTTCGCCGTGGATCCGACCAACGGCCGCCAGGTGGTCATCGAGATGAACCCTCGGGTGTCGCGGTCCTCGGCCCTGGCCTCCAAGGCCACCGGATTCCCCATCGCCAAGATCGCCGCCCGTCTGGCCGTCGGCTACCGCCTGGACGAGATCACCAACGACATCACCGGGGCCACACCGGCCTCGTTCGAGCCCACCATCGACTACGTGGTCACCAAGATCCCGCGCTGGGCCTTCGAGAAGCTGCCGGGCGCCACCGACGTGCTGGGCACCCGCATGCAGTCGGTGGGGGAGGTCATGGGTATCGGGCGGACCTTCCCCGAATCCCTGCAAAAGGCCGTCCGCTCCCTCGAGCAGGGTCGTGCCGGCCTCAACGCCGATCCGGCCGAAGCGGTGCTCGACCCCTGGTCCACCGACGACCTCCTGGCCGCCGTGGCCGTCGCCACCCCCGAGCGCATCTTCCAGCTGGAGGCCCTGTTGCGCCGCGGGATCTCGGTCGACCGGCTGGCCGAGGTGACCGGCATCGACCCGTGGTTCCTCTCGGCCATGGCCGAGGTCACCGACGCCCGGATGGCCCTCGACCTGCAGGTCACCCTCGGGGTCACCGTCGGTGACCTCGATCGTCGGGCCTGGCGCCGGCTCAAGCAGTACGGCTTCTCCGACCACCAGCTGGCCTACCTCTTCGGCGACCCTGTCACGCCCGAGGACATCCGGAAGGCCCGGACCTCGCTCGGGGTCGGGGTGACCTTCAAGACGGTGGACACCTGTGGGGCGGAGTTCGAGGCCCATACGCCCTACCACTACTCGACGACCGAGGACGAAGATGAGATCCAGCCGTCGGACCGGCCCCGCGTGGTGATCCTGGGCTCCGGTCCCAACCGGATCGGTCAGGGCATCGAGTTCGACTACTGCTGCGTACACGCCTCGTTCGCCCTCCAGGCGGCCGGCTACGAGACGGTGATGGTCAACTGCAATCCCGAGACCGTCTCCACCGACTACGACACCTCGGATCGCCTCTACTTCGAGCCGCTCACCCCCGAGGACCTGGCCAACGTGCTCGAGGCCGAGCAACAGGCATCGGTGGACGGGGGCCGCCTGGTCGGGGTCATCGTCTCCCTCGGGGGCCAGACCCCCCTCAAGCTGGCCGCCGGGATCCCCCGCGACCTGGTGCTCGGGACCTCACCGGCCTCCATCGACCTGGCCGAGGACCGCGAGCAGTGGAACGAGCTGTGCTCGAGCCTGGGGATCGCCCAACCCCCCGGTGGGACGGCCACCTCGGCGGCCGAGGCGGTGGCCGTGGCCTCGACCATCGGCTACCCGGTGCTGGTCCGCCCGTCCTACGTGCTCGGGGGTCGGGCCATGGAGATCGTCTACGACGACGAGCGCCTGGTGGAGGCGGTCGAGGCCATGTCCGGTGTCGGGGGATCGCTCGGCCGGGAGGGCGGGGTGACCGCCGACCGTCCCGTGCTGGTCGACCGCTTCTTGGAGGACGCCGTCGAGGTGGACGTGGACGCGGTGCGGGACGCCACCGGTGAGGTCGTCGTGTGCGGGGTCATGGAGCACGTAGAGGAGGCCGGGGTGCACTCGGGGGACTCGGCCTGCGCCCTCCCGCCCCAGACCCTGTCGGCCGAGGTCGTGGCCGGGCTGGAGGAGACGGTGCGCGTGATCGCCGAATCGCTCGACGTCAAGGGACTGATCAATGTGCAGTTCGCCGTCAAGGACGAGCAGGCCTACGTGCTCGAGGCGAACCCCCGGGCCAGTCGGACCGTGCCCTTCGTGGCCAAGGCCACCGGTGTGCCCGTGGCCATGGTGGCGGCTCGGGTGATGGTCGGTGCCACCTTGGCCGAGCTGCGCGAGGAGGGCCTCCTCTGTGCCCCGGTGACCGGGCACGTCTCGGTGAAGGAGGCGGTGTTGCCCTTCAACCGGTTCCCGGGGGTGGACACGCTGCTCGGCCCCGAGATGCGCTCCACCGGTGAGGTGATGGGGATCGGCGCCACCTTCGGGCTGGCCTTCGCCAAGAGCCAGATCGCCGCCGGCAACCGTCTGCCCGTCGACGGCACGGTCTTCTTGTCGCTGGCCGACCGGGACAAGGCCGTCGGGCTCGATGCCGCCCGACAGTTCGCCGCCCTGGGATTCGAACTGGCCGCCACCTCGGGCACCGCGGCCATGCTCGAGGCCGAGGGAATCACCGTGGCCACCGTGGTGGCCAAGGTCGGGGAGTCCCACCCGGGCGTGGTCGATGCCGTGGACCTGATCGCCGGGGGTCGCGTGCAGCTGGTGGTCAACACCCCGCGGGGGCGGGGGCCGAGGGCGGACGGCCTCCACATCCGGGCCACGGCGCTGGCCCACATGGTCCCCTGCCTGACCACGGTGGCCGCGGCCCGGGCCGCCGCCGCCGGCATCGCCGACTGGATCAGGCACCCGCTCTCGGTGCGGTCGCTGCAGGAGTATCACGAGCGGTGAGCCGGTGAGCGCCCCGACGTCCCGGGGAGTCCGCGCCGAGCGGGTGCGCCGGGCCTGGCGGGCCGTGCGGGCCGGGGACGTCGACCTCTCCGTACCCCTCGGGAGCCTGGACCTGGCCAACCCGGTGATGACGGCATCGGGCACGTCCGGCCATGGTGACGAGCTCGGGGCGTACTTCCCCCTCGGTGCCCTGGGCGCCGTGGTGGTCAAGTCGCTCTCGGTCGAGCCCTGGGCGGGAAATCCGGCCCCGCGCGTCCACGAGACACCGTCGGGCATGTTGAACAGTGTGGGGCTCCAGGGCCCCGGGCTCGAGGCCTGGATCGACACGGACCTGCCCCGCCTGGAGGCCGCCGGGGCCCGCACGGTGGTGAGCATCTGGGGCCAGCGCGTGGAGGACTTCGCCAAGGCGGCCTCCCTGCTGGCCGGGGTCGGTGGCCTCACGGCCGTCGAGGTCAACGTCAGCTGCCCCAACATCGAGGACCGCCGGCGCATGTTCGCCCACTCGCCGACGGCCACGGCCGAAGTGGTGGCGGCGGTGGGGGAGCACTGTCCCGGTCTGCCCCGGTGGGCCAAGTTGAGCCCGACCGTGGCCGACCTCGCCGAGGTGGCCGGCGCCGCCCTCGGCGCCGGGGCCGAGGCGGTGGTGCTGACCAACACCCTGCTGGCCATGGCCATCGACATCGAGGGGAGGCACCCGGTGCTCGGGTCCGGATCCGGGGGCGGCGGCCTGTCCGGTCCTGCCGTCCACCCGGTGGCCGTCCGGTCCGTCTTCGACGTCCGGGCCGCCCATCCGGACGCCACCGTGATCGGGGTGGGGGGGGTGATGTCGGGACGGGACGCTGTGGAGCTGATCATGGCCGGGGCCGACGCCGTGCAGGTGGGCACGGCCATCTTCCGGGATCCGAGGGCGCCGGTCCGGATCCTGGCCGAGTTGGAGACCTGGTGTGCCGACCACGGCGTCCGCCGTGTGCGCGACTTGAGAGGAGTGGCCCATGGACGAGTCGGGTAACGAGCAAGAGGCCGGCGCGGGGTTCGGAGCCCGGGTGGCCGCCGCCGTGGCCAGGACGGGCCCACTGTGCGCGGGGATCGACCCCTCGCCGGAGCTCCTCGGGGCCTGGGGCCTGAGTGACGACGGGACCGGTCTTCGCCAGTTCGGCCTCCGGTGTGTGGAGGCCTTCGCCGGGGTGGTGCCGGTGGTCAAGCCCCAGGTGGCCTTCTTCGAGCGGTGCGGGTCCGCCGGGATGGCCGCCCTGGAGACGCTGCTCGAGGAGGCCCGTGCCGCCGGTCTCTTGGTGATTGCCGACGCCAAGCGGGGGGACATCGGATCGACGATGGAGGCCTACGCCCGGGCGTGGCTGGATCCGGCGAGCCCACTCCGGGCCGACGCCGTCACCGCCGCGCCCTATCTGGGGCTGGGGGCCCTCCAGCCCATGATCGACCTGGCCGGGACCACCGGTCGGGGGGTCATCGTGGTGGCCCGGAGTTCCAATCCCGAGGGCCGGTCGCTCCAGCAGGCCAAGACCGCCGGGGGCGACGGTCCGGCCGTCGAGGACCTGGTGCTGGCGGGCATCGCCGAGCTCAACCGGAGCGGATCGGTCCCGTCGGGGACGGTCGGAGCCGTGGTGGGCGCCACCCTCGGGCCCTCGGCGTTCCCTCTGGCCGACCTCGGAGGGGTGATCCTGGCGCCCGGGGTGGGGGCCCAGGGCGGGACCGCGGCCGGGGTCGGTGCCCTGTTCGGGGCGTGCCCGGCCGGATCGGTGCTGGCCAGTTCCTCCCGGTCGCTGCTGGCCCAGGGACCCGACGTGACCGCCCTAGCCGAAGCGGCGGTAAAGGCCCGCGACGAGATGGCCGACGTGCTCCTCTGATGCTCCGACGGCGTCGGACCCCGCGGCTCGGCTGGGCCCTGTCCGCCGCCGGCAGACGCCGACGGTGGTCACCGGTCGGCGGTGGGTAGGTCCTCGGCGAACTCGATGAACGGCCCGGGGGGCAGGTACTCCTCGGGGATCTCGTCGGTGTGCCGGTAGTAGTCCACGTCGAGGATGTTGGCGACCCCGGGGTCCTCGACGGTTCCGCTCAGGCCGGCCTCGGTCGACGACAAGAAGGCCTGCCTCCCGTCGATGCTCCCCTGGGCCAGTGACTCGTAGGTGTCCTTGGTCACGCGGGCGATCAGGCTGTAGACGCACCCGTCGAGGGTGGTCCCGACCCGGCGACCGATCATGCAGTGACGGGTTCCGTCGTCGATCACGTAGACGGCGGCGTCGCCCTCGCCGATCCGCTCCCGGATGCGCTGGGGATGGCCGAAGAGGTGCAGGAGCTGCTCGTGACGCCGCTCCTTCATGGCCCAGAGCGGGCTCGGGGGGATGACGCCCTCGGGCTCGCCCTCCTCGAGGGGGGTGGCGTTCTCCGGGGCCGTGACCGGGAAGGCCAGGTCCTCGGTCCCGGGCAGGAAATGGAGCTGCCCGTCATCCCGCGACTGGAACAGGCCTCCGTCATCGTCACCGGGTCGATCTGTGTCGGGCACAGCGCCATCCTCTCGTTCGACCCACCGCCTTCACCACGGTGGATGCGGGGTGTCCCCCGCATCCCACTCTTCCAGATCCGACCGGTGGGGGTGGCACGGCCCGAGGACCGGGCCGGTGATCCGGGAGTCAGGTCCCCGTCGCCGTCGGGAACCACCCCGACACCCGCCCGTGCAAGGACGCCTCCCAGCGGGTCCAGGCCTCACGGGCCGTGGCGGGGTCGACGGTGGTGAGGCGGACCGTGTCCCCGGGCCGGAGTTGACCCAGCACGGGAAGGTCGGCCGTGATCACACAGCAGGCCACCGGGTAGCCCCCGACCGTGGCGTGGTCGGGCATGAGGACGATGGGATTGCCGTCCGGTGGGACCTGGACGGCCCCGGTGATCATGCCCGTCGAAGGGATGGTCGCCAGGGCGATGCGGCGGTCGGAGGAGGGGCCGGGACCCACCGGGCCCGGGACCCCGGCCGTCGGGTCCGGGTCGGAGGGCGCGGCCATCAGCCTGACGCCGATCCGGTTGGAGGCGCCACCGACCACCCAGGACCGGGCACCCAGCCGTTCGTAGCGATCCGGGGCCAACCCGTGCGGCCCGGCCAGGACGCGGAGTTCCCGGGGTCGGCCGTCCCCGGGCGGGATCACCGGGAAGGACAGCCGGCCGCGGGGACGCCTCGGCGGGCCGACGTCCAGCCGGTCGCCGATCCGCAGCGGCCCGGGGCCCAGACCACAGAGCACGTCGGACGATCGGGAGCCGATCTCCCGGGGCGTGTCGATGCCCCCGGACACGGCCAGGTAGGCCCGCAGGCCCGACCGGATCCGACCGATGGACACCACCTGGCCGTCGGCGACCGGCACCACCGCCCCCGAGTCGACCGGGCGCCCGTCGAGGGCCAGGTCGACGGCGCCGGCTGTTGCCCCCACCACCGTGACCCAGCCGTCGCCGTGGAGGCGGAGCGTGGGTCCCACCGCCGTGAGCTCGATGGCGGCGGCGTCGTCCGGGTTGCCCATGAGGCGGTTGGCCAGGCGCAGGGCCTCGGGATCGGCGGGGCCGGCCACGGGCACGCCGAGGGCCGCCGACGAGTGCCGGCCCTGGTCCTCCACCAGGCTGAGCAGCCCGGGCTCGAGAACCTCGAGGCAACGCCGTCCTCGGTTTTCGAGCAGGGGGCGGGTGGCCACGCCTCCCGTGGCGGGAGGGCCCTGCCCCCCGGCCCCGTCGGTCGCAGCGAAGCGCACGGCGTCTCCCGGTCGGAGCAGGGCGTAGGGGGGTCGGCCCCGGTCGAAGAGGGGGAGCGCTGTCCGACCCAGCAGCATCCAGCCCCCGGGGGTGGACTGGGGGTACACCGAGGCGTACCCGCCGGCCACCGCCACCGAGCCCGCAGGGACCGACGGCCGCGGCGACGGGTGCCGGGGGATGGCGGCCAGCTCTGGGGGCAGGCCGACCAGATACGGGAACCCTGGGGCGAACCCGAGGAAGGCCACCTCGAGGTCCACGCCGCACAGGGACGCAGCCACGGCCTGCTCCGTGGTGGAGAGGGCTGCGGCCACCGCAGTGAGATCGGGTCCGTCGAACGTGACCGGGATGACCACCCTCGTGGCGGCGCTCCCGGCGGGTGCGCGCGCGGCCTGGGTCCCGCCATCCCCGGTGTCGAGGGTGCCGAGCCAGGCCGTCACCTCCTCGGGGCCGTCCCCGCCGGGGTGGAGGTGGACGACCACGGTCCCGTGTCCGACCACCGACTGCCGGACGGAGGCCGGCGCGTCCCCGGTGTCCCGCTCCCGATCGACGAGGGCGGCCAGGCGGTGGGCCGCAGCGAGGTCCCCCAGGTCGACCAGCAACGCCGCCTCGCCGAACGGGGTGACCGACCGGATCATGCCCCCGACGCACCGAGCGTGCTGGTGGGACCGCCCGGGCCTCTGACGGCGAAGGACCGCACGACCACGCCGTGGCGCTCCAGCGCGGAGCGGACCGCCCGGGCGGTCGCCGCCGCCCCCTCGACGTCGCCGTGGATACACAGCGTCTCGGCCTCGACCACGGTCCACTGCCCGTCGACGGCATCGACGCCGCCGCGCCGGATGAGGGACACGGCCCGACGGCCCACCTCCTCGGGGTCCTCGATCACCGCCCCGGATGCGGTGCGGGGGGCGAGCCGACCGTCGGACCGATAGGCCCGGTCGGGGAACCCCTCGGTGACCACCCGCAACCCGGCCGCCCGCGCCCGCTCCACCACCGGCGTCCCCGCCTGGGCCAGGAGTGTGCCCCCGCCCACCTCGGCCACGGCGGCCACGACGGTGTCGGCCACCTCGGGGTCGGTGCCCATCTGGTGGTAGAGGGCCCCGTGGGGCTTGACGAACGTCACCGCCCCACCGACCGTCCCGACCTCGGTGGTGAGCGCCACCCACTGCGCGACGATGTCCGCCAGTAGCTCCTCGGGGGACACGGCCACGGCCCGGCGTCCGAAGCCGTCCCGGTCGCGGTAGGAGACATGGGCCCCGATGCTCACCCCGCGGGCCACGCAGGCCGAGGCAGTGTCCCGCATCACGTCGGGCCCGCCGGCGTGGAAGCCGCAGGCGAGGCTGGCACTGGTGACGACGTCGAGGACGCCGAGATCGCCGGCGGTGAGCCGGTCGCCCTCGGCCAGATCGGCGTTGAGGTCGGTGGCCGGCGTCTCCCCAGTTCCCGACATGTCCCCAGTATTGAGCATTCGATCCCTGCCTGTGACCGGTCGGACCGGCTCCGTCCGCTGCGCCCGCCGGGGCCACCCGGGGAGGTCACGACACCATTTCGCGCCGAGAGGCATGACCCGAGCGCTCGGAGGCGCTATCGTCTCGACCATGCCGCAACCGCCCGCACTCACGCCCGAACAGCGCCAGGCCGCTCTGGCCAAGGCCGCCAAGGTCCGCCGAGAGCGGGCCGAGGTGAAAGAGAAGCTCAAACTCGGATCGATCACGCTGTCCGAGCTGCTCGTCATGGCCGACTCCAACGAGACGGTCGGCAAGATGAAGGTGCTCTCGGTCCTCGAGTCGCTGCCTGGCCTCGGCAAGGTGAAGGCCCGGCGGCTGATGGACACCGTGGGCATCTCGGAGAGTCGGCGACTGCAGGGGCTGGGCAGCAACCAGCGTGAGTCGCTGTTGCGCGAGACCGCCCGCTAGCACGCGAGTCCGCCGTCGGCGGACCGTCGGGCCACCCCCATGATCTTCGTGCTGTTCGGCCCCGGCGGGGCCGGCAAGGGCACGATTGCCGATCGACTGATCTCGGGCGATCCGACGCTCTGGTTGAGCCGGTCGTGGACCACGCGGGAACGCCGGACCGGAGAGCGTGACGACGCCTACGTCTTCGTCGACCGTGACGCCTTCGAGGCGCGGATCCGCTCCGGAGGGTTTTTTGAGTGGGCCGAGTTCCTCGGCAACCTGTACGGGACCCCGGTCCCGGATCCACCGGCCGGACGGGACGTCCTGCTCGAAATCGACCTGCAGGGGGCCCAACAGGTCCGCCAGCTCCACCCCGACGCCACCTTGATCCTCCTCCTGCCCCCCTCGGCCGAGGCCCAGGAGCAGCGGCTCCGTGCCCGAGGCGACGACGAGGCGCACATCACCAAGCGCCTCCGGGCGGGGGCCATCGAGGAGCGGGAGGGACGGGCCATCGCCGACGCCGTGGTCGTGAATCACGACATTTCGCAGGCCACCGCCGACGTGGCCGGTATAGTGGGCCGTTACCGGTCCGCTTCCTGACGTCCTGACGGACCTCCTCGGGGGGCGGTTCGACCGGCCCGACCCGGCCGCCGCACCCGGTACCAGCTCTCCACCCCTATCCAGCGACCAACCTGAAGGACCGTGATGGCTCAGCCTCAGACCACACTCATGGACCCGCCCATCGAGGAGCTCCTCGACAAGGTGGATTCGAAGTTCACCCTGGTGGCGCTGGCCTCGCGCCGGGCGCGTCAGGTGAACAGCTACTACAACTCCCTGGGTGAGGGGCTCGGCGTGGTCGTCCCACCCCAGGTGGCCTCGGCCTCAGGCAAGCCGCTGTCCATCGCCTTCGAGGAGGTGGCCGCAGGCAAGGCCACCTACACCCGCCCGGACCCCGAGGAGGTGGCGCTGGCCGAGGCCGCCGCCCTGGCCCTCCTCGAAGGTGAGGGCGAGGCCGCCGGGGACGACGTCCCTGCGGCCGACGAGACCACCGAGTAGCGGTTCGGGCCAGGCCCGTGTCGGGGGCGGTCGACGGTGGGGGAAGGGGTAGGGCTCCGGTGACGGACGACGACGTGCCGTTCGTGGTGCTCGGCGTCTCCGCCGGGATCGCCGCCTACAAGGCGGTGGAGGTCTGCCGTCGACTGGTCGACCACGGCGTCCACGTGGCGCCGGTGCTGACTGAGCGGGCCACCCGCTTCGTGGGCAAGGCCACCTTCGACGCCCTGGGTTCCGAGCCCGCCCAACTCACCCTGTGGGACGAGGCCACCGTCATCCCCCACACCCGACTGGGACAGCGGGCCGACCTCGTCGTGGTGGTTCCGGCCACCGCCGACCTCCTGGCCCGGTATGCCGGCGGTTTCGCCGACGACCTGCTCACCACCACCCTGGTGGCCACGGCCGCACCGGTGGTCGTGTGCCCGGCCATGCACACCGAGATGTGGGAGCACCCCGCCGTCCAGCACAACCTCTCGGTACTCCGTTCCCGCGGGGTGACGGTGATCCCTCCCGAGGACGGGCACCTGGCCGGTGGCGATTCGGGTTCGGGGCGCCTGGCCGATCCCGCCGTGATCGTAGACACCGTGTTGGCCATGCTGGCCGCCTCGCCCCCGGGGACCGCGGCTGACCTCGCCGGCGTCCGCGTCGTGGTCTCGGCCGGAGGCACGAGGGAGCCCATCGATCCCGTCCGGTTCATCACCAACCGCTCCTCGGGCAAGCAGGGACACGCCCTGGCGGCGGCGGCCCGGCGTCGTGGGGCCGACGTGGTCCTGGTGACCACCAGCGGGCAGCCGGTACCCGGTGGTGTGGCCGTCGACCGGGTCGAGACGGCGGCGGAGATGGAACAGGCCGTGCTGGAGCGGGCCGCCGACGCCGACGTGGTGGTGATGGCCGCCGCCGTGGCCGACTTCCGTCCGAAGGTGGCCACCGAGTCCAAGCTCCGCAAGGCCGATGGCGTGCCCGACCTGGTGCTCGAGGCCACCCCGGACATCCTCGCCGAGCTGGGCCGCAGGCGTCGCCCGGGCCAGGTCCTGGTGGGGTTCGCCGCCGAGACCGACGCCGTGGGCGAGCGGGCCGTGGCCAAGCTGGCGGCCAAGAGGGTGGACCTGATGGTGGCCAACGACGTCTCCGCCCCCGGGGTCGGCTTCGACCATGACACCAACGCCGTGACCATCTTCGGGGCCGACGGCTCCTCTGGCACGGTGGGCCTCGGGTCGAAGGATGTCGTGGCCGACGCCATATTGGATAGGGTGTGCGCGCTGTTGGCGCCACAGTGAACCGAGCGTCGCCGCCAGAGGGGTCCCGTCGTTCCGGCGGTCAGCGTCCGGAGCACCCGTCTGTCGCCAAGGGCACCAGCCCCCGACCAGAATGGAACAACCCGTGAGTACTCGCTACACCTTCACCTCCGAGTCGGTCACCGAGGGCCACCCCGACAAGATGGCCGACCAGATCTCCGACGCCGTGCTCGACGCCCTCCTCACTGACGACCCCGAGAGCCGGGTGGCCTGCGAGACGCTGCTGACGACGGGGCTGGTGCTGGTGGCCGGCGAGATCACCACCTCGACCTACGTCGACATCCCCAAGCTGGTGCGCAAGACGGTGCTGGACATCGGGTACGACGACGACGCCTACGGGATCGACGGCCGCACCTGTGGCGTCATCGTCTCCCTCGACGAGCAGTCGCCCAACATCGGCCAGGGCGTCGACAACGCCTTCGAGGTCCGGGCCGGGACGGGAGGCGAGGACCTGCTCAACGCCCAGGGGGCCGGGGACCAGGGGATGATGTTCGGGTACGCCTGTGACGAGACGCCCGACCTCATGCCGTTGCCCATCTGGCTCGCCCACCGGCTGGCCCAGCGCCTGGCCCAGGTCCGCCGGGTCGGGGTCCTGCCCTACCTCCGTCCGGACGGCAAGACCCAGGTCAGCGTGACCTACGAGGACGGCCGGCCCGTGGCCCTCGAGACCGTCCTCATCTCGACCCAGCACGATCCCGGGGTCGATCTCGAGACCCTCTTGCTGCCCGACCTGCGGGACAACGTGATCACCCCGCTGCTCCCCCCCGAGCTGGACAGCTCCGACCTCCGCATCCTGGCCAATCCCACCGGCGTCTTCGAGCTCGGTGGCCCCCACGCCGACACGGGCCTGACCGGTCGCAAGATCATCGTGGACACCTACGGCGGAATGGCCCGGCACGGCGGTGGTGCCTTCTCGGGCAAGGACCCGTCCAAAGTCGACCGGTCGGCGGCCTACGCCGCCCGCTGGGTGGCCAAGAACCTGGTGGCCGCCGGGGCCGCCACCCGCTGCGAGGTCCAGGTGGCCTACGCCATCGGCGTGGCCCGCCCGGTCTCGGTGCTGGTCGAGACCTTCGGGACCGAGCGCGTGGATCCGGTCCGCATCGCCGCCGTGGTCGACGAGGTGTTCGACCTCCGTCCCGCCGCCATCGTCCGGGATCTCGATCTGAAGCGGCCGATCTATCAGAAGACCGCCGCCTACGGGCACTTCGGCCGCTCGGACAAGGAGTTCACCTGGGAGGACACCTCGCGGGCGCACGACGTGAAGCAGGCGCTCGGACTCTGAGCACACCCGCTGGGCCGGGCGGCGCACCGGCCCGGGTGGTCCGGGTCGTACCGGACGTGCCGGCGATCCACCGGCGATTCGACTACCTCGTGCCCCCGTCCCTCGACGCCGGCCTCCGGGTGGGCAGTCGCGTCCGGGTGGCGCTCCACGGGCGGCGGGTCGGGGCCTGGGTCGTGGAGGATCACGTCTCGGCCATCCCCGGGGTCCCGCTGCTGCCCCTGGCCGCCTCGAGCGGCGACGGCCCTCCTCCCGGCGTGGTGGCCCTGGCCGACTGGGCGGCCTGGCGGTGGGCCGGTCCCGTGTCGTCGTTCCTGGGCACGGCGTCGCCGTGGCGGACGGTGCGCGGGGCCTGGCCGGACACCGAAGGCGGGACCGAAGGGAGACCCCAGCGAGCGGGCGCCGCCCCGGTCTCTCCTGGTGGTGGCTCCGTCGGGTTGGTGCACGGGGTCCTGGGCCGAGAGGGCACGGCACCCATGGCCGGCACCTCGGTGGTCCGGCTGGCCCCCTCCCTGGACGCCACGCTGGTGGTCCAGGAGTTCCTCCACCGCACGGGTCCCGACGGCGTGCTGGTGCTGGTGCCGTCCGTCGGACGTGCCGCCCAGCTGGCGGCCCGGCTGCGGCAATGGGGTCTCGACGTGGCGCTCATGCCCGAGGAGTGGGGCCGGGCAGCGACCGGTGCCACCGTCGTGGTCGGGACCCGGGCGGCGGCGTGGGCACCGGTTCCCCGGCTCCGGGCCGCCCTGGTGCTGGACGCCCACGACGAGGCCTACCGGGAGGAGCGCTCGCCGACCTGGTCGGCCGTCGACGTCGTGGTGGAGCGGGGACGACGGGACGAGGCCCCGGTCGCCCTGGTCAGCCCCTGCCCCCCGGTGGTGGTGGCCGAAGGCCGACGCCTCGTGACCACGTCACGGTCGGTAGAGCGGCGGGGCTGGCCGGTCGTCGAGGTGGTCGACCGGACGGGAGACGATCCGCGGACGGGCCTGTTCTCCGAACGCCTGGCCCGAGTCCTCCACACGGTGCTCGACCGTCCCGACGGAAGGGCCGTGTGCATCCTCAATCGCACCGGTCGGGCCCGCCTGCTGGCCTGCGCCCAGTGTGGCGCTCTGGCCCGCTGCACGCGGTGCGGGGGAGCCGTGGCCCAGGACGACACCGGGGAGGGACTGCGCTGCCGACGGTGCGGGGACCACCGGCCGACGGTGTGTGCCGAGTGCGACGCCACGCGGTTGAAAGTCCTGCGCATCGGGGTGACACGGGCCACCGAAGAGCTGGCCGCGCTCACCGGCGTCGAGGCCCATGAGGTCACCGGATCGTCGGACCCGGCGTCCACCTCCGGCCTGGCCACCGCACGGCTGGTGGTGGGCACCGAGGCCGCGCTCCATCGGGTGCCGCGCTGCGACGTGGTGGCCTTCTTGGACATCGACCAGCATCTGCTGGCCGCCCGCTTCGGGGCCGGGGAGGAGACCCTGTCCCTCCTGGCCCGTGCGGCCAGGCTGGTGGGACCGCGGGATGGCGGGGGTCGCCTCCTGGTCCAGACCCGAGTCCCCGAGCACGAGGTGCTCCGGGCGGCCGTGCACGCCGATCCGGGCCTGGCGTCGGAGCCGGAGCGGGCGATCCGCCGGACGCTCGGCCTCCCACCCTTCGGGGCGCTGGCCGTCCTGCGGGGTGCGGGCGGCCCGGCCTACGCCGAAGGGCTGGCCACCGTGGAGGGACTCACCGTGTCGCAGGACGGAGACCGCTGGCTGGTGCGGGCACCGGACCACGTCCGCCTGTGCGACGGTCTGGCCTCGGTCCCTCGACCCGCCGGCCGCCTGCGGGTCGAGGTCGACCCCGCCGACGCCTGAGAGCGGACCACCCGATCTACCACCTCGGGGCCCACATTCCCCCTGCGGGGCGTCCACCCGTGGCCCCGTCGGACCCCAGCGGGCGCGTCGGGGGACGTGCGCCGTAGAATGGGGCCATGTCCACATACTCCGTCCGGGTCTACGGCGATCCGGTGTTGAAGCAGGTGGCGCGAGACGTCGAGCAGTTCGACGGCTCGTTGGCGCGCCTGGTGGAGGACATGGTCGAGACCATGTACGCCTCCGAGGGTGCGGGTCTGGCCGCTCCCCAGGTGGGTGTGCAAAAGCGCCTGTTCGTGTACGACGTGGGCGAGGGACCCGAGGCCATCGTCAACCCGGTCATCGTGGAGACGGACGGCGAGTGGTATCACGACGAGGGGTGCCTCTCCATCCCCGGCCTCCGGCTGGGCCTGGTCCGACCCGACCGCGTCCATCTCCGCGGCCACGGCATCGACGGCAATGAGCTATCCATCGAGGCGGACGAGTTCCTCGGCCGGGTGTTCCAACACGAGGTCGACCATCTCGACGGCGTCCTCATGGTCGAGCGCCTGGAGGACGACATGCGCAAGCAGGCGCTGCGGGTCCTGCGGGACCGGGCCCTGGGCCTCGACACCTCGGCCATGGAGGCCAAGCTGGTCTCGGCGGGGAGCGACCGGGAAGTCTGAGCGGGTCGCCGTGCCGACCGTGGCGGCCCGATAACGTCCCGTCCCATGGCCCGCCTGGTGTTTCTGGGGACCCCCGAGGCGGCGGTGGAGCCGTTGCGTACGCTGGTGCGAGCCGGACACGACGTGGCCCTCGTGGTGACCAGGCCCGACAAGCGCCGCGGTCGGGGAGGCGCACTCCTGCCCAGTCCGGTGAAGCAGGCCGCCACCGCACTGGGTCTCGAGGTGACCGATTCGCTCGACACCGCCCCGACCGTCGGGGCGGAACTGGGGGTGGTGGTGGCCTACGGCCGGATCATCCCGGTGGCCGTGCTCGAGCGACTCCCCATGGTCAACCTCCACTTCTCCCTCCTGCCCCGCTGGCGCGGGGCGGCCCCGGTGGAGCGGGCCATCCTGGAGGACGACGCCGAGACCGGGGTGTGCCTCATGGCCGTGGAGGCGGGCCTCGACACCGGGGGGATTTACGCTGAGATGGCCACGACCATCGAGGACGACGAGACGGCCGAGGAACTCCGGTCCCGTCTGGTCGACCTCGGGTGCCTCCTCCTCGATCAGCACCTCACCCGGGGCCGGGCCGGCCTGCCGCTGCCCCGCGACCAGGTGGGCACGCCCTCCTACGCCGAGAAGGTGCTCCCCGGCGAACGCGAGCTCCGATGGGTCGAGCCCGCATCCCAACTCCGTCGCGTGGTTCGCATCGGTCGGGCCTGGACCACCTTCCGCGGCCGCCGTCTCGGGGTGCTGGCGGCGGCCCGGGTGGCCGACGAGGACGGCATCGTCCCACCGGCGGGTCCGCCGGGCACCCTGGACGGTGCCGATGTCTGGGCCGGGGGTGGGTCGCGGCTGCGGCTGGTCACCGTGCAGCCCGAGGGGAAGCGACCCATGCCGGCCGACGAGTGGCTACGCGGCGCGCGCCCCGGGCCCGGTGAGCGTCTGGGGCCGTGAGCGCCACCACCTCACCGGTAGGCTCACCCACCATGGCGACCGACCCCGCACCCGCCGAGATGCGACCCGAGATGCGGGTGGCGCCCTCGATCCTCTCGGCCGACTTCGGCAGCCTGTCCGACGCCGTTGCCGTGGTGTCGCCCGGCACCTCGTGGCTCCATGTCGACGTCATGGACGGCCACTTCGTTCCCAACCTGACCGTCGGGCCGCCGGTGGTGGCGTCGCTCCGCGACCACACCGACCTCTTCTTCGATACCCACCTCATGATCACCGACCCGGGCCGGTTCCTCGAGGCGTTCCGTGACGCCGGCTCGGACGGGTGCACCGTGCACGTGGAGGTGGGCGACACCGATCAGCACATCGCCCAGATGCGGGAGCTCGGCCTCCGGGTGGGGCTGGCCGCCAATCCCGACACGCCGTTCGAGGCCCTCGAGCCCTTCCTCGACCAGGTCGACCTGATCCTGTGCATGACGGTCTTTCCCGGCTTCGGGGGGCAGTCCTTCATCGCCGACGTGATGCCCAAGGTCCGCCAGGTCCGTTCGGCCGCCGACCGTGCCGGTCTCTCCCTCGATGTGGAAGTCGACGGGGGCATCGACACCGACACCGTGGTGGACGCGGCCCGCTCGGGAGCCAATGTCTTCGTGGCCGGCTCGGCCGTGTTCGGCCGGGCCCATCCTCTGGCCGCGGCCGAGGAGATCCTGCGCGTCGCTGTCAGCACCGTGGCAGGTGGGCCGTCCTGAGCCCAGGAGACGACGTCCCGGGAACCCATGAGGACGGGGCCGACGCCCGCTGGATGGCGCGCGCCGTCGAGGCGGCGGAGTCGGTCCGGGGCCGCACATCGCCCAATCCCTGGGTAGGGGCGGTGGTGGTGCCCGATGGGTCCGCCGACACTGGGTACTTCGTCGGGGCCACGGCACCTCCCGGAGGGGCCCATGCCGAGGTGTCGGCGCTACGAGCGGCGGGGGAGCGGGCCCGGTCGGGCACCCTGTATGTCACCCTGGAGCCGTGTTCCCACCACGGTCGCACACCACCGTGCACCGAGGCGATCCTGGCCTCAGGCGTCCGGCGGGTGGTGGTGGGCATCGGTGACCCCGACCCTCTGGTCGACGGGGCCGGGATCGCCGCCCTGCGCTCGGCGGGCGTCGACGTCGAGGTCGGCGTGGGAGGTGAGGTCGTCTCGGACCAGCTGGCCCCCTACGTGAAGCACCGGAGGACGGGCCGGCCGTGGGTGGTGCTGAAGCTGGCCGCCACCCTCGACGGGGGCACGGCCGCCCCGGACGGGACGAGCCAGTGGATCACCGGTGACGAGGCCCGGCTGGACGCCCACCGCCTCCGGTCCCGCTCCGACGCCGTGCTGGTCGGGGCGGGCACGGTGCGGACCGACGATCCCGCACTCACCGTGCGACTGCCCCGGGACGATCCCTGGTTCCGGGAACCCGATGCCCAGCCCCTCCGCGTCGTCCTCGGCTCGGTGCCGGCCGGTGCCGCCGTGGCCCCGGCGCTCGAGCTCACCGGTGACCTCACCGGGGTACTGGAGGAACTGGGTCGCCGGGACGTCTTGTCCGTCCTGGTGGAGGGAGGGGCCACGGTGGCCCATGCCTTCCACGCGTCGGGCCTGGTGGACAGCTATGTGCTCTATCTGGCCCCGGCGCTCTTCGGGGGCGGCGACGCCCGGCCGCTCTTCGACGGCCCCGGGGCACCGTCGATCGACCGTCTATGGCGGGGAACACTGCA
Source organism: uncultured Acidimicrobiaceae bacterium (assembly GCA_963738545.1). Taxonomy (GTDB): domain Bacteria; phylum Actinomycetota; class Acidimicrobiia; order Acidimicrobiales; family RAAP-2; genus Bog-756. Next base: position 508,244 of record CAVTXA010000009.1, read on the forward strand.
CTCGGTGACTAGCCTGGGGGGTGATCTCCGGGTCGAATTGCGTGGTGATTCGCCCTGAGGACCTGCCAACCGAGTCGAGAAATTGCCTAAGGCCAGCCCGATGCCGGCCGACACTAGAAGAGGGTCGGTGTCATGGCCCCGTGCCGACACCGACGGCATCGGACACGAAAACAGAGCGCCGGATGCCTGCACCGGGTACGACGCGCCGAACAGAGGGAGACCAGGGGTCGATGCCCTTTTCAGCAGTGGAGGATGCCATCGCCGCGGTGGGCCGCGGCGAGATCGTGGTCGTGGTCGACGACGAGGACCGCGAGAACGAGGGCGACCTGATCATGGCGGCCGACGCCGTCACCCCCGAGAAGATCGCCTTCTTCTTGGACCACACGTCCGGGCTGATCTGCGTACCGCTCACCCCCGAACGGGTGGAGCACCTCGACCTCCCCTTGATGGTCACCTCCAACACCGAGGCGCAGCGGACGGCCTTCACGGTGAGTGTGGACTACCGGCACGGCACCACGACGGGCATCTCGGCCGAGGACCGGGCCGCCACCATCAAGGCCCTGTGCGATCCCCACATCCGTCCGGCCGACCTCAACCGACCGGGCCACGTCTTCCCCCTTCGCTACCGACCCGGTGGCGTGCTCAAGCGGGCCGGCCACACCGAGGCCGCCGTGGACCTCGCCCGGGCGGCCGGCATGTCCCCGGCCGGCGTGTTGTGCGAGGTCGTCACCGACGACAAGACGGGGATGGCCCGGCTGCCCGAACTCACCGAGTTCGCCGCCAAGCACGGCCTCCATCTGATCTCCATCGCCGACCTCATCCGGTACCGCCGCCACAAGGACAAGCTGGTGCGTCGCATCGCCGATGCCCGGGTGCCCACCGACTTCGGTGAGTTCACCGTCTACGCCTACGAATCGGTCCTGGACGGCGAGCACCACGTGGCCCTGGTCAAAGGGGAGGTCTCCGGCCGGGAGAACACCCTGGTGCGGGTGCACTCCGAGTGCCTCACCGGCGACGTGTTCGGCTCGGTGCGGTGCGACTGTGGGCCCCAGCTCCACGGAGCCATGGCCGCCATCAACGAGAACGGCAGCGGGGTCATCGTCTACCTGCGGGGTCACGAGGGTCGGGGCATCGGCCTGGCCCACAAGCTCCGGGCCTACAACCTGCAAGAGGAGGGGTTCGACACCGTCGACGCCAATCTGGAGCTGGGCCTGCCCGCCGACTCCCGCGAGTACGGGATCGGGGCACAGATCCTGGTCGATCTGGGAGTCACGACCATGCGCCTGATGACCAACAACCCGACCAAGTACGGCGGCCTCGAGGGCTTCGGCCTCGACATCGTGGAGCGCGTGAACATCCAGTCCACCCCGACGCCGGAGAACATCGAGTACCTGCGGACCAAGCGCGAGCGGATGGGCCACCTGCTCGAAGGCCTCGATGACGTCCTCTGACCTCACCCTCCTGCCCGACGACGCCAAGAGCCGGGCCTCGGCCCGGGTGGGGACGTCCATCGACGGATCACCGCACGAGGGGGCAGGCGCCCCCGCCGCCGTGCGGGTGGGACTGGCCTGTGCCGAGTTCAACGGGGGCATCACCGACCGTCTGCTGACCGGTGCCCTCGACGCGCTGGACGAGGCGGGCTGCGATCTGGCCCGGGCCGTCGTCGTGTGGGCCCCGGGCGCCTTCGAGCTGCCCGTGGTGGCCCAGAAGCTGGCTCTGTCCGAGTCGGTGGACGCGGTGATCTGTCTCGGCGCGGTCATCCGGGGCGACACCGGCCACTATGACTTCGTGGCCGGCGAGTGTGCCGCGGGTCTCCAGCGCGTCCAGCTCGACACGGGTGTCCCCGTCGTATTCGGGGTCCTGACCACCGACACCGTGGATCAGGCCCTGGTGCGCTCGGACGATGACGAGGCCAACAAGGGCCGGGAGGCGGCCCTCACGGCCCTGGCCACCGTGGCCGCCCTCTCGTCGGTGGCGTCGCTCTCGGCCGGGTCCCGGGTCGGATTCTCGGTGGGGAGGCGCTGATGCTCCGGCTGGTCCTGCCCAAGGGCTCCCTCGAGAAGGCCACGCTCGAGCTGTTCGCCGCCGCCGACCTCAGTGTCACCCGATCCTCGGAGGTCGACTACCGGGCCACCATCGACGATCCCCGGGTGGACGAGGTGCGCATCCTGCGACCCCAGGAGATCCCCCTCTATGTGGCCGACGGCCTCTTCGACGTCGGCATCACCGGCCGTGACTGGGTGGAGGAGCGGGGGAGCGCGGTGACCTCGCTCGGGGTCCTCCAGTACTCCAAGGCCACCGCCAACCCCGTCCGGGTGGTGCTGGCCGTTCCCGCCGACTCCCCGGTGACCTCGGTGGCCGATCTGGCCCACGCCGGCACCGGACCCGGGGGATCGGTCCGGGTGGCCACCGAGTACCCCGAGCTGACCGCCCGCTATCTCTCCCGGCACGGGGTGAAGGCCGAGGTGAGCCTGTCCTACGGCGCCACCGAGGCCAAGGTTCCCGATATCGCCGACTGCGTGGTGGAGATCACCGAGACCGGTCGGGCGCTGCGCGCCGCCGGACTCACGATCGTGGAGACCCTGCTGGTCTCGCACACCGAGCTGATCGCCAACCCGGTGGCCGCCGCCGACAGGGACAAGCGCCATGCCATGGAGCAGCTGTTGATCCTGCTGCAGGGGGCCTTGGAGGCCCGGGGCAAGGTCCTGGTCAAGCTCAATGTGCCCGCCGAGCAGCTCCCCGGGGTCATCGAGGTCCTGCCGTCGTTGCGATCCCCGACCGTCTCGGAGCTGTTCGGTGGTGGAGGGTTCGCCGTCGAGACCGTGGTGCCGAAGTCGGAGATCAACGTGCTGATCCCGGCCCTCAAGGACCGCGGAGCCACCGACATCATCGAACTGGCCCTGTCCAAGATCGTCCACTGAGCCATGTCGCCCGAGTCGACCATCTGGAGCGGACCCTCGGCCCGGGTCCCCGCTGGCCGGAATCCTCTGGTGGGGGACGTGGCCGAGTTCGACGATCCCCGTGGCCTCGGCGTCATCGAGTTCGGGACCGGTCACCGGATCGACTTCCACTGCACGGCGATCACCGACGGTTCCCGGCACATCGACGTGGGGACGGTGGTGGCCTTCGAAGTCTCGGCGGGCCGCCTCGGCCGCCTCGAGGCCCACTCGGTGCGCCCGCTGCCGGGCGTGGCGCAACCGGGCGCGACGCTGGCCCCCACCGGCGTGGTGTCGAACGTCGGGACCGCCGATCCTCGACCCGAGCCCGATGCCGGAGGGGTCGCCCTCGAACCGAACGCCACCCAACCGACCGTTGTCGAACCGACCGATGACGAGCCCACGCAGGTCGAGCCCCCGTACGTCGAACCGACCTACGGGGAGCCGACGTACGCCGAATCGACGTCTGCCGGACCGGTGGGCGAGACCGGTGTCCCGGGCGAGGGGAACGACGAGGACGAGGACACCGGGGAGCCGTCGGCTTACGAGGAGGCCGGCCTCGACGTTCCCATCGAGCTCCCCGGACGGGAGGCCCTGCGTCAGGAGTTGGAGCGGCACGCCCAACGCACCGTTCCCGCCGCCGCAGCCGCGGCGGCCTCCGCCGCGGTCGAGCGGGGACCGGTGGTCACCCCGCCCGCCCCACCGGTCGATCCTCCGCCGGTGGCCGACGCCACCATCACCCCGGTAGTGCCGGCACCCCCGTCGGAGGCTCCCGAGATGGTGACGGCGGCACCCGTCTGGGTCCCGCCCGTGGACGGTAGCCCGACGGCTGTCGGGCTGACGCCGACGGACCGGTGGAGGGCCGTCGACTCGGACGCCACCCTCGCCGCCAGTCAATGGCCGCTCGGTGGGCCGCATGGGCGGACCGCCATGGAGACCGCCGGCTTCGACCCTCCAGTCCCCACCTCCGGCGGACCCGGACCGGCCCTGGTCTCCACACCCGAGCCCGATGTGTTCGATCAGCCAGGGGCGCCGGAGCCGGGGTTGCCATCGGCCGGGGAGTCCCCTGATCCCTCCGCCGCCTCCGAGGCTCCCGGCTCGGGTGAGCGGGGCGACGTGACACCTCCCATGGGCACCCCGTCTACCTCGGCCGGGGCGTCGGGGCCACCACCGTCGGGCACCGTGGCGCCGTCCCCTCCCGCCCCGCCCGCTCCGGATGTCGCAGCGTCACCGGCCTCGACGCCGGTCGGATCGCCCCACCCGAACTTCTGGACGCCCATCGCCAGGCCGTCATCGGGTCCGCCGCCCACCTGGCGCACCCCGGTCACTCCCCGGACCCCGCCTCCACCCGACGGCGACTGAGCCCCGTCCTCCACGCTGGCCCGCTCCTCTTCGTCGGCGGCCAGGGCCGGGGCACCGTCGGCTTCGGCATCGTCGTCCCCGTAGGGATTGCCGAGAATGTCGCGGGCCATGTCGATGACGACGGCGCTGTCGGCATCCTCCTTGGTGACCACGCCGAGCAAGGGAGCGGCCAGCAGGCCGGTGACGATCCCGGTTTCGGCCATGGACTCGGCCTGGACCACGCTCCACTCCCACAGCCGCTTCACCATGTCGGGATTGGTGGCCTTGCGGGCCGGATACTTGAGCCAGCAGTTGACGGTGGCGTGGGCCAGACCGGTGGCGGCGGGGAACAGCCAGATCAGCCGGTAGTTGCCCGTGGCGTCGATCACGGCGGCGGCGATGTAGGCCAGGATCACGCTGCAGAGGTTGAACGGGGCCAGCAGGACCCCGAGGCGCTCACCCAGCCCACCGGCCGTCGGCAGCAGCCTGAGGAGGAGCGGCGCCATGACGATGATGTAGGCGCCGATGAACGGTGCCCCGATGTAGCCGAGGACCACCGCCTGCCAGAGGTGGGTGTCGAAGTACTGCACACCGGCGAGGACGGCCCCGATCAGTGGGGCCCCGACGGCCAACTGCATGGGGGACACCTTGCGGCTGAGTGGGATGCCCAGGCCGATCCCGATGAGGAAGACGGGGAGGCCGGTGACCAGGCCGGCGATGGTCTGGGCACTGGCCCCGGCGTGCAGGACCCGCTGGAAGAAGAGGATGGCCACGTACGCCGTCGAGCCCACCCCCGACCAGAACAGCAGGGAGCCCCCGATCAACACCTTGGCGTTCGGCCCGGCGAGGATGTCGCGCAACTCGTCGCGCGTCGGGCGGGCCCGCTGCTTGCGGTCGGCCTCGGCCCCGAACGAGGCGGTGGGCGCCTCGCGCACCAGGACCAGGACGGCGATGCCGACGGCCACGAGGATGACGGCGGTGATCTGGAAGGGGAGGTTCCAGGTGGAGGGGTCGTTCTGCTTCCACGAGGCGATGACCGTCCCCTTGATGGTGAGGCTGGCCAGTGTCCCGAGCACGGTGGTGAGCAGCAGGGCCTTGATCCAGCGGCTCCGTCCGAAGACCTCGGGGACCACGGCCACGTTGGTCAGCGTGAACACGGCCGACGCCTGCCCGGCGATGAGGATCATCAGGACCAAGAGCCAGTAGCCCTGGACCACAGTGAACATCCAGGTGGCGATGCCCATGACGATGAGGCTCCCGGCCATGTACGGGGTCCGGCGCCCCACCCGGTTCCGGGACCGGTCGCTCAGCCGTCCGGCCACGGGGTAGGTCAGCCAGCTCACCAGGCGGTCGGCGGTGAGGGCGAACGTCACGGCCAGGGCACCGGAGGCCCGCTGCTGGACGAAGAGGGTGATCACGACCCCCGAGACGGCCAGGTTGGCCCGGGGCCCGACCAGGCCGATGGACAGCCCGATGAAGCTCCGGACACGGGAGGCGTCGATGGGCCCGGTGGGCGTGGCCCTTCCGGTGGGGCCGTTGGTAGGCGTTGGGCCCGAGGCCGGGGGGCCCGGGACGGCCGTGGGGCCGCCCGGGAGCTCGGGGACCGAGGACGGCCCGGGCAGGGGCGGTTCTCCGATGCCCCCGCTCACCCGTCGCCGTCAGTCGGGGCCGCCGCGGCGGGACCGGGGGATCCCCCGGTCGGGGTGGCGTCGGGTGCTCCCTCGGTGGACCCCCCGTTGACGCCGACCGCCGAGGCCACCTCGGCGCCGGCCCGCTGGGCCCCGTCGATCTGCACGTAGGCCAGGCGTAGCTGGCTGAGCCCGTCCTTCAGGGGTTCCTCGGCCTCGCCGAGCCGACCCTCGAGGCCGCTGACCAGGCTGCCGAGGGCGTCGATGGCCAGACGGGCCTGGTCGAGCAGGGGCGGTTGCTGGGACAGGTACACCGCCGCCAGCTCGAACAGCCCGTAGCAGTGGTTGGCCACGACCACCTCGACCGGTGAGTTGGCCAGCTCGGCCCGCATGGCCGCTACCTGCTCGGCCAGCTCCTCCTCGCTCAGATCGTCGGGTTCCCCCCCGAACCCCCTCCTCCGGGGGGCGGCCCGGACCGGCCCGGTGTGCCTGCGGCACCGCCCTCGGAGGGTCGTCCGACCGGTCGTTCGCCATCAGGTGTCCAGAGTGAGCTCACGACTGGTAGCCTAAAGCACTGATAGACGAGGAAGCGGGGTCTCGAAGTTCGAAACCCCCACCCGGCCACGATGCAGTCTTCACGATGCAGTCCGTTGTGTGTGCGCCGGGTCCATGGGATCGGTTGGCGACTTCGGTCGCTCCGGTCGGTGGTGGCTCCGCTCCTTTTTCATCGGCCACGGGAAGTCCGTGACCCGAAGACAGGGAGTGAAGTCGAATAGCAGCCACCGTCACCACCAATGAACCCCGCATCAACGACCGAATCCGCGCCCGAGAGGTACGACTGGTCGACCCCGACGGGGAACAGCTCGGTATCAAGCTGTTGCCTGAAGCGCTCGCCATCGCCCGGGATCTCGACCTCGACCTGGTCGAGGTGGCGCCGGGGGCCAACCCGCCGGTGTGCCGCATCATGGACTACGGCAAGTTCAAGTTCGATGCGGCCCAACGGGCCAAGGAATCGAGACGCAAGGCGGTCCATGTAGGGATCAAGGAGATGAAGTACCGGCCCAAGATCGGGGACGGCGACTTCGACACCAAGACCCGACAAGTGGCCAAATTCCTCGAGGAGGGCCACAAGGTCAAAATCACCATCATGTTCCGGGGCCGGGAGGTCTTCCACCCTGAGCTGGGGAAGAAGATCCTGGACCGGATCGCCGACCAGATGGACGGGATGGGTAAGTCGGAGTCGGTCCCTCGCCTGGACGGCCGCAACATGGTCATGGTGCTGGCTCCGGACAAGCGGGCCAAGCAGTCGGCGGCGTCGAGGGATCCGGGTCACAACGGGAACGGATCGGACCCCAAGCCGGCAACGGCCAACGGGCCGGCGCCGGCGGTGGCGACAGCAGGACCAGCGACGGCGACGCCGGTAACGGCGGCGCCGGACAACGGCGCCCCGGTGGCGACCGCACCAGTACAGGAGGCGGGGGAGGCATCCCCGGCCCCGGAGTCGAGTGAAGAAGGAGAGAGTTGACGCCATGCCGAAGATGAAGACCGACAGTGGGGCTCGCAAGCGGATCAAGGTGACCGGGACCGGTCGTCTCCGTCGTCGGAAGGCATTCCGTTCCCATCTCCTCGAGAACAAGTCGAGCGTGAGGAAGCGTCGCCTCGGTCGGGAGACCGATCTGGCCCCGGGCGATGCCCGTCAGGTCAAGAGGATGCTCGGGATGTAGTCCCGGCGGCCGCTGCCCTCTGCGGTGGCCGCATCCAAACGATCGCCGCTCCCACCACCAACCGATGCCGACGCATCGGTCCCGTGACCGGGACCGGTCGCAGACGGATCCGGGGGACACACCCGGCCCGGCTAGCCACCCACCGCACGACCCCCCGCAGTTCGAGTAGGCCCACACACAAAGGAGTTCCCCATGGCCCGAGTCAAGCGCGCAGTACACGCCAAGAAGCACCACCGCGCCGTCCTCGAGCAGGCGCAGGGCTACTACGGCAACAAGAGCCGTTCGTTCCGCGCTGCCAACGAGCAGGTGATGCACTCGATGCAGTACGCCTACCGGGACCGTCGTGCCCGCAAGGGCGACTTCCGGCAGCTGTGGATCCAGCGGATCAACGCCGCCGCCCGGCTCAACGGGACCAGTTACAGCCGATTTATCGCCGGCCTCCACCGGGCGGATGTGGAGGTCGACCGCAAGGTGCTCGCCGATCTGGCCGTGACCGAGCCCGAGGCATTCGCCACGCTGGTGCAGGTGGCCAACCAGGCGCTGGCCACTGCGCCGGCGGGTGCCGAGGCCGGTTCCTGAGTCAGATCGGACTGGCCTACACCCACCAGCGGGTCCGCCGGCTCCGTCAGCTGCTCCGGAAGCGGAGCCTGCGGGGAGCCGAGGGGGCGCTGGTCGTCGAAGGTCCGGAGCTGTTGTCGGTAGCCCTGGACGCCGGCGCGCTGGTCGAGGCGGTCTACGTCGCACCCGAGGGTCGGGCCAACGACGGTGTCGCCGGCGTCGTGGAGCGGGCCTTCGCCGCCGGCGTGCGGGTCTTCGACCTCGGGCCCGGGGTGATCGAGCGGGTGGCCGACACCGTCCATCCCCAACCGGTCCTGGCCGTGGTGGGCTTCGTCCCCGCCCCGCTCGAGGTGGCGAGGGAGCGGTCCTCGGTGATGGTCCTGGTCGACGTGCGCGACCCGGGCAACGCCGGCACCATGATCCGCACCGCCGACGCCGCGGGGATCGGGGCGGTGATCCACTGTGACGGGTCGGTCGACCCCACCAACCCCAAGACCGTGCGGGCCTCGGCGGGGTCGGTCTTCCACCTGCCGGTGGTGTCGGGGGGCGACGCCGGGGCCGTCATCGATACGTTGCAACACTGGGAGTTCATGACCGTGGGTACCGCTGTGAGGGATGGGGTCGATTATGCCGCCTTCGACTGGCGTCGACGTGTGGCCCTGGTGTTCGGGAACGAGGCCTCGGGCCTGGAGGATGCCCTGATCGGTCGGCTCGACGCCCGGGTGTCGATCCCCATGGTGGGCAGGGCCGAGTCCCTCAACGTGGCCGTATCGGCATCGGTCCTCTGTTTCGAGGCCCTTCGCCAGCACCGCACCGGCGGTCCAGCTGACGGGCTCCTGGCAGCGATGCCGGTCCGCCAACCACGGATGCGGCCGGTGGGCGCTCTACGATCTCGGGGATGGACACGGCGAGCGCGGTCCCCGGGGAGCAGACCGGATCGGGGACCGACCATGGCTGAGCCCACCGTCTCGGGGACCGAAGTCGACGACACCGGCTCCGACATCGAGGCCATCGTCGAGGGGGCCCGCAAAGCGGTGGCCGCCGCCGACACCTCCGAGGCCGTCCGACACGTCGCCACCACCGTCACCGGGAAGAAGTCGGAGCTGGCGCAGGTCAGCCGACGATTGGGCGGGCTCGACCCCGAGGAACGAAAGGAGCTCGGTCGACGGCTCCACGAGGCCCGGACCGCCATCGACCAGCTGGTGGAGGCCCGACGGTCCGAGGTCGGCCGAGGCCGAGCTGGCCGCGGAGATGGCCGAGAGCCGCATCGACCTCACCGAGTTCATCCCCGGGTCGGTGCCGTGCCCGTCGGCCCGTGGCCAGCTCAACCTGGTCTCCCAGACCCAGGACCTCCCTGGAGGACGTCTTCGTCGGGATGGGGTTCGAGGTCGCCGAGGGCCCCGAGATCGAGACGGACTGGTACAACTTCGGCGCCCTCAACATCCCTCCGGCCCATCCGGCCCGAGGCATGTGGGACACCTTCTACCTCGACCTCGGCGCTCCGGAATCGACGTTGCTGCGGACCCACACCTCCCCGGTCCAGATCCACCTCATGGAGCGGGCGGTGGCCGACGACCTCCTGCCCATCCACGCCGTCATGCCCGGCCGTTGCTACCGGCGCGACACGCCCGACGCCCGTCACCTCCCGGTGTTCCACCAGATCGAGGGTCTGGTGGTGGACAAGGGGATCAGCTTCGCCGACCTGGCCGGCACCATCGAGGTGTTCACCACGGCCTACTTCGGCCCCGACATCCACTCGCGCCTGCGGCCGGCCTACTTCCCGTTCACCGAGCCGTCGGCCGAGTTCGAGGTCACCTGCACCATCTGCCTGCGGGTCGGGCTGCCAGACCTGCTCCCAGACCGGGTGGATCGAGCTCGGCGGGTGCGGCATGGTCGACCCCGCCGTCTTCGACGCCGTGGGCATCGACCCCGACGTCTGGTCCGGCTTCGCCTTCGGCTTCGGCATCGATCGGTGTGCCCAGATGCGCCACCAGATCGCCGACATGCGGGTCCTGATCGAGAACGACATCCGCTTCCTGCGTCAGTTCTGATGCGCCTGATGCGGACAGCCTGAGAGGACCGTCGTGCGCGTACCGCTTTCGTGGCTTCGAGACTTCGCCCCGTTCACGGGGACCCGGCCGACCTGGCCGCCACCCTCGACGACCTCGGCCTGGTGGTCGAGGGGATCGAGACGATCGGGGAGGGCCTGGGCTGACGTGGTCGTGGTCCGGGTCACCGAGATCACGCCCATCGAGGGAGCCGACCGGATCCGCCGGGTCGTGGTCGACGACGGCGACCGGCCCGGTCGAGGTGGTCTGCGGCGCGTGGAACTTCGAGGTCGGGTGACCTGGTGCCGCTGGCCCCGGTGGGCAGCCGTGCTCCCCGGTGGGTTCGCCATCGGGAAGCGCAAGATGAAGGGCGTCGTCTCCAACGGGATGCTCTGCTCGGGCCGGGAGCTGCGGCTCTCCGAGGACCACGAGGGAATCCTCGTACTCAACGACGTGGAGGGGGCGGCCCCGGGGATCCCGCTGGTGACGGCGCTGGGGGTCGAGGCCGACGTGGTGTTCGACGTGGCCGTCGAGGCCAACCGGCCCGACGCCTGGAGCATGGTCGGCGTGGCCCGCGACCTGGCCGCCCGGCTGGGGCTGCCCTTCACCGTGCCGGAGCCGGCCGTCGACCTCCCCACCGCCGGGACCGTCGGCGAGCTGGCGTCCGGCGCTGGACGGTGCGGGTGGACGATCTCGAGCTCTGCCCCCGGTTCACCGCCCGGGTGGTCACCGGCGTCGTGGTGGGGCCCTCACCGGAGTGGCTGGCCCGTCGCCTGGTGCTGGCGGGGATGCGTCCGATCAACAACGTGGTGGACGCCTCCAACTACGTCATGCTCGAGCTGGGCCAGCCCACCCACCCCTACGACCTCGACCGCCTCCCCGGTCGCGGCCTGCTCGTCCGCCGGGCCCGCCCCGGCGAGTCGGTGACCACGCTGGACGGCGTCGAGCGGACGCTGGGACGACCCGGACCCGGGCTCGGCGACACCGGTCAGGACTGCCTCATCTGCGACGCCGAGGGGAACCCGGTGGCCATCGGCGGGGTGATGGGGGGAGCCTCCTCGGAGATCGACGATTCGACGTCGACCGTGCTCCTCGAGGCGGCGTACTTCGTGCCCATGGCCATCGCCCGGACCTCGAAGCGGCTGGCCCTGCGGACGGAGGCCTCGGCCCGGTTCGAGCGGGGCTGCGACCCGGCGGGCATCGACCGGGCCGCCGCCCGGTTCTGCGAGCTGCTCGCCCTCACGGCGGGCCCGGGGATGCGGGTGGCCGAGGGCGTCATCGACGTGGTGGGCGAGTTGCCCCAGCCGGTGGTGCTCACCGTCCGGACGCCGAAGATCAACGCCCTCTTGGGCACCACGTTCACCACCCCTCAGGTGGCGGCGCTCCTGGCGCCGCTGGGCATCACCTCGCCGACCCCTCCCGATGCCGGGGACGACGTCCTGTCGCTCACCGTGCCCACCTACCGGCCCGACATCCGCCCCGGTCCCATGGGCGAGGCGGACATCGCCGAGGAGGTGGCCCGGACCTACGGCTACATCCGGATCGCCCGGCGGATGCCGTCATGGCCCCAGCCCGGTCGGCTGACCGACCGTCAACGTGACCGCCGCCTCCTGAAAGAGGTCCTCTGCGGTCTGGGATGCAGTGAGGCCTGGACGACCACGTTCGTCTCGGAGGCGGATCAGCTGGCGTCGGGGGCCGCCGGTCCCTACGTGGAGGTCACCAATCCACTGGTGGAGTCGGAGCGCTACCTGCGCACCTCGATGGTCTCGGGTCTGGTGCGGGCCGTCCAGCACAACGCGGACAGGCGGCAGCCCGACATCCGGTTCTTCGAGGTCGGCTCGGTGTTCTGGCGGGTGGGAGCGGACGCCTCCGGGGCCGAGCCGGCCGGTGCCGCCGCCGGGAGGGCCTCGGAACGGGTGAGTGTGGTCCTGGCCGCGGACGGGGACGACTCGTTCACGGCCGTGGCCGCCTGGCGGGCCCTGGCCGAAGCCCTGGGACTGGCGTCGTGGTCGATGGGCGCCCTGGAGCAGGCGGGACCGACGGCATCGCCGGTCCATCCGTATCGCTCGTCGGCGCTGCTGGGTGATGGGGGGGTGGTCGTCGGTGTGGTGGGTGAGCTCGATCCCACCGTCGTCGGACGGTTCGACCTGGTCGGGTCGGACGGACGACCCCGACGGGTCGGGTGGCTCGACCTCGATCTCGACGTCCTGCTCGACCGGGATCTGGTGGCGCGCCGTCCCGAGCAGTCCCGCCCACTCAGCCGCTTCCCCTCCTCGGACATCGACCTGGCCTTCGTGGTCCCCGACGCCGTCCCGGCCGGATCGGTGGAACAGACGCTGCGCCAGACCGGAGGCGAGCTGTTGGAGGCCGTGGAGCTCTTCGACGTGTACCGGGGGGCCTCGCTCCCGGAGGGATCGAGGAGCCTCGCCTTCCACCTGCGCTTCTGTGCGCTCGACCGGACGCTCACCGACGAGGAGATCGGCGGACTCCGGGCCCGCTGCATCGAGGCGGTCGAAGGCCAGTACCGGGCCTCGTTGCGCTGATCGCCGTGGTGCCGGTGGTCCCGCTACTCCCCGGTGACACCCGACGGTGGCCGGAGCCCCCGCCCCGCGCCCTCAGGAATCGAATCCCATGCCCAACCGGTCCAACGTCCGGAGCCAGGCATTGCGGGCGCCGCCGCGGGCATCGGCGCGGGCCATCGACCACCGGGTGAGTTCGATGCCGGCGTAGCGGAAGGGCTCGGGGGGGAAGGGGATCGGCTTGCTCCTGACGAACTGGAGGCGGGTCAGCTCGGTCTCCTCGCCCGAGAGCAGGTCCACCATGACCTGGGCGCCGAACCGGGAGGCCCCGACACCCAGTCCGGTGTAGCCGGCGGCCGACACCACTCGACCGTCGTGGGCGCGATCGAAGAAGGCGCAGAACCGTGAACAGGTGTCGATGGCCCCCGACCACGAGTGGGTGAAGCGGACGTCCTCCAGTTGGGGGAACGTCTCGATGAAGTGTTGGGCCAAGGTGAGGAAGGTGGACTGGCGTTGCTCGAGGGACGGGCGGAGGCCGTTCCCGAAGTGGTAGACGGCGTCGTACCCACCGAACAGGATCCGGTCGTCGGCGGTGAGCCGGTAGTAGAGGAACTGGTTCCCCGATCCGCCGATGCCCTGTCGGCGTGACCAGCCGATGGCGGCCCGTTGGGCCGGCCGCAGGGGCTCGCTCATGAGGACGTAGTCGTAGACGGGGACCACGTACCGGCGGAGGCGGCGCACCATGGACGGGTAGGCGTTGGTGGCCAGGGCCACCCCCACCGTCGTCACCGTGCCGTGCCTGGTGGTCAGGATCATCGGTCCGCGCCGGCCGGCTCCTTCGGGCTCGAGCAGGTCCACCGGGCTGTGCTCGTAGATCCGGACCCCGGAGTCTTCGCAGGCCCGCCGGAGGCCCCAGGCCAGCCGGGCCGGATGGACCAGCGCGCACCCGGCCTGGTCCCAGAGTCCGGCGAGGTAGGTGGGGGAGTGCACCTCGGCCTGCATCTCGCTGCGGTCCAGGAGCGTCAGTTGGTGGCCGTGCCGACGGCCCTGGTCCGCCGCCTCGGCCAGGGCGGCCACCTGATGGGGTTCGGTGGCCACCGTGAGTTCGCCGGTGCGCTCGAAGTCACACTCGATCGACCACCGGTCCAGGGCGGCCTCGATGTCGTCCAGGTTCTGGCGGCCGAGCCGCTCCAGCGTGTCGATCTCGTCGGGGAACCGCTCGACGCCGTTGGTCAGTCCATGGGTCAGGCTGGCGGCGCAGAAGCCGCCGTTCCGTCCCGACGCCGCCCAGCCGCAGAGGTCGGCCTCGAGCAGCACCACGTCGCGCTCGGGGTCGGCCGACTTGGCCAGTAGGGCGGTCCACAGGCCGGTGTACCCGCCACCGACCACGGTGAGGTCGGCCGTCGTCCTGCCCACCAGGGTGGTGCCCGACGACGGTGCCGTGGGGTCGTCCAGCCAGTAGGAGAGGGGAGCGGCATCGACCAGGGCGGCATGTCGATTCACCGCACCGACCCTACCGCTGGTTGGCGTGGCCCCCCGGTCCGCCGGTCGGACGGCGGAGCCGACCCGGCGCGCCCACGAGGACCGTGGTGCCCAACCCCTGGCACCACCGGGTTGCATAAGAATGCAAGGATATGCATATACTTGCACCTCGGGATCTACCCGGGACGGGACGCCACCCAGGCACGGAGCACGACGTGAGCGAGCAACCATGAAGGTGGGGGTCGTAGGTGCGTCCGGCTACGCCGGCGTCGAGCTCCTCCGTCTCTGTGCCGCCCATCCCGAGTTCGAGGTGGTGGTGGCCACGGCCGGCGGCCATCGGGGCCAGCAGGTGGCCGACCACACCCCGTCCCTGGCTGCGGCCTATCCCACCTTGACCTATGCCCCCACCGAGGCGTCGGAGCTCGACGGCTTGGACCTGGTGTTTCTGGCCCTGCCCCACGGCCAGTCCCAGACGCTGGTGGCGGACCTGATCCCGAGGGTGGCCACGGTGGTGGACCTGGCCGCCGACTTCCGTCTGTCCGATCCGTCCCTGTACCCGCTCTGGTACGGGGAGCCCCACCGGGCCCCCGAGCTCCTTGGCCGCTTCGTCTACGGGCTGCCCGAGCTCCACCGGGACGAGGTGGCCGGCGCCCCCCTCATCGCCGCACCCGGGTGCTATCCCACGGCAGCGCTGTTGGCCCTGGCCCCCCTGGTGCGGGCGGGCGTGCTGGCCCTCGCGCCGGGGGCCTCGGTCGGGCCGGCCCCCGCCCTCATCGTCGACGCCGCCAGCGGCGTGTCCGGGGCCGGGCGGGCCCCCAGGGACAACCTCCAGTTCGGGTCGGTGGACGAGGACTTCGTGGCCTACGGCCTCCTCGACCACCGGCACACCGCCGAGATGGAGCAGGGCCTCGGCGTCCCCGTCCTGTTCACCCCCCATCTGGCCCCGATGGCCCGGGGCATCCTGGCCACCTGTTACGCACGCCCCGCCGATGCCGAGGGTGGGTCCGGCTCGTTCGCGACGGCCGACGCCCTCGGGCTGCTCCACCAGGCCTACGACGACGAGCCGTTCGTGGTCGTCACCCACGGACCTCCCTCGACCAAGGCCACCCGCGGATCCAACTGCGCCCACGTGACCGTCCGGGTCGATCCCCGGACCGGGTGGGTGGTGGCCCTGTGCGCCCTCGACAACCTGGTCAAAGGGGCCTCGGGCCAGGCCGTCCAGTGCGCCAACCTGGCCCTCGGCCTCCCCGAGGTGACCGGCCTCCCCACGGTCGGGATGTACCCGTGAGCATCACCACGCCCCAGGGCTTCGTGGCCGCCGGCCTGGCGTCGGGTATCAAGGCGAGTGGGGCGATGGACCTCGCCCTGTTGGCCACCGATGACGCCCGACCCGTGCCCACCGCCGCCACCTTCACCACCAACCTGGCCGCCGCCCCTCCGGTCCAGGTCAGCCGGGACCATCTGGTGGCCACCGGGGGGTCGGCCTCCGCCGTGCTCGTCAGCAGCGGCAATGCCAACGCCGCCACCGGGGCCCAGGGAAGGGCGGACGCCGAGCGCATGTGCGCCCTCGTCGCCTCGGGGCTGGGCGTGGCCACCGAGCAGATCCTCGTGTGCTCGACGGGCCTGATCGGCATCCCGCTGCCCATGGCGCCGATCGACGCAGGGATTCCGCGGCTGGTGGCCGTCCGCTCGGGCACGGCCGAAGCGGCCGCCGACGCCGCCCAGGGGATCCTGACCACCGACTCCGGTCGCAAGGAGGTGCTGATCGAGAACCCCACCTTCGCCGTGGCCGGCATGGCCAAGGGCGCGGGCATGCTGGCCCCGAACATGGCCACCATGCTGGCCTTCCTCACGACCGATGCGGCGATCGAGCCCGGTCCCCTCGCCGACCTCCTGCGGATCGCCGTGCGGGACTCGTTCAACTCGATGTCCGTGGACGGCTGCACGTCGACCAACGACACCGTCGTCCTGATGGCCTCGGGTCGGGCCGGCATCGCCGATCCCAATGTGGTGGTGGACGCCGTGACCGAGGCCTGTGCGGGACTGTGCCGCCAGATGATGGCCGACGCCGAGGGTGCATCCCGGATCTTCCAGGTCCGGGTGACCGGGGCCGCCTCCGACGGGGAGGCCCACCAGGCCGCCCGCAAGGTGGCCGATTCGCTCCTGGTCAAGTGTTCGATCAACGGCGAGGACGCCTACTGGGGCCGGGTGGCCAGTGACCTCGGTTCGGCCGGCGTGGCCTTCGCCATGGACCGCCTGTCCATCGCCTACGGCGGGGTGACCGTGTGCCGGGAGGGCCTGGCCGTGGACCACGACGCCGACGCCCTGGCCCAGCACATGGCCGGACCCCTGGTCGACATCCACTGCCGGCTGGGCCTCGCCGACGGCGACGGCGTGGTGATGGGGGTCGACCTGGGCTACGGCTACATCGACGAGAACCGGACCACCTCGTGAGCGCCGCACCGACCCAGGCGGTCACCGATGGTGTGGGCGAGAGGGACCCGGGGGACAAGGCCTCGGTGCTGGTCGAGTCCCTGCCCTACATCCGCCGGTTCTGGGGCAAGGTGGTGGTGGTCAAGTACGGCGGCAACGTGCTCAACGCCAAGCCGGGCGAGCCGGCCGTCGACGAGGCCGAGGCACTGGCCTCCTTCGCCGAGGACATCGTCCTCATGCGGTCGGTGGGCATGCTCCCGGTCGTGGTCCACGGCGGTGGCCCACAGATCGGGGCGCTGATGAGGCGGGTGGGCAAGGAGGTCGAGTTCCAGGACGGGTTCCGGGTCACCGACGCCGACACCATCGACCTCGTCCGCATGGTCCTGGTCGGCAAGGTCAACCGGGACATCGTGAGCTCCATCAACGTCCACGGTGCACTGGCCGTCGGCCTGTCGGGCGAGGATGCCAATCTCATCACGGCCGAAGCGCGCTCCGAGGCGCTGGGCTACGTCGGCGACGTGGTCCATGTGGACCCCGTGATCGTCCACCAGCTGCTGGCCCAGGGCCTGATCCCGGTGGTGGCCACCATCGGGACCGACCAGTCGGGTCAGGCCTTCAACATCAACGCCGACACCGCGGCCGGTGCCCTGGCCGCCGCCCTCGAGGCCGAGAAGTTGGTCTTCCTCACCGACGTGTCCGGGCTTCGGTCCGTGCCCGATGACCCCGGCACGCTGATCCACCAGGCCACGGCCGACGACCTCGACCTCCTGGTGGCCTCGGGAGCGGCCAACGGCGGCATGATCCCCAAGGTCGAGTCGTGCGCCCGGGCCGTCCGGTCCGGGGTGGCGCGTGCCCACATCCTCGACGGGCGCACCCCGCACGCCCTGCTCCTCGAGGTCTTCACCGACGAGGGCGTGGGGACCATGGTGGTGGCCTCATGACCACCGGAGCCAGGGACGCCGTGAGCCCCGGTGCGGTCACCGCCGTCGACCGGACCGCACTGATGCACAACTACGCCGAGCCCCCGGTCACCTTCGTCCGGGGTGAGGGGAGCCTGCTCTACGACCTCGAAGGGAAGGAGTACCTCGACTTCCTCTCCGGTCTGGCCGTGACGTCGCTCGGCCACGCCCACCCGGTGGTGGCCGACGCCGTCGCCGAGCAGGCCCGGACCCTCTCGCACGTGTCCAACCTCTTCGGGAACACGGTGGGCCCGGAGGTGGCGGTGACCTTGGACCGGCTCATCGGAGGGGGCACCGAGCGGGCCGGGGGCCAGGTGTTCTTCGGCAACTCGGGAGCCGAGGCCAACGAGTGCGCCCTCAAGCTCGCCCGTCGG
This sequence comes from uncultured Acidimicrobiaceae bacterium, assembly GCA_963738545.1. Taxonomy (GTDB): domain Bacteria; phylum Actinomycetota; class Acidimicrobiia; order Acidimicrobiales; family RAAP-2; genus Bog-756. The sequence goes on from CAVTXA010000009.1 coordinate 526,246, forward strand.
TGGGCCGGGCCGGACCGCTTCGGCGTGGTCAGCACCTGGGACGCCTTCCACGGACGCACCCTGGCCACGCTCACCGCCACCGGCCAGCCCGAGAAACAGCTCCCGTTCCTGCCCCTGCCCGAGGGGTTCGACCACGTCCCCTACGACGACCTGGAGGCCATGGACGCCGCGTGCGACCCCACCCGGGTGGCCGCCGTTCTGGTCGAGCCCATCATGGGGGAGGCCGGGGTGGTCGTCCCGTCGTCGGACTACCTGGTCGGCCTGCGGCAGCTGTGCACGGACCGGAACATCCTCCTCATGGTGGACGAGGTCCAGACCGGACTCGGGCGCACCGGGCGATGGTTCGGGTTCCAACATCTGGGCATCGAGCCCGACGTGGTGACCATGGCCAAGGCCCTGGGCAACGGGATGCCGGTCGGAGCGTGCTGGGCCCGGGCCGAGGTGGCGGCGGCGTTCGTGCCCGGCGACCACGGGAGCACCTTCGGCGGTCAGCCCCTGGCCATGTCGGCCGCCCGGGCCACGCTGGCCGTGATGGAGGCGGAGGACACCCCTGGCCGGGCCCGGGCCGGCGGGGCCCGTCTGCGGGCGGGGCTCGAGGCGCTGCCCGGTGTCACCTCGGTGCGGGGCGAGGGACTGTTGCTGGCCGCGGTGCTGACCGGGGAGGTGGCCGGAGCGGCCTGCCGGGAGGCGCTGGACGCTGGCCTGGTCATCAACGCCCCGCGGCCGGACGTCCTCCGGTTCGCTCCCTCCCTCCTGGTCTCCGAGGCCGAGATCGACCGGGCCGTGGCCACGGTGGGCGCGGTCCTCGCCCACCACGGGATGGGTCCGGTCCCCCCGGTCGGGGAGGCACGGTGATGACGGCCGCCCCGACCCTGACCGTGCAGCCGCCCGTGTGGACCCGGCACGTCCTGGACGTCGATGATCTGGGGCCCGATGGCCTGTCCGCCGTCCTGGCCCTGGCCGACCGGGACCCGTCCGAGCTTCCCTCGGTGCTGGCCGGCACCGGCGTGGCCCTGGTGTTCGAGAAGCCCTCCAATCGCACCCGCAACAGCACCGAGATGGCCACGGTCGCCCTCGGCGGCCACCCCGTCTACATCCAGGGTCACGAGGTGGGCATCGACACCCGTGAGACGGCGGCCGACGTGGCCCGCACCCTGGCCTGCTACCACGGCGTGATCTGTGCCCGGGTCATGGACCACGGCACCCTGGCCCGCATGACCGACGCCCTCGACGCCGCCGGTGTCTCCGTCCCCGTGGTCAACCTGCTCTCGGACCGGTCCCACCCGTGCCAGGCGCTCGCCGACTTGCTCACCCTCGGCCAGGTGTTCGGCACCGGGGCCCTGGCCGAGCGGACCCTGGCCTACGTGGGGGACGCCAACAACGTGTGGCGCTCGCTGGCCCTGGCCGCCTCGATGGTGGGGCTGGCCACCCGGGTGGCGTCACCCGAAGGCTTCGGGCCCACCGGGGCCGACGTCGAGCTGGTCCGGTCCTTCGGTGGCGAGCTCGTGGTGTGCACCGACCCGTTCGAGGCCGTGGCCGGTGCCGATGCCGTCTACACCGACGTCTGGACCTCCATGGGACAAGAGGCCGAGACCGAGGCCCGTCTGGCGGCCTTCGCCGGCTTCGAGGTCGACGAGCGGCTGCTGCAGGCGGCCTCACCCGAGGCCGTGGTGTTGCACTGCCTCCCGGCCCACCGGGGCGAGGAGATCAGCGCCTCGGTGGTGGACGGCGCCCAGAGCGTGGTGTGGCAGCAGGCCGCCAACCGCATGCACGCCATGCGCGGGCTCCTGGCCTGGGTCCGGGGGGTCCAGCCGTGACCGTCACCAAGCACCAGCGCCAGCACCGGATCACCAAGCTGCTCGAGTCCAAGGCCGTGGGGAGCCAGTCGCACCTGGTCGACCTGTTGGCCGCCGACGGGATCGACGCCACCCAGACGACGGTGTCGCGTGATCTCGAGGAGTTGGGAGCCGTGAAGGTGCGGCTCCCCGGGGGGGACACGGCCTACGCCCTGCCCGAACTGCCGTCCCAGCAGGTGGCCCCCGAGGACCACCTCCGGCGAGTGCTCGGGGAGTGGGTGGTCGAGGCCGACTACTCGGGGAACGTGATCGTGCTCCGTACGCCGCCGGGATCGGCCCACGTGGTGGGCTCGGCCCTCGACCGGAGCGGCTTCCCGGGCGTCATCGGCACGGTGGCCGGGGACGACACCGTCCTCGTGGTGGCCTCGGAGGCCTCGGGTGGAGCGGCCGTGGCCGAACGGCTGGCCGCCGTGGCTGGCATCGAGCCGGCCTGGGCCGCGTCCGCCCCGTCGAACCCGGCGTCGCCGTCCAGCCGCACCCGTAGCCGCCCATCTGACACGGCGCCTGGGAACCCCCCGTCGCCCACCGACACCAGTCGTTCCCGAGAAAGGGGTTGACCATGCCGCAACGAGTGATCCTGGCCTACAGCGGGGGGTTGGACACGTCCATCGCCGTCCGCTGGCTGATGGAGAACAAGGGGGTCGAGGTGGTCGCCGTGGCCGTCGACGTGGGTCAGGCCTCCGAGTCCGGGGGAGAGGACTGGGATGCCATCCGCGCCCGGGCCTTCGCCGCCGGGGCCGTGGAGGCCACGGTGGTGGACGCCCGTGCCGAGATGGCCGAGGACTTCTGCATGCCCGCCCTCCTGGCCAACGCCAAGTACGAGGGCAAGTATCCGCTGGTATCGGCCCTGTCGCGCCCGGTCATCGTCAAGCACCTGGTGGCCGAGGCCCGCAAGCACGGTGCCACCGCCGTGGCCCACGGCTGCACGGGCAAGGGCAACGACCAGGTCCGCTTCGAGGTGGGCACCCGGGCCCTGGCCCCCGACCTCGAGGTCATCGCCCCGGCCCGGCTGTGGGGCCTGTCCCGGGAGGACTCCATCGAGTACGCAGCCAAGTGGGACATCCCGCTCTCGGTGACCAAGGAGAAGCTCTACTCCATCGACGAGAACCTCTGGGGCAAGGCCATCGAGTGCGGCATCATCGAGGACCCGTGGAACCGGCCGCCCGAGGACGTCTACACCATGACCCGACCGACGGCCACCGAACCGACCGAGGTGGTGGTCGGCTTCGAATCGGGGATCCCCGTGTCGGTGGACGGTCAGGCCCTGGCCCCCGAGCCCCTGATCGCCGAGATGAACCGGATCGTCGGCTCCTACGGCTACGGGCGCCTGGACATGGTGGAGAACCGCCGGGTGGGGATCAAGAGCCGGGAGACCTATGAATGTCCCGGGGCACTGGCCCTGCTGCTGGCCCACGCCGACCTCGAGGACTTGACGTTGGAGCGCGACCTCCATCACGAGAAGCTCCGCCTGGAGCCCCGGTGGTCGGAGCTGGTCTACGACGGCCTGTGGTTCTCGCCACTCAAGCAGGCCCTGGACGCCTTCTTCCTCGAGTCCCAGCGCCACGTCACCGGCGAGGTCCGGTTGCGCCTCGACGCCGGCCAGTGCTGGGTGGTGGGGCGGCGCAGCCCGGTCAGCCTCTACGACCACGGCCTGGCCACCTACGACGCCACCGACACGTTCCGGCACGAGGATGCCGAGGGGTTCGTCCGGCTCTGGGGTCTCGGTGTGGCCACCTGGTCGGCCATCCAGGAGGGCCGGGGGGCGGCCGGTGCCGGACCCGCACAGCCGGCGCCACGGGGACCGTCCGGCGCCGATCCGTCCTCATGACCCTGTGGCACGGACGGCTCAGCGGCGGCACGGCCGACGTCGTCATGGACTACTCGGTGAGTCTCCACTTCGACCGGCTGCTGGCCCGGGACGACCTGGCCGGCTCCCGCGCCCACGTGCGGGGACTCGGGCGGGGCGATCTCCTGGACCCCGACGAGGTGGCCACGCTGCTGGCCGCACTGGACCAGGTGGAGACCGAGCTCGACACTGACGTCTTCGCCTTCAGCCCCGACGACGAGGACATCCACACGGCGGTGGAGCGGCGGGTCACCGAGATCGCCGGCGAGGTCGGCGCCAAGCTCCACACCGGCCGCAGTCGCAACGACCAGATCGCCACGGACCTGCGGCTCTACGCCAAGCGGGAGCTGGTGGTGGTGGCCCGTGAGGTCGTCGCACTCCAAGAGGTGCTCCTCAACCGCGCCCGGGAGGCGGGGGATACCTATCTTCCCGGCTACACCCACCTGCAGCGGGCCCAGCCCGTCCTGCTGGCCCACCACCTGCTGGCCCACGGCTGGGCCCTGGCCCGGGACGTGGACCGGTTGGTGGCCACCGTGCAGCGGCTCGATGTCTCACCGCTCGGCGCCGGGGCGCTGGCCGGATCGTCCCTGCCCCTCGACCCCGACGGCGTGGCCGCCGACCTCGGGTTCGCCGGCCGGTTCGAGAACTCCCTCGACGCCGTCTCGGACCGGGACTTCGTGGCCGAGGCCCTCTTCGACCTGGCCCTGCTCGGCGTCCACCTCTCCCGCATCGGCGAGGAGTTGGTGCTGTGGTCGACCGAGGAGTTCGGGTTCGCCGTGTTCGACGACGCCTTCGCCACGGGGAGTTCGATGCTCCCGCAGAAGAAGAACCCCGACGTGGCCGAGCTGGCCCGGGGGAAGTCCGGCCGGCTGATCGGGAACCTGACCGGCCTGATGGTGACCCTGAAGGGCCTCCCGCTGGCCTACAACCGCGACCTCCAAGAGGACAAAGAGCCCTTGTTCGATTCGGTGGGCCAATCCCATCTGGCCCTGGCCGCCCTGGCCGGGGTCATGGGCACGTTGCGGTTCCGTGCCGACCGCATGGAGGAGGCGGCCAACGGGTCGGCCGTGGCCGCCGTGGATCTGGCCGAGTGGCTGGTCCAACAGGGGATGCCCTTCCGACAGGCCCACGCCGTGGTCGGAGGGCTGGTCGGTGAGTCACTGGACCGCCAGGTGCCCCTGGCCGAGTTGGTGGAGGCCCACCCCGACCTCGGTGCCGATGCGGTCGCACTCCTGGAACCGGGGGTGGCCGTGACCCGCCGGACCACCCCGGGTGGGGCAGGACCGGCGGCCGTGGCCGACCAGATGGCCCGGTTCAACGTCCGCGTGCAGAACGATCGGAGTCGGCTGGGCCCGCCGTAACGGGTCCCGGCCCGGGGGGGACTGCACGATGTGGATGCTCCCGTAGGGCTCGAGTCGCACCGCGCCACGCCGGTGCGTGACGTCGATCCACGGGGGTCTCGTGGAAGGCTGTGCCCGTGATCGTCCTGATCCTCATCGGATTCCTGGGGGGTCTGGTCACGGGGATCTCCCCGTGCATCCTCCCCGTCCTCCCGGTGATCTTCGCCGCCGGGGCGGCCAGCGGCCTGGAGGACGAGGCGTCCGCCGGCGCGCCGACCGGCCCTGATCTCCCCGGTGCCGTTCTCCCCGGTGCGGTCGACGCGGCGTCCGAGGGGACCGACTCCGACACCGCCTCGGCGTCATCGGCCGGTATCGGCACCACCGTGGCCACCCGGCCCCGGGCCGCTGTCACCCCGGCGCCCGGTCCCGTGACGCGTCAGGCCGAGTTCCGTCGCCGCCGCCAACCCTTCGCCGTCGTCGGCGGCCTGGTCCTCAGCTTCGCCGTGGTCACCCTTATCGGGTCGTGGCTGCTCAGCCTCCTGGGCCTGCCCCAGGACCTGCTGCGCTGGATCGGCCTGGTCGTCCTCGGCCTGGTGGGACTGGGGCTGATCGTGCCGGCCGTGGGGGAGTGGCTCGAGCGGCCCTTCGCCCGACTGGCCCGTGGTCGACAGCACTCCAACGCCGGGGGGTTCGTCCTCGGTCTCAGCCTGGGCCTGGTCTTCGTGCCGTGTGCCGGGCCGGTGCTGACGGCCATCACCGTGGTCGGGGCCAAACACCGCTACGGCTTCTCGTCGATCGTCCTGACCGCGTCCTTCGCCCTCGGGATCGCCGTGCCCCTGCTCATCTTCGCCGTCCTGGGCCAGCGCCTGGCCGAACGGACGCGCTCGGTCCGGTCCCGAGCGGTCATCGCCCGTCGGGTGATCGGGGCGGTACTCGTGGTGACGGCCCTGGTCGTCGGACTCAACCTCACCGACGGGCTGCAGCGGGCGGTGCCGGGCTACACCAACGCCCTCCAGAGCCATATCGAATCCAACACGTCGGCCACCCAGGCCCTCGGGCAGGTCACCGGCAACGTGGCCTCCGGGGCGCTCGCCACCTGCACCCCCGAGAGCCCGGTCCTCCAGCAGTGCGGGACGGCACCGGCCCTCGTCGGGATCAGCCACTGGCTGAACACGCCCGGGGACCGGCCACTTTCGCTGGCCGGCCTGAAGGG
>CAVTXA010000009.1:537500-908147 GCA_963738545.1 uncultured Acidimicrobiaceae bacterium
AGAGAATACCAAGGCGATCGGGAGAACTGTGGTTAAGGAACTCGGCAAAATACCTCCGTAACTTCGGGAGAAGGAGGGCCTCACTAGGATGACGAACTTCGCGTTCTGAGTCTGAAGAGGCCGCAGAGAATAGGGGAAAGCGACTGTTTACTAAAAACACAGGAGCGTGCGAAGTCGTAAGACGATGTATACGCTCTGACGCCTGCCCGGTGCCGGAAGGTTACGGGGAAGGGTTAGCCCTCGGGCGAAGCTCTGAACCTAAGCCCCGGTAAACGGCGGCCGTAACTATAACGGTTTGTAAAAGGGCCGTTACAAAACCCCGCTATATGCTGGAACATCCGAGTATCCGGTGGTACTCATCCGTGTCACGCCCACTTTTTTGGGTGGCGGCGCGGGTAGTGAAAATCCATCCGGTGCGGACAATCAGCAGGAAACTGCCACAAGTTGACAGGATCCTCAGAGACTGCACGCGAGGCTCCGAGATCGTCGGAACTCCAGTTTTGCTGGAGGAAGGCGACCGAGGATGAAGATACAGTCCGAACCCCATGGCGACATGGGGAGCCAGGCAGAAATGATCTGGCCGCTCGACTCGAGGTCCACCGAGATTGGGTGACCGAGCGTTGAGAAGTAACAAAGTGCCTAAGGTAGGGATGCCCCTTTGCAGGCAAAGGGGTGCTGCCCCACGCGTTGGTGACAATGCGATGAGCAGTCGGCTATTTGCTGGAAACTCCGTTGTATCCTCCACTACTCGTCGTTCAAGACCGATACAGCTGCTTTGTATCGTCGCCGCATGAACGGCAGTGACAATGTGAGAGGTGCGGACAATCAGCAGGAAAGACTCTGGATCTGCGGATGGATAGCTGGTTTCGTCGATGGGGAAGGCTGTTTCAGTGTCCCCATCTTCAGGAATCACCAAACGAAGCTTCACTGGCAGGTGCAACCGCAATTCGTGGTTGCACAGTCGGTGTCGAGTCGTGATGCACTGGAAGAGCTTGTCTGCATCTTCGGATGCGGCAAGGTGTACGTGAATCAGAGGCACGATGATCACAGGGAGCAGCTGGCCCTGTACAGCGTGAAGAAGTTCACTGATCTGCGGGACACCATTGTCCCGTTCTTTCAAGAGCACCAGCTACGAACGTCGAAGCGTGAAAACTTCGACAAGTTCGTGAGGGTTCTGCGTCTCATGGAGGAGCGAAAGCACCTCACGATTTCAGGATTGATAGAGATCGCTGAAATCGTTGAGACTATGAATCGTCGTAAGCCATCTCAAGTCCTGAGAATCCTCAGAGACCATACGCCGACCAACTCATGAGATTAAGCGTGAGTTGAAGATATGGTCCGGGCCCTATGGCGACATAGGGAGACCGGCGGAAACGACCGGTCCGCTATTTGGCCGAATTTGGCTAAATGGTAGTAACAATATCCAAGCGAAATTCCTTGTCGGGTAAGTTCCGACCTGCACGAATGGCGTAACGACTTTCCTACTGTCTCAACCACAGACCCGGCGAAATTGAAGTACGAGTAAAGATGCTCGTTAGCTGCATCAGGACGGAAAGACCCCGTGGACCTTTACTACAGCTTGCTGTTGAGTTTTAGTTCATATTGTGTAGGATAGGTGGGAGACTTTGAAGCATTGGCGCCAGCCAGTGTGGAGTCAACCTTGAAATACCACCCTTTATGTGCCGGAACCCTAACCTCGGTCCGTTATCCGGATCAGGGACAGCGTCAGGTGGGTAGTTTGACTGGGGCGGTCGCCTCCTAAAATGTAACGGAGGCGCCCAAAGGTTCCCTCAGGCTGGTTGGCAATCAGCCGTCGAGTGCAATGGCACAAGGGAGCTTGACTGCGAGACCTACAAGTCGAGCAGGTGCGAAAGCAGGGCATAGTGATCCAGCGGTTGCTTGTGGAAGCGCCGTTGCTCAACGGATAAAAGGTACCCCGGGGATAACAGGCTCATCTTCCCCAAGAGTCCATATCGACGGGAAGGTTTGGCACCTCGATGTCGGCTCGTCGCATCCTGGGGCTGAAGCCGGTCCCAAGGGTTGGGCTGTTCGCCCATTAAAGCGGTACGCGAGCTGGGTTTAGAACGTCGTGAGACAGTTCGGTCCCTATCCGATGCAGCCGTAGGAGATTTGAGGAAGGCTATCCCTAGTACGAGAGGACCGGGATGGACGAAGCTCTCGTGTGTCAGTTGTCCTGCCAAGGGCACCGCTGATTTGCGACCTTCGGGTGGGATAAGCGCTGAAAGCATCTAAGCGCGAAGCTCGTTCCAAGATGAAATCTCCCACAGGGTTAACCTGGTAAGGCCCGTGGTTAGACGACCACGTTGATAGGCCGGAAGTGTACGTGCGGTAACGCATTCAGCTGACCGGTACTAATCGGCCGAGGGCTTGGGAACTTGCTCGTGCTCGCTATGGAACGCTCAGGGGTGGCCGATTTCGGCCACACCGGGCTCGGACGTCATCCCCTTCAGGGGTTGACCGTCCTCGAGCCCCGGAGAGCGCACAGTTTCCGGTGGCCATGGCGGCGGAGAGACACCCGTTCCCATTCCGAACACGGCAGTTAAGCCCGCCAGCGCCGATGGTACTTGGGGGGTAGCCCCCTGGGAGAGTAGGACGCCGCCGGGATTTCTCCAGACAATGCCCTCCGCCTCGGCGGGGGGCATTGTCGCGCCCAGGCTCATGCGGGTGTGGCCGGGGTCAGAGCAGTCCGTGGCCCCACGTCTGGCCGGCGGTGATCCCCGGCGGGCAGGCGAAGATGGCACTCCCCGTGGGCTCGAGGTACTGGACCAAGGCGTCCCGCTCCGACAGAGCCTGCTGGATGGGGATGAACTGTTTCCGTGGGTCGTTCTGGAAGCAGATGAAGAAGAGTCCGGCGTCGAGTTCCCCGGTAACGGAGTCGATGCCGTCGATGAAGCTGTAGCCCCGGCGGAGAATGGCCTGGCCTGCGTTCGAGTCTGGTGCGGCCACGCGGATGTGGGCATGGGTGGGGATGAGGGGTTGGCCGTCCGGGCCGAGGGCTGACAGGTCGACCGGGTCGGTGGCCCGCTTCGAGCCCAGCGGAGCGCCGCTGTCCTTGGCCCTCCCGATGGTCTGCTCCTGGTCGTCGAGGGTGCTCCGATCCCAGGCTTCGAGATGGGTGCGGATCCTCCTCGACACGAGGTAGGTGCCCCCCGTCATCCAGGACGGACCGGCCGTTCCATCGACCCAGACGTATCGGTCCATGGCCGCATCGTCACCCGGTTGCAGGTTGTTGGTACCGTCCTGGAATCCGAGCAGGTTGCGGGGCGTGGGCTGGCCGTGGCCGGCTGAGGCCGCCCGGCCGAAGCCCAACTGCAGGTAGCGCACCGTGGCCGAACCCTCCGCCAGACGGGTCAGATTGCGGATGGCGTGGACGGCTACCTGGGCGTCGTCGGCGCAGGCCTGGAGACAGAGGTCGCCTCCGCTCCGGTCGGGATCCAGGGCGTCGCCAGGAAAGGCGGGCAGGTCGACCAGGGCCTCGGGACGGTGGGGTCCGAGCCCGAACCGCTGGTCGAACAGACTGGGCCCGAACCCGATAGTGAGGGTGAGCCGGGACGGTCCGAGGCCGAGGGCCTCCCCGGTGTCCGACGGGGGGGTGAACGGACCGGTGGGACCGGCAACCGGCTGTCCGGTAGCCAGCCGAGTGGCGGCCGCGGTCCATGTTGACAAGAGCGCGGCCAGACCCGAGGACCCGACGGCGGTGACGTCGAAGCCGGCAAACACCAGGTGGGCCTGTTCGGGCGTCGTGATCCCTGACTGGTACCGACCATGGAAGGGGACGGCGCTGCCCGCACCGGCGATCTCCGCTGCCGGTTGCGCCGCCGCAGGGGCGCCACCCGGGATGGCCGCTCCGGCCAGGACGGCTGAGGCCAGTCCCGTCCCGGCCAACAGCTGTCTCCGGCTGACGACGCCCTTCCGGCCGTCCCGGGTCCCTCCGGGACCGGTGTCGGCGCTCACAAGTCGTCGCTCATGAGGTGGCCCCGGAGGTTCCGTAGGGGGTGAGCAGCGCCGAGAGCCTGGCCAACCCGGCAGCGGTGGCGTCCACCTGCTGGGCCAGGGACCGCTGTGTCATCACCGGGATGGTGTCATCGACCCGTTGGTCCGGCGGCCCGAGGGCGGCTACGTCGGCCTCCAGGGTGGCGAACGACGAGGCCACAGCGGCGGTCAGCGGGGAGGAGACCATCCGGGCCAGGGGCTGGATGGCCGAGAAGGCGGATGCAGCAGCCCCGACGGTGGCGGCAATGTCCACGGTGTCGAGGTGCGAATAGAGCTCCTCGCCGCCGGGAACGGCCACATCGTCCACCCAGCCCAGTTCATCGACGGCGGTGGTCCCGATGGTCTCGGGATCGAGTGCGTTCCTCGAAAGGAGGTACTGGGCCACCGGGGCCTGGGCGGCCAGGCCACTGGTGTCGTCCAGTGCGGCGGCGAGCGCCCCGGCCGGGTCGGTGCCCGAGGTGGGGGACCACAGGTCCCGCTCGACGGCGTGGAGTCCGGCGAGGCTCTGGCCCGAGCCGACGTCGGTCGAGCGCTCGTCCAGGGTCGAGGCGATGACCGTGTTGCCGCTCTCCAGGAGGCGGAACCCGTCGTAGGCCGATTGGGCCCCGATCTCGTCGGAGCGGGCCGCGGGCAGGTTCCCGGCCAGGAGGTCGGCCTGCAGCCGCCCGATGGTGGCCACGAAGGCGGCGGCATCGTTGCCGATCTCGGCCCGGAACGAGGTGGTGGCCTCCCGGGCCGCCGCGATGCCCGAAGCAGTGGTGTCGCCCCCGCCCAGTGATCCTGTGACCCGGTAGCCGCCAGCCGCCCCTCCGGAGGCCACCGTCGACGCCGATCCGGACCCGGGTTTCGGGGAGGTCACCGCCGTTCCGCAGGCTCCGGCGAGGAGGCCGATGGCGGTCAGCACCACGATCAGAGCCGGCCGTGGGCGCGACGGTGGCTTTGGCGAAGGACCGTGGTCCACGTGGTTGCCGGTCGGGCCTGGTGGTGCGCTCACGATCGGCCCAAGGGTAGGGGACCGTGGGCCAGTTTCGACGGCGCCGTGAGCCCTCGAACCCTGCGGTCGCGTGAGCCGATCATCGGTGGCGAGCCCAGCGGCGGGCGTGCCCCATCGTGGAGGTGGGCAAGGGCGCCGATACAATGGCCTCATGGCAGCGCCCACCCCCTCTGGTTCTCCGCGCCCGCGAGGGGCAGGTGGGGGAGGACGTCCCCCCTCGGGCCGGCCGAGTGCCAAGGGCGGAGCCGGGAACAGGGGTGGATCGGGGAGCAGGACCGGAGGCGCCGGCCGGCCCGGAGCCAATGACCGGTCCGGGTCACGGGACAAGCCGGGCGACCGACCCGGATCAGCGAACCGCAGCGGTGGAAGTGGAGAAGGCCGGGACCGCCCACGCACCGAGGGATCGCCGGGACGGGATCGAGGTATCCGGAGTGGCCGTTCGACATCGGGTTCGCCATCGGGTTCGGGCTACCAGGGGACCCGTGGTCGGCCACCGAGCCGGACGCCGCGGCCGTCCACCTCCGGGGCCGGAGCAGGGGGAGCCCCGAGGCGAAGCGGACCGCCGGGTGAGTACCGCTCGACCCGCGCCCCCGTGGTCCGGAAGGGCTGGGGGAGCGTGGCCCGACGAGGGGCCAGCACGGTGCGGGACGGCACCGACGGGCACGGTCCCGACGAGGAGACACCCGAGGGCCGACGGCGGTCCCGGACGCGCACCGACGAGTTCGTCCCCGAGCGCTTCGTCCGCACTGACCAACGGGGCCAGAGTGCCGCAGCGCGGGCCCGGGCCGAGACCCTGCGACCGCCGGCCCACCGGACGGTGCAGCCCCCCTCCGAGCTGCCACCGGACATCGCCAACGAACTGGCCTCGGCGGCCGGTCCCGACTGGAACCACCTGCGGGACCGCATCACCGAGCGGATGGCCGCCGGGATCGGGGCCTACGAGCGCGAGCGCTACCGGGACGCCTCCCGCATCCTGAAGACGGTGGTGGATGCCGTCCCCAACGCCCCCTCCGCCCGTGAGCTGCTCGGCTTGAGCCAGTACCACCAGACCTACTGGAAGGCGGCCCTGCCCAACCTCGAGGCCTTCGCCGCCCTGACCGGCTCGGTCGACCAGCATCCGGTGCGTATGGACTGCCACCGGGCCCTCGGACGTCCGAAGAAGGTCGAGGCCCTGTTCAACGAGCTCCGCCAGGGCTCGCCCGATCCCGAGGTGCTCTCCGAGGGCCGGCTGGTGCTGGCCGGTACCCGGGCCGACGCCGGCGATCTGACCGGTGCGGTGACCCTGCTGGTGGAGGCGGGGGCGGGGCGGCTGGTCCGCAATCCGGCGGAGCGGCACCTGCGGCAGTGGTACGTGCTAGGGGACCTGATGGAGCGTTCCGGGGACCTCCCGAAGGCCCGCGAGCTGTTCCTGCGCATCAGTGCCGTCGACCCCGACGCCTACGACGTGGCCGCCCGCCTCGATTCCCTGGGCCCGCCCACCCGGGCCAGGCGGACCCCGAACCGGCCCAAGGGTCGCAACAAGCAGCACCGCCCACCCCAGGCGGGACCGCCGAAGGGATAGGGCGACGGCCGGTAGGCTCTGGCCCCATGAATCTCGAACAACTCCTCGGCGACGAGGCGGACTCGCTCCTCAACCACGTGGCCAAGGCCTTCCCGGCCGAGCACCTGACCCTGCCCGGACCCGACCACCTCGACCAGATCTTCATCGACTCCGACCGGTCGTCGACGGTGCTGCGCAACCTGGGCACGGTGTACAACACCGGGCGTCTGGCCGGTACCGGCTACCTGTCCATCCTGCCCGTGGACCAGGGCATCGAGCACTCGGCCGCGGCCAGCTTCGCCAAGTTCCCCGCCTACTTCGACCCGGCCAAGCTCTGCGACCTGGCCATCGCCGCCGACTGCAACGCCATCGCCACCACCCTCGGCGGGCTGGGCATCGTCTCGCGGCGCTACGTCCACAAGATCCCCTTCATCGTGAAGCTCAACCACAACGACTTCCTCAACTACCCCAACACCTACGACCAGGTGATGTTCGGCCACGTAGGTCAGGCTGCCGACCTCGGTGCCGTCGGAGTCGGCGCCACCATCTACTTCGGATCCGAGGGGGCCGATCGCCAGATCGTGGAGGTGTCCGAGGCCTTCGCCGAAGCCCATCGACGGGGTCTGTTCACCGTCCTGTGGTGCTATCTGCGCAATCCGGCCTTCAAGCAGGGGGACACCGACTACCACCTCTCGGCCGATCTCACCGGCCAGGCCAACCACCTCGGGGTGACCATCGAGGCCGACATCATCAAGCAGAAGCAACCGGAGAACAACGGCGGCTACAACGCCCTCTCCTTCGGCAAGACCGACCCCTTGGTCTACGACCAGCTCACCACCGATCACCCGATCGACCTCACCCGGTGGCAGGTGGTCAACTGCTACGCCGGGAGGATCCCGCTCATCAACTCGGGCGGCGAGTCCAAGGGGGCCGACGACCTGGCCCAGGCCGTGCGCACCGCGGTGATCAACAAGCGCGCCGGGGGTGCCGGGCTCATCGTGGGTCGCAAAGCCTTCCAGCGGCCCACCGACGAGGGGGCGGCCCTCATCCACGCCATCCAGGACGTCTACCTCGATCCGGCGGTGACCATCGCCTGACCGGGCGTGACGCCGTGACGGTCAGGCTGTGCGCAGGAGCCGGGTCGGCTTCACGCGGGTGGCGGCCAGGGCCGGTGCCAGGGCGAGGAGATTGGCCGCCACGACCACGCCGGCGGCCAGGGAGCCGATGAACCACAGGGGCACCACCGCACTCGGGACGACGCCCAGGTTGTTGGCGAACAGGTTCCAGGTGGCCCTGCCGAGCACGACCCCGAGCGGGATCCCGATGACCACGCCCACCACCGCCAGCGTCGTGGCCTGCCACGCCACCGAGGCGATGACCTGACCGTTCACGAACCCGAGGATCTTCAAGAGACCCACCTCCCGGCGACGCCGGGCCACGCTGACCACGAGCAGGTGGGTGAGGGTGGCGGCGCCGAACACGGCCAGCATGATGCCGAAGATGAGGGGGAAGTTGACCGCCTCGCCGAAGTTGACCAGTGATGTCGGGGTGACCGGGACGCTGGCCGTGGACGGGTAGGCGTCGAGATAGTGACGGATGGCCGCCTCGCCCCGGGGCCCGGGCACGAAGCTGACCCGCACCCCGTTGCTTCCCTTTTGGGTCACCTTCTGTCGGCACAACGCCTGTTGCGGCCCGGGGGGACACAGGGCGTGCAGCAGGCCCGAGGTCGTCACCAGCGCGCCACTCCCGAGGCTCACGAATCCTCCCAACTCCGGAAGCGAGTCCTGGGAAACGACGCGGTAGGGCAGCGTCCGCGGGCGCCCGGAGTGCAAGGTGACGGTCACGGCGACCACCGAGCCCACGTGGGCACCGACCAGACGCATCGTCGTCACGCCCAGTCCGATCTGATCGTCGCCACGGGGCACCGACCCGTCGACCGTCGAGAACAGGAGTGGTCCCCGGACCGCACTGGCGGCGATGGCCCCCACGTTCCGGTGGTTGATGGCGATCTCGCCGGCTCCGACGCCGGTGGTGATCCCGGTCACGGCGGGATTGCGCTCGAGGCTGTCGAGGAGGGCGGTGCTCGGCGGTTGGAAGCTGAGCTGCTCGGGGTCCCCCCACAGCCGGGGTGTGGCGGTGAGGTGGGTGAGGCTGGCCCCGAAGACCCCGGTGCCGCACAGCGCCACGACGGCCAGGACGACGCCGAGCAGGGCGGAGCCCACCGGCACCGGGGTGCCCTCGGTTCGTCGCTCCAGGGCGTTGCCGACCCCGATGACCGCACTCGGCGGTGCCCCGGTCGTGGTGAGTCGGGACACCACGGCCGAGGGGCGCACGACGGCGGCAGCACGGCCGATCCGCCCGGACCGGGCGGCCCGCACCGCCGGCCACATCCCGAGGGCCAGCACGACCACGACGACGGCCAGGGCCCCGGGCAGCAGCACCAGGGCATCGAAGGAGAAGCCGGTGGCGACCTCGGCAGTGCGGGCCTCGCCCAGGGGCGCCAGGGGCGACAGGGCCGTGGCCACGAGCACGGCCCCGACAGCCCCGGCCACGCCGACGGCCGCAGTCCGGGTCATGGCCAGGGCCGTCAGTTGGCGCCGAGCGGCGCCGAGGGCCTTCAGGGTCGGGTACTCCTCGCTCTCGGCGGAGCTCTGGCGGGAGAGGGCCTGTCCGATCACGGCCAGCCCGACCAGCCCGGCCAGGGCGGCCAGGACCCACCACCCGATGGCCTGGGGGTGGATCGAGGTCTCGACCGACGCGGCCAGGCCCACCTGGTTGGAGGCCCCGGTCGAACCGACCCCGAGGTCGAGGCCCGACACCGTCTCGTTGAAGCGGGACAGCCCGGCCACACCGCGCTTCAGGCGGACCAGGTACTGGTAGTCGAACGCCGTCCGGGGCAGCACCTCCCGGGCGAAGGCCCGGTCGGCGTAGAGGAGGTAGACGGTGGTTCCCCCGGAGGGGAACTCGAACTCACTGGCCTCGATGCCCACCACGTGGAGCGCCATCCTCGGACCGTGCGGTGGGGGCAGGCCCACGTTGGGGTCGTTGTAGGCCGTCCCCTCGTCGGGTGCCTCGAAGGGGACGCGGATCACCGAGCCGACATGGACACCGGCGTCGTGGGCCAGGGTGAACGAGGCCAGGACCTGGTCCGGGACCGAGGGATCGGGCAGTCGGCCCGAGAGCAGCTTGAACGGCGTCCTCCCCGCCAGCGGTGTGACCGCCACCCCGAACCCGTTCGGATTGATGGCCCGGCAGCCCGCGCACTTCGGGTTGCCCGAGTCGGGGATGACCATCGTGGTGGCCAGGGCCACGCCCGGGAGGTGGGCGACCTCGGGGACCGGCAGGCTGGCGTAGACGATGGCGTCGTAGCCGTGGGCGGCCACGAAGGCGGGAAAGGCCTGCTCGGTCCGCCGGCCGGCGGCCGCCGCGGCCAGGACGAAGCCTCCGACCACACTGATCAGGACGGCCATGGCCAGCCACGAACGCCACCGGGCCCGAAACTCGGCCCGGCATGCGAATGCCAGGGCTCCCACCGGTCCTCCTCGCCTCGGTGCCTACGACCAGTATTCCCGTCCCGACGAGAGGCGACCAGGAGGTCAGCCCGCAACCGCCGGTCGTGGTAGCACCACGGGCCGACCCCCCACCGAACCCGCAGTGCCCGGCCACCGGGTCGTTCCCGTGGCCGGCATCGCTCCCTACCGGGGGACCAGCGGTAGACTGTCCTATGGCCCCGCCGCCCGGGGCCTAGGGTGTTGATCCGGGCGAACACCGACCCAAGCCGACAATCCAACAGCGCCGAGTACGAGTCCGGCGACTGAGCGCCGTGCAGATGCACGAAGAGCAGTGACGAAGAGGAGCACGGTGCCCGAAATCACCACCGATCCGAAAGCCCCCCACCTGGTCGACCGCGTGGTCATTCGCTTCGCCGGAGACTCCGGCGACGGCATGCAGCTGGCCGGCGACCGCTTCACCACCACGTCGGCGCTGCTGGGGAACGACCTGGCCACCTTCCCCGACTTCCCCGCAGAGATCCGGGCCCCGGCCGGGACCCTGGCCGGGGTGTCGGCCTTCCAGGTCCACATCTCGGACCACGACATCTCGACACCGGGCGACTCGCCCAATGTGCTGGTGGCCATGAACCCCGCCGCCCTGAAGGCCAACATCGAATCGCTGCCCAAGGGGGCCACGGTGATCGTCAACGTGGACGCCTTCGAGGAGCGGAACCTGGCCAAGGCGGGTTACGAGGCCAGCCCCCTGGTCGACGGCTCCCTCTCGGCCTACACGGTCTACGAGGTCCCCATGACCTCGATCACCACCGAGGTGTCCAAGGAGGCCGGGGTCAAGCCGCGGGACGCCGAGCGGTCCAAGAACTTCTTCGCCCTGGGCCTCATCAGCTGGCTCTACACCCGTCCCACCGAGGCCACCACGCAGTGGATCGAGGAGAAGTACGCGGGCAAGCCGCTGGTCATGGAGGCCAACCTGCGGGCCTTCAAGGCGGGGTTCCACTTCGGGGAGACCGCCGAGCTGTTCGAGTCGTCCTACCAGGTCAGGCCGGCGGCCCTGGCGCCCGGGGAGTACGTCAACATCACCGGCAACACGGCCACGGCGTGGGGGCTCATCGCCGCGTCCACCCGGGCCGGCCTGCCCCTGTTCCTCGGTACCTATCCCATCACCCCGGCCTCGGACATCCTCCACGAGCTGTCCAAGCACAAGCAGTTCGGGGTCCGGACCTTCCAGGCCGAGGACGAGATCTCCGGTATCGGGGCGGCCCTCGGGGCGGCCTTCGGCGGGGCGTTGGGCGTGACCACCACCTCCGGGCCCGGCGTGGACCTCAAGTCCGAGACGATGGGACTGGCCATCAGCCTGGAGCTCCCGCTGCTGGTCATCGACATCCAGCGCGGTGGCCCCTCCACCGGACTCCCCACCAAGACCGAGCAGGCCGACCTGCTCCACGCCATGTACGGGCGCCACGGCGAGTCCCCCCTCCCGATCGTGGCGGCCAAGACCCCCTCGCACTGCTTCGAGGCCACCGTGGAGGCCGTGCGCCTGGCGGTCAAGTACCGCACGCCGGTGATCCTGCTGTCCGACGGCTACCTGGCCAACGGCACCGAGCCGTGGCGGCTGCCCGACCTGGAGGACCTCCCCGACATCGACCCGGCCTTCGCCACGGCGGCCAACCACACCGACGCCGACGGGACCGAGGTGTTCTGGCCCTACATCCGCGACGAGGTGACCCTGGCCCGTCCGTGGGCCCCTCCGGGGGTTCCCGGCCTCGAGCACCGCATCGGGGGCCTGGAGAAGGCTGACGGCTCGGGGAACGTGGCCTACGACGGCCCCAACCACGAGCGGATGACCCGTCTCCGGGCGGCCAAGATCGCCGGCATCGCCCACGACATCCCCCCGACCGACGTGGACGATCCCGACGGCGCCGACGTGCTGGTCATCGGGTGGGGATCGACCTACGGGGCCATCGCCGCCGGGGTGCAGCGTGTCCGGGCCCGGGGGCACCGCGTGGCCCAGGCCCACCTGGTCCACCTGAATCCCTTCCCTGCCGACCTCGGTGAGGTCCTGGCCCGCTACCGGCGGGTGCTGGTACCCGAGGTCAACCTCGGCCAGCTGAGCCGGCTGCTCCGGGCCGAGTACCTGGTCGACGCCATCTCGTTCACCCAGGTCCAGGGCATACCGTTCCGGGCCGCAGCCATGGAGGCGGCCATCCTCCAACAGATCGACGGCACCGCCGAGAGCCACTCCCGTGAGGTGGGCTCGATCGACACCACCGAGAAGGGGTCCCTCTGATGACCGACCTGGCCACACCGCCCAGCGACACCGCTCCCCCCAACGGGACCGCCCCTCCGGAGGGGTCGGTGCCCGTGCCCCTCACCACCCGCAAGGACTGGTCCTCGGACCAGGAGGTCCGGTGGTGCCCGGGGTGCGGCGACTACTCCATCCTGGCCGCCGTCCAGATGCTCATGCCCGACCTCGGGGTCCGACGCGAGAGCACCGTGTTCCTCTCGGGCATCGGGTGTGCCGCCCGGTTCCCGTACTACATGAACACCTACGGGATGCACTCCATCCACGGGCGGGCGCCGGCCATCGCCACGGGCCTGGCCACCACCCGGCCCGACCTCGACGTATGGGTGGTCACCGGCGACGGGGACTCCCTGTCCATCGGGGGCAACCACCTCATCCACGCCCTCCGTCGGAACGTGAACATCACCATCTTGTTGTTCAACAACCAGATCTATGGGCTGACCAAGGGGCAGTACTCACCCACCTCCGAGGTGGCCAAAGTCACCAAGTCGACCCCGTTCGGCTCGCTGGAACAGCCCTTCAACCCCCTGAGCCTGGCCCTCGGGGCCGAGGCCTCCTTCGTGGCCCGGACCCACGACATGGACCGCAAGCACATGATGGAGACCTTCCGTCGGGCCCACGCCCACAAGGGCGCCTCCTTCGTGGAGATCTACCAGAACTGCAACGTGTTCAACGACGGGGCCTTCGAGCAGATCACCGGGAAGGAGCACCGGACCGACATGCTCATCCCCCTGGTCCACGGCGAGCCCATCCGCTTCGGGGCCGACGGGGAGCACGGGGTCGTCCTCCACAACGACGGCACCGTCGAGGTGGTCGAGGTGGCCGACGTCGGCGAGGCCGCCCTGCTGGTCCACGACGAGCACCGGGACAACCCCGGCTTGGCCTTCCAGCTCAGCCGGCTGTCCCGGGGACCCTACGAGCCCACGCCGATCGGGATCTTCCGCGACGTGGACCGGCCCGAGTACGGGGAAGGCATGTCCCGTCAGATCGACGAGGCCACCGCCCGCCGGGGTCGGGGGGACGTGGCCGCCCTGTTGCGCTCCGGCTCCTCGTGGACCGTCGAGTAACCGCCTTGCGGACCGGCCGGCTCGTGCGGGTCCCGTCGCCGTGACCCGAGGGGCATGACCCCGGTGACCACCATGGTCGCCCTGCTCCGGAGCGTGAACGTCGGGGGCCGCAACCGGGTGCCCATGGGTGAGCTCCGCACGATGGTGGAGGCGCTCGGCTTCGGTGCGGTGCAGACCTACGTCCAGAGCGGAAACCTGGTCTTCACCGGATCGGGCCGTCCGGCGACCGTGGGGTCGATCATCGAGCGGGGGATCGCCGACACGTTCGGCCTCGACGTACCCGTCCTCGTGAGGAGCGGTACTCAGCTGGCCCGGATCCTCGAGTCCAACCCGTTCGCCACCCCGGGTGTCGATCCGAAGACCGTGCACGTGACCTTCCTGTCGGGCCCGCCGGCTCCCGATCGGGTCCAGGGCCTGGCCGAGGCGGTCGGCTCGTTCGGCGACGACCGCTTCACGGTGGCCGGCACCGACGTCTTCCTCCACTGTCCGGGCGGCTACGGCGAGACCAAGCTCAACAACGCCTTCTTCGAGCGGCGCACCGGGATGGTGGCCACCACCCGCAACTGGAGGACCGTCACCACCCTGGCCGGCATGGCCGGACTGCCCCTCCCCGGTCCGCCGGGCGGTTGACGGCCGCCCCGATCCGGCGCCGTCACCGGGCCCCGGCCGCCGCCCCGTTGTAGGTGGCGTAGTCCCCGTCGGCGTTCATCACCATGCAGAACTGCGCACTGGGGCACGACACCGACCCCCCGACCGCCGCGTACTGGCTGGCTGCCGGGACGACCTGGGTGGGTCCCGTCCAGGTGGTGCCGTTCCACAGCATGATGGCGCCGGCCTGGTCGACGGTCACGCAGAAGGCGCGGGACGAACACGAGATGGCATCGAGCTGCCGACCCGGATCCAGGGTCTGTCGGGGGGTCCAGGGTTGGTTGCCGTTGCGCACCACGATGGCGTCCCCGTTGACGATGGCGCAGAGGGTGGTGGTGGGACAGGCGATGGAGACCGGCACCCCGCTCCCGGCGGCCAGGGTGGTGGCCCACGGCGTCGCCTCTTCGGACCAGGCCACGCCGTTCCAGTCGAGGACGGCGGTGCCCACCACGGCGGTGCAGTCGTTGACGGTGGGGCAGGAGACCCCCACCCGTCCGGACTGAAAGAGCGAGACCCTCGAGGCCGCGGTGCCGAACCCCAGGGTCTGGCTGAAGGACTGGGGAGTGAGCCACGTGCCGTTCCGCCAGGTGTAGGCGTGCCCGGTGTTGTCGACTACCGCACACAGGGTCGGCGCCGGACAGGCCACCGCCGCCGTCCGTGAGCCCGGCTGCCCGGGCCCGGGGTCCGACGGGTTGGCCGGGAGCGGTGGGGGGGCGGGCAGCGCCGCGGGATCGGACCAGTTGGTGCCGTCACCGGTACTGGTGTGGTCCGACCCGTCCACGATGACGCACAGCGGTCCCGACGTGCAGGTGAGTGTGGGCAGCACCGGGGCGGTGACCGGTCCGGTGGCCGGTGCCGGAAAGTACACCGACGGGGACGACCAGACCGCCCCGTCCCAGGAGACGGCCACACCCGAACCGGCGGTCAGGGCCGTGCCGTTCCCGGTGGTGCCGCCGCCGGCGGCCACGCACAACGTGTCGGAGATGCAGGAGAGGGAGGTGAAGCCGCCTCCGGGTGGGAGGGTGGTGAGGGGAAGCGTCCATCCGGGGGCCGGCGGGACCGTGGTGGGCACGGTGGTCGGTGCGGCCGAGGGCACCGCCGGGGCCACGGTGGTGGTGGTCGACGGGTGGAGCCCGGCCGAGCGTGGTGGCGTGCGGTGCAGGGCCGTGGGGACGGCCGACGTCGAGGAACAGCCTCCGGCGGTCACGGCCAGCACGACCGCACCGACCGCTGCCGCCAGCCGCCTCGCATCCACCGTTCCCCTCACTCGGGCTCGCCTCGATCGTCGTTGGGTCGTCGTTGGGTCGTCGGTTCGGTCGGATCGGATCGGTCTCCGATGGTACCGCCCGGCACCGCCCCAACGGGTGTCATGGGCGGGAAGTCCCTGCCCGGGTGGCTTCGGCCCCGGACTGGCGGTGCGGGAGGGAGGCGGCGTCGACCGGTGCCCTCCCGATCGCTCAAGGGTCGGTGTCGAGTGACCGGAAGACCATGCCAGTGGCCGGCTTGGGGTGGAAGTACGTCGTCTTGGGGGGCATCCGCCGCCCGGCGTTGGCCCAGGCGGCGATCTGCTCCACCGACACCGGCCGCAGCAGCATCACCGCTTGGGCCTTGTCCTCGTCGACGGCGCGGACGCCCTCCTGCCACGAGTTGAGGAATGCCAGCTCGTGGTCGGGGAGCTCGGCGATGACCAGGGCCACCATGGACGAGTCCAGCTCGGAGCCGGCCGCTTCCACCGTGCCGTCCTTGGGGCTCAGGAGCCAGGCGCCCGAGGGCATCACGAGGGCCAGGGCGCCGGACTGGCCGAGGGCACTGGTGGTGCGCGCATCGAAGTCGCCGGCCCGGGTGAGGTCGAACCACGAGGCGCACACGTCGACCAGGTCGAGTCCGTCCGGCAGCCCGGAGAGGGCCCGGTGGATGGCGCCCACCTCGAGTTGGTCCTCGCTCAGCTCGACCACCAGGGCCATGACCTCGTCGGCCCCCGCGTCGCCTGCTCGACCCTCCCGATAGGCCCGGGCCGTCTCGTAGCGGTGATGTCCGTCGGCCAGGACGACCCCGGCGTCGGCCACGGCCTCCTGGACGGCGTAGATGACGGCCTCGTCGTCGATCACCCAGAGCTGGTGCCGGATGCCGTCCAGGTCCACGGCCTCGGCGTGGGGGGGATCGGTGCGCACGAAGGTCTGGCTGAACCCGGGGGTGAGGGAAAGCCCCCAGATGGGGGACAGGTTGGCCCGGGTGGCGGCCAGCAGGTCGAGCCGGTCGCTCCTGGGCTTGGGGAGGGTCTGCTCGTGGGGGAAGATCGACGCCGCGCTCTCGTCGTCGATGCCGAGCCCCCCGATCACCCCGTTGGTGGCGTGCCCGTCCGGTGAGACCATCCGGTAGGCGTAGAGGGCGGGGGAGGGGTCCCGGACGAGGATGCCCTCGTCCTGCCACCGGACCAGCTGATTGGCGGCACTGTCGTAGCGGTCCAGCCCGGCGCGGTGGTCCGGCTCGGGCAGCTCGATCCGGACGGCGTTGGCGCTGTGGCGGGACACCAGCCGGGATCGCTCCTCGGGGCTGATCACGTCGTAGGGCGGTGACACGACCATGGACAGATCGACCCGGGCGGTGTCGTACCGCAGGCCGGCGAACGGTTCGAATCGCGGCATGGTCCTTGCGTAGCACACCGCCGTCGGCCGGCGGCCCCATTCCCGGCGCGGATCGGGCGGTGGAATCAGGCGTTCTGGGCGACCAGGGCCGCCATGGCCTGGGCGCCGGCCGGCTCGAGGTGCACCTGGTCCGGGGTGAACCATTCGGGATGGGGGCTCGAGAGGGCGTTCCAGTCGGCCAGCACGGCCACCCCGGGGTAGCGGGCCACCCCGGCGGCCAGCACGGCGTTGTCGGCCGCCTCCCAGGGTCGGGGCACGTTGACGTTCACGAAGACCACCCGCTTGACGCCGGACGCCGCCTGCATCATGGCGTCGAAGTCCGACGAGGTCACCGTGCCGTTGGTGCCCAGCTCCACCACCAGGACCGAGCCCAGCGTTCCGGCGGCCCGGTCGGCCTGGACGACACCGATGCCGGTCTCGAACTGCCGACTGACGACACCGTCCACGCTCACGCCCGGGATGTCCGTCTGCAGGTAGGGCTGCATGTCGATCATGATCGAGTCGCCCACCGCGGTCACCGGACCGGGCACGGCCGGGACCGCGGTGCTGGTGGTCGTGCTCGGCGGTGCGGTGGTCGGCGCTGCGGTGGCGGGGGCCGCCGACGACGGGACGGGGAGGACCGCAGTGGTGGAGGCCGGCGACGCCGCCGACGCGCCGTCGAGCGACTGCCGGGAGGTGGGCGTGGTCAGGGTCGGGGAGTTGGCCTGGGCCGTGTGGCGGGCCAGGCCGACGCCCACCAGGGCCATCAGGGCCACGAGCAGGACGATGCCTATGATCTTGTCGACTCGACTCACCTTGCCCACGACCTAAGTTTGCCCTGCTCAAGGGCCGGATGGGGGGCACTCCTCCGAGGGGTCGGCGCCGGCGTCCCCACTCGGGTCGACCGACCGCCCGACCGGCACGCTCCCGACGCCACACGTCGACCAGTGGTCGAGGGCGTCACGGCCCGGATTCGTGGGCCCGGAGCGGTGGTGGGTGGCGGGCGGTGACCCTGCTCGTAGACTCGGGTCCGTGGAAGGTGTGGGTGAGAAGACCAGGGGGGGTTCGACCGGGGACCCGGCGCCAGGGGAGAGCGACGGGCCGACGGCACGGGCGACCGGCGCCGTGCCGTCCCATCCGGTGCCGGCCCATCCCACCGCATCCCATGCCACCCCGGAGGGCGACGAGGCCGAACCCGGTGTCGACCGGATCCTGACCGTCCCCAACGCCATCACGGTGGTCCGGCTGGCCTGTATCCCCTTGTTCCTCTGGCTCCTGTTCGGCGACGACCGGCAGACGGCGGCGGCCCTCCTCCTCGGGGCGCTCGGGGCCACCGACTGGATCGACGGGTTCGTGGCCCGGCGGTACCACCAGGTGTCGACGGTGGGCAAGGTCCTCGATCCGGTGGCCGACCGGGTGCTGGTGGTCACCGCGGTCATCGCCATCACCGTCCAGGGGGCTGTGCCCATCTGGTTCGCCGTGGCCACCCTGGCCCGTGAGGTGGTGGTCTCGGCCGCCGTCCTCTTGTTGGCGTCGCTCGGGGCGGCCCGCATCGACGTCCTCTGGGTGGGCAAGGCCGGCACCTTCGCCCTCATGTTCTCGTATCCGGCCTTCCTGCTCAGCTACGGCACCGCGGCCTGGCAGGGCCCCATCCACGTCATCGCCTGGGTGACCGGGCTCATCGGGCTGACCCTGGCCTGGATCGCCGCCGCCTCCTATGTCCCCGTGGCCCGCAAGGCCCTGGCCGAGGGCCGGCGGGGCCGTGCCGCCGCCGGGAGGGCGTCCTCATGAAGGCGGTCATCATGGCCGGGGGCGAGGGGACCAGGCTGCGGCCGCTCACCTCCAACCAGCCCAAGCCCATGCTGCCCATGGCCAACATCCCCATGATGGAGCACGTGGTCAACCTCCTCCGCCAGCACGGATTCGAGGACATCGTGGTCACCGTGGCCTTCATGGCCAACGCCATCCGCACCTACTTCGGGGACGGGTCCGAGTTCGGCGTCCGCATGGTCTACGCCACCGAGTCCACGCCGCTCGGCACGGCGGGCTCGGTGCGCAACGCCCGTGACGAGCTCGACGAGCGGTTTCTGGTCATCTCCGGTGACGTGCTCACCGACATCGACCTCACCCAGGTGGTCGACTTCCACGACCGGAAGGGCGGCCTCGCCACCCTGGCCCTGAAGGCGGTGGACAATCCCCTCGAGTTCGGGATCGTCATCACCGACGAGGACGGCTCCATCGACCGCTTCCTCGAGAAGCCGACGTGGGGCCAGGTGTTCAGCGACACCATCAACACCGGGATCTACGTGCTGGAGCCGGAGATCTTCGACTTCATCCCCGAAGGCCAGCCGGTGGACTTCTCCGGGGAGTCCTTCCCTGAGGCCCTGGCCGCGGGCAAGGAGCTCTACGGCTACGTGGCCGACGGCTACTGGGAGGACGTGGGCACCCTCGAGGCCTACCTCCAGTCCCACCAGGACATCTTGGACCAGAAGGTCCAGGTGGACATCAAGGGGTTCGAGCTCAGGCCGCGGGTGTGGCTGGGCAAGGGGGCCGAGATCGACCCGAGCGTGGTCATCGACGGGCCGGCGGTCATCGGCGACAACTGTGTCATCGGCCCGGGGGCCCGCCTCGGCCAGTACTGCACCCTGGGCCGCAACGTCCGCATCGGGGACAACGCCGTGCTCCAGCGCTCTGTGGTCCACGACAACACGTACCTGGGCTCGGGGGTCCGCATCGACGGCAGCGTGCTCGGTCGGGGATCCGACCTCCGCCAGGGGGTGCGGTGCGAGGAGGGCGTGGTCCTCGGTGACCAGTGCTTCGTGGGGGCCCACGCCGAGATCAAGGCCGGGGTGAAGGTCTATCCGTTCAAGACGGTGGAGGCCGGGGCCACGGTCAACTCCTCCATCGTCTGGGAGTCCATGGGGGCCCGGTCGCTGTTCGGACGGGACGGGGTCCGGGGCCTGGCCAACGTGGACATCAGTCCGGAGCTGGCCGTCCGCCTGTCCATGGCCTGGGCCTCGACCTTCGAGAAGGGGTCCACGGTCACCACCTCGCGCGACACCAGCCGCGCCGCCCGGGTGCTGAAGCGGGCCATCATGGTCGGCTGCAACGCGGCGGGGATCAACGTCGACGACCTCGAGGCGGCCACGGTGCCGGTGACCCGCTTCCAGACCACCACCTCGGACTCGATGGCCGGCGTCACTGTCCGACTGGCTCCCGACGACCCCCAGTCGGTGGTGCTGCGCTTCTTCGACAAGGAGGGCATCGACGTCGACGAGACGACCCAACGCAAGATCGAGCGGCTGTACCACCGCGAGGACTTCCGACGGGTACTGGCCCGGGAGATCGGCGACATCGACTTCCCGCCCCGCTCCCTCGAGCACTACACCGCGGCCCTGATCGACTCGGTGGACCTGTCCAACGCCCGCAGCGCCGACCTCAAGCTGGTGCTGGACTACTCGTTCGGGACCTCCAGCTTCGTCATGCCCAACCTGTTGGCCAAGCTCGAGGCCGAGGTGCTGGTGGTCAACCCCTACGCCAATACCGCCGGTGTGCTCCGCTTCGACCGGCAGGCCAGCGCGGCGCGCGTGTCCGAACTGGTGAGGGCCTCGGGGGCGCACCTGGGTGCGGTGCTCGACCCCGGTGGCGAGCACGTCGCCATCGTGGACGACCTCGGCCACCCCCTGACCGATGACGAGGCGCTGCTGGTGTTGTTGACCCTGGTCACCGAGGCCCACCCCTCGGCCCGCGTGGCCCTGCCCGTGGCCGTGAGTGTGGTGGCCGAGGAGATCTGCCAGAAGGCCGGCGCCGAGATCGTGTGGACCAAGCTCTCGGCCTCCCACCTGATGGAGGTGGCCCGGACCGAACGGGTCACCCTCGCCGCCAGCCAGTCGGGCGGGTTCATCTTCCCCGCCTTCCTGCCCGCCTACGACGCCGCCGCCACCCTGGTCAACCTGCTGGCCCTCCTCACCGCCTCGGGCCGGAAGCTCTCCGAGCTGGTGGCGCAGATCCCCCCCGTCCACATCGCCCACCAGGAGGTGCACACGCCCTGGGACCAAAAGGGCATGGTCATGCGCACGCTGGTGGAGCGGTCCCTCGGGCGCGAGCTCGTCTTGGTCGACGGGGTCAAGGT
This sequence comes from uncultured Acidimicrobiaceae bacterium, assembly GCA_963738545.1. Classification (GTDB taxonomy): domain Bacteria; phylum Actinomycetota; class Acidimicrobiia; order Acidimicrobiales; family RAAP-2; genus Bog-756. The sequence goes on from CAVTXA010000009.1 coordinate 558,331, forward strand.
GCTCGAGGCCGACGGCTGGGCGCTCGTCCTCCCCGACCCCGAGGAGCCACTGACCCACGTGTGGGCCGAGGCGGCGAGCGGATCCCAGGCCGAGGCCCGGGCCAACGAGTACGCCGTGCGGCTCGAGCAGCTCCTCCGCTAGACCCGACCCGGAGCACCGTCGCCGCCACCCGGTCGACCGGGGTACTGGCGGCCGGATCGCCTGGGCGGCGACCGCCCACGTCAGGTATCGTCCGCACCTATGAACGTGCCCGAAGAGTTGCGCTACTCGTCCGATCACGAGTGGGCCCGCGACGACGGTGGTCGCATCCGGGTGGGGATCACCGACTTCGCCCAGGACGCGCTGGGCGACGTCGTCTTCGTGGACCTGCCCAGCGAGGGCACCACGGTGGAGGCGGGCGGCCTGTTGGGCGAGGTCGAGTCGACCAAGTCGGTCTCGGAGATCTACGCCCCGGTGGCGGGTCAGGTGGTGGCCGTGAACACGGCGCTCACCGACGCCCCCGAGACCCTCAACGCCGACCCGTACGGGGAGGGGTGGATCTGTGAGATCACCCCGTCGGACGCGTCGGCGGTGGACGGACTGCTCGATGCCGACGGCTACCGGCAGTTGACCTCCGGTTGACCGTTACCCTTGGTCGAACGACCCTCGAGAGCGGCGTGGTGAGACCGACTACCGTTGTGGACGTGTTCTGTCCCAGTTGCGGTCATCGCAATCCGACTGGCGTCAACTTCTGCTCGTCGTGCGGCGCGTCGTTGGTGACCTCCGCTCCGGACACCTCGGTCTCGGTCGGCCCGGTGGACGAACTGGGTGACGCCGGTGAGGTCGAGGCCCACGTGGGCCTGCTCGAACTGCCCCGGGGGGTGGGCATGCTGGTGGTCAAGCGGGGAACCGACGAGGGGGTCCGCTTCGCCATCCAGGAGCCCATCGTCCAGGCCGGCCGACATCCCGAGAGCGATATCTTCCTCGACGACATCACCGTGTCGAGGCGGCACGCCGAGTTCGTCACCCGGGACCAGCAGACCACGGTCCGGGACGTCGGCTCCCTCAACGGCACCTACGTGAACCGGGCGCGGATCGAAGAGGCCCGTCTCTCGAGTGGCGACGAGGTGCAGATCGGGAAGTTCAAGTTGCTCTACCTCCAGGCCGGTGGCGAATGACGGCTCCCTCCGGGCGACCCGACGGGGACCGGCCGTGAGCGGGCGTTCGTATCTGTCGATCGGGGATGTCCTGACGCTGCTCCGTCAGGAGTTCCAGGACATCACCATCTCCAAGATCCGGTTCCTCGAGAGCCAGGGCCTGGTCAACCCGGAGCGGACCCCCTCGGGCTACCGCAAATTCTACGAGCACGATGTGGAGCGCCTGCGGTGGGTCCTCCGTCAGCAGCGGGAACACTTCTTGCCCCTGAAGGTCATCAAGGACCGCCTCGACGACGGTTCGGCCGAGGAGGGCCCCGACGGGATCGCGCCGGCGGCTGCCTCGCGCCCGGCCAAGGCCGCTGGACGCCGGCCGCGTCACGAGGTCGAGACCCCCGAGACCGATCCGGCCGAGGTCGCCCTGGCCGGCGACCCGGTGCTGGTGGGCCAGAGGATCGGCGCCCAGACCGAGTCGGGGGCTGTGGGCACGCCGGTCGGCGCCCATCCGGCCGGTGAGGGTACGGGCCTGCCCGGCCTCGGATCACCCGGCGACGGTGGGGCCGGCTCCCCGCCGTCGGTGACCGCCGGCACCCCCCGGGCCCCCGAGCGGTCGGGTCTCACCTCGCACCGACGGGCACCGGACCGCGGCCCGGTCCTCGAACTGGTCAACGACGGGCCCACCCCGGGCCCGCGGCCGGCGGTCGGTGATCCCACCAACGGCACCGGGGAGGGCGCCGCTGCGGCCAGGGCCGGAGCGTCCCCGTCGGCCACCGCGGCGACCGGCACGGTGGCGACCCCGTCGGCATCCGTGGGGGCCGAGCCGGGCCCGCAGTCGGGCCCCTCGTCGGCCGGGCCCCCCGACGAGCCTGCGGGCCCGCCTACTCGACGGCCGGCGAAGGGTGCGGCGGCGTCCGGAGTCCCCTCCCCGGCCAGCCCCGCGCCCGGAACGCCGGCAGCGACGACCACGACACCGCCGACAAGCCCGCCGCCGACGCCCTCGACCGAGGGCCGTGGGGTGTCCCTGTCGGCCGAGGAGTTGGCCGCCGCCTCCGAACTCGACGTCTCGGTGGTGCGTGAACTGCAGGAGTACGGCCTGCTCGTCCCCTCCATGGTGGCGGGCGTGGAGTACTTCGACCAGGAGGCGCTGGTGGTGGCCACCGCGGCGGGGCGCTTCACCCGGTTCGGGATCGAGCCGCGCCACCTGCGCCTCTACAAGAACGCCGCCGAGCGTGAAGCCGGCTTCGTGGAACAGGTCGTCCTCCCGCTGGTCCGCCAGCGGAACCCCGATGCCCGGGCCCGGGCGTCGGAGACGGCCGACGAGCTGACCCGCCTGGGCCAGGATCTCCGCGCCTCGCTCCTGCGCAGCGCCCTGGGCAACCTGCTCAACGGGTAGCCCCACGGCCCCCTTGGGTGCGCTCCTCGTGGACGTGCGTCCCCACCTGCCCCGATCGCACATTCGGTCGGTGGCGAGTAAGTTTGCGGGCATGGTCGAAGTCCGGCTTCGGGCGGTGCGTGTGGACCTGCAGTCGAACACGCCCGTACTGCTCCTGCAAGAGTCGGAGGGCCTGGGACGCACCCTGCCCATCTTCATCGGGGCGCCCGAGGCGACGGCCATAGCGTTCGCACTCCAGGGCATGGACACCCCTCGGCCGATGACCCACGATCTGATCCGTGACCTGCTCGACGCCCTGGGGGCCGATGTGCTCCGGGTGGTGATCACCGAGCTGAAGACGGCGACCTACTTCGCCGAGATCGTCCTCCGCCACGGCGACGAGGAGCTGCCCGTCTCGTCCCGGCCGTCCGACGCCGTGGCCGTGGCCGTGAGGACCGGGGCGCCGCTGTTCGTGGCCGACGATCTGATGGACAGCGAGGGGATCATGCTGGCCGTCGAGGAGGACGAGGACGACGCTGACGAGGAGGACGAGGAGGGATCCAACCCCGACGAGCTGGTCGGCGAGTTCCGGACCTTCCTCGACTCCATCAGCCCCGAGGACTTCTCCTCCTGACCGAGACCGCGGACCGTACCCGCTGACCGAGACCGGTCACCGGGTACGGGGTACGGCCCCGGTCTGATCCGGGGGTCCCGATGTCGGCACCACCATGGGGTCATACTGACGGCGTGAGCCGGTCGGCCCGCACCGGTGCGGCTGACCGGCAGGGATGTGAAGGTCGAGGACGGTCGATGACGGTGTCGAGAGTGACGAGGGTGACGATGATGTCGACGGCCGTGGCGGCCGCCGTTCTGTTGGGTGGTGCGCTGCTGAGCGCCTGCTCGTCGGGTACCCCGACGGCGACCACAACCACCACCCATGGCTCCGCGTCGACCGGCAGCACGTCCCCCACGACGGGGAGTTCCACCTCGACCTCGTCAGCGGCGTCATCGACGACGAGCACCGCCGCCGGTCTCGCCCGCTGCGCCACGACGGGCCTGGTCGGATCGGTGGTGGGCAGCAGCGGTGCGGCCGGGACCATCGAGACGACGATCGCCCTCAAGAACACCACCCCGGCGCCGTGCAGCCTCGGGGGGTTCCCGGGCCTGCAGCTGCTCTCGTCCTCGGGCTCGTCCCTGCCCACCACGGTGGTGCGCACAGGGAACTACGCGTTCACGGCCATGCCCGCCACGACGGTGACCATCGCACCCGGCCAGTCGGCGTACGTCAACATCGGCTATTCCGATGTGCCGGTGGGCAACGAGACCACCTGTCCGACGTCGGCGTCCGTGCAGGTCACGCCGCCCAACGCCCTCGACCACCTGGTCCTGTCGGCCAGCTTGGCGCCCTGCGGCGGGGGCACCCTGGTGGTCTCCCCGGTGTTCCTCTCCACCGGGGCCAACAGCCAGACCACGGCGCCACCTTCGGGCTGAGCCGGCCCGACCGTCGTCATCCCGGTGGAGCGGGACCGGGCCGCACCAGCGTCCGGCCCCTGGAGCCCCCGGCCTGGTTGCGGTCGAGCACCGGGAGCAGCCCGTCGAGATCCACCACCTCGGCCACCATGTCCTCGAGCAGGGTGGCGGGGAAGGTCGTGGCCATCTCGGCCCAGACCCGACGGCGCTCGTCGATGGGGGTGAGCACGGTGTCGACGCCGATCAGGCTGACGTCGCGGACGATGAAGGGATAGACGGTGGTCTCGAGGGTGTTGCCCCCGGTCAGGCCGCTGGCGGCCACGGCCCCGCCGTACCGGAGGCTCCGGAGCACGGCGGCCAGCGTCGGACCGCCCACGCAGTCCACCGCCGCCGCCCAACGCTCGGGGCCGAGCGTCCGTCCGCTCGGCCCGAGGAGGTCGTCCCGGTCGATCACCTCCGACGCGCCCAGGCCGGTCAGGTAGTCGCGCTCGGCGGCCTTGCCCGTGCTGGCCACGACCTCATAGCCCCGGGAGGCCAGGAGACCCACGGCCATGCTGCCCACGCCCCCGGTGGCCCCGGTCACCACCACGGGCCCGTCGCCGGCCCGCAGGCCCCGCTGTTCCAGCCGGTGGACGGAGAGGGCGGCGGTGAAGCCCGCCGTGCCGATGGTGGCGGCCTGGCGGGGGTCGAGGCCGTCGGGCAGGGGGACCACCCACTCGGCCGGGACCCGGGCCCACTCGGAGAAGCCCCCGTGGTGGGCCACGCCCAGGTCGTAGCCGTGGACGATGACCCGGGTGCCGGGCGACAGGGTGGTCTCGGTCGAGTCCGCCACCGTCCCCACCAGGTCGACCCCGGGGACGAGGGGGCTGATCCGGGCCACGCGGTTGCCGGGCCGGGTCACCATCCCGTCCTTGTAGTTGACCGCCGACCATTCAACGGCGACGTCCACCGCCCCGGCGGGCAGGTCGTCGGGGGAGAGGACGCGGACGGCCGACTCGACGTCCTCGCCCCCGGGACCCGAGCGGGTCACCGTGAAGGCCCGAAAGGCTTGCGGGATCGGTCCGGGGACGCTGGGGTCGGGCTCGGGGGTCCGACGTGGCGCAGAGGGTGGGGTGGGCGGGGCCATCGCGGGTACCGTACTGACTCCATGGACGGCGAGCACGTGACGGGCGCGGCCGAGCCACCGGTCGGCGCCGAGCCCACCGCATTCGGCTGGTGGCCGTCCCGGTGGTCGCCGGCGGTGGTGGCGGCCGGCAAGGTCAGCCGGAGCGGCCTGCAGGCCGACGGGGGCGACGTCTACTGGTGCGAGAGCAGGCCGCAGGACGGTGGCCGCCAGGTGGTGGTGCGGTGGTCCGGGGACGCTCGGCCACCCGAGGATGTCTCACCGCCGGGCGTGAGCGTCCGCAGCCGGGTGCACGAATACGGCGGGGGAGCGGCCACGGTCCACGAGGGCGTCCTGTTCTACATCGACCAGTCCGATCAGCAGTGGTACCGGGTGGACGAGGGACGCCCCGTCCGGTCGGGGGTGCCCCTCTCGTCGGGCGGGGCGCGCCCGGGGCCCGGCGGCGACGGCGTCGGGACGGTGGGCTGGACCTCCCGGTACGCCGACGGCCGGGTGACCCCCTCGGGGGCATGGCTGGTCTCGGTCGAGGAGCGGCACCGGCACGGGGACACCGACCACCGGCTGGTGGCCCACCCGACGGGCCTGGTCTCCCCGACCACCGGTGGGCCGGGGAACGCCTCGGGGGCCCCGGCGGTGCTGCTGGTGGACGAGGGGGACTTCGTGGCGGCACCCCGCCCGTCGCCGGACGGACGGTGGTTGGCCTGGGTGTCCTGGGACCACCCGGCCATGCCCTGGGACCGGTCCTCGCTGTGGGTGGCCGGCCTGGAGGAGTCCGACGGCACCATCCGGCTGCACGGTCGGCGGCGGGTGGCCGGGGGTGCTGACTCCTCGGTGGGCCAGCCCCTCTGGGGCCGGGACGGGAGCCTCGTGTTCGTGGACGACCGGACCGGGTGGTGGATGCCGCAGCGCCTGGCCCCGGGCGACGTGGGTGACCCGGGGGGCCGGGCGGTGCCCTTGGTCGGGATGGAGGCGGAGTTCCATGCCCCGGACTGGGTCCTCGGCCAGTCGACGATGGCCGAGCGGTCCGACGGCGCGCTCGTCTGCCGCATGCACCGCGACGGAAGCGATCACGTGGTCCTCCTGCAGCCCGGCGGCCCGGACGGAGGGGAGGACGGGCCCTGGACGCTCCAGGTGATCGACCAGCCCTGCGTGGCCGTCGTCGGCCTGGTCGTGGCCACCGACGACGATCCCGGCGCCGGCGGGGAGCGGCTCCAGGTCCTGGGCTCCACGCCCACCGAGTCCCCAGCGGTGTGGGCCGTCCCGTGGCCCGACCGCGGGACGGCCCGACGGGTCTCGGGCGGACCGGCCTCGCCCCTTCCCGCCACCGAGGTATCGGTGCCGAGACCGTTCACCGTGTCGACGCCGGACGGACCTGTGCCGGGCCTCTTCTTCGCCCCGGTCGGACCACCCCCGGGGGCCGAGGAGGGGCCGCCCCCCCTGGTGGTGTTCTGCCACGGCGGGCCCACCTCGGCCGTGGACGGGGGCCTCGATCCCGTCGTCCAGTTCTTCACCGGTCGCGGCCTGGCCGTGGCCGCCGTCAACTACCGGGGCAGCAGCGGTTTCGGCCGGGCCTACCGTCGTCGGCTCGAGGGGCGGTGGGGCGAGGCCGACGTGGACGACTGTGTGCGCTACGCCGCCGGCCTCGACGAGGCCGGGCTGGTGGACGGGCGCCGCATGGCCATTCGGGGTACGAGTTCGGGCGGCCTGACGGCACTCGGGGCCCTGATCCGGGCCGACCGGTTCGCCGGTGCGGCCACCTGGTACGGGGTGACCGATCTCGAGGCACTGGCCCGTGACACCCACGACTTCGAGTCCCGCTATCTGGACTCGCTGGTCGGCCCCTGGCCCGAGGCCGCCGCCACCTACCGGGCGAGGTCGCCCCTCCACGGGGTCGACGAGATGTCCGGTGCCGTCCTCCTCATCCAGGGCCGGGACGATCCGGTGGTGCCGGCCGACCAGTCCGAACGATTCGCCGCCTTGCTGGAGGAGCGGGGGGTGTCCTGCCGGTTGATCCTTTTCGACGGGGAGTCCCACGGCTTCCGGCAGGCCGCCACCATCGAGGCCAGCCTCACCGCCGAGCTGGCCTTCTACCGCTTCCTGTTCGACCGCCCCCCGGAGCCGGCAGGCCCACGGCCCGGGGCCTGACCGGGCCCGGCCCGGGTGGCCGGGCCGGGCGGCCGCCCGAGGCCCGGTGGCGTACCCGGGCTCCGAGGTGACCGGTGGTACCCTCGACCGTGCCGACCGACCGCCTGCGGATGCACTGGGGTACGGCATCCCCCGATGGGGTGCGGTGGTCGGCCTACCCGTCGGTGGTCCGCCGCACACTGGTCATCCTCCAGGCGCTGTCGCCCGAGGGTCGGGACGCCTTTTTGTACGCCTGCTCGGCGCTGTTCGCCGGCGTCGCCGCCCTGGCCATGGGGATACCCCTCTACCGCCAGTGGGGCCAGATGGCCGTGGGCCCCTACGCCGTCGCCGCCGTCTTGATGATCGTGGTGGCCTACCGGCGCGCCGTGGCCGCCCGCACGGCGCCGACGGCCCGTTCCGGGGGGATGGCCCCGGCTGGCGACCCGGCTCCCGCCCCGCGCTCGATCACCGGCGGCCGGCGCTGGAAGGTGGCCCGGGTGGCGGCCTTCCTCATCGCCCTGTTCGGTGCCACCATCGTCCCGTTGGCCATGGAGGTGATCTGGCGGTCGGAGGGCGACGCTGCCCTCCACGTCCAGCCCGAGGTCCTGGTGGTGGAGCAGGCCGGCGACCGGGCCGCCCACGGCCAGGACCCCTACCGGGTGGTGGATCGCAACGGCCACATCCTCATCCACGAGCACACCGAGCCCATCTATGAGCTCTACTACCCCTACCTGCCGGGCATGGTGGTCTTCGGCTTCTCCACCGGGAGCCGGGTCGAGGCCCGCCTGACCGATGCCCGCATCCAGTTCCTGGTGTTCACGGCGGCAGTCGGCCTGTTCGCCCTCAGTCGCCTCCGACCCCGGACCGATGCCCGCATCCGGGCCCTCCAGATCCTGACCGTCCTGCCCACGGCGGCGTTGCCCCTGGCCACCGGCGGTGACGACATGCCGGTGGTGGCGCTCATGCTGCTGGGCCTGGTGGCCATCCAGCGACGAAGACCGTTCCTGGCCGGCCTGGCCCTCGGGGCGGCGTCGTCGCTCAAGTTCACGGCCTGGCCCCTGGCCCTCGTGGCCCTGTGGGCGGCCAGCGACCGGAGCCGGCGTCGGGCCATGGCCTGGTACGCGCTGGGGGTGGTGGTGATCATGGGCCCGGTGGTCCTTCCCGTGGCCCTCTCCAACCCCTCGGCGTTCATCGACAACGTCATCCGCTTCCCGCTGGGTCTGGCCGGTGTGTCCTCACCGGCGGCCAGCGCCCTGCCCGGCCACATCCTGGTGGCGGCGGTCCCGGGGGTCCACCGGGCCTACGTGGTGACGGTCGTGGCCATCGGGGGCGCGCTGGTGGTCTGGCGCCTGTGGCGTCGACCGCCGGGGACCGCCGCCGAGGCGGCCAGCCTGGCGGGCTGGGTCATGCTCATCGCCATCGTGCTGGCCCCGGCCACCCGGGTCGGCTACCTGCTCTACCCCATCAACCTGTTCGTCTGGGCCTGGATGCTCCGTCAGGCCGACGAGCCGGACCTCCCCGGGTCGGCGCGGACGGGGCCGGAGTCTCAGTTGTCGTCGGGCAGCTCGAACAGCTCGAGCGAGAAGGTGGTGGACCCGGTGGAGGTGGTGGGGGACACGGTCGCCCCCACCTCCCAGTAGAAGCTGTCCCCGCTGCCCCTCTTGAACAGGATCACCGTCCCCGACGCCTTCCCGGTGGCCGGGCTTCCCTGGTCGGTCACCTTCCAGCCCAGGGTGGGGAGCAGGGTGCGGTAGACGTCGCCCACCTGATCGGCGGAGAGCCCGGTCCGGAACACGACCGTCCGGTCGAACTGTCCGACGCCCTGGTCGATGTTGACCGTCCGGACCACCGAGCTGCCCGTCGGCACGGCCAGGTTGCCCAGGATGTCGGCCGGTGGCTGCCCGGCGCTCACGATGGCCCTCATGGCCGTGGCCGCCGGGGTGAGGGGGACCACGGTGCCGTCGGGGATCCTGACCGAGCGGACGGACAGGGTGGTGTTGCCGCCCGAGGTCAACGCCGAGGCCACCACGCCGACGACCACGATGAGGACGGCGATGCCCAGGACCACCAGGGCCGGACCCCGGAGGGACATGTGCTCGTACATCCGGTTGTCCGGATCGACGGGACCGCCCTCGGCGACGAGGTCGGGGTCGCTCTCAGGCGGCTGGAGCACCGGGGAGGGGTTGGACATGGCCCGGCCATGGTACCGGGACCCCCCGGGGGACCCCCGGTCGGGCCCGGCCGGAGCTCAGCGGGGAACCGTGGCCTCCGGGGCCGCCTCGGGCCGCCCGGGGGCACGGGTCACGGCCCCGGGAGACGGCTCGGTCGGGGCAGGGGTGTCGAGGCCCACGGCCACCCGGGTAGACACGACGGCCGCCCCCACGGTCACGGCCAGGATGCCCCACCGGCTGCGGCGGGGCAGCGAGCCGAAGGCCAGGACCGTGGCCAGGGCGTCCACGCCGTCGGCCATGCCCCCGAGGGCCACCCAGGGACGCGCCTCCGCGTCGGAGACCCCGAGCGCCCGCAGACAGCCGATCCCGAGGGCCAGGTCCCGGCCCCCCATGGTCCGGGCCAGGAGCCGGCTACCCGACGATCGGGCGTCGACGCCGATCCACGGCCGGGCCATCAGCGTCGGCGCGGCCAGGGCGCTCACCCCGATCCCGACCCGTCCCCAGGCGACGAGGCGGGCCAGTGGGCGGGAGAAGGACTCGTCCATGAGGACAAGATAGGGCCCGGTGCAACGAGGCGCGTCCGGCCGTCCCCCGGGCCGGTGCAGGACGGCGCCGGACGCCCCAACAGTCCAGGTTGCGAGCCGTATGACACAAGAAGTGGTCGGATCACCACTTCATGTGAACGATGCAGTTCACCCGATGTTTACTTTTGTCCGACGATGCTTCACAATGCGAGGTGCACGGACGAGCGGTGGCGGTTCGTCCCGAGGAGGGGTGCCTGGACCAGTACGGCGGAAGGATCCTGTGAGATGGGGGGGGAGTGGCCGGGCCGCAAGGCCCGGCCACTGTCATGGCGGAGGACGGTGAACGACCCAGAGGGGGCGGTAGCGCGAGGCCCGGCCGAGCACCGGGTTGCCGGGGGTTGTTCTCGGGCCGCTGCTCACACCGGGGTCGAGATGCCCGGCGGTGGCTTCGTCGCCCATCCCAGGTGGTCCAGGGGCCCGTGCCCGTGCCCGAGGTGCCACCGGGCCCCACCCCGGAGGGCGCCGAGGACGAACGCCTTGGCCGCCGACACGGCTTCGGGGACGTCGGCCCCGTGGGCCAGGTAGGCGGTGATGGCCGCCGAGAGCGAGCAGCCGGTCCCGTGGGTGTTCGGCGTGTCCACGTGGCCGCCGGTGAGGACGGTCACCGTCGTCCCGTCGAAGAGCACGTCGGCCACCTGGGCCGGCGGGTCCACTCCCGATCGGGCCTCGACCCCGGGAAGGTGGCCGCCCTTGACTAGCACCCAGGTCGGCCCGAGTTCGTAGATCCTCCGGGCCATGTCGGCCATGGCCTCCACGTCCTCCTCGCCGGTCGGCGTGCGGTCGGCCAGCAGGGACGCCTCCCAGAGGTTCGGCGTGGCGATCAGGGCCTCGGGCAGCAGATGCCGTCGGTAGGCGTCGATGCCCTCCTCGTCGAGGAAGATCCGCCCCGTCGAGGCCACCATGACGGGGTCGACCACCAGGCGGTGGAGATCCCCGGCGGCGGCCCGTCGGCCGACGACCTCGATGGTGGCCGGCGCGCCGAGCAGTCCGGTCTTGACCGCCTTGACGGGCAGGTCGTCGAGGACGGTGGCCATCTGGGCCTCGACCATGGACGCCGGCAGGTGCTGGACCTCGCGCACCTCCGCCGTGCTCTGGGCCGTGACCGCCGTGATCACCGTGGTGGCGAAGACGCCGAGCGCGCCCATGGTCTTGATGTCGGCCTGGATCCCGGCCCCGGCACCCGAGTCGGAGCCGGCGACGGTCATGGCGACGGGTGGGTCACCCATGCCGCTCACCACTCGACCATCCCCTCGGTGGCCGTCGATGCCCGGGCGTGGAACCGGCGGGTGATCCGACCGGCCCGGTAGGCGGATCGACCCGAGGCCACGGCGTCGCGCATGGCCTCGGCCATGCGCTGGGGATCCCGGGCCCGGGTCACTGCCGAGGCCACCAGCACGGCGTCGCAGCCGAGCTCCATGGCCAGGCAGGCGTCCGAGGCGGTGCCGATCCCGGCGTCCAGGACCACCGGCACCCCGGCCTGCTCCACGATCAGGGCGATGTTGTGGGGATTGCGGATCCCGAGGCCGGTGCCGATCGGCGAACCGAGCGGCATCACCACGGCACAGCCCACCTGCTCCAGGCGGCGGGCGACGACCGGGTCGTCGTTGCAGTAGGGGAGGACGACGAACCCGTCGTCGACCAGCTCCTCGGCCGCGGCCAGCAGCTCCACCGAGTCGGGGAGCAGCGTCCGGTCGTCCCCGATGACCTCGAGCTTCACCCAGTCGGTGCCGAAGGCCTCGCGGGCCAGCTTGGCCGTGAGCACGGCATCGGTGGCCGTGAAGCATCCGGCGGTGTTGGGCAGCACGGCGATGCCCAGGTCGCCGAGGAGGTCGACCAGGGAGTGCCGGGTGGTGGGATCCACCCGGCGCACGGCCACGGTGGCCATGGACGTGCCCGAGCCCACGAGGGCCGACCGGAGCGACTCGGGACTGGCCATGCCGCCGGTCCCGAGCAGCAGGCGGGATGGGAGGACCCGACCGGCGATGACGAGGGCGTCGTCCTCGGGTCCGCGATCGGCGGCCCCGGCGCCGGCCGGCCCGTCGGGGTCCGGCAGCTCGGCGGTCCGGAAGTCTCGGTACTGGTCAACCATCGTCCCCACGGTACCGCCGTCACCCGGGACACCGGCGCGACGCCAACCGTTACCCGCCGGCGGCCGCGGTGACGATCTCGATCCGGTCGCCGGCGGTGATGACCGTCTCGTCCCAGGCGCTCCTCGGGACCACGTCGCCGTTCCGGGCCACGGCGATGCCACGGGGCGAGGGACACCACAGCGCCACCAGGCCGGCCACGGAGAGGTCGTCCGGGCCCGTCCACGCCTCGCCGTTCACCTCCACGTTCATGGTCGCAGAGCGCTCCCCGTCCCGTCCCGCGAGGCGAAGCGGTCCGGTCGGAAGCGGGCGAACGTCGGGGCGCCGGCGTCGCACCCACCGTCGGCCACGGCCAGGAGCCGGACCACCTCGTCGGCGGTGATCGGGGCCAGGAGGAAGCCGTTGCGGTAGTGGCCCGTCGCCACCACCAGGCCCGCCGGACCGGTGGCGCCGACGATCGGGGCGTTGTCCGGGGACCCGGGTCGGAGCCCGGTCGTCGTCTCGTGCAGCTCGTACTCGTCGATGGCCGGGACGAGGCGCCGGGCGTCCTCCAGGAGATCGAGGGCCGGTCCCAGCTGGACGGACGCGTCGAAGCCCCGCTCCTCGACGGTGGCGCCCACCACCACCGTGCCGTCGGACCGCGGCACCAGATAGCAGTTGCGGCCCCGGACGAGCCCCCGTACCGTCCGGGCCAGTCGGGGTGCACCCTCGGGTGCGCGGAGGCGCACGGTGAGACCCCGGACCGGCCGCACCGGGGGACGGCTGGGATCGGGCACCCCGCCGACCCGTCCCGACCAGCAACCGGCGGCCAGCACCACCGAGGCGGCCCCGAGCCGTCCACCGTGCCGCAGGGCGACGCCGGTGACTCCCGAGGCGTCCGAGGTGATCTCGGCCACCTCGTCGTCGACGAAGGAGACCTGCCGGGCCCGGCAGGCTTCGAGAAGGGCCTCCACCACCCGACGGTTGTCCACCTGATGGTCCTCGACGAGCTCGACCCCGCCGCTGATCCCCGGGGCGAGCAGGGGCTCGGCCGCCCGGCACTGGGCCGAGGTCAGGCGGTGGGCGGCCAGGCCCAGGGTCAACTGGTAGCCGAGCACGTCGTCGGTGGCGTCGCGGTCGGAGGCGTCGGCCGCCACCAGCAGGGTGCCCCCGGTCCGGTAGTGGACGTCCACCGCCGAGTCCTCCTCCAGGTCCTGGGCGAAACCCGGCCACGCCCCGGCCGCCACCACGTTGAGCCGGGTGAGCTCGCCCTCGCCGAAGTGGGCCTCGCCCACCGGGGCCAGCATGCCGGCCGCGGCCCAACTGGCACCCTGACCGGGCGAGGGGTCGACCACGGCGACCCGGTGGCCCACCACCGAGGCCTTCCAGGCGACGGACAGCCCGATCACGCCCCCACCCACCACCACCAGGTCAGGAGGGCGGGAGGCGGTCATCCTCCCATGCTACGGGGGAGCCACCGGCCGACGGGTGGGGCACCGCGGACACGACCGGCCCACCGGCGACGACGCCCGGCCATCGACAGGCCCTGTCCGGGGACGTGTACAATCTTTCGACCACGCAAGGGCCAACGTCGTCCCTGGTGGGTGGATCCACTTCTCTCGTTGGAGCGACCCGATGACGACGCACTCTGGCCATAGCGCACTACCGGGCGACGTCCCGATGTCGACCGCGCCCACGCCGGTCGAGTTCCTGACGACGGGTGCCGTCCGCCGGCGTGCGGGCGGACCGAGCACGGCCAGCGGGGCACCGCCGGCCGGCCGGACCGGGCCCCCGTCACCCCCGGACCGGGGGCTCTACGACCCACGGTTCGAGCACGACGCCTGTGGCGTGGCCCTGGTGGCCGACCTCGAGGGACGGGCCACCCACACGCTGGTGCGCCAGGCCATCTCCGCGCTCGAGCACCTGGCCCACCGGGGGGCCACCGGGAGCGAGGAGGACAGTGGGGACGGTGCTGGGATCCTGCTCCAGATCCCCCACGACTTCTACGCCGACATCGTGGCGTTCGACCTGCCCGCAAGGGGGGCCTACGCCACCGGGATGGCCTTCCTCTCCCGCGATCCCGGTGCGGCCCAGGCGGCCCGGGCGTCCATCGGCAAGCTGGCCGGCGAGGAGGGTCTCGAGGTCATCGGCTGGCGCGACGTGCCCATCCACACCGCCACCCTCGGCTCCATCGCCGAGGCGGCGATGCCCTCCATCCACCAGCTCTTCGTGGCCCCGGCCGCCGACGTCACCCTCACCGGGGACCAGCAGGCCCTCGCCATCGACCGGTTGGCCTTCGTCCTCCGGAAGCGGGCCGAGCACGAGATCGACGAGTGCTACCTGGCCTCGCTGTCGGCCCGGACCATCACCTACAAGGGCATGCTGACATCGCACCAGCTGGCCGAGTTCTACCCCGACCTCTCCGACGAGCGGGTCATCAGCGGACTGGCCCTCGTGCACTCCCGGTTCTCCACCAACACCTTCCCGTCGTGGCCGCTGGCCCATCCCTACCGCTATCTGGCCCACAACGGCGAGATCAACACGGCGGCGGGGAACCGCAACTGGATGCGGGCCCGGGAAGCCCTGTGCGCCTCGGCGCTCATTCCCGGCCTGGAGCGGGCCTTCCCCATCGTGACCCCGGACGCCAGCGACTCGGCCTCCTTCGACGAGGTGCTGGAGCTGCTCCATCTGGGCGGTCGACCGCTCCACCACGCCGTGCTGATGATGATCCCCGAGGCCTGGGAGAACCACCGGACCATGGATCCCGCCCGGCGGGCCTTCTACCGCTTCCACGCCTCCCTCATGGAGCCGTGGGACGGGCCGGCCGCCGTCGCCTTCACCGACGGCACCGTGATCGGGGCCGTCCTCGACCGCAACGGCCTCCGCCCGGCGCGCTACTGGGTCACCGACGACGGCATGGTGGTGCTGGCCAGCGAGGTCGGCGTGATCGACGTCCCCCCCGAGAAGGTGGTCAGGAAGGGCCGCCTCCAGCCGGGGAAGATGTTCTTGGTGGACACCGCAGCGGGCCGGATCGTCGACGACGACGAGATCAAAGACGCCCTGGCCGCCGAGCATCCCTACGCCGAGTGGCTGGATGCCGGACAGATCGATCTGGAGGAGCTGCCGCCCCGGACCATGCTGACCCCCCAGCACGCCTCGGTGGTGGGTCGCCAACGCCTGTTCGGCTACACCAACGAGGAGCTGCGCCTGATCCTGGCGCCCATGGCCAAGTCCGGGGCCGAACCGATCGGCTCCATGGGCACCGACACGGCCATCGCCGTCCTCTCCGAGCGGCCCCGGTTGCTCTACGACTACTTCACCCAGCTGTTCGCCCAGGTGACCAACCCGCCGCTGGACGCCATCCGCGAGGAGCTGGTCACCTCACTGCTCTCCACCCTCGGGCCCGAGTCCAACGTGCTCGAACCCACGGCGGCGTCCTGCCGCCAGATCGTGCTGCCCATGCCGGTCATCGACAACGACGACCTGGCCAAACTGGTCTACGTCAACGAGGACGGGACCACGCCGGGCTACTCGGCGTTCGCCATCGACGGGCTGTTCGAGGTGGCCGGCGGGGGAGAGGCCCTGCGGGTCGCCATCGAAGAGGTGCGCCGGCGGGTAAGTGCCGCCATCGCCGACGGCGCCGACGTGATCGTGCTGTCCGACCGGAACTCGACGGCCGAGCTGGCCCCGATCCCCTCGCTGCTCCTGGTGTCGGCCGTCCATCACCACCTGGTCCGGGAGAAGACCCGCACCCAGGTGGGCCTGGTGGTCGAGTCCGGTGACGCCCGCGAGGTCCACCACATGGCCCTGCTCAAGGGGTTCGGGGTGGCGGCGATCAACCCCTACCTGGCCTTTGAGACCATCGACGACATGATCGCCTCGGGGATCCTGACCGGGGTCACGCCCCGCCAGGCCCAGAAGAACTACATCAAGGCGGCCTCCAAGGGCATCATCAAGGTGATGTCCAAGATGGGCATCTCGACGGTGGCGTCCTACACCGGCGCCCAGGTTTTCGAAGCCGTGGGCCTGGCCCCGGACGTGATCGACGAGTACTTCACCGGGACCGTCTCCCGGATCGGCGGTGTGGGGCTCGACGTCCTGGCCGACGAGGTGGCCCGCCGCCATCGGCTCGCCCACCTGGACCGTCCGACCGAGCTGGCCCACCGCGAGCGTGAGGTGGGCGGTGAGTACCAGTGGCGGCGCGAGGGGGAGATCCACCTCTTCAACCCCAAGACGGTGTTCAAGCTCCAGCACGCCACCCGCTCCAAGCGCTACGAGGTGTTCAAGGAGTACACGCGGGCCGTCGACGAGCAGTCGGCCCAGCTGGCCACCTTGCGGGGGCTGATGCAGCTCCGCACCGGGGTGCGCCCACCGCTACCCATCGACGAGGTGGAGTCGGCGCGCTCCATCATCGCCCGCTTCTCCACCGGGGCCATGTCCTACGGCTCCATCTCGGCCGAGGCCCACGAGACCCTGGCCATCGCCATGAACCGGATCGGCGGCCGCTCCAACACCGGCGAGGGGGGTGAGGACCCCGACCGCTTCACCCGGGACGCCGACGGCGACCTGCGCCGCAGCGCCATCAAGCAGGTGGCCTCGGGCCGCTTCGGGGTGACCTCGGAGTACCTGGTCAACGCGGACGACATCCAGATCAAGATCGCCCAGGGGGCCAAGCCCGGGGAGGGGGGGCAGCTGCCCGGCCACAAGGTCTCCCCGTCCATCGCCAAGACGCGCTACTCGACGCCCGGCGTGGGCCTCATCTCCCCGCCGCCCCATCACGACATCTACTCCATCGAGGACATCGCCCAACTCATCCACGACCTCAAGTCGGCCAACCCCGGGGCCCGGGTGCACGTGAAGCTGGTGGCCGAGGTCGGGGTGGGTACGGTGGCGGCCGGGGTGGCGAAGGCCCACTCCGACGTGGTGCTCATCTCGGGCCACGACGGCGGGACCGGGGCCACGCCGCTGACCTCCCAGAAGCACGCCGGGATCCCCTGGGAGCTGGGACTGGCCGAGACCCAGCAGACGCTGCTGGCCAACGACCTGCGCGACCGGATCGTGGTGCAGGTGGACGGGCAGATGAAGACGGGCCGGGACGTGGTCATCGGCGCCCTGCTCGGGGCCGAGGAGTTCGGCTTCGCCACCGCCCCGCTGGTCGTCTCGGGCTGCATCATGATGCGGGTCTGTCACCTCGACACCTGCCCGGTGGGGATCGCCACCCAGAACCCGACCCTGCGGTCCCGGTTCTCGGGCAAGCCCGAGTTCGTGGAGACGTTCTTCGAGTACATCGCCGAGGAGGTGCGCGAGTACCTGGCCGCACTGGGGCTGCGCACCCTGGAGGAGGCCGTCGGCCGGGTCGACCTGATCGACACCGGCGACGCCGTCGACCACTGGAAGGCCCGCGGCCTCGACCTGGCTCCGATCCTGGTCGTGCCCGAGCTCCCCGAGGGGGCGGTCCGGCACTGCATCAACGTCCAGGACCACGGCCTCGACCGGGCCCTCGACCACCAGTTCCTCGAGCGCTGCCGCCCGGCCATCGACGGCGGTACCCCGGTCAAGGCCGAGCTGGCCGTGACCAACGTGGACCGCACCGTCGGGACCCTGCTCGGCTACGAGATCACCAGGGCCCACGGGGGTGCCGGCCTGCCCGAGGGGACCATCGACCTCACCTTCCGTGGATCGGCGGGACAGAGCTTCGGCGCCTTCCTGCCCAAGGGCGTCACCATGCGCCTCCTCGGCGACACCAACGACTACCTGGGCAAGGGCCTGTCGGGAGGCCGGATCATCGTGCGGCCACCCGACGAGTCCACCTTCGCCGCCGAGGAGAACATCGTGGCCGGCAACGTGATCCTCTACGGGGCCACGGCCGGCGAGGTGTTCCTGCGGGGCCAGGTCGGGGAGCGGTTCTGCGTGCGGAACTCGGGGGCCATCGCCGTGGTGGAGGGCGTGGGCGACCACGGGTGCGAGTACATGACCGGGGGCCGGGTGGTCGTGCTCGGTCCGACCGGGCGCAACTTCGCCGCCGGCATGTCCGGGGGCGTGGCCTACGTCTACGACCCCCACGGTCTGCTGGTCGGCAACTACAACCGCGAGCTGGTGGACCTGGAGCCCCTCGCCGCCGACGATCGGGCGTGGCTGAAGGACCGGATCACCATGCACCGGGACGAGACCGGGTCCGAGGTGGCCCGGGCCGTCTTGGCCGACTGGATCAGTGCCTCCGAGCAGTTCGTCACCGTCATGCCCCAGGACTACCGCCGTGTGCTCGAGGCCACCGAGCGGGCCGTGGCCGAGGGGCGCTCGGTCGAAGACGCGGTCATGGAGGCCTCCCATGGGTGACGTCAGCGGCTTCCTCAAATACGGGCGGGTGCTCCCGGCGCGACGACCGGTGCCGGTCCGCCTCCGTGACTGGAAGGAGGTCTACGAGCCCCTCCCCGTGGAGACGGCCCAGCAGCAGGGCGCCCGATGCATGGACTGCGGGATCCCCTTCTGCCACGAGGGCTGCCCCCTGGGCAATCTGATCCCCGAGTGGAACGACCTCGTCTACCGCGACGACTGGCCCGACGCCATCGAGCGGCTGCACGCCACCAACAACTTCCCCGAGTTCACCGGCCGCCTGTGCCCGGCCCCCTGTGAGGGGTCGTGCGTGCTCGGTATCAACGACGACCCGGTGACCATCGAGCGGATCGAGTACGAGATCATCGAACGGGCGTGGTCCGAGGGGTGGGTGGAGCCGGTGCCGGCCTCGGTCCGCAGCGGCCGGCGGGTGGCCGTGGTCGGATCGGGCCCGGCCGGGCTGGCCGCCGCCCAGCAGCTGGTCCGGGCCGGTCATGACGTGGTGGTGTTCGAACGGGCCGAGAAGCCCGGCGGCCTGCTCCGCTTCGGGATCCCCGAGTTCAAGATGGAAAAGGCCGTCCTCGATCGGCGCCTCGACCAGATGGTGGCCGAGGGGGTCGAGTTCCGCTGCGGCGTGTCGGTGGGGGAGCCCGCCCCCGAGGTGCCCGGCGCCGCCGCCGCCGACGCCACCGTGGTCAGCGCCCGGTCCCTGGTGGACGAGTTCGACGCGGTCGTGCTCGCTGGTGGGGCCACCCTGCCCCGGGACCTCCCCGTCCCCGGGCGGGAGCTGGACGGGATCCACCGGGCCATGGACTTCCTCAAACCGTCCAACCTGGTCCAAGAGGGACTGGCCGACGCCTCGCCCATCTCGGCCGAGGGCAAGCACGTAGTGATCATCGGGGGCGGGGACACCGGGGCCGACTGCCTGGGCACCGTCCACCGCCAGCGGGCGCTCAGCGTCCACCAGCTGGAGATCCTGCCCGAGCCCCCGATCGGCCGCTCCGAGGACAACCCCTGGCCCACCTGGCCGCTCATCCTCCGGACGTCCTCGGCGCTCGAGGAGGGGGGCGAGCGCCTCTTCTCGGTGACCACGGCGGAGTTCGTGGGCGACGGGGACGGTCACGTGCGGGCCCTCCGAGGCTCGGAGGTCGAGGTGGCCTACGGGGACGACGGCCGACCCGAGTTCCGGCCCGTGGAGGGATCAGCCTTCGAGCTGCCCTGTGAGCTCGTGCTGCTGGCCATGGGCTTCCTCGGCTCCGAGCGCACCGGGGTGGTGGCCGACCTCGGGCTCGAGGTCAGCGGTCGCGGCAACGTGGTGGCCGACGGCTCCTGGGCCACCAACGTGGACGGGGTGTTCGTCTGCGGCGACATGTCCCGCGGCCAGAGCCTCATCGTCTGGGCCATCGCCGAGGGGCGATCGGCGGCGGCCGCCGTGGACCGGTACCTCATGGGCGAGACGGCCCTGCCCGCCCCCATCGTCCCCGGCCAACTGGCCCTGCGGTAGGTCGGTCCCCGACGGGTGCCCCGGCGCCCGGCCCGGATGGGGTGGCCACGCGAAGGTCCCCCGGGCTGAGCCGGGGGACGATCGGATGCATGCACCGACCGGTCTCGGCCCGCCCACTCCGGACCGTCGTCCGAAGCAGGGAACACTGAACCGGTCTACACCTCCACTTCTACTCCTTCGCGGGCCGGTTGACCAGACCCCAATCGCCGCCGGCGACGTCGACCGAGGTCGGGAGGCCGGATCTTCTCCCATTGTTACCCGGCTCTTATCCATTCCTCACCTTCAGGGGGCACACTGGATCCATGGGCATCATCGGTTACATCCTCAGCCTCGTCATCGTCGGCTTCGTGGTCGGCGCCCTCGGACGACTGGTCGTTCCCGGCCCCAACCCCATCGGCGCCTGGAGGACCCTCGGCGTCGGCCTGATCGGCGCCTTCGTGGGGAGCCTGGTCGGGGGCCTCCTCGGCCTCGGCCTGTTCACCGTGGTCCTCGAGGTGGCGGTCGCCGCCGGCCTCGTCTACCTGACCAGCGGCCGCTCGCGGCGACTGACCCCGGGCGGGCGGCACTGACCATGGGCGCGCGTGATCCCATCGAGCTGCACACCACCGGCACGGAGCGCCCGTTCACGTTCGTCACCGGGGGGATGCCCCCGGGCGACCGGGGGATTGCCGCCACCGTCGGGGCCGTGGCCCTGGCCGCGGTGGGGGTCGTCCTGTTCCTGGTGGTCCTGGTGGTGGTGGCCGCCGTCTTCGTGGTGGCCCTGGCCGCCGCCTTGTGCGTGATGGCCGTCCGGGGCCTGGTGCACGCCCTGTCCCCCCATGCCGGTAGAGGTCCGGTGGGACCGGGCGGGTTCGGTCCGGCCTCGGTGATCGAGAGCACGGCCACCGTGATCCGTCGGGCCGCCCCGAAGCCCCGGGCCTGAACGTCACCCGTCGGGCCGGACCACGACTCCGGGTATACCGGATCGGGTGACTGACGAGACCGTTCTGCTGGGGGGCCGACCTGTCCGACGCATGGGGTTCGGGGCCATGCAGCTCCCCGGCCCAGGTGTGTTCGGTCCGCCCCGCGACCGGGACGAGGCCCTGGCCGTCCTCCGCCGGGTGGTGGACGCGGGTGTCAACCACATCGACACCGCCCAGTTCTACGGGCCCCACGTGGCCAACGAGCTCCTCTTTGAGGCGCTGCACCCGTACCCGGAGGATCTGGTCATCGTGTCCAAGGTGGGCGCGGCCCGGGACGAGCAGGGCCAGTGGATCGCCGCCCAGCGTCCCGACGAGCTGCGAGCCGGGATCGAGGCCAATCTGGCCACGCTGGGGCTCGACCAGATCCCCGTGGTCAATCTCCGACGCCATCCGGATTCGGACGTCCCGTTCGCCGAGCAGCTGGACCTGATGGAGGCGGTGCGCCACGAGGGCCTCATCGGGGCCATCGGGGTCAGCAGTGTCGACCTCGAGGAGTACACCACGGCCCGATCCCGGGTGGACGTGGCCTGCGTGCAGAATCCCTACAACCTGGCCGACACCTCGGGATCGGACGTGTTCGAGGCCTGCCGGTCCGACGGCGTCCCCTATGTCCCGTTCTTCCCGCTCGGTTCGGCCTTCCATCCGGAGAACCCCGTGCTCACGGTGCCCGCCGTCGTGACCACGGCGGACCGGCTGGGCGCCACGCCGGCCCAGGTGGCCCTGGCCTGGTTGCTGGCCCTGGCTCCCAACGTCCTGCTGATACCGGGTACCTCGTCGAGAGCGCACCTGGAGGAGAACCTGGCCGCCGCCGACCTGGTCCTGGACGACGAGGCCCGGGCGGCACTGCCGTAGACCGTCGTCGGACCCGAGCGGTCAGAGCCCGGGAAAGGGGTCCTCGAGGGAGGCCAGCACCTGGTCGGCCCCGGCCGCGGTGAGCTCGCCCACCGAGTACTTCCCGGTGGCCACGCCGACCGATACCGCCCCTGCGGCCTGGGCCGCTTCGATGTCCTTCGGGGTGTCACCCACCACGAAGACCTCGGAGGCGGTCAGGCCGGCATGGAGGCGTGACGCCTTCCCGATGGCCAGACCGGTCAGCTCGGCCCGGTCCGGGGAGTCCGAGCCGTAGGCCCCGAAGATGAAGAAGCGGTTGAGGTTGGCCGGGATGAGCTTGGTGCGCGCCGCCCCCTCCATCGCCCCCGAGACCAGGCCCAGAAGCACACCGGCCTCGCCGAGGGCCCCGAGGCACGCCTCGACGCCGGGCAGCAGCCGGTACTGCTCGGCGACCAGGATGTCCTCGGCCAGATGGAGGAGGTACTGCCCGTAGAGCCGGTCGAGCTCCTCGTCGCTGGGCTGGCGCCCGAGGACGGCGCTGAAGGTGGCCCGAGCCACCTGGGGGTCGGTCTCACCCGCCGAGGTGTGGGCGCCGATGTCGGCGGGTACGCCGTAGAGCGTCTGGAACGCCGCCTTCCAGCTGCGGGCGCCCGAGCCACCCGTGTGGACCAGGGTCTCGTCCACATCGAAGAGGACGACCACGGGTCGGGACGGTGCGGGCATCAGGGTCTCCCTCGGCTGTCGGGTGGTGCCGATGACGGCCGACAGAGGCGGAGGGTCGGCCGTCCTCCATATCCGACTGTAGGGGTCCGGAGCCTCCGACCGTCGGGGTCACTCCGGTCGGGTCACGCCCACGAGATCGGGCCAGTCGGCGCTCTCGACCCGGACGTCGGCCCCGGTGTGGGGCGCATCGATCATCTCGCCGGCTCCTACGTAGAGCCCCACGTGGTCCACGCCTCGCGGACCCGTCCCGAAGAACACGAGGTCGCCGGGCTGGACGGTGCCGGTGCCGGGGACGACCGGCCCGGCGTCGAACTGGGCCTGGGCCACCCGGGGGAGGGAGATCCCACCCGCCCGGTAGGCGGCCTGGGCCAGTCCCGAGCAGTCGAACCCGCCCGGACCGGTTCCTCCCCAGAGATAGGGGGTACCCAGCTGCTCAGCGGCGAAGGTGAGGGCACCGATGACGGTGCCCGAGATGGTCGGGTCCTCGTCGAGGGCGAGGGACAGCGTGAGGACGGTGTCCACGTAGACGGTGGAGTGGTTGTAGTCGGTGATGGCCGTCCGCAACGTGGGCTCGGAGGCGGCCCCGTCGGCACACAGCAGCGTCGAGGCGGTGTAGACCGCATCGACCGGGTCGTAGGGTGACGCCGGTCGGGCGCCACCGGGTCCGACGGTGGCGTAGGCGGCGAACGTGGCCGGCTCGAACTGCATGGGTCCTTCGGCCCCGGCGGCATTGGCGCCGGACCACACCCCCGGAGCCGTCGAGCGACCGCTCCCCGTCTCGACGGTGCCCACGGCGGCCAGGATCGACCACGACAGGCCCGGGCACGTGCCTGCGGCCTGCTGGTAGAGGGGTAGCCAGAATGCCGGGATGGACGGCGCGGCATCGTCGCCCCCTGAGCCCGGGCTCCCGGTCGGCTGGGTGGCCCCGGCCGCAGAGCCGGACGGGGAGATGCCGGACGGGGAGGTGCCCGATCCGGCGGCCATCGCCACCAGGAGGACCGGCCCGACCACGACCACGGACAGGGCGAGTGCGACGAGAGCGACGAATTTCCCCACGGCCTACCTCCGTACCGTCCGGGCGGTCAGCGTGAGCGGCGTCACTCAGAGGAGCCGGCGGCAGACACCGGGGCCGCACTCATTCCACCACCGTGGTTCCTGGTTGGCAAGGTGTCTCTTGGTCACTAGGCGTCTCTGGTGACCGGGCGTCACCGGTGACCGGGCGTCACCGGTGACCGGGCGTCTTTGGTGACCGGGCATGTTCGGCGGAACGGGCCCTCGACGCCCGGACCGCCGCCGACCGTCCCCATCGGGGTTCGGTAGGCTCGGTCCACCGGATCTCCGGCGTCGGACAGGGGAGGAACCACCGTGCTCAGCACCATGCAGGACGCACCGCTTCTGGTCAGCGGGATTCTCCGCCACGGGCAGCAGGTCTACGGGGACAGCGCCGTCATCACCATCACCGGCCCCGAGGGGGAGTCCACGTCAGCCAGCTTCGCCGAGGTCGCCGGACGGGCCGAGCGGCTGGCCACGGCCCTCGGCCGGCTGGGCATCGGCGACAGCGACCGCGTCGGGACGTTCCTATGGAACAACCAGCGCCACCAGGAGGCCTACCTGGCCGTCCCGGCGATGGGGGCCGTCCTCCACACGCTCAACCTCCGGCTGTTCCCCGAACAGCTGTCGTACGTGATCAACCACGCCGAGGACCAGGTGATCATCGTCGATGCCTCGATCATCCCCCTGCTGGCCCGGGTGCGCGACCAGCTCACCACGGTGAAGCACATCGTGGTGGCCGGGGGCGACCCGGACACCGACACCGAGGCCCTGGGGGAGACCCTCTCCTATGAGGAGCTGCTGGCCGCCGAGGAGCCGGGCTACGCATGGCCGGACCTCGACGAGCGGCAGGCCGCGGCCATGTGTTACACCTCGGGGACCACCGGCAACCCCAAAGGCATCGTCTACAGCCACCGCTCCACCTACCTGCACTCCTTCGCCGTGACGTCGGGCTCCACACTCGGCATCAACGACCAGGACAGCGTCTTGTCCATCGTCCCCATGTTCCACGCCAACGCCTGGGGCACCCCGTACGCCGCCTTCATGACCGGCGCCGACCTGATCATGCCGCAGATGTTCCTCCAGGCCGCCCCGTTGGCCGCCATCATCGCCCGACACCGGCCCACCCTCTCCGCCGGTGTGCCCACCATCTGGAACGACCTGCTCCGGTACTCCCGATCCCACCCCGTCGACATGTCGTCGCTCCGGATGATCACGGCGGGGGGTGCGGCGGTGCCCCGGCAGCTCATCGAGCAGTTCCGGGATGAGCTCGGGGTCGAACTGGTCCAGGGGTGGGGTATGACCGAGACCAGCCCCATCTGCTCACTGGCCCTGCCCCCCCGGGGCGTGCCTGCGGACGAGGAGATCGTGTGGCGGTCCAAGACCGGTCGCGTGGTGATCGGCGTCGAGGTACGGGTAGTGGCCGAGGACGGGTCGGTCATGCCCAACGACGGGGAGTCGGTGGGGGAGTTCGAGGTCCGGGGCCCCTGGATCACCGGCTCCTACTACGGCGAGCCGACCCCCGACCGGTTCCACGACGGGTGGCTCCGCACGGGGGACATCGGCTCGCTCGACCGTCGGGGCTACATGCAGATCAGCGACCGGACCAAGGACGTCATCAAGTCCGGGGGCGAGTGGATCTCCTCGGTGGAGCTGGAGAACGAGGTCATGGCCCACCCCGGGGTGGTGGAGGCCGCCGTCATCGCCGTTCCCGACGAGCGGTGGAGCGAACGGCCCCTGGTGGCGGTGGTGCTCGAGGAGGGATCGGACCACTCCGCCGACGAGCTGGTGGCGTTCCTCAACGGCCGGGTGTCCAAGTGGTGGCTGCCGGAGCGGTGGTCCTTCATCGACGAGGTGCCGAAGACCAGCGTGGGCAAGTTCGACAAGAAGGTCCTGCGGGCCCGGTATGCCGAGGGCGAGCTCGAGGTCGTCGAGGTCACCCTGCCGACGTCGGGCTGACGGCCGTGGCCACCGATCCGTCCGACATCGCCGAGCGGCTGTCCGCCATCAGCGAGGAGCTCGCCGACCTGGCCCTCGACCGTCTCTTTGAGGCATCCGAGGCCGTGCGGGCCGGTGGCCAGCCCGATCCCGAGCTGACGGCCGAGGAGAAGCGCATCACCCGGGCCCGTCGTTCGGTCGACAAGGCGGCCGTCCTCCTCGCCGGGCCGCCCGCCTCCCGGCTGGGGATCGACGACGGCCCTTAGGCGGGCCGCGCATTCGGTGCGGAGTCCAGCCGGTTGAGCGCGTCGATGAGCTGGCGCAGTCGCCCGTAGTGGATCTTGTCGAAGCGGAACACCAGGCGTTCGAGCTCCAGCTGGTCGTGGTCGGAGCGCTCGGGCGCCAGGGGCTTGGACAGGCGCATGGCCCCGCCGGCCACGATGTCCCCGAACGCCGCGTTGAGCTCAGCCAGCTCGGCCCGTCCCGGTGCGGCCAACATGCGCATGACCAGCAGGTCACCGACCCAGCGGCACGACTGGTAGTTGCGGTAGAACCCGAGGATCTCGGCCACGGCCACCTCGACGTCGTCGGTCACGAGGAACAAGGAGCGGTCGTCGGGGGACACCAGGCCGCGCGGCTCCACCGTGGTGTGGAGGAACTCGTCCCAGCCGTCCCAGTAGGTACCCCCGGGGACGTCCAGCATGACCACCGGGGCGGGCTCGGCCTTTCCCGTCTGGAGCAGGGTGAGGAGCTCGAAGCCCTCGTCCAGGGTGCCGAACCCGCCGGGCATGACGACATACCCGTCCGACTCCTTGATGAGCATCAGCTTGCGGGTGAAGAAGTACCGCATCTCCACCAACTTGGGATCCTGGGCGATGAAGGTGTTGGCACCCTGCTCGAACGGAAGGCGGATGTTCACGCCGATGGACTTGTCCCGTCCGGCGCCTTCCATGCCGGCCGCCATGATGCCGGGGCCCGCCCCGGTGACCACCATCCAGTCGGCCGCGGCCATCGCCGCGGCCAGGTCGCGGGTGCACCGGTAGGCGGGGTGGTCGGGCTCCGTCCGGGCCGAGCCGAAGATGGTCACCTTCCGCTCCCGGCGATACGGACGGAAGACCCGGAAGGCCTCGGCCATCTCGGCGAGGGCGGAGTCGGCCACCTTCAGGTCGATGACGTCGGTCCCCTCGGCGGCGAGGGCGGACACCGTGGCCAACATGGACCGCACCAGTCGGCGCTGGGCCCCGGTGGCCTGCTCCGGGGTGACCTGGGCGGCCAGTGCGTCGAGCGAGTCGGCCCCCCCGCCGGTCGTCCCCGGATCCCCACCGGCACCGGGTCCCCGAGGCGCCTCCGCCATCAGTGGGCAGAGGCGAGTACGTCGGTCCGGGGACCCTCGACCCGGCCGTAGAGCGTGGTGCGTTGGGCCAGCGTGCGTCCCAGGGGCTCGACGATGGCGGCGAACCCCTCGGCATCCATCATCTGACCGTGACTGGCTCCGGCCGCCCGGGAGATGTTCTCGTCCATCAGGGTCCCGCCGAGGTCGTTGACCCCCGCCTGGAGGATCTGGCGCACGCCGGCGGCCCCCATCTTCACCCAGCTGATCTGGATGTTGTCGATCGCCCCGCGGTAGGCGATGCGGCCCACGGCGTGCATGAGGAGCGTCTCCCGGAAGGTGGGGCCCCGGCGGGACCGCTTCTGCAGGTAGATGGGCGTGGCCATGTGCACGAAGGGGAGGGGTACGAACTCGGTGAAGCCCCCGGTCTCGGCCTGGAGCTCCCTCGTCCGCACCAGGTGCCGGGCCCATGACCGCGGTTGCTCGACGGCGCCGAACATGATGGTGACGTTGGACCGCAGGCCCACCTCGTGGGCCGTGCGGTGGGCGAACAGCCACTCCTCGGTGTTGATCTTGTCGGGGCACAGGATGGCCCGCACCGGGTCGTCCAGGATCTCGGCCGCCGTGCCCGGCAGGGTCTTGAGTCCGGCGTCGCGCAACAGGACCAGGTAGTCGGCCAGCGGCATCTCCGAGCGGCGGGCTCCCTCGGTCACCTCGAGGGCGGTGAAGCCGTGGATGTGGATGGTGGCCGACGCCTCCCGCACCGCCTCGATGACGTGCAGGTAGTACTCGCCGTCGAAGTTGGGATGGATGCCCCCCTGCAGGCAGACCTCGGTGGCGCCCAGGGCCTCAGCCTCGCGCACCCGGTCGGAGATCTCGCTCAGCTCGAGCAGGTAGGGGCGGCCCCGGAGGTTGAGCGAGAGCGGGCCCTTGGAGAAGGCGCAGAACTTGCACTTGAAGGTGCACACGTTGGTGTAGTTGATGTTCCGGTTGTTGACGTAGGTGACTTCGTCGCCCACCGCATCCATCCGCAGCTGATCGGCCACGGCCGCCACGGTCCGCACTTCGGGCCCGCGGGCACCGAACAGCGTGACGATCTCGTCCTCGCCCACCGTCGCCCCGTCCATCACCGCGGCCAGCACCTCACCCACCGCGCTCCCGGCGGAGGCCAGGGTGGCCACCGGGGGCGCCGGCGGTGCCGACAGGTGGGCGCCGCCCGGGGCCGGGGAACCGTCATCGTGCTCAGGGAGGTACCGGTCTCCCACCAGCATCGGAGGAGGTACCTCGCTCCCCGACGACCAGGGATGGTCGCGGCCCAGGCCCTCGGCGTCCGAGGCGTCGAGGACGGGGAACCGCATGGCCTCGTCGAGCCACGTGGTCGGATCCAGGGCGAAGGCGGGGTAGAGGGTGAGCCGGGGCGCGAGGGTCAGGTCGGCGGCCTCGGTGGCGGCCCGCAGGATGTCGAGCTCGGGCCAGGCCCGCTCAGGGTTCACATGGTCGGCGGTGACCGGCGACACCCCGCCCCAGTCGTCGATGCCCGAGGCCAACAGGGGGCCCAGGTCGTCGGAGAGATTCGGTGGGGCCTGGAGGTGGATGTCGGAGGGGAGGAGCAGCCGGGCGGCGGCGATGGTCCAGAGGAACTCCTCGGTGGGACACGGTGGCCACTGGTGCATCGACGTCCCCGCCTTGGGCAGGAAGTTCTGGATGATGACCTCTTGGACATGGCCATGGCGGCGGTGGCTGTCGGCGATGGCCTCGAGGGTGGCCACCCGGTCGGCCCTCGTCTCGCCGATGCCCACCAGGAGGCCGGTGGTAAAGGGGATCCGCTCCTCGCCCGCCGCCTCGAGGGTGGCCAGGCGGCGCGAGGGGACCTTGTCCGGCGCGGAGCGGTGGGCGGCCAGATCGGGGTTGACCGACTCGATCATCATGCCCTGGCTGGCCGTCACCTCCCGCAGGCGGTGCAGGTCCTCCCGGTCGAGGGCGCCGGCGTTGGCGTGGGGCAGCAGGCCGGTCTCCTCGACGACGGCTGCGCAGGCGGCCACCAGGTAGTCGACGGTGGAGGTGTAGCCGTGCTCGTCCAGCCACTGGCGTGCGGCCGGATAGCGGTCCTCGGGCCCCTCGCCCAGCGTGAACAGGGCCTCGTGGCAGCCCGCCTCCCGGCCGGCCCGGGCGATGTCCAGGACCTGGTCGAGGGAGAGGTAGGGCGAGGCCACCCGGGCCGGCGCCTTGGCGAAGGTGCAGTAGCCACAGCGGTCACGGCACAGCATGGTGAGGGGGATGAAGACCTTGGGGGAGAAGGTGATGCGGTTCCCGTGGGCCCGGGCGCGTCGGGCGCCGGCCTCGGCCTGCAACGAGGCCAGATCCCGGCCGATGAGCTCGGCGCCGAGCGGCGTCGGGGCAGCCGCCGTCCTGGGGTTCGGCACCGGGTGCGGCGGCGAGGGCGCCGACAGGTGCTCGGGTGGGGAGCCGGGGTCGGCAGGCATCGGCGACACCTTATCGGAGGAGGTCCGCCGGGCGACCGGAGGGCGATCCCGTCCCCCGGCCGGTCAGTCCGGCAGGGGGGTGTCGCCGGCGGCCTCCCGGTCCACCAGCCACAGGATCCGGTCGGCGACGACGTGGGTGGCGGGCAGGTCGTCACCGGCCACGACGCCGGCGAAGGCCTCCCGCTTGCTGGGGCCGGACACGGTGAAGACCGCCACTCGGGCCCGGGCGATGGCCGGATAGGTGAGGGTGATCCGCTCATGGGGGTTGACGGCGTTGGGATCCTGGTTGGCCACGACCAGCACGGCGGGATCGACGACGTCCATGGCCGCCGACCCGGGGAACAGCGACGCCGTGTGGCCGTCGGGGCCCAGTCCGAGATGGACCACGTCGAAGGCGGGGAGGGGCGCGATCACGGCCTCGTAGTCGATGGCGGCGGCCGAGGGGGTCCCGGAGCGGTACATGGGATGGTCCGAGCCCACCGGCCCCACCACGTCGAGCAGCGTCTCGGCCACCATGCGGTGGTTGGAGTCGGGATGATCGGGAGGGACGCAGCGCTCGTCGCCCATGTAGACGTCCACGCCGGCCCAGTCCACACCGCTGCCGGGCCCGGCCACGGCGGCGAGGGCCTCGTAGCACTCCTGGGCGGTGGATCCACCGGAGCAGAACAGCGAGAAGCGCTCGACCCGTTCGGCGGCCAGTGATGACACCACCAGGTCGGCGAAGGCGTCCGGGACCGAGGGGACGAGTCTGACCGAGCCGTTCACTGGGGAAGCTCGGTGAGGCGGCCCCCGGCGAGCTCGAGGTCGATCACCGGGTTGCGCCACTCGTCCCCCGAGCGCTCCACCAACAGGTCGGCCAGGTGGGGCCCCCAGGTGCCGGCGGCGTAGGTCTGCATGGCCCCGCCCGGTTCCGACCACGCCTGCAGATAGGGATCGACGATCCGCCACGCCTGCTGGACCTCGTCGGACCGGATGAACAGCGTGGCGTCTCCCACCATGGCGTCGTGGATGAGCCGCTCGTACCCATCGGCGGCCTCCTCCCCGGCGAAGGCCTCGGCATAGTTGAAGTCCATGGCCACCGACCGGATGTGGAACTTCTCGCCGGGGACCTTGGCCCCGAACTCCAGACTGATCCCCTCGTCGGGCTGGATACGCAGGATCAGGGTGTTGGGTCGCAGGTCACGACTCGTGCGGTGGTCGAAGAGGAGGAACGGAACCTGTCGGAAGGTCAGGGCCACCTCGGTCACCCGGGCCGGGAGGCGTTTGCCCGTACGGACGTAGATGGGGACCCCCGACCAGCGCCAGTTCTCCACCCGCAGACGGAGGGCCAGGTAGGTCTCGGTCTGGCTGTCGGGGGAGACGTCCTGCTCCTGGCGGTAGCCGACGACCTTGTCCCCGTCGATGGTGCCCGGTCCGTACTGGGCCCGCACCGCCTTGTCCACCGCCTCGTCGGGCGAGGGAATGTAGATGGCCTGGAGGAGCTTGACCTTCTCGTCACGGATCCGGTCGGCGTCGGTGCTGGTCGGTGACTCCATCAGCGTGAGGGCCAGCACCTGCATGACGTGGTTCTGCACGATGTCACGGAGGGCCCCGGCCGTCTCGTAGAAGCCGCCACGGTGCTCCACGCCCAGCGACTCGGCCACGGTCACCTGGACCTGCTCGATGTAGCGGCGGTTCCAGATGGGCTCGAAGATGGCGTTGGCGAACCGGAGGGCGAGGACGTTCTGGACCGTCTCTTTGCCCATGTAGTGGTCGATCCGGTAGATCTGCTTCTCCTCGAATGCGGCGTGCATCTTCTCGTCGAGGGCGATGGCACTCTCGAGGTCGCGTCCGTAAGGCTTCTCCACCACCACCCGGATGAACCGCTCGTCGTCGTCTGGAGCCACGCAGCCGTGCGTGGCCAGGGCGCCAGCCACCAGGCCGAAGACGCTCGGGATGGTGGCCAGGTAGTACAGGCGGTTCCCGTCGGTGCCGTCGAGCCGGTCGGCCTCGTCCAGGTGGGCCTTCAGCTGGTCGAAGGTGTCCGGGTGGTCGTACTCGCCGGTGATGTACTTGAACCGACCGGTGAGGGCCTTCCACTTGGGTCCCCCCTCGGGGGTGGCCTCGGTCACGTGGTCGCGGAACTCGTCATCGCTCCACTCGGTCCGGGCCACGCCGATGACGGTGAACCCGTCGTCGAGCACGCCCCGGTCGGCCAGCCGGGCCAGGGCGGGCAGGATCTTGCGCGCCGTGAGATCGCCGGAGGCGCCGAAGATGACCATGGCCACCGGGGGGGCGTTGGACAGGACCGGGGGCAGGGATCGCTTCTTGCCTGCGGCTTTGCTCGTGGTGGTGCTGTCGTTGGAGCCGCTCATTTGGGGGTCAAGGTCTCCCCGCCCTGCGAGCCGTCGCTGGTGGTGAAGGCGTGTCCACCGAACTGGTTGCGGAGGGCCGAAACCAGGCGCATGCCGAAGGCGTCCTTCTTCTGCGAGGCGAATCGGGCGAACAGTGCCGAGGAGATGACCGGTGCCGAGACCCCCCGGTCGATGGCCTCTTCGACCGTCCAGCGCCCCTCGCCGGAGTCGGCCACCACGCCTTCGATCTGGTCGAAGCCGGAGTCGGGCCGCAGGGCGCGCTCGGCCAGCTCCAGCAGCCAGCTGCGGACCACCGAGCCGTAACGCCAGATGGCCGAGATCTCGTGGAGGTCGAGGTCGAACTCGGGAGCTTCGGACATGATCTCAAACCCTTCGGCGTAGGCCTGCATGAGCCCGTACTCGATCCCGTTGTGCACCATCTTGACGAAGTGGCCGGCCCCCGGCGGCCCGACATGGGCGTAGCCGCCCTCGGGGGCCAGGTCGAGGAAGACCGGCTCGGCCACAGCCACAGCCTCCTTGGTGCCCCCGACCATGAGGCAGTAGCCCTCCTTCAGGCCCCAGATGCCCCCCGACGTGCCCGCGTCCACCAGGGCGATGCCCTGGGCGGCCAACTGGTCCACCAGGGGAGCGGTCTCCTTGTAGTTGGAGTTCCCGCCGTCGATGATGACGTCCCCGGACTCGAACAGGCCGGCCAGGGTGGTGATGGTGGAGTTGGTGGCCTCACCGGCCGGGACCATGACCCAGGCCACCCGGGGGGCGGTGAGCTTGGCGGCCACTTCTTCGAGGGTCGTGGCGGGGTCGGCTCCGAAGGCCGCCGCCGCCGTGCGGGCCTGGTCGGAGAGGTCGAAGGCCACCACCTCGTGCCCGTGCTCGATGAGTCGCTGGGTCATGTTGGCGCCCATCTTGCCCAGGCCGATCATGGCAATCTTCATGGTGCTCTCCTTGGTAGGTCCGGTCGTCGTGGTGGATTCGATTGTGGGGCTGTCAGAGGACATCGGTCGGTCGTCCGTGCGCTCGGGACCGGGATCGTCCGGGCCACCGTCGGCATGGGCCGGGTCATCGCGCCCGCCGCCGCCGACCGCACCGCCGCTGCCTCCTAGGACCCACCGGCCAGGGCGTTGGCCTTGTCGCTGAGTGACTGCATGAGCTCGTCGAAGGACTTGGCGAAGGATGCCACCCCCTCGGACTCGAGCACGGCGGAGACGTCGGCCATGTCGATGCCCGCCGCCGCCAGGCGGTCGATGAGACGGTGGGCCTCGTCGACTCCGGTGTCGACGGTACGGGCCACGGTGCCGTGGTCGAGGAAGTCGGCCACGGTGCCGTCGGGCATGGTGTTGACCGTGTCGGGTCCGATCAGGGTGTCCACGTAGGCCAGATCTGGGTAGTCGGGGTTCTTGGTCGAGGTCGACGCCCACAGGGGCCGCTGCACTTTGGCCCCCTTGGCCGCCAGGGCCTCCCAGCGGGGCCCGGCGAACCGCTCGCGGAACAGCTCGTAGGCCAGCCTGGCCTGGGCCACGGCGGCACGACCCCGGAGGGCGAGCAGGTCGTCGCCCGACCCGGAGCCCTGGGCCGCCGCCTCGATCCGACGGTCCACCTCGGTGTCCACCCGGCTGATGAAGAACGAGGCCACGCTGGCCACACCGGACAGGTCGGCCTGGCCGGAGGCGGCCAGGGCCTCGAGACCGGACAGGTACGCCTCGATGACCTCGCCGTACCGGTCGATGCTGAAGATGAGGGTGACGTTGATGCTGCGACCCTCGGCGATCATCTGGTGGATGGCCGGAACGCACTCGGGGGTGGCCGGGATCTTGACCAGGACATTGGGTTGGTCGATGCGGGTGTGGAGCCCCCGGGCCGCAGTGATGGTTCCCTCGGTGTCGTGGGCCAGGGCTGGGGCCACCTCGACGGAGACGAATCCGTCCCCGCCGTCGGACGCGTCGTAGACGGGACGGAGGATGACCAGGGCGGCCAGGATGTCGTCGACCACCAGGTCCCAGTAGGCGTCCTCCACCGACTTGGTGGCGATCAGCTCTCCGAACTGCTGGTCATAGGTGTCCTGGCCTTCGATGGCCTTGGCGAAGATGGTCGGATTGGATGTGACCCCCCGGATGCCTTGGGACACCAGGCCGGCCAGGGTGCCGTCCTCCAGCCAGTCCCGTCGGAGGTTGTCCAGCCAGGGACTCTGGCCCTGCTGGTCGAAGAGGTCGGTGAGATTGGTCATGGGTGTCCTTCCGGGTTGGAGCGGCCGGACCCTGTCACCGGGCCGACCATCCGGCGACCAACGAAGTGGCCTCCGTGGCGACGTGTTGAGCGGTGAAGCCGAACTCCTCCAAGGCCACCTCACCGGGAGCCGAGGCGCCGAAGTGGTCGATGCACACGGTGGCGTCGGCGTAGCGTTCCCAGCCGAACGAGCTGGCCGCCTCGACGGCCAGGCGCGGGACGCCAGGAGGGAGCACCTCATGGCGGTACCCCTCAGACTGGCCGGCAAACAGGTCCCATGACGGGAAGGACACCACGCGGGCCGAGACCCCATTGGCGGCCAGGAGGTCGGCGGCGCCCACGCACACCTGGACCTCGCTGCCGGTGCCGACGAGGATGACCTCGGGGGGCCCACCGGTGGCCTCGCGCAGCACATAGGCCCCGCGGGACACACCGGGGTCGGCCAGGGCGGCCGTCTCGGCCAGCACCGGGAGCTCCTGACGGGAGAGGATGAGGGCCGTGGGTCCGTCCTCGTCGACGGCGATGCGCCAGGCCTGGACGGTCTCGTTGGCGTCGGCCGGGCGGATCACGCGGAGATTGGGCATGGCCCGCATGGCGGCCAACTGCTCGACGGGCTGGTGGGTGGGGCCGTCCTGGCCGAGCCCGATGGAGTCGTGGGTCCACGAGTAGACGACGTGCATGTCCGACAGGGCCGCCAGGCGCACCGAACCGCGCATGTAGTCACTGAAGACGAAGAACGTGCCCCCCACGGGCAGGACCCCCCGGTGGGCGGCCATCCCGTTCATGATGCCGCCCATCCCGTGCTCCCGGATCCCGTAGTGGATCAGGCTGCCCCCGGGATCGGTCACCGACTGGGCCGTGGCGTCGGCCATGGCCATCCCGGTGTTGCCGGTGAGGTCGGCGCTGCCCGGGATGACCCCGGGAATGGCATCCCCGCTGGCGTCGAGGCACGCCTTGACGGCCTTGCGGGTGGCCATGGGGCCGTCCTCGGGAGCGAAACTCGGGAGCTTGGCCTCCCACCCGGACACGCCGTGGCCGCTCAGGCCGGCCTCCCAGCGCGCCTTGTCCCCGTCCCAGCTCGCGTAGCGCTGCTCCCAATCGACCCGCAGGGCCTGGCCCCGCGTGATGCAGGCCCGGTAGTACTCGATGACCTCGTCGGGTACCCAGAAGGACTCATCGACCGGCAGGCCGAGGAACGCCTTGGTCTCCCGGATCTGGTCCTCGGAGAAGGGGTCGCCGTGAGCCTTGGCCGTGTCGACGAGGGGGGAGCCGTAGCCGATGTGACTGCGCAGGATGATGAGGGAGGGTCGGTCCTCCTCGGCCTTGGCCCGGAGCACGGCCGCCTCGAGGGCGTCGAGGTCGTTGGCGATCTCCCCGACGTTCTCCACACTCCACCCGTAGGCGGCGAAGCGCTCCCCGACATTGTCGGAGTAGGAGAGCTCGGTGGGGCCGTCGATGGTGATGTGGTTGTCGTCGTAGACGTAGACGAGGCGGCCCAGGCCCAGGTGGCCGGCCAGGGAGGCCGCCTCGTGGGAGATGCCCTCCTCGAAGCAGCCATCACCGGCGATGACGAAGGTGTGATGGTCGCAGACCTCGGGCGAGTAGTGGGAACGGAGCCAGCGCTCGGCGATGCCCATGCCCACCCCGTTGGCCACGCCCTGGCCGAGCGGTCCGGTGGTGACCTCCACCCCGGGGGTGTGGTTGTGCTCGGGGTGCCCGGGGGTGCGGCTGCCCCA
Source organism: uncultured Acidimicrobiaceae bacterium (assembly GCA_963738545.1). Taxonomy (GTDB): domain Bacteria; phylum Actinomycetota; class Acidimicrobiia; order Acidimicrobiales; family RAAP-2; genus Bog-756. The sequence goes on from CAVTXA010000009.1 coordinate 593,839, forward strand.
GCGGCGGAACTCGCGCAGGTCGTCGAGGGTGAGCCCGTAGCCGGTCAGGTAGAGCATCGAGTACAAGAGGATGGAGGCGTGACCGTTGGACAACACGAACCGGTCGCGGTCGGGCCAGTGGGGGTCCGAGGGGTCGTGGCGCATGATCCTGGTGAACAGGACGTGGGCCAGGGGAGCCAGGGCCATGGCCGTGCCCGGATGGCCGGAGTTGGCGGCCCGTGGCGCATCCATGGCCAGGCCCCGGATCACGTTCACGCCGAGCTGTTCGAGGGCCTGAGTGTCGGCAGATGTCCCGGGTGGCGGTGGGCTCGGAGTCATTGGGGCAACCCTACCGGCCGCGTCGTGAACGGTCTACGTGGCGTCGGCCTCGGGCACCAGGACCGACGCCCGGTTCGGTGTCGTATCGGTCAAGTGACCGATGAAGGGTGATCAGAGGCTGTTCTAACGCGACCGGAACAAGGCCATGGACGTCGTGAATTGGTGGACGAAGTTGTGGCCACCGATCGGTCCGAACTCACCGCCGGCGAAGAGGCCGCCCACGGGGACCCGGCCCACGCCGTAGGCCACCGCCCGGGCGTCGTGGTGGGCATCGTCGAACAGGCGGGTCCCACGTCCGTTGCACGTGAACACCAGCCCGGCGTCGGCCTGGCGTCCCTCGAGCAGGCGGGCCAGGTCACGGTGGGCGGTATCGGCGTCGCGGCGGTGGAATCGGATGGTGCTCCCGAGGGGTACCTGGTCGTCGACGGCCACCGCCCCGGTGGCCCGGTCCACGCCGACCACGCTGCGCACCAGGTAGTCGCTGGGTGTGGGGTCGGCGACCCGGGCGTCCACCACCCGGCCCACGAAGAGGCCGTTGGCCTCGATCCCGGCCAGCGCCGCCGGGTCGAGGTGGTGGGTGGTCTGCTCCACGAGGCACTCCATGGCCGGCTTGCCCGCCACCTCGTAGATGATGTTCCGGTCGGACCGGGTCACCGTGAGTGGGTCGCCGTAGGGACGGCAACCCTGGGACACCAGGGTCTCGACGTCGACACCGCCACCGACGAGTATGCCGGTGGCGCCGTCGGACACCACGCGCCCGGCGGCCACCAGGCGGGCGCCTCCCGGACCGCGACCGCCCGAGGCGTTCCCACCTACGGTGGGCAGGCCGGGGTGGTCCTCGGCCAGCCAGTGGAGGAAGTCGTCGGCGGGGAAGGTGAACGGGTCGGCCACCAACAAGAGGGCCGCGGGCTCGAACCCCAGCCGGTCGGGCCAGCCGTCGAAGTGCCAGCCCCCGTCGGCGAGGGACGTGGCCGTGAGTCGTACGGGAACCACGGGGCCGACCCAGCCCGCCCACAGGCTGATGGCCGGGGTCTCCTCCACCTCCCGGTCCGTGCCCACCACGGACTCGGCCACCGCCCCGATGACGGCCAGGGGGTGGAGGACGGCCTCGATGGTGCCCACGATGTCCTCGAGCGCACCGGCGTGGGAGCGGGTGACGCTGACCATGACCAGGTCGGGGCGCTCGCCGATGGCCTCGAGTACGGCACCGACCACCTCGCCGACGGCGGCCGAGGCCACCGGATGCTCGGAGAGGGCGCTGGCGAAGGGCACCGCCGTCAGGGGTCCTGTCGGGTGAAGCGGATGTCGAGGGACCGGAGGTAGGTGTGCAGGCCGGCATCTTGGATGGGGACGAGGTACGCCGGCTGCCCGGATTCGTTGTGATGGCTGTGCCACATCCCCGGCGGCGTGACGAAGGCCCCCTCGGCCTCCCACTCCACGCGGATCGGATCGACGATGTTCCCGTCACCGTCCAGTCCGTGGCCCACGAGCGAATAGCAGCCCGGTGCGCAGGCGGTGATGAGGTCGAGGGCCACGCTCTGGTGGCGGTGCGGGCGTTGGACCCGGCCGGCGGGAAGGATCCCGAGCATCGCCCAGAGGGTGTGGGTCACGGTGAGGGTCTGGGGTGTGGCGGTGTTGCCCAACAAAATGCTGACCCGGCTGCGACCCGCCGCCGCCGGGTCGTGCTCAACCTCGGCCAGTCGGGCCAGCGCCTCGGCCCCGTCGAATCGGGTGGGACGGAACCGGGGTCGGGACGGCGAGACGCCCAGGTAGCGGAGGAGTGGGGCGTCCGTCACCCGGTAGAGCAGTGCGCTGGGACCTGCGTCGTCCGGTCCCGGACGGGACGACCCGCCGCCATCCCCGGAACCAACGGCACGGTGCACCGTGGTGCACCCGGCCGGCAGGGTGATGAAGTCGCCGGCCCGCCAGGGCATGGTCCCCGTGGTCACCTCACCGTCGGAGAGGGCGCATTCGAAGGCACTCGTCCCCGAGCCCCGCAGGCAGTAGTAGAGCTCGCTGGTGGCGTCGGGCCGGGTCACCAGTTGCTCCCCGGGCCGGATGATCATGAACGAGGCCAGCAGCCCGGGGCTGGTGGCCGGACCGTCCACGTCGAGCTGGGCAGCCAGGTCCAGGGGAACGGTGCGGGTCGGACCCCCGGCGTGCAGGGCAGGGGGGAAGCGGTGGACCGGTAGGTGGCTGATGGCCCCGGTCCCCTCGGGATTGGCGGCGGTGGAGTACTCGTAGAACAGGGCGTCGCCCGTCCAGTCCTCGATGGCCTCCCCGAGGAGGACGACTGCGCCGGCGGTGTCCTGGGTCCGTTGCGTCATGCCTCCAGTATCGACCACGGAGCGGGACTACCGTGATCCGGTGGCCGATCAGCGAATCCAAGTCCCACCCAATTGTGAGCTGACCCTGGGCATGACCTGCGTGGACAAGGCCCAGCCGGGCCGCACGGTGTGGCGGATGCGGGCCGACGAGCGCTTCGCCAACCCGGCCGGCATCGTCCAGGGGGGCTTCGTGGGCGCCATGGCCGACTCGGCCATGGGGTCGGCCACGGTCACCTTCGCCCGGGATCGGGGGCGGAAGGTCTTCTCCTCCAATGTGGAGATGAAGACCAGCTTCCTGGCCCCGGTTCGGGTGGGCACCGTGCTCGAGTGCACGGCCACGGTGGTGTCCGGCGGAGGACGGGTGGCCTTCGCCGAGGCCGAGGTGGTGGACGACCGGGGGACCATGGTGGCCCGGGCCAGTTCCACGTACCTCTTTACCGAGCGCGACTGAGTCTCCCTACACCGGCTGCTCGCACCATCAACGGAGGGGACGGCAACGGAGGGGACGGCAACGGAGGGGACGGCAACGGAGGGGACGGGACCCATCCGAGGTGACCGTCGGCCCCCTTTTTCCTCCGGGACGGGCCCGGCAGCGGACGCTGACTAGAGTTGGGCCGGTCGAACAGCAGGTGGTGACGGTCGCCCCGTGGGGTGACCGAGGGGCACCCCAGAGCACGAGGAGGACCGTGGCCCGAGGTCAAAGCGGCAGTGGCAAGGGACTGGGTGGACTGCGCACCTCCGGAGGTGAGGCGGTCCAGCTGGTCATCGCCTACATCAAGCAGGAGACGCTCACCCCGCTCAGGGGACTCGGGCGCTTCATCCTGTTCGGCGTGATCGGTTCGGTGGCGCTGGCCATCGGCCTGGTCATCCTGGCCGTGGCCTTCTTGCGCGTGCTCCAAGGGGAGACCGGGACCACCTTCACGGGCAACTGGTCGTGGGCGCCCTACCTCATCTGCACCGTGGCCGTCGTTTTGGTCGCCGCGGTCGCTGTCCTTGCCGTCACCCGGGGCCAGGAACGTCCGTCCTCCACCCCAGAAAAGGAGATCCCATGACCGCCGCAGCCGAGCGGATCACCCGCGACGACATCGAGGCCAAGTTCCGCGAACTGACCGGTGAGGTCTCCGAGGGCGTCGAGGAGACCCGCTCCCAGGTGATCACGGTGGGACTGGCCGTCGGGGTGGCCCTGGTGGCGGTGGTCTTCCTCATCGGGCGTCGCAACGGGCGTCGCCGCTCGGCCGTGGTCGAGGTCCGGCGGATCTGAGACGTGGACACCTTCCTGCGGTACCTTCAGGTCCGGGCCTTTGGACGGGGCCTTCGGGGCTACCACTCCGCCTGGGTGGTGGTGGGCGTGGCCGTGTGGATGATCAACCGTGCACGCCACGCCGACGACGTCGTCTACCGGACCAAGCTGAAGCCGGGCGAGACCCTCTTCGTTCAGGCCAGCAAGCCCGCCCCGTCCAAGCGCTCGCGTCGCTGAGTGCCGCACCGCTCGGACGAGCCAGCCGTTGCATGACGTCGGTGGGGGAGGGGACCGATCCATGCTGGTCGCCGGCGAACGGGTCCTGCTGGTCGACGCCAAGAAGCGTCACTACCTGATCACCCTCCGGGCCGGCGCCTCGTTCCACACCCACGTGGGAATCGTCGAGCACGACCGCCTGATCGGGACGCCGGAGGGCTCCACCATCCTCGGCAGCACAGGGCGCAAGTTCCTCGTGGTGCGACCGACGCTCGCCGACGCCGTGCTCAAGATGCCCCGAGGCGCCCAGGTCATCTACCCGAAGGATCTCGGGGCCATCCTCATCGAAGCCGACATCGCCCCCGGGGTCCGGGTCCTCGAGGCCGGTGTGGGATCGGGCGCCCTGTCGATGGCGCTGCTCCGGGCCGGGGCCGAGGTGGTCGGCTACGAGCTACGCCAGGACTTCGCCGACGGGGCCCGGGCCAACGTGGAGGCCATGTTGGGCCCCGGGGCCCGATACCGCGTGGAGCTGCGCGACGTCTACGAAGGCATCGACGAGGTGGGGCTGGACCGGATCCTGCTCGACCTGCCCGAACCGTGGCGGGTCCTGCCCCACGCCGAGGTGGCCCTGCGTCCCGGCGGCATCCTCTGCGCGTACCTGCCCTCCATCAATCAGACCGCACAGCTGCGGGCGGCCATGGACCGGAGCGGCTTCGGCCTGGCCTCCACGCTGGAGGTACTGCACCGCACCTGGCACATCGAGGACCGATCGGTCCGGCCCGACCATCGTATGGTCGGCCACACGGGCTTCCTGACCACGGGGAGGCGACTCCTGCCCTTCGACGAGGGTTCCGAGAGCGCACCGGACGAACCGGGGGTCGATCCGGCGGGTGCGCAGCCCAGCCCGGCGCGTTAGCCCTGCTCGATGAAGATGCACTCCCCAGGGCACTCCTCGGACGCCTCGACCACGGCATCCTCGAGGTCGGCGGGCACCGCGGCCATGCCGCCGGAGCCACCCGGCTCGTTCTTCACGTCAGCGCCCTCTTTCACGTAGGCCAAACCGTCGTCGAGCAAAGTGAACACCGCGGGGGCGATCTCTTCGCAGAGACCGTCACCCGTGCAGAGATCCTGGTCGATCCAGACCTTCATCAGTTGTGTCACTCCTCGGTTTTCTACCCGTGCATTCGACAGCGTCCGGCCCTGGGCCCACAGGTGGACCACGGTGGGTACGTCCTCGGCCAGCGAACTTCTGAGCCCGCCGTCGTACCCGAGGATCGACGCCCTGGGCACAATGCTATCCGCAACCGTGGAGGGAGTGGCTGACGATGCGTCAGATGGGCCGTCGGGCCCGACGTCCCCGGGCTCTGGCCTGCACGCCAAAGCGTCGGATGGGCACGGCCCCCGGTGTAGGGTCGCCTCTGGTGACGATTCTCGGACGAGGTGATTCCCACGGTTGATTTCGAAGACGCGCACGACGATCGACGGCCGGCGGCCGACGGTTCCGAGGACGACCTCGAGACGCTCCAGGCCCGGGCCCAGGCAGCAGAGGAGGAAGTCACCCTCCTCCGTCGGCGCCTCCAGGAGAGCCCCCGCCGGGTCCAGACCCTCGAGGAGAAACTGCTCGAGACCAAGGGGCAACTGGCCCAGGCCATCTCGCAGAACGAGAAGCTGACCTTCACCCTCCAGACGGCCAAGGAGCATGTGGCCAACCTGCGCGAGGAGGTCGAGAAGCTGACCCAGCCGCCGGCGGCCTACGGCACGTTCCTCGGGACCAACGACGACGGCACCGTCGACGTCTTCTCGGGGGGGAGGAAGATGCGGGTCTCGCTCCACCCCGATATCGATCCCGACGAGATGCAGCGGGGCAACGAGGTGGTCCTCAACGAGTCGCTCAATGTGATCCTGGCCCGCCAGGGTGAGGGTTCGGGTGAGGTCGTGGTCCTGAAGGAGGTCCTCGACGACGGAAAGCGGGCCCTGGTCTTCGGACGGGCCGACGAGGAGCGGGTGGCCGAGCTGTCCGACGCCCTCCTCGGGGTCAAGCTCCGCGCCGGCGACACCGTGCTGATGGAGAGCCGCACCGGCCTCCTCATCGAGAAGCTGGCCCGCCCCGAGGTCGAAGAGCTCGTCCTCGAAGAGGTGCCCGACGTGACCTACGCCGACGTCGGCGGCCTCGACGACCAGATCGAGGCCATCACCGACGCCGTCGAGCTGCCCTACCTCTACCGGGAGCTCTACACCGAGCACAAGCTCCCCGCCCCCAAGGGCATCCTCCTCTACGGGCCGCCGGGGTGTGGCAAGACGCTCATCGCCAAGGCCGTGGCCAACTCGCTGGCCAAGAAGGTGGCCGAGGTGACGGGTAACACCAACGCCCGCAGCTACTTCCTTAACATCAAGGGCCCGGAGCTGCTCAACAAGTACGTGGGGGAGACCGAGCGCCAGATCCGACTGGTGTTCCAGCGGGCCCGGGAGAAGTCCGAAGAGGGTGTCCCGGTGATCGTCTTCTTCGACGAGATGGACTCCTTGTTCCGTACCCGGGGTACCGGTATCAGCTCGGACATGGAGTCGACCATCGTGCCGCAGCTGCTGGCCGAGATCGACGGCGTGGAGACCCTGAAGGACGTCATCGTGATCGGCGCGTCGAACCGTGAGGATCTGATCGACCCGGCCATCCTGCGCCCCGGCCGACTCGATGTGAAGATCCGGATCGAGCGGCCCAACGAGGTGGCGGCAGCGCAGATCTTCTCGCGCTACCTGACCCCGGACCTGCCCCTCGACGCCGGTGAGGTCCAGTCGCTGGGCGGGGGCGATCCGGCCAAGGCCACCCAGGCCATGATCGAGGCCACGGTGGCCGAGATGTACCGGAACGACGAGGAGAACCGCTTCCTCGAGGTCACCTACCAGAACGGTGACAAAGAGGTCCTCTACTACCGAGATTTCTCCTCGGGGGCCATGATCGAGAACATCGTCCGCCGGGCCAAGAAGCTGGCCATCAAGCGGGCCATCGCCGAGGAGGGCCGGGGCATCCGCACCGACGACCTGCTCGAGTCGATCCGACAGGAGTACAAGGAGAACGAGGATCTCCCGAACACCACCAATCCCGACGACTGGGCCAAGATCTCCGGGAAGAAGGGTGAGCGGATCGTCTACATCCGTACCCTCATCAGCGATCGAGACGAGACCAAGGGCGGCCGCTCCATCGAGCGGGTGGGAACCGGTCAGTATCTCTGATCACGGGCCGGGATAGGGTCGACCCGTGGCCATTCCCAAGGTCTGTGGCATCGAGACGGAGTACGGCATCCACGTGGTGCACGGCGACCCGAATCCCATTGCCGCGTCCTCGGTGCTCATCAACGCCTACGCCCACGACGTAGCCCGCCAGCAGACGGGCTGGGACTTCGAGGACGAGGCCCCGGGCAACGACGCGCGGGGTTTTGCCCGCGAGGGAGCCATGCCCCCCCAGGTAGAGACCCATCTGGTCAACACAGTGCTCACCAACGGGGCCCGCTACTACGTGGACCACGCCCATCCGGAGTTCTCCACCCCCGAGTGTCGTGACGCACTCGAATGCCTGCGCTACGACCGGGCCGGCGAGATGATCCTGATCCGGTCCATGGAGGCGGCCGACCTGTCCTCTCGCGACGGTTCACGTCTGGTCATCTACAAGAACAACTCGGACGGGAAGGGCAACTCGTACGGGGCCCACGAGAACTACCTGATGGACCGGGCCGCGCCGTTCAACCGGATCGTGGCCGGGGTGACGCCCCACTTCGTCACCCGGCAGATCTTCGCCGGGGCCGGCAAGGTCGGTGCCGAGACCGCCACCCACGACGGGACCGCGGTCGACTTCCAACTCTCCCAGCGGGCCGAGTTCTTCGAGGAGCAGGTCGGCCTGGAGACCACGCTGAAGCGCCCCATCGTCAACACCCGCGACGAGCCCCACGCCGATCCCCACCGCTATCGGCGGCTGCACGTCATCGTAGGGGACGCCAACCTGGCCGAGGTGGCCACCTTCTTGAAGGTGGGCACGACGTCGCTGGTGCTGGCCATGATCGAGGACGATGTGTCGGGCAGCCGCAGCCTGGTGCTGGCCGACCCGGTGACCGCCATGCACGACGTGGCCCTGGACCGGTCCTTCACCCGGCCGTTGCTCATGGCCGACGGATCCACCGCCACCGCCTTGGCCATCCAGTGGGAGCTGTTCTCCCTGGCCCGCAAGTACGCCGACGACGAGGGGCTGGACTGCCTGGGCGACGAGTCGGTGGGTCGGGCCGTCCTGGCCCGCTGGGAAGAGGTCCTCCACGGCCTGGAGACCGACCCCATGACCCTGGCCCGCCAGCTCGACTGGGTGGCCAAGCTCCAGCTCATCGAGGCCTACCGGGACCGGCACGGGCTCGACTGGGGCGACCAGCGGCTGGCGGCCCTGGACCTCCAGTACCACGACCTGCGGCCGTCCAAGTCGCTCTTTGCCCGGCTGGACACCGAGCGCCTGGTGGACGAGGCCTCGGTGGTCGCCGCCATCACCGAGCCTCCCCGGGGGACCCGGGCCTGGTTCCGTGGGGAGTGCCTGAAGAAGTGGCCGGCCGCGGTGGTCACGGCCAACTGGGATTCCCTGGTGTTCGACCTCGGCACCGACCCCCTCCGGCGCGTCCCTATGATGGACCCCTTGAAGGGAACGGCCGAACACGTGGAGGCGCTGCTGGCATCGTGTGCGAGCCCGTCCGAGCTCTTGGACCGACTGAGCAGCTAGGAGAGTAGGGGATGGCTGAACGAGATGGCTGAACGAGAACAGAAGAAGAAGACGACCACCACCGAGCGCGCCGATGAGGTGGTCGAGGAGGTCCCGGCCGCCTCGGCCAGCGGTGAGAAGTTGAAGGCCGAGCTGGACGACCTCCTCGACGAGATCGACGAGGTGTTGGAGGACAACGCCGAGGAGTTCGTGCGCAACTACGTCCAGAAGGGCGGCGAGTAGCCCAAGTGACGCTGCCGCTGTTCACGACGACCGAGGATCCCGGGCCCGACTTCGCCGGGCTGATCCGACGACTCCGGGTCCCGCTGCACCCGACCATGACGGGTGGCGCCATGGCTCCGGGCCCGGCCGGTGGGGCCGGTGACTTCCGCCACGGGACGACGGTGGTGGCGCTGCGCTTCGCCGACGGCATCGTCATGGCTGGCGACCGTCGGGCCACCGAGGGCCATGCCATCGCCCACCGGGCCATGGAGAAGGTCTTCCCGGCCGATCGCTACTCGGCCGTGGCCATCGCCGGCGCCGCCGGTCCGGCCGTGGAGATGGTCCGGCTCTTCCAGACCCAGCTCGAGCACTACGAGAAGGTGGAGGGTGTGGTCCTCAGCCTCGAGGGCAAGGCCAACCAGCTGGGCCAGATGGTGCGCGAGCACCTGCCCATGGCCATGCAGGGTCTGGCCGTGGTGCCCCTGTTCGCTGGCTACGACCTGGCCCGGGGGACCGGCCGCATCTTCACCTATGACGTGACCGGCGGCCACTACGAGGAGACCGAGCACAACGCCACCGGGTCCGGCGGCCGGGACGCCCGTACCACCATCAAGTTGGGCTACCGGGTGGGGATGGAGCGCGACGACGCCGTGGAGCTGGCCATCGAGGCCCTCTACGAGGCGGCCGACGAGGACTCCGCCACCGGCGGCCCCGACCTGATCCGGGGCATCTACCCCCTGGTGGCCACCGTCACCGCCGAGGGCTTCGCCTCGGTGCCCGAGGACGAGGTGGCCGAACGGTTCGCCTCGCTCATCGAGCGGCGCCGGTCGGAGGGTCGCCAGCCATGACCATGCCGTACTACGTGGCCCCCGAACAGGTGATGAAGGACCGGGCCGAGTACGCCCAGAAGGGCATCGCCCGCGGTCGGTCGCTCATCGCCTCCACCTACGACGAGGGCATCGTCATCGTGGCCGACAACCCGTCGCGCTCCCTCCACAAGATCAGTGAGATCTACGACCGCATCGCCTTCGCCGGCGTCGGGAAGTACAACGAGTTCGACCAGCTGCGGGTGTCCGGCATCCGCCACGCCGATACCAAGGGCTACGCCTACAGCCGTGAGGACGTCGACGCCCGGTCCCTGGCCAACCTCTACGCCCAGTACCTCGGTCAGGTCTTCACCCACGAGATGAAGCCGTTGGAAGTGGAGATCCTGGTGGCCGAGCTGGGCACCGGGCTGCACGCGGCCCAGCTGTACCACATCGCCTACGAGGGAACCATCACCGACGAGGATCGGTACGCCGTGCTGGGAGGGGAGACCGAGACCATCGCCCAACGCCTGGAGGAGTCGTGGACCGCGGGATGGTCGCTGACCGACGCCCTGCGCGCCGCGGTGGCCGCCCTGGCCGGGCCGGACCGGACCCTGACCGGGAGCGATCTCGAGGTGGCGGTGCTGGCCCAGGGGAACGGCCGCCGAGCCTTCCGCCGCCTGGTCGACGAGGAGCTTTCGGCCCTGCTGGCCTGACCGTTTCGGTGGCCCGAGGGTCCCCTCCACCAGCAGATTCACGGAGTCGGGGCCCGGTCACGGTACCGTGGCGGTAATGGACAAGCGGATCTACGGCTTGGAGAACGAGTACGGGGTCACCTGTACCCTCCGCGGGCAACGACGACTGAGCCCCGACGAGGTGGCCCGGTACCTGTTCCGCAGGGTGGTCAGCTGGGGCCGCTCGTCCAACGTCTTCCTCGAGAACGGGGCCCGGCTCTACCTCGACGTGGGCAGCCACCCCGAGTACGCCACCCCCGAGTGCGACGACATCGCCGAACTGGTCACCCACGACAAGGCGGGGGAGTGGATCCTCTCCTCGCTGGTGGAGGGGGCCGAGGCCCGTCTGCGGGAGGAGGGCATCCGGGGGGACATCTACCTGTTCAAGAACAACACCGACTCGGCGGGCAACTCCTACGGCTGCCACGAGAACTACCTGACCAGCCGCAGGGACGACTTCGCCCACTACACCGAGGTGCTGATCCCGTTCCTGGTCAGCCGGCAGGCCTACGCCGGCGCCGGCAAGGTCCTCCAGACGGCTCGGGGCGCGGTGTTCTGCCTGAGCCAGCGGGCGGAGCACATCTGGGAGGGGGTGTCGTCGGCCACCACCCGGAGCCGGCCCATCATCAACACCCGGGACGAGCCCCACGCCGATGCCGAGAAGTACCGGAGGCTCCACGTCATCGTGGGCGACTCCAACATGAGCGAGTACGCCACCTTCTTGAAGGTGGGAGCCACCAGCATCGTGCTGCGCATGCTGGAGGACCCTTCGACGGTCATGCGCGATCTGACCCTGGAGAACCCCATCCGGGCCATCCGGGAGATCAGCCACGACATCACCTGCCGGCGTCCCGTCCGCCTGGCCAACGGACGCGAGATGAGCGCGCTCGACATCCAAGGCGAGTACCTCCAGCGGGCCATCCGGTTCCGTGACCGACACGGGCTCTCCCCCCAGGAGGACCGGGCCCTCGACATGTGGGAGCACTGCCTAAAGGGCCTGGAGTCCGACCCGCTGTCGCTCCACCGGGAGTGCGACTGGGTGGCCAAGTACCGGCTCATCGAGGCCTACCGGGAGCGGCACGGCCTCTCGTTGCACAGCCCCAACGTCTCGTTGCTGGATCTCCAGTACCACGACGTGGACCGGTCCCGGGGGCTGTACTACCGGCTCCAGCGGCACGACCAGCTGGACCGGATCTGTGACGATGCCGCAATCGCCGCGGCCATGTCGTCACCGCCCCAGACCACCCGGGCCCGCCTGCGGGGGGAGTTCGTGAAGAAGGCCAAGGAACGCCGACGCGACTTCACCGTGGACTGGGTGCACCTCAAGCTCAACGATCAGGCCCAGCGGACGGTGCTCCTGAAGGACCCGTTCAAGTCCAAGGACGAGCGGGTCGAGAAGCTCATCGCCGGTCTGTGACGCGGCGGTCCCGGCGGTGGGCGCGGGCCGCACCCGACGACGCAACCGGGCGGCTCCGGTGCGGTAGCGTCGCCTGATTGTGGCCAGTCAATCCAGCGGCGAGGGGCAGCCGGCATCCGTGCTGGAGCCTTCGGAGGACGACTCGGGCCCGCCGCCGCCGCTCGAGCGGGTCCGGGGCCGTGGCTACCGGATGGTGGTGGAGTGGACCATCATCCTCATGGCGGTGCTGCTGTGCACCGTGCTGCTGCGCACCTATGTGGTCCAGTCCTTCTTCATCCCGTCGGGGTCGATGCTGCCCACCCTCCAGGTGGGGGACCGGATCATCGTGGACAAGCTCAGCTACCACCTCCACGACGTGCACCGGGGGGACATCGTGGTCTTCGCCCGGCCCCCCCTGGAGGACCAGCAGTACGCCGACCTCGTCAAGCGGGTCATCGGGCTGCCCGGCGAGACCATCTCGTCCAAGGACGGGGACGTCTACATCGACGGGAAGAAGCTGAACGAGCCCTGGCTGCCGCCCGCCGAGCAGAACCAAACCGGGCCCCTGGCCGGCGACGACCCCCACCCCCAGTTCAATCTGCCCGGACCGGTCCACATCCCCGAGGGCGACTACTACGTGATGGGGGACAACCGCACCGACTCCGAGGACAGCCGGTTCTTCGGGCCCATACCGAGGTCCCTCATCGTCGGGCGCGCCGTGGCCGTGATCTGGCCGCTGAGTCATATCAAGGGGCTCTAGAGGTCTGTCCCGGGGGCCGCCCGTGACCCCCGGGCGTGGCGACGACTCGACAACCACCGGGCTCTCGATCCGGCCGGTGAGGTCCGGATCCAGAGAGCGTGGGGTAGCCTCGCACCCTGGTGGACTCCGACCTGCACCCCCCCTCCGTCGCCGTCCCCACCTCGCCCGCCGCCTCCTGGCCGGGGGCGATGGCGGTGCCCACCCTTGAGTTCGCCGCCCCCCGGCCGCTCACTCCCCAGCCGGCGACGCCGGCACCCTACGCCGCCACCCCGGTCCCGAGCCTTCCCGTCCCGGGCCCCCCGTGGTCCGATGACCATCCGCCCCCCGTGCCTCCCCGGGGATCCGCCACCGCGGTGTCCGGGCCCGGCCCGGTGCCCGCGCCACCAACGGGTCCTCCCCGGTGGCGGTGGTGGCTCGAGTGGGTGGCCGTCGTGCTCGTGGCCCTGGTTCTCGCCTTCGGTGTGCGCACGTACGTGGCCCAGATGTTCTACATCCCGTCGGGGTCGATGCTCCCCACCCTGCAGGTCGGCGACCGCATCGTGGTCGACAAGCTCAGCTACCACCTCCACGGGGTCCACCGGGGCGACATCGTGGTCTTCCGACGGCCGCCCCTCGAGCACGCCGACTACTCCGATCTCGTGAAGCGGGTGATCGGGCTCCCCGGTGACACGGTGTCCAGCGTCGACGGTCGGGTCTACATCGACGGCAAGCCGCTGGCCGAGCCGTGGCTACCCACTCCCGAGCCGATGACCTCGCCCAGCCCGGTGGCCGAGGGGTTCAGCCTCATGCATCCCTACACCGTCCCGGCCGGTGAGTACTTCGTCATGGGCGACAACCGGACCAACTCGGAGGACAGCCGGTACTTCGGCCCGATACCCGCCGATCTGATCGTGGGCAAGATGGCCTTCGTGGCGTGGCCGCTCGACGACTCCGGGTGGTTGGTGGTGCTGACCGGCCTGGCCGCCGTCCTGGTCGTGGCCATCGCCATCGTCGCCCTGCGTGGCCGGCCCTCGGCCAGGCCCCGGCGGTCGGTTCCCCTCCGGGGACCCCCGGTACCGGACACGCCCTGAGGGCCGCGCCCCGGGCCTGGGACGGACCGGCGTGGTGACCGGGCCGGGGCCCTGACAGCCCGGGCCGCCGGTACACTGCACTCCGTGCCCTTCCTCAGCCCGGCGAAGCTGTTGGTCATCTTGGTGGTGGCCCTCATCGTCCTCGGTCCGGACAAGCTGCCCAAGATGGCCAAGCAGATCGGTGGCCTCTGGGGTGACTTCCGCAAGTTCCGCGAGCGCCTGGAGTCCGACGTGCGGGGCTCCTTCCCCGATCTGCCCTCCACCGAGACCATCGCCCAGGCCGTGCGGTCACCCCTCTCGTTCCTCGACAACCTGGCCGACACCCACAGCGCCGAGAACGGGACCACATCCGGGTCCGGTCTCGGCACCGAAGTACCTGACGTGCAAGGCGATGCCGTACAGCCGTCGTCGGAGTCCAACCGCCCGGCGGGGACCGTCCAGGCCACTGAGGAGACACCCGGGCTACCCGAGGTGCTGATCGTCGATCCGGGAGGCATCGTCCATCAGGTCCGCTCGAACGGCCGGGCCATCCCCGACGATCCAGGGATGAACTGACCCGGCCGTCCCGGCGCCAGTCCCCCCGATCACGACGAGTCGAGCAACCATGGCCATCTCCCTGAAGCGACGAAGCGAGGCCCGGCCCAAGCCGGACTCGATGACGCTGGTCGAGCACCTCACCGAGCTGCGCAGCCGGGTCCTGGTGTGCGCCGTGGCCTTCGTGGTCACGGCCACGGTGGCGTTCCTCCTGTACCCATGGATCCTGTCGTTCCTCAAGCACCCCTACTGCCAGGTGGCGCCCCACCGGTGCGGGTTCTACATCACCGGGCCCCTGGACGGACTGGCCTTGCGGGTGAAGATCGCCGCGTACGGGGGACTGTTCCTGGCCTCGCCCGTCTTGTTGTGGGAGTTGTGGCGCTTCATCACCCCGGGGCTGAAGCGCAACGAGAAGAAATACGCCATCCCCTTCATCGTGGCCTCCATCGTGCTGTTCGCCCTGGGCTGCCTGGTGGCCTATCTGACCTTCCCCCACGCCCTCAACTTCCTCGACCATATCGGCGGCCCGAGCCTGACCGAGATCCTCGACCCCACCAAGTACCTCAGCCTCATCGTCTTGATGATGACCATCTTCGGGCTGACCTTCGAGTTCCCCGTGCTGCTGGTCTCCTTGGAGCTGGCCGGGGTGCTCACACCCAAGCAGCTGTCCTCCTGGCGGCGGTGGGCCATCGTGCTCATCGTTGTGGTGGCCGGGGTGATCACCCCGAGCTCCGACCCCTTCTCCATGATGGCCCTGGCCGTCCCGCTGTACATCTTCTACGAGCTCTCGATCATCGTCGGGAGGATCCTCAACCGATGACCCCGGGGCGGGCCGCAGGAGCGACCCGGCGCGCCGGCGACGAGGGGGCAGGAGAGGGCCTGCGGGAGCGGTTCGTGGCCGACGTCGGCTTCCCGCTCGACGCGTTCCAGCAGCGGGCCATGGACGCCATCGACCGGGGGGAGTCGGTGCTGGTGTCGGCGCCCACGGGCTCGGGCAAGACCCTGATCGCCGACTACGCCGCTTCCCGAGCCCTGGAGGCCGGAGGCAAGGCCTTCTACACCACCCCGATCAAGGCCCTCTCCAACCAGAAGTTCGCCGAGCTGTCGGCCCGCTACGGCGAGCACCGGGTGGGCCTGTTGACCGGCGACGTCTCCCACCAGGCCCATGCCCCCATCGTGGTCATGACCACCGAGGTCCTCCGCAACATGCTCTTCGCCCGCTCGTCGGTCCTCGACGGGCTGGCCGTGGTCGTGCTGGACGAGGTGCACTACCTCCAGGATCCCTACCGCGGGTCGGTGTGGGAGGAGGTGCTGGTGCTCACGCCCGCCGGGGTCTCCTTCGTCAGCCTGTCGGCCACGGTCAGTAACGCCAAGGACTTCGGGGCCTGGCTGACCTCGATCCGTGGGACCACCAGGGTCATCGTGGAGACCCACCGGCCGGTCACCTTGCACAACCACTACGTCCTGGCCGAGCGGGGGAGGGATCACCTCACGGTGATCCCGCTCCTCCGGGACGGCAAGGCCAATCCCGACGGGGTGGCCCTCGACGACCGACGCCGGCGCAACCCCCGACACCGTCTCCGGGTGCCCCGCCGGGGGGAGGTGGTGGAGTACCTGGCGGCCTCGGGCATGTTGCCCGCCATCACCTTCATCTTCTCGCGGGCGGCCTGCGACGACGCCACCCGACAGTGCCTCCAGGACGGGATCCGGCTGACGACGGCCGAGGAGCGGGCGCGGATCCGTCAGCTCACCGAGGCGGCCGTGGAGCGTCTGGGGGACGACGATCTCCGCACCCTGGGCTACGGCCCGTGGTCGGCCGCCCTGGAGGCCGGCATCGCCCCCCACCACGCCGGGCTCGTCCCCGCCTTCCGCCAGGCGGTCGAGCAGTGCTTCTCCGAGGGTCTGTTGAAGGTGGTGTTCGCCACCGAGACCCTGGCCCTCGGGATCAACATGCCCGCCCGCACCGTGGTGGTGGAGCGGTTCGCCAAGTTCCGGGGCGCCGACACCTCGGCGCTGACCTCGGGTGAGTACCGGCAGCTGACCGGCCGCGCCGGGCGCCGGGGCATCGACACGGTCGGACACGCCATGGTGCTGTGGTCCCAGGCCACGCCCTTCGCCCTGGTGGCCCGGACGGCCACGGCCCCGCCCCCCGACCTGGTCTCCTCGTTCCACCCGACCTACAACCTGGCGGTGAACCTGGTCCGGCGATGGACGAGGGACGAGGCCTACGGGCTCCTGGCCGCCTCCTACGGCCAGTGGCAGGCCCCACCGGGCTCGGAGTCCCTGGAGGCACAGTTGGACCGGCGGCTGGCCATCCTCGGGGAGCGGGGATGCCTGGACGGCTGGCGGATCACCGACGCCGGACGCATCCTGGCCTCGATCTACCACGAGTCCGACCTGCTGGTGGCCGAGGCTCTCCGAGAGGGCCTGTTCGACGGGCTGGACGTGGCCGCCCTGGCCGGGGTGGCCTCGGCCCTGACCTTCGAGGCCCGGCGGGTCCCCGACCGGGACGTGGCCCCACGGCAACCGGTCGTGGTGGAGCGCCTGGCCCGTCTGGACGGACTGGCCTCGGCCCTCCGGTCCGACGAGCGCCGGGTGGGCCTGCGTCGGACCCGACGTCCCGACGGGGGCCTGGTCAGGGCCGTGATGGCCTGGTCGAAGGGGTCCACGCTGGACTCGGTGCTCCGGGAGACCGACGTGGCCCCGGGTGACTTCGTGCGGAACATCCGCCAGCTCATCGACCTGGTCCGCCAGCTGTCCCAGGTGGCCCCGGACCCCGCCACGCGGGAGGCCGCCGAGCTGGCCGTGGCCACCCTGCGCCGCGGGGTGGTCGGCGCCGACGACCCGGCCGGCATGGGGTCCGCGCCCGAGGGGCCGACTCCGTCGTAGTGTGATCGGGGCATGTTCCCCTATGCCGTAGAGACGTACACCGCCGACGAGGAAGACATCCTGCGGCGCTATGTCACGAATCTGGACCGGCCGGTGTTCGCCCTGGTCAACCTGCCCGAAGTGGTCAAGGGCGCCCTTTTCGCCCGGTACTCCCGCTCGCCCAAGAGCCTGCGCCGGCTGTTCCTCGACGAGTTCGTGGGCGAACTGGACATCTCCGGCGACGCCACCGTCGACGCCACCGTGGGCCTGAAGCGGGCCGAGGACCTCTACGAGAAGGTGTTCTTCGAGTACGGGGACGACTCGGTGGCCCAGCTGGGCGGCGTCCACCTGGCCTGCGAACAGGCGTCCAACGTGCTGACCAAGGTGCTCGAGTGGGGCCGCCTCATGGCCTATCTCGAGCAGTCCACCCGCTACATCGCCTACAACCAACGGCTGTCCACGGGCCACTACCGGTACTACCGGGACCCGGGCCTGCTCGACTCCCCGCTCGGGGCCCGGTACGTGGGCGACATGGACCGCATGTTCGACACCTACGGCGAGCTGCTCGTCGAGGCCCAGGCCTGGTTGGCGGCCCGCCATCCACGCCAGGCCGGGGACTCCGACTTCGTCCACCGCCAGGCGGTGCGAGCCAAGGCCCTCGACGCCCTCCGGGGCCTGCTGCCGGCGGCGTCGCTCTCCAACGTGGGCATCTACGGGACGGGCCAGTCCTACGAGATGCTGTTGATGCGGATGCGGTCGCACCCTCTCGGTGAGGCCCGCGCCTACGCCGATCTGATGCTCGAGGAGCTGCGCAAGGTCATCCCGTCCTTCCTCACCCGCGTGGACCGGCCCGACCGGGGGGGGTCGTGGTCCACCTACCTCGAGCGCACCCGGGACCGGACCGCCGAGCTGGTGGAGGACCTGTTCCCCGATCTCGTCTCCCCGACGGACACCCCGACCGGGGGTCCCTCGGGCCAGCCCTCGGTCACGCTGCTCGACTTCGACCCCGAGGGCGAGGACAAGGTGGTGGCCGCCATCTGCGCCCCCCTGGTCGACCGACCCGAGGAGGAGGTGGTCCGCCGGGTCCGCCTGCTGGGAGCCGAGGAGAAGCGCAGCCTCCTCCGGGCCTACGTCGGCGAGCGGACCAACCGACGCCACCGTCCCGGCCGGGCCTTCGAGCGCACCGGGTACCGGTTCGACGTCGTCACCGACTACGGCGCCTTCCGCGACCTCCAGCGCCACCGGATGCTCACCGTGGAGTGGCAGCCCCTCGGGACGACGTTGGGCTACGACGTGCCCGAGGTGGTGGCCGATGCCGGCATGACCGAACGGTACGTGGCCTCCATCGAGCGGTCCCGTCAGCTGGCCGAGGCGCTCGCCCCCACTTTCCCGGTGCAGTCGTCCTACGCCGTGTCCCTGGCCTACCGGATCCGGTATTCCATGCAGATGAACGCGCGGGAGGCCATGCACCTCCTCGAGCTGAGGTCGGGACCCCAGGGTCACGCCAGCTACCGGTGGGTGGCCCAGGAGATGCACCGGCTCATCGCCGGACAGGCCGGGCACCGCCTGTTGGCCGAGGCCATGTCGTACGTCGACTTCGGTGCCGAGGACCTCGAGCGACTGGAGTCGGAGCGCCGTGCTGAGAGCAAGAGAAATTCGTTGTCCGCAGCAGGAAATCCCGTAATCCGCTGACCTGGGAAGTTTCAGAAACTCCCAGGTGGGATGGGGTGCATGCCATTTGACGTGGGACCGTGCCCGTGGCCTATCGTTCGCCCAGTCCCAGTCGCCCCGATAGGCGCACCTCGCGATCTCGGTCGTCAGGTGCGACTGGAGGGGGGGATGCTGTGAGAGGCGGAGGGAGGCCCAGGGGATCGAGTAGAAAACACTTCCCCGAGACCGGCGACGCAAGTCGAAGGTAGCGGGGGAGTGGTGCCAAAGACCCCTGGGTCCGACCGCCTGCCGTACTGCAGTGCGGATGGACGCAACCTCGAAACGAAGGCCCGCCCGGGCCGGTCCTGGCGCCGTCGGCCGGGAATACCCCAGCCGTCCTGGTGGTTCGAACAGTGCCGGACCGTCAGCACGGGTGCGGTGCCACAGGGAGGAGCCGGGCCGGACCGGCTCGGACCGAATGCGAACGAAACGGTGACGGAACCGTCTATGCTCCCGCCCAACTCACCACGGAAAGACCTAGATGCCACAAGAACTCGACGAAGTCGAAGGGCCCGATGAACTGATCGAGGGAGACCTCGATGAGTTGGCCGACGACGACGACCTCATTGCTGAAGACGGACTGGCGATCGCCGACGACGATGACGACGACGTCGAGATCGCCGTGGTGGTCGAGGACGACGACGTCCCTGCCGTAGCCGAGCCCGCGGCCAAGACGGCCAAGGCCGGCGAGGAGACCGACGAGGACGACGAAGAGGAGCCCGACGACGAGGACGTCGAGGCCAGCCTGGACACCATCTTGAAGGAGCGGCTGGTCGTCGAGGAGCCCGAGGACGACGAGGACGCCCCCGAGCCCGAGGATCGCACGGCCGACGGCGTCGAGCGGGTGTTGCCCAAGCAGCCCGGTGAGTTCGTGTGCCGGTCCTGCTTCCTCGTCAAGCACCCCAACCAACTGGCGGACCGGAAGAAGATGCTCTGTCGCGACTGCGTGTGACGGGAACCGACCATGGCTGAATCCGAGGCTGCACCCGACGAGGACCGACCCCCGGGCAGCACCGTCAACGAGAAGCTCCTCGACGCGTTGGTGTACGTCCCCGCCGGTCTGGCTCTCTCGGTCGTCGAGGAGCTTCCCCGCCTGGCCGCCCGGGGGCGGGAGCGCCTCGGGGTGCGGGTGTCCTCGGCCCGTGCCGTGGGCCAGTTCGCCGTCAAGGCCGGGCACGACGAGTTCCTGCGGCGGTCCGAGGGCTGGTTCCCGCGGTCGGGCCACCGACCCACGCCCGACGACGGACCCACCTCCACGGTGGCGACCGGGCCGGCGAAGCCGCCCGCCGACACCGACCCGCCTACCGAGCCTGCGTCGCCCTCCGTTCCCGGCACCCACGGTGCCCCGGCCGCCCCGGAGGAGGGTCCCGGATCGGTCCCCGGCAGCGACCCGCCCGACAGCGGCAGCAACGGTCACGTTCCGACGGTGACTACCCTGTCC
Organism: uncultured Acidimicrobiaceae bacterium; assembly: GCA_963738545.1. Lineage (GTDB taxonomy): Bacteria > Actinomycetota > Acidimicrobiia > Acidimicrobiales > RAAP-2 > Bog-756. The sequence continues at coordinate 614,207 of CAVTXA010000009.1, forward strand.
ATCCCCGGGTTCGATGCCCTGTCCGCCTCGCAGGTCGTCCAACGACTCGACGGACTGAACCGCTCCGAGCTGGTGTCGGTCCGGGCGTATGAGGCCTCCACCCGGGGGCGTCGGACCATCCTCAACCGGGTGGACCAACTGCTCGACGAACGGTCCTGACCCCGGGGGCGGGGCCGGCCGGACAGGGAGGAGGCGACGTGGAGTCGGTGCGGCCGGCAACGGCGGACGACGGACCACGGCTGTCCGTTCTGGCCTCGGAACTGGTGGCGTCGGTCACCGCACTCCGGGGTGGGGCACGCCTGGTGGCCTCGTCGCTCGACGGCAGGCACGACGTCCCTGTCGATGGCCTCCTCGAGACCCTGCTCGACCGCGATGATGCCCTGGTGCTGGTGGGTGCACTCGATGACGTCGTCGTCGGATTCGCCGTCAGTACCTACGGCGTGGACACCGGGGGCTCCCGGTGGGGTCGCCTCGATGCGTGCTTCGTCGAGGAGGAGGCCCGGGCCGTGGGTGTCGGCCGCCTTCTCCTCGAGCGCTCGTTGGCCTGGCTGGCCGACGTGGGGTGTACCGGGGTCGACGGTGCGGCCCTTCCGGGGGACCGCGGGGCCAAGTCGTTCTTCGAGGCCGCCGGATTCAAGGCCAGGCTCCTGACGATGCACCGGGAGCTCGACTGACCGGTCGCCACCCGGGGCGACCAACCGATGGACTCAGGCCGTCATGCCGTTCATGACCCCCGGCGCCCAGGCGACGACCGGGCCGGCACGGGACGGCGGGGGCCCGGGGGAGGGGGTATGGGGATGCCCATCAGACGGGCCAGTTCGGGAACGTACCCCGAGGCCTGACGGGCTGCGGTGAGCACCGCTTCGTCGGCACCGTTGGGCAGGCCGGCCGGCTTGACCGTGCGCCGCACCGGGGACTCCACCACGACCTCGAGCAAGGCAAGCCACTCGGCCGGCGGGGTCTCCGCCGCCATGGCCTCACCGGCCGCACCGGCCAGGCGAACGGCCAACTCGGAAGAGAGCCTGGCGGCCGGCTCGGGTGGCCGGATGGACGCCCGGACGGCCTCGACGGTCCGGCCGTCGTCCAACGCCGAGGTGATCCGCTCGACCCACCGCTCGCGCAGCGCCGTGACGCGTTGGTCGAGGGCGGTCCGCAGGGCTGCGGCCATCTCGGTCCCCTCGTCGTCGAGCGTGACGGTCGAGGCCGAGGCCACGATGGATCGGAGTTCGCGGAGGGGCACGTCCTTACCGGCGGCCCGGGCCGAGGCGGCACGGTCCTTCCAGGAGGCCAGATTGATCTTGGGGAGCAGCTGCTCGGCCAGCAACAGCAGCGGGCCCGGGGTGACCTCGGGGCGGTTCTCGGCCCGGGCGCGGCTGTTCTGCTCCTCGATGGCCTGACGGACGGCGGGAATGCCCCCCTTCAGGAGTTGCTCGGCCACAGGCAGTTGCTCGGGCGGCAGCTCGGCCAGCGCGGCGTTGCGGTAGGTGCTCGAGGGGGTCGGTCGGCGTGGATTGTCGCGCCCTCCCGACTCTCGACCGCCCGGTCGGGCCGGTCCGGTCCGCTTCCGTCCCCCGCCGTCCTCGGACGGGGTCCCGGTGCCCTGACGGCCCCGGGACCGGGTGTCGCCCCGCGGCGGCCGGTCCCCACCTTCGGTACGCGGCCGACGATCGGCCGGCCGACGGGCACCGTCACGCGGTCCCTCTGAACGGTCATCCCGGCGGCGCTTGGACTTGGGGGCCAGGACCACGTTGACGTCGGGACCGCTCTTCGGGGTTCCGAGGACCTCGATGCGCTCGATGCTGCGGACGTCACCTTTTCCCTTGGGGGGAAGCAGCGCGGTCACCGTCGTGCCGTCGAGGGTGGTCTCGACTTCGGCCCGCAGAACGGAGCCCACGCCGGAGCCCTCGGGCACCAGGGATGCCTCGACGGTGCCGCGGGGCTGTTTGGCCCCAGCGGCACGCCACGTCCATGTGGTGTCCCCGGTCTGACTGGTGAGTTCGACTTCGATGCGATGGGCCATACCGGGCGACAGGCTACTGCCGTGGACACCACTCGTCGGCACGTTGTCCTCTTCGGACCACTAAGAAGGGGGTAAGAAGCCCCTGAAATGCACGTTTAGCGGCCCGTGGCCACCCTACGATGGCTCGGTGGAGCAGGCCCGGCGGCGGCCGACGGTGCAGGCGTCAGGTGGCGGTCGTCCGCCGTTGGAGGAGACAGTCGATGGATGAGGCCGAAACGGGCAGTCACGTGGCGGACGACGCCGAGTCGTTGGACGTCTCCGACGCGCCGGCGGTCACCGAGCCGCGACCTGGCACCGAGCCACCGGATGGCACCGAGCCACCGGACAGCACCGGGCCACCGATTGGCGCCGGCCCGATCGAGGTCGGGGACTCGGCCCCGGCACTGACCGAGTCGACGACCGCTTCCACGGCCACCGGGCTCGAACCGGTTCGCCGGGCCGAGGGCACCCGGGCCGTCCCCGTCTGGGGCCCGGTGATCGCCCCGCCGGTCGAGCCGGCCACTTCCGCCAGAGGCTCCTTGCCCGCCGGCTCAGACCGGGGGCCGCGCTGGCGATGGGCGGCGATCGCCGGGGTGGCCGGTCTCGTGGGGGCGCTGATCGGCGGAGGAATCGTGGCCGCCACCGACAACCAAGGCGGCAACGGGGCCACCGTGAAGGAGATCTCGGCCGGACCGGCCCTCCTCAACGGGGTCACCAACATCGAGGCGGTGATCGGCAAGGTGTCGCCGGCCATCGTCTCCATCGACGCCAAGGGCCCCGCCCCCGCGTCACAGTCGGTCTTCGGGGGTGGCCTGTCCGGTGGCGTGCAAGAGGACCAGGGCACCGGGATGATCATCACCTCCAACGGTGAGGTGGTGACCAACAACCACGTGATCGCCGGTGCGACGACGATCACCGTCACCCTGTACGGCAGCTACAAGCCCCTGCCGGCCACGCTGGTGGATACCGACGCCACCAACGACGTGGCCCTCCTGCAGATCACCGGACAGTCCAACCTCCCCACCGTGACCTACGGCAACTCGGACAACGTTCAGGTAGGCGACGCCGTGGTCGCCATCGGCAACGCCCTCGGCCTGTCGGCCGGCACCCCAACGGTCACCCAGGGCATCATCTCGGCCAAAGGCCGGTCGGTGCAAGCCAGCGACGCCTCGGGCACGGCCACCGAGAACCTGACCAACATGTTCCAGACCGACGCCGCCATCAACCCGGGCAACTCGGGGGGGCCCTTGGTGGACAGCTCCGGCCGTGTGATCGGGATGAACACCGCCGTGGCCTCGAGTGCCGACGGCACCTCACAGGCCCAGAACATCGGATTCGCCATCCCGTCCAACAAGATCGGCAAGCTGTTGCCGGCCCTGCGCAGCAAGTCGATCGGCAATCAGCCGGCGTCGGCCACGGGATTCCTCGGGGTCTCCCTCGAGACCCTGACCTCCCAGTTGCGGAGTGAGTACGACTTCGTCCCCACCCAGGGCGCGGTGGTGCTGCAGGTCCAGTCGGGCAGTCCGGCCGCCACCGCCGGGCTGCAACAGGGCGACGTCATCACCTCGTTCCAGGGCAAGCCGGTGACCAGCGCCGACCAGTTGGCCGAGGCCATCCAGGCCGACAAACCGGGCCAGAAGGTCACCATCGGCCTCTACCGCGGTCCGGAGCAGAAGACGGTGACCGCCACGTTGACCAGCAGCGGCACCCAGGCCGCCTCCGGATGATGAGGGCGGCACGGGACTGGCCCAAGGTGGACCCACATCGGTGCACGCCGGGGTGGCCGTCACCTACCCTTCGGAGATGGACCGTGCCATGGCCAACGGCGTGAGGGTGGATGACCAAGGCCCGGCTTCGGCGTTGACCGTCGAGGCCCTGGCCGCGCCCCGTGTCGAGCCGGCCCGCGACGGGTCGCCGCCCGGGGCCGAGGACCTGGCCCGGATCTTGGACGCCGCCACCACGGTGCCCGACCACGGGGGCCTGCGCCCGTGGCGTTTCGTCGTCATCGGCGGTCCCGGACGGGAGCGTTTCGGGGAGGCGCTGGTCGAGGGGCTGGTGGGCGTCAAAGGTGCGGGGATCCCCGAAGGTGCCCTGTCCAAGATGCGGGGTAAGGCCTTTGCCGCCCCGTGCGCGGTGATGGTCGTGGCCTCACCCCTGCCGGAGTCGAACGTCCCCGTCTGGGAGCAGGTGGTCTCGGCATCGTGCACCGGGTACGCCATCGTGCTCGGCGCCACAGCACTCGGTCTGGGTGCGGTGTGGAAGAGCGCCGCGGTCCTCGACACCGAGCCGGTGCGCACGTTGTTCGGTGCGGCCGAGCACGAGCAGCTGCTCGGCTGGGTCAATCTGGGCTCGCCGGGTGAGCCGTCGCGCAAGAAGGGCGCCTATGCCTCGGGCGAGGCTCCCGCACCCCCGGTCACCGTGCTCGGGGCCTAGACGGGGGAGACCGACCGGGCCGCGGCCCACCCGAAGACCTCGGCCACCGACAGCTCCGAGAGGGAGCCGACCACCACGTCGGCCCGAGCCAGATCGAGATCCCGGGTCAGGGCATGGGGGACCGCCACCGTATAGAGCCCGGCCGCCACCGCCGCGGCCACGCCGCGGGGCGAGTCCTCGACGGCCACGGAACGGGTGGGGTCGGCTCCGAGGCGCTGGCAAACCATCCTGTACGAGGTGGGCTCGGGCTTGGCCGGGACGTCCTCACTCCGGCACACCAGGGCGGCGAACTGGTCCCGGATGCCCAGTCGGGTCAGGTGGCCGTCGACCCACCCGTAGGGCGACGACGACGCCACCCCGACCGGGACCCCCAGCGCCTGGGCCCCGGACAGCCACTCAACCACCCCGACCCGGAGCGGCTGGTCGGCCTGGAGCTCGTCCCGACGCAGGCGTCGGCGGTCGGCCAGGTCAGGGTGGAGGGCTCGGCCCAGACACGTCTCGAGCTCGGTCCACGGGTCGAACACGTCGTCCCCGCCGATGTTGCGCTGCCAGTCAGCGCGGTCCAGCCGTCGTCCGTGATCGTCCCAGAGCTCGACCCATGAGCGGTAGAGCGGTTCCTCGGTGTCGAGGATGGTGCCGTCGAAATCGAGCACCAGACAGCCCTGGGGGAGAGGGGTGCGGAGTTCAGGGGACATGGACGCTGCTGGTCCCGGGTGCGGCAACCAGGCGGAGTGAACCCGTGAACGTCGGCTGCGTGCGTAGATGTCCGTGGCGGTCGTCCCAGCGACCGGCATCCAGGTCGGCGGCTAGCGCGGCGACCGCCCGGGCCTCGGCCTCGGGCGGCACGAAGCTCCAGGCCGACTGGGACCGTCGGACGGCGGGGTCGAGGAAGGCCTCGGGGCGACCGTAGAAGGCCTCGGTGAAGCCGTCCACGCAGTCGAAGGGAACGGGCACCGGGGTCGCCGTGGCTCCCGGCCCGAGGGCAGCCACGACGGAGTCGATGGTGGGGTAGCGACGGGACTCGGCGGCGTAGAGCTCGGGACTGTACCCAGCCAGCCAGAGCAGGTCCAGGGCCGATGGATCGAAGGTCAGCACCACCACCGGCCCCTCCGTGACCCGTCGCATCTCGGCCAGACCGGCAAGGGGGTCGGGCCACTGGTGGATCGTCACCGTGGCCATGGAGGCGTCTACGGATCCGTCGGCGATGGGCAGCGCCCCGGCCACGGCCTGGATGGCCAGGCCTGGTGGCCGCCGCTGGGCCAGCATGGCCGGCGACGGCTCGACGGCGATGACCTTACGGTCATCGGGTTCGTACGAGCCTGCACCCGCCCCCACGTTGAGTACGGTGCGGGCCGGCCCCAGGGCCGACAGGATCAGTGCGGCGATCCGGGGGTCGGTCTGGCGGCGAACGGCGTAGCCCTCGCCGTAGCGGGAGTAGTCGACATCGCCGGGCGGGCGTTCCGCTATCCCCATTGAGCCATGGGTGGCCCGAATCCGGCGTCAGCGGCACAGGCGCCGCACAGGTCCAACCGCCGGGCGCCGGGCCGGTCCGAGGCAGCCACCCGACGCCAACCGTAGCGTCGGGCTTCCTCGAGGCAGGCCGACTCCGACCACCGAGGGGACGTCCGAGCCCCACACCGACCGCAGGTCCGGAAGAAGGCGTCGCCATCGTAGAGATCGTCGAAGTTCAACTCGTCGGGTTCGTAGTCCATGGGGTCTCTCCGCACCGAGAATACCGCTGGACCGCCTGGGCTGAGCCACCTTTCATTCCGCCGGTCGAGTCGATCGGCGGGCCTAGGATGGCCGAAAGGATCCGCGCGACGCTCCAACCGTTGGCGCGGGCGCCGACACAGCTCGGTGGCGTCCAAGGGAGGTTCAAAAGACAGTGGCTGACATGAACGATTTCAACGCTCAGATCATCGAGGAGTTCCGGGCCAACGGCGGCGTGGTCGGAGGCAACTTCGAAGGAGCGCCTCTGCTCCTCCTCACGACCACCGGGGCCAAGTCCGGACAACCACGCGTCAGCCCGATGATGTACCGGCCCGAGGACGAACGCATGTTCGTATTCGCATCCAAGGCCGGTGCGCCCACCAATCCGGACTGGTACTACAACTTGAAAGCCCATCCCGACGTGACGGTCGAGGTGGGGGTGGAGCGCTTCACCGCCCGAGCCACCGTGATCACCGGACCGGAGCGGGACCGGATCTATGCGGACCACGCCGCCCAGTATCCGGGGTTCGCCGAGTACCAGGAGAAGACCGACCGGGTCATCCCCGTCGTCGAGCTCGAGCGGCTCTGAGAATCCGCATCGGTCCGGTCGGACCGGGTGGGACGGGCCGACCCGATCCCTGAGGTGACCTCTCGGTCCCCCTAATATCGTCACCGTGACGAAATCACCCGATACACCCAGGTGCGGCTGGTGCCACCGTCCGTTGCCCCAATTCCCGGGAGCGGGTCGTCCTCGTCGGTTCTGCAGCGCCGCACACCGGCAACGGGCGTACGAAGCCCGGCGGCGGGCCGACTCGCTGCAGATTCCCGCCGGCCAGGTCATCGTCGCCGAGGATGATCTGCGTCGGGTGCACGACCGTCTCTATCTGTTGGAGGCGGCGCTCGAGGACGTGGAGTCCGATTTAGCCGAGAAGACCGGGCCCACGGCGTACCGGGAGGCGTTCGACCACCTCTATGAGGCGGCAAAAGACCTGGTGGGGATGGTTGTGGAGCCGGTCCGGCAGTAGGCGCTTGCCTGGGAACCCCTCTCCGAGCTCCTAGCTACACCGCCGATAATGTATATTATGTCAAGTAACATAGAAGTGCGGGTGGAGGATCCGGGACGCGGGGTCCGAGAACCACTCCCCCTCGAAGTGGCTCTCGATGGCGATCGGGGTTCCCGATGACCGATGCGCGGGTCGCTGAGTCCGCGTGCGCCGTGGAACGGCGAAGGGACAAGTCGGCCGTCAACTGACCGCATGGTCCAAACCTCTGCGATGATCATCCGTCGCGCCCCGGTGGTGAACGAGGGTCGGGACGATGGCCCGGTCGCTCCTCCCCTGGCGACTGGCCGGCCGGAGAGTGGCTAGGGTGCGACGCCGTTGGTACCTGCGGGCCACACGCGTCGTGAGGGGACGGTCGGCATAGGATGAGAGGGCGTCGCCGGTCGCACCGGGGGGCGGCGCACCACCGACCGAGGAGGTAGTGGTGACCGACATTGTGAAGTATCCAGCAGGTGGGGTGTTCGACTCGCCCGAGGAGGATCGGACCTACCGCAAGCAGCGCCTGGCCGCCGCCTTCCGTCTCTTCTCCAAGTTCGGGTTCGACGAGGGGGTGGCCGGTCACATCACCGCCCGTGATCCCGAGCGGCTCGACCATTTCTGGGTGAACCCCTTCGCCATGCACTTCGGCCAGATCCGCGCCTCGGATCTCATCCTGGTGAACCACCAGGGCGAGGTGGTCGAGGGGGACAAGCCGGTGAACACGGCGGCATTCGTGATCCACTCCCAGATCCATGCGGCCCGCCCCGATGTGGTTGCCGCCGCCCACTCACACTCCATCTACGGCAAATCGTGGTCGGCCCTGGCCAAGCTGCTCGATCCCATCACCCAGGATGTGTGCGCCTTCTACGAGGATCATGCGGTGTTCGATGACTACACCGGTGTGGTGCTCGATCTCGAGGAGGGAAAGCGGATCGCCCACACGCTGGCCGGTAACAAGGCGGCCATCCTGCGCAATCACGGTCTGCTGACCGTGGGCCACACGGTCGACGAGGCCGCCTGGTGGTTCATCACCATGGAGCGGTCCTGCCAGGCGCAGCTTCTGGCCTCCTCGGCGGGGACGCCGGTCCTCATCGACCCCGAGATGGCCCGGACGACGGCCACCCAGGTCGGCTCCCACCTGGCCGGGTGGTTCAGCTTCCAGCCGCTGTTCGACCGCATCGTGAGGGAGCAGCCCGACCTGCTCGACTGACGGTAGCTGGATCTGCGGCTCAGGCCGTGGTGCGTTCGGGACGTGATGATCACCACGGGGATCCTCCTCGTCGTGTGCCGCTGGTAGACGTCGTAGCGGCCGGTGACGCCCGGGTGGAAGAGGCGGGACATGCCCCGGTTGGTCCGGTTCACCAGGGGCCACAGCTGTGCCTGTTCGTCAGCGTCGGCTACCCGTGCCCGGGCCCGCATCACCGAGCGGCCGACCCGGACGGTGACGTCGGGGGAGGCTTCGAGGTTGAGCAGCCAGGCCGGTGGCCGGTCGCTCCCCCCGTTGGAGGCCACCACGATCAGGTCACCTCGGTCCCGGCAGTAGGTGAGCCCGTTGGTCCGGGACAGTCCGGACTTCCGACCGGTGGTGGTGAGCAGGAGTGCGGGCACCCGGTTGCTGTGCTTGCCCACCCGACCGTCGGACTTTTCGTAGATGTACTTGTGGAAGCGCAGGTAGGGGCCGACGAAGCGGGTGGTGAAGATTCCGTCCACGAGAAGCTCCGAACCTCAGCGGCGGGCGTCGAACGTAGGGATGAGCGTCCGGGCGGCCCGAGCCTCGTCCACCCGTCGGACGGGCGTGTGACGGGGGTACTCGGCCATCGTCCCCTCGGGCTCGGTGGCTGCTTCGTAGGCGATGCGTTCGAGCGCTTCAGCCAGGGCCTCGAGGGTCTGGGGGCTCTCGGTCTCGGTCGGCTCGATCATGAGGGCCTCGTCCACGATGAGCGGGAAGTAGACGGTCGGCGAGTGAAAGCCCTCCTCCAAGAGGCGCTTGGCCACGTCGAGGGCACGCACCCCGTGGGCCTGTTTGATGGTCCGCACCGACAGCACCACCTCGTGCATGCATGGGCGGTCGAAGGGAACGTCGTAGGTGCCGGTCAGGCGCTGGCGGATCCAGTTGGCGTTGAGCACGGCGGTCTCGGCGATCGCTCGTAGCCCGTCTCCTCCATTGGCCAGGATGTAGGCCAATGCCCTGGCCAGCACCAGCGCGTTGCCGTGCCAGGTGTGCATCCGACCGATGGACTGCTCCGGGGTGGCCCAGGCGTAGACGGGGGCCTGATCGTCGGAGGCCACCCGGACCGGCCGGGGTCCGGGCAGGAAGGGCACGAGGCGCTCCGAGACGGCCACCGGGCCGGCCCCTGGCCCGCCCCCGCCGTGCGGCGTGGCGAAGGTCTTGTGCAGGTTCATGTGGACGATGTCGAAGCCCATGTCCCCGGGTCGCACGACCCCCAGGATGGCGTTGAGGTTGGCGCCGTCGTAGTACAGGAGCCCACCCACCTCGTGGACGGCGGCGGCGATGGCGGCGATGTCCTCCTCGAACAGGCCGAGGGTGTTGGGATTGGTGAGCATGATGCCGGCGACGTCCTCGTCCAGGACCGTGGCCAGGGCGGCCATGTCCACGCACCCCCGTTCGTCGCTGGGTACCGTGACCACCTCGTAGCCCCCGAGGGTTACCGAGGCCGGGTTGGTGCCGTGGGCCGAGTCGGGAATGATCACCTTGGACCGTGGCGACCCCTGGGCCTCGTGCCAGGCCCGCATGAGCAACAAACCGGTCAGCTCCCCGGCGGCGCCGGCGGCTGGCTGCAGGGTGGCCGCCGCCATGCCGGTGATCTCGCACAGGGCGTCCTCCAACTCCACCAGCAGCGCCAACCAACCCTGGCTGAGTGAGGCCGGGGCCGCCGGATGGACCCCGGCCAGCCCGGGCAGGCCGGCCACGGTGTCGCACATCTTGGGGTTGTACTTCATGGTGCACGAGCCGAGTGGATAGGCGCCGAGGTCCACGGAGAACTGCCGGTGCGAGAGGCGGGTGAAGTGGGCCACCAGGTCGCGCTCGGATACTTCGGCCAGGGGTACGGGCGCCTCCCGCCGGTGGGCGTCGGGGATGAGCTCTTCGACCGTCATCTCGGGGACACCGGTGGTGCGGAAGGACCATCCGCTCCGGCCCGGATGGGACAGCTCGAACAAGGTGGGCTCGGACTCCCGGCCCAGCAGCGGGGCGCTGGTGGCCTGGCCCCCAGGAGCGCCGGCCCCGGGTCCGTTCACGGGACCGGCCATCACGCCACCGCCTTGCCCAGGGCGGTGACGTAGGCGTCGATCTCGTCCCGCGTCCGCCGTTCGGTCACCGAGATGAGCAGGCCGTCCTCGCCGTCATCGAACGCCCCGTCCAGGGGGATGCCGGCCAGGAATCCGGCATCGGCCATCCGTTCGACCACCACGGAGGCAGGGACCGGCAGCCGCACGGCGAACTCCCGAACCACCGGCGCCGTGGCAAACGGCTGGACCCGGTCCAGGGCCAGCAGGGAACGCTGTAGATAGTGCGTGGCCTGGGCGCAGCGGCGGGCCAACTCGGCCAGACCGGAGGTGCCCAGCCACCCCAACTGGATGGCCGCGGTGACCGCCATCAGCGTCTGGTTGGTGCACACGTTCGACGTGGCCTTCTCCCGTCGGATGTCCTGTTCACGGGCGCGGAGGGTGGTCACGTAGGCCGGTCGTCCCTCGACGTCGACGGTCTCCCCCACCAACCGCCCTGGGAGTCGACGCACATGGGCGTCGGCGCAGGCGAACAGCCCCAGGTAGGGTCCACCGAATCCCAGGGTGGTCCCGAACACCTGGCCTTCGCCGACCACGACGTCGGCGCCCCACTCCCCCGCCGACTTGAGCAGCCCGGCCGCCACCGGGTCCACGCCGACCACCAGGAGCGCCCCGGTCCGGTCGCAGAGGGAACGGGCCTCGGCCAGGTCCTCGATGCACCCCAGGTAGTTGGGATACCCGACGACCACCACGCCGGGTGGGTCATCGCCGGCGGGATCGTCCTCGGGCCAGGCGGTGACGCCGTCGACCAGGGGCACCGTGCGGATCCGGTGGCCGGTACCCGCAGAGGCCGTGGCCAGCATCTGGCGCCAGTGGGGGTGGATGCCGGCAGATAGCCAGACCGAGGCCCGGCCCGAGGCCGCCACCCCGAGGTTGACGGCCTCCACCGCGGCGCTTCCCCCGTCGTAGAGGGACGCGTTGGCCACCGGGAGACCGGCCAGGCGGGCCACCATGGTCTGGTACTCGAACACGGCCTGCAGCACGCCCTGGGCCACCTCGGGCTGGTAGGGGGTGTACGACGTCACGAACTCCGACCGACCGGCCAGGGCCCGGGTCACCGAGGGGATCTCGTGGTCGTAGGCCCCTCCCCCGGCGAAGCACACCAACCGGTCGGAACGGGCCCGGTTGCCGTCGGCCAGCGCCTCCATATGGGCCAGCACATCGGGCTCGCCCACGCCGGCCTCGAGCTCCAGTCCGCGCTGCAGCCTGAGGGCCTCGGGCACCACGGCGAACAGCTCGTCGACCGAGCCGAGGCCGAGGAACGCCAGCATGCTCGCCACTTCGTCTTCGGTATGGGGAATGTAGGTGCCCATGAGGCTGCTCCTCGAACGTTCGGTGCTCTCGTGTCTAGTGGACGGATGGGGCCGGGACCCAATGCGGGGATCGACCCCACGTCATCGGGACGAGGCCCACTCCCCCGCGGTGACGAACGGCGTCTTGACCACGCGGGCGGGCAGGACCCGTCCGCGTTGCACGATGGCTAGCTCGGCGGTGCTGTCGGGCTCCCCGTCGTGATCAAGGAAGGCCAATGCGATCCCGTGGCCCAGCATGGGTGAGAAGTTCCCGCTGGTCACGGCGCCGACCGGTCGGTCGTGGCCGGTCACCGTCCCCCCCTCACGAGGGGGCTGGCGCCCCTCGGTGGACAGCCCCACCAGTCGCCGGCTCACGCCGCGCTCCCGCTCCGCCAGGAGGGCATCGCGGCCGCGGAACTGCCCCTTGTCCCACCCGACCACCCAGCCCAGTCCGGCCTGGAGCGGGGTGATGCCGGGGCCGAGCTCGTGCCCGTGGAGAGGCAGGGCGGCCTCGAGGCGGAGAGTGTCCCGGGCCCCGAGGCCGGCCGGCCGGATACCGGTGCCCAACAGCGCGGACCACAAGGCATCGGCGGCGTCGGCCGGTACCGCCAGCTCCACGCCGTCCTCGCCGGTGTACCCCGTTCCGGCGGCCAGGCAGGGCACGCCTTCCCAGACGAACGGGGTCAGGGCGAACCGGGGCACCTCGGCGGCTCGCGGGGCCACGGCGGCCAGGCGGGTGCGGGCGTGCGGGCCCTGCACGGCCAGGATGCAGCGTTCGGCCGTGGTGTCTTCGCCGCCGATGGCTCCCACCACCCGGTCGGTGTTGGAGGCGTTGGGCATGACGTCGAACGTGCCCTCGGCCAGCCACCACACGATGATGTCATCGACCACGGATCCGTCTGTGTCGTCCAGGAGGTGGGTGTACTGGGCCCTCCCCGGGGCCACCCGACGCAAATCGTTGGACAGGGCTGACTGGAGCCGGTCGAAGGCGTCGGGACCTTCCACGCGCACGGTGCCCAGATGGCTCACGTCGAAGACGACCGAGTCCTCGCGGCACGCCCGGTGCTCGGCGATGGTTCCTTCGGTATACGAGAGGGGCATCTCCCACCCACCGAACTCCACCAGCTTGGCCCCGAGCCGGCGGTGGGCCTCGATCAATGCGGTGTGCCGGAGCGCTCCCCCGCTCCCGGGATCGACGGAGGGCACGGGACCTTCAGGAGTGTCGCCCACGTCGAAAGGATACCGGCGCGGCGGATCAGGCGATGCGGGACAGCACCGACGGCACCTGCGCGTCGCCGGCCAGCCCGTACTTGGCCAGCAGGGCCAGGGTGTCACGCTGGTAGAGCACGGTGACCCGGATGTCAGGGTAGAGCAGCCCGAGGCGTCGGACCTTGCTGTTCTTCTTGGTCACCAGTCGCTGGTTGAGCGTGGTCAGCTCCACGAACAGCCCGGGCTCGGGGAGCCAGAAATCGGGCCGGAACCCGGCTGTGGGTCGACCGCTCGGGTCCCATTCCAGAGCGAACTCGACGGGCTCGTACTCCCACAGGACACCGTAGAAGTCGAGGATCCGGGCGAAGCGCTGCTCGGACTCGTGGGCGAAACGCCTCCCGGATGCGAAGGGGTTGCTGTCGTTGCGAGGAGTGCCCTCGGTCAACGCTCGGCCGCCTCGGCGGAGGCCAGGTAGTCGGCGGCGGGATGGCCGGCGGGACGTGGCACCGGCGCGGTCTGGGCGATTTCGACGATGGCTGCCTCGAGTTCGGAGACCACGCCCGAGAGCGGCAGGATGTTGAACACCCCCTGGCCACCGGCGAGCAGGTCCACAACTTCGCCGTCGGACTGGGCCAGCACCGAACGGCTCCCGACGAGCACCAGTTGCGAGGACGCCAGGTCGGCTCCGAGGTCGCCACGCAGGCACTCGACGGCCTGCCGGGCCTGCTGCAACTTGAGCCCGGCGTCGAGCAGTCGCTTGATCACCTTGAGCTCCAGGACGTCACCGTAGGAGTAGCGTCGCTGGCTCCCGCTACCGGTGGCGTCGGTGATGGACGGACGGAGCAGGCCTGTGCGAGCCCAGTAGTCGAGCTGCCGGTACGTGATACCCACCAGAGAGCAGACCTGTGCGCCGCGGAAGCCGTCCTCGGGCCGCTCGGCGCCGGCGGGCACCGACGCCAGGGGCGGGCCTCCCCGAGCGGTTCCCCTATCGCCAGCGCGCTCAACAGCGTTGTTGTCGGTCACAGCCACTCCTCCACCTCGATCAGAGCTTGACCGTAAACCCAAACCTCACGGTCAACCTGCGGTTCTACGGTATCACACCGCCGTAATTACGTGGGTGTGACCATCGGGGAACGCCCCCGGGGCGCCAGCGGAACCGGTGATTTGGACATGGCGGCCCGGCGGGCCATGATCGGTCCATGACCGTGATCAAGATCAATGCCATCACCGTGCGCGAAGGCTCCGGCGACGAACTGGCCCGGCGGTTCGCCAAGCGGTCCGGAGCCGTCGACGGCGCCGACGGTTTCGAGGGCTTCGAGCTCCTCCAGCCCAACGACGACCGGGAGGTGTGGCTGGTGCTGACCCGTTGGCGCGACGAGGCCTCGTTCAACGCCTGGGTGGCGTCTCCAGCCTTCGCCCACGGCCACCGTTCCGAGGCGGAGCGCTCGGGTGCTGGCTCGGCAACAGAGGAGGCCCGACCGGTCGGGGCTCACAGCGAGCTCTGGTCCTACGACATCGTGCCGCTCCCCCCTCCGGCATGACGACCGACGACGCCGTGACGCCCGACCCGGTCCCCCTCCACCGCCGCTCCGTCGAGTTCGAGGCGTTCGACGGTGGGGACACCCTGGTGGTGATCGGCGTGCTGCGCGATTCGAGACCGTGGGCGGAGGACGGTACTGCCGTGCAGACCGTGCACGACATGGAGCTGAGGGTGACGGTCAGAGTCGACACCATGACCATCACCGAGGCCTCGGCGGTCATGCACACGTTCCCTCATGTCGAATGCCCTGGCATCACCGACTCCTTCGCTACGTTGGCCGGGCTTTCGGTGACCCGTGGCTACACGCGTGCCGTCCAGAGCCGCTTCGGAGGACCGCGCGGGTGTACCCACCTCGAACAGCTCGCCCGCTCCCTCGGACCGGTGGTGGTCCAGGCGGTCACCTCCCGTCGGGCCCGGGCGGTGGCGCTCGGCCACCAGGCCGATCTGCTGTCCGGAGCCGGGAGCCCCTGGGCGCGGGACTCCTGCCACATCTGGGCCGAGGACGGTGTGGCCGACCAGAAGTTGGCGGCCGGCTGGCGTCCGGGTGTGGGACCCTATCCGGCGCCAGCGGTGGTCACCTTCAGAGAGTCGGGCGCCTCGTCGTGACCGCCCGCCCGGTGACACCCGGGTCGGTGCGGAGCGGCCGTCGACCCGCGGCCTTCGCGTGGGCGGCGCTGGCGGTGGTGATCGCCGTGTGCGCTGGCTGCACCAGTTCGGGCACGGCGATCACCACCCCCTACGCCGGGACCCATGCCCCGTTGGAACACGGGCCGACTTACGAGGTCAAGCTCCAGAACATCAGCGGCTTGGGGCCGGTCCTCGTCGACGGCCAGGGCATCGCCCTCTATCTGTTCCAGACCGACAGACAGGGACGACCCTCGCGGTGCTACGGCATCTGTGCCATCCAGTGGCCGCCGCTCGTCGTCCCCCATGGGGTGTCGCGGCCGGTGGCCGGCCCGGGCATCGAGCCCGGCCTGCTCGGGACGGCTCCCCGTACCGACGGCACCACCCAGATCACCTACAACGGGTGGCCGCTGTATCTGTGGCCCCCTGATCGCACACCGGGCACGGCCACTGGACAGGCCCTGACCAACGCCGGGGGTCGCTGGTACGTCGTGGATGCCGCCGGCAACGCCGTCGTGACCAAGTAGGCGCGCCACACCGTCGGCGCGGGCAGACGTCGGTCCAGGCAGACTGGGGCCATGGAACCGTCCCGCCTTCCGTCCCGCTGGTCGATCAACTCGACCGACTCCTTCCTCAGCATCAACTCGAAGGGATCGGTCCTCTCGATCGGGTCGGTCGGATCCTTCGCCTCGATCGGTTCGATCGGCTCGGCTGTGTCGGTGGCATCGGTGGGTAGCTTCCTCGGCGTGGCGTCGATCCTCTCCTGCGCCTCGGTGCTATCGGTGCTGTCCTTCCGGTCGGTGACGGCCGCGATGGCCGCCGGAAGCGGTCGGCCTTCGCTTGCCCCACGCGACCGGTGACGATTCGTCGGTAGGTCCGCCTAGTTGGTAGGGCCGCCGAGCCATCCCCGCTTCCGGAAGAGATACAACAGACCCGCGGCCGAGACGAGCTCCAGCCCGATGGCGAACACGTAGAAGGGAACCCGTCCGGTGATGTGGGCCACCAGAAAGGAGAAGTTCTGGCCGAAGAAGCCGGTGAGGAAGCTGAGGGGAAGAAACACCGTGGCGATGATGGTCAGCTGCTTCATGACCACATTCAGGCGATTGGAGACGGTCGAGAGATGGGTGTCCATGACCCCGCTGAGGAGATCCCGGTAGCCGTCGACGAGATCGCTCATCCGGATGAGGTGGTCATAGATGTCCCGCATGTAGCGAAGGCCGTCGGAGGACACCCCGGGCAGTTCGACCACCCCTGAGGTCACGCTGGCGAACATGTCGCGCTGCGGTGTGATCACCTTCCGGATGACGATCAACGACCGCTTCATGGTGAAGAGGGTGCCCAGCTGGGCATCGGTCGGCTGGACCAGGATGGCGTCCTCCAGCTCGTCGATCTGTCCGTCGAACTTGTCCAGCATGGGGAAGAAGCTGTCCACCAGCTGGTCGATGATCAGATAGATCAGCGCCAACTGGGGCGATTCCACGTCCGACGGTCGTCGATGGCCGATGCGCTGCTGGACCGTTCCCATGGCCCCACACGGACCTCGGTGCACGGTCACGAGGAAGTGCTCGGCGAAGACGAAGTGCACCTCATCGGTCGACATGGCGTCGGCCGACGCGCCATGGACCACCATGTAGGTAAAGCCTTCGTAATCCTCGATCTTGGGGCGTTGACCGAAGTGCTGCATGTCGTCGACGGCCAGATGGTGGATGTGGACCACCTCCAGGAGGAAGTCGTGGGCCTCCTTGTCCACCCCGTCGAGGTCGAGCCAGAAGAACTCACCGGCGGTCAGGTGCTGCTCGATGGCCGGACGGGTGGCCTCCACCGTGGTTCCTCCGGAGGTCAGCGTTCCCTTCATCCCCTGATTCTGGCGCCGGCGGCCCGACCCGGGAGGGATGGGCGCTCCGGGGAACCGGACCGAGGCGGGTGGTGCCGCCCGGGGCTCTGGTTAATCGAGGCGCACCAGGTGACGGCGGTACCGGTGTCCGTTGGCCACGTACTCCCCTGCCGACAGCCGGATCATCGCTCGGTCCGACCGATCCGGGCGGAGCGTGGCCGGCACCCCGAGAGCCAGGGCACCCGGGGGTACCTCCATGTTGTTGGGCACGACGGCATTGGCCCCGACGGTGGCCCCGGTCCCGATCACGGCGTGATGGAGCACGACCGAGCCGGAGCCGACCAGACAGTCGTCCTCGAGGAGGCATCCCTCCAGGTGGGCCAGATGTCCGATGACACACCCGTCACCGACCACTGTGGGGAAGCCCGGCCCGGCGTGGACCACCGTCCCGTCCTGGACGGAGGTCCGGGCCCCTACGGTGATCGTGCCGTAGTCGCCACGCAGGACGGCCTGAGGCCACACAGTCGACTCGGCACCGATGGTGACATCACCGATCAGGACTGCATCGGGATGGATGTACGCCTCGGGATGGATGACGGGGACCTGGTCCCCGAGCTGGTAGATGGCCATGATCCGACCCTATGGCACGCCCACCACGGCGGCCAGAGGCGGCGTCTCGTCCCCTTTAGGGGGGCCCGGGCGGCCGGTGAGGGGTCCGGGGCTGCTCCGTGACAGTTCGATGACGATCCCCCGGGCTAACGTTTGGGCGACAGTGTCCGCCGGTGACCTGGGCCAGGAGGCTCGACGGGGAGGAGATACGTGGGAGCGCCCGCCGCCGTGCACGGAGCCCAGAGCATCAGCGAGCCGGCCACCGAGGTATCCCACTCGCTGATCGGATGGCTGGTGCTCGGCGGTTTCGGGGCGGTCGGGATGGTGCTCTCGGGCACCCGCATCGGGGCGGTCGCCGATCCCCATCTGGGCCCCTGGTGGTTCTCGCTCCCCGCCGGTGGCGGTCCCGTCGACTCGGTGATCTTCTATGTGTCGGTGGCCCTTCTCGTGGGTGCCTGGCTGGGACTGGGTCGCCTGGCCCGTGCCGGCCAGCTGACCGTCGGGCGGGCCTGGATGGTCCTGGCTGTCTGGGGGCTCCCGCTCCTGCTCGGACCACCCCTGTTCAGCCGGGACCTGTTCAGCTACGTGGGCCAGGGTCTGCTGGCCCACCACGGGCTCAACCCCTACACCGTGTCCCCTTCGGCGCTCGGCCACGGTCCCCTGCTGTCGGGCATCGCCAGCGTGTGGCGGCACACCACGTCCCCCTACGGACCCCTCTTCGTGGCGTCCGGCAAAGTGGTGTCGTCGGTCGCCGGTGCCTCGTTGTCGGCCCAGGTGACGGCGTTCCGGGCGCTCGAGCTGATCGGCGTGGTCCTGATCATGGTCTCGCTCCCCCGACTGGCCCGCCACCTCGGCACCGACCCGGGAATGGCGCTGTGGCTCGGGGCGCTCAGTCCCCTGGCCCTGTTCGGTTTCGTGGCCTCCGGCCACAACGACGCGCTGATGGTCGGGCTCCTGGTGGCCGGGGTGACCCTCGGGGTCACTGGACGCCTGGTGCCCGGTTTGATCCTCTGTGCCCTGGCCGCCACGGTCAAGCTCCCTGCCGCCGCCGGGGTGGTGTTCCTCGCCGTCGACCAGATGGGACGGTTGTCCGGCTCCAGGCGGTGGCGGGTGCTCGGTGAGGCCACTGCCGTGCTGGTGGTGGTGCCGGTGGCGGTCACCCTGCTGGCCGGCTACGGCTGGACGTGGCTCGGGCCCACCGCACTCCACATACCCACCGAGCTGAGGGTGCTGTCCACCCCGTCGGTGTCCCTCGGGGTGCTGATCTTCTCGGTGCTGCATCCGCTGGGCATCCCGGTGGCCCGCTCGGCCGTGGTCACCGTCACTCAGGACGTGGTGGTCGTGGCCACCGTCGTCGCCGTTGTCTGGTTGTTGGTCACGCTGCGTCGGCACGAGGTGGTGCGCTCCCTCGGGCTGGCCCTCATCCTGATCGTGGTGGGTAGCCCGACCGTCTGGCCCTGGTACTTGACCTGGGGGGTTGTCCTCCTGGCCGCCACCACCGCCCAGCGGTCGAGGGGGCTGGCGGCGGTGGCGGCCCTGGCCATGCTCGCCGTCGGTCCGAGCGGTCATCCCCTGCTCCTCGGCGACTGGTACATCGTGGTCTCGCTGGGCACGGTCGCGTTGGTGGCATGGCTGGTCCGAGGAGCACGCTGGCGATCGGTGGTGGCCGGGCATGCCTGATCCCACCGGCGGTTCCGAGGTGACGGCCATGGCCGAGGTGGCGCTGCCCTCGCTGGGTCGGGCCCCGTCGGTCGACCGGACCGCATCGGAGGCGAAGTCATCTCGTCGTGCCCCCACCGGGGCGGAGGGTGGCCCTCCGCCCCAGCCGTGGAGTCGATGGGTGCTCCGACCTGTGGTCATCTACCTCATCTCCCGGGCCGTCACCTGGGCCACGCTGGCCGCGTCGCAGGTGATCACCCACAAGAGCATTCTCGGCGAGGTCGACCGGTGGGACAGCCGGTGGTTTCTGCGGGCGGCCGTCGAGGGGTGGCCGAGACACCTCGCCTACGAGTCCGGCCATGTGGCCGGCAGCACCATCGCCTTCTTCCCCCTCTTCCCGCTGGCCATCCGCTGGCTCGCCGATCTGCCCTTGGTCACCCCTCTCGCTGCGGGCATCATCCTCACCTCGGTCTCGGGGATGACCGCCATGATCGGGGTGTGGGCTTTGGTGCGCCACTACGACGACGGACCCTCAGCCGACCGGGCCACGCTGCTCGTGGCGTTGTTCCCGGGATCCTTCGTGCTGAGCATGGTGTACTCGGAGGGCTTCGCCCTCACGTTCCTGGCCTTCGGGATCCTGGCCCTGCTGCAGCGGCGCTGGCTGCTGGCCGGCCTGCTCGGTCTGCTGGCCAGTGCCACCACACCGGTGGCGCTGGCCTTCGAGGTCAGCTGCCTGTGGTGCGCCTATCGGGAGCTGGCCGACCACCGGAACTGGCGGGCCCTCGTGGCGCCGATCCTGGCCCCGCTCGGATTCGTCGGCTACCAGGTGTGGATCTGGCAGCACACGGCCACGCTCAATGCGTGGCGGCTGACCGAGCGCGGAGGGTGGAAGAGCTATCCCTCACTCGTGTACGCCGTCCATACCGTCACGATCTTCGTGCGCGACCCCATCGCCACCAACATGACGGACAACCTCCTCTTCGTCTGTACCGTCCTGGTGGTGGTGGCCGCCGTGGTGGCCATCCGGTCGTCCATGCCCACTCCCATGCTGCTCTACGGGCTGTCGGCCGCCGTCCTCGGCATGATCTCGGCACCCATCGGGCTCCGTCCCCGCTTCGTCTTTCTGGCCTTCCCGCTGATCGTGGCCGTGGGCACGTGGCTGAAGGGCCGGGCGTATGTGGCCGTGGCTGCGGTGTCCACGGTCCTGCTCATCGCCTTCACCGCATTCGAGGTGTCCTCGTGGCGGATCTTCCCGTAGGCCGGGGGCCCGCCGATCCCGTCGAGGCCCCGGCCGCCGACCCGCAGGCGCAGCCGCCTACCATCGAACCGGCGGACCGCCGGCGGCGGGAGGATGCGCAGCGGCCCCCGGCCACGGGCCCGGCCGCCGAACAGGCCTCGGCCACGAGTGGCATCCAGACGGGAGTGATGACGATCCGGCCAGCACCCCACACGGAAGGCCAGGCAGCTGCTGAGGTGATCACCCGTCCCGGGACGCCTCCGCCTTCGGAGCAGGCAAGGCACCGATGGGTGGGGGCGCTCGGCGCCACGGGTACGACGGCCGTCCTCGAGCGATGTGCCTGGAGCCTGGTCTGGCTCGGAGTGGTGGTCGGCGGCCTCTCGTTCTGGGGAACGTGGTCCTCCTGGCCGCCCAGCGGGTATCTGTCTCCCCTCCTCGTCTTCTTCGGCATCGCCGGAGGGGTGGCGACCTGGCTGGTGAGCGACCCGCGGGGACCGGTCCTCCAGGTGGCCGCCCTGGTCGGTGCCCTGGCTGGCACCCTCGGTCGTGAGGGTGTCTGGATCCACGTGCGGCAGTACTACAGCACCGATTCCGGGGCCTTCAACCAGGTGGCGGCCCGTCTGTTCGTCCACGGGTCGGATCCGTACGCCAGCTCGTTGGCCTCGGCGTCGAATCTCCTCCAGACCCCGGTGGACTACTGGACGTACACGGCGACGGGCGGTCACATCACCTCGGTGTCCTATCCCGCCGGCTCGTTCCTGATGGAGGTTCCGGCCCTGCTCCTCGGCTTCCACCATCAGATCGCCGACTGGATGGATCTGATCGCCTGGCTGATTACCGGGGTGCTGATCTTCGTGCTCCTCCCCGCGTCGCTGCGGTGGGTCGGACCCCTGTTGGTGGCGGTTCCGCTCTATGCGGACGTGTTCGGCTCCGGTGGCACCGACGCCGTCTTCCTCCCCTTCTTGGTGCTGGCGGTGTGGAGGTGGGATCGCTTCTGCACCGGCCGTGGGGCGGGACTGGCCCGATGGGTCGGACCGGTGGCCCTCGGCCTGGCCTGTTCCATCAAACAGACCCCGTGGTTCTGTGTGCCCTTCCTCGCCATCGGGCTCTACCTCGAGGCCCGGGCCTCGGGACGACCTCCCCTGCGCATCGTGGGCGGTTACCTGGCCATCGTGGCCGGCGTGTTCGGGATCGTGAACCTACCGTTCATCATCTGGCAGCCGACAGCCTGGGCTCGCGGCAGCGTGCTGCCCCTCGACCAGCCCCTGGTCGCCGATGGGCAGGGCCTCGTCACCCTGGCGCTCCACGGGGTGGTCCGCGGGGTGTCACTGCCCCTGTTGACCGTGGTCAGTGTCCTCGTCTTCGTGTCCCTGCTCGCCGCCCTGGTGGTCTGGTATCCGACCATGAAGCGGATCTGGATGCTGCTGTTGCCGCTGACGTTCTTCGTCGGCGCCCGGAGCCTGCTCACCTATCTGGTGGACCTCTTCCCGGCCGCCGTGGTCGCTGCCGTCTCGGTGGCCGCGGTGAGCCGGCCGGCCCATGCCCGAGCTGCGGGACGCCTACGCATGCCGTTCGCCCTGGCGGCGCTGGTGCCGGCCGCTGCCGCCGTCGTGGTGGCCGTGCTGGCCTTCAGCGCTCCCCCGCTGCAGATCCAGGTGAGGTCGTTCTACTCGACCAACGCTGCCACCCTGTTGGACTCCGTTACCGTGGAGGTGCACAACACCACGGACGGGACCCTCGAGCCGCACTTCATGGTCTCGATCGGCAGCTCCCATCCCACCGGGTTCTGGCACGCCCGCGACCGACGACCGGTGGTCCTCGGACCCCATGCCTCAGCTGTGGTGATCCTCCGTCCCCCAGTGTTCACCGGTGCACCCACTCACGGTTCGTACTGGTTGGTGCAGGCGTACACGTCATCGCCTGCGGCCCTCAGCAACTCGCCCCTCCAGCACTGGCGCCTGGGCAAGATCAAATAGTCCTCTGTCGCCCGCCCACCACCCCCAATGGGCGTGGCCTCGTAGGATGTCGGTGCCCGCGCACATGAGGAGACGGACCATGCCTGAACTCGACGAGGTCGACCACCCGGTCTTCGACGCAGACAACCACTATTACGAGGCACTGGACGCCTTCACCCGGCACCTCGACCCCGCCCTCGGCTCCCGGGTCATCCAGTGGTGCGAGATCAACGGGCGCCGCTACCACGTGATCGGAGGTCAGGTCAGTCATGCCGTCACCAATCCGACCTTCGACCCGGTGGCCTTTCCCGGCGCCATGTACGACTACTTCCGGGGCAACCCCGACCATCGCAACCCCATGGAGTTCCTCTCCCGCCGAGAGCCGATTCGTCCGGCCTACCGGCAGCCCGAGGCGCGCCTGGAAGCACTCGACGCCCAGGAGCTGGCCGGATGTCTCCTGTTCCCCACGCTCGGAATGATCTACGAGGAGCCGCTGGCCCACGACCCCGTGGCCGTCTGCCACCTCTTCCGGGCCTTCAACCGCTGGATGGCCGAGGACTGGTCGTTCAACTACGACGAGCGCATCTTTGCCGCCCCGTACCTGACCCTGGCCGATCCGGCCTGGGCCGCCGAGGAGCTCGCCTGGGCGCTCGACCAGGGGGCCCGCACCATCGTCATGCGACCGGCGGCCCCCACCACCGCCCTCGGTCGCCGCAACCCTTTCGACCCCATGTTCGACGCCTTCTGGGATCTGGCCAACCAGTCCGGGATCGCCGTGGTGGTCCACGCCGCCGACAGTGGCATCGGATCCAACGGGTATGCCGTCGACGGATTCGCCGCCACCTTCTCGGGAGGGTGGAAGCCCTCGATCAAGTCCTTCGCCATCGAGCAGGCCATCCGGGACTACCTGCTCACCCTCATCTTCGAGAACCACTTCGAGCGCTTCCCCAACCTGCGTATCGCCTCGGTCGAGAACGGGGCCGAGTACCTCCCCGAGGTCCTGAAGAAGATCCGGTCCACCGCCAACAAGATGCCCGGGTACTGGAAGCACGACCCGGTAGAGACGCTGCGTCAACACGTGTGGATCAACCCGTTCTGGGAGGACGACGTGTACCAGGTGGCCGAGTGCATGGGCACGGACCGAGTCCTCTTCGGCTCGGACTGGCCCCACATCGAGGCGCTGCCCGAGCCCCGGGACTACGTAATGGAACTGAAAAACTTCGGGCCCGAGGACCGCAAGGCGATCCTGAACGACAACGTCCGAGAGCTGATCACCCTCCGCCCCGCCTGAGGACGGCGGCTCGACCCGCCGGACCGCGGAGACTCAGGGACCGAAGGACGAACAGCCCACCACCGAGGCGGTGGCCCGGAGTCGCATGACCAACGAGGCCTGTCGCCATCCCGGCGGCGAGGACCGTCGGCTGCGTACCGGGACGACCGACGTCCACCGTCGGGACGTCCGCCGCCAGTACCCCCCCGGGGTCATGAGGGCCACACCCAGGGCCACGAGGGCCACACCGGCGATGAGGAACGGCTTGATGTCCCTCCCGGTGAACGGCAGCTGGGTCAAGGGTGCCGGCGTCACCGGAGCCGCCACGGGTACCACGGTGGGAGCGGGGGGCGGAGGGGGCGCCGGCGGCTCCACCGTCGGACCCGAGACCGGCGGAGGGACGGGAGGGAGCGTGGTGGTGGGCGGCTCGGTGGTCGTGGTGGTGGTCGGTATCGTCGTGGTGGTGGTTGGGGGTTCGCAGTCCTCGATGGTGTGCTGGAAGCCGCGCTTGGCCACCCACGGGGGTCCCACGTAGGCATCCGCTTGGATCACCCCGCAGAAGTTGGGTGGATAGGCCAGACTGAGCGTCCCCGAGGTGCCGTACACGGTGGCCACGTCGACGGAGAGCTTCGGTTCGTTGAGAAAGAACTTCCACTGGCAGGTCGGCTGGGACACCGGACAGGCCGGCGTGGGGATCTGGAGTGTCACCACGTGGGCGGCGTCGTCAAAGGTGATGACGGCGGTCGTCGGCGTGTTCGCCGCGCTCCAGGCCGCTCCCCCCAACGTGATGCTGAAGGCGATCAGCGTCATGACCGAGGCGATGGCAACCACGAGACGTTTCACAGCGGTCCCTTCCTGATGCATTGGTGGTGTCCGGACTGGGTGGTGCCGGGCCCACCGGAACCCGATCCTCCCGATCTCCCCGAGACGTTGGAGGCGGCCGGCCGGGTGCACCGCTGCGTGGCGCTGGTCCCCCGGCGCTGTCCGCGAACGGGAACGGTTGGTGCGGCGAGTACACCGTCCGGTATGGATCGATCGGTTGCGGCGGTTGGTGACATAGGCCCCTGACCGGAAATCACTGCCCTCGTCGACAAGGTAACCCCGTCCCCTCCACGCGTCACCCTTTTGCTGGCGCTAACAGGGTTTCTCTCGCTGTGCGCATTGTCACCGATCGGCTCCGTGGTATTTGGCGTGACTCGGTTGTCCCGAGTCGCAAATGGCGCTAGAGCAAGGGAACGGATGCGGTAACCAGCACCGCTAGAGAACCCTTGTACTGGAAGGAGGAGGATCGATGCCCTTCGAACCCCGCCCGGTCAACGCCAAGGCGTGGAAGGCCCTCGACCGGGTGGTGGCGGCCAACACCGCCATGCGTGACGCCGAGGCCAAGCGGTCCCGGCAGGCTCGTAAGCGGGCCAGGGCCATCGACGAGGCCCGACGCTACGGGCTGTCCCTCGATGCCATCGCCGGACGACTGGGTGTGAGCCGGGAGCGGGTCCGCCAGATGGTGGCCCGACTGCCGAAGGACTGAGCAGTCGACCGCCTCAGGGGCGGTCGGTGTCGTCGTCCTGTCCGTCCTCGCCGTCCCGGTGGTCCATCAGGACGAGGATGTCAGCGTGGATGCGGGTCAACCGCGCTTCACAGGCGGCGATGTCGAGGGCCAGGTCGGCCAACTCGTTGACACCGCCGGGAAACAGGTCGGCGCGAGCCCCGCGCTTGGCCTTTTGGCTCATCACGTCCCAGGCGGCCGGTCCACCCCGCTCCGACGTGAGCGACCAGGCGCTGTGGATGGCCTCGTTGCGCCGGCGACGGCACTTGTTGGCCGTCCTCCGCCACGCCTGGAAGGCGGCCAATTCCTCCTCGGCGTCCTCGCCGTAGGAGCCGAGCAGTGCCGCCACCGTCTCCCAGATGTTCTCGACCCGCTGGCCGGCCACCACGGCCCGGGCGAGGGTCTCGTCGCGGCTGCCCACCAGGCTCATCAGTACGAGACCCGAAGCGATCTCGATGAGCGACCAGTTGGCGGCGATGCGACCGAGCGCCCGGTGGATGTCGTCCTGGTCCTGGAGGGCCCAGGCGTCGGCGTCGGTGCCCCCGCCGAGCTCGGAGCCGGTGCCGGAGTAGCGCAGAACGCGGGACTTGCCCCCGAAGGGCAGGATGTCCCTGATCTTCCGCTTCATGGCCCGGGCGGGTCAGGGCGCCCGCCGGCCCCCACCGCTCCCCTGGCGGGTTCCGACGGGGCAGACCAGGGCTCGGTCACGGCCTGGGGGTGTGAGACACAGATGATCGAACGAATCTAGTGGTCCCGACGGCCAGAAGGCCGGGGTCTCACCGCACCGGGGGCCGCTCAAGGTGTGCAGACGAATTCGAGCTGGGTGTTGTCGGGATCGCGGAACACCACGACGGAGTAGCCGGCCTGGTCGTTGACCGGCGCATGGGCCACCCCTAGTTCGGTCAGCCTCGCCTCCCACGCCTCGAGTTCGGCGTGGCTGGATACGGTGAAGCCGACATGGTCGAGTCCGGTGCGCGATTCGGCGAAGGGCTCACCCTCGTTGGCCGGGTGCGTATGCAGGCCCACCAGCACCGAGAGTGTGGCGTTGGCGAGCAGTACGAAGTACCCGGTCCCGTCGGGATGCGTGTCCTCCATGAGGGGGGTCATGGCGAACACCGCTTCGTACCAAGACCGGCTGCGGTCGAGGTCGGTAACGGTGAGAGCAACGTGGTTGATGCCCGACATCTCCGGCACAGCGTTCCCCCAGTCGCGATCGGCGCCTCGCGGCGGTCCGGCGTTCATCTGATCACACCGGCTGCCGCCGCGCCGGATGGTCCAACCGAGGGGTGGCCCATTCCCCGAGGCTGGGAGGTAGCCTCCCCCAGGCATCCCGTCGGCCGAGGAGGTCCTGTGTCTACCGATCGTGTGTCCGCCACCCTCCGGATCGCTGCTTCTGCCGGCGAGCTGTTCCGAATCGTGTCCGATCCAGCGGGTCAGGTGGCCATCGACGGATCCGGGATGCTGGTGGCCGCGCCCGACGCTGCGCCCTTGACGACCGTCGGGCAGACATTCGACATGGACATGGACCGGGAGCCGCTCGGGGACATCCCGGACCTGAAGAAGTACCAGGTGCGGAACACGGTGACGGCCTTCGTCGACGAGCACCTCGTCGAGTGGACCGTCGGGTTCGGGGACCATCCCCCGTTCGGACATGTCTACGGTTGGCAGCTCGACCTGGCTGGTGACCATGAGACGGACGTGACCAACTATTGCGACTGGACCAACATCGCCAAGGAAATGCGCTCCGCGGTGTCCTTCCCCGTCGTTCCCGTCTGGATGCTGGAACGATCACTCGAGAACCTCGACCGAATGGCCACCGGATGGTCGACGATCCGAGCCGACGAGGTGCCTCTGGGCCACCGCGTGCGTGTCGGAGGGACAGAGCTGGTGGTGACGCGGGTCGAGCACCCGTTCCTAGGACGAGCCGAGATGCTGGCCTTCATCGAGGACACGCCGGAGCGTTGGCTGAAGCGACCCGTGCCCATTGACACCATGGTGGACGTACTCGGGCCCGACTGAGGACGGCTCGTGGGCACCCGGTCCGCCGGTCGACCCGGCATAGATCTTCCCGACCCTCATCAAAAGGACGGCTACGTGGCCACTCCCCGACGCCTCGACGAACTCCAGACTCCGGCGCTCGTCATTGACGCCGGTCTCCTCGAGGGCAACCTCCGCACGATGGCGTCCCACCTGCCCGGCAACCGGCTACGCCCCCACGTCAAAGCGCACAAGTGCACCGAGTTGGCCCGATGGCAGCACGAGCTGGGACACCGCGGTTTCACCTGTGCCACCATCCGGGAGGTCGAGGGCATGGCCGCGGCCGGCCTCGGGGACGATCTACTCCTGGCCAATGAGGTGGTCGAGGCGAGTCGGCTCGGACTCCTCGTGGAGGCGGGGGTACGGGTCACCGTCGCCGTGGACTCGGACGCCACCATCGATGCCGCCGTCTCCGGCGGCGTCCGTGAGGTGCTCATCGACGTCAACGTCGGCCTTCCTCGTTGCGGGTGTTCGCCCGAGAACGCTGGTCGACTGGCCGAGCGGGCGCGTCGGTCAGGCCTCGAGGTACGAGGGGTGATGGGCTACGAGGGGCACGCCGTCGGCATCACGGAACGGGCCGAGAGAACGGGGCGGGTTACCGAGAGCATGGGCATCCTGGCCGCCGCTCACTCGGTGGTCGGCGGCCCGATCTGTTCGGGAGGGGGCACGGGCAGCTGGGACCTCAACACCGTGGCCAACGAGATCCAGGCTGGCTCCTATGCACTGATGGATACGGCCTACGCCGAGCTCGGGCTGCCCTTCGCCACTGCCTTGACCATCCTGGCCACCGTCATCTCGGTCAACGGCGACGGGTGGGCTGTCGCCGACTGCGGCCTGAAGGCTCTGGGCATGGACCACGGCAATCCGTCCATGGTCGACGGGTCTCCCGTGCTGTACTGCTCGGACGAACATGTTGTCTTCGTCCCGGCCGAAGGCGCCCCCCTGCCCAAGGTAGGAGACCGCGTCGGCGTGCTCCCGGCTCACATCGATCCCACGATGGCCTACCACGAGGCGGCGTGGCTCGCCGACGACGACGAGATCGTCGACCGGTGGACGGTCGATCTCCGTGGCTGGTAGTACGGGCCTTCCCGGCCGACGCGTTGCGGTGGGCAAACGGCAGAGCCGATCGTCGGTCGCCGTGGATGCGAGGGTCGCAACTCTCTGGACTCCGACCACGTGGACTCGTGTTAGAAATTGTGTATGGCGGAGGCCTCGACGCGGCTCGTGCTGATCTGTGGGCTTCCCGCCTCGGGCAAGACCACACTCGCTCGCCAGCTCGCCCCCAAGATTCCCGCCCTCCGGTTGAACAAGGATCAGTGGACGGTCCAACTGGGTCACGATGTGTGGGACGACGAGTTTCGAGTCCGGCTCGAGCGGCAGTTGTGGACGCTTACCCAGGACCTACTCACCCAAGGTCAGAGCGTGATCTTGGAGTGGGGCCACTGGGCGCGAGCCGAACGGGATGAGAAACGGCTCGGAGCCCGGGCGCTCGGTGTTGGGGTCGAACTGCATTACCTCGATGCGCCGCTGGACGAGCTCATCAGACGAGCTGACTATCGCAATGTGTCGGGCGAGTGGACGGCCTCACCGATGACCGCGGATCACTTTGCTAATTGGGCAACGATGTTTCAACCTCCCGACGAGGACGAGATGCTGTTGTTCGATGAGCCGGTTGCTGGAGATTGATCGACCTTGCCTTGCCCGCGCCCGAGTGCCACCGAGGTCGCTGTTAGGCGCGGTTGGCCGACCCCCTCGCGCCTCCTCGTTGTGGGAACACCCGTCCCTCGTCGTGAACACGTGTGGGTGGTGCTCAGGTGGACAGCTCCTGTACTTTGAGTCTGGAGAGATTGAGCGGTTCCATGGCCAGCTCCCATCCGCTGACTGTCCCATACATCCGGCAGGAGCCTCTCCGAGATGCAACCCCTCTCCCTAGAGGTGATCCTCGGCTCTCTCGAAGCCGTTCCCGATTCCTGACGTGGTGACGCTCGTTGGAGCCGGTCCAGCACCCAGGAGCCGATCGAGATAGCGGGGATCCCCCGGCCATGCGGATTCGACATCGGGGCGGGGAAGGTGCCGGCACGTATAGCGGAGCGCGGCCGTGAGTACCAGGATGTCGTCCATCTGACCTATGACCGGGATGATGTTCGGAATGACCTGAACGGGTGAGATCAGGTAGGCCAGAGCAGCACCAAGAGCCAGACGACCACGAAGGGGCAAGCGATGGTCCTGATGAAGCCGTCGAATCAGGATTACACAGTTAGGTGCGAAAGCCACCACTTCTCGGGCTCGACCGGGAGGGAGCAGCCGTGCCGTGACGAAGAGGGTGATCCACACGACAGCAACCACGAGCAGGCCGATCCAGACCATGAACCACATGACCAGAGTCTGGCTCACGAGGAGGCGGTGTGACCATTGAACCCCTTCCGGCCTGGTAGGGAAGGACCGGACACGTCCGCCTGCACTCAGATTCGATTCCCCGGTGGTGCTGGCTTCGATGACCGCTTACAAACCAGCGTCATGGGACACTCCCGAGCGTTCCCGGGACGGTGCGACTGCCATCGGGATTCCATTCGCTGAAGGGGGCGTAATGCCGAAGTATCTGGTTGAAGTCAACTACACCTCGACGGTGTCAAGGGACTCGGAGCCGAGGCCGGAACCGCTCGCGTGGCTGCTGCCACTGCACTCGTCGAGAGTCTCGGCGGTACGGTCGAGTCGTTCTACTTCGCCTTGGGCGATACGGACGCCTATGTCGTGATCGACCTCCCGAACAACACTACGGCTGCCGCCGGGGCGCTGGCCGTGAACATCGGAGGTGGGGCCACGGTGCGCACCGTGGCGCTGCTTACGGCTGCGGAGGTCGACGCATCAGTGGCTGCCGTCAAGAGGGCGACCTATCGCCCACCAGGCAGTTGATCTTCGGTCCGCAGGGAAAGTGCTCCTACTCGGTGCTGTTGGGCTGGGGTGCTGGCGGACGGTGGTATTCCCGATAGCCAAGAGGGCCGCATCTTGCCGGCCGGCACATCCCGACGGTCCCCCGGCCATGGTAACTCTCGGAGGCAACCGGACACCCGTCCGCCCAACCAACCGCAAGACATTGCCGTCGGGATCACCCACTGGACCTCGTCCTGGCCCCATTCGGTGTCCTCGGGCAGGTGAACCTCGGCTCCAGCGGTCAGCCACTCCCGACGAACGCCTCCCAGCCATCGAGCCAAAGGTAGGCCGCACGCCCTGCGCCGATCGAAGTTCCGGTCCAAGGACGACGCCTCTGAACCCGATGCCGTCCCGGTCAGGGAAGCCCTAGCCATTTACCTCGTACTCGCGCACAGTGAATTCGAGCTGTGGGAAGTGATCGAGCGAAACCTGAGGTTTCGAACCGCGAAGATCGGTACCGCTTGCTTTACGACTGACGAAGGTAGACAGTACCCAACCCAACCTGCCAACGACAGGTCAGGCTGCAGGTGCGCAACCGACCAGGAGATCTGGGACACCCTCCGCCATCAAGGTGGATTGAGGTATAGATGTCGTATGCCAGAGGTCGTGGTGCCCAGTTCCGAGTCGATGGGGGGAGCTGGACGTAACCTCTCTCATCGGATAGGGAAAACCGCTCTCTCGCTCACGCTCGTAGGCGGCTTCCTCATCCTGGGCGGGTGCTCGGCTACGCCATCCGCTTCCTCCGCCAGCACCCGGTCATCGATCTGTGCCAGGAATCCGCCGAGACTCACGCCAGTTAACGGCTCGACGGGGTCCACCCTCCCTCCGTCTCACGACAACGACGTAGGGAGGATGCGGCTTCCTGACTTGCATCCCGATGCTGACGTGGACGCCAATCAGGTTTCTAAGGCGAGCCGGTGTCATCAGCCGTAGTGCTGTTATGGCTCTCGACGTTGGACCTCCATGTTCAGTGAACGGTGGTGAGTTCGACAAGACGGGTATCCAAGTCGTGCCAGGGCATGACGCTCATTCGGCGCTATCCGACAGTCCGGACCCGCCAGGTGTGGGCACTCCCGTACGGTGGCGTGGCCATACCACGACGCACTGCCTGCTGAACTGCTGAACATGAAGGACATGCAATATCGCTCGGCAGCACCGAACGACCTCACCTCTCTTGCGTCGATTCTCGGCGAGTCCACTAGCTGGCGCCCCGAAAAACCAACGCCAACCGCTAAACAGGTGCTCGCCGATCCGCGCTACTCGATGTATCTCATGAGATGGCCGAGGCCGGGCGATCATGGACTGATTGCAGAAGAACGCCTACCGGTGGGCGCGGCTTGGCATCGGACGTACACCGAGGCGAACCGTGGCTACGGCTTTGTCAGTGAAGGAACTTGTGGGTGAGCGACCGATCGGGAGTTGCAGAAGGATGGGATGCCGAGCGACAACCACCGACCAACCAGAGATTAGGGTCACTCGGCGAGGCTGAGGAGTAGGGTTTACCGAGCGAGGTGACCATGATCAGCGCAATATCCGGAAGCAATGGTTTGGCGGTGCTCATTACGCTTGCCGTGGTTGCAACCCTGTGGGTTCTCCTCACCGTCAGAAGCTCCCGGCCCAAGGACCGCTGACCGTCTCGCCTATCCAGAGTGTCGCACCCTCCGATGTCCCGGCGTATCGTTGACAGATGAGCAAGCGGGAGTTCGAGATTATCTGCGAGGTCGAACCTGCCACCCGGCCTGACGTGATGCATGTGCGTCACCAGATCGGGGCGCTGAGTGAGGTGGCGACCGCCTTTTTGATACCTGATAACCACATCGGACGTGCGACCGTATCGAGCATTGCCGTAGCGCATGAGGTGCGGTTGATGGGGGGTCGATCGATCGCCTGCATCAATGCTCGTGACCGGAACGTCCTCGGCTTCCAGAGGGATCTGCTGACAGCAGCCGCCTATGGGGTCGACGAGTTCCTGTTCGTCTATGGAGATCGCCCCGAGTCCGGCGCACGTTCGGACGACCTCACCGTCAGATCGATGATTGCCGAGGCTCGAGCTTTCGCCGAGCGCACAGAGATGATGATCAGCTCGCTCCGGCTTGGCGCAGTGACCGGCCTTCAACCTGTTCCAAGCTGGAAGCAGGAGGCTGACTTCCTCCTGGCCCAAGTCACGTATTCGACCGATGCATTGCTCCAGTGGCGTTCGTCGATCACGTTCGACGGCCCGATCTATGCAGGTGTCATGGTGCTCCCGAGTCCTTCGATGGCTCGCAAGCTCTCGGTGGATGTTCCTCAGCTGGCGGTCCCGGATGCGATCATCGACCAGCTCGACCGAGACCGTAGGTCGGGGGTCGATATTGCTTGCGATCACATTAAGGCCATCTTCGAGTCAGGGGCGTTTGCTGGGGTCCATCTGATTCCCGTAAACCGCTATCGAGAGATCGCAGCAAGGCTTGAATCACTGCTGTAGCGCCCCTTCAACAGGCACCTTCTCGATCGGGGTGGGATGACTCTCCCCTCTGAGTAATCCAGATGACCCGATGTGCATATCCTCTTGGTGGGATTTGTGACCGGGCAACGACTCCTGGTAGGGCACCCAAAGCATGTGGCTCGTTGATGATGGGAGGGGTCAAATCGAAGTAGTCGGGCCGTGCCCCCGAAGGGCACTTGGGATGGTCCAGGCCACACGGCATTGGGCTCGCAACCCACCTATTGTCAGTCTCGTCGAGTGGAATCGCCGAGGAGGTGCGATGGCTGACAAACCGGTCTTCACCCAATTCAACTTGGTCGTCTCTGACATGTCTGCGACGGTCGCTTTCTATCGTCGTTTGGGATTGACGATCCCGGAGACTGACCCGGAGTGGGCGTCACATCACCGGTCGGCGGAGATGCCTGGAAACATCGACCTTGACTTCGATAGTGCCGGGTTTGCCCGTGTCTGGGACAGCGGCTGGTCGAGCAGACCTCGCATGGGTGTACTGGGCTTTAAGGTTTCCTCTCGGGAAGACGTGGACGACATCTATCGAGACTTGACGGAGGCCGGATACATGGGCGAGCAGGCGCCATACGACGCCTTCTGGGGGGCACGCTATGCCGTGGTTCAGGACCCTGATGGAACCCCAGTTGGGATCATGAGTCCTGTTGACCCTGCCCGTCGGAGCCAGCCAAAACCACCCTGATCCTCGGCCCCTGGTAGTGGATCCATGTCCCCGACCGCCGGGTTGACGGCGGTTATCGACAGTGGCTGACCTGCGCTCTGGGGAACTTGGATCCTGATAAACAATTGGTGTGGCATGCGAAAGTCAGAGCCCAGTGATCTCTGTGATCTCGCTGTTTCGAATGCTTCCGCAGCGGCTCGCTGGTATGCCGAGGCAGTGGGGGCGACCGAGTTGTGGAACTTGGGTGGCGTGGTCGGTCTGATGATTGAAGGGGCCCCGTTCTTTCTCGGTGAGCCTGAGAACAACGGCTGGAGTACCCCGAAATCACTTGGAAGCAGGACGATGCGTGTAGAAGTATTCGTCGACGACCCCGACCGATTCATTGAGCAAGCAGTAGCGGCAGGAGCGGACGGCTCCATTGACGAGATTCGCGACCACCAAGTGCCGTGGGGAGTGCACCGGCAAGGTGGATTTATCGATCCCTTCGGCCACTTATGGCTCGTCGGTGACCGCTCGCCTCTGGCCGCGCACCCAAGCCCCGAAGGACCGACTTCTAGGTAGAGCTGGTACTCCTCGACGATCCCACAACGCCGGGAGTGGGGCTGTCGCTCCGCGTCAGCCAGCCGACCTGGCACAGACTCTTGGGCGAGTAGGAGGTACTTTGGATAGCAAAGCACGGAGGACTCGATTGAAGACAAACCGTTCTGTACCGACCGCAACCGTGATTCCAGTATTGACGTACTCCGACGTTCGGGAGGCGGTGCGTTGGCTGACTGATGCATTCGGATTTGCCGAACGTGTACAGATCGGCGAGGACCATCGTTCGCAGCTCCAGTTCGGAGATGGCGCACTCATTGTCGGGGACGCGCATGGGGACCGCAGTCCACCGCGGTCTGATGGGGTCACGCACTCTGTCCTGGTGAGGGTGGAGGATTGCCGCGCCCACTGCGAACGGGCTCGATCAGTCGGAGCGCGGATTCTTACAGAGCCAACTGATATGCCTTTCGGTGAGCGCCAGTACACGGTCGTGGACCTTGAAGGCCACCATTGGACCTTCTCTGAGACGTTGACAGATATGGCTCCCGAGGAATGGGGAGGAAAGACAATCGTTCCGTAGGTAGGTGCCTCCCAACGCCGGGCAGTACGGCACCTTTGGGGCGTGCGGAAACATCGTCTGCCGGGTATGGGCCGCTCCGATGGATAGTCAAGGAACAAAATGATGGCAGAGACAAGCAAGCCGGTCGAAGTATCACGCAGGTTCGAAGCACCGGGCGCCCACATCTTCAGAATCCTGGCGAATCCACAACGTCACGTGGATTTCGACGGTTCAGGCATGCTCCGGGGAGCTGTCCTCGACCGTCCAATCTCCAACGTGGGCGACACCTTCACCATGAAGATGCATCGCCTCGGTGACGACTACCTCATGCTCAACTATGTGGTGGAGTTTGAGCCAGATCGGCGCCTCTTTTGGGAGCCCGCCCCCGGAGACCCATCCCGGGCCGAGGACAATGATCCATCCAAGGTTGGCATTCCTGCGGGCTACCGCTGGGGCTACATCCTCACCCCAGATGGTGACAACGCCACTGTGGTCACCGAGGTCTTTGACCCCGGCCCCTTGCCGGAAGACCTCCTACTTGATGGCGGGGCGTGGATCAACGGGACCAATCCGATCCTTGAATCCATGGCGGCCAGCCTGGAGAGACTCGAGAAGATCAGCACCGAGTAAGACCACGGCCCGAGCGTCTCCCTGGATCGATCTTCACGGCGTTCGGGCAAGCAGACCGCTGCCCCAGATCGCCGGATACGCAGGTCCTCCTCAGGGGCCCTAGTAGTGGCCGAGGTGCTCGTTGTCCGGCCAGAGGCCATCGCCGGGCATGTCGAGCCGATCAGTCATCGACTTGCGCCACTCAGGTGTCACGGTGGGTTCACCCCAGTAGTCGGTGACGCTCACGACTTCCCCATCCTCCAACTCCCCAATGGTGACGTTCCGGAACAAGCGCCCGTCTCCGTAGTTGCATGTCCACTCGACTACGACGACATCATCGAGGTCCAACCGCCTACCGACCTCCAGCGTGAGTTCGGGAAAGTTGCCTTCGACATCGGCAACCAACTGCCTGGTGCGCACGATCTCGCGCATCTGCGGCCACTGGCGAACTACCTGCTCCGCTAGGGGTACGCCCAGGATGTCGGCAACGCGGGTCGCTCCGTTGGAACCCGACACTACCTTGGGCACGTCCCTCGTCTTCAGCTTGGTGGCAATCCCTTGACTTGACGACTTTGTCAGACAACTCGTGAGGATGTCCCAGAACGCCAGCTGTGGGCATTATCGATAGCACAATCGGGTAGATCAACGTCCTTTTCGCGGTCTAGCAATTCAGTACTTCGGACCTGGCAGAGGGCGCTGCATGGTCCAAGCCAACGCTTGGAGGATCGTCTTCGGGGTGTAGTTGTGAGTGGCCGGGTGGTACTCGTTTTGGTGGCCGATCGGAGACAGGAACTTCTCAATGGTGGGATTGAGAGGCCCCTTGTAGTTGGGTGTGGCATCCGTGGCGAACCTCTCGACGCCCTTTGAGCTGATAATGACGTATCCATTGGAGTGGTTGATGGCGTAGGTCAGTGGCTTCCCCGTCCACCAATCGGTGGCTGGTGGATTGCCCTGGGGAACGGTCTGGTACTCGAACCCGAAGAACTTGGCAATAGTGGCAAGGTTTGTCGGGGTCTCGGTGACAAGCTGCCAGCTTGCTCCCGTCAAGCTGGCATAGGCGGCGAGGCGGGCCGGAGAGTCACGACCGGGGTCAACCGAGAGTTCCACCAACTGAATCTTCGCTGACACATGGTCAGCGTTTAGTGACCTTTGGACAACGGTGAAGTCCCCCGTAGTCAAAGGACAGATGTCAGTGCAGAGGGTAAGGAACGGGACTAAGACAACGGTCTTACCCTTCCAAGAAGTCAGATTGACAGGCTGACCGTTCTGGTTGACGAGGGGGATCTGACTGATGGAGGAGGGTACAGGGCGGTTAAGCGCGACCCCTTCGGAACCCGATGGTCGAACAACGGCCGCGGCAGCTGCGGTGGAATACGTTCCAAGAATGGCACACAGCAAACCAACCACTGCCATCGTTCGTCGAATGCTCACCTGCTGGTTCCTCGATTCTCCGCCGAGACGGCAGGTACGAGTGCCATTTTGCCCAGGACCGCGGTCTATCACCAGTCGGGGCATGCGGGATGACCATCTGAGAGGGACCGTCCTGAACATCGGTCTCTTTCTCGCTCGGATACTGTGGCGGCGTCCGTTTCGGGTTGACCGAGGCTGGGCTGTTCTCAATGCCGGGTGAGGTCCTGTGCTTGCCCAAAACGCAAAGTGCCACCGACCGGGGACGCCCGGGCGTGTGGATATCTCGCCATCGTTCGCCTGGTCACTTCCCCACTACCGTGGGATTTGGCAAGGGATGAGTTGTACGACTGACTGGAGGATACGGGTCAATGAGCGATGGACAGGTTCACAGTGCTGAGACTGATCCTCTGAAGGCGGCTCTGGAGGCTCTCGGCACGCCACCGACGTTGGAAACACCTCTCGGTACGTTTGACCTGATCGACGGTGTCCCCACCACCGACTCGGTCACAAAGCTCTATGACGCCTTGGACTTCCTGCGGGGCGTCGATGTGTTCCTCAACGCCCTTCCGGGGGCCTCGCTCGCTGCGATGCGGAACGGGTTCCGCAGCATCGGTCTGACCGGGACCAACCAGGTTGGTTACACCGATCCACGGGCCAACTCAGGAAGCTTCTTCCTCACCCCAAACACCGAGACGACCTACGGGTCGATGTTTTTGGACCTGAAGGCGACCGGGCCTTTCGTCATCGAGCCACCCCAGCATTCCCTCTGTGTGGTGGACGACTTCTGGTTCCGATACGTCGCAGACATGGGGATTGCCGGGCCTGACAAAGGTGACGGTGGGAAGTACCTATTCCTGCCTCCGGGCTACGAGGGTGACGTGCCCGACGGCTACTTCGTCTATCGCCCCCTCACCTTCACGAACTGGGTGGTTTTCAGAGCTTTGGGGGGCGTTCCGGCGTTGAAAGAGACGAAGGTCTACCCCCTGGCTGCGGCCGATGACCCGCCTGAGGTGGAGTTCATCAACATCGCCGAGCCACACTTCAACACGGTGCACGCCAACGACTTTTCGTTCTACGAGGAGGTGAACACCATCATTCAGGAGGAGCCGACCACATCACTCGACCCGGAGCGTGCAGGTCAATTGGCGGCGATCGGGATCGTGCATGGCAAGCCCTTTGACCCTGACGATCGCCTTCGCTCCATTCTCGACAAAGCTGCCCGTACCGCTGCCGCAATCAGCCGGGCACTCGTTTACTCGCCCCGTGATCCCGAGGCCACTATCTTCGAGGGGTCATCATGGTGCAATGCCTTTCTCGGCGGAAGCTACGAGTTCCTCCACAATGGCGCTCGGCTTCTGGACGCCCGCACGGCGTTCCACTACTTCGCAACGGTCATCACTCCCGCCATGGCCGACGCCCAGGTCGGGGCTGGTTCGGCTTATGTGTACACGGCGGTGGACAGCAATAGGGATGTTCTCGACGGGGGCAAGAGCTATACCCTGACCCTTCCGCCGAATCCACCAGCCAAGAACTTCTGGGCTGTGGACATCTACGACACCCAAACTCGATCGCTTCTCCAAACAGACAATCCTTACCCCAGCGTGATGAGCCTTGGGGACACGGTCGCGGCGAACGACGATGGCTCCTACACCGTCTGGTTCGGACCTGCCTCGCCACCGGCGCACGAATCGAACTGGATTCAAACGGTGCCGGGTAAGGGATGGTTTCCGTTGCTCCGTCTCTACGGACCACTTCAACCATGGTTCGACAAGACGTGGCAGCCGTCAGAGATTGTGCCGCTCAGCGAGGGCTGACGGGGTTTCCCCGACCGCAGGGAGAGAGACGGCTCAGACCGGTAGTGATGAGTTACTTGGACAGTCGCTCGGTCAGCGTGACGACGACCTCGTCCCCTTCTGCTTTGCCGATCTTCTCCCGAATCTCGGCCTTGATGGGGAGCTTGTGCGTGCCGTCGCCCAGGGCCATGAACGAGCTTTGAAAGGGCTGGCCGTCAACCGTTCCGCGGACCTTCACAAGGCCCTTGGTCCCGAAGTACTCGGCCGAGCCATCCATGACAACGTAGGTCCAACCACCCTTGTTGGAACTCTTCTGGATAGTAGCCCTGAAGGTCTTGTCCACGTGCTCAATTGTTAACGCGGGCCAGGGATCTGTCCACCATTCTGCCCTGCCCTGATCGCCGGGTGTGAGACGTGGTGTTGAGAGTAATCTGACCCACCGTCCCTGAACGCCGGCTGTGGGAGTGACCTGGAACAGGGTCCTCCCGGTAGCCTTTACCGTCATGACGCCAGGACACACGATCACAATCGTCCCAATCACCGCTCATGTGGAAGTTCGGCTTGGCGGCCGGGTACTCGCCGCCACCGACCGGGCCATGAAGCTCGACGAGACTGGGCTCCCCTCCCGCTATTACCTGCCGCCAGAAGACGTGCAGATGGATCTCCTGAGGCCCACGACATTCCACACCACCTGTCCGTTCAAGGGTGAGGCGTCGTATTGGTCTGTTGACATCGACGGAGAGATCCACGACGGCATCGTGTGGAGCTACGAGACGCCGACGGCTCAGGCCGACGAAGTGAGAGGGATGTTGTCTTTCTACCCCGACCGCACCGAGGTGACAGTCGACGATCAGTCACTTTGACAATGATCCACCTGTCGAGTTCGATCTCCGGCTAGTCGACCTGCCGACTCGCAGGCGGTTGGGAAACACCAAGGCCCAACCCTCAAGCGCCAACAGTCCCCCCGGTCACCTTGCCAAGAGCTCGATGGCCGGCTGTGCCGAAATGCCGGATATGCCCTGCGTCTGACCGGCGCCTCGAAGGCATGCCCACTTAGTGTGGCGAGATCGAAGTGAGTCACCTCCTGTCGAGCCTCCAGATCGCCACTGACGCACTCCTCGACCAGTCCGTCGTCGTCACGGGCACTTGTGGCGCGGGGTCGACCACCAAGCCAGTGTCTCCGTTGCCCTACTCGCCAT
Organism: uncultured Acidimicrobiaceae bacterium; assembly: GCA_963738545.1. GTDB lineage: Bacteria > Actinomycetota > Acidimicrobiia > Acidimicrobiales > RAAP-2 > Bog-756. The sequence goes on from CAVTXA010000009.1 coordinate 653,697, forward strand.
TAAGGACATCCGATGCCACTCTGCGAATCCGTTCGGGATCGGCGATGATGTCAAGCTCGACAACCTGGTCATTGGCGATGGTGAAAGCCATCACGCCGTGCGGCTGTCCACCGAGCGTGATGACGACGCCGGGGGCACCGTTGATCACCGCAGGGAGGAGCACCGCTGCCGGATTTGCACCGACCCGCGCTTGTCGAGCGACAGCCGCTGCACCTCTGACGATCATGGAGGCACCGGGACGACTTGGTCCGAAGTCGGCCCGCAAGACGACGTCCGGATGGAGCACGGCAACAAGTGCGTCAAAGTCACCACTGCGGGCTGCCAAGAAGAAGGCATCGACAACCGTGCGTTGCCGAGCCAGGTCGGCATCTGGGGTTGCGGCACCTCTTACCCGACGCCGTGCCCTGCTCGCGAGTTGCCTGGCTGCAGCAGGAGAACGATCGACCATCGGAGCGATCTCCTCGAATGGCAGGTCGAACATGTCATGGAGCACGAACGCCAGACGCTCAGCGGGAGTCAGAGCATCCAGTACCACCAGGAGAGCCAGACCCACCGAGTCGGCTAGTAGTGCCTCACCCTCTGGTCCAAGTTCTCCCACACGGCTGACGACCGGATCGGGAAGGTGCACCTCCAAGGGTTCCTCGCGTCGGACATTGCGTGATCGGAGCATGTTGAGACAGACCCGGGCAACAATCGTCGTCAACCATGCACCCAAGTTCTCGATGCCCTTCGCCTCGGATCGCGTGGCTCGAACCCAGGCATCCTGGACAGCATCGTCGGCCTCGGTGAGCGAGCCCAGCATTCGATAGGCCACTGCACGAAGGTGTGTCCTCCGCTCCTCGAAACGCTCTGCCAGCTTGTCCTCCTCGTCCATCCCACACATCCTCGCTGAATGGATCACCACAATGACCTCACCGCCATCACCGATGCGACAACGCTCAGTAGGGCCTTGGCCCTCAGCCCCACTGTCCAGGCGTGTAGTCACCTGCCGGCTGTCGGGTGATCACGTTGAGACGGTTGTAAAGGTTGATCAGGGCGATGAGGCACACCAGCGCACCGAGCTGGAGTTCGTCGAAATGCCTTGCCGCATTTGCCCAAGCATCGTCGTCACCCCCGCCTCCATCGGCGATACGCGTTCCTTGCTCGGTGAGCTCGAGTGCTGCCCGCTCAGCTTCTGTGAAGACGGTCGCCTCCCGCCACGCGGCGACGAGGTTCAGTCGCACCGAGCTCTCTCCGGCTTGTTCGGCATCCTTGGTGTGCATGTCGAGGCAGACGCCGCAGCCGTTGATCTGACTGGCTCGGATCTTGACCAGCTCTTGGGTCGTTTTCGGCAGGGTTGAACCGGCAATCACTGCTCCGGCTGAATTGATGTGCTGGGTGAACTGTCCGGCAATCTCATTGCTGTAGAAGTCGAGTCGAGCGTCCATTCAGGTCTCCTTGGATGTGGGCTTGCTACAACTATGACCCCGTGCCACGGCAATATGTGACAGAGCGGACCGATGGCTTTCTTGGCCGGCTCGTGTTGACCGGCGGGCCGGACCGCGCCGACAGGTGAGTCGGCGACCGCGTCCAGAGAGCCAATGCGAGCAGTCGAAAACGTTTTGAGTCTGATCGGACTTTTGGAGTCCCCCAATACGTGCGACGGCGGTATGCCTCGTACTGTCCCTGACTGACGGTCAGATGGCGGTTATCGACGAGGGTCTGCTAACCGTTGTCTCCCCTGGCCATTGCCGGCCGAACCCATCGAGGACAATTCGAAGCGACGACACCGTTCGCTCGGCTGCCTCACTTCCAAACAAATTCGACGATTTACACTCGACACCCACCCAGTAGTTCACTTTGTCCAAAAAAGTGGTCCACTCAATGGGGTCGAGAACAGGTGGTCGGGCTGCCGGGATTTGAACCCGGGACCTCTTGACCCCCAGTCAAGCGCGCTAACCAAGCTGCGCCACAGCCCGTCTACTGCCATCCAGGTCAGAAGCCACGTTCTCGCCACTGCCCGTCTGACTCCTCCCGGCATCCAACCGTGTCAAGCTAAGTGGGGACGTAGCTCGGCCGTGTGCCCGGGGAGTCAGCAGAGCAACACTAGCCGAGGGCATGGGTGTGGCCTCACCGGCCTCCGCCAACCGGTACCGAGAGGTGGGCGACCGGATTCCTCGGTAGCGCCACCGGGTTCACGATATGCCGGGTGGTAACAGAAGCGATGAGCTCACAGGCTCAGCAGTAGGTCCCGAACGGCCGCCGGCTGGGACAAGAACGGGTGGTGGCCCGTGTCGAGCTCGACCACGACACCGGCCTTGCGGGCGAACGCGCGCTGCAGCCCCGCAGGGGTGCCCTTGTCCTGGGCGCAGACGAGATACGTCGACGGCACCTGCTGCCAGGCAGCCGCCCCTACCGGCTGTGCCGTCACGTGGACGCTCTGCCGCGCCAGCTTGTCAGCCGCCTGGGCCTGGATGTCGGGGTCGCAGTCCTGCAGGAACGTCTCCACCAGGAACTCCGGGCGGACACCAAAGGTGCCGAGGTCCGGGTCGACGTCGAGGAACGGGGCGGGCGTGTCGTCGCCGAAATCGGAAAGGCTCTGACCGACCTCGGGCAGGTAGCTGGACACCAGGAACAGATGGCGTACGGAGCCGACCCCGGCGGCCGCCTCGGCGGTGACCATCCCCCCGTAGCTGTGGGCGACGACGACGGTCGGCTCGTCGCCGTCCTCCAGCACCCGGCGGACGGCGGCGACATCCTCGGGCAGCCCCGGCCCCCCGCGACCGGGGCGCCCGCCCTCGCCACAGCTCGGGAGCAGCGGTGCCGTGCTCGGGACCCCTCGCTCCAACAGGAGCTCGGCCGTGCGGTGCCACCACCATGTGCCGTCGGCTACGCATGCTCCGTGCACGAACACGACCCTCATCGCCACCTCCTCGGTACCTCCTCGGTACCCTTCGGGTCCCCGACGCTACCGGTGCGACCTACTCGCACGACCCGATCGTGCCTGAGGTCCCTTCGGACGGTTCTGACCCCCGAGGTGCCCGGCAATGCGGGTCTCTGCGGGTCTGGGCTTGCCGGGCATCGGTCACCGGGGGACGCGGGGTGGCTGGCGGCGGGAGGAGTCGGCCCGGGCCCGTTGGCGTATCGCGCACTACGGGCCGACTCCATCGCCTCCATGACAGCCGGGGCGATGTGACCACAGAACGCCCGGCCCCCTCCACCTCGACAGATTTGGACCCGAGCTTGAGCCCAGCCTGCCCCGGGCCGGTTGCCCCGCAGACGGTGGCATTCGGTGGCGCACCGGCCGGTGGAGGCCTGGCCGGGCCGGGACCCCGGGGAACCATCGGTCGATGACTGTCTCCGACGTGACAGACGGGCGGGCGAAGGAGGCGCACGATGGTGGCGAAGGCGGGAACCGGAAGTCCGGCCGGACCCGTGGCTCCCCCACGGGTCCGGCCGGGACATCGTGCTCGACCAGGGACGTGGCGCCGATCCTGGAGGCCACGGGTCCGGCCACCGGGGCCCTAGATGTGGTGGACCACCCAGGTCACGCCCTGAAAGGCCCGGTAGCCGAGGTAGATGACGCTGGCCACCAGCATGAACTTGAAGTACCAGGGCGACTTACGGTGCTCGAGCGGGACCGATCCGCACGTCGGGCACGTCCCCTCGTCGGTCAGGTCCGAACTCTCCACCCGCTGGTCGCACTCCTCGCACCACGGCACGGCTCAGCAGCCTCCGCCGGTCCCGGTCATCGCCGCCTGCCCCCACCCCCGTTGGCACCCTTGGCCCGCACCCGCAACTTGATGGGTGTCGGTCCGAGGTCGAAGCGCTCCCGCAGCCCCCGCTCCACGTAGCGCAGGTACGTGGGCTGCAGGCGCCCGTTGGTGAACAGGGTGAAGGTGGGCGGGTCGTTGGCCCCCTGCACGGCGTACTGGATCTTGGCACCCACCGGCGGATGGGCCATCTGGATCGACTTGAGGGCCCGGTTGAGCTCGCCGGTGGGGATCCTCGAGTGGTAGGCCTCCTCGGCCGCCGCCACCGCCGGCAGGATGTGGTGGACGCCGAGTCCCGACAGGGCACTGACCCGCAGCACCGGGGCGTCCCCGAGGAAGGCCAGCCTGTCCCCCACGTCCACCAGGATGTCGTTGCGGTCCTCGGTGGCGATGAGCTCCCACTTGTTGAGCACGACCACGGTGGGGCAGCCCGCCGCCCCCACCCGCTCGGCCAGGCGCTGGTCCTGATGGGTCACCCCGGCCGTGGCGTCGATGACCAGGAGAGCGATGTCGGATCGATCGAGGGCGTCGAGGGCCCGCAGCACCGAGAAGTACTCGGTGCCCCGCTCGGTGCGGGACTTCCTCCGCATCCCGGCGGTGTCCACGAAGCAGACCGTCCCCTCCGGCGTCTCCACCACGGTGTCGACGGCGTCACGGGTGGTGCCGGGGGCGTCGTGCACCACCGAGCGCTCGTCGCCCACCAGGCGGTTGAACAGGGTCGACTTGCCGACGTTGGGCCGCCCGACCAGGGCCACCCGCGGGATGCCATGGGTGGTCGCCTCCGATTCGACCAGGTCGGGCACCTCCACCCCGTCACCGGGATGATCGGCGCCCTCGACAACCTCTCCGGCCTGTGGAGCGGACGCATGAACGGGCCCGGGATCGGGAAGCAGGCTGATCACATCGTCGAGGAGGTCGCCGGTCCCCCGCCCGTGCAGGGCGCTGATGGGCCAGGGCGTCCCGAGCCCGAGGGCCAGGGCGTCCCAGGCGTCGGCCTCCCGCTGGGAGGAGTCCACCTTGTTGACCACCACCCGCACCGGTCGGCCGGAGCGCTTCAGCACCCGGGCCACGTCGAGGTCCTCGTCGATCAGCCCCACGGTGACGTCGACCACCAAGAGGACCACGTCGGCCTCGGCAATGGCCCGCTCGGCCTGGGCACTGACCTGGGCGTCCAGGGGATCGTCGGAGGACAGCCAGCCACCGGTGTCGACCACGGTGAAGGCCCGACCGCACCACTCGGCGTCGAGCTCCTTGCGATCCCGTGTGACGCCGGGTCGCTCCTCGACCACGGCGGCCCGTCGTCCCACGATGCGGTTGACCAGGGTCGACTTCCCGACATTGGGGCGCCCGGCGATGACCACCAACGGCCGGTCCCTGGTGCCGGCGGCCCGCTCGGCCTGCGTGCTGGTCATCGCGGCGCCCCGAGTGTGACCGGTATGCGTTCGGGGCGAACGGGGAGGACCGGGGGGTGGGACGGTCCACCGGATTCCAGGGCCCGGCGCAGGGAGAGTCCGTCGGTGGGCACGACCTCGACGGGCCGTGGCAGGTCGCCGAGGGCCAGGTCGTCGAGGAACCGTCCCTCGGACAGACAGGCGTCGGGCAGGAGGTAGCGGTGACCCGCCGGCTGGTCGACCAACACATCGATCAGGTCGGTGCCGGTGAGGAGCCCCGACACCCCGATGTTGCCACCGAAGAACCGGTTGGCCACCGGGAGCAGCCGGATGTCGTCGCGGCCCAGGGAAGCGACGAGGGGCCCGAGCACCCGGGCACCGTACTCCCCGGTGAGGATGGCGATGGGCGCGTCACCGTCGACGACGGTCTCGCCCGGGGCCACCCGTGGGGCCCGGTAGCCGGAGGCAGGGGCACCGTCCACGGCGGCGAAGAAGCCCGGGCGCACGCCGAGGGCGGCGTGTTCGTCCCCGCCGAAGGCGGCCTCGAAGGCCCGGGCCATGCCCAGCCCGTTCTCGTGCTGGGGGAATCCCTCGTAGGTCCGGGCCGCCGGAAAGGGCCGTTCGGCCATCAGGTAGTACTCGTCGGCGGCGAAGACCATCCGGCGGCCGAGGGCGGCGAGGAACGTGTCCTGCCACCGCTCGACCGTGTCGCAGACGGCGGCGGCCTCGGAGCGGGTGTGGGGCCGCATGGCGCTCTCGTGGGAGAACCGGCTCACGCCGAGGGGGACACAGGCCACCGTGGCCAGGGAGGGATACCGGTCGAGGACGCCGGCCAGGGTGTCCTCCAAGATGGCGCCGTCGTTCTTGCCGGGGCACACCACCACCTGCCCATGGACCTCGATGCCCCCGTCGAGCAGGGCGGTGAGCCATCGCAGACTCACCGCTCCCCGTCGGTTCCGGAGCATCTCGGCCCGCACATCGGGATCGGTGGCGTGGATGGACACGAACAGCGGGCTGAGCCGCTCGGTCAGCACCCGTTCGAGGTCCATCTCGGTGAACCGCGTCAGCGTGGTGAAGTTGCCGTAGAGGAAGGACAGGCGGTAGTCGTCGTCCTTCAGGGACAGGCTGCGGCGCATCCCCTTGGGGAGCTGGTGGATGAAGCAGAACTCGCAGTGGTTGTCGCAGGTGCGGACCCGGTCGAAGACGGCCGAGGACACCTCGGCCCCGAGGGGCTCCCCGGGCTCCTTGGCCACCCGCAGGTCGAGGGGGTCGGCATGGCCGCGACGGCGCACCACGAGGTCCAGGTCGGGCTCGTCGACCAACAGGCTGTACTCGATGACGTCCCGGGGCGACCGTCCGTTGAGGGAGAGCAGTTCGTCCCCCGCCCGCAGGCCGGCCTGGTCCGCCGGAGACGCTTCCGTGACGGCGACGACCTTGGGTGCCGTCGTCACTCGGGGCGCCGACATGCCCTCAGGCTACCCGGTCCCCCCGCCGGTCCCGGCGTCACCGGGCCCGGGGAGGCCCCGGCCCGGGTCCCCGGTAGCCTGGGGGGATGACCGTGGACCGTGTGCTCCTGGCCGAACCCCGGGGCTTCTGTGCCGGCGTGGAGAAGGCCATCAAGGCCCTGGCCTGGATGGTCCGGGTCTTCGAGCCCCCGGTCTACTGCTATCACGAGATCGTCCACAACCGGCACGTGGTCGACCAGTTCCGGGCGCAGGGCGTCATCTTCGTCGACGACGTCGGGGAGGTGCCCGCCGGGGCCCCCCTCATGCTCTCGGCCCACGGTTCGGCCCCCGACGTGATCTCGTCGGCCCGATCCGAGGGCCGTGTGGTGGTCGATGCCGTCTGCCCGCTGGTGACGAAGGTCCACCACGAGCTGCGGGTCCGGGCCCGCAAGGGGTACACGGTGCTCTACGTGGGCCACCACGGCCACGAAGAGGCGGTGGGGACCATGGCTGTGGCCCCGGCGTCCGTCCGGCTCCTCGAGCGCGTGGAGGACGTGGACCGCCTCGAAGTCCCGGCGGCGGGCGACGAGGAGCCCCGAATGGCCCTCCTGGCCCAGACCACCCTCAGCCACGACGAGTGGGGCGGCATCGTGGCCCGGGCCCGGGAGCGCTTCCCCGACCTGTGGATGCCCAACCGGAGCGACCTCTGCTTCGCCACCACCAACCGGCAGGCGGCGCTCAAGGCCCTGGCCGGCGAGGCCGACGCCGTCGTGGTCATCGGGTCGGAGAACTCCTCCAACACCGTGGCCCTCGAGCAGGTGGCCCGCTCCTTCGGCTGCCCCCGGGTGATCCGGGTGAACGACGCCTCCGAGCTTCCCGACGACCTGTCGGGCACCGTCGGGGTCACCGCCGGTGCCTCGGCCCCCGAAGCGCTGGTCCAGGCCGTGGTGGCCCGGCTGGCCCCCGTCCACGGGGTCCGCCACGCCCCGGTCACCGTCGAAGAGGAGTACTTCCCTCCCCCGCCCGAGCTCCGTGAGCTGCTCCGGGGCCTGGAGTCGGCCCTCGCCGTGCTGAACGGGGTGCCGCCGGCCACGTCCGGCGGCGACCGTGTCGGCGGGGAGTCGGTGGGCACGGTCCTGGCCGGTGACCGCACCACGGTGGCCGCCGACGTGCTCGAGCGGATGGCCGGCTGACCGCCCTTTCCGGAAGGGTGGAGGGGGCAGTGCCCGCTCCCCGAATCAGCGCGAGACTGGAACCATGACGACCTCGTTCACCAGCATGGATGTGTCGACCGCAGAGGAGTGGGCGGTCATCGGCACCGAGACGATCAAGAACCAGGGCCGGGTGGCCGACCGCGTGCTGGCCATGTTGGCCTCCCTGGCCGACGTGGTCGACGGCTTCGCCGTGGACCAACTCACCCACTGTCTCCAGACGGCCACCCGGGCCGAGCGGGCCGGCGCCGACGACGAGTTGGTGGTGGCCTCGCTCTGTCACGACATCGGCAAGGCGGTCTCGGTGCCCAACCACCCGCGGATCGCCGCCGAGATCCTCCGGCCCTACGTGCGTACCGAGGTGACCGCAGCCATCCTCGCCCACCAGGACTTCCAGGGCCGGCACTACTACGCCCATTTCGACATGGACCCGGACATGCGGGACCGTTACCGCGACGAGCCGTGGTACGGGCTGGCCGAGACGTTCGCCGACGAGTGGGACCAGACCAGCTTCGATCCCGATTACCCCACCGAGTCGCTGGCCCACTTCGAGCCGAAGGTACGGGCCGTCTTCGGCCACCCCCACCAGATCATCTGATGGCGCCCACCCAGAGGCACCGCTGGCTCACCCTTCCCGACAGCCGGGCGAAGAAGCGGAGCGCCGAGCTCGTGCGCTACGCGCGCGACCAGGCCCGGGACGACTTCGAGACGCGTTACCCCGGGGTGAGGTTCGGGCCGGTGACGGCGGTCATCGCCGCCTACGAGGAAGAACAGAACATCGGCGACGTCCTCAAGGCCATGCCCACCCTGATCGGAGAGCTCGAGGTCACGACGCTGGTGGTGGTGGACGGCGGCGCCGACGGAACGGCCCGAGTCTGTCTCGATGCCGGGGTCCTGACCTGCGTCTTCCCCGTCAACCTGGGCCACGGCCAGGCGCTCAAGGCGGGCTACGAACTGGCCGCCGCCCACGGGGCACGCTACGTGGTCACCCTGGACGCCGACGGCCAGAACGACCCCGGGGAGATGGCCGACCTGATCCGCCCGGTGCTCGACGGCGACGCCGATTTCGTGATCGCCTCACGGCGCCTCGGCGTGGACCAGACGACCGACCGATTCCGCCGGGCCGGCGTGACCCTCTACGCCTCGATCCTCAACCGGATCGTCGCGCAGCGACTCACCGACTCCTCCAACGGCTACCGCGCCATGCGCATCGAGGTCCTGAACGACATCGTGCCCCTGTTGGTCGAGGACCAGTACCAGACGGCCGAGGTAGTCATCACGGCGGCCAGCCGGGGGTGGAGGATCACCGAGCGGCCCACCGTGTGGCACCCGCGGGCCTCGGGGACGTCCAAGAAGGGCGGGAACCTCTTCTTCGGCCTCCAGTACGGCCGGGTCATCGGGAGCACCTGGTACCGGGTCCGGCGAGACGGACGGGACACCCCGGCGTCCCCGTGAACGCCGGTCCTCAGTAGCGACCGGTGGCGGCCACCGAGCGGTCGTAGAGGTCCTGGAGCGAGACCGTCAGCTCCTCGGTCAACCGGTGGATGGTACTGCGGGACACGCGCCCCCCGCCCGTACGGGCCGGAGGGTCGAGCGGCGTGCCCACCACGAGGTGGATGTGGCGGGGACGGGGCAGCTTCTTGCCCTTGGGCATGACCGAGGCCGAGCCGCCGATGCCCACCGGGACCACGGTGGCGCCCGTCCGGGCGGCGAGGAAGGCCACACCCTCGTGGAGGGCCTCGACCACGGGCCCGCTCCGGCGCTCCCCCTCGGGGAACAAGATGAGCACCTCCCCGGCGTCGAGGACCTGTTGGGCCCGGCGGAGCGCCTCGCGGTCGGCCGACTGGCGGTGCACCGGAAACGCCCCCACCGCCGGGAGGATCCGGGCCAGCGCCCCGTTCTTCCACAGGCTGTCCTTGGCCATGTAGTGGAGCTTGCGCCTGGTCACCTCCGAAGCCACGAAGAAGTCGATGAAGGAGCGGTGGACCGGGGCGATGATCACCGGGCCGGTCGCCGGCACCTGGTCGGCGCCCTCCACCGTGGTGCGGAAGAGGATGCGGTTGAGCCCACGGACCAGGACGCGGAGGAACCGGTAGATGCGGGTGAAGCTGGTGTCGACCCGCACCTCGAGGTCGAGGGGGCCGTCATCGGCCGGCCCGGTCGGGTCGCCCCCGCTCACAGCCACGCCACCACCTCCTCGACGATGTCGTCCACCGTGCGGTCGGTGGTGTCGATGACCCGGGCCCCCTCGGCCACACCGAGGGGTGAGACCGGGCGCGTGCTGTCGATCCGGTCCCGCCGGGCCACGGCATCGGCCCCCTCCTCGGGCCGGCGTCGGGCCCGCTCCTCGGCCGACGCCGTCAGGTAGATCTTGAGGTTGGCGGCGGGGAAGACCACCGACCCGATGTCACGGCCCTCGACGACCCCACCGCCGTGCTCGGTGGCCCACTCCCGCTGCCGGTGGACCATGACCGCCCGGACCTCGGGATTGGCGGCCACGGCGGAGACCGCCGCACTGACCTGCGGGCCCCGGATGGCCTCGGTCACGTCGGTCCCGTCGACGCTCACCCGATCACCCACGGTGATCTCGATGGTCCGGGCCACGTCGGCCACGGCGTCCCGGTCGCCGGGGTCGATGGCGCGGTCGAGGGAGGCCCACGCCACGGCCCGGTACATGGCCCCGGTGTCGAGCCGGTCGACACCCAGGCGGGTGGCCAGGGCGCGCGACACCGTGGACTTGCCCGAGCCCGCCGGACCGTCGATGGCGATCACCGGCAGCGCTCGGCGTTCGGTGCCGTCACCGGTCACCCGTGCCCCGCGGCCAGGTGGGCGAGGGCGTCGGCGAAGCCGGGGTAGCTGGTGGCCACGGTCCCCCACCCGGTGATCGTGGTCTCCCCCGCTCCGAGAGGACAGGCCGATCCGGCCACGGCGGCGGCCATGGCCATCCTGTGGTCACCACGGGCGTCGATGCGGGCCGGGCGGAGGGGCCCCCCGGACCCCTCGACGACCAGGTCGTCGCCCTCGACCGTGGCCTCGGCCCCGAAGGCGCGCACCAGCTCCGCCGTCCCGGCCAGGCGGTCGGACTCCTTCACGCGCAGCTCGCCCATGTCTCGGAACCGGGTGGTGCCGACGGCGGTGGCCGCCGCCACGGCCAGGATGGGCACCTCGTCGAGGGACGGGATCTCGGCGGCCTCGACCACCGTCCCGTGCAGGGCGCAGGTGTAGCTGGTCACCGAGCCCGTCTGGTTCCCGGCCTCGTCCATCTCGATGGTGGCTCCCATACGCCGCAGGACGCCGAGGAACCCCAGGCGCTCGATGCCCAGCTGGATGCCGGACACCGTGACCAGGCTGCCGGGGACGATCGCCCCGGCCACCACCCAGAAGGCGGCCTGGGACGGATCGCCGGGCACCGTGTAGGTGCCCGCGGTCAGGGTGCTCCTCCTGACCCGGACGACCCGACCCCCGCCGATGCGTTCGAACTCGATGTCAGCGCCGGCGGCGGCCAGCATCTCCTCGGTGTGGGCCCGGGTGGCCACCGGTTCGTGGACCACGGTCTCGCCCTCGGCGGCGATCCCGGCCAGCAGGACGGCCGACTTCACCTGGGCGCTGGCCATCGGGGGGGTGTACTCGATCCCCACCAGGGTGCCGCCGACGATGGCCAGAGGGGGCAGGCAGGACAGGCCCTGTCCGGTGACCCGCGCCCCCATGAGGGACAGGGGCTCGGCCACCCGGTCCATGGGCCGGTTCCGCAGCGAGTCGTCCCCGGTCAGGGTGGTGGTGCCCGGGAGGGAGGCCACCACCCCGGCCAGGAGCCGGAGGCCGGTGCCCGAGTTGCCCAGATCCAGGGGGGCGGCGGGGGCGTGGAGGAGGGAGCGGCCCCCATGCACGGTGATGGAAGCGCCGTCGGTCCCCACCTCGGCCCCGAGGGCGGCCACGGCGGCGAGGGTCCGGGCCACGTCCTCGCCCGGGGACAGCCCGTGGATGGTCGAGGTCCCCTCGGCCAGGGCGGCCAGCAGGAGGGCCCGGTGGGAGATCGACTTGTCGCCCGGCACCGAGATGGTGCCGGCCAGCGGCGAGCCCCCCCGGACGGTCTGGACGTCGCCGGGCCCCTCGCCGCCCGGTGGCCCGGGGGGTGCTGCGCTCACCGGGTCGTCCCCGGGGGTGAACCCGAGGCCCGGTAGCCCCGTTCGGCGAGGGTGGTGAGCAGCGTCGGCGCCGAGAGGGTGTCCACCGTCATCACCAGGACGCCGCGGTCGCCGTCGACGGAGTGGGCGATCTCCAGGTCCACGATGTTGATGCCCAGTTCGGCGGCGAGCACGGTGACCTCGGCGATGGCCCCGGTCCGGTCGAGCAGGGGCACGCGCACCTCGACCAGCTCCTCGGGGAGGGGGGCCCGGTCACTGAGCACCCGCCGGGCATCGGCGGCGCGTCCGAGGATCTCGAGCAGGGAGTCGTGGTCGTGCTCGGCCACACGCGTGCGCATGGCGCTCAGGGCCTCGATGAGGAGGTCGAGCGTGGCCACGATGGCCTCGGCGTTGTCGTCGCAGATGTCGGGCCAGATGGTGGGTTGGCCGGCGGCGATCCGGGTCATGTCCCGGAAGCCCCCGGCGGCCAGCTGCAAGAGGGCGGTGTGCTCCTCCCCGAGGCCGGCGGCCAGCACCATCAGCGTGGCCGCCGTCAGGTGGGGGACGTGGGACACGACGGCCACCAGAGCGTCGTGCTGGGCCGGGTCGAGGGCCACCACCTGGGCCCCCAGCTCGGCCAGGACGTTGCGGACCAGGGCGAACGAATCGGGGTCGGTGGCGGCGGTGGGCGTCAGGACCCAGGTGGCCCCCACGAACAGGTCCGCGGTGGCCCCCTCCACGCCGACCTGCTCCGAGCCGGCCATCGGGTGGCCTCCGACGAACCGGGGATGGTCGACGGCGGCCACGAGGGGCCCCTTCACGCTGCCCACATCGGTGACCACGACCTCGGGCCTCCATCCCTCGCCGGTCAGGACCTCCGAGATGACCGCGGCGGCGGCCCGCACCGGCGTGGCCACGACGACCAGGTCGGCCTCCCGGTCGACACCTTCGGAGGTGAGGGCGCCCAGAGCCACCGCCCGGGCGGCCACGCCGGGGGCCTCGTCCACGCCGCTCACCTGCCACCCCCGGTTCCGAAGGGCCAGGCCAACCGATCCGCCGATGAGGCCGGTGCCGTAGATCATGGCCCGCCGGGTCAGCCGCAGGCCGACGTCACCCGGGGTGTCCGCCGGTCGGGCGACCTCAGTCAGGGAGGTCGTCACGGAGTCCCTGGGCGCCCTCGAGGTAGACGTGGTGGATCTCGTCCCGGGTGCGGTCGGTGGTCACGTGCAGCATGACCCGGATGCAGCGGGGCACCGAGCCGGTGATGGACAGCTCACGGGCGCAGATCAACGGGACCGCGCCCAGCCCCATGGAGCGGGCCGCCGTGGCCGGAAAGGTCGAGACGATGTCCTCGGTGGCCGTGAACAGGATGGAGATGATGTCGTCCTCCTCCAGGCCGTTGCGGTCGAGGATCTGGCGGAGCAGAGCCACCACCCGCTCGCCGATGACCTCGGGGGTGTCGGCGTCGACGGTGGTGGCGCCGCGGACGGCTCGGACGGAGGGGGACATCAGCCAGGCATGTTACTCAGGCCGGTCGGCAGGCCCAACCGGGTCCCCCGGGGCCGGTGGTGGCACCGGCCCCTCCCCCGCCTCCACCGGCTCGGCCGCCGCCGCCAGGCTGCGGACCTCATCGAAGGAGAGGGGGCGGTAGGAGCCCGGGCCGAGGGAGGGATCGGCCACCGGGCCGATCCGGGTGCGGACCAACCGGACCACCGGGTGGCCGACCGTCTCGCACATCCGGCGGATCTGCCGGTTCCGTCCCTCGTGGATGACCATGCGCAACAAGGTGGGGGCCACGACGGCCACCCGGGCCGGGGCGGTGGGACCGTCCTCCAACTCGACGCCCTCACGGAGCCGGCGCACCTCGGCCGGCGTGGGCTCGCCCTCCACCTGGACCAGGTACTCCTTGGCCACGCCGAAGGAGGGGTGGGTGAGCCGGTGGGTCAGCTCGCCGTCGTTGGTCACGATGATGAGTCCCTCGGAGTCGAGGTCCAGGCGGCCCACCGGGTAGACCCGGGCACCGTCGGGGACGAGGGAGACCACGGTCGGGCGCCCGTGGGTGTCCTCGGCCGTGCTGACCACGCCGACCGGCTTGTTGACCAGGTAGTGGACCAGGCCGGGCTGCACCGGCAAGGGCACGCCGTCGAGCTCCACCCGGTCGACGCTCGGGTCCACCCGCCGCCCGAGGATGGGCACCTCGCCGTTGACGGTCACCCGGCCGTCCACGATGAGCTCCTCGCAGACCCGTCGGGAGCCCACGCCGATGCGGGCCAGTACCTTCTGCAGTCGGTCTCCGGTGGCGAGGGTGGGTTCGGGCCGGTCCGACCCGTCAGGCATCGCCGACCGGGCGCATCTGCTCCTCCAGGTCGGCGAGGGCTTCCGGTCCGGGCAGGAGGTCCTCGACCGGGGGCAGCTGGTCCAGCCGGTCCAGTCCGAGCCGCTCGAGGAACGCCTCGGTGGTGGCGTAGAGGACGGCCTGGCCCGGTCCGGGGGCCCGGCCCACGGCGGCGATGTAGCCACGGTGCTCCAGCAGGCGCACCACCCCGTCCACGTTGACGCCCCGCAGGGCGGCGATCTGGGCCCGGGACACCGGCTGCTTGTAGGCCACGATGGCCATGGTCTCGAGGGCGGCCGCCGACAGCCGGGACGAGACGCCCACATTGGCGAAGCGCTCCACGTAGGAGGCCATGTCCGGGTGGGTCTGGATGCGGAACCCCCCGGCGATCCGGACCACGTCGAAGCCGCGCCCCTCGGTGCGGCACGACTCGGCCAGTTCGTCGCACAGCGGGTCGATCTGTTCGACCGGTAGTTCCAGCAGCTCGGCCAGGAGCCCGGGCGGCACCGGCTCCACGGCCACGATCAGGACGGCCTCGATGGCCCGGGCCTCGGGCGAGAGGGGCACGCTCAGCCCTCGTACTCGTCGTAGAGCCCGGCGCCCACCGGAACCGGTTCGTGGTCGGCGCCCAACCAGGCCACCTCGAGGTCCCCGAAGGTGTGTCCCTGCTCGAGGGAGACCCGTCCTTGCTTGCACAGCTCCAAGAGGGCCAGGAAGCTCACGATGATCTCCATGCGCGAGCCCAGGTGGCCGGTGAGCGCCCGGAAGGTGGACGAGCCCAGCCGGGGCAGTCGACGCGAGAGGGCGGCCACGGTGTCGGCCACGGTGACCGTGTCCACCGTCACGTGGTAGAGGTCCACCACCGGCACCGGGCGCTCGGCCGTGGCCCGGAGGAAGGCCTCGGCCAGCTGGTCGGGGGTGACGCCCTCCAGGAGATCGGGGGCGTTGACCACGAAGTCGAGGTCGAGCCCGGCCGTCCGGGGCACCGACCGGGCCGCCTGTTCGAGGAGGACGGCGAACCCGTCGGCGGCGGCGGCGTAGGCCTGGCACTCGAGCAGCCGGGCCAACAACAGGTCCCGCTCCTCCCAGCCGACCAGCTCCTCGTCGGTGTCGACGTCGTCGGGACCGGGCAGCAGGCGTCGGGACTTGAGCTCGATGAGGATGGCGGCCACCATCAAGAACTCCGAGAGGGTCTGCAGGTCGACCGACTCCCAGGTGGCCACCTCGGCGACGAAGGCGTCGACGACCTCGGCCAACGGGATGTCGTAGAGCTCCACCTGATGGCTGTTGACCAGCTGGAGGAGCAGGTCGACCGGGCCCTCGAAGACGGGGGTGGAGACGGTTGCGGTCACGGACCGACCCTACCGGCTGGAGCGGGCCGTTTCGTGCATCTCGACGGGCGGTGGGACGGCCGGGGCCGGGCATCGTCCCGGGCCCGTCCGGGCGCGACCTACGATGACCCCCCATGTCCCGAGTTCTGTCCGGCCTGCAGCCCAGCGGCGACCTCCACCTGGGGAACTACCTGGGTGCGCTGCGCAATTGGGTGGCCGACCAGGAGCGCTTCGACTGCTTCTACTGCATCGTGGACCTGCACGCCCTGACCCTCGACATCGCTCCCGAGGAGCTGCGCTCCCGGACCGAGGAGACCGCCCTCGACCTGGTGGCGGCCGGCCTCGACCCCGAGCGGTGCACCCTGTTCGTCCAGAGCCACGTGGCCGAGCACACCCGGCTCTCCTGGCTGCTCGAGTGCACCGCCACCATGGGCGAGTTGGGCCGGATGACCCAGTTCAAGGACAAGAGTGCCGGCAAGGACTCCGTCCGGGTGGGCCTGTTCACCTATCCCGTGCTCCAGGCGGCGGACATCCTGCTCTACGACGCCGAGCGCGTGCCGGTGGGCGACGACCAACGCCAACACCTCGAGCTGACCCGTGAGGTGGCCATCCGCTTCAACCACCGGTACGGGGACACGCTGGTCGTGCCCGAGGCGGCCATCCCCGCCGCCGGGGCGCGGGTCATGGACCTCCAGCACCCGCGGAACAAGATGTCCAAGTCGGTCAACTCCCCCCTCGGCACCATCCTCATGCTGGACAGTCCCGACGAGATCCGCCGTAAGGTCAAAAAGGCGGTGACCGACACGGATGGCGAGGTCCGCTACGACCCGGCCCACAAGCCGGGCCTGTCCAACCTCATCGAGCTGCTGGCCGTGGCCACCGGCCGCACGCCGACCGAGGTTGCCGGCGCCTACGAGCGTTACGGCGACTTGAAGGGCGACGTGGCCGAGTCCCTGGTGGAGCTGCTCGCGCCGGTCCGGGAGCGTCGGGAGGCTCTGGCCGCCGACCCGGGGGCGGTGACCTCGCTGCTGGCCACCGGAGCCGACAAAGCCCGGGAGGTGGCGTCGGCCACCTACCGGCGGGCGGCGTCGGCCATCGGGCTGCTCAGCGCCGGGTGAGGCGGCGGCGTCGCCGGGCGCCGAGCAGCTCCCCGGCCGCCCAGCCGAGGAGGCCGAGCCCGGCCACCCCCGAGACCATCAGGCCGACCAGGGCGGCGGCGGGGCGGTAGCGGAAGGTCACCCGGTACTCCCCCGGCCCGGACAGATCGACCTGCTGGATGACGC
Source organism: uncultured Acidimicrobiaceae bacterium (assembly GCA_963738545.1). Classification (GTDB taxonomy): domain Bacteria; phylum Actinomycetota; class Acidimicrobiia; order Acidimicrobiales; family RAAP-2; genus Bog-756. The sequence continues at coordinate 670,569 of CAVTXA010000009.1, forward strand.
CGTTCCGCTGGACGGTGAGGGGTCGGGACGCCCCGGGCTCCCCTGTTCCCACTCGCTGGACCGAGGCCTTCCAGCCCGTGGTCCAGGCCACGCTCCGCTGGACGAGGACGGGCCCGGGGGCGCGGACGGTGATGGTCTGGGTGCCGTAGGGCCCGGGTGCGGTGGCCGTGACCGAGGCACCCGCCGGGGCCGGTCCACCCCCCGGGGCCCGGACCCGGGCCCAGCCCCGGGCGGCGTGGCTGTGGAAGACGCCGAACGGGCCCACCGTGCCCGTGAAGGTCCAGCGCGGCGGGACCACCCCGTACTGCAGGGGTCCGTCGAGGGAGACCGCCCCCGTTTCGGCGGTGAACGCGCTCGGGATGCCCACGGTGACGCGGCCGGACGTCGGTCGCACCACGAGACCGCCCGAGGCGGTGGCGTCGGGCAGCGACACCACCAGTGCCTTCCCGGTGCCGTCTCCGGTCACAGTGACGTCGCCGGCGGGTAGCCATCGGTAGCCGCCCGAGGCGGTCACCAGGCCGACCTGGACGTGGGCGGCGTCGCCCTGCTCGACGGGTACCTCCCACCGGCTGAGGGTGAGCATCCCCCCGAAGTACCAGGGACGGGCCACGCCGGAGCGGAGTGCGAACGAGGAGGCCCCGCCGAGCGAGGTCGCCGTCTGGCCCGCCGGGTCGGCGGGGAAGTACACCCGCTGGTCCGGCGGGGCGGTGGCCGGGCCCGAGATCGGGCCCTCGGGGGCCGGCGAAGTGGGCAGCGGGGTCACGAAGTACCCGGGGACGGAGGCGAGGGTGGTCACATTGAGGCTGTCCCAGACCGTGCCGGCCAGGGTGGTGGCGCTGAGGGTCTCTTGGAGATGGGCCCCGGTGGCGTTGACGTAGGCGCCGTCGGTGAGGGCGGTGTAGCCCTGGGCGCTCGGAAGCTCTCGGTACATGTTGAGGTCGGTCTGACCGAGGACGTAGAGCTGCACGGTGTAGAAGCGGTCGGGGTCGTAGACGATGAACCGTCCGTCACCGACCTCGGCGGCGAACCGTGCGGCCCAGGGGGTGTGGGCCTGGGCCGCCGCCTCGGTGATCGGGGGGTTGACGACGAAGAAGTTGAACAGGGCCAGATCCACCAGGAGCACGATGCCCAGCTGTCGTCGGAGGCGGCGGGCCGAGAACCGGCCGGCGGCGAGCACCGTCCACGTGGCCACCCCGGCGACCACCGCGCCCGCCGTGATCAGGCCGGCCAGACGCAGGCGGGCATCGGTGTCGATCCCGAACTCGTTCTCGAGCATCCGCAGCAGGAACGGCCCCGCCACCCACGACAGGACGGCCACCACCACGATGAAGGCGAAGGGCAGGGCGGTGAGCACGACCTCGGCGTGTCGTCCCGACCGCCACCGCTCCCGCACCGAGGTCGGCTCGGGTGTGGGGTCCGTCGGGACGGCCCGTTCGGCCAACACCAGATGGGCCCACCAGGCCAGCAGCACGGCCAGGGCCGTGTCGACCAGGAGCAGGTTCCGGTTGAGGAGTCGCTCGCTGCTCACCCCGGGGATCAGGTACATGAGGTGGGCGAAGGGGGTCTGGTTCCCGAGGGTCGAGAGGAGCCCGACCACGAAGATCACGTACCAGACCCACCAGTGGCGGGCCTCGGGTCGGGAGCGCCACCGCTTGGCGAGCAGCGCGAAGAAGGCGATGAGGGCCAGGATGCCTGCGTAGCTGGTGACCTCGGGGAAGTTGTAGGTGCCGATGTAGGTCGCCGGCCACCCCTGGTTGGTGCCGAGGGCGAACGGTGAGGCGATGAGGGTGAGCAGGCGGTTGTTGAGCGACCCGCTGGTGAAGAACGGGTAGGTGGCCGTGGCCCGCTGTGACTGGGAGAGGAAGAGGAGGCCCGGGAGCCACTGGGCCGCACCCAGGGCCACGCCGCCGGCCACGCCCAGGACCACCGCTCCCGCCGATCCGGCGAGGGCGCGTCCCGAGCCGCGGCGGAACAGACCGGCGGCCGCCGTACGCCACACCCAGTAGATGACGACCAGCACCCCGCTGTCGATGATGGCCTCGGCCGCCCCGGCCAGCAGGGTCAGGCCGAGCGCCACGGCGAGCAGGAGCACCCAGAGGCGGGTTCGACGCCGGACGGCAGACCGCGCCGCTCGCCCTTCCTCGTCCCCACTCCCCCCGTCGGTGTCGTCGGGGGCACCAGGGCCGTGCTGTTCGGTGGAGCCGCGCCGTTCGGTAGGGCCCGTTCGCTTCGTCGGGCCGTTCCGCTCGGTGAGGCCGTGGACCGCCAGCAGGATCCACGGCAGCCAGGCCGCACCTTCGATGAGATCGATGTGGACCACCTGGGCGGTCATGTAGCCGGCGAAGGCGAAGGTGACGGCGCCGAACGTGGCCGCGGTCGACGCGATGCCCTGGCGCCGGAGGAAGACGTACATCCCGGCCAGAGCCACGTCGTAGGCCACGGCCAGGGTCAGGGTCCACGCGGTGAAGATGGGGAGCACGGCGGTGAGCCAGGTCAGTGGGTAGGCGGCCCCGGCGTTGAAGCCTCCGAGGAGCGGGGTGCCACCGAACAGATAGGGATTCCACAGGGGCAGCACCCCGTGGATGAGGTCTTTGCCCACCAGGACCCGCATGGGGAAGTTCTGGATGAGGTTGTCCCCGGAGAGGAAGGTCATCCCGAAGAGCTGGGGCATCCCGAACACGGCGAAGGGAAGGACCAGGGCGAAGGTCATGCCCGGGTGGGTCTTGATCCATCCGATCACGCCCGTTCGACGGGTGCGGTGGGATCCCGCCGCGGCGGGGTTCGGGACGACGCCGGGCGGCGTCGGGTCCGTTGGACTCATGGTGTGGCCGGCGTCGGGGTCCCCTCGACGACCGGGCCGGCGACCGGACCGTGGATCACACCAGCCGGCCCGCCCACCAGTTGATGATGTGGTTGATGAACTCCGACCACTGGTTGTGGAAGAACAGGATGAGGATCAGGGGCAGGAACATGAGGAAGGGCTGGAGGTTGTAGTACTGGGGCAGCATGCGGGCGGGCAGGAAGCGCTCCAGGACGGCGGCGCCGTCCAGGGGTGGGCACGGGATGCAGTTGAAGACCCCCAGCACGATGTTGGCGATGCCGGCCAGGAAGAAGATCTGGCTGATCAGACCCAGCCCGACATACCCCTGCCGGGCGGCCAACGGGGTCACCCAGACGAAGATCACCCCCATGAGGGCGGCTAGGGCGAAGTTGGTGATCGGTCCGACGAGGGAGACGATCACCGTGTGGTTGCGGGGGCTCCGCAGCCGGTTGGTGCTGACGGGCACGGGCTTGGCCCACCCATAGGCACCGATACCCGACAGGGAGAGGACGGCGGGCACCAGGAGGGTCCCCACCGGATCCACGTGCTTGATGGGATTGAGGGTCAGCCGCCCGGCCCGCTTGGCCGTGTCGTCGCCGAAGGCCAGGGCGACGACCCCGTGGGACACCTCGTGGAGAATGATCGAGGGGATCAGCACGCAGAAGTAGATGATGTTGTCGCTGGAGATCTTGTGGGTCCGCAACAGGATGGCGATGAGGGCCACCCCCACCACCACGATGATCAGGGTGCGCTGGTTGGGCTGGAACCGGCGTCGGGGGCGACTCGGGCCACCCGAACCTCCCCCGTAGCCTCCGTAGGCCATGAGCCCGGCCCGATCAGGGCCGGTTGGCGTGGTTGATGCAGAACCGGGTGGCCGGCATGGCCTCCAGGCGGGCGGGCGCGATGGCCACACCGCACACCTCGCACACCCCGTAGGTGCCCGACTCCAGGCGACCGAGGGCCAGCGCCACCTCGTCGAGCGTCTCTTGCAGCTGGCCGGCCAGGGCATCGGCCTCGCCCCGCTCGGCGGTCACCTGGCTGGTGTCGGCGAAGTTGGGGTCGTAGTCGAGCCCGCCGCCCTCACCGTGGCCGAGTTCGGACAGCTCGGACTGCAGCTGGCGCCGCTCGTCCTCGAGGAGTTGGCGGTAGTCGATGGTGGGGGCGTCGCTCGGCACGGGAAGATACTACTTGAGCTGGGGCGCAGTGGCCCGCGGGTGGGCCCGCTGGTACGACGCACGCAGGTGGTCCTGGCTGAGGCGGGTGTAGATCTGGGTGGTGGCGATGGACACATGGCCCAAGAGCTCCTGGACGACGCGGATGTCGGCCCCGTGGGCCAGCATGTGGCTGGCGCAGGAGTGACGCAGGACGTGGGGGCTGACCACGTCACCCAGTCCGACGCGCTGGGCCCGGTGGTGGACCACGGCCCAGGCCCCCTGGCGGGACAGCCGGCTGCCCCGCAGGTTGAGGAAGACGGCCTCGGCGTCACTGCGGCGGGCCCACCGGTCCGGGGCCATCCGGGGGCGTCCGCTCGGGGCGAGCCACCGGTCGAGCGCCATCCGGGCCGGTCCGCCGAGGGGCACCAACCGTTCCTTGGCGCCCTTGCCGAACACCCGCAGGAGACCGTCGTCGCCCTGCAGGTCCATGAGGGAGAGGCCGACCACCTCCGAGATGCGGGCACCGGTGCCGTAGAGCACCTCGAGGAGGGCCCGGTCCCGGTAGTCGGCGGGCTCGGTCCCGCTGACCGAGTCCAGCAGCTCGAGGACCTGGTCCTCGTCGAGGGCCTTGGGCAGGCGGCGGGGAATGCGGGGCGAGCGGAGGTCGCTGCTGGGATCGGCGGTGATGTCCCCTTCGCTCACGAGGAAGCGGAACAGCCCGCGGAGTGCCGAGGTGGAGCGGGCCATCGAGGCCGGCGTGCGTCCCTGGTCGCGCAGTTGGGCCAGATGCCGCTCGATGGCGCCGGTGTCGGCCGTGGCCGGGTCGAGCCCGGCCGCGGCCGCCCACTGCTCCCAGCTGGCGATGTCCCGTCGATAGGCGGCCAGCGTGTTAGGGGACCTGCCTTTTTCCACGGCCAGCCACGAGAGGTACTCCTCGGCTCCGGCCGAGAGCGCCTGGCTCACGGCCCGTCGGATCCGGGTGGGTGGGCGCCCAGCCGGCGACGGGCCAGGCCCACGCCCAAGATGGTGGTGGCGTCCACGATGGTCCCGTCGTCCACCAGGGCGTCAAAGCCCGACAGCGGGATGTGCTCGACCCGCATGTACTGCTCCTCGATCCCCTGGCGGTCGAGGCCCACCGGGGTGAGGCCCGTGGCCAGGAACACCGACGAGATCTCGTCGCAGAAGCCCGGGGTGATGGCGCACCGGGTCAGAAGGACCATCTCGGCGGCCGCGTAGCCCACCTCCTCGGCCAGCTCGCGTTGGGCGGTCAGGAGCTCGGCCTCCCCGTCGACGTCACGGGTGCCGGCCGGCACTTCGAGGATCCACTCGTCGAGGGCCGGTCGGTACTGACGCACCAGGACCACCGAGTCGTCCGCGGTCACGGCCACCACGGCCACCGCCCCGGGGTGGCGGACCACGTCCCGTTCGAAGGCCACCCCCTCGGGGTCGACGAAGCCGGCCCGTGTCAGGGTGATGGCCCATCCCTGGTGGACCACCTCCTCGCCGGTGGGCCGGAACCGGGGCAGTCCGTCCGGACCGCCGGTCCCGCGCTCGGTGCCCCGGCCCACCTCAGCCGACGTCGGCGATGTCGGGGAGGCGGGGGTCGCGACCCTCGGCCCGGGCCAGGGCGGCGAAGACCAGCTCGCGGAAGAGGGGGTGGGGACGGTCGGGTCGGCTCTTGAACTCCGGGTGGGCCTGGGTGCCCACCCAAAAGGGGTGGTCGGGCAGCTCGATGAACTCCACCAGCCGCTCGTCGGGGGACATGCCTGAGCAGACCAGGCCCACGTCCTCGAGACGGGTGCGGTAGCGGGGGTTCACCTCGTAGCGGTGGCGGTGACGTTCGGAGACGACCTCGGTCCCGTAGGCCTTGGCCACCTGGGAGCCGGCCATCAGCTGGGCGCTGTAGGAGCCCAGCCGCATGGTCCCGCCCTTGTCCACCACGTCGTTCTGGTCGTCCATCAGGTCGACCACCGGATGGGGGGTGGTGGGGTCGAACTCCCGCGAGTTGGCCCCCTCCAGCCCGGCCAGGGACCGCGACACCTCGATGATCATGACCTGGAGGCCGAGGCACAGGCCGAGCAGGGGCAGTTCGTGCTCCCGCGCGTAGCCGGCGGCGGCGATCTTGCCTTCGACGCCGCGCTCGCCGAACCCGCCGGGGATGACCAAACCGTCGAATCCCCGCAGCCCGTCCCGTTCCAGGATCTCGGGGACGGTGGCGGCCTGGATCCACTCGATCTGCACCTTGGCCCCGTGGTGGAAGCCGGCGTGGCGCAGCGACTCGACCACCGAGAGGTAGGCGTCGGGGAGGTCGACGTACTTTCCGATGATCCCGATGCGGACGGGCCTGGTGGCGGCGTCGACCTGGTCGACCAGCCGCTCCCAGGTACTGAGGTCGATGGGGTGGGCCGCCTCGTCGAACCGCAGCAGCGACAGGATGTAGCGGTCGAGGCCCTCCTCGTGGAGCACCAGCGGAATCTGGTAGATGTTGTCGGCGTCGACGGCCGAGACCACCGCCTCCATGGGCACGTCGCAGAGGAGCGAGATCTTGCGCTTGAGGTCTTCGGAGATCATCCGGTCCGAGCGGCACACGATCACGTCGGGCTGGATACCCCGGCTGCGGAGCTCGGTGACCGAGTGCTGGGTGGGCTTGGTCTTCTGCTCGCCGGAGGGCCCGAGGTAGGGCACCAGCGTGAGGTGGACGTAACAGACGTTGTCCCGGCCCACGTCCCGCCGGAACTGCCGGATCGCCTCGATGAACGGGACGATCTCGATGTCGCCCACGGTGCCGCCGACCTCGACGATGACCACGTCCACGTCGTCGGTGCCGAGGGCGAGGATCCGCTTCTTGATCTCGTCGGTCACGTGCGGGATGACCTGGACGGTCTTGCCCAGGTAGTCGCCTCGGCGCTCCTTGGCGATCACCGAGGAGTAGATGCGCCCGGTGGTGGCGTTGGAGTTCTTGTTGAGGTTCTCGTCGATGAACCGTTCGTAGTGGCCGAGGTCGAGATCGGTCTCCCCGCCGTCTTCGGTGACGAAGACCTCACCGTGTTCGAAGGGATTCATCGTGCCCGGATCCACGTTGATGTAGGGGTCCAGCTTGCACATGGTGACCCGGAGGCCGCGGCACTTCAGCAGGCGGCCCAGCGAGGAGGCGGTCAGTCCCTTGCCCAGGGAGGAGGACACGCCACCGGTGAAGAAGATGTACTTGGTGGCCGGGGCCGGGTGGCCGACCTCGAGGGGTGGATCGACCGTCGGCTGTCCCCCGGAGGGTTGCGGCGGGCCATCCACGTCAGGCACCTGATGAGGCTAGCGGAACCGGAGCGACCTGCGTGCGGACCCCTGTGCTCCACGACGCTCCTCGGTCGTGGCTCGGTCGTCTCCGGCGCTCAGCCGAGCGGCGAGGTCGAGGCGGTGGTGTCGAGGAGCTCCCGGGCGTGCTCCCGGGCCGACGCGCTGTCGGGGTGACCCGAGAGCATGCGACTCAGTTCGACCACTCGACCCTCCCCCTCGAGGGTGGTGACCTCGGACCGGGTGCGGCCGGAGCGCTCGTCCTTGCGGACCTCGAGCTGATGGTCGGCCTGGGCGGCCACCTGGGCCAGATGGGTGACCACCAGGACCTGGCCGTGGGCACCGAGTCCGGCCAGAGCCGATCCCACGGCGATGGCCGCCTCGCCGCCCACCCCGGCATCCACCTCGTCGAACACCATCACCCCGGGGGCCTCGGTGATGGCCAGGCGGATGGCCAGCATGGTGCGGGCCAACTCGCCACCGGAGGCGGCCGAGGCCAGGGGGGCCAGGGGCTCGCCGGGGTTGGCCCCGAGCAGAAAGGCGACCTGGTCGGCCGGCCCGTCCCCCTCCACTGCGATCTCGAACCGTGCCGAGGGCATGGCCAGCCGGTGCAGGGTGTCGCGGATGCAGGCGGCGAGGGCGGGCGCGGCAACTCGTCGTGCGGCGGCCACCTCCGCGCCGCGCGCGTCCAGTTCGACCCGAGCTGCCTCGATCTCGGCGTCGAGCGCCCGGGCCCGCAGCTCCTCCCCCTCGGCCTCCGCCAGCCGGTGACGGGCGTCGCCAGCGAAGGCCAGGACGTCGTCCAGGGTGTCGCCGTACTTCCGTTGGAGCTGGTGGAGCAGTTGCCGCCGGACCCGGATCTCCTCGAGCCGCTCGGGATCGTCCTCCCAGGTCTCGACGACCGTGCGCAGCTCGGTGGCCAGGTCCGAGAGTTCGGCCATCCCGGCCCGTACCCGGTCCGCCAGTCCGACCAGGGGAACGCGGCCGTCGAGGTCTCCGGCCGCTTGGGCCAGCCGGTCGAGGGCGCTCGTCCCCTCGCCTCCCGATACCGCAGCCAGTGCCGACGCCGCGGCCTGTCGGTGGGCGGCCGCCTCGGCCAAGCGATCCTCCTCGGCTTCGAGCCGCTCCTCCTCGCCGCCGCCTTCGATGCCGGCCCCCTCGATCTCGCCGATCTGGTAGCGGAGTAGGTCGACCTCACGGGCCCGGGCCCGGGCGTCGCCGCCGAGGGCGGCGCTCTCCTCGGTGAGGAGTCGGAGCTGGGCCCGGGCGGCCCTCCAGGCGTCGAGGTCGATCCGCCCGTAGGAGTCGAGGGCCCGGCGCTGGGCGTCGGTATGGACCAGGGACTGGTGCTGGTGCTGGCCGTGGAGCTCGATCAACCGCCCGGCCGTCTCAGCCAGGGTCCTGACCGTGGCCATCCGGCCGTCGACCCATGCCCGGGACCGACCGGACCGGGGCACGGCCCGCGAGAGGGTCACCTCCCCGGGCTCATCACCTCGGGCCTCGGACGCCGAGGTTCCGTCGTTCCCGGCGGCGGGAGGCTCATGGCCAGCGGGGACCACGAACCGGCCCTCGACCACGGCCTCGTCGGTCCCGGCCCGCACCACCGCGGCGTCGGCCCGTCCACCGAGCAGGAGGCTCAGGGCCTCGACCAGCAGGGTCTTACCCGCTCCGGTCTCTCCGGTGAGGGCCGTCATGCCCGGCTGCAGGGTGACGGTGACGTCGTCGATCACGCCGAGGTTGCGCACCCGGAGCTCGACCAGTTGGGGTCCCACCGTCTCGACGTCCTAGCGATCGGCCAGGTGGAACTTGGCCCGAAGGATGGAGTGGAAGTCCGTCGATCCGAATGTGACCAGTCGGGCCGGCTGGTCGCCCTGCCGGCACTCCACCGACGCACCGGGTGCCAGTGTGGTCACGGTCACGCCGTCCACCACCAGTACCGCCGAGCGGGGCTCCTCTACATCCAGTCGTAGGCGCTCGGTCGGGTCGAGCACCAGGGGCCGGTCGAAGAGCATGTGGGGCGAGACGGGGGTGACGACGATGGCCCGGAGCCTCGGGGACAGGACCGGGCCCCGCGCCGAGAGGTTGTAGGCGGTGGATCCCGTGGGCGTGGCCACCAGCAGCCCGTCGGCGGCGTAGGTGACGAAGGGCCGGTCGTCGATGGAGGTGGCGATGCGCACGGTGTGGCCGGGCACGGTCTTCTCCACCGTGGCCTCGTTGAGCGCGGTGCGTTGGGCGACCACCGTGCTGTCGGACCCCCGGACGGTGACCGACAGCGTCATGCGCTCCTCCACCCGGTGGGTCCCGGCGAGGAAGGCGCTCAGCGCCTCTTCGAGGCCCGCCGGCTCGATCGGTGTGAGGTAGCCCAATCGCCCGATGTTGACGCCCAGGACGGGAATGCCGCCGGCCAGCGCCGTCTCCACCGAGCGCAACAGCGTGCCGTCCCCGCCCAGGCTGACCAGGAGGTCGGCCCCCTCGGCGGAGGCGGAGCCGTCGGGATGGAGGGCGGGGACGGCCCGGTGGCCGCGTGCGGCCAGCCAGTCGGCGGCCCGGGCCGCCAGGGCGGTGGCCTCGGGACGGTGGGGGTTGGTGTAGAAGGCGATGACGGCCATGGCCCCTATCCTGTCCCCTTTTCGGTGTGGGCCTCGGCGACGGCCCGCTCGGCGAGTTCGGTGACGTCGGTCCCGGTGCCGGTCGAGACCGGTCCCACCCCACCGGGCTCCGGGGTGCGGGCGTGGACCAGGAACTCGATGTTCCCGGCGGAGCCGGTGACGGGCGAGGGCATCACACCCATGATGTCGGCTCCTTCCGAGGTGAGGGCCTGACACACCTCGACCAGGGTGCGCCGGTGGATGGCCGGATCACGGATGACCCCCCTGCCCCGCGAGGCCTCGGCCCGTCCCGCCTCGAACTGAGGTTTGACCAGGATGACCAGGGGCGAGCCCGCCACCACCACCTCCCCCATCATCACGGGCAGGGCGCGGGTCGCCGAGATGAACGAGAGGTCGGCAGTCACCAGGTCCGCCGGTCGCCCGCCCATGGTGTCAAGGCTCACCTCCCTGATGTCGAGCCGCTCGTGGACCTCCACCCTCGGGTCGTCCCGGATGCTCGGATGCAGCTGGCCCCGACCCACGTCCACGGCCACCACGGTCGCCGCTCCGGCCTGGAGCAGGCAGTCCGTGAAGCCGCCGGTGGAGGCGCCGGCATCGAGTGCCCGGCGACCGGTGACGTCGATGCCGAACCGGATGAGGGCGGCGTCGAGCTTGTCTCCCCCGCGACTGACGAACCGGGGCGGAGGGCCGACCAGTTCGATGGGCTCGGCCGGCGACACCATCCGGGAGGCCTTGTCGGCCACCGATCCGGACACGAGGACCTGGCCCTGTTCGATGCGGGCCACCGCCTGCGGTCGGGTGGCCACGAGGCCCCGCTCCACAAGGGCCCGGTCCAGTCGACGTCGCGGGGAGTGGCTCAGTCCGAGGACTCCGCAGCTGAACTCGGGGCCGCCTTCTTGGCCGGAGCTTTCTTCGCCGCGGCCTTCTTGGCGGGAGCTTTCTTCGCCGCGGCCTTCTTCGCCGGAGCCTTCTTGGTGGCCGACTTCTTGGCCGGAGCGTTCTTCGCCGCGGCCTTCTTCGCCGCCGACTTCTTGGCCGGAGCCTTCTTCGTGGCCGCCTTCTTGGCCGTCGCCGTGGCCGACTTGCCGGCCTCGGCCGTGCGCCCGATCAGGGCCGCCACCTGCTGGGCCAGGTCCTCGAGGGAGGTGATGCCCACGCTCTCGAGCTGGTGGGTCACCTCCTTGCGCACCTGGGCGGTGAACGCCTCCCGACCCTTGCGGCTCCGCTCGAGCAGTTCGTCTACCCGGGCCCGGGCGTCGCTGCCCTGGAACTCGCCGCTCTGGACCAGTTCCTGGACCAGTTCCTCGGCCTTGGCGCGGGTCAGCGTAGTGAAGGCGATGCCCGCATCGAGGTACTTCTGGAAACCGTCCGGGGGAGGCACCTCCTCATCCTACTGGCAGAGGCCCGGCCGGGTCGGGGTGGTCAGATCCGGTCACCGAGGCTGGTGGCGACCAGCGACACGAAATCGGTCGACCGGACGGCCACGGGGACATCGAAGGCGCGGATCGAGGCCGGGGTGACGCCGGAGTCGACCAGGCCGAAGGGGATACCGAGCCGCTGGGCCAGCCGACCGTCGGTGCCGGGCTGGTCCCCGATCATGACCACCGATGCGTCGCCCACCGAGAAGCCGAAGCGCTCCTGCATGAGGGACGCCATGGGCGTGTGGGGCTTGCCGGCGATCTCCGGCGTGACGCCCGAGGCCGTCGCCACCGCGGCCAGCAGCGCCCCCGACCCCGGCATCAGGCCGTCGGGTGTCGGATGGGTCGGGTCCTCGTTGGTGGCGATCAGTCGTCCCGAGTGACGTGCGGCCGTGGCCGTGGCTGCCAGCGACCCGAAGTCGAACGAGCGGCTCCATCCGACCACCGCGGCCTCGGAGGGTCGTCCGTGCCCCCTACCCACGGCCGATGTCGGGTCCACGATCTCCACCCCGCGTGCCGCCAGGCTCTCGTGGACGCCTCCCTCGGCGAGGACGGTGACCCGCTGTCCCTCGTCGAGCAGGGAGGCCACGGCGGCAGCCGATGTGGCCAGGTCGTCGGCGGTCGACTCGATGCCGATCCGCCGCAATCGGGCGACGAGTTCCCCGCTGGTGGGCGCGGAGTTGTTCGTGGCGAACACCACGTGGATCCCCCGGGCTCGGAGGGCGGCCACCGCGTCGCCCACCGGTCCGATGGGCTCACCGGTGAGCCACACCACGCCGTCGAGGTCGACGATCCACAGCGAGGCCGAGCCGAAGGCGGTCGTGGGCGGTGACGCTGCCGCCGGGCTCATTCCTGGTTGCGGTCGGTCGACACCGGGTCGGCCGCGGTCACCTTGTCCCCCGGGTCGGGTCGTCGGGTCCGCCGGGTCGAGTCGGCCAGCTGATCGGCCGATTCGAGGACCCGGGTGATGAGGCCAGAGAGGTGGGACAGGGGCTCCACCGTGGTTCCGGAGGGTCCGGTAGCGACGGCCACGTCGGTGTCGGCCGCCATCGGATCGGCGCTCTGGTCCATGGACTCGGGCGACGCGGCCACGGGACGGGCGCTCAGATCGGCGATCCGCTCACCGGTGATCCGGGCGGCACGCTCCCAGTAGGAGCGGAACATGCCGATGTCGAAGGCACCGTCACCCACCCGGGCCTGGTCGAGCAGGCGGGCCGGGGGGTCCTTCAGGTCGCGGACCACGTGGAGCGCGGCCAGTCCCTTCAGTGCGTACCAGGTGGGGTCGAACTCCCACCAGGCGAAGCCCTGCCGGGCCGAGGCGGGCAGGTAGTGATGGTTGTTGTGCCACCCCTCGCCCCCGGTGATCACGGCGATGATCATGGAGTTCCGACTCGTGTCCGGCGTGGCGTACCGTCGCCGGCCCACCAGGTGGGCCACCGAGTTGACCACGAAGGTGCCGTGCCACAACAGAACCGTCGAGAGGAAGAACCCGACCACCAGCCCGCCCCAGCCTCCGACGAGAAAGCACCCCCCGGCCAGCAGCGTCGGGCCGATCCACCAGTGGCGATCGAGGAAGCGCAGCTCGGGAAAAGCGGCGAAGTCCTTGATGGTGCTGGTGTCGGTGGCCTTGTAGCGGGTGGACAGGATCCAGCCCACGTGGCTCCACCAGAACCCGTCCCGGGGTGAGTGCACGTCGTCGTCGAGGTCGGTGTAGCGGTGGTGGAGCCGGTGGTGTCCGGCCCACCACAGTGGGCCCTTCTGCAGCGCGGTGGTGCCCCCGAGGGCCATGAGGAACTGGGTGCCCCGGCCCATGCGGTAGCTGCGGTGCGAGAAGTAGCGGTGATAGCCGGCCGTGATGCAGAACATCCGGGTGACGTAGAGCACGGCACAGAGCACCCAGTCCTGCCACGTCACCACGACGAAGAATGCGGCCAGGGGAACCAGATGGGCCCCGAGGAAGGGCAGGGCCGACACCCAGTCCGTGCGGTCGGTCCGTACGGGTCCGGCCCTGACCGCGGACTCCGGCCCCGTCGGGGGTTCGGAGGTGCCTGACGGCACGGCGGTGGCGGCACTCATGGGCGGTGGCCGTCGCCCGGTGACGACGACGCCCCGATGTTATCCGATGCGTCCACGACTTCGAGGTTGGGCGACGCCACGGATCGGATCGGGTGATGGCTCACGACGGCACGTACAGGTTGCCGTTGGCCCCCTTCGTGACCCGGATCGGGGTCAGCCCGCTGGTGGCGGGACCCCGGAGCACCGCGCCGGTGCGCGGGTTGAACTCCGATCCGTGGCACGGGCAGGCGATGATCCTGGCCGAAGCCTGGTAGGCCACGGTGCACCCGGCATGGGGGCACACCGCGTCGAAGGCCACGAAGTCGTCGGCCGTCTGCTGAATGACCAGGCCCGGGTCACCCGAGGCCGGATCGGTGAAGGCGGCGGATCCGCCGACCGGCACGCTGGTGGCCGGTCCCAAGGCGGTTCCCGACGGGGGTGCGGCCGTGGTGGTCGTGACTCCGGCCCCCGAGGTAGTGGTCGGGCCGGCCACGGTGGTCGTGGTCGGGCCCGCAGGCCCACCGGTGCCGAGGGTGTTCGAGGATTGGGTGGTGGAGGTGGCGCCACCGGCCAGGCGGCCGAGTGCGGCCGCCAGACCGCTGACGACGACGAAGGCACCGGCCACGATGCCTGTCAGCGCCCCTTTGGACAGCACCTCCCGCCGGGGCACCGCTCCGGGACGTGTCGTCTCGGTCGCCGGCGGCCGGGCAAAGAAGGTGTCGAGCGCCGGGGCCCCGGCCGCGCCGGCCAGGGCCAGCGGGGTCCAGGCGAAGAAGAAGACGATGTCGGAACCGGTGTAGTACGGCGCCGAGTGGAAACTGATGGTGAGGAAGAGGCCGAACGAGAGCAGCATCCCTGCCGCCGCCGCCACCCGGGTCCACAGGCCCACGATGATCCCGAGTCCGATGGCCACTTCGCCCAGGGCGATGACCAGTCCGAGGGCCGGGGCGATCGACACCAGATGGGCGAGCAGGCCGTGGATGGGGCTCGAGCGGTCGGCCCCCACCAGCTGGGAGTGGATGGAGATCGGACTCGAGGACCGGAGGAAGTCCGGGTTGGCCAGCTTCTGGCATCCGGCGAACAAAAAGGTCACCCCGAGGAAGAGACGGAGGGGCAGGAGGTACCACCCGGCCGCCACGGTGCCGTCGGGCCGGCGCACCCGCCACAGGGAGCCCTGCTCCGCGGGGTCCGACGAGGCGTCGGTCCGGTGCGACGCGGCGCGCACCCGCCTCGACGCATTCGACGTCACCGGAGCGATCCCATGGCGGGCACGATACCGGCTGTGGTGGTGCCCGAGAGATCGGCGGGCCCGGCCCCGGGCGCTGGGTGCCACTGTGGGCAGCGGTGTGACCTGGACACCCCGACGACGTAGCATGGTCCTATGGATCAGGTGGCTGTGGCCGAGGGCGGTACCGTCGTGGTGCGGGAGCGTCCGAAGGCCGACCAGACCATGCGGCGCCTGTTGCGGGTTCCGGACGACCGGGCCCCCATCGACGAGTCCGAGACCCACCGCATCTTCAGTGCCTCGATCTTCCTGTCCGCCCTGCGGTGTCTGCTCAGCTACATCGTCCTGCCGTTCGTCCTCCCCGCCATCGGCCTGGCCCGGGGCGTGGGCCCGGCCATCGGTATCCCCATCGGCATCCTGGCCCTCACCTTCGACTTTCTGGGGATCCGACGGTTCTGGCTGGCCGACCACCGCCAGCGCTGGGCCTTCACCGCCCTCTACGCCGTGGTGGGCACCATGGTGCTCATCCTGCTCATCGTGGACATCGTCGACGTCATCGGATGACCTCGGTGGCGCCGGCATGCTGACCATCGGGCTCAACCACGTGGCCACGCTGACCAACGACGCCACCCGCCTGCACGACTTCTACGAGGAGGTCTTCGAAGCCGAAGTGGTGCGGGACGCGCCCGAGATCGAGGGTGACGAGGCCGTCCGCCTGTCCATCATCAAGATCGGCCCCTTCGCCGAGCTCAACGTCTTCCAAATCGTCGGCAACACCGAAGCCGACCGACAGGTGCCGATGTTCGGTCGTGGTCGCCTCGATCACTTCGCCCTGCAGGCGGCGTCGCTCGGGGCCTTCGAGACCATCCGGGAGCGGTTGATGGCCCGGGGGTCGTGCGATGCCTTCGTCACCGACTTCGGACCGGTGCTGAGCCTGTTCTTCCGGGACCCCGACGGGCTGGAAGGCGAGGTCTGCGTGGACAATCCTGACGCGGTGGCCGGTGTCACCCATCCTCCCGGCACCCCGGCCCGGCGCTACGTGGCCGACGCCGGCTGAAGGACGACCGCCCCGGACCGGTGCCGAGCGGCGTCGGTCGATGGGCCCTGATGGTGTGAGTCAGGGGCCCCGGAGGGCCGGTCCGGGTCCCGGCGGACACCCTCTCCAGGGGTAGTGCCGGGGCATGCGATTCAAGGCGGGGGGCGGCGCGGTCGATACCTCGGACAATGTCCGCACCTGCCCTCGCGGCCCGACTGACCTATCACGGACGCGATCGGCTGCTGCGCGCCCTGACCACGGTGGCCCTCGCCTGGGGTGCGGTCTACCTCGTCTGGCGGGCCTGGGACACGGGACGTGGCAGCCAGCCGGTGATGTTCTGGACGCTGTATGCGTCGGAGTGCTTCGGCCTCCTGATGCTGGTCTCGTTCGCCTTCCTGGCCTGGCGCATCCCGGTGGCCAGACGCCCGCCCATCGGGTGGCGACCGTCCGTCGACGTGTTCGTGTGCACCTACGACGAGGGGTTGGACATCCTCGGCGCCACCCTGGTCGGCTGCGACCGGATCGCCTATCCCCACACCACCTGGGTCCTGGACGACGGGCGCCGGGACGAGGTCCGCCGTCTGGCCGAGCGCTTCGGGGCCCGGTACCTGAGCCGGCCAAGCAACGAGCACGCCAAGGCGGGCAACATCAACAACGCCCTCACCTGCACCGACGGCGAGCTGATCCTGATCCTCGACGCCGACCACGTGCCCCAGCCCGACATCCTGGACGCCACTGTGGGCTACTTCGACGACCCCTCGGTGGCCCTGGTGCAGACCCCCCACGACTTCGGCAACCATGACTCGTTCCAGCACTTCGAGACGGGCCGGCACGACCAGAGCATGTTCTTCGAGGTCCTCATGCCGGGCAAGGACCGACACGATGGGGCCTTTTGGTGCGGCTCGGCCGCCGTCATCTTGCGCCACGCCCTCGAGGGCATCGGAGGGATCGCCACCGAGACGGTGGCCGAGGACTTCCACACCACCATCCGCCTCCACGGTCAGGGCTGGCACACCCGCTATCACGACGAGACCCTGGTGCAGGGGCTGGCCCCCCACGACCTGGCGTCGTTCCTGTTGCAACGGGACCGGTGGGCCCGGGGGAACCTGGCCGTCCTCCGCACCCGGGAGAACCCGTTGGTCGCCCCGGGCCTCACCGTGAAGCAACGAGGCAGCTACCTGTCCTCGCTGTTGGCCTACTTCGTCCCCATCCAGCGACTGGCCATGCTGGCGGTGCTGGTGGCCATGCTGGTGACCGGTCGTCTGCCCCTGCACGCCACCCTGTGGCAGTTCGGGGTGTTCTGGCTCCCCTGGATGGCCCTCAACCTGGTGGCGTCGGCTGCGCTGTGCCGGGGCCAGGCCAGCCTGTGGGACGGGGCGTACTCGACCCACCTGACCAGCGAGATCTTCACCCGGGCCGTGCTGGCCCTGGTCCACCCGTTCCGAGCCTCGTTCAAGGTGACCCCGAAGGACGGCATCGACGACGGCGGCTGGTCGGCGGTGCGCCAGCTCCGTCTGGTCGTCGGTACCGGCCTGGTGCTGGTCGGGGCCGTCGTGGCCCGAGTGCTCGCCCTAGCCGGCGTGATCGCTCTGCCCCCGCTGCGGGGACTGGCCGTGGTGGCCGGACTGGCCTTCGCCCTCTGGGAGCTGACCCTGATCGCCGCGGCGCTGTGGAAGGTGACCCGTCGACACCAGTTCCGCCACCACTACCGGGTCCCCGTGGAGATCGCCGGGGTGGTCAACGGGACGTTGGTCCGGGTGGTCGACCTGACCCCGGGAGGGGCGGGGATCATCGCCCCCGGGCCGGTCGAGGTCGGGTCGGACCTCGTGTTGCACCTCGACCTCACCGACGTCTACGGGGACCCCCACGGGGTCGAGGTCACCTTCACCGTGCGGTCGTGTCGACCCGCCCCCGACCTGGGCTGGCGGATGGGTGGGACCCTCACCCCGGCCAGCGATGCCGACGGCGAGCGGCTCATCGAGCACTGCCACGTGGTGAGCAGCCGTGCGCGCCTGATGGAGTCGGGCCAGCTGTTCCCCGGCGAGCCCCAGCGGGCCGTGCTCACCTCGGTGCCCGAGCCCGACGCCGAACCCCTGTCGGCCAGCGGCTGACGCCCCCAGCGGGGTCCAGGGCGAGGTCCCCGCCGCCGGCCAGGTTGCCCGGAGCCGCGGGTGCACTCCTGGTGTCACACCCCTAGGCTGGACTGGACACGTGGCCACCACCCTGCCGATCGACCGGGCCCTAGCGCAGCCCCTGCCGCTGGGCTTCGTCGCGTCCCCCGACTCCACGACACCAGCCCCCACGGATGCGGGATCCGCCCCGGTGGATCTGTCCGAGCTTCCCCCCGACTCCATCCTGCGCACCTTCCATCCCGCCGTGGCCGGGTGGTTCCTCCGCCGCTTCCCCGACGGACCCACCGAGCCCCAGCGTGCCGCCTGGCCGTTGATCGCCGAGGGGGGGAATGTGCTCGTGGCCTCGCCCACCGGGACCGGCAAGACCCTGACCGGGTTCCTCGTGGCCATCGACGCCGCCTACCGGTCGGCGTCGATCTCATCTCCCTCACGCTCGGAAGCGAGGGCCGGTCCCGGCGTGGTCTACGTCTCTCCCCTCCGGGCCCTGGCCACCGATGTCCACGAGAACCTGCAGGTGCCTCTGGCCGGCATCGCCGACGAGGCCGCCCGCCGGGGCCTGGCCTCCCCCGAGCTCTCGGTGGCCGTGCGCACCGGCGACACCCCGGCCTCGGAGCGGGCGGCGATGCGTCGGAGGCCACCCGACCTGCTGGTCACCACGCCGGAGTCGCTCTACCTGCTGCTCACGGCCCCGTCGTCTCGGGCCGTGCTCGGCGGCGTGCACACCATCATCATCGACGAGGTCCACACGCTGGCCCGGGACAAGCGGGGAGCCCATCTGGCCTTGACCCTCGAACGACTCGACCACCTGGTCTCGTCGTCGGGCGGTCGCCTGCAACGGATCGGCCTCTCGGCCACACAGCGTCCCCTCGAGGTGGTGGCGCGGCTGCTGTCGGGGGTGGATCCGTCCCGGCAACCCACATCCGTCGTCGACTGTGGGCACCGGCGGGACCTGGACGTCGCCATCGAGCTGCCCGACAGTGAGCTCGAGGCCGTCACTAGCGGTGGCCAGCTGTCCGACGTGCTGGACCGGATCGCCGGCCACGTCCTGGAGCACCGCACCACCCTGGTCTTCGTCAACACCCGCAAGATGGCCGAGCGGGTGGCCCACCAGCTGGCCCAGCGCCTCGGGGACAACGAGGAGCGGGGGACGGGAGACGGTCCCGACGATCCGGTCGACGCCGCCCTGCAGGTGGCCGCCCACCACGGGAGTCTCTCGGCGGCGCGCCGCCGCATCGTGGAGCAGCGCCTCCGGGCCGGTGACCTCCGCGCCCTCGTGGCCACAGCCTCGCTGGAGCTCGGCATCGACGTCGGTCCGGTGGAGCTGGTGTGCCAGATCGGCTCACCCCGGGCCATCGGTACGTTCCTGCAACGCATCGGACGGGCCAACCACCAGCTCGACGGGACGCCGGCCGGGCGACTGTATCCCCTGACCCGGGACGAACTGGTCGAGTGCACCGCGCTCCTGGCCGGCGTGCGGGCCGGTCACCTCGACCTCCTCCACCCACCGGTGGCCCCGGTGGACGTCCTGGCCCAGCAGCTGGTGGCCGAGGTGGCCGCCACCGAGGAGTGGGGGGTCGACGACCTGTTCGCGCTGGTGCGTCGGGCCGGTCCCTACGCCAACCTGACCCGCGAGACCTTCGACGAGGTCGTCGAGCTGGTGTCGTGGGGGATCCAGACCGGACGCGGACGACGGGGTGCCCACCTCCACCACGACGGGGTCAACGGTCGGCTGCGCGCCCGCCGCGGAGCACGTCTGGCCGCGCTGACCAGCGGTGGAGCCATCCCCGAGACCGGCGACTACCGGGTGGTGCTGGATCCTGACGGCATCACCGTCGGTTCGGTGCACGAGGACTTCGCCGTCGAGGCCACCGCTGGTGACATCTTCTTGTTGGGCACCCACTCGTGGAGGGTGGTGAAGGTCGAGACCGGGACGGTCCGGGTCATCGACGCCGGCGACCTCCCACCGACCATTCCGTTCTGGCTCGGCGAGGCGCCGGCCCGGTCGGCCGAGCTGTCCGAGGAGGTCGGGGCCCTGCGGTCCGGCCTCGAGCCCCTGTTGGCCCGGGCCGACGGGGAGGGAGCGAGGTCCCTGGTGCGCGAGCGGGCGGGGGTGTCGGCCGAGGTGGCCGACCAGGTCGTGGCCTACCTGGGCGCCGGCCTGGTGTCACTCGGTGCCCTGCCCACCCAGGAGCGACTGGTCGTCGAACGCGTCTTCGACGACAGCGAGGGGACCCAGCTCATCATCCACTCCCCCTACGGGGGACGGATCAACCGGGCGCTCGGTCTGGCCCTGCGGAAGCGCTTCTGCGTCTCCTTCGACTTCGAGCTGCAGGCGGCGGCCGACGACGACACGGTGGTGCTCTCGCTCGGGCCCCAGCACAGCTTCCCCCTTTCCCAGGTGGCGGGCATGCTCCAGAGCACCACGGTCACCGAGGTGCTGACCCAGGCCGTCCTCCCCCACCCGATGCTGGCGGCCCGCTGGCGTTGGAACCTCAACCGGGCCCTCGTCGTCCCCCGGGCCCGTGGCGGCCAGCGTCGACCCATCCACCTGCAGCGGATGGAGGCCGAGGACCTGCTGGCCGCCAGCTGGCCCGCCCTGGCCGCCTGCCAGGAGAACGCCGGCCCGGGCCCCGTGCCCGTGCCCGACCACGTGCTGGTGCGCCAGACGGTGACCGACTGTCTGACCGAGCCCCTCGACGCCGAGGGCCTCGTGGCCCTGCTCGGGGAGCTGGAGGCCGGTCGGGTCGACGTCCACCTGGTGGAGTCGGTGGAGCCCTCCCCCCTGGCCCACGGGATCCTGACCGGGCGGCCCTTCACCTTCCTCGACGGGGCGCCGCTGGAGGAGCGACGGACGCGTGCCGTCCCGGTCCCCCGGGGTCTCGGCGTCCTGGGATCGGACGGCCTGCCTCCGGGCCTGCCCGTGGCCGCCTCCGAACTCGGGCCGCTGGACCCCGCGGCCGCGGCCGAGGTGCTGGACCAGGTCCGGCCCCGGCCCCGTGACCGGGACGAGCTCCACGACCTGCTCCTCTCCCTCGTCCTGTGCCGTCCGGTACCGGCCTGGCAGCACTGGTTCGACGAACTCGACGCCGAAGGGCGCGTCGGTCGTGTCGGCGGGTCGTGGGCCGCCACGGAGCGGCGGGCGGTGGCCGAGGGCATCCACCGTTCGCTGACCGATCCCCTGGCTGGGGACGACGACTCGCTGGCCGACTGCGTGGGCGGGCATCTGGATGTGGCCGGACCGGTGAGCGAGGACGAGTTGGTGGCCGAGGGCCCGTTGCCCACGGGATCGGTCCATGGGGCACCGCTGACCGTGGCCCGGGCCCGAACCGGCCTGGCCCGACTGCAGGCGGCTGGATCGGCCATCCTCCTACCCGACGGGCGATGGTGTGCCCGCCATCTG
The DNA here is from genome assembly GCA_963738545.1 of uncultured Acidimicrobiaceae bacterium. Classification (GTDB taxonomy): domain Bacteria; phylum Actinomycetota; class Acidimicrobiia; order Acidimicrobiales; family RAAP-2; genus Bog-756. Next base: position 691,707 of record CAVTXA010000009.1, read on the forward strand.
CTGGTGCGGCTGCACGCGGCCAGCCGTGGTCGCCGCCGGCGCCACATCGAGCCGGCCAGCCTGGCCGACTTCATGCGTTTCGTGGCCTGTTGGCAGCACGTGGCTGCCGGTACCCGGGCCGAGGGCCGGTCGGGTCTGCTGTCGGTCATCGAGCAGCTCCAGGGCCTCGAGGTGGCCGCGGGCGAATGGGAGCGAACGGTGTTCCCCGCCCGGGTGGCCGGCTACGACCCACGGTGGCTCGACGAGCTCTGTCTGGGCGGTGAGGTGGCCTGGGCCCGGCTGTCACCCCGGCCCGAGATCACCGCCGTCGAGGAACCGCTCCCTCCCGAGGGGGCCGACGCCACCACCGGGCCCCGCGGCGGCCACCGCGGATCGGCCACACCGTCCTCGGCGACGCCGCTGGCCATCGTGACCCGCCCCGACCTCACCTGGATGCTGGCGGCGGTGCGGGCCGACCGCCAGGTGCTCGAACCGGTCGCCGGGGTCTCGGCCGACGTGCTGGCCGTGCTGCGTGACGGCGGGGCCAGGTTCCGCTCGGAACTCGCCTCGGCGTCGGGGCGCCTCGACGCCGAGATCGACGAGGGGCTCTGGGACCTCGTGGCTCGGGGCATGGTCACCGCCGATGCCTTCTCGGCCGTCCGGTCCCTGCTGTCCACCCGGCGGCGCCGGTCGGCCTACCGGCCGGGCTCGGCCCGGCGCGCCGCCCTCGGTCGCCAGCGTGCCCGGGTGGGGAGCGGCGTGGGCGAGGGACGTTGGTCGCTGCTGCCCGAACCCGACACCGGAGGGACCGGTCCCCACAGTGGCCCGGCCTCCGAAGAGGTGGCCGAGGCGGTGGCCTGGCAGCTCCTGGCCCGGTGGGGCGTGGTGGCCTGGGAGCTCTGGGCCCGGGAGTCCTACCGGATCCCGTGGCGGGACGTGGTGCGTGCCCTGCGGCGCCTGGAGGCCCGGGGCGAGGCGTTGGGTGGGCGCTTTGTGGCCGGGATCTCCGGTGAGCAGTACGCCTCGCCCGAGGCGGCCTCACTGCTGGCCGATGTCCGAGGCGATGCCGCCCGGGGCCACGAGGTCACGGTCTCGGGGGCCGACCCGCTCAACCTGACGGGCACGGTGCTCGGTGGCCCCCGGGTCCCGTCGCTGCGGGACCGGACCGTCCGGTACCGGGGAGGGGTTCCCGCCGAACCGGCGGTGGCCGGCGCGGCGTACTGATCCGGAGGGGCGACGGTCGTCCCCTCCACCGGCCGGATCCGACGGCGAGGTCCGGTCGCCCCCTCAGCGGGCCGGTCGCCAGTCGGGGTGGAGCTGGTGGGTCAGAGCCAGCTTCTGGGCCCGTACCGTCTGTCCGTTGTCCACGTCCTCGGGGTGCTCGGCCAGCCAGGCGATGGCGGCGCCCGGCACCGACGGTGGGGCCCCGGTGTAGTGGCCCACCAATCCGAGTGCGGCGGCGTTGACCACCTGGCGCTCGGTCTCCACGTATCCGGGATCGACGTTGAAGGCCCGGATGCCGCGGTCGCCGTACTCCACGGCCACGAGCGGGGCGATCCGGTGCAGGGCGGCTTTGGAGGCGGCGTAGCCCAGACCCCACCCACCCTTCCCCACCGGTCCGGGGGGATCGGCGGTGGCCGTGTGGGAGGTCACGTTCACGATGGTGCCCCCGCCGCGGGCCAGCATCCCGGGGAGGACCGCCTGGACCAGGACCAGGGGTGCCACCGCATTGGCCTCGAGCTTGGACTGGAACTGGGCCACGGTGAGGTCGAGGACGGCGACCATGCTGCCGGGCCCGGTGTCCACGGCGTTGTTCACCAACAGGTCCACGCCGCCCCATGAGGTGTTGACCCGCGACACGGCGCTGCCGAGCCCGTCGAGGTCGTGGAGGTCGACGGCCAGCTCCAGGCAGTCGGCACCGTGCCGGCGGACCAGGGCGGCCGTCTCCTCGAGACTGCCCGGCAGGGGCCGACCCTCCCCGGTGTCCGAATCATCCCGACCCTCGCCGGTGCGCACGGTCCGCCCGGTGATGGCCACCGACCAACCCTGCTCGGCCAGGGCGACGGCGGTGGCCTTGCCGATCCCCCGAGTGGCCCCGGTGACCAGGGCCCGGCGGCCTGCAGATCCGCTCCCCATGCACGGTGTCTAGCAGAAGCGCGCCCTCGCCCACCGGCCACGAGGGCCCGCCGCTGGCCGGTGGATGAAGTCCTCTCGCCACCCTCACGGGAGGCGACCGAAATTCCTCCGCCGGGCGGGGTAGAACATGGTCGGCACTGAGCACGGGAGGCAGGATCCTGCTCACCGGGCCCAGAGGGGCGCCGGCACGCTGGCGGCTGGGCCGGGCAGGGCCCACCGCCGCCGTGCACCTCCTAGGTCCGACGAGGACACCGGTCGGCGAGTGTGCGGCGGCCTTCTCCTACAACCGCGGTTCCCGCGCCCCGCCACCCCTCACCCGGGCACGCGTCCACCCCATCTGGCCCCTCGAGACGAGCTTTACAGGTGACCATATGGTCACATATAATGGCACGATGGTGGATGACACACCGGTGTTCAAGGCCCTGGCCGACCCCACCCGACGGCTCCTGCTCGATGCGCTCTACGAGCGCGATGGGCAGACGCTGACCGAACTCGAGGGACGGGTGACCATGACCCGGTTCGGGGTCATGAAGCACCTGGGCCTCCTCGAAGAGGCGGGACTCGTCGCCACCCGGCGGTCGGGACGGGAGAAGTTGCACTTCCTCAATCCGGTGCCGATCCGCCTGATCCACGATCGCTGGATCGACAAATACACGGAGCCCTGGGCCGCGGTGCTCAGCGACCTCAAATCCCGATTGGAGACCACCATGGAGAAGGTGTACGAGATCTACATCCACACCACGCCGGAACGGCTGTGGGAAGCCATCACCGACCCGGACATCCGGAGCAAATACAACTTCGGCGCCCGGGTCGAGTCGGCATGGACGCCGGGCTCACCCCTGCGCATGGGGGCCCCGGGCGACATCCTCCTCGGGGAGGGTGAGGTGCTCGAGGTGGAGCCTCCCCGTCGGCTGGTCCACACCATGACCGCCCTGTGGAGCGACGACGTGAAGGGCGAGGGCGCCACCAGGGTCACCTGGACGATCGAGCCGGTCGGCGACTCCTGCCACCTGACCGTGACCCACGATCAGCTCCGGGAGGGAGCCAACGATGAGCTCTTCGGCGGATGGCCGATGATCCTGTCCGGCCTCAAGACCTGGCTCGAGACCGGACAGCTGCTCACCACGCCGGGATCGCTGATGTACGGCTGACTCCCCGGGGCCTGAGGCGGCAGCGACGCCGCCCCTTCATGGGGTGAAGAGCTGTTCGAAGATGCCGTCGACCCCCGAGCCGTGCAGTGTCATCCCCCCGTCCACCACCAGGTTCTGGCCAGTGATGAAACGGGCCAGGTCGGAACAGAGGAAGACCACCACGTCGGCGATGTCCCCGGGCTGGCCCACCCGTCCGGCCGGGGTGGTCCGCTCGTAGCGCTCCCGGGCGTCGGGGACGAACTGGAGCAACGGGGCGGTGAGGGCCGTCTCGATCATCCCGGGTGAGACGGCGTTGACCCGGATGCCCGGTGCGTACTCGAGAGCCGCCGAGGCGGTGATGGCGGCCACGCCGGCCTTGGCCGCCGAGTAGGGCGCCTCCCCCGCTGCCGGCCGGGTGCCGCTGATGGAGGCGGTGGAGACGATGCTTCCCCCACCCGAAGCCCGGATGTGGGGGATGGCGGCCCGGAACCCGAGGTAGACACCGGTCAGGTTGACGGTGACCAGACGGGTCCACTCCTCGGGCTCCCATTCGGCCAGGGGCGACATGCCCCCGATCCCGGCATTGTTGTAGAGGAGGGTGATCCCTCCCATGGCGGTGGCGGCGGCGTCGAAGGCGTCACGCAGGCCGTCGGGGTCGGCCACGTCGGCGACATAGGGGGTTGCCCCGATCTCCTTGGCACACTCGCCGGCGGCGTCACCGTCGATGTCCACCACGGCCACCTGGGCCCCCTCCTCGGCCATGCGGTGTGCCGTGGCCCTCCCGATGCCGGAACCGCCTCCGGTGACGACGGCCTTGTGGCCGGCGAGTAGTCCCATGGTCTGATCCTCCCTCGACGTGATGACCGTTGACGCTAGTGGCACGGTCCGGAGTGGCCCGGCTCCCCCGCCGGCGACGACGGACCAGGGCCCCCCATCGGGTCGGACTCCTCCGCCCCACCTACCATGACGCCATGTCCATGGGCTGCGCACTCCTCGACCGACTCCCGCACCGCACCTACAACGAAGGTGAGGCCCATGTGGTGGAGCTCGAGCTCACCGACGAGATCCGGGGCCCGGTCGGCGCCGTCCACGGGGGCATCATCGCCAGCCTGGTCGACCGGGCGGGGGCCTACGCCGCCGTGCAGGCCAGTGGTCGGAGCGTCGTGACCTCCACGGTGACCCTCAGCTACCTGGCCGCAGCCACCGGTGGACCGCTTCGGGCCTCGGCCGTGCCGCTGCGGGTGGGGGGCCGTCAGGGGGTCATCGAGGTCCGGGTGCACGACCGCGGCCTCGACGACCTGCTGGTGGCCACGGCCCTCCTCACCATGAGCTTCGTGTCGGCCGGGCCTCCCCCGCGTTCGGCCCGCTAGTCGGGCCGGGTACGACCATGCTCCCCTCGGTCGCCTTCGTCTGCGCCATGCCCATGGAGTTGGCCCCGCTGGTGCGGTCACTGTCCCTCACCAAGCAGGCGGTCGGGCCCCTCGAGGGAGCCGTGGGACGGATCGGCACCCGCCCGGTGGTGGCCGTCGTCACCGGGATGGGTACGTCCCTGGCCACCGTCGGGGTCGAGGCCCTCGTGGCCGCCGTCACCGTCGAGCGGGTGCTGGTGGTGGGCATCACCGGGGCGGTCGGGTCCGAGCTCCCCATCGGGGCGTTGATCTGTCCGGACCGGGTGGTCAACGGGGCCACCGGGGAGGCCTTCCGTCCCGACCCGCTGGGTGGGGGCCGACCGACGGGGACGCTGTGGACGTCGGACTCGATGATCACCGACCCCGACGCCCTGGCCGCGCTCCAGCGTGACGGCGTGGTGGCCCTGGACATGGAGACGGCCGCCGTGGCCGAGGTGTGTCGACGCCGCGCCATCCCCTGGTCGGTGTTCCGGGCGGTCAGCGACCGGGCCACCGACGGGATCGTCGATGACGAGGTGTTCCACCTGAGCCACCAGGACGGCACCCCCAACGCCAAGGCCGTGGCCTCGTACATGGCCCGGCACCCCGGACGGCTACCGGCCCTGGCCCGCGCGGCCCGGGACTCCCGTGAGGCCGCGGCGCGGGCGGCCTCGGCGGCCATCGCTGCCGCCACCGCCCTGGGCGAGCCGACCACCGACGGGACAGGCTGAGCGAACGGGGCTCAGCCCTCCTGACGGACACCGAAGCGGTCGACGTAGAACGCCATCGACGCCCGCAGGTCGTCGACCTCGATGCCGAACTGCTCCAGGTCGTAGAGCACGCCTCCGTGGCGTCCCCGGGGATGGTCCCGCACGAAGGCGGTCATGGCCGCCTCGGACGACGGGGTGGTGGGCTGGCCGGCCAGGTCGTAGATGCGGCGCACCATCCCGAGATCGTCCTCCATGAACCGGTCGAAGTGCACGTCGATGCTGCGTTCGGTCGGCAGCACGGAGCGGTCCCTCACGCAGGCCGCCAGCATCCGTTGCAGGCGGTCGGCCCAGTACTCCCCGATCCGGACGGTGTCCACCCGGTCCTGTCCGAGGCGGGCCGAGTAGCCCAGCATGGTGACCATGGACGTGGTGACCGACACCGGGTCGCGGTGGGTGACGACGAACACGGCATCGGGAAAGGTGTCGAGAAGGGCCGGGAACTGCTCGATGTGCTGGGGCGACTTGAGCACCCACCGGCTGCCGCCACGCAGCCACTGGAGGGCTTGGAGGATCGTGCGCAAGTAGGCGTAGCTGGGCCTCTGGTCGCGGGCCAGATAGTGGTCGCGCCAGGTGGGCATGGGGGCGATGGTTTCAAACAGCATGGACGAGAAGTCGATGGCCAGCAGCTGGATCTCCTCGTGCACGTGGTCGACGGTCATCTCGTGCATGCGCTTGAACTCCGGCATGGCCGCGTTCACGAAGCCCAGGGCGGCATCACACCGCCCGATCCGGGGGTCGGCGAGGCCCTCCGTCGGCCGCTCGTCGTCGGCCAACACCGGCTCGAGGCTCTCCCAGTAGGGAAGGGACCGCAGCGCGGGATCGGCGGACAGGAGGTTGTGCAGGTGGGTGGTGCCGGTCCGGGGCAGTCCGCAGATGATGATGGGACTGACGATGGGCTCCTCTCGGATCTCGGGGTGGCGGGCGATCAGGTCCTCCACCAGGAGCCGGTTACGGAGCAGGCCGCCCAGAAGCAGGGACTGGGCCAACCGCCCGGCATCGTTCAATCCGGCCTCGTCGCGGAGCGCTCGGCACAAGACGTCGAGTCGTTCCACGAAGTCGTCGGGGCCGAACCCGTCGAGCCCGGTCTCGTCGGTGGCCGCCGCCATCAGGACCTCGGGTCGGAGCTCGACGGACGACCCCGCCTCCCCCATCAGATCGAGGATGGATCGGATCTCGGGGCTGAAGCGGGGTGCGGCCAGGTCGTCGAGGCGGATGGCCGCCGGCCGGTCCGGACCGGTCACGGTCCCGGCGCCACCACGGTCACCTCGGCGGTCGGCTGCTCGGGCGTGTACTCGGGCAGGAACCAGCGGAACCACACCCAGCCCCGATGGTGACCGGCGGTGGACACCCAGTTCGGGTGGCCGGGGTCTCGGGGGGCGATCACGATCTCCCACGAGCCGTCGGGCTCGTAGTGGACCTCGGTCCCGTTGATGGTGACCCGCTCGACGTCGTAGTTGTAGGTGTGGAGGAAGGGGTTCCACAGGCACAGGTTCCAAAAGACGCACGCCGGGGAGCGGCCGCGGAGCACCAGGGCCTGGTCGTCGTCGAGCAGGTAGGTGCCCATGGCGTAGGCGGCGTCGCCGGCGGCCCAGCCGAAGGTGGTGGTGGGCACCGGGTAGGGAGGGTCGATGAGGTTCGGGGTGCCCATGGTGAGGGGCACCATGGCCGACTGGTCCCGCACCCAGGTGAGGGCGGCCCGGAACCGCCGGGCCAGGGCGGCGTCGTCCTCGCGGTAGGTGGCGGGTGGATCGTCAGCGGTGATCGACCAGGCGGCCCGGACGTCGTGGACGGGATGGGCCAGGTAGTCACGGGTGATGATGGCCACCGCGTCGGGCTCGAGCCGGATCCACGGCATGTCGGGCCCGGGATCCTCGGCGGACAGCACCATCCGGATGGAACCATCGGGGCCCGGGGGGGCCTGCACGCTGTTGAGACTGCCCACGATCCGCTCCGAGTAGTGGCCGTCGTCGGGTCCGCCGTAGACGGTGAGCGACAGGTAGACGGCGTCGCCCGGGGTCACCTCCACCCGGTATGTCCGGGTGGGGTCGACGGGAGCGAAGCAGTAGAAGGCGTCGGCGTTGTCGCCCCCCCACTTCTTGTAGGGGCCGACGATGTCGACGAAGCGGGGATGCGAGGCGTCCGCCCACACCTGGGTGTCGGTGGCCACCTGGAGGATGGACAGGAGCCACTTGTGTGCTTCCAGCAGAGTCTGTTCGTCGTCGGGTCCGGACAGGACCGCGACGAGTCGTCGGTGTTGCACCCCGAGCTCGGCCAGCAGCTCGGTGAACACCGCTTCGGTCTCTGTGGTCATGGCCGGGTTCTACCACGCCGACATGTGGCGGGCGAGCGCTCCTTCGGTGGGACTGGCGATCCACCGACCCGCTCGGTCAGGGCACCATCCGACCGAGATAGGGGGCATCGCCGAAGGCGTACAGCGCGCCGTCCGTGCCCATCAGGTAGTACCCATTGCCGTCGAGGGAGGCGGCCATGGTCCGGATGGGTGCCGAGATCCGGGTGCCCCCCAGCGATCCGTAGAAGGGTGCACCGAAGGAGAAGATCCCCCCGTCGGCGGCGACCAACCGATAGCCCCGGCCCGCCGGGTCGGCGGTGACGCCCACCACCGGCTGGTTCAGATGGGTTCCCCCCATGGATCCGAGGAACGGGGCGTCGAAGGAGAAGACCCCGCCGTCGGTGGCCACCAACCAGTACCCGCCGCCATCGGGGGTAGCGGCCATGCCCACCACCGGCGCGTTCAGCCGGAGATTCCCGGTGGATCCGCGGAAGACGGCGTCGCCGAACGTGAAGACCCCGCCGTCCCGAGCCACCAGGTAGTACCCCCCACCGTCGGAGGTGGTCGTCATGGTGATCACCGGGGCGTTGAGGTGCATGGCCCCGGTCGATCCGTAGAACTGGGCGTCCCCGAAGGAGAAGACGCCACCGTCGGCCCCGAGGAGCCAGTACCCGCCGTGGTCCGGGGTGGCCGTGATGCCCACGATGGGGGCGTTGGGCGTGCTGGTGAGGGATCCGAGCACGGGGGCGCCTCCGAACGACCGCACGTGACCGGCGCTGTCGACCAGCCAGTAGCCGGGGCAGCCACCCGGACCCGAGGATGCGGCCACCGCCACGGAGGTGTCCGACGTCGGCTGGTTGGCCACGCTGCCGCAGCCGGGGCCACTGCCGGCCGCTCCCCCGCCGGTGAACGCCGACCCGGTGACCAGGTCGTGCACGAAGCCGTCCGGGCCGCCGTAGCTGCCGCCGTAGCGTTGGAGTTCGGGGGACACATAGGTCCCCTCGGTGATCTCGTTCCACGAGATCAGCAGCCAGCCGTCTGGATTCCCCTCGGAGTTTCCGTTGAACAGGGCCTGGAGGGTGGCGCCGTTGTCCCGAGGTACGCAGGTGGTCGAACCGTCGAGCTGGCGGTCGAAGCCCGGGGCCAGCGGGGCGAAGTACTTCTTCCCCTCGGCATGCAAGGTGGCGGCCAATCCGTCGAGCTGTTGGAAGCTCTGGCTGTTGTTCCACGGATCCTGGCTGGACCAGTAGGGGCTGTCGGCGTCGAAGTAGGGGGCCACGGTGTCGTTCCACTCGTTGTACTGGTAGCCGCCGACGAAGTACCAGCTGGAGCGGAACTGGCCACTGATGGCCGCCACCACCGACACCGGGTACTTGTAAGAGCCCACCCAGATGAAGGTGGGACGGCCGCCGTTGCTGCGGTCGAAGGCCGGATTGCCGCCGTACTGGCTGGTCAGGTAGGTGAGATCACCGCTGATGGCGGTCTGGGTCAGGCCGGTCGACGAGGCCTCGTAGGACAACCAGAGATGGAAGTTGTGTCCTTCGGCCTGGGCCTGGTCCACGGCCTGCACGAGCAGGTCCAGTCGCTGGTCCTCGTTGTTGGACGACGGTGACTGGGTCGCCGATCCGGTGCCATACCAGTCCACGGCGAACCCGGACAGGCCCGCGGCGATGGCGCTCTGGACGTCATAGGTCATCTGGGAGGGATCGTCCTCGGTGAACAGGGATGTCGGCGCGTCGGTCTCGATGTTGCCCGGATAGAGGCTGGTGGGATTGCAACCGCTGGCGTCGAGCGTGGCCGGAAGCGGGAGCGGCGACTGACCGTAGGGGTAGTTGGCCCCGAGGGTGGTCTGCCAGTGGTAGGTGTCCCACCACAGGTAGTAGTACGCGTACATCCCCTCGGGCGAGGAGGTGGCCAGTGCGGGCCGGGTCGTCGACCCCCCGGTCGCCGTCTGCGCATCGACGGTGGCGCCGATGAGCGGTGCGGTGGACAGGAGGATCAGCACCACGAGGGCGATCCGACGTACCAGACGGTTCGGGGTGGGCCTACTCATCCGGGAAAGTTCCACCCTTCGCAACGTTGGGGACCGGTCTCCTTCTTGGTCGGCCGAATCCGGGCCCCACTGAAGGGATTGCCTGTCCCGTCCCGGGCGTCGGCGGAGGGTGCCGGGGTGGGGAGAAGGCCGCGGGCCACCGGTCCTCGACGGGTCCGGGCGTCACCAGGGGCATCGGGCTCCGACACATGGGTGCGACGGTGGAGGTGGCCGGCCGAGTCGGTCAGCGTCGGACGGGGTGCGGTCAGGTGAGTGAGTCGTGGCCCTTGACGGCACAGGAGATGCATTCGAGCTCGCCGTTCAGGCGGAGCAGGCCGTCGGCCTTGGTGGGGAGGTCTCGGCCACAGCCCGAGCATCGGCCGTGCTGGCGCATGAACTGCTCGGGAATGTGCTCCATGACCCGCTCGTAGAGCCTGCCTACGATGGCCTTGTCGCGCTCGTCATCTACCAGGACATCCGTCGAACCGTGGGTCACAGTGTAGAGATCGGCACGCTGGGGCCCGAACTTGAGCGGGGTCGGCCCCATGAGCGATCGACCGATCGATTTGCAGATGTCCTGGTCGTGGCGGTGCGGGCGACGCCATCCGGCGTGGGCCGGATCGGGGCGCGGCCCCGGCGGCGGCGAGCCTGGTCGTGGATCCCTTCCGCCGGCTCACCCGAACCGGTTGGACCCGACTCCCGTGGCCGGGGGGTTCATCGGGCAAACCGTCGGCTGACCGCCCTCTGTCGGATCTCGATGGCGGCGGCGCGCTCGCTCGGCGTGACCATGGTCGTGCCGACCGGGAGCTCCGCGGCCAGTCGATCGAACGACACCACCTTCGTCGTAGGCACCGGTGCGCTGTCTGTGCGGACGCAGCGCAAGATAATGGGTCCTTCGCTGTGCCCGGCAGTGTCCAGCCAGTTGGCGACGCCCGGGTCCTGATGGGCCACCACCACCCGAACCTTCCCGTCGTCGTCGACGACGGCCTGGTGGCCGTTGAGGCTGGACTGTCGATTGCCGTAGTCGATCGTCTCCCACCAGACGTTGCCCAGTGAGTAGCTCCAGTAGAGGCCGGTCGGCGGTGTGACCTCGATGACCAGTGCCTCCTCGGGGCCCAGCTTCCACGAGCCGATGACCGGGCGGTTCTCGGCGGCGGCCCCCATGGCCGTACCGTCCAACGGCGGCAGGAAGGTGTTGGGTGCCTCCGGATTCGAGAATCCGAGGAAGAACGCCAGGTTCTCCTCGAGGAAGTCCCCGAGGGCGATCAGCTGGCGCGCCACCGGGGCCTTGGGTTCCTTTGGGCCGGGCGCAGTGCTCGACGGTGGATCCGACAAGGGCTCGATCGACAGCACCGCCGGCGATTCGTGCTCCCAGTCGTAGAAGAAGTGGCGGACCACCAGCATGGTCGCCCCGTCGTCGAGCGGAATCCAGTTGCCCTCGTGGGGATCGGCGGACAGGATGATCTCGAAGTCGCCGTCCGGATCCAGTTCGAACTCGTCGACCAGGGCATTGAAGCTGGAGGCCATCCCGGACATCACCTGCAGGCCGAGATACCGGGCCGATCCCCGATTGCCCGAAAGCCGATAGGACGTGCCCCCGTGCAGCGCCGATCCGACGTAGATGCAGTCGGGACACTCCATGCCCCACTTGTAGGCGGCGTCCATGCCCGAGGGCTTGATCGCCGGCACCTGATCCAGGCCGCGTCGCAGTAACTCGTCGATGCCCACCCCCAGCAGGACGAGCAGGTGGCGGAAGCCGGAGGCCCTGTCTACCGGACCGTCGGGAACAGTGTCACCCAGGACGACGTCCCCGGCCCGCTTGAGCGCGTCGAGCAGGTGGCTCCAGGCCTCCCCGGTGTCGAGATCCTGACTCGTGGCATCCCCGGCCGAGGCCGCCTCGCTGACCGAGAACGGCAGCCAAGCCGGGTTCTTGAAGGAACTCATCGGTCGTGGCGCGCTGGCCGGGCTGTGGGCATTGGCTGTCCTCCCCATCGGGATCAGAGTGCGATCGATCGAGGTGCAGGCAGTCGGGGTCACCGCACCAGCGTTTCCACCGCCCATCATGCCAGGATTCCCGACCGGCGTCGTGAGGCCATCGTCGTCTCCAACGGCCGCCAGACCCGGCGAATCCCCTCGTGCGGGCGGGAGATGAGAACCGTCGGATCCGGAGTGCGACGGTGCCTGGAATACACTGCCACGATGGTCGAGGGCCGGATGCACTTCCGTCGCATGGACGAGGGCACCGACGAGGATTTCGCTCTGCTGGCTGCGGTCCACGAGGAGAACATTCGCGCCCTCCCCGATCTGCTCCTCGAGATGCTCACTGATCTCCAGGCGGATGCGACCTATCCCGTGAACCGCCTCGAACACAGCCTGCAGTGTGCGACCCGCGCCCTTCGGGACGACCGGGATGAGGAGTACGTCGTCTGCTGCCTCCTCCACGACGTGGGAGAATCCTTGGGCCCCTTCAATCACGGTGAGGTGGGCGCAGCCATACTCAAGCCGTTCATCTCGACGGCGAACTACTGGATGCTGGCGCACCACCCCGTCTTCCAGATGTATTTCATCGGCCAGCATCTGGGGATCGATCCGAATGAGCGTGACGTCTTTGTGACCAGCCCCTTCTACGATCAGACGGTCGAGTTCTGCGGGCTCTACGACGAGGTGTCGTTCGATCCCGACTACCCGAGCGAGCCCCTCAGCACGTTCGAACCTCTGGTCCGGCGGACCTTGGCCCTGGCCTGGTCTCCACCTCATTGAGGGCTGGGGACCCGGTCGAAAGGGACCGCTCGCCCACAGCGTCGGCGTAGCGATCAGCGTGGAGCGCCGGAGACCAGTCCCCGATCCGTCGGCCAGGCGGCTGGGTAGGGTGGAGCCATGCCCAACGTTCGCGTGCATCAGTTCCCGACGGCCGGCGCCTCGCTCGAGGCGGGCGAACGGGAGCATCGTGATCCGGGCCGGGGTGAGGTCCGCGTGCGGGTCGAGGCCTGTGGCGTCTGTCACAGCGATGTGTTGTCGAGCTTTCTCGCCCAGAGCTACCCGATCGTTCCCGGTCATGAGATTGCCGGTGTGATCGACGCCGTCGGGGACGGAGTCGATCGTTGGACCCCTGGTGACCGGGTCGGCATCGGCTGGTACGGCGGCGTGGACGGAACCTGTCGTGCCTGCCGGTCGGGAGATTCGATCAACTGTGCGAATCTCCGCACTCCCGGTCTGGCCTACGACGGTGGCTACTCGGATTCGGTGATCGTCCCCTTCGAGGCGCTCGCCGCCATCCCCGATGAGCTGACGGCGGCGGAGGCGGCACCCTTGATGTGCGCCGGTGTCACCACGTTCAATGGTTTGCGGAGCAGCGCTGCTCGGGCCGGCGATCTCGTCGCCGTCCTCGGGATCGGTGGACTGGGTCATCTTGGTGTCCAGTTCGCCGCGAAGATGGGGTTCGAGACCGTGGCGATCGCCCGTGGCGAGGACAAGGCGGCCTCCGCCAAGGCACTTGGCGCCCACCACTACATCGACAGCACGACCTCAGACGTGGCGAGTGCGCTCCAGGCCCTGGGGGGTGCCCGTGTCATCCTGTCCACGGTCACCAATGCCCCGGCCATGACTGCGGCCGTGGGCGGCCTGGGCCTCAAGGGTCAGATGGTGGTGGTCGGAGTATCCGAAGAACCCATTGAGGCGCCGCCATTCGTGCTCGTCGGTCAAAGCCGATCGGTCAGCGGCCATCCGTCCGGGACGTCGCAGGACTCCGAGGACACGCTTCGGTTCGCGGCGCTCACCGGCGTGCGTCCACTGATCGAGACCTTCCCCATGGCCGAGGCTTCTCAGGGACTCGAACGGATGCTCTCCGGTCACGCCCGGTTTCGTGTCGTCCTGACCAATCCATGACCGTCGTCGCGCCGGTCATGCTCCCGTCCGCCGGGTGCTGCACCGGCGGTCGAGGAGTCAGAACCATCGTCGAGGAAGGTCACTCGGTGCGCGAAGGGCCGGACTCGCCCAACCGGCTCGAGCACCAAGGAGCACCGGCCTTCCGCTCGTGAACGCCGGGATCGGTGCTCGGGCCCACGAGGCGAGGTGCGTCCGACGACGCGGCGTTGATCGCCATGACCGGGCGGAGGTGGTGTGGACCAGCGGGGGTTCCCGACGGATCTGGCTACGGGCTTGGAACGACGGACGACGGTACCATCGCCGACGATTCTCTCCACAGGCCTTCGACGGCGACCGCATCGAGGGGGCCGGAGAACAGATACCCCTGTCCCACGTGGACGCCTTCGGCTCGAAGTCGATCCCGCTGTTCGGCACTCTCGACCCCCTCGGCCACCGTGGTGAGGCCGAGTACCTTGCCCAGCTGAACCAGGGTGTGCACGATCGCCGCCGATTCCTTCGTCTCGGTCATCCCGGAAACGAAGGATTGGTCGATCTTGAGGACATCGATGGGAAACTGGCGAAGATACGACAGTGAGGAGTAGCCGGTACCGAAGTCGTCGATGGCCAGCCGCACGCCAAGGGCCTTCAACAGATTGAGGCGGGCGAGCGTCGCCTCGACGTCGTTCATCAAGGTGCTCTCCGTCAGCTCCAAGATCAGCATGCCCGGATCAAATCCGGTCTCGGCCAGGGCTCCATCGACATCGTCGATGATCCGGTCCCGCTCCAGCTGCACAGCCGACACGTTGACGGACATGGCGATCGGATGGCCCTGGCGGTGCCACTCCAGACCCTGCCGGCACGCCTCGTGGAGCACCCACTCCCCCACCGGCAGGATCAAGCCGCTCGATTCCAGCGCGGGGATGAATCCATTGGGCTGGATGAGGCCGCGGTCGGGGTGCCGCCAACGCAAGAGTGCTTCCACGCCGTTGAAGACGCCCGTGGTGAGGTCAATGGTGGGTTGGTACTGAAGAAAGAATTGCCGGTCTTCGAGGGCATTCTGGAGATCGATCTCGATGGCCCGTTGGTCGTTGATCTCTTCGTGCATGGCGGGGACAAAGGTCACCGATCGGTCCTTGCCCGCCGCCTTGGCCCGATACAGGGCGATGTCGGCATCCCGGAGCAGCTCTCCAGCCTCTGCTCTATCGCCGTCGGCGATCCCGATACTTGCGGTGACCCTGATCGGCACGTCACTGGCCGAGATCTGGAACGGGGTGGCCAGAAGTTCCCGGATTCGCTCAGCCAACGCCTGGGCCTCGACGGCGAGCGAGGCATCTTCCACGAGGACCACGAACTCGTCACCTCCCAACCGCCCGACCGTGTCCCCGTCCCGAAGTGCGGTGACCAGCCTTGCCGCCACTCCGGCGAGGAGCTGATCACCCGCCTCATGACCCAGGGTGTCATTGATGTCCTTGAAGTCATCGAGGTCGATGAACAGCGAAGCGGTCGGTGTGTGGTGGCGTCGGGCTCGCGCGTGCATCTGCTCGATCCGATTGAGAATCAAACTTCGGTTGGGAAGGCCCGTAAGGGGGTCGTGGAGTGCGGCATGGGCCAAGCGGTCTTCAGCATCCTTTCGGCGGGTCACGTCGCGCATGTTGGCCACGATCCCGTTGACGTCGGGATCGTCGATCAAGTTGGTCATCGCCGCTTCGAACCAGAGGTACTCCCCCGATGAGGAGAGGAGTCGGATCTCCTGATGGACGGTGGCATCAGGTGAGGTCGTGGCCTCCAGGGCCTCCCGGAGCCCGGCAATGTCGTCGGGATGGATCAGTGCTGGCCCATGAAGTCTCTGGGCCTCGGCGATGGGATACCCGAGCACGACTTCAAAGGCCGGGCTTGCGTATTGGATCGAGCCCTCCGGTGAGACGATCGTGACGATGTCGCTGGACCGGGTCACGAGAGCGGAGAAGCGTCGCTCGGAACGACGCAGCTCTCGGGCCAGTCGCTCCTGATCGGCGGCTGCGCTTCCCAGCAGCTCGATGACAACCAGCGCGCCCAAGAGCCCCAGTCCGGCCACCCCCTGGACCGTGGGCTCCCTGATGAGTGAAGGGGCGAGATGGACCGCAATGGCCACCTGGCCGAGCACCATGCAGATCGTGGTCCAGATGAGGCAGGGCCACGTAACGGTCGAATCAAACGTCTGCAGCGCGGTGACGGCCCCGAAGATAAAGCCGATCGACAGAATTGGTCCCCAGCCAGTGCAGTAGGCAACTACCGCTATCACCGCCATACTGGCCCCGATGTTGGCATTGCGCTGCCACGGTTGATGGGATTCCGCCCAGAGGGATGAGTGAACGAGGCGGACCAGGCCGGCTCCGAGAACGACGGCCACGTACACCCAGTACGGCTCGGGTGCGATGAGCCCGAGCCACCTCAGGAGGCAAAAGGCGGCCGCCACCAGAGGAAGGACCCAGAGCGTCGGATCGGTCAGTTCGGTCTGCAGTCGAGTCAGGAAGGTGCCGATGAACGGCAACTCAGGCTCTGATAGCGACTCCACCTTGTCTATATCGGCTGGTGGGAGCCTCTCTGAAGGTCCGATCGACCCATTCCGATCGTCCTGGCAGCGCAAGGAGGTGGCTCCGGGGCATCACCGGAGGACCCGAGCCGGATCGCGAGGGCCTGACCTGCGGATTCGATCCCCTCTTGCGAAGTACCCAGGCGGGCTTCTGGGGACGGGCGCTGGCGCCGGGTGGTCACAGGCGCCGCTTGTCGTGCTTCGGGAGCCCGTTCAGTCAAACAGCTGATGGTCGGACGCCGCCCGGACCATGCCGGGCCATCCGGATTTAGGGCGTTCTTACGACCCCCGCACACTTTCCTCACATGCGCCCGTTCCAATGTGGTCGGGGGGCCGGGGCAGGATGCCGGGTCGTCGGCGGACACTCGGGGGATCCGCTGGCGATCCGGTGCCTCTCCTTAAATCGGCCCCCAGACCCGGACGGCAAGATCTGTCCGTCGGCAGGCCCCACCGATGGTCAGATCTGGCACGCGATCGCAAACTGTCCGCAACCCTCGTAACCGGGATCGGATGTAGAACCGAATGAGCCGGTCAGCCCTCCCCCCGTTGGCCGGATTGCCGGGGAGCCAGTGCCTTCCGTCGATGAGCCCCATGCCGTCGATGGCAGGCGGCTCCCAGGCCACCGAGGAGGCCTCCCGGGACAGATACCGGGTCACTGACACGGGCTCCTGACCCCGGTGAGGTTCACATTGAACTTGGCGCCGTTGATCCCACTGGCGATGTCGGCGGGACAGAAGGACGACGTCGTCGTCGAATACTCGGCGTTGAACACCGCCTTGTGGCCCAGAAACGGCCCGAGGTCCACACAGGTCGAGAACTGGTTGCACTGCTCGGAGATCACGCCGTCGGCCAACGGCTCCAGCGCGTTGCTGAAGCTGGTGTTCCCGATGTCATCGGGGTTCTTCACGATCACACCGAGCCCCACCGAGTGGGCATAGCCGATCAGCGTGGCCATGTACGACTCCATGTTGGCTTCGCTGATGGTGAAACCGGTCTGATACTGCCAGGTCTCATCGTTGTCGGTCTCGATGGCGTCGAAGCCCTTGGCATGGCACTCGCTGATCATCGATTCCTCGATGGCCACCGTGGTCGAGCTGTTCACGTTCAGGTAGTACTCGGGCCAACCTGACTGCTTCGACCCGAGGTCGCCTGCTGCCTTGAGCTGGGCAAAGTACGTGGTGGACTGCCCCTCGTCGGAGGCGGCGTAGTAATTCCCGGCGGTGCCCACCTCGAGATAGCAGACGACGTGGTCACCCTGGGCGTGCAGCGCGGCGACGGTGCTGGCCGGGTTCTCGAAGCCATCGATGTCGTAGATCACCGGCTTGGGTGCGACAGCTCCCGACGGCAGCGTGTCGTTCGTGCCCATGTCCGTGGGGTTCGACAGATTCAGCGGGTGGTCCAGCTCCCACTGCCAGGGTTGGTCCCCGAGCGGTGGTGTCCACCAGCTCCCGCTCTTCACAGGAGCCGTCGCGTTTGTCGTGGACGGATCGGTGGATGTTGCTGTCGTTGTCGTGGGATTCGGGGCACAGGAAACACCGAAGGACGTGGCGGAGTGGGAGGTCACCGTGAGGCTCGGTCCTGCACATGTCACCGACCCCGTGCTGCCGGCCGCCAGGGCCAGCACATTCGTTGCTGCGCCGGCAGTGACGGCTGTCACCACCACCGCCACCACGAGGGCGATTCCGATCGCTGCTCTTCTCACCATGATCTGTTGCTCCGTTGTTTGTGCTCCCTCGGTGTCTACGAACGGCCGCGGTCGGCCACCCTGCTCGCCCGAGAGTCACCAGGATCTCCGCTGTAGCGTGCCCTGTCTGGCGCGCAGCTGCTCGGTTCAGTCACCCTTGGAGCACCCCCTGCCACTCAGCGCGTTCAACAGCGCCGAGGTGGTGCATTGGGTGGCGTGGACGCACGTGCTGTGATGGCCCGTGTCGGTGCTGGTCGTTCGAAGGTCGGGGCGGCGCGGTCACCGGTGGACTGACGGCGAGCTGGGGGTGGGTCGTGGCCGATCTCCAGGAGGGAAGCCGGAGCCGTCGACGACGATCTGCTCGCCTGCCCGGGTCACTGCATCGAAGAAGGTCGGCCTGCCCGGCGCGGCCTAAGCCGATGCTCGTGGCTGCGGTGTCTCCGGCGTGACGGGGCCAATCGAAATCGGGCAGCTGGCGGAAGCTCCGATGGCAGCCGACGTGCGGGTGGCTGTCACTGTTGCCGACTGCGTCATGTTCGGTGGTGTCACGAGGAATGACCGAACAAACGTGCCGCAGGATTGAGACGACCCGTTACTGCCCGACAGCAACGCCTCGGCGAGCTGTCCGGGGTTCAGCTTGACGTCGGCCGTTGCTGACCCTCCGTCCATCGTGCTTCGCTTTACCTGCACGATCTGCTGACCTTGGGTATTGAGAGCGGCAGCGCCGGGGTAGCCGTGGAGTGTGCAGGGGGACGTGCTCACATTCAAAAACCCAAGTTCTTCGGCTGCCGAGCCCGCTCCCAGGTAACTGCCCCGAATCGAAACGGCGATCTGGCCGTTGCCGCACATGGGACCGCCAGGGGCCGTGGTCGGCGCCGTGGCCTGGGTGCTTCCATCCCGATCCCCGGGAGCGGGTTGGGTGGTCGCCCTCGGCAGACCGGCGCCGCGGATGGAAGGCGACGCACATCGTCCGAGCGGCCGTCCAGAACCGGGCCACCTACCAGGTGCGGAATGGTTGAGGCGGGCAACCCGGGCACAGGCAGCCTTCCGGTGCACCGGCAAAAGATGCATCGGAGCGACAGCGTCACTTCTTCCGTGGTCAGCAGTCAGGGCGCATTGCGATGTCTCGACCGTCGAGTTGGGCGACCTCAGCGATCGATCCGATCGGTCCGATCCCCTCCTGCGAGGACGGACAAGCCCAGACGGCGACCCCGTCCCGTGCAATGGGTCGGATGGGATGGGAGTCCGGGTGCGTGGGACACTCTGGCCAGACGGGCGATCGGCCAGTGCTCCACAGTGCCTCCACGACGCACTCTTGGACCTGGTCAGCCAGACTCACCACTTGTTGTATCCAACTCTCCCCCACGTTGATGGAGATGCCAGTGCCCGAGCGTCCGAAGAAGATCATGGACGTTGCTACTCCATGCATTCCAGACCAGTCGCTCTCACGAAACTCCGGGGTGAGCGATGTCGTCGTGGACAGATCCGCCAACACGGGTGCAAGGGCTCTCCGCAGGTCCTCATCCACAGGGCCATTCTTACCGACCGGTTGCCCCCCGACGCTCGCCACGCATCACCCGCCCAGCGGTCGGCTGATTCCGGTAACCACCCCTCAACCCATTCATTCACCGTCGGCATCGAGCCTCTGTACGCCCTTTTGGAAGTGGCGCGCCACGGTCATGAATACCGCGGACCAGAGAGTGACAGCAACGATGACCCCAGCAATCACGCCCAGGATGACCTGCACGACACCGTCGGTCGCATACGCCCCGACAGCAAGCCCTGCAGCTATGACAAAGAGCAACGCGTACATCGCCAGAAGCTTCCGCATGGCTGCGGCGTTGAGCGTGGGTGGGGATTCGCCCCACGGGTTGTCGTTGGCATCCGGTTCGATGCGGTGGTGAGGAGTGATCGTCCGTGTCTCGCCATCGGCGAGAATGAGAACCCAGTCAGGATTCACCTCATCGCCGTTACGGGATACGGAGACGCCGTTTCTGGTCAGCACGATCGCGGCCTGCGCCTGAAGGTCCGCGGGCCCGTCCGACAGCACCTCAATCATCCCTGGCACCGAGCCGGGTCCCAGCTTGTTGGCTTCCTTCCAGAACTTTGACTGGTTCGTCAAGGGATTCCGGGTGATCCAATTCTCGGCTTCCTGCCGTGACATCGGATCGCTGCCCATGGCTCATTGTCGCATGGCCGACGCGTTTCGGAGCCACAGTCTGTCGTCGATCGACCCGGCTCTTGAGTGCGTCGTCCGACGAATCCTTGTGGTGGCCACGCCGGAGCGCAGGTGGCGGATCCCGTGCTCGACGGGCCCGGCCACAACGGCCTGCCTGACTGCCTCGGCGTCCGCCACTGCCCATGGCTAACCGGGATCCGTTCGGATGTCAACGGGTGTGGTCATGCGGACGAATCGCACCGCTTCCGAAACGGGTGTAGACCGGAGGATGTCGGAGGAACGAGGGCCAGGCCATGGCCACACGACCACACGAATCGCCCACCTGCCCCGGATCAGGAACGTACCCGGACATCGTCACCGACCCAAATTCTTGACGAACTGACGTTTGTCTGCGCCGCCTGCGGGGTAAGCGTGCCGAACTTTGAGCCCGCCCCGGTCCACCGGCACGCCCTCGCCACGTTCTGAGTCGATCTCCGATCCAGAAGGGCGAACTACTGGCCCGACGAGCTCAGCGGATCCATCGTCACTGGTATGCACAGGATTTCAGCAATCACCGCGTCGGCGGCGGCTTCGTCAGACGCTCGGAGGTCAGCAAGCCAATCGAAGCTCAGTTGCTCTGGTTGGGGATGCGGTGCCCTGCCCCGCACGCTCGGCTCTGGTGGCATCTGAGAACGCTACCCAGCGCACCAGCGAAAGTAGCGGACCCTCAAGGGTGAGAGGGATCCATGGCGACTCGGTCACCGCCGTGACATACCTCAGCGGCTCAGCGATCAATTCTGGGGCGATGCCCCGTTGAGATTCGGACGAGCGTGCTTGCTGATGGTGACGCCTGGTGGTCGTGGTGAAGCACCCAGTCGCCCGGCCGGCACGACGGTATCCCTCCCGACCCGCCAAGCATCGTACGTCCCGTCGACTCAGAGCAGCGGCTCTCGACCGTTCGATTGCCATTGGCCCAACGGCTGCAGCCGATCATTCGGGTGGCTGGCCAGGCTTGGCAGTCGAATCGGCAGCACCCGCTCGGACCGAGGTGAAGGTGTCACAGGATGCGGCCATCGTTGCCATGATGACGGCCAGCTCCCCGCCCTCATCACCTGACTCGGCCTGAAGGTCATGGACTTCGACGGTGATGGCGGCCAGGAGCCCGCTCGCCTCCACCACCTTGTTCTGCAGGTCCCGCAACCGGGTCTCCCTGTTCCTCGCCAGGAGCAGCTCGGCCTCCGCACGCACGGTCCTACCGCTCTCCTTGGCCAGCGTCTTCGCCTGAGCGATGAGTGTGTCGGCCTCGACCTCGGTATAGGTCACTTGCTTCTCGATCAGAAGACCGATCACATCACGTCGGGCAGTGCGGGCCATCAGTCGACTGTAACGCCACTCCTGCTACGCCCGTGTCCGAAACATCGCCAAAGTTCTGACACTCGCCTCAGCCGCCGGTCCCCGCACCTGGCGGTGAATCCGACGATCCAGCGCAGACCTCTGCACCCCTGTTCAGCCCCCAGTACTGGGGGCCAACACCGGCGGCGCGGTGCCGAACTCGGACAGGCTCCAGGCGGAAGGACGAAGGTGCTGCCCTCCTAGCCTCACGCCGTTCGGGAAGGCGTAGTTGACGACGTAACCCCCGACGACATCGGCAGTCCCCGACACGTTATGGGCGACCATCGCGGGCGGAACGTATCGGGCACCAGAGAGTGGTGCGTAAGCAACCCACTGAGGGGGGACGTTGAGGTTGGGAATCACGAAGCTGTACCGGTCGCCGTGCCGGACTACGTCGATTGCCGTGGTCAGGCTGCCCAGGGGTGGGAGTCCGTAGAAGCCATAGGCAACGTCGAACGGAGACGAGCCGTCGGACATGTCAAACGGAAACGAACTATATGGGAGACCGTGGAGTCGGCCGGCCACTTGGCCTGGATTCTTGATGTAGAGATACGACCCGATGGAGGTGAACGAATGTTCGGCGTTTGGCCCGTCTCTGATTGTTGTCTGCCATCGATTCGGCGCTTGCCAGAGACCAGATACCTGTTCGCCAGGCAGCCGCAGCGCGTCACCCTCCACTGTTGTCGTCGCTGGAGGTAAGACGGCGATGAATCGCAGGGACGACGCTTGTGTTGTGGTCACGACCGCCGACTGAAGCGCCACATCTCCACTTGTCGGAGCCGATGCCTGGCCGATCACCACACCGACGACGGCGGCACCAGTCAGAAGCCCTAACAGGAGGTACGGAACTATCCGCCTTGACACCGACATCGGAGCAGCTTACCGGGGCGATCGCGGTCACTTCCTGGGATCACCGCCGCCGCTCGAGCGCAGGACCACAGTGTTCCTGTAACCGCCACAAACCGGCATCGGGGGCACGCTGGGTTTGCGACGACAGCGATCGTTGCCCTGACATCGGCCGTATGCCACGGTTTAGGGGTGACTCGAAGGGCGGAGTGCGCTTGCGGGCGGGTACAGGTCACCGTCGAGGGTGAGCCTGTAGTCGTTGCCGTTTGTCATTGTGGGTTCTGCCAGAGGAGGACAGGCAGCATCGTGCAGGTCAGCGCCGTGTTCGTCGAGGAGGATGTTTCGATCGTAGGCACGACAGCCGTCTTCAACGGCCTCGAGCTCAACGGCGTCGGAACCTCGAACGGAGATGACGTCAGCTACCACTTTTGCCCGACATGCGGCTCAACGGTGTTCTGGAGGATTCGAGGGCGTCCAACGCTGGCGGTTGCCGTGGGTGGTTTCGTCGATGCGGAGTTTCCGGCACCGACCATTGAACTACACACGCCCTATCGGCATCACTGGATGTCACCTGTCGAAGGTGCCGATCAGTACGACGAGTTCCCACCCAGGTAGTGGATCACCCTCCCTTGTAGCCCCACCGAACCTGGCGGTAAGGGCACGGCGGTCGGCCGGTCAGCATCAAGGAGCCGCTCCTCCCTACCCGGGGAAAATTGCCGGGTCCGGAGCTCAGGTGGCGGGACCTTCGCTCAACGGACTCGGCATCGTCAAGGTATTCCAGGAACCTGACGACTCCATGACAGTCGGACGTCGTCCCGCGATGGAGGCCGAACTTCATGAGCAACGGCTAGTGGTGTTGCGCTCCTGGCTCACCGCTTTCGGCCGCTCTTCATGTCAGAGTGCCGCGGGAGCGGGGCACTTATTAACCGGGCGCTAGCCGCCGGTTAGCGTTGTGGCTCATGGGGAACGAACTGCCTCGACGAATCGAAAAGCCTTGGGGCTACGACGCAGAAACCGAATCCGCTATTGCACGTAGGTTGCACACCGTAGATTCTCCGCAGTCTCTCCGGGAGCCTGGCTGGACAAATTCCCTCATAGATGATGGTGTCGGAGGGGGGACTTGAACCCCCACGCCCTTGCGGGCACTAGCCCCTCAAGCTAGCGCGTCTGCCTATTCCGCCACTCCGACGAAGTGGCACCGATATCGCTACCGGGGCGACTGGCATGGTAGCGCGGTGCCAGCTGGTGTCGAGAGAACCCCAGCTGGGAGCCCACTCCCAACCCGCTCGCTACGCCTGGTGACCCGTCGGACTCGGCTTCAGCGTGGTCCACAGCGCCACGTTCCAAAGGATTCCGTCGATGGAGGGGTTGTACTCGACGTTGGCCAGCTGGACCCCGTTGACTTCGAGTCCGGGCTCGGCGAAGAGGGGCAGTCCGACCATCTGGTCCCAGAGTTGATCATCGATCTGGGCGTACACGGTCCCGCCGGTGACGGGATTGAGGTCCTGTGAGGCCGAGGCGAACAGCTGATCGACCTCAGGGTCGTCAAAGTTGCTCCAGTCCTCGGTGCCGTCGGACCCCGCGGTGCCCTGGCCGTCGGAGTACCACGCCGCCGTCGTCGTCAGGAAGGGGCTGGTCAGACGGATGACGAGCGCCATGTCGTAGGAGTTGTTGGCAGCAGCGCTGGCCGCTCCGGACGCGCCGTCGACCGGGAACGTGACCACCGTGATCCCCACCTGACGGAGCTGCGCCACGATCTGGTCGGCCACGCCCTCGATCCACGGATCGCCGGTTTCGACGGCCATACGCAGGGTCAGGGGGGCGCCGGAGGCGTCGACGTACTCACCCGTCAGGTTTGAGTGGTAACCGCTGGACCGGAGGAGTCGGTCCGTAGCGGTGAGATCTCGGACGCTGTACTCACCGGCAGCCGATGAGTCGTTGTAGCTGCTCTGCGACGCGGTGGCCAGGTGATCCTGGTTGACGACGAGATCGGGCTCGATGGATCCGAAGGTCCGGTTCAACAGGTCGGTGCGGTCGACGGCGTGGGCGATGGCCTCACGCACCGCGGCCCGCGCCGTCAGCGGCGAGGTCACGTTGAATTCGAGATCCAAGAGGCGGAGGGAGGGCTTCACCGCACTCTGCGTGTTGGGCAGTGACGAGACGGCGTTCAGTGAGTCCAGGTTGAAGCTCGCTGGCTGGGTGGCTGTTTCGTTGCCCTTGGCCAGCGTGGCAGCCCAGATCGCAGGGAGGGTGGCCACGTTGACTGTCACCTTGTCCAACACGGCCGGTGTCCCCCACCAGCGGGGGTTGCGCACCAGGACGGCCGTTCCCGCGGGCGAGACGGACTGCACCTTCATCGGCCCGGCGGACAGGTCGACAGCCGGATTGAAGGTGTCGAACCCGTGGTTCCAACCGACTTCTTTGGCGATGTGGGCCGGAACCATGTGGTCGAACATCAGCCGCCAGTCCGTGTAGGGCGTCGAGAACCTCACGGTGACCGTCTTGCCATGATTGCTGGGGGTGACCGACTGCACGTCCCGGTAGCCGAGCGTCGAGGCCACTTGGTCGGGCCGGCCGTTGACGTCGGTCCCGTCCCCCTTCTGGGACTGCCAGGCGTAGATGAAGTCGTCGGCACTCACGGGGACGCCGTCGGACCACACGGCCTTGGGGTTGATCACGTACTGGATGACCAGCGGCGAGGGCGAGATCGCCTCCACGCTGACCAGGAGGTCGGTGTTCACCTGCGGAACCAACTTGGGATTGATGACGTAGGCGCTGGGGAGCACCGAAGACAGCAGGGTCGGCGTCGACGAAGCCGCACCCTCGGGGGTGTTGGGGTTGAAGCCGGACCACGGACGGTCCAACTCCACCGTGGTGGCGCCTCCGGTGGCCGCCACCATGGGTGCGGTGCTCGGCGCATCGACCTGGCTGATCCGGCTGGAACCCACCCGGTCGACCACGGCCACCAGCCCGATGATGAAGATGATGACCAAGGGCAGCGTCCACCGGGCGCGGTGCTGACGCCACAGCGACGCGAAGCGGGGACGGCGACCGGAGTCTCCGGCGCCGGTTCGACTCACTGCAAGCGCAGGATGAGGATCAGGTTCGTGAAGGCGAAGATCACGGCCACGGTGACCGTGATCCGGTCGAGATTCTTCTCCACCACCGTCGATCCGGCCGCGGCTGAGCCCACAGAGCCACCGAACATGTCGGACAGCCCGCCACCCTTGCCGCTGTGCATGAGAATGAGAAAGATGAGCGCGAGGGAGGCCAAGATCTGCAGTACCACGATGATTGCGGTCAACATGCCATCTTCCTCCTTTGTCTCGTGACCGAGGGAGACGCTACCAAACTCACTCCTGGGAGCGTGACGCGCCCCGGATGATGCCCAGGAACTTCCCCACATCGAGACTGGCCCCGCCCACCAGGGCCCCGTCGATATCGGGCTCCCGGAGGATCAATTCGGTGTTCTCTTCGTTCACCGAGCCCCCGTACTGGATACGGACCGCCTGGGCGGCGTCGGCATCGGCGCACTGGGCGACCACCTCACGGATCCACCGGCACGCCCGTTGGGCATCCTCCGGCGTGGCGGCCACCCCCGAGCCGATGGCCCACAGCGGCTCGTAGGCGATGACCACGCCGGCCACGGCCTCGGGTGCGATCCCGTCGAGTGCCGCCTTGACCTGTCCGGCCAGGACGTCCTCGGTCACGCCCGCCTCACGCTCGTCGATGGACTCCCCCACGCAGCAGATCGGGGTCATGGCGTTGCGCATGACCGCCCGCATCTTGGCCCGGACCACCTCGTCGGTCTCGCCGAAGAGGCGCCGGCGCTCCGAGTGGCCCACGATGACGTAGTCGACGTGCAGCTTGGCCAGCATCAGGGGACTCACCTCGCCGGTGAACGCCCCCGAATCCTCGATGGCGCAGTCCTGGGCCCCGAGGGCCACAGGCACGCCGTCGGGCTCGAGGACGGACTGGACGGTGCGCAGGTCGGTGAAGGGCGGGTGGATCGAGACGTCGATATGGGACACGTCGGCCGGCTGGAGGCGGAGGCCGAGGTCCCGGGCAGCGTGCAGGGCCTCATGGTGGTCGAAGTTCATCTTCCAGTTGCCGCTGATCAGAGGACGGCGGCCGGATCGGGCAGGAGACACGGGACTCAACGGGAGGGGTGGGTGGCGGGCGCATTGGGGGCCCCGCGGAGGGCAGCCAACCCGGGGAGGTCGCCGTACTCGAGGAGCTCGAGCGACGCCCCACCGCCGGTGGAGATGAAGTCGATCTGCCCGTCGAGTCCGAGCTCGTCGACGGCGGCGGCGCTGTCCCCACCACCGACCACCGTGAATCCCTCGCACCCGGCGACGGCACGGGCCACCCCGGCGGTCCCGGCGCAGAACCGACTGTCCTCGAAGACGCCCATCGGGCCGTTCCACAGCACGGTGGCGGCGGTCCCGATGGCCTCGGCGTAGGACTCGACGGTGGCGGGCCCGATGTCGAGGCCCCGCCATCCGGCCGGCACATCGTCGCCCACCACCCGGACCTCGCCTTCGGAACAGTCGCAGCCGAAGTCGGCATCAGGCTCGAGGGCCACGATGTCCGTGGGGAGCAGGATCCGCTTGCCCGACGCCAGAAGAGCCGCGCAGTCGTCGATCCTGTCCCGATCGATCATCGATCCGCCGACATCGTGCCCGGCAGCGGCCAGGAAGGTGAACGCCATGCCTCCTCCCACGACCAGGGCGTCCACCCGATGGAGGAGCGCCTTCAAGACCCCGAGCTTGTCTGCCACCTTCGCCCCCCCGACCACGGCCACGAACGGTCGTGCCGGCGCACCCAGCAGCCCGCCGAGGGCTTCGATCTCGAGTTGCAGGAGGAACCCGGCAGCGCTGGGCAGGCGGGTGGGCGGCCCCACCACCGAGGCATGGCTGCGGTGCGACACCCCGAAGGCGTCGTTGACGTAGGCATCGTGTCCGTTGATCAGCTTGTCCACGAACCCCGGGTCGTTTTGCTCCTCACCGGGATCGAATCGAAGGTTCTCCATGAGCTCCACCTGGGGAGCCAGGCGGGCCAGCTCCTCGCGCACGGGGCCGAGGTCGTAGCGGGCATCAGGGGCGCCCTGGGGTCGTCCGAGGTGGGTGCAGGCCGTGACCGAGGCCCCCTGGGCGAGGAGATACTCCAGCGTGGGCAGGGCGGCCCGGATGCGGAAGTCGTCGGTCACCACGGAGGGCTCACCGGCGCACGGTCGCAGGGGCACGTTGAAGTCGACACGGACCAACACGCTGGCGCCGTCGAGATCGGGCAGATCGCCCAGGAGGGGCAGTCCTTCCAGTAGTGGATTCCCTGACTCGATGCTCATTGCCCCGTCTCCCCTCGGCCTGTTCACGTTGTCATCCGCTCCCGTCAGGAGGCGGAGCCGCCGACCAGGAGTGACAGGTCCACCAATCGGTTGGCGTACCCCCACTCGTTGTCGTACCAACCCATCACCTTGACCAGGGTGATCCCTGACGCCGACGGCATGACCATGGTCAACAAGGAGTCGAAGGTGCACGAGGCGGAGCTCCCCACGATGTCGGAGGAGACGATGGGATCCGCGGTGTACACCAGCACCTTGGACAGTGGTCCCGAGGCCGCCGCCGCGGCGAACGCGGCATTCACCTGTTCGACATCGACCGATCCCGGGATCACTGCGGTGAAGTCGGTGATCGACCCGTCGGGAACGGGTACCCGGAGACCGGTGCCGTCGAGTCGGCCCTTCATCGACTGGAGCACCAGGCCGGTGGCCCGCGCCGCGCCCGTCGACGCAGGAACGATGTTGATGGCCGCCGCCCGGGCCCGCCGGAGATCCCGGTGTGGGAGGTCGAGGAGGTTCTGGTCGTTGGTGAATGCGTGGACCGTGGTCATCATGCCGCTCTCGACGCCGAAGGCGTCGTCGAGGACCTTGACCATGGGCACGAAGCAGTTGGTCGTGCACGAGGCGTTGGAGACGACGAAGTCCTTGGCCGGGTCGAACTCTCCGTCGTTGACTCCCACCACGAAGGTGGCGTCGACGTTGGTGGCCGGAGCCGAGACGATGACCCGGGTGGCGCCGGCCTCGAGATGGGCCGATGCGGAGTCCCTGGTGGTGAACAGTCCCGTCGACTCGATGACCACGTCCACACCCAGCTTGTCCCAGGGCAGGGCCTTGGGATCGCGTTCGGCCAGGACGGCGACGGGGCCGGTGTCGAGGATGATGGAGGACCCGTCCACGGCGACGTCACTTCCGAACCGGCCGTGGGTAGAGTCGTAGCGAAGCAGATGGGCCAGGGTCTCGGCTGAGGTGAGGTCGTTCACCGCCACGATCTCGACGTCTGCGCCCATGCTGCGGGCGGCGCGCAGATAGTTCCGGCCGATGCGTCCGAAGCCGTTGATGCCGATCCGTACGGTCATTGCCAGTGCGCCTCGCTCTTCACTCTTCTGTGCGTGTCCACGCCACGCCGAAACCGATGCTGCTGCCCCTCCAACGAACGGAGACCGGCGACAACGCTAGGCGATCTCGGCTGCTCATGGCATCATCCGAGCAGATCAGCCAGGGTCGACGCCAGTTTGGAGGGGTCGTGGGCCATCCCGTTGGCCCGGGCCAGGGGCACGTCCACCACGGGAAACCGGGGGTTCCCGTGGGCCAGCGACGAGGTGTCGCACACGGTCACATCGACGTCCACACCGTGTGCGACCAGCGCTTCGATGTGCATGGCCACGTCGAAGCCCTCGGTTTCGGGGATCTGTGGACGGAGATTGCAGACGTAGATCTTGGTGGCCGGGGACCGGTTGATCCCCTCCCGCACCTCAGGCACGGCGATGGCGGCCAGCACGCTGGTGAATAGGGATCCCGGGCCGAGGACGATCTGATCGGCCTGGGCGAGGGCCTCGATCGCCGGGGCCGGGGCCGGGGGATCGCCGGGCACGAGGGAGACGCGGCGGATGTTGTCCGTCGCCATGACGGCGACCTGCCCGGCCACGGGGCCGCCGTCGGCATCGGCTTTCAAGATCACCGGGTCGATGGTGGCGGGGAGGATGCGGCCCTGGACGCCGAGGAGTCGGCAGGCCTCGTCCAGGGCCGCCACGGGATCGCTGGCCCCGTCGATGAGCCCAGCCAGGATCAGATTGCCGAGGGCGTGCCCGGCCAGCTCCTCCTCGCTGAACCGGTACTCGAAGGCCGAGGCCAGGAGGGAGCCCGGCTCGGCCATGGCCACCAGGCACTTGCGCAGGTCACCGGGGGGGATGATGTGCAAGAGCTCGCGGAGCCGTCCCGACGACCCGCCGTCGTCGGCCACCGAGACGATGGCCGTGATCCGGTCGGTGTAGGTGCGCACGGCCCGCAAGGTGGCGGCCAGCCCGTGCCCTCCCCCGATGGCCACCACCGCGGGCTGCCCGCTCATCGCTCGGCCCGACTGACCGCTCATCGCTCGACGTCCCGATGGAACACGGTGGTGGGCATGCCGTGGTCGTCGAGACGACGGGCCAGCTCCTCGGCCAGGACCACCGAGCGGTGGCGACCACCGGTACAGCCCATGGCCACGGTCAGGTAGGACTTCCCCTCCCGGATATAGGCCGGGATGAGCATGACCAGGAGATCGTCCAGCTTGGCCAGGAACTCGGTGGTCTCGGGGCGGTCGAGTACGAACTTGCGCACCTGGGGCTCGAGTCCGCTGTGGCTTCGCAGTGCTTCGTCCCAGTACGGGTTGGGAAGGAAGCGACAGTCGAACATCAGATCCACGTCCCGGGGAATGCCGTGTTTGAAACCGAACGAGACGATGGAGGTCTGCATGGTGCTGCCCGGCTCATGCTCCCCGAACACCTCCATCAGGCGCGTCCGCAGCTGATTGGTGTTCAGGTCGCCCGTGTCGATCACCAGGTCGGCCCGGTCGCGCAGGGGGCTGAGCAACAGCCGCTCGTCGGCGATGGAGTCCACCACCCCCCGGGCAGCCTGGGGATGTCGCCGACGGGTTCCCTCGAACCGCCGGACCAGCACGTCGTCGCCGGCGTCCAAAAAGAGGATGCGCACCCGGTGTCGGGCCGCTTCCAGCGCATCCACCGCTGGGAGGACCTCGTCGAGGTCTCCCCCACCACGCCCCACGACGAACGCCACCCGTTCCAGCTCCGAGCCCGTGCCGTCCACCAACTCGGAGACCTTCGAGATCAACGCGGACGGCATGTTGTCGATGACGAACCAACCGAGGTCCTCGAGCGTGGCCCCGGCCGTCGAGCGTCCGGCCCCGGACATGCCGGTCACCACCAGGTATTCGCTCATCGATCCACCTCTGCCTACCGCTCGGCAGGTCCACTCGGGGCCATGGGTGTGTGCAGTCGCTCGAAGACCGATGCACCCACTTCGGCCGGTAACCACGATACGCCGAGCAGCTCCTCTTTCGATACCTTTCGCAGCTCGGCCAGGCCACCGAACTGCTCGATGAGGCGTTCACGGCGCTTCGGGCCCAACCCGACGACGCCGTCCAGGGCTCCAAGGGTCATCCGCTTGCCGCGGAGGGTCCGGTGGTAGGAGATGGCGAACCGGTGCGCCTCGTCCCGGAGCCGCTGGAGCAGGTACAGCCCTTCGGACTGTCGGGAGAGGCGATAGGGATCGGAGCGTCCCGGGCGGTAGACCTCCTCGAAGCTCTTGGCCAGCGAGGCGATGGGGATGCGTTCGGTGAGCCCCAGGCGCTCCAGGACCCGTACGCCCACGTTGAGCTGACCCAGGCCACCGTCGAGCAGGAGGAGCTGGGGCGGATAGGCGAAACGACGCCTGGGGGTGGCGGAGGTTCCCCCTTCCGGACCGCTCCCGTTCGTCCCCATCCCCTCGCGCTCTGCCGCCGGGGATCCGGTCGACGACCCGATGTCGGCCACCACATGGCCATCGGCCAACTGGTCGGTCGTCGGCCAACTGTCGGTCGTCGGCCAACTGTCGGTCGTCGGCCAACTGTCGGTCGTCGGCCAGCAGGGAGGTGAGGCGTCGGGTGAGCACCTCTTCCATGGCTGCGTAGTCATCGTTGCCGGCCACAGTGGCCACGCGGAAGTGCCGGTAGTCACTCTTCTTCGGCAGCCCGTCCTCGAAGACCACCATGGAGCCCACGTAGTCGGTCCCCTGGAGGTGGCTCATGTCGTAGCACTCGATGCGGAGTGGGGCTTCGGGGAGACCGAGCTCCGCCTGGAGCGATTCGAGGGCCCGGGCCCGGCTGTTGTGGTCGGAGGTCCGCTGCAGCCGGTGCCGGTTGAAGGACTCCTTGGCGTTCTGCTCCACCGTCTGGAGGAGCTCGCGCTTGGTGCCGCGGAGGGGCACCCGCAAGGCGACCGGCCCGGGCCTCCGTTCGGCGAGATAGGCCCCGACGGCGTCGGGGTCCTCGGGCATGGTCGGAACGAGCACCTGGCGCGGGATCCCCGAGGCAGGATCGGCGTAGACGTCGACCAGCACCCGCTCCATGAGCTGCCCGGGGGTCAGCTCCTCCACCTTGTCGACGAACAGGGCCAGCCGCCCCACGACCTTGCCCGACCGGACGTGGAACACCTGCACGGCCGCCTCGAGCTCGTCACCGGCCACCCCGAACACGTCGAGGTCCTCCCGGCTGGCCAGCTCCATCTGACGAACGGCGTCGGCGGCCCGGACCGCCTCGAGCTTGTCCCGGAGCACCGAGGCCCGCTCGAACTCCAGGGCCTGGGCTGCCTCCTGCATCGCCAATTCGATCCCCCGCTCGAGGGAGCGGGTGTCGCCGCTGAGGAACGACACGAGGTCCTCGACCAGGCGGTCGTACTCCTCGTGGGTGACCTCGCCCACGC
This sequence comes from uncultured Acidimicrobiaceae bacterium, assembly GCA_963738545.1. Classification (GTDB taxonomy): domain Bacteria; phylum Actinomycetota; class Acidimicrobiia; order Acidimicrobiales; family RAAP-2; genus Bog-756. Next base: position 723,746 of record CAVTXA010000009.1, read on the forward strand.
ACGGGCCCGAGCACCGTTCGATGTGGAAGAGCAGGCACGGTCGGCCCAGGCGTTCGTGCCGACGGAACTTGGTGTCCGAGCAGGTGCGCACGGGGAACGAGCGCAACAGCAGGTCGAGAGTGCCCCGGATGGCCCCCACGTTGGGGTAGGGACCGAAGTAGCGGACGCCACTGCGCTTCCGTCCCCGCACCACGGCCGGGCGGGGCCATTCCTCGTTGACGGTCAGAGCCAACCAGGGATAGCTCTTGTCGTCCTTCAAGCGGACGTTGTAGCGGGGCTGGAACTCCTTGATCAGGTTGTGCTCGAGGAGGAGGGCCTCGGACTCGGAGTCCACCACCATCCACTCCACGTGGTCGGCCTGGCTGACCATCTGGGCCGTCCGGGCCGCCAGCCCGGCCGGATCCTGGAAGTACGAGTTCAGCCGCTGACGGAGGGACTTGGCCTTGCCCACGTAGATCACCCGCCCGTCCCGGTCGAGGAACTGGTAGGAGCCGGGGGCATCGGGAATAGATCCGGGGAGCGGTCGTGTCACCACGTCACCAGTGTGCCGTGTCCGGCACGGAACCGACGCACCGCACCGAGTGGCGCCCGAGGGCATACAATGGTGGGACGCCGGCCTGGTTTCCGGCGACATCTACCGCTCCGGGGCCGACATCCCCGCGGACGGGCGACCAGGCTGTCCCCGCCGGCCATGACCGGAGCGCCTCCACAGGGGGTCATACCCAGAATGCTCCGGCTACAGACGGCACTTCCCGACCGCTATACGACGGCGGATCCCGACCAGCTCGCCGCGTGGATCGCCCAGGCCAAGGCGACGCTCGGTCCCCGGGTGTTCGTGCTCGGCCACCACTACCAACGCGACGAGGTGATGGCGTGGGCCGACGCCCGGGGCGACTCCTTCGGCCTGTCCCGGATCGCCGCCGGCCAGACCGAGGCCGAGTTCGTGGTGTTCTGCGGTGTCCACTTCATGGCCGAGTCGGCGGACATCCTGACCGGGTCCCACCAGCAGGTGATCCTCCCCGACCTCAACGCGGGCTGCTCGATGGCGGACATGGCCGACATCGACTCGGTGGAGGAGGCCTGGGAGGCCCTGGCCGCCGTGACCGACATCGACCGAGTGGTGCCGGTGACCTACATGAACTCCTCGGCGGCGCTCAAGGCCTTCGTGGGCCGTCAGGGGGGCGTGGTGTGCACGTCGTCCAACGCCCGCGCCGTGCTGACCTGGGCCCTCGGTCGGGACGAGCAGGGCCGCACCCGTGGCGATCAGGTCCTGTTCTTCCCCGACCAGCACCTCGGCCGCAACACCGGGTTCGAACTGGGCTACGGCGCTCTGGACATGGCCGTGTGGAACCCCCGGCTGGAGCAGGGCGGCCTGGACGATCTGACCCTCAAGTCATCCACCCTGCTGCTCTGGAAGGGTCACTGCTCGGTGCACCAGCGGTTCCGGCCCGCCCACGTCGAGGCCTTCCGGGCCGAGTACCCCGACGGGATCGTCGTCGTCCATCCGGAGTGCGCCCACGACGTGGTGGAGGTGGCCGACCAGGTCGGTTCGACCGACTTCATCATCCGGGCCGTGGAGGAGGCGCCGGCCGGGTCGGTGATCGGCGTCGGGACCGAGATCCACCTGGTCAAGCGCCTCGACGACGAGACGCCGGACAAGACCGTGGTCTCGCTCGATCCCCTGGTGTGCCCCTGTTCGACCATGTTCCGCGTCGACGCCGCCCATCTGGCCTGGGTGCTCGAGGGGCTGGTCGAGGGCGAGGTGCGCAACCGCATCACCGTGGACGAGGAGACGGCGTCGTGGGCCCGGGTCGCCCTCGAGCGGATGCTGGCCACGACCTGAGCCGCTCCGAACTGAGCCGTCGGGTTCGGCCGATCCGGGGTGCCCGGGCGCGCCAGACCGCCTGCATCCCGACCGAGGGTCAGCGGGAGGCGGCCACCTTGGCCCTCGCCGGGACCTTGACCGAGGCGGAACGCTTCTTGGCCGCCGATGATCGGGAGGCGGCCTCTGGCTCCGCCGCCGACGTCGTGGCCCGGGCCTTGGTCTTCCGCTTGGCCCCGGACCGCGTTCCCGGGGGCTTCGGTGGCGACGAGGGCACTCCGGTGGCCTTGGCCCGGGTGATCCCGAGGAGCGGGGCCAGTACCTCCCCGGTGTAGCTCCCCGCCGCTGCGGCCACGTCCTCGGGGGTGCCCACGGCCACGATCGAACCCCCTCGGTCCCCTCCTTCGGGACCCAGGTCGATGACCCAGTCGGCGCTCTTGATGACATCGAGGTTGTGCTCGATGACGATGACCGTGTTGCCCTGGTCGACCAGGCGGCTCAGGACATCGAGGAGCTTGCGGACGTCGTCGAAGTGGAGGCCGGTGGTGGGCTCGTCGAGGACGTAGAGGGTGTGGCCGGTGGACCGCCGACTCAGCTCGGAGGCCAACTTGACCCGCTGGGCCTCGCCCCCCGACAGGGTGGGGGCGGGCTGGCCGAGGCGGATGTAGCCCAGGCCCACGTCCACCAGGGTCTGGAGGTGCCGGGCGATGGGAGGCTGGTGGGCGAAGAAGCCCAGGGCCTCCTCGCAGGACAGGTCGAGGACGTCGGCGATGGTCTTGCCCCGGAAGGTGACCTCCAGGGTGTCCCGGTTGTACCGGGCTCCGTGGCACACCTCACAGGGCACGTAGATGTCCGGGAGGAAGTGCATCTCGATGCGGATGGTGCCGTCACCCGCACAGGCCTCACACCGCCCGCCCTTCACGTTGAAGGAGAACCGCCCCGGTTGGTAGCCGCGGACCTTGGCCTCCTGGGTCTGGCTGAACAGCTTGCGGATGTGGTCGAAGACCCCGGTGTAGGTGGCGGGGTTGGATCGGGGGGTCCGCCCGATGGGGGCCTGGTCCACCTCCACCACCTTGTCCACATGGGAGACGCCGGTGATGGTCCGGTGGCGGCCGGGAAGGGTCTTGGCCCGGTGGACCTGCTTGGCCAGGGACCGGAGCAGGATGTCGTTGACCAGGGTCGACTTGCCCGAACCGGACACGCCGGTGACGGCCACCAACCGGCCCAGAGGGAACTCGGCGTCCACGTCGTGCAGGTTGTGCTCACGGGCCCCGACCACGGTCAGGGACTCGCCGCTCCCCGGTCGGCGGACCGCCGGCACCGGAATGGACTTGAGCCCGGAGATGTACTGGCCGGTGAGGGAGTCGGGATTCGACTCGAGGCCCCCCGGTCCGGTCACCGGCCCGGAGTGGACGATCCGACCCCCGTGCTCCCCGGCCCCCGGCCCCACGTCCACCACGTGGTCGGCCACCCGGATGGTCTCCTCGTCGTGTTCCACCACGATCACGGTGTTGCCCAGGTCCCGGAGGCGCTTGAGCGTGCCGATGAGACGCTGGTTGTCCCGCTGGTGCAGCCCGATGGACGGCTCGTCGAGCACGTAGAGCACCCCGACCAGGCCACTGCCGATCTGGCTGGCCAGGCGGATCCGCTGGGCCTCGCCACCCGACAACGTGGTGGCCGACCGGGCCAGGGTCAGGTAGTCAAGACCCACGTCCAAGAGGAACTGCATGCGCTCACGCACCTCCCGGAAGACCCGGTCGGCGATGAGGTGGTCCCGGTCGGAGAGGTCGAGGTCGGCCACCACGTCCACGGCCTTGCCGATGGAGAGCGAGCACAGCTCGAAGATGTTGTGTCCACCCACGGTCACGGCCAGCGATTCGGGCTTCAGCCTGGCTCCCCCGCACGTCGGGCAGGGCACCTCCCGGAGGAAGTTCTCCAGGTTGTCCCGCAGGAAATCGGAGTCGGCCTCGGTGTGCCGGCGCTCCAGCCACGGCACGATCCCCTCGTAGGCGGTGTGGAACGACCGCTGCCGGCCGTAGCGGTTGCGGTACTTGAGGTGGACCTGCTTGCCCCCGGCCCCGTAGAGGACCAGCTTCTGATCGGACTTCTTCAGCTTCTCCCACGGGTCGTCGAGGGAGAACCCGCCCAGCTCGGCCACAGCGGCCACCACCCGGGTGAAGTACTCGCTGCGGGCGCCGGACCACGGGGCCAGGGCGCCCTCGGCCAGGGACTTGGTCGGATCGGGGACCACCAGCTCCGGATCGACCTCGAACCGGGTCCCGAGGCCGGTGCACGCCGGGCAGGCCCCGTAGGGCGAGTTGAAGGAGAAGTTGCGGGGGGCCGGGTCCTCGAAGCTCAGCCCGTCGTAGGTGCAGGCCAGATGCTGGCTGAAGGTGATGGCCTCCTCCTCGGTGCCGTCGGCGTCGACCACGACGATCTCGGCCACCCCCTCGGCCAGGGAGAGGGCCGTCTCGAGGGACTCGGTCAGCCGGCGCCGGATGTCGTCGCGCCGCACCAGGCGGTCCACCACCACCTCGATGGTGTGCTGCTCGTAGCGGGCCAGGTCCAGTTGGTCGCGGTCGGCCAGCTCGACCATGTCCCCGTCCACCCGGGCCCGGGCGAACCCCTGCTTGGCCAGGTCGTCGAGGAGGGCTCCGTACTCCCCCTTGCGGCCCCGGACCACCGGGGCGAGGACCATGAAGCGGGTGCCCTCGTCCATGGCCAGGATCCGGTCCACGATCTGCTGGGGGCTCTGGCGGACCACCGGTCGGCCGCACTTCGGGCAGTGGGGCTTGCCGATCCGGGCATACAGCAGCCGGAGGTAGTCGTAGACCTCGGTGACGGTGCCCACGGTGGAGCGCGGATTCCGAGACGACGACTTCTGGTCGATGGAGATGGCCGGGGACAGGCCCTCGATGAAGTCGACGTCGGGCTTGTCCATCTGGCCGAGGAACTGGCGGGCGTAGGCCGAGAGCGACTCCACGTAGCGGCGCTGACCCTCGGCGTAGATGGTGTCGAAGGCCAGGGACGACTTGCCCGACCCGGAGAGCCCGGTGAACACCACCAGCCGGTCCCGGGGAAGGTCCAAGGAGACGTCTTGGAGGTTGTGCTCGCGCGCACCACGGACCACGAGACGATCTGCCATTGGGTGAGGATACCGGTGTGGGAGGCGGGGTCCGGCGGCCGCTCAGGAGCCGGTGCCGGCGTCGACGTCGGCGGTGTCGCCCACCAGGACCGGAGTCCCGTCCACCGGGTCCCGGACCAGGAGGGCCCGCAGTTCGGCCACCTCGTCGCGGAGGAGCGCGGCCTCCTCGAAGCGCAGCTCCTCGGCCGCCTTGGTCATCTCGAGGTCGAGCCGGTGGATCAGGCCGGACAGCTCGTCGGCGTCGGGCCCGAGGGCCTGGGCCATCTCGGCCGCCGCCGCCCGGGGGTCCACGCCCCCGCGCCCGACCGGCCCCGCGCCCCTGCGCCCCGGCCGCCGGAGCGCTCGTTGGCCCCCGACGTGATGGCCGCTGATCCCCCGCCCTCGCCGCGGACACGCTCGAGGATGTCGGTCACCGACTTGGTGATGGACTGCGGGTCGATCCCGTGGGCCTCGTTGTAGGCGATCTGTCGGGCCCGCCGCCGCTGGGTCTCACCGATGGCGTTGCGCATGGAGTCGGTGACCGTGTCGGCGTACATGACCACCCGGCCGTTGACGTTGCGGGCGGCCCGGCCCATGGTCTGGATGAGGGAGGACGCCGAGCGTAAGAAGCCCTCCTTGTCGGCGTCGAGGATGGCCACCAGGGCCACCTCGGGCAGGTCGAGGCCCTCTCGGAGCAGGTTGATGCCCACCAGGACGTCGAAGGTCCCGAGGCGGAGCTCCCGGAGGATCTCGATGCGGGCCATGGTGTCCACGTCCGAGTGGAGGTACTGGACCCGCACACCCTGTTCGGCGAGGTAGTCGGTCAGGTCCTCGGCCATCTTCTTGGTCAGGGTGGTCACCAGCACGCGGTGGCCTCCGGCCACCGTCTTGTCGATCCGGGCCCGGAGGTCGTCGATCTGCCCGGTCGTGGGCACGATGTCCACCTCCGGGTCGACCAGGCCGGTGGGCCGGATGACCTGCTCCACGATGGTGGCACTGTGTTCCAGCTCCCAGGGTCCGGGGGTGGCCGACAGCAGGATGACCTGACCGGTGCGCTCGATGAACTCCTCGAACCGCAGGGGCCGGTTGTCCATGGCCGACGGCAGGCGGAACCCGTGGTCGACCAGGGTCTCCTTCCGGGACCGGTCCCCGGCGTACTGGCCCCGCAGCTGGGGGACGGCTACGTGGCTCTCGTCCAGCACCACGAGGAAGTCCTTGGGGAAGAAGTCGAGCAGGGTGAACGGGGCCTCTCCCGGCGCCCGCCCGTCGAGATGGCGGCTGTAGTTCTCCACGCCGCTGCACACGCCCGTCTCCGCCAGCATCTCGAGGTCGTACTCGGTGCGCATACGGAGGCGCTGGGCCTCGAGCAGCTTGCCGGCCCCGGTCAGCTCGGGCAGTCGTTCCCGGAGCTCAGCCTCGATACTCTCCACGGCCCGGCGCATCCGCTCGTCCCCGGTGCCGTAGTGGGTGTTGGCGAACACGACCAGCTCCTCGAGCTCGTCGCCGATCTCGCCGGTCAGGACGTCGAAGGGTCGGATCCGCTCCACGGTGTCGCCGAAGAACTCGATGCGCACGGCCTGGCTCTCATAGGCGGCGTGGATCTCGACGGTGTCGCCCCGGGCCCGGAACTGGCCTCGGGACAAGGTGGCGTCGTTGCGGGAGTACTGGAGCTCGACGAGCCGCCGGAGCAGGGCCCGCTGATCGTGGACCTCACCGGGCCGGAGCGCCACGATCCGCTCCCGGTACTCGTCGGGTGACCCCAGTCCGTAGATGCAGGAGACCGAGGCCACCACGATCGTGTCCGGGCGGAGCAGCAGCGATGAGGTGCAGGCGTGGCGCAACCGGTCGATCTCGTCGTTGATGGACGAGTCCTTCTCGATGTAGGTGTCCGACGAGGGGACGTACGCCTCGGGCTGGTAGTAGTCGTAGTAGGAGACGAAGTACTCCACCCGGTTGCGGGGGAAGAACTCCTTCAGCTCGGCGGCCAACTGCGCGGCCAGGGACTTGTTGGGCTCGATGATCAGCGTCGGCCGCTGGACGGCCTCGATGGTCCAGGCGATGGTGGCGGTCTTGCCCGAACCGGTGATGCCCAGCAGTGTCTGGTACCGGTCACCCCGACCGAGGCCTTCGACCAGACCGGCGATGGCCTGGGGCTGGTCGCCGGCGGGGCGGAACGGTGAGACCACCTCGAACTCGGGCACGGACACGATCGTACCGGTCACGTCCCGTCGGGGGTCCGCCCGGGACCGGGTCAGTCAGCGGTCGGGGGCCGCGGAGCGGCGATCACCCACGGTCCTTGAGTGCGACCAGCTCGGCCCAGACCCGGTCGACCTCGGCCTCGGTGCGGTGGCGGTCACCGGAGTTGTCGACCACCAGGTCCGCCCCCTCCAGCCGGGTCGCACGGTCGGGTTGGGAGTCGATCCGGGCCCGGGCGTCCTCGGCGGTCATGCCCCGGTGGGTCACCAACCGGTCGAAGGCCACGTCGGTGGGCGTGTCGACCACGATGACCGCGGCCAGGTCGAGCGTCTCGCGGTGGATGGCCCGCAGCAGGGGGATGTCGAGCACCACGATGTCGTCGGTATCGGCGAACCGGTCGCGCCGGGCGATCATCTCGATGCCGATGGCCGGATGGGTGATGGCGTTCAGGTCGGACAGCGCCTCGGGGTGGCCGAAGACCAGGGCGGCGAGCGCGGGACGGTCGATGGCTCCCTCGGGGTCGACGATCCCGGGACCGAAGCGGTCGATGAGGGGTTGGTAGGCGGGCCCCCCGGGTGCGACCACCTCACGGGCGATGCGATCGGCATCGACCAGCTGGGCCCCGTGGGCCACCAGGAGGTCGGCCACGGTGGACTTGCCCGCCCCGATGCCGCCAGTGAGACCGACCGCCAGCACGGGCCAGACTCTATCCTTCCTTCGGCCCCTCCCCCGTCGAACGTCCGGCGCGCCCCCGTGACCCGAATCGAACCCCGCTATCCTGCGGGCCGGCCGACCCATGAGCGAATCCTCCCCCGTCACTCCGCCCGCCGCCGATCCGGCCTCGGCCGCATCCAGCGCCGGCCATCCGCCGACCGCCCCGGCGGTCGACCCGGCCATCGAGGAGGGCGGCGACCCGGCGGGTGGTCCGACGGGTGGTGGGGACTCGGCCGTGGCGGGGGCGGCCGGTGCCGACCCGGCCATGCCAACCCGCCGGAGGCGCCCCCAGGCCGTCGACGTGGCCGTGTGGGTGTTCCTGGCCGCCATCAGCTACATCCCCACGTTCTTCAGCCAGCCGGGCCGGGTCGCCGCCGACACCAAGGACTACCTGTACCTCGACCCGGGGCGCCTGATCCAGAGCGCCATCTCGGCGTGGGATCCCGATTTCGGGGCCGGGACCGTCACCCACGAGAACATCGGCTTCCTCTTCCCCATGGGTCCGTACTACTGGCTCGTCGCCGAACTGCACATCCCGATGTGGGTCGGCCAACGCTTCTGGATGGGGTCGCTCTTCTTCGCTGCCGGGACCGGGGTCTGGTACCTGGGCCGGCTGCTCGGGCTGACCCGGTCCGGCCGGTTGGCCGCGGCACTGGCCTACATGCTCACGCCCTATGTGCTCGACTACATCGCCCGCATCTCGGGCATCGTCATGCCCTGGGCGGCGCTGGGCTGGATGATGGCCTTCACCGTGCTGGCCGTGCGCAAGGGGGGGTGGCGCTACCCGGCCTTGTTCGCCGTGGTCATCGCCCTGGTCGGCGGAGTCAACGCCACGTCCATCCTGCTGGTCGGGGTGGCCCCGCTGTTGTGGGTGATGTACTCGGTGTGGGGCACCCACGAGGTCCGGTTCCGGGCGGCCCTGGCCGCGCTGGTCCGACTGGGCATCCTCTCCCTCGGGGTGTCCGTGTGGTGGATGGCCGGGTTCTGGGCCGAGGGGGCCTACGGGCTCAACGTCCTCAAGTACACCGAGACGGTGCCGACGGTCTCATCGACCTCGCTCTCGTCGGAGGTCTTCCGGGGGCTGGGCTACTGGTACTTCTACGGCACCGACAAGCTGGGGCCGTGGACGGCGGCCTCCTTCGGGTACCTCCAGTGGACGTGGCTGATCGCCGTCAGCTTCCTTGTCCCCACCCTGTGCGTCGCCGCGGCCATGGTGGCGCGGTGGCGGTACCGGGCCTTTTCCATCGGCCTGATCGTGGTGGGCGTCGTCCTGGCCGTGGGCACCTACCCGTTCAAGGACCCCACACCCTTCGGCGCCCTGATCAAGGCCGCCGGTCCGGACTCCACCGCCGAACTGGCGTTGCGCTCCACCAACCGGATCGTCCCGCTGATCCTGCTGGGCCTGGCCCTCCTGCTCGGCGCGGGCATCACCGCCCTCACCGTGCGCCGCCGCTGGCTCGGCTGGGTGGTGCTGGTCCTGTCCTGTGCCCTGATCGCCGCCGATCTCCCACCCCTGTGGGACGGGGGTCTGGTGGCCAAGAACCTCGAGCGCCCCACGACCATCCCGGCCTACGTCTACGACGCCGCCGACTACATGAACGCCCAGAGCCATGACACCCGGGTGCTGCAGCTGCCCGGCCAAGACTTCGCCTACTACCGGTGGGGTGTCACTTCGGACCCGGTGTGGCCGGGCCTGATGACCAGGCCCTACGTGATCCGGGCGGCCCAGCCCGCCGGAGAGCCGGCCAGTGTCAACCTCCTCCAGGCCCTCGATGAGTCACTCCAGGACGGGGTGTTCGTGCCCTCGACGCTGGTCCCCATCGCCGGACTGCTGAGTGCCGGGGACATCCTCTACGAGTCCGACGTCCAGTTCGAGCGCTTCGGCACCGCCCGGCCCCAGCCGACCTGGCTGCTCTTCAACTCACCTGCCGCCGGCCTCGGGACGCCGGTCACCTTCGGGAAGCCCCAGCTGTACCCGACCATCAAGTATCCCTTGACCGACGAGACCCAGCTGGCCATCCCCACCCTCGCGGCCATTCCCCCTCCGGTGGCCGTGTTCCCGGTGCCCCATGCCCGCCTCATCACCCGGACGGAGTCGCCGTCGGACCCCCTGGTGGTGGCCGGGGACGGCCAGGGACTCGTCGAGGCGGCGGCGGCCGGCCTCTTGGCCTCCAACCCCACCATTTTCTACTCCGCCACCTTCGCCGGCGACCGCCAGGGTCTGGACCGCCAGCTGAAGAACGGCGCGGTGCTGGTGGTGACGGACTCCAACCAGAAGCAACTCGACACCTGGGGCACCGTCGTCGACAACTACGGCTACGTGGAGCAGGCCAACGAGACCCCCCTGGTGTCCAATCCGGCCGAGGAACCGCTGCCGGTGTTCAGCGGGGCCGGCAGCGACACCCAGACCGTGGCCGTGGTCAACGGGGTGTCCTCGGTGCGGGCCACGGCGTACTCCAACCCCATCACCAACACCGCCGAGAACCAGCCGCTCAACGCCGTCGACGGGGACCCCGACACCGCCTGGACCGAGGGGGCGTTCAGTCCGGCCACCGACGAGTCCATCCAGGTGCGGCTGCTGCACACGGTGACGGCCGACCACATCACCCTCCTCCAGCCCCAGACCGGGCCCCGGAACCGCACGGTGACCCAGGTCACACTGAGCTTCGACGGCGGCTCCCCGGTGAACGCCACGCTCGGTGCCGCCTCGGTCAACGGTCCGGGCCAGGTGGTCTCGTTCCCCGAGCGGAGCTTCCACACCCTCACCGTCACCATCAACGCCACCAGTGCCGGGGTGCAGAAGGACTACCGGAGCCAGAGCGCGGTGGGGTTCGCCGAGATCACCATCCCCGGCGTCTCGCCGGCCACCGAGGCCCTCCGCCTCCCGACCGATCTGCTCACCGCGGCCGGGACCTCCTCGCTCAACCACCAGCTCGACATCATCATGAACCGGATCCGGACCCAGGTCACCCCGCCCCGGTCCGACCCCGAGGCCACCATCGTGCGCCAGGTCACCCTGCCCACGGCGCGCACATTCTCCGTCGGGGGCACGGCGCGGATCTCCACGCTCGACCCTGACCCCGTCATCGACGGCCTCCTCGGGAGGACGGGAACCCCCGGTGCGGTGAGCGTGGTCTCGTCCAACTCGTCGGGACGGCTGCCCGGCGACCTGGCCGCCGGAGCAGCCCAGGCCGTGGACGGGGATCCCACCACCTCGTGGTCGCCCGGGTTGGGGACCCAGGTCGGCAACTGGGTGCAGTACCAGTTGAGCTCGCCCATCACCTTCGACCACCTCGATCTGCAGGTGGTGGCCGACGGCCGGCACTCCCTCCCCACCGAGCTCACCGTGAGCACCCCGACGGGGTCGCGGCAGGTCGCCGTGCCGCCGATCGCCCCGGGCAACGGACGACCGCAGGGCTCGGTCACGTCGGTGCCCGTGTCCTTCCCCGCCCTCACCGGGAGCAACGTGAAGATCACCGTGGACGCTGTCGACCCGCACAACTTCTTGGACTACCTGTCCAACGGGACCAACACCGACCCGGTGGCGCTGGCCGAGGTGGGGATCCCCGGCGTCTCACCGGTCACGACCCCGGCGACCATCCCGGACCGCTGCTACGACGACCTCCTCGCCGTGGACGGGCGCCCCGTCGACATCGAGGTGAGCGGAACGGCGTCGAGCGCCCTGGCCAACGGGGGCCTCACCATCCGGGGCTGCGGGAACGCCGCCCAGGGGATCACCCTCGGGCCGGGGACCCACACCGTCACCACCTCCGGCTACCAGAACACGGGCCTCGACGTGGACGCCCTGAGTCTGGGCTCCGCCGCCGGCGGAGCTGCCGAGCCCCTCACCGCCGACGGGCTCCTGTCCGCCCCCCCGTCCCACCCGTCGCCCACCGTGGCCGTGCTCCACCAGGGACGCACCTCCCTGACCGTGCGGGTGGCCGGCAACGGCACGCCGTTTTGGATGGTGCTGGGCCAGAGTCAGAGCAACGGGTGGAAGGCCAGCACGTCGACCGGCGTCCAGCTGTCGTCCTCGACCCTGATCGACGGGTACGCCAACGGATGGTACGTGCCGGGATCCGTCGCCCGGGGGCCCACCACCATCACCCTCACCTGGACACCCCAGCGGGTGGTCAACGTGGCCATCCTGGTGTCGGCGGCGACCCTGCTGATCAGCGTGGTGCTCATCGCCGTGCCGGCCACCGCGCTCGGGCCCCTCCGCCGGCGTCGGCGGACCCGTCGACACCGGCGGGGACGCCACCGGGCCACCGGCGATTCCGCCATGGCGAAGGCCACCGCACCTGCCTCGGCGACCACGACGGCCTTCGATGGTGCCGCCTCCTCGGGCGGCGATCCGGTGCGGCCCCAGCTCACCTCCTTGCTCCGCACCGGTGGCCGCCCGCCCTCCTGGCCGACGTCGGTGGGCATCGCCATCCTCGTCGGGCTGGCCGCCGCCCTGTTCGTGGCTCCCTCGGCCGGTGCCCTCGTCGGTGCCGTCGTCCTCCTCGAGCTCCTCGTCGATCGGAGCCGCATCCTGGTGGTGCTGGCCACGTTGGGCCTCCTGGTGGCCACCACCGGCTACGTGGCCCTCCACGAGCACCGCAACGCCTTCGTCCCGGACATCAACTGGCCGGCCCACATGGGTCTGGCCAACTCGTTGGTGTGGATCTCGGTCTTCCTCCTGGCCGCCGACGGGGTGGTGGCCTGGGTCCGCCACCGGCGGGGCCCGCCCCGGTGAGCGTGGGGGCCGGGGCGCCCTCGAGCGTCAGGGTGCCGGAGGTGGCTCCGGCGTGGGGTTCCGGGCCGGCCTCCGCCACCAGGCGATGGAGTTCTTGAGCCGGAGGGCCGGCTTCTCCACGACGAAGTAGCTGAGGCTGGCCGTGATGATGGTCAGGCCCAGCACGGCGAAGAAGAAGGCCCAGAACTCCAGAGTGAAGTCGGCGAAGCCCCCGGCCCCGAGGATCCGGTAGATCCAGGTCTCGTGCCAGAGGTAGATGCCGTACGAGATGACCCCGAGCGAGGCCATGGGCCACCACTGCAGGAACCGTCGGATCCCGCCGGTCCCCTGGGGGCCGAAGACGGCCGGGAGCAGCAGGAAGAAGGCGAACAGCGAGTAGAGGGTCTGGCGGCCGATGTCGAGATAGGACTCGAAGTACACGGGGATGACCGGGGAACCGATGTTGGAGACGGCCCAGAAGCAGACGAGGGCGCAGGCCCACGCCACCCACGGGAACCATCGTGCCCCGAGCCAGGTCGGCTCGTGGTCCCGGTGGTGCATCCAGGCGCTGACCACGGCCAGGCCCATGCCCAGGGCGAACAGGTCCAGGTAGGCGGGCAACCAGACGGTGGCCAGGCGGTAGTAGGGCGTGTGGTGGTTCTGGAACCGGAGGATGTAGAGACGCCAGCCGTAGCTGACGACCATCATGACCACCAGGCCGCAGAGCTCGACCCGCAGGGTCTGGGTGTCGTTCCGACGGGACCGCCGGCGTCCCAGCACGGCGGCGTACAGGGGGATGAACAGATAGAAGCTCATCTCCACACAGAGCGACCAGGCCGCGGTGATGCCCTTCAGGTCCTGGGAGGGGAGGTAGATCTGGAGGAACAGGTAGTGCGAGGCGTAGGCCTTCCAGCCGCCGGGACCGATCCCCGGTCCGGTGTGGAACACCGAGGTGGTGATGAACAGGGCCAACCAGTAGGCCGGGACGATGCGCAGGAGCCGGCGTAGCCAGAAGGCACCGGTCCGCGGCCTCCTGACCCCGGCCAGGTGGGCCACGACGAACGGTCGGTACAGGAGGAACCCCGAGATGAGGAAGAAGACCGAGACGCCGATCTCGAGCCGGGCGGTGTACATCCCGACACCGGTCCGGGCCCTCGGGGTGAGGCCGGAGACGAAGGCCACGTGGACGCCGACCACGGTGACCGCAGCGATGGCCCGCAACCCGTCGAAGGCCGGGAAGCGGGGCGGTCGGCGCGGCGCGGGGGCCTCGACCCCGGTCCCGATGACCGGAGGTTGCTCCAGGGGTGTCTCGATGGACTCGACGAGCGCGGTCACGGCGTGGCCAGGCGGCGACGGGCCGAGTGGAGACCGGCGTTGGAGGGCCACCGTCGACGGACCCGGGTGACGAGAACGTCCAGGGCCACGCCGGCCAGCATGGCCAGGGCCACGTCGGCCTCGACGGCGAATCGGGCGTCCCCGAAGGCCAGCACGGCGGTGACCGACGAGAGGAGGATCATGGCCAAGAAGGGGAACAACAAGAGCCGCCGTCGCCGCAGGACCAGCGCCCCCACCACAGCCGCCGGGACCAGCAGGTAGAAGTACCACAGCCCCAGTCGGGACACCCAGGCCGGTCGTCCCGTGCCCACCTCGAGGTTCACCTCCTGGAGGGGCCGGTAGACGTTCCACAGCCGACCCAGTCGGACGGCGGCCACGCCCACCGAGGATCCCAGGTGGTCGTTGACGTAGACCCGGCCCACGTGGACCTGGTCGGCGGTGACGACCGACGCAACCTGACCGGTGGCCGGTACCCGGGCCACGCACGTCGGGCTCCACCATCCCTCGAGGTCCCCGGAGGCGGTCGTGGCGCAGTTGGCCCCGGCCACCACCGGTCCGTAGTCCTCGGAGAGGACCACGGTGTGGCCGAACAGGGCCAGGTTGCGACCCACCCACGGCCCCACCACCAGGAGGGTGATGACGCCCATGACGGCCAGGGCCCGGAGCCGGACCGACCAGGACACGTGCTTGACCAACAGCCCCAGGGGGAGGCCGACCAGGACCACCAGCGCCACCAGGTCCGTGCGGGTCAGCGCGCACAAGCCGAGCGCCAGTCCGACCAGGGCGGCATGACCCGAACTCGGCCGGAGCCAGAAGCGAACCGACGCGAACAGGGCCAGGGTGGTGACGGCGATCACCGTCGTCTCGGGTCCCACCGTGGCCGGGTTGACCCAGAGGAGCGGGAACGTAGCGAACACCAACGAGGCCAGGATCCCGGCACGCTCCCCCACCAGGTCGCGCACGGTGATGCCGGCCAGGACCACCGAGACCACGAAGAGCATGGCGAGAAAGACCATGTGGGCGGTCGTGCCCGAGGCGCTGGCCACGTCGGCGATGCCGAGGAGCAGGGTGGGCAACGGCGGGTGGGCCGCGGTGGGGACGAGGAGGTGGGCCCCCGAGGCCGCCGACGCGGGATCGATGAACCACTGGCCCCGGACCAGGTAATGGGCCTGCACGGTGTCGTAGTGCCCGGCACCAGCCAGTGCGGTGCGGCGGGAGACGGTATGGATGAAGAGGATCTGGATCCCTGAGGCGAGGGCGGCTACCACCGCCATCCAGACAGGGAAGGAGGATCGGGCCCGCACCGAGGGTGCGACGACGGGCGGACCAGCCGGGAGGGACGGTGAGGGCACGCTGGTCGGGGCGGGGGCCGGGAGCTCCACACCTGACTCCCCCGTCGCCGGCGCGCCCGGCGCGGCCGGATCCGGGTCCGGCTGAACGGACGGCGTGGACTGCTCGGGCGGTTCCGACGACACCGGCTGCGTCGGGGGCGGCGAGGACCCCGAGGGGTCGGGCGATCCAGGGGGGTTCGGTGACGAGGGGCCGGTCGACGTGTCGACCGGCGGCGGCGTCATCGTCGCCGGATGACCTGGGCGGCCAACGTCTGCAAGGTGACCTCGGCCGTCCGTTCCCAGGTCATCTTCTCAGCACGGCGGAGCGCCCCCAGGCTCAGGCGGCGGCGCAACAGGGGATTGGCCAGGATGGACTCCGTGGCCTCGGCCAGTTCGGGGACGGTCGAGACGAGCAGGCCGGAGTGGCCGTCCTCGACGGCATCTTCGTGCCCGGCGATCCGGGTGGCCACGGCCGGCGTCCCGCAGGCCGCCGCCTCGGTGAGCGTCATGCCCCATCCCTCCCTCACCGATGTGGAGGCCACCACCCAGGCCCGACGGTAGGCATCGAGCAGCTCGGCATCAGGCACACGACCGGGCAGGGTGAACCACGATCCGGCGTCGGCCTCGGCCAGCATGGCCTCGAGTGCCGGGCGCTCGTACCCTTCGCCGATGATCATCGCCTGCAGTCGGGGCTGCCTCTTCTTCAGGGCCACCATGGCCTCGATGAACCAGTCGAACCGCTTGACCGGGACCAGCCGTCCCACGGCCACGACCAGCGGGTCGGCATCGGTTCCCTCGCCGGGCGTGAACCGGCTGTCGATCCCCGGGGGCACCACCGTCACCCGTTGGGGTGGGAAATGGAGCCGCCGTACCAGGTCGTCGCGGGCGGAATCGGACAGTGTGACGATCTGGCTGTGCCGGTAGAAGGGCGGCGCCACCCGGTGCTCGAGGGTGTAGCCCAGCCGGGCCAGGGACGGGGAGAGGACCATCTTCCACATCTCGGCGTGGACATGGTGCAAGAAGACGATCCTCGGGCAGTGGCTCCACAGGGGCGAGAAGAACGGCATCCCGTTCCAGATCTCGACCAGGCCGTCACCCGTGCCGATCCGGCCCCGCAGCCCGGCCACCGCCGTGCGGGGGAACACGGCGTAGCGACCGGCCCGTCGGTTGACGGCGTACCCACTCCGGTTGATATAGCGGGCCGCCCCGTCGACCCGTGACGTCCACAGCCGGACGTCGATCCCGGCGTCCGCCCACCGGGTCAGGATCTCGTGGGCGTGCAGTTCGGAACCACCGGCTTCGGCGTCGTCCAGGTCGCGCCAGGCCACCACGTCGACCCGCCGCAGGCCCGCCTCGTCGGCGATGGCCCCGAGCCGGTCCCGGCTCTCGGTGTGGCGGAGCTCCAGGCCGGTGGGGTCCTCGAATCCGTCGACGTCGTCCTCTCGGACCGTCGCCCCGGGACCACCTACCCTGCCTTCGATACCGCTCGTCACACTGGTCCCCCGAGATCGCGTCGGCCAATACTACTGACGTCGCCCCCGGGTGCTGGGGAACGGGTCGTCCGCCACCAGTGCAGATGGACAGCGGCGAAGGCCAGGGCCACGGCGAGCGCCAGCCCACCCTGGACGGCCAGCTCGGCCCGGGCGGTGGCCACGATGGCCCCGTGGGCCAGGTGGATCAACACCACCAGGACCACCACGCCGACCGCCAGGAGGGCCACGATCCACCGGCGGGCTGCGCCGAAGAGGTAGTTGGTCAAGATGACCACGATCCCGAGGCAGGCCATGGCCCCCACGAGCGTGGCCAGAGCCGGGGCCGCCCCGTTGAGCTTCGCCGAGAAGAACGTGGTGAGGAACCATTGCGGCGCCACCAGGGCTACGCCCAACAGCACCAGCGCCGGCACCAGTAGGAACACCATGGTGACGGCCACCTGGCGGAGGGCGTGCTGGCCCTGGTGCCAGCGCAGGGCGGCCTCGGGCAGCACATAGCTGCCGAGGAGGATGGCACCGAACACCAGGGACTTGCTGGCCACCGAGATGGCCGCGTACGGTCCGGAGCTGGCCGGATCCAGGCGACCCACCAGGATGATGTCGGCGTTCTGAAGGACCCCGAGCAGGGCGAATCCGACCAGCGCCGCCGTCATGTCGATGGAGAGCGTGCGGTCCCTGGCCTCGAGCTCGGCCACCCGGGGATCGGTGGCTGAGTAGTTCCACGCTCGGCCCGATAGCACCCGGGCGTGCACGGTGGCCACGATCTCCCCGATGAGGAGGCCGACGGCGAAGCCGGTGATGCCGAAGCCGGCGGCGGCGAAGCCGAGGACGAACACGACCCGGACCCCGATCTCGACGACCAGGTTGAGCCCGAGGCCGGCGTAGCGGCGGTGGCCCTGGAGCACGGCCCGGTACAGGCAGAGCAACAGCCATACGCCCCCGGCCACCAGGATGGCAGCCACCCCTCCGGTACTCGGGAGCCGCAGCGCCGAGGCCAGGGGTTCGGCGATGGCCAGGGAGAACACCACCCACACGGCCAGCCCCACCAGGCAGCGTCGGGCCAGCCTGGTGGTCCACTGGTGCATCTCCTCTTGGCGGCCCTCCGCCGAGGCCGCGGCGATCCGCCGGACCACGCCGACCAGGAGGGCTGACCCCGGCATGGACAGCACGAAGAACAGTCCGAGGAGCTGGGCCACGCCGCCGTACTGCTGGGCCGTCAGCAGCCGGGCGATGAGCACGGTGGCCACGATGTTGAGGGCGTTGGCCACCAGGCCCCCGACGGCCAGGGGACCGGCTTGGAGGACCCCGCCGACGAAGGACTCGCTGGACTCGCCTGAGGCGACCTCGGACCCGTCGGCCCCCGGCTGGCGCGGTGGGGCGCCGCGGCCCGATGCCTCGGGCAGAACCCTCGCCGCCGACGACCGGGTCCCCGGGAGGAAGGGATCCGTCATCAGGCCACCCGACGGGGTCAGGGCGATGGTGTCGACCAGCGAGTCCTCGGCCACCCGCAGGTCCTCGCTCACCGCCGAGGGGCCCGGATCACCTCGGTGATCCCCAAGAGCGGGATGGTCGGCCAGTCCGGGGTGATCCGCCCCGGTCGGGGCCGCCGCTGTCGGGGTGGTCGTCTCTTCCGAGCTGCCCCCGTCACCGCGCCCCGCTCCCCGGTGCTTCAGGGGTCGCCAGGCCATCAGGGCGTCGTGGTCCGGCCGGCCCCGCTGGCGAGGAGGAGCGATCCCGGGGTCAGGCGGCGGCAGGGCACGGTCGAGCCGAACCTGGTCACGTCGCTGCCCGGACCTCCCATCGACACCCTTTCCTTCCGTCCTCCGGGCTGGAGGGACCGCCATCCCTCGTGCGGCCTCTGGCACCCACCCCGCCACCCAGGCCGACGTTCAGCGGTCCGAACGGGTCGAACCCGGCAGCCGACCACCGTCCCGGGGCCCTCCCCGTTCGGGACGAGCGCCACACGATACCCCGCGAGGCGGACCGGGAGGGGCTCCGGGGCCGGCCCGGTGACGATCAGCGAGTGGTGGTCGTGGTCGGCACCGGCCCGTTACGGAGCTGTTCATGGGGCAGGCCCAGCTTCACCAGGGCGGGCAGGATCTCGGGCCGCAGGAACATGCCCCCGTACAGGGAGATGTGCTCCTGGTCGTCGTCCCGGACCGGGACGGTGTCGATGGTTGATCGGTAGACGCCGCCGGGGTCGAGCATCCGGTTCAGGTCGATCACCGAGGCCACCTTGGGATAGCGGGCCACCGTCCTGCGCACGAGGGCGTTGTACTCATCGGTGCGGACGGGTTGATTGATGTCCCACGGGTTCCCGTCCGGTGCCTCGGTGGTCTGGGTGATGTAGGGCAGCGTGAAGATCACCACGTGGGCCCCGCGGGAGGAGAGGATCCGGATGGCGCTGCCCAACTCGGCCGCGTAGACCCGGTCCCAGGCGGGCTCACCGATGCGGGTCCAGTGGCCGTCGATGATCCGGTCGGAGACTTCCCAGCGGCCGAGGAGGACGGCCACGACATCGGGGTTCTGGTGGTCGATCCGTTGCTTCCAGGTCTGCTGCCAGTCCGCGCAACCCTGAGCGGCCCGGGTGATGGATCCTTCGATGTTGACGGTGGTGGTGGGATCAAGGTCACACCCCACGATGCCCTGGTCGTCCAGCGTGGCTCCCCAGGAGGCCACCTGCACGCCCAACCCGTTGCCCAGGGTCTCGGCCAGTGAATCGCCGAGGAGGAGGATCCGCACGTGGCGACCCGAGGTCAGACCGGGAGGAGGATGGGAGGGCACGGCGAACAGCCCGGCCTTCTTCGGGGCCTGGTAGGCGACCTGGGGTGGGGGTGGGACGGTGGTCAGGACGAGCGCCACGACCACGATGACCAGCCCCACGGGCAGGGCGGCCAGCACGTACCGGCCGGGTAGGGCTCGCCGATTCCGGATGGGCATCTCCACCAGGTGGTAGGAGGCGATGGCCGCCGCCGCCGTGGCGGCCAGCCTCACGAGCAGCAAGGGCGTCCCCGACAGACCGGTGTGCTGGCCGTCGATCATGAGGAACATCGGGTAGTGGTAGAGGTACAGGCCGTAGGAGATGCGGCCGACGTAGCCGAGGGCACCGACGGCCAGGACCCGGGACAGGACGTCGTTGGGTCTCACCACGACCATGCCGATGACCGCGGCGGTCGACCCGGCCACCAACAAGAAGCCCCCTTGGTAGAGGAAGCCGTTCTGACCGCTCACGGCGTGGAGGCACCACAAGAGGACCGCCAGGCCGATGCCTCCGGCCACCGAGATCGGCCACCCGGGATGCCGGACGGGCACGAACCGACCACGGCCCTGGGTCCGTACGGTCTCGGTCTCGGTCTCCGGCGTGGTCGCCGCATCGCCGTCGGCCTCCGGGTCGCCATCGACCGTCGGGTCCCCGTCGGCCCCTGCCGCTCCTCGGTGGTCCGCTGCCCCTCCATCCCCGATGTCCTCTGGGGTCACGACCACACCCGCGGGGTGGGCCCAGCGCGAGATGCGGGGTAGCACGACGGCCAGCAGGGCTCCGGCCATCACCTCTTGGACCCGGGTCTGGGTGCCGTAGTAGAGGCTGGTGACCGTGATTCCCTGGTGGAACAGCACGACGGTGACCGTGGTGGACACAACGATCCCCGCAGCCGCCACGACGGCCAACCCCCGCCGACCTCGTCGGCGCATGACGACGAGGGCCAGGGCCGGCCACACCAGATAGAACTGCTCCTCCACGGCCAGGGACCAGGTGTGCAGGAGCGGCGAGGGTGGGCCGAACCGGACGAAGTAGTTCGCCCCGGTGGCGATGAAGCGCCAGTTGGCCACGTAGGCCAGGGTGGCGAAGGCGTCGCCTCGCAGCGAGCTCAGGGTGCTCGGTAGGGCAAACCACCGGGCGTAGGCCGCCACCAACAGCATCGTCAGGAACAGAGCGGGGAGTAGACGTCGGGCCCGCCGCTCGTAGAAGCGCCGGAACCGCACCGTGCCCGAGGTCGACCACTCCCCGACCAGGAGAGACGTGATGAGGTAGCCGGACAGCACGAAGAAGATGTCCACGCCGAGCAGCCCGCCGCCGGCCCAGGCCACGCCCCCGTGGAAGGCCAGGACGCCGAGCACGGCGATGGCCCGGATGCCGTCCAGGCCCGGCACATGAGGCCCGGAGCGCCGTGCCGGCTCCCCTGCCTCGGGTGCCAGGTCGGGATCGCTCGGCGGACTCGATGCCTCCGGTTCCTCGTCGGACACGAGGTCCACGGTCGTCACGGCTGATGATCGTTGCACGTCTGTGCGTCCCGGTCGGTGCAACCCCCGCGATCGGGTCCGGTCCGGGGGAGCCGTACCGGGCCACCCGGCCGACCTAGGCTGACCGCTCATGCATCGCCGGAGCCACGCCAAGCCACGCTGGTGGCTGTGGTTGGGACTGTGGACCGTGATCGGTCTGGCGATCCGGTTGATCACCGTCTACAGCCAGCCCCACAAGGTCGCCGGCGGCGACGCCTACTTCTACCATTTCGGCGCCAATCTCCTGGTCAGCGGCCATGGATTCATCAATCCCTACCTCTATATCCCCCACGGCGCCCACCACGCCGTGCAGTCGGCGTCCTTTCCTCCCCTCTTCATCTTCTTAGTGGCCATCCCGTCGGCCGTCGGGCTGAAGAGCTTTCTGGCCGAGCGGGTCTGGTGCTGTGTCCTCGGTGCCGCCGCCATCGTGGCCTGTGGCTATACCGGTCGGGAGATCGCCGGCCGCCGGGTGGGACTCATCGCCGCCTTCTTGGTGGCCGTGTACCCCAACATCTGGATGACCGACGAGTTGGCGCTGTCCGAGACCATCGCCCCGCTGCTCGTGGCCGGGGTGCTCTGGTTCACCTACCGGTTCTGGAAGAGCCCCACTGTCCCCCGGGCCATCGCTCTGGGCGCGGCCATCGGCGTGGCCATGCTGGGGCGCGATGAACTCACCGTCCTGGTGGTGTTCATCCTGGTGCCCATCATCCTCGTGGCCAAGGCGCTGACCTGGGGGCGCCGGGCGGCGACACTCGGTATCGCCCTGCTCACGGTGGCCGTGGTGGTGGCGCCGTGGGTCGGCTACAACCTGAGCCGGTTCGACAAGCCGGTCTTCATCAGCAGCGGGCTCGGGGTGACGCTGGCGTCAGCTGACTGTCCCACCACCTATTCGGGGCAGTTCGAAGGCTACTGGTCGATGAAGTGCGCCTTGGCCTACGCCGCCGAGCCGTCGGTCAACATCCATGCCGACGAGTCCGTGGAGGGCGCCGAGCTCCAGCACCTGGCCCTGAACTACGTCCGCGCCCACGAGAGCCGACTGGTCCCGGTCACCTTGGCCAAGCTCGGTCGGGCCTTCGGGTTCTTCCACCCCATGCAGCAGATCTTCCTCGACTCCTACGTGGAGACGCGCCCCTACCGGTGGGCGGTCACCGGGCTGATTTCTTACTATGTCCTCCTGGCGCTCTCGCTCGGGGGCACGGTGGTGCTCCGGCGCCGTCGGATCCCCTCGTTCCCTCTGTGGGCCATCGGCCTCCAGGTCGTGTGCTCGGTGGCGCTGACCTTCGGCCAGACCCGCTACCGGACCACCTTCGAGGTCTCACTGGTACTATTGGCCGCCGTCCAGCTCGACTGGTTCTGGTCGCGGCTTCGACGGGGAAGCGATCCGGGGGATGACGCCGTGGAGGGTCCGGCCCGAGAACGGGGTTCCCACGAGGCGGCGACCGAGCCACCGTCCGACGGTGGGCCGAGCGCCAGGGCCGACGAACCGGCGGGTGTGGCCGCCACGAGCACGTAGCCACCATGCAGGACGACGAGACCCAGATGCCCAACGACCCGAAGATCCTCGTGGTGCTCCCGGCGCTGAACGAGGAGCGCTCGGTGGGCGTCGTCGTGAAGGAGGTCGAAACCGCCGTTCCCGACTGCACCGTGTTGGTGGTCGACGACGGCTCGGTCGACGGGACGGCGGCCCAGGCTCGGGAGGCCGGAGCCCAGGTGATCTCCAATCCGTTCAACCTCGGGGTCGGAGGGGCCATGCGGGTGGGCTTCCGGGTGGCGAGGGACCACGGGTACGACATCCTGGTCCAGGTGGACGCCGACGGTCAGCACGACGCACGGGACATCGGACTGCTGCTGGACGCCTTCGACGACGAGCCCGGCCCCCAGGTGGTCATCGGGGCCCGCTTCGCCGGTCGGGGGGACATCGCCGTGCCGCGGGCCCGCCGCGCGGCCATGCGCCTGCTCGCCCGGTATCTGTCCCGGGTCACCCACACCAGGCTCACCGATGTGACCTCCGGCTTCCGGGCCCACAACCGGGTCGGCATCGAGCTGTTCGCCCAGAGCTACCCGGCCGACTACCTCTCGGACACCGTGGAGTCACTGATCATCGCCGCCGATGCCGGCGGCCGTGTGCACCAGGTCCCCGTGACCATGCGCCCACGACTGGCCGGGTCGCCGAGCCAGTCGCCGTTGCGGGCCGGTCTGTACCTGGTGCGGGTGATGACGGTCCTGGTGCTCTCGGTGTTCCGCCGCCACTCCAACCCCAACCGACTGCGCCGGACGGAGGCCACATGACTGGAGTCCACATCATCGCCCTCGTGAGTGCCCTCGTCACGCTCACCGTGATCATCGAGCTCTCCCGCCGACGTCACCTGCACGAGAAGTACGCCATCATGTGGCTGGCCGTGGCGCTGGTCATCGCCGTGTTCGCCATCTTCCCCGGTCTGTTCAACTCCCTGGCCCACTCTTTCGGGGTGAAGAACCCACCGGACCTGCTGACGGTGATGGCCGCACTCTTCCTCCTCACGGTCTGCGTCCGCCTCAGCTGGGAGGTCGGGCGGCTCGAAGACCACAGCCGGGCCCTGGCCGAAGAGGTGGCCCTCCTCCGCAAAGACCTCGACGACCGGACGCTGGAGAGCACCTGACACGGGTGGCAACAGTTGGTACCAGCCCGGAGCAATGTCGGAAACCCACGTCGGTGCCGTCTGGCGGTCCTGTGAGGTAAGTCCGTGGGGTGTCGTCAGCTCGCGGATTTGCGGGGCAGGATCGGGGCGTCGCGTCCCGTCCCCCCGGACCGGCTGGACGGACGCTCGCTAGCCGAGTCGTCCTCCTCGTGGTACTCCTCTTCGACGTTGACCGACCAGATGTCGTGGTGGGCGCCGTGGATGTTCTCGACCGTGAGCATGGCCGTATACATCGAGTGGTCCTGGTTGTTGTACTTGTGCATGCCGTTGCGACCGACCGGATGGACGTTCGGGGCGTGCTGCTCGAACCACCGCCGGATGACCTCCACGTTGTCCCGGTACACATCGTCGTAGACGGGGTAGGCCTTGGGCATGCGGACCACGTAGCCGGCCTCCACGTCCGATGGCTCCACCAGCCCGATGGTGGCCAGCTCCTTGGTGCCCAGGGCCACCAGCTCGTCGTCGGAGCAGTTCCACAGCTCGTCGCCCTCAAACACGAAGTACTCCATGCCCAGGCAGGTCCGGCCGTCCTTGACCAGGAAGGGCGACCATGAGCCGAAGTTCTGGATCCGTCCCACCTTCACATCCGGCGCATGGATGTAGATCCAGTTGTCGGGAAACCCCCGGTCGACCGGTACCACCAGGGCCACGGTGATGAAGTCGCGGTAGTGGAGGTCGTCCGCGGCCCGGCGGACTTCGTCGGGAACCGGTGGATCCACGATGCGGGCCAGCGAGGTGAACGGCATGGAGGAGATCACGTGGGATACGTCGATGCGTTCCTCGGACGTGCCCGACGAGACGGTCACGGCTACGGCCGCCCCGTTCTCGACGTGGACGGTGGTGGCCGAGGTCTCCATGCGCACCTGAGCCCCGGCCGCCTCGATCTGCTCGGTGCACCGCTCCCACATCATCCCGGGGCCGTACTTGGGATATTGGAACTCCTCGATGAGGCTGGTGACCTGCTTGGACTTGTCGCGGCGCGACCCGGCCAGGGATGCCCGGATGGGTTCCCACACGGCGTTCCACAACGACATCCCCTTGATCCGCTGCGCACCCCAGTCGGCGGAGATCTCCGAGGCGGACACGGCCCACAGCTTCTCGTTGTAGGTCTTGAAGAAGTGGTTGTAGAGCCGCCATCCGTAGTTGGAGACGATGTAGCCCTCCAAGGTCGTGAGGTCCTTGGGAGGGTGGATCCTCACCCAGAGGAAGGACAGGCCGCACAGGAACGCCTCGACCACGCCGAGGTTGGAGAGGGCATTGCCCAGTTTGATCGGGTAGTCGTAGAACTTCCCGCCGTAGTAGATCCGGCTCATTCGTGGACGGAGCAGAAAATCCTCGGGAGGCAGCACCTTGTGCCAGAACTCCTCCACCGGCTTCACCTTGGTGAAGAAGCGGTGCCCACCGATGTCGAACCGCCAGCCGTCCCGTTCCACCGTCCGGCTGATGCCCCCGACCACCGAGTCGGCCTCGACCACCACGACCGGGTCGCCCCGCTCCACCAGCTCGTAGGCGGCGGTGAGACCGGCCGGACCGGCCCCGATCACCAGCACCGGTTCTGTGAGGCGGAGTGCGTCGTCCCCGGCCGTCGTGGCTGATGCCTCGTCGGGACCGGTCATCGGTTGGGCTGTCTCATCGGTTGGGCTGTCTCATCGGTTGGGCTCTCGTCATCTGCGTGCGATCCTGTCGCTTCGTCGGGTCGTGCTGGCTCCGACCGACCGACCCCGACCGTCGGCTTCCATCCTGCGTCCCTCCTGCGGGGCGGTGCGACCGTTACTCCTCGGCACCGTGCTCCTGGTCAGACACCGCACCGCAGGTTAGCGGCTCGTCTCCCCGGAACGTTGTACCGGGGTCGGTTCCGACCCGGCCGGGCCCGACCCACCCAACCCGACGAGGCAGCTTCACGAGGCCGTGGGTACCGGCTCCACCACGTCGGGGAGGGAGTGGTCCTTCCGGGGCACTCCCCCGTCGAGCCCGTCCCCGCGGGGGACGTGCTCCGCCCCGGCAGGGCCCTCGGAAGCCCGGAGGCGGCTCCACACCCAGTCCAGCTGGACGGCGGCCGCCAGCACCAGGGCGACCTCGAAGGTGGTCCGGTAGCGGGTCTGACCGAAGGTCAGGGCGACCGACACACACACGTCGAGTCCGATGGCCAGGAGGGGGAGAATGGGGACCCGACGTCGGCGGAGAATCACCAGGCCACCGAGGGCGAGCGCCACCAGGGCGTAGTACATCCCGAGACCGACCAGGGCCCAGCGGTAGGGGCGGGTCTCGACCGTGGAATCCAACCGGATCTGCTGGAGCGGGTGGAAGAAGGCGAACGCCCGACCGAGGCGGGCCATTTCCACCGGCAACAGCCGGTTCTCGTGGCCCTCGATGAAACGGAGCGCGTCGGCCTGGGCCGCCGCACCCAGCACCGACTCGTCGGACCGGGGGTTGTACACCTTCTGCTTGACGGCCACGGCACACTCCAGGGACCAGTACCCCTCGTAGGGACCCTGGTAGAGCTGGGCGCAGTTGGACGAGGCCAGGGTCACGCCGAAGCCCGAGCTGATGAACACCGGGTCGTCGAAACGACTCATGTTGTAGCCCACCCATGGGCCCACGATGAGGAGGAAGGTGAGACCGCCCACGGCCATCAGCCCGAGCCGACGGCGCCATCGCACGGCCGTGGCCATCAGCGTCAACGGCACCAGGATGAAGGCCACCAGGAGGGAGAGCTCGTCCCGTCCGAGCGTGGCCAGTCCGATGGAGGCGGCCAGTCCGAGCACCGACCAGACCCCGGGGCGCTTCCAGAACCGGTATGCCGTCAAGAGCACCAGCGCCACCAGCAGCGGCGAGAGGGCTTCGGACAGACCGAGCTCGTCACTCATCCAAAGGTTGGGGTAGACGGCCACCAGGAATGCGGCAATGAGGCCGGCGCGCCGACCGCCGATCTCGCGCCCGGCGTAGCCACAGAGCACGACCGCACCGGCACCGATGATGCAGCACCATACGCGCGTGGCGAAGAAGGTCTTCAGTCCCAGGAGTGAGGGTATGGCGACGACGAACACGAAGAGTGGTGGCCACGCCGCTGTCTGTACCTGGTGATGGGCGTTGCTCGAGTAGTAGATGAAAGGGTTGACGAAGCCCTTTCCGGCCACGAGGAGGTTCGCCGCGTAGTGGTAGTAATAGCTGTCGCCACCAGGCGTTCGCTCCGATCGGCCCGGACCGAAGAGCGAGGCCAGACGGACGCCGAGACCGAGGGCTGTCCACAGGCCGAGCCATCCCCACCAGGCGCGGGCGGAATGTCTCCCCGTGCCTACCATGGACGCCAACTCTATGCTGTGATCTCCGGCGTTCTGCGAACCGGGGAGGCGTCAACAGCGGGCCCGTCGGCCCCTACGGCACCTGTCCGCTGCGACACCGGTGCAACGAAGGGCAACCGAGGGCTGGGAGCCGACGCCGTGTCGGGTCCTGAGGGGGGCAACGGCAGATGTTGACAGCGACAGGGCTCTTCGAGGCCTGGAGTCAGACACCGGCGGCACCGCCCGGCGGCGACGGGAGCACGCGTCCCGTCGACCCCGTCGCGTCCGACCGGGACCCGCTCCCGCGCCCCGAGGGCACATCGCTCGAACCATCGCCCTACTCCCCCATCGTCGGTCACCGGGTGACCCCGCTCGACGGAATGCGGGCCTTCGCCGTCACGGCGGTCATCCTCTACCACGCCAATCCGAGCTGGGCCGTCGGCGGCTACTTCGGCGTGGACGTGTTCTTCGTACTGTCCGGGTTCCTCATCACCTCCCTGCTCCTCGGTGAGTGGCGGGGAAGCGGAGGTGTGGGGCTCCGGGCCTTCTGGGGCCGGCGGGCCCGCCGTCTCCTTCCCGCACTCTTCGTGATGCTGGCCGTGGTCGGCGCGGTGTCGGTCATCCTCCCCCGGGTGCTGGGCTCCCCGGGCCTGCTCGGGGACACCCTGGCCACGGTGGGCTATGTGGCCAACTGGCACTTCATCGCCGCCAACACCAGCTACTTCGCCACCGTGGGCAACCCCTCACCCCTCCAGCACACCTGGACCCTGGCCATCGAAGAGCAGTTCTACCTGATCTGGCCCCTCATCTTGTTGGTCCTGGTGGCCGGGTTCCGGGGGCTGCGCCGGCCGTCGAGGGAACGGAGCCGACACCGACTGATGCTGGTAGCCGGTGTGGCGCTCGCCGGAGCGGTGGCATCGGCACTGGCCATGGCCTACCTCACCCCGATCGGCACCGCCTCGGTCAACCGTGCGTACTACGGGAGCGACACCCGGGCCCAGGGTCTGCTGGTGGGAGCAGCCTTGGCTGCGGTGTGTCTGTGGTGGGGGCCGGTGCGAACCGCGCTCGGCCGCCGGCTGCTCGGGCTGATCGGCATCGTCGGTGCGGTCACGGTGGTGGTCATGTGGCGGATCGTGCCCGAGTCGTCGGCCCTCACCTTCCACGGGGGTTTCGCCCTCCTGGCCGTGGCCACGGCCGGCGTCATCGCCTGCGTGACCCTGCTGACCAGACATCCGGTGGGAGCCCTGCTGTCGCTCCGACCGCTGCCTTACATCGGAAAGATCTCCTACGGGATGTACCTCTGGTACTGGCCCGTCCTGTTGGTGATGACCTCGCAACGGACCCACCTGGAAGGAGTGGGCCTCCTGGCGGCCCGGCTGGCCGTGATCGTGGGCGTCGCCGCCCTCTCCTTCCACCTCGTCGAAGCGCCGATCCACCGCGGCCGCCTGGCCGGGTGGCGTTCGTTGGTGGCCATCCCGGTGGCCGCCGTGGTCGTCTCCCTCCTCCCGCTGATGGTTCCCTCGGCCTCGGCCGTCGTTCCCGCCCTGCCCCCCGTCCAGTCCGCCGCCGCGTCGGCGCACCCGGGCGCAACGGGCTTGGCCGGAGCAGCGGTGGTCGTGCCCGCACGCCCCGTGCGCATCCTGCTGGTCGGGGACTCCATGGCCGGTTCCCTCGGGGTCGGTCTCAAACAGGTGGCGGCGCGGTACGGCGCCGAGATCCTCAACGACGGTGCCCCGGGTTGTTCGCTGGCCGAAGCGCAACAGGTCCGCGTGCTGTGGTTCACCGACCCACCGGGAGCCCCGTGCCAGGCCACGGACCCGTCCCAGCTCATCGCCACCTACCGGACCCTGGTCCAGCAGTTCGATCCCGACGTCGTGGTCTATCTGGCGCGTGGCGACACCCTCGACACCGAGCTGAACGGAAGCTGGCAGCACCTGGGCGAACCCACCTTCGACTTCTGGGCCGAAGCTCGCTACGACCAGGCGGTCACCGCGTTGAGCTCCGGTGGGGCCAAGGTGGTCTTCCTCACGTCCCCGTACTACGACAGCGGCGAGGCGCCGGATGGATCGACCTGGCCGGAGAACGACCCCTCCCGGGTGATCACCGACAACCAGCTCATGGCTGCGTCGGCCCGTTTGAGCCCGGGGACGGCGTCGGTGTTCAACCTCGGGTCGCTCCTCTCCCCCGGCAACCAGTTCGACTCGGCGGTGGACGGCGTGGACGCACGGTGCACCGACGGGGTCCACATGACCGTCCCCGGCGGTGAACTGGTCGGTGCCCACCTGCTGCCCACGCTGGTCGCCTTGGGTCGCTCGCACGCCAGCCTTCCGTCCAGCGCATCCCGTCCGGTTCTGCCCGACATCGCCCAACCGTGGTGGTACGCCGATCTCCCCTGCGGCACCTGATCGGCCGCGGACGACCCACTAGAGGGGACGAGGCCACCGAGCCTGGACGAGGCCACCGGAAACCGCACCGTGCGCGCGGCGATCAGGGAGTCGTCGGGGTGAACCTGACCAACGACATCGGTTGGTAGAAGCTGATGTCGTTGGCACCCACCAGAACCTGATGCGAGTAGTGGGGATCGGCCTGCAGGGTCTGGACGATGCCTTCGCACTCGACCCCGAACGTCTGGTACCCCGGGGCCCAGACGAGGAAGATCTGCTTGCCCGACGTGGCCGCCAGAGACTCCAGGTGTTCGGCGAAGGTCAGGGGGTTGCCGGCGGCGACCGCCTTCCCGTAGTCCACCCAGTTGATGTAGGTCGGACCCGTCCCGCGGGGGAAGGTGGTCTGGAGGTAGCGGCCAGGCGGGAGGAGCCGGTTGACCGCCGGACCCAGTTGGTCCGGGCAGTAGGCCACGATGTCTCCGGGATTCCCGTAGCGGGCGATGGCCCGCGACACCTGACCGGCCTGGGTCCGGTTGGTGGTGATGTTGGTGACCGAACCGGCTAGGCCGGCCACGACGACCAGGGTCAGGACGATGCTGCGGACTCGGCGGTCACGCAGGGTCAGGATGCCGATGGCCACCAGCAAGATGAGCGGGATGAAGACCACCGAGGCGTAGCGGGCGTCGAAGGCGCTGTTGGTCAGGAACCCTCCGGCGATGGCCGCGCCCAACGTGCCGATCACGGCGATGGCCAGGGGCCGTCCCAAGGGCCGGGTGCCGATATCCACGTCGATGTGGCGCCGGTCGGTGGCCAGCCCGAACAGTCCCAGCCCGGCCAGGGCGAAGAACATCAGCGCCAGGGCCCGACCTTGGTTGGTGCTCCCACCGGCGAACGACGAGACCGCGTTGACCATGGCGGAGAAGTTGGCCGGCGTGGCCCACGGTGTGCCGGTGTGTCTCGATTGGAACAGGAAGGTCGGGAGCCAGGGTAGGAAGGTGAGGCATCCGACCACGGCGGCGGCCAGGGACGCCCGGGCGCCGCGGACCCACTGGGGTCGGCCGCGCCAGGACTGCCAGGCCAGCCACAACATGGTGGTGCCGATCAGGTAGAGGGACCAGTAGTGGGTGTAGAGGAGCAGGCCGGTCACCGCACCCACGGCGATCAGGTTGCCCGGGCGCGGGTGGCGGAGGGAGCGATCGAGGGCCAGGAACCCGAGGATGGTGAGCAGCACCACCAAGGAGTACATCCGGGCCTCGGTGTCGTAGCGGGTGGCGAAGGGTGACGTGGCCACGAGCAGCATGGCCGCCCAGGCGACCTTCGCTCCGCCGAGGCGCTTGCCGGCCACCCAGGCCAGCGGAACGGTGACCACACCGAACACCCCAGACAGTGAACGGACGGCGACGTCGGACGTGCCGAACAGTCCCATCCAGAAGTGCAGCAGCACGTAGAACAGAGGAGGGGCCCCGTCGCGCCGGAGGTACGAGGGAATCTCATGCAGCGGGAGCCGGGCGATGTTGACGGTCAGCGCTTCGTCCAACCACAGATCTGAACGGGTCCAGAAGCGGAGGACCAGCGCCGCCACCATGACGAGCACCACCCCCACGCCGATGGCGGATCGCGTGGTGGGCGTGAAGGGAGGGCCCTCGGGATCGTCGGCGCCCCCGGAGCCACCCGCACCCGTGGCGGCACGGCCGTGGTCGGAATCGCTGCGGGGACGAGAATCGACGTCGTCGTCGGACGGAAGCTGTCGTACCTCGGGCTCGATCACGGGGCTGGATCCTGACGGAGGGGCATCCATGGGAGGCATGGTACCCAGGGTCGACCGTGAGGTGTGACCCCCCGCCGATGCGTGGACCCCGGCCCTACCGGGGAGTAACCTGCCCGCACGGCACGGTGCGCCTGTGGCAGAGTGCATCCGGCGTCCGTGAATTCGAGCATCAGCATCGGGCAGGGAGAGATGGGGGAACTCTGTGACATCGGGTAACGAATTGAGCCGTCGATCGTTTCTTTCCCGGGGGGCCGCAACCGGAGGTCTGGTCGCGCTGGGCGCCGCCGGTGCCGGCATGGTGGCCGAACTCTCGGCCAGCGGGACGAGCTACGCCAGCACGACCAAATCGGGCAAACCCGGCGTGGGATCGGGGACCCCGGTCCGCGGTGGCAAGCTCATCGTCGGCGTGATTGCCGAGATCGACGGGTTCTACCCGGGCACAGCCCATTGGGACACCAACGGTTTCAACTACGCCAACGCCATCTTCGACCCGCTGATGGCGGTGGCCGCCGACGGCACCACCCAGCCCTACCTGGCCCAGTCCATGACCAGCAACGCCACCTACGACACGTGGACCATGACGCTCCGACCCGGAGTGAAGTTCAGTGACGGGTCCGCCCTCACCTCTGCGGTGGTACTGGCCAACTTCACCGCGCTGAAGGCATCCGCCCTCACCGGCGTGGCCTTGGACCAGGTGGCGTCGGTCACCACCCCCGATGCCATGACCGTGGTCTACAAGTTGACGGGACCCAATCCGACGTTCCCCTCGGGACTCACCACCCAGGTGGGCTACGTGGTCGGTGAAGCCATGATCGAACAGGCCACGAACCACCCCAACACGGCCCCGACCCCGATCGGGACGGGTCCGTTCATCTACACCAATTGGCAGCCGAACGACCACTTCACCGCCACCCGCAACCCCAACTACTGGCGAAAGGGCCTCCCCTATCTCGACCAGATCACCTTCAAGCCGATTCCGGACACCACCCAGCGCGAGTCCTCCCTCCGCACTGGCGGGGTCGACCTGATCCAGTCGACCGACCCCGACACCATCACGAACTTCGCCGGGTCGGGGGGCTCGGGCTTTCAACTGGTCACCACGGCCACCGGTGTGATCGGGCAGCCGTCCTTCGCTTTCATCATGCTGAACACGGCGGTGGCCCCCACCAGCGACCTCACCATCCGCCAGGCGTTGGCCTACGGCATGAACCAGGCCGAGATCCAAAAAGTCGCCGGCGGGCCGCCGGCCAAGCCGGCCACCGGCATCTTCCTTCCCAACTCGCCGTACTACAGCAACACCCATTACCCCACCTACAACCCGTCCAAGGCCCGGTCGCTGGTCTCGGCGTACAAGGCCAAGCACGGGACCCCGGTCCTGAACCTGCTCACCATCCCCGTCCCCCTGCAGATCAAGATCGTCCAGGCCCTCCAGCAGATGTGGCAGGAGGTGGGGTTCAAGGTCACCCTCTCAGAGGTGCAGCAGGCCACCATCATCGACGACTTCGTGCTCGGGAACTTCCAAGCGGTGACGTCCTACCAGTTCGGTGCGGTCAACCCCGATCTCAACTACGTGTGGTGGAGCACCACGACCATCTCGCCCGTGGGCAAGATCGGCCTCAACTTCACGCGTCTCGATGATCCGGTCATCGAGACGGCCATGCTGAAGGGGCGGCACGCCACCACCCAGTCGGCCCGGGTGGCGGCCTACCGGACGGTCAACGAGCAGTTGGCCCAGCAACTCCCCTACCTGTGGATCGAGCAGTACATCTACTCCGAGGTGGGCGACACCCGTGTCCAGAACTTTGCCAACCCCACGCTCCCCAGCGGGAAGCCGCAGTACGCCTTCAACCAGGGCATCTTCGTACCCACGCAGATCTGGCTGAAGAGCTAGCGGCTCGGGCGACCGGTACCGCATCCCCACCCACCATGGCCAAGTACCTCCTCCGCCGCTTCATCCAGTTGGTGGTGGTCACCTTCATCATCTCGGTGCTGGTCTTTCTCCTCGTCCACCTGCTGCCCGGCGATCCGACCACCATCATCCTCGGGGCCAACGACACGGCCCACAACCGGGAAGTCCTCCTCAAGCAGCTGGGCCTGGACAAGCCCCTCATCCAGCAGTACTTCATCTGGTTGAGCTCGGTCCTCCACGGCAATCTGGGTCAGTCGTACCTGAACCACCAGCCCGTGACCCAGATCCTCGCCGAGGGTTGGCCCATCGATCTCGAGCTGATCATCATCTCCCAGATCGTGGCCTTCGCCGTGGCCATCCCGCTGGCCCTGGTCACCTCCCGCAAGCCCAACCGTCCCGTCGACAACATCGCCACCACCGGGACCTTCGGCATGCTGGCCCTCCCGCCCTTCGTCATCGCCCCGGTGATGGTGGCGGTGTTCGCCGTGGGGCTGCACTGGTTCCCGGCCACGGGCTACGTGCCCTTCACCCAGGATCCGGCCACCAATCTGCACGACATGATCCTCCCGTCGCTGGCCATCACGGCCGGATCCATCGCCGTCTACTACCGGCTGTTCCGCTCCGACCTGATCAGCACCCTCCAAGAGGACTTCATCACCATGGCCCGGTCCAAGGGGCTGTCCTCCCGGTGGATCATGTGGCGCCACGCCTTCCGGCCCTCGTCGTTCTCCCTGCTGGCCGCGGCCGGCGTGAACATCGGTGCCCTGATCGCCGGAACGTTCATCGTCGAGTACCTCTTCGCCCTCGACGGCCTGGGCTTCTCGCTGGTGCAGGCCGTCCAGCAACGGGACTATCTCGTGGTGCAGGGCATTACGCTGGTCATCGCCGTCGTCTACGTGGTCCTGCAGTTCATCATCGACTTCTTCTTCACCGTCGTAGACCCGAGAGTGACCCGGGAGTGAACGATGCCTGACGATCGCGAGCTCAGTTCCACCCGAAACTCCGGACGACTGCTGTCCGATCAGGTCCCCGGCCTGGCCGCCGTGGACGAACTGGTGGTGTCCCGCCAGAGTGAGACCCTGGAGTCAGCCGACATCCTGGTGCGCAAGCCGCTCGGACTCCTCTTCTGGCTGGCCGCGGGGTTCGTGGGTCTGGTGGTGGTCCTGGCCATCCTGGCCAATGTGCTGCCGCTGCCCAACCCCAACTTCCAGAACTACTCGGCCATCAACGCCCCACCGAGCATCCACCATCTCCTCGGCACGGACGACCTCGGACGCGACCTGCTCAGCCGGCTCATCTTCGGCGCCCGGGTGTCCCTGATCGTCGGATTCGTCTCGGTGGCCATCGGACTCCTCGTCGGCGGGACCCTTGGGCTCATCTCGGGATACAAGGGTGGTCGGCTCGACGTCTCGCTCAACGCCGGCTCGTTCGTGCTGCTGGCCTTCCCGGCCATCGTGGCCGTAATCGCCATCGTGGCCTTCTGGGGATCCTCGTTGTGGAAGATCACCCTGATCCTCGGGGTGGCCGTGATCCCCCTCCTCTATCGGGTGGTGCGGGCCTCCAGCCTCTCGTTCGCCAACCGGGACTTCGTCATCGCCGCACGCACCCTGGGGGCCAAGTCGTCGAGGATCGTGTTCCGCGAGATCCTCCCCAACGTGGTGCCCGTGGCCGTCACCTTCGGGCTCATCTCGGTGGCCGGGGTCATCGTGATCGAGGGGTCCCTGGCCTTCCTCGGTCTGTCGGTCCCGCTCCCCACGGCGTCGTGGGGCAACATGATCGCTGAGGGTTCCGCCAACGGAAACCTCAGCACCAACCCCTACATCATGCTGTGGCCGGTTCTGGCCATGTTCCTCCTCCTGCTGTCCATCAACCTCATCGGCGACCGGTTCCGCCAACGGTTCGACATCCGCGAAGGCCTCCTGTGATCGGGCGCAAGGGGAAGGGCCAGAAGCACCCGCTCGAGTTCAAGGACGTCGGCGAGTCGGCCGAGCCGCTCCTTGTCGTGGAAGATCTGCACACCTCGTTCCGGACCGGTCGGGGAACGGTCCGGGCCGTGGACGGCGTGTCCCTCTCGGTGTCCCGGGGCAAGACGCTGGGGATCGTCGGGGAGTCCGGTTCGGGTAAGACCGTGCTGTCCCGTTCGATCATGGGCCTGCTCCCCCCCCGGGACGTGATCAGGAGCGGGACCGTCCACTTCGCCGGGCACGACCTCACCGCCATGAGCCCCGAGGAGTTGCGCGAGATCTGGGGCGCCGAGCTGAGCATGATCTTCCAGGACCCGATGACGGCCCTCAACCCGGTCAAGCGCATCGGCAAGCAGATCACCGAATCCCTCCGGCTCCATGTGGACATGGACCGCAAGGAGGCCGACGCCACGGCCATCGAGCTCCTCCGCTCGGTCGGCATCCCCTCACCCGAGGAGCGCATCCGCTGGTACCCCTTCCAACTCTCCGGGGGCATGAGGCAGCGGGTGATGATCGCCATCGCCCTGGCCTGCGCTCCCCGCCTGGTCATGGCCGATGAGCCGACCACCGGGCTCGACGTGACCGTGCAGGCCCAGATCCTCGACCTGTTGGCCGAACTGCAGCGGGAGCGACACATGGCGGTGATCCTGGTCACCCATGACCTCGGCGTGGTGGCCAACCGGGCCGACGAGATCGTGGTCATGTACGCCGGGCGGGTCGTGGAGCGGGCACCCACCCACACCCTGTTCAACGACACCCGCATGCCCTACACCCAGGCCCTCATGGATTCCATCCCCCGGCTGGCCGACCCGAGTGGCACCAGGCTGCACGCCATCGCCGGTCGCCCCCCCGACCTCGTCCATCCCCCCGAAGGTTGCCGGTTCGCCCCCCGCTGCCCCTACGTCCAGGACAAATGCCGCCAGAGCGATCCTCCGCTCCGGACCGCCGCCTCCCCCGATCATCTCTTTGCCTGCTGGTTCCCATTGGTCAACGGCGTCTCCACCGCCCCAGCGGCCACCGCTGGGGTCGGGGCCAACGGGACCGGTACCGGTACCGGTGCGGACACCGGCCCCGTCTCGGGGGTCACCGCACCGTGAGTCCGGACACCAACGCCGTGCCCACCGCCTCGGGGCTCCTGGAGCCGGCGGGTTCCGAGGACGACGTGGTGTTGGCGGTCGACCGGCTGGTCGTCGAGTTCCGCAGCGGGCGCCAGACCGTCCACGCCGTCTCGGAGGTCAGCTTCACGGTCCGCGCCGGTGAGACCCTGGGACTGGTGGGTGAGTCCGGGTGCGGGAAGTCCACCACCGGCCGGGCCCTGGTCCAGGTGCAGCCCCCGACCTCGGGGCACGTCAGCTACAAGGGTCAGGCCCTCGACTCGTTGAGCAGCCGGGAGCTCCGGCGGGTGAGGACCAAGATCCAGATGATCTTCCAAGATCCCATCTCCTCCCTCAACCCGCGTCGCCGGGTCCGCGACATCGTGGCCGAGCCCCTGAGCATCTGGGGTCGCGGCACCCGACAGGAGCGGGCGGTCAAGGTGCGCGAGATGTTGGAGGCGGTGGGGATCGATCCCGACGCGGCCGGCGACCGGCGACCCCAGGAGTTCTCGGGTGGCCAGTGCCAGCGCATCAGCATCGCCCGCGCCCTCATGGCCGAGCCGGACCTCCTCATCTGCGACGAGCCGGTCTCCGCCCTCGACGTCTCGGTCCAGGCTCAGATCCTCAACCTCCTGGCCGACCTGAAGGAGAAATTCCAGCTGACCATGGTGTTCATCGCCCATGACCTGGCCGTCGTCAAGAACGTCAGCGACCGGGTGGCGGTCATGTACCTGGGGAAGCTGGTGGAGGTGGCCGGATCCGACGATCTGTACCGGTCGGCGGCCCATCCCTACACCGAGGCGCTGCTGGCCTCGATCCCGGAGCCCGACCCTGATCAGCAGGCGAACCAGAAGGCGCTGACCGGAGAGCTCCCCTCACCGCTCAACCCCCCTTCGGGGTGCCGGTTCCGGACCCGCTGCCCGTACGCCCAGGACCGATGCGCCGAAGAGGAGCCGCTCCTGCGGGACATCGCACCCGGCCACCAGGTCGCCTGCCACTTCCCGCTGCTCCATGGAGGCGACGTCCCCGGTGACGCCATCGCGGAGGCGGCTCCCGTGGCCCCCACCACGGCAGGGGTCTGAGGAGCGGCATTCGGCCGCTGCGGACGGGGCGACGGCCACGGGGCCGTGGCGTCGCCGGGCGGCACCGGGACCTCTGATCTAGCGGCCGACAAGCGGTCTGCCCGCCAGGGCACGTTCGCCGCCTGACGTCACCGGACGGTGGCGCGCCGCGGTCAGCGGTCGATCGAACCTACCCTTCGGTCGGAGCGGGAACAGCCTCGGGCACGGCGGGTGCCGGAGGAGCGGCGGCCTCGGGAGCGGCGGCCTCGGGAGCGGCGGCCTCGGGAGCGGCCCCGGCAGGAGCCCCACCTTCGGGTGCCTGGGCAGCCTCGCCAGCCGGCATCTCGGGGCCACCCTCGCCGGTGCCGTGCTCGGCCACGTAGTCGGCCCAGGCCGCCTGGGCCTCGGTCTCGGGGGTGAACTCGGTCTCGGCGAACTCGAAGGGCCCGACATAGTTGCCTTCGGCGTCGTAGGCGTGCTCGCCGAACGCCTCCCGGTACTCCTCGGACACCTCGCCACCCTCGGCGGCCTGCTTGATCGAGAGGCTGATCCGACGGCGCTGCAGATCGATGTCGATGATCTTGACCCACAGCTCCTCACCGGGGGTGACCACCTGCTCGGGGAGGTCGACGTGGTGTCCGGCCATCTCTGAAATGTGGACCAGGCCCTCGATGCCGTCGCCCACCTGGACGAACGACCCGAAGGGCACCAGCTTGGTGATGCGGCCGTAGACCAGTTCGCCCACCTGGTGGGAGTTGGCGAACTCCTGCCAGGGGTCGGTCTGGGTCGCCTTGAGGGAGAGGCTGATGCGCTCCTTGGACAGATCGACGTCCAGCACCTCGACGTCGATCTCGTCGCCGACCGAGACCACCGACGAGGGATGGTCGACGTGCTTCCACGAGAGCTCGGACACGTGCACGAGGCCGTCCATCCCACCGAGGTCGACGAAGGCGCCGAAGTTGACCACCGAGGACACGACGCCCTTGCGGCGCTCGCCGGGCTTGAGGTTGACCAGGAACTCGCCCCGCTGCTCTTTTTGGGTCTCCTCCAACCAGGCCCGACGGGACAGCACCACGTTGTTGCGGTTCCTGTCCAACTCGATGATCTTGGCCTCGATGACCCGACCCACATAAGGCTGCAGCTCGCGTACCCGACGCAGCTCCACCAACGACGCCGGCAGGAAGCCGCGCAGGCCGATGTCCACGATGAGGCCGCCCTTGACCACCTCGATGACCGGGCCG
The DNA here is from genome assembly GCA_963738545.1 of uncultured Acidimicrobiaceae bacterium. Taxonomy (GTDB): domain Bacteria; phylum Actinomycetota; class Acidimicrobiia; order Acidimicrobiales; family RAAP-2; genus Bog-756. The sequence goes on from CAVTXA010000009.1 coordinate 762,133, forward strand.
CTGACCACCTCGTCGGACTCCTTGAGCTTCTCGATGGTGCCCCAGGCCCGCTCGTACTGGGCCCGCTTCTTCGAGAGGATGAGGCGACCCTCCTTGTCCTCCTTCTGGAGGACAAGGGCCTCGATGGCCTCGCCCAGGGTGACGATCTCGGAGGGATCCACATCGTTGCGGATCGACAGCTCACGGACCGGGATCACGCCCTCGGACTTGAATCCGATGTCGAGCAGGACCTCGTCCCGATCGATCTTGACGACCGTGCCCTCCACCAGGTCACCGTCCTCGAATTCGACGATGGTGCCGGCCATGGCGTCCTCGAGGGAGGCGCCGCCGAGGTCGTCCTCGGTCACGGAACGGGGGATGTAGACCCCGTTCTCGTCGAAGGTCCCCATGGCTTCGGGGGACAAAAGAGTAGTGCCGTCGGGTACGACGTGGGTGTCAGACATGAAGGTAGGTAGCTCGCTTTCCGGACAGATCGCCGCGCCCCACGAGGGGTGCGGCGGTGAAGATCAGGGTCACACCGTTGCGACCGGGAGTCAATCGTACTCGACAGGGTCGTGGGGCGGCGCAGCGCCACACCGGCGGCCGCACGGCGACGACGGCACGGCTCCCGGGCTCAGGCCCCTTTGGCCGCAGCCCACGAGGATCCCCAGGCCATGGCCACCTTGAGGGGCACCGAGAGCTCGACGGCTCCGGTCAGCGCCTCCTCGACCAGGGCGGCAACCTCGTCCTCCTCGGCCGGGTCCACGTCCACCAGGACCTCGTCGTGGACCTGGAGGACCAGGTCCGAGGCGAGGCCGCGCTCCTCGAGCCCGGAGTCCAGCCGGATGAGGGCCACCTTGAACAGGTCGGCCGCCAATCCCTGGATGCCGGCGTTCATGGCCTGGCGTTCGGCGGCCTGGCGCACCTGGTAGTTGGTCGAGACCAGGTCGGGCAGCGGTCGCCGGCGCCCGAAGGTGGTCACCGTGTACCCGGCCGTCCGGGCGTCGGCCACGGCCCGGTCCATGTACTCGCGCACCGAGGGAAAGGCGGTGAAGAAGGCCTGGAGGATGCCCTGGGCCTCCTCCACGGGGACCCCCAGGCGCTGGGAGAGCCCATAGGCCTCCATGCCGTAGGCCAGACCGTAGGAGACCATCTTGGCCGTGGACCGCTGGCCGTGGGTCACGTCCCCACGGTCGACCCCGAACACCTGGGAGGCCACCGTCCGGTGGATATCCTCACCGGCGGCGAACGCCGTCGTCAGACCGGGGTCGCCGGACAGATGGGCGATGGCCCGCAACTCCACCTGGTCGTAGTCGGCCACCAGGAGGCGGCGTCCCGGTGACGGGACGAAAGCCTCACGGAAGCGACGACCCTCCTCGGTGCGGACGGGGATGTTGTGGAGATTGGGCCGATCTGAGGACAGGCGGCCGGTCCGGGCCACGGTCTGTCGGAAGGTGGCGTGGATGCGTCCGTCCGGTCCGACCTCGGCGGCCAGGCTCTCCCCGTAGGTGGAGCGGAGCTTCTCCACCTCGCGGTAGCGGAGCAGCGCCTCGATGATCGGGTGCTGGCCACGAAGTTGCTCGAGGGTGCGGGCGTCGGTGGAGAACCCGGTCTTCGTCTTGCGCAGCGGGACCAGGCCCAGCTTCTCGTAGAGGACGGTGCGCAGCTGGGGGACCGAGTTGATCTTGAAGGGTTCGCCGGCCAGGTCCTGGATGGTGACCTCGAGCGAGCGGACCTCCTCGGCCAGGGCGGCGGCGATGGCCCGGAGCACGTCACGGTCGACCGGGATCCCGACCACCTCCATGCGGGCCAGCACCCTCACCAGGGGTTGTTCGATCGCCGCGTCGAGATCCGCCTCGCCGACGGCGGCGAGAGCCTCGAGCAGCGGCGAACGGAGTCGGGCCACCACCGCGGCCAGGCGCACGCACTCCAGGCTGCTCGGATCGAGCCCCGATGCTTCGGTGTCGCCCCCACCTTCGGACGGGGCCTCGAGCAGGAAGGCTCCCTGCCCCTTGCCCGCAGCGCCGTCGTCCACCTCCACACCGAGATAGCGGTCGGCGAGATCGCTGACCCGGTAGCGGTCGGTGGACGGGTCGAGCAGATAGGCGGCCACCGCCGTGTCCAGGGCCAGCCGGGCGATGTCCACACCCACGGGCAGCAGGGAGCGCATCATCTCCTTGGCGTCATGGGCCACCACCTCGACGCCGTCGGTCCCGAGGGCCCGGGCCAGTGCCCCGAGCACCGAACGATCCTCGAGGAGCGTGGATCCGTCGCCCCCGTCGGGGTCGGGACCGAGCAGGAGCACGGGTCGGGTGGCTCCGTCGGCTCGTCGGCTCCACCGCCAGGGCCAGGGCTGTGAGCGGTGTCCGCCCGGGGTCCCCGGACCATCGGGCGTGCATCGCCACCACCCCGGTGCCGCTCCGGGCATCGGCCACGAGATCGGCGATGGCTCCGACCGCGGCGGTTGGGTCCATCGGTTGGACGGTGTCGGGACGGGAGAGCCAGTCCGGTCCGGTCGTGGCCGCACCGCCAGGAACGGGCTTCGTGGTCGTGGCCCCGGCGGTGGCGGCGATCACGGCAGGGCCGACGGAGCCCGGAGCCGGCTCCCCGAAGGCGCCCTCCGCCATCAGGCCGGAGAAGCGGGTCCACAACGACCGCAGCTCGAACCGTTCGAAGGCCTCATGGGCCGCCTCGTAGTCCCATCCGCCGAGGACCAGCTGGTCCACATGGACGTCGAGGGGCACGTCACGGATCAGCGGGATGACCTCGGCATTCTTCTCGACCCGTTCGTGGTTGGCGGCCAGGTTCTCCCGGAGCTTGGGTGAGAGGGCGTCGAGATGGGCGTAGAGGGAGTCGAGGTCGCCGTACTCGTTGACCAGCTTGGCCGCCGTCTTCTCTCCGACGCCCGGTACGCCGGGCAGGTTGTCGGAGGGGTCGCCGCGCAAGGCGGCCAACAGGGGGTACTTGGCGGGGGGCACCCCGGTGCGCTCCTCGATGCCCGCCTCGTCGTAGAGGGCGTAGTCGCTCACCCCCCGCCGGTTGTACAGCACCCGCACGTAGGGGTCCTCGACCAACTGGTACGAGTCACGGTCACCGGTGACGATGATCACCGGGTGGCCGCGGTCCCGGGCCTCGGTGGCCAGCGTGGCCAGTACGTCGTCGGCCTCGTAACCCTCGGAGGTGACGATCGGGATGGCCAATGACTCGAGTACGACCCGGATCATGTCGAACTGCGGCGGAAGGTCGGAGGGCGTTTCGGCCCGACCCGCCTTGTAGTCCTCCACGATGTCGTCCCGGAACGTCCCACCGGGGAGGTCGTAGGCCACGGCCAGGCCGACGGGACGGTGGTCCCGGACCAAGTACTGCACCATCGAGGCGAAGCCGTGGACGGCGTTGGTGACCACGCCGGTGCTGGTGGCGAGGTCGGGGGGCAGCGCGAAGTACGCCCGGAAGGCCAGGGACATCCCGTCCAACAGGATGAGGGGACGCGAACTCGGGTCCCGCAGTTCCGTTCCCGACGCGGGAGCCGCGGACCCCTCGTCCCCGGGCGCTGCCTTCGCCGCTTTTGAAGCGCTGGTCGTCTTCGATGACGTCGGCGCGTCAGCCACGCTGGCTCCTCATCCCTGGCCTACGGGAGCGTGCCGTCGAGGACCTGTCGGGCGACGTCGATCATGCGTGACCGGGTACCCATGGCGGTCTTTTGGATGTAGCCGAACGCCTCGGACTCGGTCATGCCGGACCGCTCCATCAGGACGCCCTTAGCCCGGTCGACGAGCCGCCGTGTCTCCAGCTTGTCCTCGGCGCTGGAGTGCGGACCGCTGGTTCCCTCGGCCACCGCCTGTTTGGCCTCGGCGTCGATGGCCCACTCCTGCTCACAGCGGGCCATGGCCTGGTCGATGGCCGGCATGAGCTCGATGCGCTGGAACGGCTTGACCAGGTAGGCGGCCACACCGGCATCCCGGGCTTCGTCGATGAGCGTCCGCTGGCTGAAGGCGGTGAGGATGAGGACGGCCACTTTGACCTCGAGGTCCCGGATTGCCCGGGCGGCGGCGAGGCCGTCGGACCCCGGCATCTTCACGTCCAGGATGACCAGGTCGGGATGGTGGTCACGGACGAGGTCCACGGCCTCGTCACCGCGGCCGGTCTCCCCCACCACGTCGTAGCCCTCGTCCAACAGGATCTCTTTCAGGTCCAGTCGGATGATGGCTTCGTCCTCGGCGATGACCACGCGTCGGGTCATGGTGTCTCAGATCCTTCCGGTTCGGGGCCTGACCGGCGGTCCGGTCGCCGGCGCACAGCCGGCATCCTGGTGGCCGTTCCTGGCGAGGGGAGCAACGGTAGACGCCCCCACGACAACGCGTGCTCGCCGGTCAACCGGGGTCGACCACCAGTCGGTCGAGGAGCGCGTCCTGGCGACGCTCGAGGTCGACGACCCGATCGGCGAGCGCGGCACGGGTCTGGCGCATGATGGTGGCCTGGCGGTTGGCCTCGTCGTACTCCTTGGAGGCCAACAGCGTCTCGGAGACCATGGCCCGCAGCCGGGTGTCGTCGGCCATCTCCTCGACCACGACCAGCTGCTCGTCGAGCACGGCCAGCTCGGCCCGCGCCCGGACCAGCTGATCGTGGGCGTCACTGAGGCGGCGTTCGATGGTGGTCCGATGCATGGAAGGGCAATTCTACGCATCACGGGCGCCCCGTGAAGCCGGAGCCCCATCCCGGGTCCGGGACCGGGACCCTCGGCGAGATCCATGCGGTCGCCTTCACCGGCTGATCACCTGGCGGAGGGTGCCGTAGCGGGCGAGAGCCCCCGGGTCCGGAGGGGTGCCCATCCCCAGCCCCCGAGGAAGGTCACGGAGCAGTGGGGCGTGGGAGCCGTCCGACCTGGTCGGCCGGCCGGTCTCCGTCAGCTCGTCATCGGGCACGAGGTCGTCTTCGAGGTAGGAGCGGGACGGGCTCAGGTCCCCGGGCCAGGACATCCCATCCAGCGCTCCGAGCGTGGTGTTGGCCCCCCGGGCGTACCCCGACTCGAACATGCCCCCCATCCACAAGGGGACGCCCGACCGCCGGCAACGCTCGATCACCGAGAGGGCGGCCCCCAGGCCGCCCAACCGTGCCGGCTTGACGCACACCACCGAGCAGGCCCCGAGGGCCAACGCCTCGTCCACCCTTTCCGGTGAGTCGAGGCTCTCATCGAGGCAGATCGGCGTGGACAGCCTGGACGCCAGGTGGGCATGGGCACCGAGGTCGACCGGATCGAAGGGCTGTTCGATGCAGAGGAGCCCAAACCGGTCCAGCTCGGCCAGGTGCCCGCCGGTGTCGCCCCCGGGCCCCTCTCCCGTGCGGTAGGCAGCGTTGGCGTCGACCTGCAGCCGGAGGTGAGGGAAGGCAGCCGCCAGGGCGGCGACGGGCTCCACGTCCCACCCGGGGGCGATCTTGACCTTCACCCGGGAGTAGCCGAGGCCGGCGAGTCGGCCCACCCGAGCCAGGAGCTCGTCGACACTGTCGGTCATCCCCACCACCGCTCCGGGCTCGACGGTCCGTCCCTCGACACCCACCAGACCGGCCAGCGACCGTCCCTCCGCCCGTAGATGGGCGTCGGCCACTGCCATCTCCAGTGCGGCGAAGGCCAGTGGCGCGTGCGGGGAGACGCCCCGGACACCGCCGAGTTCGGAGGGTCCGGGAAGGACACGGCGCCCCGCTCTCGGCTGCTCGAACAGCGCCGGGACCAGGTGGTGACCGAGGACGGCGAGCGACCCGTCGACGTCCTCGTCGTCGAAGGTGGTGTCGACCAGGGCCGCGCACTCGCCCCATCCCTCGACGACGCCGGTGTCGCCGGCAGCACTGCCCACCACGCGGACCAGAGCCAGCGGCCGACGCCGATGCACGCCCCGGGCTGTGGCCACCGGGTCCGAAAAGGGCAGCTCCACCGTCCACAGCTCCACCGAGTCCAGGGTGACCGACCTGTCCCGACCCAGCCCGGCCCACCGCTCGGACAAGGAAGGGGATGGAGCATGGGAAGCACCGTGGACCACGGAGCCCGAGCCTACGGTCCGGGTCGTTGGACATGGTCAGGTGCCCCCGTCGGCACCGTCGGCGTCCTGGTCGGGCCGGTGCCGATCCACCTCGGGACGGCCAGGGGTGGCGATAGGCTGCGCCTCCGACCGGCCCGGGTGACGGAATGGCAGACGTGGTGGACTCAAAATCCACTGTCCGAAAGGGCGTGCGGGTTCGAATCCCGCCCCGGGCACCCTGTCACAGGTGTTGTTCCCGGTCAGACTGCCTTCGACGGTGAGGAGAGGGCGGGGTGGCGCTCCGCGTCACCGCCAGCTGCAATGGTGATCGCCGAGGCGCCGTTGGCCGTCCACGATTGTGCTCCCTGACCCCGTCGATCGTCGGCGCGACGCACGCATTACCCCTGGCTGGCCAGACCGACCATCGGTGCGGTCAGGGGCAGTCCACCCATCGACCCGTGGTAGCGGGCGGATCCGAAGGCGAAGAGACCACCGTCCCCACCCTCGAGCCAGTAGCCGGCGCCGTCGGGTGCACTGCTGATGGCGACCACCGGGCGGTTCAGGACCCGGCCACCCATCGAGCCGTAGAAGGGGGCGTTGCCGAAGGTGAAGACGCCCCCGTCCGCGGCCACCAGCCAGTAGCCCCCGGTCGCCGGATCCACGGCGAGACCCACGACGGGCTGGTTCAGTCGCCGGCCTCCCGTCGATCCTTGGAACCGGGCGTCCCCGAAGGTGAAGACCCCGCCGTCGCGGGCCACGAGCAGGTACCCGGCCCCGTCCGGGGTGGCGGCCAGGCCCACGACGGGCTGGTTCAGGGTCCGCCCGCCCATGGATCCGTAGAACGGGGCGTCCCCGAAGCTGAAGACCCCCCCGTCTCGGGCCACCAGCCAGTACCCGGCCCCGTCCGGGGTGGCGGCCATGCCCACGACGGGCTGGTTCAGGGGCCGGCCGCCCATGGACCCGTAGAACTGGGCGTCGCCGAAGGTGAAGACCCCACCGTCGCGGGCCACCAGCCAGTACCCGGCCCCGTCCGGGGTGGCGGCCAGGCCCACCACGGGCTGGTTGAGGGGCCGGCCGCCCATGGATCCGTAGAACGGGGCGCCCCCGAAGGCGAAGACGCCCCCGTCCGCCCCGGCTTCCCAGTAGCCGGCGGTGGTCGGATCCACCCCGAGGGCTCCCGCCGGGAGCGTGGGACCGGTGCGCACCGGGCCGGCGTCCAGGGCCTGGAATCCCGTCATCCCGGCCACCGCCGCGACGATGTCCACCAGCACCGGGGAGAAGAAGCCCATCAGCTGGGGCGCGGTGGCCGTCGTGGTCGTCGGATCCCCCCGCAGGTAGGCCGCCCCGAGGGCACGGCGGTCGATGTTGCCCGCCGGGACCGCCTGGGTCCCCCCGGCGATCACGTTGTCGCTGTAGCTGGACGTCGAGTCCGTGGAGTTGGGGGTGTTGAGGGGGACGATGACGTTCCCGTAGTACCGGACGTTGCCTCCGGGAAGGTTCGAATCGAGCTCCACGCCGCCGTTGATCGCCGGGCTGTTGGAGCGCAGGTTGCCGACGGCGGTGTTGAAGTAGCCGTCCACGTTGACCGAGTTGTACACGTGGATCGCCCGTCCACCGTTGCCGGCCAGGACGTTGCCCTCCAAGAGGCCGGTCTTCGTGTAGGGGGCAAGCCCGGGCACATAGGGCACCGACAGGCTGTCGACGCTGATGCCGTTCCCGTCGGTCACGAACGGGAAGCTGCCCGCTCCCGAGTTCGAGTTCACCAGGCAGATCACGTCGTAGATGTCGTTCCCGATGGCTTCGTAGCCGTAGCCACCGAGGGTGGAGCCGGTGGTGTCGACGGCGCCGTAGAACGAGATGCCCGAGGTGTTGTTCGGGCTGTACTTGCTCGTCTCGTGTATCCGGTTGAACGAGACATTGACCAGATCCCACCCGCCCGCCGGCAGGGGTTGTCCGTTGTAGACGACCGCGGGGGTATAGAAGCAGTTCACCCCACCACCGGGGAAGTCGTGGATGTTGTTGTTCCAGACGTACACGTGGTCGGCACCACGGAACACCGCCACCCCGGACGGATTGGTGTTGGTCGAGGACTGGACTCCCTCCACCTCGAAGCCGTAGAACCCGACGAAGCTGGACTGCTGGATGTCCACGCCGTCGTCGCCCGAGTTGTTGGCCACATCGATGATCGGGGTGACGCTGTCACTCATGCTCTCGATGGAGAGCCAGTGGGTCGGATCCCCCCGATAGCCGTAGATGCTCAAGTAGCCGTAGCTGCCCGGCCCGACCAGGATCCGGTCGCCGGGTCTGGCCACGTCGACGGCGTGCTGGATGGTGGCGTAGGCGGTCGATGGCGAGGTCCCGGTGTTGGTGTCCGACCCGCCGTTGGCCTCGACGTAGACGGTGCGGGTCCCGGAGATGACGGCCTGTTCGAAGCGGGCTCGCAGTTGATTGCTGGGCGCCGCCGCGGCCTCGGACCCGGTGACCCCCAGGCTGATCGTGGCCAGGAGCGTCCCCGCGGCCACCACGACGCACACGGCTGCGGTGACCCACCGCCGATGGCGGGCGCTCCCGGTGATCGGGTCAGTCGTGCTGGCTCGGGACAAGGCTGACGATCCTCCAGGGCTGGACGCAGGCATGGGTTGACTATCGCGCGTGGGAGCGGGGAGATCATCGTCGACGCGCCGGCGGCACCCGATCCTGCGGGCCGTGGTGAACGGGTCGTTAGGCAACGGCCACAAGACGGTGGTGACCGCCGGGGGCGTGTGAGGCACGCACCCGATGTGGCCGAGCCGTTACCCGAAACGTCGGGGTCCCGGCGGCCACCGGGACACGTGCTCCACCACCACGCGGGGTGGTGCGTCGAGCATGGCCCGCGCGAGTTCCGCATGCAGTGGTGCTGGCACACCCAGTCGATGACCGGACACCACCCTGGTCGGCCCATCAGGCGCCGTGCACAGTCGTAGGAGAGGCTCGGACGGAGAGCCACTTGGCGGAGGAGGCACGATGAAGGCAGTCAAATTGGTCAGCGCAGTGGCGGTGGTGCTGTTCCTTGGCCTGGCGGCGCCCGCTGCAGCGTGGGCGTCGACTGGTCCCCTGGGGCATATGGCGGGCGACGGCCACAAGGGCGACCACGATCATGGACCCGGCTCGGATCGGGGTGCCGCGGTTGTGTCGATCGAGTCCAATCCCTTCGGCCAGTCCGGTTCCTTCGCCCCGGTCCTGGTCGTCGGTGGTGCCGGCGCCGGCTACGTGCCCGCCACGTCCGGATCACCGGCGATGTACAACTTCCCCGCGGGCTCGTCCCTCTACATGGCGACCATCGACCCTCCGGCCTCCGACCTCGACGGCCATCCCTACGCGGCGGGTTGTACGACCGTTGCCGACCCGACGGCCGGATTTGCCTGCACCGGATCTCCGGTCGCCGACACGAGCGACTGGCCGGCCCTCACCACCGATGGCCCACCGGTGGCCGGACCGGGGGTCGACCACCGTCTGCTGGGCGAGGTCTACCGGGCCGACCTCGGCACCGACCAGGTGACCTACGCCGGCCAGCCTCTGTACCTGTTCGACCCGGGACCCGCGGTCGTTCTTCGGGGCGAACTTCTTCGAGTCGGTGGCGCCCCTGCCCCCGTGGCACACTGCCTGGTATCTCATGGGCTCCGACGGCCGGCCGGCCGTGGTCCCCGCCACGCTCGAGTTGGAGTCCCCTACCTCCCAGACCACCTACACCTCGCCGGAGATCGCCGTCCAGATGCTCCCCAACGCCGTTCCCGGCGGGGCCGCAGTCACGGCCTACTCGTTCAGTGCGGACAGCCACCACCAGAGCGAGTGCTACGGGGCGTGCGCCAGGGAGTTCATTCCCGTACTGACCGATGGGGCGCCCATCGCGACGGTGGGGGTGGATGCCCATGACATCGGTGTTATCGAGCGGTCCGACGGAACCCACCAGGTCACCTACGAGGGTCATCCGCTCTACCTCTTCAGTCAGGAGGAGCCGGCTGTCGGCCCGGGCGGCCCGGTGACCACCGGTTCGGTGGGCAACGGGAACGGGATCCATGCCTACGACGGGACCTTGGCGCTCGTGGCTCCCTGACCCGGCGTCCGGGTCTCCCTGATCGCTTCGGCGGCACGGAGGAGCGATCTGCCGGCCAGCATGTGATGGAACACGGTTCGGCTCAGGCCGGACCGTGTTCCGTGTCCGGCCGCCCGACGCCCAGCCCCAGCGCCCAGAAAGGACGGGTCAACATCGTCGTCCGAGGGAGGACCGTACCGGGGACCGCCACCGGGGCCCGCTGAGCACCCCGCAGACGGGGAGGTCCCTCGGTCCGCGTGGGAGGCCACCCGACCCCCCGGACCCCGGTGACCCAGGAGTAAGCACCGGCCGGCGTGGCTGCCGTGCCACACTTGTCCGGCCATAGGAAACGTGGGGGGACGAGGTCCATCCCCCGCCGGCCGCAAGGACCCATTCGAGAGGAGTCGGCAGGTGCTGGCCTTTACCTTCCCAGGACAGGGATCGCAGCGGTCCGGGATGGGGCACGCCTGGGTGGAGCACCCCTCGTGGGAGGTCATCGCCGAGGCTTCGGACATCGCCGGCCGGGACCTCACCAGCCTCCTGCTCGACGCCCCCATGGAGGAGCTGACCCTCACGGCCAACGCCCAGTTGGCCACGTTCGTCATGAGTCTGGTGGTCCTGGACGCCGTGGAGCGCCTGGGACTGTTCCCAGCGGCCAGTGCCGGCCACAGCCTGGGCGAATACACGGCGCTGGTGGCCTCGGGCTCCCTTTCCCTGGCCGACGGCACCCGGCTGGTCGTGGAGCGTGGCCAGGCCATGCAGGTGGCCGCCGACGAGCACCCCGGCACGATGGCCGCACTGATCGGGATCGCTGACGACGACGCCGAGGCCGCTTGCCAGCGGGCCGAGGCCGAGGTCTGGGTGGCCAACTACAACGCTCCGGGCCAGGTGGTCATCGCCGGCACCGTGGCGGGGGTGGCGGCGGCCACCGAGCGGGCCAAGGAGCTGGGCGCCCGCAAGGTGCTCCCCATCCCCGTCTCGGGCGCCTTTCACACCCAGCTGATGCTCCCGGCCCGCGCCCAGCTCCGCCGGACCCTCGACGAGGTGACCTTCCACTCCCCCGAGGTGCCCGTCGTGGCCAACGTCGACGCCCGGGTCCACACCGACCCCTCCGAGTGGCCCGGCCTCCTCTCGGCCCAGCTGTGCAGCCCGGTGCGGTGGCGGCAGTCCTTGGAGGCGCTGAGCGGACGGGGGGCCACGGTCTTGGCCGAGTTGGGCCCCGGGGGTGTCCTCACCGGCATGGTCAGGCGCACGATCCCCGATGTCCGGGGCGTCGCCGTGTCGGTCCCGGCCGACCTGGACAAGCTCATGGACACCGTGGCCGGCACCGATGAGTGGACCGCCTCGTCCCCGGGCCACCAGGGCGAGCACCTCTATACGTCCGAGCGGGTCATCGTGAGTCCTGCCCCCGGAGTGTTCGAGCCCGATGTCCAGCTGGCGGCACTGGAGAGCACGGCCCTGGCCGAGGCCACCGCGGCACCGGGCAGTGGGGACGGCATCGAGCCCGGGTCGTTGCTGGCCGTGGGAGACCGGGTGGGCACCGTGGGCCTCACCGACGTCCGGACCCCGTTCGACGGGATCCTGGTGCGCTGGCTGGCCGTCCGCGGGGAACGGGTGGTCGAGGGTCAGCCCGTGGCCTGGATCCGGAGCCCGGGGAACAACTCGTGAGCGGGCCGGACGCCGGAGCCGGGGGGTCACCCGAGGGGCGGGTGGTCCTGGTCACGGGAGGCACCCGGGGCATCGGGCTGGCCTGTGCCAACTGGTTCCTGGCCCGGGGCGACCGGGTGGCGGTGACCTCCCGGTCCGGCGAGATCGAAGGCGAGGTGCTCGCCGCGCCCGGGCGGCTGCTCTCCCTGGCCTGCGACGTCACCGATTCCGCCCAGGTCGATGCGGCCTTCGGGGCCATCGAGGAGGCCTGGTCGCCGGTCGAGGTCCTGGTGGCCAACGCCGGGATCACCCGGGACACGCTGGTGCTGAGGATGACCGATGCCGCCTGGTCCGACGTGATCGACACCAATCTGTCGGGGGCCTTCCGCGTGGCCAAACGGGCGCTGTCCAAGATGATCCGCCTCCACCGCGGCCGCGTGATCTTCGTCTCCTCGGTGGGCGCCTACATCGGCTCTCCGGGCCAGGCCAACTACGCCGCATCCAAGGCCGGCCTGGTGGGTATGGCCCGTTCCATGGCCCGTGAGGTGGCCAGCCGCACCATCACCGTCAATGTGGTCGCCCCCGGCCTGGTCGAAACGAATATGCTCGCGGCGCTGGGTGAGGAACGCATGCGGGAGTTCTCTTCCCAGGTCCCATTGGGTAGGGTTGCCCAGCCCGACGAGATCGCCGAGGCTGTCGGATTCCTGGCTTCGGATGGTGCCGCCTACGTGACCGGGGCCGTGCTCCCCGTCGACGGGGGCCTGGGTATGGGCCTGTGAGCGCACCGCACGGGTGCGGGGATGGGCCGGTGTCCGGAGCGCACGGCGAGCAGTTCGCAGGACCGGTCGGCCGCAGCGCCGGCTGACCGGAGCGTCAAGCTATCGATGACAACCATGACAAAGGAGCAGATGAGTGAGTAACGACGAGGCATTCGAGAAGTTCACGGAGTGTGCGGTGGAAGTTCTCCAGGTGCCCGCCGACAAGGTGACCAAAGAGGCCAGGTTCGCCGAGGACCTGGACGCCGACAGTCTCGACCTCGTCGAGCTGGTCATGGCCCTCGAGGAGACCTTCGACGTCTCGGTGGACGAAACCGAGCTCGAGGGCATCGAGACGATCGGGCAGGCCTTCGACCTGATCGCCGCCAAGCTCTGATGCTGCTGGGTATCGGTCCCGACGGCCCGGTGGCCGGCAGGCGGGTCGCCATCACCGGGATCGGTGTGGCGTCCTGCTGCGGCATGGGTACCGATGCCCTGTGGGCGGGGTTGAACGGGGCACCGCCCGAGGGTGAGCGGCGGGTCCGTGACTTCGACCCCGAGCAGTGGTTCACCACGAAAGAGGCCCGCCAGATCGACCGGTTCGCCCAGTTCGCCGTGGCCGTGGCGGACATGGCCCTGGCCGACGCCGGGGAGCTCGACGCCGATCCGGGACGCTCCGGCGTGGTCATGGGCACCGGGGTCGGCGGCCTGGAGACCCTGGAGACGCAGATCCTGATCTTCGGGGAGAAGGGTGCCCGACGGGTCTCCCCTCGTCTCGTACCCATGATGATGTCCAACGCCGGGGCGGCCGCCGTCTCCATCCGCCTCGGGTGGCACGGCCCCTCCGAGACCATCACCACGGCCTGTGCCGCCGGGGCCCACAGCATCGGTCACGCCGCCCGTCTCGTGGCCTCGGGTCGGTGTGATGTGGCCATCGGCGGAGCCGCCGAGGCGGGCATGACCGGGGTGGGAATCGCCGCCTTCTCCAACATGACCGCCCTGTCGACGTCGGGGAACTCCCGGCCCTTCGACATCAGGCGGGACGGGTTCGTGATCACCGAAGGCGCCGGCGCCCTGGTGCTCGAGGCGTGGGACCGGGCCGTGGCCCGGGGGGCCCACATCTACGGTGAGCTGGCCGGTTCGGCCAGCACCGCCGACGCCCACCACATCACCGCGCCCATTCCCGGAGGCTCAGGTGCGGCCGCCTGCATGACCCTGGCCATGGAGGATGCCATGGTCGACCCAGGCGAGATCGGCCACATCAACGCCCACGGCACCTCCACCCCGCTCAACGACCAGGCCGAGTCGGACGCCATCGCCAAGGTGTTCGGCGCCGCGGCGCCGCCGGTCACCTCGACCAAGGGCATCACCGGACACGGGTTGGGTGCCTGCGGCGCCATCGAGGCGGTAGCGGTGGTCCTCAGCATGGAGAACGGGCTCATCCCCCCCACCGCCGGGTACGAACAGCCCGACCCGGACATCCACCTCGACATCGTCGCCGGTGCCGCACGCCCCTGGGATCCGGCGCCGGTGCTGTCCAACTCGTTCGGATTCGGCGGACACAACGGCTGCCTGGTGATCTCGCCGGCCTGATCGGACCCCCCGGCTGGGCCGAGCGCCCGGTCGATGGGCCGGATCGTCCCGTCGGTCCAGCCCATAGCGTTGGGATCACATGAGCGACGACGTGGTATCCATCGAGCCCGCATCCGTCCCCGAGGACGGCAGTCTGCCCGCCCCGGGGGACACCAGGGGCACCGCTGCCTCGGGTGATGGAGCGGGTGATCAGGGGACAACCGGCGGGGTCGGGCGCCCCGACCTGGCCATCGGGGCCTTCACCCCTCACGGTCCCTGGACCGTGGACCCCCCGTCCATGACCTGGCGGTTCCCGTCGACCAGCTCGCCGGGGATCGACGCCCTGAGGCGTGAGGCCGCCCTCACGGCCAGCCAGCTGGTCCGACCCCAGCACCTCCCCTCGGTGGGACGGGTGGCCACCGTCGGCTACCGCCTCGGATCGGCGCTGCTCGCCTGGGGCTTCCGCGACCGGGGCACGCCGTCGTCGAGGTCAGGGCTCTCCCGTCGCCTGCGCCCGGCCTTCGAGCGCCTGGGGCCCACCTACATCAAGCTGGGTCAGATCATCTCCTCGGGTGAGGGCATCTTCCCCGAGGAGTTGGTCGAGGAGTTCCGACTCCTGCGCGACCGGGTGCCACCCGAGCCCTTTTCCCTGGTTCGGCGGACCATCGAGGAGGACCTGGGCCGACCCCTGGCCGACGTGTTCGTCTCCTTCGACCGTGTCCCCATCGCCTCGGCGTCGATCGCCCAGGTCCATGCGGCCACGCTGCGGTCCGGCGAACGGGTGGTGGTCAAGGTGCAGCGACGCAGCGTCGCCTCCCTGGTCCGCCTGGACATCGCCGCCATGTCGTGGATCGCCCCCCAGCTGGTGGGCCGCATCCCCATCGCCACCCTCACCAACCCCCCCGCCCTGGTCGACCTGTTCGCCGAGACCATCGTGGAGGAGCTCGACTTCCGACTCGAGGCCCAGAACATGCTGGACATCGCCGCCGTGTTCGCCGGGAGTGGTCAGCGGTCCATCGTGGTGCCGCGTCCCCATCCCGAGCTGGTGACGCGGCGGGTCCTGGTCATGGAGCAGCTCCACGGATTCGCCTGGGGTAATGCCGCCGGCATGCGGGCGGCGGGCATCGACACCGCCGCCGTCCTGCGCTCCAGCCTCATCGCCTTCCTCGAGGGCGCGCTCCTCTACGGCGTGTTCCACGGTGACCTGCACGGGGGGAATCTCATGGTCCAGGCGGACGGGACCGTCGCCCTGCTGGACTTCGGGATCACCGGTCGCCTCGACGAGCGCAAACGCCTGGCCTTCCTGCGTCTGCAGCTGGGGGCCACCACCAACAACCTGGTCGTCCAGGTCGAGGCGCTCCGCGATCTCGGTGCCCTACCCGCCGACTCGGACGTGGAGGCGGTCATCCGTGATCTGGGTCTCGACCGACCCCCCGTCGACCCCACCACCCTCACGGCCGACCAGATGGTGGACGAGCTCCGGGACGTGACCAAGGCCCTGCTCGGCTACGGCGCCCGGATGCCCAAAGAGCTCATGCTCTTCGTCAAGGACATCCTGTTCCTGAACGGGGCCATGGCCACCATGGCCCCGGACGTGGACATCCTCGGGGAGATCCTGGCCGTGGTGACCTACTTCACCGAGCACCACGGCGACCAGATCGCCCGGGAGGTCGGCATGGAGCTGCTGGACACCCCGATCGACCTCGACGGCTACCGGGCCGCCATGGGATTCCCGGACGAATCCGATCCGATCACCTTCAACGACCTCCAGGAGCGCCGCGAACTCATCCGGCGCCGGCTCCAGGACCGGACCGAGCACCGCAGCCGTCGGTCGTTCCTCCGTGCCCTCTACCGGGTGATCCGTCCCGAGCGGCGCTGAACGGCCACCCCGTCCAGCTCGGCGGCGAGACCGCCGGGGCCACGGTCGGACCCGGGCCGGCGATCAGGCCGTCGGGGCCTCGTCGAGGGCACGACGGAGCGACGCTACGAAGGCCGCGCCCCCTTCGGGCCCACCCCCCTCGAGCAGTCGGCGCACCAGGGCCGAGCCGACCACCACGCCGTCGGCCACCTCGCAGACCGCCACCGCCTGTTCGGGGGTCGAGACCCCGATCCCCACACAGACCGGGAGCTCGGTGGTCCGGACCACGCGCTCGGCCACCTGGCGGGCCGAGTCGGCCAGGGCCACCTGCTCCCCGGTGACCCCCATGCGGCCCACGGTGTAGACGAATCCCCGAGACCGGCGGCAGACGGCGGCGATCCGGCCCTCGGGGGTCGACGGGGCCACCAGCAGCACGCTGGCCACACCGGCATCGTCGGCGGCCCGGGCCCACGGGCCGAGCTCCTCGAGCGGCAGATCGGGGATGATGGCCCCCGACACCCCGGACTGGGCCATCATGCCGGCGATCCGCTCGTGCCCGGCCCGGTAGATGAGGTTGTAGTAGGTCATGACCACCAGGGGTATGCCGACATCGATGCGACTCAGATCGGCCAGGATGCCGTCGGGGGTGGTGCCCCGTTCCAGTGCCCGGAGCGACGCCTCTTGGACGACCGGGCCGTCGATCATGGGGTCCGAGAAGGGAATACCCACTTCGATGGCGTCAGCACCCGCTCCGGCCAGTGCCTCCACGGTGAGCAGCCACTGATCGTCCATCCCCCCGGTGACGTAGGGGATCAGCAGCTTGTGGCCCGCAGCGCGGCGGGCGATGAGCCAGGATTCGAGGTGGCCGGGGCGGTAGTCGACCGGGTCGATGGTCTCGCTGTGGGGGCGGTCGGTCGGGGTGGCGGTCACGGCCGCAGCAGCTCCCGCACCTGGGCCACGTCCTTGTCCCCGCGCCCGGACAGGTTCACGAGCACGGTGGACCCGCTCGGGAGGTCCGGTGTTCCGGCCCGGTCGATCACCCAGGCGATGGCGTGGGCCGACTCGAGGGCGGGGATGATCCCCTCGGTGCGGGCCAGGCGCTGGAACGCTTCGAGCACCTGGACGTCGTCGGCCGACTCGTAGCGGGCCCGGCCCAGTTCACCGAGATGGGCGTGCTCGGGACCGATGCCCGGATAGTCCAGCCCGGCCGAGATGGAGTGGGCCTCGAGGATCTGGCCCTCCTCGTCCTGCACGAGGGCGCTCCGCATCCCGTGGAGGATTCCCGGGATGCCGGAGGTCATGGCCGCACCACCGGCCGCCTCCACGGCCACCAGGGCCGACGAGGTGGCGTCGGCGAAGCCGGCGAAGATGCCGGCGGCGTTCGATCCCCCTCCGGCACAGGCCACCACCACATCGGGATCGACCCCGTCGAGCAGCTCTCGGCACTGGCGGCGCGCCTCGTCCCCGATGACGCGTTGGAACTCGCGCACCATCCAGGGATACGGGTGGGGACCCATCACCGAGCCCAGGCAGTAGTGGGTGTCCCCGACGGAGGCGACCCAGTCCCGCAGGGCTTCGTTGACCGCGTCCTTCAACGTGCGGCTGCCACTCGACACCGCCCGGACCTCGGCGCCCAGCAGCTCCATCCGGAACACGTTGAGTTCTTGGCGTCGGGTGTCGACCTCGCCCATGTAGACCACACACTCCATCCCGAACAGGGCGGCGGCCGTGGCCGTGGCCACACCGTGCTGGCCCGCCCCCGTCTCGGCGATCAGTCGCCGTTTGCCCATGCGTCGGGCCAGCAGGCCCTGGCCGACCACGTTGTTGAGCTTGTGGGACCCGGTATGGGCCAGGTCCTCCCGCTTGAGGAGGAGCCGGATGCCCAGCTCGTCGGAGAGCCGGCCGCACTCGGTGACCGGGGTGGGCCGACCGCCGTAGTGACGGAGGATGTCGTCGAACTCGGCGTGGAACGAGGAATCGGCCCACGCCGACCGGAAGGCCGCCTCCAGCTCCATGCACGCCGGCACCAGCGACTCGGGGACGAATCGGCCCCCGAACTGCCCGAACCGCCCGCTCGGGCCGGGATCGCCCATGAAGGGGGCCGTTGGGTCGGCCTCGGCGTCCACCGGACGGAGCTGCTCGGTCATTCCTCGTCCTGCCAGTCGAACGGGGCGGTCCCGTCATCGGCCTCACCCCGGGTTCGGGTGTAGGTGCTGGCCGCGGCCTGACCGGCTGTCGCTGCCACCACGCTGGCCGCGGCGTGGGCGGCGGTGATGAACGCCCGCAGCTTGACGGGATCTTTCACCCCGGGCGACTCCTCCACGCCCGACGCCACGTCGACCCCCCACGGATGGAGATGTTCGATGGCGGCTCCGACGTTCTCGGGGCGGAGCCCTCCCGACACGATCAACCGGGTGGGATCCACCACCCCCTCGGCCAGCCGCCAGTCGAAGAGCTCGCCCGATCCGGGATTGGCCCCGTCGATCAGCAGCGTCTGGGCCCCGTACGCACTGAAGCGCTCGACGTTCCGGTGACCGGCCGGGAAGGCCTTGATCGTCCAGCGGGTGCGACTGGCCACCCACTGGGTGTCCTCGATGGACTCGACCCCGTGGAGTTGGACCGCACCCAGCCCGATCTGGTTGGCGATGTCCACCACGCGTTGGGGCGCCTCGTCCCGGAACACGCCGACGGTGACGATCCCGTGGGGCAGCCGCTTGACGATGTCGGCCACCGTGGTCGGGGCCATCTGACGGGGCGACGGGGCGAAGACGAACCCGACGGCGTTGGCCCCCATCCCCACCGCCAGCAGGGCGTCCGCCTCCGAGGTGATGCCACAGATCTTGACGAACAGGCCCTCGGTGTCCCCGTCGTGATCGGGTCCGTAGCCGATCGCTCCCGGTCCGGTCACGCCCCCACTCCGAGCAGCTGCTCCACGGCGGTGCGCCGGTCGCCCGAGCGCACCAGCCGCTCCCCGACCAACACGGCCTGGTAGCCGGCGTCGGCCAGTCGGCGCACGTCATCGGGGCCGTCGATCCCCGACTCGGCCACCGATGTCACACCGGCGGGGATCGCTTCGCCGAGACGGAGGGCGCGTTGGTGGTCCACCTCGAAGGTGCGGAGATCCCGCTGGTTGACCCCGATGACCTCAGCCCCGCTGTCCAGGGCCCGCGCCAGCTCCCGGTCGTCGTGCACCTCGACCAGGGCGGTCAGCGAGCAGGTCCGGGCCAGCTCGAGGAAGGAGGCCAGCTCGGTCTGGGTGAGCGCGGCCACGATGAGCAGGACGGCGTCGGCACCCATCAACCGGGCGTCGCAGATGTCGAGGGGGCTCACGGTGAAGTCCTTGCGGAGCACCGGGAGGGAGCACGCGCCCCGGGCCGAGCGCAGATCATCGACGCTGCCCCCGAAGAAGTCGGCATCGGTCAGCACCGAGAGACAGGTCGCCCCACCGGCCTCGTATTCCTGGGCCACGCTGACCGGGTCGAGAGTGGGGTCGAGGTCGCCCTTGGAAGGAGACCGACGCTTGATCTCGGAGATGAGGGCCATGCCCCGTCGTGAGGCCATCTCGGTGATGGCCTGGCGGAAGGGGCGGACGGGAGCGGCCGTGCCGACCCGCTCCACGAGCTCCTCGAGCGATCGATCATCGTCGTCGGCCCCGGCCCGGTGGGCGGCGATGATGGTGTCGAGGTACGCCGGCATGGCCTAGGGATCCTACCAACGTTGACCTCCGGCTCAGCCTGATGGTTTCTGGACCGTGGCGTCGAATTGGCTGGTGGGCGATTTGTCCAGCAGGTCATCGGTCCAGGGGCATCGTCCACCGACGGTCCTCGGCGTCCACCGGTGGCGGCGGCCCCGGGCCCGGGCCGGCCACATCACAATTCTCTAACCATGGCGGGCGATGATGTCTTCGCAATGGCAGGCTGGAGGACATGATGGCTGGTGAGGACACAGTGGTGGTGATCGAGGACGATCACCACATCTCGGACCTGGTGGCCATGTACCTCCGACGTGACGGCTTCCGGGTGCTGCAGGCCGATGACGGCGAGGCCGGGCTCGCCCTGGTGGAGCGGGAGTGCCCCAAGCTGGTCATCGTGGACATCGGCCTGCCCGGCGACCTCGACGGCTTCGACGTGTGCCGACGGCTGCGGGGCGACACCTTCCGGGCCCGGCACCGTCCCGGGTCCACCGGTGACGGGGTCGGGGGCATCCCGGTGCTGATCCTGAGCGCCCGGGACGACGAGGTCGACCGGGTCCTCGGGCTCGAACTCGGGGCCGACGACTACGTCACCAAGCCGTTCTCGGCCCGTGAACTGGTGGCCCGGGTCCACGCCATCCTCCGGCGCAGCGAGGGTCCACCGGCCACCGGGGCCCCCGCCGTGGTGTCCCTCGGAACGATCGAGGTGGACGCCGGTCGCCGGGAGGTCCGTCGGGCCGGGACCGTGGTCCCCCTGGCCACCCGTGAGTTCGACCTGTTGGCCTACCTGGCCGACAATCTCGGACTGGCCCTGTCGCGACGGCAACTCCTCAACGGGGTGTGGGGTGACGACTGGTACGGCGACGAGCGGACCGTCGACGTCCACGTCCGCCAGCTGCGCAAGAAGCTGGGCGAAGACCTACCCCTGGCCACGGTCTGGGGAGTCGGCTACCGAATGGGATGAGACGCCGGCTGACGGTTTCGGTCCTGGCGCTGATCGCCCTGACGCTGGTGGTCACCACCGTCGGGAGCTACTTCTTCATCCGACGGGCCGGGATCTCCACCACCCAGAACGAGCTGGCCGGACAGGCCAGGGCCATCTCGACGACCTTCACGAACTCGACGCTGGACCGGGCCACGTTCCTGAAGGAGAAGAAGATCATCACCGAGGCGGGGAACTTCGCCGGGGCCACGTTCATCCGGCTCAACCCCGACGGCTCCTATCTCGGCCGCCTGCCCGCCGGCATTAGCATTCTCGACCTGGACGTGGCGGCCCTGGCCGACGGCCGCCAGGTGACCGGGCACACGAGCGCCCAGCTGGCCTTCTCCGCCGTGCCCACGCCCATCCAGGGCGTGTCGGGCTACACCCCGGTGTTCGTGGTCACCCGCCAGATCCACAATCCGGCCAACGGACTCAAGTACTTCGTGTGGGTGGGCATCATCGCCCTGGCCGTGGCCGCCCTGGTGGCCGCCGCCTTGGCCCGACGGTTCACCCGCCCCCTGACCGCGGCGGTGACCACCACCCGCCGGATCGCCTCGGGGGACCTCGACGCCACGGTGCCGGTCGGCCCCCGGGAGGACCCCGAGTTCGCCCAGCTGGCCGAGTCCATCAACGCCATGGGGGCCAATCTGGTCCGGGCCCGTGACCAGGAGCGGCAGTTCCTGCTGTCCGTCTCCCACGAGCTCCGTACCCCGCTCACCTCCATCCGGGGCTATGCCGACGCCGTCGTCGACGGCACGGCGGACGACGCCGCCTCCGCCGCCGCCGTCATCAGCTCGGAGTCCCGGCGACTGGAGCGGCTGGTCCAGGATCTGTTGGACCTGGCCCGCCTGGACGCCGACCGCTTCTCCCTCGACGTCCAGAACGTCGACGCCGCCGCCCTGGCCGCCCAGGTGGCCGAGGGATTTCGTCCCCGGGTCGAGGAGCTCGGCCTCGAACTCGCCGTGTCCCCCCAGACCGACCGTCCGCTCTGGGTGGTGGCCGACCCCGACCGGCTGGCCCAGGTGGTGGCCAACTTGGTGGAGAACGCCTCGTCGTTCGCCCGGGGCGTCGTCACTGTCGGTGCGGGGGACGTAGGGGGCACGCCGACCATCTGGGTCCTGGACGACGGACCCGGCATCCCGGCCGACCAGCTTCCCCGGGTGTTCGAGCGCCACTTCACGTCGGACCGCCGCGGTGGCCGTCGCAAAGGGTCCGGCCTGGGCCTGGCCATCGTCTCGGAGCTGTTGGGGGCCATGGGGGCCGGCGTGCGCGCCGAGTCACCGGTCACGCGGGACGGCGGCACCCGGATGCTCGTGTGGTTCCGTCCCACGTCAACTCCGGCGGACCCCGCCGCACCAGGGACATCGGAGCGGGCCGGCACGGCACCGGACGCGGTCGACGGGACATCGACACCGGACGGGCGGCCGGCCGGTGCCGGACCGGCGGAACGGTCGGGCAGCATGCTCGCCGGAGCCACCCCCATCAGCCCTCCGCCCGCCGCCGACGGCGGGACGGTCGTCGCCCGGCCTCTCGGCGTAGCCGACCAGCACCGGGCAGGTGGGTCCGGTGCCTGAGGTCGTCCTGGTCACCGGGGCGTCCTCGGGGATCGGCGAAGCCTCGGCGGAGCGACTCTCGGCCCGGGGGTGGACCGTCGTGGGGGCCAGTCGCCGGGGCACGTCCTCGGGGGCGTGGACCCCTCTGGTCATGGATGTGGACGACGAGGCATCGGTGACGGACGGTATGGACGCGGTGATCAGCGAGCAGGGACGGCTCGACGCCGTGGTCACCTGTGCCGGGTGGGGCCTGGCCGGAGCCGTCGAGGAGACGCCCATCGAGGAGGCCCGGGAGCAGTTCGAGACCCTGTTCTGGGGGTCGGTCCGGGTGGTGCAGCGGGCTCTGCCGGTGATGCGGCGACAGCGGCGGGGTCGCATCGTCCTCATGAGCTCCATCGGGGGGGTGCTCGGGCTCCCCTACCAGGCCTTCTACAGCGCGGCCAAGTTCGCCCTCGAGGGGTACGGGGAGGCCCTGGCCTACGAGGTGGCACCCTTCGGCGTCGACGTGACCCTGGTGGAGCCGGGCAACGTCCGGACCGGATTCACCGCCGCTCGCCGTGACATCGGTGCGGATCCCGACGCCGACCGGGGCCGGGACGGTGGAGGTTCGCCCTACCGGGAGGCCTCGGCCAAGGCGGTGGGCAAGATGGCCGAGGACGAGGCCGGCGGGGTGGACCCCGGGGATGTGGCCGACGTCGTGGTCGAGGTCCTCGGTTCCCGACGCCCTCCCCGGCGGGTCTCGGTGGGAAGGTTCGACGAGCGCATCGGGATCACGGCCAAGCGGCTGCTCCCCCACCGCCTCTTCGAGCGGGCGGCCAGGGGTAGCCTCGGCGTCTGATCACGACGGCAGGCTCCCCGGCGGCACCAGTTCCCGGGGAGCCCAAGGAGGCAGGACATGGCCAACCCCCTGGGACCCCTGGGTGCGGCGGACGAGCGCTTCGATCACCAGATCGCCGACACCTTCGCCACCGTCGGGGTGAGCGACCCCTCCTGGACCGAGAAGGTCTGCGCCATGGCCGCCCGTCGGGACGGGAGCCTGCAGCTGGGCTTCGGGATGGGCAAGTACACCAACCGCAATGTGCTCGACGGCTACGCCGGGCTGTCCCGGGGCGCCGAGCAGGTCACCGTGCGGGGCAGTCGGCGGCTGTTCCCCGATCCGGAGGCCTCGACGGTCGGACCGATCCGCTACGAGGTACTCGAGCCCATGCAGCGGGTCCGCTTCGTGTTGGAGCCCAACGACTGCCAGCCCCTGGCCTTCGACTGGGTGTACGAGGCGGTGCTCCCGCCCTCGGCCGAGGAGCGCACCCACCAGCGCACGCCCCTGGGCTACCGGGTCAGTGCCGACCTGGTCCGCTACCACCAGATCGGCACGGCCTCGGGCTGGGTGGAGCTGGACGGCGAGCGCCACGAGATCACGCCCGACGAGTGGGTCTCCACCCGGGACCACTCCTGGGGGGTGCGCTACGACGTGGGCACCCCGGCCACCGATGTGGATCCGTTCAACCCGGTGGCGGCCATGGATTTCCAGATGATCTGGTGTCCGGTCCTCATGGCCGACCCCGACGGCACGCCGTGGGGCCTGTTCATGCACCTGGTGGACATGACCGGCTTCGGCCGCCACCACCGCACCGTGATGGGGGCCGTCGAGCACGTGGACGGCACCGTCCACACCATGGCCGATATCCGCCCCGACCTCTCCTATGACCCGGTGAACCGACGACTCCGGGGAGGCCGGATCGAGGTGACCATGGAGGACGGGGGGGTGCGGCGGTTCGAGGTGGAGGTGCCGACCGACACCGGGTTTCACCTCGGTGCGGGCCTGTACTTCGGCTGGCAGGGCCATCACCACGGCGAGTGGCGCGGTGAACTCCACGTGGACGGCGAGCGCCTGGCCGACTGTCGCGACGCCGACCTGGTCCGGGAGCTCCACCAGATCCGGGACACCTTCGTCCACGTCTTGGACCTCGACAGCGGGGCCGAGGGGTGGGGGAACTGTCAGCCCATGATGTGCGGCGGCTTCCCGGACAAGGGCCTGACGGCGGACTCCTCGTTCTGGTAGGTCGGCGGGAAGGGGCCCGATCGTCGGTGGCGGCCCGCGGGGGGGGTCACCGTTGGGACCGTGACGGTCAGAGGGCCACGCCGCCCCAGTAGGAGCCGTCCAGCATCCCGCGCAGCGACGCACGGTGGATGATGAGGTCGTCGACGTCGTCGGGCATGACCGCCTCGCCGAAGAACACCGCCCGTTCGGTCACCCGTCGCATGATGGCCCCGTGCCTGACGGCGGCGAAGGCCAGGAACCAGGTCAGATCGGCCGGCTGGTACCCGGACGCCTCGGCGTAGCTGCTGGCCACGTCCACCGGTCGGAACATATCGGGGAGCCCGGGACCACCGAGGTCGGTGGCGATGTCGTGGAAGAACCGGTGGAGGTAGCACAGCCAGCCCAGATCGACTTCGGGCGGGGCCACCGCGGCCATCTCCCAGTCGAGCACGGCCACCACCTGGTGGTGGCGGAACATCATGTTCCCGATGCGTCCGTCCCCCCAGGAGAGGGCGTCCGCACCGAACTCGGTGGGCCGGTGCTCGTCCAGCCAGTCGAAGCACTCGGCCAGCAGCGGGGACGGCCGGTCCTGGACCACCCAGGTCGCGTAGGCCCGCCAACGGTTGACCAGGCGCTCGAGAGAGGTGGCTCCGTCGATGTCGGCGTCGAGGAACCCGAGGTCGAATCGCTCGGCGGTGAGCGAGTGGATCCCGGCCAACGCGGCGACGGCCGACTGCTGGAGGGCGTGCTGGTCATCGGCGCCCGCGTCGAAGAGCCAGTTGTCGGCGAAGGTGTAGGGCAGGACGTCGGGGGGAACCAGACCGTCCACCCGCTCCATGACGAAGAAGGGACCTCCGAGCACGGCGGGGTCCGGCTCGTACCAGAGGGTCCGGGGCACCGGCACCGACGTGTGCTCCTCGACCAGGCGCATGACCCGGAACTGCATGCCGAGGTCGTAGGAGGTGAACAGCGGGTACGCGGTGGCGGGCGGGGCGATCCGGGCCACCAGGTGGTGCTCGACCGGGCTGTGGCCCTCGGCCCAGGTGGCGGTGAACAGCACGGTCTCCGAGGACATCCCGTTGGACTCCGGGCTGGTCACCGCCGAGATCTGCGGGTCACAGCCGGGCTCGAGGGTCCTGGCCAGCCAGGCCCGCAGCCGGCCGGCGGTCTCCTGCGGATCCCGGGTGGTGATCGTGATGTGGTCGACAGCCATCGACGCCGTGCTCTCCGACGGCGTACCGGCGGTCGCCGGTCCGGAAGCGGGAATCTCGGTACTCATGGCCCTCCCCTGTCCGGCCCGGGTCCAGCGCCCGACCCGGTCGTCGATCCGGGATGAAGGTCTACCACCTGGGCGGGGGACGACCGAAGGTCAGGGAGGCCCGAGCGGGAGTGGGCGGGCCTCGGCCGGAAGCCGTCGGCCGGCTCCGGCCCCGTCGTCGGTGACCACCACCACGCCCTCGGGCGGCTCCACCCGTCGGTGGAGGGTGGCCAGGGCCACGATCCGGCGCGACCCAGGGGACCAGGCCACCGACGAGAGGTGTCCGACCTCGTGCTCGCCGTCGGCCGTGCGCACGGTCGAGCCAACCAGCGAGGACACGGTAGCGGGAGGGGGCGCGGCACCCTCGGAGGCGGAAGAGGCGTCATCGGCGAAGACCACCCCGCAGAGGTGACGGGCCACCTTCGATCCCCGAGCATCCAGTCGGGCCACCAGCTCCTGACCGGTGAAGCATCCCTTGGTGAACGACACCGTGCGATCCACCAGCCCGACCTCGGCGGCGATGGTGCCCTCGACCAGTTCCGCCCCGTTCACCGGGATGCCGGCCTCGATACGGGCCGCCTCCCAGACATCGAGGGGGCATCGGGCCACCGATGCGGTCACCCATGCGCCGACTCCCCCGGGGGGAAGGGGCCCGAGGAGATCCACCCCGTCCAGCCCGTCCCAGGCCACCGGCAGGGTCAGGGCCGGCTGACCGACCAGGGCGTCGGTCGCCGCCGGGCCTCGAACGGCGGCGCACACCCAGTCCAGCGGTTCGAACGCCACCTTGGTCCGGAGTCGGAACCGCTCCAGCCTGGCCACCATGACGGGCCCGAACCCACCGTCGGTATCCAGGACGAACCGATCGTCCGCCTCCCGGGTGATCCGCAGGTAGACCTCGACCTTGCCCTGGGGACTGAGCAGCAGGGACTCCAAGGCCCCACCGACCGCCAGGGCGGACACGTCCTGGCTGCACTGGCCCTGGAGGTAGGTGGAGGCGTCGGGTCCGGACACGCGCACCACGTCCCGGGGCAGGAGCACCACGGCGGCCGACGCATGGAGGGCCCGGTAGGCGTCGGACCGTTCCTCGTTCGTCGCCACGTTCCCGGTCCCGCCGATGGTGGCCTCGGGCACGGGGCCGCTGACCGTCATGAGGGGACCGCCGACACGGTGCGGCCGGTCGGGACCGCGGCGGCACGGGCCATGGCCACGGCGGACAGGATGGCTGCGGCCTTGTGGGAGCACTCGGCGTTCTCGGACGCCGGGTCGCTGTCGGCCACGATGCCCGCGCCGGCCTGGACCGAGGCCCTGCCGTCAGGGCTGACCGTCATGGTGCGTATGGCGATGGCGGTGTCCAGGTTGCCCGAGAAGTCGAGATAGCCGACCACCCCCCCGTACACCCCGCGTTTGGTGGGCTCGAGGTCGTCGATGATCTCCATGGCCCGGACCTTGGGCGCGCCCGAGAGCGTCCCGGCCGGGAGCGTGGCCCGCAGCACGTCGATCGGACCCTTCCCCGGGGCCAGACGACCCGAGACCTGGGAGGTCAGGTGCATGATGTGGCTGTAGCGCTCGACGACCATCATCTCTTCGACGACCTCGGTCCCGAAGCGCACCACCCGGCCGACGTCGTTGCGGGCCAGGTCCACGAGCATCACGTGCTCGGCCACCTCCTTCGGGTCCTCGATCAACTCGCCTTCGAGCCGGCTGTCCTCTTCGGGGGTCGACCCGCGGGGCCGTGATCCGGCGATGGGACGGGACACCACCGTCCCGTCCCGCAGACGCACCATCGGCTCGGGAGAGGCGCCGACCACGGTGACCTCGGGGAAGCGGAGGAAGTAGAGATACGGACTGGGGTTGACCAGACGCAGGACCCGGTAGACGTCGAAGGGATCGACTCCGAGGTGGCCGAGGTCGAACCGCTGGGAGAGCACCACCTGGAAGACGTCACCGGCCGTCACATGCTCCTTCGCCGCCCGCACGGCGTCCTCATACAGGGAGTCGGACATGGTGCGGGTGACGTCGGGCAGCGCGCCGGTCCGGGCCGGTCGCACGCGGGCCGGTTGGTCCAGGGGCCGGAAGCACTCCTCGGCCAGACCGTCGAGCCGGTCGAGGGCCTCGTGATGGGCGCGGTCCAGCTCCTCGGCCGACCACGCCGGGTCGATCACCACGTTGTCGATGAGCACCACCCGTTGGCGCCAATGGTCGAAGGCGGCCAGCTGGCCGATGACGGCCAGGACGGCATCGGGATGCCCGAGGTCGTCGGGCGGAGTCCCCGGGAGGTGCTCGACCTCCCGCACCACGTCGTAGCCCAGATAGCCGACCAGTCCTGCGTGGAGCGGTGGGAGGTCCGCCAGATCCGGGGAGTCGAACGTGTCCAGGACGGCGTCGAGGGCGGCCAAGATCCCCCCGTTGCCACTCACCCGCTGTCCGGTGCAGGCGTCGAGGTCGAGCTCTCCGGTGGTGGTCACCGACCTACCCCGGGCTGTGATGGTGGCCAACGGGTTGCGGCCCACGAAGGAGTAGCGCCCCCACCGTTCGCCGCCCTCCACCGACTCCAACAAGAAGCCGGTGCGGCCGGCGGACTCCACGATCTGCAAGAAGGCGGCCACCGGGGTGATGGTGTCGGCCACCAGCTCCCTCCACACCGGCACGATCCGGTGACGGGCGGCCAACCTACGGAAGCCGTCCACCCCGGGTCCCACGGGATCATCGACCACGGGTGGCGTCACCGGTCCGAGGGCTCGTCGCCGAAGGCGCGGAAGAAGCAGCTCCGGTTGCCGGTGTGGCAGGCGCCGGCCCCGGCCTGGTCCACCACCACCAACAGGGCGTCACCGTCGCAGTCGTAGTGCACGCTGCGGACATACTGGCGGTCCCCGGAGGTCTCGCCCTTGCACCAGAACTCCTGTCGGCTGCGGCTCCAGAACCACGTGCGGCCGGTCTCGAGGGTCCGGCGGAGGGACTCCGGGTTCATCCAGGCGAACATGAGCACGGCGTGGTCGGAGGCATCCTGGACGATGGCCCCCACCAGCCCGTCGGGGTTGAAGGCGATCTGACCCAGCTCCTCCTCGGAGAAGGTGATCGGGGTGGCGGCGAAGTCGTCGGTGGCCTCGGTGGTGTCGGTCTGGGTGGATGTCACGAGCGGTGCTCCCTGGTGCGCTGTCTGTCGGTGTGGTCTCGGATGGTCGGTGATGGTGATCTCGTCGATGGTCTGACCGGCCTCGGACCGGCCCACGGTGGCCGATGGTGTCGGTTGTGCCCGGAGCGCCGCTTCCGGGCGAACCCCTCCCGGGTCAGAGGTAGAGGCCGGTGCCGCCGTCGACGCGGGTGGCGGCCACCGCATGGATGTCCCGCTCCCGGAGGATGACGTACTCCTCGCCCTGCACCTCGACCTCGAAGCGGTCTTCGGGATTGAACAGTACGGTGTCGCCCACCTTCACCGACCGGACGTGGGGGCCCACGGCCACGGCTTCGGCCCACGCCAGTCGGCGGGAGACCTGTGCCGTCGCCGGGATGAGGATCCCGGCCCGCGACCGGCGCTCGCCGTCGGCCTGTCCGACCTGGACCAGGACCCGGTCGGCCAGCACACTGATGGCCAACTTGGCCGGGTTGGCGTCTCCATTCTGGCTGGTCGTCGGGGCATCGGGGGTTGTGGTGGCCACAACGGAAGGCTACCGCAGGGTCGGAGGTACTCGATCCTGCCCGCAGGCCCGGACCCGGGCCGCGGGAGCGGGCGCCTCACGCCGGACGCACGTTGACGCCGGCGGCCAGCAGATGCTCCTTGGCCTGGCCCACGGTGAACTCACCCAGGTGGAAGATGGAGGCGGCCAGCACGGCATCGGCCTCACCGGCGACGGCTCCCTCGACCAGGTGGTCGAGGGTGCCCACACCCCCCGAGGCGATCACGGGGATCGGACACCGTCGGCTGACCTCACGGGTCAGCTCGAGGTCGAAGCCGTCCCGCGTCCCGTCCCGGTCCATCGAGGTGAGGAGGATCTCGCCGGCGCCGATGGCCGAACACCGCTCGGTCCACTCGAGGGCGTCGAGTCCGGTGGGCGTGCGTCCGCCGTGGGTGAAGACCTCCCAACCCGTCCCCCCGTCCGCCGCCGGGCTCCGCAGGCGTCGGGCGTCCACCGCCACGACCACGCACTGGCGGCCGAACTCGTCGGCCAGCTCGGCGATCAGGTCGGGCCGGTCGACGGCGGCGGTGTTGACCCCCACCTTGTCGGCCCCCGCCCGGAGCAGCAGTCGGGCGTCCTCCACGGAACGGACGCCACCGCCCACGGTGAAGGGGATGAAGACCATCTCGGCGGTGCGGGACACCACGTCGACCATGGTGCGCCGATGGTCCGAGGATGCGGTGATGTCCAAGAAGACGAGCTCGTCCGCCCCCTGGTCGTCGTAGCGGGCGGCCAGTTCCACCGGGTCACCGGCATCGAAGAGATCGGTGAACTGCACCCCTTTCACCACCCGGCCGGCGTCGACGTCGAGACAGGGGATCACCCGGACGGTGTGCACGCGGCCACCCCCTCGGCCACCGTCATCCGACCGTCGACCAGGGCCTTGCCCGTGATGGCGCCCGCCAGCCGCCGAGACGGCCCGCCGCCGGATGGCTCGACGTCGAGCCGGGCCAGGGTAGCGATGTCCGCCACCGCGCCCACCCCGCCCGAGGCGATGACCGGGAGGGGGGTGGCGGCCAGGACGCCGACCAGCCCGTCGATGTCGGGTCCCTGCAGGGTCCCGTCCCGGTCGATGGCCGTCACGATGACGGCGGCCACGCCCGCCCCGTCGAGCTCGTCCAGCAGGTCGGCCACCGTGCGGCCACTCCCCTGCTCCCAACCCCGCACGGCGACCTCGGTGCGGCCGTCGGGATGCCGGCGGTAGTCCACCCCAACGGCCACCCGGCCCGGGTAGGCCGCCGCCAGAGCGGTGACCAGATCGGGCCGGTCGAGGACCACGGTACCGAGCACGACCCGGGCCACGCCTCCCTCCAGCAGCTCGACAACGTCGGCCTCGGAGCGGACTCCCCCGCCCGACTGGACCGGGACGTCGACGGCGCGGGCGATGGCGAGCACCGTGGGCCGGTTGGCGGGATGCCCCAGTCGGGCGGCGTCGAGGTCGACGACGTGGAGCCAGGGAGCCCCGTCGGCGGCGAACCGCCGGGCCAGGTCGACGGGGTCCCCGTAGGAGTCCTGCCGGTCGAAGTCGCCCTGCGTCAGCCGCACGGCCCCACCGTCGCGTATGTCGATGGCCGGATAGAGCTCCATCACCGGGCGGTGTCGTGGACGGCCGTCACGAAGTTGGTCAGGATGCCGAGTCCCACGGCCCCGGACTTCTCCGGATGGAACTGGGTGCCCCACACCGCACCGCTCTCGGAGGAGGCCGTCACCGGGCCCCCGTAGTCACAGGTCGACGACGTGTCCGCGCTGAGCTCGGGAGCGTACGAATGGACGAAGTAGACCCAAGGGTCCGGGGGGAGCCCGCCCAGCAGTCCGGAGACGAAGGCCGGTCCCCGGTCGGCGTCCCCGCCGTCCACCGGCTGCAGCCGGTTCCACTGCATCTGGGGATGCTTGACCCCGGGAGGGAGCCGCCGGACCACGCCGGGGAGGATGCCGAGGCCGGGCTGGGTGGGGTCCTCGTCGGAACCCTCGTAGAGGAGCTGGAAGCCAACGCAGATTCCGAGGAACGGCACGCCCCGGTCGACGGCCTCGGCCGCGGCACGGTCCAGCCCACTCGACCGCAGGGCCTCGGCACACCGCCCGAACGCCCCCACGCCGGGCAGCACGACCCCGTCGGCCTCGGCGGCCCGGTCGGGATCGTCGACCAGTCGTGCGTCGGCCCCCAGGTGCTGCAGGGCCTTCTCGGCCGACCGGAGGTTCCCGATGCCGTAGTCGAGGACGGCGATCACCGGTGCGGTGGGCCGGACGCCACGCTCCGATGCGGCCCCGGGATCGTTCGCATCGTCCCGGCCACTGGTGACGCTCCCGTGCTGGTGGCGGCAGGGATCGGGAGCGGTCCCACCAGGGTCACAGCACGCCCTTGGTGGAGGGGATCCCCTGCCCCTCCAGGCGAACGGCGTCCCGCAGGGCTCGGGCCACACCTTTGAACGAGGCCTCGATGATGTGGTGGGTGTTCTTTCCCGTGCGCAGGCGGATGTGCAGAGTGATCCCGGCCGCGGTGGCGAACGCCCGCCAGAACTCCTCGGCCAGCTGAGGGTCGAAGGGCGGGTTCCCGAGGGGGTTGGTCTCGGGCGGGAAGGTGATGTCGTAGACGAGGAAGGGGCGCCCCGAGAGGTCCAGAGCCACCTCCACCTGGGCCTCGTCGAGAGGCAGGGCCACCGAGCCGAACCGTCGGACCCCCGCCTTGTCGCCCAACGCCTCCGCCAGTACCTCGCCGAGCGTGATGCCGACATCCTCCACCGTGTGGTGGGCGTCCACTTCGAGATCCCCCCGGGCGTGCACGGTCAGGTCGAAGCCACCGTGGCGGCCGAGTTGGCTGACCATGTGATCGAAGAAGGGCAGGCCGGTCGACACATCGGTCGTCCCGGAACCGTCCACGTCGAGGACGATCTCGATCGAGGTCTCCTTGGTGGCCCGGAGCGCAGTGGCGCTCCTCGGTGCTGACGGTTTGGGGATGGTCGTGGTCATCGCAGGCTCTCGTCCAGTCCGGCCAGGAATCGGTCGTTCTCCTCGGGGAGGCCCACCGTCACCCGCAGGCAACCGGTGAGCCCTGGCCACTCCGAACAGTCTCGCACGAGCACCGAGCGGTCGAGGAGGTGGGACCACACCTCGCCGGCCGGCACGTGCGTAGGACGGAAGAGGATGAAATTGGCATCCGACGGCCAGGTCTCGACCGGGAGATCGGCCAGCCGGGCCGCGATCCGGCCCCGTTCCTCATTGATCAGGGCCACCCGGGCCTCCATCTCCTCGACGTGGTCGAGTGCCAACCGGCCGGCCAGCTGCTTGGCCGCGTCGAGGTGGTAGGGCAGGGCCACGAGTGCACAGGCCCGGACGACCTCGGGCGCGGCGATCAGGTACCCCAGGCGCATCCCGGCCATGGACCACGTCTTGGAGAAGGTCCGCACCACCGCCACCCGGTCGGCGGCCGGGTCCGACCCACCGAGGAGTTCGAGGGCGGAGGACGGGGCGAACTGACCGTAGGCCTCGTCCACCACCAGGAGGCCGGGGACCAGGCCCAGTACGGTGCGGATCTGGTCGAGGGGTTCGGCCCGACCGGTCGGGTTGTTGGGCGAGCACAGGAAGGTGATCACCGGGTGCTCGGCCTCGACCACCCGTCGCACTTCGCCGAGGTCGAGGGCGAAGTCGTCGGTCCTGCTCCCGGCGGCCACCCGGGTGCCGGTGGTGCGGGCGATGTGGCGGTGCAGGGTGTAGGTGGGCTCGAACAGGGCAACCGTCCGGCCCGGGCCCCCGTAGGCCAGCAGCAGCGACTGGAGGACCTCGTTGGATCCGTTGGCGCAGAAGACCCGTTCGGGGTCGACGCCATGGCTCTCGGCCACGGCCCGGCGGAGGGCCACAGCCTCCCGGTCGGGGTAGCGGTTGAAGTCGATGGCCGACAGTCCCGAGCGGAACTCGTCGAGCCACGCCGCCGGTGGCGGCATGGGGGACTCGTTGGTGTTGAGGCGAACGTCCACCTCGACCTGGGCCGAGTGGTAGCCGACCAGCTCGGCCAGGTCCGGCCGCACGGCGGGCGGGCCCGCGTCGCCCGACCCCGGTACCGCTACCGCGGCCATCGGAGCCGCACCGACTCGGCGTGGGCCGGCAGTCCCTCGGTCTCGGCCAACGTGACGACGTGGGGTCCGAGTACCTCCAGGGCCTTGTCGCTGACGGTGACGGCGTGGATGTGTCGCCGGAAGTCGTCCACCCGCAACGCGCTGGCGAAGCGGGCCGTGCGGTTGGTCGGGAGCACGTGGTTGGGGCCGGCCAGGTAGTCACCCACGCTGGCCGGAGACGACGGTCCGAGGAAGACGGCACCGGCCGAGGTGACCTGTCCGAGGAGCGACTGGGCATCCTGGGTCAGGATCTCGAGGTGCTCGGGGGCCACGATGTTGGCCACGGCCATCGCCTGCTTGGGGCCGTCCACCAGCACGACGTAGCCACCGGCGTCCAGGGTGGCCTCGAGATCGGCCCGGCGGGGAGAGTCACGGACGATGCGGTCCACCTGGGCGGACACGGCTTCGGCCACGGCTTCGGACCAGGTCACCAGCCAGGCCAGGCCGTCGGGCCCGTGCTCGGCCTGCACCACCAGGTCGATGGCGGCCAGCTCGGTGGGCGTGCCCGGTCCGGCCACCACCACGACCTCGGAGGGGCCGGCGAAGGCCGAGGCCACCCCGACCACGCCCGAGACCTGACGCTTGGCCTCGGCCACGTACCGGTTGCCCGGACCCACGATGACGTCCACCGGCTCGATGGACTCGGTCCCGTAGGCCATGGCGGCGATGGCCTGCGCCCCGCCCACCCGGTAGACCTCGTGGATGCCGGCGACCGCGGCGGCGGCCAGCGAGGCGTCGTCGATGCGACCGTCGGGACCCGGTGGCACGCACAAGACGATCTCCTTGACGCCGGCCACCTGGGCCGGGACCGCGCACATGAGCACCGTCGAGGGGTAGCGCGCTCGACCTCCAGGTGCATAGCAGCCGGCCCGCTCCACCGGGCGGACCAGGTGGCGCACGTCGATCCCGCCTGACTCGAAGTCGTCCGCCTCGGGGTCGGCGGACTCGTGGGCGTGATAGGCCAGGATCCGGTCATGGGCCACGTCCAGGGCCTCCTGGAGGGGACCGGGAATGCGGGCCAGTGCCCCCTGGATCTCCGTCTCGGGGACGCGAAGCTCGTCGATCGCCACACCGTCGAACTCCTGGGTGAATCGGCGCAGGGCCGCGTCCCCCCGGCCCTCACTGCGGTCACGATGGTGGCCACCGCCTCGGACGACCGGTCCTGTTCGTCGGTGGGACGCGGCAGCGCGTCCCGCAGGGCCCTGCGGTTTCCCGTGAAGCCTCGGAAGTCGAGCCGTCGGAGAGCCATAGCCTGTCGATGCTATCGGACAGGTGAGTCTGCTCCCCCGCCGACGTGCCGGTTCGGTCCGCCGGTGCCATGATCCTTGGATGGCCACCAGTTCCGCAGAGCTCTCCTCACTCGCCACCGCCCTCGACGAGCTGAGCCGGAGAATCACGGTCCACGCCGACGCCGCCGACGCCGTGAAGGATGAGGAGACCGCACGTGAGCTCTTCGCCATCGAGCGGGCCCTCAACAGCGCCAACCGCCGTCTGGCCAAGCTCTCCTTGTCCCTTAGTCGGCGTCACTGAGTCGGCATCCCGGGGCTGCCCGAGACGACCGAGCGGCGTGCGGGTGGGAACCGGTCGTCGGGGCCCCGCTCCGGATGTGCCAAGTGTTGCGGGCCGGCCGGGTTCGAGATGCAGTCCGGACGCGGCGAAGGCACCCCGAGGGGTGCCTTCGCGCGAGCGGGTCGGGCGGCGGATCCCGAACACCGCTCTGCGGAACCAGTTGGCGGGAACCGGTTCCGAGACCTCTAGATCATCACGTTTTCGGTCCGATTGCCAGTCAACCGACGACAAATTTGTCCTGCTCAACGGCTCGTCGCCGCATATCCGAGACAAAGCCCCTGCTCGCGGGGTCCTTTTCGAGGAGCCCGCGAGCGTCAGGTCGCCGGTCGCCGAATCCGCCCCCCCGGAGGCGGAAAATCGTCCCCGATTGCCACCCGCTGTCCGGTCCTCGCCACCGAAGGTGGGCGAACCGAGGGGCAGAAGTCGGCCAGGATGCAGCGTTCACAGTAGGGATGTCGTGCCGTGCAGGTGGCCCGACCGTGGAGGATCATCCGGAGGCTGAACACCCCGCGCTCATCGGCCCGGATCATGGCGTTGAGCGCCGTCTCCACCCGTACGGGATCGGTCTCGGTGGTCAGACCCAGCCGCGACGACAGCCGCTGCACATGGGTGTCCACCGGGAGGCCGGGTAGGCCGAAGGCCACGCTCCGCACGACGTTGGCTGTCTTCCGTCCGACCCCGGGAAGCGTCACCAGCTCGGACATGGCCGAGGGGACCTCGCCCCCGAACCGCTCGACCACCGTCGTCGCCATCCCGATGAGGTTGCGGGCCTTGGCCCGGAAGAACCCGGTCGAGTGGATGATCTCCTCGACCACCGACGGGTCGGCAGAGGCCAACGCATGGGCGTCGGGGAACCGGGCGAACAGGGCCGGCGTGGTCAGGTTGACCCGTTGGTCCGTGCACTGGGCCGAGAGGATGGTGGCGGCCAGGAGCTGGAAGGGATTGGCGTGGTCCAGCGCACATAGATCGTTGGCCGTACCGGGGAACTCACCGGCCAGTCGCTCGGCTGTCCGTCGGGCCCGCCCAGCCGGCGTGCGGGGTCGGGCCATCGACAGCACACTACCGGTAGCGTGCTGTCGATGGTGGCCCTGGAGCTCGGTGTCGTGCACGAACCGACGGCCGGACTGAGGAAGGCCGTCGACATGCTGGCGGCGCGGGTCGAGACCCACAGCGCGCACGCCCCGCTCAGTGAGCACCAGCGGATGGTGTTGGCCCGCCCGGCATGGGTGCCGGGTACCGGCGACGATGCCGGTCGACGGGCGGTGGGGATCGTGGCCACCCAGAGCCAGGCGGCGACGGTCGTGGGGTACGCCCAGGTGAGCAGAGACCACGATCACGGCGAGTACGCCGTCGAACTCCTGGTCGACCCCGCGGCGGACGAGGATCCGCCGGTGGCCGACGCCCTCTTGGGGGAGGCCGTCCGCCAGGTGGTGGCCTGGGGGGAGGGACCGTCCGCCTCTGGGTGCCGAAGGCCTCCCTCGCCGACGACCTACTGGCCGGGGCCCACGGCTTCGGACCCGAACGGGATCTCATCCAGATGAGGTGTCCACTCCCCCTGCCCGGGCCCGGCTCGGTGGAGGATGCGGACGGCCAGCGCCGGCTCCCGGTCCGGCCGTTCCGCCCCGGGGTGGATGAGGAGTCCTGGCTGGCGGTCAACAACCGGGCCTTCGCCTCCCATCCCGAGCAAGGTCACTGGGACCGCGCCACCCTGCTCGAACGGGAACAGGAGCCGTGGTTCGATCCCGAAGGGTTCCTCGTCCTCGAGGCCGACGGGCGGATGGCCGGATCGTGTTGGACCAAGGTCCACGCCCTGACCGAGCCCCCTCTGGGGGAGATCTACGTCATCGGCGTGGACCCCGACTTCCACGGCCGCGGATGGGGCCGCGCCCTCACCCGGGCCGGACTGGACTGGCTGGCCGGACGCGGACTGTCGGTGGGCATGCTCTACGTCGACGCCGACAACACGGCCGCCGTGCACCTCTACCGGTCCATGGGTTTCTCGAACGACCACGTCGACCGGTCGTATCTCCGGACGGTCGGTGCTCCCTGAGCCGAGGTCGGAGCGGGCCGGTCAGCGGGACCCGATGAGATGGCCCACGCCGTAGGTCACCCCGGCGGCGATGCCCGAGATCAGCAACTGGCGTGAGGCCGACCACAGCCACGACCGGCCGGTGAACGCGGCGAGCGCTGCTCCCACCGAGAAGGCACTGACCGCGGTGAGGGCGACCGACCACAGGATCGCACTGGTGCCCGAGGTGATGAGCCACGGCACCAGGGGGATGAAGGCTCCGAGGGCGAACATGACGAAGGACGACACGGCGGCCTGGATCGGGTTGCCGGTCTCGTCGGGATTGATGCCCAGCTCCTCGCGGGCGTGGGTCTCGAGCGCCAGTTCGGGGTCGCTCATCATCTTGACCGAGAGCTCTTCGGCCATGTCCCTGTCGAGGCCGCGACTGCGGTAGATGGCCGCCAACTCGCGCCGCTCGTCCTCGGGCTCGTGGCGGATGGCCTGGCGCTCCACGTCCAGCTCCCGCTGCATCAGCTCGGACTGGGCCCGCATGGAGACGTACTCCCCGGCGGCCATCGAGAACGAACCGGCGATGAGTCCGGCCACGCCGGCCAGTCGGACGGCGGACGCCGACGAGTGGGCCCCGGCCATGCCCAGGATGAGGGCCACGTTGGACACCAGGCCGTCACTGATCCCGAACACGGCGGCCCGGGCCCCGCCCCCTTGGAGGTTGCGGTGGTTGTGTCGCATCTCCACAGGAGCAGCGTACCGACCAAGGGGGGCTAAGGATGCTCTGGGGTCGGGACGAAGGAGCGCCTCACCCCGGGAGCCCCCCGGTCCCGCCGGGCCGGGGTGGTCGCATCGGTGCGTCTCCCGTACAGTCTTGGGCATGGCAACCACCGTGCAGGGCATCGAGAAATTCCACGACCTCGTCGGACAGCATCTGGGCTACGGCGAGTGGCACCGGATCGACCAGGCCCAGATCAACCAGTTCGCCGACGCCACCGGGGACCACCAGTGGATCCACGTGGACCCCGAGCGGGCCAAGGACGGTCCCTTCGGGACGGCCATCGCCCATGGCTACCTGACCCTGTCGCTGGTCCCCGTGTACCTGCACGAGGTGCTGGTGGTCGAAGGGACCTCGATGGGGATCAACTACGGCTGCAACAAGGTCCGGTTCCCATCGCCCGTTCCTGTGGACAGCAATCTGCGGCTGGGCGTCACGGTGGCTGGAGCCGAGGACGTCAAGGGCGGGGTGCAGGTGGCGCTGGACGTGACCTTGGAGACCGAGGGTTCGACCAAGCCCAGCTGTGTGGCTGAGGTGGTTTACCGCTACTACTCCTAACGCCCCCGCCGGGACGGCGTTTGTCCTGGTGGAGGCGTCGAGGGCCCGGTAGATGCCCTACCGAGGCTCCGCGCTCCAACGGTACGAGCGATTACTCCTAGAGTGGTCGGCATGGAGATGCGTGTCGAGCAGCTGTCCGCCCGGGCCGACGTGACCGTCGACACCATCCGCTACTACCAGAGCAAGGGTCTGCTCGATCCGCCCCGCCGGGAGGGCCGGGTGGCCTGGTACGGGGACCACCATGTCGACCGGTTGGCGAGGATCCGGTCCCTGCAGGGGCGAGGGTTCACCCTGGCCACCATCGTGCGACTCGTGTCGGGCGACCTCGACGCCGCCGACGAGGCCCTGCTCGCCGAGCTGTCGGGTTGGCGGGACGATGCGACGGGCTCCGAGGACGGCGGGTCGATCCCGTCCGGGAGCGATGGGGCCATCGAAGGGATCTCCGAGGGGATCGATTCGGAGTCCGGGCCCACCCTGACCCTCGACGAACTCGCCGTGGCCACGGGTGTGCCGTTGGCCCTCCTGAAGGCCGTGGAGGCCGAGGGTCTGCTGATCCCCCGGCGGATCACCGGCCGGGACTGCTACACGGAGGCCGACGTGGCGGCGGCCCGGTCGGGGCTCCTCCTCCTCGAGTGGGGCATCCCCCTCTCGGCACTGTTGGACCTGGCCCGTCGCCACCACGAGGCCACCGAAGCCGTGGCCCGAGAGGCCGTGGCCATGTTCTCGACCTACGTGCGGGGACCGCTCCGGAGCGGGCATTCCGACGCCGAAGAGAACGACTGCGACCGGAAGTCCGACGGGGAGAGCGCCCCCCCGGGAGGCCGGTCCGGGGACGAACCCCACATCGAACGCCTCCTCCAGGCGTACGCCGAACTGCTCCCGGCGGTCAACACCCTGGTAGGACACCATTTCACCCGCACGCTGATCAGCGCGGCGCTCGACCACGTGGACCAGGTGGGCTCGGACGCCGAACGCAGGGCCATCGGCGACCAGGCCGGTGTGGACATGACCGGTCGGCCGGACGGCACCTCGGGCCCGGCTGCCGAGGTGGCCGCAGGCCGAACCCTGTCGGCGCGGCCGTGAGCGACCCAACCGGCACTCCGGCGGGAACGGACCCGGCGACGGGAGCCGACCGCCCCACCCACACGCTGAACGGCACCGCGCCGGACTTCGACGTGGCCGCCCGGGCCGCCGAGGCCGATCTGCCCACCGGGCCGGAGAAGACGGCCCTGGTGCGCTCCATGTTCGACACCATCGCCCCCCGCTACGACCTGGTCAACCGCGTGATGACCTTCGGACTCGACGTGCGCTGGCGCCGGCAGTCGGCCCGGGCCCTCGGCCTTCCCGCCGGGTCGCGGGTGCTCGACCTGGCCTGCGGGACCGGGGACTTCCTCCGCATCCTGTCGGACGCGGGACTGGCCCCATTCGGCATGGACCTGTCGTGGGGGATGCTCCAGGCCAACGGCACCGGGCTGCCGTTGGCCCAGGCCGACGGGGCCGCCCTGCCCCTCACGACGGCGGCGGTGGACGGGATCACCTGTGGCTACGCCCTCCGGAACTTCACCGAACTCGCCGCGGTGTTCGGCGAGTTCGGCCGAGTGGTCCGACCCGGCGGCCGGATCAGCCTCCTCGAGGTGGCCGAGCCGGACAACGGGCTGCTCCAGATCGGGCACCGGATCTGGTTCCGCAAGGTCGTGCCGGTCGTCGGGGGCCTGCTCTCCGACGGTGCCGCCTACCGGTACCTTCCCCGATCCACCGCCTACCTTCCCGGCACCACCGAGCTCCGCTCGATGCTGGCCGTCGCCGGCTTCTCGTCGGTGAACCAACGACCCCTGTCGGGAGGCCTGAGCCAACTCATCACCGCCACCCGGACAGGTCGGCCGTGACCCCGCCCACCGGCGCCCTGGTGGCGGTCCGCCTACCCCTCGATCCGGGGCCGGCCATCGAGCCCTTCGCCCTGGCCGGAGCGACCGGCATCGTGTTCCGCACCGCCGAGCGGACCCTGGTCGGGCTGGGCCGGGCGCTCACCTTCACCCTCCCCCACGGGCTCGACGACACCACGGCGGTCGATGCGGTCACCCGGTCGATGGCCGCCGTGCCGTGCGACGACCGGTTCGACCCCACCACGTCCGGGGTGATCGCCTTCGCCGCCCTCCCCTTCGACCGTTCCCGACCGGGGACGCTGGTGGTCCCGGCGATCACCTACGGCGCCGAGCCCTCCGGGGAGGAGTGGGTCACCGTCGTCGCCTCCCACGGCGCCGGCCTTCCCGAGACCTCGGACGGGCTGCGCTCCTGGCTCGTCGACCACACCGCGGACGATGCCGTGCGCTCCGGTGCCGGGCGCAGTCCGGGTGCCCGGACGGCGGTGGTCCGGCGTCCGACCATCGTGCCCCACACGTCGGACTCGTCCTTCGAGTCGATGGTGGCCGAGTCGGTCCGGGCGGTCGAGAACGACGAGGTGGCCAAAGTCGTGGTCTCCCGCCAGGTCGACGTGCGGATGGACGAGCCCATCGACGTGGCCGACCTGCTCCGTCGCTGGCACCGGCTCGAGCCCACGGCCTCGTTCTTCTCCATGCCCACATCCCGCGGTCAGCTCGTCGGGGCGAGCCCGGAGCTCCTCGTGGAGCGCTCCGGGTCTCGGGTGCGGAGCCGGCCGCTGGCCGGGACCACCGACCGGACCCACCGGTCGACCAGCGTGCTGCCCCGGGAGCTCCTGGCCTCCACCAAGGACAGCGCCGAGCACCGCCTGGTGGTGGAGGCCATCGGTGCCGTCCTGGATCCGCTGTGCACCGAGCTGGACGTGCCCTCGCGCCCCGATCTGGTCCATCTCCACAACATCACCCATCTGGGGACCACGCTGGTCGGCACCCTGGCCGCGCTCCCGGACGGGTCGACCCCGACGGCCCTGGAGCTGGTGGCCGACCTGCATCCCACCCCGGCCGTGGGTGGGGTCCCACGAGACCGGGCCCTGGCTTTGATCGCCCGCCTGGAGCCCGAAGAGCGCGGTCACTTCGCCGGACCGGTGGGTTACGTGGACGCCCGGGGGGACGGTCGTTGGATGATCGGCATCCGGGCCATGACCCTCACGGGACCCAACGCCCTGCTGGCCGCCGGCGTCGGGGTCGTCCAGGGCTCCGACCCCGGGATGGAGCTGGTCGAGGTGAATCTCAAGTTGACCGCGGCCTTCGATGCCCTGGCCCCGGGCGTCCCCTTCACCACCGGTGACGGGCCCTCGACCCACGAGGCCGTGGGCTGAGGTCTGAGGTCTGAGGTCCTACCGGACTCAGACCGGGTCTGCCGCGGGATCGGCGGACGGGTCGGTCCCGGGCGTCGATCCGGCACGGTCCGCCCAGCGGATGACGCCGGCCAGGGCGGAGGGATCGTCTCGGGCCACGAAGTGTCCGGCCCGGGCCAGGATGGTCAGCTCCGCCCCGGGGATCCGTCGGGCCAGGGTCTCGGCCGCCCGGGGGGGCACCACCAGATCCCACTGGCCCGAGACCACGGCCACCGGGAGGCGCAACGCCCCGAGCGCCTCCCCGACGGCGGGCAACTCCTCGGTCAGGGCCCGCTGCTCGACCATGAAGGTCCTGCGGTGGCGGCCCAGGGCGCCGTGGGCACCACCCAGGACCCGCTGGTCGGGCAGGGACGTGGCCACCTGCTGGCGGTAGCGGGCGGGCAGGCGACCGGTGAACCGTCGCAGTCGAGGGAGGACCTCCCCGATGCCCAACAGCCCGACGACGGTGAGGGCGTCGCCGAGGCCGGGGTAGGTCAGCCAGCGGTCGAGGGCGTTCAGGCTGTCGGGGGTACAGGCCGCGCCCACCAGCACCAGGCTCTTGACCGTGTCCGGATGCTGGGCGGCCAGCAGCACGGCGGCCCCACCCGACCAGCTGTGGGCCACCACGGTGGCGGGCGCCGCTCGCCGGGCCACGATGAGTTCGGCGATGAGGTGGGCGTTGTCCGCCAGGCCGCGTGCCTCGCCCGTCGAGGCGCCGTAGCCGATCCGGTCCGGGGCCAGTACCCGAAACTCCGGGGTGAGCAGCTCGGTGACGGCATCCCACGACGCCCCGGAGCCGGGCTGTCCGTGGAGGAGGACGACCGGGTTGCCGGACCCCCGGTCAATGGACGCCAGCATCTCGGGGACTCCCACCTCCCACAGCGGCATCCCCCTCAACGGGGACGACCGAGTCGGTGACTACGGCGGGGACTGCGTCCCCTGGCTGGGGGGACGGGTGGGATCCGTTGGGCACGGTCCGCTCGGCGCCGACCACCACCCGGCCGGCGTGGGCCTCGTCGTGGGCGACCCGACCACCGGGGTCGTTTTGGAGCACGGCACCGTTGTCGACACCCGGTGCGGCGTGGGCACCGAAGACGGGGAGGTCCACAGTGAAGGTGGAGCCCTGTCCTTCGGCGGTGGCCACCGTGGCGCTGCCCCCGAACGTGCGGGCCAACGTGGCCACGATGAACAGCCCGAGCCCCGACCCACCGTCGAGGCGGTTGCTGTCGCCCCGGTAGAACCGGTCGAACACGTGTTGGGCCTGTTCGGGTCCCATACCCGGGCCGCGGTCGCGTACCTCGAGCACGGCCCGCTCCCCGTGGACGGCCACCCCGACCTCGACCGGGGTCCCCGCCGGGGTGTGGGCCAGTGCGTTGTCCACCAGGTTGTGCACCATCTGATGGAGTCGGGCCTCGTCCCCCGAGACGGGGACCGTGCCCCGGGCCACCAGTTCGATGGTCCGGGTGCCGTGGGTGATCCGGGCGTCCTCCACGGCATCGGCGGCGACGGCGGCCAGATCCACTCGGTGCTGGGACGGCTCGGGGCCTTCGCCCTCCCGGGCCAGGACGGCCAGGTCCCCGACCAGCGACCCCATCCGTTCCGCCTCCTTTTCGATCCGGGACAGGGCCCGATCGCGGGCCAGCTCGTCGCCGAGCGCATCCTTGCGCAGCAGCTCGGCGTACCCCCGGATCGACGTGAGCGGGGTGCGCAACTCGTGCGAGGCGTCGGAGAGGAAACTGCGCAGCCGCTCTTCGGACCGGGCCCGCTGGGCGAACGCCGTCTCGATCTGGGCCAGCATGCCGTTGAGGGCGCGTCCCAGGCGGGCGATCTCGCCGTCGCCCTCGGTGGGCTCCACCCGGCGGGTCAGATCGCCGGCGGCGATGGCATCGGCCTCGGTGGCCATGGCCTCGAGGGGTCGGAGGCCCTGGCGGATCAGGAGGGCCATGAGGACGAGCAGGGCCACCAGGAGCCCGAGGGAGACGGCCAGCTCGATGGTGCGCAGTGAGTTGAGGGTGGCCGTGACCGTGGTCAACGACGTGGCCACCACCAGGGTCTCCCCTTGGACCGACACTGCCTGCAGCCGGTACTGGGGGCCGCCGCCGACCGATCCAACCGTCACCGAGCCCGACGACGGCCGGTAGGCCTGGCCCGAGGGGTGGGTGGCCGTGCCGGCCGTGTCGTCGGAGGGACGGACCGGGAGGGTCA
Organism: uncultured Acidimicrobiaceae bacterium; assembly: GCA_963738545.1. Lineage (GTDB taxonomy): Bacteria > Actinomycetota > Acidimicrobiia > Acidimicrobiales > RAAP-2 > Bog-756. The sequence continues at coordinate 805,733 of CAVTXA010000009.1, forward strand.
CCGGCAGCACCGGGGCCGGGTCCGACCCGCCCAGGGTGTCCGAGGGTCGGGACACCACCACGTGGCCCGTGGGACCGATCAGCTCCACGTAGACCTCGGGGTCGACGTGGGTGCCGATCGATGCCGGTGTGATGGTGTAGCCACGCTCGTGGGCCCGGATCACGTAGCTGGACATCTGGCGGCTGGCCGAGTTCAGCTGATCGTCCACCCGTCCGTAGAGATACGAGTGGAGCGACGTGAGGGTGATGATGTCGAGGGCGGCCAGTCCGACTGCCACCAACCCGATCATGGTGACCAGGAGCCGGCGGCGGAGCCTCACGGCCGGGGCTCTCGCAGGCTGTAGCCGACCCGCCGGATGGTGTGGATCAGCGGGGGGTCGTAGCAGTCGACCTTCTTGCGGAGGTAGGAGATGTAGATCTCCACGATGTTCGAGTCCCCGACGAACCCCTCGTCCCACACCGCATCGAGGATCTGGGACTTCGACAGCACCTGGCGGGCGTTGCGCAGCAGGAAGTGGAGGAGCTTGAACTCGGTGGCGGTCAGGTCGATGACCTGGTCGCCCCGCCACACCTCGTGGGTCCCCACGTCGACGACCAGATCGCTGAACTGCAGTCGGCCACCGTCGGGAAAGTCCTCAGGACCGGTCCGACGCAGGACGGCGCGTATCCGGGCCACCAGCTCATCGATGCTGAACGGCTTGGTCACGTAGTCGTCGCCCCGGGCCAGGCCGGCCAGTTTGTCCACAGTGGCATCCCGTGCCGTGAGGAACAGGACCGGGGTCTCGATGTGTTCGGACCGGAGCCGGTTGCACACCTCGAACCCGTCGATGTCCGGCAGCATGACGTCCAGCACGATCAGGTCGCAGTGCCCGGCCCGGGCCTTCTCGAGGCCGTCGAAGCCGGTCGACGCCTCCTCGGTGGCGAAGCCCTCGAAGCGGAGGGCCGCCGTGACCACGTCGGTGATGTAGGGCTCGTCGTCCACCACCAGGACACGGCCGGGCTCGGTCACGGCAACGGGGTGGCGTCCCGGGCCACCACCGGTCGCCCCCGCAGGCCCTCGACCAGTCGCAGCAGTCCCCACCAGCTCACCAGGCCGAGGGCCTCGACCACGATGATCATGGACATCTTCGACTCGCCGTCCACCCGGTCGATGAACCGGATGGGCACCTCCACCACCGAGGCTCCGGCCCGCTTGGCCTGGTAGGTCATCTCGATCTGGAACCCGTAGCCGTCGGCCCGGATCCGGTCGAGGTCGATGCGACGGAGCACGGAAGCCGCGTAGGCCCGGAAGCCCGACGTGGCGTCGGCCACCCCGAGCCCGAGGAGTGCCGACGCATAGACGTTGCCACCCCTCGACAGTAGACGACGGTGCCAGGCCCAGTTGGGGATGACCCCTCCGGGAACGTAGCGGGAACCCACCGCCAGCTCGCACCCACCGGACAGGGCCCCCACCAGGTCGGGCAGGGCGGCGGGGTCGTGGGAGAGGTCGGCGTCCATCTCCACGCAGGCCTCGAACCCCCGGTCGAGTCCCCACCGGAAGCCGGCCCGGTAGGCGCTGCCCAGACCGGACTTTCCTCGGCGCCGCATGATCTCGACGTTGCCCAGCTCCTTGCCCAGGACCTCGGCCGCATCGGCGGTGCCGTCGGGACTCCCGTCGTCGACCACCAGCACGGTGGCGTCGGGCAGGGCCGTGCGGATCCGTCGGAGCACCCGGTCGATGTTCTCCACCTCGTTATAGGTGGGAAGCACCACCAGTACGTCCATCGGCCCAGCTTAGGAGACCCGACCCGGTCCATCGGTGCAGGACGGGGAGCCGCGTCTCAGCCGGGGTCCACGACGCCGAGCTCCGCAGGATCGCCGGTGCCCCCTTCGGGGAGCGCCTGCCCCGTGTCCGGATCGACCGCCCGGGTGCGCTGCCACACCTCACGGGAGATGACCTGGACGGCCCCGGCCACCGGAATGGCCACCAGGGCCCCGGTCAGACCGCCCAGTGTGGAGCCGAAGACCCCGCCCAGGTTCGCCCCGATCAACACGGCGAGCAGCACCCAGAGCGGGTTCATCCGCACCGTGCGGCTCATGACCACGGGATAGAGGAAGTGGTTCTCCACCAGCTGGAACCCCACGAAGACGATGGCCATCACCACGCCCGATGTGGGCGAGTGGAGGAAGGCGATGAGCACGCTCGGGACTCCGGCGATCAGCCCTCCGACCAGGGGGATCATGGCCACGAGGGCCACCCACAGGCCGATGATCAGGGCAAAGGGGACCCCGAGGATGAGGAGGGTGACGAGGACCACGACGCCGAAGGTGACCGACAGGGCGATGGTTCCGAGCACGTACGAGGTCACCGACCGGGAGACCCGGTGGGCCACGTCCACCACGGTCTGGCGTCGCTCGGGGCGCATGGTCCCGAGGAGGCCGGCCCGGAGCTTCGGCGCCTCCAGCAGCATGAACAGGCTGAGGAAGCCGATCGTGGTGACGGCGAGCACGGTCGAGGCCACGGCTTTGCCGGCGTTGAGGGCCGGCTTGGCCAGGTTGTTGGCCGCCGTCTTGAGCTTGGGTGCGTTCTTCTGCACCCAGGACAGGAGGTGGAACCGCTGCAGGGTGTGGGCCAGCCAACCGTGGCCCTTCTCGACCTGGTCGACCATGGTGGGCAGGCGGCCGGCCACGTGGGTGAGCGAGTTCACCAGCGGATAGCCGAGCAGGCCGAGCAGGCCCACGAACACCAGCAGGGCCACGGCCATCACCACGCCCACGGCCGTGCCCCGTCGCAGGTGTCGGCGCTGGAGGAAGTTGACGGCGGGATTGAGCACCAGGGCGATGAAGGCGGCGATCAGGATCCACAGGATGACCCCGCGGAGTCGCCCGAGGAGCCGGTAGAGGACCCAGGTGATGATGACCACCGCATCGATGGTGAGGATGGTGCGGAGCGGGACCCCCTTGGCCGAGGCCGCGGCGAACAGCCGCTCGCGGCGGGACGCCTCAGGGCCGACCTCCCGGTCCTGGCGCTCGACCGCAGTCTCATTGATCACCGTGGTGGTGCCGCTGTGCGCCGTGGAGTGGGACACCGACACGGGGTCGTGCGGGACCGCGTCGGCCCCGCCCGACGGCCCGGGACCGGCTCCGTTGGGCGCCCGGCCTGGCCTTCTGGCGGGGTCGTCGATGGGGTCTCGACCCCGCTGGACCGGCTCCGTCATCCGGCCAGCATGTCAGGTCGCACGGGTCGGGCGTGTCAACATAGTGACGATGGAGGGCGAGCAGGCAGACGTGACGGCCCGGTCACGCCGGCGGTGGTGGCACCGGGGGCCGTTCGTCCGGCGTGAGGTTCGTCTCAGTGTGGGGACCCTCCTGGTCTTCCTGTTCGTCTTCTACGTGGCCCTACCCCTGCTGGCCAGCCACCGGGCCGAGGTCAACTCCCTGGCCCACATCAACATCGGCTACCTGGCCCTCGGCGTGCTGCTGGAGATCGGCGCCCTCGTGGCCTATACCCAGTTGACCCACGCCGTACTCCCCCCCGACGGCCCGCGGCGGGTCCGGCTGTTCCGGATCAACATGTCCACCCTGGCCCTCAGCCACGTGTCCCCCGGCGGCACCGCTCCGGGTGCGGCCCTCGGCTACCGCCTCCTCACCCAGTCGGGGGTGTCCGGTTCCGACGCCGGCTTCGCCCTCGGGACCCAGGGCATCGGTTCGGCCGTGGTGCTCAACGTGATGTTCTGGTGCTCCCTGGTCGCCTTCTTGGTCACCCACGGCTTCCATGTCCCGGCCAGCCATCACGGCGGCCAGTCCCAGTCGGCGTCGATCCTGGTCATCGTGGCCGCCGGCGTGGGCGTGATCCTGCTCGGCGCCTTCGGCGGGCTGTTCTACCTACTGACCCGGGGTCAGGAGCGCGCCAGTCGGATCGTGCGTCGGGTTGCCGGCCGGATCCGTTTCCTCGACGCCGACCGGACCACCTCGCTGGTCGAGCGGCTAGCCGACCGGTTCGCCGCCCTCATGCAGGACCGCTCACTCACCCGCAAGGCCATCGGCTGGGCGGCGGCCAACTGGCTGCTCGATGCGGCCTCGCTCTGGGTGTTCGTGGCCGCCTTCAGCCACTTCATCTCCCCGGTGGACCTCCTGATGGCCTACGGGCTGGCCAACATCCTGGCCGCCATCCCCATCACGCCCGGTGGACTCGGTGTGGTCGAGTTCGTCCTCGTGTCGATGATCACGGGCTTCGGCCCCACGGCGGGCCAGGCCCTCTCCGCGGTGCTGGCCTACCGGGCCGTCAACTTCTGGCTACCCATCCCCTTCGGGGGCCTGGCCTACGCCTCACTGGAGTTCGAGCGGCGGCCGAGTTACCGGAGGCTCCACGGGTTCCTCCGCCAACGCGTGAGCCTGCGCCGCCGCGCCACCGCCACCGTCCCGGCCGGAAGCACGGCGATGACCGGGTCGGGGCCGACGGGGACGTCCTCCGGTGGCGGGGACACGGTGTCGGAGAGCGGGGCCAGCCGGTCGTTCAGCGCGACCGGGGGAACCACCGCGCGCTCCAGCGCCGCCACCACCGGTCCGGGATCGACAGCCCCGGCGCCTCCGGTCGCCTCGGTACCTCGGCCGGTGACGATCCCCGTGCCTCCCCGACCGACCGTACCGGCCACGAACGGACGGGGCGGGCTTCGGGAACCGACGCCGGCACCGTCACCGGGGTCCTTCGTGCCCTCGGGCTCCCGTCAGGCCGAGTCCGCCGGGCGGCCAGGGCCTGCGTTTGGAACTGAGCCTGCAGGCTGAGTCCCAGGCTGTGGGGCGGCAGGTCAGGGGCCTTCCGGGTCCAGCACCCGTCGGGTCCGAGCTCCCACGAGGTGGCCTGGTCCAGCAGCGCCCAGTCGAGCAGACCGGCCACGCGCCGTTGCAGGGCCGGTTCGGTGATGGGCACCACCACCTCCACCCGGCGGTCGAGGCTGCGCTCCATGAGGTCGGCGGAGCCCACGGCCACCCGGACCGGCCTGCCCGCCCGGCCCCCGAAGCAGTACACCCGGGAGTGCTCGAGGTACCGGCCCACGATCGACCGGACCCGGATGCCGTCCGACAGCCCCGGGACGCCGGGTCGGAGGCAGCACCGTCCCCGCACGATCAGGTCGACGGAGACGCCGGCCTGGGAGGCCCGGTAGAGGGCGTCGATGACGCCGGGGTCGGTGAGTCCGTTCGTCTTGATGACGATCCTGCCGTCGGCACCGGCCCGGCCCTCGGCCTCGATGGCGTCCATCAAGCCGGACCTCGTGGTCAGGGGGGAGACCATGAGCTTGCGGAACCACGGGGGGTCGCCTGAGCCCGACAGCAGGTTGAACAGCTCACCGACGTCGGCCCCGATGGCCGGGTCGGAGGTGAACAGGCCCAGGTCCTCGTAGGCCCGAGCCGTGTCGGCGTTGTAGTTCCCGGTGCCGATGTGACAGTACCGCCGGACCTCGGCACCCTCCCTCCGGACCACCAGGCAGATCTTGGCGTGGGTCTTGAGGGCGGCCAGGCCGTAGATGACCTGGACGCCCGCCTCCTCGAGCACCCGCGCCCAGGCGATGTTGGTCCGCTCGTCGAACCGGGCCTGCAGTTCGACCACCACGGTCACCTGCTTGCCCGCCCTCGACGCGGTGATCAGCGAGGCCACGATCGGGCTGCTCGGCCCCGTCCGGTAGAGGGTCTGTTTGATGGCGAGGACGTCGGGATCCTGGGCGGCGGCGGAAACGAAGGCCTCGACCGAGCCGGTGAAGGACTCGTAGGGATGGTGGACGAGGACGTCCCGGTCGGCCAGGACGGCAAAGACGTCACCGTCCCCGCTGAACGCCGGAGCGACCACGGGGATCCACGGTTCGGCCGACAGGTCGGGACGGTCGAGCTCGGTGAGCGCGACCAGGCCACTGAGGTCCAGGGGGCCGTCGACCAGGTAGACGCTCTCCTCGGGCACGTCGACTTCGGCGATGAGGATGTCCAACAGGTCGGTGGAGATCCCCGAGGCGACCTCGAGCCTCACGGCCTGGCCGAACCGCCGACGGTGGAGTTCGAGCTCCACCGCGGCCAGGAGGTTGCCGGTCTCGTACTCGTCCACGGACAGGTCGATGTTGCGCGACACCCGGAACACCTGGTGCTCCTCGATGGCCATGCCCGGGAAGATGCTCTCGAGGTGGGCCGCCACCACCTGCTCCACCGGGACGAAGCGTCTGCCGTCGGCCAGGGGCATGAGCCGAGGGAGGACGGGCGGCACCTTCACCTGGGCGATCCGCTCCTCGGCGGTCTGGGGGTCCACCACCCGCACCACCAGGTTGAGCGAGAGATCGGCGATCGACGGGAACGGATGGCCCTGGCCCATGGCCAGCGGTGTGAGGATCGGGAAGATCCCCCGGTCGAACTCCTGCCCGAGCGAGGCGCGGTCGTGGGCGTCGAGCGTGTGCCAGTCGGCCAGGAGGACCCCGGCGGCGGTGAGGGCGGGCCTCACCTGTCGCAGGAACAGGTCGCTGTGCCGCTCCATCAGGTCGGTGGCACGGGCGGTGATGGCGGCCAGCTGGTCGGACGGGCGCATGCCGTCGGGCGACGGGGTCCGGAGGCCGGCGGCCACCTGGTCCTCCAGCCCGGCCACCCGCACCTGGAAGAACTCATCGAGACCCTCGGCGAAGATGGTCAGGAAGCGGACCCGCTCGAGCAGGGGGAAGCGCCGGTCGGCCACCAGGTCGAGCAGCCGTGCGCCGAAGTCGAGCCAGGAGAGCTCGCGGTTGATGAAGCGGCCCGGGTCGGACAGGGTGGGCAGGGTACCGATACCGCCGGCCCACGGGCGAGGGCCGGCGGGCGGGAGAGGGTCGGCCCCGCGGGGCCGGCGGCGGCGGTCCGGCGCCCCGCTCCGGCGATCGCCGCCGGTGTCGGCGGGGGACGGGAGGGAGGACAGGGTGGTACCCGGGTCGGTCACACCCGATCCCCCGGCCGGCCGTGCGCCCGGACGGCGGAGCGACCGGCCACCGGGACGGCGACCACCCCGGTCCCGGCTCCACCGAAATCCCGCCCGGCGCCGATAGGCTCGCCCGGATGCCGGTGCTGACGTTTCGATCCTCCACGACCAAACGTCCCCACCGGGCCTTCAAGGCCCGTCGACGCACCGAGCTCGGCCTGCTGATCGTCGCCGCCGTCATCATCGTCGCCGCCTACACGCTGATGATCCTCGGGAACACGTCCAAGGTCCCGACCGACGTGGGCCCCCTCATGGTGGTGATCCTGGCCCTGGGCGCCGTCGCTCATATCGCCAACCGTATCTTCGCCCCGAGTGCCCACCCGGTGATCCTCCCCATCGCCTTCCTGCTCAACGGGCTGGGCTACGTGATGATCACCCGGATCGATCTGGCCACCCTCCCTCCCCACTACGCGCCCCAGCAGGCGGCCTGGACGGCCATCGGCGTGGGCGCCTACGTGCTGACCCTGGTCCTCGTCCGCCGATCCCGCGACCTCGACCGGTACCGCTATCTCCTCCTGGCCGCCGGTGTCATCCTCCTCCTGCTCCCGCTCGTCCCCCACTTCGGGAGGAACATCAACGGCGCCCGGCTCTGGGTGCAGGTGGGATCCATCCGGTTCCAGCCCGTCGAGATCGCCAAGATCCTGCTGTGCATCTTCTTCGCCTCGTACTTCGCCGAGAAGCGCGAGCTGCTGTCCATCCCGACGGCGAGGCTGGGGAACCGGTTGGTCCTCGATCCGCGACCCCTCGTGCCCATCGCCCTGGCGTGGGTGTTCGCCATCGGCGTCATGAGCCTCGAACACGACATCGGGTTCTCGGCCATGCTGTTCACCCTGTTCATCGGCCTGCTGTGGGTGACCACCGGCCGGACGGGCTACCTGGTGCTCGGGGTGGTGCTCTTCGCCGCCGGGGCCTATTTCGCCGGGCGGTACCTGAGCCAGACCCACATCCGGGTGGAGGACTGGCTCGACCCGTGGAAGCTCGCCAACGGATCGGGCCGGCAGCTGGTCCAGTCCTGGTACTCGCTCGGGAGCGGCGGCATCGGCGGGTCCGGCCTGGGCCTCGGACAGGGGGCCTTTCTGATCACCTTCTCCAACGCCGACTTCATCTTCGCGGTGATCGGCGAGGAGATGGGGCTGTTGGGCTCGACCATGGTGGTGGTGGCCTTCTTGCTCCTCGTCGGGGCCGGCCTGCGGGTGGCCCAGGCCGCCCGCTCGGAGTTCGCCAAGCTGACGGCGGTCGGCCTGACCATGATCATCGGCTTCCAGGCCTTCTTCATCATCGGCGGTGTGCTCCGGCTGCTCCCGTTGACCGGTATCACCCTCCCCTTCGTCTCCTACGGCGGGTCGGCCCTCATCGCCAACTACGTCCTCATCGCCCTGCTGATGCGCATCTCCGACGAGGGGGGCGCCGCAGCCGATGCCGCTGATCAGGACCAGTGGGACAAGTCCGAGGAGCGGCGGGAACGCCTGCTCAGCGGCGGGTAGGGACGCCGACGGAGCTCGTCATCGGCATCATCCGATCGGGCGGTGTCACCCGATCGGTCCCGGAGGGGTCACGTCGCCGTCCATCTCGAACAGGCGGCGGTCGATGAGGATGGGGACGCTGACCGGCTGGAGGAGGGCCACGGTGAGACCGTCCGAGGGCCGACAGGAGTGCACCGACCGGCCCGTGCGACCCCGGAGATCAAGCTCGGCGAAGTAGATGGCGCCCTGGCGGCCGACCAACCGGACGGCCACCACGTCGATGTCGAAGCCCTGGAGCACGTGGCTCATGAGTTCGTGGGTGAGCGGGCGCGGGGTGGGGATCCTCCGCATGGCATGGGTCAGGACCACGGCGTCCTGGAAGCCGATCGAAAACGAGAGCTGCCGACGGGGCGACTCCGACTCTCGGAGCACGACGGTGGGGTGCTGATTGGGCAGGTCCACATTGACGGCGGCAATGAGGGCCATCCGGTAGTCGCCCATGACCGGCGATGACGCCGACCCCGGGACCGGTGTCGCCGACGGTGGCTCCGGAGCGACGGAGGCCGGCTCCTCGACCGGGCCACCGTCCTCGGACGCGTCGCGGTCGTCCGGGGGACCCTCGGGCGCGACGTCCGCTGCCTCGGTCCCGGGCTCGGCGTCGTCGCCACCCGGGTCCGGGTCGGTCACGATGACCGGGCCTGGCGGAGGCGCGGGACCGGCGGCCTCGGTCACCGGGCACTCCGGGCGTTGACGCTGGCCGTGATGCCGATGGCGGCCATGAAGACGATCATGGCCGATCCGCCATAGGAGAGGAACGGCAGCGGGATGCCCGTCACCGGCATGATCCCCATGTTCATCCCGACGTTCTCGAACACCGAGAACACGAGGAGGGCGAAGATGCCCGTGCACAGCAGCCGGCCCAGGTTGTCCCGGGCCAGTTGGGCGGCCCGGAGGATGCGCCAGGCCACCACGCCGTAGATGGCCAGCAGCACGCTGGCGCCCACGAAGCCCACCTGCTCCCCCACGGCCGAGAAGATGAAGTCGGTCTGCTGTTCGGGCACGTAGGCCAGGTTGGTGAGCGCACCGTGGCCGAGGCCCCGTCCGAACACGCCGCCGTGGGCGATGGCCTCCTTGGCCTGGGCCACGTTATAGGTGGCGGCCTGGCTGGCCCCGTTGGGGGAGATGAAGCTGGTGAGGCGGTCGATCTGGTACTTCTGGAGCAGACCCACGTTGACGGCGAAGAGCACGAGCAGCACAGCGGCCGCCATGAGGGCGAGGAGGTAGCGCCCGGGCATGCCGGCCACGGCCAGCATGACGAGCAGGATCACCGACATGACGATGGCCGTGCCCAGGTCGGGCTGCTTGAAGACCAACAGGATGGGCAGGCCGGCCATCAGGACCATCCGGACCAGGTCCCGGAATTCGAGGCCCTCGGGTCGTCGGGAGCAGTAGGTGGCGATGGCGATGATCACCACCACGGTGGCGAATTCGGACGGTTGCAGCTGGATCGGGCCGAGGGGGAACCACCGCTGGGCCCCCAACCGGGCCGGCGTAGCCAGGACGGCCAGCAGGGCCACCAGGATGCCGATGTAGAGCACGGTGGAGAGCTGTTCCAGCCTCCGGTAGTCGAACAGGGCCATGGCCACCATCACCACACCCCCGATGACCAAGAAGATGGCCTGGCGCTTCAGGAAGTACCGGGGGTCCTCACCGGCCAGGGCCAGTTTCCCCTTGGTGGCGGTGTACACCGTGACCACCCCGATCAGGCCGAGGAGGAAGGTGCAGCCCACCAGGACCACATCGAACCGGGCGCTCAGGGTCCGGATCCGAGGCCGGGAGGCAACGGTTGCGGGGGCGTAGTTCACCAAAGGACTCTGAGCGAGGAAGGTTACTCGCGCCCCCGGGCCCCCTGGCCGCACCCGGCCCTACCGGTCACGGACCGCCGCCCACATGGCCCCGACCGGGGGCTCCAGCCCCGTCCAGGCCACGAGCTGGAGTGCCGCCTGGTGGACCAGCATCCCGAGCCCGTTGTCGACGAGGGCCCCCCGGGACCGGGCCGCGGCCATCCAGGGTGTCTCCGACGGGTGGTAGATCAGGTCCACCACCCGCTGGCCGGCCCGGAGCAGGGACGGGTCGATCGGCCAGGGCTGGGCCCCTCCCCCCGGGCTCCCGGCCATGCCCAGAGGAGTGGCGTTGACCACCAGATCGCAGGAGGAGGCGTCGTCGGGTGCCCCGCGGCGCCCCACGGGCCCGGCCAGGGCCAGGGCGGCAGCCGCCCGCTCCGGGGTGCGGTTGACCACGATGACCTCGGCCGCCCCGGCCCCGGCCAGGGCGGCGACCACGGCCCGTGCGGCACCCCCAGCCCCCACCACCAGGCAGCGGTGGCCCTCGGGGGTGAAGCCGTCCCGGTGGGCCAGTGCGGCCAGCAGGCCGGCGCCGTCGGTGTTCTCACCCCGCCAGGCCGTGCCCGTGTCGACCAGGCAGTTGACCGCTCCCAGCCGCTCGGCCAGGGACGACCGTTCGGGCACCAGGCGGGCCACCTCGTCCTTGTGGGGCATGGTCACCGACAGGCCGCGCACGCCGAGTGCCCGGGCGCCCACGAGCGCTTCGGCCGTCCGCCCCGCCCCCACCCGGAACCCCACCGACACCCAGTCCAGACCGAGCCCGGCGAAGGCCGTGTTGTGCAGCAGGGGGGACAGGGAGTGGGCCACCGGGTCCCCGATCACCCCGACCACCGTGGTGGCGGCGGACAGCCCGGCGGGGGTCACGGCCGAGGGCTCCCCGCCGGCGGTGCCCGTCGCGGTCATCCCACCCCCCGCTGCTGGGCCAGCGCCTCGTTGCTCTGCTGCTGGGCGAAGGTGTCGGCGAAGGCCTCGGTTCCGTCCTTCTCCACCACCACGAAGAAGAGCCACGAGCCGGGCGGGGGGTCGAGGGCGGCCCGGAGGGACGCCTCGGACGGGAAGCAGATCGGCGTGGGCGTGAGCCCCTTGTTCAGGTACGTGTTGTAAGGGGAGCGGATGGCCAGGTCGGCCGAGGTCACCGGCCCCCCGTCCCGGCCCTCCGAGTAGAGCACCGTTGAGTCCATCTGGAGGGGCATGTCGTTGGCCAACCGGTTGAGGATCACCCGGGCCACCGGGCCCAGGTTCTTTTGGATGACCCCCTCCTTCTCCACGATGGAGGCCACGGTGATGAGCTGGTAGGGGGTGAGCCCGAGCTTGGCCGCGCCGGCCTGGAGGTCGAGGCTGGTGGCCAGTCGATCGAACCGGTCCACCATGATGGTCAGCAGCTGGGTGTCGGTCTCCCCCGGCACCACGATGTACTGGCCGGTGCCGAGGAGTCCGTCCAGATTGGTGGAGCCCGCCGGCTGCCAGGGCGAACGCACCGTCCCACCCGTGGCCACGGCGCTGAAGGCGGCGGCAGTGTGCCCGGGCAGCTGCCCCACCTGGGTGGCGACCTCGGACACGGTGAAGCCGGGCGGGATGGTGATGGGGAAGACGTTGGGGCCGCCGGCCACGATCCGGTCGACGGTGGCGAAGCTGCTGTTCTTGTGGAAGGCGTAGGAGCCGGGCAGCACGGTCGGAGGGCTGTGGAACTGGCTCCAGATCCGATAGGCGAAGGAGCTGCCGATGACCCCTTTGGCCGCCAGGGTCGACGCCAGCTGGCTGGTCCCGCTCCCGGAGGTGACGGTGGCGATGACCTGGGCCCCCGGGGGTCCCCCCGGACTGGCCTCGTGCTGGACCCAGAGGAACCCACCCACCAGGACCACCACGACCAGGACCACCGCGCCCAGGGCCACACGCGGCCACCAGCGGCGCGGCCTCCGGTGGTGATGGGCCCGGGGCGGGAGGGGCCGTGCCCCGTCATTGACGCCGTCGCCCACCGGCACCCCGGGATCCCCCGGGCCGGTCGGCTCCATCGGTCCGGTCGTGCTCACGCCCGCCCCCGGGAGGCGTCGAGCCACGCCGACAGCATGACGGCCGCCGCCGCCTGGTCCACGATGCCCCGACGCTTCCGGCCCCCGGCGCCGCCGGCGGTCAGGGACTGGTGGGCCGTGACCGTGGTGAGCCGCTCGTCGAACAGCTCCACGGCGACATCGTGGGGCGCCAACAGCGCGCCGAGGGCGTCCGCCTCGTCGGCCGCCTCGGTGGCGGCGGTACCCCGGGTCCCGTCGAGCGACAGGGGCAGGCCCACGACCACGACGACGGCCTCCTCCTCGAGGACGAGGTCGACCAGGGTCCGACGGTCGCGCTCGACGATCGCCGGAGCGGACGACGGTGGTCCGGGGCAGGGCCATGGTCCCGGCCGAGTCGGTCACGGCGATCCCGATCCGACGTGAGCCCAGATCGATACCGACGGCCCGACCCCGGCGGGTCGGTTCGTCGAGGCTCATGACCGGTCAGTCACCGTGGAGGACCCGGCGGGCCTCGTCGAGGGCCCGGTCCACCCCGCTCGGGTCCTTGCCGCCGGCCACCGCCATCTCCGGTGACCCGCCTCCCCCGCCACCGAGCAGCGGCGCGATCTGTTTCACCAGGTCACCGGCGTGGACGGCGTCGGAGGCGGAACGATCGGCGGAGACGGCCAGGGACGCCTTGGCCCCGTCCGGGCTGCCTCCGAGCACCACCGCCCGGAGGCCCGCCTTGGTCCGGGTGGTCTGGGCCAGATCCCGCAGGGCATCGGGCTCCAACCCGTCGCGGCGGGCCACGACCACGCCGCTGTGCGCCTCGGCGGCGAGGGAGGACGCCTCGGCGGCCAGCTCACGGCTCTGGGCCTGTTCGAGTGCGCGCTCGGCGGCACGTTGCCGTTCGAGGAGCCGGTCGATGGCCTCGGGCACGTGCTCGGGTTCGGTGCGCAGCAGGGCGGCCGCCTCGGACAGGAGGCCCTCGCGGGCCATGATCCGATCGAAGGCACTGGTCCCCGTGACCGCGAAGAGCCGGCGGACGTTGGAACCGATGGACGACTCCGAGGTGATGGCGATGGGCCCGATCATGCCCAGGGCCCCGACATGGGTCCCGCCGCACAGCTCGATGGAGTGGGGCCCGGCCCGGACCACGCGGACCCGCTCGCCGTACTTGTCGTTGAAGAAGGCCAGGGCCCCCATGGCCTCGGCCTCGGCCTTCGAGGTCTCCTCCACGATGACGTCGGCGTCGGTCAACACGTCGGCGTTGGCCAACGTGGCCACGGCGGCGAGCTCCTCGGCTTCCACGCTCCCGTGGTGGCTGAAGTCGAAGCGTAAGAAGTCCGGCGCCACCCGGGACCCCTGCTGGCGCACGTGGTCGCCCAGCACGGTGCGCAGCGCGGCGTGCAGCAGATGGGTGCCGGTGTGGTTGCGGCGGAGGGCATCACGCCTGACGCCGTCGATGGTGGCCAGGGCGTCCTGGCCGGCGAAGATCTCGCCGGTGACGTGGACGCGGTGGGAGGTGAGGCCGGGCAGCGCCGAGACGGTGTCGTAGACGGTGGCCGTGCCGGTCTCGGTCACGATGGTGCCGATGTCGCCGTCCTGGCCACCACCCTCGGCGTAGAAGGGTGTCCGGTCGAGGAAGATCTCGGCCCGGCCCTCGTGGTCCGGGTCGAGGTCGGCGAGCACCGCCACCACGCGGGCCGGAGCCGAGTACCCGTCGGGTCGCTGGCCCACGAACAGGGTCTGGCCCTCGGTGTCGAGCACGGACCGGTAGGCCTGCTCCCCGGCCGGCGTCTTGCCCGACCGGGCCGCCGCCCGGGCCTGGGCGCGCTGGATGTCCATGGCCGCCTCGAAGCCCTCGAGGTCGACGGACACCCCGGCCTCCTCGGCGATCTCGACGGTCAGCTCGACGGGGAAGCCGTAGGTGTCGTGCAGGCGGAAGGCCAGGTCGCCCGAGACCGCCCCCGCCCCGGCGGCCAGCTCCTCTTCGAGGATGGTCGAGCCCGTGGCCAGCGTGCGTAGGAACCCCTCCTCCTCGCGACCGACGACGTCGAGCACCAGATGATGCTGTTCGGCCAGGGCCGGATAGGCCGAGCCCAGGATCCCGACGGCGGCATCGACCAGTCGGGGCGTCACCGCCCCGTCGAACCCGAGCTGGCGGGCCCGGCGCACGGCCCGCCGGATGATGCGGCGGAGCACGTAGCCCCGGCCCTCGTTGGCCGGGAGGACCCCGTCGGCCACCAGCATGGACATGGCCCGGCCGTGGTCGGCCAGGATGCGCAGACCCACGTCGACACGGTGGTCCTGGCCGTAGGTGTACCCGGTGATGGACTGCGCCGTCTCGATCATGGGCAGAAAGAGGTCGGTGGCGAAGATGGAGTCCGTACCCTGGATGACCGGGAGGATGCGCTCGAGCCCGGCCCCGGTGTCGATGCTGGGCCGGGGCAGGTCGTCGGTGGTGCCGTCCGGGTTGCGGTTGTACTGCATGAAGACGAGGTTCCAGATCTCCACGAACCGCTCCGAGCCCCCGAAGGCCGGACCCCCGTCCGGGCCGTAGTGGGCGCCCTTGTCGAAGAAGAGCTCCGAGCTCGGACCGCACGGGCCGGTGTCCCCCATCTTCCAGAAATTGTCGTCGCCCAGCCGTTGGATCCGCTCGGCCGGGACCCCCACCCCGTCCCGCCAGATCTGCTCGGCCTCGTCGTCGGTCTCGAAGACCGTGACCCAGACCCGCTCCCCGTCGATGCCCAGGACCTCGGTGACCAACTCCCAGGCGAAGGGGATGGCGTCGGACTTGAAGTAGTCCCCGAAGCTGAAGTTGCCCAGCATCTCGAAGAACGTGCAGTGGCGCTCGGTCGTGCCCACCACGTCGATGTCCACGGTCCGGAAGCACTTCTGGACCGAGGTGGCCCGCGGCCAGGGCGGGACCTCGTCCCCGAGGAAGAACGGCTTGAACGGCACCATGCCGGCGATGGTGAACAGGACGGAGGGGTCGTGAGGGATGAGGCTGGCCGATGGCACCGGGGCGTGGCCGCGCTCGATGAAGAATCGGGTGAAGGCGTCGCGGAGGTGGTCGGCGTCGGGCGCCGTGCCGGAGGTCACGACCGGAAATCCTACCGGGCCAGGTCGGAAGGGGATTTCGCCCTCGGGCGGATGCGGCTGCCTCGGGTCCGGCCCCTGCGGACCGGTTCCTCGGCGGCCGTCGGTGTGGCCGCAACCGGCAGGGCCGCCCTGACCGTCGGGACGGCCAGGTCGGAGGCCACCCCCGAGGCGGCCAGATCCGACCACAGCTCCTCTTCCCGTCGCATCATCTCCTCACGACCCGAAGACAGTGCGTCCCGCAGTCGCTCCCCCGCTCCCCCGGCCACCTGCCGGGCCGAGCGACCCACTTCCACCACCAGCGCGTCGGGCTGCAGTCGGGCGGCCGCCTGCTGCACCGTCCGTCGGATCCGGCGCTCGGCCCAGAGCGACGAGCCGGCCCCGATGGCCGCCCCGGTCACCAGCCAGAAGGTGCGCTTGGGCACGGGTCAGGTCCTGCCGTTCCGGGACGGCGGGGGGAGGGTCACCGTTCGGTCCCTCGGCTCCGGACCGCCGGCCAGGCGGCGGATCCCCGAGGCCGCCCCGGCCCGGACGGCGAGGACCTTCACCACCGGATTGGCGAAGGCCCGGTAGGCCAGCTTGGATGCGGAGTCCACCGTGGCGTGCACCGATTCGGTCGAGTCCAGCACCGCACCCACCCGTTCCATCTCCGTGGCCGCCTGGTCCACCACGCGCTGGGCGTCGGCGACCAGGGGCACGGTCTGGCGGCGGAGGTCCTCAGCGACCCGGCGGAGCGCTCGGACCTGGCGCTGCAGCGAACGGAGGGCCACCAAGAGACCGGCCACGGCCACGAAACAGAGGATGGAGGCGACGAGGACAGCGATCTGGCCGGCGGACATGATCAGGTCAGTGTAGATCGTCGGCGTTCACCGATCGGTGGTCACCCGACGGTCGTCGATCGGGCCGCTGTCCGTCAGGCTCGGGCACCGGTCCGGGTCGCCACCCCTGGGTGCCGCCACCGGCCCGGGTCCGCCGGGGATCGCCGGAGGGGCTGCCTCAGGTCGATGCCATGCCCACGATGGGCTGGTTGAGGTGCATCCCTCCCGTCGAGCCGTCGAACGAGGCGTCGCCGAAGGAGAAGATGCCGCCGTCCCGGGCCACCAGCCAGTAGCCGCCACCGGTCGAGTCGGCGGCCATGCCCACGATGGGCTGGTTGAGGTGCTGGCCACCGGTGCCGCCGTGGAAGACGGCGTCGCCGAAGGAGAAGATGCCGCCATCGCTGGCCACCAGCCAGTAGCCGTGGCCCGAGGATGTGGCGGCCATGCCCACGATGGGCTGGTTGAGATGTCGACCACCGGTGGAGCCCGAGAAGGTGGCGTCGCCGAAGGAGAAGATGCCGCCGTCCCGGGCCACCAGCCAGTAGCCGTGGCCCGAGGGGGTGGCGGCCATGCCCACGATGGGCTGGTTGAGGTGCATCCCGCCCGTCGAGCCGTAGAACGAGGCGTCGCCGAAGGAGAAGATGCCCCCGTCGCTGGCCACCAGCCAGTAGCCGTGGCCCGAGGGGGTGGCGGCCATGCCCACGATGGGCTGGTTGAGGTGCATCCCGCCCGTCGAGCCGTAGAACGAGGCGTCGCCCAGGGCGAAGATGCCCCCGTCGCTGGCCACCAGCCAGTAGCCACCGTCGTCAGCGTCGGCGGCCATGCCCACCACCGGTCGGTTCAGCGTGAGCCCACCGGTCGATCCCTCGAAGGTGGCGTGCCCGAAACTGAAGATGCCGCCGTCGCTGGCCACCAACCAGTAGCCCGGACTGGTGAACGTGTACCGGTCGGCGGCCACCACCGGACTGGAGCCATCCGCGTTGGCCACGGAGAGATCGACCGTGGTCCCGGCCGGCCCCGCCGGTGCCCGGGCCACCAGGGAGGTGGACGAGGTCACTGAGAACGACGCCGGGACCCCCCCGAACTGCACCGAGGTGGCACCGCTGAAGTTGTAGCCGCTCACGGTGACCGAGTTGCCTCCCGTCATCGGACCCTTGGGCGGCAGGACGCCGGTCACCACCGGGCACACGGGCGGTGACGTCAACGCGGCCAGGAGCCGGGAGCCCACCGGTGATCCCCACCCGGTGGCCACGTCGTAGTTGGGCGTGGCCGCATACCGCCCGCCGCTGGCGGCGAGCAGGGCGTTGGATCCCACCGTGATGTCGTTGAACGGGGTCCCCGCACACGATCCTGCGTCATAGAGCACGGGATTGACCATTCCCGCCGAGGCACCGGCGGGCAGGAGTCGCTGGTCGATGACGCCGATCAGGGCCGCCCAGAGGGGCGACGCGCCGCTGGTGCCCCCGACGACACCCCAGGTTCCTCCCCGGTAGGACCAGTAGATGGCGTAGCCGTGGGCCGGGTCGGCCGAGGCGGAGACATCGGGCACCTCACGGCAGCTCGCGCGACCCAGGGTGGCGCACTGGGCCACGGCCGCCGGGGCGTCCACCCCCGGGCCGGTCTGCCAGGACGGCTGGGCGAAGTCCGAGGAGACCCCACCGCCGCCGGATCCGTAGAAGTCGTCCCACACCGACTCGGCAGGAGGGGACCCCGCCGAGGTGAGCGAGGTGCCGCCCACGCCGGTGACGTCGGGCTGGTCGGCCGGGTCGTCCACGGTCACCGTGGTGGAGGGCTGGGTCGGGTAGCAGTCGGTGGAGCCCGAGTCCCCCGAAGCCGCCACCACCGTCTGGCCCTGGGCCGCGGCCTGGGCGAAGAGCGCGGACTCGGTGGCCTGCTGGTTCCCTTGCATGGCCATCTGGGGCTCGCACAGGCCCCAGCTGGTGGTGATGACCTTCAGCGAGGAGTCGTTGACCATGGCGTCGTAGGTGTCGATAGGAGGGCTCGGCAGTTCCCGGTCTGGGGCCCGGTGTACACCTTGACGGTGGCACCGGGGGCCAGGCCGATCACGTCCTCGATGTCGAGTGCCGCCTCCCCCTGCTGGGTCGTGGTCCCCGCCCCCTGTCGACGGGGAATCGGTGACCGAGGTGTGATGCCGTAGCACGACTTGTAGGCGGCGATGTCGGACGGCGTGTAGGGCTCCAGCTCGTAGACCCCGATGGTCACGCCGGTGCCGTCGAGGCCGGCGCCGTAGAGGGCGTTGAACCCGTAGGCCGCGGCCAGCTGGTTGGCCGTGTAGGCGCCGGTGTTGGCGGCCGCCACACACGTTCCCGGGCCGATCGAGGGGACGACGCCCGGTACCCGTCCGCCTTCGGTCCCCCCCGATGCCGTCGATGCCCCCGGGGGCGTGGTCACCAGCTGGGGCTCGGGTGTCGCCACCGTGGAGAGCCCGATGACCCCGGCCACCGACGGGACCAGCGAGGAGGGGACAGCGGGCTGCTGGGCGGCGAACCGGGCCACCCGACCGTCGGCCAGCTGGGTGGAGACGAGGGACACGTCGAGCGCCTGTTCCACCTGCGCTGTCGACCCGGTGACCGGAATCAGCAGCCCGTTCGGGGACGTCGGACCGGGCTGAAGGCCCGAGGAGGTCAGCCAGGCCCGGGTGGCCGCGATGGTGGCCGGCGTGGGGCCGAAGGTCGATCCGAACTGGCCGGCGGCCAGGTAGTGGTGGTACTGGGGCGATCCCGGGGTCGACACGGCGGCGACGAAGGCGTCGAGGGCCGCCGGGTCGCGCGGGTGGAGGGCCACGTCGACGGTGACGGTGGCCGAGGCGTCGGCCGGGCCCACCACGGCCGAGCCCGCGGGGAGGCTGGGTGTGGGGCCGGCCAGGCGGACGGAGGGCCCGGGGCCGCCGGGCGTCGCCGCTCCGGCCGAGCCCGCTTGGCCGGCCGCCGCCGTGATCAGGGACAGCACCAGGCAGGCGAGAACCACCCGCCCCCTGCGTCCCCGTCCCTGCCGCTGCATGGCCGACAGTCTGTCCTATTCCGCCGGGATGGCCGGGTCGCGGGACTCGGCCCCCGCCGGGGGGACGGGCGCGGCTTCCGGTCCCGGTCCGGGTTCGGCGTCGGGGCCGCCTTCGGCCCGCCACCGGTTCAGGCGTTCGGCCACCACCGCCTCATGACCTCGGTCGCTCGGCTCGTAGTAGCGATGGCCGGTCAGCTCGTCGGGTCGGTACTGCTGCTCGGCCCAGGCCCCGGGGAGGTCGTGGGGGTAGACGTAGCCCTCGCCGTGGCCGATCGACCCCGCACTCCGGTAGTGGGCGTCCCGGAGGTGGGCGGGCACCGTGCCCCTCGGCCCTTCACGGACATCCCGCTGGGCCAGACCCAGGGCCACGGTGACCCGGTTGGACTTGGGCGCGCAGGCCAGATGCACGACGGCCTGGGCCAGGTTGAGCTGGGCCTCGGGCAGCCCGACGAACTCGACGGCCCGGGCGGCCGCATCGGCCACCACCAGGGCCAGGGGGTCGGCCTCGCCGATGTCCTCACTGGCCAGGATGACCAGTCGGCGGGCGATGAACCGGGCGTCCTCCCCCGCCTCGAGCATCCGGGCCAGCCAGTACAGCCCGGCGTCGGGGTCCGATCCCCGCACCGACTTGATGAAGGCACTCACCTGGTCGTAGTGATCGTCCTCGCCGTAGTGGTGGAGACGCGAGTGACGGGCCCGCTCCACGTCCCCGAGCGAGACCGGGGCCGATCCGGCCAGGGCCATGGCCACCTCGAGCGTGGTGAGGACGGCCCGGGCGTCGCCGTCGGCCAGCCCCACCAGGGCGGCCACCGCGTCCGGCTCTGCCGTCGCCCCCTCGGCGGCCAGGCCCCGGGACACCACCTCCTCCAGCTCCGGAAGGGACAGGGGCTCGAGACGCCACAGGGTCGAGCGGGACAGCAGGGGCGCGTTGACCTCGAAGAAGGGGTTCTCCGTGGTGGCGCCGATCAGGACCAAGAGCCCCTCTTCGACCGAGGGAAGCAGGGCGTCCTGTTGGGAGCGGTTGAACCGGTGAACCTCGTCGAGGAACAGGATGGTCCCCCGGCCCTGCTCGCCGAGGAGTCGGCGGGCACCCTCCACCACCTCGCGCACGTCCTTCACGCCGGCGCTGACCGCCGAGAGGGGCACGAACCGCTTGGCTGTGGCCGTGGCCACCACCGAGGCCAGGGTGGTCTTCCCCGTCCCCGGTGGGCCCCACAGGATGGCCGAGGTCAGGCGGTCGGCCTCGATCAGGGCCCGCAGCGGAGCCCCCGGCCCCACCAGATGCTGCTGGCCGATGATCTGGTCGAGTGTGGTGGGCCGGAGCCGGGCGGCGAGCGGGGCCCGGGCGGCCAGACGCTCCTCGGCGGCGCCGGAGAAGAGATCGTCGCCGGCCATGACGACAGCTCAGTCCCGGGGCGGGAGGGGCCGCAGCCCCAGGTCGGCGAGCACGCCGGGGGCCAACGGCTTGGGCGCACCGGTCATGGGGTCCGATCCGGACTGGGTCTTCGGGAAGGCGATGACCTCGCGGATGGAGTCCTCCCCGGCGAAGATGGCCGCCAACCGGTCGATGCCCACGGCGAACCCGGCGTGGGGCGGTGCCCCGAAGCGGAAGGCGCCGAGCAGGAAGCCGAACCGGGCCTCGGCCTCCTCCTCACCGATGCCCAGGACCGCAAAGACACGGCTCTGGATGTCAGCCCGGTGGATCCTCACGCTGCCCGAGCCCAGCTCCCATCCGTTGAGCACCAGATCGTAGGCCTGGGAGCGCACCGAGGCGGGATCGCTCTCCAGGCGGTCGATGTCCTCGGCGTGGGGCATGGTGAAGGGATGGTGGGCGGCCACCGGATGGCCGGCGTCGTCGGTCCCGTCGAACATGGGGAAGTCCACCACCCACAGGTACCGGTAGGGACCCTCGCTGACTGGGCGCCCCCCGAGATCGACCCGCAGGTGTCCGAGGACGGTGCAGGCCAGCCGGTACTCGTCGGCCACCACCAGCACCAGGTCACCTTCGGCCGCCCCGGTGGCCGCCAGCAGCCCGCCCCGCTCCTCGTCGGACAGGAACCGGTCGAGCGGCGAGTCGAGGGCCAGGGCCCCGTGGTCGCCCGAGGTGACCCGGAACCAGGCCAGTCCCTTGGCCCCGAGGGCCCGGGCCCGGTCAGTGAGGTTGTCCAGCCGGGAACGGGTCAGGGTGGCTCCGCCCTCGAGGACCAGGGCCTTCACACACGGTGCCCCGAAGGCCTTGACCCCGGTGCCCTCGAACACCGGGGACAGCTCGACGAGCTCCATGCCGAAGCGCAGGTCGGGCTTGTCGGTGCCGTACCGGTCGACGGCCTCGGCCCAGGTCATGGTGGGGATGGCCCCGGGCCGCTCCCCGGTGACCGCCTCGGCGGCGTCCAGGACGGCCTCGGACACGAACCCCAGCACATCCGCCTGGCCCACGAAGGACGCCTCCACATCCAGCTGGGAGAACTCGAACTGCCGGTCGGCCCGCAGGTCCTCGTCGCGCAGGCACCGGGCGATCTGGTAGTACCGGTCGACGCCGGCCACCATCAACAGCTGCTTGGCCAGCTGCGGGCTCTGGGGAAGGACGTAGCAGCTCCCCGGGGTCAGGCGGCTGGGTACGGCGAACTCCCGGGCCCCTTCAGGGGTGGGCGCCCAGAGCAGGGGGGTCTCCACCTCGACGAAACCCTGGCGGTCCATCGCCGCCCGCAAGGCGCCGTTGACCACGGCCCGCACCCGCAGGTTGGCCTGCATCCGGGGACGGCGGAGGTCCACGAACCGGTGCTTCAGCCGGATCACCTCGTCCACCTCGACCCGGTCGTCCACGGCGAAGGGAGGAGGGTCGGCCCGATTGAGCACGGTCACCGTGCACTCCCCCAACTCCACCTGTCCCGTGGGGAGGTCGGGATTGGCGGTGCCCTCGGGACGGGGTCGGACCGTGCCCTCCACGGCCAGCACGTACTCGCTGCGCACGTCCACGGTCCCGGGGATCACGCACTGGACGATGCCCGAGTGGTCACGCAGGTCGATGAAGGCCAGGTGCTCACCGTGCTCGCGACGTTTGGCCACCCATCCGCACACCGTGACCGTGGTGCCCACGTCCCCGATCCCGAGGGATCCACACAGGTGGGTCCGCATGGAGGTCGCTTGGTGGGGAACGGGGACAGTCACGGGAGATCCTTTCGGGGATGGGACCCGATCACGGGACCACGGACACAGTAGGGCCAGACCGCGCCGTCATCGACCGTCCGGTCCCCCCGTCCCCTCGGCGCCGTCCACCGGGCCCGCACCTGCCCCGTCGGCGGCCAGGCCCGCCGTCACCTCCCGCACCACCTCGACGGCTCGGGCACGGGGCACGGTGCGCTGGTCCCCACGGCCGCGCAGCGGCCGCAGGGTCACCGTGCCCGCGGCCACCTCGTCGGGACCCACGATCAACGCCACCCGGGCGCCGGAGCGGTCGGCCGACTTCATCTGCGACTTGAGCGAGCGTCCATCGAAGGCCCGGTCGGCCCGCAGGCCGGCCCGACGCAGTTCGGCGGTCAGGTCACGGGCGCCCTCCCCTCCGGTCACGTCCACCACGAAGGCGTCGAGGGGGGTCGGCGTCACGACGAAGGCCCCTTCGGCGTCACAGGCCAACAGGATGCGCTCGATCCCCAGTCCGAACCCGATGCCCGGCGTCGGTGGCCCACCCAGCATGGCCACCATTCCGTCATAACGGCCACCGCCCCCGATGCCATTCTGGGCCGACTCGAGGGCCACCGAGGCGAACTCGAAGGTGGTCCGGGTGTAGTAGTCGAACCCCCGGACCAGTCGGTGGTCGATCACGAAGGGCACGCCGAGGGCCGTCAGGCCGCTGGTGACCCGGGCGAAGTGGGCGCGACAGGGTTCGCACAGGTGGTCGCCGAGGGCCGGGGCGTCGGCGGTGGCCGCCAGGCAGGCGGGCCGCTTGCAGTCGAGCACGCGGAGCGGATTGGCCTCGAATCGGTCTTGGTGCTCGGGACACAGGTCGTCCCGGCGCTCGGCCAGGAAGCCCCGCAGCAGATCGAGGTAGTCGGGGCGGCACACGGCATCGCCCATGGAGTTGATCCGGAGGTCGAAGGAGTCGAGTCCCAGAGCCCGGTAGAAGCCGTCGGCCAGCGACACCACCTCGACATCGAGGTCGGCGTCCTCGGTCCCGATGACCTCGACCCCGAGCTGGTGGTGCTGGCGGTACCGTCCGGCCTGGGGCCGTTCGTAGCGGAAAGCCGGCGTGGCGTACCAGGCCTTCCAGGGCAGCGGTGGGCGGTGCTGGACATAGGCCCGGACGATGGGGGCCGTGCCCTCCGGCCGCAGGGCCAGGGCCCGTCCTCCCCGGTCCTCGAACTCGTACATCTCCTTGCCCACCACGTCGCTACCCTCACCGGTGCCCCGGCGGAACACCCGCACGTCCTCGAAGATCGGCGTGTGGGCCAGGCCATAGCCGGCCGACTCCACGTGGCCGGCGAAGGCGGCCAGCAGGGCCTCCCACCGTGCCGACTCGGGGAACAGGACGTCGTGGGTGCCGCTCGGGGCGCGCGCGGCCAGGGAGTCGTCGGTCACGTCGACTCAGTCCCTCTTGCCCGGGAGGATGCGGTAGACGTCGTAGACGGCGTCGAGGTGACGGATGAGATTGAGCACCGACTCGAGGTGACCGGGGTCGGCCAGCTCCACGTCGAAGCGCATCCGGCTGATCCGGTCGGAGTCGGTCTGCGTGTTGGCGCTGACGATGTTGAGGTGGTGCTCGGACACCACCTTGGTGACGTCGGTCAGCAAGCGGGACCGGTCGATGGCCACGACCTCGATGGTGGCCACGAAGACCCCCGAGGAACGGTGGTCCCACTCCACTTCGATGAGGCGCTCCCGTGACCGGCTGGCCAGTGAGGCGGCGTTGGCGCAGTCGGCCCGGTGGACCGACACCCCCCGGCCCCGGGTGACGAAGCCCACGATCTCGTCGCCGGGCACCGGCGTGCAGCAGCGGGACAGCCGCACCATGAGGTCGTCCAGGCCCTCCACGTAGACCCCGACAGCCGAGCCCCGACCCGGTCGGGGGGCAGTGGGCTGCTGGCGGGCCGTGACCGGGAGCTGCTCCTCGTAGACCCCGCCGCGCAGGTCCCGCAGGATGCGCTGGGCCACCGCACGGGCCGAGACCCGGCTATCCCCGATGGCGGCATGGAGGGCGTCCATGTCGGCGTAGTTCATCGCCGCGGCCACGTCGGTCAGGGCCCGCTCCGAGGCCAGCTTCTGAACGGGCAGGCCCTCCCGACGGAGCTCTTTGATCAACTCCTCACGGCCGAACTCGATGGCATCCTCACGACGCTCCCGGGAGAACCACTGGCGGATCTTGGTCCGGGCCCGGGACGACGCCACCATGCCCAGCCAGTCCCGGGACGGTCCCGCCGTGGGGGCCTTGGACGTGAAGATCTCGACGGTGTCGGCTGAGTTCAGCCGGGTGTCGAGGGGCACCAGGCGTCCGTTGACCTTGGCGCCGATACACCGGTGCCCGACCTCGGTGTGGATGGAGTAGGCGAAGTCCACCGGGGTGGCGTTGGCGGTGAGGGCGATGACCTTGCCCTTGGGGGTGAACACGTAGACCTCGTCCTCCTCGAGGTCAAGCTTGAGGGCCTCGAGGAATTCGATGGGGTCGGTGGTCTCGTTCTGGAAGTCGACGATCCGCTGCATCCACTCGATCTCGGCGGTGGTCGACGATGTCTCCTTGGCCAGGGCCAGACGCTCGGCCCGGCGGTCCCGCTCGGCGAGTTCGGCCCGCTGGGCCGGGGTCATGGAGGAGGCCTTCTTGGTCGCCGCCTTCCCGGTGTCGGCCTTGGTCCCCTCGGGTGCCCCGGCGGCCGGGCCCCGCTTGCCCGCGGCCTTGTCCCCCCGCGTCTTGGCTCCGGTCCCCGCGTCCTTGCCGGCCTTGGGAGTCGTGGCGATGGGGCGGCCGGGGTTCTCCTTGTAGCCCCAGTGGGCGGCGATCCCGTACTCGGCCCGACGGTGCATCTCGTGGGTCCGGACCTGCACCTCGATGGGCTTGCCGTCGAGTCCGATCACCGTGGTGTGCAACGACTGGTAGAGGTTGAACTTGGGCGAGTTGATGTAGTCCTTGAAGCGACCCTGGACCGGCGGCCAGATGGCGTGGATGGAGCCCAGGGCGGCCCAGCAGTCCTTCTCGGCCTCGACGATGACCCGGATCCCCACCAGGTCGTAGAGGTCGTCGAACTCCTTGCCCCGCACCACCATCTTCTCGTAGATGCTCCACAGGTGCTTCGGCCGTCCGGTGACCTCGGCGTTGATGGAGGAGGCCGCCAGGCGTTCACGCACCGACACCAGCACCCGGGCCAGGAACTCGTCACGCAGTGGGGCGCGGCTGGCCACCATCTGTTCGATCTCCGCGTACCGCTTGGGGTGGAGGGTGGCAAAGGCCAGGTCCTCGAGCTGCCAGCGGACCTCTTGGATCCCCAGTCGGTGGGCGAGCGGGGCGTAGATGTCCAGGGTCTCCTGGGCCGAGCGGCGTTGCTTCCACTCCGGCATGACGGCCAGGGTGCGCATGTTGTGGAGGCGGTCGGCCAGCTTGATGATGAGCACCCGCCAGTCGTTGGCCATGGCCACCAGCATCTTGCGCACCGTGGCCGCCTGTTGGGCCTCCTTCGAGTCGAACTGGAGGCGGTCGAGCTTGGTCACCCCGTCGACGATGAGCGCCACGGCCGGGCCGAAGTCCCGGTCGATGACCTCGTTGGTCACCCCGGTGTCCTCCACGGCGTCATGGAGCAGGGCGGCGGCCACGGTCATGGCGTCGAGCCCCAGGTCGGCGACGATGCCGGCCACGGCGATGGGATGGGTGATGTAGGGCTCGCCCGAGCGACGCAGCTGGCCGGCGTGGGCCACGGTGGCTGTCTCGGCCGCCCGGACGATGAGGGAGGTGTCGTCACCGGGATGGCGGCGGAGGAACGACTGGATCACCGGCGTGAGCAGGGCGGCCTCGTTCTCGGGCAGCGTGGAGTCGGCGAGATCGGTCTCACCGGTGGCGGTACCCTCGGCTGGGACGGGCGTGGCCAGGGCCATCTCTAGAGGGTACCTGTCGAAGCGGTCGGATCGGTACCTTGCCGGCGCCGGGCGCCGCCCGTCAGGACCCGGGAATCAGCGGCGTTTGCCCTTGCCACTCTTGCCCCTGCCCTTCCGGGGCCGGGGAGGGGGCCGGTTCGAAGACGGTCCTGTCGCTCCGGACGCGGTCTGACTGCCCCCGGAGCCCGAGGATCCGTTGGCTCCCGCGCCCGCCTTCGGACCGGCCGGGGTGGCCCCCCCGGCCGCCGCCGACGCCTTCGACGAGGCGGCCGACTTCCGTGCCGCGGACGCCGCCCCGGGTCGGATGACGCCGGTGGTCTGGGGTCGGCCCCGGCCCGAGGAGCGACCGCCCCCGGAGGCCCCGGCCATCGCCGCGGCCATGGCCGGGGTGAGCACGGCGTCCCGGTCCCCCCGGGTCTCCAGCCGTTGACGGATGGTGATGTAGCGGGGTTCCCGCTCCTTCATCCAGGCCAGGAGGGGCGAGGCGATGAAGATCGAGGAGTAGGCCCCGCTGGTCAGTCCGATCACCAGGGCCAGACCGAAGTCCTGGAGCGAGGTGGCACCGAGGATGAACGACCCCACCACCAGGACGGAGAGCACGGGGATGATGGCCACGAGCGACGTGTTGATGGAACGGGCCAGCGTCTGGTTCATGGACAGGTTGACCATCTCGGAGTAGGTGATCCGTCCCGACGCACCCAGGCCCTTGGCGTTGTCCCGTATTCGGTCGAAGACCACCACGGTGTCGTAGAGGGAGTACCCGAGGACGGTGAGCACGGCCACCACCGTGTCCGGGGTCACCTGGAAGCCGGTGAGGGAGTAGATCCCGACGGTGACCAAGATGTCGTGGATCACGGCCACCAGCGCGGCGACAGCCATCTTGAACTCGAAGCGGGCGGAGATATAGATGGTGACGGCGATGAAGAAGATGATCAGCGCCTCGATGGCCTTGTGGGTGACCTGGGACCCCCACGATGCCCCGACCTCGCTGTAGTTGACGTTGGCCGGTGTGGTGTGGGCCGCCTTGGCCAGTGCGTCGGTGACCTGATTCTCGATGGCATGGCGCTGGTCGAGCGGCTTGGCGTTGAGGTCGACGGTGACCTGGATCTGCTTGGTGTGGTTGAGCTGGTTGGTGAGCTGGACCACGGTGGGCTGGGACACCCCGGCCGACTCGACCGCCGAGGTGGCCTCGGCCACGGTGAGGTTCTGGGAGGAGACCAGCCAGGACTGACCGCCCTTGAAGTCGATGCCCAGATTGAGGCCGCGGGTGCCGAGGGAGATCACCCCGAGGAGGATGATGACCGCCGAGATGCCGAACCACCACTTCCGATTGCCGATGAAGTCGAACGACGTCTGGCCCCGGTAGAGCCGCAGAAACACATTCGGACGACGCTCCCCCGCCTCTTCCAGCGCCTCGTCCTCGGCCGCGTACTCGAGCTCCTCTTCGAAGGCCTCCTCGAGATCGTCGACCGGGTCCGGGATGGCGTCGGTGACGTCGATCTCGTCGTCGATGGCGTCGTCGTCGGGGGTCTCAGCCCCGTCGGCCCGGCCGCGCCGGGGGCTCACGTCGGGGCTCCGCTGAGCACGCCCAGTCCTGTGGACATGCTCATGGCCCCGGCGTTGACGCCCCCCTGACGGCGGCCGAGGAGGATGACGAAGGGCCGGGTGAAGAAGTAGGTGATCACGATGTCGAGCACCGTCGAGATCCCGAGGAACAGGGCGAAGCCCTGGACGTCGCCCACCGAGAAGATGTAGAGGACGATCGCCGCGAGCAGGGAGACGGCGTCGGCGGCGAGGACCGTGCGGAAGGCGCTGGCAAACCCCCGGTCGACGCTGGTCCGGATGGTCCTCCCCGAGCGCGCCTCATCTTTCAGTCGTTCGAAGTAGACGATGTAGGAGTCGACGGTGATCCCGATGGACACGATGACACCGATCACCCCAGCAAGGTTGATGGTGACGTTGAAGGACTGGCCCATGATGGCGATGATCGACCAGAGCAGGGCCGCGGTCACGGCCAGGCCGGCCAGCACCACGAGTCCGAGCAACCGGTAGTAGAAGATGATGTAGAGCATGACCAGGGCGAGACCGGCCAGACCGGAGATGAGACCGGCCTGGAGCGACGACTTGCCCAGCGAGGGTGAGACGGTCTGGACGGTGAGGCGGTCGAGCTTCACCGGCAGGGCACCGTAGGTGAAGTCGGTGGCCAGGGTCTTGGCCTGGTCCTCGGTGAAGCTGCCCGAGATCTGGACCTGGCCGCCGAAATCGGTGGGTGTCGACGAGGTGGGCGAGGTGATGGGCGCCGAGATCACCGTGCCGTCGAGGTCGATGCCGATGATGGCGTGGAACTGCTTGGTGGCCAGTGTCTGCCACTGCGTGCTCCCGAGGCTGGTCAGGTTGAGATTGACCGCCCACTGCCCACCGTTCAACTGGGCGGTGGCCGACTTGACCGCCGTGCCCGTCATCCCTGCCGGCCCGAGCACGTACCGGCCGCCTCCCGCCGCCGGGAGCAGCACGGAGTCGTTCTTGTTGTCGTTGAGCGGCGAGGTGGACTTGAACGTGGTGAACTGCGGATCCGCCTGGATGTTGGACAGGTTGCTGGTGTAGCCGTTGACGTTGCTGGAGTCGATCTGCACACCGATGTTGGTGGCCGTCAGTGCCGTCGCCGCGGCGCACGTGGGCAGCGGTCCCGTGGACGGCGGCTTCCCCTTGGCCACGGAGAAGGGCGGGGCGTAGCACGAGGCGGGTCGGAAGAAGAGCTGGGCGGTGTTGCCCAGGCTGGCCAGCACCTGTTGGGTGTTCTTCTCGCCCGGGATGGACACGGCGATCTGGTTCTTGCCCTGGCTTTCCACCGTCGCCCCGCTGGTGCCGGCGTTCACCCGCTCACCCAGGATGGTCACGATGGTGTCCAACTGGGCCTGATCCACCGGGCGGTGGGTCTGGTAGACGACCGAGAGGCCGCCGTCGAGGTCGAGGCCGAGCTTGGGGGACCATCCCGCGGCCAGCACGGCACCGAGGGCGATGGCGCTGATGGCCACCACGGAGAGCAGGCTGACCCACAGCGAGCGCTTGTTCTTCATGATCGCTCAGATGATGGGCGGGGCATCGTCGCCACCCGGGTCGTCGACCTCGGTGGTCTTGGGCCGCAGGCCCCGCCGTCGGGCGCGCCGGTTGCCGGCTCCGGGAGCGGGCCCGTCATCCGCGCTGCCCTCTTCGTGATCGTCGGTCGCTTCGTCGTCGACCTCGTCGTGGTCGGCCTCGTGGTCGTCGTCCGCCTCTGACGCTGACTCGTCGTCGTGCTCGTCATGCTGGTCATGCTGGTCATGCTCAGCGTCAATGTCGTCGTCGTGCTCGTCGTGCTCATCCTCGTCGTTGTGCTCGAGGTCGTCATCGAGGTCGTCATCGATGGGCACCACCGGCTCGATCTTGCGGAGCACGTACTGCTTCAAGACCACGAACGATGCTCCAACGCTGGTCTCGAGGGTCACCCGGTCCCCGTCGATGTCGATGATGTAGCCCACGATCCCGCCGGCGGTCAGGACCTCGTCGCCCACCTCCCAGGCCGCCCCCTGCTCCCGGGCCGCCTGGGCCTTGCGCTTCCGGGGCCGGTAGTAGAGGAAGTAGAACCCGGCGGCGATGACCGCGTAGATGATGATGATCGGGCTGATCCCACTGCTCTTCTTCGCCGTGGTGGCCGCGACCGTCCAGGCCACGGCCGTGAGCGCGCCAGTCATCGGTGAAGGAGTGTGGGGTCGGGGGTCATCACAGCGGTCCGACTGTAGCCCAGCCCCACCGCCAACTGATGCCGCTACCCCTTGGTCGTCCAGGCTTCGGCCGTCGAGGCCCGCAGGGCGGCGAACCGTCCCTCGACGATGGCGGCCCTGGCCTCGGCCATGAGGCGGAGCACGAAGGCCAGGTTGTGGATGCTCACCAGGCGCCAAGCGGTGGGCTCGCCGACCCCCAGGAGGTGCCGGAGATACCCCCGTGACCAACGGGAGCAGGTGAGGCATCCGCACCCGGCCTCCAAGGGGCTGTCGTCCTCGGCGTGGAGGGCATTGCGCAGGTTCAGTTTCCCCGAGCGGGTGAGGACGGTGCCGTGTCGGGCCATCCGGGTGGGGGCCACACAGTCGAACTGGTCGACCCCGAGAGCCACGGCCTCGAGCAGGCCGACCGGGTCTCCCACGCCCATCAGGTACCGGGGCCGGTCGACCGGGAGGTGGGGCACCGTCGCCGCCAGCGCCTCGAGCATGGCCGGTCGGGGCTCGCCCACCGAGAGCCCACCGATCCCGTAGCCGTCGAATCCGACGGCCACGGTGCGCTCGGCACTCTCGGCCCGCAGCCGTGGGTCGGTGCCCCCCTGCACGATGCCGAAGAGGGCCTGGGCCTCCGGTCGCGCCTCCAGGCGATCGTGGTGGCGCCGGGCCCGGGCCGCCCAGGCCGCCGTCCGGTCCACGGCCACCCGGAGCACCTCGGGCGTGGCCGGGAGGGTGGCACAGACATCGAGCACCATCTGGATGTCCGCCCCGATCAGCCCCTGGGCCTCGACGACCGACTCCGGCGTGAGGCGGACCCGGTCCCCGTCGTACACCGAGGCGAACGTCACCCCGTCGTCGTCGACGCTCGGCCCGAGGGAGTGGACCTGGTAGCCACCCGAGTCGGTCAGGGTGTGGCCATCCCACCCGGTGAAGCGGTGCAGGCCACCGAGACGGGCGACGGTCCCCACCCCCGGCCGGAGCATCAGGTGGTAGGTGTTGCCCAGGACCACCTCGGCACCCAGCACGTCGAGGTCCACACTGTCCAGGGCCTTGACCGCGCCCCGGGTGCCGACGGGCATGAACGCCGGCGTGGCGTAGCTGCCCCTCGCCGTCCACACGGTGCCGGCCCGGGCCGCCCCCTCGGTGGCCACCACCTCCATGCGGGCCCGACCGGCGCCCCGCTCACCCGCCGTGCCGCCCGCCGTCCGTCCCCTCCTGCCATCGGCGAGCGTCACCGGGCCCCCTGCCCGGGATCGACGCCGGCCCGGGCCACCACCATGGCGTCGCCGAAGGAGAGGAACCGGTAGCCCTGGTCGAGCGCGGTGGCGTAGAGCTGGCGCCACACCGGTCCGCAGAACGCCTCCACCAAGAGGAGGAGGCTCGACCGGGGCATGTGGAAGTTGGTCACCAGGACATCCACCACCCGGAACGGAAAGTCCCCGTGGATGTACAGGTCGGTGCGACCCTCGAGTCGCCCGGTGGCCGCCGCCGACTCCAGTGCCCGGACGGTCGTGGTCCCCACTGCCACCACCCGACGGGCGGCGGCACAGGCCGCCATGGTCTCCTCGGACACGGCGTACCGCTCGGAGTGGATGACGTGCTCCTCGGCGGTCGCGGCGGTGACCGGCCGGAAGGTGTCGAGGCCGATGGCCAGGTCCACCCGGGCCAGGGTCGCACCGGCGGCGAGACAGCCGGCGAGCAGTTCGGGGGTGAAGTGGAGTCCGGCGGTCGGGGCCGCCGTGGAGCGGTCACCGAGGGGGCGGGCTCCGGAGTACACCGTCTGGTAGCGCTCGGGGTCGTCGAGGGGCTGATGGATGTAGGGCGGGAGCGGCATGGCCCCGGTACGCTCCACCACCGACGGGTCGAGGACCCGGACCGAGCGCCGGCCGTCGTCCTCGCCGCCCAGGGCCGGACCCACCTCGACCACGGGTGGGGCGTCGGGTCCGGCGTCGGGCTCGTAGAGGGGAGTGGACGCCGGGAGCCGCCTCCCGGGACGGACGAGCGCCTCCCAGACCTCCTCCCCGGCACCGCCCGACCTCTCGTCGGCCGCCGGCTCGAGGAGTAGGACCTCGGCTGTCCCTCCCGAGCGCTTGCGCAGGGCCAGACGGGCCGGGAGCACCCGGGTGTCGTTGACCACGACGACATCCCCCGGGCGCAGGAGGCGGGGCAGATCGGCCACGGTGGCGTGCTCGGGCCCCGCGTGCTCCCCGAGCCCGGGCCCGACGAGCAGACGGGCTGCACTCCGGGATTCGAGGGGGCGCTGGGCGATGGCCGAGTCGGGCAGGGCGTAGTCGTAGGCGTCCATGGGCGTCCCCCGGGGGGCGGCGCGGGCGGGGCGCCCTCGTTCCTCGGTGCGCTCCGACATGGCCACCATGGTGGCAGATGGACCCGGGGCCCCGGCCCCGGCCCCGGTCCGGTCGGATCGGGCCTACAGCAGCGTGGGCTCGACGGGGGTGAGACCGAGATGGGCCCAGGCCCGGGGTGCGGCCACCCGTCCCCGCGTCGTGCGCTGGAGCAGGCCCTGTTGGAGGAGGTAGGGCTCGTAGGCGTCCTCGATGGTGTCGGGCTCTTCGCCGATGCACTGGGCCAACGTGGTAAGGCCGACCGGGCGACCGGCGAACCGGATGCAGAGCACGTCGAGGATGGCCCGGTCCACCTTGTCCAGTCCCAGGCGGTCCACGCCGAAGAGCTCGAGGCCGGCCACGGCGGCATCGGAGGTGATGGTGCCATCGGCGCGCACCTCGACGAAATCCCGCACCCGCCGGAGAAGGCGGTTGGCGATGCGGGGCGTGCCGCGGGATCGCTCGGCGATGCGCAGGGCCCCCTCAGGGTCCATCGGGACCCCGAGGATCCCCGCTGACCGGTCCACGATGGTCCGGAGCTCGTCCATGTCGTAGTGGTCCAGACGGCCGACGAAACCGAAGCGGTCCCGGAGCGGCCCGGCCACCAGTCCGGTGCGGGTGGTGGCCCCCACCAGCGTGAACCGGGGCAGGTCGAGGCGGATGCTCCGGGCTGTCGGACCCTTGCCGATCAGGATGTCGAGCTTGAAGTCCTCCATGGCCGGATAGAGGATCTCCTCGACGGACCGGTGGAGCCGGTGGATCTCGTCGATAAAGAGGACGTCGCCCTCCTGCAGATCGGTCAGGAGTGCGGCCAGGTCGCCGGCACGGACCAGCACCGGACCCGAGGTGATGCGCAGTCCCACCCCCATCTCGGCGGCCACGATGCCGGCCAGCGACGTCTTGCCCAGGCCGGGGGGCCCGGCGAAGAGCAGATGGTCCGCCGGTTGGTCGCGCTTGAGCGCCGCCTCGATGACGATCCGGAGATGCTCGGTGAGCTGGCGCTGCCCGACGAACTCGTCAAGGGTGCGGGGCCGCAGTCCGGCGTCTTCGGCCTCCTCGGCCGGCGCCACCTTGGGGTCGACGGGACGGGCAGCACCGTCGTCCGGATCGGCCTCCCCCGCCGTGGCCAGCACCTCGCGCCGGGCCTCGGGGGTCATCGGTTGCGGGCCAGTTCGCGGAGGGCGGAGCGGACCAGGTCCTCGACCGAGCCGTCCTCCCCCACCACCTCGAGGGCGCCCCGGATCTCATCGGGTCCGTAGCCGAGTTCGGTGAGGGCCGCCCGGGCCTCGCCTCGCGGGGTGCCGGTGCCGGTGATCGAAGGCGCCGGTTCGCCGAGGGAGGGGAGGTCGAGGCGGGCCTTCAGCTCGAGCAGCAGCCGGGCGGCGGTCTTCTTTCCGACACCGGGCACGGTGCAGAGGGTGTCGACATCGTCCTCGAGCACGGCGGTGGACAGCGCCGCGGGCGACAGCGACGAGAGGATGGCCAAGGCCAGGGAGGGCCCCACGCCGTGGGCCCCGAGGAGCGCCTCGAAGCACCGACGCTCGTCGGCGTGGGCGAACCCGAACAGCACGATGGCGTCCTCGCGCACGTGGGTGTGGACATGGAGGAAGACCTCGCTGCCGATGGGGCCCACGCCGGCCAGCAGCGACGTGGTGACCGAGGCGCGGTAGCCGACCCCACCCACCTCGATGATCACCTCACCGGGGGCGGGCCGGTCCAGCAACGTGCCCCGCAGCGAGCCGATCATGGCTGCTCCCCGGTGATCGAGGCCGCGGCCACCGCCCGCCGGAGGGGCTGGGTGGTCAGGTGACAGGCCGCCAGGGCCAGGGCGTCGGCCACATCGGGGGGCCGGGGCGGTTCCTGGAGGCCGAGGAGCGAGGCCACCATCCTCTGCACCTGCTCTTTGGTGGCCGACCCGTAGCCCACCACAGCCTGTTTCACTTCGTTCGACGTGTACTGGGCCACCTCGCAGCCGGCTTCGGCCGCCACCACCATGGCCACCCCGGCGGCCTGGCCGGTGGCCATGGCCGTTCTGGCGTTGACCTGGAAGAAGACCCGCTCAACCACGACGGCGTCAGGCCCGAACTCGAACACCAGCGATCGCAGCTCGTCGGACAGCGTCCGGAGGCGCTCGGGCAGGGGCACGGTGGGCCCGGTCGAGATCACCCCTCCGGCCACCGCCACCAGGCCCCCCCCACGCCGGGTGACCACGCCGTACCCGCAGCGGGACAGGCCGGGATCGATACCCAGGACGAACATGCGTTCGACGTTATCGTGTCCAGGTAGCCGGGGGGCGGATACCCGGCGAGGGACTCACCCCTCGTAGGCGGCCATGACCGCGTCGGGGATGTCGAAGTTGGCGTAGACGTTCTGCACGTCGTCGTGGTCGTCGAGGGCCTCGAGCAGGCGCAGGACTCGCTTGGCCTCGGACTCCGAGGAGACCTCGATGGTGGTCGT
Organism: uncultured Acidimicrobiaceae bacterium; assembly: GCA_963738545.1. Lineage (GTDB taxonomy): Bacteria > Actinomycetota > Acidimicrobiia > Acidimicrobiales > RAAP-2 > Bog-756. The sequence goes on from CAVTXA010000009.1 coordinate 840,617, forward strand.
GGGCACCATCGAGAGCTCCGATGCGCCGGGCTGCAGCCCGGCCTCCTCCAGGGCCGTGTGGACGGCCATCAGCTCGGCCGGCGCACTGGTCACCAACCACCGCTCCCCCTCGTCGGCCAGGTCCTCGGCTCCGGCCTCCATGACCACCTCGAGGACTCGGTCCTCGTCGAAGGTACGGGGCACGGCGATCACGCCCTTGCGCTCGAACTGCCAGCTCACCGCCCCGGGCTCGGCCATGCTCCCACCGCTCTTGGAGAAGAGGTTGCGGATCTCCGCCCCGGTGCGGTTGCGGTTGTCGCTCAGGCACTCGACGATGACCGCCACTCCGGCCGGGGCGTACCCCTCGTAGGCAATCGACTCGTACCGGACCCCCTCGAGCTCGCCGGACCCGCGCTTGATGGCCCGCTCGATGGTGTCGATGGGAACCGAGGCGTCACGGGCCTTGGTGTACATGGTGCGCAGGCTGGCGTTGGCCGTCATGTCGCTCCCGCCCTCCCGGGCTGCCACTTCGACCTGACGGATGATCTTGGCGAACACCTTGGCCCGGGCGGCGTCCTTGGCCCCCTTCTGGTGCTTGGTGGTCGCCCATTTGGAGTGTCCCGACATCGACTAGCGCCTCTCCTCTTTGGTGATCTCCACGAACAGCTGATGCAGCCTACGGTCAGCGGTGAGCTCGGGGTGGAACGAGCTCACGAGCACGGGCCCCTGACGGCAGAGAACCGGTTGACCAGGGACGACCCCTGCCGGATCCGATGGCAGAGCGGCCAGGACCTCCACGTCCGGGCCGACGCGGACGACCACGGGCGCCCGGATGAACACGGCATGGACGGGGTCGGCCCCCACGCCCACCACCTCGAGGTCGCACTCGAAAGAGGCACGTTGGCGACCGAACCCGTTCCTGCGGATGGTCAGGTCGATCCGGTCGAAGCGTCGCTGATCGGCACGGCCGTCGAGCACCTCGGTGGCCAACAGGATCATCCCAGCGCAGGTGCCGAAGGCGGGCAGGCCCTCGCCGAGGGCCACGGCCAGGGGGGTGAAGAGGCCCGAGGACTCGAGGAGCAGTGACAGGGTCGTCGACTCGCCTCCGGGCAGCACGATCCCCGAGAGCCCGTCCAGGTCGTCCGGTTCCCGCACCAGGCGCACGGTGACGCCGAGGGACCCCAGGGTGGCGGCATGCTCGCGCACGTCACCCTGGAGCGCCAGCACCCCCACGGTCATGGCCGCACTCCCTGTCGCCGCACTCCCTGTCGAAGCCGGCTCGAAGGCCGGTCACCAACCACGTTCGGCGAGGTGCACCCCGAGCGACGAGATCTCCTGACCGGGCATGGCCTCCCCGAGTCCGGTGGACACCTTGGCCACCAGGTCGGCGTCGGCGTAGTGGGCGGTGGCCTCGACGATGGCCCGGGCCATCCGTGAGGGGTCACCGCTCTTGAAGATGCCCGATCCCACGAAGACCGCCTCGGCGCCGAGTTGCATGACGAGCGAGGCGTCGGCGGGGGTGGCGATGCCCCCGGCACAGAACAAGGGCACGGGCAGGCGCCCGGTGGTGGCGATCTCCTGGACCAGCCCGATGGGCGCCACCAGCTGCTTCGCCCACCCGTACTGCTCGGCCGGGTCCGCCTCGGTCACCCGCCGGATGTCCCCGAGGATCGAACGGAGATGCCTGACGGCCTCGACGATGTTGCCGGTACCCGCCTCCCCCTTGGAGCGGATCATGGCGGCGCCCTCCGAGATCCGGCGCAGGGCCTCGCCCAGGTTGGTGGCACCGCAGACGAAGGGGATCTCATAGCCCCACTTGTCGATGTGGTGGGCCTCGTCGGCCGGCGTCAAGACCTCGCTCTCGTCGATGTAGTCCACGCCCAGCGCCGCCAGGACCTGGGCCTCGGCGAAGTGGCCGATGCGGGCCTTGGCCATCACGGGTACGGTCACGGCGGCCTTGATCCCCTCGATGAGGGCCGGGTCGCTCATCCGGGCCACCCCCCCGTCACGACGGATGTCCGAGGGCACGCGCTCCAGGGCCATCACGGCCACGGCCCCGGCATCCTCGGCCACCTTGGCCTGTTCGGCGTCGACCACGTCCATGATGACGCCACCGCGGAGCATCTCGGCCAGACCCCGCTTGACGGTGAAGGTCCCGGTGGGACGGCTGTCTGCGCTGGTGCGGGGGTCGCTCGGGGTATCGGCCATGGGGCCCATTCTACTCCCGCCGTCCGTGACGGCCGCCCGCACCGGCACCGGGGCCGTGGGCACGACGGGGTGGTCCGGACGCGACGACGACCACCCCCGAAGGGGCGGTCGTCGTCGTTGCCGATCCGGTCGTCGGTTCGTGACTACGCCTGCAGCGTCGCCTCGGCCTCGATCTCGATGTCGACCTTCTTCGCCACCACCAGGCCGCCGGCCTCCATGACGGCGCCGAAAGCCACGCCGAAGTCCTCACGGTTGATGGTGGTCTTGGCACTGAAGCCCACCCGGTGCATGCCGTAGGGATCCTTCACCACGCCCTCGAGCGTGGCGTCCAGGGTCACCGGCTTGGTCACGCCGCGGATGGTGAGGTCGCCCTCGACCTTCCACTCGGTCGCACCCTCGGGCTTGATGGCGGTGCTCACGAAAGTCCACGTCGGGTGGTTCTCCACGTCGAAGAAGTCGTTGGTCCGCAGATGGTTGTCCCGGTTCTCGTCACGGGTGTCGACACTGCCGGCCTGGATGGTCACCGAGACCTTGGAGTCCTCGGGATTCTCCGCCAGCTCGAGGGTGCCCTCGAAGGTGTTGAAGGCGCCGCGGACCTTGGACACGGCCATGTGGCGGACCGTGAATCCGAGCGTGGTGTGCATGGTGTCGAGGGCGTACGTACCCACGGCCGGGTACTCCGCCCCGTTCACCGTCCGACTGGTTACCTCTACATCTGGGGACATGGCCACTCCTTGGGTTGTCGAGCTTCGAGCGCCTCGTGCGCCGAATATGTTTGTACAAACAACTATACCACATGTATTTGCGTTCGCAACTACTACGTCGGAACTTGTAGGATGGGACGCATGGGCAAACCACCGGTCTTCGACGACGAGCGACTCACCACCGTCGGGCTCCTGATGGAATCGGCCGCCGGGCTGCGACGGGTCTTCCAGCGGCGGATGGAAGAGGAGCAGTCGCTGTCGAATCAGTCCTTCGATGTCCTCATCCGGCTGGCCCGTAGCCCGGGATCGGAGCTCAGGATGAGCGAGCTGGCAGCCCAGACCTCCCTCACCCCGAGCGGTCTGACCCGGTCGGTCGACCGTCTCCAGGACCAAGGTCTCGTGGATCGTCGGGTCTGCCCCGAGGATCGACGGGGATCGTTCGCCGTCCTGACCTCCACCGGGAGGGCCTTGATGGACCGCGCCATCCCCAACCACATCGCTCACATCGACGAGGTCCTGAGCGACCTGTTCACCCCGGGCGAGGAAGAGACCCTGGCCGCACTCCTGCGTCGACTACGCGACCATCTCTACGACAGCGGCGCCGAGTGGTCCCTCAGTCACGACGACGACACCGAGGAGTGTGGCGGGCCGGAGTGACCGGACCGTCCCGGACCGCTGACCACCGCCGGAGGTCTCGCCGGCCACCGCGGCCCTGACCCCGGTGGGCCGGGCCGTCAGTAGAGGGCCTGGGCGGCGGCCCGCACACGGGTGTCGTCGAGGTTCCCCTCCATCGACACGGTGGACGGTACGCCGACCATGGGGTCGATCCACAGCCAACGGGTCAGCGCCGCCGTCCTCCCCCGTCCGGGGGGCCAGGGCCCGGCCCGTGCCGGGCCTTCGAGCATCGAAGCCAGGGCGGAGCCGATGCCGGGCGGGTACCGGACCACGGCGGCAGCCCGCTGATCGGCGTCGAACTCGCGTCCGGTCCCCAGGAGCGAATGGATGCGTTCGGTGGCGCGGGGCAAGCCGATGAGCAGCGACAAAGGAGCTGATGCGCTCACCGCCACCGTGGCCAGCACCGTGTCGTGGCGCTTGATGTGGACCAGCTCGTGGGCCAGCACCCCTTCCAACTCCACCAGGGTGAGCGAGTGGTCGAGGGCCGACGTCACGACGAGCGTGGCGCTGCGGGGATCCCGTCCCACCGCCATGGCGTTGGGCACAGGGCTGTCGACCACGCAGATGGCCGGCTGAGGAAGTCCCATGGTGGCGCACAGGCCGTCCACCAGATTGTGCAGGCGAGGCCGATCGCCCTCCCGACTGGGACGAGCGCCGACGGACCGGAGCACGGCCCCAGGAGCGCGCTGCCAGAGGGCCAGCATCACCGCGGTCGCCACCACCACGAACACCGCGGCGGCGAGGTACACGGGGAGGCCCACGGCCGAGAGAACCACGCCGACGACCACACCGAGCACCAGTCCAGGTACCAGGCACAGGCGCACGGCCCGACGATGGTTGGACCGGATGGCGGCGGCCTCGTCGCCTCCCTCGGCACCCCGATCCACGGTGGCGACCAGCGGGGCCGCGACGGCCGGCGAGATCGCCCGACCCCCTCCCCCGGATCCCTGGCGCTGACCCCCCGAGCGCGCCGGACCCGAGCGGGCCGATTGGCGGTTCCCGGACGAGTCGCGGCCTCCTCCCCCGCCGCTTCGGGACCGGTTGCCTCCTGAGCCGCCGCGTCCCCCGCCGCCGCCGCCCGACCCGCCTCCGGAACCCCCCGAGCCCCCTGACCCACCGCCCCCCGAACGGCCGCGAGTGCCGCTGTTGCCCGACGAGCCGGACCGGCTGCGATTGCGGTTCCGGCTGCGATTCCTGCTGGACGAGCCGCCACCACCTCCGGTGGTGCGCCCGTCGCCTCCGGGTCGCCCGCCGCTCGGACCGGAGCCCCCGGCGGAGCCGTCGGGGCCGTTCTGTTCGGGAGGAGCCATGGTCGAAGCAGTGTAGGACCGCTCAGGGCCCGGTCCGGACCACGGCGGTCTCGTAGCGGGACTCGTACCACTCGGCCAGCCGGCCCATCGACCAGTGGGAGGCCCACGCCCAGGCATCATCGAGCCAGGCCGGGCTCCCCGGACCCGTCCGCTCCGGTTCGGTTCCGGCCACCGGGTGACCCTCCCCGGCCCCGCGGGGGGCCAACACCCCGGCCAGGGCGTCGGCCAGGGCGTCGACATCGCCGGGAGGGAGCAGGACGGCATGCCCGCCGGCCGCCTCCCGATACCCGTCGATATCGCTGGCCACCACCACGGCCCGGGCGGCCATGGCCTCGACCAGCACCATGCCGAAGGACTCCCCACCGAGCGAGGGCGCGGCCACCACATCGGCGGCCACCAGTCGGCGGATCTTCTCCTCCTCGGACAGGACGCCGAGCCACTGGAGGTCGGCGGCTCCGGGGTGGCGCTGTCGGAGGGCCTCGGTCCTGGGTCCGTCACCGGCCACCCACAGCGTCGGCCCGGCCCCGTCGGGGTCCGAGCCGGTGGGCCACCGCCGCAGGCGGTCGAAGGCGGACAACAGGACGCCGAGGCCCTTGCGCTCCTCATGGCGCCCGAGGAAGAGGATCGTCGGACCGGTCTGGGGCCAGGGGTCGACACCGAGGAACCGGTCGATCTCCACGCCGTTGAAGCCGATGTCGTACTCCCCACCGAGGGCCTTGGCCGCGGTGGCCCGGGCCGCGGGGGACACCGCGCACCGGACGGCGAAGCGCCGGGCCAGCCGGCGGGTGAGGGGACCGAGGGCGTTGTAGAACGGACTGGACCCGCTGCGGTGGAACGTGACCACCAAGGGGGGAAGTCCCCGTCCCACCAGCAGCCCGATCGGGACACCCGGGGCGAACGGCTCGTGGACGTGCACCACGTCGAACCCACCGGTGCGCAGGGTGTGCAGGGCGCGCACGACGGCGGGAACCGAGAGGGTCACCGGAGCCACCGAACCGTTGGCCGGCAGCGCCGTCGATCGCCCGGTGACCTCCAGGCGGACCCCGGAAGGGGCGTCACCGGGCCCGTCCAGGGGGGCGAACACCGTGACGTGGTGACCCCGGGCCTCGAGGGCGCGGGACAGGCCCACCACCTGGCCCTGGACCCCACCCGGCCGGGAGAGGCTGTAGGGACAGACCAGGGCGACGGTGCGCGTCGGGGACGCCAGTGGGCCGCTCGATGCCACCGGGTGGTCAGTCGGCCGCGGAGCGGCGCTCCCGGCGCCGGCTCCACTTGACCCCGTACATGGCGTCATCGGCCCGGCTGAGGAGCTTGGACGGGTCCGTGTCAGGATTGTCCACGAAGACACCCCCCACGGACGCCAGCACGGACAGGGTGCGCCCGTCGATCCGGTAGGGCCGGGCCAGGGCCGAGGAGATCCGCTCGTTGATGAGGAGCATCTCCTCTTCGCCACTCTCGATGTCGCACACCACCACGAACTCGTCACCGCCCAGTCGGGCCACGGTGTCCGAGGGTCGGACCAGGGCGGACAGGCGTCGGGCTACGGCGATCAACATGTCGTCGCCCACATCGTGGCCGAGCCCGTCGTTGATCTCCTTGAACTCGTCAAGGTCCAACAGGAAGACGGCGACCCCGTGCTGCCCGTCACCGAGACCGGCGGCCGACGCCGCCTCGACGGAACGGGCCAGGCCGTCGATGGCCTGCTGGAGCCGCTCGGCCAGCAAGGTCCGGTTGGCCAGCCCGGTCAGGGGATCGTGGAGGGCCAGCTCGGCCAGCCGCTCCTCGTTGCGCTTCTGCTCGGTGACATCGTGCATGGCCACCACGGCACCGAGCATCCAACCGTCGTCGTCCACCAGGGCCTGACCGTTGACACTGACCTTGCGGTGATCCCCGGCCTCCGAGGCCAGGACGATCTCCACGTCTCGCAGCTGTTCACCGGACATGGCCCGGAGCAACGGATCCTCCCGCTGGTCCATCGGGGATCCCTCGGCCCCGAGCAGCCCTTGGTCGGAGGGGACGGTCCCGATGGGATCGGACTCCTCGGACAGCCCGTGGAGCCGGCGGGCGGCCGGATTGAAGACGGTGATGCGTCCCTCGGCATCGCAGGCCACGATGCCCTCCTCGAGGGTGTCCAACAGCACCTGGAGGAACTGCTCCTCGCGTCGGAGTTCGGCGGCGGCCTGTCGGGCGGCGGTGATGTCGCTGAATGAGGCCACCGCCCCGGTGATGCGGCCACCGGTGCCGACCATGGGCTGGATGTTGATCCGGACCCACATAGGCCGGTGGTCCTGGCGCAGGACACCGAGGACCACGCCGACGGCGCGCCGGCCGTGACGCAGACCGACCAGCACCGGGTGGTCGGCCGCCGCCACCTCCTCGCCGTTGACGTCGACGAGCACGGTCCCGTCGGCCTCGCCCTGGGCCAGCACGGTCTCCAGGCGTCGCCCGACCACGCGGATCCGGGGGGCCTCGAACATCACTTCGAAGGACTCGTTGACCCGCACGACGGTCCCGGCGGCGTCGACCATGAGCACCCCGTCGGCCAGGGAGTCGATGACGGTCGTCTGGCGGTGGTCCTCTTCCAGGACCCGCTGCTCAAGCTGTTTGCGCCCGGTGATGTCGCGGATGTTCACCACGATGCCGCCGATGGGATCGGACAGATGATTCACCGCCACCACGTCGAGATCGACAGGGGTCCCATCGGCCCGGACCGTCTGCATCTCGAGTGAGACCGACAACCGCCGCCGGGTCACCAGATCGGTGAAGAGGTTCCGCACGGCCCCGAGACTGGCCGGGTCGAACAGGGCGAAGGCGTCCCGACCCACGGCGTCGCCGATGTCGAATCCGAACAGCCGCTCCGCCGACGAGCTCACGAAGATGAACCGGCCATCGGCGTCGACCACGGCCACCACGTCGTACTCGTGCTCGATGAGGGAGTGGAAGATCGGCTCGAGGACGGAACGGGCGCGGCCGTTGTCGGCCGTGGCCGAGCGCACGCCGGCCCGGCCGTTGTCCGACGGCCCGACCGGATCGGGAGCTGTTCGTTCCGCCGGCGATGGGGCTCCCGAGACGGCGAATTCGGCGTCACCGGAGAGGGAGTGGCTCTCGAACTTGGTCATGCCGCAGCACCGGGACGATCGGCCAGCCACAGCGGCTGGAAGACGTGCCACTGCTCAGGGGCACGCCGGATGAGGCCCTCGAAACGCGTGGCGATCTCCTGGGTGAGGCGGGCCACGTCGGCGCGGAGGGTTCCCTGGCGTGTGGTGTCGAGCGGTGGCTCCACGAGGGCCCGGTGATCGGGACCGGGCCCGCTGTAGACCGCCCCGGTCACCAGGCGGGCCCCGGTGCGGAGGGCCAGGGTGGCGGGTCCGGCCGGCATGGTCGTCGTCTCGCCGAAGAACTCCACCTCGATGCCGTTGCCGGCCACGTCGCGGTCGCACAACAGGCCGACCAGACCGCCGGCGCGGAGCGTCGCCATGACCGAGCCGCCCGACGACGCGTCGAGGGGGACGATGGTCAGTCCCATGGCCGCCCGCTGCTCCACGAAGAACTCGAACAGCTCGGGAGGCTCGAGGCGCTCAGCCACCGAGGTCATGGGCAGGTTCTGCGTGGCCAGGAAGGCGCCACCGAACTCCCAGCTCCCGATGTGGGGCAGGGCCATGATCACCCCTTCGCCGGAGGCGACGCCGTCGGCGAGGTACTCCAAGCCCTGGACGAAGGTCCTGGCCTCCACCTCGGCCGGTGAGGTGCGACCCAACCGGGCCCCTTCGACCCAGTACCGGGCGTAGGACCGGAAGGACCGGTGGGCCCACCGGTCCAACAGGGCCCCGTCATCCTCCCCGGCATCGAGCACACGACGCAGGTTGGCCGTGACCATCCGGCGCTGGTCCGTGCGCACCGAGAACAGCACGTCGCCGACCCGGTTGGCCAGGCTGAGCGCCACCGGCTCGGGGAGCGCAGCCAGACAGCGGGCCAGCGTGGTGTACGTCCGAAACACCACCGTTCCCTGGTTCACGAGCCCTCGTCCCCGATGAATTCTCTGTCGGTCCGACTCAGGTGTGACGCCGACCGGTGCGCTGCCGAGGGCCCTGCCGGGCCTGTCGGGCGCGCCAGGTCCGCCCGGACCGGCTGGCCAGCTCGCCCTGACGACGGGCCCGCCAACGCGACGGCGTGGTCGACGACTTCCGGGCCCGGGAACGGACGGTGGTGCGACTGCGCCGCTGACGACGGGGTGTGGTTACCGGCACCGGCGCCTCGGCCAGTCGCCAGACCTTGACGAACCGTCCGACAGCCGTGGCCATGGTCAGGCCGAGCATGACCCAGAGCACGGGAACCAGGAACGACGGGGCCAGAAAGCCGATGCCCAACAGGATCATCCGCTCGGCGCGCTCCATCAAGCCGCCCTTGGCCGAGATGCCGAGCGACTCGGCCTTGGCCCGCTGGTAGGACACGAGCGAGGTGGCCCCGAGCACGGCGAAGGGCAGCAGGACCAGATGGCCCGGGTGGGTCGAGACCAGGTACCAGGCCACGCCGCCGAGGATGAGGGCGTCCGAGACGCGGTCGGTCACCGAGTCGAAGAAGGCCCCCCGCACCGAGGACGTCCCCGAGGCCTTGGCCACCGGTCCGTCCAGCAGGTCGTGGAGCCCGGTCAGGATGAGCAGCACGATGGCCAGGTGCAGGTGACCCGTGGCCACGGACACCGCCGTCGCCGTCGCCGAGATCAGCCCGGTGGCGGTCAGCATGTCGGCAGTTACGCCCATGCGTTGCAGCTTGTGGCCGACGGGACCGGTACTCCGGTCAACTGCGTCGCGCCATCGTCCGTCGAACATACGGATCCTCCAGAATGGTCGCTCCACCCTACCATCTGCTAGCTGGAGTGAGCAGGGGATCCCCTGCTCGGGGGCGGTCACCCGGTCCGGTGGACACCTGACGGGCGCGGGCGGACCGGCCCGGGAGTGACCTGGCTCCCCGGTCAGCCGCTCACAGGGCCAGCGGCTTGACCGGGGCCATGATCAACTCGGGGTCGGACTTCCAGTCCACCCCGGCTACGTCGATGTACAACTCGATCTCGTTGCCGTCTGGATCGAGGATGTAGAGGCTGTGGGTGACCGTGTGGTCGCTCGAGCCCACGATGGGCACCCCGGCCTCCTCGAGACGGGCCACGGCCTCCTTCAACTCCTCGTCGGTGTCCCCGACCTTCAGTCCGAAATGGTAAAGGCCCAGGTGGCGACCTCTCGGCTGGGGTGTCGCACCCTCCCCCACCTCGATCAGGAGCAGTTCGTGGTGGGTCCGGCCCGAGGAGAAGGCCGCTGCCGGGATGCCCAGCGTGGTCGGGAAGGCGACGTCCCAGCCCAAGACGTCCCGGTAGAAGGCGGCCGAACGCTCGACGTTCTTCACGTAGAGCACCAGATGTCCGAGTTCTTTGATCTCCATGACTGCTTCCCTTCTCGACCGTTCGACTGCGTGAGGCCCGTCCCGACCGCATCTCGATCGTCACCTGCAGAACACCACCGCACGACGTTCGATTCCGGTCCCGACCCCCCGGCCGCGACGGTTACGCCGGCCACACCCCGTGAAGCCGCTCCCAGGTGACGGCCAGCGTCTCGGGCAGCACCCGGGTGCCGCCCACGGCCGTCATGAAGTTGGTGTCCCCCAGCCATCGGGGCACGGCATGGAGGTGGAGGTGCCGGGGGAGGCCGGCGCCGGCCGCCCGGCCCAGGTTGGCCCCGATGTTGATCCCCTCGGGGCCAAGGCCCGCCTCCAGGGCGGCCACGCCGCGGCGGGCCGTCGACCACAACTCGTCGGCCTCCTCGTCGGTGAGGTCGCCGAGGGAGGCCACGTGGCGCAGGGGCAGGACCATGAGGTGGCCGCTGGCATAGGGGTAGGCGTTGAGCACGGCATAGGTGGTCGAACCCCGCCAGAGGACACCGTTGTCGGCCGAGGGAGGGCCGCTGGCCCCGATCCGGCAGAATACGCAGTGGGCGGGGTCGTCGGCGCGGGGCGGCGCCGGTTCGTCCGACGGCGCCTGGACCGCGCCGGCCGAGGTGACGTACTCGCTCCGCCAGCCGGCCCAGAGGTGGTCGAGACTCACGGGGTGGCTTCAGGGAGCCGTCGCTCGGCGATCTCGGACTCCAGCTGTTCGGTGAAATCGGTCAGCGCCACCCCACGCTCAGGCCGGTCACTCCCCCGGCGATTCACGCCGACGGTGCCGGCCGACACGTCCTCGTCCCCCACGACCAGGATGTAGGGGATCTTGAGGAGCTTGGCCCGCCGGATCCGGGCGGCGAGGGGTTCGTTGGCCGGGGCCACGTCGACCCGCACCCCGACGGCCCGCAGCCGGTCGGCCACTTTGTGGGCGTAGTCCTCGTGGTCGTCGCGCACCCCGAGGACCCGGACCTGCTCGGGGGCCATCCAGGTGGGGAGGGCGCCGGCGTAGTGCTCGAGGAGGATGGCGAAGAAGCGCTCCACCGATCCGAAGAGGGCCCGGTGGATCATGATGGGCCGGTGCCGGGCGTTGTCGGCGCCGATGTACTCGGCGTCGAACCGTTGGGGGGTCTGGAAGTCCAGCTGGATGGTGGACATCTGGTGGGTGCGGCCGATGGCGTCGCGGGCCTGGACGGAGATCTTGGGCCCGTAGAAGGCACCTCCCCCCTCGTCCAGCACCAGGTCGAGGTCCATGGCCAGCGCGGTGGTGCGGAGGGTCTCGGTGGCCTCCTCCCACTCCTGCGGTGTGCCGACCGCCTTCCCCTCGGGACGGGTCGACAGCTCCAGAAAGAAGTCCTCGAGCCCGAAGTCGCGGAGGAGGGAGAGGACGAAGGTCAGCGTGCTGTGGAGCTCACCGGCCATCTGGTCACGGGTGCAGAAGATGTGGGCGTCGTCCTGGGTCATGCCCCGCACCCGGGTGAGGCCGTGCACCACGCCGGACTTCTCGTAGCGGTACACGGTTCCGAACTCGAACAGACGCAGCGGGAGCTCCCGGTAGGACCGCTGACTGCTCTTGTAGATGAGCACGTGGAACGGGCAGTTCATCGGCTTCAGGTAGTACTGCTGCCCGCCGTCGAGCTCCATGGGCGGGAACATCCCGTCGGCGAACCAGTCGAGGTGCCCCGAGGTCTCGAACAGCTCGGCCTTGGTGATGTGGGGCGTGGTGACGAACTCGTAGCCGGCCGCCTTGTGCCGCTGGTACGAGTAGTCCTCCATCAGCCGTCTGATGGTCCCGCCCTTGGGATGGAACACGGCCAGCCCCGAGCCGATCTCCTCGGGGAAGGAGAAGAGGTCGAGCTCGGCGCCGAGCTTGCGGTGGTCTCGGCGCTCGGCCTCCTCCAGCCGGTGCAGGTGGTCGGCCACGGCCTTGTCCGACTCCCACGCCGTGCCGTAGATCCGCTGGAGCTGCTGGCGTTTCTCGTCGCCTCGCCAGTACGCCCCGGCTACCCGCATCAGGGCGAAATGGCCGAGCCGGCTGGTGGAGGGGACATGGGGACCCCGGCACAGGTCGGTGAACGTGGGTGCGTTCCAGTAGGTCGAGACCACGGCGTCGTCACCTCCCTCTGCGGGGGCGTCCACCTCGTCGTGCCCGGCGCCGACGGCCTCGATGATCTCCCGCTTGAACGGCTGGTCCTCGAAGAGGGCCATCCCTTCCTCGATGGAGTGCTCGTGCCGGATGAACGGCTGGTCCTCGGCCATGATCTCGCGCATGGTGGCGGCGATCCGCTCGAGGTCCTCATCGCTGAAATGGGCCCCCCCGGGAAGTTCGAAGTCGTAGTAGAAGCCGTCTTCGATCACCGGGCCGATGGCGAAGTGGGCGCCGGGCCACAACCGCAGGACGGCCTGGGCCAGGACGTGGGCGGTGGAGTGGCGGAGCACGGCGCGACCGGCGTCGGATTCGGCGGTGATCACCCGCACCTCGGCACCGTCGGCCAGCGGGGTGTCGAGGTCCACCTCGACACCGTCGAACGAGGCGGCCACGGCGGCGCGGGCCAGGCGGGGGCCGATCGACTCAGCGAACTGGATCGCCGTGGTTCCGGCTTCGAACTCCTTCGTCGAGCCATCGGGGAGTCGGACGGTGACGGCTGGCATGGGTGGTCTCTCCATCGGGTTGCGGGCGTGATGATGGGCTGTCCAGCGGAGCCGGGGCGCCATCGGAGCGGATGGACGGGAGGCTCATGCACGCCGGCCACCGGTCGCTTCGGACTACAGGGTAATGCCCAGCAGACGCGCCCCTTGGACCACGGGGCGCCCGTTGGCCGCCTCGTCGTCGAGGGCGGCCAGGGCCCCCGGCGTGTCTAGATCGTCGTCGAGTCGGGTCCGGACGCGCCCGAGGCCCCCCTCGTCGGGCCCCGACGTGGCCGTCACGGCCCGCCACGCCTCCAGTCGACGGGCGGCTCGGGGCATATCCTCGTCACCCCACTCCCAATCGAACCGGTAGTGGTGGTCCAAGAGGGCCAGGCGGAGGACCGACGGCTCCCACTCCTTCAGGAGGTCGCCCACGAACACCAGGTTGCCCAGTGACTTCGACATCTTCGTGCCGTCCAACCCGACCAGGCCGACGTGGAGCCAGTGCCGGACGAAGGGTCGGCCGGTGACCGACTCGGACTGGGCCGTCTCGCACTCGTGGTGCGGGAAGACCAGGTCGCGTCCTCCCCCGTGGACGTCGATGGTCTCCCCGAGCTCTCGGAGGGCCAGCGCCGAGCACTCGATGTGCCACCCGGGCCGACCCGGGCCCCAACGCGACTCCCACGAGGGCTCGTCGGGCAGCGACGGCTGCCAGAGGACAAAGTCGAGCGGGTGCCGCTTGTGGGGATCGTCGGGCTTACCCCCGTGCTCGGCCGCCATGGCCAGCATGGTCTCGGGGTCGAAGTGGCTCACCGAGCCGAAGCGGTCGAACGTCGTGACGTCGAAGTAGACGGCGCCGCCCGACCGGTAGGCCCGGCCCGAATCCAAGACGGCCCCGATGAGGGTGAGGATCTCGGCGATGGCCGAGGTGGCTCGGGGTTCCGACCACGCCGGGATGAGCCCGAGGGCGGCCATGTCCGAGTCGAAGCGGGCGATCTCCTCGGCAGCCAGATCGAGGTAATGGACGCCCAGTTCCCGGGCCTTGCGCAGGATGTCGTCGTCGACGTCGGTCACATTGCGCACACAGCGGGTTTCGTGACCGAGGTCGCGCAGGCGGCGCTGGAGGATGTCGAAGGTCAGATAGACCTGGGCGTGACCCAGATGGGCCGAGTCATAGGGCGTGATCCCACACGAGTACAGGGTGACCACCGGGCCCACCTCGAGGGGGGCGAGGGCCTCTCTCGCCGTGTCATACAACTGCACCGCCGCTGGCGGCGCCGCCGCGCCCCCCTCCTCACCGGCCACCGGTCAGCCCCCCACCCTCATCAGTGGTCGCCGTAGCCGGCCAGTTGCACGGCGGCATGCACCTTGTGGCGGATGTTCACGGTGATCAGCACGGCGGTGAAGGCCTCGATGGGCGCGGCCTGGGCCAGGCTGCCCGCATCTACCCCCCGCAGTCCGTCGATCCGGTCCACCAGGGCCACGGTGGCCTTGCTGGCCTCGGGATGGTCGGAACAGACCAGGACGTCGGCCGTGAGCGGCGTGGTGAGCTTCTCCATCTCCGAGGCCGGCAGATGATGGAAGGAGGCCGACACCAACGACCGCGGCAGCACAGCCTGGATGGAGGCGGCCACCGAACCCCGGGGCGGGACGAGAGCCAGGAACTCACGACCCTCCTTGGCCAGCGCGTTGGCCATCGAGATCACCACCTTGCCCTCGAGGGCCGGAGCCAGAGGCTTCACCGTGGCGATGGCGCTGTCCCAGGGGGTGGCGACCACCACAAGGTCCGAGTCCGCCGTCGACTCGTTCGAGGCCCCGGTGATGGCCAGATCGTGCTCGGGCCACGCCTCGACCAGGCCGAGGGCGACGCCTTCGGCCCGCTCCGCGTCCCTCGACCCGATGACCACCTCGACCCCGGTGGCGGCCAGACGCACCGCCAGACCACGCCCGGCCGGGCCGGTGCCTCCCAGAATTCCGACTCGCATGTTCCTAACCCTTCCACACCGACCCGTCACGGCGGGGCGGGGCCATGACGATAACCTGACTCGCTGATGGGACTGCTCGAGGGTAAACGGATCTTGGTCACCGGCGTGCTGACCGACGCCTCCCTGGCGTTCGCCGTGGCCCGCCAGGCTCAGGGCGAAGGTGCCGAGGTCGTCCTCTCGGGCGCCGGACGGGGCCTCTCGCTGACCCGGCGCACGGCCAGGAAGCTGCCCGACGAGGCCGAGGTGCTCGAGATCGATGTGACCGAACCGGCCCAGCTGACGGCGGCGGCCACCGCCTTGGGCGAGCGCTGGGACCGGATGGACGGCATGCTCCACGCCATCGGCTTCGCCCCGCCCGAATGCCTGGGTGGCGACATCTTCCAGGCCGGCTGGGACGAGGTGCAGATCGCCCTGCACGTGTCCGCCTACTCGCTGAAGGCCCTGGTGGAGGCGTTCCGTCCCCTCCTGGCCGCCGCCGGAGCCGGCGGAGGTGCCGGGGCATCGGTGGTCGGTCTCGATTTCGACGCCACCGTGGCCTGGCCCTCGTACGACTGGATGGGCGTGTCCAAGGCGGCCCTGGAGTCGCTCTCGCGGTACATGGCCCGGGATCTCGGACCCGACCGCATCCGGATGAACCTGGTGGCGGCGGGACCGGTGAAGACCCTGGCCGCCAAGTCCATCCCCGGCTTCGCCACCTTCGAGGACACCTGGGCGGACCGGGCCCCCCTGGGCTGGGACGTCCTCGACACCGACGTGGTGGCTCGGGCCTGCGTCGCGCTCTTCTCGGACCTGTTGCCCATGACCACCGGTGAGATCATCCATGTCGACGGTGGCGTGCACGCCACCGGAGCCTGACCACGGTGCTGACCGGGGACGAATTGCGGGAGCGCATCGTCGGCTACGTCGAGGCGATCAATGCGAGAGACCCCCGCGCCATCGCCGAGCGCTTCACCGAGGACGCCGTCCACGCCGATCCGGTGTCCAATCCGCCCAACCTCGGGCGCGCCGCCATCACCACCTTCTTCGAGAACGGGATCGCCGCCAGCGACGCCTGGACGTTCGAGGCCCGGGCCGTGCACTCCTGTGGCGACCACGTGGCCATCGACTTCGCCATCGCCGTGGAGAGCGGGGGCACCACCATGCACATCGACGGGATCGAGGTCTTCGCCGTGGACGACGACGGGCGCTTCCGGTCGGTGCACGCCTACTGGGACGACGCCGACCTCAGCTTCGGGTGAGGAGGAGCCACCCGTGACCGGCAGCGCCATCGCCATCGGCAACCTGATCGCCCGCTACGCCGAGCTGATCGACCTGGGCGACTTCGACGGCGTCGCCGACCTCCTCGGTGCTGCGGCCGTGGGAGACGGCGCGATCGGTGACGGCGGGGCGGTCCGACTGATGACCGGGCGGGACGCCATCCTGGCCATGTTCACCTCCACCACCCGCCGCTATCCGGACGGGACACCCGGCACCAAGCACGTCACCACCAATCTCATCCTCGACATCGACGAGGAGGCCGGCGAGGCCACGGCCCGGACCTACTGGACGGTCCTCCAGG
Organism: uncultured Acidimicrobiaceae bacterium; assembly: GCA_963738545.1. Classification (GTDB taxonomy): domain Bacteria; phylum Actinomycetota; class Acidimicrobiia; order Acidimicrobiales; family RAAP-2; genus Bog-756. The sequence goes on from CAVTXA010000009.1 coordinate 857,088, forward strand.
CCGTCCCTGGCCTCGCGCTCCAGCCGATCCTGGCCGGTCGCTACCATGACCGGTTCACACGAACCGGGGGCACCTGGCACTTCGCCGAGCGTCGCTACCTGATCGACCTGGTGGGCGACGTGAGCCACCACATGCTGGCGAACATCCCGCCCGGGCCGGCCCCCGCCTGATCCCACGCGACCGGCGCCGCCTTGACCGGACGGCGGGGCGACCCCTACGTTCGCTCCTTGTCTGACGACCAGGGGGAAGCACCATGGCCACAGTGACCGTCAACGGGCCCGAAGCGGCCCGGACCCTCCGCCCGGTGGTGGCCGAGCAGTCGGCCGACTCCGAGCGGCTCCGCACACTCAACCCGCCCACGGTGGACGCCCTCTGGGCCAGCGGGCTCATGCAGTGGAGCAACCCCACCGAGGCCGGGGGGTGCGAACCGTCCTTCGCCGAGATGATCGACACGTGGATCGAACTGGCCTGGCAGGACGGCTCACTCGGCTGGATCGGCATCGCCAACCTGCCGTCTGCGGCGGCCTGTGCCGCCTACCTCCCCGACGAGGGGTTCGACGAGGTCTTCCGCCGCCATGACAACCGGGTGACCGCCGGCGGGCAGTTCTTCCCCAACGGCCTGGGCGAGACCGTGGAGGGTGGCTACCGCATCACCGGCGCCTGGAACTTCGGCTCGGGCACGGGACATGCGCAGTACGTGGCGGCCGGGTTCATGCCCACGGTCGACGGCGAGCTGGTGACGGACGAGCAAGGCATGCCCCCCCTCTTGGTGGCGGTGATCCCGCGTGAGGAGATCGTCTTCACCGACGGCTGGCACGTGCAGGGCCTGAAGGGCACCGGCTCCTACGACTACAACGTCACCGACCGCTTCGTCCCCGCCTACCGAACCTTCCCGCTCTTCTGCCGCACCCCTCTGCGGGGCGGGTCACCGGCCTTCCGGATGGGCCTGATGCCGGTCACGGCGGCGGGTCATGCGTCGTGGGCCCTGGGTGTGGCCAAGTCCATGCTCGACGACGTCACCGAACTGGCCCTGACCAAGGTAAGGATGGGCGAGGAGGCCTCCATCGCCCACAAGGCGTCCTTCCAGCGCAACCTCTCCCACCACCGGGCCATGTGGAAGGCGGCCCGGCTCCTGGTGCTCGCCACCTTCACCGACGCCGAGCAGTCGGTGAAGAACGGCGAGGATCTCACGCCCGACCTCCGCGCCGGGATGCGGGTGGCGGCCACCTATGCCACCGAGGCCAGCCGTGAGATCGTCCAGTGGGCCCACTTGGCCGCCGGGACCACGGCCATCCGCGAGGGGAGCCGCCTCGAACGGGCGTTCCGTGACATGTACACGGGCACCCAGCACGTCTTCATCGGCGAGAAGACGTACACCGACGCCGCCCAGATCCACCTCGGACTGATCGAGGACCAGTTCGGCCTCTGACCGGGACGCTGTACCGGGGCCGGCGGAGCCCGCCCGGCTAGCGCTGGAGGGACTTCACCTCGAGGTACTCCTCGAGTCCGAAGGCCCCGAGCTCACGTCCGTTCCCGGACTGCTTGTAGCCGCCGAAGGGGGCCAGGGGGTTGAAACCCCCACCGTTGACCTCGACCTGCCCGGTGCGGAGCTGGCGGGCCACCCGGGTGGCCCGATCGGCGTCACCGGACCACACGCCACCGGCCAGTCCGTAGTCCGTGTCGTTGGCGATCTCGATGGCCTCCTCCTCGGTGTCGTAGGGGATGATGACGAGCACCGGGCCGAAGATCTCGTCGCGGGCGATGGTCATGTCCGGGGTCACCGAGGAGAACACGGTGGGCCTCACGAAGAACCCTTGAGGCAACCCGTCGGGGGCCTCGGCCCCACCGGTGATCAGTTCGGCCCCCTCGCCGAGCCCCTTGTCGATGTAGCCCCGGACCCGGTCCCGTTGCACGGCCGAGACGAGCGGGCCCAACCGGGTACCGGCCTCGAAGGGGTCTCCGGGGACGTGGGACTCGGCCGCCTCACGGGCCAGGGACTCGACTTCGGCCAGGCGGTCCCGCGGGACCAGCATGCGGGTCAGGGCGCTACAGGTCTGGCCCGAGTTGGCGAAGCACTTGGCCACGCCGTCGGGCACGGCCTTGGCGAAGTCGGCATCGTCCAACAAGACGTTGGCCGACTTGCCCCCCAACTCGAGGGCCACCCTCTTGACGGTGGCCGACGCCACCTCGGCCACCCGACGGCCGGCCCGGGTCGACCCGGTGAACGAGACCATGTCCACGCCGGGATGGGCGGCGATGGCCTCCCCCACGACGGGCCCGAATCCGGTCACCAGATTGAGGATGCCGGGAGGGGCCCCCACCTCGTCGAACACATCGGCCAGCACGAAGGCGTTCAGCGGCGCCACCTCACTGGGCTTGAGGACCACGGTGCACCCCGCGGCCAGGGCCGGCGCCACCTTGGCGGCGATCTGGTGGAGGGGGTAGTTCCAAGGGGTGATGGCCCCGACCACGCCGACCGGCTCGCGGACGACGAGTGAGTTCCCGACCGTCTTCTCCCAGGTGAAGTCCTCGGCGATGGCCGCCATGGAGCCGAAGCTGGCCATGGGGAGGCCCACCTGCACCAGCTGGGAGAGCGTGTAGGGCATCCCCACCTCGTGGGTGATGAGATCGGCCAGCCTGTCCATTCGTGCGCCCAGTGCCTCACTGACCTTGGTCAGGAGCGCCGTGCGCTCCTCGACCGGTGTCGACGACCACCCCGGGAAGGCCCGGCGGGCCGCGGCGACCGCCGCGTCGACGTCCTCGGTCGTCCCCTCGGGAACCGTGCCGATGACCTCCTCGTTGGTCGAGTCGATGACATCGATCGAGCCGGTACCCGACGGGGCCACCCATCGGCCGTCGATGTAGAGCCTGTCGCGTACGTCGGTCTTCATCGGTTCCATGGTGGTACCTCCCTGTGACGGCCCGGTGCACCCGACGCGCGACTGCCCCCGGCTCGATTCGATCTGTGGGTCCTGGTGTTCCGCCCTCCACTGTACGTGCCGCCACCGCAGGGCGACCGGTGCGTCCGGCGCCATCGACGACGGGTCGGCACCCGACGCCCCGAACGATGCCGCACGTTGCATAACGCTTCCAATATAAGTACAGTCCCCACCGGGCGGGCCGAGCCCACTGTCCAGCGAGCCGGGGGACCATGGCGCAGACCCAACAGGAGCGGAAGGCCGAGACACGGGCACGCCTCCTGGGCGCGGCGGCCACGCTCTTCGCCGAGCAGGGCATCGACGCCGTCTCGGTCGACGCGGTGGCGGAGGCCGCCGGAAGGACCTCGGGGTCGGTCTACTCCCACTTCGGCAGCAAGCAGGGCCTCCTCCTGGCGCTGCTCGACGCCTGGAAGGACTCGGTCCTCACCGTGCTCCTGGCCGAGGTGGCGGTCACCGATTCGCCGGTAGGACAGCTGGCCGCGGTGTGGGAGCACGTGGCCGGCACCGACGAGGTCCAGTCCGGCAGCTGGTCGCTGCTCGAACAGGAGCTCCGGCTGCGGGCCGCCCGGGACGACGAGGTGGCCCGGGTGCTCCGGGATCGCGATACCGAGGCCCGCCGCTTCAGTGCTGACCAGCTGGCCGGTTGGGCGGCGGCCGTGGGCGCGGCGCCGGTGGCGGAGCCCGACGCACTGGCCGTGCTGGTCAAAGCCCTGCTGACCGGGCTGGCCATGCAGCGACGCCTGGACCCCGGCTCGGTCGACGACGAACTCGCCGTGGCCGGCCTGGCCGCGTTGGTCGGGATGCCCCTCCCCGCCGCGGCCGGCACGCGCACGACCCGGGTGCACGCAGCAGGGCCTGACCCCGGCCCACCCTTTCTCTCCCCGACCGCCGCCGAAGCGGCCCACTCGCCCGGACCCCGTTCGGCGCCAACGTCCCACAACGCCCCATCCGCACAACCCGTCCCATCCGCAGAACAAGCAGACCAAGCAGACCAAGGAGTCCTGTCATGAATACCGAGATCCGCCAGAAGCTGGGCATCGAGTTCCCCATCTTCGCCTTCACCCACTGCCGCGACGTGGTCGCCGCCGTCACCAACGCCGGGGGCATCGGCGTGCTGGGAGCCATCGGCTTCACCCCCGAGCAGCTCGAGGTCGAGCTCACCTGGATCGACGAGCACGTGGGCGACCGGCCCTACGGCGTCGACATCGTCATCCCGGCCAAGTACGAGGGCATGGACGAGATGGACCCTGACAAGTTGGAGGCCCAGATCCGCGGCCTGGTGCCACCCCAGCACAAGGAGTTCGCCATGAAGATCCTGGCCGATCACGGCGTGCCGGAGATCCCCGAGGAGGAGCGGAACTCCAACGGCATGATCGGATGGACAGCGGCCCACGCCGCCGGTCTGCTCACGGTGGCCCTCCGTCATCCCAACGTGAAGCTCATCGCCAACGCCCTGGGCACCCCCCCGCCCGACGTGGTCGAGCGGGTGCAGGGGGCCGGACTGATGATCGGTGCCCTCGCCGGTTCGGTCAAGCACGCCCTCAACCACAAGGCCGCCGGACTCGACTTCATCATCTGCCAGGGGTCCGAGGGCGGCGGGCACACCGGCGACGTCGGCAGCATCGTGCTCTGGCCCGAGGTCGTCGACGCCGTGGCCCCCATCCCGGTCCTGGCCGCCGGGGGTGTGGGCAGTGGGCGTCAGATGGCCGCAGCCCTGGCCCTCGGGGCCCAGGGGGTGTGGTCGGGGACGCTGTGGCTGACCGTCGAGGAAGCCGACATCCCCCCCAAGCAGATGGAGACCTACCTGGCCGCCTCCAGCCGCGACACGGTGCGGTCGCGCTCGTTCACCGGCAAGCCGTGCCGCATGCTCAAGAACGACTGGACCGACGCCTGGGAGGCCGAGGACACCCCCGATCCGCTGCCCATGCCGCTGCAGATGATGGTGGCCATCGAGGCCGTGTCGCGGGGTCACCGCTATCCCGAGCAGGCCAAGGACGTCAACTTCAATCCCTGCGGCCAGGTCATCGGTCGGGCCACCTCGGTGCGCAAGGCCAAGGACGTGGTCTTCTCGATGGTCGAGGAGTACGTGGAGGCCACCGAACGGATGCAGGCGGGGCTGGCGGTCTGACCGGTGGCCGGGCCAGCACTCGGAGGCGTCCTGCTCGGCGGATTCGGGCCGGCCGGCACCGCCGGCTGCAGTCGGCACACCCTGGCCGGACCTGCCCCCGGGCCGTCCGGGGCCGCCGGGTAGACTCGCACGATGAAGCCGGTCCTGCAGGTCGAGCACCTCCGTACCGAGTTCCGCATGCGCACGAACTCGGTGGTGGCCGTGGACGACGTCTCCTTCGAGGTGGGCGAGGGCGAGTGCGTCGGCGTGGTGGGCGAGTCCGGCTGCGGGAAGAGCACCACGGGGCTGTCGATCATGCGGCTCCTGCCCAACAACGGCCACCTGACCGGTGGCTCCGTCACCCTCCTCGGTCGCGACCTGGCCCCACTCGAGGAGAAGGCGATGCGCAAGGTGAGGGGCGACGAGGTGGCGCTCATCCCTCAGGACCCGATGACGTCGCTCAACCCGACCATGACCGTGGGACGCCAGATCGCCGAAGGGGTTCGTCTGCACCGTGACGTGAGCCGCCAAGAGGCCCGCCAGCGCGCCCTCGAGGTGCTGCGCCTGGTGGAGATGCCCCAACCGGCCGAACGGCTCGACCAATTTCCCTACGAGTTGTCCGGTGGCCTGCGGCAGCGGGTGATGATCGCCATGGCCCTGGCCTGCGAGCCCAAGCTGCTGATCGCCGACGAGCCCACCACCGCGCTCGACGTGACCATCCAGGCCCAGATCCTCGACCTCATCGACGAGCTCCGCCAGAGGTTGGCCATGGCCGTGCTGCTCATCACCCACGACATGGGGGTCATTGCCGGTCGCACCGACCGCGTGATCGTCATGTACGCCGGCAAGGTCGCCGAGGAGGCCGAGACCGGGGAGCTGTTCAACCGCATCCGGCATCCCTACTCCGAGGCCCTGCTGGCTTCGGTTCCCAAAGTGGACCAGAGCAGGGATGAGCGCCTGGCGTCCATTCCGGGCCTGCCTCCGGACTTGTCCCGCACCATCACCAACTGCCGGTTCGCTCCCCGCTGCCAGTACGCCACCGAGCAGTGCCGGAACGAGGACCCGCCGTTGGTCGACACCGGCGACCAGGGCGACCTGGTCCACCGCTATGCCTGCTTCCACCCGGTGGCACCGAAAGGCCGCGTGCTGGCCCCAGCCGCCGTGGCCCCGTCAGCGACGTCGGCAGCCCAAGCGGCACGGACCACATCGCTCGCCGCCGCTGATCACATCGTCGAGGTGCGGGATCTGGTCAAAGAGTTCCCGGTGATGGCGGGCACCCTGTTCCGCCGTCAAGTGGGTAGCGTGAAGGCGGTCTCGGGCATCAACTTCGACATCCGCCAGGGTGAGACTTTCGGCCTGGTCGGCGAATCCGGCTGCGGGAAGACCACCGTGGGCCGGCTCCTGGTCACCCTGGACAGGGCCACGGACGGGTCGATCCGTTTCGAAGGGGTGGAGATGTCCACGCTCGGATCCGGGGCGCTGCGCGCCCGGCGTCGGGATCTCCAGCTGATGTTCCAGGATCCCTACGCCTCCCTCGACCCCCGCATGCGGGTCGGCACCATCATCCGAGAGCCGTTGAAGGTGCACTCGGTGGGGTCGGCCGCCGAGCAGGACGACAAGGTCCGCTCCCTCCTCGAAGAGGTCGGACTGAGCCGCGACTCGGTCGACCGGTACCCCCATGAGTTCTCTGGCGGCCAGCGCCAGCGCATCGGCCTGGCCCGGGCCCTGGCCCTCGACCCAAAGATGATCGTGGCCGACGAGCCCGTCTCGGCCCTCGACGTCTCCATCCAGGCACAGATTCTCAACCTGATGAAGGACCTCCAGACCCAGCACGGGCTCACCTACGTGATGATCTCCCACGATCTCGCTGTGGTTCGCTACATGGCCGACACCATCGGGGTGATGTACCTCGGCAAGCTGGTGGAGCGGGGGCCGGCGGCCCAGATCTACGCCCGCCCGGTCCACCACTACACCAAGGGGCTCCTGGACGCGGTCCCGGTGGCCGACGTGGACGCGGCCCGGGCCAAGGCACGCGCCGACACCACGGTGAAAGGCGAGCTCCCGTCGTCGATCAATCCCCCGTCCGGCTGCCGATTCCGCACCCGGTGCCCGGCCGCCCAGGACGTCTGTGCCGAGGTCGAGCCACCGCTGTCGGACTTCGGGGGCGGTCACGTGGCCGCATGCCACTTCCCGCTGCAGACGCCCGTCACCCTGTCGGCGGCCGGCTCCTCCTCGGCAGCGTCCGGAACCGCCTGAGCGGGCCGAGCGGTCTGATCAACGCTGCTGCAGGCGCACCTCGAGCGAGTCCCGCAACGCGTCACCGACGTAGTTGAAGGCCACCACGACCAGGACGATGCAGATGCCGGTGGGGTAGATCTGCCACCAGTAGCCGTTGCCCGCCGCATCCACGCCATTGGACAGCATGGTGCCCCAGTCGGTCTGGGGAACGGGAACGCCCAGCCCCACGAAGCCCAGCGCAGCCAGCAACAGGATCGAGTCGGCGACCTGGAACGTGGCAAACACCACGATGGTCCCGATGGAGTTGGGAATGATGTGCCGTCCGATGATGCGTGACCGGCTGCCGCCCATGACCCGTACCGCCTGGACGTACTCACGGTTGCGCAGGGACAGCGTCTCCCCACGGATGAGGCGAGCCGGTATGAGCCAGCTCACGAACGCGATGACCAGGATGAGCAGCACCTCGGACTGGTGGTAGATGGTGACCAGGGCAATGAGCAAGAAGAGCACGGGGATGGACAAGAAGACATCGACGACCCGCATCAGGAACGAGTCCAGCCAACTTCCGAAGAAGCCGGAGACGGCTCCATACAGCGTGCCGAACACCGTGGCCACCAGGGCCGAGGCGAAGCCGACGATGAGGGAGGCCTGGCCGCCGAACATGAGCCGACCCAGCATGTCGTAGCCGCTGCCGTCGGTACCCAGGGGATTCCCGTTCCCCGGGGGCAGGTTGGCGCTGGAGTTCTGGAGGACCAGTTCGGCGTTGGTCTGGTTGGTGGGGTACAGGTGCGGGCCCACGAAGCAGAACAGCACCATGAACACGATGACCCCGACGCCGACCACGGCCAGTTTGTTCTCGACGAACACTCGGCCCATCTGGCGGAAGATCCCGCCGGTGGAGGTCGATTCTCCCCCGGCGGGGATGCCGTCGCTCCCGAGGAACTCGCCCACCGAGATGGTCTCCCCGTCCCCGATGGGCAGTGACACCTCCCGCTCGAAATCGTTGAACACCGGATCGAAATCGCTGCCGTCAGGTTCGGTCACGTCACTCACCTCCCAGCCGGATCCGGGGGTCGGCCACGGCGTAGAGGATGTCGGCCAGCAGGGAGCCGATGACGGTCGCCACGGTGATGACCAGCGTGGTCCCCAGAACGGTCGGAATGTCGTCGTTGAAGGCCGACTGGACGGTGAGCAGGCCCATGCCCGGATAGTTGAAGACGGTCTCCACGATGAGGGCGCCACTCACGATGGCGGGCAGGGAGAGCCCGAGCAGGGTGAGGATGGGGATCAGGGCGTTGCGCAGGGCGTGGCCGTAGAGCACCCGTCGGTTACCCGCCCCCTTGGCCCGGGCCGTTCTGATGTAGTCCTCGGCCATGGCGTCCATCATCGACGAGCGCATGTACCGGCTGAACGAGGCGATGGACGTGGCGGCCAGGGTCACCACGGGGAGGACGAAGGCCCGGGGATCGGTGAACACCGCCCAGGCCGAGGCGTCCGAGGGGGGAGAGACCGGGAACCAGTGCAGATCAAAGGCGAACCAGATGATGAGGAGGGTCCCGAGCAGGAAGTCGGGCATGGCGTAGAAGAAGAACGAGCTGCTGGTCACCACGTAGTCGATGGGCTTGTTGCGTCGTACCACCTGAAGGATCCCGAGAGGGATGGCGATCACGAGGGAGATGAGGACCGAGGCACCGACCAGGGTGAGCGTCTTCGGCAGGCGTTCGCCGATCACCTGGCGGACCCCCTGGTTGTACTTGTAGGAGTAGCCCAGGTTGAGGTGGACGAAGATCCCCTCGATGTACTGCCAGAACTGGTCCCAGATGGGCAGGTCGAGGCCGTTCAGACGGTTGAATCGGGCGATCCCGGGGCCGGTGGCCTTCGGTCCGAGGACGGCTTTCGCCTCACCGCCGGGGATGAGCCGAGCCAGGAAGAACGTGATCAGGATGACACCGACGATGACGATCAGGGCCTGGCCGACACGGCGGAGGAGGAACCTGGTCATCGGTGGTGCGTCACAGGAGGCTGTCGTGCAGCATGGGGCGCTTCCTCGGACGAGGAGGACGCGACCTCGCTGTCGGGGGACGCGGCATTGGTGGTAGCGGACCCCCGGCTCCGGACGTAGGGTCCGAAGCCGGGTGTCCGCCGGTCATGGGGTGCTCGTGGTCGATGGCCTGAGGCATTGGGCACGGAGACGGATGGGCCGGCTAGATCCTCCAACTCTCCGGCGTGATGCCCTGGAGCGGACTCGCAGGCTCGAATCCCTGGAGGTTCTTCTGGATCTCGTAGATCGGGTTTCCGGCGTTGGGCTGCCAGACACCGGGAAGCTGCTCGGCCAGGTAGTTCTCGTAGGTGGTCAACGGCGTCTGGGTGGTATTGGTGGCGATAATGTTGGCGTCGTTGGTCGGGTCGGAGTAGCTACCCGAGTTCGACCCCGCCCCGGTCTGGAAGATGGACTCGCCCGTCGGGTAGTAGTCCGGCGAGAAGATCCATCCCGCTCCCCAGTTCTCCAGCTCCCACGAGCAGCCCTTGCTGCCGGCCTTGCAGGGGATGGCGTTGCCGATGACGGTGTTGAACGAGGCCTGGGAGAGGCTCATGTTGATCCCGGCCTGGCCCCAGGAGGACTTCTCGGCGTTCATGAGTTCCGTGGTCGACGTGGTACCCGACGCATACTGCAGGTTGAAGGCCAGCTTGGCGCCCTTGGCGATGCCGGCGCCGCACTGCGTGGCCCCGGTTCCCGGCGACTGACAGGTGGAGGTGCCGTTGGGCACGACCTTCCAGCCGTGGTCCTTCAGCAGGGTCACGGCCTTGCCCGGGTTGTACGGATAGGGGTTGTCCTGGACCTCCTGGGACACGAAGGCGTTGGCCGGCTGGCTGGGTACGGGACCGTAGGTGCCCACCGAGTAGCCCTTGAAGATCTTGTTGTTGTAGAGCGGCTGGTCCACCAGCAGCTGCACGGCCTGTCGGAAGTACAGCTGCTTGAAGATGGGCCCGGCGTTGCCGCCATCCCCCGTGGAGTTGAAGTTGTAGGGGAAGTAGTTGATGGCCCAGCCGTAGAGCGGCGCGAGGGTGAAGTTGGAGAGCCGCGGATTGTTTGGCCCCGGCTTCAGGGCGTTGGTGGTCCCCTTGGTGATGTCCTGGGTCGGCAGGTAGCCAACCGTGACCTTGCCGCCCACCAGCGCGTTGAACTCAGCCGAATCCGAGGTGAAGGGCAGCTCGACGAACTTCTGGACGTTGCCGGTCACCGGACCGGAGTACGAGGGGTTGGGCACGAAGGTCACGTTGCCCGAGGCATCGAAACTGGACAGCTTCCACGGCCCGTCCACGACCGACCAGATGGGACTGGTGGCGTAGGTGGACAGGGAGTTGTTGGCTGCCTTCGGGTTGGCGGGGTCGTAGCCGGACTGCTTGGACAAGAAGGTGTACACCGCCTTGCACTGCTTGTCGGCCGTGCCGTAGGGGGCCGCCGCGCAGCCGCCCGAGTTGGGTGCGCCGCCCTTGGCCGTGATGTCCCATGCGTTGGGCATGGGCGTGATCTGCGACAGCTCGTTGTAGGTGAACCAGTAATTGTTCACCGGCGCGGTCAGGGTGAAGGTCAGCTGCTCGGGGTTGTTGATGGCGATGGACTTGACGTCATCGGGAAGGGCCCCTGCGGAGTACCCGGCCCAGTTGGCCTTCTCGGCGTGGAGCATGTTCATCCAGAACATGACGTTCTCGGCCGTCACCGTTTCGCCGTTCGACCACTTGTAGTTGTCGAGGTCGACCGTCACCGTGTTGCCGGCGCTGTTGTAGGTCGGCGCCGCCGCCAATGACAAGGGGATGTTGAGGTTGGGGGTGGCACCGTCACCGAACCAGTAGAGGGGCCGGTACATCAGGTACTGGAAGGTCTGGCTGTTATACACACTGAAGAAGGCCAAGCTCATGAACGGGAAGATGTAGTTCGGCGGCGCCTGCGGTGGTTCGGCGAAAGTCACTGTCGTCGGGTTCGACGCGGCTCCACTCACCGAAGCGGGGGCCAGGGCCAGGGTGGCGGCGGACATGGCCACCACAGCCAGACCCACTCCCAGCATCCTTCGAGCTCTTCCAATAAATTTCATGGCGTGTACCCTTGTCTTCCTGCGGCCCCAGGGGCCACGATCGAAGTGCCAACGATTACCCGCCAGTAACAGCGCACCGTAACGCAAATGCAATCAACAAACCGCTTTCCGGTGGTCCCGTAACGGTATGTTCACAATTGCTTCCCCGCACGATTTGCGTGTGCGAACGATACCCCAAGTTCGATTTTCTTGAACATAGGCGGATCTACCTGCGGTAATCGTCAGACAGAGTCACCGATCGAAGCTGGTGACGGACGGGTGCCTCGTCCAACCCTGCCCGTAGCCGATGGCCACGTTGTCGGGTGCCGACCTGCGTGCTAGGACCCGCGTCGGGACCAAATTGAGGTTGGCCATGTGACATTGCGCTGCACGCCATGTCCTGTGGTGATGTTCAGAGTCCAGTGAGGGCGCTGGCCCGATGGCCAGTTCACGAGGGGACCGGGACCGACATCCCCCACTGCTCCTCGACCGGGGCGAAGCCGAGGGAACGGTAGAGCCCGGCCGCCGGTCCGCCACGGTCGGCCACGATCACCAGTAGTCGCGCCCCCCACACGTCGACGGCGAACGACCCGGCCCGGGCCAGCAGCGCCGAGGCGAAGCCACGGCGTCGGTAGCCGGGAAGCGTGCCGACGTTCTGGTAGCGAGCCACTCCCCTCCCGTCCGAGGCGATGCCCGTCACCGAGCACAGGGCGCCATCCGTGAACACGCCGAAGTACTCGGTGCACCGTCCCTCCACCATCCTCCTGGCTTCGTCGGTCCTCCGCTCCAGGTAGCCGCGGTGGCCCACCGCCAGGGGTTCCTGCTCGGCGTCCAGGGCCAGCTGGAGGAGTAGGTCGTCTCCCCAGTCCTCGTCGGACCGGAGCGGTCGGATCGTCGCCGGCCCGTCCAGGTCCACGGCGGTCGGAGGGCGCTTCGCGGTCAACACCACACCGAGATCGGGTTCCAGCCCGACCGGTGACCTGAACGTATGTCGTTCGGGGATGGCGGTGACGTCGATTCCGAACGTCATGTGGTCGGCTTCGGGGAACTCCTCGATGAAGTTGGCGGTCCACTCGGCCAGATCGTCGGCGGCGGGAGGGTTCGGCCACAGGAGGAAGTTGCCCCAGTGGAAGGACGGGTTCTCCGGCGTCCGGACCACGATGTATCGGCCACGCTCGATGATCGACGATCCGGCCAGTCCCCGGACCATGAGGTCGGTGCGATACCCCAACGACCGGACCTCCACCTCGGGAAACGTACACCGACCGGGACCTGCGGGTAGGGTCCCTGGACGCCGATGCAGTATGTCGCACTCTTCTTCATCGTCCTCGGGGTGAACCTGCTTCCGGCCTTCGGCCCACCCACCTGGACCATCCTGGTCTTCGCCCGCCTCAACTGGCAGCTGAACGCGGTCGCCCTGGTGGTGTTGGGGGCCATCGCCGCGGCCTCCGGTCGGTACCTGCTGGCTCGCGGGGCCCGTCGTTTCCGGGGCCACCTGAGCGAAACACGCCGGGAGAACCTGGCTGCGGCGAGTGACGCCCTCCTCCATCGCCGGGGCAGCGTGATCGCAACGCTGGCCTTCTTCGCCATCTCTCCTTTGCCGTCCGCCCAACTCTTCGTGGCCGCGGGGCTGCTCGACATGGAACTCGTCCCCCTGACCCTGGCGTTCCTGGTCGGACGCCTCGTCAGCTACTCCCTGTACCTCGCCGCGGCTTCGCTCGCCGAACGCCACTTCGGGGATGTCCTCGGACGGATCTTCGGTTCACCGTGGTCCATCGCCGTTCAACTCGTGCTCCTCGCCGCGGTGTCGGTGCTCCCGTTCATCAATTGGAAAGACATTCTCGAGCGGCGGGCGGCCAAGCGGGGCGGCGGACCGAGCCCGTCGCCCGAAGGGACCTCACCGGACTGACCCTCTCGACAGCCCACCGCGCTCCGGCGGAACCGGTCGAGCCGGAGCCGTTCCCATCCCGCCCCGGGCTAATTGCCTAGTTTCCCGATCGGGTTTAGTTGGTATGATCACGGGGCCCATCCGCTCGAGCTGGCCGGACCCCGCTCCCAGGGCCGGCCGCCCACGACACAAGGAGAACTCATCATGACCGTCCTCGACGAAGTCCTGGCCGCCAACGAGGCTTACGCCACCTCGTTCGGCGATAAATCGGAACTGGCCCTGCCCCCCGCCCGCGGATTCGCCATTCTCACCTGCATGGACGCCCGGTTGGACCCGGCCCAGTACGCCGGTCTCAGCGAGGGCGACGCCCACGTGATCCGCAACGCCGGGGGCCGAGCCAGCGACGACGCCATCCGCTCACTCGTGATCTCGTACAAGCTGTTGGGCACATCGGAATGGTTCGTGATCCACCACACCAACTGCGGGATGGAGTTCTTCACCGACGAGATCATGCGGGGGTTGCTGGCCAGCAGCCTCGACACCGCGGCCCTCGGTGACGACGGATTCCACGATGTCGGGGCCGGACCCGGATCGGCCGAGGCCCGCTACATCGACTGGCTGACCATCACCGACAATGCCCGGAGCGTGGCCGAGGACGTCACCCGGATCCGGTCCCATCCCCTGGTGCCCGGGCGTATCCCCATCTACGGCTACATCTACGACGTCACCACCGGCCGGCTGGTGGAGGTACCCGAGGCCACCAAGGCCGGACTGCCGATCTGACCGGGGGCGCCCGTCCATGACCTCCCCGGTTCCGGGGCCGGACGTGGGTAGGTAGCTCAGCCCGTCGTCGTACCGGTCGGCTGATGGGCGGGGGCGACGTACTGCTCGACGGCGGTGGCGATGCCGCGGGCGATGGTCTGTTGGCCGAGGCTGGAGTCGGCGATGGACCCCTCGTAGGGGTCGGTGAGGTAGAGCGGCTCGATCACCGCGCCGGGCATCTGACTGGGTGTGGTGAAGTAGCCGGGCGCCGCCGGTCCGAGGAGCAGGAGGTGCTGGTAGGCGGCAGCCTCTCCGGCAATGCCTCCGTCAGAGGCGTTGCCCACGAAGGACCCCAGGCTCCCGTCGGTCTGCACCCCGTCGTCGGGGATGGCCCAACCCTGGGCGTCCATGTCCGAGACCACATCGTGCTGTACCAGCGTGGCCAACCGCAGGTTGTCCGCAGCGAACGACCGCGCCGAGTCGTAGGCGGTGAGGCTTCCCGCGTTCTCCGCCGACGCTCCGGCGTCGTAGTAGATGCCGACCAGCACCTGAGCATGGGCATCATTGGCGCACTGGTCGCGGGCCGCCACGTCATTGTGGGAGCCGGTGAGGGACAACTCGCCGCCGGACCGGTCGGCCGGCGTCAGGCGGACCACGGTATTCGCCGTCGTACGGGAGACCACCACCCGGAACCCATCGGCCCTGAGGAGGGCCATGGCTCCGAGCTCCACGGGCAGGGTCTCGGTGGCCTCGGTGATCGTTGTTCCCGACTCGGTCGTGCCCACGCCGCCGGGATCGATCCCGCCGTGTCCGGCGTCCAGGAAGACGGTCATGTTCCGGTTCCCTGCAGTGGGGGCGAACGGCACGCACGACCCGTCGGCGAAGACCGCAGGGTCGAGGGACTGTCCCGACGCCTCCGGGGCCGAGCCTCCCGGTTTGGTCAGGACCACGGCGCCGGACACCGCCGCCACCACCAACAAAAGGCCGGTTGCCGCCACCCGACGCCGGCGGCGGAGCGCCCGGCGCCGGCGCTCCTTCTGGGTGATCGGGTTGGGGCGTGGGACCATGGCTACCTGACGAATCGGTGGGGCATCTCGGGGCGACCCCGCCCATGGGATCCGGCGCCCTGTCCGGTGGGGGCAGCACCCCTTCGGCCCATTGCGATCGTAGCGATGCCGGGGTTGAAAGTGGTGGCACGACCGAGGTGGCCTCGGTGGTAGGGACAGCGCCTAGGGCAGCGGCGGCTCCACCACCGGACGGCGAACGGGGATCACGACACCGGGAGGGGACGTCGGTCCTCGGAGCCGGCATCGACGAACCGGTAGCCGGCACCGCGGACCGTCTCGACCATCGGCGGCAGTCCGGGGCGGTTGAGCTTGCGTCGCAGGTAGCCCACGTACACGTCGACCACATTGCTCCCCGTATCGAAGGAGTAGTCCCACACGTGTCCGAGTATCTGCGTCCGGGACAACACCTTGTGCGGATGGCGCATGAACAACTCGAGCAGGGCCCACTCCTTCGGGGCCAGGTCGATGCGTTGGCCCGACCGCCATGCCACCTTGCTCAACAGGTCCAGTCGAAGGTCGCCCACCGACAGTTCGGAAGCGCTGGGCTGCCCCACGGTTCGGGAGGCGGCCCGGATCCGGGCCAGCAGCTCCTCGAATGAGAACGGTTTGGTGACGTAGTCGTTGGCTCCGGCATTCAGCCCGTCCACCTTGTCGGCCACCTCGGCTCGAGCCGTCAGAATGATGACCGGCACGGTCAATCCGTCCCGCCGCAACTTCCGGAGCAGGTCCTGGCCGTCCCCAGACGGGAGTCCGAGGTCCAAGAGCACGAGGTCGATGTCCGTCGAGAGGGCGCCGAGCAGGGCGTCGGCCTCATCGGCCGTGCCGGCCACGATGGTGCAGTAGCCCTCGGCGCCGAGGCCCTTAGCCAGGAACGAGGAGATGCCGCGATCGTCTTCCACCACCAGGATTTGCATTCAGACCCCTTCCGGCAACAGCAGTTGATGGTCCACGATCCGAGCGTTCGGCAGCACGATGGAAGCCCGGCAACCGCCGAGTGGTGACCGACCGAGCGCAAACGAGCCCGCGTGCGCTTCGGAAACCGCGGTGACAATGGCGAGTCCGAGGCCGGATCCGTCTCGGTCGGCACTGCCCAGCCGCCGGAAGCGCTCGATCACGGTCGGGAGCTCGTCACCGGGGATTCCCGGACCCGAATCGTCTACCGAGATGACCAGATCGCCAGTGTGCGGGGGCAGCTCGGCACTGATCTCGATGGCGTCCCCGTCGGTCGTGGCCCGGACGGCGTTGTCGATCAGATTGAGCAAGGCACCGCGCAGCTTGGCCACATCCACATCGAGGACGAGATCCGGGACCGGAGCGAGGTACCACGACCGCTGAGCCAGCACGTGGGCGGCCTCCAGCAGTTCGGACAAGAAGGTGCGGAGGTCGAGGGGCTGACTGTCCAAGAAATCCGGCTCGAGGGCCCGTCCCAACATGAGTAGCCGCTCGACCAGAGCCCCCATGTGCTCGAGCTCGTCGACGACCACGCCGACGGTGTCACGCACCTCGTCTTGATCCACCCGGTCGAGCCGGGCCAGCACCTCGAGATGGCCGCGGGCCACGGTGAGGGGCGTCCGCAGCTGGTGGGAGACGTCGGACAGCAGGCGCCGTTGCACGGTCATGGCCGCCTGCAGCCTGTCGAGCATGGCATCGAAGGTGGCGGCGAGCTGGCCGACCTCGTCGTCGGTGCCCTGGTCCCCCAGGCGACGATCGAGGTCGCCGTCCTTGATGGAGGCGGCCGTCGTGGTGATCCGGCCGACGTTGCGCAGGAGTCGGCGCAGCAGGAGGTAGGCACCGGCCACGGCTCCGACCAGAGCCACCAGGGCCTCGGCGAGAATGAGGAGGAGTGCCCGGTTCTGGTCGGTCCGGAGCTGGGACAGGTCCGCGGTCACCACCATCGTGCCCAATGAGGTGGCGCCGGATCGAATGGGCGTGACCAGATACAAGGTGGCGACCCCGTTGACCACCGATTGGAACGACACCGTCTTGGCCGGCAGCGACGCCAGGGCCGACCGGAAGGTGGGCGTCCGGAGCAACGGCGCTGATCCCACGCTGCCCAGTCGGGACCGGTTGGGCAGTCGCACCATGATGGTCTCTCCCTGGGGCAGGACCCGGCTCTGGAGGTAGGCCACCGTGTCGGGCTCCAACGTCACCGGACCAGCCCCGCCCACCGCCTTGTCGAAGCTGTCCACCTCGGCGGCCAGTCCCCGGGTGGTGGAGGCCACCGATTGGTTGGTAAATGCCCGCTCCGTCTCGAATGCCGTGATGGAGAGGATGCCCACCAACAAGAGGGCCAGAAATGCGGCCAGGCGGGTGGCGGACCCAACCCTCCTCCGTCCGGACCGGCGGTCGCTCCGAGCCACGCGGCGCTCGGGGCCGGACGTCACTCGTCCCCTCCCCCGCCGCCCCAGCGGGGCCTGGTGGTGGTGGTCGTCGTAGTGGGCGGGGCCGCCGGCATCGTGGTGGTCGTGGTGGTGGTCGGGGTGCCGACTCCGGGGAGGGGAGGCAAGGTGGTGGCCGGGGACACCGGCGGTGATGCGGCACCGTCGTCGCTCTCGGCCCCCGGATCCGGATTCGGTGTGCCGACGGTGGCGGGCGGGGACGTGGGCATGGCACCGGGTACGACAGCGTCCCGGGTGGCGCTGGAGGGACCCGACTGGGTGACCACCGGTCGGGAGGGGGCCACCACCTGGTCGGTCGGACTCGAACCCGGCGGCTCCGAGGTTGTCGTGGTCATGGTGGGGACCGGGACCGTCCCCTTGCCGGGCACGTGCAGCTGCACCTCTTGGGGCAGCGCCACCTTCGAGGAGCTGAACGTACCTTCCGCCGCAGCCACGGAGCCGGTGGTCAGGACGATGGCAGCGAGGCCGGGGATGGCCCACAACGGCAACCTCACCGGAGGCACCAGCATCCCCGCCAGCCGGGGCCTGACGAGGTCACCGGCGTCGGACCGTCCCGGGCCCGGACCCGAGGGCGACCTCATCGACATTGGTGATGACGATGGCGCCGTTGGGACACGCCGCCGCGGCTCGGCGCGCCCTTCGCAGCCGATCCCGTCCCTCGGGCGACGCGTCGACCACCCGGCCGAACCCCCAGTCGTCGAGCTCCACCCCCTCGGAGATGAGGGCACAGATGGCATGGCCCCGGCAGCGGATGGGGTCGATCCGGACCTTCACGCTCATTGCCACTCCCGGGTGCCGGGTTCCACGAGGGGGACGGGGAACACGGCAGGTTGCCCGCCCGGGGTGCACACCCGGCCAGCCAGATGGGCATCGATATCGGCTTCGAACGTCCTCAGAGCCGACCGGATCAGGCGGACGACCCCGTCGGGATGGCTGCAGGCACCACTCCCGTCGACGGCGGTGGCCAGTGACAGGAGCTGGCGCACCCCGCGCCGACGCATCCGGCCTTCTGCCAGGGCAGCGCAGGCCCGGGCCAGTCGGGGGAGCCCGTGCACACAAGGGCCGCACTGTCCGGCGGACTCACCGGCCAGATAGCCGACCAGCCTGGCCGTCTCCTCCAGCCCGCAACGACCATGGGGGAGCACGCCGATGAGACCGCATCCGAGCGAGGCCCCGGCGCCGTCGAGGCCGGCCCGGTCGAGAGGCATGGACCAGGCCCGTTCGCCATCGATCCATGTGCCGGCGTACCCACCCACCAACACGGCGCTCGGGGGGGTCGCCACCGCGGCATGGGCCACGAGCTCCCCGAGAGTGGCACGACCCGTGACTTCGAGCACCTGGCCGGGAGCCTCCACGGCACCGACCAGGGTGAACAACCGGGATCCCGTTGTCACGCCGCAGCCGGACACGACGTTGTCGCCCCGTCCGCCCGCCCAGGCGGCGTGGGTGGCCAGCACGACCTGAGCCATGGTCTCGGCGTTGTTGACGACCGTGGGCCGTCCCGAGGGTCCGACGTGGGCCATGGGTGCGGCCGAGAAGTGTGGGCGGGCCTCACCCCCCTCCAGGAGGGCAGCAATGGCGCTGGCCTCTCCCGAGACGTAGTTGTCCGGTCCCACGGAGAGCTGCCACGGGGGATCGGATCGACCGGCCAGTCGGCGCTGGGCTATGGCGTGGGCCAGGGAGGTCCCCGCCGTGACCGACCCCCGGTGGAAGTGGACGATCACTCGGTCGGCGCCCACCACCGAGGCGACAGCGGCGGCCCCGTCGAGGACCACGTGGGGCCGGTAGGTGGCCAACGTCCGGTCTTTCCGGCTCGCCGGCTCGCTCTCGCTGGCGTTCACCACCACGACCGGCCGGCCTGGGGCCAAGATGGCGGTGTCCAACTTCCGGGCCAAGGGAAATCCCCCGCCGCCGCGCCCGTCGAGGCCGCTGGAACGGATGGCGTCTCGAATGGTGTCCCGTGAGGACCAGGGATCGAGCCGACCCCAGCGGGCCTCGTGGGATTCGAGGGATTCGGCGCCCTCCGATGGCAGCGGACCCGACAACAGTCGTGTGCCGGTTCCACCCAGCCCACCGACGGCATATGCCGGCTCAAAGGCGAAGGCCGGAGTCTCCAGGAGGGGGAGGGTGGTCACTCGAACTCCAGCGCGACGTGCCGACTGATCCGTCGGGCCACCCACCTCGTGGTCTGTACGGCGGCCACCACTCCCCCGGTGATCACGTACAGCCAGCGCAGGGTGTGGCTGTCACTCCCGGCCATGGCCCCATGGGCCAGGCACAGGCAGAAGATCGTGACCGAGACCGTGTGGATCGGGTACCACACCCGACCCCCGAGCCATCCGGCGAGCGCCGCCGTACCGGCCACCAGCACGATGCCGTAGAGCGCGATGGTTCCGATGGCCACGGCCGTCGGGCGGTAGTGGGCCTGCCAAGGCACGAAGGTGCCCGTCCATCCCACACCGGCATAGTGGTCGAGCGCGATGGACGTCAGATGACCGGCCAGAAGAACCACGGTGCAAGCGGCCAGGACCACGTGGGCACGAAGCAGTGACTCCGGCCGCGGCGACCACAGTCGATTCCGCCACGGATGCCGCAGCCAGATACCCAGGACCACGAGGGCGGTGAGTGTCAGGTACGAGGCGACGCCCAAGGACCGGCCGAGAATCCACGGCAGCATCTTGTTGTGCACCAGCGCACCATTCCGCAGGGTCACCTCATAGGCGCCGGCGGTGGCCACCACCACCACCACGGCGACCAGGGCCAGCGTGGACAGGGCCCACCTCACCACCGGCACCACACCAGCGGCCTCCTGTCCGATCTCAGCGCCACGATCAGCCGTGGCGGGGAGTTCCGGCACGGGACGGGGTCCGTCGCCCGTAGCGGCGGACACGTCCGCTGACGAACGCAGTGCGGCGGGCGCCGAGGGCGGCGGAAGTACGGTCATCGTGCTGCCCTACGCCACAGGACGTGCTGGTCCATCCGGGGGCTCTCCATCACCGTGCCGTCGACGGTGACCCACAACGCGGCGACGTGGCGACGACGGGCCTCACGTTCGATGCCATCCCGGCCGTAGAGGAAGAGCACCTTGCTCATGACCTCGGATGCGGCAGGGTCGTCGCCGACCACGGTCACGGCGGTGAGTCCCCCACCCCCCGGGGAGCCGGTCCGGGGATCGATGAGATGGTGGACGGGCCGTCCGCCGGCACGCCATCGGCGGATCCGTACCGACGAGGTGGCACAGGACACGTCACGGAGCTGGAGCACCGCCAGTGGATCGGAGCCACCGTGGGGGTCCTCGACCGCGATCCGCCAACCGGGCCCGTCCGGTCCGGCCCCCCGGCACAGGCAGTCACCCCCGGCGTCGACCAGGAAGTCACGGTGGGTGTCGACCAGTCGACTCGCCGCCCACCGCACGGACAGGCCCTTGCCGATCCCCCCGAGGTCGATGGCCGTACCGCCGAGATGCACCTGGGGATGCCGTCCGCCCCGGAAACGCGGCCGCCAGGGCCCTCTCGGGCCTCGACCGGCAGCCACCCCGGGTGTGTCGACGTCGCCCCGGGCAAACGGGAGTGAGCGGTCGTACCCCAGACGGATCAGGTCACCGTAGACCCGGGGATCGAAGGTTCCCTTCGTGTGCTGGTAGGCCCGATGGGCTTCGCCGACGGCCTCGTAGAGCACCTCGGGGACCTCATGCCAACGAGCGGGTGCGGCGTTGATCCGTGTCAGGTCGCTGGCCGGGTCGAAACGGGAGCACGTGGCGTCCACGGTCCGGAAGACCCGTTTGGCGGCGGCCAGGCTGGCGCCGTGGCCGGTCGACCGGGACGCCACCCGACTGACGATGGCGATGGTCGACGCCATGGCGCGCACGGTGGCGACGACCTCGTCACCCCCGGGCGACCGTCGTGTCGTTGGATCGGAAAGGACGGCAACATCCGACTCACGGCTTGGCAGGAGAGGCTCCCGTCGTCGTCGTCACCGGAGGGGGTGGTGTGGTGACCACGGGCGCAGGCGTGGTCACCGGTGGTGCCACCGGCGATGGTGTCGTCGGTGCCGGCGCCGTCGCCGGCGAACCGGCTGCGGGTGTGCCGCTCGGGGAAGCGACCACCGAGCCACCCGACGGCGTACCGGACGTGGGATGGACGCCGGCTGCGGCGCCGGGGGTGCTGCCGGCCGGCACCGAGGTGCCCGCCTGCCCGGTGCCCCCTGCCGCCGTTGACCCAGCGCCCGACGGCGTCGATCCTGCTGCCGTCGGGGACACGGGAGTGCCGCCGGGGAGGGTGGCTGACGATGTCCCCGATGTGCCATCGAGCTGTTGGGTGGTCGAGTCGATGGATGCCTTGAGCTGGGCGATGGTCTGCCGGTCAGCGGCAATCTGCTTGTCGGTCTGCTCACCGGATCCGGTATTGAAGCTGGCCGACGCGGGAGGGGTGGTGCGGACGGCCCAGGTCAGCGTGAGGCCAGTGACACCCACCGTGGCGGCGGCGGCCACGGCCGAGGACACCGACTTTCGCCGACGGTTCGCCGGGCGAGGTCCGTTCGGGTGCTCAGTCACCGCCACCACCGCCTCCCCCGTGACGAGGCCGCGTGGTGGTCGTCGTCGGCGGGTGTGCGACAGTCGTCGTGGTCGTGGACGAGGGTGGCTGGGTCGTGGTCGTGGGTACTGGAGGCGCAGACGTCGGAGTCGGATCCCCATCGTCCGCAGAAGGTGCCGTCGTGACCGTCGTGGTGGCCGGCGTGGCGGGCTGGGGCCCGGGTGCGACCGAACTAGGTACCGGAACCGTGACCGACGGAACCGTGGTCGGCACCGAGGGCGGCTCGGTGACGGGTTGGGCCGCCAATGCCAGGGCGACCGCCGCGGCACGTCGGGCCGCCTCGAGCTGCGTCTGCAGCGTGACCTCCTGCTGACTGAGCGAGATGACCTGTTGATCCAGCCCCAGAGCCTCGGAGGTGCTCGCCTGTTGCTGCGTCACCGCCGGCGGCGACGTGGCACCGGCGGCGGTCACCACGCCGAGGGCTACTCCTCCGGTGGCAGCCACACCGACCAGCCAGCCTCGTCTCCGCCGATGCCCCTCGCTCATGGATCTCCTCCATCGGTCCATGGGCAGACCCTGCCCGGCCTTCATGGTGACGGCCGAACCTAAGGCGCCCATGAAACGGCCATGAGAGTTCTCTCATCAACACGCCGGTAGACGTCCGCAGTGGTCACCCCTGCTCCAGGAAGGTGCATCGACAGGATTCCGCCGTCCCTTGAGATGGAAATCGAGCCTGAGGGCAACGGCCAGGGGCGTAGCCTGGACCCATGCGATTCGTGATCATCGGCGGTGGCCCAGCCGGGAACCAGGCCGCCACCCACGCCGCCCGTCTCGGTGTGGACGTCACGCTCATCGAGCGTGACGTGGTCGGAGGCGCCGCCAACCTCTGGGACTGCATCCCCTCCAAGGCCATGATCGCCACAGGTGGGGCCATGTCCTATCTCCGCCGGATCGACGGTATGGGCGTCATCGGATCCGGGGGGGAGCTGGACCTCGAACGGCTACGCCACCGGATCACCGCCATCGTCGAACACCTCGAACAGACCAACGAAAAGATTCTCCACAGCCAGCAGGTGGCCCTCATCCGAGGTACCGCCCGCCTGGTCGGCCCCCACACCGTGGTGGCCGATACCGAGGATGGTCCGATGACCTTCGAGGCCGACGCCGTGCTCATCAGCACGGGCAGCCGTCCCCGGGTGCCGCCCTGGGCCGATCTGAGCGGGGACCGACTCCTGACCACCCGCGACGCCTACCCACCCAAGACCCTCCCCGACCACCTGGTGGTGATCGGCTCGGGCGTCACCGGGGTCGAGTTCGTGCATATGTTCTCGTCGCTCGGATGCGAGGTGACGCTCATCGTGAGCCGCCAGCAGGTCCTTCCCCAAAAGGACCCCGAAGTGGCCGCCGTGCTCGAGGCCGACTTCTCCCGCCGTGGCGTCCACCTGCTGAAGGGGGCCCGTGCCGTCGGGGTGGATCAGGACGCCGAGGGCGTCACGGTCCGGTGCGACGACGGTCGCGTCGTCCGGGGCTCGCACGCGCTCCTGGCCATCGGCTCCGCTCCCAACTCGGAAGGGCTCGGCCTGGCTGAGGCTGGCGTGGAGGTGGCCGAGGACGGGCACGTCCCGATCAACCGCCACTGTCAGACCAACGTGCCCCACATCTTCGCCGCCGGCGACCTCTCCGGGAAGCTTCCCCTCTCGTCGGTGGCCAGCATGCAGGGCCGCAAGGTCGCCGAGTACGTCGTCGGCGGCCATACGGTGAGCCACCGGCATCCCAACTACGACAGCGCCCCGTCGGCCATCTTCACCGAGCCCGAGATCGCCGACGTCGGACTGGCCGAGGCCGACGCCTTCGCCGAGGGGCGCAAGATCCGGGTCACCAAGGTGCCCTTTGCCGCCAGCTCTCGGGCCCTGATCGACAACGACTCCCGTGGCTTCGTGAAGATCATCACCGATCCGGCTACCGGCATCGTCCTGGGCGGCTCCATCGTGGGCCGGAACGCCTCCGAACTGATCTCGGTCCTGGCCGTGGCGGTAACGGGCGGGCTCGGAGTGACCGACATCGTCGAGTCCATGCTCGTGCATCCCACATTGGCCGAGGCGCTGGCCGAGGCCGCTGACTGAGCAGTCATCAATTCCGTCGGAGCAGGGGGTTAGGGTGACCGGGTGACCGGTGCGACCACCGACGACGGCACGGGAGCGGCAGCTCCTCCCGGCCTCGCTCCGGCCGGTGCCCAACCGGGTGACGAGGTGCCGACTGGTCGTGCGCCCCCCACCAGTCGCATGGACCGTCGCCAGGCCGAGGCCCCATGGGTCCGTCGTCACCGCCGGACCCTCGGGATCCTGGCCCACACGATCGGAACCTTCACCGTGTCCCGTCTGGTGGTGGCCGCGGCCCTCGGTTCGGTCCTCACGGTGAACCAGGGACTGGCCACCCACCACTTCACCGGGCCGTGGCCCAACCCGCCCAAGGCCTCGCTGTTCCTTCAGGCCCTCGGCTCCTGGGACGCCAGCTGGTATCTGCTCATCGCCGGGCACGGGTACTTCCCCCCACCGGCCCAGTTCCCGATCGCCCACGGGGCGGCCACGGCATTCTTCCCCGTCTGGCCCCTGCTGTTGCGGGGGCTGTCGTCGCTGACCGGGCTGACCCCCGTGGTGGTCGGCGTGGGCATGGCGTTCGTGATCGGCGCCGCTGCCTCCGTGGCCATCTGGTTCCTGGTGCGCCAGCTGTGTGACGACGCCGTGGCCGATCGGGCGGTCGTCCTGTGGTCCTTCTTCCCCGGCGCCGTTGTCCTGTCCATGGTGTACTCCGAGGGTCTGGCCATCCTGCTCTGCGCTGTCTGTCTCCTGGCCCTCCTGAAAGGCCAGTGGTTGGTCGCCGGCCTGGCCGCCGGGGTGGCCACCGGCGTCCACCCCGAAGCCATCGTGCTGGTGCTCTGCTGCCTGTGGGCCGCCGGTGTGGCCGTCCATCAGGACCGCGACTGGTGGGCCCTGGTCGCTCCGGTCCTCTCGGTGGCCGGCGTCGTTGGCTACTTCCTCTATCTCCGGAACACGACGGGTGACCTCTTCGAGTGGTACCACGTCGAACGGGACCAGTGGGGCGGGACCGGCTTCTACCACGACACCGTGTTCGTCCTACGCCAGGCGGTGACCCATCCCCACAATCTGGAGGCCGTGGTCCCGGCCCTCGGCCTCCTCTTCGCCCTGGCCGGCCTCTATCTCATGATCCGTTGGCGACCGCCGGCGATCATCTGGATCTACACGGTCGGGATCCTGCTCTCGGCCTTCGACTCGAACATGGTGGGTGCTCGCCCCCGCGTCCTGCTCACCGCCTTCCCGCTCATCGTGGCTGTGGCCCGGCGGGTGCGGCCGGCCGCGTTCGGAACCGTCGCCGCGGTGTCAGGATTCCTTCTGGCTACGATGACCTTCCTCCTGTTCTCGCTGGTCCTCGTGGCTCCCTAGTCGCGGTCACGGCCCAGGGGCCACAGGAGGCCAGGACCCGTCCGACGACGAAGCACCGTTCCGGTGCCGAGGGGGAACCATGACAACGCCTGCCGACAGCATCGAGGCCCGCATCGACGGGCGGTCCAACTGATGGATGAGGAACACCAGGGACGGGTGGCCGGGAAGGTGGCCCTGGTCACCGGGGGGGCCGGTGGCATCGGGGGAGCCACGGCTCACGCCCTCGCCCGCCAGGGGGCCCCGGTGGCCGTCCTGGATGTCGACGCGGCCGGAGCCGAAGCGGTGGCCGAGGCGATCCGGTCGTCGGGCAGCGAGGCATTCGCCGTCGTCGCCGACCTGGCCGATGAGGCGGCGGTGGTGCGTGCCATCCGGACGGTGGTCGACCGATTCGGACGGCTCGACATCCTGCACAACAACGCCGCCCTCACCGACTCCGACTTCCTCAACCGGGACACCCCGGTCACCGACCTGGACATCGACGTGTGGAACCGGACCCTGTCCGTCAACCTGACCAGCCAGATGCTCATGTGCAAGCACGCCATCCCCGAGATGATCCGCGACGGCGGCGGTTCCATCATCAACATGTCCTCGGGCGCCTCGCTGAAGGGCGACCGGACCCGCACCGCCTACGGGGTGTCCAAGGCCGGGGTGAACACCCTGACCATGTACGTGGCCACCTCGCACGGGAAACAGAACATCCGGGTGAACACCATCGTGCCCGGCCTCATCATCACCGACGCCGTTCGGGCCCATCTGAACGAGGAGATCCTCACGGGGCTCGGTCGGGCCATCCTGACCACCCACCTCGGTGAGCCCGACGACATCGCCAACCTGGTCGTCTTCCTGGCTTCGGACGAGTCCCGCTACATCACCGGCCAGATGATCGCGGTGGACGGTGGTATGTCGGCTCACGTGGGGAGTGCCGCACGGGACGACTGATCGAGGGAGCTGCACCGTCAGCCCACGGGGATCAGCCGCCCTCCGGGGTCAGGCCGACCCCAGAATGTAGGCACCGGTGTCGGGATGGTGGGTCCAGCCACTGGATGCCTGCGTGCCCCCGTCGACGTGGATGGTCTGCCCGGTCACGTAGCTGGACAGGTCCCCGGCCAAGAAGACGGCGGCGCCAGCCATCTCGTCGACGTGGCCGGCCCGACCCATGGGTATCGTGAGTCCAAAATGCTCTTCGGCGCCGGGAGGGGCCACCGAGCGCATGCCCTCGGTCATGGTGATGTCCGGGGCCAGGGCGTTGACCCGGATGCCGTGCAGGGCCAGCTCCAACGCCGCGGTCTTCGTGTAGTTGATGACGCCGGCTTTGGCCGCCGCGTAGGCCGCATACCCCGGTGCCGCCCGTACCCCCTCGATCGACGTGATGTTGATCACGCTGCCCGGCATGCCCGCCGCAACCATGGATCGGGCCACCCGCTGCGTACAGAGGATCACGTGCTTGAGATTGGACCGGTAGAGGGCGTCCCATCCGTTCTCCGACGTCTCGAGCAGAGGTGAGAAGAACACACCACCGGCGTTGTTGACCAGGATGGTGACCTGACCGAGCTCCTCGGTCGTTCTCGCCAAGGCCGCGTCCACCTCGTCGGACTGCCGGACGTCGGTGGGAATGCCCAGGCCACCGACCTCCTCGGCTGCCGATGCCGTGGTCTCCGGATCACGTTCCCAGATGGCGACCTTGGCCCCGAAGGCGGCCAGGCCGCGGGCGATGCCCCGACCGATGCCGGCGCCTCCGCCGGTCACGACGGCGACACGGTCGCTCAGGAGCACAGAGGAGGGATTCATGGACAAAGGGACCTCGATCCTTATAGGTTCACAGACGGAAGTTTCATTATCACGGACGAAGAACGATCGGTCGCTCCGGTCGAGAGGGGGAGTGTATGCCACGCATCGAACCGATCCCGATGGACCAGCTGGCCGACGAGCCGCGCCGGATCATTGAGGAGGGAGTGGCCGACGGCACCTACGCCACACCGGTCCCGCTGCAGATCTTTGCCTACCGTACGGCGCAGATCATCCAGACCAGCATGGCCCGCAACGCCTGGGGCAAGAAGAGCCTGCTCGGGGGAAGAATCCTCGAACTGATCCGGATCCGGAGCGCCCAGTTGGGCGAGTGCCAGCCGTGCATGCAGTCCCGCAAGCACGACTCCATCACCGATGAGGACGTTGCCTGCCTGATCGCCCCCGGTCATTCGGACCTCACCGACCAGGAACGCCTGGCCGTCGAGTTCTTGGACCTGCTCTCGGCCGACCACCATGCCATCGACGACGAGACGTACCGCCGACTCGGCGAGGTCTTCACCGCGGCCCAGATCATCGAGTTGGGCTTCACGTGTGCCACCGCCATGGGCACCCACCGGTTCATCCACACCCTGGACCCCTTCGGCACCGCCCCCCCGGTGATCGCCTTCGATCCCGACCAGGTGGACACGGCCTACCCCGGCACCGCCGCCGTGACCGAAGAGGCCAAGGTATGAGCGAGGCCGTTCTGGTCACGGGAGCCACCGGCTTGGCCGGCGCCAACATCTGCAAGCTGTTGGTGGCACGAGGCGACACCGTCCGGGCCCTGGCCAGGGACGGAGCCGATGTCGGGCCCCTCATCGAGTTGGGTGTCGATGTCGTGACCGGGGACATCACCGATGCGGACGACGTGATGCGGGCCGCCAGGGGCTGCGACTCGGCGATCCACAGTGCCGCCCTCCTGGGCGGGGCCAGCCAGGACATCGAGCCGTTCCGCGCCGTGAATGTGGACGGGACCAGGCATGTACTCGACGCCGGTGAGGCTCTGGGCATGCGTCGGGTGGTAGCCGTGAGCACCGGCACCTTCTTCGACACCTCCGGTGGGCTCGAACGGGAGGATGCCCCGGTGTCCACGAAGCCCAGCTCGGATCCTTACACGCTGACCAAGATGGCCGCCTTCGAGGACGCCATGGCCCGGGCGGCCGCGGGGCAGGACGTCGTCACGACTCACCCCGGGGCCATCTTCGGACCCTCCCCGGTGGCGAGCAACGCCCTGGGCAAGACCAGCTTCAACCGGGTACTGCTCTCCGCACTCCGCCAGCGCATCCAGGCCTACCTGCGCTTTCCGGTGAGCTGGGTGTTCGCCGACGACATCGCCCGAGGTTGCATCCTGGCCCTCGACCGCGGGGTGTCCGGTGAGCGGTACATGCTCGACGGGCGCCCCGAGGACGTGGTGAGTACCGCCGAGGCCTGCAGTCGCATCTGTGAGCTGGCCGGCATGGACCACCGGGTGGCAGACATCGAGCCGTCCGACGACCCCGAGGTGCTCAAAGTGTTCGGCCCGACCCTGGTGGCCATTGCCGCCAAGGCGGCAAAGGACAAGCCGGGGCGACGCACGCTGGCCGAGTCGAAGACCCACAAGCGGCTCGGTTACGAACCGATCAGCCTGGACGAGGGACTCATCGCCACGACCGCGTGGCTGAAGGGGCTCGACAAGTTCTGAGGCGGCCCGTCGGCCGTCGGCCCGGGCCGGCCGTGGGCCGACCCGTCCAGCCTCAGAGCCTCAACGGGCCGCCCGGGCCATCGTGCGGCGGGACGTCCTCCCGGCGCAGATGCCGATCGATCATCTCTGCCTGTGATCGGATCAGAGAGGCGAACTCCCTGTTCGTCATGGCCCGGATCTCGTCCTCAGTCGGGTATTCCATACCGCAACCTCCACCCAAGGACCCTCGCACCCCAGATCCTGCCCAAGGGAGGGCGGGGGCGCAACTGCGGCCACCGAGGGAGGGACCACGCTGTCTCTTCACCCGCCGGGGGATCCGGAGAGCCAGGATCCTGCACCTGGTGATCTCGGTTCGGGACCTACGGCGCCCGGTCGCCCCAGCGCGGCGCACGCTCGGGTGAAGTTACAGAATCTCTCCGCCGAACAGGCCTTGCCTTCTCTCCGCGGACCTCAGAAGATGGCCCGGGGCAGGGTTCCTAGGCGGACGAACCTGGAGGCACAATGAAGCCCTTGAAGCTCGTGGTCGGCGTGGCACTGGTCCTGGCCAGTCTCACCATCGGGGTGAGCCAGGCGGCCGCGGTAACACCCCAGGCCAGCTCCTCGAGCCGCCAGAGTTGCAGCGGTACCCTCACCTCACCCGGCCTCCTGTCCGGGACGTACTCGGGTGATGTCACGGTGAGCGGATTCTGCGTCGTCAACGGAGGCGCGACCTTGATCCGGGGTGACCTGACCTTGGCCCCCGGTGCGGCCCTCAATGCCACATTCGCCCGGAACGACGTCAGTGGCACGGGCGCCACCAGCCTCACGATCAAAGGTGACGTCAGGGTGGGTAGCGGAGCGACGCTGGCCATGGGTTGTGAGCCGAATGCCTCGCCGTGCACCGACGATCCAGCCGCAGGGACAGGCGGCACCCTCACCGGCCAGAACCAAGTGAGCAGTGATGTCATTGCCAACGGCGCGCTGGCTCTGATCATCCATGCCAGCTACATCAAAGGCGACGTCCGACAGATCGGTGGCGGTGGAGGTCTCAGCTGTGCACCACCGTCGACGGGCGTATTCGCACTGATGCACTCACCGGTCTTCAGCGACTACGAGGACAACACCATCTCCGGTGACCTCCAGGTCACCGGGGTCCAGTCCTGCTGGTTCGGAGCGCTACGCAATCTGGTCCGCGGTGATTTCACGTATGCGAACAGCTCCTTTGGCGATCCGGACGCTTCCGAGGTACTCACCAACGTCGTGTCGGGCGACCTGACGTGCACCTCCGACACTCCCGTCGTCGAGTACGGCGATTCGGCGGGCATGCCCAACCGGGTGGGCGGTGATGCCACGGGCCAGTGCAGCTTCAAGTCCGAAGCACCGAATCCGGCGCCCAGCGGACCGCTGACCCCGATCTCGGTCAGGAAGTGATCCCCTTCCCCCGCCGGCCCGCCCCGGATTGTGCCCGCCCCTCCCCGGAGTGATCGACAGGGAAGTGTGCAAGCACGAGTCACGTCGCCAGACCCCTCTCGCCACCCATCGCTGGGCGTGTTCGCCGACGACGTTGACGCACCATCGGTTGGTCATGTGCTGGTCGCGAGACGCTACCGTGGTTGCATGAGCAGCCCGCGCGTGCCCGGAGGTGTGGTGCACAAGCTTCCCGCCGACCTTCGTCAGGCGCTGATGGCCAATCCTACGGCTCTCGATGCCTGGAGAGACATCACGCCCCTGGCGCGCAACGAGTTCATCTGCTGGGTGGAGGATGCCAAGCAGGAGGTGACCCGGCAACGCCGCATTCGGAGGACACAAGAGGAGCTGGACGAGGGCATGCGTCGACCCTGCTGCTGGCCTGGATGCAAGCACCGTGAGCGGACTGGCCGTGTGCCGTCTGGGGTATCCGCTCGTGGTGGGTGAGCGTCCCGAGCACGCTCTGACGGCTCCCCCTTCGCACCGCGCGTTGCTGCATCGGCTGCTGACCAGCTGATCCCGGCTGAGGCCGACCCCACTGCGGTCGGGACTACCAGGGGAGTTCGGTTGTGCCCTCCTGGAATGTTCCCGTGGGACCGTCCTTACCAATCGTGGCCATGCGCACCATGACCTCTGCTCCCTGTTCGACTGGCTGCCCTGCCCCACTGAAGGGAGTGAGGTCCGTGGCGGTGAAGCCGGGCTCGACCGCATTGAACTTGATCGTCGGAAAGGTCTTGGCGTATTGAACCGTGACCATCGAGACGGCCGCCTTGCTCGCGCCATAGACGATCGAAGGGAAATGGAATTGGCGCCGATCCGGGTTGGTCACGGCCCAGAACGATCCGAGGGCACTGGATACGTTCACCACTACCGGGTGATCGGATCGCTCCAGCAAGGGCAGTGCGGCCTGGGTGACGCGGATGATACCGACCACGTTGGTGTCGAACACGTGGAGTGCAATCGGTCCGTTGATCTCCGACGTCGTACTGATCCCGGCGTTGTTGATGAGCACGTCAAGGCGGCCCTCACGTTCGTCCATCACCTCGAGCGCGGCCTCCACCGAGTCGTCATCGGTCACGTCGACCTGCACAAACTGGCCACCGAGCTCGGACGCAGCCGCCTCTCCCCGCTCGACGTCACGTGACCCGATATAGACGGTGTGACCGTGCAGGATCAGTTGGCGGGCAGTTTCGTAGCCGAGGCCCTTGTTGGCGCCGGTGATGAGTGTCACGGTCATGTCGATGCTCCCTTGTTGCTGACTCTGCCTGGTGCCGACTCTTTGCCGGGGGCGTCGTCGAGGACGTCGTGCCCCACTCGGGCCGGTGGAGGATCCTCGACCAGGTTTCAATCATGGCCGAACCAGCGACGAGGTGGTTTCGAGAGGAAGTCAGTCCATGAGCACCAGTTGCCGGACGATCCACGAGACCGAGGACCCACCATCCTGCATCGACAGTTCCACAAGTTCTCTCTGAAGGTCTTCCAACTGGGTATGACTGACGGGGCAGTCGGACGACCCGAGCCAGTGCCGGACGTTAAAGAGATAGATCCTGGCGGCCAGGGCGCCCGATACCGTCACGGGCACGGATGCTCCGCCAAGATCAGCGAGGGCCGCTCCCGCATACATGAGGCCTCCGCCTGATCGCACAATATCGGCGGACACCGCCTCATAGTCATGGAGCGGTCCGGGTGGATTGATCACGTCCTCGAGATCCTCGATCAGAAGCCTCCCGCCGGGCGCCAGCTGGGTGATCCAACTGCGGGCAACCCTCTCGGGCTCGGCAACGTGCGCGAGCAGGAGTCGGGCGTAGATCACGTCGGCCGGTGCTCCCGGAAGGGGGAGGCTCGCGGCGTCGTGCGTTTCGAATCGGGCTTCGGGAAGGCGAACCCGGGCTTCATTGATGAACGGTGCCGAGGCATCGATGCCGACCAGCAGGTTGGGCCGACAGACCTCATGGAGGAGTCGCGTAGTGAAGGCCGGCCCGCACCCGAGGTCGAGGACCACCTCGGGCGACGGAACCGCATGCATCAACAGGAAGGACCGGGAGACAGCGTCGTAGGCCTTCGCCACCAGGCGAAGCCGATCCGATGCTGGCCGGTCGTCCCCGAATGTGTACTGGCCCATGCCACAGTCTCGCCGAGCAGAACGATCCCGGCACCCGACAGCGACCGACCGGCCCAGGAACCGGTCGAGGAGCCGGGGCCCGAGCGAGGGATTACGGCGACGGCCCGGTGGACTGGGACTCGGGCGTCGATCAGATCCAGCCCGCTGACCACCTGTCTGCGCTCACCGGTAGGCGGATCCGGCAGCAGGCAATGCCCAGCGAGAGTGCCGCGGATTACCACGCCATTACCGGGCCCGTGCACGCTCCCTCCATGGACACCATGGACATGTGGCAGCTTGAGCAATCCGACCACTCCGCCGGATGGGACCCGTCCACCGACCGTTCCCGCCCGGACCTGGCCCTCGCCGCGCGCGCTGCCCGGACCATCGGTACATCCGGTCGCACCCACCGCGACAAGGTCGTCGCCGTGGCCTACTCCGTCTTCCTCATCGTCGGGGCGTGTGGTGGGTTTCCCCTCCTCTTCCTGGCCGGCCTCTGCTGGCTGTACGCCGCAGCACGTTCGCGCCGGCTGGACGTCCAGCCCTGGGTGGCGGCCACCCCGGTCACGGGGGCCAGACGGTTCTTGGTCTCCGAGGTACATGTGGGCAAGGTGCACGCTGGATACTGCCGGGGCTTTCGGTGGTGGCGGATCGTCGACGAAGGCAATCGCCCGGTGTTCGGGAGGTGCGGGATGAAGAAGGGCTCCCCTGTGGAGGACCTGTGCATCATCCCCTCCAGCGGTTCACCGCTCCTCGCCCTCCAGGCCCTGACCGTTCCCGGATTCTGGACCTCCAACTGCACGGTGTACCGCTCTCAGCACGACAAGGGTTTCACGGTCCTCCATCTGTGCAGGGCCACAGGCGAGCCCGTTCTGGCCGTCCGCTTCGCCGACCCTCGTCAACGTCGGGAGATCGAGGTGCTGGTCTACTCCCCCGAGGTGCTCGGAGATGTGGCTGTGGCCGTTCTCTCATGTGCGGCGATTTTTGTGAAACACGGTAGACCTCACAGGTCGCGAGCGGTGGATGGGAGTCCTGCGCTGCCCGATGCCGACGGAACGCCGGGCTGGGGTGGCACTTCCCACTACCTGGTTGATGCCGGGTGCCGGACGACCGACGAGGCGTGGCCTCGGGTGTTTTTCGGGAACGAGATGCAGACGTAGTGACCACGGTGTCGTCCGGCATCTTCCTCCTCGTCCTCGCTGCGACTAAACCGATCCGCCCTCAGGGCACAGCCTCCTGTGTGCGTGCCCGGTGGCCTGGACCAACGATCGGGACTGTCCGATTCGACTGGGGACGTGCCGGGCCACCCGCACCGCTCAATGGAGGAGGGCACGCATCGCGGGGCGCCGCTCCGGGACATGGACAGGCCACCGAGATAAGTCGGGACCACCCGGGTAGCCGGCCGGCCGGCTCGACAGCGCTTAAGGCCCTGTAGTGGACTTCCGTCCATGACAAGGCTCGAGATTTCCCGAGACATCGCTGCTCCCCCCGAACTGGCCTATGCCGCTGTGTCCGATGTGACCCGGATGGGTGAGTGGTCGGTGGAGTGCCACACCTGCGAATGGCACGAGGGATTCGACGGTCCGGTCGTTGGATCCACCTTCGACGGTCACAACCACAACGGTGAGCATGAGTGGATCACCCAGGGCAAGGTCATCGAGGCCGAACCGGGTAGGTCGTTCGCCTTTGAATGCTCCATGATGGACTTCCACTACTCCACCTGGGGGTACCGATTCGAACCGACACCATCGGGTTGCCGGGTGACCGAATGGAGCGAAGACCTCCGGCCTGAGTCCGTTCTGGACTTCAGCCAGAGCATCTCGGGCATCGACGACCGTTCGGGGCGAAACCGCGAGACGATGAGTCGAACCTTGGAACGCCTCGCTACGTCCCTCGAGGACTGATCGGAGATAGATGACCCGGACGGTGCGTTCCCCGTCGATGGCGTCGGGATCGAGGCACAGCGCCTCTTGCTGTCACGTCGCTTGAGGGCTCTCCGCTAAGCAGGGAAACGAGGCAGGCGACCGGCGATTGCGGCAAGGCTGTCCAGCAGGGCACGCTGCTGTTCGTGGTCCAAGCCGCTAAAGAGCTCCTGCTCGAATTGGTGCACGACAGGCAAGGCATCCTGCACAAGATCTCGCCCTGCGTCCGTCAAGGACACGAGTCGCATCCGACCGTCCGAGCCATGCACGGTCCGGGTGACCAATCGGAGCCGTTCAAGAGTATTGAGAATGCCGGTCAACGTCGGACGCGTGACAACCATGCGCTTGGCGATCACCGACGGGGGAATCGGCTCACCCGCACCGGCAAGGACGGTCAGCGCATTGAAGCTCGTGTACGACGGGATCCCGAACCCCTCCAGCAATCGGTCCAGTTCGGACAGCATGGAAATGGCGACGCGACCGAGGTTCAAGAAGCACTCCGTGGCCTGCGCCGAGGCCTGGGGAAACTCGCTCTCGAAGGCGCCATGGACCCGCACGAGAGACCCCTCACCTGGCCTCGGCGTATTGGTTGACATCGTTCTCCAGCCTAGTTAGGTTACGAACCACTTTTTGTGAACATGTGACCTTCACCCGGTGGTCGACGCACGCTGGGGTCGCTGCGCAGGGCGGGCGATTTGGAACGAGAAGGATGACATTGCGGTACCGAGGGGGTCAGCCCGGCTCCATGTTGTCGAAAGGACTGTCCCATGGCGGTACCTAGGTCGCGAGCCAATCTGCCGATCCCTGATCCTCAGCACGTAGGCCTGACCACCTACGACGCCAAGGACCCCGATACCGCCTTTCCGGCGATCGATCCGCTTCGCCCACCCGACGGGGCACCAAACGTTCTGCTGGTGCTGTTGGACGATGTCGGCTTCGGGGCCTCGAGTGCCTTCGGCGGCCCCTGTGACACGCCTACGGCCGAACGGCTGGCCGGTGGGGGTTTGGCGTTCACCCGGTTCCACACGACTGCCCTCTGTGCTCCCACTCGGGCCGCCCTGCTCACCGGGCGGAACCATCACAGCGTGGGCATGGGCGCCGTCCCGGACCTGGCCACCTCGGCGCCGGGCTATAACTCGGTGAGGCCCAAGGCGGCGGCGCCATTGGCCGAGACCCTCCGTCTCAACGGCTACTCGACAGCCCAATTCGGGAAGTGCCACGAGGTACCCATGTGGGAGAACAGCCCGGTCGGGCCGTTTGACCAGTGGCCCACCGGCAGTGGGTTCGAGCACTTCTACGGCTTTATCGGTGGAGGCACCAACCAGTGGTACCCCGGCCTGTACGAGGGGACCACGCCGATTGAGCCGGACCGGTCCCCCGACCAGGGCTACCATCTGACCGAGGATCTGGCCGACCGGGCCATCGCCTGGATCCGCCAACAGAAGACGCTGGCTCCGGACAAACCCTTCTTCGCCTATTTCGCCCCCGGCGCCACCCACGCACCCCACCACGCCCCGAAGGAGTGGATCGACCGCTACCAGGGTCGGTTCGACACCGGGTGGGATGCGCTCCGGCGAGAGACGTTCTCCCGTCAGAAGGAACTGGGGGTCATTCCGGCCGACGCCGAGTTGACCGAGCGCCCGGACGAGATTCCCGCCTGGGACGACATCGACGAGGCGCTCAAGCCGGTGCTGGCTCGGCAGATGGAGGTGTACGCCGGCTTCCTGTCCCACGTCGACCACCATGTGGGCCGGCTCGTGGACGCACTCGAGGGGCTGGACATCCTCGACGACACCCTCGTCTTCTACATCGTCGGAGACAACGGAGCAAGCGCCGAGGGGACACCCCACGGGACCTTCAACGAGCTCCTTGTCTTCAACCAGAGCATGGACCTCGAAACCACCCAGTTCCTCACCGCGCATATCGACGACTTCGGGAGCCCGGCGGCCAACAATCACTATGCCGTCGGATGGGCCCACGCTACCTGTACCCCTTATCAGTGGACCAAGCAGGTGGCCTCCCACTTCGGTGGGACCCGCAACGGCATGCTCGTCCATTGGCCATCCGGGTTCACCGCACGCGGCGAGAGGCGCCACCAGTTCCACCACGTCGTCGACATCGCCCCCACCATCCTGGAGGCGGCCGGGATCCCGGCCCCGACGTTCGTGCACGGTATCCAGCAGATGCCACTCCATGGTGTGAGCATGCGGTACAGCTTCGATGAAGCCGGAGCCCCGGAACGCCACGAGACTCAGTACTTCGAGATCGTGTGCAACCGCGGGATCTACCACAAGGGGTGGACAGCGGTAACCCGGCACAGCATCCCGTGGCTGGCCGCCGAGACCCCGGCGTTGGACGACGACACCTGGGAGCTCTACGACACGACCACCGACTGGTCACAGGCTCACAATCTGGCCGCCGAGCACCCCGAGACTCTCCACCATCTCCAGCGACTCTTCCTCATCGAAGCGGTCAAGTACGGCGCCCTCCCCCTGGACGACCGTCGGGTCGAGCGGTTCTTGGCCGAACTGGCCGGACGGCCGGAGCTGATCACCGGAACGTCCCAGCTGCTGTTCGGGGGCATGGGTCGGCTCAGTGAGAGCTCGGTCATCAACACCAAGAACGCCTCCCACTCGGTCACCGCCGACATCGAGGTGCCCGACGGTGTGTCCTCGGGCGTGCTCATCGCCCAAGGGGGAGCGTTCGGCGGCTGGAGCCTCTACCTGCACGAAGGCGTCCCCACCTACTGCTACAACCTGTTCGGGGTCACCCGGACGATCATTCGGGGTGCCGGACCCGTCCACCCTGGCCACCTCCAGATCCGGGTCGAGTTCGCTTATGACGGCGGGCTGGGAGGTCCGGCTGCCGTCACCCTGTTCGTCGACGGCACACCGGTCGGTGAGGGTCGGCTCGAGCGCACGGTCCCCCTCGTGTACTCCTACGACGAGACCACCGACGTGGGGAGCGATACCGGATCCACGGTCAGCATCGAGTACGACGAGGCGACCAGTCGCTTCCCGGGCACGGTCAACTGGGTCCAGATCGACGTTGGAGCGGACGATTCCGACCACCTCATCTCACCCGATGAGCGCTGGCGGGTGTCCATGGCCAGGCAGTAGGCACGATGGAGGGTCCAGGCGGGCGGGGGGTCCGATCGTGACAGCGGCGGAACCGACTGGCCGGACAGCCGGGCGCCCCCGGTGACCCACGGCCTCGACACGGCGGTCCTCGCCGCCGCCGCCGGGTGCGTCATCCTCTGGTCGCTCGTGTCGGCGCGGCTGGAACGATGGCTCATCACTGCCCCCATCGCCTTTGTGGTCATGGGCCTGGCCACCACCCACGGGCCCCTGGCCTTCATCCACTTCAATCCCCACTCGTCGACCGTCCGCTCGCTGGCCGAGGTCACCCTGGCCCTCGTCCTTTTCACCGATGCCTCACGGGTCAATGTGCACGAGCTCCGTCACGACCTCGGCCTGCCCGTCCGGCTCCTGGCCATCGGGCTGCCCCTGGCCATCGGCCTGGGCACCGCGGTGGCCTTCGGCCTCGTCCCCGGCGTCTCCCTGTGGGTGGCGGCCGCCATTGGCGCCATCGTGGCACCCACCGACGCCGCCCTCGGGGCGAGCATTATGGAGGACACCCGGATCCCCAACCGGGTTCGCCGCCTCCTCAACGTCGAGAGCGGGTTGAACGACGGCATCGCCACCCCGTTCGTGAACCTCTTCCTGGCCGGAGCGGCGACCACGGAGATGGTCCATTCGACATCGGTGCTCGGCGCGCTTCGAGATCTCCTCATCGGCGCCGGGGTGGGCGTCGGAGTGGGACTCGTCGGCGGTTGGGCCTCGGCCCGGACCAGCGCCTTGGGGTGGAGCGACGGCGCCTTCCGGACTCTCATCGCCCTCGGCCTGGCCCTGCTGGCCTACAGCGCGGCCATCGAGGCCGACGGCAACGGCTTCGTCGCCGCATTCGTGGCCGGAATGGCCTTCGGGTCGGTGGTGCGCCGGGACCTCGAGCCCTTGGTGGACTTCGCCGAGGAGACCGGCGGGTTGCTGTCTCTGGTGGTGTGGCTGATCTTCGGGGCGGCCATGGTGGTCCCAGGGTTTGAACATGCCACCTGGTCGGACTGTCTCTTTGCTGTCCTCGCTCTCACGGTGGTGCGGATGCTCCCCGTGGCACTCGCCCTGGTGCATTCGGGACTGGATCGGTTCACCGTCGGGTTCATCGGATGGTTCGGGCCCCGGGGTCTTGCTTCGGTGGTGTTCGGACTCATCGCCTACGACACACTCGATCCCGTCAATGCCGGTCGGGTGCTGTCGGTGGTCACGGTGACCATCGCCTTGAGCGTGGTGGCCCACGGGCTGTCAGCCGGACCGTTGGCCGCCCGGTACGGGGCCTTCAGTGCCACGCTGGCCCGCCATCGACCCGAGCACCTGTCGACTCCGGGCATGCGCCCTCGCCGAAGCCTGAGCGGCCATGTGGGAGCGAAGAAGGTCAGTGATGGCTGAACTGGACGATCACGCGACCCACGGCCAGAAGCCCGATCGCTACGATCCCGAAGTCTCCCCCTTCAAGCCCCGGCAACAACCGTCAGTCTCGGCCCAGACCTTCCCGGTCAGTACCGAACTCGCCGGCTATCCCCGTCGAAACGGCCGGAGGGATGCCGTTGCCGGCGTCACCGTGGCGGCCCTGGCCATCCCATCGGCCATGGCCTACGCCGAACTCGCGGGCCTCTCCCCCGTGGCCGGCCTCTATGCGCTGCTGCTGCCGGCCGTCGCCTACGCCATCTTCGGATCTTCCCGGCAGCTCGTCGTCGGCCCCGAGGGTGCGCTGGCCCTGCTGGTGGTCGCCGCCGTCGCACCCCTGGCCGGTGGCAGCGCCTCCACCTACGCCCTCTTGGCGGCTGCGCTGGCCGTCCTCGTGGGGGCGATCGCCATCGTGGGCCGGATCATCCGCCTCGGCTGGATCGCCGACTACTTCTCCCGTGCCGTCCTCGTCGGCTATCTGCACGGCATCGCCATCGTCTTGGTGTGCGGGCAGCTGGGCAAGATGTTCGGCGTCCCGATCGAAGCTGACGACCCGATCCCCCAGGTGCGCGAGTTCATCCACGAGATCGGGTCCATCCATGGCCTCACCGTGCTGGTCGGCTTCGCATCGCTGGCCACCCTGCTCCTTCTGCGTCGATTCCTGCCCAAGGTGCCCGGCGCCCTGGTCGTGGTGGTTGCCGGGATCCTCGTCTCCTACGCCGCCGGCCTCTCCGACCACGGCGTGGCCCTCGTCGGCCACGTCCCCTCGGGGTTGCCGTCGATCCGCTGGCCCAAGGCCGGACTGAGCAAGACGATCGACCTCCTGCCTGCCGCGGTGGGGATCTTCGCCGTGGGCTACGCGGACGCCATCCTCACCGCCCGGTCGTTCGCCGGGCGGAGCGGCCAGTACGTAGACGCCAACCAGGAGCTGTTGGCCATTGGACTGGCCAACGTCTCTGCCGGGGTGACCCAAGGCTTCCCGGTGGGTGCAAGCGGCTCCCGCACCGCAGTCAATGAGCAGATCGGTGGGCGCACGCAGCTGGTCGGCATCATGGCTGCCGCGGCCACGGCGCTTGTCCTGCTGTTCCTGACGGGGCCGGTGGCTCAGCTGCCGAAAGCGTGCTTGGGTGCCGTGATCGTCGCCGCCGCCATCGGCCTGGTCGAGCCGGATGCCTGGCGTGCACTGGCGCGGGCCGGCCGGTCCCAGGTGGTGATCGCGGCTGTCACCTTGGTGGGGGTGGTGGTCTTCGGGGTGCTGCAGGCCCTGATCGTGGCGGTCGGCCTGTCGATCGTCGACGTACTGATGCGCTCGGCCAAACCCCACGACGCCGTCCTCGGATATGTTCCCCGCCTCGGACGGTGGGCCAACGTGTCGGTTCACCCACGTGCCCGGGTCACCCCCGGGGTGGTGGTCTACCGGTTGGACGACCGACTCTTGTTCGCCAATGCCCGCTACGTGTCGGGTCGGATCCGTGAGGCCGTCGCCGGGGCACCGTCGGAGACGCGGTTCCTGGTCTTCGATGCCGAGGGGTTCAACGGGATCGACGCCAGCGGCATCGAGGCGTTCGAGCAGCTGCTGTCCGCCCTGAGCGCCAGCGGGGTCACCCTGGTCATCGCCCGGTTGAAATCACATCTCGAGGAACAGTTCGCCGGCACCGGGCTGACGGATCGGGTCGGGAGCGACCACTTCTTTCCCACCGTCGACGAAGCAGTCGCCTGGTGCGACGCCCGCCGGACCGAGGAGACGTCGTGAGTCTGGGGCTCGCCCAACGCTCCCGGGTTCCGAGGACCTGGCGGGCCAGGGTCTTCGTCACCGCCGCCGAGCAGCGCCTGCGTCTCCCCCGCGACCTCGTCAGCGCCGCTGTCGGCGCCGCAGGAGCACTCACCGCCTGGGCCCTCGTCGCCTCAGGGGTGAACGCGGCGGTCACCGTGGCCATCCCGGTGTGGATCTCCTGGCTAGTCACCGGGGTAGCCGTCGGCGGAACCACCATCCTCATCATCACCGCCGTGCTGCTGTGCCTGCTCGCCCGCCGATGGAACCTCGTCGGCCATGTAGTCCTGGCGGCTGGTGGTTCGGCGCTCGCCGCCTGGGGCATCGGGCACTGGCTGGGGCAGGCGGCGGCGGCCCCGCCGCTCATCGCCGCCACATTCGCCGCCGCCTTCTTGGTCATCCGGATCCTCGGGGTCCCCTTGCGCACGCCGCTGTGGGTCGTGGCCTATATCGGTACGCTCGCCCAGGTCTTCGATTCCCACCTGGTCCCGCTCGGGACGATCGGTGCCCTGGCCCTCGGGGTCATGTTCGGCGCCTCCGTCTCCTTCGGCTTCGGAACCCCCGACGTCGCCCCGACGGTGGACGAGGCGGCTGGATTCCTCGACCAGCTCGGCGTGACGGCGACCGACCTGGTGCGCAGCAGCACCGTGGCCACCTGGGGC
The DNA here is from genome assembly GCA_963738545.1 of uncultured Acidimicrobiaceae bacterium. Lineage (GTDB taxonomy): Bacteria > Actinomycetota > Acidimicrobiia > Acidimicrobiales > RAAP-2 > Bog-756. The sequence continues at coordinate 898,442 of CAVTXA010000009.1, forward strand.
GCCACCCGATTCACGGGCACCGGTACCGGTACCGACGGCAGGGTGCTCGACATCGACGTCTACGGCCGCGATGCACCCGAGGGCCAGTTCCTCGCCCGGATCTGGCGGTTCGTGTGGATCCGGCGGTCAACGCTGGACCTTCGACTGCGACGCATCGACCACATCGAGCACTCTGCCGGGATGATGCTCTGGGCGGGTGCCCAGGGAGTGGGTGCCCCCACCGTGGTCCGGGCCGGCCGAGTCGAGCCGACCGACGATGCCGTGCTCATCACGGAACGACCAGCCGGAACCAGACTCGGCGACCTCAGAGCCGAGGCCCTGGACGCCGCCGACCTTGCGGCACTGTGGGAAGCCCTCAACCGGCTATCCAGCGCGCATCTGGCCCTCAACAACATCAGCGCCGACAGCGTCGTACTCGACGATGACCATCACGTGGCCTTCCTCGAGTTCGCCTCCACAGAAGCGATGGCCCCGCCCGAGGCATGCGACCGTGATGCGGCCTCGCTGCTCGTTACCACGGCCGATATCGTCGGCCCGGACCGCGCCGTAGCCGCCGCGGTCGCTTCCCTGGGACCGGAACGGGTGGAGGGACTCCTGCCGCTGATCCAGCCTCAGGCCACTTCGGTCACGGCATTCCCGCACGGACCCCAATCCAAGAAGGCCTTTGCTGAACTGCGGCTCAGCGCCGCGGCGGCCCTGGGGGTCGAACCGGTCGAACCCCGACCGCTGGCCCGGCTCCAGGCGTCGCAGCTCCTCATGCTCCTGGGGACGTTCTTCGGACTGTGGCTGCTCGTCAGCCAATTGGTCGGGCTCAGCGGCATCGGTGAAATCCTCCAGGACTCCCTTTGGTGGTGGGTGGTGGCCACCCTCCTCATCACCCAGGCCACCTCGGTAACCGAGGCGTTCTCCATGTCGGGAACCGTCCCGGTTGCCCCTCCGATCGGACCGCTCACCCTGCTTCGGTTCGCCATGAACTTCACCGGCATGATCGGGGGAACCGTCGCCACCACCGCCACCGTCATCCGCTTCAATCAGCGGCTCGGGCTTCCCCCTGGGGTAGCGGTCAGCTCCGGGATCGTCTACAGCGTCGCCGGCTTCATTGTGCAGATCTTCCTGACCCTGGTGACCCTGTGCTTCGCCGCCGACGAGTTCCACCGTGAGTCCGCCGGCACAGCCGGTTCGGCCCCAGAGAACCTGCAGCTGATCCTCTACGCCATCGTGGCCGTCTCCCTGGTCGGCGGCGTCGTCTTCGTCATCCCCAAGGTCCGCCGGGTAATCGTGTCCCGCTTCGCACCTCGGCTGGCTACGGCGTGGGACAACGTTCGCGTCATTGCGCAGACCCCGGCAAAACTGCAGCGCATCTTCGGAGGGGCCCTCGTCACTCAGCTGATGATGGCCGTGGGGCTCGGATTCGCCCTATTCGCTGTCCACGCCTCTGCCCCCTTCGGTGGTCTGGTCATCGTCTGTACCCTCACCGCGCTCATCGGAGGCATGGCCCCGGTCCCCGGCGGCATGGGGGTCATGGAAGCCAGCTACATCAGTGGCCTCAGCCTCCTCGGGGTTCATCAGGACCAGGCCATCGCCGCAACGATCATCTACCGGGCCTGCACCACCTATCTGCCGCCGCTGTGGGGCTGGGGTGCGCTTGTCTGGCTTCGCCGGCACGACTCACTCTGAGCCGGGCCGGCGGCTCCCGACCTTCTCCACGAGGTCGGGGCGTGCCGTCACCAACGGCATCCAGACCCGCCTGACGGAGCCATGTCCGGTCCGTGGTAGAGAGATTCGTCCGTCGAAGCAAGCCTGTTGACGAGTGCATCCAGAAGTAGTAGCTACGGGGGTGACAAAAGGACGGTGGAACATGTCACATGCAGCCAAGAGTGGGTACTCGCGCGTGAAGGCAGTGGGGCTGGGCGTCGCCCTTGTCGTGGGGACCCTGGCCGGCGTGGCGATCGCTGCCGCTCCGGCGGGTGCAGCCACCATCTTCTACGTCGCGCCGACCGGTTCGGGTGGCGGAAGCTGCTCCGCCCCGAACGACAACACCATCGCCGCCGCGGTGAGTGCCGCCAGCAGCGGGGACACGATCAACGTCTGTGCTGGCACCTACAACGGGTCGGTCACCGTAAGCGGTAAGCAGCTGACGATCAACGGCTCGGTCAACGGAACCGCGACGATCAACGCCTCGGGCCAGCCTGAAGGCGTCACGATTCAGGGTGCGGGAGCGGCAGGTACCGTTCTCCAGGGCTTCACAATTCAGGCCGCTCAGGGCGAAGGCGTCCTGGTCGAAGGCACCTCATCCGTCACCGTGACGAACAACGTCGTGAGTGGTAATGACCTCGCCTGTATCCCCCAGAACTCGGCGAACGATTGCGGAGAGGGCATCCACCTTGAATCGGTAACCAACTCCACCGTGAGCCGCAATACCAGCGAGAACAACACGGGTGGCATCCTGCTTGACGACGGTGTCCCGCCGGGCACCATCGGGGTCGGCGCGTTCGGGGGGGCAACCGCCTACTACGGCCCAACGTCGGGCAATCTGGTCCAAAGCAACATCGTCGTGAACAACGTCTGGGACTGTGGGATCACGATGCCGTCCCACAACTCGAACGCCGCACCTGGAGGACATCCCAATCCGTCTGCGGGAGGGGTGTTCAATAACACCGTCACAGGCAACGTGTCTCAGAACAACGGCATCCAAGGGGGCGGGGGCTCCGGAATCCTGGTGGCCGCACCTTTCCCCGGCACTGCTGCCTACGGCAACATCATCCAAGGAAACACTGTTTCGGGGAACGGCCAGGCCGGTATTACGGTCCACAGTCACGCTCCAGCGCAGGATGTCAACGGCAATCAGATCCTCAACAACGTCGTTGGCCAGAACGCCGTTGGGGAGAGCTCGCCAGGATCCGGGGTGTTCACCTCGGGCAGCACGAGCGCTGGTGACGTCGACGCTGGCAACCCAGCCACCACGGGAATCCTTGTCTACAGCGCCGTTGTCCACGTGACAGGGACCATCATCCAGGGCAATTCGATTGCAAACAACTACTACGGGATCTGGACCCAGAACGTCGACACCAGTGGGACGACTTCGAACACGTTCACCAGCGTGACCGTGCCGACGTATGCCGTTCCCGCTCCTGGGTCGGGGTACGTACTCGCCGGCGCCGACGGTGGGGTCTTCACCTTGGGCGCTCTCCCCTTCTGGGGTTCCGCTGCCGGCTCGACCGCTACCAAAGGTTCCTCGGCGGTGGGCCTGGCCGAAACGCCTGATGTGGGCGGCTACTGGATCGTCACCGGCACCGGAGCGGTGGCCAACTTTGGCGACGCAGCTAACCTCGGGTCCCTGAGCGGCACGCCGCTCACCGCCCCGATCGTCGGGATCGCTCCCACGCCGACGGGTCACGGCTTCTGGCTCGCGGCCAGCGACGGCGGGGTCTTCACCTTCGGGGATGCCGCGTTCCAAGGCTCGATGGGCGGGAAGCACCTCAACAAGCCCATCGTGGGGATAGCCGCCACCTCGGACGGTGGTGGCTACTGGCTCGTCGCCAGCGATGGTGGCATCTTCACCTTCGGGGATGCCGCGTTCCAAGGCTCGATGGGCGGGAAGCACCTCAACAAGCCCATCGTGGGGATAGCCGCCACCTCGGACGGTGGTGGCTACTGGCTCGTCGCCAGCGACGGCGGCATCTTCACCTTCGGGGATGCCGCCTTCCAGGGCTCTGCAGGGTCAATCCACCTCAACAAGCCCGTCGTCGGCATGGCGGCGACGCCCGACGACCACGGCTATTGGCTCGTGGCCAGTGACGGCGGGGTGTTCACCTACGGTGATGCCGGCTATTTCGGCTCCATGGGAGGCCGGACGCTCTCCGCTCCGATCGTCGGCTTGGCGACCTGAGGCATCCTCGATTCGGTCGGCCGGTTGCCCGCGGTACTCGGGTCGAACGTCGTAACTTCAGCCAGACGACCGCTCCATCGAGGCGGCCACGACGTCCACCAGGATCGATTGGGATAGGTCAGAATCGTCGCGACCTCACGGGTCATGGAGATCGCCCCCACGAGGACGCTCGCTCAGGGTGAGGACCGCCTCCCGCCGTGCTGATTCATGGTCGGGATCGTGGGCGGGGTGAGCAGTCACCAGGCAATGCGGCACCTAGCGGGCCTAGGTGGTGCGAGTCGAAGGAGGTCGGCGCGGCAAGCATCCGCAGCGAGCGGCCGCGCCGTACCCGGCCTCTGGGTGATCCCGCTGCCAAGGGCTGAGCTAACCGTCGACCAGCGCCTCGTAATCCCCGATGGCCGGGCGGCAGGACATATGTCAGGAGGCCTGTCCGAGCAAGGAGGTGAACAGTTCGTAGGCACGAGTGACGCCGGCAGTATCGCCCGTGGCCAGGAGATCGAGGAGCAGGCCGCGAGTTACCGCTACGCCAAGTCGGGAGAGATCCCGTGCCTCACCAGGCTCGACTCCTGAGCTGATGAACGAATCCACCATGGGTGCGATCCAGCCGTCGAGCGCCTCTTCCAGGAAGCCCTCGGTGCCCGGACGCCCGAGCAGCGCATGGGCATAGATCTCGAAGAAGAGCCGCTCTTGGGAACGAAGGGAAGGGTCGATGAGTCGTTCCCACATCAGGCGTGCATCGGCCGGCGAGATCGACTCCCAAGGGATCATCTCGCGCTGGCGACGTTCAACCTCCCGAACGACGGCAATGAGCAGGCCCTCCCGCGATCCGAAATGGTAGATGAGCATCCGATGGCTCGTTCCAATGGCGGCCGCAAGCTCTCGGAGGCTCAGGTCGACGATCCCCTGGTCCAGCGCGTAGTCGACTGCTGCGTCGAGCAGTCGGTCTTTCGGTTGCACCGTGGTCATTCCAAAGTGTACCATTTGGTACGTGTACCAGATGGTACAGTCATGAGGAGGCGATGCATGGGCCAGTTGCAGGTGGAAGCCCAAGGAACAACTAGCGCGACGGTGGAAGCCGTCTGGTCACTCGTGTCCGACGCCAACACGTATGCGGATTGGGGCCCGTGGGGCGACGGCGGGTATGACCCTTCCGGCAACGGCCCTTCCCGGCCGGGGTCCGTCCAGTGGTTCCGATTCGGTCGACGTACGACGTCGGTCGAGAAGATCCTCGAGGTCGATGCGCCATCGAGGATCGTCTACACCGTGGTGCGAGGCATCCCGGTCAAGAACTATCGGGCCGAGGTCACGCTGGTACCCAACGCTCTCGGCGGCACGTCAATCCGGTGGGCGGCGACGTGGGACAAGACGTTGATGGGTCGACTCGTTCATCGGAAACTCCAGGCGGTGTATCGAAAGGTCATGGACGCGCTCGTTGCGGCGACTGATGGTTCCCGACCGGCGGGAACGGATCACTGACCGTAACGACCCTGACATACTGCTTCGATGCGGCGGAGGGGGCGCAGGTCGAGTGACCACAGGCGACAGTGGTACCCCGTGCCCATCCTGCTCATGATCGTCCTGACCGCCAGCGCCTGTAGCTCGGGGACCTCAGCTGCCTTGGCCAACGCTCGCCAGGTCTTCATCAACGTTGGATCGAATTACGCCTCGTACTTCACCTGGACCACAGCCTCTGACGGCTCAATCAAGGGGTCGGAAGTCGCAACGGTCCGCTCCCCGGACGGCACGACGCACGTGCCTTCCCCAACGAGCTTTGCCGGCACCGTGGAAGGACACCACATCACGTTCGACTTCGGACCCAGCGTCCGAGGCGGCGAGGCGACCCTCTCGGGAACACTCGGCCCAAAGACACTAACGATCACCTATCCACCCTCCGCCGGAGCGTGCAAAACCAACCCCGTCGTCGTCTACACGGCAGGGTCGTTAACGCACTTCAAGCGGATCGTAGAGCACCTCTCGACCACGCCAACCTGTCTTCCGGCCTAACGCGGTCGGGCCGACCACGCGGGTCCTTCGCTCGATCATTGTCCGATGACGAGCAAGGCCCGCCAGAATCCGAAGACCCGGGAATCCCCCCGGAACGGTACGTGGGCGCTAGAGGACTCGAACCTCCGACCTCAGCCGTGTGAATCTGCTCTATATAACTAAATCCGTTGATACTGGACGACAATACATGGGTTGAGCTGCAACTATGTAGCTAGCCCACGACAATAGGAGACATGGGACTGCGCTATTTCGGGATCATTTACTAGGACAACGCCCCTGCCTACGCGTCAGCCGGAAATCAGCCGAGCTAACCGAGCCGAGGAGCTGTTTTGGCCTAGTTTCTCCATTCACTCAACTCGGATCGACCGCAGCCCGCCCAGAGCTGCGGTCGGTATCGAGTGGACTGACTCCTCCGGAAACCCTACGGCCTTCCCCGGGTACCCCTTCAGCGCCGCTTTGCACGAATGCTAGCAATCTCGACCACGGACAATTGTCCTACCGCTCAGCCGTGAACTTGTCCCAATACGTCCAGAGGAACTCGACTTCAGGGCAAGAACTGATCAGCGATGCGATGGTCCCACACCCGGCAACGGCGCCCCCGTGTGAGTCTGAGAGACGAGACGGATGCCGCAAGGAGTCAGCGAATCTCGACGGTAAGGATTGGGGTCCAGCCACCGCAGCGATGGCGGCATTGGATCACGGTGGCGTGCTGCGCTGCTGGCTGTATTTGATTGCCTGCGGTGACCACCCACAGAACACCAAATCCAGGAACACCAAATCCAGGCCACATCTGGACGGTGACGACAAGGCGCGCTGCTTCGCTCTGGCGGTGATGTCCCCGAAGGCCCGACAGTGGAGAACACGGTGGAAGAGAAGTACACGCGTCGGTACGGCTGACAGGTGCTCGGACGCGGCCGGATTCGTGTGAGCCATTACAAAATACGTTGTAGCGAAGAGGAGCATGTAGAGCGGGACACTGAACGCCAGCGCTTCGACGGCTCGGCCCACCGGGTGTTGAGACCTGATGATCTGACGAACCTGCCAGGTGATGATCGCCGTGAGCAAGAGTGCTCCGAGCGTCAGCTTGATGATCCTCTGAACATTTGTGCCGCCGCCTAGAGGCAGCAGGAAGTAGAGAGCAAGAACCAGGGCAACCGTGGCCACGGTTCGCAAGACTGCGAAGACGACCAGACGCCTGCGCCCACGCTCGGCAACGTTATCGATAAGCGACTCCTGTGTCGTCGGGAGACATGCCGGGCTTCTTCTTCTATTTCGTTACTACTTGGCCGATGCGTCAGGTCGTCTGGCAGATTTCTTTTGGAGCCGATCAGCCACGAACATCACGAATACGCCGATAAGGACGCCGATAAAGGTGAAGAGCACCCGTCGCCCCTCAGCGGCGTAGTCCGTCGGCTGGGGTAGGTCCGCAGCGATGAGCGCGGCGCAGGCAATTGCCCCGGCGTAGTAGGCGTAGTTCACACCCTTGATGGCTATTCCGAGCCCAGCCAGGAGGATGATGATGACCTCGACCGCGTGTTTGCTCCCGACGAGGATCAGAATGGGTATTGCCGCCGCAGCACCCATGGCTGCACCCACCAGGCGTTGTTCGCCGAAGAGCTTCGACTGTTCGAGGCTGGGCTTCATCGCCACGATGGTGGCGATCGGCATCCAGTCGGCACTGGCTAGGCCTGCTCCGAAGGCAATGGCGGTTGAGGCGGCCAGGGCCACGGACCGGATCAAAGCAAAGAGGACTATTGGCCGGGTCAGTTGCACCGGGGATTGGCTCCCGGGGAGGTCCATGACCGGTGCCGGTTCCCATCTGCCCCTGCTGACCAGCCAGATGAAGACCATGAGGGCGACCCACGCCGAGGCCCCGATCAGCCAGGCCAGTGCCTGGTTCCATGGGCTGATCTTGAGGTGGCCTGTGTCATGCGTGGCCAGAGATAGCACGACGAGAAACCAGACGTTGAGCAGCAGACCCGCCGCGAATCGGTGGACCCCTAGCTTGACGGCCAGGCCACACGCCAGCGTCAGGGCGAAGACTGCAAGGACCACGAAGCCCCAGGCTTCGTCTCCCACGTAGAAGCCGAAAGCCGTCACCAGCGCACCAAGCAGGGCGAAGAGAGACATGCCCGCCATCCGCCTTCCAATGGTTCCGCCTGGGTCGCTTTGTGCCACCAAGAGGACGGCGAAGACGACGGGCACGAAGTACTTTTGTTGATTCGTCTGGACGATGAGGAACCACAGTAGGAACAAGAGGACCGCAATGGCTGCGCCGGCCTTGACATTCAGTTTCTGGCCATCGGCCGCGAGCACCCGTCTATCTTGCTCATCGGCCCGGCCCTGACCATCAGACGTCCTCCAGGGCGCCCGGACAAGTCGCCATCTCGTTCTTGCCGTGGACGACGATCCGAAGCCGCCCTGACCAACCTCGAGCAGGTCGCGGTGAAGCCCGCGAAACGTGATCAGGCCCTTCGTGAGTTGGCTCATCGACGCCGGCCTTGGCTTGTGCGACCGCCGGGGCCGGGCTTACGGGTCTCGCCCATCCTGTCGAGACGAGCAGGGCGGGCATGCTTCGGGCCTTCATCCGTCCGTTCCGTGGTCAGGGTTGATGGACACGAGCTCGACGCCGAGTTCCTGGATTCGCTCGATGAGCCCGACAAGCTGCGCCTGATCTGCCACGTCGCCAGTCAGGACTGTGGTGCCCGCGAGCCGTTGCAACTGCATGCCATCAAAAAGGACTCCGAACGAATCTCCCAGCTCACCGCGAAGGACAAGCCGATAACTGCGGGGCGGCACCCATGTTTCGTCCATTTCGATGCAGCCTTACATTCCGGTAGGCGTCCGTCATCACCTTCGGACGGATTCACCTAGGGGAGACCGCTATCCAGCCGAGCCAGATCACCCGATCCTCCCACTCGGCTTGGCGCCGCCCAGGGCACGTGCCTTGAGAGACAAACACAGGCGGAGCTGCCGACCACCAGGTCCGTTGCAACTCTCCTTGTAGGTCTCTAGAGCAGGTTTAGCTCGCGACTGCGTTCGAGCGCATCGGCCCGCGACGCACGGCAAGCTTGCGGTAGATCGAACGAACGTGGCTATGAACCGTGTAATACGACACATACAACTCACGTCCGATATCCCGTTCCGACAGATCGCTGCGCAAGAGCCGGAGCACTCCGAGTTCCCGTGGCGTCAGTTCACGTCCTCGGACAGACGCGGGCGACTGCACTTTCTGCTCGAAGGTGGGCAGCGTCTGAGCCAGGAATCCCGGATCAGGGCATGTTCCAGGACCGATCTCGCATTGGTTATCACTACTGTGACCGCCTTGTGTTGGCCCAGGCTTCGAAGCACGGTGGCCTGGCCGAGCAACGCATGTGCCACCTGGACGGGCTGACCAAAGGTCCGCGCCAACCCGACTCCGTGCTCGATCAGCCGCAGGGCCTCCTCGGACCTCCCACGTGCCGCCAGCGAAACCCCGAGCGCCAGCGGAACTGTGCCGACGGCCTCCTCCGTGCCGTGCTCCCGTCCGAATAGAGCTGCGTTTTCGGCCAGCGTGTGCTGCTCCTCGACGCGGCCCCGTTCACCAGCGATCAGCGAACGATAGGCCAGCGACGACGTACCAGACAGCCACTGGGCGCTCCCTGGGCGCGAGCACCGCCGATTCCGCGAACCACTCGTCGGCCTCGTCGCGCTCACCCTCGAAGCAACAGGGCCACGCCAACCGCCCAGCAAGCCAGCGGCCGCCAAGGCGATCCGGAGCCCTCAAAGCTCGACCGCCCGTCGGGCATGTTCCAGCTGGGCGCCGACATCTCC